>NZ_KQ759763.1:1089320-2035636 GCF_001482195.1 Luteimonas abyssi | reverse complement strand
GGGCATGCGCGGGAGGAGGCTGCCGGTTGCGGCGGGTCCCTCAGGTCGCTACGCAAAAAAGCGAAGCGGGGAACCGAAACGAGACCCGTCAGCTCGCGGAGTGATCAACCGAAGCGGAGAACAGAACGGGCCTCGCCGGATCGCGACGTGATCAATCGACACGGAGACCGCGACAAGGCCCATCGGGGTGCGACGCGACCAGGCGATCACGACCGCCGCCGCCCCACCGGCTCTCGCCAGCGCAGCCACAGCATCACGCAAGCGGCGCCGAGTGCGAACACGCCCCAGAGGCCCACGGCCCCTTGGATCCAGCCCCACGCGCCGATGCACAGGGCCGCACTGGCCGACAGCGCCAGTGTGCCGGCCGCGCGCAGCAGGCGCCGCCGCCCTGGCGATGCCGGCCCGCCGACGACCGCGGCGTGGTGGCGGTCCATCGCCAGCGCAAGCGCGGCGAATCCGGCGGCTGCCAGCGACACGGCGAGAAGCTGGAGCAGCAGCCCGATCATGCGCCGGCGCCTTTCGTGCCGGCGGCGTCGCCGATGCGTGCGGTATTCGTCGCGTTCGCGCGACGGGGGGGCCGAGCCGGAGCACGCCGTGCGTGCCGCGCCACCGCCCAGGCGATCGACGCCAGCACCAGCCCGGTCGCGAACATGCCCGCATCCATCGCGGCCATTGCGACGTCGCCGGCCGCCAGGCTGTCGAACAGACCGCGCCGGGTCGCCGCCAGGTTGAACAGCGGCAGCGCGGCCCACAGCGCCGCGCCGGCCAGCAACTGCTCGCGCCAAGCCGCTCGCGGCAGGCGCACGAATGCATGCAGCAGGCACGCGAGCCAGATCAGGAAGAACACATGGACTTCCCACGCGGCGCGCGCGTCCATCGGCGATGGCAACAGCCGGTTGGCCCAGAAGAAACCCGCCATCGCCACCGGCAGACCGGCGACGACACCGATGTTGAGCTTCTCGACCAGCCGGAAGCCGAGATGCGGCTTGTCCGGATCGGGCAGCCGTGTGCGACGTTTGACCGTCCACAGGATCAAGCCGCTGGCGACCATCAGCGTGCCGGCCAGGCTCGACAGGAAGAACAGCCAGCGCATCGTCGTCGGTGCGAACCGCGCCGCGTGCAGGCCGATCAGCACGCCGCGGGTATCGCCGGCGGCGCCCAGCGACGGGGTGCGCCAGACGATCCGGCCGTCGTCGGCAGCGAAGGCGATCGCATCAGGGGCATGATTGATCCGGCTGTCCAGGTGACGGGTCGCGATCACCCGCGACGCGCCGTCGCCCGGCAGGTCGATCCGCAGCTGGCCGACGCGGCCGCCGTCCCAGTCCGCTCCGGCACGCGCGAGCATGGCGTCCAGGTCGCCCAGGGGAATGTCGGTTCCGCTGCGCGCCACGGCCGGGGTGTCCGGAAACAGGTCGGCATAGAACGCCGCCTGGTTCGGATAGTTGGCAGTGACGCCGGCCGACATGTACAGCGTCATCAGGGTGACCAACCCGGTGTAGGTGATCATCAGGTGGAACGGCAGCGACAGCACCGCCAGCGCGTTGTGGCCGTCGAGCCAGCTGCGCTGACCCTTGCCGCGGCGGAAGGTGAAGAAGTCGCTGAAGATCTTCTTGTGGGTGATCACACCGGTGACGATGGCCACCAGCATGAACATCGCGCACGCCCCGGCGAGCCAGCGGCCCCAGCGCACCGGGATGTAGTGCATGTCGAAATGCAGGCGATAGAAGAAGTCGCCGCCGAGGGTCTCGCGCACGGGCACCGCGGTGCCGCTGGCGTCCAGCCAGGTGCGCGTGGCCCAGGCGTCCCAGTACGAGGCGCCGGGCATCTGCCAGAACACCAGGGTGCCGGGCGCGCGCGGGCCGGGCAACTGGATGGTCCACGTGTCGGCGCCTTCGACATGGGTGTCCAGCCATTGCACGGCCTGCCGTGCCGCGACCGTGGTCTCTGCCGGCGCATCGAGCTCGGGCAGGGTCCAGCGGGTGATCTCCTCGCGCCAGTAAGCGCTGGTGCCGGTCAGGAACATCGCGTAGAGGACCCAGCCCACCAGCAAGCCGGTCCAGGTGTGCAACCAGGCCTGGGATTGCCGGAAGCCGCCGCTCATACGGTTGGGCCCACGATCGCCAACGCCGCAGACGCCGGCGCGGCGATCGCACCGAGACAGAGACCCGCGCGGCCGCCGTCGCGGACAGCGAAGGTCGCCACCACCCCGCAAGCGAACAGCACGAAGGACAGCAGGGTGGCGACCAGGGTGGTCGTGAGGGCGCTGCCGGGCAGCGTGCGGGCCAGGAGAGCGGTCAGCAGCCAGGTTGCGGCATAGTTGCCGGGACCGGCGACCAGGATGCGCATGGCGACATCGAGTCGGTGATCCGACGATGGAGCGGGACGTACGCTGACCCGGCGGGATGGCGAGAGAGGAGCGGGCACGTGCAAGCCTGCGAGAGGAAGTCGCCAAGCTTAACAAATAAGAATCATTTGCATTAGCGTTCTCGCGACATCTAATGCTATCGGGTGAGCGCGTTCCAGGCGTTCATCTGGCAGGCTGCCGGGATGAAGACCCCCAATCCCCAGAGCCTTCCGGTATCCCCGTCCCCAGGCGCGCCCGCTCCGCGCAAGAAGCCGCTATGGCATCACCTGTATTTCTGGGTGCTGCTCGGTATCGCCGCCGGTATCGTGATCGGCCTGGCCGCGCCTGAGACAGGTGCGCAGATGAAATGGCTGGCGGATCTGTTCATCAAGCTGGTCAAGGTGGTCATCGCGCCCACGATCTTCGCGACCGTGGCCGTCGGTATCGCCGGGCTCGGCAATCTCGCTAAGGCCGGCGGCCTGGCGCTCAAGACCGTCATCTACTTCAACGTCACCACCGTCTTCGCACTGGGTATCGGTCTGATCGTGGTGAACCTGCTGGGGCCGGGGCGTGGGCTCGGGCTCGACCTCGCCACCTTCGACGCCTCGGCGGCGGACAACACCATCCGCAGTGCCGGTGCCGCCGCGGGCGACGGCCTGACCGGATTCATCCTGCATCTGGTGCCGGATTCCTTCCTGGGTGCCTTCGTCGACGGCCAGCTGATCCAGGTGCTGGTGATGGCGATTCTGGTCGCCTGTGCGATCTCGATGCTCGGGGAGCGCGGCAAGCCCGCGGTCGCCGCGCTCGACACCCTCGCCCAGGTCATGTTCGGCGTGATCAAGATCGTGATGTGGTTCGCGCCGATCGGTGCGATGGGCGGCATGGCGTTCACCATCGGCGAGTACGGCGGCGCGATCCTCGGCTCGCTCGGTTATTTCATGCTGAGCTTCTGGCTGACCTGCCTGCTGTTCCTGTTCCTGGTGCTGGGGCCGATCTGCTGGTGGTCCGGCTTCAGCCTGCTCAAGTACATCCGCATGATCCGCGACGAACTGCTGATCGTGCTCGGCACCTCGTCGTCGGAGACCGTGCTGCCGCGGATGCTCAACAAGCTCGAGCGCGCCGGCGTGCCGAAGTCCGTGGTCGGTCTGACCATCCCGACCGGTTATTCGTTCAACCTCGACGGCACCGCGATCTACATGTCGATGGGCGCGATCTTCATCGCCCAGGCCTTCGGCATCGAAGTGCCGCTCAGCACCCAGATCGCGCTGCTGGTGTTCATGCTGATCTCGTCCAACGGTGCGGCCGGCGTGTCCGGCGCCGGCCTGGTGACGCTGGCGGCTTCGCTGGCGGCGTTCGACAGCGTGATCCCGCTGGCGGGTATCGCGCTGATCGTCGGTATCGACCGTTTCATGTCGGAAGGCCGTGCGCTGACCAACCTGACCGGCAACGGCATCGGCACCTTGGTCATCGCGCGCTGGACCGGTCAGCTCGACCGCGAGCGTCTGAAGGAAGTGCTCGACAATCCCGCGCTGGTCGACCCTGAGGCCAGCAAGTCGGCCGAGGCCGATGCGCAGCTCGACACGGTGACCGCCGACCCGGTGGATCAGACCCAGCCGGTGAGGTAATACAGCGCGATCACCGCGAACACCACCGCGGTACTGATCAGGGTGATCGCGAAGATGTCGCCGTAGGACTGGCGATGGGTGAGGCCGGTGACCGCCAGGAGGGTGATCACCGCGCCGTTGTGGGGCAGGGTGTCCATGCCTCCAGATGCCATGGCCGCCACCCGGTGGAGCACGTCCATCGGGATCCCCGCGGCCTGGGCATTGGCGATGAAGCTGTCCGCCATCGCCGCCAGGGCGATGCTCATGCCGCCCGATGCCGAGCCGGTGATGCCGGCCAGGGCGGTGACCGTGATCGCCTCGTTGACCAGCGGATCCGGAATCGCATTGAGCGTGTTGGCGACCAGCAGGAAGCCGGGCAGCGCGGCGATGACGGCGCCAAAGCCGTATTCCGAGGCGGTGTTCATCGATGCCAGCAGCGCGCCGCCGATCGCGGTGCGGCTGCCCTCGGCGAAGCTGCGCGTCACCGGTCGCCAGGCCAGTGCGACGACCGCGAGAATGCCCACCAGCAGGGCGCCCTGCACGGCCCAGATGGCGGCCACCCGCGGCACCTCCTGCACGATCGGCGCGGCATCGCCCATCACTGCCGGAACGAAGCTGTGGGTCTGGCCGTACAGCATGGGAATGGCCAGGGTGAGCAGCTTGTTTGAAATGCCGACCAGCAGCAGCGGCAGCAGCGCGATCAGGGGATGGGCGAGGGTGTCGCCTGCGAACGGCTCGGGTTCGTTGCGCAATCCGGTGCCGTAGCCTTCCCCTGCGGCCAGCGCCGTGCGTCGGCGCCACTCCAGGTAGGTCATGCCCAGCGCGAAGATCATCACCGAACCGACCGTGCCCAGCACCGGCGCGGCCCACGAGTCGGTGCCGAAGAACGCGGTCGGGATGATGTTCTGGATCTGCGGTGTGCCCGGCAGCGCCATCATGGTGAAGGTGAACGCACCCAGCGCGACGGTGCCGGGGATCAGGCGCTTGGGGATGTCGCTCTGCCGGAACAGCTCGGCGGCGAACGGATACACCGCGAACACCACCACGAACAGCGACACGCCACCGTAAGTGAGCAGCGCGCAGACGGTCACGATGGACAGCATGGCCCGTTGCGGCCCGAACAGGCGGATGGTGGCGGCGACGATCGACTTCGAGAATCCCGAGATTTCGATGAGCTTCCCGAACACCGCACCGAGCAGGAACACCGGGAAGTAGAGCTTGAGGAAGTTCACCATGCTGTCCATGAACAACCCGGTGAACATCGGGGCCACCAGGCTGGGATCGGTGAAGAACACGGCGCCCATCGCCGCGATCGGCGCGAACAGGATCACGCTGTGCCCGCGATAGGCGACCAGCATCAGGAAGCTCAGCGCGGCGAGCACGATCAACAGGGACATCGGGGATCCATCCGGTCGGTTTTCGGCAGCCGCCAGTGTCGTCAGCGGGCCGTGCCGGCCCCATTGTCCGAAGGTACAAGTGTTGCTCCGTGAGGCGCTGACTAGGCTTGCCGCCATGGTCCGGGAGACCGGGCGTCGCCCGGCGCGCCCGGGATGAGCACGACACCCGTGGGAGGGGGACACATGAACTACAGCACGCTTGGCCTGGCCATCGCGTTCGGTCTGTCGACGTTCGCGGCGCAGGCGCAGCAACAGACACCCGCGACGCCGGTCGCGGACGCGCCGGCGGCGGGCGCCGCGCGCGATGCCACCACGCTCGACGGCATCACCGTCACCGCGCGCCGCCGCACCGAATCGCTGCAGGACGTGCCGGTCGCGGTCAGCGCCTTCGGCGAGGAGCAATTGCGCGATCTGCAGGCCAGCAACATCGATGGCCTGCAGGGAGCGGTGCCCAACATGAACATCGTGCAGGGCCGCGGGTCGGCCAACAGCGTGAATGTATTCATCCGCGGCATCGGCCAGCCCGATGCGCTGCAGACGTTCGACCCCGGTGTCGGCATGTACGTCGACGACATCTACTATTCGCGCATCAACGGCGCGCTGTTCTCGCTGTTCGACGTGCAACAGGTGGAGGTGCTGCGCGGGCCGCAGGGCACCCTGTACGGCAAGAACTCCACCGGTGGCGCGATCAAGGTCACCACCAAGAACCCGTTCGACGACACCGGCGGTGCGGTCGAGCTGACCGCCGGCGACCATGGGCGGGCCGAGGGGCGCTTCTACGTGTCCGGGCAGCTCAGCGACACGGTGGCCGCCAGTGTGGCGGGTGCCTGGCTGACCCACGACGGCTTCGTCCGCGACCGCGACACCGGCCGCGACTACAACGACGACGACACCCGTGCGCTGCGGGCCAAGGTGGCCTTCGAACCCGGCGAGACCTTCCGGGCCACGCTGTCGTTCGATCACACCCGCCAGGACGCGTCGCTGTCGCTGGGCCGTCCGACCGCGCCGCTGGTGCAGACCGACCTCCTGCTCGGACCGGTGCTGCTGTTGCCGGCACCGGACGGCGAATTCGATTTCACCGCACGGACCTCGCTCGGCCCCGGGCAGGGGCAGCGGCTCGAGCATTCCGGCGCCTCGCTGTCCATGGAGTGGGATCTGTCGCCGACCTGGACCATGCGCAGCATCACCGGCTATCGCCAGCTCGAAACACGCTCGTTCATCGACATCGATGCGTCCGAGTTCGAGCTCGGCGATGTGCTGGTCGCGCTCGATCAGGACCAGGTGAGCCAGGAGTTCCAGTGGCTGTTCGACAACGGCTCGAACCTGCAGGCCACCTTCGGCGCGTACTACATGCGCGAGAACGTGCCGTCCTATCAGGAGGCCTACGCCGACGACCTGTTCGCCAATGGCGGCGTGCCGGTGAGCTTCTTGCGCACCATCGCGGACGATCTCACCACCGAGAGCGTCGCGGTGTTCGCACACAGCAACTGGGAGTTCGTGCCGACCTGGACCCTGGCCGCCGGCCTGCGCTGGACTCGCGACCGCAAGGAGTACGAGCGCAGCACCAGTACGTTCTGGGATTCGGAGTCGTTGTTCGCCGGTGCGCTGCCGTTTCCGGTGCTCAACGAGACCGTCGGCTTCGCCGCTCGCAAGAGCTGGACCGCGTTCACGCCCTCGGTCAGCCTGCAGAAGCACTTCAGCGACAACCTGATGGGGTATGTATCGGCCAATCGCGGCTTCAAGTCGGGTGGCTTCAACGGCCGCGCCAATTCCAGCGCCGAAGCGTCGGCGCCGGATTTCGATCCCGAATTCGTGTGGACCTACGAGCTCGGCCTGAAGGGGAGCTCGTCGGACAACCGCCTGCGCGGCAGCGCCACTGCGTTCTGGAGCGACTACAGCGATTTCCAGGCGCGCGTGTCGCAGGACGTGGGCACATTCCCGGTGCTCAATGCCGCCGAGCTGGAGATCAAGGGCATCGAGTTCGAAGGCGCCGCGGTGCTGGGCACCGGTACTACGCTCAGCGGCCAGCTCGGCTACCTGGATGCGCAGTACAAGCGATTCGACGATTTCCGCCTCGATCCCGATTACCCGGGCTTCGACCCCACGGTCAACCACGACCACGTGCCGTTCTCGCCGGAATGGACCGCGCGCGTGGCCCTGCAGCAGGCCATCGGCCTCAACAACGGCAGCACCCTGACCCTGGGTGGCGATGTGTCCTACCGCAGCCGTACCTGGTTGTCGGTGGATAACCGCGCCAACCTGAGCCAGGACGCCTACACGCTGGTCGGCCTGTTCGGGATCTGGGATTCGCCGCAGTTCGTCTGGCAGGTGCGTAGCGGCGTACGCAATCTCACCGACCGTACCTACATGGTGGAAGGCCAGGAGTTCGCCAGCGTCGGCAACATCCAGACCGCGTACTACGGCTGGCCGCGCGACTGGTATGTATCGGTGCGCTACAACTTCTTCTAGCGCCGGTGGGCGCGACGTGGCTCTGACGCCCTCTCCCGGGTGCGGGGCGTCCCGTGTGCGGGGCGGGGCTGGAAGCACCGAGCGCCCCCACCGCCTCTTCGAGGAGACCTTCTGCCGCAGGCGGGAGAGGGGATGGGTCGTGTCGGTGCCGACCGTCAGACCATCGCGTGCGGACTGATCGTATGGCGGTACCCGCCCCGGCCGGCCCGGCGCTATGCTCGCCGGCCATGGTCCCGCATGCCCTTTTTCCCGATCGCGCTCCGTCTGTGAGGCGCCGATGCTGAGCGTGAGCATGGTGCTGGGCGCGGCCGGACTGTGGCTGGGCCTGATGTTCGCCGCCGGTGTCTACGGCGAGCGCCATCCGCAGGTGTTCGCGGGCCGCTGGCGGCACGTCTACGCGCTGTCGCTGGCGGTGCACTGCACATCGTGGACGTTCTACGGCACGGTCACCCAGGCCGCGCGCTACGGCTGGCCGCTCCCGCCGACGTTCCTGGGCGCGATCCTGTTCTACGCACTGGCGTGGAACTTCATGGTGCGGCTGGTGCGACTGGCGCGCGAGAGCAACGCCACCTCACTGGCCGACCTCATCGCCACCCGGCTGGGCAAGGATCCGTGGCTCGCTGCGACGGTCACCCTGGTCGCCGCGCTCGGCCTGATTCCCTACATCGCGCTGCAGCTCAAGGCGGTGGCGATGAGCTACGCCACGCTGACCGGCGGCGCGCAACGCGATCTGGCCGAGATTCCGGCCTGGCACGACGTCGGGCTGTATGTGGCGCTGGCGATGGCGGCCTTCACGATGCTCTTCGGCACACGTCGTGCCAGCGCCGCCGAGCACAATCGCGGCCTGGTGCTGGCGATGGCGTTCGAGTCGCTGCTCAAGCTGGCGGCGATGCTGGTGCTGGGCGTGTTCGTGTGGCTGCTCGCGCGCGGGTTGCCGTCGCTGCCGGCACCCGCCACCCAGCACCTGGACGGTTTCACCCCGTTGGTGTTCCTGGGCGCGCTGGCGATGTTCATCCTGCCGCATCAGTTCCACGTCGCGGTGGTGGAATGCCGCGACGAGGCCGACGTGCGCACCGCGCGCTGGCAGTTTCCGCTGTACCTGTTGCTGATCGCGGTTCCCGGCCTGCCGCTGGCGCAGGCCGGCATGGCGCTGCTCGGCGACCGCACCCCTTCGGACATGTACGCGTTGGGGTTGCCGCTGTCGCAAGGCGCCGACGGCGTGGCGCTGTTCGCCTTCCTCGGCGGCCTGAGTGCCTCGACGGGCATGATCGTGGTCAGCACGCTCACGCTGAGCCTGATGATCGGCAACCACTGGTTCGCTCCAGGCCTGGTCCGGGGTGCATGGGCGCGATCGGGCGGCGGCGGCGATCGCCGCGGCGATGTGCTGATGCTCCGGCGCATGGGCATCGTCGCGATCATGCTGCTGGCGTGGCTGTACGGGCGGATGGTCGGCGATACCGATGCGCTGGCCGACATCGGCGCGGTCTCGTTCTCGGCGCTGGCGACCCTGGTGCCGGCGCTGGCGTTCGCGATCTGGCGCCCGCAGACGCCGGCGCGTGCGGCGATCGCGGGTGTGCTCGCCGGCTTCGCGGTGTGGGCGTGGACGATGCCCGCGCCGGCCCTGCTGCCCGACGCGGCCTTCTCCGCACTGCCGTCGTGGCTGTCGCCGGATGCGCTGTTCGGGTTGAGCGGCTGGAGCCCACTCGGCCGTGCGTTCGGCAGTACCCTCTTCGTGGGCACGTCGGTCACCGCGCTGGTGGCGATGTTCGATCGGCGCGAACGGCGCGATCCCGCGCGCGGTGCGGATCTGCGCGCCTTGCGCAGCGCGGGGCGTCGCTTCCTGCCGGTGGCATTGGTCGACACGGTGTTGCGCGACGCACCGCGCAGCGGCGCGGTACCGGTCGCGATCGAGTCCCGGCTGGAACGCGAACTGTCGGCGGTACTGGGCAGCGCATCGACGCGCCTGCTGCTGGATGCGGCCCGACGCGAGTCCGGGCCCGACCTGGACACGGTGGTGGCGATCGTCGACGAAGCCTCGCAGGAGCTGCGCGTCAGCCAGCGGGTGCTGGAGGCAGCGCTGGAAAACATGAGCCAGGGCATCAGCGTGGTCGATGCCGAGCTGCGGGTGGTCGCCTGGAACGCACGTTACGCGGCGTTGTTCGGCTATCCGCCGGCCTTGCTCAGGATCGGCGTGCCGGTGGCCGAACTGGTCCGTTACAACGTCGAGCGGGGCCTGGTCGATGCCGGTCCGGTCGGTGCCGAGGTCGACAAGCGCATCGATCACATGCGCGCGGGAACCCCATACGTGGCCGAGCGCCGGTTTCCGGGCGGCGCGACCATCGAGATTCGCGGCAATCCGATGCCCGGCGGTGGCTTCGTCGCCACATTCACCGACGTGACCGCGTTCCGCAGTTCGGAGCGCGCACTGCGCCTGGCCAACGAAACGCTCGAACAACGCGTCGAGGAGCGGACCCGCAGCCTGGATCTCGCCCGGCGCGAGGCCGAGCGTGCGAGCGAGGCGAAAAGCCGCTTCCTGACCGCCGTCGGCCACGATCTGCTGCAACCGCTGCACGCCGCGCAGTTGTTCACCGATGCGCTGCGGCAGCAACTCACCACGACGCCCGGCATGCGGACGACACCGGGCGGCGCACCGCCGCAACTCGATGCGTTGCGTGGTGCGCTCGATGCGACGACCGACCTGCTGACCGGTCTGTTCGACATGGCGCGCCTGGAGGCCGGCGGGCTGGTGCCGCAACCGCGTACGTTTCCGCTGTCCGATGTCCTGGAGCCGCTGGCGGCCGAGTTCGGCGCGCTGGCGGCGGCGCGCGGTCTGGCTTTCGATCACGTCGCCTGCCGCGCCTGGACGCACAGCGATCCGCAGCTGCTGCGGCGGGTGCTGCAGAACTTCCTCGCCAATGCGGTGCGCTACACGCGTCAGGGGCGGGTCCTGCTGGGGGTCCGGCGAACCGCCGACGGCGTGCGGATCGAGGTGCACGACACCGGTCCGGGCATCGCACCGGAACAGCAGGTGCTGATCTTCGAGGAGTTCCGGCGCGGCGAGGGCAGTCCGGGACAGGGGCTGGGGCTCGGATTGGCGATCGCGGATCGCATCGCACGTCTGCTCGATGCACGCCTGTCGCTGCACAGTCTGCCCGGCCGGGGCACCGTGTTCGCACTGGCATTGCCACGTGCGGCGCCGGGTGACGAGCGCACGGTGTCGATAACGCGTGCCGGGCTCGCCGGCGCGCGTGTGCTGCTGGTCGACAACGAACCGCAGGCGCTGGAGGCTCTGCGCCATGTGCTGGCGGGATGGGGCTGCCGCGTGGAGGCGGTCGGCGATCGTGCAGCGGCGCAGGCGGTGCTGGCGGCAGACCCGGTCGATCTGTGGCTGTTCGATTACCACCTCGACGATGGCGATACCGGGGTGGCGCTGGCCCGCGACCTCGCGGATCGACACGGCGCACGTCCGACCCTGATCCTCAGCGCCGATGCCAACGATGCGGTGCGGCGCGACGTCGCCGAGCAGGGGCTCGGCCTGCTGCAGAAGCCTATCCGGCCGCTCGCGCTCAAATCCACGCTCGACCGGCTCTGCGCGACCCGCCTGGCCTGATCCCGGCCGGGCACGCCATCGGGGCGGCGGTTACCATGGCGCCCCGTCCGCTCCTGTCGCATCCGCCATGCCGTACACCCCGATCCTGGCCACGCTCGGCTACGTCCTGTCGCCGGACCGCCGCCGCGTGTTGCTGATCCATCGCAATGCCCGTGCGGACGACCAGCACCTGGGCAAGTACAACGGCCTGGGAGGGAAGATCGAGGCGGACGAAGACATCGTCGAAGGCATGCGTCGGGAAATCCACGAAGAGGCCGGCATCGAGTGCGACGACATCCAGCTGCGCGGCACCATCAGCTGGCCGGGCTTCGGCAAGCACGGCGAGGACTGGTTCGGCTTCGTGTTCGTGATCGCCGGTTACAGCGGGACGCCGTTCGAGACCAACCCGGAAGGTACGCTGGAGTGGGTGGAGATCGACCGTCTGATGGAACTGCCGATGTGGGAAGGCGACCGTCACTTCCTGCCGCTGGTGTTCGACGACGACCCGCGCGCGTTCCACATGGTGATGCCCTACGCCGGCGGGCGGATGCAGTCGTATACGTACTCGCGGATCTAGCGCGGCGGCACGTCGGCGCCGGCACGCCGCACGTCTTCAGACACTGACCTGTCGTGCGGGATCGACGATCTCGAGTTCGCGCAGGATCACCCCGGCCTGGGTCCGGTTGCGCGCACCGAGCTTCTCGAAGATCGCCGACAGGTGCGCCTTGACCGTACGTTCCTGCACATCAAGCCGGTCGGCGATCTGCTTGTTGAGCAGCCCTTCGGCCACCAGCGCGAGCACCCGGAACTGCTGCGGCGTCAGGCTGGCCAGACGTGCGGCGAGATCGGTATCGCCGGGGGTGGAGGCGGCCCGCGACACCGCGCCGCGCAGGGCCGGAGGCAACCACTGCTCGCAGGCGAGCACGGCGCGGATCGCATCGCGCATGTCCTCGAGGCCAGCGCTCTTGGGGATGTAGCCGGCCGCGCCGTGATCGAGCGCGCGGCGGACGATCTGCGGATCCTCGTTCGCGGACACCAGCACCACCGCGACGGCAGGAAACTGCGCCCGCAATGCGGCCAGCCCGGCCAGCCCGTGATTGCCCGGCATGTGCAGGTCGAGCAGGACCAGATCGACCTCGGGACGGGCGTCCAGAGTGGCGACGACCTCGTCGAGGGTGCCTGCCTCGCAGGTGCGGATGTCCTCGGCCGCCTCGTCGGCCGCACTCCGCAGCGCGGCGCGGAACAGCGGGTGGTCGTCGGCGATGAGCAGGGTCGGCATGGCCCGATTGTAGGTCAGCCCCGCACCCCCTCGTGCCTGGTACCAAAGTACGATGACCGGACAGGGGAGGCGCTGCTACGGTGCCGGCATGAACCGGATTCCGATGCCCGCCGCCCTTCTCGGCGCCGCCTGCACGCTGCTGCTTGCAGGCTGTGCCGCCACGCCCCCCGCCGCGAACGCTCCGGACGCGAACGTGCATCGAACCGACTCACATGCCACGCCGCCACGCGATGCGCGGGCCGCCCGTTCCGCCGAAGCGCCGCGCCTCACCGGCCAGGCGGCGCACCGCGACGGCGACGACCTGTTGACCGCGGGCCTCGGGCTGACCGGTCTGCAGCAGGCGACACCACCGCCCTTCGCCGACCCGGAGGCGCCGACCGCTGCCGAGCTGCGTCGTCGGGCCGTGTGGAGCAGTTGGCGGGGCATCGCCGATCTGCGGCCGGAAGGCGGCTATGGCGTCGTGTACGGCAGCGCCGCCACGGTGCCGGGGCGGGAATTCCACGCGCTCGCCACGGTGCCCGGTGCGAAACACCCGCACAGGCTGATGGTGCAGGTCCCCGACGGCTTCGATGCGGGACGTCGCTGCGTCGTGGTCACGGCTTCGTCGGGATCGCGCGGCATCTACGGCGCGATCGCGGTCGCCGGGGCCTGGGGCCTGCCGAAGGGCTGTGCGGTGGCGTACACGGACAAGGGGGCCGGCAGCGACTACTTCGATCTCGACGCCGGGCAGGGGATCGCCGTGGACGGGCGGGTCGCGGCGCCCGACGACCCCGCGGCCGCTTTCGATCCGGGCGCCGGTGTGCCAACGACGGGCATCGCGTTCAAGCACGCCCATTCGCAGGACAACCCGGAGGCGGACTGGGGACGCCATGTGCGCCAGGCTGCCGAATTCGCGCTGGCGACGCTCGAGACCGCCATGCCGCAAGGCGCCCCGTACACCTTCGACAACACGCGGATCATCGCCGTCGGCATCTCGAACGGCGGGGGGGCGGTGCTCCGGGCCGCCGAGGACGGTGACTGGCTCGACGCCGTCGTCGCAGGCGAGCCGAGCATCCACATCGATGCGCCGGGCGCGCGCGCCCTGTACGACTACACCACCGAGGCGGCATTGCTCATGCCGTGCGCGCTGGCCGATCTCGACGCGCTGCCTACGTCGCCGTTGTCGACGGTCGCCACCGCCATGCGTGCGCCGCGCTGCGCGGCGCTGCGGGCCGAGGGCGTCATCGAAGGCGACGACACGGCGGCGCAGGCCCGGTCCGCGCATGCGCGTCTGCGCGATGCCGGCTGGACCGAGGCCGCATTGCGCGCGGCGGCGCTGTCGGTGGACTTCGACCTGTTCCGCGCGGTGGCGGCCACGTATGCGTCGGCCTACGGCCGTTATCCGGCCGGCGCCCATCCGTGCGGGATGTCGTTCTCGGCACAGCATCCGGATTTCAGCCCGCGCCCCGCGACCGCCGCCGAGTGCGCGGCCTGGTGGAGCGATGCCAGTGGCATTCCGCCCGGCGCAGGCGTGGGCGTGATCGATCCCGCGCTCGCGGCGCCGGACCTCACAGGCCCCGGCCTGCAGTGCCTGCGCGCGCTGTGGACGGGTGACAGTGCCGATGCGCAGCGGGTGCGGGCGGGCGTCGCGGCAGTGGCTTCGGCGCCGCCGCGGGCTGGATTGCCGGTGCTGGTGGTGCATGGCCGCGACGATGGCCTGATCCCGTTCGCGTTCACCAGCGCGCCTTACGTGGTCGCCTCGCGTGCCGCCGGGCGCGACGTGCGGTTGTGGGAGGTGCGCAACGCACAGCACTTCGACGGCTTCCTGGCGCTGCCGGACTACGCCGCACGCTACGTCCCGCTGCTGCCTTACGTGTACGCCGCCCTGGACCGGGTGGATGCCTACCTCGACGGCGGGGCGTTGCCGTCCGACGCGGTGATCGAGACCCGCCCGGGCGGGCACCTGGATGCGGCCGCGCTGGCCGTACCGGGGACCTGACCGGGCGGCGACATCCCGCCGCGAGTCAGTGCATCACCAGGGTCGTCGGTTCCCGGTCGGCACGGCAGCGGACCGCCCGACTCCGAGCTGCCCGCTTCCCGCGTCCCGGATGTCGTGGCGTACACGGGCGTGCAGGCTCACGCAGCCGGTTCACGCGATGTCTGGCAGGCTGAGCTCC
This sequence comes from Luteimonas abyssi, assembly GCF_001482195.1. Lineage (GTDB taxonomy): Bacteria > Pseudomonadota > Gammaproteobacteria > Xanthomonadales > Xanthomonadaceae > Luteimonas > Luteimonas abyssi. Next base: position 2,020,798 of record NZ_KQ759763.1, on the reverse strand, counting down.
CGTTCGGTCGCCGGTGCCGCGATGCCCAGATCCCGCCATTTCTCGATGCTGCGCGAGTTCCAGCTCGCCGACTGGTTCACGCTCGCCAACGCCTTCTGCGGTACCGGCGCGATCTTCGCGGCGATGCGCTTCCTGCAGGACGGGGTGGTCCGGGATCTGATGATCGGCATGGCGCTGATTCCGTTGGCGTTCGTGTTCGATGCGCTCGACGGTCGCATCGCGCGCTGGCGCAAGGTGGCCTCCACGCTGGGGCGCGAGCTGGATTCGCTGGCCGACATCATTTCCTTCGGCGTCGCACCCGCGGCGCTGGCCTACGCCTGCGGGTTGCAAGGTGGGTGGGACTGGATCGTGCTGAGTTACTTCGTCGGCTGCGGGGTCAGCCGGCTGGCGCGCTACAACGTGACCGCGGAGGCGATGGGCGGCGCCGAGGGCAAGGTGAAGTACTTCGAGGGCACGCCCATTCCCACCAGTCTGCTGCTGGTGGTGGTGCTGGCGATCGCGGCCTGGCAGGGGCGGATCGGCGATGCGGTGTGGTTCGGGCAATGGCAGCTCGGCCCCTGGCAGTTGCATCCGCTGGTGTTGATGTTCGCGATATCGGGGACCTTGATGATCAGCAAGACCTTGCGGATTCCGAAGCCTTAAGCTCTCGCGTCCGGGGTAGGACTGGAGGCTCCGTCACCGATTGCGCTGCCGGTCTCCCGCCGGCCGGCCCCTGAGATGCCGCGGCGGAGGGGGCCGGCGCGGGCGAGACGGGCCTGGCCGCATGCGATGGGTGGTCGCCGTGCATTGCTATGATCGGGACGACACCCGGAGGTTTTATGACGCAGGATGTACCGCAGGGATTCGCCGCGGCTGCCGCCGATTTCGAGGCGATGGCTCGCCGGTTCTGGGGCGTGTGGGCCGACAGCATGCGCCAGGCGCCGACGGCTGCAGCGCCCTCTCCTTATTCGATGCCCGGTTTCGGCGGCGTGCCCGGCATGGGCGCCGCGGCGGGGATGGGAGTGCCCGGCATGGGCCTGCCGGGTGGAGGGGCTTCGGGGCCGGGGATTGCCGGGTTTGGAATGCCGGGCATCGGCGTTCCTGGAGCCGCCGCGGGGGCCTTTCAGGATCCGTTCGCATGGTGGGCGCAGCAGGTGCGGGGGCCGGCGGGCGCGCAGGACGCCGCCGGACGGTTCGATGCGCTGGCGCGCCACTGGTACGTGCAGATGCAGCAGCTGGTCGCGCAGTTCGCCGGGCGCGACAACAGCGCCGCGGATGTGGCGGAAGCCTGGCGGCAGCTGCTCCAGGCAGGCGGCGGCAATCCGTTCGCGCAGCTGTTCGCCATGGCGCAACGCCAGCCGGGCTCGATGGGGCCCGAGGCGTGGATGCATCAGGCCGCGCCGTGGTTGCAGGCGCTGCGTGGTCAGGCGCACGACTGGTTGCGGATGCCGGCCTTCGGTGTGGCGCGTGAACACCAGGAGCGTTGGCAGCTGCTGGCATCGGCGCAGATCGCGCTCCAGGAAAAGCTCGAAGCCTACGGTGCGTTGATGGCGACGGTGCTCGAGGATGCGCTGCAGCGGTTCGAGCGCAAGCTCGCCGAGCGCGAGGCGCCGGGACTCGGCATCGATGCGCCGCGAGCGTTGTTCGATCTCTGGATCGATGCCGCCGAAGACGCGTACGCACCCGTTGCAATGGGTCCGGAGTTCAGACGTGTGTACGCCGAACTTGTCGATGCGCAGATGCGGGTGCGGCAGTGCGTGCAGCGAGAAGTCGAGCAGGTCTGTGCGTTGTTCGATATGCCGACGCGGACCGAGCTCGATGGTGCGCATCGCAAGATCGTGGAGCTCGAACGCCAGGTGCGGCGGCTGCGCGATGCGGTGACGCGGCGCCCCGTCGCCGGGGTCGATGCGGCCGGCGTGCAGCGGGAACGTGGCAGGGCGGGTACGGATCGCGTGGCCCCGCAGGCTGCGGCGTCGCGGGCGGAAGAAGCCGACGTCGGCGCTGCCACGGGCACCCGATCTGCTGTGCGCGCGTCACCCGCGCGCAAGTCCGCGACGAAGCGTACGAGCCGCGCCTCGACGCAGAAAACGACCGCCGCTAAGTCGGCCAAGGCGCCGGCTCGCGCGATCGGACCAAGGGATGCGGACGATGCGCGAGCGGCCGATGAAGCCGCTGCGGCGACGACCCGCGCGGCATCGCGTTCCCGCGCCGAGTCAGGACAGCGGCGCAAGGCGCCGGGGGGCGCCCGCACGCGTGCATCCGCGACGGCTGCCAAGGCGGCGGATGTGCCGCGGGGCAGCCGTATCGCCGGCCAGGACGGCGGGGCCGAAGTTGCGCCGGCCACTCGTGCTGCGAAGAAGAAGACCGCGGCGCCGCGCCACCGCAAAGCCCAGCCGGCAAAGCGGCCGTCTGTCCAACGGGCCCGCAAGGCCGCGCCGAAGGCGGCGGCGCCTGCACGCACGGCGCGCAAGGCGGCTTCGCCTCCCACACGCCGGGGGCAAGCCGACTTGTTTTCGGCTGCCGAGGCGATGCCCACCGCGCCGCAACCGCTGAAGACCGGCAAGGGGAGGCGTTGACATGAACGGTCCGCTCGATATCGGCCTCGACACCTTGATCGAGGACACGGTGCGGGTCCAGCGCCAGCTCGGCGCCGGTCTGCAGACCCTGCAGTCGCTGGGTGACACGGATTTCGGCGCCACACCGCGCGAGGAAGTCTGGCGCGACGGCAAGACCGTCCTCTACCGGTTCCGGGGCGAAGGCACGCCCACCGGCAACGCGCCGCTGCTGATCTGCTACGCGCTGGTCAACCGACCCTACATGGTCGACCTGCAGGCCGACCGCTCGCTGGTGCGCAACCTGCTCGCCCTGGGCGAGGACGTCTACGTGATCGACTGGGGCTATCCGGACCGGTCCGACCGCTTCCTCACCCTGGAGGACTACATCGAGCGCTTCCTGGGCGGCGCGGTCGACCACCTGTGCGAGCGCTTCGGCATCGACGCGGTGGACCTCCTCGGCGTCTGCCAGGGCGGCGCGTTCTCCCTGTGCTACGCCGCATTGCATCCCGACCGCGTGCGCAACCTGATCACCATGGTTACCCCGGTCGACTTCCACACGCCCGACAACATGCTGGCGAACTGGACGCGCGAGCTGGACGTGGACTTGTTCGTCGACACGCTCGGCAACGTGCCGGCCGACATGATGAACCTGTGCTACCTCACGCTGAAGCCGTGGCGCCTGTTCGTACAGAAGTACGTGGGTCTGGTCGACATCCTCGACAACCGCAAGGCGGTGGAGGATTTCCTGCGAATGGAGAAGTGGATCTTCGATTCGCCGGACCAGGCAGGCGAAGCATTCCGCCAGTTCATCAAGCAGTTCTACCAGGGCAACGGCTTCGTTCGTGGCGGCATCGTCATCGGCGAGCAGGAAGTCCACCTGGGGATGGTCGAAATGCCGGTGCTCAACATCTACGCCGAGCAGGATCACCTGGTGCCGCCGTCGGCTTCGCGGCCGTTGCGCGATCTCGTCGGCAGCGAGGATTACCAGGAGCTGTCGTTCCGCGGGGGCCATATCGGCATCTACGTGTCCGGGCGCGCGCAGAAGGAAGTGCCGGCCGCGATCCACGATTGGCTGCGCGCGCGCTCGGGCTGATTCCACGCGGAGACGGCGGCACTGCGCATGTTCGCGCGCGGACTTGGCGCACGATCGCGGGGCTGATGCGCGGTCTCCACACGACCTTGGCCTCCCGGCGCTAGACTCGAGCCAGATTTTCCCGGACACGACCGACCATGAACGCCCAGACCACCTTGTCCCGCTCCATCAACGACCGTGTCATCGCTGGCGTACTGGGCGGCGTCGCGCGTCGTTTCGGCTGGAATCCCACCTGGGTTCGCGTGGGTTACATCGTGGTGTCGGCCCTGTCGGCCGCGTTCCCCGGCATTCTCGTCTACCTGGTGCTGTGGCTGGTGATGCCGGAAGGCGATTGAACATGTCGGCCCGGATGCCGTCCGGGCCGTCGTGGGGGCGGCATGTCGCGCTGGGTGCGGGCATGTTGTGGACGGCGCCCAATACGTTGGTCGGGCTCGTTGCCGGGGTAGCGGGGGTGCTGCGCGGCGCCCGCATGCGCTGGTCGTCCCGGGATCGCGCCTGGGTCTTCTTCCGTTACCCGTGGGGCCCGGGCGGTGCGATGACCCTGGGCAACGTCATCCTCGCCACGGCCGACACCCTGGATGTGCCCTGCACGAGCTACTCGCAGCGGGCGGGCCTGTGCGAACACCCGGAGATGCGCCTGGGCGACCACGAGCGCGCGCATGTCTACCAGTACATGGTGCTGGGCCCGCTGTTCCTGCCGCTGTACTTCGTATGCGGCGGCATCCATGTGCGCAACCGTTTCGAACGCGCCGCGGATCGCTATGCGTTGACCGGGCGGGGATGGTGGCCGTGGCCGACGCCGTAGATAGCGGCCATGCGTGCTGCGATCAAAGCTACTTCGCTGCCCGCATCATTTCGGAGCACACAGTCTGCGGAATGCAGCCGGGTGATACGTGGGTGTCACCAATTCGATGTTGGTGAACGGGCCATATGTGCGTTCACGCCTGTTGAGGCACGAGTAGATCCCACCATGCCCTCGGACTTCGGTGATATCGCTCTCGCTCCAAGTCGAATTCGGATACTGGGGAATGTTCTCCCATCCATATGCGGCACCTTCGGACGCGTCCACAAGGATGTAGAGCTCGGTCTTGCCGAGCCAACCCGAGGACTGCTCGAACCGGTCGATCTCGTTGATCTGGATATCGTCTCGTTCGATATGCGGGTAGGGGCCTTTCCAGATCGCGCGGTAAACGAAGGTTCCGGAGTCCACATTCCCCTCTTCGTCGGCTCGTTTGGAGATGCTGACCGAGACGGGCCAGAGGGCCGTCGTCAGCAAGAAGCACACAACGCCGGCGGCGACACTGATGGCGGGTCTCCGCCCGAAACGAAGAAGCAAGATGCCGACGCCGATGGCCAAGCACGACGCGATGAACGCAATGAGCGAGACACCCGCCACCCCTTGGCGATCATCAATTCCATAGCTTGAGGTCAGTCCCGAGAGCAGGCCGGGTGCCAGCGTCCCTACCGCAGCGACGAGAAGAATGGGGATGAAAATGATGAGTAGAGGAGTCGTTCTCATAGGGCGCCGAGCGATCAGTTCCCGAGCACAATGGGTTCTCGAATCAGACTTTCGCAACAGCAGGCGTGTCGCTTCAACGAGGCTGGATGGGCCTACACAGGTGCCTTAAGGCCGCTGCGTGGTAGATCGGGGTCAGAATGTCGATCCGGCTGAAGGGGCCGAACGTACGCTCGCGACGGCCGAGGCAGGCGTAATAATCGCTTCGCTCCCGGGTCTGTGGATATCCGCTTCGCTCCATCCAGGGCTGGGCAGCGTGGGGACGTCCTTCCAACCGTACTCGGGATCTTCCGATGCGTCTGCGCGGGTGGTGACCACCGTTTCGCCGAACCATTCGCTGCCGGTCTCGCGATGGTCTTCCAGATTACCGATGCTGAGTTCCGGAAGCTCTAAAAGCTCCTTCAAAAGTAGAGTTTCGACGTGTTGGTTGCGGTATTTGACCGCGGGGGATGCCCCAAGCTGGTGGCCTTTGACGGGCAAGCGACGATAATGGGAGGACGTACTGCGGCATCTGTTGATCAGAGAGACCCTGCAGTTGGCCCCACGGCGTCACGATGAGGAAGCGCAGCTCGAAAGAAGGCCGGTCAAGGCTGAGCGTTCATTTCGATTTCAACAGCCACTGGTTCAGAAGTGATTCCGCCGCGCTCGATGTGAACGTCGAAAACACCATCGCCCGGAATCTTTGTTGAGCCGACCAGATCCGCAGTGAAAGCGATTTCGGCTGTCATTCCCTCGACCTCGTGCTGAGCACGGAGAGGCGGAGGCATCGGATTGGGAGTGCTATCGTCCGCCTGCTCCGGAAGAGGGTGGGGGAATGCAGGGCCGGTGTAACGAGTTCCTTTCGCGCGGTCGATCGCGACGATCGTCATGGGAGGCGCCGGAACAATGACGGGAAGGACCGCGCGCACGCAGAGGGGAACGACAAGGGAGGGCGTGCCGTTACTCCTGACCCGATCGGGTGCGCTCAACAGAATACCCGTCCATTCTGGGCTCGACGGGCGCGGCGGCGTGCAGTCGACCGGGCCTTCGATGTTGACTTCAACGGAAGCGAAGACGCTCGGTTCGATCTCGGCTGCCATGATCTTGTCTCGATTCTGTGCCTGACAGGAGGTAGTTGCCATGAGCGATACCAGGAGGAGTCGCGCGTGCGCAGATCTGCGGGCCAGAGCACTGGATTTCACTTCCATCAGAATCGGCTCCAGCCAAGCCTGAGATCTACCTTCTTGACCGCCTTGAAACCGTCTGGACAGACGGTGGAGCTGCTAGTCCCAGCCTGATCCCGTCGTTGACCCGTTACTTCGCGGCAACCGGCGTGCACAGGCGCCGGAACGCGTCGGCATGGAACGTCGGGGTCACGAGATCGACCCGGGTGAACGGGCCGACGCTGCGTTCGTGGCGGTCGATGCAGGCGTAGTAATCACTGCGACCGCGAACTTCGTCGATGTCCGCTTCGCTCCAGCCCGGGTTGGGCAGGGTGGGGACGTCCTGCCAGCCGTAGGCCGGATCGTCCGACGCATCGGCCCGGGTGACGATTAGCGTCTCGCCGAACCATTCACTGCCGGTGTTCCGGTACTCCTCCAGATTCCCGATGTGGATTTCGTGCAGCTGCGTGCGTGGGTAAGGGCCTCGCCAGAAGGGGCGGTACACGTAGAACCCCGCATCGGCGCTGCGGCCGGCCTCTGGATCCTTGTGCACCGTGATCCTGGTCGGCCACAGGACGATGCAGAGCGCGAAGCACAGCGCACCCGCCGTCACTGCGACCGCCGGGCGCTGCCCCAACCGTGTAACCAGCACTGCGACGCCGGTGGAGAAACAGGTGGCCAGAAACAGCACCAGGGCGATGCTGCCGAGGCCGTCGGTGTCGATGCCCAAGTACCGCGCCACGGGAGACATCAGTCCGGGCGCGAGCGCGACAAGGCCCGTTGCCGCAAGGACCACGCCCAGCAGCCAGAATGTCCAGTGCCTGTTCTTCATTGCTTCATGCTCCGCGGCATCGTCTCCGTCAGTTCCCAAGCACGAAGCTTTCGCTCACCGACATGCGTGGATCGAACCCGAGGTTGGGACGATAGGTGAAATTCGCATGGATCGGTCGGGGGCTGTCGGCTTCCATGACCTTGACGAACTTCGCTACGAGGCCGAAATCGGTCAGCCAGAACGATTGACGCCACGGCAGGGTGGCGGTGACCACGATCGGCTCGAGGTCCTGCGCAAGCAGCGGCTCGTCCGTCGCGATCGCCTCGGCGTCGACTGCGTCGTCGAGCACGGCCGGCACATCGTGTTGCGTTTCTTCGAACTCCAGCGTGCGCTTCTCGCCGACGTTGCCACGGTAGTCGCTGATGGCGATGTCGTAGTCCGGCAGGAGGACGTACCAGGTCGCGACGTCCGGCGTGCTCCCGCGAAAGATCCTGGTGAACCAGCCGCGGCTGTAGTAATCGCTGCCGCCGGTCTCGCCCACGATTTCCTTGCTTGCATCTTCGTTGAGCAGGGTCGGGGTGTAGCGCGCGTTGTAGTACCCCTGCATTTCCGCTGTCTGGTCCGCGTACTCGCCGACGGGTTCCCCGGTCTCGTCCTTTCGACCGGCCCCGAAGATACATCGATTCGCCCAGCGCTCGATGGGCGTGTCGTTCTCACCATCGGCCTTCATCGCTGCCCAGATCGAAATACCGGCTGCGACGAGCACCAGTACCACGGCCACAACCCAGCCGACCACCGGAATCGCAGCGGATGCGGCCGCGCCACCGAGAAGGGTCGTCACACCCGCAGCGATCGAGCCAGCGCTCATGATCAATACCGCACTCGCCGCACCGCTGACCATGGCGGTGGTGCGCCATGCCTGCTGTGTGGCATTGCCACTGCGCGCGATCAACTGGGCGTCCTTGGCGGCATCGATGATGATGCCGCCCCAGCCGAGCGCTTTGCCGAATGCCTTTCCCCGCATCATCTTCAGAAGGCCGCGCTCGAACGCCTGCCCAGGGAAGGCGCGCAACGTTGCGATGTTGCGACGGACCACCACATCGCGCGCCGAACAGATGGCGCCGGAAATCGCGCCCAGCGTGCCGACGACGCTGGAGACCACTGTGGTGTAGTTGACCAGGTCCGGTGTCTCCATGGATTTCTTTGCCGCACCCCACAGCGCGACCGCATTGAGCAGAAGCAGGCCGCTGTTGACGCCGCCGCGCAGGTGCGCGGCGATCCGGGTCAACGGCATCCTGTCGGTCGCAGAGAACCGGATGTCCTCCGAGGTGATCAACCGCACTCTGCGTCCGTTGTGCGTCACCATGTTCAACCGGGTCGGTGCGTCGGGTCGCAGCAGATCGTTGTCGATGAGATAGCGGACCTCGCTGGTAAAGCCGCTGCGGACGAACTGGGACTCGGTCAGGACGTAGCGTGTCCGAAGAAGCCCGATCACCCGGCGCACGCCCACATCGACGATCGCGTCGCCGATACGCATGGTCATGCTGGTGTCGACGGCCACGCGTTGTAAGGCGACGACGCGTGACATGGTCAGCTGTGACACGTTACGCACAAGGATAGCCGTGGCGGCATTCTGGACCCATTGCTTGCCCGCGCTGTCGATGACGCCGTCGGCGGCAGTCAATAGCGCTTTGTGGACGTTTTCGTCCGCGAAGGGTTTGTAGCCGGCGAGCGCGAGATAAAGCGGGCTCTGAGGATCGTTGACCCAGCGGCCGAGGCGCTGATACCGGGGATCGTTTTCCTCGCGTTTGGCCAACGGGAGGCCCATGCCATCCATCATCTGGGCGATACCGAATTCCAGCGCCGCCGCGGAAATCTTGACATTACGGTCGTAACGCATGAGTTCGCGGGCGACCGACAGCTGATTGCCCGCCCAGGAAGCTTCGAGAGACTTCAGCCAGTCGTCATGATCGGCCGCCGCCGCTTCGATTGACGCGAGCAGGGTCTCGATCTGCTGCTGAGCCTCCTTGCGCTGGCGAAGAAACGTCTTGTACCTGGGGTCGTTGACCCGCTTGGCGAAGCGCGCTCCCGCCTTCGTATCTCGGTGGTTGCGCGTCAGGATGTCGTAGAAGCGTTCTTCGTCCTGGCCGGCCTCCTGCCAGGGATCACGCGAGCTTTCGGCGGGAAAGAACGAGATCAGACTCTGCTTGATGACCGTCGCCGCGATGTTGCGACGGACATAGAGATCGCTGTTGACGTGAAGCGACTCGACGTCCAGCCGCATCGCCGCTGGCAACTGGGCGCCACCACTGCCGCGGGGGCGTTGCTGGACCACGTCCGGATTGCGGATGTCGTTGACTTGGTGCGCGTAGAGATTCGCGATCGCGCCCAGGTCCTGCGTGATGCCTTCGGCGTCGCGCAGCACCGCCACCACGGGGACCTTGGGGCGGGTGTGCCGGTAGCCTGCTGCGAACGACATCAAGGTGTCGAATGACGCCTCCGCCGCGGGGCTGTCGTTGGAGTGGCTCCAGTCCATGGGCATCGCATCGCGCTTGTATTCCTCCACCCACTCGCGCATGGCGTCGACCGGCATGACGTCCGCCTGCGTCGATGGCGACGAGGCGCCATCGGTCAGTTCCGCCAGGTCCAGCGGCTGCATGTACTCCGCACGCTTGCCCGCATTGGTCTCGATCTCGGCGATGCGCGTGTCGGTCCAGAGATGGGAACTGAACCCGATCCACACCTCGGTCGCGTCGCGCTCCGCCCATACCGTGAACCGCCCGGCACCCGCTTCCTGGTAGTTGTCGCGATGCGAGAATCCGTTGCCGGCGTACTGGTTGCCGTAGCGGTACTGGGCGAGGCTGCGCACCCGCAGCTCGTGATACATGCCGCCACCACTGTGCTCGTGGATCACGACCTTGCGTCCGCAGGGGCCGTTCATGAACACGTAGACATAGCCGCGACGTGGCATGCGCAATGTGTACTTCGACCTGCGCAACGAGGAGATCGCGGTAAAGCCGGTCTCGAGCCGGTAGGGCGCGTCCCGGTAGGCGATCGTCTGCGTGTCGCCTTCCATCTTCGGCACCACGCCGTAACGGACCGGGATGATCGGAATCCGCTCCGAGCATTGCGGCGAGGCGACGCCGCTGCCGATGCTGCTCTGGGTCATTGTTGCGTCCTTTCGTTCTCTTCCATGGCGCGAAGTGCGTCGAGGCGATCCTCGGGGGATCGCCGGGTGTCGGCGACCGCGCCCAGCAACGCATCGTCGTCGAAGGGCTGGCTACGCCAGGGAAACAAACCGGCCATGGCGCGGATGACCGCTTCCGACGAAATATTGACGCCGCTGAGCTTCGCGACCGTGCGTTCGATATACGCGATGGTGTCGCGTTCGTCGTCGTCGTTGCGGAACGCCAGACGCTCGAACGCGAGTCCGGTCACGAAATGGCGGTGGCCAGCCTGCTGGATGCGCTGAAGCTCCTCAGCGCTGAAAACGAAGCGCGATGCGCCCGCGAATCTCGCTTCGGGCTTATGAGGGTTACGCGCCATCCACCAGCGGTGACGAGGCCCGGTGTTCTCCCGCCAGATCATCGCCTGGGCCGGGCCCAGTAGTACCGCCCTGCGGGCTGGCGACAGTGCCTCCATGATCCCCCGCAGCTTTGCCGGGTTCCATCGGAAAAGTGCTTCGCCGCCGTCGGGCATGCCGACCAGCCTGAGAGTACCGATATGGTCCGCGACCGCCTGCAACGGGGCGTCCGATACGATCAGCAGACTGCCGTCGGCTGAGGCCCAAGGGCCTGAGAACGCTTCGAGAAGTGCGTCGTTACGGACTCCGGCAAGCAGGGGCCCCGCGTCCTGCTGTCCCCGCATGTCGGTGTTGGCCCATGCCCACGCCATCGGGGCGTCGGCATCGAGGGCCGACACCAGGTCTTCCACCTCGGGTGCCGGCGGAAACTCCAGGGCGTCAGGCGCCAGGCCCGGATACGCCCAATCCTCCATGATTCTGGAATCCAACAGCAGAGCCGACTGTTCCAGGCGTTCCCGAAGGCGTTGATCGAGCTCGTCTCGTTCGATTTCTTCGCAAGGTGCGGCGGTCGTGGCGGGGACGAGGGACGGCGCTCTCATGCGGCGTTGCGTCCGCAGGGACAGTCTCCGAGCGGGCAGGTGCCATCCGATCTGCGCATGCACATACGTCCGAGAAGGCCCTCCGGCATCGGAGGCGGTGCGATTGCCGCGCTCTCCCCGCCCCGAAACGGATGCTGGCTCGCCTTGACCGTAAATTCCCCCGGGCACTCGAAGGTGATGTCGCCGCCTTCCAGCACCACCCGCGATTGCCCGGCCTGCAGGACGATCTTCTCGTTGGCGAGCACGTCGATGCGCTCGTCGGTGGCGGTGAGGGTGACGGATTGGTCGGCCAGCAGTTCCAGCTCGCCGGTGTGAGCCTGCAGGCTCAGCGGGCCGTTGGCGGCGATGGCGCGCACCGGGCCGGCGTGGGCGTACAGGGCGGTGTGCTGGCCGGCGACGCTGGCGAAGGTCTGGCCGGCGGCCAGGTGCGCATCGCCCTGGGCGGTGAGGTGCAGCGCGCCGCCGGCGTAGGCCACCGCGCTCTTGGGGGTGGCGAAGGCGATCGATTCCGGCGATTCGGCGATCAGCCGGGCATCGGCGAAGCGCTCGACCGGGTCGTCGCCCGGTTCGCGGCCGTCGGCCGGCTTCATCGCAGGCTGGCCGGCCACGCTGCCGCTGTAGGCGCCGTCGGCTTCGGGGTCGAGGGCTTCGCGCAGCGCGGCGAGCTGGGGATTGGCGTCGAAGCCCGGCACCTGCTGTTGCTGCAGAGTGTCGTGGAGCGCCTCGGCGGTGCGCTCGGCGCCCTTGAGCTGGGCCACCGCGTCGCCGATGTCCATTTGCGTCGAGGTGCCGTCGGGACGGGCGCTGGCCGACAGCAGCAGGCCCTGGGCGGCGTGCACGTTGCCCCAGCCGGCGCTCGCCAGCTCCACGCCCTGGCCGCGCAGGCCGCCGCGGCGGGCATCGTCGTGCTGGATCAGATAGCCCAGCTCCAGCCGGCTCTCGGCCAGGGTGGTGTGCAGGCGGGTGCGCAACTGGCCCGGGGTGTCGTCGATCACCCACTGCTGGGTACCGCTGCCGTCGTGGGCCTGGCTGTGCAGGCCGCTGAGGGTGCCGGGGTGGTTGGCGTCGCCGTCGGTGCCGGCGGCGAAGGGCAGGGCGACCTCGCCGTTGTAGAGCTGGCCGGTGATGCGCGGCTGGTCGATGTCGCCGTGGGCGAACTCCACCAGCACGTCGGCGCCGATGCGCGGCAGGAAGTGGCTGCCCCAGTTGGGGCCGGCCACCCACTCGGCCACCGGCACCCAGGTGCCGCTGGTGTGGTCGCCCGGCGCATGGGCGTCGCCTTCGAGGCCACCGGCATTGGGCTGTGCGCCGCGCTGCCAGGCGAACTGGATGCGCACCTGGTGATCGCGGGTGGGACTGACCGCCGATTCCGGCAGGCCGACCACGCGTGCGGTCTGTGGGCCGTGGACGCGCGGGCGGTCGTGCGGCAGCGGCGCGACGGGCACGTCGACCGGGGTGGCGACGAAGCGGTTGCGGTAGCTGCCGTGTTCGAGATCGGCGGTGGCGAGCAGGGCGGTGATGCCGCTGCCGAGGTTGTTGACGGCCACGTGCTCGACGGCCATCGGCACCAGCACGGCGCCTTCGTGGCGCGGGTGCTGGCGAACCGTGATGGGCTGGCCGGCGTCCAGGGTGCGGGCGGTGCCGGCGCCGCCCAACTGCCAGCCGCGCAGGCGCAGGGCCGCGAGGCGGGCGGTGGCGTCGTCGTCGGCGTAAGCGGCCTCGGCGAAACGGCCGGCGCGCGGTTGCACGTAGACCTCGAGCGCGGGCACGGCCTCGCCGTGGGCGCCGGCCTGGGAGGCGACGACCGCGGCCACGCGCTCGCCGTGCCAGCTGCCGACGGTGCTGCGGTTGGGGACGAGCTCGCGACGCTCGGTGAGGGCGGTGATGGCGTCCTCGGCCTCGCTGGCGTCGGCGCGATGGAAGCGCAGCGGTTGCGCCTCGGGCCACTCGGCCTCGGCATCGAAGATCACCAGGGTGTGGCCGATGGCAGCGTCCTGGCCGCTGTCGCCAGCGCGGGTACGCCCCGCGCCGTCCTGCGTATCGCCATCCTGGTCGTGCGCGAAGCGCCAGGCCAGGCCGGCCTCGGCGAGCAGGCGGGTCACGAAGTCCCAGTCGGTCTCGCGGTACTGGGTGGTGATGGCGCGCACGGGCAGGGTGCGGGTGACGTCGAAGCGCCAGGCCGCACGCGGCACGGCGGCGAACACGGCCTCGATGACGCCGCGGGCGTCGAGGTCCTGGAAGATGCGCGCATCGCGGCGGTGGCGCAGCCACTCGGTCCACGGGGCGAGGGTGAGGCGGTAGCGGGCGAGGCCGCCATCGCCGCCGAGCGGGGCGACGGCGGCGCACAGGGCGTGCCAGTTACGCTGGCCGCCGTCGGCGCGGCGCAACTGCAGCGACAGCCTCTGGCCGAGCAGGGCCGAGGCGTCGACGAAGGCGGAGGTCGCGAGCACGTCGACGTCGAGGCGGAACGGCGCGCAGACGGCCTCGGTGGCGTGGAAGCGCTCGACGACCAGGCCGTCGACCGGCGCGACGAGCTGGATCAGCCGCGCGTGCTGCGACGGGGTGGCGAGCGAAGCCAGGGCGTTTCGCGCCAGAGCAGGCATGTCCATATGGGGCTCACGGCAGGGTGATGGTGATATGCGCCGTGCGTTCGGGCATCTGCACGACCTGGTTGTAGTCGGCCAGCTGCTGCTCGGTCTGATGCGCCGTCCATGCGCGCAGGCCGAAGAATCCGATGATGCCGAAACAGGCGACGACGAGGGCGGGCGCCCACAACGGCACGACCCGGCGCAACGTATGTCGCACGTTGTCCGGTGGCGGCCAGTGCGGCGCGAACCCCGTGCGCTTGCCCTTCAGGTAGACGATTTCGTCGCCCAGGCGCGCGGTCAGATAACCGAGTTTCTCCGGACCTTCCAGTCGGTACTTGCCTTCGAAGCCGAGCAACAGGCAGTAGTGGTACACCTCCAGCGACGGCAGTCGTGGTGCGCCCTGCGCACGCAGGTCGTCGAGGCGGTCGAAGAAATGCTCGCCGGCGAGATGCTCGCCGAACAGCCGCAACTGCAGCGGGTGCAGCTCCCAGGTGTCGCGCAATGCGGAAGGCTGCGACAGGATGGCCTCGTCCACTGCGGCACAAAAGGCATATTTGGCGGCGTAGACGTCTTCCGACGCGATGCCGAGCTTGCTCGCCCCACGCTCGACCTGGGTCAAAAAGCGCTGCACCGACTGCACGAACGCCTCCGCGTCCTGAGGCAGCTGAGCGCGCTTGAGCAGCACCAGCAGATAGAAGCCGTCGGACATCAGGTCGAGCAGGCTGCGTGGCGTGACGGGTGCGACGCCCGGTTGCGGCATCGCCTGCTGCGGGGTGAGCGAGGGCATCGCGCCCGGGACGGGAGGAAGCGAATTCATGGCGCCACCGCGATCAGTTCGAGTTTGAGGTCATGGATACCGGCCGGCACGTAGATCATCATCGACTGCGCCTTGATCAGGCGCTCGTACAGCGGCCCGCGTGCCTCCACCGAAAAGTAGTAGCTGCCCGGACGCACCGGGATGGCGGCCGGCACCTGCGCGGCATGGGTGAGCTTCACGCCGGGCAGCGCGGACAGCACGCATTTCTCGACATCGTCCGGCGCACCGACCTTGAAGCGGACCGGCACGGTCTGGACCAGTTCCTGGGCCGGCATATCGGCGGCCACGCCGAGATAGAAGGCGCAGTTCTCGTCGATGCGCTGGGAGTCGATGCGCCCGAGATGGAACGACGGCTTCACTTCGGTCAGCGCGATCTGGAAATAGCGCGCGGAGATCACCGTGTCGAGCAGCTCCCGGATGATCCCGAACAGGCGGTCGAACCCGTCTTCGGGCCGCGCATGGTCGTAATGCGGCAGATCCGACAGGCCGTAGGCCTTGGTGAAGGTGAGCAGCGCACCGGCCAGGCGCAGAAGCTCCTGGTGCAGCCGCTCGGGGTGGAAGTCGCCGTGCCGGAACAGATGCGACAGCGCCGCGTACGAGGACGACGCCGTGTGCAGCAACCAGAACGAGGCGATGTCGCCTGAGCGGAACTCGATGATGTTCTGCGAAGGCTCGCGATGCAGTCCGTACAGCGCATCCACCTTCGCCTGCAGCGCATCGAGCAGGCGGCGCAGGTGCAGGTTGAGCGTGCTCGATGCCTGGATGTGCAATGCGGGCGGCACGAAGGTCTCGTCGAACTCGAAACCGCCGGTGGCGGTCCGGCGTACGCGGGCCACCGGCATGGTGGTGTAGGCGTCGCGAGGCTGGTCGTCGGTGAGCAGCCGCACGGCCTTGTGCAGATAGCCGAGTTCGGCCTCGGCAGCGTCGGTGAACAGGTCCGGTGTGGGCTGGTTGGCCTGCCGATAACGCGCCGATTGCGACGAACCGCCGGTCGCCTGCCCGTTGCCCGCATTGCCGCCATGTTCGCGCAGCAGCGGCAGCGCGAGATGGATCGTGGTGGCCTGCACGCCGGCGGGCAGATCGGTCAGCGACAGTGCGTCGGGCAGTTGATCCTGCGCCGGGGCATCGTAGGACTCGCCGTCGGCGAAGACCGCCGAGAGCTCGAGCGCGCGCACGCTGCCGCTGCCCAGGCTCTGCGGATCGAAGCGGAGACGGCGGACGCCCCACGGAAACGGATGGAGGCTGTGCGCGAGATCCTGGATGCGCGCTTCGTGATAGGCGTCCTGGCGCTGGAAATGCTGCGGCCGCAGGAACAGGCCTTCGCCCCAGAACACCTTCGACATCCGACTGACATGCGACACGCGGCAATCCCTTGTTGCTGATGGGTCATGCGTCGTCGCGCCGTTCCATCGGTGCGGCATGTCGAGCGCATGCGTACGGTGCGCCGTCCGACGCCCATGAAGATTAACTAGCGGGCGCCTGCCGAGGCAATCCCCGGAGGAGGTTCGGGCCGCCTCTTGAAGGCTACGGCTGGCAGCGGACGGAAGCCAGGCTGCCGGCGTCGCCGGGCAGGCGTGTGAGCAACGAGGCACTGGTGGTGGTCAGTGCGCAGGCATGAGCGCCGATCCGGACGCCGTCGCGGTCGATAGCGTCGTGACGGGTATCGAACGCCAGGCGCCAACGTTGGCTGGCCGGCGCCTGGAACAGGGCCACGACACCGATCGCATTGACCTGGTCGCCGACGTCCTGCGGCAGGGTCTGCCGCTGGCCGGGCGTCAGGACCACTTCGTCGACGCCGATGAGATCGTCGCCCAGAGCCGCGCGCTCGCGGGTCTCGTCGAGGAAGGCATCGAACGGCGCACGATCGAAGCGTTGGGTGCCGCGCAGGTGGTAGACCTTGACCACGAGTGATAGCCCCTGTTGCCGGTTGCCCGCATTCAGATTCGTTCCCGCCATCAGTTCCAGCGGCACGGTGCGCGGCCCTTCAGGCTTGGCTTCGCGCAATCCGACCGCCTGCAGACCGCGGTCGACCAGCCCACCCGAACTCGCGCAGCCTGCGGTCGAGGCCAGTACCGCCGCGAGCACGCATGCGCGGAGAAAAGCTGAATGGGGCGATCGCGCGGGGCGGGTCGTGCTCGTGTCCATACGAAGAGTCTCGGAATGAGGGTCGGTGCTGGGGTGGCCCGGCGTCCTATCGGGGCCGGAACGGCGTATCGACCATACGCGCTTGCATTGACGCAAGGGTGGCGGGCTACTATACCGGCTCCTGCAGAACGCGGGAGCGGCCCCGGCGTGTCCGGATCCGCGGTGGGTGGCGCATCTGGACGTGCGTCACCGATGGAAAGAATCAGGATCGATTTGGGGTGGGTCATGATGACTGTAAGGAATGTTTCGCAGACCGTGCGCGGTCTCTCTGTCGTGGTGCTGGCGTCGCTGCTGGCCGCCTGTGCGACAACGTCGGGCGGGCGCACCGTCACCGACTACACCGGATTGATGGAGCAGGGCGAGGCTGCGGTGCAGGCCGGGCAGGTCGATACCGCCCTGATCGCATTCGCGGATGCCGCCAAGGCCGATCCGACCCGAAAGGACCCCTGGGTCCGTACCGCTCAGCTCGAGTTCGATCGCGCCCACTACGCGCGTGCGGTCGTCGCGGCCGAAGAAGCGATGCAGCGTGACTCCGAAGACATGGTGGCCGACGGCATCCTGACCGTCAGCGGCTTCCGTATCGCCAACCAGGCGCTGGAGCGGCTGCGCGGGCGCGGCGCGCTGGCCTCGGCCACGGCGCGGCGCGAGGCGGAAACGCTCGTCACCACGCTGCGCGACACCATGGGGCCGCAGATCCTCGGCGAGTCCGAAGAGGCGCGCCCGGCACCGCGGCGCGCCGCACGCAACCAGCCGGCGCAGCCGCGGCGCGCGGCGTCGCAGTCGAGCTCGAACGACGAGGCGCGTCCGGCCGCGACGCCGCCGGCGTCTTCATCCTCCTCATCGGATCCGTTCCGGAACATCGGCGGCAACTGATCGCAGCTGTCGCCACAACATCGTCAGGAGAGACGTTCCATGTCCAAGAAGGATAGTGTCCAGAAGCGGCTGCAGAAGATCCGCCCTCCGCGGGTCCAGCTGACTTACGACGTCGAGAAGGGCGACGCGATCGAGCAGAAGGAACTGCCGTTCGTCGTCGGTGTGATGGGCGACTTCAGCGGCAATCCCGAGCAGCCGCTGCCGCGGCTCAAGGACCGCAAGTTCGTCAACGTCGATCTCGACAATTTCGACGAGGTGATGGAAGGCATGGCGCCGCGGGCCGTCTATCGCGTGCCGAACAAGATCACCGACAAGGGCGGCGAGTTCGGTGTCGAGATGACCTTCAAGTCGATCGACGACTTCCGGCCCGAGGCCGTGGTCCAGCAGGTCGAGCCGTTGCGCAAGCTGCTGGAGTCGCGCTCCAAGCTGGCCGATCTGCGCAACAAGCTCGCCGGCAACGAGAAGCTCGAAGACATCCTGACCGATGTGCTCAACAACACCGAGCAGCTGGCCAAGCTCGGCAGCAGCGAAGAACCGCAGGAGTAAGGCGCATGAACGCAGAAGCCCTGGCCGCGAAAGACGCGGCACCGGCAGCGGAAGCCGGACTGCTCGACCAGATCGTGGAGCAGAGCAAGGTCGCCAAGACCGAGGTCGAGCATCGTCGGGCGAAGGACATCATCTCCGAGCTCGCGCGTGAGGTCATGGAGGGCACCGTGGTGGTGTCCGAGAACCTCAGCCTGACGCTCGACGCGCGCGTGGCCGAACTCGACCGACTGATCTCCGAGCAGTTGTCGGCGGTGATGCACGCGCCGGAGTTCCAGCAGCTCGAGAGCACCTGGCGCGGCCTGCATTACCTCTGCCAGCAGACCTCGACCGGCACGATGATGAAGGTGAAGGTCATCAACGCGCCGAAGAAGGACATCGTGCGCGACTTCAAGTCCGCGATCGACTTCGACCAGAGCGCATTGTTCAAGAAGGTCTACGAGGAAGAGTTCGGTACCTTCGGTGGTGCGCCCTTCGGAGCGTTGATCGGCGATTACGCCATCGGGCGTCAGCCCGAGGACATGTACTTCGTCGAGCAGATGTCGCACGTGGCCGCCGCGGCGCACGCGCCCTTCATCAGTGCCGCCTCCGAAGACATGTTCGGTCTCGAGAGCTTCACCGACCTGGGCAAGCCGCGCGATCTGGCGAAGATCTTCGACACCGTCGAGTACGCCAAGTGGAAGTCGTTCCGCGACGCCGAGGACAGCCGCTATGTCGGTCTCACCCTGCCGCGGTTCCTCGGCCGTCTGCCGTACAACCCGAAGGACGGCACCACCGTCGAGGGATTCAACTTCGTCGAGGATGTCGACGCCAGCGACCACAGCAAGTTCCTGTGGTGCAACACCGCCTACGCGATGGGCGCGCGTCTGACCCGTGCTTTCGAGGACTACGGCTGGTGCGCGGCGATCCGCGGCGTGGAAGGCGGCGGTCTGGTCGAGGATCTGCCGACCCACACCTTCCGTACCGACGACGGCGAAGTCGCGCTGAAGTGCCCGACCGAAATCGCGATCACCGACCGCCGCGAGAAGGAGCTGAGCGATCTCGGCTTCATCCCGCTGGTGCACTGCAAGAACACCGATTACGCGGCCTTCTTCGGTGCGCAGTCGGCGCAGAAGCCGAAGAAGTACAACACCGATGCGGCCAATGCCAACGCGATGCTGTCGGCGCAACTGCAGTACATGTTCGCGGTCTCACGCATTGCCCACTACCTCAAGGCGATGATGCGCGAGAAGATCGGCAGCTTCGCGTCGGCCGGCAATGTCGAGGAATTCCTCAATCGCTGGATCGCGCAGTATGTGCTGCTCGACGACAACGCCTCCCAGGAAGCCAAGGCGCAGTACCCGCTGCGCGAAGCCTCCATCCAGGTTTCGGAAGTCCCGGGCAAGCCCGGCGTCTACCGCTCGGTGGCCTTCATCAGGCCGCATTTCCAGCTCGACGAGCTGTCCGTGTCGTTGCGACTGGTGGCCGAATTGCCGGCCGGTGCCAAGAAGTCGTAACGGCGTTTCGAAGCGTCAAGGGACGAAAGATCCCGCAGTTTGCAGTCATGACGCAGCCGCCCGCATGCGCGGGCGGTCGCAAACAACGCGTCGGACGGGTGTCCGGCGTCCCTACTCACGGAAGAACGGAACAAGGAAAACCAGACCATGCAGCACGCATTCCTGAGCATCGACACGATCAAGGGCGAATCCCGCGACGACAAGCACGTCGACTGGATCGAAATCAAATCCTTCTCGCAGGACCTGCTCCAGCCGCGTTCGGCCACGGCCTCCACCTCCGGTGGCGGTACCGCCGCGCGCGTCAACCTGTCGCCGATCGAGATCGTCAAGTCGATCGACCTCTCCACCACCGCGCTCAACCAGGCGTGTGCCAACGGCACCACCTTCCCCAAGGCCCGCATCGAGTTCATGCGCGCCGACAAGGACGGCAACGCCATCAACTACTACGCCGTCGAACTGCTGAATGTCCTCGTGCATCGCGTGACCACCACGGTCGACGATGAGGGCATGCCGCAGGAAGTGGTGCAGCTGAGCTACGGTGCCATCCGTTGGACCTACAACCAGCAGAAGCCGGAAGGCGGCGTTGGGGGCAAGACGGTGGCGCAGTGGAGTGCCATCAAGAACGTGCCGAACTACACCGCGTAATCTTTCGCGGTGGTTTTGCGGTGGTGCCGAAGGGCGCCACCGCATTTGCCGGATCCAGCGACGGGCCATGGATGCGCCCGCCAGGCGGTCTTTCCGCCGCCCGATACGCATACGCGCGGATGGCCGCGCCCAGGACGCCAGGACATGAAGGGACTCGAACCGAGCCTGCTGGAAAAACTGTTCGACGACGCACCGCGCAATCCGTCGGGTATCGGTGTGATTCGCCCCGTGTCGCTGGAGCAGTACAAGGAATCCGTGGCTCGCGATCTGGAAGGGCTGCTCAACAGCCGCAGCGCCTTCACGGAGGAAGACCTGGCCGCGTTTCCCGAGTGCCAGCGTTCGCTGATGACCTACGGATTGTGCGACTTCGCGGCGATGAGCCTGGCCAGCGCCTACGACCGCGCCACCATCTGCCGGTCGCTCGAGCGTGCCATCGCCCGCCACGAAAAGCGCCTTCACCATGTGCAGGTGCAGCTCGACAGCGGCAACAAGGCCGGCTCCGGCCTGCACTTCACCATCCACGGCATGCTCGACGTGAATCCCGCACGCGAGCCCATCAGTTTCGATGCCATGCTGCAGCCGACCACGCTGCAGTACTCGGTGAGCCGGCTGCGCCGGCAGGCTGCCTAAGGGGGGCGCGTGCAGGACCTGTTGCCGTTCTACGAGCGCGAGCTCGCCTATCTGCGTCGCTACGGGCGCGAATTCGCCGAGCGTTATCCGAAAATCGCCAACCGGCTGCTGCTGTCGGCCGAGGGCAGCGAAGATCCGCATGTCGAGCGCCTGATCGAGTCGTTCGCGCTGCTGAGCGCGCGGGTGTCGAAGAAGATCGACGACGACTACCCCGAGTTCACCGACGCGCTGCTGGAGGTGATGTACCCGCATTACCTGCGCGCGTTTCCGTCCTGTTCCATCGCCCACTTCGACCTCGGCCCGGCGGCGGCGC
This sequence comes from Luteimonas abyssi, assembly GCF_001482195.1. GTDB lineage: Bacteria > Pseudomonadota > Gammaproteobacteria > Xanthomonadales > Xanthomonadaceae > Luteimonas > Luteimonas abyssi. The sequence goes on along the minus strand of NZ_KQ759763.1, from coordinate 1,999,569 downwards.
GCTTGAGCGGGCCGGTCCGCATTCCGCGCGGGACGTCGATGCAGTCGCGCCCTGTCCGCGGCGTGCCGTGCCGCTTTCGCTCCACGTTCGATGTCGATCTGCTGCCGTTGACTCTGGTGTCGGCACGCTACCTGGGCGTCGCCCAGGCGCCGATGGCGGTGATGCTGCCGCCCCACAGTGGGGCCCAGATCTCGTTGACCTTCGAGCTCGCATCCGATCAGGTCTCCTTCGCCGATCTCCGCGGCGAGGTCCTGCGGTTGTTCGCCGATGGTGAGCCTTCGCTACGTGCCGCCCTGCGCGACGCCCTGGCGCTGCAGGCTGTCGCGGCCTACGTCGAAGCCGACAACATCGGCCGCTGGCGGCGCCTCGAGGGCAATCCGCTGCAGCCGGCGGGCCTGGACGAGGCCGATGCGCTGATCGAGTTCCCGGAGCGTTCGCATCCGGCCTATCGCCTGCTGACCGAATTCTTCGCGTTTCCCGACAAGTTCGGGTTCTTCGATCTGCCCCTGGCTGCGGTGAGCGACGGTGCGCAGCGGCGTTTCACCCTGCATCTCGTGCTGCGTGCGGCGGGCCCGGATCACGCCGCAGGACGCGTGCTGGAGGCGCTGGGGCGCGAGCATCTGCTGGCCGGCTGCACGCCGGTGGTCAATCTGTTCCGTCAGCGCGGCGAGCCGATCCGCATCACCCATCGCGCCGATCGGTACTCGGTGCTCCCCGATGCACGCCGTGCGTTCGCCTACGACGTCCATGCCATCGAGTCGGTGGTGCGCATCCGCCAGACCCCGCAGGGCGAGCAGATCCAGGCCTTCCGTCCGTTCTATTCGCTGCATCACGGCGAGGATCCCGAACGCGCCGGCCATTACTGGGTCGCCCGTCGCGACGAGGACCTGGAGCGCACCAGCCCCGGCTTCGAGACCGAGCTTTCGTTCGTGGATCTCGATTTCAACCCAGTGGTGCCCAAGACCGACGTGGTCAGCGTGGAGCTGACCTGCAGCAACCGCGAGCTTCCTTCGCAGCTCACCTATGGCGTGGCGGGTGGCGATCTCACCATCGAAGGCGGGTCGGCCGCGCGCAGCATCGCGTTGCTGCGCAAGCCGTCGGCGCCGCTGCGTTTCCGGCGTGGACGTGGGGCGCAGTGGCGGTTGATTTCGCATCTGTCGCTGAACCACCTGTCGCTCACCGAGGCCGGGTTGCCCGCATTGAAGGAAATGCTGCGCCTGTACGACCTGGCGTCGAACGACGTGTCGCGGCGGCAGATCGACGGCATCGTCGGTATCGAGCATGTGCCGACCACCGCCTGGCTGGCCGGGCAGCACTTCGCTTCGGTGGTCCGTGGCGTCGAGATCCGGCTGACCCTCGACGAGAACAACTTCGTCGGCAGCGGCATCGCCGGTTTCGCGCAGGTGATGGACCGGTTCTTCGGTCTGTACGTCCACGCCAACAGTTTCACCCGCCTGGTGTTGCTGTCGGCCCACAACGGGGAGGAGCTGGTGCGATGCGAAGCGCGCAGCGGCGAATCGACCCTGGTCTGATCCGGCAGCTCGCCGAACAGCCGCAACGCTTCGGATTCTTCCAGGCGATGCGGTTGATCGAGCAGCTGTTCCACCGGCAAGGCGTCAAGACCGGCGATGCATTGCCGGCGCGGGTGCGCTTTCTCAATACGTTGTCGCTGGCGTTTCCGGCCAGCGAGCTCAGCGATGCGTTCGTCTTCGACGACAAGGGCGAGCCGATCGAAGGTGCCGAGGCGCTCGAGGCAGCGCTGGCCGAACGTCGGATCGGACAGGTGCACTTCACCCCCGCGTTCATGGGGTTGCTGGGCAGCACCGGCGCGCTGCCGCTGCATTACACGGAGACGCTGGCCGATCGCGAGCTGTACCGGCGCGACCGCGCGGCGCGCGCGTTCCTCGACATCTTCACCACCCGCATGGTCGCGCAGCACTACGCAGCCTGGAAGAAGTATCGGCTGGCGCTGCAGTACGAACTCGATCGCCGCGAACGTTTCCTGCCGCTGGTGCTCTCGTTGTCGGGTCTGGGTGTGCCGGGGCTGCGCGATCGCATGGTCGACGGCCAGGGCGACGTGTTCGACCAGGCCGTGGCCTACTACGCCGGCGCGATCCGCCAGCGGCCCGTCTCGGCCATGTCGCTGCAGCGCCTTCTGTCCGATTACTTCGCCACACCGATCAAGGTCGAGCAGTTCGTCGGCGCCTGGTACAAGGTGCCGGCGGAGCAGGCCAGCCGCCTGGGGACCGCGAATGCGCGCCTGGGCTCCACCGCGCTGGCGGGCGATCGCGTCTGGCAGCGCGATCTGCGCATGCGCCTGATGATCGGCCCGCTGCGGCGCGAGGCATTCGATGCCTTCCTGCCCGGTGGCGACGCCGCGGCCGCGTTGTCGAAGTGGCTGACGCTGCTGGTCGGTTCCACGCTCGAGTACGACGTGCGCCTGATGCTGCGTGCCGAGGATGTCCGCGGCGCCAGTCTCGACGACGGCAGCGTCCGTCTCGGTTGGGACAGCTATCTGTGCACGCGCGCGGCCGACGGGCCGCGCGCCGATACCCGTTACGAACTCCACACACTCCACTAGCGCCTTCTCTGGGACGCATCAAGCAAGGACCGCAGTCGAAGATGAGCATCAACCTCAAGACCCTGATCGGAAAGCTCGACGCTACATGCCGCCAGGCGGCCGAGCGCGCGGCCAGCCTGTGCATGGCGCGCGGCAACTACGAGGTCGACCTGGAGCACCTGTTCCTGGCCCTGCTGGAGCAGCCGCAGTGCGACTTCGTGCTGATCGCGCGCCGCAGCGGGATCCCGCCGGAGACGCTGCAGCGCGACCTCGAAGCCGAGATCGGTCGCTTTCGCAACGGCAACACCCGCACCCCGGTGTTCTCGCAGCACCTGCCCGCGCTGTTCGAGCATGCCTGGCTGATCGCCTCGCTCGATTCCGGCACCACCCGCATCCGCAGCGGTCACCTGCTGCTTGCGCTGCTCACCGAGCCGGACCTGTCGCAGCTCGCCTTGCGCGGCTCGAAGGAGTTCGCGCGTTTCAAGCGCGAGGAGCTCAAGCACAACTTCGCCGGCCTGACCGAAGGCTCGCAGGAGGCCACCGAGGGGGTGCGCTTCGCCGGTGCGGCACCGGCACAGGGCGAAGACGCGGTGCCGGGCGACGCGCCGACGGCCGACGGCGGATTGTCGAAGACGCCGGCGCTGGACCAGTTCACCACCAATCTCACCCAGCGCGCCCGCGACGGTCACATCGACCCGGTGATCGGCCGCGATGCGGAGATCCGCCAGTTGGTCGACATCCTGCTGCGGCGCCGCCAGAACAACCCGATCCTCACCGGCGAGGCCGGCGTGGGCAAGACCGCTGTGGTCGAGGGGCTGGCGTTGCGTATCGCCACGGGCGATGTCCCCGCGGTGCTGCAGGGCGTCGAGCTTCACGTGCTTGACATGGGCCTGCTGCAGGCCGGCGCCAGCGTGAAGGGCGAGTTCGAGAACCGTCTGAAGAACGTCATCGACGAGGTCAAGAAGAGCCCGCACCCGATCATCCTGTTCATCGACGAGGCGCATACGATGATCGGCGCCGGCGGTGCCGCCGGCCAGAACGATGCCGCCAACCTGCTCAAGCCTGCGCTCGCGCGCGGCGAACTGCGCACCATCGCCGCGACCACCTGGGGCGAGTACAAGAAGTACTTCGAGAAGGACGCCGCACTGGCCCGCCGCTTCCAGGTGGTGAAGGTGGAAGAGCCCAGCGAGACGATCGCCGCCGCAATGCTGCGCGGGATCGTGCCGTTGATGGAGCGTCACTTCAACATCCGCGTGCTCGACGAAGCCATCACCGAGGCGGTGCGCCTGTCGCATCGCTACATCAGCGGGCGGCAGCTGCCGGACAAGGCCGTGGGCGTGCTCGATACCGCCTGCGCCAAGGTCGCGTTGGGGCAGAGCGGGACGCCGGCGGCCATCGAGGACACCCGTCGCGAAATCGAGCGTCTGGACGCCGAACTGGCCGCGCTGGATCGCGAGAGCGCCGGTGGCGCGCGTCATCATGGCGAGCGTGCCAGCGAACTGCGCGACACGCGTACCGCCGCCGCCGCGCGCCTGCACGCGTTGGAAGAGCGCCTGACCCGCGAGCAGGGCCTGGCCGAACGCATCCAGACGCTCCGCGCGAAGATGGAAGCGGGCGAGGGTGGCGATACGCCCGCCGGTGCGGTGCCGGTCGCCGATGAGCCGGCCGCACCGGTGGACGGGAGCGACGGCGGCTCAGCGGTCGCGACCAAGCGCAAATCCACTCGCAAGAAGACGGCCGACGCCGCGCCGCCGACCGAGCTCGACACCCTGCTCGCCGAGCTGCGTACCCTGCAGGGCGAAGCGCCGATGGTGCCGCTGCAGGTCGACGGCACTGTGGTCGCCGAGATCGTCTCGGCCTGGACCGGCATCCCGCTGGGCCGCATGGTCAAAGACGAGATCCGCACCGTGCGCAATCTCCAGCCGTTGCTGGCCGAGCGCGTCATCGGCCAGGACCACGCCCTCGATGCCATCGCCCAGCGCGTGCGCACCGCGACCGCGAAGCTGGAGGACCCGAACAAACCGCGCGGCGTGTTCATGTTCGTCGGTCCCTCGGGCGTCGGCAAGACCGAGACCGCGTTGGCGCTGGCCGACATCCTCTACGGCGGCGAGAAGAAGCTGGTCACCATCAACATGAGCGAGTACCAGGAAGCGCACAGCGTCTCCGGTCTGAAGGGTTCGCCGCCCGGCTACGTCGGCTACGGCGAGGGGGGCGTGTTGACCGAAGCCGTGCGCCGCAACCCGTACAGCGTGGTCCTGCTCGACGAGGTCGAAAAGGCGCATCCGGACGTGCTGGAGATGTTCTTCCAGGTGTTCGACAAGGGCATGATGGACGACGCGGAAGGGCGCGAAATCGACTTCCGCAACACCCTGATCATCCTGACCTCGAACGTCGGCTCCTCGCAGATCATGCAGGCCTGCCTCAACAAGCCGCCGGAGGAGATCCCGGACGCCGACACCCTCGCCGAGGCGCTACGCCCCGTGCTGATGAAGCACTTCAAACCCGCCTTCCTGGGGCGCCTGAAGGCGGTGCCGTACTACCCGATCAATGATGACGTCCTGGCTTCGATCATCGCGCTCAAGCTCGGTCGCATCCGCGATCGCGTGCTCGGAAATCACAAGGCCGCGTTCGAATGGGACGACGCCCTGGTGGAGGCGGTGCTCACCCGCTGCACCGAAGTCGACTCCGGTGCGCGCAACGTCGATCACATCCTCAACGGCACGCTGCTGCCGGAAATCGCCGAGACCGTGCTGGCAAGCATGGCCGAAGGCGGTAACATCACCCGGATCAAGGTCACCGCGGGGCGCAATGGCGCCTTCAAGTACAAGGTGACCTGATCGGGATTCCCCTGAACCACTGGACGACTAAGGAGAACGAGATGGATTTCTACGGATTCGACCGTACCGCCGCTGCCGCCAACTGCGACAGCCTGGCGCTGGGCCGCGAAGGGCGCCAGGCCAAGGCGATCTGCGCATGGAACCGCGTACGCCCGGAACACGTCATCGACCTGCTCGACGGTGCCGCCACGGAAGCTCGCGGCGACGCGCGCGACCTGGCCGCGCTGATCGCACGCATGCCATGGCGGGTGCGCAACCAGGCCGGCGTGCAGACCGGCGAACGCCTGGTGAGCAACGTGCGCGAGATCGAGGTATCGGTCGCCAGCCGCACCTACCGCCTGCATTGCACCGAAACCCCCTCGCTGAAGATCGAGCGCATCAGCGCCTGAATTCGGCCCCTGCGGCGCCGGTGCGGCAGGAGCCTTGCACCGGCGGGAGATCGCCATGGATGTCATCGCCACCCTTCTGACCACGCTGCAGGCCGCCCCCGGGCAGCGCGAGCGTCTGCTCCGGCTACATACGCCGCTGGGGCCGGACGTGCTCGTGGCCGAGGCTCTCCAGGGCCACGAGCGCCTGGATGGCGGCGGGTTCCGGCTCGAGATCGCCGCGCTGTCGGTGGACGCGCACCTGGATCTCGATGCCCTGCTGGGCAGGCCGGTGCTGCTGGAGCTCCTCACCGCGGATTCCAGCACGGACCTGCGGCCATTCCACGGCCACGTCACCGCATTCGAGCAATTGGGCAGCAACGGCGGCCTGGCGCGCTATCGGCTGGTGGTGGAACCGTGGCTGGCGTTCCTGCGCCAGCGCGTGGACAGCTACGTGTTCCAGGACAAGAGCGTGGTGGAGATCGTCGAGGACGTCTTCGCCGACTACGTCGATGCCGGCGCGCTGGCACCCGCCTGGCGGTGGGACCTGGATGATGCTTCGGTCTACCCGAAGCGCAGTCTGACCACGCAATACCAGGAAGATGATTTCGCGTTCGTCGAGCGGTTGCTGGCCGACGAGGGCCTGTTCTACTGGTTCGAGCACAGCGGTGCTGCCGGCGATGACGCGCTGGGTACGCACACGCTGGTGATCGCCGATCACAACGGCGCCGCGGCCGATCTCGGCAGCGTGCGTTACCACCGCGCCGACGCGACCGAACGCGACGACAGCCTGCAGCAGTGGTCGCCGGCACGCCGGCTGCACACCGGCCGCATCCAGCGCGCCAGTTGGGACTACCGCAGCCTGGGCCTGCGCCCGGCCTCGGCCGAGGCCGACGTGCCCGGCGACGTGATCGCCGAGGACATCGACACCGCCGGCCCCTATGCCTGGGTGGACAGCGCCCACGGCGACCGTCTGGCCCGCCGCCAGATCGAAGGCCTGCAGGCCGCCGGTCGCATGGGCACCGGCGGCGGCAGCTGGCGCCGCTTGGCCCCGGGTGGCCGCTTCACCGTCACCCAGCACCCGCAGGCCGGCGACGGAGAACATCTGTGCGTGCGCGTGGATCACGTCGCCCGCAACAACCTGGGCGCCGAGATCTTCGACACCCTCGAACAGACCCTGGGCCCCATCGCCCTGCCGGGCCTCGCCCTCCCCGAATCCCTCGGCGGCAGTGCAACCGCCACGCCCCATGCCTTGGAACCCCTCTCCCGCAAGCGGGAGAGGGGCAGGGGTGAGGGCAGCTCGTCCGCCGCGAGCGCGGACAGCGAAGCCGACTTCTACCGCAACCACTTCCACACGCTCCCGGCCGACATCGCCTACCGCCCTCGCACTCGCGACGGCCACGGCACGCGCCTGCACCCGAAGCCCACCGTCTACGGCACCCAGAGCGCCATCGTCGTCAGCGACGGCGCCCCCCTGACCACCGACCGCGACGACCGCATCAAGGTGCAGTTCGCCTGGCAACGCGGCGGCGACGCCAGCGGTGGGCAGGCCCATCCGGCCGGAGACGACAACGCGCCCGGCACCGACGGCGCCTGGACCTGGGTGCGCGTGGCGACCCCGTGGGCCGGCGACAACTGGGGCGGCGTGCTGCTGCCGCGCAAGGGCCAGGAAGTGCTGGTGGCGTTTCTGGAAGGCGACATCGACCGCCCGGTGGTGGTGGGCAGCCTCTACAACGGCCGTGGCCAGGACGATGCCGCGCACAACCAGATCGCCGGCGGCGGTGGCGGCGCCACCGGCAACGCCGCAGCCTGGTTCGACGGCAACGACCATGCCGCTGTCTTCACCGGCTTCAAATCCCAGGCACTGGCCGACAGCCAGACCGGCAGCGGCGGCTACCAGCAACTGCGCCTCGACGACACGCCCGGCCAGGGCCGTGCCCAGGCCAGTACCACCCAGCATGCCACCACGCTGACGCTCGGCCACATCAAGGGCGGCGAGGACAACGTGCGCGAGACCGAACGCGGCTTCGGTGCGGAACTGTCCACCCAGGCCAGCGGCGCGATCCGCGCCGGGCAGGGCCTGCTGCTGACCACCGAGTCCGGCGCCCAGCACCTCACCGCCACCGACGGCCTGGCCCAGCTCGATGCCGGCACCCAGTTGCTGCAGGCCCTGGCCGATACCGCCAAGAGTCAGGAAGCGATCCTGCCCGACGACGGCGACACACTGCCGGCCCAGGACAGCCTCACCCAACTGCAGGACGCCTTGAAGGCGACCCAGCAGGGCAGCGCAGGGGGCGGCGAGGGCGACAGCGCCATCGGCGGCGGCGAAGGCGAAGTGCCGGGCTGGAGCGCCCCGCACCTGCTGGGCTCGAGCCCCGACGGCGTGATGAGCCTGACCCCGGCTGACCAGGCGTGGGTGTCGGGCACCCAGACCACCCTGACTGCCAACGGCGATCTCGACTGGGCCAGCCAGGCCGGCACGGTGATCGCCGCCGGCGGCGGCATCGCGCTGTTCACCCAGGGCGGCGACGCGCCGGGCGGCAAGCCTAACCAGGAAACCGGCATCGCGCTGCATGCCGCACAGGGCAAGGCGAGTGCGCGGGCGCACAAGAACGAAGCCAAGGTGGCGGCGAAGACGAAGATCACCGTAGCCAGCACGCAATCTGGTGTGGAGATCGCCGCGCCGAGCAAACATGTGCTGCTGACCGCGCAGGGCGCCTACCTGAAGATCGAGGGCGGCAACATCGAGCTGGGCGCGCCGGGGGTGGTTGAGTTCAAGGGCAGCAGCCGGGAGTTCACGGGGCCGAGGAGTGCGAGTGGGCAAGCACCGACGCTGGGTGGTGGTGACTTGAGCGCATGCGAGTTCAAGTCTAGAGGCGCTGACGCCGCAGGCGAAGCTGTTGTCGTTGGCGGCTGAGATGCAAGACCTTGACCATCGACGCCTTTTGGCACACGACTACGCGTTGATTAATCCGCTGCAGGTAGATTCCCAGTTCTGGCAGGACCTACCGATTGAATCAGTGGCCCCCGAAGAAGCCAAGGATGCGGGGTTGTACCCGTTGCTGTTGCAATTTTCTCGGTTGCCGCATGACGAGCGAATCGACTTGCTTGATCGTGATGGCGCTCACCGGCGCCACAGCCGCAAGCCCTTCTTCAGTGCCTTGCTGCGTGCGCCCGTCCCATGGAAAGAATTGGTGGTACATCTTCGTCGACAGATGGTCCTGAGGGGGCCGCCGCCAGCACGCGAGCAAGCTCTGCTGCGCTACTACGATCCGGTCGTGTTCCGGCATCTGTTGTGGCTGTTGAATCAGAAACAACGTCTTGCATTGCTAGGGGGCATTACGCACTGGAGCTGGTGTGACCCCCAGCATGGCTGGCAGCAGTACCTGCGCGAGGGCGCTCAGGGTTCGATGCGGATGACACCAACCCTGGAGCAGTGGGACACGCTCAAGCGTTTGGGTCTGCTCAATCGCTCTCTCAGTACGTGGGCGCGCTCCGAACCGGACTTGCTCGGTCAAGCTGACCTTTGGAGACGTGCGGATGCCGTGCTGGGGGAGTCATTGACGCTGCACCGCTTGCAGGACGAAGTAGATCGTCGCCAGTACGCCACCTTGGAACTGCGCTACCCAGGCGTCCATCGCCATCCGGACCTCCTTGAAAGACTGAGCCGCGCCCAGAGTGGTGCTATTTCCTACTCTGAAGCTTGCCGCGATCTCGACTCTGCCCGGCTGCGTTGTCTGGCTGCCGAACTTGAAACCCCATCCGTCGCAATGGAAGCGAGGAGACCCCAATGACCGAACCGACTGCCAAGTGCCCCTTCTGTGAGAAGACGGGCTTGCCGATTCTGCCGCTCCGTTACGCTGTGGCGCGTACCGATTACGACGAATCGCACCCTCGATGGAAGGCGCTTGATTTGCCATCTGGCTTCGGAGCGGGCGTGACCGATATCGCCCTGCCGGCGGACAGCGCGTGCTACACCACCCGCCTGCTACGCCCTGGCTATCTGTATGCCTTCAATGAAGCGCGGGGCGAGTGGAAGGCCTATCTGGTGACCGAACTCGGCTACTTGTACGAGTTCGACATCGAGGACACCACGCCGCCCGATGCCGACAACATCGAATTCAGTTGTTTCCGTACGGGTGAAGAGTTCATTGCACGGTGTATCACCGTGCCTGACGCTGTCAATGCGACTCGTCTGTGGCTGGGATTCTCTGATACGGCATGGACGCCGCAGGTGCTCGCTCGTCATCGCCGGCACGCATACCGCGAGCGGCATATGCGGCCGGTCGAAGTGGGGCAGTGGGCGGGCGGCGACACAAGTCAGCCACACACGGCGGAGTTCACGCGCCTGAAGGAGGTAGTGAACGAATTCGTTCGTGAGGGCACGCAGCGGGGAGGAGACGCCTCGCCGCCGACATCGACGCGGGCGATGCTTGATCCCAGAACCGGAGAGGTTGTTCCATTGATCGATCTGGAGGAGATCGAGGTCTGGGCGAATCCGGCGTTCGATTTCTCCCCGCACCGCTTCAATGGTGCCAGACATGAAGCCGACGGCCTGATCACCTGGGCGGAAGCCGCCGCGGAGAAGGCTGGTGCAAAGGCGATGCTGGTGGCGTTGGACGACCCGACGGGCATCACCATGGAGCTTGCCAGCCTGATGGGCGCCAGGTTGAACGAGTTTCTCGAAGCAGACGAATTGCAGAGGCCCTTGGCGATCTCGGCCTTGGTGGACTCGCTGGAAGAGGCCATCCGCAACAACGCGGAGCTGGACGCGCTTCGTGATGCAGAACGCCAGGCAGTCTGGCGCGCCCATTCCTGGAACTATCCCTTCTATATCAGCGGGCGCGACGGCCGCTACGAATTCATCAAGCGCCATGAGCAGCGACTGCGCGCCGAACCCGGCTATCGAGCCGAATGGGAGGCGAAGCTGGAGGCCGCCCGGCAGGAAGCCGCGGATGGCCTGAGTGAAGACGACCTGGAGCGTGCTGCCGACAGAGCTTGGAGAAAGTATCGAAGCAAGCTGCGGCCCGGCGAGCCGGAGCAGTGGCGTGAAACGGTTTACCAACCCAGGCTGGAAGACTACGACCAGGGGGTGCTGGTACCGTTGGCGCATGCGCATCAGGCCTGGTTGCGCGGCCCGGCAACTGCGGCATGCTTTGAATGCAACCATGACGAGGCAGATGGCGACTCGGGTGCCGGTTATGTGCAAACGCTGTTGCTGTGCATCCAGGATACGCAGCAGAACCAGGTCTGCTTCGATAACTACGTCGAGTGGTTGTCGGCCAATACGGAAGATCCGGGCAACCTGCTGCAACGCGCGCTGGTGCATAACCAACAGGACGTGATCGACGCACTGAACGAGGCGGTACCCAGCGCTGGGCTGCCCAAGAGCGAACTGCCGTCCATCGAGTGGGGTACTTTGGTCAGCGTCTACCAGGAAAGCCTGGGGCACGTGAACAATGGGGGCCAGAATCTGGCGGCCCAACTCCTGGTGGCCTTGGGCGGCCCCGTGATCAAGGTGGTCGACGGCATGATCGACCACACGGCCGGACGACTGTTGGTGTCCTTGGGGGTGATCAGCCATGCTCCGATCCTGCCGCTCACGCACGCAGGCACGGTGGATCAGGCGCTGGACGTGATGGTGGAGATGATGAAGCAGGTCAACCCGGAGGCGCTGGGCGACATCGACGCCGGCCTGCTTAAGCGGCAGTTGCAGATTCGCTCCCGTGGACGTCGCCACGTCACGCAGACGCGGGGACCGGGCGGGCGCTTTGCGCCCGGACAAGTGACGCTCCGGGTGGACCGGTTCGCGCTGGGCCAGATCGCTGGCGGGGGCGCCGCGGCGGAACGCGCGGATCAGGCGGCGTTGACGGTGCTGACGATGGACGAATGGCCGAAGAACGGACTGGCCCGGTTCCGGGCGATGTTCGGGACGAATGCGCGGCTGGCGGTAGTGGGCCTGATCCTGCAGATCGTGGATGCCAAGCAGATGGCGGGCAAACTGGACGCGACGATGGAGCACCGCCGGGTAGAGAGCAATTGGCGGTTTGGGACGTCGGTGGCTGCAATTGTGGGCGGCGTGGGCAATCTGCTTCACGATGGGATTGTGGATGGTGCTAAGGCGGGGAGTGTGCGGTTGGCGAAGTGGGCAGGGAGGACATGGGTGGAGTGGACTGGCAGGATCAGTAGAGGGCTTGGAATCGTGACGGCCGGGATTATGGCGGTAATGGATTCTGTCAATGCCTATAGGGAAGCCCGGAAAGGTAACGTAGGCATGGTGGCGCTCTATCTCGTTTCTGCAGGAACTGGATTTGGAGCGGCAGTTCTATTCACCGCTTGGGGTGCCAGTATATTTGGCCTGACGGCCGCGGTCGCCACAGGTATCGGCATCGTATTGGTGATTGTCGGCATCGCAATCGCTCTTTTGATTGAGTTTCTCAAGACGAACGAACTGCAAGAGTGGATGGAGCGATGCTTGTTCGGGGCGCTGGATGAAGGTGATCGCTATCAGGAGTTTGAGGTGGAGATGGAACAGTTCGAGATGGCGATGCGGGCGCTCGGCATGAAGGCTGGGAATGATGAAATAGAAGATGAGGCAGATCCTGCCCTGATACCGCAGGCGGGTTAAGCCATGGACCTCACGGGATTCGGCAAGGATGGCAAGCACAACTACAAGATCGATCGGCCCCTGACCGATGAGGAGCGAGTCAGCCGGTTAAAGCTGGACAAGCAGGCCAGCACTGAACCGATGGATGGATTATCGGTCATCAAGCTCAATAGCACCTATTTGGAACTGGTGGATCGCTGGTACCCGGTAAGGGGTTTTGCAGCTTGGCAAGGTGGGATGATTTTTTTGCTAGGAGTTGCATCTCTAGTCGCGTTCGGTTGGTTGGCTCTGGATATGAAAAACTCTTCTGGTTGGATTTCCTTTGCAATGGCGGCGCCAATCTTTGCTTTTTTTTCATGGATTGGCTGCAAGGGGATGCGATTCGATATTTTTCGCATGACTCATTATCCGATCCGTCTCAACCGAAAAACCAGGCAGGTGCATGTCACCCGGCCGGGCGACACGGTTCTGACCATCCCATGGGATGCATTGTTTCTCTGTGTGCGTGAGAATGATTTGCCTCTGTTCGGAAAGAGCGTTGATGTGCGCGCGCATGTGTTGGCCAATGATGGCGAAACGGTGATAGACACATTCACTTTGGCCTATTACGAGTTTCGTGACAAAGAGAAGCTCATGCAGCTTTGGGAATACATCCGCCGCTATATGCAAGAGCCCGATGGTGTGGAGCAATGCGATCGTGAGGAAGCGGTGACACTTCGTTTGCCTGTTGATGGCCGGCGTGAAGGGCTGGCGTTCGGGATCGTGCGCACGTTCGCAATGGCGGCCAACCAACCGGTTGCGCAGTTGATCGGGTCTCCCATTGCAGCCTTGACGATCCTGGGCCGCTGGCTAGCGATGTCCACCAGCAAGGTGCCGGCCTGGCCGGCGGAGGTGGAGGCCGCCTGTCAGGTCGACCCGGACGACCCCTACCGGAAGGATTGGCGCAGCAACGGCGAGTACGGTTTCCATGAACTGGGCTGGCCGGCGATATGCTTCGTGGTCGGGCTTGCCGCCGTGGTGGCCGGTCTTTGGTGGTTGTTCTCGGTTGTGATGTGATTTTTTTCCGAGAGCACGAATCCGAGAATGCGTCGAATCCGACGTTGGTTCCGCAGCAGGTGACCGATGGATTACACCGGACTCGGCAGATTCATTCGCTACAAGCTCAACCGGCCGTTGACCGATGAGGAGCGGGCAAGCCAGTTGAGGTCGGACAAGCAGGCAAGTTCCGAACCGCAGGACTGGTTGTCGGTCATCAAGCTCAACAGCACTTACCTTGAGTTGGTGGATCGTTGGTATCCGGTCAAGGGGTGGTGGACATGGATGGGTGCGATGATCGCTATTCCGTGTATGGGGTTTGTTGCAGCACTTGCGCTTATCGCGTTTGAGCGGAATGAGTTTGCGGGATGGATGACCCTGGCTTTTGTTGCGCCAGTTTTCGGCCTCTTTGGCTGGGCGGCGCTTTCCATGGTGCACACTGAAGCCTTTCGCCAGACGCATTACCCAATTCGCCTCAACCGCAAGACCCGGAAGGTTTATGCTTTTCGGCCAGATGGGACGGTCTTGCAGGCGCCGTGGGATCGGCTGTTCCTGTGTGCGGTGAAGAACGAGTTGACCATGTGGCAGTCGAGCCAGGATGTGCGTGCGCATATTCTGGACGAGGATGGTGAAACGGTGAAGGATACCTTCACCCTTGCCTACCACGAGTTCAGCGGCAGGGACGAACTCATGCAGCTATGGGAGTACATCCGTCGCTACATGGAAGAGCCGGATGGTGTGGAGCAATGCCATCAAGAGGTCAGTCTGTGCTTGCCGGTGGACGGCCGCCGTGAAGGGCTGGCCTTCGGCATCGTACGCACCTTTGCGATGGCGGCCAACCAACTGGCGATCCAATTGATCGCATCGCCCATCGCGGCCCTGACGGTGATGGGTCGCTGGTTTTCTATGTATACCAGCAAGGTGCCGGTCTGGCCTGCGGAAGTGGAAGCGGCATGTCAGATAGATGCCGACGACCCCTACCAGAAGAATTGGCGCAGCAACGGCCAGTACGATTTCTACGAGCTGTGGTGGCCTGCAGTTTGCTTCGTGATCGGGCTGGCGGTGGTCGTGGGCGGCATCTGGTGGTTGCTCTCGTCGCTTTTGTAGCGGTAGCCACGAGTATCGGTATCGTACCGGTGATTGTCGGCATCGCAATCGATCTGTTGATTGAGTTCCTCAAGACGAACGAGTTGCAAGAGTGGATGGAACGATGTTTGTTCGGGGCACTTGATGAAGGTGATCGCTATCAGGAGTTTGAGGTGGAGATGGAACAGTTCGAGGTGGCGATGCGGGCGCTCGGCATGAAAGCTGGCGACGATGAAACCGAAGATGAGGCAGTTCCCACCCCGATACCGCAGGCGGGTTAGGCAATGGATCTCACGGGATTCGGCAAGGACGGTAAGCACAACTACCAACGTGACTACAAGATAAACCGTGCCCTGACCGATCAGGAGCGGGCCAATCGGTTGAAGCTGGACAGGCAAGCCAGTACCGAGCCAATGGATGGATTGTCAGTCATCAAGCTCAACAGCACCTATCTTGAACTAGTGGACCGATGGTATCCGGTAAGGGGATTTGCAGCTTGGCAAGGCGCGATGATCTTACTTCTTGGTTTGATTCCATTCGTGGCATTTTTGTGGCTGGCCATTAACGACAACGATTTGGGCGGATGGGTTTTTTTTTATTTTGACGGGAAGTGTGCTTTTGTTCTTTATTTGGGCTGGTTACAGAGGCATGCGATTCGATATTTTTCGCATGACCCATTACCCGATCCGTCTCAACCGAAAAACCAGGCAGGTGCATGTTACCCGGCCGGGCGACACGGTTTTGACCGTTCCGTGGGACGCGTTGTTTCTCTGTATGCGCGAGAATAATCTGCCCCTGTTTGGAAAGAGTGTTGATGTGCGTGCGCATGTTTTGGCCGGTGACGGAAAAACGGTGATAGATACATTCACTTTGGTCTATTACGAATTTCGTGACAAAGAAAAGCTCTTGCAGTTTTGGGAATACATCCGCCGTTACATGCAAGAACCGGACGGTGTGGAGCAGTGCGATCGTGAGGAGGCAGTGACACTTCGTTTGCCTGTTGATGGCCGGCGTGAAGGGCTGGCGTTCGGGATCGTGCGCACGTTCGCAATGGCGGCCAACCAACCGGTTGCGCAGTTGATCGGGTCTCCCATTGCAGCCTTGACGATCTTGGGCCGCTGGCTGGCGATGTCCACCAGCAAGGTGCCGGTCTGGCCTGCAGAGGTGGATGCCGCCTGTCAGGTGGACCCGGACGATCCCCACCGGAAGGATTGGCGCAGCAATGGCAAGTACGATTTCTACGAGCTGGGCTGGCCCATGATCTGCTTCGTTGTAGGGCTTGCTGCCGTGGTGGCCGGGCTCTGGTGGCTCCTCTCGGTTTTGATGTAGTTGCCTAGTCGATATCACCAGTTTCCGCTATAGCACCCACCTGCTGTGCCTCGGGGTATCTGTACGCCTTCAACGAGGCATGCGGTGAGGCCGTAAGCTCCCCCGCCGCCCAGACACCGGATGAGTAGATCTTTCTGGCACCTGACCTTCTCCATCCTGCGGAAGAAGGGATGCTTCGGCCGTCTTAGTGTTCGCTACGGCGCGGCGCCGATCACCAGTTCGACCACGCCTTCGGCCGGCAGGCGCACGCGGACAGGCCGCGAATTGAGATCGCCGTCGGACGGCGTGGCCGTGCCGGACGCCGAGACCCGGGCGACGATCTCGACATCCTCCAGCGCAGAGAGCGTCTGCGTGGGCATCGGGCTGTCGGCGTCGCTCAGGGTGAGTTCGAACGGCAGGTCGGCCACGCGGCGGCGCTGGACGGCGACGGGCATCGGCGGGCCGCCGGGCACGCGGGCGAGGACGAAGAGCACGGACTCGGGGTCGAGGTGGATGCGGGCGGCGTAGTCGGGGTCCACGGTGACCCGGACGCGCACGGTGTGGCCGGCGTCCGCTGCGTCCTGTGCGGGTGCGTCGGCGACGGCCGGCAGCGGGTCGAGACCGGCGGCGAGGCGGGCGTCGTCGATCTGTGCGCGCAGGCCCGCGGCGGCCTGTGGGCCGAGGTCGGGTAGCAGCGATTCCCAGGTGCTGGCGGCGTCGGCGTCGCGGCCGGCCTGCCGGTACGCGATGCCGAGGAACAGGCGGGCGCGTTCCTGACCGGGGTCGTACGCCAGCACCTGTTCGAGCACGGAGATGGCCTCGTCGTCGAAGCGGCGCTCGGGGTGGGCGCGGGAACGGGATTCGGCGTATTCGACCTGCACGCCGAGGTTCTCCGGGTCCAGCCGGGCGGCCTGGCCGAAGGCGTCGCGGGAGGCGTCGAAGCGCCCCTGTTCCTGCAGTGCGCGGCCGAGCAGGCGCCAGCCTTCGATCTGGCGCGGGTCGCGTTGCAGGTCGGCCTGCAGTTGCGCGATGGCCTCGTCGAGCGTGCCGGGCGCGCGGCGCTGGCCGGGGTCGAGTGCGGCAGGGACGCCGATCAAGGTGTAGAGGCCCAGCGCCAGGACCGGCACCGCGACGATGAAGGCGATGAACACTGCGCGCGTGCGGCGCAGCGGCCAGGCCAGGACGGCACCGGTGATCGCGGCCAGCAGCAGGGAGATCACAACGAACAGCGTCATCACCACTCCTGGGTGTCGTCGTGCGGTACGGGGCGGTCGCCGCTGCGGCGACGCACGATCCACACCACCGTCGCGCCGCCGCCGAGCACCAGCAGCAGCGGGCCGAACCAGAGCAGCCAGGTGGCCGGTTCTACGCGTGGCCGGTAAAGCACGAACTCGCCGTAGCGGTCGACCAGGTACTGGCGGACCTCGGCATCGCTCATGTCGCGACGCATGAGCATGAGCACTTCGCGGCGCAGGTCGTGGGCGATCTGCGCGTTGGAATCCGACAGCGACTGGTTCTGGCACATCACGCAGCGCAGTTCGGCCACCAGACGGCGGAAGCGGGTTTCTTCGGCAGCATCGGCGAAGACCAGCGGCGCGGCATCCTGGGCCGGTTGCGCCGGCGCACGGCCGGGCGCCAGCAGCGCGAGCACGAGCGCCAGCGGCGCCAGCAGTGAAATGCCGGTGCGCGACAGGCCGTTCATCCGTCGATCGCCTCCAGCGCAGGCACCAGGCGGTCGCGCACGATGGCATCGGTCATCGGGCCGACGTGCTTCCAGCGCACCACGCCTTCGGCATCGACCAGGAAGGTCTCCGGTGCGCCGTAGATGCCCCAGTCGATGGCCGCGTGGCCGTCGTAGTCCACCAGCACCGTCCAGTAGGGATTGCCGAACTGTTCCAGCCAGCGCAGCGCGTCGGCACGCTCGTCCTTCCAGTTGAAACCGATCACGCGCACACGCCGGGTTTCGGCGAAGCGGGTCAGCACGCCGTGTTCCTCGCGGCAGCCGGGACACCAGCTGCCCCAGACGTTGAGCACGTACGGCGCGCCGCGCAGATCCTGGTCGGTGACCAGTCGGCCGGCCTCGTGCAGCACCGGCAGGCGGAATGCGGGAGCGGGTTTGCCGATCAGCTGCGAGGGCAGGGCATCGCGGTCGGGATCGCGGCTCATCCACACGCCCGCGGCGAGGAGGGCGGCGATGACGCCGAAGACGATCAGGGGCAGCCAGCGTTGCAACTTCATGGCGCGGGTTCCCGGCCGGGGTCGGCCACGGACCGCGCGTCGGCCCGCGCGGTGGCGGCGTCGCTCGCATCACCGGCGGCCATCGAATCGGTACCACGGCCGCCTGTCGAAGAACGTGCCGCCGGGGCGCCGGTCGAGGCGGCGCCCACCTCATCGGTCGAACCCGCACCCGCGCTGGAACCAGAATCCAGGCGCCCACTCCCCGGCATCGCCGGAGCAGGGGCATCGCCGTCGTGCCGGCCGCGGCCATCGGGACCACCCGTCTTGTCGCGAGGCGAGCGCGCTGCCGGCCGGAAGCGCCGGTCCACTGCGGTCACCAGGCCGCCGAGCGCCATCAAAGCAGCACCGGCCCAGATCCAGCGGACGAACGGTTTCACATGCGCGCGCACCGCCCAGGCATCGTCACCGAGCGGCTCGCCCAGTGCCACGTAGACATCGCCGAGCACGCCGGGACGGATCGCGGCCTCGGTCATCACCTGGCCGCCGCTGGCGTAGTGGCGTTTCTCGGGATGCAGCAGGGTCACGTCGCCGCCTTGGCGTAGATAGGTCACGCTGCCGTAGTCGGAGACGTAATTTGGGCCCTGCGTACGTTCGACACCCTCGAAGCGGAAGGCGTGCTTGCCGATCTCGAGCGTCTGCCCCGGACGCAGCGCGACCTCGCGCTGCACGTTCATCGCTTCCACCAGCAATGCGCCGACCAGGAACACGGCCACGCCGAAGTGTCCCAGCAACATGCCGACCATCTCCGGGGTGAACCGTCCACGGCCGCGCACGCGCGTCCACACGAAATATGCGGTGCCTGCACCGACCCACAGCGCGCCGGTCAGGCCCATCGCGACTTTCCAAGGGCCCTGCGGGGCGAGGAAGAAGCCGACCGCGCCGGTCAGCAACGCCAACACCGCCCACGGCATCAGCACGCGCGTGACCCGTCGCGATTCGTCGCGCTGCCAGCGCACCAGCGGGCCGAACGGCAGCAGCAGTACCAGCGGC
Source organism: Luteimonas abyssi (assembly GCF_001482195.1). Classification (GTDB taxonomy): domain Bacteria; phylum Pseudomonadota; class Gammaproteobacteria; order Xanthomonadales; family Xanthomonadaceae; genus Luteimonas; species Luteimonas abyssi. The sequence goes on along the minus strand of NZ_KQ759763.1, from coordinate 1,980,543 downwards.
GCCATCAGCAGCAGGAACAGCAGGCCGAAGTAGGGTGGGCCGACGGAGATCTTGCCCATGTCCAGCGCGTCGGCCAGCAACGGGTACAGCGTCCCCAGCAGCACCATGGCGCAAGCCGCGACCAGCAGCAGGTTGTTGAGCAGCAGCAGCGTTTCGCGCGAGGTGCCGGCGAACGGCTTGCCGTCGCGCACGTCGGGTGCGCGCAACGCATACAGCAGCAGCGAGCCGCCGACCACGATGCCCAGGAACACCAGGATGAACAGCCCGCGCGACGGATCCGCGGCGAAACTGTGCACGCTGGTCAGCACGCCCGAGCGCACCAGGAACGCGCCCAGCAGCGACAGCGAGAACGTGGCGATCGCCAGCAGCAGGGTCCAGCCGCGGAAACTGCCGCGTTTTTCGGTGACCGCCTGCGAGTGGATCAGCGCCGCGCCCGCCAGCCACGGCATGAAGCTGGCGTTCTCCACCGGATCCCAGAACCACCAGCCGCCCCAGCCGAGCTCGTAATAGGCCCACCAGCTGCCCAGCGCGATGCCGGCGGTCAGGAACGCCCAGGCGACGTTGGTCCAGGGTCGGGTCCAGCGCAGCCAGCGCGCGTCGACCTTGCCGTCGAGCAACGCTGCGATCGCGAACGCGAACGGCACCACGAAGCCCGCGTAGCCGACGTACAGCATCGGCGGGTGGACGATCATCCCCGGGTCCTGCAACAGCGGATTGAGGTCGCGGCCTTCCAGCGCGGCCGGCAGCAGGCGTTCGAAGGGGTTGCTGGTGAAGATCAGGAATGCCAGGAACCCCAGCGACACCGCGCCCATCACCGCCAGCACGCGGGCGATGACCTCTGGCGGCAGGCTGCGCGACCAGCGCGCCACCGCACCGTTCCACAGCGCGATGATCAGCACCCAGAACAGCAGCGAGCCCTCGTGGTTGCCCCAGACCGCGGTGATCCGGTAGATCATCGGCAGCAGCGAGTTCGAGTTCTCGGCCACGTAGCGGACCGAGAAATCCTGCGACACGAACGCCCAGGTCAGCAGCAGCCAGGCGACGAACACCAGGGCCAGCTGCGCGTAGGCGGCCGGGCGCGCGGTGTCCATCCATGCAGGGATGCCGCGCTGAGCGCCGAACAGCGGCAAGGCGGTCTGCACCACCGACGCCAGCAGCGCGAGCAGCAGCACGATCTGGCCGAACTCAGGCAGCATGCCGGGCCTCCGTGCGCCTCGCGCTCACGTGCTGCGCGTGGTTAGACCGTGCGGGCATCGCTTGCGTGCAGGCGGCCGTTCCGGTGCCGCGCGCCGCGTGGCCGATGCGCCGCACCGACCGTGTTCGGTATGGACGGCGAGGCGGGATCCGGTCGCCGGGAACGGGCGCCAATGCGTGCGCCATCACTCGTAGGTGCCTGCCGGCGTGTCCACGCCGTGCCGCTCGTGGGCCAGGCCCATCTTGTCGGCCAGCTCTTTCGGAATGTAGGTCTCGTCGTGCCGGGCCAGCACGTCCTCGGCGACGAACACGCCGTCGCGCATGCGGCCTGTGGCGACGACGGCCTGATTCTCGCGGAACAGGTCCGGCAGCAGGCCGCTGTAGGTCACCGGCAGCACCGCATCGCCGTCGGACACCAGGAAGCGCGATTCCAGCGAGCCCGACGGGCGCTGGAACGAGCCCTCCGCGACCATGCCGCCGAGTCGGAAACGGGCCTCGCCGGACGTCGCCGATTCTCCGGCGCGGCCGTCCAGCACCTCGGCCGGGGTGTAGAGGTAGGCGATGTTGCGTTGCAGTGCGAAGGCGACCAGGGTCGTCGCGAGGCCGGCCGCCGCGACGAGCGCGACGACGAACCAGAGGCGGCGGCGGCGGATCGGATTCATCGGGTCAGTTCACCGGTTGCGTGTGGCTTGCCCGCGCGCCGTGCCGCCAGCAGGCGGACACCGCGCAACAGGCGGCGGATGCGGATGCGCGGGGCGACGAAGTCCCACAACAGCACCGCTACGAAGACCAGGTAAGCGGCCACGACGTATTGAAGGTAACTCATGTGCGCTCCTGTGCCATCTTGCGCACCCAGTCCTTGCCGCCCTCGCGGTAGAGATTGTCGGCGCGGGCGCGGTTGAGCAGCGAGCCGACGAACCACAGCTTGGTGCCGATCACCATCCAGATCAGCGGCGGCATCATGCTCGGGTCCATCGACGATTCGCCGAACACGCGGATGGTCTGGCCCTGGTGCAGGGAATTCCACCAAACCACCGAATAGCGGATCACCGGCAGCAGCGCCACGCCGACGATGGCCAGCAGCGACGCGGCGCGCGCGGCGGCGCGGCGGTCTTCGATCGCGTGGTACAGGCCGATCACGCCCAGATACATGAAGAGCAGGATGAGCTCGGTGGTCAGGCGCGGATCCCAGTCCCACCAGGTGCCCCACATCGGCTTGCCCCAGATGCTGCCGGTGGCGAGCGTGATCAGGGTGAACGCCGCGCCGATCGGGGCGCAGGCCATGGCGAGGATTTCGCACAGCTTGATCCGCCAGATCAGCGCGATCGCGGCGTAGAGCGCCATCAGCGCGTACACGGCGAGGCTCATCCAGGCGCTGGGCACGTGGATGTAGAGGATCCGGTAGCTGTCGCCCTGCTGATAATCGGCGGGTACCACGAACAGCGCGCCGTACATGCCCCAGGCCATCACCAGCAGACCGAGCCCGTAGCCCCACGGCGCCCAACGCGCGGCGAAGCGATCGAAGGTGGGGGGCGATCCGAGTTGGTGGAACCAGCGCAGGACAGGATTCATTCGATCTTCGTGGCCGCCCGCCGGAGCGGGCGCTGCGGTCAATGGAGAGCGATGCGGATGGCGGCCGCTGCGGTCACCGGTGCCAGGACCAGCGCCAGGACCAGCCCCGCGGCGAGCAGCAGCAGCCCCCCGGTCGGATCCTGCCCCTGGCCCGCCAGTGCGACGCTGCCGGCGCCGAACACCAGCACCGGCACGTACAACGGTAATGCCAGCAGGGCCAACAGGATACCCGAGCGGCGCATCCCGACGGTCAATGCCGCCACCACCGCGCCGATCAGGCTCAACAGCGGCGTGCCCAGCGCCAGTCCGGCCAGCAGGGCGGGCAGCTGCATGCGCGGCAGTTGCATGAGTTCGGCCAGCAACGGCGCGGCGAGGATCAGCGGCAGCGCGGTGGTCGCCCAATGCACGGCCGTGCGCACCAGCACCAGCCAGGCCAGCGGGACCGGCGAGAGCATCCATTGTTCGAGCGAACCGTCCTCGGCATCGCCGCGGAACAGGGTGTCGAGCGCGAGCAGCCCGGACAGCAGCACGGCGACCCAGAGCACGCCGGCGGAAACACCGGCCAGGGTCGTGCGCTCGCCGCCCAGCGCCAGCCCGAACAGCACCACCACCAGCACCGCGAACAGTACCGGCTGGAACGCGTCGCCGCGGCGGTGCCAGAGCAGGCGCAGGTCGCGGGCGACGAGGGCGGCGGCGGATCCGGCCAGGGTGGGCAGGCTGGCCGCACGGTTCCACGCTGCTGCCGGCGTGGCGGACCGCTGAGGGTCCGAAGTGGCGGTGGCCGTGTCCGTGTCCGTGTCCGCGTCCGTGGCCGGAGCCGGCGCCGGGCCGGCGCCGGTCCGCACCGCAGGGTCAGCAGCGCGAGGATGGTCCGTCCGGAGATCGTCCGCGATGTCGTCGGCCGGGACAGGCGGTGTCGGGCCGGTCGGCAGGACCAGTTCACGGGTGCGGACCGGTGGCGCGGCGTAGGCGCCGTGGGTGGTCACCAGGGCGGCACCGCCGGCGTGCAGATGGGCCTGCACCATCCGGTTGACCAGTTCGATGCCTTCCAGGTCGAGATTGGCGTAGGGCTCGTCGAGCAACCACAGCGGCGCCGGGGACAGCCACAGCCGCGCGAGCGACAGTCGCTTGCGTTGCCCGGCCGAGAGCTTCCCGGCCGGGGTGTCCTCGTAGCCGGCCAGGCCCACCGTCGCGAGCGCCTGCGCCATGTCCTGGCCCGGGCGGCGGCCCTGCAGCGCGCACAGGTACCGCAGGTTCTCCAGCGCACCGAGTTCGGCCTTCAGGCCCGGGAGGTGGCCGAGGTAGGCCATGGCCCGGGCACGCAGCGCGGGCTGCACGGCGGCGCCCTCGATGTCCACCTCGCCGGCGTCCGCGCGAAGCAGGCCGACCAGGACCCGCAACAGGCTGGTCTTGCCGGCGCCATTGTCGCCGCGCACCAGCAGGGCTTCGCCGGCGTCCAGTGCGAAATCGAGCGGGCCGAACACCAGTTGCTCGTTGCGGCTGAAGCGCAGCCCGCGTGCGGCGAGCAGCGGGGCGTGGAAGACGGGATCGGGCATGCAGGGGCGCGGACGCGGAAAATGGACGGGCGCCGATGGCGCAACCGTCGATTCTAGCGGGCTGGCCGCCCGGTGCGTCGCCGTTCGCGGCCGTCGGACGGTCCGCGTCGCCGTTCCGAGGATGGTCTCGGCCGCGACTGTGCCTACGGTAGAGAGCGGTTCGAGCGGGGATGAGCCACCCGCCAATCCACATGCGGATGTGGTGGCAGGGCGGCTGGCATGGGTATCGCGAGGCGCAGGCGAATGGGCGCGTCGTCCTCCGCGTGGAGGGTGCCGAGCTGACCGAAGCGGCAGGCGAGGGCGTCCAGTACCCGCGTGGTCAGGCCCGATGCCAGCCAGCCGTCCTCGGGCCAGCGGCCGTCCGCGGCGCTGGCGCGGGTACGCCAGAGTCGGCCTGGCGCCGAATCGCGCAGAGCCTCGTGCAAGGCGGCGTCGGCGGCCCGATTGGTCGGGGCGTCGCACGCTGAGGAACCGGGATTGAAGGCGGTGATGACGCCGAACGCCGTGGCCACCGTCTCCGTCTCGGCGGAGACCCCGCTCAATGCACGACGCAGTGCCAAGGGGACCGGCCGGCCGGTCTCCAGCGGCAGCCAGCCCGACGGTGTCGATACCCGGTAGCGGGCCCGCAGATAGGCATCGAACAGTGTGGTTGCACGCGCGTCGTCGATCGGCTGCATGGCGGACGTTACACTCGCGGGCCTCTCCCGCGGACAGGCTAGCAGTGTCGAACCCCAACCCGAGCAAGCTGCCGAAGGTCGGCACCACCATCTTCACCGTGATGTCGCAGTTGGCCGCCGAGCACGGCGCGGTCAACCTGGGGCAGGGCTTCCCGGATTTCGAAGTGCCTCCCCGGCTGGTCGACGCCCTGGGACGTGCGATGGCGGCCGGCCACAACCAGTACGCGCCGATGACCGGTGTTCCGGCGCTGCGCCAGGCCATCGTGGCCAAGACGGAGCGCGTGTACGGTCACCGGCCCGACGCCGACGCCGAGATCACCGTGACCAGCGGCGCCACCGAGGCGCTGTTCAACGCGATCCATGCGGTGGTGAGGGCGGGCGAAGAGGTCATCGTGCTCGATCCGGCCTACGACAGCTACGAGCCGGCGATCGAGCTGGCCGGCGCGCGTGCGGTGCATGTCGCGCTCGATCCGCTGACCTTCGCCGTCGACTGGGACACCGTGCGCGCCGCAGTGACACCGCGCACGCGCATGCTCATCGTCAACAGCCCGCACAACCCGTCCGGCGCGATGTTCTCCGCCGACGACATGGCCGCGCTGCAGGCGCTGCTGGACGGGACCGGAATCTGGCTGCTGTCCGACGAGGTCTACGAGCACATCGTGTTCGACGGCGCGCGCCACGAGTCGGTGCTGTGCTATCCGGCGTTGCGCGAGCGTGCGTTCGTGGTGTCGAGCTTCGGCAAGACCTACCACTGCACCGGCTGGAAGATCGGCTACTGCATCGCCCCGCCGGCGCTGTCGGCGGAGTTCCGCAAGGTTCACCAGTACAACGTGTTCTGCACGTTCGCCCCGGCCCAGCACGCGTTCGCGGAGATGCTGGACGCGGAGCCGGAACACTACGAACAACTCGGCGCGTTCTACCAGGCCAAGCGCGACCGCTTCCGCGAGCAGTTGCTGACGACGAAGCTTGTGCCGCTGGCCGTGCCCGGTGGCTACTTCCAGCTGGTGGACTATTCCGCGGTCAGCGACCTGGACGACGCGGCGTTCTGCCGCTGGCTGACGCGCGAGCACGGTGTGGCCGCGATCCCGCTGTCGCCGTTCTACGAAGCGCCACCTTCGGGCCAGCGCCTGGCGCGGCTGTGCTTCGCCAAGAACGAGGCCACGCTGGACGCCGCCATCGAGCGACTGCGTGGACTCTGATATCCACGGCTTGCCTCGTTTCCGGCGGACCGGTCGATGATCCTCGCCGGCATCCGCGCCGATCTGTGACGCACCTGCACCGAGCCTCCCGCCCGACGGAACGACTCTCATGACCCCAGACCAGGATCTCCGCGTTTCCATCGTCCAGGGCGAAACCCGCTGGCACGATCCCGAAGCCAACCGCGACTACTACGGCGGGTTGATCGGGCCGCTGCGTGGCATCACCGATCTGGTGGTGTTGCCGGAAACCTTCACCAGCGGGTTCAGCAACGATGCCATCGACCGCGCCGAAGACATGGACGGGCCGACCGTGGCGTGGGTGCGCGAACAGGCCGCCGCGCTGGATGCGGCGGTGACCGGCAGCGTGCAGTTGCGTACGGCGGAAGGCGTGTTCAATCGTCTGCTGTGGGCGACGCCCGACGGCGCGTTGCGCTGGTACGACAAGCGACATCTGTTCCGGTACGCCAACGAGCACAAGCGCTACGCCGCCGGGCGCGAGCGACTGACGGTGGAATGGAAGGGGTGGCGGATCAATCCGCAGGTCTGCTTCGATCTCCGGTTCCCCGTGTTCTGCCGGAACCGTTACGACGTGGAGCGCCCGGGGCAACTCGACTTCGATCTGCTGTTGTTCGTGGCGAATTGGCCGGCCGCACGGGCCTACGCCTGGCAGACCCTTCTGCGCGCGCGGGCGATCGAGAACCTGTGCTTCGTGGTGGGCCTGAACCGGGTCGGCGTGGACGGCAACGACATCGCCTACTCGGGCGACAGCGCGGTGCTCGACTTCATGGGCAGGCCGCTGGCCGAGGCGGCCGATCAGGAAGTGGTGAGCACCACGACCCTTCAGGCGCAGCGCCTGCACGAATTCCGTGCGCAGTTCCCGGCGATGCTGGATGCCGATCGCTTCGAGCTGGCGGGTCTTCCGGGCGCAGGCACGCGCTGATCCCGTCGCCGGCGCGGTCCGGCAGGCGCGAGTACCCGGGATGGCCGTTCGCGGTGTCCCGGAGGAAGGATGCATTTGCCGCTGCGTTGACGGCGGTTGCGATGAAATCGACGCCACCGGACTCTGGGGCATCGCAATGGGACAGTTCGCCGAACGCGTACATACCGACCCCGACGAAATCGCGCGGCTCGAAGCGCTCGTGGTCGAACTCGACGACGAGGCCAAGGTGGAGCTGCAGCTCGACGACGGCTCGGCATGCGTCGGTGTGGTCGCGGCGCGACCGACCATACAAAACTTCCGCGACGTGGACGGCCGCGAAGGCGTCAATGGCGTCCTTCGACTCGACGACCCGCTCGAGCCGGCGCGGGTGCGCACGCTGTGGCTGGATACGGTCCGGCGCGTGCGCCGGCTGGGCTCCGCCTGAGGCTTGACGTCGGGCGGTTCGTGCCCGCGCGCCAGGCCTCAACGCGCGTTGGCATGGCGACATCCCGCTGCGGAACGATCGAGGGCGAAAGAACGCGCGGCTCGACGTGAGGGGAAGCCCGCCTGGTGACTCGGGGCGCGGTGCGCATCATCGCGTCGGACGGCCTTGCCAGCAGAGGCGGTTCTGGATAGGCCGCCACAGGATGCTGTCGTGGACACGCACCCGGACGCCGATGCGACGCGCCGGTCACGTGATACGTGACCGGACTGCGGCACCTGTACTCGAGCTACGCGGTCAGCGATTGCCGCCGCGCGGACCGCGCGATGCGCCCCCGCGAGGCGGGCCGCTGCGCGGAGCACCACTGCGCGGTGCACCGCGCCCGCCGCCGGGACCGGGCTTGCGGCCGCCGCCCGGGCCGCCCTCGCGACGGGGGCCGCGATTGCGCTCGCCCGCGCCCGCGCCGTATCCGCCGGGGGTGGCATGGTCGGACGGAAAGACCGGTGCGCTGTCGGGATGACCGTATGGCTTGCGCGGGCCTTGACCGCCCGCGCCGCCGCGACCGCCCGCGTTGCCGCCACCAGGACCGCGCCCACCACCGCCGCCTCCGCCTGGACCACGTCCGCCGCCGCCGGGGCTGCCGTAGACGCCCTGGCTGCCACCACCACCGCCAGGCCGCTTCTTGTTGCCGTATGGCTTCTTCGGGCCGCGGCCATCCGCGTTGCGATGGCCGGATGGGCCGGTTTCCACGCCGTCGGGCACGTACCAGGTGCGGAACGCTGCGGGGTTGCCCTCGGGCAGGGCGCGGCTGTGCTTGTCCTTGCGCTGCTTGAACGGCTTCTGCGATTGCTTGGCCGCGGCCTCGCCGCTGACGGTCAGGCCGCCCTGCGGCTTGCGGTTGCCGCGACGACCGCGGTCTTCGCGGACATGGTCGAAGCGGCGCAGTTCGCGGCCTTCATCGGCGGTGTTGTGGCCGTTGACGTAGGCGTTGCCACCGCCGGCCGGCACGTGCAGGGTCGCCTTGGTCGCCTTGCGCTGGCCGATCACCGGCTGCAGGGTCAGCGCCGGCGGCGGCCCTTCTTCCAGCTTCAGCTCACGGCGCAGGGTTTCGACCTGAGTGGCCGGCAGTTCCTGCGACTGGCCGCGCAGCAACGGCTGGGGCAGGGCGATGCGCCCGTAGCGCACGCGCTTGAGGCGGCTGACCTGACAGCCCTGCGATTCCCACAGCCGGCGCACCTCGCGGTTGCGGCCTTCCTTGACCACCACGCTGAACCAGTCGTGCGAGTCGGTGCCGCCCATGCGCTCGATCGCGTCGAATTTGGCCGGGCCGTCGTCGAGCGACACGCCGCGGCGCAGCCGGTCGATGATCTTCTCCGAGACCACGTCCTCGCCCTCGGGCGCGCGCACGCGGCAGACGTACTCGCGTTCGACCTCGTAGGACGGGTGCATCATCGCGTTGGCCAGCTCGCCGTCGGTGGTGAGCAGCAGCAGGCCGGTGGTGTTGATGTCGAGGCGGCCGATGGCGATCCAGCGCGCGCCCTTGAGCACGGGCAGGGCATCGAAGATGGTCGGGCGGCCTTCGGGATCCTCGCGCGTGGTGACCTCGCCCTCGGGCTTGTTGTAGATCAGCATGCGCGCCGGCTCGGTCAGCGCGCTGGCGACGAAGCTGCGGCCGTCGATCTCGATGCGGTCGCCGCTGCCGACGCTCATGCCGACCTGGGCCGGCTCGCCGTTGACCTTGACCACGCCCTCGGCGATGCGCTGCTCGAGCGCGCGCCGCGAGCCGAGACCGGCCTGGGCCAGAACCTTGTGCAGGCGCTCTTCCAGCCGCGGGGCGGCGGGGGCATCGGTGTCGCGCTTGAGCGAGAGTTTGCGGGTGCCCGTGTTCTGGGCGTCGTTGTCGTTCTTCATCATTGACTCCGGGTGCTGTCGCCGTCGTCGGCGAGGGCGGTATCCGTTTCGGGTTGCGAGGATGCGGCGGTGCCGGAATCGGCATCGTCCGCGGTGGTTTCGGTGGTTTCGGTGGGGCGAGTGGTGTCGACATCGATGTCGACGGTGTCGTCGCGAGAGGGCGGATCGTCCGCGTCGGACGCGGTGTCGACGCTGTCACCGGTCGCAGTGGGCGAGGCCTGGGCCGCATCGACGTCGTCGTCGGCACCGGTCGGGTCATCGGCGCCAGCGGCTGCGTCTGCATCGTCGAGCGGAGTGTCACCGACCGGCATCGCGGCGGTGTCGCCGTCGGCCTGACCGGTGTCGTCGTCCTTGCCGAGATCGAGTTGGGGCTCGAGTTCGCCGAAGTCCTTCAGCTCCGACAGCGGCGGCAATTCGTCCAGGCGCTTGAGGCCGAAGTAGTCCAGGAAGGTCTTGGTGGTTCCGAGCAGCTCGGGGCGGCCGGGCATGTCGCGATGGCCGACCACGCGGATCCACTCGCGCTCTTCCAGCGCCTTGATGATGTTGCTGTTGGTCGCCACGCCGCGGACCTGCTCGATCTCGCCGCGGGTGATCGGCTGGCGGTAGGCGATCAGCGCGAGTGTTTCGAGCGTGGCACGGGTGTAGCGGGTCTGGCGTTCGGTCCACAGCCGCGCCACCCAGGCATGCACGTCGCCGCGCACCTGGTAGCGCCAGCCCGACGCGACTTCCACCAGCTCCACGCCGCGGTCGGCGCAGGCGGCCTGCAGATCCTGCAGGGCCTGTTCGATGGTGCCGTCGGGTGCCGGCGCGTCGAGGGTGAACAACCCGCGCAGTTGCACGACCGTCAGCGGCTGGTTCGCGGCCAGCAGCGCGGCGTCGACGATGCGGTTGATCAGGGTCTGGTCCATGTGATCGGTCGGGTGTGGGTCGGTCACGCGTACGACGCGCGGGGTTCGTGGTTCAAGGTCAGGCGCCGCGCGTGTCGTCTTCGGCATCGATATCGTCGAACTCGCTGACCAGTTCGACCTGTCCGGCGGCGCCATCGCGGGTCGCCAGCGACTTCACGTAGATCGGCGCCGTCGACGCCTCCTGCACGATCTCCAGCAGACGTTCCTTGGCGAGCTCCAGCAGCGACAGCAAGGTCACCACCACGCCGAGCTTGCCTTCGCCCGCTTCGAACAACGATTCGAAGCGGTGGAACGCGCCGTCTTCGAGCCGGGTCAGCACTTCGCCCATCCGCTGCCGCACGCTCAGCGCATCGCGCTTGATCGCATGGCCGGTGAACAGCTCGGCGCGCTTGAGCACATCGTGCAGCGCCAGCAGCAGCTCGCGCAGTTCCACCGGGGGCGGCAGGCGCACCTCCGCCTGTTCGGGCAGGTGCGCAGACGCCGGGGCGGTGTCGCGCTCCATTCGCGGAAGCAGGTCGATGTCCTCAGCGGCCTGTTTGAAACGTTCGTACTCCTGCAGGCGGCGTACCAGTTCGGCACGTGGATCGCCTTCCTCGCCTTCCTCGGCGACCGGTCGCGGCAACAGCATGCGCGACTTGATCTCGGCGAGGATCGCGGCCATCACCAGATATTCGGCCGCCAGTTCGAACCGCAACTCCTGCATCACGTTGATGTAATCAACGTACTGGCGGGTGATCTCGGCGACCGGGATATCCAGGATGTCCAGGTTCTGCCGGCGGATCAGGTACAGCAGCAGATCGAGTGGGCCCTCGAACGCCTCGAGGATGACTTCGAGCGCATCCGGCGGGATGTACAGATCCTGCGGAATCTGCAGCACCGGCTGGCCGTGCACCACCGCCAGCGGCATCTCCTGCTGCTGCGGAGCCGCTGCGGGTACGGCGGTGGCCGCGGGATCCGCGACGGGCTGACCGGCTTGTGTCATTCGCGAAGCGGCCCCCTCTGGGCCGACTCTGGTGTCGGAATGGTCGGCCGCCGGTCGCGGCCACCACGGCGGTCCGCCACCTGACAGGCGGCCGGACGGCGATGACGGCGTGGACGTGGCGGCCGGACGCCGCGAACGACATCGCCCGGAACGGGGCGGTGCGATGGCGGAGAGGCGTCGGGCGGAACCGGGGTCTGGCAGCGAATCTGGCGTCCTGGAGCGACGGCCGCTGCGATCCGGTCTCGAAACTGTCGTCTAGCCTACGGTCTTGCGTTGCGGCTGTCCAGCGTATGCGCGGCGGGCGTTCAAGCCACCGTGCGGCCCGCGGACGGGCGTTGTGGCGCGGCGCGGCAAGGGGCCGGAAGTCGAGCCGATACAATGCGCGCTCCCGGTGAACGATGGATCCGCTGCATGTGGTACGTGATCGAAGGCTACGACGGACGCGATGTCCTGGCGCAACGGCAGGCGGCGCGTCCCGCCCACCTGCAGCGGCTCGAAGCGCTGCGCGACGCCGGTCGGCTCCTGCTGGCCGGCCCATGCCCGGCCATCGACGCCGAGGACCCGGGCCCGGCCGGCTTCAGCGGCAGCCTGGTGGTGGCCGAATTCGAATCCATCGAGTCCGCGCGCGCCTGGGCGGACTCGGATCCTTACGTAGCCGCGGGCGTCTATGCCCGCGTCGAGGTCAGGCCGTTCCGGAAGGTGCTGCCGTGAGCGCCGACCTGCCGCATCCGGACGCGATGCCGCGCGAGGCTCGCGTTCCGGCGATCCGGGCGGCGCTGGAACAGGCGTTCGCGCCACAACGACTCGAGATCCGGGACGACTCCCAGCGGCATGCCAAGCATGCCGGTGCCCGCGATGGGCGAGGCCATTTCCATGTCGAGATCGTGGCGCAGGCGTTCGCCGGCATGACGCCGATCCAGCGGCACCGGGCCATCTACGATGCGATGGGGGCATTGATGGAGACCGATATCCACGCGTTGTCGATCCAGGCCACGCCGCCGGTCGATGCCTGATCCGCGGCGCAGAATCATCGTGCAGCGCAACATGCCCGGTCGCTCGCGCCGCATGGCCGCGCGGCGTGGCACAGGGATTGCAGGGCGTCCGTCGATATCTTTGCGAATGCGTGTGGAAACGATTACAGTCCGCGCCACGCTGGGCTCAGCCGTGGAGGGCGGGTGAGTATCACGATCAAAGATGTCGCCCGTGAGGCGAATGTGTCGGTCGCGACGGTGTCGCGCGCACTCAACGGTCACGAGAACGTGGCCGCGGAAGTGCGCAAGCGCGTCTTCGAAGTGGCCGATCGACTGCGCTATACCCCGCATCACGCCGCACGCAGTCTCAGCAGCCGCCGGACCCAGACCGTCGGCGTGGTGCTGCCGGATCTGTACGGCGAATTCTTCTCCGAGCTCATGCGCGGCATCGACGCGGTGGCGCGCTCGCACGGCCTGCACCTGCTGGTGTCGAGCTACCACGGCGACCCCGACGAACAGGCCTCCGCATTGCGCGCCATGCGCGGGCGCGTGGATGGGCTGCTGCTGATGTCGCCGTTCGCGTCGGAAGCCGGCCACGGCGGTGTCGCGGACCCCGGCATGCCGGCGGTGCTGCTCAACAGCGGCGCCGGCGGCGCGCTGCCCGCGCTCAATGTCGACAGTTACGGCGGCGCCCGCGCCATGACCCGCCACCTGCTCGACACCGGTCATCGCCATATCGCCTTCATCGCCGGCCCGGAGGACAACCATGACGCGCGCGAGCGGCTGCGCGGGTATCGGGACGAACTGGCGACCGTGCCCGGCGCGGTCGAGTCCCGGGTCGTGCAGGGCGACTTCGAGGAAGCTGCCGGGCATGCCGCCGGGCAGGAGGTCCTCGCCGGGGCGACGCGTCCGGATGCGGTGTTCGCTGCCAACGACATGATGGCGCTGGGCTGCCTGTTCGCGTTCAACCAGGCCGGCGTCCGCGTGCCCGACGATATCGCCCTGGCCGGTTTCGACGATATCCCCCTCGCGCGTTACGTCCACCCCGGGCTGACCACGATGCGCGTGGATATCGCCGAACTCGGCGGGCGAGCCCTGCGCCTGCTGCTGGACAGGCTCGGCGGCGAAGGGACGGACGGGACGCCGGCGGACGAACGGCTTCCCGTGGAGCTGGTGATCCGCGAGTCCAGCCGCAAGCGACGGACCGCCGCGTAGACACCCCTTCCACATGCGTGATGGTCTCGTTCGCGCACCTGAACGCTCGCCTCCCCCCCCGAGTGCTCCCCCTTGAGCCGTTCGACCGCCTTTCACTGAGGACTCGTCATGAAGAAGCGTCATGCTTCGCGCCGTCTTGATCGCAGCCTGTTGAGCTGTGCATTGGGTGGCGCACTGCTGCTGGCATCCCCCCTTGCGCTGGCACAGTCCACCGCCGCGACCCTGCGCGGCCAGGTCTCGGCGGATTCCGCCCCGGCCACCGACGCCCGCGTCACCGCCACCAACACCGCCACCGGTCTCACGCGCAGCGTGCAGGCCAACGCCAACGGCAACTACAGCCTGGGCGGCCTGCCGCCGGGCACCTATCGCGTGGATGTCACCTCGGGCGGGCAGACCAACTCGCAGGACGTCACCCTGCAGGTCGGTCAGACCGCCACGCTGAATCTGGGCGTCGGCGGTGTGGCCGAGACCGGCCCGCAGGACGCGACCAACATGGATGCGGTGGTGGTGAGGGGGACCAACATGGTCGAGACCCGCACGTCCGAGGTCGCGACGTACGTGACCGCCAAGCAGATCGAATCGCTGCCGCAGGGCACCCGCAACTTCCTGGCGTTCGCCGACACCGTGCCCGGCATGGTGTTCACCCAGGATGGCAACGGCAATACCAAGCTGCGCTCGGGCGGCCAGTCGGCCAACAACGTCAACGTGTTCATCGATGGCGTCGGGCAGAAGAGCTACACGATGCCGGGCGGCGTGCCGGGTCAGGACACCAGCCGCGGCAACCCGTTCCCGCAGTCGGCGATCGGCGAGTACAAGGTGATCACCTCGAACTACAAGGCCGAGTTCGACCAGATCAGCAGTGCCGCCGTGGTCGCGGCCACGCGCAGCGGCACCAACGAGTTCGAGGGCAACTTCTTCTGGGACCGCACTGCTTCGGATTGGCGCGCACGTACGCCCGCCGAGCACGAGAGCGGCAACAAAGTGGATTCGAAGGAAGAGCAGTACGGCGCATCGTTTGCCGGGCCGATCATCCGTGATCGGCTCCACTTCTTCGCTGCCTATGAGGCCAAGGAGTACGTAACACCGAAGACGCTTGAACTTGGAGCGCAAGGACGTTACGACCCTGAACTCGTGCCCGACGATCTGATCGCGGGTCTCGGTGCGAGCAATTCCCCGTTCAAGCAGGACATGTATTTCGGAAAGCTGAGCTGGTCGGTCGACGATTTCAATCTGGTGGAATTCACCGCGCAGCGCCGCGAAGAAGAAGAAACCATCCGCAATGACGGCGCTTTCACGTCCGATCGCGCGACGTTCATCACCAATGACGTCACCCGTTACGACCTGCGTTGGCAGTACAGCGGGGATCGCTGGCTCAACGACATGCACCTGACCTATGAGGACACCGCGTGGACGCCACGCCCACTCGTGTCAGGGCAGGGTTACATCCTGACCGTGTCGGAGCTCAATGACGAAGATCGCCGAGAGCAGACAGCTAACATCGTGAGCTCCGGCGCGAGTTCGAACAATCAGGACAAAGGTCAGGAAGGCTATTCCTTCCAGAATGATCTGACCTTCACCGGTTGGGACCGTCATACGATCAAGATGGGTGTGAAGTACAAGCAGGTCGATCTCAATTCGGTCGAGCGCAACTTCACCAATCCACAGTTCTACTACGACATCGACCAGAGCTTGGATCAGCCCTACCGGGTCGAGTTCGGTCGTGGCATCCCAGGCACGTCCGGTGGCGCGATCACCTCCGACAATAAGCAATTCGGCATCTATATCCAGGACGACTGGGAGGTCAACGACCATCTCACCCTGAATCTGGGCCTGCGCTGGGATTACGAGAAAACGCCGGCCTATGAGGACCATGTCACGCCGGACGCGCTCGCGGCGGACCTGCGTGCTTGGCCGAACCTGCAGAATTCGGATATTAATGTCGAGAATTACATCAGTACCGGCAACAACAGAAATTCCTTCAAGGACGGTTGGCAGCCACGCGTCGGTTTCTCCTACGACCTGTTTGCCGATCAGCGGCATGTCATTTTCGGCGGTGCAGGCCGCTCCTACGACCGCAACCTGTTCACCAACATCCAGAAGGAGCAGCAAACCGTCGGCTACGCCGGTCCGTATCGTGCCTTTTTCGTCGATGCCGACGGCGTGTGCCGAAACGAGGGCGGCTGCGTGGAGTGGGATCCGATCTATCTGACGGATGCGGGGCTGGACCAGTTGGTGGCGGCGGGACAGGTCTCGCAGGAGTACTACGTCATCAACAACGATCTGAAGGTGCCGTACTCCGACCAGTTCAGCGTCGGTATCCGCAACGCCTGGGACTTCGGGGAGACCACCTGGAACAGCGAGGTGTCGGTGGCGCACATCCGCAGCCATGACGGGCTGTCGGTACGGCTGGGCAATCGCCGTCCTGACGGCGGATTCTTCCCCGACGGGTCGAACTGGGGAACGCCTTGGGACTTCGATGCACCGTTCGGACGTCTGATCCTGGTCGACAATCAGCTCGAAACCAAGACCAATGCTCTGTACGTGAAGGTGGACAAGCTCTACACCGAAGCGTCGGGCTGGGGCATCACGCTTGCGTACACCTACACGGATGCCGAGCGCAACTCCAGCGAGGATGGCGCCGCGGTGTTCGATTACCCCTATGCAGGCTACTTCGGGTGGTTGCCGGTGTCGCAGGTGCCGCGGCATCGCTTCGTCGGTACGGCGATCTACGACGGCCCTTGGGGCGTTACCTACTCGGGCAAGCTGACCCTGGAGAGCATGAAGGACCGGGTGGGTGTGAACTGCCTCGGCAGTTTCGACGACGGCACCGGCGATTGCTTCCCGGACTCGTACCGTCCCGATGGCACCTTTGGTCATCTTCAGTTGGATCTGGCCGCGACCAAGGTCTGGCAGGTGTCGGACGATCTGAGTTTCCAGATCCGCGCCGACCTGCTCAATGCGACCAACCGTCGCAACTGGAATAGCTACAACGACGATTGGGGACGCAACGGCGAGCCGAACGCGAGCTTCGGCCAGCACCTCACCGCGATCAACCTGCCGACGCGAACGTTCAAGCTGTCGTTCGGTCTGAACTGGTGAAGTGATCGAAGCCGCCCGTTCAGGCGGGCGGCTTCTTTATACTGCGAACTGAAAACGATTACAGACAGAAGGTGACAGAGCACATGCGATTCGGACGGTTCCGCACGCGACGCCCCATCCTGACGTTCCTGCTGGCGATCCTGGCCGTGGCACTGCTGTCGGCTTGCAGGCAGGAGGCACCCGCGCCCGAAGTGGAGCCGCCGCGGCCGGGGCCGATGGTCGAGGCGCCCGAACCGGAGCCCGATGCCGAGCCCGCGCCGTCGCCGGGACCGCCGGAACTTCCGCCGCTGTTCCGCGATATCGAAAAGCGCACCTTCCAGTTCTTCTGGGACACCACCAACGAGGTCAACGGTCTCACCCCGGACCGCTATCCGTCGCGGCCGTTTTCCAGCATCGCGTCGGTGGGCTTCGCCCTGACCGCGTATCCGATCGGCGTGGAGAACGGCTGGGTCAGCCGCACCCAGGCGGTGGACCGCACGCTGACCACGCTGCGCTTCTTCCGCGACGCCCGCCAGGGGCCGCAGGAGAGCGGCACCATCGGCTACAAGGGGTTCTTCTACCACTTCATCGACATGCAGAACGGCCACCGCTACGAGCCGTGGGTGGAACTGTCGAGCGTGGACACCGGCCTGCTGATGATGGGCGTGCTGTTCGCCCAGCAGTACTACGATCGCGACGACTCGCGCGAGCAGGAGATCCGCGAGATCGCCGATGAGCTCTACCGCAACGTCGAATGGCCGTGGCTGCAGGTGCGGCCGCCGCTGATCTCGATGGGCTGGTATCCCGAGAGCGGCTTCATCGAGCACGACTGGACCGGTTACGACGAAGCGATGCTGGTCTACATCCTGGCGTTGGGCTCGCCGACGCATCCGGTCGAGCCGGACGCCTGGGAGGCGTGGACCCGCACCTACGACACCGAGTCGTGGGGCGTGTTCATGGGCCAGGAGTATCTGAGCTTCGCGCCGCACTTCGGCCATCAATACACGCATACCTGGGTGGATTTCCGCGGCATCCGCGATGCCTACATGCGCGACCGCGGTCTCGACTACTTCGAGAACAGCCGTCGCGCCACGTATGCGCAGCGCCAGTACGCGATCGAGAACCCGATGGGCTGGCGCGACTACGGCGAGAACATCTGGGGTCTGACCGCCAGCGACGGCCCGCAGCGGACCGATCAGGAATACGAGGGCGAGATGCGGGAGTTCCGCCACTACAGCGCACGGGGTGCGGGCCTGTCGGTGGCCTTCGACGACGGCACCATCGTGCCGACCGCGGCGCTGGCGTCGATCGCGTTCGCGCCCGAGATCGTGATTCCGGTTGCCGAAGAGCTGCATCGTCGCTATGGCGAGCACCTGTATTCGAGCTACGGGTTCCTCGATTCGTTCAATCCGAGCTTCCACTACGACGTGCCGCTCAAGACCGGCCGCATCGTGCCCGAACTGGGCTGGGTGGCCAGCGACTACATCGGCATCGACCAGGGGCCGATCCTGGCGATGACCGCGAACTACCGCAACAATTTCGTCTGGGAACTGATGCGCAAGAGTCCCTACATCCGCGAGGGTCTCAAGCGTGCCGGATTCACCGGTGGCTGGCTGGAGGAGGCCGGCGAGGCGGAAGGTTCGCCGCCGCCCGACGAAGAGGCCGCCGATGCGCGCGCACTCGGCCAGGCGGAGTCGCGCGGCGCGCAGGCCGATGCGGCCGAGCGCGATCGCGCGGCACGGGCCGCGGACTGATCCTGGGTGAGACGCGGGGACGGACCGGCAGGGAGCAGGGGCGCCAGACGCGCCGCGTCCGCCGCGCGCCTGGCGCTGGGTGCGCGCTTCCGGGGTGCGCGTGCGATGGCGTGCATCGCGCTGCTGCTCGTCCTGCTGCTGGCCGGGTGCCGTCGCGACGGCGACGAGACCGTGATCCGCTTCTGGGCGATGGGCCGCGAGGCTGAAGTGGTCGCGGAGCTCATCCGCGAGTTCGAGCGCGATCACCCCGGTACCCGCGTACGCGTGCAGCAGATTCCATGGACGTCCGCGCACGAACGGCTGTTGACCGCGTTCGCCGCCGACGCGCTGCCGGACCTGTGCCAGCTCGGCAACACCTGGGTGCCGGAGTTCGCCACGCTGGGTGCGCTGGAGCCGGTGGCCGGCCGTGTCGAGGCTTCGTCGGTGATCGAGGCCGATGATTACTTCCCCGGCATCTGGGACACCAATGTCATCGACGGGCAACTGCTCGGTGTTCCCTGGTACGTGGACACCCGGCTGCTGTTCTACCGTCGCGATCTGCTGGCCGCGGCCGGCTGGGACCGCCCGCCGCGCGACTGGACGGAGTGGGAACAGGCGATGGCCGACGTCAAGGCGCATGTCGGCCCCCGCAACTTCGCGGTGATGGCGCCGCTCAACGAATTCGAGCAGTTGCTGTCGTTCGGCCTGCAGCAGGACGACCCGCTGCTGCGCGACGACGACACCCGCGGCAATTTCTCCAGTCCCGGTTTCCGCCGCGCGCTGGGCTTCTACACCAACATGTTCGACCAGGGCTGGGCACCGCCGATGTCGGAGACGCAGATCTCCAATGTCTGGGACGAATTCGGCCGCGGCTTCTTCAGCTTCTACATCTCCGGCCCCTGGAACATCCGCGAGTTCCGGGACCGCCTGCCGGCGGATCTGGCCGATGCCTGGGGCACCGCGCCCTTGCCTGGTCCGGATGGCCCCGGTGCCGGGATCGCCGGCGGCACGAGTCTGGTGATGTTCCGCGATTCCGAGGTCAAGGACGCCAGCTGGCAGCTGGTGGAGTTCCTCTCGCGCCCGGACATCCAGCAGCGCTTCCACGCGATGATCGGCAATCTGCCGCCGCGCCGCAGCACCTGGGCGCTTCCCGAACTGCAGGCCGACCCCTACGCGCGGGCGTTCCGCGACCAGCTCGAACGGGTCGAGCCGACTCCGAAGGTGCTGGAGTGGGAGCGCATCGTGCAGGAGCTGCGCTACGCCAGCGAGCGGGTGATCCGCGGCGGCCAGGCCCAGGACGCCGCGCTGGCGCAACTGGACCGTCGTGTCGACGACATCCTCGCCAAGCGCCGCTGGGTGCGCGAGCGATCGGAGGCCGAGGGCGCCGTGCCGATCGAGGACGCCGACGATGCGCGCTAGCACCGCCGGCTGGATCTTCGCCGCGCCTGCGCTGATCGTGCTCGGCGTGTTCTTCGCGTTGCCGGTGGCCTCGGCGTTCGCGCTGAGCCTGACCGATTTCGATCTGTACGCGCTGGCCGATCTCGACAACCTGCGCTTCGTCGCGCTGGGCAACTACCTGGAGCTGCTGCAGACGCCGCTGTTCTGGAAGGCGCTGGGCAACACCGGCTACTTCGTGATCATCGGCGTGCCGCTGTCGATCGCGGTGTCGCTGGGCGCGGCCATGCTGCTCAACGCACGCGTGGCGCGCTTCAAGCCGCTGTTCCGTACGGCGCTGTTCGCGCCGGTGGTGACCACGCTGGTCGCGGTGGCGGTGATCTGGCGCTATCTGTTCCACACCAGCTACGGCCTGGTGAACTGGGCGCTGGGCGGCATCGGCATCGATCCGGTCGACTGGCTGGGCGATCCCCGCTGGGCGATGCCGACGATCATCCTGTTCGCGGTGTGGAAGAACTTCGGCTACAACATGGTGATCCTGCTGGCCGGTCTGCAGGCGATTCCGCAGGATCTCTACGAGGCGGCGCGGATCGACGGCGCCTCGCGCTGGCAACAGTTCCTGCATGTGACCCTGCCGATGCTGGGGCCGGTGCTGCTGGTGGTCGGCGTGATCACAGTCTCCGGGTACTTCCAGCTGTTCGCCGAACCCTATGTGATGACGCGCGGCGATCCGCTGCAGAGCACGGTCAGCGTGCTGTATTTCATGTACGAGGAAGGTTTCATGTGGTGGAACCTCGGCCGGGCGTCGGCGGTGGCGTTCCTGCTGTTCCTGATCATCCTGGCGGTGACCACGGTGTTGTTGCGCATCGGACGCCGGAAGGGGGCGCTGTGAGCGGGCGCGGATGGTTCGGCGGCGAGCTCGAGGTCGGCGACAGCCGGCTGCACGCGGTGCTGATCAACCTGGGGCTGGCGGTGCTGGCACTGGTGGCGCTTGCGCCGTTGCTGTGGATGGTCGCGGTGTCGTTCATGCACACCGGCGAAGCCAGCGCGTTTCCGCCGCCGTTGCTGCCCGAGTCGCCGAGCCTCGCGTCGTATCGCGAACTGTTCGCGCGCGCGGGCATGGGGCGTTACTTCGTCAACAGCCTGATCGTGTCCGGTGCGATCACCTTCGGCGCGCTGCTGGTCAACACGCTGGCCGGTTACGCCTTCGCCAAGCTGCGCTTCCGCGGCCGCGACCGGTTGTTCCAGGTGTTGCTGGGTGCGCTGGTGATTCCGGCTCAGGTCGCGATGCTGCCGCTGTTCCTGATGATGAAGGGCTTGGGCCTGGTGAACACCTTCGGTGCGGTGATCATTCCCGCGCTGGCGACGGTGTTCGGCATCTTCCTGGTGCGTCAGTACGCGCGCTCGATTCCCGACGAGCTGCTGGAGGCTGCCCGGATCGACGGGGCGGGGGAGTTCCGGATCTTCTTCCAGATCGTGCTGCCGATGCTCAAGCCCGTCCTGGTCACGCTGACGATCTTCACCTTCATGGCCGCGTGGAACGATTTCATGTGGCCGCTGATCGTGCTGACCGATCAGGACAACTACACCCTGCCGGTCGCGATCGCCGCGATCTCGCGCGAGCACGTGCAGGACGTGGAGATGATGATGGCGGGCGCGGTGATCACCGTGTTGCCGGTGTTGCTGCTGTTCCTGTTGCTGCAGCGCTACTACATCCAGGGGCTGCTCCTGGGGAGCGTGAAAGGGTGAGGACGCATGCTCGCGAGGCACCGTCTCGCATGCGCCTGAACGCCCTGTTCCCGTCGCGGCTCCCCATCTCGCGCACCCGAATCCTGTATTCCACTTCGAGGTACACGATGACCCTGCCAGCGTCCGAGCCCTCCCGCCACCATCGCACCCGTCTTCCGGTCGCCTGCGCGCTGCTGGTGTGCGGCGCGCTGTCCGCGCCGCAGGCGTCGGCCGAGGCGCGCGTGCTCGACGACTTCTCGGACACGGCCGCCTGGCGCGTGGTCACCTCCAACCAGGTCACCGGCGAGATCGTCCGCGTGGACGGCGTCGAGGGGCCCGCACTGTGTCTGGACTACGATTTCAACGGCGTCTCCGGCCATGCCGGCCTCCAGCGCGATCTGCCGCTGGAGGCGTATCCCGACAACTACCAGTTCCGCTTCCAGCTGCGTGGCGAGTCGCCGGCCAACGATCTGCAGTTCAAGCTGATCGACGGCAGCGGCGACAACGTGTGGTGGGTGAACCGGCCGCGTTACGACTTCCCGCAGGCATGGACCGAGGTGCGCTACAAGCGCCGGCACATCGACAAGGCGTGGGGGCCCGATCCGGACAAGACCCTGCGCCGCAGCGCGCAGGTCGAATTCACCATCTACAACAATGCCGGCGGCCGCGGTCGCGTGTGCTTCGACCAGCTCACCCTGGAATCGCTGCCGGTCGACGACGGCAGTCCGCTGGTGCCGGTGTCGTCCGACGCCGATGCCGGCGATCCGCGCCGCGCGTTCGACGGCGACCGCGACACCGCCTGGGAAGGGCGCGGCGGAGAGCGACGGCTGCGTTTCGACCTGGGCCGGGTCCGCGAGTTCGGTGGGTTGCGTCTGGCCTGGGGCGAGGAGATGCACGCGTCCGATTACACGGTCCGGCTGTCGGAAGACGGCAAAGTCTGGACGGAGGCGCGCAGGGTGACCGGTGGCGCCGGCGATGTGGATTGGCTCGCGCTTCCGGAGGCCGAGGCGCGCTACATCGCTCTCGACCTGCACGCAGGCCCGGGCGCCGGCTATGCGCTGCGTGAGTTCGCGGTGCAGCCGCTGGCGTTTTCCGATCATCCCAACGAGGTGATCAAGGCGATGGCGGCCGAAGCGCCGCGTGGCTGGTTCCCGCGCGGGTTCAGCGGCGAACAGCCGAACTGGACGATCATGGGCATCGACGGCGGCATCGAGCAGGGCCTGATCGGCGAAGACGGCGCGATCGAGTTCTACAAGGGCGGGTTTTCGCTGGAGCCCGTCGTGCTGGTCGACGATGCGATGGTGACCTGGGCGGATGTCGCGCCGGTGCAGTCGCTGCAGGACGGCTATCTGCCGATTCCCAGTGTGGATTGGCGTCACGACGCGTTCGCCCTGCGGGTGACCGGTTTCGCCGAAGGCGATCGCGATGCGTCGCGTCTGGTCGCGCGCTATCGGCTGGAAAACACCTCCGGCCAGCCCCGGGCGTACACGCTGGCGCTGGCGGTGCAGCCCTGGCAGGTCAATCCGCCGGGGCAGTTCCTCAACACCATCGGCGGTGTGAGCCGGATCGAGTCGCTGGCGGTCGAGGACGCAGCGTTGTCGGTCAACGGCACACACCGCGTGACGTTCTCGCGGGCGCCGGACCAGGCATTCGCGTCGACCTTTGACAACGGCCTGGCGGTGCCCCGGCTGGCGTCGGGGCGGGTGTCCACGACCGCGACCGTGGACGATCCCGAGCGCATGGCCTCGGGGGCGCTGCTCTATCGGGTGGAACTGGCGCCCGGCGAGGTCTACGAGCTCGATCTGCGTGCGCCGTTGGCCGGTGCGGTCGAGACCCTCGACGATGCCGACGCGGCCACCCTGCAGGCGCGCGTGGCCGCCGACTGGCGCGATCAGCTCGATCGGGTCCGCATCGAGGTTCCCGCCGCCGGCCAGCCGCTGGCCGACACCCTGCGCACGTCGCTGGCGCACATGCTGATCTCGCGCATCGGACCGCGCCTGCAGCCGGGGACGCGCTCATACTCGCGCAGCTGGATCCGCGACGGGGCGATGATCTCGGAAGGCCTGTTGCGGATGAACCGGCCCGAGGTGGTCGAGGAGTACGTGACCTGGTATGCGCCTTACCAGTTCGACAACGGCATGGTGCCGTGCTGCGTCGACGATCGCGGCAGCGATCCGGTGCCGGAGAACGACAGCCATGGCGAGTTGATCTTCAACATCGTTGAGTACTGGCGCTACACCGGCGACGACGCGTTCCTCGCGCGCATGTGGCCGCACATCGCCGGCGCGTTCGCCTACATGGAGGAACTGCGCGCCAGCGAGCGCACCGAGGAAAACCGTGCGATCAATCCCGCGTTCTACGGGATGATGCCGGCCTCGATCAGCCACGAAGGCTATTCCGCCAAGCCGATGCATTCGTACTGGGACAATTTCTGGGCGTTGCGCGGCTACAAGGATGCGGTGGAAGCGGCGCAGGCCCTGGGGCGCGCCGCGGACGTGGCGCGCATGACCGCCGCGCGCGACGAGTTCCGCGAGGATCTCGATGCATCGCTGCGAGCGGCGGCGAAACTGCACCGCATCGACTACTTGCCGGGTGCCGCGGAACTGGGCGACTTCGATCCCACCTCCACCACCATCGCCCTCGCACCCGGGGGCGAGCAGGGCAGGTTGCCGGCGGAGTTGCTGCGCAACACCTTCGAGCAGTACTGGACGCTGTTCTCGGACCGTCGCGACGGCCGCCTGGAGTGGAAGGACTACACCCCGTACGAATGGCGCAACGTCGCCGCGTTCGTGCGCCTGGGCTGGCGCGAGCGCGCCTGGGAGGTGGTGGAGTACTTCTTCGCCGACCGTGCGCCCGAAGCCTGGAACCAGTGGGCGGAAGTGGTGTCGGCGACACCGCGCAAGCCGTTCTTCGTCGGCGACCTGCCGCACGCCTGGGTCGGCTCCGACTACGTGCGCTCTGCGTTGGACATGTTCGCCTATGTGCGCGAGATCGACGACAGCATGGTCCTCGCCGCCGGCCTGCCGGTGGCATGGTTCGACGAAGGTGTGGCGATCCACGGCCTGCGTACGCCGCAGGGCACGCTCGGTTACCGGTTGCGTCGCGATGGCGACGCGCTGCTGCTGAGCATCGATGCGGACGCGGGCCTGCCCGACGGTGGGCTGGTGCTGCCCTGGCCGTACGCCGGCACGCCCGGCGAGACGACCGTGAACGGTGAACCGGCGGAGTGGGAGCGCAACGAGCTACGCGTGCGCGAGGCGGGTGCCGAGGTGCGCATCGCGTTGCCGACGGCGGGCTGACATCCGCCGCTGCGTTCCGCCCGGGCCTCAGCCTCGGGCGGTCTCGACCAGCGACGCGGCCTGCGCCGCGCTGTCGCGGACCTTGTCCCATTCGCCGGCGTCGATCCAGGCCTTGTTGACCATCCAGGAGCCGCCGATACAGACCACGTTCGGCTGGGCGAGGAACTCAGCCGCGGTGGCCTCGGTGATGCCGCCGGTGGGGCACAGACGCAGATCGGCCAGGGGACCTGCGAGGCCCTTGAGCATCGCCAGTCCACCGACCGCGGTGGCCGGGAACAGTTTGCAGACGCGGAACCCATGCGCCATCAACGACAGGAATTCGGTCGGCGTGGCGCCGCCCGGAACCACCGGGACCGGCGCCCTGGCCAGGGCCTCGGCCAGGGCGGGCGGTGTGCCGGGCGTGACCAGGAAATCCGCGCCGGCGTCGATGGCCTGGCGCATCTGGGTCGCGTCGGTCACGGTGCCGGCACCGATGACGATGTCGGGCAGTTCCTTCTTCAGGGTGGCGAGCGCTTCGAGCGCGCAGCGCGTACGCAGCGTCAGCTCCAGCGTACGCAGGCCGCCTGCGAGCAGCGCTTCGGCGATGCGTCGGCCCTGGTCGATGCTGTTGACGGTGATGACCGGCAGCAGGCCGGCGTCGCGCAGCATGCCTTCGGCGGTGTCCTGGAGGGTCTGGATCGACATCGGGTGCGCTCCTGGTTGCGCGGACGCTCAGGCGTCCTTGGATTCGTGCGGCGCCGTGGCGGCGTCGGCGGTGTCGCCGAGTTCGTACTCGGCGTCGTAGTTCCACGGGCTGCCGTCGGCGGCGGGCGGACCGCAGGAAATCGACAGCGCACCCTGATCCGCCGGGCCGACCATGGCGCGGCTGTTGGCGAACAGGTTGCGGCCCATGTCCCAGCCGGCCGGTGCGGTATCGGCCGCGGGTTCGCGGGCATCCCATTCGGCGGCGTCGACATGCACCCGGAGCGTGCCGTTCTCGCCGTCGAGCACGATGCGGTCGCCGTCGCGCACGCGCGCGATGGGGCCGCCGCGTGCGGCCTCGGGGGTGACGTGGATGGCGGCGGGAATCTTGCCCGAAGCGCCGGACAGCCGGCCGTCGGTGACCAGCGCCACGCGCCGGCCCTGGTTCTGCAGCATGCCCAGCAGCGGTGCCAGCGAGTGCAATTCGGGCATGCCATTGGCGCGTGGGCCCTGGTAGCGCACCACGGCGACGAAGTCCTGCGGCAGGGCGCCGGCCTTGTGCAACTTGTTCAGGGCCTGGGGCGTATCGACGACCACCGCTGGCGCATCGATGTGGCGGTACTCCGGTTTCACCGCCGAGGTCTTGATCAGGGACTGGCCGAGGTTGCCCTTGAGCAGGCGCAGGCCGCCGTGGGCCTCGAACGCGGCGGCGTAAGGGCGCAGGACGGTCTCGTCGCCGCTGGTGGTCGCCGTGGGGCGCCAGGCCAGCGTGTCGCCGTCGAGCCAGGGCTCGTCGCTCCACGCACGCATGCCGCCGGGCATGACGGTGGTCAGGTCGGCGTGCATCAGGCCGGCGTCGATCAATTCGCGGAACACGAAGGCGGTGCCGCCGGCGGCCTGGAAGCGGTTCACGTCGGCTTCGCCGTTGGGGTACACGCGGGTCAGCAGGGGCACCAGGTGCGACAGGGTGTCCATGTCGTCCCAGGTCAGGACGATGCCGGCGGCGCGTGCCACCGCGATCCAGTGGATGGTGTGGTTGGTGGACCCGCCGGTGGCCATCAATGCGGCCACCGCGTTGACGATCGCACGTTCGTCGATCACCTGGCCGAATGGCCGGTAGTCGTCGCCCAGCGCGGTGATCTGCAGTGCGCGCTCCACCGCGGCGTCGGTCAAGGCATCGCGCAGGCGGGTGCCCGGGTTGGGAAACGACGCGCCCGGCAACTGCACGCCCATCGCTTCCAGCAGGACCTGGTTGGAATTGGCGGTGCCGTAGAAGGTGCACGTGCCCGCGGAGTGGTACGAGCCGGCCTCGGCTTCCAGCAGTTCCTCGCGGGTGGCCTCACCGGCGGCGTAGCGCTCGCGGACCTCGGCCTTCTTCTTGTTGGGAATGCCCGGGGTCATCGGACCGCCGGGAATGAACACCGCCGGCAGATGGCCGTAGGCGAGGGCACCGATCAGCAGGCCGGGCACGATCTTGTCGCAGATGCCGAGGTAGACCGCGGCGTCGAACATGTCGTGCGACAGCGCAATCGCGGTGGACTGGGCGATGACGTCGCGCGAGAACAGCGACAGCTCCATGCCGGCGCGGCCCTGGGTGACGCCGTCGCACATCGCCGGCACGCCGCCGGCCACCTGTGCCGTGGCGCCGAGGCGGCGTGCGGTGGCGCGGATGTGGTCCGGGTAGGTCTCGTACGGCTGGTGCGCCGAGAGCATGTCGTTGTAGGCGGTGACGATGCCGAGGTTGGGCGTGGGGCCGCCACGCAGGCGCGCCTTGTCGGTCGGACCGCAGGCGGCGAAGCCGTGGGCGAGGTTGGCGCAGCTCAGGCGGCCGCGCAGGGGGCCGGCGTCGCGCATGGCATCGATGCCGGCCAGATAGGCCGCGCGCGAGGGACGGCTGCGTTCGCGGATGCGCTCGGTGACGGCGTGGAATTCGGGATGCAGGCTCATGGCGTTATGGCTGTGGGCTTGGCGACGCCGTCCGCGGAATTGCGGACGGCAAGGCGGTCGTCGAGACCGCGCGGACGGCGCATGCGGGCGGGCGCATGCGCGGGGGGCGGCGTGCGTGCCGCAGAGGGGCCGAACGGAGACCGGCCTTCAACGGGCATCAAGGGCACCAGTGCACGTGCAAGGGTGCGCCCGGCGTCGTGAAGGCGATGCGCGCCGGGTATTCGTGGGCGTCCTCGCCCGCCAGTACGCGCTCGAGCAGGTCGCGCTTGCGCTGGCCGCGGATCAGCAGGACGCGGACCCGCGCGGGCGCGAGCCCGGCCGGCGTCAGGCTGATGCGGGTATGCCAGTTGCCGGCGCCCGGACAGCCGGTGGCGTCCGCGGCGACGTAGGCCTGACGCGACGACAGGGCGGCGTCGAGGTCGCGCATGCCGGGAAACAGCGAAGCGGTATGACCGTCTTCGCCCATGCCCAGCACGACGACATCGGGCGCGTTGCGCGCGTGCGCGTTGGCGGTGGCCACCGCCTCGGTGAGCGGGCGGCCCGGTTGGGTCAGGGTTTCGAAGCGGGCCCGGGCGGCATTGCCCTGCAGCAGCGACTCGCGGATCAGGCGCGCGTTGCTGTCCGGGTCGTCCGGCCGCAACCAGCGCTCGTCGACGAGGGCGACGTCGATCGCCGACCAGTCCAGCGGCGACTTGGCGAGCGCGGCGTACACCGGTGCCGGCGTGGTCCCGCCCGACAGCAGCAGACGCGCCCGCGGCTTGTGTTCCAGGCTGCGTCCCAGCTCCGCGGACAGGGTGACCGCGGCGCCCCAGATCCACTGCGTCACGGAGTCGTAGGTGTAGAGCTGGACGCGCGCTTCGGCGTCCTGGGCTTTCGGCATCTGGTAGGTCTGGGGACTCATGCTGCGTTTGCCTGGAAGTGACGCTGTGCCAGGGCTGCGCAGCCCAGCAAGCCGGCATGCGGATGCAGGACCGCGACCGAGGGAATGCGCGCCATGTTGGAAGAGAAGCGGCCCTTGTGTTCGAAGCGCTGGCGGAAGCCCGAGTGCCTGAGCGCCTCGAGCATCCGCGGTACCAGGCCACCGGTCAGGAACACGCCATCCCAGGCGCCGAGGGTCAGCACGACATCGCCGGCGATCGCGCCGAACACCGCACAGAACACGTCGACCGCGCGATTGGCGCGCGGATCGCCTTCGGCGGCACGTGCGGTGACGTCGGCGGGCTTGACCGGGCCGGGGTCCTCGCCGGCGATCTCGGCCAGCGCCCGGTAGATGTTGACCAGTCCAGGTCCACAGATCAGGCGTTCATTGGAGACGCGGCCGAACTGTCGCGACAGCACGTCGAGAATCATCAACTCTTCGGGCGTGCCCGGCGGAAAGCTCACGTGTCCGCCCTCGGTCTCGAGCGGATAATGACGCCCGTCGCGGACGAGCAGGCCGCCGACGCCCAGTCCGGTGCCCGGGCCGATGACGGCGTAGGTACGATCGCTGCCGTCGCGAGTCTGCGCCGGGCGCCACGCGGCGCCTCCGACCACGGCGATGTCGCCTTCGCGCAGCAGCGGAATGGCCATCGACTGGGCGGCGAAATCGTTGATCAACAGCACATCGTCCAGTTCCAGCTCGGTGCGCAGGCGCGAGCGCGAGATGACCCAGGGATGGTTGGTGATCCGCGCCTCGTCGCCGTCCACGCGTCCGGCCACGGCGAACACGCCGGCGCGCACGCGCGCACCGGTGTGCTCGAGGTAATGGCGCGCGGCATGGGCCAGCGACGGAAACTCCGCCACGGCGAAGCCTTCAACGCTGTCGACCAGCAGCGGCATCTCCGCCGCGGGGTCGGCCAGCGCGAAGCGCGCGTTGGTGCCCCCGATATCGGCGAGCAGGATTCGATCGTCGCTCACGCGCCGCGCTTCCCGTTGCCGGAAATGACGTTGGGCAGGAACGATGCCGCCGTCGACGGCCCCCAGGAACCGGCCGGGTAATCCTCGACCGGCGTGCCGGCGGTGGCCCAGGCTTCGCTGACGCTGTCGATCCAGCGCCAGGCGGCCTCGACTTCGTCGTCGCGTACGAACAGCGTCTGATCGCCCTTGAGCGCATCGATCATCAACCGCTCGTAGGCGATGCGGCGCTTGGGCGTGGGCGACATCGCCAGGTCCAGCGACAGCGGCTGCAGTTCGGTGGCGCCCCATTCCGGCGCGGCCAGGCTGCCCATCAGGCGCAGCTCGATGGCCTCTTCCGGCTGCAGGCGCATGCGCAGGCGGTCGGGCAGGGCCTGCTCGCTGCGAGGACGATCGAACAGCCAGTGCGAGACGGGCTTGAAGGTCACCACCACTTCGGTCGCACGCGACGGCATGCGCTTGCCGGTCACCAGACGGAACGGCACGCCGGACCAGCGCCAGTTGTCGATGTAGGCGCGCAGGGCGACGAAGGTCTCGACCTCGCGCTCGTGCTTGAAGCCCTTGACGCCGGTGCCCTCGACCACACCGTCGCCGTAGCGGCCGCGGACGCTGTCGACGCCGGCGCTGTCGGCGCTCATCGGGCGCAGTGCGCGCAGCACCTTGCGCTTCTCGTCGCGCACGCTGTCGGCGTCGAGCGAGGCCGGCGGCTCCATGGCGATCAGTGCCAGCAGCTGCAGCATGTGGTTCTGCACCATGTCGCGCAGCGCGCCGTAACCGGCGTAGTAGCCCTCGCGGCCGTCGACGCCGGCGGTCTCGGCGACCACGATGTCGACCGATTCGATCCAGCGGTGCTGCCAGACGGCTTCCAGCAGGGTATTGCCGAAGCGCAGCGCGAGCAGGTTCTGCACCGGCGCCTTGCCCAGGTAGTGATCGATGCGGAAGATCCGCGACTCGTCGAGGCTGGCCTTCAGGGTCGCGTTGATTTCGCGCGCCGAGGCCAGGTCGTGGCCGATCGGCTTCTCCAGGACCAGCCTGGAGGGATCCTCCAGCAGCCCGGCCTGCTTGAGGCCACGGCAGGCCGGTGCGAACAGGTTCGGTGGCGTGGAGAGATAACTCACGCTCGGACGATCCGCGTATTGCGCCAGCGCGGCCGAGATCGCGTCGGCGTCCTGCAGGTCCAGGGCGTGGTAGCGGGTGCGTGCGAGCAGGTCCTCGAAGGCGGCGCCGTCGCGCGAATCGGCATCGGAGACGCGCTCGCGCAGCCAGTCGCGGAAACCCGCATCGTCGTGCTCGGTACGGCCCACGGCCACCACCCGGAAATCCGGCGGTAGCAGGCGGTCGCGCAGGAGGTGGGTCAGCGAGGGAAACAGATAGCGCGTGGCGAGATCGCCCGTGGCACCGAACAACAACAGGGTGTCGTGCATCGCAGCTCCGTGGGGAACCATCAGTCAGGTCGGTGAATCGTAGGGGTCGTGCGGGGCCGGTCGGGTCGTGTGTCCATGCGCGTGCGTATGCAGGCGAGGTGCTGACGACGTGATCGAAACCCAATCCTGAACCATACCAAAAAAGGACAGTCGTTCCCCATCGCAGCGCCGGTGTCGCATGCATGGTCTTAATAGCGGCTACGCCCACCGGAAACCGTGTCGATACGCACGGGTGACGGTCGCATGCAGTGCTTGGAAACGGTTACATGGCAGAATGCCGCATGCGGTCGGCGCTGTCACCATGCCGCCCGCCGTACCGCCGCGAGCCATTCGGTCCGTGTGCGGCGTCACCACGCGGGAGCAGATGGCATATGGCAAAAGTCGAGTTGGACGACGTCCGCAAGGTCTATCCGAATGGATACGTCGGCGTGGCCGGTGCGAGTTTCGAGGTCGCGGACGGCGAGCTGCTGGTGCTGGTGGGGCCGTCGGGCTGCGGCAAGTCGACCCTGCTGCGGATGATCGCGGGGCTGGAGTCGATCAGCGGCGGGACGCTGCGGATCGGCGAGCGCGTGGTCAACGACATCGCGCCGAAGGAACGCGACATCGCCATGGTGTTCCAGTCCTACGCCCTGTACCCGCACATGAGCGTGGCCGAGAACCTGGCGTTCGGCCTGAAGCTGCGCGGTCACGGGAAGGACGCCATCCAGGCCCGCGTGGACGAGGCGGCGAAGACGCTGGAGCTCGACGCGCTGCTGGATCGCAAGCCCGGCCAACTGTCGGGCGGACAGCGACAGCGCGTGGCGTTGGGCCGCGCGCTGGTGCGCAATCCGCAGGTGTTCCTGCTCGACGAACCGCTGTCGAACCTCGACGCCAAGCTGCGCATGTCGATGCGGGTGGAGATCGCGCGGCTGCACCGCCAGCTCGGCGCGACCATGGTCTACGTGACCCACGACCAGATCGAGGCGATGACGCTGGGCCAGCGGATCGTGGTGCTGGACCGGGGCGAGATCCAGCAGATCGACACGCCGATGGCGCTCTACGAGCGCCCGGCGAACCTGTTCGTGGCGACGTTTCTCGGCAGCCCCGGCATGAACGTGCTGCGCGGGCGGCTGTTGCGCGAGGACGGCTGGGCGCTGGCGCTGGAGGACGGGACGCGACTGCCGCTGGCGGGCGACATCGGGCTGTCGCCCGCGTGGGCGGGGCGCGAGGTGGATGCCGGCATCCGACCCGAGCACCTGCAGCGCGCAGTGGACGAGCCGTTCGCGCCGGTGGTCGAGGTGGTGGAGCCGGTCGGCAGCG
Organism: Luteimonas abyssi; assembly: GCF_001482195.1. Taxonomy (GTDB): domain Bacteria; phylum Pseudomonadota; class Gammaproteobacteria; order Xanthomonadales; family Xanthomonadaceae; genus Luteimonas; species Luteimonas abyssi. The sequence goes on along the minus strand of NZ_KQ759763.1, from coordinate 1,948,520 downwards.
AGGTGTTCGTCAATCTTCGCCAGGGCGTGCATCCGCTGATCGCCCGGCTGCCGCCGGGCGACCTGCCCACGCCCGGCGATGCCCTGCCGCTGCGCGTGGAGGCCGCGCACCTGCATGTCTTCGACATCGAGACCGGGCGCCGGCTGGAAGCGTAGATGTTCCAGCCGGGCCGTCGCGATCAGCGGGGGTGCGCCCGCGCAACGATGCGTGGCGGCGTAGCTGCGAGCCGCGGCCGGTAGAATAGGCCGGATTTCCCCTCTCGCCAGCCGAAAAAGGCCAGCCGTGACCTCGAACGCCCCGCTCTCGAAAGATGCGCCCTCGAACGCGCCCGTCTCGATCCGCCAGGACGATCTGATCCAGTCCGTCGCCGATGCCCTGCAGTACATCAGCTACTACCATCCGGTCGACTACATCCGGAACCTGACCGCGGCCTACGAACGCGAGGCCTCGCCCGCGGCCAAGGACGCCATGGCGCAGATCCTGATCAACTCGCGCATGTGCGCCGAGGGCCATCGACCCATCTGCCAGGACACCGGCATCGTCACCGTGTTCCTCGAGATCGGCATGCAGGTGCGCTGGGACGACGCCACGATGGGCGTGGAGGACATGGTCAACGAGGGCGTGCGTCGCGCCTACAACCACCCGGACAACAAGCTGCGCGCCAGTGTGCTGGCCGATCCGGCCGGCAAACGCCAGAACACGAAGGACAACACCCCGGCGGTGGTCAACGTGAAGGTCGTGCCGGGCAACGCGGTCGACGTGATCGTCGCCGCCAAGGGCGGTGGCTCCGAGGCGAAGTCCAAGTTCGCGATGCTCAACCCGTCGGACTCCATCGTCGACTGGGTGCTCAAGACGGTGCCGACGATGGGCGCCGGCTGGTGTCCGCCGGGCATGCTCGGCATCGGCATCGGCGGCACCGCCGAGAAGGCGATGCTGCTGGCCAAGGAATCGCTGATGGAGCCGATCGACATCCAGGAGCTGATCGCGCGCGGTGCGTCCAACCGTGTCGAGGAACTGCGCCTGGAGCTGTACGAGAAGGTCAACGCGCTGGGCATCGGTGCGCAGGGTCTGGGTGGCCTGACCACGGTGCTCGACATCAAGGTCAAGGATTACCCGACCCATGCCGCCAACCTGCCGGTCGCGCTGATCCCGAACTGCGCCGCCACCCGCCATGCGCATTTCACCCTGGACGGCAGTGGTCCGGTCGCGCTGGATCCGCCGTCGCTGGACGACTGGCCGACGCTGACCTACAACCCGACCAACGCGCGGCGCGTGGACCTGGACACGATCACGCCGACCGAGGTGGCCGGGTTCAAGCCGGGCGAGGTGGTGCTGCTCAACGGCAAGCTGCTCACCGGTCGCGATGCCGCGCACAAGCGCATGATCGACATGCTCGATCGCGGCGAGACGCTGCCGGTCGATTTCACCAACCGCTTCATCTACTACGTCGGTCCGGTGGATCCTGTGCGCGAGGAAGTGGTCGGCCCGGCCGGTCCGACCACCGCCACGCGCATGGACAAGTTCACCCGCCAGATGCTGGAGCAGACCGGCCTGCTGGGCATGGTCGGCAAGGCCGAGCGCGGGCCGGCTGCGATCGAGGCGATCCGCGACAACAAGGCGGTGTACCTGATGGCCGTCGGCGGCTCGGCGTACCTGGTGTCGAAGGCGATCAAGGCCTCGAAGGTGGTCGCGTTCGAAGATCTGGGCATGGAGGCGATCTACGAGTTCGAGGTCAAGGACATGCCGGTGACGGTGGCGGTGGATGCGACCGGTGAGTCCGTACACGAGACCGGTCCGAGGACCTGGAAGGCGAAGATCGCCGGCATCCCGGTGGTCGAGATCGACTGACGGTCCGGTCGCGCTCGAGGCGATCCGGCGGGATGCCCGCGCGCTACCCGGCGGGGTGCGCGCAGGCGGCCACGGGTGTCAGTTGGCCGGCGTCGCGCAGCGCGATGACGGAGTGCGATTCGGTCCGCACCAGGCCGAGGGTCGCGGCCCGCCATGCAGGCAAGGCCTCGCGGGCCACCACTGCGGCATCGTCGGGGATGTGCCGTCCGAAGCCCTCGGAGTCGAGGGCCAGGCGCGGCACCGTCAGGCAGGGGTCGTCGAGGTCCAGCCGGGCGAGTTCGCGGCCGTCGTCGGCGCGCACGGCACGGAAGGCCAGCGGGGTCCGCACGGAGCGGGTCTCGCCGCGCACGATGGTCGGTGTGCCTTGGGCGTCGATGCCCATCCGGTCGGGTCGAAGCGGTTCCGTGTCGGTAGTGGGTTCGATCACCAGCCAGGCGACGCCGGCGTCGATATCGATCAGATGGCCCTCGCCCAAGGACACCACGGCGAACGGCGCATGGCGCAACAGCAGGGTGTCGTGCCATGCGGTCACCAATCTGGACGTGCCGGCGTCGACCGGGTGCAGGGCCAGGTGGCGGATGGTGTTGCGCCGAGGCTCCGGGGAGACGTCGATGCGCTGCACGGTGAGTGCGCCGTCGCGGGTCGAGACCCGGGCCAGGATGTCGTCCTGCGAGAACAGGACCAGAAGCGCGTCGCTGCCGAGCACGGCGACCTGCGAGGGGCAATAGAAGCGATCGTGGCGCGTGTGCTGGTCGGGGAACAGCAGCGCGCCGACCCATCGGCCGCACAGATCCTCGCCCCGCCAGGCGACGTTCCAGCCGACGCTGCTTCCCCCGCCGCCCGCGGGGTGCAGCCAGCGGGCCAGCGGGCCGGCGCGCGAGACGGTGCGCTGCGCGGTCAACTGGTCACGCGAGAAGACGACCGCGCTGTGGGCTGGCGGCGGCGCCGACAAGGCGAGGAGGGCGAGGCCGACCGCCGCAGCGATCGCGTTGCTGATTCTCATCGTGTATCGCCTCCCCGGCACTGTGCCGCACGGGTTTCGATTCGCCGTCTCAGTGAAGAAACTGCAGCCGCGCCAGTTCCGCGTACAGGCCGCCCTGTGCCAGCAGATCCTCGTGCCGGCCTTCGGCGACGATCCGGCCCTGGTCCATCACCACGATGCGGTCGGCCTTGAGGACCGTGGCCAGGCGATGCGCGATGACCAGCGTGGTCCGGCCGCGCATCAGGACTTCCAGGGCTTGCTGCACCGCGCGTTCGCTCTGCGCGTCGAGTGCGGAAGTGGCTTCGTCGAGCAGCAGGATCGGCGCATCGCGCAACAGGGCGCGGGCGATCGCGATGCGTTGCTGCTGCCCACCCGACAGCCTCGCCCCGCGCTCGCCGAGTTGTTCGTCGTACCCGGCGGGCAGGGCGCGGATGAAGTCGTCGGCTTCGGCCGCGCGCGCGGCGGCTTCGACCTCGGCGTCGGTCGCGTCCAGCCGCCCGTAACGGATGTTGTCGCGCGCACTGGCGGCGAAGATCGTCGGTTGCTGCGGGACCAGGGCGATCTGTTCGCGCAATTGCGCCGGATCGAGTTCGCGCACGTCGACGCCGTCCACGGAGACGATGCCGTGCCGCGGGTCGTGGAAGCGCAGCAGCAGCCCCAGCACGGTGCTCTTGCCGGCGCCCGACGGACCGACCAGCGCGACCGTCTCCCCGGGGCGCACCTGCAGCGATACGTGCTGCAGCGCCGGCGTGGCATCGCGACCGGGGTAGTGGAACACGATGTCGTCGAGCGCCAGCGCGCCCCGGAGCGGCAGCGACAGCGCCTTGGGGTGCTGCGGCGCCTGCAGGGTCGGCCGTTCGACCAGCAACTCGTTGATCCGGCCCATGCCGCCGGCCGCGCGCTGCAGCTCGTTCCAGACCTCGGCCAGAGCACCGACCGAGCCGCCGCCCATCAGCGCGTACAGGACGAACTGGCCGAGCGTGCCGGGGCTGAGTCGGCCGGCGACCACGTCGTGCGCGCCCGACCACAGCACCACGGTGATCGCGCCGAACACGACGGTGATCGCGACCGCGGTGACCACGGCCTGGGTGCCGATGCGCTTGCGGGCGGTGGCGACCGAGAGGGCGACCGCGTCGTCGAAACGGCCGCGCTCCCAGGGCTCGTGCGCGTGCGCCTGCACCGTGCGTACCGCGCCCAGGGTTTCCGCGGCGAGCATGTTGGCGTCGGCGACGCGGTCCTGGCTCTGGCGGGCGATCTTCTGCAGGCGGCGGCCGCCCAGCACCAACGGCAGCACGAACAGCGGGATGCCGACCAGCGTCCAGGCCGCCAGACGCGGGCTGGTGACCACCAGCATCGACAGGCTGCCGATGACCATCACCACGCTGCGCAGCGCCACCGACATGCCGGAGCCGACCACGCCGCGCAGCAACTCGGTATCCGCCGACAGCCGTGAGACCAGTTCGCCACTGCGGTTGCGTTCGTAGAACGTCTGGTCGAGATCCAGCAGGTGCGCGTACAGCCGCGTGCGCAGATCGGCGATGACGCGTTCGCCCAGCAGCGAGATGAAGAAGAAACGTGCCGCGGTGAACAGCGCCAGGGCCAGTGCGACCGCGAACAGGAATGCGAAGGCGGCATCGATGTTGCTGCCGCTGTCGAAGCCGCGATCGATCATGTGGCGCACTGCGATCGGCAGGCTGAGAGTGGCGACCGACGACAACGCCAGCGCCAGCAGCCAGGCCGCGAGCAGGCCGCGCTGCCGGGCCAGGAACGGCCACAGCGTGCGCAGGATGCCGATGGGAGCCTTGCCGGTGCGCGCGTCGGCCGCGGCGTCTGGGGGGAGGTCGGGCATGGGGCGGGCACGTCCGTGGCGGGGCCGGCCAGTGTAGCGTCGGCGACAGCCGCCCCGGTCGCGCACGGGCACGGGCGGCTGACGGCGGAGAGCCGATGGCGGTGCTTGGACGCTTTCGCCGGAGGCCGGGGCCTAGCGGAGCGCGCAGTGGACGCGGTCGCGGGTGGCGTCGCGCAGATGCCGGCGCAGCGCGTCGACCCGGCTGACGGGCAGGCGCAACAGAAATTGCACGCCATCCGCGCCGAAGCGCTCCTCGCACTTGGCCGCGGCGAAGTGCTCGATGGCCTGGTGCACGCTGCCCAGATCGGGAAACCCGGCGAACACGTCGAGTTCGGCTTCCTCGATCAGCGGCGCGCGTTCGGCGGTCCGCAGGCATTCGGCAGCCGCCCCACCGTAGGCACGGACCAGACCGCCCGCGCCGAGCTTGATGCCGCCGTACCAGCGGGTCACCACGACCACGACACGGTCGTACCCCTGACCATCGATGGCGGCCAGGATCGGGCGACCGGCCGTGCCGGCCGGCTCGCCGTCGTCGCTGGAGCGGTAGGCGTCGTCGAAGCGCCAGGCCCAGCAATTATGCGTGGCCTCGGCGATGGACACCGTCCGGATCCACGCCGTTGCCTCGTCCGCCGCCGCCAGCGGCTGCGCGCGCGCCAGGAAACGGCTGTGCTTGACCTCGAGCAGGTGTTCGGCAGGCGTGGCCAGTGTGTCCCGACTCATCGGCCGGGCGGGTCGTCCAGCGCGTCCAGGTCGTCCGGCACACGCAGGTCCGGGAAGCGCCGGCGCAGTTCGTCCAGGCTCTCGCGGGCCTCGTCGATGCGGCCCGCATCGCGCAGCTCGCGGATCCGCTTGAGCCAGGCACGATGCACTTCGGGTGAGTCGGCCGTGGCCGGAGGCGCCTCGTCGAAGGCCTCGTCGAGATCGGGAGCGTCGTCGGCCTCGTCGTCGTCGCGCGCGATCCAGGCGTCGAGCACGGGCCGGGGCGCGGCGGGCGCCCCTGCACGACGGGCACTGGCGGGCGCCGCCGGCGCGGCCATCGCGCGCCGACCGATGGCGGTCGCGTTGCCGGTGCCGTCCTGGGTGCGCGCGAATGCCGGGGCCTCCGTGTCCTCCACAGTGGCGGCGGCCGTGGCCGACGCACCCGATGGCGTGATGCGGGCGGATGCCGCCGGCAAGGACTCTTCGGACTGGGCCCCTGGCGCAGGTGGCGCCGGAGGCGCCGGCGGCGGTTCCGGGACGGATATCGACGCCGGCGCCACCTGCCCGGTCGCCGCGGGGCGGGGCGGGGCATCGGCGGACGCGGGCTCGGGCTCGGCCGCCGATTGTGGCGATTCGGCAGCTTGCGGTGCGCGCTCGACAGGCGCGCGGGATGCCGCCGCGGCGGCTTGCTCGCCGGTGTCGGCGGCGGATCGGACCTCCGCGGCGCCGGCGCCCTCCGTCGCCACGTCGTCGGCTCCCGGCGGCATGCGCAGTGCGTAGACCTGCTCGTTCGAAGGCACCACGGTCGGTTCGCGTTCCGGCGGCGGACGCAGTTGCCAGGCCACGCCGACCGCCAACGCCAGCGAGGCGGCCACTCCGAGCATCGCCGGCCAACGCCGCCGCCGCGGCCGCGCAGCCCGGCCTCGACGGGCCGGCGGCGGCGGTGCGCCGGTGTCGCCCGCCGCCGCACGCAGGCCGTCGCCTTCGCGCGCCATGGCCAGGATGCGGGCATCCAGGGCGGGCGAAGGATCGCCCTCGGGCGCGTGCCGGGCCAGCAGGGCGGCCAGTGCGCGCTCTTCGGCATCCAGAGGGGCGCGTTCGTGCGAGGTCACGGCGTCAGCCCCCCCTTCAATTTGTCCATCGCATAGCGCAGGCGGGATTTCACGGTCTCGCGTCCGACGCCGGTCAGGGCGCCGATTTCCTCCAGGGTCAGATCCTGTTCCAGCCGCAGCAGCAGAACCTCGCGCTGTTCGTCGGGCAATGCCTCGAGCGCGACCTGCAGGCGGGCGCGGCGCTCATGGGCATCGAGTGTGGACTCGGGCGTGTCGTCGTCGGGTACACGCGCCAGGCGCTCGTCCGCATCCACCGGCGCCGGCGGCCGATGCCGTGCCGCACGCCAGTGATCGGCCAGCCGGTTGCGTGCGATCCGGTACAGCCAGGTGGCGAACGAGGCCTCGGGCCGCCAGTCCGCGCGTGCGGCGATCACACGCTGCCAGATGTCCTGGTAGAGCTCGTCGGTCAGGGCCGCGTCGCGCAGCTGGCGCAGCAGGAAGCGGTACAGGCGCTGGCGGTGGCGGGCGTACAGGGTTTCGAAGGCACCGGCGTGGCCGCCGGCATAGGCCAGCATCAGCGATTCGTCGCTGTCTTCGATCTCCGGCGGCGGGCGGTCCATGACATCCACCGCGCGCAGGTTAAGCATTCCGCGCGCGTACGGGAAGCGAAGCCGTGGGGAAATCCGGGCAGGACATGGAGCGAAGGCGGTCGACATGTCACAGAACAACGCACAGCGGGCGCGAACGGGGTCGCCGGTGCTGTGGGGCACCGGTACCACCCGGTATGCTGGCGGCTTCCGGGAGGCGGTGCGTCACGTGCGGGAGATCCACAACGTCAGCCAGATCGTACCCGTGAACGCCGCGGCCAAGGCCCCCGTGTTGTTGCGCGATCTTCTGGCGGCGCTGCTGCCGGGCGCGGAACTCGCGATCTGCTGGCGCGACACCCGGCTGGGTACCGGCAGCGTCGCGACTCCGGTCGCCTCCGACGCGCTACGCGCGCGCGCGGCGGAACTGCTGGGCGGTATGGCGCGGGGCGCGTTGTCCGACAGCTTCGACTTCGCATGGGAAGAGGCGGGGGCGCGCGTCGCGGTGGCCGCGGCACCGGCCGGTGTCCCGGCGGCGGACGAGCGGCGGCGCTGGCACCGGCTCGCGACGGCGACCGTAGCGCTGTTCACCCGCTTCGAGCTCGCCCGCAACCGGATCCAGTCGCTGCGCAAGTCCGAGCGTCTGCAGCAGGCGCTGTACGAAATCGCGGACCTGTCCGGTTCGAGCCTGGAAATGCCCGACATGCTGGCGAGGCTGCACACCGTCGTGGCCTCGCTCATGCTGGCGGAGAACTTCTACATCGTGCTGTACGACGATGAACGCGAGACAGTGCGTTTCCTGTACTTCGCCGACCAGAACGACCCCTGGCAGCCGGATCCCGACAACGAGATCGCGATGACGGCGCTGCCCAACAGCCTGACCGTGGCGCTGCTGCGCTACGGCCGGCCGTTGATGGGGCCATCGGAGAGTATCCGCGAACGCCTCGGGGTCGGGCGGGACACCGGATTGGGACCCGACAGCGCGGACTGGCTGGGGGTGCCGGTGCGGCGCGACACCCGCGTGGGCGGGGCGATCGTGGTGCAGAGCTACGACCGGCCCAACACCTATACGCACGAGGATCGCGCGTTGCTGGAATACGTCGCCCAGCACATTCTCACCGCGCTCGACCGCAAACACGCCCAGGGCGAACTGGAACGCCGGGTGGGCGAGCGGACCCAGGAGTTGCGGCACGCCAACGAGGTCCTGCAGGCGGAAATCGTCGAACGGCAGCGGGCCGAGCGCCTCCAGCGTGCGTTGTACCGGATCAGCGAAATGTCGGTCGGTGCAGGCAGCCTGGAGCGTTTCTACGCCGATGTGCACGAGGTCGTGAGCGGGTTGGTCTACGCGGAGAACTTCTACATCGCGATGCTGGCCGGCGATGGCGAGCGCATCGATTTCCCGTACTCGGTGGACGAGCGCGACCCGGTCCGCAGCACGCGCCGGATGATCAACGGCCTGACCGAGTTCGTGATCGCGTCCGGCGAGCCGTTGCTGGCCGATCGTGCGACCATCGATGGGCTCGAAGCGTCCGGGAGCGTGATCAGCCAGGGAAGCCGGGCGTACTGCTGGCTGGGCGTTCCGCTGGTCGGCGACGAGTCCGTGCTGGGTGTCATCGCGGTGCAAAGCTACTCGCCGGAGGTGGTGTTCGATGGGCGCGACCAGGCGTTGCTGACGTTCGTTTCGCACCACATCAGCATCGCGCTCTCGCGCAAGCGGGCGCAGGAGTCGCTGCGGGCCGCGCATGTGGAACTGGAATCGCGGGTGGAAGCGCGGACCCGGGAGCTGCGGGACGCCAACCGCGAACTGCGTGCGCTGATCGGCGAGCGCAGCCGTGCCGAGCAGCGGCTGATCCACCAGGCACGCCACGACCAGTTGACGGGTTTGCCCAATCGCGAGCACTTGCTGGAGAAACTGGACGCCACGATCGCCGGCGTGCGCGCCGGCGATTCGGCGCCGTTCGCGGTGCTGTTCTTCGATCTGGACCGGTTCAAGCTGGTCAACGACAGCGTCGGCCACGCCGCGGGCGACGATCTCCTGGTCGAAGCCGGCAGGCGCGTGCGCCGTGCGCTGGCCGCCGGGGATACCGTCGCCCGCCTGGGCGGCGACGAATTCGCGGTGCTGCTGCAGGATGTGCCCGATCCCGTCATCGCGCAGCGCGTCGCGTCGCGATTGCTCGCCGAACTCGGCAAGCCGATGTGGATCGCCGGGCGCGAACTGTTTCCCTCGGCGAGCATTGGCATCGCCTACTGGGAGGCGCGCTATCGCCATGGCGAGGACATGCTGCGCGATGCCGACGCGGCGATGTATCGGGCCAAGGCGCGCGGACGCGACCGCAGCGAACTGTTCGACGAGGCCATGCGTGCCGAAGCGATGCGCCTGCTCGATCTGGAGGCGGACCTGCGCCGTGCGATCCTGGCCGATGATTTCGAGCCTTTTTTCCAGCCGGTCGTGCGGCTGGAGGATGGCGAGACGGTCGGCCACGAGGCGTTGTTGCGCTGGCATCACGAGCAGCGCGGCCTGTTGGTCCCGTCCGATTTCATCGGCGTGGGCGAGGACAGCGGCCTGATCGCCCAGGTCGACTGGCTGATGTACGCGCACGTGGTGCGCTGGCTGGGGCGCCAGCCCGGGGAGGGATACGTCTCGATCAACGTGTCGCCGCGTCACTTCATCTCGGATGATTTCGCCGAACGCCTGCTGCGCCTGATCGACGACGCCGGTGCGGATCCCGCGCGGCTGCGCATCGAAATCACCGAGGGTGCCCTGCTCGACGACGCGCCGCGGGCCTTGCGGACGCTCAATGCGCTGCGAGAACGGGGCGTGGGGGCGATGCTGGACGACTTCGGGACCGGCTATTCCGCGCTGTCCTACCTGCACCGGTTCCCGATCCAGTCGCTCAAGATCGACCAGAGTTTCGTCGCCGGTCTTTCCGGAGCCTCGCATGCCGAAAGCCTCGCCCTGGTGAGGGCGATCCTGGCCCTCGCCGGCACGCTCGGCATCGAGACCGTGGGCGAGGGCATCGAGACATCGGCCCAGCGCGACCTGCTGCTGCAGCTCGGTTGCGGGTTCGGGCAGGGCTACTACTACGGTCGTCCACGCTCAGGCGATTGAGCCGTGGCGACCGGCGCGATGCCGCTGCGGGCGAGATCGACCAGGCCGAGCAGTTCCCCGCGCAGGCCCCACGGGTCGTCGCCGCGGCCGGAGGCGATCGCCGTACGGATGTCGTCCCAGTCCCAGTCGCCCAGATGCCGGCCGCCGCGGAGTGCGTCGGCATAGGCCGCGACGCCGGCGGCGAACCGCAATGCATCGCTGGGCCGGGTCCGGGCGTCCTGCGCCAGGATCTGGGTGGTCAACAGGCGGCTGCGACGTTCACCGGGCCGCTTGTAGCGAAGTGCGACCTGCGCGATCTCGCCGTTTCGGTGCACGGCCCCAGCGGTGTCCGCCGGGTCGTAACGACGCGGCGCCAGCCAGTGTCCGTCGCTGCCGGCGAGCACGATCTCGTACAGCGCGGTGACCTCGTGTCCGGCACCGATGTCGCCGGCATCGACCCGGTCGTTGGCGAAATCGGCCTCCTCGAGCACGCGGTTCTCGTAACCGATCAGGCGGTACTCGGCCACGCGGGCCGGATCGAACTCGACCTGCACCTTGACGTCGTTGGCGATGGTCAGCAGGGTCGACGACAGCTCATCGACCAGCACCTTGTGCGCCTCCTGCAGCGTGTCGATGTAGGCGTGATGTCCGTTGCCGGCATCGGCGAGGCGCTCGGCCATCGCATCGTGATAATTGCCGCTGCCAAAACCGAGCGTGCTCAGTGCGATACCGCCCGCGCGCTGGTCGGCGACGTAGGTCTCCAGGGCGCCGCGGTCGACGATGCCGACATTGAAGTCGCCGTCGGTCGCCAGGATCACCCGGTTGATGCCGCCGGCCACGAACGCCTGGCGGGCGGTGGCGTAGGCGAGCTGCAGCCCGGCCTCGCCGTGCGTACTGCCGGCGGCCTGCAGGCCGTTCAGGGCGGACAGGATCTCACCCTTGCGGTCGCCGCGGGTCGGAGGCAGGACCAGGCCGGCCGAGCCGGCGTAGGCCACGAGGCTGACGGTGTCCTGCGGACGCAGGCGGGCGACCAGCTGGGCGAACGCCTGCTGCAGCAGCGGCAGCTTGTCGGGACTGTTCATCGAACCGGAGGTGTCGATCAGGAACACCAGGTTGGCGGGCGGCAGCGCATCCGGGGGGACCTCGTAGCCGCGCAGGCCGACCATCAGCAGGTGCCGGCCGGCGTGCCACGGGGACGGTGCGAGCTCCGTGGTCACCGCGAACGGCACTTCGGTCGAGTTCGGCGCGCGGTGGCCGTAACGGAAATAATTGAGGAATTCTTCGGTGCGCACCGCGTCGGCCGGCGGCCGACGTCCCTGACGCAGCATCCGGCGCACGTTGCTGTAGCTGCCGGTGTCGACGTCGATGGAGAACGTCGACACGGGTGCATCGGCCGTCCGGCGAACCGGATTGTCCTCGCGGTCCTGGTAGCGCTCGGTGTCGATCCGCGGCGGCGGGCTGACGGGCGGCGGACGCGGCGCGTACATGGGGGGCCGCCCCGGCGCGACGCGCGTCGCCATCGCGCGGGTCGCCGCGGGCATGGGAGGGGCCGCAGGCGATATGTCGGCTCGCGCTCGTTCATGGCCGAGCCCCGGCTCCGGGAAGGGCGTCGCGGCTGGCGCGGCGTCCGCGATCGTGGTGTCCATGACGGGTGAGGCGGGCGGCGGTGCGTCGGGCTGCGGACCTGCCGCACGGCAGGCGGCGAGGAGGGCGAAAGCCAGTAGCAATGGAAGGCGGGGCAGGCGCATCGGGGGCTCCGTTGGGGCGGGTCCATGCAGCGAACGCCCGGATGGCCGCAACGGGGTCGATACGCGTCATGCGCGCTCGACATTCGCCATGCACCGCTCCGCGGCGGGCCCGATGGAGCGCTGCCACGAACGACGATCTCCCGGATGCGCGCCGGTGGCGCGCGGCCGTGTCGCTTGTCGGATGGAGCGCCCTCGCGCCTCGTGACCGCCGCATCCCAACGCGTGCCGGCGGTCCTGGTCGAGCAACGGGCGTCGGGCGGGCGGCCGCTGGTGCCGGTCGGTCCGACCGGCACGGCAGTCGTAGCAACCGCTGGAAAAGGACGCGCGCGGCGTGGTGAGCGAATGCGAGATCGCCGCGGTGCGCTTCGTCCCGATGACCGGTGGCGATGCCGACTCCCTGCGTCGACCGCCACCGGCCGGACGCATGAGGTCGCCGACGCGACCTCATGCCGACGGGCCGTGCAAGCCGATCAGGCCTGCCGATGCCGGCTGGATCAGCCCTTGATGACGAGCAGGCGCGGCTCGGTCATGTCCTCGATGGCGTACTTCACGCCCTCTCGGCCGAGCCCGGAGCCCTTCACCCCGCCGTAGGGCATGTTGTCGACACGGAAGCTGGGCACGTCGCCGACGACCACACCTCCGACTTCGAGCCGGTCCCAGGCGAGCATGGCGTGGGCGATGTTGGCGGTGAACACACCGGCCTGCAGGCCGAAGTCGCTCGCGTTGACGATCTTCAGCGCGTCCTCGAAATCGTCGAAAGGTTGCAGGCAGGCCACCGGCCCGAACACTTCCTGACGGTACAGGTCGCTGTCGGCGGGCACCTTTTCCATCAGCGTGGCAGGCATCAGGTTGCCGTCGCGCGGGCCGCCGGCAAGGCGCTTGGCGCCGGCCTTGCGCGCGGACTCGACCCAGCCTTCGATCCGTTGCGCCGCGGCTTCGTCGATGACCGGGCCGATGAAGGTCTTTTCGTCGCGCGGATCACCCATTACCAGCGCGCCGACCTTGGTGCGCAGCTTCTTGCGCACCTTTTCGTAAAGGTCGCGGTGGACGAGGATGTGCTGCACGCTGATGCAGCTCTGGCCGGACTGGTAGTACGCGCCGAAGACCAGCCGGTCGACGACCTGGTCGATCGGCTGGCCGGGATCGGCATCGACGATGCAGGCGGCGTTGCCGCCCAGTTCCAGGGTGACCTTCTTGCGCCCCGCACGCGCCTTGAGGTCCCAGCCGACCAGGCCGCCGGTGAAGCTCAACAGCGCGATGCGCTCGTCCTCGGTCAGCGCGGCGGCGTCCTCGTTGCTGCACGGCAGGACCGAGAACGCACCCTTGGGAAGATCGGTCTCGGCCAGAATCTCGCCGATGATCAGCGCGCCGATCGGTGTCTTGGCTGCGGGCTTGAGCACGAACGGACAGCCGGCCGCGATCGCCGGCGCCACCTTGTGCGCGACCAGGTTGAGCGGGAAGTTGAACGGCGTGATCAGGCTGCACACGCCGATCGGCACCCGCTTGACGATGCCGCGGTAGCCGCGCGTCCGCTCGGAGATCTGCATCTCCACCGTCTCGCCCTCCACGCGCGTGGCCTCGCCGGCGGCGATGCGGAAGGTGTCGATCAGGCGGGTGACCTCGCCGCGGGCGTCCTTGATCGGCTTGCCGGCCTCGATGCACAGCGCCAATGCGAGCTCCTCGAAACGTTCCTCGAACCGGCGCACGCAGTGTTCGAGCACGTCGCGGCGCTTGTCCGGCGGGAACGCGGCCATCGCGTCGCGTGCCTTGTAGGCGGCCACGATGGCCTTGCGTACGGCCGCGCCGTCGGCGAATGCGGTGCGGGTGGCGACCTTGCCGCTGTACTTGTCGATCACGTCGAGGTCGGTGTTGGCGGTCACCGCCTCACCGGCCAGCCAGTAGGGGTAGGTGCGCGCGAGACCGTTGCCGCCGCGGCGTGGCGCGGCCTTCTTCGCGCCGGCGCGCTTGCCGGTCTTGCTCGGTGCATTCTTGGACTTGGCCATGGCGGCTCCTCGGTCGGCAGGGGGGCGTGCGACGGTCATTCGACCGCGGCGCTCAGGCGGGGGATATCTTCGTTGAGGATGCGATCGTCGTCGTCGTAGTCGATGGGCACCTCGATCAGATCGACGCCGGGCGTGTCCAGCGCGCGCTGCAGCAGCGGCAGGAACGCTGCGGCCGAATCCGGGCGATGGCCGCGGGCGCCATAGCTTTCCGCGTACTTCACGAAGTCGGGATTGCCCAGGTCCATCCCGAAGTTGGGGTAATCCTCGTGCGCCTGCTTCCACTTGATCATGCCGTAGGCATCGTCGCGCAGGACGAGTACGGTGAGATCCAGGCCCAGGCGCACCGCAGTCTCGATTTCCTGCGAATTCATCATGAAGCCACCGTCGCCGGCGACGGCCAGCACGCGGCGGTCCGGATGGACGATGCGTGCGGCGATCGCACTGGGCAGGCCCGCGCCCATCGTGGCGAGCGCGTTGTCGAGCAGCAACGTGTTCGGATTGCGGCAGCGGAAGTTGCGGGCGAACCACAGCTTGTACAGGCCGTTGTCGAGGCAGACGATGTCCTCGGGCCCCATGGCTCGGGAGACGTCGGCGACCAGGCGCTGGCCCACGAGCGGGAAGCGATCGTCGTCGGCGCGGTCGCCCAGGTGTTCGACCAGCGCGTTCCGCACGCGATCGAAGAAGGCGAAGTCCCAGTGCGGCTGCGGCGACAGCGCCTCGCCGAGCTGCCAGACGCTGTTGGCGATGTCGCCGACCACCTCCACCTGCGGGAAGTACACCGGGTCGACCACCGCACTGGCGTAATTGATGTGGATGACCGTTCGCCGGCCCTTGCGCATGAAGAACGGCGGCTTCTCGATCACGTCGTGACCGATGTTGATGATGCAGTCGGCCGCGTCGATGGCGCGGTGGACGAAATCGCCGTCGGACAGGGTGGCGTTGCCCAGCCACAGCGGATCGGTCTCGTCGATCACGCCCTTGCCCATCTGGGTGCTGAAGAACGGGATACCGAGCTTGTCGACGAACTGGCGCAGCATCCGCGAGGTGGTCTTGCGGTTGGCACCCGCACCGATCATCAGCAGTGGGTGGCGAGCCTGGGCGATGGCGTCGGCGGCCTGCCGGATCGCCTTGTCCTCGGCGATGGGACGACGTGCGTAGCTGGCCGGAATGAGGATGGCGTCGGTGTCGTCGCCGGCGATGTCCTGCGGCAGTTCGAGATGGGTCGCGCCGGGGCGTTCCTCCTCGGCCCGGCGCAATGCCTCGCGGACGCGGGCGGGGATGCTGTCGGCGGAGACGATCTGCCGGGTGTACTTGGTCAGCGGCCGCATCATGTCGACGACGTCGACGATCTGGAAATGCCCCTGCTTGCTGGTGCGGATGGGCTTCTGCCCGGTGATCATGAACATCGGCATCGCGCCGAGCTGCGCGTAGGCGGCGGCGGTGACCAGGTTGGTGGCGCCGGGACCGAGGGTGGCCAGGCAGACGCCCGCCTTGCCGGTGAGACGGCCGTAGGTGGCAGCCATGAAGCCCGCCGCCTGTTCGTGTCGGGTCAGGACGAGCTTGATGTCGGCGTCGCGCAGCGATTCGAGCAGGTCGAGATTTTCCTCGCCGGGAATACCGAACACGTACTCGGTGCCGTGCGCCTCCAGCGCAGCGACGAACAGGTCGGATGCTTTTGTCATCGGGTCGGGGTCGTCGGGGTTCGAGCCCGCAGTATTGCCCGGATGACGTGATCGGTCCGCGACAGGGCCGGCGAACGCAGCGGTCCAGCAACGGGACAATCGGACCGTCAGTCCGGATCGGACTCGACGCGAAGATGCAGGCGACCGTCGGCGAGGCGTGCCTGCAGCCGGTCGCCGGGTGCGCTGTCCTGCGTCGTGCGCACCACGCGTCCGTCGGGGTGCTGCAGGATCGCGTAGCCACGCGCCACGGTGGCGAGCGGGCTGACCGCCTCCATCGCCCGGGCCAGCGCCAGCAGGCGTGCGCGCTCGCGCAGCAGCCGTGACGGCAGACCGGCCTCCAGCCGGGGCGCCAGCGCCTGCAGACGCGCACGCGCCTCGGCCAGGCGCCGTTGCGGATGGTGCGCGCGCAGTCCTGCCTGCGCATGACGCAGCCTCGCCAGGTGGCGTTCGTGGAGGATGCGCCATGCCGCCTGCAGGCGGCGCGCCGCCTCTTCCTGCCGTCGCGCCAGCGCCTGCAGGCGGGCGGCCGGGCGCTGCGCCTGCAGGCGCAGGGCGGCCCGGTCGGCACGTTGCGAGGCCTGCTGCAGCGCGTGCCGGAAGAGGCCGGCATGGCGCCTCTGCAGCGCGCGCAGGCGGGCGGCCAGGTCGGTCCGGTCGGGAACGAGCAGTTCGGCCGCGGCCGACGGCGTCGGTGCGCGCAGGTCGGCGGCGAATTCGGCCAGGCTGGCATCGGTCTCGTGGCCGATCGCGGCGACCAGCGGCACCGGCGATGCCGCGACGGCGCGGACCAGCGCTTCGTCGTTGAACGCCCACAGGTCTTCCAGCGAGCCGCCGCCGCGGGTCAGCAGCAGGGCGTCGTACCGGCCGGATGCGCCTGCGCGCCGCAGCATGTCCACGATCTGCGGTGCGGCGCTCTCGCCCTGCACGAGTACCGGCAGGATGTCGACCTCGAGCAGCGGGAACCGGCGGCCGAGCACGCTGACCACGTCGCGTACCGCGGCGCCACCGGGCGAGGTGATCACGCCCAGCCGCCGGACCCATGCGGGCAACGGACGCTTGCGTCCGGCCTCGAACAGGCCTTCGGCCTGCAGGCGTGCCTTCAGCGCCTCGAATGCGCGCCGCAATGCGCCTTCGCCGGCTTCTTCCAGACCGTCGAGTATCAACTGATAGTCGCCGCGCGCCTCGTACAGCGTCAGGCGGCCGCGCGCGATGACCTTCAGCCCTTCGCGCGGCTGGAAGCGCAGCCACTGGCTCTTGGGACGGAACAGCGCACAGCGCACCTGCGCGCGGGCGTCCTTCAGGGTGAAGTACAGGTGCCCCGACGCCGGGCGCGAGACGTTGCCAAGCTCGCCTTCCACCTGCACCGCGGGGAAGGTGTCTTCCAGCAGGCTGCGGGCGAGGGTGTTGAGCTGGCTGGGGCTGAGGATGTCGGCGGCGCGCGGATCGTGCATGCCGACAGGATACCGGCTGCATGCGCGCGTATCGTGAGACGACGCATGCGGGCGATGCGGCATGTGCGGGCTCGGCTGCGACACTCGGTCGCATGGGCGCGGCAGGTTCCGGTTCCTACGCTATGCGGCGATCCCGCGTTTCGAGACCCGCCGACATGCCCGCCCGCCGTCGTCCGCCGCTGTGTGCCTGTGTCGCCGTCGCGTTGCAGGGTGTCGTCCTGGTCGCGCCGGCCTCGGCGGGCGGGCAGGATCCGAATGCGTCGTCGTCGGCGGACCCGGTGACCTTAGACCGGATCGACGTGCGCGGTGTGCGCTCGGCGCTGGATCGGCCGGCGCCGGGTGGCTCGCGCCTGCGGGTATCGGCGCGGGACACGCCGGCCTCGGTGTTCGCGATCGACCGCGACACCCTCGACGCACGTGGCGTGCGCTCCACCGCCGACGCGCTGTCGGCCGTTCCCGGGCTGGTGGTGGCGTCGCCGCCGGGGCACGGCAACACCGTGACCTGGCGTGGATTCTCCGGTGGCCAGATCACCCAGCTGTTCAACGGTATCGACGTGAAGTACGCCACCATCGCCGCGCGGCCGGTGGATGCCTGGATCTACGAGCGGATCGATGCGATCGGCGGACCTTCGGGGTTCCTGCACGGTGCCGGTGCCGTCGGCGGGGCGATCGACTACGTCACCCGGATCGCGGGATTCGATGCCGACGACGCCGGTGCGACGGCGAGCGCCGGTTCCCATGACGTGCGCGTGCTGGCCGGTGGCGTCAACCACCGCTTCGGAGGCGACGCCGCGGTCCACGCGCTGCGGTTCGACGCGAGCCGAAGCGCCCGCGACGGCTGGGTCGACGCGGAGCGGCGCGAGGCCTGGACGGTGGCGGCCTCGCTTGCGTCGCGGCCATCGCCGCGTCTGGTCCACACCCTCGCGCTGGAATATCAGGACGAGCACAACCCCCGGGTCTACTGGGGATCGCCCGCCACGTCCGGTGCCTCGGGCCGACTGCACGCGCTGCCCGGCGCGGTCGGCCGCAACTACAACGTGGCCGACGGCTTCTACGCGCAGGAAGTGATGTGGGGACGTTCGTTGCTGACGTGGGATGGCGGCCGTCTCGGGCGTATCACCAATACGCTTTACCGCTACGACGCCCTGCGCGATTACCGCAACGTGGAGAGTTACCGCTGGGATCCCGACCGCGACGGCGTGGCGCGGTCCGGCGTGCTGCAGCAGCGTCACGACCACCAGGTCACCGGCAACCGCACCGACTGGCACCGCAGCACGACGCTGGCCGGACGGCCCTCGCAATGGACGGCAGGGCTGGAGCTGAGCCACAACCGGCAGACGCGGTTTCCGCAGTCCATCGCGGGCGAAATCGATCTCGTGCCGATCGATGCGCAGGTGCCGGGGCGCTTCTTCGCCATTCCGGGAACCGCGCCCGGCCACGTGCCCGGTGCCACCAACCGCGTGCGGACCGCGGCGCTGTCGGTCGAGACCCTCACGCGCCTGGGCGCGCGCCTCGGGCTGACCGCCGGCCTGCGCCACGACCGGATCCAACTGGATGTCGTCAACCACCGCATGCCGACGGCCGCCAGCCCGGCGCGGTGGTCGCAGTCGTACGCGCCGACCACGGGCCGGCTGGGCCTGACCTACGACATCGCACCGGCGGCGACGGTGTATGCGCAGGCGAGCACCGCCGCCGACCCGCCCGCCGGCGTGTTGTCGACGGCAGGGTTTTCGGTGCTGCGCGACTTCGACCTCAGCCGTGGGCGCCAGATCGAAGCCGGCGGCAAGCTGGACATCGCCGATGGTCGCGCGACCGCCACCTTCGCCGCCTATCGGCTGGTGCGCGAGAATCTGGCCATCGCCGATCCGGACAGACCTGGTGAGACGCTGCCGGTGGGACGGCAATCCGCACGCGGGCTGGAAGCCACGCTCGACCTGCGGCCGGTGGATGCATTGCGCGTGCAGGCCAATGTCGGCTGGGTCGATGCGCGCCTTGACGACTTCGTCGAGAACGTCGCCGGCGTGCCGGTCTCGCGCGCCGGCAATCGACCGGCCAACACGCCGGCACGCGTGGGCAACCTGTGGCTGGAGTACGCGATCTCGCCCATCTGGTCGGCTGGCACCGATCTGCGTGCGGTGGCTTCGCGTCATGCGGACAATGCCAAGACGGTGGAAACGGCCGGTTACGCGCTGTGGGGCGCGCATGTGCGCTGGCGTCCCTCGCCGCGGTGGGCGATGACGGTGCGCGGGCGCAACTTGGCCGACCGGATCCATGTGCTGCATGCGATCGGTACGCAGATGGTGTATCTGGGCGAACCGCGCTCGGTCGAACTCGAGTTGAGGGCCGCGTTCTGAGCGAGCGCCGTGCCCTTGCGCCCTCGCTCGTGCGTTGCGGCCGCCGGCGATGGCGGGGCGTCTCCCGGATCTCGTGCGGATCCCGTGCGGGTTCGGCGGACGGATCTGCGTGCAGCAGGCGCGCATGACGCAAGGCGCCATGACGCGTGACGGGCGATACTGTCTTCCGCTGCGGACCCGCACGCGAGCATTCGTGCCGGCCCGCGTACCAGATGAGTTCGAAATGAGGTCCAGATGAGGAGATTGCCGTGACGTTCCGAATCGCTTCCTGTGTCGCCCTGGCCGTGCTGCTGGCCGGTTGCGGAGGCTCTCCGCAAGAGGGCCACGACACGCCGACTTCGTACGAGGCGGATGGCCATGCGGATGCGGCCGCGGCAGAGCCCGATGCGCTGACCGTCGAGGCGCCGTGGATCCGGCTGCCGCCACCGCCGGCCCCGGTGGCGGCCGGCTATCTGCAGATCGCCAACGGCGAAGGCGACGACCGCCTGCTCGGCGTGGAGACGGCGGCGGCCGAGCGCGTCGAGATCCACGAGATGCGCGAGACCGACGGCGTGATGCAGATGCGCGAACGCGTCGACGGGGTGGTGGTGCCTTCGCGCGGCCGCGTCGCGCTGGCCCCCGGCGGCGATCACCTGATGCTGATCGCGCCCGATGCCGGACTGGCGCCGGGTACGCAGGTGGAGGCGACCCTGGTGTTCGAGCGGGCCGGTCGTGTGCCGGTCACCTTCGAGGTGCGTTCGGCCACGGAACAGCCCGCTGGGCATGGCGATCACGGCGCGCACGGTACGGCGCACGGGGAAGACGGGCACGGACACTGATCGCCGGTCATGCCCGGCCCGGTCGGCCGGGCCCGGCATGAGGGGAGACGCGGATTTCACGGATCCGGGGACGCGGGCCGCGTGGCGGCCCGTGGATACGCGAGGGAATGGCCTCCGTCAGCGCGGGATGCGCTCGGCACCAGGGCGTTTCGAGAGTTTTCGCTGCAGTGTCCGCCGATGCATCCCGAGCAACCGCGCGGTCGCCGAAATGTTGCCGCCGGTTTCGGCGAGCGCCTGCTGGATGTGCTCCCACTCCAGCCGGTGCAGCGGGATCATCGTCAACGTTTCGATTTCGGTCGAAGCGGATGCCGCGACGGGACTGGGTGCGCGCTGCAGTGCCTGCATCAGGGCGTCGGCCGACACCGGTTTGGGCAGGTAGTCGTCCGCACCCCGTTTGATCGCCTCCACGGCCGTGGCGACGCTGGCATAGCCGGTCACCAGCAGGATCCGCATGTCGGCACGGATCTCCCGTAGCGGCGCGATGAGCGCCAGGCCGCTGTGCTCGGCCAGTTTCAGGTCGAGCAACGCGAAGTCCGGCGGGTATCGCCTGGCCTGGGCCAGGGCGGCCGCAGGGGTGGCCGCGGTCGCGCAGTCGAGGCCACGGCGCGTCAGCGCGCGGGCCAGGGCCTGCAGATAGATCGGGTCGTCGTCGACCAGCAGGCCGTTCATGAGCTGGCCCCGATGAGGCCTTGTCCGGCGGAATCGGGCAGGGCGGCCCGTCGCGGCGCGCTGAATCGCAACACCGCGCCGCCATCCTCGGCCTCCTCGGCGGTCAGTGTGCCGCCGAGCTGCTCCAGCGCCGCATGCGACAGGGCCAGCCCGACGCCCAGGCCGTCGGTCTTGGTGGTCCTGAACAGCACCGGCAGGAACGGTGCATGCGCGTCGAAGCCGGCCCCGCGATCGCGGATGCGACCCTGCAGATCGGCGCCGTCGATCCGCAGATCGCACTCGATGCCGGCTTCGCCCGCGGCCTCGCCGGCGTCTGCCGCGTTGTTGAGCAGCACCAGCAGCAGATGGCCCAGCGCCCGGTCGAGGCGGGTGCCCGGCGGCAGGTTCCCGGTCCGCCGCAGCGCCACGGTGGAACGCATCTGCGTCCAGTGGTCGAGCAGGCGGTCCAGGTCGACGGTAGCGGGGTGCTCCGGGTCGGCCGGGTCGGCCGGATCGGCGAGCGAGCGCACCCGGCGGCTGCAGGTGTCCACGAGCTGGCGCAGCGTCGAGACGTCGCGGACGGCTTGTGGTGGCAGCGGCTCGGCGTCGAGTTCGTCGAGGAGCAGTCCCATCGTCGCCAGCGGTGTATTGAGTTCGTGCGCCACCGAGGCGGCATGGGTCGCCAGGGCGACGATGCCCTCGTTGCGGGCGAAACGTTCGCGCAACGCGGCCAGTTCGCGCTCCCGCCGGTCACGCTCCGTGGCCAGGCGCAGCAGGAAGTACACGACGAACACGACCGACAGCAGGAAGTTGACCGCCATCCCGGCCAGATGCAGGTCGAGGCCGTCGCCATGCATGTGGGGCAGGGGGCGCGCGAGCATCACCGCGAACAGATAGCCGCCCACACCGGCCGCGGCCGCGGCGATCGCCCAGGCGGCGGGGAGGGTGAGCGCGGCGAACGCGACCGGCAGCAGGAACAGCGACGCGAACGGATTGGCGATGCCCCCGCTCCAGGCCACCAGCCAGGCCAGGACCGCGGTGTCGAGGAGGATGTGGGCGAACGCCTCGCCCGGCCGCGTGTCCCCGTCACGGCGCAGGCGCAGCCCGACGGCGAGATTGAACAGGGCGAGCAGGCCGATCGCAGTCCACAGCGGACCGGCCGCCAGCGGCAGGCCCAGGTGCGTCGTCGCGAAGACGACCGCCAGCGCCTGGCCGGCCACGGCGATCCAGCGCAGGACGTACAGGCTGCGGACGAGCGAGGCGGCGGCGTGCGGCATGGCCCGGGATGGTACGTGGCGCGGGCCGCGGGCGGGTGTGGCAGATCGTCGCAGCGCACGTTGCGGCGGCCGTCATGCGGACGCACCGGCGGCCGGCTAAAATGCGCGCATGTCAGCGCAACCCTCGCCCCTTCCCTCCGCGCCCGCGGCGGATGCTCCGGTAGACCGGTCGCCGGCCGCGCCGGCCGCCTCCTTCGGTGCGGCGGCGCGTCGCGCCACCCGGCAGGTCCGGATCGGCCAGGTTGCGGTCGGCGGCGATGCACCGGTGGTGGTGCAGTCGATGACCAACACCGACACGGCCGACGTGGCGGGCACGGCCAAGCAGATCGCCGCGCTGTGGCGGGCCGGCTCCGAACTGGTCCGGATCACGGTGAACAATCCCGAATCCGCCGCAGCGGTGCCGCGCATCGTCGAACGCCTGGCGATGCAGGGTATCGAGGTGCCGATCATCGGCGACTTCCACTACAACGGGCATCAGCTGCTGGAGCGCGAGCCCGCCTGCGCGGAAGCGCTCGCCAAGTACCGGATCAATCCCGGCAACGTCGGCTTCGGCAAGAAGAAGGACCTGCAGTTCGCCCAGTTGATCGAGTTCGCGATCCGCTACGGCAAGCCGGTGCGGATCGGCGCCAACTGGGGGTCGCTGGACCAGGCGCTGGCCGCCGCGCTGATGGACGAGAACGCGCAGCGCGCCCAGCCCTGGGATGCCGGGCGTGTGCTGCGCGAGGCGTTGATCCGTTCGGCGCTGGACTCGGCCGAGCGCGCGGTCGAACTCGGGCTGCCGCGCGAGAAGATCGTGCTGTCGGCCAAGGTCAGCGGCGTCCAGGAGTTGATCGCGGTCTACCGTGATCTGGCCCTGCGGTCGGATTTCGCCCTGCACCTGGGCCTGACCGAGGCCGGTATCGGCAGCAAGGGCATCGTGGCGTCGAGCGCGGCGCTGTCGGTGCTGTTGCAGGAAGGCATCGGCGACACCATCCGCATTTCGCTGACGCCGGAGCCCGGTGCATCGCGCACCCAGGAGGTCGTGGTCGCCCAGGAGCTGCTGCAGACCATGGGCCTGCGCGCATTCACGCCCATGGTCACCGCCTGCCCCGGTTGCGGCCGCACCACGTCCGAGTTCTTCCAGGAACTGGCGAAGGTGGTGCAGGAGCACGTGCGCGCGAAGATGCCTGAGTGGAAGATCTCGCACCCGGGCGCCGAGACGATGACGCTGGCGGTGATGGGCTGCGTGGTGAACGGGCCGGGCGAGTCGCGGCACGCCAACATCGGCATCTCCCTGCCGGGCACGGGCGAGGCACCGTCCGCACCGGTGTTCGTGGACGGGGAAAAGACCGTCACCCTGCGCGGGGAGGGGATCGCGCAGGAATTCGTCGCGCTGATCGACGACTACGTGGATCGACGCTATGGGCGACAGACCCGCGCCGGTTGAGTCCGGCGGCGGGAGCCGCGCGCACGCGGTGGTGTCGGCCGTGCGCGACGTGGTGCGACGTCACAGCGGGGCGTTGCTGCTGCTGTTCGCTGGGGTGCTGTTGCCGATGTGGGTCTTCGCGGAACTGGCCGACGAGATCCACGAGTCCGACGGGCTGCCGTTCGACGAGCCGATCCTGCTGTTCGCCCAGACGATGGCCCATGACGGTTTCGACCGGGTGTTCCTGTTCTTCTCCGAGATCGGGTACGCCTGGGGTGTGGTGCCGGCCGACATCGTGCTGGTCGCGGTGCTGTTGTGGCGTCGACGGTTTCGCGCCGGCGTGTTCGCCGCCGCCGCGCTGGCCGGGTCCGGGCTGCTGAACATGGCGACCAAGCGCCTGTTCGCACGCGACCGGCCGGCGCTGTGGGAGTCGATCGCGCCGGAGGCCACCTACAGCTTTCCCAGCGGCCACGCGATGGGCTCGATGTCGCTGGCGCTGGTGTTGATCCTGCTGGCATGGCCCACGCGTTGGCGGCGCTGGGTGCTGGCGGCGATGGCGGTGTTCGTGCCGATGGTCGGCCTGTCGCGGGTGTATCTGGGCGTGCACTACCCGTCGGACATCGTCGCCGGCTGGATGGCGGCGAGCATCTGGGTGGTCGGGGTCTATCTGCTGATCCTGCGCGACCGGCACTGACCGGTCCATCGCGGCCGACAGGCCTCGGGTGTGCCGGTTGCTGGCGTGCGCTGGACGGAGGGCGGCGGGTGCCCGGGCGGCGAATCGGTGTATAACGGGCGGGCATCGGGCGATCGAAGGATCGGTCAGGGGGGCCGGATGCACATGCGGGCGCGAGGACACCGTGATGGGACCGGTGGCGCGCGCCCATGCAAGGACCATTCGCACGAAAGGGGAAATCGCATGTCGTCACGTGTCCGCAAGGTCGCTGTCGGCGTGGGTCTTCTGGCCCTCGCGGCCGCTGCCCTCGCCAGTACCTCCCTCCTGATACCGGGCGCGCGCCCGGCAGCCTCCAGTGTCGCCGCCGCGTCCTCCGCGGGGAACGCGGCCGGCATCGCCGGTGCGGCCGGCAGCGGCACGACCGCCGTCGCCGCGGCCTCCGCCGCGGCGGGGCGCGTCGATGCCGCGCAGGGTCCGCACATCGTCGTCTTCCGCGAGCCCGCGCTGAGCGCCTACGAGGGCCAGACCCGCGGCCTGGCCGCGCCCGAGCGCAGGCTCGACGCGCGCGGCAAGCCGCGCCTGGATACCCGCGGCGCCGCCGCACGCGAGTACGTCAGCCACCTGCAGCAGCGCCAGACCGGCCACGAGCGCGCGATCGCCCAGCGCCTGCAGCGCCCGGTGCGGGTCGACCATCGCATGCAGCACGCGATCAACGCGGTGGTGTTGCCGCTCGCCGATCACGAGGTGCGCGCGGTCGAGGCGATGCCGGAGGTGATGTTCGTCGAGGCCTATCGCGAGGATCCGCTCGATACCGATACCGGCCCGCGACATATCGGCGCCGGCCCGGTCTGGGACGGCAGCAATCCGGGCGCGCCGGCGGGCTACCAGGGCGAAGGCGTCGTGTTCGGCATCATCGACACCGGCATCAACTTCGGCAGCCCGTCGTTCGCCGAGGTCGATCCGGTCGACGGCTACACCCACGTCAATCCGCTGGGCGACGGCGTCTACCTCGGCACCTGCGCCCCCGGCGGCGTGGACGAGGGTCGCTGCAACGCCAAGCTGATCGGCGGCTACAACTTCGTCTGCGGCGAGCCAGGCAACCAGTGCGGCCTCGCCAACGTGCGCGAGGAACCGGGCTTCGGCGACACCAACAGCCATGGCAGCCATGTCGCGTCGACGGCGGCGGGCAACCGTCGCGACGTCGATTTCCGCGGCAACGCGCGCCGTATCTCCGGCGTCGCCCCGCGCGGCCACATCGTCGCGTTCGACACCTGCTACACGGTGATCTCCACCGGCCAGGGCTCGTGCCCCAACGTGTCGACCACGCGCGCGATCAACCAGGCCGTCGCCGACGGCGTGGTCGACGTGTTGAACTATTCCATCGGCGGCGGTGGCAGCCCGTGGACCGATGCGGTGTCGATGGCGTTCCTCAACGCCTCCAATGCCGGCATCTACGTGGCGGCCTCGGCCGGCAACTCCGGCCCGGGCCCGAACACCATGGGCCACCTGCAGCCGTGGGTGGCGTCCACTGCCGCCTCGCAGCACGGGCGCGGCGCGTTCGTGGTGACGCTGCAGGTGACCGGCCCCGCACCGGTGCCGGAGCCGCTGACGCCGGTGCTGCTGGTCGAGGGCACCAACGGCGTGCCGCACGAGAGCGCGATTCCCGGCACCACGCCGTTGCGCGTCAGTGCCGACTACGACGGGGCTGCCGACGGTTGCGAAGGCTATCCCGCGGGGTACTTCGAGGGCGCGATCGCCCTGGTCCGGCGCGGCACCTGTTCGTTCACGATCAAGACCGACGCCGCGGCCGCGGCCGGTGCGCGGGTGGTGCTGATCGCCAACAATGCCGAGGGCGCATTGACCCCGTCGGTGCCCGACACCACGATTCCCGCGTTCGGCGTGACCCTCGAGGATGGCATCGCACTGCGCGATTTCGCCCGGGCCCACGACGATGCCACCGCAGGCATCGGGTATCCGCCGCTGCCCGCACCCAACACCGCCGACGCCTTGGGTGCCTTCAGTTCGCGCGGGCCTGCCGGAACCTTCGATCTGGTCAAGCCGGACCTGACCGCGCCCGGCGTGGCCGTGCTCGCCGTCGATGCCGGCGACCAGATCACCGGGTTCGAACAGGCGTTGTCGCTCAAGAACGGTACCTCGATGGCATCGCCGCACCATGCCGGTGCCGCGGGCCTGGTGCGCCAGGCGCGACCGGACTGGTCGGTGCCGGAGATCAAATCGGCGCTGGCACTCACCGCAGAGCAGGAGGTCTACACCGAGGACACCGTGACCCTGGCCACGCCGTTCGGCAAGGGCAGCGGTCGCATCGCGGTGGACCGGGCGATCAATGCCGGCCTGGTGATGCACGAGACCGGCGACAACTACCTGGCCGCCGATCCCGCCCAGGGGGGGGACGTGTCCGCGCTCAACCAGCCCTCGATCGGCAGCGCGCGCTGCTTCCGCAACTGCAGCTTCGTGCGCACCTTCCGCAATCCCACCGATACCGCCCAGACCTATCGCATCCGCCTCGACGGCGTGCGCGGCGGGGTCACGCCGGCGAACGTGAGCATCGCGCCGGGTGCCACGCGCTCGATCCGGGTGCTGATCAACAGCACGGACCTGCCGACCGATGGCAGCTGGCACTTCGGCCAGGTGGTGATGGAGCCGGTCGGTGCCACGGTCGGCAACGCGCCGCGGCCGACGCTGCGCCTGCCGGTGGCGATCTCGGTACCGCCGCCGGCGGTGTCGGTGCCGGATGCGGTCTCGCTGAGCCTGCAGCAGGGCCGCAGCGGCACGGCGCTGGGCTCGGTGGCCAACGTCGGCGGATCGACGCTCGACTACGCGGCCACCACCAGCGGAAACGGGGCCCTGCGGCTCGTCGCCCAGCTGCGCGGTGCGATCACCAACGGCTACCGCGGCGTGTGGCGGACCGACGCCGGAAACCCGGCGGCCCAGTTCGCGGCCGAGGATTTCGTGCTGCCGGTGGAGACCCGCATCACCTCGCTGTTCACCGAGGGCTTCGTGGTCGGCGGCGGGACGTTCTCCACCGTCGCCAGCAGCGTCGGCTGGGCGATCTTCCCGGATGCCGGCGGCGTGCCGGCGGGCAATCCGGCCAGCGCACCGCAGACGGCGGTGTGGCGTCATGCGACGACGCCCGCCGGCGCCGGCGTGGTGCTCAACGGCGCCAACTTCGGGCTCGACCTGGTCGCGGCCGGGCAGAACGTCGTCCTGCCGGCCGGCCGGTACTGGCTGGTGGCCTATGCGCGGACGCCGTATGCGAGCAGCTGGGCCTGGTTCGCCGCGCCGCAGGGCGACGGCAGCTTCGCCACGATCAGCCTCGATGCGAACGGCAACGGCGCGTGGGCGACCAACAACGCGTTCGCCGGCCTGTCGTTGCAGGTCGCGGGCGAGGTGCCGTGCGGCGCGCCGTGGATCGGCCAGGTCACGCCGGCCTCCGGACAACTGGCGCCGGAGGCGAGCCGTCCGACGCGGGTGATGATTTCCAGCAGCGGCCTGTCCGCGGGCCGGCACGTGGGCAGCTACTGCGTGGAAAGCAACGACCCGGCCGCACCGCGCGTCGCGGCCCCGGTGATCCTGACCGTCACGCCCTGAGCGCGACAGCGGTCCTTGAGACGATGAAGCGCCCGGGAGTCCCGGGCGCTTCTTTTTCGGACTCTTCGCCCGACTGCGGGATCGCCGGGGACGGGCCAGCGTGTCGGGGTTTCGGCTCGCTGACCTGACGGGCTCCGGCGTGGCCGATAAGCCCTTGCAGCGACTGTTCCCGATCACCGTTCGGCGGTGGCCGCTTCCTTGATTTCGCGTAACGGCCTGTCGGCTTGCAGATCGCGCGGACCGTGGTCATCCCGCCTTCCTTGCTCCTCGAGAAGAACCTCCATGGCCGGGCATGCCGGCAACCGCGGCCGAGAGGTTCCGCAAGCCGAGCGCCGTCGGGGCCGGCGGCCTTCCCGGCGAAATCAAGGAGGAGCCTGCCGCCGTATGGCGGCTGCCGGGGGGCATTCGCGCGAGGAGGCTGCCGGTCCCGGCGGGGCCCGTCGGCGCGCGACGACATGACGCCGCATCCGCAACGAGCAGGCGAAGGCGCCTCTATCCCGACCACCCACGTCACTCCCCGGGCTTGGCCGCCTCGGTTGGAGCCTTCGTCGCGGCGCGTCGGGCCAATTGCGCCTCGCGGTGGGCGATGTAGGCGTTCGAGGCGAGGATGATCGCCGCGCCGATCGCGGTCCAGCGGTCAAGGGTCTGGCCAAACAGGACCCAGCCGAACAGCGCCACCACCGGCAACTGCATGAAGCTGATCGGCGTCAGCGCGGACACCTCGCCGATCTTCAGTGCGCGCGTCCACAGCATGTGCCCACCCGTTCCGAGCAGCCCGGCGGCGACCACCCACAACCACACGATGCCCTGCGGCCACTGCCATACGGCCAGCGCGGGCAGGAACGACATCGGCACCCAGAACAGCGTGGTCCAGATCACGATGCGGTCGGCCGGTTCCGTGCGCGACAGCTCCTTGATCTGGATCGCCACCAGACCGCTGAGGATCGCCGCGGCCACCGCGACCAGCAGGCCGGGACTGAATTCGCCGCTGCCCGGCCGCAGGATCACCAGCACGCCGACGAAGCCCAGCGCGACCGCCGCCCAGCGTCGTGCGCGCACCCGTTCGCCGAGCAGCCACACTGCGGCGATGGTGACGAAGATCGGTGTGGAGTAGGAGAGCGAAACCGCCTGGGCCAGCGGCAGATTGCCGATGGCCCAGAAGCCGCAGAACATCGACAGCATGCCGATCAGGCAACGGACGACATAGCGCGGCAACTGCTCGGTGCGCAGGAAACCCAGCCCGCGCCCGGCCCGCATCAACAGCGGCAGCGCGGCCGCCATGCCGAAGAAGTTGCGGAAGAACGCGATCTGGAACGTGTGCAGCGATTCCGATGCCAGCCGGATCGCGATCACCATCAATGCGAACAGCAGGGTGCTGCCCAGCATCAGCAAGGCGGCGCGGGCGGGTGTGACAACCTGGACGCGGCGTTCGCTCACCACGCGTCGCCGACGATTCTCGGCTCGGGCTCGAGGTCGACGCCGAATCGCGCCAGCACCGAATCGCGGATGCGGCGGGCCAGGACGAGCA
This sequence comes from Luteimonas abyssi, assembly GCF_001482195.1. Taxonomy (GTDB): domain Bacteria; phylum Pseudomonadota; class Gammaproteobacteria; order Xanthomonadales; family Xanthomonadaceae; genus Luteimonas; species Luteimonas abyssi. The sequence goes on along the minus strand of NZ_KQ759763.1, from coordinate 1,919,222 downwards.
GGGCCGCGCCGGAGGCGTCGCCGTGGTTGACCAGCACCAGCGCGTGCGCGTCGGAGACACCGGCACCGCCGTCGCGATGTCCTTTCCAGCCGCAGGCGTCGATCAGCCAGGCTGCGGAAAGCTTGCGCAGGTGCGGCGTGCCGACGGGAAACACCGGCAGGCTGTTGTATTCGGCGAGCAGGGCATCTGCGGCGGACGCGGCGACGATCGGATTCTTGAAGAAGCTGCCCGCATTGCCGATGCGGGCGGGATCGGGCAGCTTGCGCTGCCGCAGCCGGATCACCGCCGCGGCGACTTCACGGGGTCCCGGTTCGGCGATGCCCGCGGCGTCGAGTTCGGCGCGGATGCCGGCGTAGCCGACCACGGGCACGCTGCGTCGCGACAGGGCGAACTCCACCGCGGTGACGATCTCGCGATCGGGCGCGCGCTTGAAGCGGCTGTCGCGATAGGCGAAAGCGCAGGCCTCGCGCAGGTGGCGCCGCGGCACGCCTTCGATGCGGTCGAACGTCTCGACCGCGACGATGCGCTCGCCGACCTCGACGCCGTAGGCGCCGATGTTCTGGATCGGGGCCGCGCCGACGGTGCCGGGGATCAGCGCCAGATTCTCGAGTCCGCCCAGGCCTCGTTCGAGCGTCCACATCACCAGCGCGTGCCACTCGAGGCCGGCCTCGGCGCGCACGCGGACATCGCCGTTCGCGTTTTCGGCCACGATGCCGATACCGCGGCCGGTCAGGCGCAGCAGCGGGCGGTCGGGATCGGCGGCGAAGAGCAGGTTGCTGCCGCTGCCGACCACCATGGCCGGCGCGACATCGGTGCCGAGCACGCCGTCGGCCAGCAGGGCCGGCAGGACGTCGACATCGGCGACCGAGATCAGCTGTGGCGCAGTGGCGGCCACGCCGAAGGTGTTCAACGCGCGCAGCGGCACGTTCCGCTGCAGAAGGTATCCGGACATGGGCAGGTGTCGGCGTCAGGCCGGCGGCAGGTTGCCGACGCTCGGCGCTTCCTTGCGGCGGCGGATCGCGGATGCGCATTCGTGGATCAGCGCCGGGCCGCGGTAGACCAGCCCCGAATACAGCTGCACCAGCGACGCACCCGCCGCGACCTTCTTCACCGCGTCCGCGCCCGACAGGATGCCGCCGACGCCGACCAGCGGCACACGCTCGGGCAGACGCGCGCGCAACATGCGCAGGACCGCGGTCGACTGGTTCATCAACGGCTCGCCGGAGAGGCCGCCGGTTTCGCGCGCCGACGCGTGCTGCTGCACCGACAGGCGCGACACGGTGGTGTTGGTCGCGATCACGCCGTCGACGCCGAGATCGCCGAGCACCCTGGCCATGGCATCGATATCGGCATCGCTCAGGTCCGGCGCGATCTTGACCAACATCGGCACGCGACGCCCGTGCTGCGCGCCCAGACGCTCCTGGGCATCGCGCAGACCGCCGATCAGTTGCCACAGCGCCTGCTCTTCCTGCAGTTCGCGCAGACCCGCGGTGTTGGGCGAGGAGATGTTGACGGTGATGTAGTCGGCCAGCGGGTAGACCCGTTCCATGCACATCATGTAATCGTCGAGCGCGGCGTCGTTCGGGGTGTCCTTGTTCTTGCCGATATTGATGCCGAGGATGCCGTCGCCGCGGCGACGGGCGCGCCCGACGTTGGCGACCAGCGCATCGACGCCCGCATTGTTGAAGCCCAGCCGGTTGATCACCGCGCGGTGCTCGGGCAGCCGGAACATCCGCGGTTGCGGGTTGCCGGCCTGCGGCCGCGGCGTGACCGTGCCGACCTCCACGAAGCCGAAGCCCAAGCCGAACAACGCGTCGATGTGGGCACCGTTCTTGTCCAGGCCGGCCGCCAGTCCGACCGGGTTCGGGAAGCGCAGGCCGAACACCGTGCTCGGCAGCGGCGACACCCGGCGGCTGACCAGCGGCAGCAGTCCGGTACGCCCGGCGGCGTCGAGCATCGTCAGGGTGAGTCCGTGCGCGCGCTCGGCATCGAGCGCGAACAGGAACGGGCGAAGCAGGGGGTACATGCGTGTCAGGGGTCCAGGCGGCCGGCGAAGGCGCGGGTACGGTAATCGAAGTCCACGTGGCCGTCGCGGGCATGCGTGTCGAACAGGTCGCGCAGGCCCGCGAGCAGCTCGGCATGGCCGGGCGCGCCGGCACGTGGTGTGTAGGACGACGACAGCAGGCGACCCCGCAGGGCGTCGTAGTCGAGCCGCTGCGGATTCGGCCAGCTCCGCCGACCGGCCAGCCCGCTGCCGAACCAGGCCTGCATGGTCGCATCGTCCTGCCAGCGCTGGGCGACCCCGGCGTAATCGGTGCCCCACGTGCGCAGCAGGGCATCGTAGGCGGCCAGAAAATCCGAATCCCCGGCGCTCCAGGTGTTCCAGAACACCACGGCGAGCCCGCCGGGCCGCAACACCCGCGCCCACTCACGACGGACCACCTCGGTATCGAACCAATGGAAGGCCTGCGCCGCGGCGACCACATCGGTGCTGCGGTCGGGCAGGGCGGTGGCTTCGGCCGTGCCGGCGAGCGCCCGGAAGCGGGATCCGTGCGCCGCGCCGAGCGCGCGTTCGGCGGCTGCGCGCATCGCGGCGTTGGGCTCCACCGCGACGACCGGATGTCCGGCGTCGAGGAACAGGCGCGAGGAAATTCCGGTGCCGGCCCCGATGTCGGCGACCGCGGCATCGGCGGATACGCCGAGTTCGTCGTGCAGCCAATCGATCAGCGCGGCCGGGTATCCCGGTCGATAGCGGACGTAATCCTCGACCCGGTCGTCGAACCGGGTCGCACTCGCGGGCGGTGCGGTCATGACCAGGCGTGCAGCCCCGCGGCGAGCCACGCCAGGCCGCCGAGCACGACGAACATCGCCACCGCCATCAGGCCCATCGCGATCATCAGCCAGCCCAGTACCAGCCCGCCGACCGCGAGACCGTCGCCGTCCAGGGACTGGGCGGAGCGGCGGATCTCGCCGCGGGCCAAGTGGCCGGTGACCACGGCGACGATGGCACCGACGCCGGGCAGGAAGGTCCAACCGAGAATGCCGAAGACCAGGCTGACGATCGCCAGACTGCTGGTGGTGCGGGGGGCTGCAGCGTTCATCGCGGTGTCCTCGCGGTAGGGCCGCCGGGCGGCGACCGTCCCGCGCATGCTACTCCCGCCGGAGCGGACGGATGCCCGCCCCGGCGAGGGTGTGCCTCAGAGATCGAACTTGATGCCCTGGGCCAGCGGCAGATCGTTGGAGTAGTTGATCGTGTTGGTCTGGCGGCGCATGTAGGCCTTCCAGGCGTCGGAACCGGACTCGCGGCCGCCGCCGGTTTCCTTCTCGCCGCCGAACGCGCCGCCGATCTCGGCGCCGGAGGTGCCGATGTTGACGTTGGCGATGCCGCAGTCCGAGCCCCAGGCCGACAGGAAGCGCTCGGCCGAGCGCAGGTCGGTGGTGAAGATGGCCGACGAGAGACCCTGGGGCACGTCGTTCTGCATGGCGATGGCGTCGTCCAGGTCGTCGTACTTGATCGCGTACAGGATCGGCGCGAAGGTCTCGGTCTGCACCACCTCGGCGTCGTTGCCGAGGCCGGTGACCAGGGTCGGCAGGACGAAGTTGCCCTTGCGGTCGTCGAGCGCCTTGCCGCCCGAGGCGATCGTGCCGCCGGCGGCCTTGGCCTTCTCGATCGCGGCCAGGTAGGCCTGCACGCCCTCGGCGCTGTTGAGTGGGCCCATCAGGTTGGCCGGGTCGGTCGGATCGCCGATCTTCTTCTCGACCTGGCCGTATGCCGCGACCAGCTTCTCCAGCACCTCGTCGTAGATCGACGCATGGATGAAGACACGGCGGGTGGTGGTGCAGCGCTGGCCGGCGGTGCCCACCGCGCCGAACACGATCGCCGGGATCGCCAGCTTCAGGTCCGCCGAGGCCTCGACGATCATCGCGTTGTTGCCGCCGAGTTCCAGCAGCGAACGGCCCATGCGGCGCGCCACGCGCTCACCGACCTGGCGGCCGATGCGCGTCGAGCCGGTGAAGCTGATCAGCGGGATGCGCTTGTCGTCGACGAAACGTTCGGCGATGTCGGTGCCGTGATCGTTGATCAGGAAGAAGATGTCCGGGAAGCCGCCGGCCTTGAGGGCCTCGTTGCAGATCTTCATCGAGGCGATCGCCGACAGCGGGGTCTTGGGCGAGGGCTTCCAGATGCAGATGTCGCCGCACACCGCCGCGACGAAGGCGTTCCAGGCCCACACCGCGACCGGGAAGTTGAACGCGCTGACGATGCCGACCAGGCCGATCGGGTGCCACTGCTCGTACATGCGGTGGCCGGGGCGCTCGGAGTGCATGGTCAGGCCGTAGAGCTGGCGCGACAGGCCGACGGCGAACTCGCCGATGTCGATCATCTCCTGCACTTCGCCGTCGCCCTCGGGCTTGGACTTGCCCATCTCCAGCGCGACCAGCGAGCCGAGCGCGTCCTTGTTGGCGCGCAGCGCGTCGGCGCACAGGCGGATCGCCTCGCCGCGGCGCGGGGCCGGGGTCTGCCGCCAGACCTTGAAGGCCGCCTGGGCGCGCTCGACGATCGCCTCGTACTGCTCGGGCGTGGTCGCGCTGACCTGGGCCAGGGTCTCGCCGGTGGTCGGGTTGGCCGGGGTCAGCGTGCCGGCGCCGTCGCCGGACGCCCACTCGCCGTTGCCGAGGTAGGTGCCGGATGCGCGGTCTTCGAGGCCGAGGGCGGCAAGGACGGGATGAGCCATGGAAACTCCTTCGGAAAAATCGGGATTGGGGAAACGAAGCGGGCGCCAGGCGGGACGCGGGGTCCGTGGCGGGGGAACGGGCAGCCGGCTTCTTCGTGGAATGGCGCCCCCGGCGCGATTCGAACGCACGACCTTCCCCTTAGGAGGGGGACGCTCTATCCAGCTGAGCTACGGGGGCCAGTTTCGGGATTTTCTCACGGCCCCGGTGTTTTCCCAACCCGAGCGCGGGCCTGGACCTTCCGGTCGGCCCGTCCGGCGAGGGCACAGCCCGACCTCGACAGCTCCGGAAGCGGGACGCGCGAGGATGAACGGGCATCAACAGGCCCTGCACGTCGTCTGTGTGCATTGTGCGCGGTCAGGGTACGCCGACGGCTGGCGACCTCCCGCAGGACATCCGATGAATTCCGAACTGTTCGACTACATCCGCAAGGTGTTCATCGTCGTGGCCCTGGTCGGTCTTGCGGTGTTGCTGGCGAAGCTCTCGCACGTACTGCTGCTGGTGTTCGGCGGCGTGGTGCTGGCGGCCGTGCTGACCACGTTGACAGGCCTCCTCCGGCGCGTGCTGCCGGTCTCGCACGGCATCGCGCTGGCGCTCGTGCTGGTGGCCCTGATCGGCGGCCTGGGCACGATGGTGTACCTGTTCGGCGCTCAGGCCGCGGCGGAGCTGACCACCCTCATCGACGTCATGCCCGGGGCGCTGCAGAACTTCCAGGACTGGGTGGACGGCACCCCGGTCGGCAGCCTGGTCCACGAGCAGATCGACGCCCTGCGCAACAACATGAGCCGGATCGCCACCACCGCCGGTGCGATGGCGATGACCTTCACCAGCGGGATGATGGAACTGTTCCTGGTCGTGGTCGGCGGCATCTACCTGGCCGCGCAGCCGGCGATGTACCGCGCCGGCCTGGTCAAGATGATCCCGGTCTCGGTGCGCGACACCGTCGCCGACGCCCTCGACGCCAGCGGCCGCGCGCTGCGCCTGTGGCTGGGCGGCCAGCTGGTGGCGATGGCGCTGGTGGGCGTGTTGACCGGTATCGCACTGTGGCTGCTCGGCGTGCCCGCGGCGTTCGCGCTCGCGTTGATCGCCTTCCTGCTCGACTTCGTGCCGATCATCGGCCCGATCCTCGCCGCCATTCCCGGCATCCTCCTCGGCTTCACCGTCAGCCCGCAGGTGGGCCTGGCGACGCTCGTGCTCTATGTCGTCATCCAGCAGATCGAAAGCAACGTGATCCAGCCGTTGATCCAGCAGCGAGCGGTCGAACTTCCGCCGGCACTCCTGCTGTTCGCGCTGTTCGCCTTCGGCGCGCTGTACGGCCTGCCGGGCCTGCTGTTGGCCGCGCCGCTGACCGTGTTCCTGTACGTGCTGGTGAAGAAGCTCTACGTGCGCGAATTGCTGGGCACCGAGACATCGGTGCCCGGAGAAGAAAACCGCAAGGATTGAACTCCGCGGTACCCGGCATCGCGGCGGGCGCAGGAACGGTTTGATCGCCCGCCAATTGTCAGGAGCGGTATCAGGTGGCAGATGTCGGCCGGACGATCCTTGCCGCTTCGGTGCCACGCGGGCCATTCGAGCCATTCAAAAGGAAAACGCCCCGGGTCTTTCGACACGGGGCGTTCCGGAAAAGTGGTGGAGCCAGGGAGGATCGAACTCCCGACCTCGTCATTGCGAACGACGCGCTCTCCCAGCTGAGCTATGGCCCCACGGATGTCGCTGAGGCACGCATTATACGGTCTCGCCGGCGGCGGGCAAGCCGTCTGCGAGCAGCGGGGCCAGGGTGGCCTCGAGCTCGGTGCGCCGCCAGCCGGCCAGTGCCGCGGGCCACTCGCCACGTTCGAGCAGGGCTTCGAGCCAGCGCCGGGAGGCGAGCACGCCATCGGGCAGGCCGAGTTCCGCGCTGCGGGTCGACACCGCGTCCTGCAGGGCCTTGAGCGCCTTGCGATCGACCTCGTCGGTGCGCGGCGCAGGGGCCTCGGCCTCGTCGGGCAAGGGCGTGTGCAGGATGTCCAGCAGCGGGCCGACCAGCTTGCGCGGTGCCTTGGGATGGCGGTCGAGCATGCGCTGCAATGCGGTGGCGTCGGCGGGCGGATCGCGGGCCAGCAATGCGGCGAGTTCGTTGTCGAGCACCCAGCTGCGCGGGCGGTCGCGTTCGCGGGCGAAGCGCTCGCGCCAGCGCAGCAGGCGCAACAGGCGGTGTTGCGCGGCCGTATCCAGGTACTGCGCCGCACGCAGCGACAGGTGCGGCCAGCGCTCGCCCTCGTCGGATTGCGCCTGGGCGACGTGGCGCGCGCAATCCTCGGCCAGCCAGGTGTGCCGGCCCAGCGCCATCAAGCGCGCATCGAGCGCGTCGTGCAGGGCGAACAGGTGGCGCACGTCGTCGGCGGCGTAGCGCAGCTGCGCCTCCGATAACGGTCGGCGCATCCAGTCCGAACGGGTCTCGCCCTTGGCGAGGGTTTCGCCGGTGATCTCCTGCACCAGCTTCTGATAACCGATGCCGGCGGCGACGCCGCCGATGGCGGCCGCGACCTGGGTGTCGAACAGCGGCGACGGCACGGTGTCGCAGGCGTGTTTCAGGGCGATCAGGTCCTCGCTGGCGCTGTGCATGATCTTGAGCACCGCGGGGTCGGCCAACAGCGGGCGCAGGGCATCGGTCATGCCGGGCACCAGCGGGTCGATCAGCAGCAGGTCGTCGTCGATCGCGAGCTGGACCAGTGCGAGTTGCGGCCAGTAGGTCCGCTCGCGGATGAACTCGGTGTCCAGTCCGACGCGGGACGGCGGGTGGGCGAGGCGAGCGGCGAGGACGCCGGGGTCGTCGATCCAGTGGGTGCGGAACTCGGGCATGGACACAGTGTAGGGCTTCCCGGCGCCGGCGCCGTCGGTGCCTTCACCGGGATCGGCGATACTGGAACCGGTTCCGCGTGCCGATTGACCCGGTCCCGGCGCGCCCGTACCGTCCGCAACCATCCGGCCCTCCAGGCCGCAGGAGTTCCGTTTGCGTCGTCCTTCCGCCCTCTCCGTCGTGCGCCTGCTGTCCTTCATGGTGCTGCTGGCCCTGGCCGGCTGCGCACGCGATGGCGAGGCGCCGGATGCGGATGGCGATCCCGCCCAGGGGCCGGCCGGCAGCGTGACCATCAGCGGCGACGATGCCGAGGTGGCGGCCCTGACCTGGCAACGGCCGCGGGTCGAGCTGGAGGAGGATCCGGACGCACTGGACGAGGCGCGCGACCAGGCCGCCGAAGCGCTCCAGGACGCGCATCTGTACGACGGCGAGGACGCTGCGATCCCGCTGTATCTCGCGCTGCTGGAGCGGGATCCGGACGATGCGGCCGCCCGGCGCGGCCTGGCGGCGTCCCAGACACGGTTGATCGCGCTCGGCGATGCGGCCGTGGCCGACAGCGGCGACGATGCCGACGCGCTGCGGGCGGCCCATCGGGTCGCCGCCGTGGCGCGCGCGGTCTGGCCGGAGGAGGACGTGGTGGTGGCCTATCTGCGTCGGGTCGACGGCGCGGATCGCCTGTGGGAACTCAACCGCGCCGCCGAAGCCGATCTCCAGGCCGACCGGCTGGGCGAGTCGGGCGACGGTGCGCTGCCGCGCCTGCGTGAGGCGCTCGAGCTCGAACCCGATCAGCCGCGTGCGATGCAGAATCTCGCCGCGGTCGAGAGCGGCCTGATCCGCCGCGCCGAACACGCCGCCGGGCAGGGCGATTTCGTCAGTGCGGGGGAGTGGCTCGATCATGCCGCCGAACTGCGGCCGGACATCGAGACCGTGCCGGATGCGCGCGAGCGCATCGAGCGGATACGGACGTTGCGTATCGCGCGTCTGCGCGATCAGGGCGTGGCGGCGCTGTCCGAGCCGGACGGCATCGAAGCCGCGCGCGCCGCGCTCGCGGAACTGTTGCGGATCGCCGAGGCCGGCGATCCCATGGCCGCGGACCTTCGCGAACGCATCGACCTGCACGTGCATTACGGCCTGTTCCGGCCGGGTCAGGTGTTCACCGATGCGCTGAACAGCGGTGCGCGCGGGCCGCGCATGATCGTGGTGCCGCACGGGGCGTTCACCATGGGCGCCCCGGCCGACGAGCCGGCCTCGACCGACGCCGAGCGCCCTCAGCGCAACATCCGTTTCGACCGCGGCTTCGCGATGGCGGTGACCGAAGTCACCGTCGGCGAGTACCGCCGCTTCGTCAACGCCACCGAGTACGAGACGCGTTCGGCGCGGCGTGGCTTTTCGATGGTCTACGACGAGCGCAGCGGCAACTTCGTGCGCCGCAGCGGCGTCGATTGGCGGCACGATCACCTCGGTGCCGAAGCCGCCGACAACATGCCGGTGATGCATGTCAGCGCGGTGGATGCCGCGGCGTACACGGACTGGCTGTCCGACGAGAGCGGACAACGCTACCGGCTGCCGAGCGAGGCGGAATTCGAATACGCGTTGCGCGCGGGCGGCGACACCACGTACCCCTGGGGGGAGGGCGGGCCGCCGGAAGGCGCCGGCAACCTCACCGGCAGCGAGGACGTGTCGCCGGCCGGGCGCCGCTGGAGCAACGCCTTCCCGGATTACGGCGACGGCCATTGGGGGCCGGCGCCGGTAGGCCGCTTCGCCGCCAACCGCTGGGGCCTGCACGATCTCGCCGGCAACCTGAGCGAATGGGTGGCCGATTGCTGGCACGACAACTACCGCCGGGCGCCGGCCGACGCCAGCGCCTGGGTCAATCCGGGTTGCCGGACGCTGACCATTCGCGGCGGCTCCTGGGCCAGCGCGCCCGACCAGACCCGGTCGGCCTGGCGTGCGGCCGCGCAGCGCGACACCACCAACGCCCGCCTGGGCTTCCGGGTCGTGCGCGACCTGTAGTCCGGGCCCGCGCCGCGGCCTCCGATCGTCCCGCGAAGGGCATCACCCGGTTTCCCGCGGGACATGCTAAACGGTGCGTCGTCCCTGCCACGGAGTCCGCCATGCGCCAGAATCCCAGCCCTCGTCCCGACCAGGGTCCGCCCAGCGGTGGGCGCAGGCGCGGGCCTGGCTTGCGGCTCTGGGTGTTGCTGCTGTTCGCCGGTTACGGCATCTACTACTGGGTGTCGAACCAGACCGACGACCCGGTGACCGGGCAGCGCGTACTGATCGACCGCAGCCTGTCGGTGGACGACGAGAAGGCGCTCGGGTTGCAGGCCTACGAGGAAATCCTGTCGCAGGAACGGCCGGTCGATCCCGCCACGCCGGTGGCGCAGGAGATCCGCGGGATCGCCGACCGTCTGATCGCCAAGGTGGACGATGTCGAAGCCGCGCTCGCGAGCGAGCACGGCATGCAGCCGACGCGGTTCTCGGAGTCGTTCGACTGGGAGGTCAACGTCATCGACTCGCAGGAGGCCAATGCGTTCTGCCTGCCGGGCGGCAAGATGGCGGTGTACACGGGCCTGGTGCCGGTGGCGCAGAACGAGGATGCGCTGGCGGTCGTGATGGGCCACGAGATCGCGCATGCGTTGCTGCGCCATGGCGCACAGCGGATGGCGCAACAGCGCCTGAGCCAGGTGGGACAGATGGCCGGCGCCCTGAGCGGAATGGATCCGCAACAGCAGCAGATGGTGATGGCGGCGATGGGGTACGGCTACCTGTTGCCGTACGCGCGCAAGCACGAGACGGAGGCCGACGAAGTGGGGCTGATGCTGGCGGCGGCGGCCTGCTTCGATCCGCAGGAGGCGATTCCGCTGTGGGAGCGCATGGGGGAGGCATCGGGCGGCCAGGCACCGCCGGAGTTCTCGTCGACGCACCCGAATCCGGGCACGCGAATCCAGAACCTGCAGGCGCTGATGCCGAAGGCGATGGCGTATCGGGAGCGGTTCTGCGAGGAGGCGATGTAGGCCCCGGGAGCCGGCCGGCTGTTTGGCCTTGCGTTCTGAGAGGGTGGCTCGCTGGTGATGGATGGCGGCACGGCTTCTGTGCGGGTAGGACTGGCGGCAGTGCAAGTCCCTACCTTTACGTCCGCTAGTGCCGGTGCCGGTGCCGGTGTTTTCACTGTTGATTCGGCTCTGGCTCTGATCTTGATCTTGATCTTCGAGCCGTAAAGCGAGCCGAGCACCGCAGGCCGACGCGGCCGAAGAGGCGCCCATGTTTGAGCGCAGCGAGTTCGGGCGCCGTGCCGCGTCGGGCGAGGCGCGCAGGGGACCGGTGCGGCGCAGCCGTGCCGGCTCGCGTCCGGCGAAGGGACTTTTTGGTTCCTTTTTGGGCCGTCAAAAAGGAACTCGCGCGCGGCAGCGTGCGAAACGCTCTTGATCCTGCTCGTGCCTTTCACTTCTTCCGTAGCACGCCATGACGGAGATCGGCAGGAGCCGAAGCAACAGCAGGATCAACAGCTTTCGCGCTGAAGCGCGACTCACTTTTGTCGCGACAAAAGTAAGCAAAATCGCTTTCGCCGGACGCGATCCGATCGGGCTGCGCCCGATCGGTGCCCTGCGCTTCTCGGACGACGGGGCACGCTGCCCAAACTCGCTGCGCTCAAACATGGGCAGCTCTTCGGCCCCGCCGTCCTGCAATGCTCGGCTCGCTTTACGGCTCGAAGATCAACAGCAACAGCAACAGCAGGCCGCCAGCATCTTCGCGGGAGGGGCCTGGCCGGATGTAGGAGGCGCTGCGCGACCCAGCAATCACCTGGGGGCTGCTGCGCATGGCGTCAGCAGGGAAGCGGCCCGGACCGGGCCGCCGGATGCGCCAGTCAGAAGCTCATGAACAACCCGCCGTTGATCGGCAGGGTCGCTCCGGTGATGAAACCGGCATCCTCGGCCGTGAGGAACGCGACCGCGCGCGCGATGTCGTCGGGCTGGCCGAGTCGGCCGACGGGGATCTGCTCGACGATGCCGTCGCGGATCGCCTGCGGCATCGCGGCGACCAGAGCGGTTTCGCAATAGCCCGGCGAGACGGTATTGACGGTGACGCCCTTGCGTGCGACCTCGCGGGCGAGCGCCATCGTGAAGCCGTGCATGCCGGCCTTGGCGGCGGAGTAGTTGGTCTGCCCGAACTGGCCGGTCTGGCCGTTGACCGACGACAGGTTGACGATGCGTCCGTAGCCGCGCGCCACCATGCCCTCGACCGCGGGTCGGCACAGGTTGAACACGCTGCCCAGGTTGACGTCGATCACCGCGTCCCATTGCACCCGGGTCATCTTGCGCAGGGTGACGTCGCGGGTGATGCCGGCATTGTTGACGAGCACGTCCAGACGTCCGTGGCGTGCCTGGATGCCGGCGACGAACGCTGCGCAGGCGGCGTCATCGGCGACATCGAGCGACGCATGGGAGACGTCGAGGCCGGCCACGGCGGTGTCGAAGGCGGCGATGGCCTCGGGACGTGCATCGAGGTCGGCGGCGATCACCCGCAGTCCCTGCTGGGCGAGCCGGCGACAGATGGCGGTGCCGAGGCCGCCGAGTCCGCCGGTGACCACGGCGATGCGAGGACTGTTCATGGGAAACGCTCCGGAAAACGAACACACGGCACGGCGCCCGGATGGGCGCCGTGGGGAGAAAGGTCGACCAGGCGCGGCGGCGGAGGCTGCGCGCGCCGCGAGGGCTCAGCGGCCGCGCTTGTCGCCCGGCTTGCCGTCCTGGGGGCCGGGCGTGCGCCCGACGCTGCCGATCAGGTTCTTCTGGAATTCCTGCCACATCTCCAGATTCCGCTCGGTCAACTTGTTCATCATCGTCCAGGGCGTCTGGCCGAGCATGCCGCCCATCTGCTGGCGGAACTGTTGTTGCTGCTCAAGAAAGCTTTCCATCGAGCGCTCCAGGTAGGTCGCCATGAACCCCTGCAGCGAGTCGCCGTAGAAACGGATGATGTGGCTGAGCAACTGGGTGGACAGGATCGGCTGGCCGTCCTGTTCGTGCTCGGAGATGATCTGGAGCAGCACCTGGCGGGTGAGGTCGTTGCCGCTCTTGGCGTCGCGGACTTCGAACGTCTCGCCATCCAAGATCAGCTGGCGGACGTCTTCGATGGTGATGTAGCTGGAGATCTCGGTGTCGTAAAGACGGCGGTTCGGGTACTTCTTGATGATGCGGAGGTCGCTCATGAGACCGTAGGCCTGACCGTTGTTGCCACGCAGCATGGCGCAGCCGTCACAGGCGCGCAACCTGGCCGATCGGCCATCGAGTGTGCGGCGACGCCTGAACAGGCGGCGCCGCACTCACACTCACCAACCCATGTACTGGCCGCCGTTGGCGGAAAGGTTGGCGCCGGTGATCCAGCCGGCCTCCTCGGACAGGAAGAAGCCGACCGCGTAGGCGATTTCCTCCGGCGTGCCGAGGCGTCCGGTCGGAATCTGCGCGATGATCTTCTCGCGCACCTGCTCCGGCACGGCCATCACCATGTCGGTGCCGATGTAACCCGGCGACACGGTGTTGACGGTGATGCCGAAGCGGGCGTTTTCCTGCGCCAGCGAAATGGTGAAGCCGTGCATGCCGGCCTTGGCGGCGGCGTAGTTGGCCTGGCCGTACTGGCCCTTCTGGCCGTTGATCGAGCTGATCTGCACGATCCGGCCCCACTTGCGCTCGCGCATGCCCTCGATCACCTGGCGAGTGACGTTGAAGACCGAGTTGAGATTGGTGTCGATGACCTCCTGCCACTGCTGGGCGGTCATCTTGTGGAAGGTGGTGTCGCGGGTGATGCCGGCGTTGTTGACCAGGATCTCGACCGGGCCGAGATCGGTCTCGAGCTGGCGGATCATGGTGTCGCACTGTTCGGCCGAGGCGACGTCGCCCTGGACCAGCGCGATGTCGTAACCGTCGGCCTTCATCCGTGCCTGCCAGTCGCGGCCACGGGCTTCGTCGCGGTAGTTGGTGGCGACACGGTGGCCGGCGTCGTGCAGGCGCTTGCAGATGGCGGTACCGATGCCGCCGGTGCCGCCGGTGACCAGGGTCACTCTGGATGTCATGGGTTGCGTCTCCTTCGCGAAACGTGGGGATGGGGAGCCCCCGGATTCTAGGCATCATCGGCGACGAAGGCGTTGTGCGATGCGGCGAGTGCGGGGCGAGGCGCGCGCGGAATCCGATCGGTGTCGAAGCGTTCGACCGCCTGGGCCAGCCAGGGCAGCGGCCGGTCCCCGGCTTGCCCGAACGCGGTCTGTCCGAGCGCGGCCCATGCGAAGGCGAGGGCGTCGTACGGATCGCCGGTGGCGACGGGCAGGGCATCGAGCGACTTGGAGAGCTTGCGGCCGTCGGCATCGAGGACCAGCGGCAGGTGGGCATAGGTCGGCGTCGGCAGACCGAGGCGTTGCTGCAGCAGGATCTGTCGCGGTGTCGAGTCGATGAGATCGGTGCCGCGCACGATATCGGTGATCGCCTGGTCGGCGTCGTCCACCACCACCGCCAGTTGGTAGGCCCAGAATCCGTCGGCGCGGCGCAGGACGAAATCGCCGACCTCGGCATGCAGGTCCTGTTCGATGCGGCCGTGGATGCGATCGACGAAGGCGACCCGGGTACCGGGCGGCACGCGCAGGCGGATCGAGGGATCGGGTCGGTGCGCCTGGGCGACGCAGGCGCGATGCAGGCCTCCATGCGCGGCGAGATCGCGGCGACTGCAATGGCAGACGAACGCGTCGCCGGTCGCCAGCAGACGCTCGAGCGCGGCGGCATACAGGTCATCGCGGGCGCTCTGCCGCACCACGGGGCCGTCCGATCGCAGGCCGAGCCGGTGCAGCGCGGAGAGTTGGTCGTCGGCCGCGCCGGCGATTTCCCGGGTCCGGTCCACATCCTCGATCCGGATCAGCCAGCGGCCGCCGGCCTGGTGCGCCATCAGCCAACTGCCGAGCGCGGCGACCAGCGACCCCGCGTGCAGGGGGCCGGTCGGTGAGGGGGCGAAACGACCCCGGTAGGGGCGTGGAGGCGAGGTGTCGTCCAGCATGCGCGGTCGGCGGGTAGACTCGGGAGCAAACGTCCCTTGAATTTACCGCAGCGCGCCCTATCTGATTGAATTGCCTGCGGTCTCATCGCCGCGACAGCCAACGGAACCCCTCACGATGTTCAGCCGAATCGCCATTTTCCTCGCCACCAACCTTGCCGTGCTGCTGCTGGTCAGCATCGTCATGGCCATCTTCGGCATCGACCCGGCGACCAACGCCGGCCTGTTGTTGTTCGCGGCCGTGTTCGGTTTCGGCGGTGCCTTCGTCTCGCTGGCCATCTCGAAGTGGAGCGCCAAGCGCAGCACCGGCGCGCACGTGATCACCCAGCCGTCCAACGAGACCGAGCGTTGGCTGGTCGAGACCGTGCGTCGCCAGGCCGAGCAGGCCGGCATCGGCATGCCCGAGGTCGCGATCTACGATGCGCCGGAAATCAATGCGTTCGCCACCGGCGCCAGCCGCAACAACTCCCTGGTGGCGGTATCCACGGGCCTGCTGCGGGCGATGGACCGCGACGAGGCGGAGGCCGTACTCGGCCACGAGGTCGCCCATATCGCCAACGGCGACATGGTGACGATGGCCTTGCTGCAAGGCGTGCTGAACACCTTCGTGATCTTCCTGGCGCGCATCGTCGGCCGGGCGATCAACAACTACCTCAGCGGCGGTCGCGAGGGCGGTGGCGGTATCGCCTACTTCGCCATCGTGTTCGTGCTGGATCTGATCTTCGGTCTGTTCGCCAGCATGATCGCGATGTGGTTCTCGCGTCGTCGCGAGTTCCGCGCCGACATCGGCGGCGCGCAGCTGGCCGGCCGGCACAAGATGATCGCCGCGCTGGAACGCCTGAACCAGACCTACGGCGAGAACACCCTGCCCAAGCAGGTCGCCGCGTTCGGCATCAGCGGCGGTATCGGTCACGGCCTGAAGAAGCTGCTGATGAGCCACCCGCCGATGGAGGAGCGCATCCAGGCGCTGCGCAACGCCGACCTGCAGCAGGAGGACGGCGTCCACCAGCGCGCGTTCTGATTGCGGTCG
Organism: Luteimonas abyssi; assembly: GCF_001482195.1. Classification (GTDB taxonomy): domain Bacteria; phylum Pseudomonadota; class Gammaproteobacteria; order Xanthomonadales; family Xanthomonadaceae; genus Luteimonas; species Luteimonas abyssi. The sequence goes on along the minus strand of NZ_KQ759763.1, from coordinate 1,903,587 downwards.
CAGAGCCGCGTTTCCAGGGGAAGGGCCCGCTACCGAGCGGGCCCTTTTTCGTGGCACTTCACCCGACGACGGGGCTGCCGGTTCCGGCGGGGCCTCTCAGGTCGTGGCGAAAAGAAGCGAAGCGCCGTACTGCGACCACTCGTCACGGTCCCGGCAGCCGGTAGAAACCCTCGCTCGGCCGCTCACTCGAAGTCGTAATGCATCTGCGCCGCCGGCTCGGCCAGGAAGCTGCCCTGGACGTAGTCGATGCCGGCCGAGAACAGGATCGACATGCTGGCCGCGTCCTGCACGGCGTCGGCGATCGTGCGGATCCCGAGCTCGCGCGCGCGCGCGGCGATGTCGTGGACCTGCTTCTGGTTGTCCGGCAGCTGCGGCAACTCCTCGCAGAAGCTGCGGTCGAGCTTGAGCAGGTGCGGTTGCAGGTGCGACAGCAGCTGGAACGAATCCAGGCCCACGCCGAAATGCTCGAGCGCAAGACGGCAGTCGTAGCGGCCGATGGCCTCGGCGAAATCGCGGGTCGCCTTGAGGTGGGTGAACACCTTGGCCTCGGGCAGCTCCAGCACCAGGTACTCGCCCGGCACCTGATGCTTGGCCAGTTGCTCGCCGATGTAGCGCACCAGGCTGTCGTCGTGTAGCGACGCCTGGCTCACCTTCACCAGCAGCGTGGTCGGCCTGCCGGCCCGCATCCGCTCGCCGATGCGGGCGATCGCCTGGCCGACCACATGGTGGTCGATCTCCCACAGCAGGCCGTGCTCTTCGGCGATGTGCAGGAAGGTCAGGGGCTTGACCAGTTCGCCATCGCCCGCGTCCAGGCGCAGCAGGGCCTCGTAGACCGCGCCGGTGTCGCCCTGCAGGCTGATCACCGGCTGGTAGTGCAGCACGAAACTGTCGCGGTCGAGCGCATCGCGCAGGCGGTCGACCCACGCCTGGATGTGCTCCTCCTCGGCGCGGTCGGTTGCGGCGGGGTCGAAGATCTCGTAGCGGTTGCCGCCCACGCCCAGTGCCGACGTGACGCCGGCATCGGCGCGCGCCAGCACCTGGCTGACACTGGCGATCTTCTCGCCGACCTGCACCCCGCCCACGCTCGTGCTGACCACGCTCGAGTGGCTGCCGATCTGCAACATGTCGCGCGCGAACGCGGCGAGGATGCGCTCGGCCTGGGCGACGGTGCCGGCGTAATCGGTGTCGCGCAGCAGGACCGCCAGCCGGTGCTCGGCGTAGCGCGCCGCCACCGCGCCGTCGTCGAGCACGCCGACCAGACGCTCGGCGAGTGCGGCGAGCATGGCGTCGGCCGAATCCAGGCCGATCTCCTGCAGCAGGCGCTGGTAGTGGTCGGGTTCGATCAGCAACAGGCCGTGCTGCCGGTTGTCCGCGGCCGACGCGGACACGGCGTCCTCGAGCAGGCGCAGGAACGTGGGGCGGTTCAGCAGCCCGGTCACCTGGTCGCGCTGGCGCAGTTCCTCGACCTGCCGGGCCAGTTCGGGATCGACCTCGGCGCGCCGGAAGATCACCTGCAGGCAGGCTTCGCCCTCGTACTGGGCCGGGGTGAACTCCATCGTGGCCGCGAAGGCGTTGCCCTCGATGTCGCGGGCCTGCAGCTGGTAGTGGGGCGGTGGCGCGTCGCCCTTGGACAGGCCCTTGAGCAGTTGCTTGAAATCCTCGACATGCTGCGGGGCGACCATGTCGAGCAACGACATGCCCTCGATGTCCTCGAACGTCTCGTGTCCGAACATTTCCAGATAGGCCGCATTGGCACGGATGTGCATGCCTTCGTGGATGTAGGCGATCGGCTCGCGCGAGGACTCGATCAGCGCGTCGCAACGGCGTTCGGTCTCGCGGATGCGGGCTTCCAGGCGGCGCATCGAGCGGCGCGCCTCCAGGTCGGTCCACTCGCTGCGCACCAGCGACAGCAGCACCGGCGGCTTGTGGCGTGGCACCACCCGGCGTACGCCGAGGGCGAGCGCGTCCAGATAGCCGGCTTCGTCGATGGTGTCCACGACGGCCAGCAGCGGGATGTCCTTGCCGCTGGCGAGGACCTTCTGCGCGACGTCGGCCAGCGGCAGCAGGCCCGGCCGTTGTGCGGCGAGAACGAGGTCGATGGTCTGCCCGGCGAGCATGGCGTCGAGGTCGTCGAGCGATGCCGGCCGCAGCGGTCGTACCGCGATGCCCGCGTTGCGCAATCCGCTGACGATCCCCTCCGCGTCCTCGACACTGTCGTCGACGACCATCAGCCTGAGTGCGTTGTCCTGCTTTGCCATGCGCCCCTCCCGCAAGAGCGTTGGGTTATGCCATGGGACGTGCGCACACGTCCATCGTGTCCGGGCCTGCGTTCGAGCGGTCGTGTGCCAGGCCGCGCCGCCCCAGGGGCCCGGGCCCCACGGGGCCTCAGCCCTGGAGTGGCCGCTTGGACGCGTCGCCGGCCACCTCGCGCACCAGGCGTGGCACCAGGTAGCCGGACAGGCGCACGCGCAGCGCGGCATGCAACGCCAGGGCGCGCGCCTCGTCGACTTCGAAATGGGCGGCGCCGGCCACACGGTCGAGCTGGTGCAGGTAGTACGGCAGCACGCCGGCCTCGAAACCACGCTCGCACAGGTCGGCCAGCGCATCGACCGAATCGTTCACCCCGCGCAGCAGCACCGCCTGGTTGAGCAGCGTCGCGCCCGCGGCGCGCAGGCGGGCCATCGCGGCATCCACGTCCGCATCGAATTCCCGGGCGTGGTTGGCGTGGATCACCACGGTAACGGGCCAGGGCAGGCCGACCAGCCAGGACACGAACTCGTCGTCCACGCGCTCGGGCAGCACCACCGGCAGCCGGGTGTGGATGCGCAGGCGGCGCAGGTGGGCGATGCCCGCGAGCGCGTCGGTCAACTCGGCCAGCTTGGACGTGGCGAGCGACAGCGGATCGCCGCCGGACAGGATCACCTCGTCGATGCCGGTGTCGGCGGCGATGGCGTCCACCGCCTCGCGCCAGCCTGCGGCCGCCGCGGTTTCCTCCGCGTAGGGAAAATGCCGGCGGAAACAGTAGCGGCAATTGATCGCACAACTTCCGGTGGCCACCAGCAGCGCCCGCCCGCGGTATTTGCAGATCAGGCCGCGCCCGGCGCGGGCGGCCGCGTCCCCCACCGCATCCAGTTCGAACCCGGGGGCCGGCCGCAGCTCGGCGTCGAGCGGCAGGACCTGGCGCAGCAAGGGGTCGTCGGGATCGCCGTGGCGCATCCGGGCGACGAAGCCGCGCGGCACCCGCAGGGCGAAACCGGTGGCGGCCGTGTCCGGTACGCGGCTGGCCAGCGTCTCCAGGCCGAGCGCGGCCAGCAGCTCGTGTGGATCGCGGATGGCCTCGCGCCAGGCCTGCTGCCAGCGCCGTGGCTGTATGGGATGGGGGGCTGCGGGTATCATGTCGGGCTATATCGCGCGCGCCCGGTCCGGGTGCGTGAATCCGACATTCTATCCCCGCCGCCCGCGGGACAGCAGGAGCCCAGATGGCCAGCTACGGCATGAACGACGTCAAGAACGGGATGAAGATCCTGGTCAACAACGAACCCGCGATCATCACCGACACCGAGTACGTCAAGCCGGGCAAGGGCCAGGCCTTCACCCGGGTGAAGTACCGCCAGATCCGGACCGGCCGGGTGCAGGAAGTCACCATGAAGTCGACCGACTCGGTCGAAGCCGCGGATGTCGTCGACACCGACATGCAGTATCTGTACTCCGACGGTGAGTACTGGCACTTCATGCAGCCGGAGACCTTCGAGCAGGTGCAGGCCGACAAGGCCGGCATGGCCGGCGCCGAAAAGTGGCTCAAGGGCGAGGAAGAATGCGTGGTGACGCTGTTCAACGGCACCCCGATCGCCGTGCAGCCGCCGAACTTCGTCGAGCTGCAGATCACCGAGACCGATCCGGGCGTGAAGGGCGATACGGCCGGCACCGGCGGCAAGCCGGCGACGCTGGAAACCGGCGCGGTGGTGCGCGTGCCGCTGTTCGTCGCCCAGGAAGAAGTGATCAAGGTCGACACCCGTTCGGGCGAGTACGTCAGTCGGGTGAAGTGACGATGACGGGCGGGTGGTTCGCCGCGGTGGTGCGGGTGGCGGGCGTCGTGCTCGCCGTCTGCCTCCCGACCGCGGCGCTGGCGGACCCCGCCTGTCCTGCCAGGACTGTCGACGCGCTGGCCGCCGCGGACCTGATCCCGGCCGGGGACGACACGGGCCTGGTCGCCCAGGCCTGCCGTATCTGGCCGTACGATGCCTCGCTCGCGCTCACGGCGCTCGCTTACCGGTTGCCGGACCAGGACAACGGGTACGGCCGCCCGTTGCGGCTGCTGATCGCGCTGCAGGACGCGCACGACGCGCGGCCGCTCGCCACGCGGGAGATCGATCTCGAAGAAGACGCCGCGTTCGAACTGGGCGCGGATGGTCTGCGACTGGACACCGCCCGATACGATCTGGCGCCCGGCGTGCGGGCGTTCGGCGTGGTGGTGCGCAACGCCTCGCGCAATCCGAGTTGCCCCGAGGGACGGGTGAACGACGAACTGACGCTGTACGTCCGCGACGACAGCGCGCTGCGGCCGGTGTTCTCCACCCACCTCGAGGTCTGGGCGCAACTCGAGGGGGAGGCCTGCACAGGCCCTGCGCAGAGGCTGGTCACGGAGCAGGCGACGGTGCGCATCGGGCTCGAACCGGCCAACACGCGCGGTTATGCCGATCTGCGGGTCATGGCCGACATCGAGCGTCTGACGCGCGAGCCCGGCGAGCACTGGCACGACCCGCACAGGGAACATCGCCGGCGCAGCCGGGTCGTGCGCTACGACGGCGAACGCTACGATACGCGGACATTGCCCGGCGTCTTTTCTTGGCCGGCCGCCCCAACGGACGAGTGAGCATGCCTGAGACCCCCGAATCCATCGACCTGCTGATCGAAGCCGGTCACGTGGTGCCGATCGAGCCGCATGGCGTGGTGCTGGAGCAGCATGCCGTGGCGGTGCACGACGGCGCGATCGTCGCGGTGCTGCCGATCGCGCAGGCGCGCGCGCGCTTCCGCGCCGCCGAGACCGTTTCGCGCCCGGACGCGGCACTGATCCCGGGCCTGGTCAACGCGCACACCCACAATCCGATGACCTTGCTGCGCGGCGTCGCCGACGACCTGCCGTTGAAAATGTGGCTGCAGGAGCACATCTGGCCGGTCGAGGGCGCGGTGATCGGCCCGGATTTCGTGGCCGACGGGGTGACCCTGGCGATCGCCGAGATGCTGCGCGGCGGCACCACCTGCGTCAACGAGAACTACTTCTTCCCCGATGTGCAGGCCGCGACCTACAAGCGCCATGGCTTCCGTGCCCGGGTCGGCCTGCCGGTGATCGACTTCCCGACCGCCTGGGCGAAGAGCGACGACGAGTACTTCGACCGCGCCGGCGAGGTCCACGACCAGTGGCGCGGCGATACGCTGATCGACACCGCGTTCGCACCGCATGCGCCGTACACGGTCAACGACGCCAATTTCGAGCGCATCCGGATGCTGGCCGACCAGCTCGACCTGCCGGTGCACCTGCATCTGCACGAGACCGCGCAGGAAGTGGAGCAGTCGCTGAAGGACCACGGCCAGCGGCCGATCGCGCGCCTGGATCGTCTGGGCCTGTTCAACGACCGCCTGATCGCGGTGCACATGACCCAACTCACCGAGGCCGAGATCCACCTGTGCCGGGAGCGTGGCGTGAGCGTGGTGCACTGCCCGGAATCGAATCTCAAGCTGGCGTCGGGGTTCTGCCCGGCCTGCGCACTGGAACGTGCCGGGGTGAACCTGGCGGTGGGCACCGACGGCTGCGCCAGCAACAACGACCTCGACATGTTCGGCGAGACCCGGACCGCGGCGATCCTGGCCAAGGCCGTGGCCCAGGATGCCGCCGCGTTCGACGCCGCCACCGCGCTGCGCGCGGCCACCCTGGGGGGCGCGAAGGCGATCGGGTTCGACGACCGCATCGGTTCGATCGAGCCCGGCAAGGCGGCCGATCTGGTGCTGGTGGACCTGTCCCCGCTGGAGACCCAGCCGCTGCATCACGTGCATTCGCAACTGGTCTACGCGACCGGCCGCCACCAGGTCAGCGACGTCTGGATCGCGGGTCGCGCGCGCCTGCGCGACCGCGTGCTGGTCGATCTCGACCCCGCGGCCCTCGTCGCCAATGCGCGCCAGTGGCGCGACCGCATCGCGGCCCTGGGCCGCTGAGTTCCGGAGACCCCCCAATGAGCGCCGCATCCGCCAACTTCCGCCAGTCCGAACTCGACAAGTTCGCCGCGCTCGCCAATCGCTGGTGGGATCCCGACGGTCCGCAGAAGCCGCTGCACGCGTTGAACCCGGTTCGTCTGGGCTATGTGGCCGAGCGCGTCACCCTCGACGGCGCGCGCGTGCTCGATGTCGGCTGCGGCGGCGGTCTGCTCAGCGAGGCGCTGGCCGGTGCAGGCGCGCAGGTGACCGCGATCGACCTCGCCGAGGACCTGATCCGGGTGGCGGCGTTGCACGGCCGTGAGAGTGGCGTGGCGGTGGATTACAGGGTGCAGTCGGTGGAGGCTCTGGCCGAGGACGAGGCAGGGCGGTACGACGCCGTCACCTGCATGGAAATGCTCGAGCACGTGCCCGATCCGGGCGCGATCCTCGACGCCTGCGCGCGCCTGCTCAAGCCGGGCGGACGGCTGTTCGTGTCCACGCTCAACCGTACCCCGGCGGCGTTCGCACTGGCGATCGTCGGTGCCGAGTACGTGGCGCGACTGTTGCCTCGCGGCACTCACCGCTACGAGGATTTCATCCGCCCGTCGGAACTCGCCGCGTGGCTGCGCGGCAGCGGTCTGGCGCTGGAGGATGTCAGCGGGCTGGTCTACGAGCCCTGGCGCAATCGTGCGCGGCTGGGTCGCCGCACCGACGTCAACTACGTGGCCTGCGCGCGCAAGCCTGTCACGGAGACCTCGTCGTGAGCGCCGGCGGTTTCCCGCGCACCGTGCTGTTCGACCTCGACGGCACCCTGCTCGACAGCGCGCCTGACATGCTGGCCACGGTGAACCGCATGCGCGTGCAGCGCGGACGCTCGCCGATGGATCTGGCCGAGCTGCGCCCGCACGTGTCCAAGGGCGCGCGCGCGATGTCGGCCGCGGCGTTCCCCGACGCGGACCAGGCGGCGATGCAGGACATGATTCCGGAGTTTCTCGAGATCTATCGCGAGGAGCTGGGGCGTCATGGCGGCCTGTTCGAGGATGTGGCGACGCTGCTGGACGCGCTGGAGGCGGACGGCGTCACCTGGGGCGTGGTCACCAACAAACCCGAGTATCTGGCCAGCGAGGTGCTGCGCGCGCTGGAGTGGCAGTTCCGCTGCAAGGTCCTGGTGGGCGGCGACTCGCTGGCCGAGCGCAAGCCGCATCCGTTGCCGCTGCTGCATGCGGCGCAGACGCTGGGTGTCGAGCCGGCGGATTGCGTCTACGTCGGCGACGACGAGCGCGACATCCAGGCCGCGCGCGCGGCCGGCATGCCGTCGGTGGTCGCGCTGTGGGGCTATCGTCTCGGCGACGACCTGCCGCAGGACTGGGGCGGCGATGCGCTCATCGACCGACCCGGCGCGTTGCTGGATCCCGCACGCTGGCCGGTCACGCCGCGTCGCTGACGGCGGCTCGGTAACGCGGCCGCATCGCCCACGCTGCGACCGGGCGTTCGATCCACGGTCTCGCGTTCGCGCCGGATGCCCGGAGCCGATGGCCGCGGCGCGACCGCCCGAGACTAGTGCCGTGTCCACATGCTTCGCCGCCCGATCACTTGAACTCTGCCCGCACGACCATGGACACACCCGACAACCGCGAGGCCCCCGAGGCCTTCATCGACAAGTTCCGCAGCCGCTGGCCGGAATGGGGCGTGGCGATCGCGTTCGTCCCCGCCGCGCAGCGGGCGTTCGGCGAGGCCTGGCTGGCCTTGCTGCAGGAGTTCGCCGACGCCGCATGGGCCGGTGAAGAGGCGGCACCGGGCCTGGCCAAGCTGGCGTGGTGGCAGGATGAACTGCAGGGCTGGCAACGCGGCGCGCGTCGGCATCCCCTGGCCCGGCATCTGCGGGACCGTCCGGTGGACTGGAGCGCGGTCGCGCAGGCGCTCAACGGCCTGCCGGCCACGCGCGATCAGGACCGCGCCGTCGCGGCCGCCAGCCTCGCGCCGCTGGCGGCAGCGCTGGCACAGGCCGAAGCGGTCGCGGCCGCACCCGACGACCGTCACGCCGCCGCCCCCGCGCCGCAACAGGCGGTCGATCTGCTCGTGGGCGTCCTGCTGGCCGAACGGGCGCTGCGCCGGGGCGGGCGCGAGGATGCAGAGGGCGTGCTGGGGACGTGGCGCCCGGCACACGGTGCGGGCACGCGGTTGCGCCGTATCCAGGCGGGCCTGTTGCGCCATCGGCTGCAGGCGGTCGCTGCGGGACGACAGCCGGTGCCATTGCCGGCCTGGCGGCTGCTGCCGCTGGCCTGGCGTGCGGCGCGCGGTTGATCGCGCCTCCGGCCCCGCAGCCTGCGGCTGCTTTCGATGGTGTCGATCGCGGCGATCGACGAGGGCATTGGCGGAAACGTAACGTTGCAGGAGTGTCCAGACCGCGGCCGTTACACTAGCGACCCCTCGCGAAATCGGAACGACCGTGACCCAGCGCGCTTCCCAGATCCTGCCGGATGTCGCCGGCGATGCCGCCGACGCTGCCCGTGTGCTCGACTGGGTGGGCATGGACCGGATCGCCTTGCCGCTGCGCCTGCCGGACGCTTCAGGCCGAGGGCTGCAGGTGCCGGCCGAGGCCGATGTCGCGGTCGATCTGCGCGACCCCGATTCGCGCGGGATCCACATGTCCCGCCTGTACCTGCGTCTGCAGGACGCTTTCGAGTCCGAGCCGCTGACGCTCCCGGGGCTGCGGCGCATCCTGCAGGACCTGGTCGAATCGCAGCGCGGCCTGTCGGGCGCCGCACGGTTGGTGCTGCGTTACGAGCATCTGCTTCGCCGCCGGGCGCTGGCCAGCGACAACGCCGGCTGGAAACGCTACCCGGTGTCGCTCGAGGCGACGCTGACCGATGGCCGCTTCGATGTCGCGCTGGCGTTCTCGGTCGAGTATTCGAGTACCTGTCCGGCCTCGGCGGCCTTGTCGCGCCAGCTCAATGCGCAGCGGTTCGCGCAGGACTTCGCGCTGCAGGCACCCGAGTCCACCCAGTCCGTAGAAGCGTGGCTGGACTCGCCGCGCGGCCTGGCCGCCACGCCGCACGCCCAGCGCAGCCGCGCCGAGGTCCGCGTGTCGCTGCAGCCGGACATCGACGACGTGCCGCTGGAAGCGCTGGTCGACGCATTGGAAACGGCACTCGCCACACCGGTGCAGACGGCGGTCAAGCGCGAGGACGAGCAGGCCTTCGCTCGCCTCAACGCCGAGAATCTGATGTTCTGCGAAGACGCGGCGCGTCGCGTGGCGGCTGTGCTCGCGGCCGATACGCGCGTGCAACGCTACGACGCACGCGTGGCGCACTTCGAGAGCCTGCATGCGCACGACGCAGTGGCGCGGGTCAGCGGCTGACGGCTCCGACTTCGGCGATCGGCCCGTGCCGGGGAGACCGGAGCGGGCAACCGCCGCTCAGTCGAGTTCCACGACGAAGGGCAGGGCGGTGGCGCCCGGCCGCTCGACGAGCAGATGCAGACGCCCCCGCTGTGCCGGGGTCGCAAGGTCCAGCATGCCGGAGGCGGGGACGGTCTCGCTCTCGCCTGGTGCCTGACCACCGGGCCCCCGCACGCTGACACGGGTGCCGGGTGGGGCGTGGATCCGCAGGGGCTCGCCGGCCTGCCCATGCCGCGGAACCCGGACCTGCGTGCCGGGGACGGGAGTGCCCGGCATCACCCGCCGGGGCGGAAGGGACGATGGCGTCGTGGGGGCAGACGCTGCCGTGGGGCTGGACGCCGCTGTCGCCGCCGCCGACGTGGTCGGGCGTTCCGGCGGGGCCTGCATGGCGTCGCGCGGCACCTGCGTACATGCGAGCGGGGTCAGGCCCGTCGCCAGTAATCCCAGCGCGTGGAGCCGGGGAGGTCTGCCTGGCATGTGGGAGATCCTGGAGAGAAGGACGGGGTCGGATCCGAGTCTGGCCGTCTTCGCATGGCCGGGCGTGAACGCCATGGCCAGGCCGCCTCGGACAGGCCGCCCCCGACGGAGCGCGGCGGATACCGCGCCCCGTCGGGGCCCCGTCGGGGCATCACGAACCGCGCATCGTCAGAACTGCAGCGAGAACCGGGCATTGGCGCCGTGATCGCGGGCATCGCCCGAGAGCACGCCGGAGTAGCCGACCTCGAACAGGCTGTTGGACGACGTGCGCGCGGCGAAGCCCAGCTCGACCAGGGCGGCCTCGTCGGTGATCGCCGGACTGCGGACCACGAACGCGTCGCCGCCGTCCCAGCTCGCCCACGCCGAATGGCGCTGGTCGCCGCCGGCGTAGCGATAGCCCAGGTTGCCGCGCAGGCTCAGCCACGACTGCTCTTGGCCCGAGCCGCGCAGCGCGACATCGAAGCGCACGCCGGCGGTGGTCAGGTCCACGCGCGCATCGGACGAGCGCACGGCGAGCGCTGCGGCGCCGCCGTCTTCGGCGAAGCCATCGGCATCGAGCTCGACATGGGCGTACTGCAGATAGGGCTCGATACCCCAGGCGCCGGACTCGAAGCGCCAGCCGGCTTCGACGAACGCCTGCCAGGCATCCGCGTCGTAGCGTGCGCGGGCCGTGTCGGAGAATCCGGCGAAACCGATGCGGCGCTCGGTGTCGACCTCGTGCCAGGTGTAGCTGTAGCCGGCGCGCAGACCAAATGCGCCCCAGGCGTTGCTCGCATAGAGGCCGGCGTGACGGCTGTCGGTCTCGCTCTTGCTGCCGCGCTGGCGGATGTCGGAATCGGTACGTCCAGTCCCGCCGAACACGCCGACGCGCCAACCGCCGAAGGCATGGTCGACGCCGACCAGGATGGCGCTGCTGTTGGACTGCACGCGCGCCGCGTTGCCGTCGGCATCGATCCGACCACCGTTGCGATGGATATCCACCCATGCGCCGGTGGCCGCTGCCGGATCGTGCTGGGCGGTGAACGCGTCCTGGCCGTACGCCGCACGAGCGAGCGCGGCGTTGCGGACCAGGCGGCCGCTGTCGAGCAGCACGGTATTCGTGCTCGCATGGGCTTCGCCGGAGAGCTGGTCGAAGGCATCGGCCGCCTGGTCCGGAGACAGCTGCGTCAACGCGACCGGCAGCCCCTGATCGAAGGCGAGTGCATCGGCCGCGGCCGCGACCGCGAACTGGTTGGGTGTGACCGCGGCCGAGGCCAGCGCGGCCCCGCGGGCGACATCCACGCGCAACCCATTGGCCGCGTACGCGAGCGACAGCGACAGGAACGGCGAGAGCGCCTCGGTGTCGATGCGGTCGAACGTGCCGTCGAGCCCGCCATCGGCGCGGATGATCTGGTAGTTCTGGCCGAGCAGGTAGGTGCCGGGCAGGGGAATCGCACGCAGGGTACCGCCTTCGATCGTGGCGGCGCCGGTCACGTGCAACAGGTCGGCCGTGTCCGGCGGCAGCAGTTCGGCCTCGAAGGTCGAGCCGGCAAGCTGTGTGTAATCGCCGTCCACGGTCAGGGTGCCGATGGAGTTGCCGGGGGCGATGGTGCCGGCGACCCAGGTGTCGCCCAGCCGGCCGCTGCCGCCGAGGGTGCCGGCAGCGTCGACGCGCGTGTCGCCGTCGAGCACGCGCCCGTTGACGACGGCGACCCCTCCGGCCACGGACAGATCGCTGCCGGTCAGCGATCCGTTGAGCAGCAGGGCGCCACCGGCGACCCGCACATCGCCGTCCAGCCGGCTGTCGCCATCCAGCTCCAGCACCCCGGCATCCACCGTGGCGCCGGCGAAGCTGTTGTCGCCGGACAGGCGCAGCCAGCCGACGCCGGCCTTGGTCAGGCGGCCAGGGCCGCCGATGTCGTTGCGCCAGTCGTCCCAGGCGGGCCCTTCCCAGACCGGCGTGCCGCCACCGGGCCGATCCATCACGACATCGGTGTCCACGAGCAACTGGCCCGGCCCGTCCACGGCCCGTTCGAGATTGATCAATCCCCAGCCATAGATCTCGTCCACGCCTTCCTCGCCGAGGTCGGTGGCGGTGGTCAGCATCACGTCGCGGACCTGGGTGCTGCTGAGGTAGGGAAAGCGCTCGAACAGCAGCGCCAGTGCGCCGATGGCATGGGGCGCCGCCATCGAGGTGCCGGTGAAGTCCGCGTAACCGGGCTCGATGACACGGTCGCCGACTTCGTAGCGATAAGGGTCGTCCGGCGTGCCGCTGCCCAGACGTTCGACGCCGAAGTTCACACCACCGCCGTCCACCGATGACGTGATCAGAGTGCCGGGCGCGGCGATGCACCAGTTCTGCGTGTAGGCGCAGATGCTGGAACTGCTGTTGATCGAGTACGCACCATTGCCGTTGTCCTGCACGTTGGCGACGCTCAGCCAGAGCGACTCGGCGTCGGGCCGGAACTCGGGCAGGCCCGGGTAGATGTTGGCGATGCGCCCGTTGTCGTTGCCGAGTGCGACCACGGTCAGGACGTCGTTGGCGATGGCGCCGTCGGCGTAGGCGTCGTAGTAGGCACGGTCGGACTCGTAGGTCTGGCGCAGCGCATCGAGGTTGTTGCCGGCTTCGGAGACCGGCAGCCAGATCTCGACGTTGAGCGCGCGCGCGCCCGCGGCGCCGAGCTGGTCGTACAGATCGGCGACCTCGGCCGCGCCGGGCGTCCAGCCGCCGTCGACGAAGCGGCGTTCCCAAATGCCGTCCGCATCCTGGAACCAGTGGTACTCGAGATCCGCGAAGAAGCGGGCACTGTGCAGGCGGCTGCCATAGGCGACGCCATGCATGCCTTGACCGTCGCGCGCGGCGACCATGGTGCCGGCCACATGGGTGCCGTGGTTCTGGTACTCGGCGTAGAGATACGAGGCCAGGCCGAACGGGTTGATCTCGTTGATGTCGATGGACGGCTGGTCGCCACTGGAGAAGAAACAACCGTCGAAGCGGACCTGTCCGGGCGTGGCGCAGGCAGGATCGCCGAGCTGGATCACCTGGTGGCCTCGTCCCGCGAACTCCGTATGGCCCATCGCCACGCCGGTATCGAACAGGCCGAGTTCGACGCCGGCACCGGTGAGCCCCCGCGCATAGGCGTGATGGGCGCCGATCGCCCCCAGCCCCCAGTCCGCCTCGAACTCCGCCGTCCGCCAGCTGTCCGGATCGCCGATTGCGCCATCGTGCGCGTTCTGGGCGGAGGCGGTCGCCGCCACACCGGCCACGAGTGCGAACACCAGCGCGCGCGACAGTGCATGGCGGGGGAGCGTGCGGCGGACAGCGTGAGCGGAACAGGCACGGTGAGGCATGGGGCGCATGGGCATTTCGTCTCCATTCGAGGGCAGGGGGCGCCATGGATCCAACGGCGGCGCCAGGCGGTTCACATGCTCGGGCAGCGCTTCGCGGTCGTGAAGGCTGGGGCGGCCCCTAGCTGGACACGGCGGCATGGACGCCCTTTCGACAGCACTGTCTGGACGATGAATGAGCCAGCGTCCGCACCATGTGAGCGGTGTGCCCACCTGCGTGCCTGCCCCTCGAGGAGGCCTTCGCGGTGAGCGCGCTTGGTTACGTCCGGACCATCATCCATGCGACCCCGATGGAACGCGGGGGCGCTGTGTACGGCTGCAGGGTGATGGAAGCGTGCATGCCGTCGTTCCAATCCCGGGTCTCGCGCCCGACGCTGGCTGGGCAGGGCCCGACATGCGGTGAAGCGTTTCTCGTCGTCGCCTCAGCGCGCCCGTTCCAGTACGAGTTGGGGGTCGATGCGGACGTCGAACCGCGTCAGGCCGCCGCGGTCGTTCCCGGCCTGCCACCGCGCCGCCGCGCGCGGCCGGCATAAACATGCGGTGAAGCGCTTCTGCGTCGTCGCCTCAGCGTGCCCGTTCCAGTACGAGTTGGGGGTCGATGCGGACGTCGAACCAGTTCATCCCCCAATGCAGATGCGGCCCCGTCGCCCGTCCGGTCGCGCCGACCGCGCCGATCACCTGGCCCTGCTCGACGCGGTCGCCCTCGCGCACGTCCAGACGCGACAGGTGCAGGAAGTTCGAGCTGATCCCGTGCCCGTGATCGAGCAGTACGGTACCGCCGGTCAGATACAGGTCCGGGCCGGCGAAGGTGACCAGGCCGGCGGCGGGCGCCTTGATCGGCGTGCCTTGCGGTGCGGCGATGTCCATGCCGGAGTGGGGCGAGCCTGGTGTGCCGTTGTAGACCCGGGCGCGACCGAAGCGGCCGCTGATGCGGCCTTCGACCGGCCGGATGAAATGCTGGGCGAAATCGGCGCGCGCGTCGTCGCGCACCCGCGCCGCAGTGACCAGCGCCTGTTCGCGGCGGATGCGCTCGGCGGTCGCCGGCGGCGGATCCACGGTGGAGGGCGGAACGCCGTCCACGCGCTGCAGGGGCCAGTCGCGCGCGGTGACCGCGATCGATGCGGTCTGCTCGCCGCCGTCGGGGCGCACGATGCGGACCTGGGCCGGACCGGTGGCGTCGCGGCCGATGCCGAGCACCACGCTCCCGTAGCCGGTCACGCGCAAGGTCCGGCCCGCGTACTCGACCCGGCTGCCGGGGGGCACCCGGCCGATCACCATCGCCCCCTGCTGCACGCTGTCGGGAAACACGACGTGCGCGTCGGCGTCCTGGGCCGACGCGATGCCGACGCCGGCCATCCCGCCGATGCCGGACAGCAGCGCCAGCATCCAGGCGGCGAGCCGGCGCCGCCGTGCCGGCGCTTCCTCGACAGAGGGGGTGCGGACGGACGCGTCGACCGCGGTGCCGGTCGGGTCGCGGGTCAACGCGCGAACTCCAGCCGCTGACCGGTCGGCTCGCCGGTCAGGGCCTCGCCGTCCCAGGCCAACTGTCCGTTGACCCAGGTCGACGCGATCCGGCTGCGGAACGTGGTGCCCTCGAACGGCGACCAGCCGCAACGCGACAGGACGTGGCTGCGCTTCACGGTGTAGGGCGCGTCCTCGACCATCACCAGATCGGCCCAGTAGCCCTCGCGCAGGAACCCGCGCTCGTGCACGTCGAACAGCTGCGCGGGCGCATGGGCGAACTTGCGCACGACCGTGGCGATGTCGAAATGCCCTTCGTGCACGCATTCCAATGCGGCATTGAGCGCGAACTGCACCAGCGGCAGGCCCGATGGCGCGCGCACGTAGGGCTCCTGCTTCTCTTCCCAGGTATGCGGGGCGTGGTCGGTGGCGATCACGTCGATCACGTCGTCGGCGATCGCCTGCTGCAGCGCCGCGCGATCGGACGGATCCTTGATCGCCGGGTTGCACTTGATCTGATGGCCGAGACGGTCGTAATCGGGACGCGCGAAGCGCAGGAAGTGCACGCAGGTCTCGGCGGTGATGCGCTTGCGCACCCGGCCGGCGTCGTCCACCAGGGGGCCGCGCTCGAACAGCGCCAGTTCGTCGGCGGTGGAGATGTGCAGCACGTGCAGGCGGGTGTCGTGGCGGCGCGCCAGCTCCAGCGCCAGCCGGGTGGACTTGATGCAGGCCTCGCGGGAGCGGATGTCCGGGTGCAGGCGGGCGGGGATGTCGTCGCCGTAACGCTCGCGGTACTCGGCCATCAGCGCGTTGATGGTCGGGGTGTCCTCGCAGTGGGTGATGATCGGCGTGGGCGCCTCGCGGAAGATCGCGTCGAGGGTGTCCGGGTCGTCGACCAGCATGTTGCCGGTGGAGGCGCCCATGAACACCTTGATCCCGGGTGCGGTCTTCGGGTCGAGCGTGCGGACCGCTTCCAGGTTGTCGTTGCTGGCGCCCAGGTAGAACCCGAAGTTGGCGCGCACGCGACCGGCGGCCCGGCGGTACTTGTCTTCCAGCGCGTCCGCGCCCAGGGTGGGGGGGCTGGTGTTGGGCATGTCCATGAAACTGGTCAGCCCGCCGGCGACCGCCGCCGCGGACTCGCTGGCCATGTCGGCCTTGTACTCCAGACCGGGCTCGCGAAAATGCACCTGGTCGTCGATCATCCCCGGCAGCAGCCAGCGGCCGGCGGCATCGACCACCTGGTCGTTGGCGCCGGGCGTCAGGCCGGGGCCGATGGCGGCGATGCGGCCTTGCGAAATGCGAAGGTCGCCCTCGACGACGCGACCTTCGTTGACGAGGCGGGCATTGACGATCAGGGTATCGGTCATGGTTTCGGATCCGTGTTGGGCATCGGCACCGGGTCGTGGCCGCCGGGGTGCAGGGGATGGCAGCGGGAGAGCCGGCGCAGCGCCAGCCAGCCGCCTTTGAGGGCGCCGTAGCGCGCGATGGCGGTCATCGCATACTCCGAACAGCTCGGCACGAAGCGGCAGCGTGGCCCGAGCAACGGGCTGAGCAGGCGCTTGTAGAGGCGGAGCAGGAAAATGAGGACGCGTTCGATCACCTGGGTGTGCGCGGCGTGAAGTGCCGGTGCGGTTGCCGCTGCAGCCGGCGCAGGGTATAACAGCCCGCTTTCCCAATCCAAGGGAATCGAAGGACGCAACGACGTGGCAGTGAAGAAAACCGCGAAGAAGGCCGCCAAGACGGCGGCGAAGAAGCCGGCGGCGAAGAAGGCTCCTGCCAAGAAGGCCGCTGCCCCCAAGAAGACGCCGGTCAAGAAGGCCGTGGTGAAGAAGGCTGTCGCCAAGAAGGCGCCCGCGAAAAAGGCGGTGCCGGCGAAGAAGGCCGCTCCGGCGACCAAGGCGGCGGTCAAGAAGGCCCCGGTCGCCAAGAAAGCCGCCCCGGCCAAGGTCGCCAAGGCGCCGGTGAAGAAGGCCGTTCCGGCCAAGCCCGCGCCGGCCAAGAAGCCGGCCGCCAAGAAGCCCGTGGCGAAGGCTGCCAGCGTCGCCAAGAAGGTGGCGCCGGCGGTGAGCGCCCAGGGCACATCCGACACCGCGCAGGCGAGCAAGCCCGCGGCCAAGCCTCAGGCCCAGGCGGTTCGCGCCCCGGCCAAGGCACCGCGCCCGACCGGCAAGGTCGCGGTTGCGGTGGCCGCGCGTCCGGCTGCGCCTGCGCCCAAGACGAAGTACAAGGTCGTGGACTACAAAACAGATTCCGAAACCGGGCGCCCCCTCGTGCCGGCCGGCTACAAGCCGTCCGCCGACGAGGAGTACATGAGCCCACTGCAGCTGGAGTACTTCCGCCAGCGCCTGTTGAACTGGCGCGCCGATCTGGTGGAAGAGTCCAAGCAGACCATCGAAAACCTGAAGGAAGAGGTTCGCGACGTCGGCGACGAGGCGGAGCGTGCGACCCGCGAGACCGAGAACTCGCTGGAACTGCGCACCCGCGACCGCTATCGCAAGCTGATCGGCAAGATCGACAGCACGCTCAAGCGCGTCGATTCGGGTGAATACGGTTTCAGCGTCGATTCGGGCGAGGAAATCGGCCTGGAGCGCCTGGAGGCGCGTCTGACCGCGGAGCGCACCATCGACGAGCAGGAGCGCTGGGAGCACCTGCAGAAGCAGATGGGCGACTGACCCGATTCCGTACGACGAAGGCCCCGCGAGGGGCCTTCGCTTTTTCCGGCGACACCTTCAACCGCCGGCGGGTGGCGGCAGAGGCAGATAACGGTCGATCAGGCTGCCCGGCAGGGTGAGGCCCTGCGCGACGTAGACGTCGAGCCGCCGTCGATCCGGCTTGCGCAGTTTGATCAGCGGCGGCAGGCCGCCATCGGCTCGGTACATCAGCAGGCGCGCCCGCAGCCGATTGCGGTTCCAGCCGCCGATCCGGTGATAGAAATACGGCCCGTCCTCGGCGCGGGCGAGTGCCAGCCGATAGCCGCCGCGCGTCTGCATGACGGTCTGGGCGGCCAGGTGCATGCTCAGGTAGTCGGGCATGTCGATCGCCTGGCGGACCCGGTCGTACAGGCCGGCCCGGCGCAGTCGCTCGATGTAGGCGGCGTTGCCCTCCGGCAGCACATGCCCGGCGAATTCCTGCTGCAGATCCTCCACGAAGCGACTGCCGGGCGGTGCGGCCAGGCACCAGTTTTCCAGCACCGGGAACAACGGTTGCGTGGTGTAGCGTTCGAGGTAGTAGCCGACCAGCTCCGCATGCTCGCGGGCCTGGACGTCGATGGCCCATTCCGGCGATGCGGTCAACACGGTGCTGGCATCGAGCCACACGCCGCCGTGCAGGCGCAGCAGTTCCAGCCGCGCCCAGTCGGCGGTGAGCACAGGCCCGGCCTGTGCCAGCGATGCGGGCACCGCAGGCAGCCAATCATGCAGGCTGCGCGCATTCAACATCCGGATCTCGAAGCCCGGCGCGTGACGGTGCCAGTTCGCGACGCAGGCGGCGATCAGCGGAGGTGGCGCCGCATCGTGCCAGTAGGACCAGACGATCCGTGGGATGGTGGGCGCGCTCCCGTCCGGCCCGGGGCGGGCGGGCGTGTGGGGCGCGGGCGGGATGTCGTAGCCGGTGAAGACCTGCGGCGGGCAGGGTTCGAGCGTCCGGGGGCGCGCCCGGAGCCAGTGCCTGGCGAGATTGGCGGCGAACAGTTCGCCGCGGGCACTGCCAGGCGGATCGCAGGATGACGACATGGCAAGGTGTCTCGTGTCGCCGGATTGGTGGACAGGATGGGACAAAACGATGTCGCTTGTTGCGTGATCGCGCAAGTGCGGATCGAGGCCGATGGGCACGTCGTCCGCTGCTGCCTGTTGTCTGCCGCTGGTTCCGGCATCGGTTGCCTGCCGGATGCCGGGCCGCGTGGGTGCCGTCCGCTCAGCGGCTGCCGTCGCGCGCGAGCGGCGCGGCGTGCAGGTCGCGCAGGTCGAGTCGTCGCAGGCGGGGCGCCTTCCAGGCCGTCGCCAGCGCGATGGACATCGTCACGCAGCCGCCGAGCACCACCGCCGGCACCAGGCCGAGCACGCGCGCCATGCTGCCGGCGTAGAAGGCGCCCAGTTCGTTCGACGAGCCCACGAACAGCCCATTGATCGACGAGACCCGGCCACGCATCTCGTCCGGGGTGGCCAGCTGCAGGATGGTCGAGCGCATGACCACCGAGACGCCGTCGCACACGCCCGACAGCAACAGGAAGAAGGCCGACAGCCAGAACGCCTTGGACAGCCCGAAGCCGATGATGCACAGGCCGAATCCGGCCACCGCCAGCAGCAGGAAGCGTCCCGCATTACGCTGGATCGGGTGCCGCGCCAGCCAGATGCCGACCGCCACCGCGCCCAGCGCCGGTGCGCCACGCAGGATGCCCAGCCCCTCCGGACCGTAGTGCAGGATGTCGTGGATGAACGCCGGCGCCAGCGAGATCGCGCCGCCGAACAGCACCGCGAACATGTCCAGCGCCAGCGCGCCGAGCAGGATCTGGTGGCCGAACACGAAGCGGGCGCCCTCGGCGATGCTGGCGAAGATCGGCGCGCGCTGCAGGGCGCGCGGCGGTTCGGTCACGCGCAGCCGGGCCAGCGCCACCACCACGCCCAGAGCCAGGCCGGCTGCGACCAGATAGGCCAGCGCCTTGCCGCCTGCGCCGACCAGCACGCCACCCAGCGCCGGCCCCAGGACCAGCCCGGACTGGAACACGATGCTGCCCAGGCTCGCGCCGCGCACGAACTGCTCGCGCGGGAGCACGCGGGCGAACAGTGCGTTGTAGACGGGCCCGAGGAAGGCGCGCACCATGCCGGTGAAGACGATCGCGGCGTAGATCGGCCATAGCCGGTCGCCAGCCAATCCCCAGGCGATGCCGGCCAGCAGCAGGGGCGTCAGCGCCAGGCACAGGCCTGCGGCCATGCCCAGCCGGCGCCGCGGCAGATGGTCGACCAGATATCCCGCGAACGGCGCCACGCAGAAGTAGGGCAGGACCTCGGCCAGGCCGATCAGACCGAGCATCCACGGATTGCGGGTGAGCTCGTAGACGTGCCAGCCGACGGTGACCGCGACGACCTGGTACGACAGGATCGAACAGATCCGGTAGCCCAGCAGGGCGCGGAATCCCGGATTGCGCAGCGGCGCGGTGCGGTCCGGCGATGATGCGGTGCCGGGCCCGGACGACGGATCGGCCGCGCTCACGCCAGTGCGCGGCGGGCGTTGTCGCGGATTTCGGCCACCAACGCGGCGAGGCCGTTGCTACGGGTGGGTGACAGATGTTTGGCGAGGCCGATCGCGGCGATGTAATCGGGCTCGGTGTCGACGATGTCCTGGGCGCTGCGGCCGGAGTACACGCGCAGGGCCAGATAGATCAGCCCGGAGACGATGGCCGAGTCGCTGGCCGCGGCGAAGTCGAGCCGCCCGGTATTCCCCGACGGCACGATCCAGACCATCGATTGGCAACCGTGCAGACGGTTGGCCTCGGTCTTCCAGTCCTCCGGGAACGTCGGCAGCTTGCGGCCGAGATCGATCAGGTACTGGTAGCGCTCTGACCAGTCGCCGAAGAAGGCGAACTCGTCGCGGATCGCCGCCTGGGCCTCGGCGACAGTGGGTTCGAGGGGGAAGTGCGAATCGGTCACGTCATGCTCTGCAGTGGGGGCGAGGCCGGGGCGCGTCTTCGTGTCAGGCACGTTTCCGGGTCCAACGTACGCCCTGGGGGGTGTCCTCGAGGAGAATGCCGTCGGCGGCCAGCCGGTCGCGGATGGCGTCGGCGCGGGCGAAATCGCGCGCCTGCTTGGCCGCGGCGCGCTCGTCGACCAGCGCCTGGATGCGGGTGTCGTCCTCGCCCTCGGGCGCGTTCTGCCCGAACCAGTCCGCCGGCGCCTGCTGCAGCAGGCCGAGCGCCAGACCGGCACCGAGCAACTGGGACTTGGCCTCGCGCAGCGCCTGCACGGCGTCGGGCGTCGCCTCGGCATCCGGACCACCGGGCGGTGCCAGCAGTTGCCGTGCGTGCGCGGCCAGACGGGCGAGATCGGCCAGCGCCTGGGGCGTGTTGAGGTCGTCGTCGAGCGCGGCCTCGATGCTGGCCGGGATCGAGGCGTCCACGGACACGTGATCGAGCGCGCGCAGGGTGCCGTAAAGCCGGTCCAGTGTCCGGATCGATTGATCGATCAGGCCGTCGGACCAGTCCAGCGGTTGCCGGTAATGGGCCGACAGCAGCGCATAACGCAAGGCTTCGGCCGGGTAGTGCTGCAGCAGGTCGTGCACCTTGGCGATGTTGCCGAGCGATTTCGACATCTTGGTGCCCGACAGCGTCAGCATGCCGTTGTGCAGCCAGACGCGCGCGAACACCGCGCCGCCGTGCGCGCACTCGCTCTGCGCGATCTCGTTCTCGTGATGCGGAAACTGCAGGTCGACGCCGCCGGCATGGATGTCGATGGTCGGGCCCAGGTGCGCGGCGGCCATCGCCGAGCACTCGATGTGCCAGCCCGGCCGGCCACGGCCCCAGGGCGAGTCCCAGCCCGGCAGATCGTCGCCGGAGGGTTTCCACAGCACGAAGTCGCCGGCGTCGCGCTTGTACGGGGCGACCTCGATCCGCGCGCCGGCCCGCATGTCCTCGGGGTCGCGGCGCGACAGCTTGCCGTAGCCGTCGAAACTGTCCACCGCGAACAGCACGTGGCCCTCGGCCGCGTAGGCGTGGCCGCTGCCGATCAGGCGCTCGATCATCGCCACGATCTCGGGAATGTGGGCGGTGGCGGCGGGCTCGATGTCGGGGGCGGCGACACCGAGTGCGGCCATGTCGTCGCGGTAGGCGGCGGCGAACCGGTCGGTGATCGTCGAGATCGGCACGCCCTGCTCGGCGGCGGCGGCGTTGATCTTGTCGTCGACGTCGGTGATGTTGCGCGCGTAGCGCAGCCCCCCGTAGCGGCGACGGAGCAGGGCGGCCAGCACCCCGAACACCACCGGGCCGCGGGCGTTGCCGATGTGGACGTAGTTGTAGACCGTGGGGCCGCACACGTACATCGTCGGGCAGCCGGGATCCTGGGGCTGGAAAGGTTCGACGCGGCGGGTCAGGCTGTTGTGCAGGCGCAGGGACATGGCAGGGTGGTCTGGAGAACCCGTCGATTCTACCGGCCGTCGACCGGCCACGACAGCGAGGATTCATGCCGGAACGCGACCGAGGGCCTAAACTTTCCCAGCTACGTCCACCGTGGGCCACGATGCCGCGACTCCCTACGCACGCCCCGCTCCTGCTCGCCGTCCTCGCGTCGGCGACCGTGGTGATGCCGGTTTCGGCGCAGTCCATCCACGAGGACCGACGCGCGCAGCGTGCGGCACAGCTGGCCGCACCCGCGCAGGAGAACGTGCGGGTCGAGTACGCCCGGGTGCTGAGTGCCGAGCCCATCTATCAGGTGCTGCGCGCCACCAGCATGGTCGAACGCTGCGAAGCCACGACGCCTGTGGACGGCGACGAGCGCCGCGGGTTGTCGCGGGTGGTGGGCGCGGTGCGCGACGTGCTCACGCCGGCCGATCAGGACGCC
Source organism: Luteimonas abyssi (assembly GCF_001482195.1). Taxonomy (GTDB): domain Bacteria; phylum Pseudomonadota; class Gammaproteobacteria; order Xanthomonadales; family Xanthomonadaceae; genus Luteimonas; species Luteimonas abyssi. Next base: position 1,881,186 of record NZ_KQ759763.1, on the reverse strand, counting down.
CGGAACGTGGAGCCCGTGGATCGCGGCAGTTGCCGGATGGTGCCGGTGGAACGCGAGTTCCGCAGGCCGGTGGGTTACGAGGTCGATTACATCCACAAGGGCGTGAAGTACCGCTCGCGGCTTCCCTACGATCCCGGCAACCGCTTGCGCGTCCGGGTGTCGGTCACCCCGATGGTCACGCCTGCGGGGGAGGAATGAGCCGCGCGCGTCGGCCGGGGCTTGCCGCCCGCGGCCGCGCATGCGAGGATTCCGCCCCCATGAATCCGACCTGGACCGACGCCGAGATCCTGACTTCCGCCCGCATGGCGGCAGGCATGACCTCGCGCGCGCGTCGACCGGAACCCCGCCGAACCGCTGGGTAGACCGGATCTCGTCGTATTCGAGAGTCATACTGGAAACCCGGCCCTGGCGCTGGGTTTTTTCGTTTCTGCAGTACGCGCTTTCCGCGCACGGCCGTCGCCGACCGACGCGCCGCCACCCGCCACCCGCAGGACACCGCCGATGTCGTCGATCAAGCACTTCCTCAATACCCAGGACTGGAGCCGCCCCGACCTGGATGCGCTGCTGGCCGACGCTGCGCGCTTCAAGCGGGAGAAGATCGGCGATGCGCTGAAGGGACGATCGATCGCGCTGGTGTTCTTCAACCCGTCGATGCGTACCCGCACCAGCTTCGAGCTGGGCGCGTTCCAGCTCGGCGGGCACGCGGTGGTGCTGCAGCCGGGCAAGGACGCCTGGCCGATCGAATTCGACCTGGGCACGGTGATGGACGGCGACACCGAGGAGCACATCGCCGAGGTGGCGCGGGTGTTGGGGCGTTACGTGGACCTGATCGGCGTGCGCGCATTTCCGAAGTTCGTCGACTGGCAGCGCGATCGCGAGGACATCGTGCTCAAGGCCTTCGCGCGGTACTCGCCGGTGCCGGTGATCAACATGGAAACGATCACCCATCCCTGCCAGGAACTGGCGCACGCACTGGCGCTGCAGGAGCGCTTCGGCACCTCCGATCTGCGCGGGAAGAAGTACGTGCTGACCTGGACCTACCACCCCAAGCCGCTCAACACCGCGGTGGCCAACTCCGCGCTGACCATCGCCACCCGTCTGGGGATGGACGTCACCCTGCTGTGCCCCACGCCGGAGTACGTCCTCGACGAACGCTACATGGGCTGGGCGCAGGCGAATGTGGCCGAGAGCGGCGGCTCGCTGCAGGTCAGCCACGACATCGACAGCGCCTACGCCGGCGCCGACGTGGTGTACGCCAAGAGCTGGGGCGCGCTGCCGTACTTCGGCGACTGGGCGCCGGAGAAGCCGATCCGCGACCAGTACAAGCACTTCATCGTCGACGAAGCCAAGATGGCGCTGACCAACGACGGCGTGTTCTCGCACTGCCTGCCGCTGCGCCGCAACGTCAAGGCGACCGACGCGGTCATGGACTCGCCGAACTGCATCGCCATCGACGAGGCCGAGAACCGCCTGCACGTGCAGAAGGCGGTGATGGCGGCGCTGATGCGTGCGCGCGGCTGATACCGGCGGGCCGTCGGGCGTCCCGATGTCGCCATCGGCGGACATGCCCGGCCGCTGACGGCGCGCGTCACCGCCCCTCCTCGAACCGATAGACCCTCTTTCTTCCCTTCAGAGACACCTTCATGTCGCAGCCATCGCAGCAACCGGTTTCCTCCAGTTCCGACGTGTCCAGTTCCTCAGACCAGAGCGCGGTGTCCGCGGGCGAGAGCCGCGACATCGTCCTGGCGTTCTCCGGAGGTCTCGACACCAGCTTCTGCGTCCCGTACCTGCAGGAGCGCGGCTGGACCGTGCACACCGTGTTCGCCGACACCGGCGGCGTGGACGCCGACGAGCGCGCCTTCATCGAGAAGCGCGCCGCCGAGCTCGGCGTGGCCAGCCACGTCACCGTCGACGGCGGTCCTGCGATCTGGGCCGGCTTCGTCAAGCCGTTCGTGTGGGCCGGCGAGGGGTATCAGGGTCAGTACCCGTTGTTGGTGTCCGACCGCTATCTGATCGTCGATGCCGCACTCGCGCGCGCCGCCGAGCTGGGCACGAATGCCATCGCCCACGGTTGCACCGGCATGGGCAACGACCAGGTCCGCTTCGACCTGGCGATCAAGGCCCAGGGCGATTTCCGTATCGTCGCCCCGATCCGCGAGATCCAGAAGGAGCACACCCAGACCCGCGCCTACGAGCAGAAGTACCTGGAGGAGCGCGGCTTCGGCGTGCGCGCCAAGCAGAAGGCCTACACCATCAACGAGAACCTGCTGGGCGTGACCATGTCCGGCGGCGAGATCGACCGCTGGGAGACGCCGGGCGACGGTGCGCGCGGCTGGTGCGCGCCGCGCAGCGCGTGGCCGATCGAGCCGCTGACCGTGAAGCTCAGGTTCGTCGGCGGCGAAGCGGTGGAACTGGACGGCAAGCCGCTGCCGGGCGAGCAGATCCTGGCGCGCCTGAACACCCTGTTCGCGCCGTACGGCGTGGGTCGCGGCATGTACACCGGCGACACCGTGATCGGCCTGAAGGGCCGCATCGTGTACGAAGCGCCGGGCCTGGTCGCGCTGCTGGCCGCTCACCGTGCGCTGGAGGAGGCGGTGCTGTCCAAGCAGCAGAACCGCTTCAAACCGGAGGTGGCGCGCAAGTGGGTGGAGCTGGTGTACGAGGGCTTCTTCCACGATCCGCTCAAGACCGATCTGGAAGCCTTCCTGGCCTCGTCGCAGGGCAAGGTGACCGGCGAGGTGATCCTGGAAACCCGCGGCGGCCGGGTCGACGCGGTGGGTATCGCCTCCGAGTACCTGCTGCATTCGCGCAACGCGACCTACGCGCAGTCGGCGGACTGGGGCGTGGAGGAGGCCGAGGGCTTCATCAAGCTGTTCGGCATGAGCACCACGCTGTATGCCGAGGTCAATCGCTGAGCCATGACCGACGCACTGCTCGCCACCACCCTGCGCCACCTCGAAGCGCTGGTGTCCTTCGACACCCGCAACCCGCCGCGTGCGATCGGCACCGGCGGCATCTTCGATTACATCCGCGCCCAGTTGCCGGATTTCCGGATCGAGGTGACCGACCACGGCGACGGCGCGGTGTCGTTGTTCGCCGTGCGCGGCCAGCCGCGGCGGGTGTTCAACGTGCATCTGGACACGGTGCCGGATTCGCCGCACTGGAGCGCCGATCCGCATCGTCTGCGTCTCGAGAACGACCGTGCCATCGCCCTGGGGGCCTGCGACATCAAGGGCGCCGCGGCCGGTCTGATCGCCGCCGCCCAGGCCGCCCCGGGCGATGCCGCGTTCCTGTTCTCCAGCGACGAGGAAGCCAACGACCCGCGCTGCATCGCGGCCTTCCTGGGCCGCGACCATGGCTTCGCCGAGGCGGTGATCGCCGAGCCGACCCGCTGCGAGGCGGTGCTGGCCCATCGCGGCATCAGCGCGGTGCGGATGTTGTTCCGCGGCGCGGCCGGGCATGCGTCCGGTGCCGGCGCGCTGCAGGCCAGCGCGTTGCACCACGCGATGCGCTGGGGTGCGGGCGCGCTGGATTTCGTCGAGTCGCAGGCGCACCAGCGCTTCGGCGGTCTGACCGGGCTGCGCTTCAATGTCGGCCGGGTCGAGGGCGGGATCAAGGCGAACGTGATCGCGCCGGAGGCCGAGGTCCGCTTCGGCTTCCGGCCGCTGCCGTCGCAGGACATCGACGTCCTGCACACCACGTTCGGCGGGTTCGCCGCACCGGGCGCGCTGGAGCGCTACGAGGAAACCTTCCGTGGCCCGTCGCTGCCGGCCGGCCACGTGGCCGAGGCGGAGGAGCGGCGGCTGGACGCGCGCGACCTCGCCGACGCGCTCGGGTTCCCGATCGGCAACGCGGTGGACTTCTGGACCGAGGCGTCGTTGTTCTCGCAGGCCGGACTCACTGCGCTGGTCTACGGCCCGGGCGACATCGCCCAGGCGCACACCGCCGACGAATGGGTCGCGCTCGACCAGCTCGCCGGCTATGCCGCGTCGATCCAGCGGGTGCTGGAGAGCCGTGGCGAACTGGCCCCGGAGCCACGCGGATGAACGCCGAACAGGCGAACCGACGAAGCCGGACCGGCGCGGGAACACCGGCGTCGGCAACGGCGCGACCCCGATCGCGCGGTGCCTGAGCCGCGCCGGCCGTCAGGCACGAGACACCCGCCAGCGCGCTCGACCCGTGTCGATCCGCGGCCCATCCCCGCCCATCCGCGGCCCATTCCCATCCCATCCCGCAGACCATGCAAGCACACACCCAGACCCGCCAGACCATCGTCCGCCTGCTGTCGTCGATGGCCAGCGCCCGCGAGATCAGCCAGTACCTCAAGCGTTTCTCGCAGCTCGATGCCAAACGCTTCGCCGTGGTCAAGGTGGGCGGGGCGGTGCTGCGCGACGATCTCGACGCACTGACCTCGTCGCTGTCGTTCCTGCAGCAGGTCGGCCTGACGCCGATCGTGGTCCACGGCGCCGGCCCGCAGCTGGACGCCGAGCTCTCGGCGGCGGGGATCGAGAAGCACACCGTCGACGGCCTGCGGGTGACCACGCCGGAGGCGCTGGCGATCGTGCGGCGGGTGTTCCAGGCGTCGAATCTGGCGTTGGTGGAAGCCCTTCAGCAGTCCGGTGCGCGCGCGACCTCGATCACCGGAGGCGTGTTCGAGTCCGATTACCTCGATCAGAGCACCTACGGACTGGTGGGTGAGATCCGCAAGGTCAATCTCGCGCCGATCGAGGCCAGCCTGCAGGCCGGCTCGATCCCGGTCATCGCCAGCCTCGGCGAAACCCCCGGCGGGCAGATCCTCAACGTCAACGCCGATTTCTCCGCCAACGAACTGGTACGGGTGCTGCAGCCGTACAAGATCATCTTCCTCACCGGGACCGGCGGGCTGCTGGATGCGGACGGCAAGGTCATCGATTCGATCAACCTGTCGACCGAGTACGACCACCTGATGGCGCAGCCGTGGATCAACGGCGGCATGCGGCTGAAGATCCAGCAGATCAAGGATCTGCTCGACGGCCTGCCGCTGACTTCGTCGGTGTCGATCACGCGGCCGGACGATCTGGCCAAGGAACTGTTCACCCACAAGGGCTCCGGCACCCTGGTCCGGCGCGGCGAGCGGGTGTTGCGCGCCACGTCCTGGAACGCATTGGACCTGCCGCGCCTGCGCACGCTCATCGAGTCAAGCTTCGGCCGTACCCTGGCCGACGACTATTTCGAACGTACGCAGCTGCTGCGCGCCTATGTGAGCGAGAACTACCGCACCGCGGTGATCCTCACCGGCGTCGACGGGCGGGTGTACCTGGACAAGTTCGCGGTCCTCGAGGACGCGCAGGGCGAAGGCCTGGGACGTGCGGTGTGGCAGGTGATGCGCGAGGAGACGCCGCAACTGTTCTGGCGCTCGCGCCACGAGAACCAGGTCAACATCTTCTACTACGCCGAGTCCGACGGCTGCTACAAACAGGAGAAGTGGAAGGTGTTCTGGTACGGCACCGGCGACTTCGACGACATCCGGTTCTTCGTCGATCACTGCGCGCAGCGCCAGCCGACGCTGCGCGGTTGAGCCGATGACGACCGAGCTGCCGCCCCCCTGGCGCGAGGCGCCGGTCCTGACCGGCGGCCACGCCGACGCCGCCCCCCGCGCCGCGATCGTCCGCCTGGGCGGCATCCTGCGCAATCCGGCCCGACACGCCGACGGTTCGCCGCGCGACACGGTCGTGTTCTCCATCCTCGACAACAAATGGCCCGAAGCGAAACCTCGCCTGCAGGCCCGACTGGACGCCCACCCATGAACGACCGCATTTTCACCGTAGGCATCGTCGGTGCCCGCGGCCACACCGGCGCCGAGCTGATCCGCCTGGTCCAGGCGCATCCACGCATGCGCCTGGGTTTCGTGTCCTCGCGCGAATTCGCCGGCCAGGCGGTGGCCGGTCAGATCGAAGGTTTCGACGGCGACCTGCACTACGGCAACTTCGCCCCCGATGCCGCCGCGGGGCAGGGTGTGGACGCCGTCGTGCTGGCGTTGCCCAACGGCAAGGGGGCGCCGTTCGTGTCCACGATCGACCGGCTCGCGCCGGAGACCGTGGTGGTGGACCTGTCCGCCGACTACCGTTTCGACTACAGCTGGTACTACGGCCTGCCGGAGCTGACCCGCGAACGCTACGCCGGCCAGCGCCGGATCAGCAATCCGGGTTGCTACGCCACCGCGATGCAGCTCGCCATCGCCCCGTTGCTGGAGCGGCTCGACGGCCCGGTGCAGGCCTTCGGCGTGTCCGGTTACTCCGGTGCCGGCACCACGCCGTCCGACCGCAACGATCCGGCGCTGTTGCGCGACAACTTGATGCCGTATGCGCTGTCCAATCACATCCACGAGCGTGAGGTCGCCCGCCAGCTCGGCACCTCTGTCGAGTTCATGCCGCACGTGGCGCCGCACTTCCGCGGCATCACCCTGACCGCGAACGCGCACCTGGCCACGGCGACCGATGCCGCGGCACTGGCCGCGCACTACCGGGTGCGCTACGCCGACGAGCCGTTGATCGCCGTGCTCGACGACGCGCCCTGGGTGAGCCGCATCGCCGGCCGCCACGGGGTGGAGATCGGCGGCTTCACGGTGTCGCCGGACGGCCGCCGCGTCGTCGTCGTGGCCACGCTCGACAATCTGCTCAAGGGCGCCGCCACGCAGGCGATGCAGAACCTCAACCTCGCCTTCGGCCTGCCGGACATCACCGGCATTCCGCTGTCGGCCTGACATCATCCAAGGAATTCCCATGTCCGACCTCCTGTGGCAGAAGCCCGGCATCGCCGTCGATGCGCGCATCCAGACCTTCCTGGCCGGCGACGACGTGGTCCTCGACCGCGAGTTCTTCCTCCACGACATCGCCGCCAGCCGCGCGCACGCGCAGGGCTTGCAGCGCATCGGCATCCTGTCGGCCGAGGAGCTGTCGGGGCTGGACGCGGAGCTCGATCAGCTCGCCCGCGACTTCGGAGACGGGAGTTTCGTGCTCGATGCCCGTTACGAGGACGGACATTCCGCGATCGAGGCGCGGTTGGTCGAGCGCCTCGGCGATGCCGGCAAGAAGATCCACACCGGGCGCAGCCGCAACGACCAGGTGCTGGTGGCCACGCGCCTGTGGTTGAAGGAGCAATTGGCGCGTGTGGCCGGGCTCAGTCGTGATGTGGCCGGCATCGCGCTGGACCGCGCGCAGGCCGAGCAGTCGCTGCCGGTGCCGGGCTACACCCACATCCAGCGTGCGGTGGTGTCGTCGGCCGGCATGTGGTGGGCCGGCTGGGCCGAGGCCTTCATCGACAACGCCGTGCGCGCGTGCGACACCCGGGCGCTGGTCGACACCAACCCGCTGGGCACCGCCGCCGGCTACGGCGTCAATCTGCCGCTCGACCGTGAGCACACCACGCACGCGCTCGGGTTCGCGCGCATGCAGGTGTCGCCGGTGTACGCGCAGCTGTCGCGCGGCAAGTTCGAGCTGGCCGCGCTGGAAGCGCTGGGTGGGGCGACGCTGGACCTGCGCCGCATCGCCTGGGACCTGTCGCTGTTCACCAGCGCGGAGTTCGGCTTCGTCGCGCTGCCGGCGCAGTACACCACCGGCAGCTCGATCATGCCCAACAAGCGCAATCCGGATGTCATCGAGCTGATGCGCGCCACGCATGCCAGCGTCGCCGCGGCGCGTACCGAGATCGAGCAGTTGCTGTCGCTGCCGTCGGGCTACCACCGCGATCTGCAGGCGTCGAAGGGCGCGATCTTCCACGGTTTCGGTCGCGGCCTGGCGGCGCTGGAACTGCTGCCGGACCTGCTGGCGAATCTGGAATGGCGCGAGGAGCGGCTGCGTGCCGCGGTCGATTCGGGCATGTACGCCACCGATGTGGCGGTGGAAGCGGCTGCGGCCGGGGTGCCGTTCCGCGAGGCCTACCAGGCCGCGGCGGCGTCCGCGGATACCGCCGGCCAGGGTCGCACGCCGGACGGCAGTCTCGCCGCCCGCGTCTCCCCGGGCGCCGCCGCCGACCTGCGCCTGGACGCGCTGCGCACGCGCTGGCAGGCGCTGGGCTGATCTGGTGATCCCCGCATCCCGCAGCCATTGCGACCGCATCGCCGCTCCGCCGCCGGGGAGCGGCCGGTGACGCGCACGTTGTACCTGGTGACCGCCATGCGTCTGCCGACGTTCGATCCGGCCGCGGTCGGCCCGCACCGGCGGTTTCTGGATGCGCTGCAGGCCGAGGGCCGACTGCTGCTGACCGGCGGTTTCGCCGACGGCAGCGGTGGCGCGTACATCCTGTGTAATGTCGAGGATCTGGAGCAGGCCCGGGCCATCGTCGCGACCGACCCGCTGGTCACGACGGCCAGTTCCGAGCTGCACGTCCACGAATGGCTCACCCGATGAACTGACCCGCTCGAGGCCGCCGTGACCGTTTCGCCCCCATCGCAGGTTTCCGGACACGCATTCTCCGAGCAGGCCCTGCCGCCGTGGCGGCGCGCGGTGCTCAAGGTGGGCAGCAGCCTGCTGGCCGCCGATGGCGGCGGCCTGTCGCCGCGGCATGCGCAGGCGCTGGCGGACTTCGTCACCGCTGCACTGGCGGACGGGCGCGAGGTGGTCCTGGTGTCTTCCGGCGCGGTGGCGGCAGGGCGCGCGATCGCCCATCGCAGCGCCGAGGCGAACGCGCCGATTTCCGAACGTCAGGCGCTGGCGGCGCTGGGGCAGGCCCAGTTGATCGGCTTCTGGCAGGCGTTCTTCGAGCGTCCCGTGGCCCAGATCCTGTTGACCCACGACGACCTGCGCAACCGCCGCCGCTATCTCAACGCCAAGGCGACGCTGGCGGCGCTGCTGCGCCAGCGGGCGCTGCCGATCGTCAACGAGAACGACACCGTCTCCGTGGACGAACTCAAACTGGGCGACAACGACAATCTCGCCGCGATCGTCGCCGCACTGGTGGATGCGGACGTGCTGTTCATCGCGACCGACATCGACGGTCTCTACGATGCCGACCCGCGGCGCCATCCCGACGCGCGCCCGGTGGACGTGGTGGCGCGCGTCGGCGCGGAACTGCTCGCCACGGCCGGCGGCGCGGGCAGCGCGATCGGGACCGGGGGCATGCGGACCAAGCTCGAAGCGGCCCAGCGTGCGGCGTCGGCCGGAATCGCCACGGTGCTGTTCAACGGCACGCGCGTCGAGGTGGTCGAGCACCTCGCCCGCGATCGCCTGTACGGGACCCGGCTCCACGCCGCGCGCAGCCGGCTGGCGGCGCGCAAGCACTGGCTGCAGAACGCGCCCGCGGAGCGCGGTGGGCTGGTGATCGACGCGGGCGCCGCCGATGCCGTGGTGGAGCGGGGTGCCTCGCTGCTGCCGGGCGGCATCGTCGCGGTGCACGGCGAGTTCCGGCGGGGCGACATGATCGAGATCTTCCGCCAGGGGGATGCGGGCGACGAACGTCTCGCGCGCGGCGTCGTGCAGTATTCGGCCGACGACATCCGCCGCATCCTGCGCCGGCATTCGCGCGAGATCGATGTCGTGCTCGGCTACAACTACGGCGGCAACGTGATTCACCGCGACGATCTGGCCCTGGTCTGAGCCGCCTGCTCAGTGCCCGCCGCGCGTGGCCTGCGGGCGGGCGTCGTCGTCGAGCGCGACGTGGACGATCCTGCCGTGGCGGAGTTTGCGTGCGAGCGCATCGGTCGCACCGAGCGCCTGCCGCACGGCCGCGGCGGTGATGTCCACGCGCCGCGTGCGGCGATCGGCATCGGCGAAGCGGAGGCGATTGTATTCGGCCCAACCGATCAGCACTGCTGCACAGATCACCGCGATCACCGGCAGCGACAGCAGCAGGAACGCGTCGATCTCGTTCTGGTCCAGGTACAGACGCAGGTAAGCGGTGCGCAGTCCCAGCAGCCAGGCCAGCGCGGTGACCAGCGGCACCCACAGCCAGGCGTAGACCAGCCAGGCGGTCGCGGTGAGTGCGCCGGAGGCGAGTCGGCGGCTCGGGCCGCGGGAGCGGCTGTGGTCGATGATGATGGGGTGCTTCACGCGCGGGCTCCACGGTCCGGGCTGATCCATTGGGCGCGCTGCCGTCCGCGGCGCAGCAGGGTCCGGGGCAGGGCGACCACCGTGGTCAGCATGCCCAGCATCCAGAAGGCGACGGGGTACCAGATCACCCAGTAGAAATGCTTGGCGAGGTCGGGTTCGTAGCGGCGCTCGATCATCAGACTGGTGCCGAACTGCAACAGGCACACGAAGGCCAGCACCACGCCGTGCCAGCGCGGCAGGATGGTATCCACGTACAGCATCTCAGGCACCGGAAAGACGCGCCCGTACAGCCACAACAGCAGGATCGCGAGCATCGTGTAGGCCCAGAGCAGGCTCAACGCGTACTCGGCCAGGACGCCCCACATCCGTCGACCTCGCCAGGTGAGCGCCCGACGGCCGTGGCGCAGCAGCACCTCGATCCCACCGCAGGCCCAGCGCAGGCGTTGCGACCACAGCCCGCGCAGCGTTTCGGGCATCAGGATCCAGCACAGCGCGTTCGGCTCGTAGCGGATGTCCCATGCCGCCAGCTGCAGGTGCCAGGAAATGTCGATGTCCTCGGTCACCATCCGGTCCGACCAGTAGCCGACATCGTGCAGCGCGCTGCGGCGGAACGCGCAGATCACCCCGGAAATCGTGAACAGCCGCCCGTAGGTGCGTTGCGCGCGCTTGATCAGGCCGATGATCGCGGAGAACTCGCCGATCTGCATGCGTCCCATCAACGTCGTGCGGTTGCGGATGCGGGGATTGCCGGTGACCGCGCCGACGCGCGGGCCGTCGATCAGATGGCCGACCATCCAGCGCACCGCATGCGGCTCCAGGGTGGCGTCGGAATCGATGCAGACCAGGTACTCCGATGTCGCGGCGAGCGTGCCGATGCGCAACGCGTTGGCCTTGCCCTGGTTCTGCGCGAGATGCACCACCCGCAATCGCGGGTGGTCGGGCACCAGGCCGTTGAGCAACTCCGGCGTCCGGTCCTGGCTGCCGTCGTTGACGGCGACGATCTCGAAATCGGGATAGACCTGCATCGACAGTGCGGTGATCGTGTCGACGATGTGCGCTTCCTCGTTGAAACACGGCACGAGGATCGAGACGAAGGGGGTGCTCGCCATCGGCGGCGGTGCGTCCGGGGGCGCGGTCTTCCGCTCGCGACGCCGGTAGTAGTAGATCCCGCCGGTCATCCACATGAAGGCCATGACGATCGGGTAGTAGAACGCGAAGTTGAAGACCCACGCGACGAACTGGCTCGACGACATCGACTCAGCGCTCCAGGTAGGGGAATTCGCGCGCGGACATCGCCTCGCGGGCGACCGGCAGCGACGGCGTATCGCCGATGAAGTCGTCGGGGTAATAGCCGAGGTGACGGGCGCCTGCCGCCTGCAGCGCACGCACTTGCGCCCGCAGCACGTCGCCGTCGATCGGTTGCGCGGTACGCCAGTCCACGGTCTGCAGTTCGAACAGCGTTCTTGCGAGGCCTCCAGGGTGGGCCGCCACCGCATCGACCAGCGCGCGCATCCAGCGTTCCGGATCGTCGGCGGCCTCCAGGGCCGGCATCGCCATCAGCGCGGTGTAGTCGTAGGCCGCGTTGAAGGCGTCCAGACGCTGCGCGAACCAGGCTTCGGAATCCGGCTCCAGGACGGGTCGCGCGAACAGGTTGCGTGCGGTGACCAGCTTCGGCCGCCAGCGTTGCGCCGCCGTCCGCAGCGCCTGGGTGAAATCGACCAGCGCCGGGTCCGCTGCGCCGGATCGCCGCCGGCGTAGCCGGGGATCTCGTCGTCGCGCAGGTAGGCGTCGTCGTGGAACAGCAAGCCGTCGAACGCGGCATGACGTGCGAGGTCTTCGTAAAGGTCGGCGACCAGGGCCCGGGTGCGCGGATCGCCGGGATCGAGCCTGGGGATCTCCGCCGGGTCGTGCGCGTCGATGCGCAGCGCGGCCTGCAGTTCGGCATCCGGCAGCACGTAGCCCAACACCGGCATCCAGGCGAACACCCGCACGCCGGCGCGCGTGCGCAGTTGCCAGGCGACGCGGTTGAACAGGTCGGCGCGCATCGGCAGGTGCCGGTTGGGAAAGTAAAGCGCATCGGCGGCGCCGTCGCCGTCGGGATCGGCGAAGGCCTGCAGGAACACGTGGCTCGGCCCGATGTCCTGGATGCGCTGCACCAGCACGTCGAGATTGCGTGCGGTCTGTGCGGGGTCGTCGTCGTAGACGTAGTCCAGATCGACCTGGATCGCACGCACGCCGTCCAGGGAGAGATCGCGGCGCAGCTCGCCGGCCAGGTCGCGCACGTCGGGGTTGCGGTGGATGAGCAGGCGGGCGAGGCTGTCGAGCGAGACCTGCTCCACGCGCGTCTCGCCTTGCTGGCCGAGATCCCCGGCCTGCGCGCGCCCCTCCAGGTCGAAGGAAAGCGTCATGCCCAATGACGCGGCCACGCCGTTGGCGACGTCGTTGTAGGCCGCGTACGGCCAGACGATCACGCGCGGCGCGGCGCCGGTGTGGCGGGCGATCAGATCCCGACTGGCCTGCAGGTCGGCACGGATACGCGCCTCCCATGCGGCATCGGATTCGTAGCCGGCTTCGTGCCAGATCCGGGTGGTGGCGGCCGGCATCTGGTTGCCGAACGGGTTGCCCGGCACGCCGCGATGCAGGTCGTGGCTGTGCGAGGCGATCTCGACCAGGCCGCTGTCGCGCATTTCGCGCAGCTGCGCCCAAGTGAGGAAATCCTCTGCGTCGAAATCGCGTGGGCCGTACGGCACCGAGCGGTCTTCCGGCAGGTCGACCCAGCCGGTGACCGGTGCGACCAGTGCGGGAAAGCCGTAGGCGCGCAGTAGCGGAAACACGTGGGTGTACGCACTGCGCAGGCCGTCGTCGAAGGTCAGCAGGACCGCGCGCTCGGGCAGCGTGGCATCGCCGGCGCGCGCATCGAGCACCTGTTGCACGCTGACCGGCGTGTAGCCGTGCGTGTGAAGCCAGTCCAGGTGCTGGGCGAAGTTCGTGGTGGAGACCGCATACGGATCGGGATCGCCCTTCGCGGCCACGTCGTCGCGGATGTCGTGGTAGCTGAGTACCAGCAGCGACGCCCGCACCGGCGTGCATGCCAGCACCAGTCCGACGAAGACCAGCATCAGCAACGCGCGCATCATGGCGCACCTCCCCAGTGCAGGGCCGCGTCGACGACGACGCGGTGCTCGCGGACTCCGTCGTAGACCGGACGCGACCAGGCGACGCCGTACTCGAGGCTGCCGCTCTCGCGTTGCCAGCGATGTCGGTAGCCGATCGCGGGCACCAAAGCGGTCCCGAAGCCACGTTGGCGATACGGGCCGGCGGTCAGCTCGAGGCGCTGCCGGAGCGCCGTCTCGTAGCGTCGCCAGACGATGTGTTCGATCCCGAGACCGGCCTGCGCGGAGACGTCGCGCTCTGGATTGAAGTACGTCGCCTGTTCGCCCAGCGAGCCGCGGCTGGCATAGGTCGAACCCAGTGCGTCGACCCAGAGGTGGGGCCGGGTGAGCAGACGGCGGCGCGCATCCAACGCGAACTGGTCGCGACGGTTGCCGTCGTCGTAACGCAGGCGGGCGGCGCTCGCCCCGACGGTGACGAGATCGTGCGGCGTCCATCGCGCGGATACGCCGAGACTGTCGGCGGTCACGCCGGCACGCCGTGCCTGCAGCGAGGCCTCCGGATCCTGCCGTGCCACGCGAACCCCGCCACGCCATGCGTCGCTGAAACGCCAGTCGGCTTCGGCCGTCCAGGCAGTGGAGCCATGCCGGGACCTATCGTCGATACGCGATACCGTCGCGGCCGCCGACAGCCGGTCATGGCGGTACCAGCCGCCGACGCCGGTGCCGCGATGCCGGATGCGGCCATCCTCGAAATCCGCCCAGTCGTCGCCGGCGACCACGCCGACCCGCCAGCGATCGGCGATGAGCGACGAGCGCGCTTCCAGCCGCCGCCCGCCGTCACGGCTGCCCAGGGGCGATGCGGCCGTGTTCTGCCCGGGCGCGGAATTGCGGCCCCGTGCATAGGTCAGCGCGAGTTGCGGTCCTCGGTGCCGTTCCAGGGACCGCGCAACTCGCGGCGTGCGCGGATCCTCGGGATGCAGGCGTTGCAGGTGCGTCAGCGCATCGCGCGCCGCGCCGATCCGGTCGAGAGCGGTCAGCGCGTCGACCTGGCCGGCGAGGGCGTCCCGGCTCTCAGGATCGCGTGTGAGCGCCATCCGGTAGCGCTCCAGCGCCGCGGCAGGACGCGAGCGACGCGACTGCACGGCGCCGAATGCGGTCTGCAGGGCGGTGTTGCCGGGGCCGATGCCGAGGTGCGACGCCAGCAGGCGCTCGGCCTGCGCGTGGTCGTTGGCGTACGAATGCGCAAGCGCCAGATTGAGGTCGGCATCGAAGCGATCCCAGTTTTCGTATCCGGTTTCCGCATCGGTTCGTCGCGGCCAGGCCGGCTGGCTGTCGGCGATGGCCTGGAACGCCGGCAGCGCGAGATCGAAGCGTTCGCTCTCCAGCCAGGCGTAGGCCAGCAGGATGCGGGTGTTGACGTCGTCGGGACGATGCCGCAACGCGGTTTCCAACACCGCGACTGCATCCTCCGGGCGTCGCAGTGCGAGCAGGGAATCGCCCACGGCGGGCAGGATGTAGGCCGGGACATCGATGCCCGCTTCGACGAGGTGCGTGTACCCGTCGACCACCTCCTGATGCCGCTGCAGGTGGTTGAGCGCATCGAGTGCGTCGATCTGCAGGCGGGTACGCTCCCATCGCGTCTGTCGGGGCGCGTTCGCCTGCAACGTCTCCAAGGCGTCGAGGGCCGCGCGCGAGGCGGCCAGTCGGGGCGTATCGGGTGCTGCGGGAATCCTGGCCCAGCCGATACGTCGGGCGATCGCGTCGCCTTCGAGGCGTTCGCGCTCATGATCCGCGAACAGATGCGGGCGTTGCGCCAGGTGCTCGGCCGCGAGTGCCGAGGCGCCGAGGTCGGCCAGCGCGAAGATCAGGGCGCGAAACGCGTCGTCGTCGCCGGGCGCAGCATCCAGGCGGGCTTGCGCATCGGCCAGCGCGGCAGCCGGATGCTCCGTCTGCGGGGATGGATGGTCTTGCAGGGCGGTGGCGGGATCGGCCGGTGGCGCCGCCGGGCGTGCGATCGCGACATCCTGCGTCGGGTGCGGTGCACCCATGGCCATCAGCGGAGTGGAAAGCGAAATGACAAGCGTGGCGAGCGCACCGCGGGCGCGCGGAATTGGATTCGTCGGCACAGGAAGGGTCTGACAACGGTGGGAGAGACGTGCGCCGCCGACCCCTGCATCGACGTTGCTGCGAAAAACTGCGCGCCGAATTTGCGCGAGCGAATGTTCATTCCGCGTGGGCGCGAGGTGTGAAAAGGGTGAGCGCGTTCAGGCACGGGCGGCACGGCGATCGGTGCGGCGGGAACAGCCCGTTGCCGCCACCGACCGCCTCGCGGTTCGGTATCGGTGTCGTCGTACGGAGACATGCATGACGCGCACGCTTTCAGGCATCGACATGGATGCCGGTCAACCAATGGCGCATCGCGACCGGACGCCGCGTGGATCAGTCGCAGACCTGTTCGGCGACCGCTTCCATGGTGCTGCCGGTGCGGATCGCCTCCGGTGGCGGCGCAAGATAGCTCTGTCGGGCGACGGTACGGCCCGCGCGATCGAGCCAGGTGGAATCCAGCACCGCCGACGTGCGGGCCTCGCAATCGATCAGGTTGAGTGCGATCGCCTGGTGCGCCGCCTGCCCGGAGACGATGCGCGCCTGATCCGCGGCGAAGACATAGCGCACGTTGACCTGGATCCGTTCGGCCGTGCCGGTGATCGTGCCGCGTTCGATCTCGACCACGGTTTCGGACGGCGTGCTGGTCACGTACAGCCAGCGCTCCTGGGCCATCGCCGCGGTGGCACCGGCCAGGCCCAGGATCAGACAGCATGTGATGCGCATCCAATGCTCCGTGTCGGGTGAAGGCACGCCGGGAGTGTAGGCCTCCGAAGGGCCCGCAGACATCGCTCTAACGGACGCGACGCCAGGATGGCGACATGGATTCCAGATCCGACATCGACGACGAACTCGAACGGCTCGCGTCGCGGCTGCGTGCACTGGCGCAGCAAGTGCCGCAGGACGAGGTGCTGACGGTGTTCTCCGAGGAACTCCGGCGTTTCGCCAGCCGGGTGCCCGCCGAGCACGATGCCTATGTGCAGGAGCGCGTCCACGACATGCTCGCGGACGCGGGCTTGATCCCGGACGATCCGGCGACAGGCTGAGCGCAATGGTCGCGGCCGGCATCGAGGCTCGGCCGTCGCAGCGGGGCCGGCGGCGGAAACGCGATGCCGTCACGTCCGCGCTGTCGCCAGGAGCGGCAACGAAAAAAGCCGGCGCGAGGCCGGCTTTTTCCGAAACAGCTGATTCTGTTGGTCGGGGAGACAGGATTCGAACCTGCGACCTCTACGTCCCGAACGTAGCGCTCTACCAGACTGAGCTACACCCCGACTGAGCCGCGCATTTTAGGGAGGTCTGGGCCGCTCGGCAAGGGGGGCGTGCGAATTCCGGAAAGATCGGGCGGATCGGGGCCGGGCGAGCCGCTAAACTGTCGCACCCTCCCACGCCCCATCCCGGAGTGCCCCTTGATCAAGCCGCGTACCCCCGCCGGGGTCATGGAACTGCTGCCTCGCGAGCAGATCGCCTTCCAGCGCATGCTGGACGTGATCCGCCGCAACTACGAGCGCTTCGGCTTCCTGCCGGTGGAAACGCCGGCATTCGAGCTGTCGGACGTGCTGTTGACCAAGTCCGGCGGCGAGACCGAGCGGCAGGTGTATTTCGTGCAATCCACCGGCGCGCTGGCGAAGGAGGGCGAAGGCCTGCCGGAACTCGCCCTGCGCTTCGACCTGACCGTGCCGCTGGCCCGCTACGTGGCCGAGCACGAACACGAGCTGACCTTTCCGTTCCGCCGTTACCAGATGCAGCGGGTGTACCGCGGCGAACGCGCCCAGCGCGGGCGGTTCCGCGAGTTCTACCAGTGCGACATCGACGTCATCGGCAAGGACGCGCTGAACATCCGCTACGACGCCGAGATTCTGGCGGTGATCCATGCGGTGTTCTCCGAACTGGGCATCGGCGCGTTCGCCGTGCAGCTCAACAACCGCAAGCTGATGCGCGGCTTCTTCGAGGCGCAGGGCGTGGTGGACGCGCACCAGCAGGCGCTGGTGTTGCGTGAGGTCGACAAGATCGACAAGCGCGGCGCCGATTACGTCCGCGAGACGCTCACGGGGGCCGATTTCGGTCTGCCTGCCGATACGGTGCAGCGCATTCTGGATTTCGTCGAGGTGCGCTCCGATTCGCACGCCGATGCGCTGGCGCGGATCGAGCAGGTACTGGCCGACGCCGGCGAGGCCGCCAGCGATGCCTTGCGTGCCGGTGCCGCCGAATTGCGCGACGTGCTGGAGCTGGTTCGCGCACTGGGCGTGCCGGAGTCGGCCTACCGGCTGAACTTCTCCATCGCCCGTGGCCTCGACTACTACACCGGCACCGTCTACGAGACCTCGTTGACCGACCACCCCGAGATCGGCTCGATCTGCTCGGGCGGGCGCTACGAGGACCTGGCCAGTCACTACACCAAGTCGAAGCTGCCGGGCGTGGGCATTTCGATCGGCCTGACCCGGTTGTTCTTCCAGTTGCGCGATGCGGGGCTGATCGACGGCATCGAGGCCAGCAGCGTGCAGGCCATGGTCGCGCTGATGGACGATGCCGGGCTCGACGATGCGCTCGACATCGCGCGTCGCCTGCGTGTCGGCGGCATCAACACCGAGATGCAGATGGAGCCGCGCAAGCTCGGCAAGCAGTTCCAGTACGCCTCGAAAGCGGGGATCCGGTTCGTGGTGCTCGCCGGCGACGACGAGCGCGCGCGCGGCGTTGTGGCGGTCAAGGATCTGCAGCGCGAGCAGCAGTTCGAAGTCGCCCGCGAAGAATGCGCCGATGCGCTGCGGGTCGAGCTCGAGCAGGCGCGCGCCCTGGCAGGGCGCTGATCGGGGGACGGATGAATCTGCCCCTGCATCTGGGCTGGCTGGGCGCGCTCGAGGCGGGCGCGATCGCGTTGTTGATCGGCCTGCTGGTGTTCGCGGTGTTCCATGCACTGGCCCGGCGCGGGCGTTGGGGTGCAGGGCACTCGATCGGCTGGGCCTGTCTCGTGGCGGTGGCGATCGGCGCCGGCATCGATCTCTGGAACCTGTTCTACATGGGCGTGGCGCGACTGGAGTCGCCGGTCTACGCCCGCATCGTGCTGCAGCGCATCCACGATCCGGACGGGCTGGGCGCCCGCGTGGTGATGGAAGTGCTGGGCGCGCTGGTCGGCGTCGCGCTGGGCTGGATGATGGCGCATTGGCGCGAGGCGCCCTGAGGTCCTCTTCCCGGCAGGCCCGGCGCAGCGCGCTCGACGAGTCGGCGAACGCGCCACATCCCTCCCGATGACCTGAATCGACACGCCTGCGGGCATTGACCCGCCAGGGCCCGCGTGCATAATGTGCTAACGCGTTAATACATTGGATCAATGAAACAGCGTCCCGAACCCGTACCGAGCAGCGAAGCCGCCAATGCCCTGGAGGGACTTGCGCTGGCGTTCGCCGCGCTGGACAAGCCGGAGGACATCACCGCGTTTCTGCGCGACCTGTGTACGCCTGCCGAGCTCGAGGCCCTGTCCGAGCGCTGGAAGGTGGTACCGCTGTTGCTCGAAGGCGTGCCGTACCGCGAGATTCACGAGCGCACGCGCGTGAGCGTGACCACCGTCGGCCGTGTGGCCCGCAGCTTGAGCCATGGCGATGGCGGCTATGCCGCAGCTGCCCGTCGCCGGTTTCCTCACCTCGTTCCCTCTCACTGACCCGGACCGCCATGAGCCCTCCCGCCGCCTCCGCGGTGCGCGATCGTCTGCGCATCGCCATCCAGAAAAGCGGACGTCTCGGCGAGCCCTCGCGCGCGCTGTTGACCGCCTGCGGACTGGATTTCCGCGAAAGTCGCGACCGCCTGTTCTGCTACGGCGAAACCCTGCCTATCGATCTTCTGCTGGTGCGCGACGACGACATTCCCGGGCTGCTCGCCGACGGCGTGTGCGATCTGGGTATCGTCGGCCGTAACGTGCTGGCCGAGCAGTCCGCCGAGCGCGAGGCGTCCGGCCTGGCCGAGGTCGCGCGCGAGTTGCGTGCGCTCGGGTTCGGCGGCTGCCGGCTCGATATCGCGGTGCCCGACGAGTGGGAGTGGACCGGCCCGGAGCAGTTCGCCGGTCGCCGGATCGCGACCAGCTATCCGCACCTGGTCCGCGCCTGGCTGTCGGAGCAGGGGGTTCAGGCGGATGTGGTGGTGCTCTCGGGTTCGGTGGAGATCGCGCCGCGCCTGGGGCAGGCCGACGCGATCTGCGATCTGGTCTCCAGCGGTGCCACGCTCGCCGCCAACCAGCTCAAGGCCGTGCAGACGTTGTTGCGCAGCGAGGCGGTCCTGGCAGGGCCCACGCGCGCGTTCGCCGATGCGCGTGCGGACCTGATGGCATTGCTGTTGCGTCGCATGGACGGCGTGATGCGACTCAGGGACAGTCGCCTGCTGATGTTCCAGGCGCAACCCGACGCGGTATCGCGACTGTTGCAGTTGCTGCCCGATGCGGAGGCGCCGACGGTGATGCGGGTCGACGGCCAGGACACGCTGGCGCTGCAGGCTTTGTGTCATGGGGCGATGACCTGGCAGCGGCTGGAAGAACTGCGTGGGGCCGGCGCCCGCGGACTGATGGTGCTGCCGGTCGAGAGGACGCTGGCATGAGCGGCCTGCCGCAGAACGACGGCGCGGGGCGGGTGCGTTGGGCCAGCCTGTCGTCGCGCGCGCGAGACGAGGCGCTGGCGCGGCCGGTGCGCGGCAATGCCGATACCGTGCGACGTGCGGTGTCGGCCATCGTCGACGAGGTCCGTGAGGCCGGCGACGCGGCGTTGCGGACGCTCGGCCGGCGTCTGGATGGCGTCGATCTCGACGCCTTCGAGGTCGACGCGGATGGGTTCGCGGCCGCCGAGGCGGCGGTGCCGGCGCCGCTGCGCGAGGCGATGTCGCGGGCCGCGACGCGCATCGAGGCCTTCCATGCGCCCGGCGGCGCCAGCGCCTATCGGGTCGAGACCGCACCCGGGGTGCAATGCGAGCGGATCGTGAGACCGATTGCGCGAGTGGGCCTGTACGTGCCGGCCGGCACCGCGCCGCTGCCGTCCACCGCGTTGATGCTGGGCGTGCCCGCACGGCTGGCCGGATGCGCGCAGGTGGTGCTGTGCACGCCGCCGCGCCGCGACGGCAGTGCCGATCCGTCGGTGCTGGTGGCCGCGCGGCTGACCGGCGTGCACCGGGTGTTCAAGCTGGGTGGCGCGCAGGCGATCGCGGCGCTGGCCTTCGGTACGGCGCAGGTGCCCAAATGCGACAAGGTGTTCGGCCCCGGCAATGCCTGGGTCACCGAGGCCAAGCAGCAACTGGCGCAGAGCGGGGACATCGCCATCGATCTCCCGGCGGGTCCCTCCGAGGTGCTGGTGATCGCGGATGCCGGAGCGAACGCGGACTTCGTCGCGGCCGATCTGCTGTCGCAGGCCGAGCACGGTCCGGATTCGCAGGTGATCCTGATCAGCGACGCACCGATGCTGCTCGATGCGGTGGAGCGCGCGCTGGCGCGTCAGCTCGAGGTGCTGCCGCGTGCGACGATCGCACGCCAGGCACTGTCGCGCTCGCGCCTGATCGAGGTCGACGATCTCGAGCAGGCATTCGCCATCAGCAACCGCTACGCGCCCGAGCACTTAATCCTCGCACTGCGCGCACCGCGCGACTGGCTGGACCGGGTGGTGTCCGCGGGTTCGATCTTCCTCGGCGACCACACGCCGGAGGCGCTCGGCGACTACTGCAGCGGGACCAATCACGTGCTGCCGACCGATGGCGCGGCCCATGCCTGGAGCGGTGTGGGCGTGAGCGCGTTCCAGAAGACGATCAGCGTCCAGGCGGCCACACCGGCGGGCATCGCCGCGATCGGTCCGGATGCGGTGGCGATCGCGGAAGCCGAGGGGCTCGAGGCGCACGCCAATGCAGTGCGCCTGCGCCTGGAGGCGGGCAGGTGAGCGTGCTGGCTCTGCTGCGCGAGGAGCTGCGCGATTTCGCCGGCTACAGCTCCGCGCGCGGTGTGTCCTTGCAGGGAGAGGACTGGCTCAATGCCAACGAGGCGCCGTGGCCGAGCATCGCCGACGGCGACGATCGCAACCGGCGCTATCCGGATCCGCAGCCGCGCGCCCTGGTGACGGCGCTCGCGGGGTTGTACGGCACCGCGCAGGACCGGGTACTGGTCGGACGCGGCAGCGACGAAGGGATCGACCTGCTGATCCGGGCCGCCTGCCGTGCCGGGCGGGACGCCGTGCTTGTGACGCCGCCGGTGTTCGGCATGTACGCGGTGGGCGCACGCCTGCAGGATGCCCCGCTGGTCGAGGTGCCCCTGACCGACACCGAAGACGGCTTCTCGCTGGAGGCCGACCGGGTGATCGAGCAGGCGCTGGCCGAGCGGGTGCGCGTGGTCTTCCTGTGCCCCCCCGCCAATCCGACCGGTCTGGCGCTGCCGATCGAGACCGTCGACCGCATCGCCGATGCCTTGCGCGGACACGCACTGGTGGTGATCGACGAGGCGTACGCGGAGTTCTCCGGGCAGGTATCGGCACTGGCGCTGCTGGATCGGCACGAGCACCTGGTGGTGCTGCGTACGTTGTCGAAGGCACATGCGCTGGCGGCGGCCCGGATCGGGGCGGTGATCGGGCACGCCGACCTGATCGCGGTGCTGCGCCGTTGCCAGGCCCCATATCCGATTCCCGCGCCGTGCGCGGACCTGGCGGGCGCCGCGCTGGCGCCGGATGCGCGTCATCGCACCGCGGCCCGCGTCCAGGCCGTGCGCGTGGAGCGTGCACGCATGGCGAGTGCGCTGCCCGCGTTGCCCGGCATCCGCCGGGTCTATCCCTCGGACGGCAACTTCCTGCTGGTGCGCTTCGAGGACGCCGATGCGGCCTTCGCGGCGTTGCTGGCCGCCGGCATCGTCGTACGCGACCAGCGTGCGGCACCGCAACTCGGCGATGCGCTGCGGATCAGCATCGGCACGCCGGAGCAGAACGACCGCGTGCTGCGCACGCTCGCCACCCTGGGACCACGTTGAACATGGCCTCGAAGCTCCCGACCACCAAGATCCTTTTTCTCGACCGCGACGGCACCCTGATCGAGGAACCCGCCGATTTCCAGATCGACGGTTACGACAAGCTGCGCCTGTTCGCGGGGGTGATCCCCGCGCTGCTGAGACTGCGCGATGCGGGTTTCGAGTTCGTCATGGTCACCAATCAGGACGGACTCGGCAGCGAGGCCTATCCGCGCGAAAGCTTCGACGGTCCGCACGCGCTGATGATGCAGGTGTTCGAAAGCCAGGGCATCGTGTTCCGCGAGGTCCTGATCGACTGCAGCTGGCCGGCCGACAACGCGCCCACCCGCAAGCCCGGTCTGGGGCTGGTGCAGCACTACCTGCGCGACCGCGGCATCGATCTCGACCGCTCGGCCATGGTCGGGGATCGCGAGACCGACCTGCAGTTCGCGCGCAATCTCGGGATCCGCGGATTCCAGCTGCGCACCGCACAGTTCGGCGGCGACTGGGACTGGGCCGGGATCGCGCACGAGCTCGCCGACGCGCCACGCCGTGCCGAGGTCGTCCGCAACACGCGCGAAACCAGGATCCGTGTCGCAGTCGACCTGGATCGCAGGGCCGATGCGCGGGTGTCCACCGGGCTGCCGTTCTTCGATCACATGCTCGACCAGATCGGCAAGCACGGCGGCATCGCGCTCGAGATCGAGGCCGTTGGCGACCTCCACATCGACGAACATCACACCATCGAAGACACCGGCATCGCCCTGGGCCAGGCGCTGAAAGCGGCGCTGGACGACAAGCGCGGCATCGCCCGGTACGGCTTCGACGACGTGGTCGCGCCAGCCTCCGAGGCTGCGCCCACCGCGCGGCCCGACGTGGACGCGCGCGCGATCGGGGGTGCGCCCACCGATACGCCGCGCCCGGCGGAAGGCGGCGCGGCACGCGGGGCCGCAGGCTTCGTCCTGCCGATGGACGAAACGTTGGCCAGTGCGGCGCTCGACTTCGGCGGCCGTCCGTATCTCGTCTTCGACGGCAGCTTCGCTCGCGAGCGTGTCGGCGACATGCCGACCGAACTGGTCGAGCACTTCTTCCGCTCGGTGTGCGACGCGGCCGCGCTCAATCTCAACCTCAAGGTCGAAGGGCACAACGACCACCACAAGGTGGAGGCTTGCTTCAAGGCGTTCGCCCGGGCGTTGCGCATGGCGGTCCGCCGCGAAGGGGCCGAATTGCCGAGCACCAAGGGGGTGCTGTGATGCGCGTGGCGTTGATCGATGCCGGGGGCGCCAACCTGGGCTCGGTGCGCTATGCGTTGCAGCGGCTCGGGGTCGAGCCCGAGTTGACCCGCGATGCCGATGCCATCCGTCGTGCCGACCGGGTGATCCTGCCGGGCGTGAGCGCCGCGGCCACGGTGATGCGCCAGCTCCACGCGCTGGAACTGGTCGACACGCTGCGCAGTCTGCGCCAGCCGCTGCTCGGCGTGTGCGTCGGCATGCAACTGCTGTTCGAACACTCCGAGGAAGACGACACGCCTTGCCTGGGTCTGTTGCCGGGGCGGGTGCGCAAGCTCGAGGTCGCATCGGACCTGCGCGTGCCGCACATGGGCTGGAGCCGGTTGCAGCGCGAGCGCGACGACCCGTTGACGGCCGGTTTCGGTGACAGCGACTACGCCTACTTCGTGCACAGCTACGCCGCTCCGGTCACCGATGCCTGCATCGCCTCGGCTGCGCACGGCCGCACGTTCGCCGCGGTGGTGCGGCAGGGGCGGATCGCCGGTGCGCAGTTCCATCCGGAACGTTCGGCGGCGACCGGCGCGAGGCTGCTGGGCAACTTTCTCCTGGCGGACGCCGCATGAGCACGACATCGATCCGAAGGCTCACCCTGTATCCCGCCATCGACGTGCGCAACGGGCGCATCGTCCGACTGAGCCAGGGCGACTACGACCAGGAAACGCGTTACGGAGACGACCCGCTGGCACTCGCGCAGGCGTATGCGGCGCAAGGCGCCGAATGGCTGCATCTGGTCGACCTGGATGCCGCCCGGGCCGGGGGGTACACCCTGGAACCGTTGCTGCGCGAGCTGGCCGCGTCCACGACGCTGCGCGTGCAGACCGGCGGCGGCGTCCGGGATCGGGCGGATGTCGAGCGCATCCTCGCCGCCGGTGCGGCACGCGTGGTCGTGGGCTCGCTGGCGGTACGTGCGCCCGCGACGGTGCTCGACTGGCTCGATGCCTTCGGCCCGGACCGCATCACCGTCGCGCTCGACACCCGTGCCGATGCGGAAGGCGTCTGGCGCCTCCCGGTGCACGGCTGGACCGAACAGGCCGCCGGCACGCTGGACGCATTCGCCGCGCGCTACACCGCGCACGGTTTGCGCCATCTGTTGTGCACCGATATCAGCCGCGACGGCATGCTGACCGGTCCCAACTTCGATCTGTACGCACGCATCCGGGCCGCGTTGCCGGTACTCGAACTGCAGGCGTCCGGAGGCGTACGGGGCATCGAGGACGTCGTCCTCGCGCAGGCGCAGGGCTGCAGCGGGCTCGTGCTCGGGCGCGCATTGCTCGAAGGGCGATTCACATTGCCGGATGCGCTCGCGCGGGGAGACGGCTGATGCCGGCGCGTCGTGTGATCCCGTGCCTGGATGTACGCGATGGACGCGTTGTGAAGGGCGTGCGTTTTCGTGACCACGTCGACATGGGCGACATCGTCGATCTCGCCCTGCGTTACCGCGATGCCGGCGCGGACGAGCTGGTGTTCTACGACATCGGCGCCAGCCCGCAACAACGGACGGTGGACGTCGCGTGGGTGGAGCGGGTCTCCGCCCGGCTGGATATCCCGTTCTGCGTGGCGGGCGGTATCCGCGATGTCGCCACCGCGCGGACCGTCCTGCATGCCGGTGCCGACAAGATCTCGATCAACACCCCCGCGCTGGAGCGCCCTGCGCTGATCGGCGAACTGGCCGCGGAGTTCGGCGTGCAGTGCGTGGTGATCGGGGTGGATTCCATCCTCGAGGCCGATGGCGAATGGCGGGTGCGCAGCCATACCGGTGACCCGGACCGGATGCAGGCGCCGAAGAAGCGCACGCTCGACTGGATCGTCGAGGCGCAGGCACTGGGCGCCGGCGAGATCGTGCTCAACTGCATGGACAACGACGGCGTGCGACGTGGTTACGACATCGCGCAACTGCGCGCGGCGCGTGCGTCGTGCCAGGTGCCGCTGGTGGCCTCGGGCGGTGCGGGGGCGATGGCGCACTTCGCCGAGGCCTTCGGGACGGCGGATGTCGACGGCGCGCTGGCGGCCAGCGTGTTCCACAGCGGTCAGATCGAAATCGCCGACCTGAAGCGCTTCCTGCATGACGCCGGTATCGAGGTGCGTCCCGGCCCGTCCGCCTCGCAGATCGTTGCCGCCTGGTAGCCCGCCGTCCGCGCCTTTTTCGCAACCCGCCGCCTTCTTGAAGCGTCCCGTACCTCCGGAGCCCGCACCATGATCCAAGATCGTCTCGATCCCGATGCACTCGACTGGACGAAGGGCGATGGTCTGTTGCCTGTCGTCGTGCAGGACGCGGCCAGCCTGCGCGTGCTGATGCTGGGCTACATGAATCGCGCGGCGCTGGAGCAGACCCGCCGGAGCGGGCACGTGACGTTCTACAGCCGCAGCAAGCGTCGGCTCTGGACCAAGGGCGAGACATCGGGTCACGTGTTGGAACTGGTCTCGGTCGACGTCGACTGCGATGCCGACACCTTGCTGGTCATGGCGCGTCCGCAGGGGCCGACGTGCCATCTGCAGAGGCCCAGCTGCTTTCCCGATGCGCCCGCGGATGCGCTGGGCGCACTCGATGCCGTGATCGCCGACCGAGCGGCATCGCCACAGGCCGGGAGCTACACGGCGCGGCTGTTCGAATCGGGGGTCCGCCGCATCGCCCAGAAAGTCGGCGAAGAAGGCGTGGAGACCGCGCTGGCCGGCGTCGTCCAGGACGAGGAGGCGCTGCTCGGCGAGGCGGCGGATCTGGTCTACCACCTGCTCGTCCTGCTGCGGGCGCGAGGGTTGGGGCTGGACGCGGTGAGACGCGTGCTCGACGAGCGCGCTTCGCCGGGACGATGATGCAGGCCCGAACCGGCGCACGTTGCAACGGGCGGACGTCGTCGTTCGCCGCAGGGCTCGCCGGTTGTGGCGGCGGCACTGCTTCGACGGGGCGGTGACCGTGGCCCGCGGGTACAATGCCCGCCGCTCGTTCGGAGGACCCCATGATGTCGGAGACGCCTGCCTGCCCCCAGTGCGGCGGTACGCTTGCCTACGAGGATCGCGGCCTGCTGGCCTGCCCGGAATGCGGCCACGAATGGTCGCAGGCGACCGAGGCGGCCTCCGGGCCGGTGGTGCGCGACAGTAACGGCAATCCGCTCGCTGCCGGCGACACCGTGGTCGTGATCAAGGACCTCAAGGTCAAAGGCTCTTCGATCGTGCTCAAGCAGGGCACGGTGATCCGCAACATCCGTCTGGTCGAGGACGACGCCGAGCACATCGAGGCCCACTCGGACAAGATCAAGGATCTGGTGCTGAAAGTGCAGTTCCTGCGCAAGGCGTGAAGGTTCGCGGATCGATGCCGTCCCGATCAGCGAGACGGGCTGACGCCGGTGCGGCCGTACCGCTGCACCGTGTTCCGCCCACGTTGCCGGGAGGCTGGGGCAGGCACGGCGCAGCGGACGATCCGGCACCGCTCACAGCATCGACATCTCGCAATTGCTCAGCGTACGGCCGTACTGTTCGCGCAGGCGGGCCTTGCGCTCCAGATCCGCGATGATGTAGCCGCTGAAATCCACGCCGGTGAGATCCTCGATCATGTTGATCCCGCCGGGCGTGTCGACGTTGATCTCCATCATCTTGTCGCCGACGATATCCAGACCGGCGAAGTACATGCCATCGCGCATGAGCTTGGGTGCGGCGATCTCGGCGAGGTTCAGCGCATCTTCGTCGGGTACGGCAGCCTCGTATTTCCCGCCCGCGCTGACATTGCTGCGCGCGTCGCCCGTGGTGCTGTAACGGCGGATGCAGGCATAGGTGCCGTCCACCTGCAGCGGACGGCCATTGAGGGTCAACAGGCGCAGGTCGCCGTCTTTCGCGCGTGGCAGATATTCCTGGACGATGGCGTAGCCATCGCGGATCACCGCGTCGATCATCTGGTTGAGATTGGCATCGCTGTCCGGGGTGACCACGAACACGCTCTGGCCGCCCGAGCCCTGCAGCGGCTTGATGACCGCGTGGCCATCGTGCGCCTTGACGAAGCGCTTGATCTCTTCCGGGTCCAGGGTGATGCAGGTGTCCGGGCGCAGTTGTTCCGGGAAATGCTGGAAGTAGGTCTTGTTGGCGGCATCGGTGAGGTGGGTCGGGTCGTTGAGCACGATGACGTGCTTGGCCGCGATCAGCTGCGCGAATAGCAGGCTGCTGTTGGGGGCCCAGGGCCGGTCTTCGAGCTCTTCGGCGGGATCGCTGCGCAGCATCAGCACGTCGAGGTTCTCGACGTTGATGCGCTCGACGTGCGCCTCCTCGCCCTGCAGCTCGCTCAGCACGGCGGCATCGTCGGCATAATCGCCGCGCTGCAGGACGTGCGCGCGCGCGCAGACGCTGCCGCTGGGATCGTAGGTGAAGTCGCCCAGTCCGATCAGGACCACCCGATGCCCGCGTTTCGCCGCGGTGCGGGCGAGCCGGATGGTGGTGTAGTTCCCCTGCTCGGTGGCGATGTCGTTGACCACGAATCCCAGCGAAATCCGGCCCGACGCTGGGTGGCCGCGGTCGGATGCGTCGCCAGGAGCGGTCTTCGGGGCGGCCTTCGCCGAAGCCGCGGCTGCGGTCGACGTGCCGCCCGCGGCGCCGGTTGCGGCGGGACCCGGAGCGGCTGGAGCATCCGCTGCGGCATCGGTCGACGTGTGTTGCGCGGATGCGGTCTCGGTGGAGCGGTGTGCCTGGGTCATGCGTCGGGTTCCGTGTGATACAGCGATTGGACGGGACATTCGCGGCAGCGCGCCAGGCGCTGCTGGAAGTCGTCGCGGTAGCGATAGCGCGGCAGGACATCCGGGGCGACCGCCCAGCCCGCTTCGATCAGTTGCTCGACGACCACGCGATGCGAGAGGGCGAACTTGCCGACGAACAGCAGTTCGAAGTCGCCGTCGTCGCCGAGGTAGTCGACCAGATCGCGCAGGCCGCGCAGGTACACCGCATCCTTGGTCAGGCCGCCGCCGCGCAGGGCGCGCACGGCGATGTCGAACGCGTCGTCGGTGGGCAGGCCGTGGGTGACGTGCAGGCGGTCGAAGATCGCGGGCACCTGTTCGCCCTCCAACGCCATGCCTGCCGCCACCACGCGGCCTGCGAGCACGCGCAGGCGTTCGCCGGGGAGGTAGCCGGCGAGGTACTCGGACAGGACGCCGAGGCCTTCCTGCAGCGGATCGTAGTGGGCCAGGCCGACCTTGAGCTGGGTGAGCGCCTGGCGCGCGCCGTTGTGACGGGTCACCACGTGGGTGCCGATCTCGTGCTGGATCAATGGCTGGATGCGCGCGCGCGGCAGTCGGATGTTGCCGTCGACGTAGAAGGTGCCGTGCGAGACCATCATCATCGAGTTGAGATCGGTGTCCACGACCACGTCGGCGTGGAAGTCCGGCGTGCGTTCGGCGTACCAGGCCAATTCCGCTTCGACATCCGCCATGACTTCGTCGATGCCGGCATCGGCCTGGAGCGGAGCGCTGGTCGGCACGTCGCGCAGGATCTCTTCAGCGAGGTCGAGCAGCGGAGGCTCGACACCACCGAACAGATCGATGCTGGCATTGACGAAGCCGTCGGTGCCGCGCAGGCGCACCAGCTCCAGTTGCCGATCGAGTTCCCGCTGCTTTTCCGAGAGCAACCCGGACAGCAGCGGCGACTCGACCTCAGCCACCGGCAGATCGAGCAGGCTTCGGCGCGCCTGGGCGAAGTCGAGCTCGAGATCGATGTAGCGCAGCTCCGGCATCCGTGTGCGGCCGCTGTCGTCGAACGCGCGCCACAGCCCCTCATTGCCGAGCGGGGAGAGCGCCAGCAGCCAGTCGAGCCTGGCGTCGAGCGCCGCGAGCGCGGTGTCGACGCGGGCGGCGATCGGCGGGAGCGGTTGCGCGGCGACCGCACTCAACGTCCGAACTCCCCGCGCACGGCACGCACGGCGCGTTCGAGGCCGGCATGCAGGTCGTACAGGCGCGCGATGTCGGCCTGACCGGTCCATTCGTCCATGAAGGTCTTCTTGTATTCGATGGACAGCGTGCAGATGCGATCGCCATAGCGGTGATGGACCCATTCCGGAAAATGGCCGCCGCCGGGATAGCGGACGTTCTCGCGTACGTCCGGCGCACCGCCGGCCACCGGGGCGTCGCGCATCTCGCCGGCGAACGTATCGACCACATGCCCCCAGCGCGCACGATCGAGCGTGGTGGCGCCCAGGTCGATATCGGGGTTCGCCTCGGCCGGGGCGTGCGGGCCGTCGGCGCCGTCACGGCGATGGTTGTAACTGTGCAGGTCCAGCAACAGCAGGGTGCCATGCCGTTGCAGCAGAGCGTCGAGAAGCTCGGCGAGCATTGCGTAGAAGCGGTCGTGGATGGCCAGCGAGCGCTGGATTTCGTCGTCGGGCAGTTCTTCCTTCCAGAAGCGGATGCCCCAGGTGTCGGCCGGATCGCCCGACAGCGCCTTGTCACGTGGGCGATTCAGATCGACCTCGAAGCGCGAGCGACGCGCGCGCAGTCGGACGTCGCCGACGGTGGTGAACAGGCCCGTCAGCGGGTCCTCGTCGCGGCGACGGCTGGGGGTATCGATGTGCAGATACTGCTGCAGTGAGGCGCGCATGGCGTGGCCGTCGTGAACGGCCGCCGCGATGACGGGCCCCTGGCCGAGGACGAGATCCCACTCGCCGCAGGGCGATGCCGCGACCAGTGCGGTCGCCTCCCTGAACTGTACGGACGGCCGCTCGGGCGGATCGCCCGGTCGGGACGGAGACGGGTCGAACGGTGCATCTGTCTTCATGCCACCGATGCTGGCAGCGGCGGCATGAGGCGGCCGTGCACGGCCGCGGGTACGTTCAGCGAGGTCTGCGTGGCGTGGTCTTCAGGCCGTCACGTCGATCTCGACGGTCCCGATCCGCACCTGTTGACCTGCCCGGATCTTCGCCGTCTTGCGGGTTTCGATACTGCCGTCGACCCGCACGACGCCGCTGGCCACGAGGGCCTTGCCGGCGCCGCCGCTGTCGACGATCCCGACAAGCTTGAGCAACTGGTTGAGTTCGACGAATTCGCGGCCGGGTTCGAGCGGAAAGGCGATGTGGTCCATGTCGGCATGATCCCATGACGGGCCGCGGCGCGCGCGGGCCGTTACGCGCGATACCACGCCCGGTGCCTGCACACGGGTGAATCGCATGCGTCACCGGCTCGACGTGACGTCGTCCTCGGTGCCGGGCACGCCGACGCGGATGGCGCGAGAGAAATCGGGTCCGTCGGCGACGGCCCGCGCCCGGGGATTGATGTAGCCGCGCGCATGCAGCGTCTCGAAGGGGATGCCTTCGGCGAGACCGCCCTGGTCGTAGGCGTATCCGGCGAAATAGCCGGACAGCAGCAGGCGCGGATCCAGCGGCAGGCCGGGATCGAGGCGACGCGCGATGTCGTAGACGATGGTGGTGCAGTTGGTGGTCAGCGTGTTGTAGAAGGTCGGCGTGCGGCGCAGGCGCTCGCCTTCTTCCAGGTAGGCCGTGAACAGGGTGCGCAACTGGGACGGCCGGAGGTTGAGCCGGTAGAGGTAGACGTCCTCGCCGCGCGCATTGCTGCGCGTGCGCACGATGTCGCGTTCGTCGGCGGCGATCAGGACGGCCTCGAACTCGCGGAAGAAGCCGCCGACCGCGGAAAATTGCTCGTGGGCTTCCTTGCGGATCTCCAGCGAGAACACGAGATGACGCCCGTCGTCGAAGCCGAACGACACCAGGGTGTGGGCGATCGCCGGTCCCATCCAGTAGGAGAGAACGAGGTCGGCGCTGACGATGCGATCGAGATCGTACGCGCGAGTTTCCCAGCGCACGTCGTAGTCCTCGGGCGTCCGCCAGCTGAAGTTGCGGACGTTGTGGAGCGTCACCACCGAGCCTTCGTGTTCGGCACGCAGCAGGCGTGCGACGTCGTCGGCCCAGGAACGGTCGTGGGACGGGCGAATCGTGGCCCACCAGCCCAGCATGACGGCGAACGCCAGTAGCCAGACCAGCGAGGCCCGCCAGCGTTTCGCGACGAACGCGCCCAGCCCCAGCAGGCCGATGCCGCCCCACAGGATCATCACGGCCAGGCGGACGGCGAGGGTGGCCGGACCCTGGTACCAGAGCGCCATCGCGCCCCAGGCCGTGCAGACCAGCACCGCCGCGGCCAGTGGCCAGCGCAGCCATTGCAGGCGCGCGCCGTGAGACTTCACGGCGTCATCGGCCGGCAGCAGGATGCAGCCATTCGCGCATGCCGCGCAGGCGTTCGGCCAGCGGCGGATCCACCGGGCCGTCGTCGATCAGGCCGCTGGCGAGGGCGCGGCGGAACGGCGCGAGCCGGGTGCTGGCCTCGATGGCCGCACGCCGCAGTGGTCGCAGCACAGGACGGTCGTCGCCGTAGAGGCCGGCCACCGCGCGGGTGGCGAGGTACAGCGGCCGGGTGCCGCGGCGATGCCGGCGCTCGTAGCCGGCGAGCGCGCGGGGATCGCCGGGATCGGCGTGCCTGGCCAGCGACAGCGCGACCGCCGCGGACAGCCGCTCGACCCCGGCCAGACCGAGATTGAAGCCATGCGCGGTGACCGGGTGCATCCCGACGGCGGCATCGCCGACCAGCGCCGCGCGTGGCGCGACGAAGCGATGTGCATAGGTGGCCACCAACGGATAGCGATGGCGCTCGCCGACCGGATGCATCGCGCCCAGCCGGTGTTGGAAACGGTGCTCGACCTCGCGCGCGAACGCGTCGTCGTCCAACTGCGCCATGCGGTCGGCTTCATGCCCGGGCAGGGTGAGCACCACGGACGAGAGCTGCGGAGCGAGCGGCAGCAGGGCCCGGGTCTGGGCGTCGCCGAACCATTGCCAGGCGGTGGCCGCATTGTCGGTCTCGTGACGCATCCGGCACACCAGCATGTGGCGCCCGAAGTCGTGCATGTCCGTGGCGATCCCGAGCATCTGCCGCGTGCGCGAGAAGCGGCTGTCGGCGGCCACCAGCAAGCCGACGCGATGGCTGCTGCCGTCGACGAGATCGAGCTCGATCGCCGCCCGGCCCGGACGCACGGCATGGACACCGCTTCCGGCGTGGACGTCGACATGCGCGTGGTCCACCGCCTCCGTCCATGCGGCGGCGCGCAGGAGATGGTTGGAGACCAGATTGCCGAGCCGGTCGTGGCCCTGGCCGTCGGCAGCCACGCGCAGGGCACGGGATGCGTCTCGCTCGAAGATGTGCGCTTCGCGCAAGGGCGATGCCGCGTCCGCGGGAAGGTGTCGCCAGATCCCGAGCGCACGCAGGGCCCGCACCGATGCATGGGTGAGGGCGATCTCGCGGCCGTCGGGCGTGGGCGCGGCCAGCGCCTTGCGCGGCTGGGTGTCGACGAGGATCACCCGCAGGTCCAGGCGGGCGAGCGCGACGGCGGTGGCGAGGCCGATCGGGCCGGCGCCGACGATGGCGATATCGGCGGTCCGTGGGCGGGCGGTGGTCCTGGGCATGCCGTCAGTGTAGCGCCGGCGGTCGTGCGGACACGGAGCAGGCGGCGCGCGGTAGGCTGTGCGCCTTTGCAGACAGTGGACAGCGGGCGGATGGGCGGATCGGGCGGACACGGGAGCGGCGGCTGGTTCGCGCGTGTGTGGCGCCGCCTGCGCGGACCGGTGGACGCGCAGGGCAAGCGTCTGCGCAAGCCGTTCGTGCGCCGGGGGCGCGGGTATGCCTCGCTGCAGTTCACCCGCAACCAGACCCAGAGCCGGATGCGGATGGACGACCCCGATCTGCTGCTCATCGATTACACGCGCACCATGCTGGCGGCCCTGCTGTGGGCGCCGCCGGCGCCGCGCGTCGGGATGATCGGCCTCGGCGGCGGCTCACAGGTGAAATTCATCCATCGCCACCTGCCGGCGGTGCGACTCGAGGTGGTCGAGAACAATCCCTGGGTGATCGATCTGCGCGGGGCGTTCGGCGTGCCCGAGGACGATGCGCGCCTGCAGGTGATCCTGGACGATGGTGCCGGCTTCATCGCTGCGCGGCCGGGGCGATACGACGTGCTGCTGGTCGATGGTTACGACGAGACCGGCATTCCGCCGATGCTGGCCAGCGAGGCGTTCTACACCGCCTGCCGGGAGGCGCTGGCGCCGCGGGGGGCGTTGTCGGTGAATCTGTTCTGCGCCGACGCGGAGACCCACCTGGCGCGACTGCGTCGTGTGTTCGGCGCCCAGCGCGTCCTGTTGCTCGACGAGGCCCGGATGAAGAACCGGGTGGCATTCGCGTGGCGCGGGTCGCGGCCGATGCGCGGCACCGCGCGCCGTCTGTCGGCGGCGATGGCCGCGTCGGCGAGCGCGCAACTCGGGCCGGTGCTCGAGCGCGTGGAGCGTGCGATCCCGCCGCCGCGATGACCGTGGCGCGGGCGGTCACGGACCAGCGAACAACGGCGAGCGCCCGGACATGCCGGGCGCTCGCTTCGCGGTCACGACACGCCGTCGGGGCGCGTCATTCCTCTTCGTCGTCGTGCTTGCGCCGGTCCGGGCGCTGCGGCTCCTGGCCGGGCTGGCCCTGTCCGGACTGCCCCGGCGAAGACACTCCGCCGGGCTCGCGGTTTTGGCCAGAGGCCTGTTGGGACTGCTGTTGCCTCTTGTCGTGGTCGTCCTGCGGCTTCATTTCGCATCTCCGTGAAAGGTGATGCGGGGCGTCGCCTCCTTCGCGTCCCGCGTCGGCGATACTCCGCCCGGGTGATCGCGTCCCACGTGAAATTCCGGTGCCACGGACGTGAAACCGATGAACGCTTCAGCCTGCGGCGACCGGCCGCCGCCGGTCAGTCCAGATGGGCCAGCACGTGCTCGGCGCCGGAGATCTTGAACTCGCCCGGTGCCTCCACGAACAACTGCCTGATCACTCCGTCGTCGGCGTAGAGCGCGAAGCGCTTGGCGCGCAGGCCCATACCGTAAGCGCTGGCGTCCATCTCCAGACCGAGCGCACGAGCGAGGTCGCCGTTGCCGTCGGAGAGCATCCACAGACCATCCGGTACGCCGAGCTGCTCGCCCCAGGCGTGCATCACGAAGGGGTCGTTGACGGCCACGCACGCGACGCCGATGCCACGCGAGCGGAAGGTCTCGAACTGCTCCACGAAACCCGGCAGATGGCGCTCCGAACAGGTCGGTGTAAAGGCGCCCGGGACCGCGAACAGCACCATTTTCCTGCCCTCGAACAGGGTCGGGGTGTCGATGGCCTGGACACCGTCCTTGAAATACTTGAGGACGACTTCGGGGATGGCATCGCCTGCTTTGACGGTCATGGGACACGGCCTGCTGGAAGGGTGAACGCAGTCTAGCCGCCTGCGGTGGCACGGACGCGAAGACGACTTGAAATACCGGCGGCGGACGCTAGATCGGGGACATCGCGGCGCCGGCCCCATGCCGGATCGCCCCCCAACCCTTCAGGAGCATTTCCATGAGGCAGGCAATCCGTTTCTCGCGTTTCCCCGTCCGGGGCCTGGCGTTGCAGCACCCGCTGTACCAGGGCATCGGTCCCATCTTCCGCGCCCGCGAGGCTCAGGCCGGCGACCGCGACGCAGCGGTCGCGTCGTGGATGCCGCACGTCGACGTCCGTGAGGAGGAAGGCCGCTTCGTGATCCTGGCCGATCTGCCGGGCGTGGACCCGCAATCCGTCGAGGTGCTGATGGACAACGGCATGTTGAGCCTGCGCGGCGAGCGCGAAGCGCCCGCCCTTGAGGACGGCGTCCGGGTGTCCCGCACCGAGCGCCGCCACGGTGCCTTCCAGCGCCGGTTCGCGTTGCCCGACAGCGCCGATCCGGCAGGCGTGACCGCAAGCGGCCGGCACGGTGTGCTCGAAATCAGCATTCCGAAGCGTGCGGAGCGCGCGCCGCGTCGTATCCAGGTCGAGACGGGGCTGCCGGTCACGCCGGCCGCCGGCCAGGCGTAATCGCATGCGGTCGACCCGGGCGGTTCGCCGGCCTGGCTAGCGAACCGCCAGGGCTGTCGGCTGAGCGTTCGACGGCGCCGTGTACACCCGCCGCGCATGAACGCCCCATTCCCGGGGCGCTTCCACGGCGGTGCGAAGGTTCGCTGCACCGCCGGTCCGACGGACTTCCGATGAAGTGCTTCGGATAGGGCACCGCCGTGGTCGGACGCGTGGCACGACGCGCCCGCTCCGGATCACGTCCTCTCCCCTCACGCTCTACACTGTCGCCCCGACACACGAATCCGCACCATGCAGTTCAAGGACTACTACGAGACCCTGGGCGTCGAGCCGGGCGCAGGCGAGGCGGAGATCAAGACCGCCTACCGTCGCCTCGCCCGCAAGTACCATCCGGACGTCAGCAAGGAGTCGGATGCCGAGGATCGCTTCAAGGCCGTCAACGAGGCCTACGAGGCGCTGCGGGACCCGGAGAAGCGTGCGGCCTACGATCAGTTGCGGGCACGCGGCTATCGTCCGGGCGACGAGGTTCATCCGCCGCAGGGCGGATTCGGCGGCAGCCCGGGCGGGGTCGATTTCGACGAGATCTTCGCCGGCGGTGGTGCGGGCGGCGGTTTCAGTGATTTCTTCGAGGAAATGTTCGGTCGTCGGCGTGGCGGCTTCGGGGGGCAGGCACCGGGCGGTGCGCCGCGTGGCGACACGCGCGCGCGTCTGGCGGTGCCGCTGGAGACGGTGTATCGCGGCGACAGCGTGCGCATTTCGGTCGGCGGCAAGTCGCTCGATGTCAGCGTGCCACGCGGCATCCGGCCAGGGCAGGTCATCCGTCTGAAGGGGCAGGGCGCGCATGGCGACCTGTTGCTCGAGGTCGAGTACGCGGCACATCCGCACTTCGAGGCCGATGGGTTGAATCTGTTGCACGTGCTGGCCGTGGCGCCATGGGAAGCCGCACTGGGCGCGACGGTGAATGCGCCGACCCTGGGGGGCGACGTGGAGCTGAAGATTCCGCCAGGTTCGGACGCCGGCCGCAAGCTGCGCCTGCGCGGTCGCGGTCTGCCCGGCCAGCGTGGCGCACCGGCCGGCGATCAGATCGTCGAGCTCGAAGTGATCGCGCCGAAGCCGGAGAACGAGGCCCAGCGGCAGGCGTATCGCACGCTCGAATCGGCGTTCGGCGAACACTGGCGCCAGGGTTGACCGGAGGCGGGCGCCGGGCTGTGGCGGCCTCCCAGCGCGTACGTTTGTCGTCGCCGACGTGCTGCGATGGCGCGATCCACGGAAGCTTGCGTGCCGTGTCGGGCCATGGTTCGTGGTGCGACCGTAGATCCCGCCGGGGGCGTGGCGGCGTCGGCTTCGCGATCAGGCTGCCGGCGGCGCGTCGCCCGCGCCCAGGGTGCTGCTGATCACGTCGGAAAGCTCGGTTTCGCTGAAGGGCTTGGTGAGATAGCCGCGCGCGCCCTGACGCATGCCCCAGATACGGTCGGTTTCCTGGTCCTTGGTGGTGACCAGCACGACCGGGATGTGCTTGGTGGTCGCGTCACGGGTGATCGAGCGCGTGGCCTGGAAGCCGTTGAGATTCGGCATCACCACGTCCATCAGGATCAGGTCGGGGCGCTCGCGCCTGGCGGCGTCGACACCGGCCTGCCCATCTTCCGCGGTCAGGGCTTCGTGTCCGAGTTTCTCGACGATGCGCCGGATGCCCGCGAGCTGCGACGGCGAGTCGTCGACGATCAGGATGCGCGCCATCAATGTCCCCCGGTTGTTCCGACCGACGATTGTAGCGGGGGCGTGCGACCCCGCAAGCGCGCGTTTCGTGCGCGGCGTCGCCTGACGATCGGGCGCCCGCTCAACCGATGCGCACGAGGGTGCGTCCGAGCGCGCCGCCGGCGAGCATGCGGTCGAACACCGCGGGCAGGGTGTCGAGGGTGGCCTCGTGGGTCAGGATGCGGTCGAGGTGGCGGGGCTTCCACGGGCCCGCCAGGCGCGTCCAGACCTCCTCGCGGATATCGCGTGCGGTCCCGGCCGACGCGATGCCCAGCAGAGAGACGCCGCGGATGATGAAGGGCATGACCGTCGCCGGGAGCTCGGCGCTCGCCGCCAGCCCCGCACTGGCGACATTGCCGTAGGACTCGGTCTGCGCGAGCAGGCCGGCCAGCATGGGACCGCCGACGTTGTCGAGGCCACCGCCGAAGCGGGCCGATGCCATCGGACGGTCGACCGCCAGTACGCCGCGGTCGAGCACTTCGCTTGCGCCGATCGCGCGCAGGTAATCAGCCTGTTCCGGCTTGCCGCTGATCGCGTGCACGGCGTAACCGGCACTGCTGAAGATGTCGATGGCCAGCGAGCCGACGCCGCCGCTCGCACCGGTGACCGCGAGCGGACCGAGCGCCGGTACCTGCCGGTTCTCGGTCATGCGCAGCAGGGCCAGGGCGGCGGTGAAGCCTGCGGTGCCGAGGATCATGCTCTCGCGCAGGTCGAGGCCGCGGGGCAGGGGAATCGCCCATTCGGCCTCGAGCCGGGCGTACTCCGCGTAGCCGCCGTCGCGGGTTTCGCTCTGGCCGCAGCCGGTGACCAGCACCGCATCGCCCTCCCGGAACGCCGGGTCGCGCGACTGCACCACGTGGCCGGCCACATCGATGCCGCCGACCAGCGGAAAGCGGCGCAGGATCCTGCCCCGACCGGTACCGGCCAGCGCATCCTTGTAGTTGATCGACGAGTATGCGACCTGGATCACCAGTTCGCCGGGCGACAAGGCGTCGAGCCCGATCGATTCCAGGCCGCTGCGGTAGCCTGCGTCGTCGTTGTGGATGCGGAAGGCGCGGAAGGTGCCGGGAATGCTCATGGCGCTGACTCGTCGTCTCGAGGGTGTCGAAGCCGATGATCCGGCCCCAGTGTCGGTGCGCGTGCGCGGCGGGCGCCGGAAGCGTCAAGCGCGTCGCCACGCGCGGGGCAATCACCGCATGGTCTTGCGGTGCTTCTCGTTCAACCACTTGCTCGCCTGCGCCGGCTCGTACGCCTGCATCCACGCGAACATCGCGTCGATGTCGTCGCCGTGCCAGAGATCCTCGCGCTGCTCGGGATGCAGGAAGCGCTCCTCGACCATGCGATCGATCATTCCCATCAGCGGGGTGTAGAACGCGTCGACATCCAGGAACGCGCAAGGCTTGTCGCCGATCCCGAGCTGGCGCCAAGTGAGCATCTCGAACATCTCGTCCATCGTGCCGAAGCCGCCGGGCAGGGCGACGAAGGCGTCGGACAGGTCGAACATGCGCATCTTGCGCTCGTGCATCGAGCCGACGACGACCTGGTCGGTGAGTCCCGGGTGGGCGACTTCCCAATCCACCAACTGCTGGGGAATCACGCCGGTGACGCTGCCGCCGGCGTCCAGCACCGCGTTGGCCACCGTGCCCATGAGCCCGACGTTGCCGCCACCGTAGACCAGCCGCAAGCCGTCCTGGGCGATGCGCCGACCCAGCGCGACCGCGCGCTCGGCGTAGACCGGCTTGCTGCCGGCGTTGGAACCGCAATACACGCAGATCGACTTCATGTTGTTCGACTTCATGTTGTTGCCTCGTATCGGGAGGTGATCGTCCGCCGCCGCCTGCGCGACGGGCCGGACCGGAAACGCGAAAGGCCCCGCCGGGGCGGAGCCTTCCGTGTCGAACGCAATGCGCTCAGTTGGCCTTGTGGATCGCCCGCTTGTCCACCGCCATCGCCGCGTCGTGCACGACTTCCGACAGCGAGGGGTGGGCGTGGCAGATGCGCGCCAGGTCGTCGGCCGAGCCGCTGAACTCCATCGTCAGCACGCCTTCGTGCACCAGTTCGGAGACGTTGGCGCCGACCAGGTGCATGCCCAGCACGCGGTCGGTCTCGGCGTGCGCGAGCACCTTGACGAAACCGGCCGGCTCGATCATCGCCACCGCGCGGCCGTTGGCCGCGAACGGGAAGCTGCCGGCCTTGTACGGGATGCCCTCGTCCTTGAGCTGCTGCTCGGTCTTGCCGACCCAGGCTAGCTCCGGCTCGGTGTAGATGACCCACGGAATGGTGTCGAAGTTGACGTGGCCCGGCAGGCCGGCGATCAGCTCGGCCACGGCGATGCCTTCCTCGAAGCCCTTGTGCGCCAGCATCGGCCCGCGGACGCAGTCGCCCACGGCCCAGACGCCGTCGACGCCGGTGTGGCAGTGGTCGTCGACCTCGATCTGGCCGCGGTCGGTCAGCTTCACACCCGTGCCGTCGGCCAGCAGGCCCTTGCTCGCGGCCTTGCGGCCCACGGCGACCAGCAGCTTGTCGACGGTGAGCGTCTGCTCGCCGTCCTTGTCGCTGTAGCTGACCAGCACTTCCTTCTTCTTGCCCTTGCCCTTGACCTCGGTCGCGCTGACCTTGGCACCGAGCTTGATGTCCAGGCCCTGCTTCTTGAACTCCTTCAGCGCGACCTTGCCGACCTCGGCATCGGCCGCGGCGAGGAAGTCCGGCAGCGCCTCGAGGATGGTCACCTCGGCGCCCAGGCGCTTCCACACGCTGCCCAGCTCCAGGCCGATCACGCCGGCGCCGATGACGGCCAGGCGCTTGGGCACCTCGGTGAAGTCCAGCCCGCCGACGTTGTCGACGATGGTCTCGCCGTCGAACTTCGCGAACGGCAGTTCGATGGAGTCCGAGCCCGCGGCGATGATGACGTTGGTGCCGGTCAGCTCGATCTCGCTGTCGTCGTGCTGCTTGATCTTGACCACGCGATCCGGGTGCAGGGTGGCGAAGCCGTAGTACGGGGTGACCTTGTTCGCCTTGAACAGCATCGCGATGCCGCCGGTGAACTGCTTCACGATCTTGTCCTTGCGACCCACCATCGCCTCGACGTCGATCTTCGCGTCCTTGAAGCTGATGCCGTGGTCGCCGAACAGGTGGCCCATGTTCCAGTACTGGCGCGAGGAGTCCAGCAGCGCCTTGGACGGGATGCAGCCCACGCGCAGGCAGGTGCCGCCCAGGGCCGGCTTGCCGTCCTTGCCCAGCGCGGCGTCCACGCAGGCGACCTTCATGCCCAGTTGGGCCGCACGGATGGCGGCGTGGTAGCCGGCGGGGCCGGCACCGATGACGACGACGTCGAATTGTTCAGCCATGGGGAAATTCCTTAGCTTGATCCCTTCTCCCGCATGGGAGAGAAGGTGCCCCGAAGGGACGGATGAGGGCGACGGCGAGGGGACGGCCCGTCACCCCGGCCCCCTCCCGCGGGCGGGAGAGGGAAACAGGCGGATCAGAGGCCCAGCAGCATGCGGTGCGGATTCTCGAGCTGGTTCTTGATGTCGACCAGGAACAGCACCGCGTCGCGGCCGTCGATGATGCGGTGATCGTAGGACAGCGCCAGATACATCATCGGCGCGGCGACGACCTGGCCGTTCTCGACGATCGCGCGCTCCTTGATGGCGTGCATGCCCAGGATCGCCGACTGCGGCGGGTTGACGATCGGCGTCGACATCAGCGAGCCGAAGGTGCCGCCGTTGGTGATGGTGAAGGTGCCACCCTGCAGGTCGTCGAGGCCGAGCTTGCCGTCGCGCGCCTTCTTGGCGAAATCGGCGATGCCCTGCTCGACTTCGGCAAAGCCCATGCGCTCGACGTTGCGCAGCACCGGGGTGACCAGGCCGCGATCGGTGGAGATCGCCACCGAGATGTCGGCGTAGCCGTGATAGATGATGTCGTCCTTGTCGACCGAGGCATTGACCACCGGATACTTGGCCAGCGCGTTGGCGGCGGCCTTGGCGAAGAAGCTCATGAAGCCGAGCTTGATGCCGTGGTCCTTCTGGAACTGCTCACCCAGCTCCTTGCGCAGCGCCATCACCTTGCCCAGGTTGACCTCGTTGAACGAGGTCAGCATGGCGATGGATTCCTTCGACTGCATCAGGCGCGCGGCGATGGTCTTGCGGATGCGGGTCATCGGGACGCGCTCCTCCGGACGCGCGCCGCCCGACACGCCGGCGGTCTTGCCCGACGCGTAGTTGATCAGGTCTTCCTTGGTCACCGCGCCGCGACGGCCGGTGCCTTCGACCTGCGACGGATCGATGCCCTGGCTCTGCGCGGTGAAACGCGCGCCGGGCGGCAGGTCGCCGGTCTTGTCGTTGCCCGAAGACTGCGGCTTGGTCGAGGCCGGAGCCTTGTCGTCGGCCTTCTTCGCGTCGCTCTTGGGCTGAACTTCCTCGGCGCCGGCGGCGGGGGCTTCCTTGTCCTTGCTTCCGGACTCGGCGGCAGGCGCGGATTCCGCGGTGGCGCCCTCCTCGATGATCGCCAGCAGCTGCTGGCTGGTGACGGTATCGCCCTCGGAGAACTTGATCTCCTTGATCACGCCGTCGACGGTGGAGGGTACCTCCAGCACGACCTTGTCGGTCTCAAGGTCGACGATGTTCTCGTCGCGCTTGACCGCGTCGCCGGCCTTCTTGTGCCAGGTCGCGATGGTGGCGTCGGAGACGGATTCGGGCAGGACGGGGACCTTGATTTCAGTGGCCATGCGGGCTTCCTGGCGGTTGAGCGTGGAGAGGGGAGGGCCGGCGCGCGGGGCGCCGGCGGGGGGACACGATGGCAGCGGCCTCGGATGTCCTCATGCGGTTATTCGACGACGACCTGGCCCTTGAGCGGGTTGACCAGCGCGTCGGCGATGAGCTGCTTCTGCTCTTCGACGTGATCGTTGAAGTGACCGACCGCCGGGCTCGGCGAACGTGCGCGGCCGGCGTAGTGCAGCTTCTGCCCGTCGGCCAGGCAGGCGTCGAGATGGTGTTTGATCTGGTACCAGGCGCCCTGGTTCTGCGGTTCTTCCTGACACCACACCAGATCGGTCGCCTTCTTGTAGCGGGCCAGTTCGGCGGTGAGCAGTTCGCGCGGGAACGGATACAGCTGCTCCACCCGGACCAGCGCGACGTCGTCGATCGATTCCTTGCGCTGCTCTTCCAGCAGGTCGTAGTAGACCTTGCCCGAGCAGGCGACCACGCGCTTGACAGTCTTCGCGTCGGCCTCGGCGTCGGGAATCAGATGCTGGAACTCGCCACGGGAAAGCTCTTCCAGGCTGGATACCGCCAGCTTGTGGCGCAACAGCGATTTCGGCGTCATCACCACAAGCGGCTTGCGCGTCTTCATGCACAGCTGACGGCGGATCATGTGGAACGCCTGCGCCGGCGTGGTCGGCACGCAGACCAGCATGTTTTCCAGCGCGCACAACTGCAGGAAGCGCTCGAGGCGCGCCGAGCTGTGCTCGGGCCCCTGGCCTTCGTAGCCGTGCGGCAGGAACAGGGCCAGACCCGACAGGCGCTGCCACTTGGCTTCGCCCGAAGACAGGAACTGGTCGATGACGACCTGGGCGCCGTTGGCGAAGTCGCCGAACTGCGCTTCCCAGATGCCCAGCGTGCCGGGCTCGGAGGTGGAGTAGCCGTACTCGAACGCCATCACCGCTTCCTCGCTGAGCAGCGAGTCGATGATGGTGGCGTCTTCGGGGTTCTTCACCAGCTGCTGCAACGGGATGTAGTTCTCGCCGGACTTCTGGTCGTGCAGCACCGCGTGACGGTGGAAGAAGGTGCCGCGGCCCGAATCCTGGCCGACCAGGCGCAGGCGGTGGCCTTCGGCGAGCAGGGTGGCGTAGGCGAGATTCTCGGCGAAGCCCCAGTCGCCCGGCTGTTCGCCGGTGGCCATCTTGCGGCGGTCGTCGTAGATCTTGGCCACGCGCGCATGCAGATCCAGCGACTCGGGCAGGGTGGTGATCTTGCCGGCGAGCTCGGCGAGCGTCTCGGGCGCGACGCGCGTGTCGACCGGATCGGACACGCGGCCGGACAGGTACGGGCCCCAGTCGATGGTGAGGTCGTAATCGTCCGGCTCGGCATCGGCGAGGTCGATGGTGACTTCACCGGCGTCGAGCTTGTTGCGGTAGCTGTCGACGATGTCCTTGACCGCAGCGTCGTCGAGCACGCCGTCGGCGACCAGCTGCGTGGCGTACAGATCGCGGGTGGTCTTGCGCTTGCGGATGGTCTGGTACATCAGCGGCTGGGTGGCCGCCGGCTCGTCGGCCTCGTTGTGGCCGTGGCGGCGGTAGCACACCAGGTCGATCACGACATCCTTGTGGAAGGCCTGGCGGAAGTCGTAGGCCAGTTCCATGCAGAACGCCACCGCTTCCGGGTCGTCGCCGTTCACGTGCAACACCGGCGCACCGACCATCTTGGCCACATCGGTGGCGTAGAGGGTGGAGCGGGCATCCTGGAGGTCGCTGGTGGTGAAACCGACCTGGTTGTTGATGACCACGTGCAGGGTGCCACCGA
Organism: Luteimonas abyssi; assembly: GCF_001482195.1. Taxonomy (GTDB): domain Bacteria; phylum Pseudomonadota; class Gammaproteobacteria; order Xanthomonadales; family Xanthomonadaceae; genus Luteimonas; species Luteimonas abyssi. The sequence goes on along the minus strand of NZ_KQ759763.1, from coordinate 1,837,570 downwards.
CCGCGAAGCCGCGGGCCTGCGACATCTGCAACAGTTCCATCACCACGCCCTGGCCGGCGAAGGCGGCATCGCCGTGCAGGAGCACCGGCAACACGACCTTGCGCTCGCGGTCGCCGCGGCGATGCTGGCGCGAGCGCACGCTGCCGACCACCACCGGATCCACGATCTCCAGGTGCGACGGGTTGAACGCCAGTGCCACATGGACGGCGCCGCCCGGGGTCTGCACGTCGGCGGAGAAGCCCATGTGGTACTTCACGTCGCCGGTGTGGGCCCGGTCTTCCGGCACATGGTCGAACTTGCCTTCGAACTCGTCGAACAGCTTGCGCGGGTTCTTGCCCAGGGTGTTGACCAGCACGTTGAGGCGGCCACGATGGGCCATGCCCAGCACCACGTCCTTGACGCCTTCGCTGCCGGCGCGCTGGATCAGCGTGTCGAGCAGCGGGATCAGCGCATCGCCGCCTTCCAGCGAGAAGCGCTTCTGGCCGACGTATTTGGTGTGGAGGTAGCGCTCCAGGCCCTCGGCGGCGGACAGCCGCTCCAGGATCCGGCGCTTCTGCTCGGGCGTGCGGTCGAAACGGCCACCGGCCTGCTCGAGCCTGCGGTAGAGCCACTGCCGCTGCTCCGCCTCGGGCATGTGCATGAACTCGGCGCCGATGGTCGCGCTGTAGGTCGCCTTGAGGTGGGCGAGCAGGTCGCGCAGCTTCATGCGCTCGTTGCCGGCCACGCCACCGGTGCTGAACTCGCTGTCGAGGTCGCGCTCGGACAGGGAGTGGAACTCCAGCCCCAGATCGGGCGGGTTCATCGGCGGGCTGAGCTCGAGCGGATCGAGCTTGGCGCCGAGGTGGCCACGGGTGCGGTAGGCGGTGATCAGGCGACCGACGTTGCGCTCGCGCTCGTCGCCGCCGCCCGTGCCACCGACCTGGCCGCGCAGGGCCTGGCGACCGGCCTCGGCCACCGACGCCATGATCGCGGAGTGGGGCACGTCGCCGCTCTCACGCCCCTTGAGGTCGTCGAACCAGCGTTTCCAGCGCGCATCGACGCTGTCCGGATCGACGAGATATTGCTCGTAGAGATCCTCGATGAAGGCGGCGTTGGCGCCGAGCTGCGATGTCTGGGCGAACTGCTTGAGGAGACTGTCCACGTCTGGCTTTCGAATACCGAAGGGAGAGGGCTGGCGATGCCCCGGACGTGGATGGTGCCGCCGCCCGGGTCATGAATGCGGCAAAGATCGTGATTATAGCCGTACGCGACCGTCCGACGCGACTCGATCCGGTCGTGGACACGGGGTCCGGAAGACGCCATTCACACTGCTGCGGTGCGCGCTCCGGGCATGGCGGCCCGTCCGCGGAGCCGGTCGTCGCACGGCGCGACGGCTCACAGCCCGAGCGCGCGCAGCTCGGTGCAGGGGCGGGCGCGTTCCCATACCGGGCGGATCTGTTCGAGCAACTGGCGGCTGCGACCGCCGCCATCGAGCTCGGCCTCGCCGTCGAAGCGGTGCCCGAGCGGCCTGAAGTAGTACCCCCCGGTGTCGTTGACGAGGAAGGCCGACGGACAGGACCGGTCGACCGGATCCTCGGGGCTGCGAAAGGCGAACACGCTGGGCAGGCGCTGGGCCAGGGCGAGCAGGGGCGCATGGGCGCGTTGTGCCGCCTCCGGATCCTGCACCAGGATCCGGATCGCGACGTCGCCGCGACGGGTGGCCAGCCGTCGCAGCGCGGCGAGCACGTCGGGTGCGTCGAACAGCCCCGGATCCAGATCGCGGCTGTACAGCCACAGGCCGCGCCGGGCATGACGCGCCACGGCCGTCGCGATGGCGACGCCCGCGGCCTGGGTGTCGATCGCCTGTGCGCCGTCGAGGACCCGGCGCATGGCCTGATGGACGATCCCGGCCTCCTCGAACCGCTCCCCCTCCGGCAGGAAACCGTGGCGCGCGTACAGGCCGGAGGCGTCGATCTGGGCATGCAGCAGGAGATCCGGAAGACGCCGGGCGCGTGCCTCGTGCAGCAAGACCTCCATCAGCGCATCGGCCACGCCGCGCCCGCGCCAGGCCGGCAGCACGGCCATGCGGCCGATGCGCCGGTCGCGGGTCAGGCGCGCGGTGCCGATCGGCGCGCCATCGGCGTCACGGGCGAGGACGTGCAGATGGCGCGCGTCGTCGACGTCGTGCTCCAACGCTTCCGGCACGCCCTGTTCCTCGATGAAGACGCGCCGCCGCACCGCCTGCACCGGATCCCGATCGCGTGTCCAGTCGGCGATGGCGACGCGGAACGGCGGTGCGGGCGTCTCTTTCGGCATTACGGCAGGCCGTCGTCGTCGGTCCCGATATCCATGCCGTCGATGTCGTCGCCGCCGAGCAGCCGGTAGTGCCCGGCGTCGAGCAGCACGACAAGGGCATCGCGGCCGGCCTGCGAGAGTGCGGCGTAGAGCGTCGCATCGACATGGGCGGCACGAGCCAGGCGCTGGGCATCGCGGATCGGCAGGGTCAGGTCGTGCCCGGCCACGTACAGGCGGGCACCACGCTGCGCGCGCCGCCATGCCATGCGGCTCCACGGGTGACGATACAGGCCGGCACCGGCATCCAGCGCCGATGCGATCTCGTCGGGCGTATGTGGCTGGCCGTCGGACACGGCTTCGCCGCTGGCGCGATACAGGGTGATGAAGCGGCCGAACCAATCGCCCAGGCGGTCCGGATCGTGCATGCGCAACGCGTTCAGAGCCTCGACGACACGGCTCATGGCGTCCGCGTCGATTTCCCAGGGGTCCTTGGGCGGCGCGATACCGGCGTCGCGATAACGCACGTCGTCGCTGGCGCCGGCCAGGATGTCGTCGAGCCAGTCGCCGATGAGTTCAGCCGAAGAGGGCGCACGCATGCCGACCGAGAACGTAAGGCAGGGGTCCTCGGCGACGCCGTGGTGCGGCACGCCGGGCGGTAGATACAGCATGTCGCCGGGCTCGAGCACCCATTCGTGGGTCGGCGTGAAGCTGCGCAGAAGCCTGATCTCGGCATCGTCGCGGAAGTCGGTGGGCGGGTTCGGCCGTGCGTCGATCTGCCAGCGCCGCCGGCCGTGCGCCTGCAGCAGGAACACGTCGTACTGGTCGACGTGCGCACCGACCGAGCCGCCGGTGGCGGCGAAGCTCACCATGATGTCGTCCAGTCGCCAGCGTGGCAGGAAGTCGAACGCGTCGAGCAGCGCGCCGACATCGGCGTCCCACTTGTCCACGTCCTGCACCAGCAGGGTCCAGTCGTGGTCGGGCATGCCGGGAAAGGCATCCTCGGGGAACGGACCGTTGCGCAGCGTCCAGCGATCCTTGGCGCGGTCGTGCTCGATGATGCGCGCCAGCACGCCATCCTCGCAGGCCAGGCCGGCGAGGTCCTCGGGCGCGATGGGCGACACGAAGTCCGGGAACGCATTACGGATCAGCAAGGGCCTGCGCTGCCAGTAATCGCGCAGGAAACGGGCCGGCGGCATGCCGAGCGGTGCGGCGCGGCGGCCGTCGATTTCGATGGGGAGATCGGACATGCGCGATAGCGTACGCGAACCGTGCCGGGCTTGAGACTGGTCTTGCCGAGGCGGGCCGGGAATCCGGCGTCAGTCGCGGCCCGGCGCCGGGCTTTCCGGGGCGACGGGTGCAGCGTCGGCGATCGCATCGTACCCGCGGCCGACGAACTGCAGCAGACACCAGCCGTGGCCCCAGGGATCGGCGATCTGGACGATCCGTCCCCAAATCTGGTCACGGACACCGCCCTCGCGACGAAAGCCGACCGCCTCGGCACGCGCCAGGGCGGCGTCGACATCGTCGACCACCATATCCAGATGCATCGGCATCCAGTGCCGCTCGTAGCGGCGTGCCGCATCGTCGACCGCCACGCTGCCCGACGGTTTGTGCAGCAGATAGAACGGGACAGGGCCACCGAGCATCTCGGTCACCTCGCCGCCGAACCGGCGCGCCGGGTGCAACCCGAAGGCGGCCGCGTACGCGGTTTCAGCCGCGCCGAGATCGGGCACATCGAGATTGATCAGCAGGCGCATACGGAGGCTCCCGGGTGCTGGAAGAGCGCCGGCGCGGTCAGGCGCCAGCGAAGCTGAGGCCCAGCGCGAACCAGGCGCTCATGACCGACAGTGCGAATGCGCTGATCAGCAACCAGGACATCGCGAGCCAGGGATGCCGCAGCCAGCAGGCCAGGGCCAGGAACACCGGCAGGCAGGTGAGGACGTAGCGGCCCATACTGACCAAGGTGCCGGTGGACCAGGGTGCCAGCACGGTGAAGAAGGTCAGCAGGGCCAGGCCGCGCTGACCCGTTCGCCACAGCCAGACGGCGGCAGCGAGCGCGAGCAGCAGGGCGCTGTTGTTGATCCAGCGCAGGTTCCACGGGTCGGCGATCAACAGCGGATCGGCCACCCAGCGACGAAAGTGCTTGGTCAGGCTGCCCCCGTCGCGACCCCAGGCCGACTGGATATCGGCGAACGCCAGTGGGTTGCCGGTCTTGAGCCAGAGCCAGCCCATGAACAGCAGCAAGCCCGTACCGGCCAGTGCGGCGAACAGCCAGATCCGCGGCGACGGCAGGCGCCTGCCGTCACGGCCCTCCCACCACAGCAGGGCGGCCATCAGCGCGCCGGTCGGTCGGGTGGCCGACAGCAGCGCGCCCCAGGCCGAGGCACGGCCCCATTGCCGGCGTGCGATCGCGAGCAGTGCACTGGCCGACAGCAGCAGGAACAGGGACTCGGTCCACGGCAACGAGAAGAAGTACGCGGTCGGAAACAGGGCGACGCAGAACACCGCGCGGTCCGCAGAGGCACGATCGCGGACCAGTTGGACCCAGCGGTGCAGTTGGAACAATCCCGCCAGCAACAGCAGGTGCGCCAGCAGGATGCCACCCAGGGCCGGGGCGACCCCCAGGTGCACCAGGCTGCCCCAGAGCATCGGGTGCAGCGGAAAGAACGCCCAGTTGGCTTGCTGTGAGGCGTCGAATGGGCGCGCTTCGTAACCGGACTGGATGATGCTGAGATACCAGGACGCGTCGTTCGCCAGCGTCCGTTGCTCGAGCGATGCCCGCGACGCAGCGTCGAACAGGCGCAGTGTCTCGTGACCGTCGTTGCCGCTCCACTGCTGGGCCACCGCCACCGCCAGGCCCGCACTGAGCAGAACCAGCAGGCGTGATACGGCGAACGCGAGCAGCGCGGCCTTGAGCGCTGCCCGCCAGTCGATGCCGCGGCCGTGTTCGTGACGTTCCGGAAGGCGTGAGGCCGTTGCCGTCGAGGTATCGTCCGACACGCGGATCAGACCTCGCGCGCCAGCCGTTCGGCCAGCCCGGTATAGCGGCCCGGCGTCAGATCGCGCAGCGACTGCTTGGCGTCCTCGGGCAGGTCGAGGGACTCCACGAAGGCGCGCATGGAATCGGCGGTGATGCCCTGGCCGCGGGTCAGCGCCTTGAGTTGCTCGTAGGGATTGGGCAGGCCGTGGCGGCGCATCACCGTCTGCACGGCCTCGGCCAGGACCTCCCAGGCGGCGTCGAGGTCGGCATCCAGACGCTGCGGGTTGACCTCCAGCTTGCCGAGGCCCTTGCTCAGCGAGTCCAGCGCCACCTGGGTGTGGCCGAACGCGGTGCCCAGTGCGCGCAGCACGGTGGAATCGGTGAGGTCGCGCTGCCAGCGGCTGATCGGCAGTTTGGCGCCGAAGTGTTCGAACAGGGCGTTGGCGACACCGAAGTTGCCTTCGGCGTTCTCGAAGTCGATCGGGTTGACCTTGTGCGGCATGGTCGAGGACCCGACTTCGCCTTCCTTGAGGCGCTGCTTGAAGTAGCCCAGCGAAATGTAGCCCCAGATGTCGCGCGACAGGTCGATCAGCACCGTGTTGGCGCGGCGCGCGGCGTCGCCGATCTCGGCGATGTTGTCGTGAGGCTCGATCTGGGTGGTGTACGGATTGAAGACCAGCCCCAGGCCGGTGACGAAACGCTCGGCGAAGGTCGGCCAGTCCACATCGGGGTAGCTCGCGACGTGGGCGTTGTAGTTGCCCACCGCGCCGTTGATCTTGCCGGTCAGTTCGACCGCCGCGATCTGCGTGCGCTGGCGCTCCAGGCGGGCGACGACATTGGCGATCTCCTTGCCCAACGTGGTGGGCGAGGCGGTCTGTCCGTGCGTGCGCGACAGCATCGGCTGTGCGGCCTGGGCGTGGGCGAGCGACCGCAGGCGTGCGGCGAGATCGTCCAGCGCCGGCAGCAGCACCTCGCTGCGGGCCAGTTCGAGCATCACCCCGTAGCTGAGGTTGTTGATGTCCTCGCTGGTGCAGGCGAAATGGACGAATTCCAGCGCCGGCGCCAGTTCGGCGTCGTCGGCGAGCTGTTCCTTGATGAAGTACTCGACCGCCTTGACGTCGTGGTTGGTGATCCGCTCGATGTCCTTGACCCGCGCGGCGTGGTCGACGGAGAAGTCGCGCGCGAGTGCCCGCAGGCGATCGCGCGCGGCGTCGGAGAACGCCGCCAGTTCGCCGATGCCGGGCTCGGCGGCGAGCGCCAGCAGCCATTCCACCTCGACCTTCACCCGCGCCCGGATCAGACCGTACTCGGAAAAAATCGGCCGCAATGCGTCGACCTTGGTGGCGTAGCGGCCGTCGAGCGGAGACAGGGCGAGCAGGGCGGCAGCGGTCATGGCGGTGTGATCGACGGGGCGGGCCGCGCATTTTAGGCGCTCCGGGTGCAGCCTGCAGGCCGCGATGCCGAACGGCGCTGCGGAACCCTCGCGCGATCGTGACCGGGCGCGTACCGGGGCTCGCGTATGCTCGCCGGAGCCGCCGCCAACCTCCCATGACACCGCATCAGACATTCTCCAGGAGACCGCAATGGCCGAGTTCCGCATCGAACACGACAGCATGGGCGAACTGCAGGTGCCTGCCGACGCCCTGTGGGGCGCGCAGACCCAGCGCGCCGTGGACAATTTCCCGATCTCCGGCCGCCCGATGCCGGCCGGTTTCATCCAGGCGCTGGGCCTGATCAAGGCCGCTGCGGCCGAAGCCAACCAGGATCTCGGCCTGCTGCCCAAGCGCCCGGCGGCCGCGATCCGCAAAGCGGCACTCGCCGTGGCCGAGGGCGACTACGACGCACATTTCCCCGTCGACATCTATCAGACCGGCTCGGGCACGTCGTCCAACATGAACGCCAACGAGGTCATCGCCCGGCTGGCGTCCGGCGGTGCGCAGACCGTACACCCCAACGATCACGTCAATCTGGGCCAGAGTTCGAACGATGTGGTGCCGACCGCGATCCGGGTCGGCGCGGTGCTGGCGGTGGAAGACGAGCTGCTGCCGGCGCTCAAGCACCTGGGACGTACGATCGATCGCCGTGGCCGGCGCCTGCGCAAGGTGGTCAAGACCGGCCGTACGCATCTGATGGACGCGATGCCGCTGAGCTTCGCGCAGGAGTTCGGCGCGTGGTCGGCGCAGCTGACCTCCGCGCGCGGCCGTCTCCAGGATGCGCTCAAGCGCCTGCGTCGGCTGCCCATCGGCGGCACCGCCATCGGCACCGGCATCAACGCCGATGCCAAGTTCGGACCGCGCGTTGCGCGGGCGCTGAGCAAGCAGACCGGGGTGAAGTTCGACAGCGCCGCCGACAAGTTCGAGGGCATCGCCGCCCAGGACGATGCGGTGGAGCTGTCGGGTCAGCTGAGTGCGACCGCGGTGGCGCTGATGAAGATCGCCAACGATCTGCGCTGGATGAATTCGGGTCCGCTGGGCGGTCTGGGCGAAGTGGAACTGCCGGCGCTGCAGCCCGGCAGCTCGATCATGCCGGGCAAGGTCAATCCGGTGATTCCCGAAGCGACCTGCATGGCCTGCGCGCAGGTGATGGGCCACCACACCGCGATCACCGTGGCCGGGCAGAGCGGCAATTTCCAACTCAATGTGATGCTGCCGCTGATCGCGGCGAACCTGCTGGAGTCGATCCAACTGCTGTCCAACGTCTCCTGGCTGCTGGCCGACAGTGCCATCGCGGGCCTCACCGTCCGCGGCGACAACGTCGCTTCCGCACTGGACCGCAATCCGATCCTGGTCACCGCGCTCAATCCCGTGATCGGCTACGAGAAAGGCGCGGCGATCGCCAAGCGCGCCTACAAGGAAGGTCGCCCGGTACTGGATGTCGCGCTGGAAGACAGCGGATTGGACGAGAAGACCCTGCGCGGGCTGCTCGATCCGGTCGCGCTGACCCGGGGTGGGATCCACGGCACTTCCGGAGGCTGATGTTGATGTCTCCGGTCGGCCGCCCCGCGGCGGGACCGGAGGCATTCGCAAGTGCGTCGTCGCCCGCTCGTCCGTACGGGCGACGCGTGGCGTCTCAGACGGCGTGGACGGATGCCGGAGCGGTGCGCGCCGCGGCGGACGCGTCGGAGGCGCCGTCGCTGTCGCTGTCGCTGCCGCGGCGGCATTCGTCGATGTCCGCGGCGGTCATTTGTGCATAGGGTTCGAATGCGGGCAGGGCCTCGGCCAGCGCCTGCTGGGATTCGAGCAGGGCCGGCATGCGGTCGCAGATGCGCTTCGCATCGATCTCCAACCGATCGCTCTCGGCGCGCAGGCGCGCCTCGAGGTCGCCGGTCTGTCCGCCGAGGATTGCGCCCAGTGCCTCGCGGGCGGCGCCCAACCCGAGCTGCGCGCCCTGGATGCCGATTTCCATGCCGGCATCGGCGACCGCGACGATGTTGGCGCGGTGCGCGAGCAGCAGCCGACGCTGTCCGGCGTCGACCGATTGCGTTCGTCCGTCGATGATGAAGTCGCCCTCCGGACTGATCTCGGCCCTTGGCAGGTCGCCGTGCTGGGTGCGCGAACCCTGCAAGATCACGGCGCTGCCGGACGATCCGCCGCCGCCGACACTGATGTTTCCGCTGGCGATCTTTTCCCGGGCCCGTTCGATCGCCTGCCGCGTGGTCCGCTCGACGAGCCCCACCTGGGCATCCGGCGCAGCGGCGGTGGGCGCCCCGGGGGCGTCGGATGTGGGCGGTGGCTCGTCACGAGCGCAGGCGGACAGGGCGAAGGCGGCGGTCAGCATCAGGACGACGCTGGCGGCGCCCCGGGCGCGCATGGAAGAAGGCTGTCGGGATATGGTCATGGTGTTCTCCAAGGCGTCAGCGCCGGCGCGGGAGGTCGATCGTGCCGCCGATGCCGCGGTGGTCGATATCGCCGCTGCCCTTGGCTCGGACGGTGAGGTCGCCGCGCACATCGCGGACATCGAGGTCGCCGGAGCCGATCGAACCCACGACGACGTTGCCGGCGATATCGGCCAGGTCGATGTCGCCCGAGCCGAGGCTTCCGATCTCGACGTCACCGCCGGCACCGCTCAGCTCGAGGTCGCCGGATCCCACACTGCCGACGTCCACGTTGCCGCCGATCCGGCTGGCCTCGACGTCGCCCGAGCCGATCGACAGCAGGTTCAGGGCGCCGATGTCGTGCAGCTTGATGTCGCCGGATCCGACCTTGGCCGTCACCAGGCCACGCACCTCGCGCAGCTCGGCGTCACCGGAACCGACGTCGATGCTGGCGGCCGAAGCACCGGTCAACCGGGCGTCGCCGGAGCCGACCTTCAGCTGGATCAGCAGGTCATCGGGTACGCGGCCTTCCAGGCTGAGGTAGGCGTAGCGCGAACCGAGACTGATCCCGCGCCGGTCCTCGCGGGCGAGGGTGACATGAAGCACATCGCCGCGGCGCTCCTGGGCGACGCTCAGGCGCTCCACATCGCTCTGGCTGGAGGCGCAGGCGCGACCCTCGATGCGGTGATCGCCGCCGCTGGCGCCCTGCAGGCGCAAGGTGTGGGGACCGATGTCGAACAGGATCCGCGAGACGCCGGCGGTATCGAGCGTCAGGGCCTGCGGCTGGCTATGCGCGCACGGCTGCTGGGCCAGGACGGGCGCCGACAGCGGCAGGGCGCAGGCGAATGCGAGGGCGACGAGGCGTTTCATGGCGTGTGCTCCTTGGGTTCGGTACGAACCGTCGCGGCGCGATCCGTCCGCGACGGTCCGGGGCAGCGGGTCAGCCTTCCTCGCGCCAGCGACGCAGGCGGACCGAGATCGCGATCATCGCGGCGCCCGCCAGCATGCCGATCCACATCTTCGGCGAGGCGAACGTGGAGTACAGCGTCGGCAGCGACGTCAGGTGGCGCATGCCCTCGGATGACTCGGCCAGGGCACCGAGGTTGATCGCGTCCATCCAGCCGGCGGGTACCACGCTCAACAGCATCCGGGCGACGACGTTCTGCCAGAACCAGCCGGTGGTCTGGCCGAAGTACTCCATCACGCTGAACGCGCTCACGCATACGCCCAGCAGCACGGGGATCAGCAACGCCCAGAGGAACGGCTTGCTGCGCGCCCAGGCCGAGCACATCAGCAACCAGCCCACGGTCGGCAGGGCCCAGGCGGCATAGACCGGAATCGCCGCGATGAAGAACAGCGTGAGCCGGAACGGCGTGCCGCTGGCCCAGAGCAGCTGCCACGCGCTGCCGCCGTGGGACATCACCAGCACGCTGACCACGACCAGGTGCGCGAACATGGTCACCAGTGCGGCGGCGGTCGCCAGCAGCGGGGCCACCAGCAGGGCACTGGCGACCTTCGACAGCACGGTGTCGCGATCGGAGACCGGCAGCGACTTCCAGAACAGCAGGCTGCGGTCCTTGCGGTCGTCGTAGAGCGCGCCCAGGCAGTAGAAGAACACCACGAAGGCCATCACGATGAACGGCCAGCTCGACGACATCACCAGGCTGAGGTCGATCGCGTCGGCCAGTTGCTGCAGATCGCTCGCGCTCATGCGGCTGGTGAGCAGGGCCAGGTCGAGACCGTTGACCACCATGCCGTCGATCTGCAGCTCGCCTTCGGCGGCCGCGCGGCGGGCGACGACCACGGCGATGATCGAGAACACGATGGTCAGCAGCAGCGAGATGCCGCCAGCGATCACCGGCGCCCACAGGAAGCCGCCGCGATGCTCCCAGTATTCGCGGCGCAACAACATGCCGAACGGATGCCTCCGGCGCAGGGCCGGCGTGTTGCGGGGTTGGCTCTGCGCGTTCATGCGTAGGCTCCTTTCATCTGGGCCACGAACAGGTCGGCCAGGCCCGGCGTGCGGGTCTCGCCGTAGCCGGCCAGACCGGCCGGCGACATGCCGTCGAACAGCATCACCGTTTTGCCGAACGGCAGGGCGCGTTCGCCGATGGGCCCCAATGCGCGCGCGGCCTCGACCTGGTCGGCGCTGACCAGGACCTCGACGAAGCGCGCACCGACCTCGTCCATCGATGCCTGCAGCACGATGCGGCCGTCGCGGATGAACATCACGTCGGTGAGGATGTGCTCGATCTCCTCGACCTGATGGGTAGTCACGATGATCGTCTTCTGCTCGTCGAAATAGTCCTCCAGCAGCCGCTGGTAGAACTCCTTGCGGTAGATGATGTCCAGGCCGAGGGTGGGCTCGTCGAGGATCAGCACGCGCGCATCGATGGCCATCACCAAGGCCAGGTGCAACTGCACGATCATGCCCTTGGACAGCTCGCGCACGCGGGCATTGGGCTTGAGCTGGGTGTTGGCGAGGAAGCGTTCGCAGCGGGCGCGGTCGAAGCGTGGGTGCACGCCCTCGACGTAGTCGATCGCCTCGCGGACCCGGATCCAGCGCGGCAGGATGGCGACATCGGCGATGAAGCAGACATCGTTCATCAGGCGGTCGCGTTCGCGGCGCGGGTCGAGGCCGAGCACCTTCAGTTCGCCCTCGACGTCGATCAGGCCGAGAATGGCCTTGAGCGCGGTGGTCTTGCCGGCGCCGTTGGGGCCGATCAGGCCGACGATGCGACCGGGCTCGATCGAGAACGTGGTGTCGTCGAGCGCCACCGAGTTCTTGTAGCCCTTGCGCAGGCCGCGGGCCTCGATGACGTGGGGCAGGGACTCGATGTTCATGCGTCACCTCCGTTGCGGGCCGGCTTCATCAGCTCGTCGAGCGACAGCCCGAGGCGCTGGATGCGTTCGAGGACCAGCGGCCATTCCTCGCGCAGGAAGCGCTCGCGTTCGTTGGACAGCAGTTTCTTGGATGCTTCTTCGGTGACGAACATGCCCAGTCCTCTGCGTTTTTCGACCAGCGCCTCGTCGGCCAGTTCCTGGTAGGCGCGCGACACGGTGATCGGATTGAGCTGGTACTCGGCCGCGACCTGGCGCACCGAGGGCAGTGCGTCGCCGGGCTTGAGTACGCCGTCGAGCATCATCGCGATCACCCGTTCCTTCAGCTGTCTGTAGATGGGAGCGCCGTCGTTCCATTGGATGTCGGCCATGGCTCAGCTCCTGGTGCCGCGCAGGCCCTGCGCGAATGAAAAGTAGGGCATGGCGATGGCCTTGCGCTTGGCGCGGGCGCGCCCGCGGGCCTCCGCGATGTCGACGATGCCACCTTCGCCGGCCATCGCGCGCCCGCCGGTGTCCGCGGCTGCATCCATGGCGGCGTCCGCCATCGCCGGTCCGGCGGAGGCGAGCGCGTCGAGATCGTCGGATCGATCCGGGGTCGTCGTGACGCCCGCGGGCACCACCGCGGACACCGTCGAAGGCACGGGCGGGTCGATGGGCTGGGCCAGTTCGGCCAGCTCCGCCACGGAAAGAGGCCTCGGCGGCCCGCCGACGATCGCCAGGCCGAGCAGCGCGACGAACGCGGCCACCGCGGCGGACGACAAAGCCAGTATCGTGTTGGGGCGTCTACGGTCCATGGCGAATCTCCTGCCCTGGTTGATCGGTGTTGTATGTGACTATAACACCACCACGCCGGAGTGCAAGCGCCGATGGCGAAAAACCGGTGTCGATGGCATCAATCAGGGCGGGGTATCGAGATGAACATTTATAGATCAATCGTTTGCGTATCTTTATTGATGTCGATTGGAGTTTCAGCGATGGCGGCCGACAGTGTCCTCAACCACGAATACCGTCCACTGGCGGGTCGCGAACCCGTCGATCTCCAGGCGCAGTACGGCGGCCAGGTCCTGTTGGTGGTCAATACCGCGAGCAAGTGCGGCCTCACGCCGCAGTTCGAGGCGCTCGAAGCGCTGCACACGAAGTACGCCGACCGCGGGTTCGCGGTGCTGGGGTTCCCGTCGGGCGATTTCCGCGAACAGGAATTCGAGGACGAAGCGCAGATCCGCGAATTCTGCACGCTGACCTACGGCGTGCGTTTTCCGATGTTCGAGCGGGTGCATGTGGTCGGACCGGAGACGACCGGTCTGTTCCGGGAACTCGCGGCAGGCAGCGACGGCGCCGTGCCGCAATGGAACTTCCACAAGTATCTGGTCGGCCGGGACGGCCGGGTGCTGGCGAACTGGGGCAGCAAGACGGTGCCCGACGAACCGGCGATCGTCTCGGCGATCGAGCAGGCGCTGCAGGCGCCCGTCCCCGGTCGCTGAGCGGCCCCGCCCGGACGGTCGCATGGTGTCTGTGTGCGGTCTTTCGGGCGCCCCTGCGGTGGGGCGCGTGAACGCCGGCCGCGGCCCACGATTGCCCGCGGGCTGAGGTGACCGCCACAATACGCGGCTACGCGCCGCAGGACCGGCGCCTCAACCCGGAGCGTTCCCGATGAACAAAGCGATGCGCGGCGCGGCCGTGCTGTGTCTGGTCGTGGCCTGTGCGGTCGCCGTCCCCGTAGGGGCGCAGGTGCAGAGCCTGGAGAGCGAGCAGGCACGGATCAGCTACATGGTCGGCATGGACGTCGGTCAATCGATCGAGCCGGTCGGCGAGGATGTGGACTACGCGGCGTTGGAGCGCGCGATCCGCAACGCCTTCGACGGCGGCGAGCCGCTGCTGTCCGAACAGGAGACCGCGGGGACCGCGCAGGCGCTGATGCAGCGCGTGGCGTTGCGCGGTGGCCAGACGCCGCCCGGTATGCCGCCGGGTGCGCCGCCGCCGGAGGTCGATCGCGCCAAGGTGGGGTTGATGGTCGGTGCGGACATCGGCCGGTCGCTGCAGCCGATCAAGGACGAACTGGACCTGGCGGTAGTGCTCCAGGGCCTGCGGACCCGGATCGAAGGTGGCCAATTGCTGCTCGACGCGACCCAGGCCGATGCGTTGCGCCAGACCTTCTCCGATCGCGTGCAGCAGCGCATGCAGGCCGAAGCCGCGCAGGCCGGCGAGCGCAACCGGACCGAGGGCGAAGCGTTCCTGGCCCGCAATCGCGAGGAAGCGGGCGTACAGACGACGCCATCCGGGCTGCAGTATCGCGTGATACGGCAAGGATCGGGCCGCCGGCCGGTGCCGTCGGACCGCGTGCGCGTCCACTACCAGGGGGCGCTGCTCGACGGTTCCGTGTTCGACAGCTCGTACGAGCGCGCACGTCCGGCCGAGTTCGGCCTCAACCAGGTGATTCCGGGCTGGACCGAGGGCGTCGCCCTGATGCCGATCGGCAGCAAGTTCCGTTTCTGGATTCCGTCCGGCCTGGGTTACGGCACCCGCGGCACCGAAGGGATACCGCCGAACTCCACGCTGGTGTTCGATGTCGAACTGCTCGACGTCCTCTGATCGCGCCGTCCTTCCGGCCGGACACCGTCGTGTCCGGCCGTCGATCCACGTTTCCCCCAGGAGTGTCCCCATGAACAATTCCCGCAGCGGCCTGACCCTGTCCGCCCTGGCGCTGTCCACCGCGCTGATCCTCTCGGCCTGCTCGAAGGTCGACGACGATGCCGCACCGGCCGCAGCCGCTGGTGACGAGGCGCCGGCGGTGCAGGTGGACGGCCTCGACAGCAATCGCGAGCAGGTCGGTTACGTCATCGGGCTGGATCTCGGCAACTCGATCAAGCCGGTCCAGGAGGAAGTCGATCTCGACGCGATGCTGCAGGGCATCCGCGACACCCTCGACGAGCGCGAGCCGAAGCTCAACGAAGAGCAGGTGATGCAGGTGATGCAGGGCCTGGCCACGCGCATGCAGGCGCGACAGGCCGCCGACGCCCAGGCGCGCATCGAGGAGGCCGAGACCTTCCTGGCCGAGAATGCCGGCAAGGACGGCGTGGAAGTCACCGAGTCGGGCCTGCAGTACGAAGTACTGACCGCCGGCGAAGGCACCGCGCCGACCGCGAACGACCGTGTACGCGTGCACTACGAGGGGCGCCTGCTCGACGGCACCGTGTTCGACAGCTCGATCGAGCGTGGCGAGCCGGTGGAGTTCGCGCTGGCCGAGATCATCCCGGGCTGGCAGGAAGGTCTCCAGCTGATGCAGCCGGGCGCCAAGTACCGCCTGTGGATTCCGGCCGCGCAGGCCTACGGCGAGCAGGGCGCAGGCCCGATTCCGCCCAACGCCGCGCTGCAGTTCGAAGTCGAGCTGCTCGAGGTCCTGCCGGCAGGCGAATGACGGTGACCGGGCGTGCGCGCGACGGCGTCGGGCCGCCCGCGCATGCCCGGCGTTCCGGCCTCGTGCCGCCGCGCACCGCCCAACCGGCGGGCGTACCATGGGCCGGTCCGGCGGCGACCGGCGGATGCGGATGAAGATGACGCAGGATCTCGAACAGCGGGTCGTGGAGCTGGAAACGCGTGTCGCTTTCCAGGACCAGACCCTGACCGAACTCAGCGATGCCCTGGCGGCATTGCGCAAGGAGGCTGCGCAGAGCAGGGAACTGCTGCGGCGCAGCCTCGACGAACTCAAACAGGCGCGCGGCGCGTTCTACGCCGATCCGGCGGAAGAGCCGCCCCCGCCGCACTATTAATGGACGCGACGCCATGAGCGATACCCTCCGCGACCAGTTGCTCGGCCTGGGCTTCAAGCCGGTCCCGAAGCCGGCGCCCAAGCCCGCGGCCCGGCCGCCGCACAAGGCCAAGGGCCGGCCCGAGCGCGAGCGCCCGCAGGGCCGCAAGGCGGATGGACGACCCGAAGGCGCCCAGCGCAAGTCCGGCGATGCGCGCGGCCGTGGCGGCAACAAGCCGCGCAGCCGCGAGGACATCGATCTGGCCAAGGCCTACGCGATCCGCGCGCAGAGGGAAAAGGACGAGCGCATCGAGGCCGAGCGCGTCAAGCAGGAGGAGGCGCGCCTGCGCCGCGAGGCGCGCGCGAAGCTCGCCGCCCTCGTGCAGGGCAAGGCGCTCAACCGCGAGGAGGCGGACATCGCCCGCCACTTCGAGTACGGCGGCAAGATCAAGCGGATCTATGTCACGAGCGAGCAGTTGCAGGCGCTCAATGCCGGTGAGTTGGGCGTGCTGCAGAACAACGGCCGCTATCTGTTGGTGGCCGCGGCGGTGCTGGCGGAGGCGGAAGCGGTGTTCGCACCCGCGGTGGCGCTGAAGGTGGACCCCGACGCGCCGGCCGAGGCCGATCCCTATGCGGACCCCAAGTACCAGGTGCCCGACGACCTCGTCTGGTGATCCGGTCGGGGGCGCCAGGGTGAGCGGAACGCAGCCCCCGGGCCGGCCGATGCGCGATCGCCTGGTGTTCTCGCACGCCAACGGATTCCCGGTGGCGACGTATCGGCGTCTGCTCTCGACACTGGCCGGACGGTTCGAAGTGTCCGGCGTCGAGCGCTTCGGTCACGGGCCCGATTACCCGGTCGCGCGTGGCTGGCACGGACTGGCGCGACAACTGGTCGACCACATCGAGGCGCTGCCGGTGGACGGTCGCACGTGGCTGGTCGGGCACTCCCTCGGCGGTTACCTGAGCGTGCTGGCGGCCGCGCGGGTGCCGACACGGGTAGCCGGCGTGGTTCTGCTGGATTCGCCGTTGATCGGCCGCTGGACCGAGCGCGTGCTCAAGATCGGGCGCCGTACCGGGCTGGACCGGCACCTGATGCCGCTGCGACAGACATTGCAGCGGCGGACGCACTGGACGGATGTCGAGGCCGTGACCGCGCACTTCGCGGCCAAGCCGGGCTTCGCGCGCTGGCATCCCGAGGTCCTGCGCGACTACGCGACCCATGGCACTGGACCGGACCCCGCGGGCGGACGGCGGCTCTGGTTCGACCGCGATATCGAACATCGCATCTACGGCACGCTGCCGACCGGCAGCGTGCGCACCGCGGCAATGGGCTTGCCGATGCCGGTCGCGTTCATCGGTGGCCTCCGGTCTCGCGAGGTGGCGCAGATCGGTCTGCGCACGACACGACAGGTGGTCGGCGCGCGCGTGCAATGGGTCGAGGGCGGGCATCTGTACCCGATGGAACGTCCCGACGAAACCGCCACCCGGATCCTGGCCGCCATCGACGAGTGCGAGGCGGCGGCAGGACATCGGGCGGCATAGTGCGTCAGTCGATCTCGAACGCGGTCACCGGGCCGCCGACTTCCTGGCCTGCCTGCCAGACCGCCTGGATGCGCCGGGTATTGCGGATGTCGGTCAGCGGATCGGCGTCGAGCACCACGAAATCGGCACGGCGCCCGGCCGCGATGACGCCGCGATCGTCCAGGCCAAGCAGCTCGGCGGCGTCGCGGGTGGCGACGGTCAGGGCCTGTTGCGCGCTGAAGCCGGCCTGGGTCATGAGCTCGAGTTCGCGATGCTCGGCGAAGCCGATCACCCGGTGCGGCAGTGCGCCGGAATCGGTACCGAAGCCGATGCGCACCCCGGCCTCGTGCAGGGTGCGCAGATTGCGCAGGTTCATTTCGACCGCCGCCTTCGCCGCCGGAATGTTGTCGCCCGAGCGCTGGCGCTCCTGCCACGCAGGATCGGCGAACTGCGTGCGCAGTGCCTCGGGCAGCGCGGCACGCAGCGCGGGCTCTTCGTCGAGCAGGCCAGGATTCTCGGCGTAGAGGTAGTTGGCCTCGTCGATCTGCACGGTCGGGATGTACCAGGTGCCGTTGCGCCGCATCGCGTCGATCAGGGCGTCGTCCACAGGTGCGTCGCGCACGCCATGGGCGATGACGTCGACGCCGCTGACGACCAGGTCGGTGGCCGGGGCGAGGTCGTGGATGTGCGCGGCCACCTTCAGGTCGCGGGCGTGGGCTTCCTCGATCGCGGCGCGGTAGACCTCCGGTTGCATCTGCGGTGCGTTGCCGCCGAGATCGTCGACCCACAGTTTGACGATGTCGATGCCGCGCTCGGCCTGCTCGCGGACCGCGGCACGGGCGCCGTCGGCGTCGGTCGGACGTGCGATCAGGTCCGCGGTCAGGCCCATGTTGGCGGCGGGCGGCGCGCCGCCGGGAACGCCCACGCCCGGACCGGCGCCGAGCAGATAGGCGCCGAGCGCAGGATCGCCGTTGACCTCGGCGCGGATGTCGTAGAACGCCTCGCCGTTGATGCCCAACGAGGTGACGGTGGTGACGCCGAAGGCCTGGAAGCGGCGCAAGTCGCGTACGACGTTGTCGCGGGTGTAGAAGCGGTCGCCGTGCTCGGTGCCGTCGGTGTTGCCGAGATGGGAGTGATCGCTCACCAGGCCCGGGATCAGCCAGTGGCCGTCGTAGTCGATCCGACGCACGTCGTCCGGCGCGTCGAGAGTGTCGCCGATGGCTTCGATCCGGCCGTCGCGGACCAGCACCGACACCACACCCAGATCCTTGGTGCCGTCGAACACGCGTGCGCCTTCGAACAGGAGCGCGGACGCGTCGGCATCCGGAGCCGCGTTGCTGGCCGGCGGCACCCGATCGCCGGACGTGGCGGGCGCGCGCTCGCCACATCCGGACAGCAAGGCGATGGCGACCAGGGCGAGCGGTGCGAGGGCGGGGTGGACGCGGGGAAGGGGCATGCAGCTTGATCCTGTCGGGCGGGTGCGCCGGTCAGGGTAGCGGCCTTGGGGTGCGTGGGGTGTGAGATGGGGAAGTTGACGGCAGGGGCGGACGGGGGGCTTTGGATCGTGCGGCAGGCGAAGTGCCCTCACCCCAACCCCTCTCCCGCCTGCGGGAGAGGGGCGATAGCGCCCGGCCTGTCGTGGCGTTTCGCCTTCTCCCGCAGGCGGGAGAAGGTGCCCCGCAGGGGCGGATGAGGGGCTTTGGATCGTGCGGCAGGCGGAATGCCCCACCCCAACCCCTTTCCCGCTGGCGGGAGAGGGGCGATGGTGCCGTGCGGGAGCGACTTCGTCGGCGATGCGGTGCCTGGAATGCGGTCGCTTCGGGACGGTCGGGTTGTCTGGAGCTACTCGGGGTCGTAGTCGAGATTGGTCGCCAGCCAGCGTTCGGCCTGCTGCAGTTCGACGCCCTTGCGGCGGGCGTAGTCGGCAACCTGTTCCTTCGATACCCGGCCGACCACGAAGTACTGCGCCCGTGGATGGCTGAAGTAGTACCCCGAGACGGCGGCGGTGGGCAGCATCGCGAAGCTTTCGGTCAGGGTGATGCCGGCTTTGCCGGGCGCATCGAGCATCGCGAACAACGTGCTCTTCTCGCTGTGTTCCGGACATGCCGGATAGCCCGGCGCGGGCCGAATGCCGCGGTAGCGCTCGGCGATCAGTGCGTCGTTGTCGAGCGCCTCGTCGACGGCGTAGCCCCAGTGGTCGGTGCGTACCCGCTGGTGCAGGCGTTCGGCGAGCGATTCGGCCAGGCGATCGGCCAGGGCCTTGAGCAGGATCGCGTTGTAGTCGTCGTGGTCGGCCTCGAAGCGGGCGACGTGCGCGTCGATGCCGATGCCGGCGGTGACCGCGAATGCACCGATCCAGTCCTGCACACCGCTGTCGCGGGGGGCGATGAAGTCCGCCAGGCAGAAGTCGGGACGGTCGACGGGTTTGTCGACCTGCTGGCGCAGGAAGTGCAGCATCGTACGCGCAGACGCCGTCCCGGCCGCGGGATCCGGATCGCCGACCAGCACCTCCACATCGTCGCCGATGCTGTGCGCGGGCCAGAGGCCGAACACGGCCTTGGCAGTGAGCCACCTTTCCGCGACGATGGTGTCGAGCATGGCGCGCGCGTCGCGATACAGCTCGGTCGCCTGGGTGCCGACGATCTCGTCGTCCAGGATCGCCGGGAACTTCCCGGCCAGCTCCCAGGCCTGGAAGAACGGCGTCCAGTCGATGCTGTCGACCAGCTCGTCCAGCGGGTAGTCGTCGAACACGTGCAGCCCGGGTCTGTTCGGAGCCGGCGGCACGTACGCGTCCCATCCGCCGTCGAAGCGCTGTGCGCGAGCCTTGCCCAGCGAGACCAGGCGCTTGGCGTCGCCCCGGTTGGCGTGGCGCTGGCGGATCTCGGCGTAGTCGGCGTCGTTGGCGGCGACGAAGGCCGCGCGCCGTTCCGTGGAAATCAGCGACTGGGCGACGCCGACCGCGCGCGAGGCATCCTTGACCCAGACCGTCGGCGCCTCGTAGTGCGGGTCGATCCTGAGCGCGGTGTGTGCGCGCGAGGTGGTCGCGCCACCGATCAGCAGCGGGATCTCGAACCGCTGCCGTTGCAGTTCCCGTGCGACATGGCTCATTTCCTCCAGCGACGGCGTGATCAGCCCGGACAGACCGATCAGGTCGGCGTCGACCTCGCGCGCCTTGTCGAGGATGGTCTGGGCCGCGACCATCACCCCGAGATCCACCACCTCGAAGTTGTTGCAGGCCAGCACCACACCGACGATGTTCTTGCCGATGTCGTGTACGTCGCCCTTGACCGTCGCCATCACGATGCGGCCGTTGGAGCGTCCGGCATCGCCGCCGGCCGCCTTTTCCGCCTCGATGTAGGGCAGCAGGTAGGCCACGGCCTTCTTCATCACCCGCGCGGATTTGACCACCTGCGGCAGGAACATCTTGCCGGCGCCGAACAGGTCGCCGACGACGTTCATGCCGTCCATCAGCGGGCCTTCGATCACGTCCAGCGGACGCTTCGCCTCCCGGCGGCATTCCTCGGTGTCGGGCTCGACGAAGGCGTCGATGCCGTGTACCAGCGCATGTGCGAGACGTTCGCGCACCGGACGTTCGCGCCAGGCCAGGTCCTCGACCTTCGCCTCGCCCTTGCGGCCCTTGTAGCGTTCGGCGATCTCCAGCAGACGCTCGGTGGCGTCGCGGCGACGGTTGAGCACCACATCCTCGACCCGTTCGCGCAGCTCCGCATCGAGGTCGTCGACGATGGGCAGGGCCCCCGCGTTGACGATGCCCATGTCCATGCCGGCGGCGATGGCGTGATACAGGAAGACGGCGTGGATGGCCTGGCGCACCGTCTCGTTGCCGCGGAAGGAGAACGACACGTTGGACACGCCCCCGGACACGTGGCAGTGCGGCAGGGTGTCCTTGATGATCCGGGTGGCCTCGATGAAGTCGACGGCGTAGTTGTCGTGCTCCTCGATGCCGGTAGCGACCGCGAAGATGTTCGGGTCGAAGATGATGTCCTCGGGCGGGAAGCCCACGTCCTCGGTCAGGATCCGGTAGGCGCGGCTGCAGATCTCGACCTTGCGCGCGCAGGTGTCGGCCTGGCCCTGTTCGTCGAACGCCATGACCACTGCGGCCGCGCCGTAGCGCAGCACCGTGCGCGCCTGGGCGACGAAGGCGGCCTCGCCCTCCTTGAGCGAGATCGAGTTCACCACGCCCTTGCCCTGCAGGCATTTCAGGCCGGCCTCGATGACCTCCCACTTCGACGAGTCCACCATCACCGGGATGCGGGCGATGTCGGGCTCGGACGCGATCAGGTTGAGAAAGCGGGTCATCGCACGGGCGGAATCGATCAGACCCTCGTCCATGTTGACGTCGAGGATCTGCGCACCGCTGGCGACCTGCTGGCGTGCGACCTCGACCGCCTCCTCGAAGCGGTCCTCCTTGACCATCTTGCGGAACTGCGCACTGCCGGTGACGTTGGTGCGCTCGCCCACGTTGACGAACAGCAGGTCGGGCGTGATCACCAGCGGCTCGAGGCCGGACAGGCGGGTATGGCGATGCAGCTGGGTCATCGGAAAGCCTGGTCGGCGGCGGATCGAGGCCGGTAAGGACGACGAGGTCGCATCGTCACGGGCGTCGCGCCGTCCGCGCCCATGCACGGCGCGTCATGGCGGGCGTGGCACAGCGCATCAAGCCGCATGCGCCGGCGCCTCCGCGCGCCTGCGGGGGGGGATGTTGTCGACCGCGTCCGCGATCGCGCGGATGTGGTCCGGGGTCGTGCCGCAGCAGCCGCCGACCAGGTTGACCAGGCCGGACTGGGCGAACTCGTGCAGCACCTCCGCCATGTCCTCGGGCGTTTCGTCGTATCCGCCGAAGGCGTTGGGCAGGCCGGCGTTCGGGTGGACGCTGACACAGGAAGGGGCGATCCGCGCCAGCGCCTCCACGTGGGGCCGCAAGTCGCGGGCGCCGAGCGCGCAGTTGAGGCCGATCGCCAGGGGCTGCGCGTGCGCCAGCGAGACCTGGAACGCCTCGGCGGTCTGGCCGGACAGCGTGCGCCCGGAAGCGTCGGTGATCGTGCCGGAGATCATCACCGGCAGACGGTTTCCGATCTCGGCGAAGACGTCCTCGATCGCGAACAGCGCGGCCTTGGCGTTGAGCGTGTCGAACACGGTCTCGACCATCAGCACATCGGCGCCGCCCTCGACCAGGCCGCGCGTGGCTTCGGCATAGGTGTCGCGCAGCGCATCGAAGCTGGTGTTGCGGAAACCGGGATCGTTGACGTCGGGGCTGATCGAGGCGGTACGGCTGGTCGGGCCGAGCACGCCGATCACGAAGCGGGGGCGCCCCGGCATGGTCGCCTCCACCGCGTCGCAGGCGTCGCGGGCGACCCGGGCGCCTTCCCGGTTGAGTTCGTGCACGAGATGCTCGAGGCCGTAGTCGGCCTGGCTGACCGCGGTGGCGTTGAAGGTATTGGTCTCGACCAGATCCGCGCCGGCTTCCAGGTAAGCGCGGTGGATGCCGAAGATGAGGTCGCGACGGGTCAGGGTCAGCAGGTCGTTGTTGCCCTTGAGTTCGCGGCCGGGCGTGCCGGGCGGTGCGGTGTCCGGCGCCTGCGAGTCGATGCCGTCGGCAAAGCGCTCGCCGCGGTAATCGTGCTCGTCCAGCGTCTCGCGCTGGATCATGGTGCCCATCGCGCCGTCGATGATCAGGATGCGGCGGGCGAGGGCGTCTTCCAGCGCGGCCACACGGTCCGGGTCGCGCCAGGGCAGGGCGGCGCTCATCGGTCGGCCTCCTTCGAGGCGATCAGCGAGAGCACCTCGAAGTGCGGGGGGCGCTTCTCCCGGGTCACGGTGGTGATGCTCTGCAGCGACAGCCCGGCCTTGTCGACGAAGCGCCGCAGTTCGCGGTCGGTGAAGCCGAGATTCACGTGCCCGTACGCCTCGACGGCGGCGCGGTGTTCGTGCCGCGCCAGACTGGTCAGCAACAGGCGACCGCCGGGTCGCAGCACGCGCGCCGCCTCGGCCACGGCCTGAGCCGGCTTGGCGGCGTAGGTCAGCGCATGCATCAGGACCACCAGGTCGAAGCTGGCGTCGTCGAGGGTGAGCGCGTGCATGTCGCCCTCGCGGACCTCGACGTTGCGGTAACGCTTGAGTCGCTCGGCCGCGGCGTTCACGACGCGGGCGCTGGTGTCGATGCAGACGTAGCGGTGGGCGTGCGGCGCCAGCAGTTCGGCCAGCACGCCATCGCCGGAGGCGATGTCGAGGACGTCGCCGGTCTCGAGCAACGGCAGCGCGGATCGTGCCAGGGCTTCCCAGGTGCGGCCCGGTGAATAGTGGCGTTCCATGTCGCCGGCCACGGAGTCGGCCCAGTTCTGGTCGGCTGCGCGCATCGCCAGCACACCGGGAACGCGCTCGGCGTCCTGGCGCAGCAGCGGGTCGTCGCTGCCGTCGCGCAAGGTGATCCACAGGGTGCGCAGGGCGGCGTCGAGCTGGGCGTCGTCGAAGCGGTAATAAGCCGAAACCCCGGCGCGGCGGTCGCGCACCAGTCCGGCTTCCTTCAGCTTCGCGAGGTGGGTGGACACCCGCGGCTGGGCCAGGCGGGTGATCGCGGCCAGCTCGGCGACGGTGAGTTCCTCGCCCTCCAGCAAGGCGAGAAGTCGCACGCGGGTGGCGTCGGCGAGCACTTTCAGACGTGCGGACCAGCTCTCGAGATTCATGAATATCTTTGTATCGCGATAATGAGATAAGTCTGCGCGCGAGGCGTTCCGGCGTCAACCGGCAAGAGTGGGGTTTGCGCGCGTGCGCGGCTACAATTCCGGCTTCCGATCAAGGTCCAGAGGTGTGCGACGTGGAGTTCGGTTTCAGCGAAGAGCAGTTGATGATCCAGGACGTGGCGCGTCGCATCGCGCAGGAGAAGATCGCGCCGTCGGCCGAGGCCTTCGACAAGAGCGGCGAATTCCCGCTGGACAACATCCGCCTGCTGGGCGAGAACGGGCTGATGGGCATCGAAGTGCCCACCGAATACGGTGGCGCCGGAATGGATCCGGTGGCCTACGCGCTGGCGATGGTGGAAATCGCCGCCGGCGACGCTGCGCACTCGACCATCATGTCGGTCAACAACTCGCTGTTCTGCAACGGCATCCTGACCCACGGCACCGAGGAGCAGAAGCAGACCTACGTGCGGGCCATCGCCGAAGGCCGCGAGATCGGCGCATTCGCGCTGACCGAGCCCCAGTCCGGCTCCGACGCGACGGCGATGCGCTGTCGCGCGGTCAAGCGTGACGACGGCAGCTACGTGATCAACGGCAAGAAGAGCTGGATCACTTCGGGCCCGGTGGCCAAGTATTTCGTCCTGTTCGCGATGACCGATCCCGATCAGGGCGCGCGCGGGATCACCGCATTTCTGGTCGATGGCGACCGCGACGGTTTCCACCGCGGCAAGACCGAGCCCAAGCTCGGTATCCGGGCCTCGGCCACCTGCGAAATCGAGTTCCAGGATTACGTGGCCCGCCCGGAGGATGTGCTCGGCGCGGAAGGCCAGGGCTTCAAGATCGCGATGAGCGTGCTCGACGCCGGCCGCATCGGCATCGCCTCGCAGGCGATCGGGCTGGCGCGCGCCGCCTACGAGGCGACCCTCGAGTACGTGCGTGAGCGCAAGGCCTTCGGTCAGCCCATCGGCGCGTTCCAGATGACCCAGGCCAAGATCGCCGACATGAAGTGCAAGCTGGACGCCTCGCTGCTGCTCACGCTGCGCGCGGCCTGGCTGAAGGGCCAGGGGAAGAAGTTCACCACCGAAGCGTCGGTCGCCAAGCTGACCGCGTCCGAGGCGGCGATGTGGATCACCCACCAGGCGGTGCAGATCCACGGCGGCATGGGCTATTCCAAGGAAATGCCCGTGGAACGTTACTTCCGCGACGCCAAGATCACCGAGATCTACGAGGGCACCAGCGAGATCCAGCGCCTGGTCATCGCCCGCAACGAAACCGGCCTGCGCTGAAGCGTCCCGATGTCGTGCATCGCCCGCCCCGCCGTCGTCAGCCGCGCCATCGTCGCGCGCGCGGTCGCCAGCCGTGCGCTGCCGATGCCCGACATTCCTGTCGTTTCCGTCGTGCCGCTCTGAATCAAATCCCCCATGCCCGGCCCGCGTTTTGCGCGGGCCTCATTGCATCCGGACCCATCATCGATCATGACCACGCAACGCAAGTCCCCGTCGTCCCGCGCGAGCAAACCGCAACCGTCCACGCTCGACCCGGCGCCGAAGAAGGCGCGCCCGAGCCGTAAGCCCACCGATGCGGAGGCGATGGCGCCGATCCTGGCCGAGATCCGCAAGCTGGCAGGCCGTGCCGCCGCCGGCGATGCCGAGTCGTTCGCCGCCGCGTTCTATCGCCGCATGGGCGAAGACGAGGTAGCGCTGCACAGCCCCGCCGGCTGGGCGGCGCTGGCGCACGGCGTGCTGGAATTCGCACGCAAGCGCAAGCCCGGCAGCGCGCGTCTGCGGCTGTTCAATCCCACGATCAAGAGCCACGGCTGGGAGTCGCCGCATACGGTGCTGCAGATCGTCAACGACGACATGCCGTTCCTGGTCGATTCGGTGACCATGGCGCTTGCCGAACAAGGTGTGGGCGTGCACGTGCTGGGGCACCCGGTGATCGCGATGCGTCGCGACCGCAGCGGAAAGCTGCTGTCGGTGGGCGAAGGCGAGGTCGAATCCACCATGCACCTGGAAATCGACCGGCAGACCCCGGAGGGCATCGCCGAGCTGACCGCGGTGCTGGAGCGCGTCCTGCACGACGTGCGCCAGATCGTCGGCGACTGGCCGGTGATGCGCGAGAAGATGCTGCAGGTGGCCGCCGACCTGGCGACCCGCAAGCTGCCGGTCAGCGACGCGGTGCGCCGCGAGGCGCAGGAGTTCCTGCGCTGGGCGTCGAGCGACCACTTCACGTTCCTCGGCTATCGCGAGTATCGGGTGAACTCGCGTGGCAGCGACCACACGCTGGTCGCCGTGGAGGACACCGGCCTCGGCCTGC
Organism: Luteimonas abyssi; assembly: GCF_001482195.1. Taxonomy (GTDB): domain Bacteria; phylum Pseudomonadota; class Gammaproteobacteria; order Xanthomonadales; family Xanthomonadaceae; genus Luteimonas; species Luteimonas abyssi. The sequence continues at coordinate 1,811,384 of NZ_KQ759763.1, read as the reverse complement.
TGCGCGGCAAGGATGTCGGCCAGCCGCGTTCGCTGCGTGCCCTGGCCGCGCAGGCCGCCCGCGGCGAAGGCGACGTCGACCCGCTGATCCTGACCAAGACCAATGCCCGCTCCAGCGTGCATCGGCCCGGTTTCATGGATTACGTCGGCGTGCTGCTGTTCGACGCCAAGGGACGCGCCGTCGGCGAGCAGCGCTTCATCGGTCTCTACACGTCCAGCGCCTACAACCGGCGTCCATGGGACATCCCGCTGGTGCGCGAACGCTTCGAGCAGGTGATGAGCCGCTCGGGCCTGCGCGAGACCGGCCACAGCGGCAAGGCACTCAAGCACATTCTGGAGACGCTGCCGCGCGACGAGCTGTTCCAGTCCAGCGGCGAGGAGCTGTATCGCCTGGTGATGGGCATCCTCAACCTGCAGGAGCGCGTGCGCAGCAGGTTGTTCCTGCGCAGCGACCGCTACGGCCGGTTCTACTCGGTGCTGGCCTACGTGCCGCGCGACCGTTACAACACCGAGGTGCGCCTGCGGATCGAGGCGATGCTGCGCGACGCGCTCGATGCCGACCGCATCGACGCCAGCGTCCAAGTCGGCGAGTCGCCGCTGGCGCAGCTGCACCTGATCGTGCGGCCGCGCTCGGGCGTCACGGCGGACGTCGATGCGGCCGCGCTCGACTCGACGCTGTCGACGATCGTGCGCAACTGGCAGGACGACCTGCGCGATGCGCTCATCGCCCACCACGGCGAGAGCGAGGGCCTGGGACTCGCCGGCCGCTTCGGCCGATCGCTGACCGCCAGCTACATCGAGCATGCGACCCCTGCGGTCGCCGCCCAGGACGTGAGCCGGCTGGCCGCGCTGGGCTCGGCCGAGGATCTGCGCCTGAGTCTCGTGCGCACGACCGGCGCCGAGGGCGAGGGCGGCCTGCGTCTGAAGCTGTTCCGGCGCGGCCGCGACCTGCCGCTGTCGGACGTGTTGCCGATGATGGAGAACATGGGCTTGCGGGTGCTGTCCGAACATCCGCACCGCATCGATGCCGATGGCGAGGCCTACCACGTGCAGGATTTCGGTGTGGAGGCGCCCGGCATCGAGTTGGATGTCGAGCGTGTCGGCCCGGCGTTCGAGGATGCTTTCGCCCGGATCTGGCGCGGCGACGCCGAGAACGACGGGTTCAACCGCCTGATCGTGCTGGCCCGTCTGGACTGGCGGCAGACCGCCATGTTGCGTGCGTACTGCAAGTATCTGCTGCAGGTCGGCGTGCCGTTCTCGCAGGCCTACATGGAGGAGACGCTGGCGCGCTATCCGCTGCTGTCGCGGCTGCTGGTCGAACTGTTCGAAGGACGCTTCGATCCCGGGGCCGGCAGCCTGGGCAAGGCGGCGTTGCGCGAGGGCATGGAGGCGCTGCGGACCCAGCTGACCGCGCTGGCCGGCGGCGACGCTGCGTCGCTGGCGGCCGTGGAGCCGGTGATCGCCGCACGGGCGGCCGATCGCGAGACCCGTTGCGAGGCCGTGCGCGAGGCCCTGCGGACGTTGCTCGACAGCGTTGGCAGCCTCGACGAGGACCGCATCCTGCGCAGCTTCCGCGGCGTCATCGACGCCACCCTGCGCACCAGCCATTACCAGCGCGGCGCCGACGGTGCCGACAAGGACTACGTGGCCTACAAGTTCGATTGCGCCCGGGTCCCCGAATTGCCCAAACCGCGCCCGTATCGCGAGATCTTCGTCTACGGACCGCGCGTGGAAGGCGTGCATCTGCGTTTCGGGCCGGTGGCCCGCGGCGGCCTGCGCTGGTCCGATCGCCGCGAGGACTTCCGCACCGAGGTGCTGGGCCTGGTCAAGGCGCAGATGGTCAAGAACACCGTCATCGTGCCGGTCGGTGCGAAGGGTGGCTTCTTCGTCAAGCGCCCGCCGGCCGGGGGCGACCGCGACGCGGTGTTCGCCGAGGGCGTGGCCTGCTATCGCCGCTTCATCAACGGCCTGCTCGACATCACCGACAACGTGGTCGGTGGCAAGATCGTGGCGCCGCGCGACGTGGTCCGCCACGACGACGACGACGCCTACCTGGTGGTCGCCGCCGACAAGGGCACCGCCACCTTCTCCGACATCGCCAACGGCATCGCCGCCGACCACGGCTTCTGGCTGGGCGACGCATTCGCCTCTGGCGGTTCGGTCGGCTACGACCACAAGGGCATGGGCATCACCGCCAAGGGCGCGTGGGAGTCGGTGAAGCGGCATTTCCGCGCGCTCGGCGTGGACTGCCAGAACGAGGACTTCACCGTGGCCGGCATCGGCGACATGTCCGGCGACGTGTTCGGCAACGGCATGCTGCTGTCGAAGCACATCCGGCTGGTCGCGGCGTTCGACCACCGCCACATTTTCCTCGATCCCGATCCGGACGCGGCGCGCTCCTGGAAGGAGCGCGAGCGCATGTTCCGCCTGCCGCGCTCGAGCTGGGAGGACTACGACAAGACGCTGATCAGCGCCGGCGGCGGCATCTGGCCGCGAAGCGCCAAGACCATCCCGGTATCGGCCCAGGTGCGTGCGGTGCTCGGTCTCGACGCGTCGGCCACCAGCCTGAGCCCCAACGAGCTCCTCAACGCCATCCTCAAGGCGCCTGTGGATCTGCTGTGGAACGGCGGCATCGGCACCTACGTCAAGGCATCGGGCGAGAGCCATGCCGATGCCGGCGACCGCGCCAACAACGCCATCCGCGCCGACGGTGGCGAACTGCGCTGCAAGGTGGTGGGCGAGGGCGGCAACCTCGGCCTGACCCAGCGCGGCCGTATCGAAGCGGCGCAGGCCGGGGTGCTGCTCAACACCGACTTCATCGACAACTCGGCCGGCGTGGACACCTCCGATCACGAGGTCAACATCAAGATCCTGCTCAACGGCCAGGTGCAGGCGAAGAAGCTTACCGTGCCCGCGCGCAACACCTTGCTGGCCAACATGACCGACGAGGTCGAGGCGCTGGTGCTGTGGGACAACATCCGCCAGAACCAGGCGCTGAGCCTGATGGAGCGGATGAGCGTGTCGCGCCTGGGCTCCAAGCAGCACTTCATCCGCACCCTGGAAGCACAGGGGTTGCTGGACCGGCAGATCGAGTTCCTGCCGTCGGATGCGGAGATTTCCGCGCGCAAGGCGCGTGGGCAGGGCCTGACCCGCCCCGAACTGTCCGTGCTGCTGTCGTACTCGAAGCTCGTGGCCTACCAGCAGATGCTGGATTCGGACATTCCGGAAGATCCGTACCTGTCCAAGGAGCTGCAGCGCTATTTCCCCGAACCGCTGCGCAAGAAGTACGCGGCGGCGATGGAGACACACCCGCTCAAGCGCGAGATCATCGCCACCGCAGTCACCAACACCACCATCAACCGGATGGGCGCGACCTTCCTGCTGCGGATGCAGGAAGATACCGGCCGCAGCCCGGCCGAGGTCGCCAAGGCGTACACGATCAGCCGCGAGACGCTGGATGCGCGCGCCCTGTGGACGCAGATCGATGCGCTCGACCTGACGATTTCCGAGTCCACCCAGATCGATGCGCTGCAGGTGATCTGGAACCTGCAGCGTGGGCTGGTGCGCTGGCTGCTGAACCGCCCCGGCGAGATGCCCGGCATCACCAAGGCGGTGGAGCGCTATCACGGCGCACTGGCGGACATCCGCAGCGGCGACGGCATCCTCGGCGACGGCCAGCGGCCCGAGTACGAAGCGGCCCTGGCGCAGTGGTGCGAGCAGGGCGTGCCGGCATCGCTGGCGCGCGAACTGGCGGAACTGCCGTATCTGAGCGCCGCCCTCGACATCGTCGAACTGGCCCGTCTGCGCAAGGCCAAGCCGGTGGACGTTGCCCGGGTGCACTTCCGCGTCGGCGAGGCGCTGCACCTGCCGTGGCTGTTCGCGCAGATCGATGCGCTGGAGGTGCAGGGACGCTGGCACGCGGTCGCCCGCGGCGTGCTGCGCGACGACCTCGCCGCCCAGCAGTCCCAGCTGGCTGCGCAGGCGCTGGACATGCCCGGGACCACTGCCGACGAGAAGGTCGCCGCCTGGATCGGACGCGACGATGCAGCGCTGCGTTTCACCCTGTCGATGCTCGACGAGATGTTCGCGCAGAAGTCGATCGACTACCCCACCGCATCGGTGGCGGTCAGTCGCCTCGGTCAGCTGGCGGCCGCGGGCAAGCGCTGAGTCCGCCAGGCATCGCGTGCCCGCTCTCGCGAGCGGGCCGCGCCGATCGCGACGCGCCGCTCCGGCCTGTCGCACCGGGCGCAGGAATGTGTTCGCGCGGGGTTGGGGCGCCGCGTTATCCTGAGACCGACGCTGCCGGAGCCGTTCGATGACCCAGACACCGCGACTCGCCTTTCTCGCCAGCCCGATCGAAGAGGCGGGCAAGGCGCTTGAGGCCCTGTCGGCGATGCACGGCCAGCACGCGCCCGAAGACGCCGACGTGTTGTGCGCGTTGGGCGGCGACGGCTTCATGCTGCAGACGCTGCACAAGTACGCCGGGCTCGAGAAGCCGGTGTACGGGATGAAGCTGGGCACGGTCGGGTTCCTGATGAACCAGTACCGTGAAACTGGTTTGCTGGAGCGGATCGCCGCGGCCGAGCCGGCCGCACTGCGGCCATTGGAGATGGTGGCGCAGGCGGAGTCCGGCGCCAGCGTGAACCTGTTGGCCTACAACGAGGTCGCGTTGTTGCGGCAGACCCGCCAGGCGGCGCACATCCGGATCGAACTCAACGGGCATACCCGTCTCGACGAGCTGATCTGCGACGGCGTACTGGTGGCCACAGCGGCCGGAAGCACCGCGTACAACTATTCCGCGCATGGGCCGATCCTGCCGCTGGGCGCGGGGGTGGTCGCGTTGACGCCGATCGCGCCGTTCCGGCCCCGTCGCTGGCGCGGCGCGATCCTGCGCGCGGACACCGAGGTGGTGTTCCGCGTGCTCGACCCGTACAAGCGTCCGGTCAGCGCCACCGCCGATTCGCACGAAGTGCGCAACGTGGTCGAAGTGCGTCTGCGCGAGGCGCGCGACCGCCAGGTCGCGTTGCTGTTCGACCCTGAGCACAATCTGGAAGAGCGCATCCTCAGCGAGCAGTTCATGGCCTGAGCCCGCGCGATCGCGAACGCCTCGACACGAGGCGACGATGTCTGACGGCATAATGCGCGGCATGGGAACCCCGTCCGCCGCCACGCTCACCATCGCGATCTCCTCGCGCGCCCTGTTCGACCTCGAAGACAGCCACGCGCTGTTCGAGGCAGAGGGCATCGAGGCCTATTCGGAGTACCAGCGCACGCACGAGGACGACATCCTGGCGCCGGGTATCGCGTTTCCGCTGGTGCGCAAGCTGCTCGCGCTCAACCACGATGCGCCGGCCGATGCGCCACGGGTGGAGGTGATCCTGCTGTCGCGCAACTCCGCCGACACCGGCCTGCGGATCTTCAACGCCATCGAACATCACGGGTTGCCGATCTCCCGCGCCACCTTCACGTCCGGCGAGCCGACCTGGCCGTACATCCGCCCGTTCGGCGCGCAGCTGTTCCTGTCCGCGAACCCCGATTCGGTCCGGCGGGCACTGGCGGGCGGGATCGCGGCCGCCACGATCCTGCCGACCGCCGCGGTACCTCCCCCGGCGCGCTCGGACGAATCCGCGAGCGACAGCCGCACCCAGATTCGCATCGCCTTCGACGGCGACGCGGTGATCTTCGGCGACGAGAGCGAGCGGGTCTCGCAGGAATCGGGTATCGAGGCGTTCCATCGCCACGAGCGCGAACGCGCCCGCGAGGCGCTCTCGGGCGGGCCGTTCCGCGGCTTCCTGGCCGCGTTGCACGACCTGCAGGCGGCGTTTCCGGTCGGGCAGGCCGCGCCGATCCGGACCGCCTTGGTCACTGCGCGCTCGGCGCCCGCCCACGAGCGGGTCATCCGCACGCTGCGCGAATGGGGCGTACGGCTGGACGAAGCGCTGTTCCTCGGCGGCCGCGCGAAAGGCCCGTTCCTGGAAGCCTTCGGCGCCGACATCTTCTTCGACGATTCGGTCCACAACATCGATTCGGCGCGCCATCAGCACGTCACTGCCGGCCATGTCCCGCATGGGGTATCGAACCCGGGCGCGTAGGGTGGCTGGGCCCATGCCCGCGGTCAGGGCGTGACCCGGATGTCGGACAGGCGCCAGCGCAGGCCCTGCCGGGTGAGTACGAACATCATCGGGCGACCGGCTTCGTCCACCACGGTGACGGTGAAGCGGGAGGGCGATTCGTAGCGCCAGTCCGCATCCTCGAACGGGTCCGGACGGGCCTCCTGCGGCACGCTGTGCACCGGCGGGCGCCCCTCCATCCGCGACCACACGCGCCGTCCCTCCATCATCGCGGCCAGGCCGACCGGGGTCGCCATGCCGTCCACGATGCCGCCGGCCAGACCGTTGGCGATACGCATGCCGTAACGGCCGAACGGCCCGTCCTGCAGATCGCCGTATTCGCGGGCCAGCCAGTCCTCGGCCTGCGCGCGCAGATTGGTCCGCAGGGTCGGAAAGTCCACCTGGCGGGCGAGCGCGCGGGTGTTGTCGTTCTGCACCGCACGCGCGATGGCGCGCACGGTCAGGAAGGGCCCGGCGACGACATAGGCGAGCAGCAGCAATGCCGCGGCCACTGCGATCCAGGGCCACCAGGGACGGCGACGGTGCGTCGGCATGCTCAGAACTCCAGGTCGAGCGCGGCGCAGAGATAGTCGACGAACGGCACCGTCGCGGCGATGTCGCGCGCGAGCGTCTGGCGCAGGCGCGCACCGGTCATGGTGGCGTCGTCGAGGGGGTGGGAGACGATGAAGCTGCGTCGCCGGAGATCGTCGGGAAAAGCGAAGTCGTCGGGAAAGCCGCGCGGCGCCCGGACCAGCATGTCGTGGTCGGACAACGGCCAGCGTCGTGCGAACGCCGGTGCGTGGGCGGCGCTGCGCCAACTTTCGGGATTGTCGACGATGAACTGGCGGATCTGGCGCACGACCGGCGTATCCGGCCGCCAGATGCCGGCGGCGAAGAAGCTTTCGCCGGGCTGCAGGTGCAGATACCAGTACGGGGCCGGGCGCTCGCGGTGCCGGGTATGGAACAGACGCGCGCCTTGCCAGCGCTTGTAAGGCGTCTTGTCGTTGGCGAAGCGGGTGTCGCGGTGGATCCGGAACAGCGAGCCGCCCACCGGGCGCGGATCGGCGTTGAACTGCGGCGCGGCCTCGGCCACAACCGGTTGCAGATCGGTCAGCAGGCGCTGGAACGGCTCGCGGACGTGCGTCTCGTAGTCGCTCTTGTGGTCCTGGAACCAGGCACGTTCGTTGTGGCGGGCGAGACTGCGCAGGAAGCGGAAGCTGCGGTCGCTGAAATAGGCGGTCATGGGGGATCGGTGGCGTGCGGACACTCGCTTGGATGTCTGCCGATTGTAGGGCCGGCGGCGAGTCGCCATGTGAGCCGTGGGCGCGTGCCGGCGCGGCACTGCGCCGGCGCCGACAGGTATCCAGCGTCCGTAGTGGCGTGGTTCAGTCCAGCGAGCCCGCCAGCTCGTGCCCCCAGGCGTCCAGGTGGTCGAGCAAACCCTGGACGCGGCCGTCGCCGGCATGGGCGGCGCGCAGCTGGGCGATTTCGTGGTGATAACCGGCGAGACTGGATTCGGCGAGGACGGTCCCGTCCGCGAAGCGCCGCCGGCGATACGCATCCCAGCGTGACCGCTCGTCGTGATCGAGCGTGTCGGGCCAGTTGCGCGCGCGGTAGCGGAACAGCAGCTCGGTCAGGCGCGGATCCTGGAAGCCGAACGCACGCGTGCCGAGCTGGTCGGGCGGCGTCGCCCGGACCTCGGCGCAGCGGCGGCGGTCGCCGTCGCCGACGAAGCGGTCGTACAGGGAGGCGTCGGGGTCGCTGTCACCGTGGTCGGACGGGGTGGCGTAGACGCGACGGATCTTCTCGGCCAGGGCAGGGCCGGCTTCGCGCAGGGTGCGCGCACGTTCGAGCAGGCGGGGCAGGTCCAGCCCGAGGCGGTCGGTGTCGGCGCCCGTCAGGTGACGCCAGGCGACCAGCGCAGGACACCGGTTGAGATGGATCTCCTTCAACGCCACGCGGCGCTCGCCGTCGGGGAGATCGCGTGCCGGGGTATAGAGGCGGTCGGCGATTTCGTCGGGAGCGAGGTCGAGCAGTCGCTGCGGATCGTCGTCGAGGTCGAACGCGATCACCCGGCTGTCGATGCGTGGGTGGCGGGCGATGGGCAGCACCAGGGCCGCGCACATGCGCGCGGCGGGGTAGCGCTGGGACACGTGGAGCACCGGCTCCATGGCGGCGACGTCGAGCAGGCTGCCGGCGTGGCGCTTGTCGCGCAGGCGCAACGCGTAGGCCCAGAGTTTCGGATGCGCATCGCGCAGCCGTCGCGCCATGCCGATCAAGGCACGCACGTCGGACACGGCTTCATGCGCGTCTCCGGTGCGCACGCCGTTCGCGGCGGCCAGGTGCTCGAGCTTGAACGAGGTCGCGCCGTCCTCGCGCTTCGGCCAGACGATGCCGTCCGGGCGCAGCGCGTGCGCCAGGCGCATCACGTCGAGGAGATCCCAGCGCGAGTTGCCGCCGCGCCACTCGCGCTCGTAGGGGTCGTGGAAGTTGCGGAACAGCCCGTACCGCACGAACTCGTCGTCGAAGCGCAGCGAGTTGTAGCCCACGCTGCAGGTCCGCGGCTGCGCCATGGCGTCCTGGATCCGGGCGAAGCCGTCGGCCTCGGCGAGGCCGTCGCGCAGGGCGCGTTGCGGAGTGATGCCGGTGACCAGGGTGGCGCCGGGCGAGGGCAGCAGGTCGTCGGCCGGGCGCAGCATGATGTCGATCGGCGGCTCGATCTCGATCAACGCCTCGTCGGTCCGGATCGCCGCGAACTGGGCCACGCGCGAGCGACGTGGGTCGCGGCCGAAGGTTTCGAGGTCGTAGAACAGGAAGCTCGCACTCATCGCGATTCGGGCTCCAGCGGCGGCAGCCGCGCGTGGATGGCGGCGTCCAGGCCTGCCCAGTCGACGGCATCGAGGGTGTCGATGCCGTCGGTCGCCTGCGACAGCAGCATGCGCTGGATCTCGCTGCGCTCCAGCGCCTCGCGGTAAGGCATGCGCATGAAGGTCACCATCGCGTAATGCGGGACGAAGCGTGCGGGATGCCGGGTCTGCAGGGCCAGTTCGAGCTCGCGCTGCAGCAGGTAGTCGGCGTCGTCCACACGGTCGCGCATCTCGTGGTAGTTCTCCAGCGCCATGTGCTGGATCGCTGCGGCGTTCGGCTTGCGCTCGGCCTCGAAGGCGGCGAAGGCATCGGCCAGATCCGCATGCGCATCCAGATGCTGCGCCAGGGCGACGCAATCCTCGAACGCGCAGTTCATGCCCTGGCCGTGGAACGGCACCATGGCATGGGCGGCATCGCCCAGCAGGACCGCCCTGCGGTCGAGGTGCCAGCGGTCGAGGGTCAGGGTGGCGAGCTGGCCGACCGGGTTGGCCGCCCAGTCGCGGTCGAAGGCGGGGATCAGCGCCAGCGCGGACGGGAATTCCCGCTCGAAGAACGCGCGTGCGGCCGCGACGTCCGGCAGTTGGTCGAACGCCGGCCCGGTCCCGGGATCGGCGTGGTGCGGCAGGAACAGGGTGACGGTGAAGGTGCGCTCGTCGTTGGGCAGGGCGATGCACATGTAGTGACCGCGTGGCCAGATGTGCAGGGCATTGGGCTCGATCCTGAAGCCGCCGTCGGCCGTGGGAGGGATTTCGAGTTCCTTGTAGCCGTGGTCGAGGAAGTCGACCTGCTCACCCAGAGGCGTCACCCGCGTCATCGCCGCGCGCAGTGCCGACCCTGCGCCATCGGCACCCACGAGCGCCTCGAAGGCGACCTCGTGCGCGTCGCCATCGCGCGGGTCCAGGAAGCGTGCGGTTCGGGCATCGAAATCCACGCGGTCCAGGCCGCGGTCGAAATGCAGGCGCGCGCCCGCCGCCTCGGCCAGGTCGAGCAGCACGATGTTCAGGTCGCCACGATGGACCGACCAGATCACCTCGCTGTCGTCGCGACCGTAGCGCTGCAGGCGCGGCGGCGCGTCGCCGACATGGACCATGCGCCCGCGCATCATGATCGCGTGGGCCATCACCGCCTCGTCGGCGTCCGCCTGGCGCAGGGCATGCCGTCCGCGCTCGGCCAGGGCGAGATTGATCGAGCGTCCGCCGCCGTAGCCTTGCACGCGCGGGTCGCCGCGCTTTTCGTAGAGATCGACGCGCCAGCCACGCCGGCGCAGCAGGATCCCCAGCAGCGCGCCGGCCAGGCCCGCGCCGACGATGGTGAGGTGACGCTCGGCCATCAGAACGCGCTCCGCGTGCGGAGGGGGGCGGAACGCCGCACCTGCCCAAGCCCGGACATGTGCGGGTGTGGCGCGAGGGATGCGCTCATCCCGCGCGCCAAGCCGCCACGCCCTGCGCGAACCGCAGGATGTCGGCATGGGTGTTGTAGAGCGGTGCCGGCGAGATGCGAATGACATCGGGCTCGCGCCAGTCGCCGAGGACGCCGTGTGCGGCGAGGTGATCGAACAATGCGCGACCCTCGTCGCGGCCGCCTCTGACGCGCAGCGACAACTGGGCGCCGCGGCGGGCGGGGTCGGCTGGCGTGACGATGTCCAGGACATCCTGCAGATGCGTCCGGATCAGGTGTTCCAGGTAGCCCGTCAGACGCGCCGACTTCGCCCGCAGCGCCGGCATGCCGGTGTCCGCGAACGGCGCCAGGGCCGCACGCAACGGGGCGAGGCCGAGGATCGGCGGGTTGCTCAGCTGCCAGCCTTCGGCGCCCGGCGTCGGCTGGAACTCGGGACCCATGCGGAAGCGCGTCGCCTTGTCGTGACCCCACCAGCCAGCGAAGCGGGGCAGGTCGGCCTGCGCGTGGCGCGCGTGGACGAAGGCGCCGGCGACCGCACCCGGCCCGCTGTTGAGGTACTTGTAGTGGCACCACACGGCGAAGTCGGCATCGCTGTCGTGCAGGTGCAGCGGCAGGTTGCCGACGGCGTGGGCCAGATCGAAGCCGGCCACGGCGCCGGCAGCATGGGCGAGGCGGGTGATTTCGGCCAGATCGAACGCTTCTCCGGTGCGGTACTGCACGCCCGGCCACAGCACCAGTGCGAGGCGGTCGCCGTGCCGCTCGATGGCGTCGGCGATCCGCGCCGTCCCGAACAGGCCGTCGGCACCGGGCTCGACTTCGATCAGGTCGGTGGCGGGATCGAAACCGTGGAAGCGCACCTGCGACTCGAGTGCGTAGCGGTCGGAGGGAAACGCGCCGGCTTCCATCAGGATTGCCGGCCGTTCGCGGGTCGGGCGGTAGAAGCTGACCATCAGGAAGTGGAGGTTGGCGGTCAACGAATTCATCGCGACGACTTCCTCGCGATGTGCGCCGACCACCTGCGCGAGCGGTTCGGCGACCAGCTCGTGGTAGGTCATCCACTGCGCCTGGCCGGTGAAGTGGCCTTCCACCGCCACCCGTTCCCAGGCATCGAGCACTTCGTCCACGCTGGCGCGCGCCGCACGCGGCTGCAGGCCGAGCGAGTTGCCGACGAAGTAGGCCTGTTCGCCATCGCCGTGGCGTGGGATCAGGAACTCGTCGCGCCGGGTCGGGAGCGGGTCGTGGGCGTCGAGGGCGAGGGCGTCGGAATGGGCGGGGAGAAGCGGTCGGGTCATCGGGTCGGTGAGATCGGTCTGGGCCGGCGGGCGGCGGGACGGGGCGCCGGCAAGGAAGGGGGCCGGCGATCCCGGGGATGCGGCGGCGAGTTCGCGCAAGCAGCGGGCCGTCAGGCGAAACGGGACATGGGCAGGTCCAGCCATTCCAGCGCGGTGCCGTGATACAGGCGTGCCTGGCCGGCGCTGTCCAGGCCGAGTTCGGCGATGCCGGCGCCGGGCGTCTGTTCGCCGAGCGGGAAGGGGTAGTCGGTGCCGAGCATGACGCGATCGATGCCGCAGGTGTCGATCAGATAGCGCAACGCGCGCGGGTCGGCGACCCAGGAATCGAAGTACAGCCGGTCGAGATAGTTGCGAGGGTTGTGCGGGTTGTCGGTGGCGACCAGGTCGGGACGCATGTTGAAGCCGTGCTCGATCCGCCCGATGGTGTACGGGAAGCTGCCGCCGCCGTGGGCCATGCAGATCTTCAGCTGCGGCAGGCGCTCGAGCACGCCGCCGAAGATCAGGCTGCAGGCCGCGCGCGCCTGTTCGGCCGGCATGCCGACCAGCCAGGGCAGCCAGTACCGGGGCATGGTGTCGGCGCCCATCATGTCCCAGGGATGCACCAGGATCGCCGCACCGAGATCGGCGGCGGCCTCGAAGAACGGGAACAGTTCGGGTGCGTCGAGATTCCAGTGCTGCCCGTCGGCGAGCTGGATGTGCGAGCCGATCTGCACGCCCTGCAGGTTCAACTGGTCCATGCAGCGCTCCAGCTCCTGGATCGCCAGTCGCGGCGACTGCAGCGGCACCGTCCCGATGCCGGCGTAGTGGCGCGGGTGGGCGGCGCAGGTCTGCGCCATGTGGTCGTTGAGCGCCTGGTGCAGTTCGAGTGCGTGCTGCGGCCTGGCCCAGTAACTGAACATCACCGGCACCGTGCTGATCACCTGCACCTGCACGCCGAAGCGGGCGAAATCCTCGATGCGTTCGTGCGGATCCCAGGTCTTGGACCAGATCTCGCGGAAGAACTTGCCGTCCTTGTAGATGCGGTGCCGGCCGTCGTCGGTGTGATGGATCACCGGAAACCGCTGATCGCCGTACTTCTTCGCCAGGTCCGGCCAGTCGCGTGGCAGGTAGTGGGCGTGGATGTCGATCTTGAGCATGACGGGCATCGTAGACGAGGAGGAACGCGCGGTCTGCCGGCACTCAGGTGATGTCGGCCTGCGAGTCGGCCTGCAGCTCGTAGCGGTTCGGGCGCGGATTCAGATGGCCGCAGGCCTTGCAGGTGCGCAGGTGGTCGTCGCGGTAGAAGCGTTCGAAGACGCGGAAGAAGTCCTGCTCGATATTCTCGAGATGAAAGAACTCCTCGTAGACCTTGGCGTTGCAGCGCTCGCAGAACCAGAGCAGCCCGTCGTCCTCGTGCGCCAGCCGCTTGCGCTCGATGACCAGGCCGATGGAGCCGGGCCCGCGCTGCGGCGAGTGCGGGACCTTCGGCGGCAGCAGGAAGGTCTCGCCGGCACGGATCGGAATGTCGCGCAGGGTGCCGCGCTCGCCGTCGTAGTCCTCCTGGACGCGCAGGACCATGTCGCCCTCGAGCTGGTGGAACCACTCCGGGCCCTCTTCCCAGTGATAATCGGTCCGCGCATTGGGGCCGCCGACGACCATCACGATGAAGTCGCCGTCGTAGAGGCACTTGTTGCCCACCGGCGGTTCGAGCAGGTGACGGTGTTCGTCGATCCACTTCTGGAAGTTCAGCGGTGGAGGCAGCATGGGTCTACTCCTTCGACGGTTCGATCGCCCGTGCGGCGAGGGCGGTGTTCGGGCCGACGGCCGCCACGCACTTCAGCTCGATGGCGATCGGCGTCGGCAGCGCATCGATGCCCAGCGTGGTCCGGCACGGTGCGCCTGCGGGATCGGGAAATGCTTCGGCCCAGACCGCGTTGTAGCCGTCGAAGTCGCCGGCCATGTCGGTGAGATAGACGGTGACGTCCACCAGGTCTTCCCAACGGGCGCCGCTGGCCTCGAGGACGGTGCGCACGTTGGCGAACACCGCGCGGGTCTGCGCCGCGATGTCGTGCGCGACGACCCGGCCGTGGTCGTCGAGTACGTTGCCGGGAACGCCGTCGCTGGCCGGGTCGCGCGGGCCGAGGCCGGACAGGAACAACAGGTCGCCCACGCGGCGGGCATGCGGATACCGCCCGACCGGGCGCGGTGCGGCCCCGGCCTGGACGGCCTCAGTCATCGCGGCGGCCCTGCGCCGCCACCCGGGCCACATCCGCCACTGCCGCGGCGTAGGCCGGGCCGATCTGCTCCACCGATGTCACATCCATGCCGAGTTCGCGCACGCGGCCGTCGCCCAGCGCGTAGACCCAGCCGTGCACGGCCAGCTTCTGCCCGCGTGCCCAGGCGTCGCGCACCACCGTGGTCTGGCAGATGTTGAGCGCCTGTTCGATGGCGTTGAGCTCGCACAGGCGCGCATGCCGCAGGCGTTCGTCGGCGACCGAACCCAGCAGGTCGGCATGTTTGTGGTTGATGTCGGACACGTGCCGCAGCCAGTTGTCGACCAGGCCCACGCGTGCGCCGGTCATCGCCGCATGCACGCCGCCGCAGCCGTAATGACCGACCAGCAGGACGTGCTCGACCTTCAACACGTCGACCGCGAACTGGATCACCGACAATGCGTTGAGGTCGCCGTGCGACAGCACGTTGGCGACGTTGCGGTGGACGAACACCTCGCCGGGATCGAGGCCGAGGATCTGGTTGGCCGGCACCCGCGAATCGGAACAGCCGATCCACAGATAGCGCGGCGTCTGCTGGTTTTCCAGACGGTGGAAGAATTCCGGGTCGTCGCGCAGCACGCGCTCGGCCCAGTCGCGGTTGCGTTGGAGGAGGTTGTCGAGTTCGCCCATGGTGCGATTATCCCAGAGTGCTAGAGCAGACGGTGTTCGAATGACAGGCCGACGTTCTTCGGCTCGGTGAAGAAACGCATCGCCTCGAGGCCGCCTTCGCGGCCGAGCCCGGAGTGACCCGTTCCGCCGAACGGCGTGCGCAGATCGCGGACCAGCCAGCTGTTGATCCAGACGATGCCCGCCTGCAGATGCGCGGCGAAGCGGTGCGCGCGGTCGAGATCGCGCGTCCACACGCTGGCGGCGAGCCCGTAGTCCGAGGCGTTGGCGAGCGCGAGCGCTTCGGTGTCGCGCTCGAAGGACTGCAGGGTGACCACCGGCCCGAAGATTTCCTCCCGGTTGGTCGCGGCGTCCGGGCCGAGGCCGTCGAGTACGGTCGGTGCGACGAACCAGCCGGGGCGATCCAGCGGCCCACCGCCGCACAGCACCCGTGCGCCCTCGGCGCGTGCGCGCTCGATGGCCCAGGTCACCTTGTCGAAGTGCGCGCGCGACACCAGCGGGCCGACGCGCACGGCGGGGTCCATCGGATCGCCGACCGGCAGCGCGCGCACACGCTCGATGAAGGCATCCCGGAAGCGATGCGCGATGCCGCGCTCGATCAGCAGCCGCGAACCGCACAGGCAGATCTGGCCGCTGTTCTGGAAGGCGGAGCGCACCAGGGTGTCCAGGTGGGTCTCCCAATCGCTGTCGGCGAAGACCAGGGTGGGATTCTTGCCGCCCAGTTCCAGCGAGAGCTTCTTCAGCATCGGAGCGGCGAGACCGGCGATGCGCCGCCCCACCGCGGTGCTGCCGGTGAACGACACCGCGCGGACCTGCGGATGCGTCACCAGTGCCTCGCCCACCGTCTCGCCGCGACCGTGGACGATGTTGAGCACACCGTCCGGGAAACCCGCATCGCGCACCAGCGCGCCGAGCATCGCGGCGGTCGCGGGCGTCACCTCGGAGGGCTTGGCCACCACCGTATTGCCGGCGGCCAGCGCGGGGGCGATCTTCCAGGTGAACAGATACAGCGGCAGGTTCCACGGCGAGATCGTGCCGACCACGCCCAGCGGCAGCCGCAGGGTGTAGTTGAGACCGGCCTGGCCGTGATGGCTTTCGCTGGCGAACTGGGTGGCGGCGTGGGCGAAGAAGCGCAGGTTGGCGATCGCGCGCGGAATCTCGGCGTCGTGCGCCAGCGCGTAAGGCTTGCCGCCATCGCGCGATTCGGCATGGGCGAAGTCGCCCGCACGTTGCTCCAGCGCATCGGCCAGCCGCTCCAGGCAGCGCGCACGGCGCTCGGCCGGCCAACGGCTCCATTCGGGGAAGGCGCGCCCGGCCGCGGTGACCGCGTCGTGCACGTCGGCGGCGGTTCCGTCCGCGACCTGCGCGTAGGGCGTCGCGCGCGCCGGCTCGAAAACCTCGAGCCGGCGGCTGCCGTCGCGGGTCTGTCCGTCGATGAGATGGCCGAAGCGCAACATCCCTACAGCTTAACCGGCCCATCGGCCGAGCCCCATCCGGCGCCGCCGTGCGTCGGCGTATGGCCGCTCAGTGCTGGCAGTGCGGACACCAGTACAGGCGTCGCTGCGCCAGCCGCTCTTGCCGCACGGGGCCGCCGCACCTGGGGCATGCCTCGCCGTCCCGCTCGAACATCCGGAAGCGGAACGACGACGGTGTATCGGCCAGATACGCTTTGCCGGAAACGAGATCCGGCTTCACTTCGGCGCGTTCGAGCTGTGCGCGATAGGACCGGCGCGGGACGGCGAGCAGGGCACGCCCCAGCCGTGCCGCTTCGTTGCGATCGAGGGTGCCGGCGATACGGTGCGGCGACAGGCGCGCGGCGAACAGCACCTCTGAGCGCAGATAGTTGCCCATGCCGGCGGCGAAGCCTTGATCGAGCAGCAGCGCGGCCAGGGGCCTGCGCGCGAACGGCGGCTGTCCGGTGCGGGTCGCCAGCGTGGCGGCCGTCGTCCCGGGGGCGAGCACGTCGGGACCCAGCCCGGCCAGATAGGGGATCGTCTCGACCTGCCGCTCGTCGACCACCCGCACCGACGGTGCGGCGAACAGGCGCACGCTGTGCGTGCGGGTCCGCAGCAACACCCGCGGCGCGGTCGCGGTGTCGTGCTCGCATCCGCGCGCCTCGATCCGCCAGAACCCGAACAGGTGGCTGTGCGTGTACAGCACCAGACCGTTCCCGAACCGGGTCAGCAGCGCCTTGCCGCGCGCGTCGACGCCGCGCACGCGCTGGCCGGTGAGTGCAGCGGATTCCTTGCGCAGTGCCGGGGCCAGGAAACCGACGTCGAGGATCTTGCGGCGGACGAGTATCTGCCGCAGGCGGTCGGCGAGGGCGTGGGTTTCGGGACCTTCAGGCATTCGGCATCGAAGCAGGCCCCGCGTCGGCGGCGGGTGAGCGCAGCGCGGGGCGCTCCGGCACCCGTGTGTTGCGGATCAGCGCGAACCCGACAGGATCGGGTCGATCAGATCGAGGCCATCCGTCCGCCGTCCACCGGCAGGCTGACGCCGGTGACGTAGGCCGCCGCCGGCGAGCACAGAAACGCGATCACGCCGCCGGTCTCCTCGGGCCGGGCGAAGCGCCGCGCAGGGACGCTCGCCGCCATGTCGGCGCGGACGGCGGCTTCGTCGCGGGACTCGCGGGCGGCGCGCTCGCGAACGATCTGGTCGATCCGAGCGGTCTCGGTGAAGCCCGGCAGCACATTGTTGACGGTGATGCCGTCGGGACCGAGTTCGCGCGACAGCGTCTTGGCCCAGCCGGCGACGGCACCGCGTACGGTGTTGGACACGCCCAGGCCGGGAATCGGCTCGCGCACCGAGGTCGAGACCACGTTGACGATGCGGCCCCAGCGCTGCGTGCGCATGTGCGGCAGGACCGCCTGGACGAGGGTCTGCCCGGCGACGAGATGGCGGGTGAACGCCTCCAGGTAGGCCTCCGCGGCGGCCTCGTGCGCACTGCCGCCGGGCGGGCCGCCGGTGTTGTTGATCAGGATGTCGACCGGCTGCCGTGCGACCAGCGCCTGCAGCGTGCCTCGCAGCGACGTGGCATCGGCCAGGTCGGCGACGCAGACGTCGTGCTGTTGCCCGGCCGATGCGGGCAACGCCCGGACGACGTCGCGCAATGCCGCCTCGCGGCGTGCGAGCACGGTGATGCGGGCGCCGAGCGCGGCGAGCTCGTGCGCGGCGGCGCGGCCGATGCCTTCGGAAGCGCCGCACACGAGGGCGTGCCTGCCGGTGAGGTCGAGGTCCATACGGGGCTCCTGAAGTCCGGTGTCCGGTTCGCGTGGCGGGTCAGTCGGTGGCGGGTGCGTTCGACGGCAGTGTGGCGCGCATCAACGCGGCCACGTCGCGTGCGCCCGCGTCGCCTGTGGCCAGCGCCGCGGAGACCGCGCGCCGGTTCGCCTCGGGATGATTCTGGCTCAGCTTGTGCTTGATGACGATGCGCCCGGGCACGAAGCGGAAGCCGACGATGCCGGCGAGCTGGCGCCGGAAGCGCGGGGCCATCGGATCGAATCGCCAGTCGCCGCCGACGCGGGCCTCGAACGCACCGCTGGTGCGCACCACCAGATCGGCGAGACCGGGCTCGTCGTCGAAGCGTTCCAGGGTGCCGGTGAGGTGAGCGGTCGCGTAGTTCCACGTCGGCACGCGCGACGCGGCCTCCTTGTCCGGGTACCAGCCCGGCGAGACGTAGGCGTGCGGCCCCTGCACGATCAGCAGCGCCGAGCCGGCATGGCACGATTGCGGATTCGGCCGCGCCCAGTGGCCTTCGATCAGCACGGCCCCGGCCTCGCGCCGGTACAGGACCGGCAACTGCGTGGCGCATGGCGTGCCATCCGCCTCGACGGTGACCAGGGTGACGAAGGGATCGTTCGAGAGCAGCGCATCGAGTGCGGCGAGGTCGGCGACCGCGAATGCAGCGGGGGTGTGCATGGGTCTCCCTCGAAGGGTCGAAGGTGTGCGGGGCCGGGACCGGCGCGTCGGCGCGGTGGGCGCTGTCGATCCGCCGCAGGGCGGTCAGGCGTTGCCGCCCGCCAGTGCGCGCACCATCAGCGGCCGCAGCCGGTCGTCGTCCTCAGCCTGGGGCGGCGCCAGCTCGTTCAGGGAGAATCCGCGGGCGAGGGCGTCGTCCTCGTCGAGGCCGTCGTAGCCGACGAATTCGGCGTCGAGCAGGGCGGCCCGAGCGGTGTCCTCGCTGTCGTAGGACAAGGTGTTGCCGTCGCTGTCGAAGACTTCGGCGGTACCGCCGACGCGCACGCGCAGGCGGGCCCAGACCACGGTGCGGCCGAGGCTGGCCAGCCACCATTCGTCGTAGCTGTCGTCGACGGCGGGATTGCGGATGTCGTGGTGCATGACGGGTTCCTCTGAACGGGTTCCTCTGAAACGGGTGGCGGCCGTGCCCGGCGCGCGGTCGTTCGGATCAGCTCAGCGCCCAGAGCGCCAGCATCGCCGCCATGACGACGCCGCATACGGTGACCACCAGGGCGATGCGCGCCGGCGTGGCCAGGCCGGTGAAGCGCCGGTCGCGCACTTCGCGGTAGTCGCCCGACAGCAGCCAGCGCAGTGCCGATGGGCTCAGAAACGGGCTCTCGCCCAGCTTGGCGCGGATCGCCGGTTCGCGCTCGCGCAGGTGCACCAGCGACAGCGGCCAGAAAATGACGAAGGCGCAGCCGCCGCCGATGGCGACGCCGACGAAGACCAGGGCGAAGAACAGGGTCAAGGCGGACTCCCGGTGAAAACGGACGACATCAACGCGCCCAGGCCGCGGCGACCGCGGAGACGAGGCTGGATCCTGCGGCCAGGATCGGCGCACGCGCCGGTCGGCGATGCCGCACGATCGTCTTGACCCCGCCGGGACCCGCTTGCTGCGGCGTACGCGGGCCGGCGACGATCCCGGCAACGATCATGGCGACGACCCCGGCCAGCAGAGCCATGCGATCAGAACTCCGCGTGGCCCGGTGCGCGCGGGTAGGGGATGGCGTCGCGGATGTTGGACAGCCCGCACACGTACACCACCAGGCGCTCGAAACCGAGGCCGAAGCCGGCGTGCGGCACGCTGCCGTAGCGGCGGAAATCGCGGTACCAGTCGTAGTGCTCGCGATCGAGACCGAACTGGTCCATGCGGGTGTCGAGCACGTCCAGACGCTCCTCGCGCTGGGCACCGCCGATGATCTCGCCGATGCCCGGCGCCAGCACATCCATCGCGGCCACGGTGCGACCGTCGTCGTTGAGGCGCATGTAGAACGCCTTGATGTGCTCGGGGTAATTGGTCACCACCACCGGGCGGCCGACGTGCTGCTCGGTGAGCCAGCGCTCGTGCTCGGTCTGCAGGTCCAGACCCCATTCGGCCGGAAACTCGAAACGGTGGCCGGAGTTGCGCAGCAGCTCGATGGCGTCGCCGTACTCGATGCGCTCGAACGGGGCGTTGACGAACTTCTCCAGGCGCTCGATCGCGTCCTTCTGCACGCGCTCGGCGATGAAACCCATGTCGTCGCCGCGCTCGTCGAGTACCGCGCGGAACAGATACTTGAGGAAATCCTCGGCCACGCGTGCGTTCTCGGCCAGGTCGGCGAAGGCGATCTCGGGTTCGACCATCCAGAACTCCGCCAGGTGGCGGGTGGTGTTGCTGTTCTCGGCGCGGAAGGTCGGGCCGAAGGTGTAGACCTTGGACATCGCCAGGCAGTAGGCCTCGACGTTGAGCTGACCGGAAACGGTCAGGAACGCCTCGCGACCGAAGAAGTCGCGGGAAAAATCCACCCCGCCCTGTGCGTCTCGGGGCAGGTTGGCGAGGTCCAGCGTGGAGACCCGGAACATCTGCCCGGCGCCCTCGGCGTCGGAGGTGGTGACGATCGGCGTGCTGATCCAGTAGTAGCCGTGCTCGTGGAAGTAGCGGTGCACCGCCTTGGCGAGGCAATCGCGGATGCGGGTGACCGCGCCGAAGAGGTTGGTCCGCGGACGCAGGTGCGCGACCTCGCGCAGGAACTCCAACGAATGCGCCTTCGGTTGGATCGGGTAGGTCTCGGGGTCTTCCACCCAGCCGACGACCTCGACGTGCGCGGCCTGGATCTCGAACTGCTGGCCCTGGCCCTGCGAACGCACCAGCGTGCCGGTGGCGATCACCGCGCAGCCCGCGGTCAGCCGCTTCACTTCGGCGTCGTAGTTGGACAGGCTCGACGATGCCACCACCTGGATCGGATGGAAGCCGGAGCCGTCGCTCACGTTGACGAAGCTGAGCCCGGCCTTGGAGTCGCGCCGGGTCCGCACCCAGCCACGCACCGTCACTTCGCCGCCCTCGGGCACCTTGCCCGCCAGCGCCTGTGCCACGCTCACCGTCGTCATGCCTTGAATCCCGTGCTGATGGAACCGATATCGGAACGCAGCAGTCTACCGAAAAGTCAGCGCCGACTAAGGCGTCGCAGCATGTCCGGAGCTAGAATCGATCCATGGCCATCTTCCTCGCACCCGCCGCCCTCGACCGCGCCCGCCGTTTCGTCGCGGGCACTCCCGGTGTCCTCGGCATCCGTTTCGGTGTCGAGAAGACCGGCTGTTCCGGCTGGGGCTACGTGGTGGATCTCGCGCACGAGGAGCGCGCGGGCGACACCGTGAGCGAGCAGGACGGGCTGCGCATCTATGTCGATGCCGTCAGCCAGCCGATGGTCGATGGTACCCGGATCGACTTCGCGCAGAAGGGACTGAACCACGAGTTCGTGTTCCACAACCCGAATGCGGCCGCCGAGTGCGGGTGCGGCGAGAGCTTCACCACCGACGCCGACAAGGCCATCTGAGGCGCTGCGCGTCGGCCCCGTCCGGCGACGTCATCATCTCTCGTCGCCCTCCGGCGGCGCATGTACGGCGTGCCTGGGCCCGGTGCATGGACCGGCTCCGTCCCGGCGCCGGAACGGACTCCGGAGGCGATGCCTCAGTCCGCAATCCGCTCGAGCCGACGGCGGCCGCCATCGGGCCGCAGGGACTCGATGCCGGTGACCAGTCCCCGTGTGTCGTGGGTCACGGTCAACACCCCTTGCCCCGGCGTCAGATAGCGTCCTCCGCCCAGCGGGAGGAGTTCCGTCGTCTCATTCCTGCCCGCCATCGCGCCGGTCAGGCGCATGCCGTCGTTGCGCAGGACGTACTCGGTGCCGGCCCCGTCGCCGAAGCGGCCCTCCGGGGTTTCTCGGAAGTCGTCGGCCTCCGCTGCGGGCGCGGAGGCGAGGTGCGCATGCGGGGGCTTCAGGCTGGTCGGGCAGCGGGTGCGGTCCTCGGCTCCGCCGGTTGCGCGGGGTGCTCCGCCGAAGTCGACGCGCCAACCGCGCGGGGTGCCCGCGGCGTCCACGCCCCAGCCGACCAGGTAACGCGCATCCGCCGACAGGCCGGTGGCGTTCAGGTCCTGCCAGCCCGCGAGGCCGGGTTGCCCGAGACGCGTGAGATAGCCCTGGAGATCGTGCATGGTGCCGCCCGTGGCATCGCCGATCCAGATGAATCCCTTCGACAGATTCCTGATCCAGCCATCGTCCGAGACCTGGTTGTAGTGGTACGAACCGACGATCACGTTGCCGTCTTCGCTGGTGCTGCGCGCGTAGTAGCGCAGTGCGTCGCGCGGTGCGTCGGCGTGCGGTTGAAGATGGCAGGCCGGCCGGCGGACGTCGGCCGGGCGGTAGCGCCATGCGAGCACGGGCGCGAACGCGCTGTTGCCGCCACCGCCGCCGACGATCACCGAACAGTCGCCATTGCAGGCCACGCTCTCGCCGCCGAGGTGGTCGTCGCCGTAGCCAGGAAGCTCGCTGACCCGGCCGTCTTTCCACATGACCGCCCGGAACGCGCTGCTGATGCCGGTGGTCGAGCGGCCCGCCTGTACGGTGCCGTCGTTGGAGATGGCGGTCGCTTCGGAGAAGCTGCCCTTGCGCAGCAGCGGCAGTTCCTGCCAGCCGAAATCGGACCAGCGGTCTTGCCAATCGTCGGGGTTGTAGCTGAAGGCACGCATGCGCCCCAGGGTCACCGGGGCGGCGATGGTGCCGCCGGCAAGGCGCTGGCCGTCGGCGGAAATGGCATTGGCGTAGGTGCCCCAGCCCGGATAAGGCGGCAGGAAACCGAGGCCGTCGATGGGTTGCCAACCTTCGGCTTCGCTCCAGAAGGCGGCCGTGGTGACGTCGCCGCTCACGGTGGCCGCGATCCTGCTGCCGTCGGCCGAAACCGCCGGCGATCCGGCGCCGGGGTTCCGTCCCAGCCCGCCGATGACGTCGGTGCCGCCAGTCTCTGTCCATCGCGAGACGCCGATGGTCCCCGTGTCCCGATCGTCGAACAGCCCGACCGCCACCGCGCCATCGTCGGAGACGTCCTGCACGTAGTGATGGGCGCCGAGGTCGGTCAAGGTCGGCGGTGCGGCGTGAGCCAATGTGGGGATCAGAACGAGCGCGAGCGCCGCGGCGAGCGCGGATACGGGGCGCCGAGACAGCGCCGGCACGGAGCGACAGGACATCGGAGGTCTCCTTGGAAGCGGTGGGCGTCGGGTGATGGGCCGGCCGCTCGGGGGCAGTGGCACGGAAGCGAAGACGCTGCCCTGAGCCCGCCCGTGGCCGCACTCCAGCGCCATGACAAGTCCGTTATCGATGCATGACTGCGCGGTGCGGTGCGGTCGCGCATCGCCTGGGCGGCCGTAAATCGAGGGTCGGGCACAGCCCGGGGGGGCGGTGGGGCGCCGGATCTGAATACGTGCGTGAAGATGGCCACGCGCCAGCGCAGGGCCGAATCGACGCAGCGTTCACCGGCGTCGGGCGGGCACGCTCGGGCGCGTCCGGGCCGAGCGCGCGCCCGGCAGCCGGAAGACCGGCCGACGCGATACCCCGCGGGTCCGGGCGCCCGGGCTGCCTGCCCGTTGCCGTGGGGCGCCGGGTCTGCGAAAATGCTAGGCTTCCTGTGTCTCTGGGCCTCGCGTCCAGCCCCGGAAGCCCTTGCTCCACCGCGTGTCCTGCTGGACCCACGACGGGGGGCTGTCCACACCGCACGGCATCGCCGCGCGGCCGATAACCGAAAGGAACCACCATGCGTCACTACGAAATCGTGTTCCTGGTCCATCCGGACCAGAGCGAGCAGGTGCCGGCGATGGTCGAGCGTTACACCTCGATCGTCCAGACCGGCAACGGCACCATCCACCGCCAGGAAGACTGGGGCCGCCGTCAGCTGGCTTACCCGATCAACAACCTGGTCAAGGCGCACTACGTGCTGTTCAACATCGAGGCCGACCAGTCGGTGCTCGACGAACTGGTCGAGACCTTCCGCTTCAACGACGCGATCCTGCGCCACCTGGTGATCCGCCAGGACGAAGCGGTCACCGAACAGTCCCTGATCATGAAGAACAAGGACGACAAGGGCGACAAGCCCGAGCGCCCCGAGCGTCGCCGTCGCGATGACGACACCGCCGGTGATGATGCCCCGAAGGCCGACAAGGCCGACGACAACGCCGAAGCCGCCTGAGGAGCCCTGACATGTCCAAGTTCTTCCGTCGCCGCAAGTACTGCAAGTTCACCGCCGAGGGTGTGAAGGAGATCGACTACAAGGATCTCAACACCCTGCGCCAGAACATCACCGAGAACGGCAAGATCGTGCCGAGCCGCATCACCGGCACCAAGTCGCGCTACCAGCGCCAGCTGGCGACCGCGGTCAAGCGTGCCCGCTATCTCGCCCTGATCCCGTACACCGACAACCACAACGTCTGATGGTTGCCGCCGCGTCCGCACCTGTCGGTGCGGGCGCGCGTCCCGTAAGACGTTTCCGTCCGTTTCGGACAGCACCCGTTGTGGTCACGCGCGCCGCATTGCCGGCGTCGGGCCACTAACGAACACGGAGCAATCCCATGAAACTGATCCTGCTGCAGAAGATCACCAACCTCGGCAATCTCGGCGACACCGTCGAGGTGAAGCCGGGCTACGGCCGCAACTTCCTCGTCCCGCAGGGCAAGGCCGTGCCGGCGACCGCCGGCAACCTGGCCGCGTTCGAGGCCAAGCGCGCCGAGTACGAGGCCAAGGCCAAGGACCAGCACGACGCCGCGAGCGTGCGCCTGTCGAAGATCGAGGCCGAGGACTTCACCGTCTCGCTGAAGGCCAACGCGTCGTCGGAAGGCAAGCTGTACGGCTCGATCACCAACCGCGACATCGCCGAGGCGCTGTCGGCGCAGTCGGGCGTGGAGTTCAACAAGTCCGAAGTGGTGATGGGCGAAGGTCCGATTCGCCACGTGGGCGAGTACGAAGTGGTCGTGCATCTGCTGGCCGACGTCGAAACCACCGTCAAGGTGGTCATCGAGCAGGAAGCCGTCGCGGTCTGATCCGCGCGTTTCCGGTTCGACGGGACGGGCGCCGAGAGGCGCCCGTCTTGTTTTCGGGGGGTGGTCCCGGCCCCGTGTGGATCGCCGGGCGCGGCCCGGACCGGACGGACGATCGCCGCCGCCGTGCCCGGACCCGGGTGGCGTCGCGGCCTGTGCGATCTCCCCAGGTTATCCACAGCTCGTCAACAGAGTTGTCTGCACCCCCCCGAGCCCAGGGCGACTACGATGTCGACCCGGCGCTCGCCATGGCACGACCGGGTGCCGCGTACCGCCACAGGAGTTCGAATCCCGATGTCCGCTCGACCCCGTTTCAGCGACCGCGGCGACCGCGGCGGTCACGAACACGACGTCCGTATCGACCAGCTGCGGCTGCCGCCGCAATCGGTGGAGGCGGAGCAGGCGGTCCTCGGTGGCCTGATGCTGGCACCGGAGGCGTTCGACCGCGTCGCCGACATGCTGGTCGACAACGACTTCTACCGGCGTGACCACCAGTTGATCTTCCGCGCGATCCGCGAGCTGGCCGAGCGTAACCGGCCGTTCGATGCGGTCACCCTGGGCGAGTGGTTCGAATCGCAGGGTGCCTCCGAGCAGGTCGCCGGCGGCGCCTACTTGATCGAGCTGGTCAGCACCACGCCGTCGGCGGCCAACATCCGTGCCTACGCCGAGATCGTGCGCGACAAGGCGGTGATGCGGCAGCTGATCGACGTCGGCACCGAGATCGTCAACGACGGGTTCCAGCCCGAGGGCCGCGACTCCAGCGAGATCCTCTCCAAGGCCGAGCAGCAGGTGTTCGCGATCGCCGAGGCCGGCGCGCGCGGTCGCACCGATTTCACCGCCATCAACAAGGCGATGGCCGAAGCCTTCGACGTGCTGCAGACCCGCTTCGCCAACGGCGACGGCATCACCGGCCTGCCGACCGGTTACGAGGCCTTCGACCAGATGACCTCGGGCCTGCAGCCCACCGACCTGCTGATCCTGGCGGCGCGCCCGGCCATGGGCAAGACCACGCTGGCGCTCAACATCGCCGAGTACGCCGCGCTGAAGTCGAAGAAGGCGGTGGCGGTGTTCTCGATGGAAATGTCGGCCAGCCAGCTCGCGCTGCGCCTGATCTCGTCCAACGGCCGCATCAACGCCACCCGCCTGCGGACCGGCCAGTTGGAGGACGAGGACTGGAGCCGCGTGACCGCGGCGATCCGCATGCTCAAGGAATCGAAGATCTTCATCGACGACACGCCGGGCCTGTCCCCCGACGTGCTGCGGGCGAAGTCGCGCCGGCTGAAGCGCGAGCACGACCTGGGCCTGATCGTCATCGACTACCTGCAGTTGATGCAGGTGCCGGGCAACAGCGAGAACCGCGCGACCGAAATCTCCGAGATCTCGCGTTCGCTCAAGGGTCTGGCCAAGGAGCTCAATGTGCCGGTGATCGCGTTGTCGCAGCTCAACCGCTCGCTGGAATCGCGTACCGACAAGCGCCCGGTGATGGCCGACCTGCGCGAGTCGGGCGCCATCGAGCAGGACGCGGACATGATCATCTTCATCTACCGCGACGAGTACTACAACAAGGAAAACTCGCCCGACAAGGGCCTGGCCGAGGTCATCATCGGCAAGCACCGAAGCGGCCCGACCGGGTCGTTCAAGCTGCGCTTCTTCGGCGAGTACACCCGGTTCGACAACCTCGCCAACGACGCGATGGGCAGCTTCGAGTAGCCGCAGGCGCACACGGCTACAATCCGTTTCCATGCTCACTCCCGGACATCACGCCCTCCGTCTCGAAGGGGTGGGCGCCGCGCTATGACGATCTCCGTCGACCAGCGCCCGACCCGGATCGTGGTCGATCTCGACCGCATCGCCGGTAATCTCGACCGTATCCGCACGCATACCGGGACGCCGGCGATGGCGATCGTCAAGGCCAACGCCTACGGGCATGGGCTGGTGCCGGTCGCGCGGCGATTGCAGCAGGCCGGCGTCGATCAGTTGGGGGTGGCGTTCCTGGAGGAAGGCGTCGCGCTGCGCCGCGCAGGGATCACGGTGCCGATCCTGGTGCTGGGCGGCATCTTCGGGCCGCAGGTCGGGCAGTTCCTGGCCCACGACCTGGAGATCACGGTGTCGTCGCTCGACAAGCTCCGGCAGGTCGAGGCGGCCGCCGAGGCCATGGGCACACGCGCGGTGGTGCACCTGAAGGTGGACACCGGCATGGAGCGGATCGGGGTACACCATTACTCGGCCGCTGCCTTCGTGGAGGCCGCGGTGGCGTCGCGCTGGTGCGAGATCAAGGGTATCTACTCGCACCTGGCCTGCGCGGACGATCCGACCTCGGCGATGACGGCGCTTCAGCTGGAGCGCTTTCTCGAGGCGTGCGCTCATTTCGACAGGATCGGGGCGCGCATGCCATTGCGCCATCTGGCGAACTCGGGCGGCATCCTGCATGCGCCCGCGACCCATCTCGATCTGGTGCGGCCGGGGATCATGCTCTACGGCGTCCTGCCGGATCCGGCAGCACGCGCGACAGTGGAAGTGGCGCCGGCGCTGTCGCTGGTTTCGCGGGTGGTGTACTTCAAGGTGGTGCGCGCAGGCCGGACCGTGAGCTACGGAGCGACCTGGGCGCCGACGGACGATACCCGCGTGGTGACCGTGCCGATCGGTTATGGCGACGGGTATCCCCGCGCGTTGTCCGGGCGCGGTCAGGTGCTGATCCACGGCCACCTTTACCCGGTGGTGGGGCGGGTGTGCATGGACCAGTTCATGGTCGACATCGGCCACGACAGCGCGTTCAACGAGGACGAGGTGATCCTGGTCGGGGAGCAGCGCGGCGCGATGTTGCGCGTGGAAGCGCTGGCGGAGGCGGCCGGCATCATCCCGTACGAGTTTCTGGTCGGACTCAACGACCGCATTCCGCGTGAGTATCTGCCGCCGGTCGAGGCATAGCGCGGCGGCAGACCGAGGCGGGCGCGACACCGGCTTGACGCCGCTTCGACCCGATTGATCGATACTGCGGCATGCAGATCGCCCTCGTCTGGTTCCGCAACGACCTCCGTCTCGACGACAACCCGGCATTGCGTGCCGCCATCGACGGCGGCTACGTGCCGCTGATGGTGTACATCCATGCGCCTGCCGAGGAGGGCGACTGGCGCCCCGGTGCGGCCTCGGATGCGTGGCGGCACCACGCGCTGGCGGCGCTCGATGCCCGTCTGCGCGAACGCGGATCGCAACTGCGCTGCTTCCATGGCCCGACGCTGGCGACACTGGAGTCGATCTGCGCAGCGGTCGGTGCCGAGGCGGTGTTCTGGAACCGGCGCTACGAGCCCGCCGTCGAGGCACGCGACACCGAGATCAAGCGCGCGCTGCGACGCAGCGGCCTGCGCGCCGAGAGCTTCAACGGCGCCTTGCTGTTCGAGCCGTGGGAGATCGAGACCGGCCAGGGGGATCCGTACAAGGTCTTCACCCCCTTCTGGAAGCGCGCGCTGGGGCAATGGCGGGCGCCGCGATTGTGGGATGCACCGGCACGCTTCGAGACGCTCGAAGACGACGATGCGGTTCCGCACGGCGTGCCGCTCGACGGGCTGCACCTGCGGCCGGCGCGTGGCTGGGACGCGGGCTGCTGGGATCGGTTCACCCCGGGCGAGCCGGGCGCGCGTGCGGCGCTCACGCACTTCCTCGATGCAGGCCTGGACGGCTACGGCCGTGCGCGCGATCTGCCGGCGGCGCGTGGCACCTCGCGGCTGTCCCCACACCTGCATTTCGGCGAGGTGTCCATCGCCCGGGTGGCACACGCCGCACGAGAGCGCGATGCGGGGGAGGACGGCAAGACCTTCGTCGCCGAACTGGGCTGGCGCGAGTTCGCCCACCATCTGCTGCATCATTTCCCGCGGACCGTCGACGAGAACCTCAACCCGCGCTTCGAGGATTTCCAGTGGGCGCCGGCGCGGGGCGCGCGGCTGGAGGCCTGGCAGCGCGGGCGGACCGGGGTGCCGATCGTCGATGCCGGGATGCGCGAGCTCTGGCATACCGGCTGGATGCACAACCGGGTACGGATGATCGTCGCCAGCTATCTGACCAAGCACATGCGCATCCACTGGCGGCATGGTGCGCGGTGGTTCTGGGACACGCTGGTCGATGCCGACCTGGCCAACAACACGCTCGGTTGGCAATGGGTGGCCGGGACCGGTGCCGATGCGGCGCCGTACTTCCGGGTGTTCAACCCGCTGACCCAGGCGCAGCGCTTCGATCCCGAGGCGGCCTACGTGTTGCGCTGGTTGCCGGAGCTCGAAACGCTGCCGGCGCGTCATCGGCTCGCACCCTGGGAGGTGCCGGCGGCGGCGCTCAAGTCCCTGCGCGGCTATCCCAAGGCGCCGATCGTCGATCTCGCGGAAGGGCGGCAGGCGGCACTCGATGCCTACGGCAAGGTGTCTTCGCGCGGGCGTCCGGAAAAATGAATGGGTGGTGTCCGGTGACGTATACCGTCACCCCTCCGCCACTCCGCCATGGCTAGGATGCGGTCGCTACTTCAACCAAGCCGGACGTTCCGGCGGACCTCAAGGGAGACGACCATGCGCAAGTCAGTGACCACCGGCCTGACCGCCGCCCTCGCCAGCGCCCTGCTGATGACCGGCTGTGCCAGCTATACCGGACAGACCAACGACCCGAACGATCCGAACCGCACCCGTACCGGCGCGCTCGTGGGCGCCGGCATCGGTGCCGTGGCCGGTCTGTTGAGCGGCGACAGCGCGACCGAGCGTCGCCAGCACGCGATGATCGGCGCCGGCGTCGGGGCGCTCGCCGGTGGCGCAGTCGGCTCCTACCAGGATCGCCAGGAAGCGGAGCTGCGCCGCCAGATGGCCGGCACCGGTGTCGATGTCGTGCGCCAGGGCGACAACATCACCCTCAACATGCCGGGCAACGTGACCTTCGGGTTCGACCAGGCCGACATCCAGCCGCAGTTCTATCCGGTCCTCAACAACGTCGCCAGCACGCTGCGCCAGTACGAGCAGACGGTGATCGAGATCGCCGGCCATACCGACAACCAGGGCAGCGCCAGCTACAACCAGCAGTTGTCCGAGCGCCGGGCGCAGGCCGTGTCGCAGTACTTGGGCGGGCAGGGCATCAACCAGCAGCGGATGATCACGGTCGGCGCCGGCTTCAGCCGTCCGATCGCCGACAACGGGACCGAGGCCGGTCGCGCGCAGAATCGCCGCGTCGAGATCACCCTGGTGCCGATCCAGCAGTAAACGTCGCTTCAGTCGCCTCGTTCACGGGTGGCGTAAGCGAAGAAGGGCCGCTCCGTGCGGCCCTTTTTTCGTTCGAGGCGGGAGGGGGCAGCGGCAGGGGCGGAGCCTCTACCCGAACGACGTGCGCGTCAGCCGCTGGGACACCTCCCAGAGCCGCGACGCGACGGTGGCGTCCAGGGCCTGCTTGGGCATCTTGGCTTCGGTGGGGTGTCCACGGGTTTCGCCCAGTCTGTCGGGTCCGTAGTAGGCACCACGTCGTGCGGCGGGGTCGGTGGCCGCGAAGAGCGCCGGCAATGCGCCCTGGGAGGCCGGCTGGAACAGGAACCAGAGGAATCGCCGGGCCAATCCCGCGGCGCTGGTGCGCCCCGCGCCGTTGGGCAGCAGGTCGGTACGCGAGACGCCAGGGTGCGCGGCGATCCCCGCCACGCCCCAGCCACCCGCCTGGCTGCGCCGGTCGAACTCGAGCGCGAACATCAGGCACGCCAGCTTCGACTGGCTGTAGACGGACATCGGCTTGTAGCCGTGTTCGGCCTGGAGGTTGTCGAAATCGATGGCGCCGTCGCGGGCCGCCACGCTGCTCAGCGATACCACCCTCGGGGTGTTTCCCCGCTTCAGCAGCGGGAGCAGACCGGCCGTCAGCGCGAAATGCCCGAGATGGTTGGTGCCGAGTTGGAGCTCGAACCCATCGCGGGTCTCGCGCCGGGTCGGCGGGTTCATGACGCCGGCATTGTTGATCAGGATATCGAGGCTGTCCTGTTCCTGCGCCAGGCGATACGCGAAGGCATCGATCGAGGCGAGGTCGCCCAGATCGACCTGGCCGAACATCACCTGGGCCGCGGGAATGGCCTGGTGGATGGCGGCCACCGCCTGGGCGCCCTTGTCGGGGTTGCGGCCGGCGATCACCACCCGCGTTCCGGCCCGGGCCAGGGCGAGTGCGATCTCGAAACCGATCCCGCCGGTCCCGGTCACCACGGCTGTCCGGCCGGCCTGCAACGGTATGTCGTTGGTGGTCCATCTGCTCATCGGGAAAGATCCTGGATCGTCTCGGGGGGATGACATCGGCATGTCGAGGCGGCCGTGTGACGTATCGGCCGCACCCGCTGCGCAATGTCCCCAACGTTAGGCCGCCCGGTGACATCGCGATATGGCGAGACCTACCGGAAATTTGCCCGTTCCTGCAGCGGCGACGAAGAGGCGAAGCCGCGTTCGGGCGCGCCGGTCCGGGATAGCGCCGTGGTCCCGCGGTGCGAGCGGCAGGTGCCGACCAGAGACGTCCGGAGGGTACGAAGTGCGCGGGAACCTCGATGTACCCCCTTATGCACCCCCACGGTCTCACGGTCTGCAACGGACTCGCATGGACTGGGACGGACAAGAAAAAGGCCGGAAACCGCATTCCACTGCGAGTTTCCGGCCTTCTGTGGCCCCTGAGGGACCGGTCATTGGTGGAGGTGGGGGGAATTGAACCCCCGTCCGAAGGCACTCCGCTTCCAGCACTACATGCTTAGCTCACCGTTGAGTCTCGTCCCGGAACAGCACGGTGTGCGAAGCGCATCCCGGGACCAGCCTGCTTTGTGTTGACCAGGAGCTGACAGGCAGCCACCCCCGGCGATTCCGTGATAATGACCCTACACCCACGAGCACGGACACAAGATGGGTTCGGGGCTTAGGCCTTAAGCGGCCAGTGCGTAGTTGTCGTCGTTGGCAACTATGAGTTTTGCCGCTGGATTAACGAGGAAAGCTGCCCCCTCGGCATGCGCCAGACAACTTTGCGACCCCCGTCGAAGCCAATGCACCCCCGGGAATGTCGTTTGTCGCCGACATGCGCCAGTATAGGGGCGACAGCGAGGGACTCAAGTAGAAACCCGCGCCGGAGGCGGATTCGTTCATCCGGTGCGGGCACACGACGGCGATGGGGATGCACGGGAACGAGCGGGACATGCGCGAGTCGAACGGGGTGCACGGAAGTACCCGCATGGCCGACGGGCTGGCCCTCGCGGTGCTGGTGGGCTCGCTGTTGCTGGTCGCGCTGTACGGGCGGGTGGAGTTCCAGCGCGACCAGCAGTTGCGCCAGGCGCATATGGCCGAGGACGTCACCCAGGTGCTGGATCTGCTGTCGCAGCGCCTGCTGGCCTACGAGCTGAGCGCGCGCGGCGGGGCCTCGTTGTTCGCCTCGCTGGAGCGGCCCAGCGCGCAGCAATGGCGCAGCTACGTGGACGGCCTGCAGGTGGGGCAGGGCGCCGGCGCCGGCACGCTCGGCTACGCGCCGTATCTCGTGCCGGAGAGTCTGCGCGAGCTGCAACTGGAGCAGCGCGCGGAAGGCAAAGGGTTGTTCGCGATCGAACCGCGCGGCGTGCGCGCGGCCTACGGTCCGGTGCTCTATCTCGAGCCGCGGACGCCGGAACATCGCATCACCCTGGGTTACGACATGCTGAGCGAACCCGTCAGGCGCGCGGCCATGGAGCGGGCCCGCGACGAAGGCGAGTCGCGGTTGACCGGGCCTCTGCGGCTGCGGCGCGCCCAGGACGACACGCCGGAGGGCGCCCTGCTGTTCACACCGGTGTACTACGGCGGGATTCGGCCGGATACGGTCGAGGGCCGCCGCATCGCGCTGCAGGGCTGGACCTACGTGCCGGTACGCGCACGGACGTTCATTCCGCAATCGCTCGCCCACTGGCCGCGCACCCTCGCGATCAGGATCTCGGACGTGACCGACGATGCGCCCCGGGACCTGTATGTCGATTCCGATTACGCCGGCCTCGTCGCGAAGGGCCACCAGGCCATGAGCGCGACCCAGGAGGTCTATGGCCGGCAGTGGCATGTCGACTTCGTTTCGTTGCGACCCGGCCTGGGCCTGTGGCGCATGGGCAGCGCCACGGTCCTGGTCGGCATCCTCGCGGCGCTGTTGCTGTCGGCCACGGTCTGGTCGCTGGCGCGCACCCGGCTGCATGCGGAGCGGTTGGCGATGCGGATGAGCGATTCCTACCGGCGCAGCGAATCCCGGTTCCGCAGCGCGATGGCGCACTCGCCGATCGGCAAGGCCCTGCTCGACGACGAGGATCGGATCGTGGATGCCAATCCGGCGCTGGCGACGATTGTCGGACGCCCGCTGGAAAGCCTGATCGGCCAGGATATGGCGCTTCTGTTCGCGGACGGGCGCGACGCCGTGGAGGTCGAGGACGAGGAGGCCGGCGCGCATGCGCGCGAGGGCGTGTATCGGGCCAGCCGGGTCCTGCGGCGCGACGATGGCAGTCGCCGGCGCGTGCGGCTGTTCTCGGCGCCGGTGCCGGGCGAGGCCAGCGAAGAAGTGGTGCGGCTGCTGCAGATCGACGATGTCACCGACTGGTATCGCGCCGAGGAGCGCGTGCGCGCCCTCAACCGGACCCTGGAGATACGGGTGGCTCACCGGACCCGCCAGCTCGAGCGCGCGAACCATGAGCTGGAGGCGTTCTCCTACAGCGTGTCCCACGATCTGCGCGCGCCATTGCGTGCCATCGACGGCTTCTCGCGGATCCTCGCCGACCGTCACGGCGCGGCGCTCGACGACACCGGGCGCGATTATCTCGGGCGGATCCGGGCCGCGACCCGGCGCATGGATGCGTTGATCGATGCCCTGCTGCAGATGGCGCGGCTGTCCCGTGCCGAGTTGAGCAGGCAGTCGCTGGATCTGGGCGCGATCGCGGAGCAGGTGGTCGTGGAGCTGCAGCAGACTGAAACGGGCCGCGATGTCGAGGTGGCGATCGGCGAGGGGCTCGAGGCACATGGCGACCCCGCCCTGGTCGCCAATCTGCTGCAGAACCTGATCGGCAATGCCTGGAAGTTCAGCGGCGGCCGCGCGCGTGCGCGGATCGAGATCGGCCGTGCACGCCGGCAGGACGGCGGTGAGGCCTTCTTCGTGCGTGACAACGGCGTGGGCTTCTCGCAGGCGTATGCGTCCAAGCTGTTCCGGCCGTTCCAGCGTCTGCATCGCCAGGACGAGTACCCCGGGCACGGGATCGGTCTGGCGTCGGTGCGCCGGATCGTCGAGCGCCATGGTGGCGAGGTCTGGGCGGAGGCGCAGGAAGGCGAGGGCGCCTGTTTCTGGTTCACGCTGCCCGAGGGCGAGGACACGTCGGCGGGCTGAGTCCGGCCGGCGCCGCGGTGATCGACGTCAGGCGTCCTTGTTGTGGCGCCGCAGGACGCGCTGCTTTTCCCGGTTCCAGTCGCGCTCGCGTTCGGTGTCACGCTTGTCGTGCTTCTGCTTGCCCTTGGCCAGCGCGATCTCCGCCTTGACCTTGTTGCCCTTCCAGTAAAGCGCGGTGGGCACCAGGGTGTAGCCGTCGCGCTCGACCTTGCCGATCAACTGGTCGATCTCGCGCCGGTGCAGCAGCAGCTTGCGGGAGCGTCGGGACTCGGGCACCACGTGGCTGGACGTGGAGATCAGCGGGGTGATCTGCGCGCCGACGAGGAAGATCTCGCCGTGCAGGACGACGGCATAGCTTTCGCCGATGTTGGCGCGGCCTGCGCGAATCGCCTTGAGCTCCCAACCCTGCAGGGCGGCGCCCGCCTCGAAACGTTCCTCGAGGTGGTACTCGTGACGCGCACGCTTGTTCAGCGCGATGGTCGCGCCGTTTGCCTTATCCTTGCCCGCTTGTTTAGCCATCCCGCCATTGTCCCCGAATCGGGCTGGCGAGGACACTCCCGCATACGCAGAGCCTTCATGCCGAAGATCGAACGCAGCGCTTTGGTCGAACAACCCGCCTCGCGGATGTTCGCCCTGGTCCACGATGTCGAGGCCTACCCGACGCGGTTCGCCTGGTGCGACCGGGCCGAGGTGATCGAGTCCACCCCGGAACGGCAGGTGGCCCGGCTGGACCTCGGCATCGGCGCGCTGCGGACCTGGTTCCTGACCGAGAACGCGCTCGATCCGCCGCACCGCATCGACATGCACCTCAAGGACGGCCCGTTCAAGCGGCTGGAGGGACGCTGGGAGTTCAAGGCGCTCGACGCGGCCGCCTGCAAGGTGACCCTCACCCTGGATTTCGAGCCGCGCAGCCGTCTGTTGCTGCCGGCGCTCACGGCCGGGTTCCGGGGATTGGCCGACCGCATGGTCGACGACTTCGTGCGTGTGGCCGGACGCGAGGCGTGAGCGACGCAGGCCCGCGTGTCGACGTGGTGCTGGCCTGGCCGCGGCAGTTCGAGTCGGTGACCTTGACGCTGGCCCCCGGGGCCCGGGTCGCCGATGCGCTCGCGCGCTGCGGCCTGCCGATGGACGGGGTCGACGGCGTGGCGGTGTTTGGCGAGCGGGTGGCGCCGGATACGCCGCTGCACGATGGCGACCGGTTGGAACTGCTGCGGCCGCTGCAGGTCGATCCCAAGGACGCGCGACGCCGACGCGCGGCCGAACGCCCGGCCCGGAAATGAAACGACCGGCCAGCGGCCGGTCGTTTCGGATGATGCGTCGTGCGGCCGATCAGCGGCGGCGTTCGCGCGGCAGGTTGCCGAACTTGCGCATTTCCGCGGCGAGTTCCTCGTCCTGCTTGGGGAAGTACTCGCCTTCCCAGCGCGCGACCTGGTTGTTCTCGAACCAGACGGTGAGGTTCTTGATCTCGGTGCGGCCCAGGCGATTGTTGCGCTGGCTGGCGGTGTAGTCCCAACGATCGTGGTGGAACGGATCGGCGATCGACGGCGTGCCGAGCAGCGCCGAGACCTGCTGCCGGCTCATGCCTTCCCGCAACTGCTCCACGGCGGTGGGCTGCACCAGGCTGCCCTGATAGATCGGCTGCTTGTAGATGATGCCGCAGCCCGTGAGCAGGCCGGCGACGATGAGCGTGACGAAGAGGTTGCGCATGGGGACAGGCGAAAGTCGGGAACCCGCCGATGATACACTCCGGCCCACGTTCGCAACCGTTTCGGCCCGCCGCCATTCAGCGCAGACCGCCTGGAGACAGCATGGAATCCCTCGACCTTCGCAAAGCGGGCCTCAAGGTCACGCACCCCAGGATGCGCATCCTGGAGCTGCTGGAGCAGAAGACCCCGCGCCAGCACATGACCGCGGAAGACATCTACCGCCAGTTGCTGGACCAGGGCGACGAAATCGGCCTGGCGACCGTCTACCGCGTCCTGACCCAGTTCGAGGCCGCCGGCTTGGTGGTCAAGCACAACTTCGAGGGCGGCCACGCGCTGTACGAACTCGATCGTGGCGATCACCACTACCACATGGTGGACATGAGCAGCGGCCAGATCACCGAGTTCGAGAGCCCAGAGATCGTGGCGCTGCTCAACCGGATCGCCGACGAGCACGGCTGCATCCTCGACGAGCACTCGCTGGTGCTCTACGTGCGCAAGAAGCGCCAGTAAACCGCCCTTCAAAACCCCTCATTGCTGACGTTCGCGGACGATGTCCCCGAAACGACGCCCGCCGGGCACCATCGCCCCTCTCCCGCCAGCGGGAGAGGGGTTGGGGTGAGGGCAGACGTGCGGCATCGCGCGAAAAGCACCCTCATCCGCCCCTGCGGGGCACCTTCTCCCGCAGGCGGGAGAAGGGGGCTGGCCGCTCATGTCCGGCACCATCGCCCCTCTCCTGCTTGCGGGAGACCCGCAGGCGGGAGCAGGGAGCAAGGCCGCGAGCCGAGGCTCGGCGTCAGTCCGCCGTCTGCAACAGCTTCCGCGCTGCCGCACGCGCCTCGCGGGTGACGTCCACGCCGCCGAGCATCCGGGCCAACTCCTCTTCGCGGGCACGCGCGTCCAGCCGTTCGACCGCGCTTTCGGTCGCCCCGTCCACGGTGCGCTTGCTGACCCGATAGTGCGCGTGGCCCTGCGCGGCCACCTGCGGCAGGTGGGTCACGCACAACGCCTGACGTTGTGCGCCGAGCGCGCGCAGCTTGCTGCCCACGATCGCCGCCACGGCGCCGCCGATGCCGGTGTCGACCTCGTCGAAGACCATCGTCGGCACCGCATCCAGCCCCAGCGCGGCGACTTCGATCGCCAGCGAAATGCGCGACAGCTCACCGCCGGAGGCCACCTTGCGCAACGGCCGGGGAGGCTGGCCGGTGTTGGCGGCCACCAGGAACTCGGCGCGTTCGGCCCCCTGCGGATCGGGCCGCGGCGTCGGTTGCGCCTCCAGTGCGATCTCGAAGCGGCCGCCGCCCATGCCGAGCTCGGCGATCAACGCCGTGGTGTCGCTCGAAAGCCGGGCCGCGGCCGTGCGTCGCGCATGGCCCAGTGCGTCCGCCGCTGTGCGCCAGTGCTGGGTCGCGGCGGCGATGTCGCCGTCCAGGCGCTGCAGGCGTTCGTCGGCATCGGCCAGGGTTTCGAACTCGGAGCGCAGGCGGTCGCGCACGCCGATCAGCGCGTCGGGTGCGACGCGATGCTTGCGGGCGAGGTCGTGAACGCGGGCCAGGCTGCGTTCGAGCTCGGCATAGCGCTCGGGGTCGATGTCGAGATCGTCGCGGATGCGCTGCAGCAGCAACTGGGCTTCATCGAGCTGGATCGCCGCCGCTTCCAGCATGCCGTCGGCCTCGGCCAGGCGCGGTTCGTCGTCGCGCATGCGGGCCAGGTCGCCACGGATGCGCTGCAGCCGGCGGCCGAGGGCGTCGTCGTCGCCGAGCTCGGCCAGCACGCCGTCGCAGGTGGCGATCAGGCCGGCGGCATTGGCCTGGCGACGGTGGGCGGCATCGAGCTCGGCCAGGGCCTCGGGTTCGAGCCGTTCGCGGTCGAATTCCTTGAGCTGGTGGGCCAGCCATTCGCGACGCTCGCCCGGGTCGCCGAGGCCGGCCAGGTGCTCGCGCTCGTCGAGCAGGGCCTGCCACGCCTGCGCCGCGGCGGCCACATCGGCCAGTGCAGGGGCGTGGCGGCCGTAGGCATCGAGCAAGGCGAGCTGGGCGCCGCGCGACAGCAACGCCTGGTGCTCGTGCTGGCCGTGGATCTCCACCAGGTGTCCGGCCAGTTCCGCCAACTGGCCGATGGTCGCGGTGCGGCCATTGATCCACGCCCGCGAACCGCCATCGGCACGCAGGGTCCGTCGCAGCTGGCAGGTGTCGCCATCGTCGAGTTCCTGCGCGGCCAGCCAGGCGCGTGCGCCCGGGGCATCGTCGAGGTCGAAGACCGCGCTGAGCTCGGCGCGTTCGGCGCCGTGGCGCACCATGCCGCTGTCGGCGCGCTGGCCCGAAAGGAATCCGAGCGCATCGACGAGCAGCGATTTGCCGGCGCCGGTCTCGCCGGAAATGACGGTGAGGCCGGGCCCGAATTCGAGCTCGCTGGCGTTGGCGACGGCGAAGTTGCGGATGGCGAGATGGGTCAGCATGGCGTGGATTGTGACGGGCAGGCCGACGTGCGGCCAACAGCCACACGATACCGGCGCGTGACGCACCGGTTGAGACCGGTCGTGCGTCGCGCGACAGCGTCGTGGTTCATCGCGCGGGCGGTCGCGATCCGGGCGCCTGACTGCGGGCAGGATTCGCCGGTCGGTTCGGCCGACCGCAGGGTCAGGTCGCGATGACCGCGCGATCGCCCGGCCCGTCCGGCCGTAACGTCCGGCAGTGCCTGTGCGCCGGTCCTGTCGGAGGCGGGCTTGCACCGGAGCGGCGCGTGCCTGATATCGTGAAGCGTGACCCGCAAACGCCTGCCCACCGACGAACTCGACGCCCGTGCCCGGCATCTGCTGCGTACGTTGATCGCCCGCCATATCGAGGACGGCGAGCCGGTGGGCTCGCAGACCCTGGCCCGGCACGCCGGGCTCGACGTCAGCCCGGCGACGATCCGCAACATCCTGGCCGACCTCGAGGACAGCGGTCTGCTGACCGCGCCGCATACCTCGGCCGGGCGCGTGCCGACCGCGCAGGGCTACCGGGTGTTCGTCGATTCCATGCTGCAACTGCGCCCGTTGCCGGAGGGCGAGGTCAGCCGCCTGCGCGACGGCCTGCCTGCCGGCGGCGGCACCCAGTCCCTGCTGGGCAGCGCCTCGGAGCTGGTCTCGGCGATGACCCACTTCATGGGCGTGGTCAGCGTGCCCAAGCGCGAGCAGTTCGCGTTCCGCTACATCGACTTCGTCGCGGTGGACAGCCAGCGGGTGATGGCGATCCTGGTGTTCGCCGACAACGAGGTGCAGAACCGCCTGATCCAGGTGCGCCGCGCCTACGACGCCTCCGAGCTGGAACGGGTGGCGAACTACCTCAACGTGCATTTCGCCGGGCGCTCGGTGGCCGACATCCGCGCCACCCTGCTGCGCGAGATGCGGGTCGCCCGCGACGAGATGGAGAGCCTGCTGGCGCGCACGGTCGAACTGGCCGAGCAGGCGCTGGCGCCCGACGACACCGAGGACATGGTGGTCGCCGGGCAGACCCGCCTGATCGGGGTGCAGGATCTGTCGGACCTGGACCGTCTGCGCGATCTGTTCGACGCGTTCTCGCGCAAGCGGGAGATCCTGCAGTTGTTCGAGCGCACGGTGAAGGCGCCGGGCGTGCGCATCTTCATCGGCGAGGAGACCGGGCTCGCACCGCTGGAGGGAGTGTCGCTGGTCACCGCCCCATACGCCGCCGATGGCCGCGTGCTGGGCGTGCTGGGGGTGATCGGACCGACCCGGATGGCCTACGACCGGATCATTCCGGTGGTGCAGGCCACGGCCGACGTGCTGGGTGCGGCCCTGGAGCAGGGCCCGCCGCGCACCGGCTGAGAGCCGCGAGGGGCCCGGTCGCGGGACGGATGCCCTTGAATCCTGCCCGGCCAACCCCATTGCTGCGCCAGCGGCGGCCGAACGACCGCCACGGATATCGAGATGAGCAACGAGCATCACCCGGATTCACCCGAACACGAGCTGCCCCCCCACGGCGAGGACGGCCTGTCGCCGCAGGCGCTGCTGGAGGAGCAGGTGCAACTGCTGCAGGCGGAAGTGGAGCAGGTCCGTGCGCAGACGCTGCTCGAGCGCGCCGACCTGGAGAACCAGCGCAAGCGCCTGGCCCGCGAGGTCGATGCGGCGCGTCGTTTCGCCAACGAGCGTCTGCTGGGCGACCTGCTGCCGGTGTTCGACAGCCTCGACGCCGGCCTGGCCGCAGCCGGCGAGGCCGGACCGCTGCGGGAGGGGCTGGAAATGACCCAGCGCCAGCTGCTGAAAGTCGCCACCGACAACGGCCTGCGCCAGGTCGACCCGGCCGGCCAGCCGTTCGACCCGGCACATCACCAGGCGATCAGCCAGACCGACCCGGGCGACGTACCGCCGGGGCACGTTGCGCAGGTCTTCCAGAAGGGCTACGTGCTCAACGAGCGCCTGCTGCGTCCTGCGCTGGTGGTGGTGGCGCGCGACTGAGGCCTGCCGGGCGCGGGTGATGCCCGCGAACCGGGTCCGGCATCGCGGCCGCGGGCCGCCGTTCGAATACGCCGACGCGGCCGGGGTCGCGGCTGGCTTGAAGCCCTGACGGGCGCCCCCAGATAAGCCGCATCGGCGGCCGGGGCCGCCCGCACACATCAACACATCGGGATCAGAGGGAACCACTCATGGCAAAGATCATCGGCATCGACCTCGGCACGACCAACTCGTGCGTGGCGATCATGGACGGCGGCAAATCCAAGGTCATCGAGAACAGCGAGGGCGATCGCACCACTCCGTCGGTGGTGGCCTACACCAAGGATGGCGAGGTGCTCGTGGGCGCCTCGGCCAAGCGTCAGGCCGTCACCAATCCGCACAACACCTTCTTCGCGGTCAAGCGCCTGATCGGCCGGAAGTTCTCCGACGCCGAAGTGCAGAAGGACATCGGCCTGGTGCCGTACAAGATCGCCGAGCACGACAACGGCGACGCGTGGGTGGCCACCAGCGACGGCAAGAAGCTGTCCGCGCAGGAAATCTCCGCGCGCATCCTGGAGAAGATGAAGAAGACCGCCGAGGATTATCTGGGCGAGAAGGTCACGGAAGCGGTCATCACCGTGCCGGCGTACTTCAACGACTCCCAGCGCCAGGCGACCAAGGACGCCGGCAAGATCGCGGGCCTGGACGTCAAGCGCATCATCAACGAGCCCACCGCGGCAGCGCTGGCCTACGGCCTGGACAAGGCCGGCGGCGACCGCAAGATCGCGGTGTACGACCTGGGTGGCGGTACGTTCGACGTGTCGATCATCGAGATCGCCGAGGTCGACGGCGAGAAGCAGTTCGAGGTGCTGGCCACCAACGGCGACACCTTCCTCGGTGGCGAGGACTTCGACAAGCGCGTCATCGATTATCTGGTGGACGAGTTCCAGAAGGACCAGGGCATCGACCTGCGCAAGGATCCGCTGGCCCTGCAGCGCCTGAAGGACGCCGCCGAGCGCGCCAAGATCGAGCTG
Organism: Luteimonas abyssi; assembly: GCF_001482195.1. GTDB lineage: Bacteria > Pseudomonadota > Gammaproteobacteria > Xanthomonadales > Xanthomonadaceae > Luteimonas > Luteimonas abyssi. The sequence goes on along the minus strand of NZ_KQ759763.1, from coordinate 1,770,024 downwards.
TCGTCGTCGCAGCAGACCGAGGTCAACCTGCCGTACGTCACCGCCGACGCCTCGGGGCCGAAGCACCTGAACATCAAGTTGACCCGGGCCAAGCTCGAGGCGCTGGTGGAGGACCTGATCAAGAAGTCGATCGAGCCCTGCCGCACCGCGCTCAACGACGCCGGCGTGCGCGCCTCGGACATCAACGAGGTGATCCTGGTCGGTGGGCAGACCCGCATGCCGAAGGTGCAGCAGGCGGTGTCGGAGTTCTTCGGCAAGGAGCCGCGCAAGGACGTCAACCCCGACGAGGCCGTGGCGCTGGGCGCCGCGATCCAGGGCGGCGTGCTGGCCGGCGACGTCAAGGACGTGCTGCTGCTCGACGTGACCCCGCTGAGCCTGGGCATCGAGACCCTGGGCGGCGTGTTCACCAAGATCATCGAGAAGAACACCACGGTGCCGACCAAGGCGTCGCAGACCTTCTCGACCGCCGAGGACAATCAGTCCGCGGTCACCGTGCACGTCCTGCAGGGTGAGCGCGAACAGGCCCGTTACAACAAGTCGCTGGCGAAGTTCGACCTGTCGGGCATCGACGCCGCGCCGCGCGGCATGCCGCAGGTGGAGGTGTCGTTCGACATCGACGCCAACGGCATCGTCCACGTCACCGCCAAGGACAAGAAGACCGGCAAGGAACAGAAGGTCGAGATCAAGGCCGGCTCGGGCCTGTCGGACGACGAGATCCAGCGGATGGTCGCCGACGCCGAGGCGCACCGCGAGGAGGACAAGAAGTTCCAGGAGCTGGTGACCACCCGCAACCAGGCCGATGCGCTGGTGCACAGCACCCGCAGCGCGATCAAGGACAACGGCGACAAGGTGCCGGGCGAGGTGATCGGTCGTGTCGAAGGCGCGCTGGCCGAGCTCGAGACGGCGATGAAGGGCGACGACAAGGGCCAGATCGAGGCCAAGTCGAAGGCGCTGGAGGAGTCCGCGCAGGCGCTGTTCGCCGCGGTGGCCGCCAGCCAGCAGCCGGAAGGCGATGCGGGGCAGGGTCCGGGCGCCGGCCCGTCGCAGGCCAACAACGACGACGTGGTGGACGCCGAGTTCACCGAGGTCAAGGACGACGACAAGAAGTCCTGACCGCAGTGCCGGGCGGATCCCATCCGCCCGGCCTTGGTCGCCCCGGTTCGCCGGGGCGTCGTGCGTTCCGCGTCCGGTACGCACGCCACGCACCTGTGCAGCACTCGCACGACTGATCTGGGCCGATGAGCAAACGCGATTACTACGAAGTCCTGGGCGTGTCCCGTACCGCCACCGAAGACGATCTCAAAAAGGCGTATCGCCGCAGCGCGATGAAGTACCACCCGGATCGCAATCCGGGTGACGCCGCCGCCGAGGCGTCGTTCAAGGAAGCCAAGGAGGCCTACGAGGTCCTGTCCGACGGCGGCAAGCGACGCATGTACGACCAGCACGGTCACGCCGCGTTCGAGCACGGCATGGGCGGCGGCAATGCGGGTCCGGGCGGTTTCGGCGGTGCCGACATGGGCGACATCTTCGGCGACCTGTTCGGCAACATTTTCGGCGGCGCCGGCGGCCGTGGCGGCCCCCGGCGTGGGGCCGATGTCGGCTACGTCATGGAACTCGACCTGCGCGAGGCGGTCGGGGGCATCGAGAAGCAGATCGAGGTGCCCACGCTCGCCGAGTGCGGCAGTTGCGATGGCAGCGGTTCCGAGGACGGCAAGATCGAGACCTGCAGCACCTGTCATGGCCGCGGCCAGGTCCGCATGCAGCGTGGAATCTTCACCATGCAGCAGACCTGTCCGCACTGCGGTGGGCGCGGGCAGGCCATCGTCAATCCCTGCAAGAGTTGTCACGGCGCCGGGCGGGTGGAAGAAGAAAAGGTGTTGTCGGTCAAGGTGCCCGCGGGCGTCGATACCGGCGATCGCATCCGCCTGACCGGCGAGGGCGAGGCGGGACCCGCGGGCTCGGCGCCGGGCGATCTGTACGTCGAGATCCGGGTGAAGCCGCACGAGATCTTCGTGCGCGAAGGCGACGACCTGCATTGCGAGGTCCCGATCCGGATCTCCCAGGCCGCGTTGGGCGACACCGTGCGGGTGCCGACGCTGGATGGCGAGGCCGAGATCCGGATTCCGGCCGAGACCCAGAGCGGCAAGGTGTTCCGCCTGCGCGACAAGGGCGTCAAATCGGTCCGCAGCCGGCATCGCGGCGACCTGTACTGCAAGGCCGTGGTCGAGACGCCGGTCAACCTCACCCCCGAGCAGCGCGAGCTGCTTGAGAAGTTCGAGGCCACCTTCGTCGGCGACGGCGCGCGTCGCCATTCGCCCAAGTCGAGCACCTTCGTCGACGGCGTGCGCGGGTTCTGGGACCGGATGACGTCCTGACGGCGTTTCGCTGTCGCACTCTGCGTCGTTAGAAAGCCGCCGCGGCTCACCCGCGGCGGCTTTTTTTTGGCTCTTCTTCCAAGTGCGAGGGACATTCGGGACGGAAGCATGAGGAGTGCGTGGGCTTCGGCAGGAGCGTCGCCGCAGCCGGGGCATGCTCCTTCGCTCGGTCAGCCCGGCCGCGCGGCAGTGCCGCGCAAGCCGTCGGCGCTCACCCATGGCCGGCTCTCCGCATTATCTCGGCCGCGTCGGCCAGTCGCTGGCGCAGCTTGTTCTAACCGAAGCGCCGATCCCGATGCCGAGACGAGCCGTGTCCAGGCGGCCGGGTGTCGCGTCAAGCGCGCCATGGATGGCGCGCGCCCGAGTCAAGGCAGGATGCCTTGACCGAGGGAAGAGCGATGCCCGGTCGCCTGGGCGCGGCGTCTCGACGAAATCCTCGCAGGCGTTCCGCCCCTCGGGTCCTGCAGATCGTCGAGAAGCTTTTCGTGCATCTGCTGCCGTGCTTGACGGGTGCCAGGCGCATTCGTGCCAGAAGGCTTCCGGTTCCGGCGTGACCCGCCAGGTCGCAACGACACCAAGCGGAGCAAGCGCGTGGACCCTATCTCCGCCAACCGGGCGCGCGACTAGAATGCATCGATGAACACCAATGCCGAGCACACGCGCCCCGAGGGCGGCCACCTCGTCCACGGCCGACGCCAGCGTCCCGACGGGCCGTCGCCGATCGACGTGATCTCGGTGCAGTCGCAGCTGGTCTACGGATACGCCGGCAACAGCGCGGCGGTGCCGCCGCTGCGGGCGATGGGCCTGCGCGTGGCGGAGATCCCGACCACGCTGCTCAGCAACGCGCCGTTCTACGACACCCTGCGCGGCCGCATGCTGCCGGCCGACTGGCTCGCCGATCTGTTGCAGGGCGCGCGCGAGCGCGGGCTGCCGGCACGCGCGCGTGCGCTGGTCTCGGGCTATTTCGGCACGGTGGACAACGGCAATGCGTTCGCCGACTGGGTGGAGGCCACGCTGCCGCAGGCACCGGGCCTGCGCTACTGGCTCGATCCGGTCATCGGCGACACCCACACCGGGCCTTACGTGGAGCCCGGGATCGAGCGGATCTTCGTCGAACGTCTGATAACCCGGGCCTGGCTGGTCACGCCGAACGCGTTCGAACTGGAGCGGCTGACCGGCCTACCGGCGTTGGCGCAGGCCGATGCCATCGCCGCGTCGCGGGCGTTGCTGGCACGAGGCCCGGCGTGGGTACTGGCGCACAGCGTGTCCGGCGCGCCGGACATGCTGGTGACGTTGCTGGTCGGCCACGATGCGGTCTGGCGCTGGTCCACGCCGTATCTGCCGGTGGACGTGGCCGGCACCGGCGACGTGCTTTTGGCGCTGATGCTCGCCGCGCACCTGCGAGGGAAGCCCTTGCCGGAGGCGGTCTCGTTCGCCCTGGCCGGTGTGCACGGCGCGCTCGAAGCGACCCTGGCCTCGGATCAGGAGGAACTGGACGTGCTGGCGGCGGTCCCGGCCGCGCATGCCCACCACGCCCGGTTTCCTGCGGAGCGGCTGGCATGAGCGCTGCCGTGCCGGTGCGTCCGATGGTCGGCATCGTCGGAAGCGGTGGTGCCTACGGGCGCTGGCTGGCCACCTTCTTCCGCGAGCGGATGGGGTTGCGGGTGCTCGGCCACGACCCCGCCGATCCGGATGCGCTGCCACCGGCGGAACTGCTCGACACGGCGGACGTGCTGCTGTTCTCCGTGCCGATCCGCCAGACCGCGGACATCATCGATGCCTGGCGGGTGGCGTCCGCAGGACGCGAGTCCGGCAAACTTTGGCTCGACGTCACTTCCATCAAGGACGCGCCCGTATCGGCCATGTTGCGCACGCAGGCGGAGGTCGTGGGGTTGCATCCGATGACCGCGCCGCCCAAGTCGCCGACGCTCAAGGGACGCGTGCTGGTGCTGTGCGAAGCGCGCGTGGCGGACTGGCGCACATGGATCGAGCAACTGGTGACCGCGCTGGAGGCCGAGTGTGTGCGTGCGGATCCCGTGCAGCACGACCGGATCATGGCCAGCGTGCAGGCGCAGGTGCATGCGCTGCACCTGGCGCAGGCGGGGGCGATCCGCCGTGCAGGGGGGCTGGAGGCGCTGATGCCGTACCGTTCGGTCTCCTTCGAGCTGGATGCGGCAGTGATCGCGCGGATGCTCGCGCTGAATCCGCAGATCTACGAAGACATCCAGTTCGGCAATCCGTACGTCGCCGAGGCACTCGACGTGCTGCGCGAGGAACTCGAACGCGTACATGCCCTGGTGCGGGCCGGCGACGATGCCGCGCGCGCGGCGTTCCGCACCGAAGTCATCGGCGCCGCCCGCGAGGCGATGGCGGAGTCGCTCGACGCCGGTCAGCACACCTACGAACGGGTCGGCTATCTGCTCGCGGATCTGGCGGAGCCGGTGGCGCTGGCGGTGCACCTGCCCGAGGACCGGCCGGGCTCGTTGCGTGCGCTGCTGGCGACGTTCGAGCGGCATCGGCTCAACATCGGGTCGATCCATTCCTCGCGCACGCCGTCCGGCGAGTTGCACTTCCGGGTCGGCTTCGATGGCGCCGTGGACCGGGCCGCGCTGGATGCGGCGGCGCAGACGCTGGCGACCGAGGGGATCGGCACGGTTCTCGAGCGTCGTGGCTGACCGGCACAGGCGCGGACGGTGGCCGGCGGCCTGCGGGTAGCGGCCGGAGACGTTTGCGTGTCGCCCGGGGCCACGGTGCCCCGCGGGGGAGGGCACGCGCGTCGCATCGCCTACACGGCGCGTCTTCGATGATGTGGCGTCGCAGCCCGCCGTGGTGATCCACGTGCCGAGGCGCTGTTTCGTCCGCAATGCGCCGAGTCCGTCATGCCCATCGTCAAACGTTTCGTGTGCTTCGCCTTGATCTGGCTGGTGCTCAGCAGAGGTGAGCCGGGCGGTTGGGTCGCGGGACTTCTCGCGGCGGCGTCGGCCACGGCGGCCAGCCTGTGGCTGTTGCCGCCCGGCCGCGTGCGCGCCGACATCCTCGGGTTCGCACGCCTGGTGCCGGGCTTCCTGTACCGCTCGTTGCGCGGCGGCATCGAGATCGCGTGGCTGGCGCTGCATCCGAGGATGCCGATCGATGGCGGCTGGATCGCATATCGCACCGCGTTGCAGGACGGCACCCAGCGCAACATCTTCGGTAGCGAGATGAGTCTGCTGCCGGGTTCGTTGCTGGCAGGTGGCGACGAGGATGTGCTCTACGTGCATTGCCTGGTCGGACGCGATCGCGTGGTGCGGCAACTCGGCGACGAGGAGGCCCGCTTCGCGGCGGCATGGCGCCCTGCAGTCGACGGGCGCGACGGGTGACGGGCGTGCTGGAGGGCGCGGCCGCGCTGCTGTTGCTCACGGTGGCCGGCAGCCTGTTCCGTATCCATCGCGGTCCCGGCAGGGCCGACCGGATGATGAGCGCGCAACTGGTGGGTACCGGCGGGATCGGCGTGTTGCTGCTGCTGGCCGGAGTATCGGGCGAGGCGGCTGTGCTCGACGTGGCCCTGGTGCTGGCGCTGTTGGCCGCATTGGCCTCGGTGGCGTTCGTCAAGGCGACCAGTCCTGATGGTGCCGGCGATCCGGAGGAGCCATCGTGACCTCGGCGCTGGCGACGATCGGGGTCGGGGTGTTCGTCGGCGCCGGGCTGTTCTTTTTCGTGGCCGGGACGGTGGGGCTGTTGCGGTTTCCTGATCCGCACAGCCGTCTGCATGCCTTGACCAAAGCGGACAACCTCGGCCTCGGTCTGCTGGCCATCGGCGTGGCGCTGCATCTGGGCTCCGGCTGGGCAGCGGCCAAGCTGGCGTTGATCTGGGTGCTGGCGGTATTCGCCGCGTCGACCGCAGCGCAGTTGCTGGCGCGCTCGGTCTTGCGCGATGAGGATCGTCCGGCGCCGTCGAATGGGAACGCTCCATCAACGACGCGCGCCGACCCGGACCGTCCCGGCCAGCGTACCCAGGAGGGGCGCCACGGCGCACGCCCTGGGCACGCCGGCCGAGGGACACCGCCGCGGATGCCGTCTGCGCGGAGGCGCGCGCGGCCGGGCGAGGCGTGATGAGCGCGGCGATCCTGGATCTCATCCTGTGCGCGATGCTGGTCGGCACGGCGTGGCTGGCGGTGACCGGGCGCGCCCTGTTCGCGGCGATCGCGTTCTTCGTGACCTACGGCGTGCTGGTCGCGATCGCCTGGGTCCGGCTCGGGGCGGTGGATGTGGCGTTGGCGGAAATCGCGATCGGTACCGGCCTGACCGGCGTGCTTTTGATCGGCGCCTGGTCGGCGCTGCGGCGTCGCGGCGCGATCGATACCGCACCGGCCACGCGTCGGCTGCCCAGGCTCGCCGCGGCCGGCACCGCGTCCGCGCTGACGGTGCTGCTCGGCGCAGCGGCCTGGTCGCTGGACGGCGAGGAACGGGCGGGGCTGGGCGACGCGGTGGAACAGGCGGGCGCCGAGGCCGGTACCTCGCAGCCGGTGACCGCCGTACTGTTGAACCTGCGCGCCTACGACACCTTGATGGAAAGTGCGGTGTTGCTGCTGGCGCTCATCGCGGTGTGGGTTCTGGTGCCGCGCGCGGCATGGGGCGATGTTCCGGGGCTGCGCCAGCATGCGCGCGGCGACGGCGTGATGGCCACGCTCGGGCGCCTGCTGCCGCCGGTGGGCCTGGTGGTGGCGATCTACACGGTGTGGGTCGGCAGCTATCGGCCCGGCGGGGCCTTCCAGGGCGGGACCATCCTCGCGGCGGTCGGCCTGCTCGTGGTGTTGGCGGGGCTCCGGCAGGCGCCCCGGACGACCGCCCGGCGCACGCGTGTGGCGCTGGTGGCGGGGCCCGGCATCTTTCTGGCCGTCGGTGCGCTGGGCATGGCGACGACCGGGCATCTGATGGGCCTGCCGTCGGCATCGGCCTCGATGTTGATCGTGGCGATCGAATTCGCGCTGGCGCTGTCGATCGCGGTCGCCCTGGGGTTGCTGGTGGCGGGTAATCCGCGCGGACAGGGCGGGTCTTGATGCAGGGCTCGATGGTGTTCGCACTCTGCGGTGCCGTGCTGGTCGGCATCGGGGCGTACGGCTTCGTCACCCGCCTGCGTCCGCTGCACCGGATCGTGGCGTTCAACGTCGTCGGCGGCGGGCTCTTCCTGTACTTCGGTGCGCTCACCCGGACATCGGCTGGCGTCGACCCGGTCGCGCAGGCGCTGGTCATCACCGGCATCGTGGTGGCGCTGTCGCTCACGGCGCTCGCGGTAGCGCTGGTGCTGCGCCTGGCGGACGAGGGGGAGGAAGACAAGTCGGGCGCCGAGCGCCCGGGCCCCGGCACCGGTGGCGGCCGCGACGGCCTGGATGACGACGACGGGCGGGACGGCGGGACGGATGCTTGCGCTGCGGACGGGAGGCGTCGGCGGTGACGCTCGTGGACTGGCCCTTGCTGGAAACGCTGGTGGCCGTGCCGCTGGCGGCGGCGTTGTGGTCGGTCGTGGCCGGTCGCCGGGGCGCCTTGGGGTTGCTGGTCGCCGTGTCGACGACGATGTGCGCGACGGCGCTGGCGCTGTGGGGGGCGGTGACGACCGACGGCCCCCGCGAAGTCGCGCTCGGCGGCTGGCAGGCGCCGCTCGGCATCGGCCTGCATGCCGATGGCCTGTCGGCGGCCTTCGTGCTCACCTGTGCACTGATCATGCCGGCGGTGGCCGCATGCGCCTATCGGGCGTTCGCGCCGCGCATCCCGGAGCAGGCGCGACGCTACACCTTCTGGCCGTTGTTCTACGCGATGTGGACCGCACTCAATGCGGTCTTTCTCGGGCGCGATCTGTTCAGCCTGTACGTGGCGCTGGAACTGCTGACCATCGCGGCGGTGGGCATGGTCGCCTACGGCAGCGCCCGGGCCGCGCTGCGCTACCTGATGGTCGCGTTGCTGGGCTCCACGGCCTATCTCGCCGGGGTCATGTTGATCTATGCGACGTCCGGTGCCCTGGATACCGGCCTGCTGTATCGCACCCTCGGCGACAGCCGCGCGGTGTTGCTGGCCGGCGCGCTGATGACCGCGGGCCTGTTGGCGAAGACGGCACTGTTCCCGCTGCATGCGTGGCTGCCGCCCGCGCATGCCGGCGCGCCGGCACCCGGAAGCGCACTGCTGTCGGCTCTGGTGATCAAGGCATCGTTCCTCATCCTGTTGCGGATCTGGTTCGACCTGATGCCCGACGCCGGCGGGCGCGGTGTCACCCCGGTGCTCGGCGCGCTGGGCGCGGCCGCGATCGTCTACGGGTCGCTGCTGGCGATCGTGCAGACGCGCCTGAAACGGATCGTGGCGTACTCCACGGTGGCTCAGGTGGGATACCTGTTCCTGGTGTTCCCGCTGGCCGGCGGTGCCGCCTACGAGATGCCGTGGGCGGCCGGTGCGTGGACGGGCGGGGTGCTGCATGCCCTCGCGCATGCGTTCGCCAAGGCGGCGATGTTCCTGGCGGCCGGGCTGGTGATCGAGGCGCTCGGACACGACCGCCTCGGCGGCATGAAGGGCCTCGCGCGCGCGATGCCGTTGACCCTGGCCGCGTTCGCGCTGGCGGCGGTCTCGCTGATGGGCCTGCCGCCCAGCGGCGGCTTCATGGCGAAGTATCTGATGCTGACCTCGGCGCTGGCCGCAGGACAGGTCGGCTACGCACTGGTCATGCTGGCCGGCGGACTGTTGGCGGCGCTCTACCTGTTCCGACCGCTGAACCGGGCGCTGAAGCGGCATGACGTCGTGCTGAAATCATCGGTCGCACTGTGGCGGCAGGCGGTGCCTTTCGTGCTGGCCGCGATCGCGGTGGCGATGGGCATCGCGGTCAACGCGCCGTATGCCCTGCTGCAGATCGGTCGGCCGCTGGCGGCCGAGGAGGGGATCGAGTGAATCCGATCGATCCGGTCAATCCGCCCGTGCCCGATGCGGTGCCCGTGCTGCTGCTGATGGCGTGCGCGTTGTTGCCGGCGCTGCTGTCGTTCGTCCTGCGCGCAGCCGACAGCCGCCTGCGCGACGGGATCAACATCGCCGGCGCGCTGTTGAAACTGCTGGTGGTGGCCTGGCTGATCGCCGGCGTCTCGCAGGGCGAGCGCTACGAAGTGCGCATGGCATTCGTTCCCGGTCTCGATCTGCTGCTGCGCGTGGATGCGCTGGCGTTGCTGCTGGTCACACTGTCGACCTTCCTGTGGCTGGTCACCACGATCTACGCCATCGCCTATCTGCGGGGAAGTCCCGACCAGGCGCGCTTTTTCGGCTTCTTCAATCTCTGCGTGACCGCGACCACCGGCATCGCGCTCTCCGGCTCGCTGCTCACCTTCTTCCTGTTCTACGAACTGCTCACGCTGTCGACCTGGCCCCTGGTGGTGCACAAGGGCGATGCGAAATCGCTGGCCGCCGGGCGGCGCTATCTGGCCTACACCATGACCGGCAGCGTCGCCCTGCTGGCCGGGATCGTGTGGCTGGAAGGCATGACCGGACCGGTGGAGTTCGTGCGACCGGACGCGCTGGACCAGGTCGACGACTGGGCGCTGCGGGCGGTGTTCGTGCTCTGCGTGGGCGGGCTGGGCGTGAAGGCGGCACTGGTACCGCTGCACGGCTGGCTGCCCGGCGCGATGGCGGCGCCGGCACCGGTGAGCGCGTTGCTGCACGCGGTGGCGGTGGTCAAGGCCGGCGCATTCGGCATCGTGCGCCTGATCTACGACGTCTACGGCAGCGAGCGCGTCGCCGCGCTGGCGCTGGGCGTCCCGTTGGCGGTACTGGCCTCGGTCACGATCCTCTACGGATCGATACGCGCCCTGCAGCAGGCCGACATCAAGCGAAGGCTCGCGTACTCCACGGTCTCCCAGGTCGCCTACATCGTGCTGGGCGCGAGTCTGGCCGGACCGGTGGCGGCGATCGGCGGGCTGACGCACCTGGTCCACCAGGGGCTGATGAAGATCACCCTGTTCTTCGCGGCAGGCGCGCTCGCCGAACGTCTGGGAGTGCAGACCGTGTCCCAGCTCGACGGCGCGGGCCGGCGCATGCCGTGGACGGTGTTCGCGTTCTCCATCGGCGCGCTGGGCATGATCGGCGTGCCGCCGGTGGCCGGGTTCGTGTCGAAGTGGTATCTGGGGCTGGGTGGCCTGGCCGCCGGTCAGCCCTGGGTCCTCGGCGTGCTGGTGCTGTCGAGCCTGCTCAACGCCGCCTATTTCCTCCCGCTGCTCTATCGCGCCTGGTTCCGGCCGCCCTCGAGGACGGTGGCAGATGCCGGCGACGGCGACGGCGACGGCATGCGGCTCGAAGTGCCATGGCAGGGGCTGATCCTGCCGGCGCTGGTCACCGCGCTCTGTTCGTTGGCCGCGGGGCTGTTCGCCGCGCTCGCGCTCAGCCCGCTGGGCTGGGCCCGGCTCATCGTCGAAAGGTTCTACTGACCATGGTGGTGACGCTCTGGCTGGTGCCGGTCCTGGCCGTGCCGTTGCTGCTGGCCGCGCTGGTGCTGTGGCCGACGATGCGCGCGCATGCGCTGGCGATGCTGCCGTGGGCGCCGCTGCCGGCGCTGGCGGCCGCGCTGGCCGCACCGGCGGGCGTTGCGCTGGGGGTGCCGTCCGTCCTGCTGGACATGCGCCTGGCCCTGGACGGCCCGATGCGCACGATGCTCGGCTTCGCGGCGCTGGTCTGGTGCCTGGCGGGCCTGTTCGCGCGTACGCACCTGCGCGACGACCCGCGTCGGGTGCGCTTCGCTGCGCTGTGGCTGTTGACCCTGGCGGGCAGCCTGGGGGTGATCGTGGCGGCGGACGTCGCCACGTTCTACGCCGCGTTCGCCTGCCTGTCGCTGGCGGCGTATCCGCTGGTGGTGCACACGCGCACCACCGCCGCCCGGCGCGCCGGCACCGTCTACATCGCGCTGGCGGTGCTGGGCGAGGCCTGTCTGCTGGCCGCCTTCGTCGTGGCGACCGGCAGCGCCGATTCGCTGGCGATCGTCGACGTGCGGGCGGCGCTCGGCGACGGGGTCGGACGGGAGGCCGCGCTGGCGCTGCTGATCGTGGGGTTCGGCATCAAGATGGGTATGGTGCCGCTGCATGTGTGGCTGCCGCTGGCCCACCCGGCGGCGCCGACCGCGGCCTCCGCGATGCTGTCGGGGGTACTGGTGAAAGCCGGCGTGGTCGGCCTGATGCAGTTCCTGCCCGACGTCGCGGCCCCCGACGCGCAAGCGATCCTGCTGTGGGCGGGGCTGGCCGGTGCGTATTACGGCGCCGCGCTCGGGCTGTGCCAGCGCGACCCGAAAGCCGTGCTGGCGTATTCGACGGTGAGCCAGATGGGTCTGGTGATCGCATTGCTGGCGTTGTTGCCGGGGCACGACGCGCGCGGCGAGGTGCTCGACGGGGTCGTGCTCTACAGCGTGCACCACGGGCTGGCGAAAGCGGCGCTGTTCCTGGGCGTGGGTGTCGCGCTCGCGGCGGGTGGCGGCCGTGTGGGGCGGGCCGTGCTGCTGGCGCTGTGCGTGCCCGCGCTTTCGCTTGCCGGCGCGCCGCTGACGGCCGGCGCCGTCGCGAAGACGGGCGCGAAGGCATTGCTGGGCGATGGGACGGGCGGTGCGCTGTTCGCCGCGTCGGCGGTCGGTACGGCGCTGTTGCTGATGCGCTTCCTCTGGCTGCTGCGTGGCCAGCAGATCCAGGACGCGCCGTCGACCCCCGCTGCCGGTCTGGTGCTGCCGTGGGGGGCGAGCGTGGTCGCGATGTGCGCGCTGCCATGGTGGCTGGGGGGCTCGGGTGACGTCACGACGCTGGCCTATCAGCTGCGTCCCGGCACGCTGGGCGACGGGCTCTGGCCGATCGTCGCGGCGTTGGCGACCGGGTGGCTCGTCTCCCGGTGGAGCACGCGCGGCCTGCCGCGCGTGCCCGAGGGCGATCTGTTGTGGCCGCTGGCGGCCGGGATGCGGGGCGGCGTCCGTTGCTGGGCCCGGTGGGTGGCGGAACTGCCCCGTCCTGCGCCCGGGCGTGTGGCGCGTCTGCGTCGCCTGCCGTGGCGCCGATGGTCCGAGGCCACGGAACGGGCACTGTCCCGGTGGCCGGTCGCCGGCACGTTGCTGATCCTGGTGTCGCTCGCGCTCGTCCGCTGACCTCCGTACGTGCGTCGATGCCTTCGCCGTACCGGTACGAGGGCGCGACGCCGCCGGCGGTTGATCGCACCGCGCCGGTGGCGCAGCCTATGCGGCCCCCCACGCGGCAAGCCGCACAGCCCGGAGTGATGACCGATGTCGAAGACACCGATCCGTTTGCTCGTCCATGGTGCATCCGGCCGGATGGGGCAAGCGCTGTTGCGCCTGGCGGCCGATCGCGAGGATCTGCGGGTGGTCGCTGCGGTCTCGCGCAAGGTGGACCAGCGTGTCGTGGACGGCATCCCGCGCTTCGCCGCGAAGGAACTCGCCGGCGTGCCGGCGTTCGATGCGGCGATCGACTTCAGCCTACCCGACGGGTTCGAGGCCATGCTGGCGCTGTGCGTGTCGCGCAGCGCCGCGTTCGTGTCCGGCACCACCGGGCTGTCCGACGACCAGCGGGGGGCGCTCGATGCCGCGGCATCTCGTATCCCAGTGCTCTGGGCGGCCAACTTCAGCCTGGGCGTGGCGGTGCTCGACCTGCTGGTCGAGCGTGCCGCGCGCGATCTCGACGGCTGGGCCTGCGACATCCTCGAGCAGCATCACGTCCACAAGCTCGATGCGCCGTCGGGCACCGCGCTTGCGCTGGGCGCCTCGGCGGAGCGGGGCGGAGCGGCCCCACGCTACGCCAGCGTGCGAGCGGGCGACATCGTCGGCGAGCACACGGTGCAGTTCGCGGGCGTCGGCGAGCGGGTCGAACTGGTGCATCGGGCCACCAACCGCGACGTGTTCGCGCTGGGCGCACTGACGGCGGCGGTACGGCTGGCGGCCCGGACGCCGGGTCTGTACGGCATGCGGGATCTGCTGGCGGACGCCTGAACGGCAGCGGGCCGCGCGCTGCGGTTGCCCCGGATTCGTGATGCCGCCCCGTCGAAGCCGTTTCCTTTTGCGTCATCGGCCGGTAAAATTCCCGCTCGCCTGAACACCACCGCCCCGGACTGGTTCCAGACCACGTCCGCGGTTTTTTGCAGCCCGCGTTCCGGCCACGGAGCGGGTTGGCGGTGCAGGATCTCCTTCATGACTAGGCGATCGACGTGACCCAACCCGCAATCCTCGCGCTCGAAGACGGCACCGTCTTCGAGGGTATTTCCGCAGGCGCCACCGGCCTGTCCGTCGGCGAAGTGGTGTTCAACACCGCCATGACCGGTTACCAGGAGGTCGTCACCGACCCCTCATATGCGCGCCAGATCGTCACCTTGACATATCCGCACATCGGCAACACCGGGTTCACCGACCAGGACGACGAGGCCGGCAAGGTGTGGTCGGCCGGGCTGATCGTGCGCGACGTGCCGCGCCGTCCCAGCAGCTGGCGCAGCCAGGTGGCGCTGCCGGAATGGCTGGCCGCACGCGGTGTGGTGGCGATCGCCGGCATCGATACCCGCAATCTGACCCGCATCCTGCGCGAGCGCGGCGCCCAGAACGGCGCGCTGATGGCCGGCGGGGCTTCCATCGGGCAAGCCGACGTGGAGCGCGCGATCGAGGCGGCCCGCACGTTCCCCGGCCTGAAAGGCATGGACCTGGCCAAGACCGTCAGCACGACCGAGCGCTACAACTGGCGCGAAGGCCAGCTCGATCTCGACAGCGGCGACTGGGTGCAGGCCGAGCCGCGTTTCAAGGTGGTCGCCTGGGATTACGGGGTGAAGCGCAACATCCTGCGGATGCTGGCCGAGCGCGGTTGCGACGTGACCGTGGTGCCGGCGCAGACCCCGGCCGACGAGGTGCTGGCGCTGTCGCCGGACGGCGTGTTCCTGTCCAACGGTCCGGGCGATCCGGAGCCCTGCGACTACGCCATCGCCGCGATCCGCACCTGCATCGAGAAGAAGATCCCGACCTTCGGCATCTGCCTGGGCCATCAGCTGCTGGCGCTGGCCGCCGGTGCGAAGACCGCCAAGATGCCGCACGGCCACCATGGTGCGAACCATCCGGTGCAGGACCTCGACAGCGGCCGGGTGATGATCACCTCGCAGAACCACGGTTTCGCGGTCGACGAGACCAGCCTGCCGGCCAACGTGCGGGTGACCCACCGCTCGCTGTTCGACGGCACCAACCAGGGCATCGAACTCACCGATGCGCCGGCGTTCTCCTTCCAGGGCCACCCCGAGGCATCGCCCGGGCCGCACGACGTGGCCCCGCTGTTCGACCGATTCGTAGAAAGCATGCGCGTTGCGCTGACGGAGAAGCACTGACATGCCAAAGCGCACCGACATCAAGACCATTCTCATCATCGGCGCCGGCCCGATCGTCATCGGCCAGGCCTGCGAGTTCGATTATTCGGGCGCGCAGGCGTGCAAGGCGCTGCGCGAGGAGGGGTATCGGGTGGTGCTGGTCAACAGCAACCCGGCCACGATCATGACCGACCCGGAGACCGCCGATGCGGTCTACATCGAGCCGATCAACTGGCGCACGGTCGAGAAGATCATCGCCAAGGAGAAGCCCGATGCGCTGCTGCCGACGATGGGCGGCCAGACCGCGCTCAACTGCGCGCTGGAGCTCGCCGACCACGGCGTGCTGGAGAAATACGGCGTCGAGCTGATCGGCGCCAAGCGCGAGGCCATCCGCATGGCCGAGGACCGCGAGTTGTTCCGTGTGGCGATGCAGGAGATCGGGCTGGAATGCCCGACCGCCGAGGTCGCCAGGACGTTCGAGCAGGCGGTCGAGATCCAGGCCAAGGTGGGCTTCCCGACCATCATCCGTCCGTCGTTCACGCTCGGCGGCAGCGGTGGCGGCATCGCCTACAACAAGGAAGAGTTCGAGGAGATCATCAAACGCGGGCTCGAGCTGTCGCCGGTGGGCGAGGTCCTGGTCGAGGAATCCGTGCTCGGCTGGAAGGAGTTCGAGATGGAGGTGGTCCGCGACACCGCGGACAACTGCATCATCGTCTGCTCGATCGAAAACCTCGACCCGATGGGCGTGCACACCGGCGATTCGATCACCGTCGCCCCGGCGCAGACCCTGACCGACAAGGAATATCAGCGCCTGCGCAACGCGTCGATCGCGGTGCTGCGCAAGATCGGCGTGGACACCGGCGGCTCGAACGTGCAGTTCGGCATCAGCCCGACCACCGGCCGCGTGGTGGTGATCGAGATGAACCCGCGTGTCTCGCGGTCCTCGGCGCTGGCCTCCAAGGCGACCGGCTTCCCGATCGCCAAGGTCGCGGCCAAGCTCGCCGTGGGCTACACCCTCGACGAGTTGAAGAACGAGATCACCGGTGGCAAGACCCCGGCCTCGTTCGAGCCGGCGATCGATTACGTGGTGACCAAGATCCCGCGCTTCGCCTTCGAGAAGTTTCCGCAAGCGGACGCGCGCCTGACCACGCAGATGAAGTCGGTCGGCGAGGTGATGGCGATGGGGCGCACCTTCCAGGAGTCGATGCAGAAGGCGCTGCGTGGTCTGGAGACCGGCAAGGTCGGCTTCGATCCCACCGGACTGGACCTGAGTGACGACACCGACCTCGCGACCCTGCGCCGCGAGGTCCGCGAGCCGGGCCCGGAGCGCCTGTTCTACCTGGCCGATGCGTTCCGCGCGGGGCTCTCGGTCGAGGACGTGTACGGCCTGTCCTACGTCGACCCGTGGTTCCTCGACCAGATCGAGGAAATCGTGACCACCGAAGGCGAGATCGCCGCCGGTGGCATCGACGCGCTGGACGCCGCACGCGTGCGCGCGCTCAAGCGCATGGGCTTCTCCGATGCGCGCATGGCGCAGCTGCTCGGGACCGACGAGCAGGCGGTGCGGGCGTTGCGTCGCGCATTCGGCGTGCGTCCGGTCTACAAGCGCGTGGATTCGTGCGCCGCCGAGTTCGCGACCGATACCGCGTATCTGTACTCGACCTACGAGGACGAGTGCGAGGCGCAGCCGACCGACCGCGAGAAGATCATGGTGCTGGGCGGTGGCCCGAACCGGATCGGGCAGGGCATCGAGTTCGATTACTGCTGCGTCCACGCCGCGCTCGCCCTGCGCGAAGACGGTTACGAGACCATCATGGTCAACTGCAACCCGGAGACCGTCTCCACCGACTACGACACCTCCGACCGTCTGTACTTCGAGCCGCTGACGCTCGAGGACGTGCTGGAGATCGTCGAGGTCGAGAAGCCCAAGGGCGTGATCGTGCAGTACGGCGGGCAGACCCCGCTGAAGCTGGCCCGGGCCCTGGAAGCCAACGGCGTGCCGATCATCGGCACCTCGCCCGACTCCATCGACCTCGCCGAGGACCGCGAGCGCTTCCAGCAACTGGTCGAAAAGCTCGCCCTCAAGCAGCCGCCCAACCGCACCGCACGCAGCGCCGAGGAAGCCCTGGTGCTGGCCAAGGAGATCGGCTACCCGCTGGTCGTGCGCCCGAGCTACGTGCTGGGCGGCCGCGCGATGGAAGTGGTGCACGCCGATGCCGACCTGGAACGCTACATGCGCGAGGCGGTAAAGGTCTCCAACGATTCGCCGGTGCTGCTGGATCGGTTCCTCGACAACGCCGTCGAGGTGGACATCGACGTGATCGCCGATGCCCAGGGCCAGGTGATGATCGGCGGTCTGATGGAGCACATCGAGGAGGCCGGCGTGCATTCGGGCGATTCGTCCTGCTCGCTGCCGCCGTATTCACTCTCGGCCGAGACCCAGGCCCGCCTGCGCGAGCAGGTCGTGGCGCTGGCGCGCGCGCTGAACGTCGTCGGCCTGATGAACACCCAGTTCGCGGTGCAGACGAACGAGGACGGCGAGGACCAGATCTTCCTGCTGGAAGTGAACCCGCGTGCGTCGCGCACGGTGCCGTTCGTCTCCAAGGCCATCGGTCGTCCGCTGGCCAAGATCGCGGCGCGCTGCATGGCGGGCCGTTCGCTGGCCGAGCAGGACGCGACCGCCGAGGTGGTGCCCGAGTACTTCTCGGTGAAGGAGGCGATCTTCCCGTTCGCCAAGTTCCAGAACGTCGATCCCATCCTCGGGCCCGAGATGCGCTCCACCGGCGAGGTGATGGGCGTGGGCCGCAACTTCGGCGCCGCGTTCGCACGCGCGCAGGAAGCGGCCAGCATCAAGGCGCCGCCGGGCGAGGGCAAGGTGTTCGTCTCGGTGCGCGATCCCGACAAGGCACGCGTGGTGCCAGTGGCGCAGGAGCTGGTGCGCCGCGGCTATGCCATCGTCGCCACCCAGGGCACCGCGGAGTGGCTCGGCAAGCACGACATCGCCTGCGAGCGCATCAACAAGGTGGTGGAAGGCCGACCGCACGTGGTCGACCTGATCAAGAACGGCGAGATCGCCTACATCGTGAATACGACCGAGGGCAAGCAGGCCATCTCGGACTCGTTCTCGATCCGCCGCGAGGCCCTGCAGCACCGCGTCACCTACTCGACGACGATTGCCGGTGCGCGGGCCTTGCTGCATTCTCTGGACTACCGCGACAGCGGCCCGGTGTGGTCGCTGCAGGAACTGCACGAGGAACTGAAGACGTCATGAGAGCTCCCCTGACGGTCCAGGGCGCGCAGCGCTTGCGCGCCGAGCTGGAAGAACTGAAGTCGGTCAAGCGCCCGGCGGTGATCAACGCGATCGCCGAAGCGCGCGCGCACGGCGATCTCAAGGAGAACGCCGAGTATCACGCCGCGCGCGAGCAGCAGGGCTTCATCGAAGGCCGCATCAAGCAGCTCGAAGGCGAGCTGTCGCACGCGCAGATCATCGACGTGTCCACGCTCAACGCCGGCTCGAAGATCGTGTTCGGCGCGGTGGTCGAGCTGGAGAACACCGAAAGCGGCGAGGAAACCCGCTACCAGATCGTGGGCGACCTCGAGGCCGACATCAAACAGGGCCTGATCGCGATCTCGTCGCCGGTGGCACGCGCGCTGATCGGCAAGAACGAGGGCGATACGGTCACCATCGAAGCGCCCGGCGGGACCCACGAGTACGACATCGTCTCGGTGGCCTACGACGGCTGACGCGATGCGCCGACGTCCGCGCGACCGCACGGGGCGCGCGGCATGCCGACGCGCGATGCCACGCTGCCCTGCATGAGCGCACCGGACCTCACCCTGCTGCTGCCCGCCGGCGACGCCTTCGGCGCGCAGCGTTTGCCGGAACCGATCGCGCGGGCCCTGGGCCGGGCCGATCTGGAGACGGTCGGCGAGGCAGGCGAGGCCGACCAGCTCCGCCGTCATGTGGACGTGGTCCCGCGCGGCTGGCCGGTCGCCGCGCTCACCCGCCAGCGCGATGCGGGCGACGCCGCCGGGGCAACCTGGCTGCGTGCCGATCCCGCCTGGATCCGCCCCGACATCAACGGTGCCCGGCTGCTCGGCGTCGGCGATGCGCTCGGTCTCGATGCCGCGGACGCCGAGGCGCTGCTGCGGCCGCTGAAGCCGCTGTTCGGCGATGCCGGGGTGCCCATCGACGCGCCGGTGCCGGGCCGCTGGTACGTGCGCCTGCCGGCCGGGGCGACGCCGCCGGTGTTCGCGGGACCCGACGAGGCGCTGGGTGCGGATGTGTTCGAAGTCCTCGCCGAGGGCGCCGAGGCCCGCCGCTGGCGCTCGCTGTTGAGCGAAGCGCAGATCGTGCTGCACAACCATCCGGTCAATGCGCAACGGGCCGATCGCGGCGCGCCGCCGGTGAACTCGCTGTGGTTCTGGGGTGGCAGCCGTCTGCCCGACCGGGTGACCGCACGTGCGGCACGGCTCCTCAGCGCCGACGAGGCGTTGCGCGCGATCGCGGCCGCCGGCGGCGCCATGACGGAAGAGGTCGATCGCCTCGCGTGGCCGCTCGGCGCCGACACCCTGGTCGACCTGCGCACCGTGCGCGACCTGCGCATGCTCGCTGAGACCTGGTGGATTCCGGCACTCGATGCGCTGCGCGCCCGCACCTTGTCCGCGCTGGTCCTCGATCTGGCCGATGGCCGTCGCTTCACCATCCGGCAGCGCCAACGCTGGCGGTTCTGGCGACGTGCCCGCGGCACGCTGGGCGCATGAGCCCACGCCGGATCATCCGTCGGCGCGAGATTCCGCCGATGTCGTCGGCCTGGCCTGCACATGTGCCGCCGCTGCTGCAGCGGATCTACGCCGCGCGGGGCGTGCTCGATGCGGACACCGCGCGGCCGCGCCTGCAGCACCTGCTGCCGCCGGACACGTTGACCGGCATGGCCGAGGCGGCGCGCCTGCTGGACGATGCGATCGCCGCGCGACGCCGCATCGTGGTGGTGGGCGATTTCGATTGTGACGGTGCGACGGCCTGCGCCGTCGCCGTGCGCGGGTTGCGGATGCTGGGCGCGCGCGAGGTCGCCTACGCGGTGCCCAACCGGATCGTGCACGGCTACGGGCTTTCGCCGGGGCTGGTGGACGAACTCGCGGCGCTGTCGCCGGAACTGCTGCTCACCGTGGATCACGGGATCGCCTGCCACGCGGGCATCCGGGCGGCCAAGGCGCGCGGCTGGCAGGTGCTGGTCACCGATCACCACCTGCCGGGCCCGACGCTGCCACCGGCCGACGTGATCGTCGATCCGAACCTGCCGGGCGATGCATTCGCATCCAAGACCCTGGCCGGCGTCGGGGTGATCTTCTACGTGTTGCTCGCGCTGCGCGGCGTCCTGCGCGCGCGCGATGCGTTCCCCGGCGAGGCGCCCGATCTGCGGGTGTTGCTGGATCTGGTGGCGGTCGGCACCGTGGCCGATCTGGTGCCGTTGGATGCGAACAACCGCGCCCTGGTCGCGGCCGGCCTGCAACGCCTCCGCGACGGCCGCGCCTGTGCTGGCCTGCAAGCGCTCGTGGCGGTCTCGGGTCGCGACGCCGCACGGCTGACCGCCAGCGACATCGGCTTCGCGGTCGGTCCGCGCCTCAATGCGGCCGGGCGCCTGGAGGACATGTCGATCGGGATCGAATGTCTGCTGTGCGACGACCCCGGCCAGGCCCAGGCGCTGGCGCAGACGCTCGATCGCATCAATGCCGAACGCCGCGGGGTGCAACAGGCGATGATCGACGATGCCGACGCTGCGATCGCCGGTCGTCCGCTCGAGTTCGCGGGCGGCGCACCTGCGGCCGTGTGCCTGTTCGATCCCGACTGGCACCCGGGCGTGGTCGGCCTGGTGGCGTCGAAACTGAAGGAGCGGCTGCATCGCCCGGTGGTCGCGTTTGCGCCCGCCGAACCGGGCAGTACGCAACTGCGCGGTTCGGCGCGTTCGATCCCGGGCTTCCATATCCGCGATGCGCTGGCGGCGGTCGACGTGGGTTGTCCCGGCCTGATCGGCAAGTTCGGTGGGCATGCGATGGCGGCAGGGCTGAGCCTGGAGCGCGACGCGTTCGCGGCGTTCGAGGCGGCCTTCCGTGCGCATGCCGAGCGCCAGCTGGATGCCTCGCTGCTGGAAGCGGTGATCGACAGCGACGGCAACCTGGCGCCGGGCGAGTTCGACCGCGTCCACGCCGAGGCCCTGCGCGATGGCGGCCCATGGGGGCAGGGATTTCCCGAACCGGTGTTCGACGGCGAGTTCGACGTGCTCGATGCCCGCCCGGTCGGCCAGCGGCATCTCAAGCTGTCGCTGCGCGTGCAGGGCCGTCCGGCACCGCTTCCGGCGATCCATTTCGGCGGTGCCCTCGACGGGGGGGCATTGCCTCCACGGGTCCGGCTGGCCTACCGCCTCGCGCCCGACGACTATCGGGGCGGGCAGGCGATCCAGCTCGTGATCGACTATCGCGAAGCGGCCGGCTGACGGATAATCCGCGCGTTCAGCTGGGGCCATGGTGGCCCCTCGAGGGAAAAACCGAATGCACAAGGAATCGATTGTCCTGGCCGTGACCATGGCCGTGGCCGGCAGCGCCTGGGCGGCATCGCCTTCCGCGGCACCGTTGCAGGTGGGCCAGCAGGTGCGTGGCGAGATCACCAGCGCCGACGCGATCAATTATCGCGACGGCACCCGTAGCCGTCTGTACGAAATCCGGCTCGCGCCGGATCAGGGCGTGCAGTTCCGTGTGGACGGCCCGTTGCGGGCGCACCTGAGCCTGCACGATGAGGATCGCCTGCTCCAGTCTTCCAACGATCGCGGCGACACCGGCACGTCGATGTCGGTCCGCGTGCCACGCGCTGGCCGCTACCTGCTCGCCGTCAGCGGGCGGGACACGTCGTCGTACGGGCCGTACACGTTGAACGTCTCGCCGCTGCAACTCTACGAGGGCGGCCCGGTCCGCGCCGGCGGCAGCATCACCGACTGGTCGGAGCGTTCGCGGCAGATCCCGCTGGAGATCGAGCGCGAAGGCATGTACGCGATCCGCATGGGATCGGACGAGTTCGATACCGTGCTGTCGCTGGACGGCCAGGGCGTGTCGCTGCGCAACGACGATGCGGAGGGCACCAACTCGCTGATCACCGCGCACCTGTCGCCCGGCACCTACACCCTCACCGCGGCCGGTTACGGCGACACCATGAGCGGGCAGTACACCCTGTCGGTGGAAGAGCGCGCACTGCCTGCCGGCGTCGGCCCCGCGCGCGATGGCGTGCTGACCGCCGGCGAGACGGTCACGGCGCTCTACCAGGGCCAGCCGGCGACCTACACGTTGCAGGTGCCGGCCCGCCGTCTGGTCACGATCGACATGCGCAGCAGCGATCTCGATTCGATGCTCGCGCTGGAAGGCGAGGGCGTGGCGTTGTCGGACGACGACTCGGGCGAAGGCGTGGATGCGCGGATCGTGTCGGTACTCGAGCCGGGCTCCTACTCGGTGCGCACCTCGTCGTTCAACGATGGCGGCGGCATCTTCACCCTCGATGCCAGGTTCGACGACGTGCCGGACAATGTCGGTGGCGGCAGCCTGCAGATCGGCCGGTCGCACGAGGCGGTGCTGATGCCCGGCGTGACCGACCGCTACACCGTGCAGGTGCGGCGTGGCGGGCGGCACCTGATCGAGATGGGCTCGACCGAAGTCGACAGCTACGTGCGCATCCTGCGCGACGGTGTCGAGATCGGATCCGACGACGACAGCGGCGGTGGCCTGGATGCGCGTCTCGAGCAGACGCTGGAGCCCGGGACCTACACCATCGAAGCCGAATCGGCGATCGGCGGCCAGAGCGGCCGCTACCGGATCTCGATCAACCGCAGCTGATCGCTCGCCGCGGGGCCGGCACGCATCGCGCGCCGGCCCCCGTTGCGGTGGCCCGCGTCACCAGATCACCTCGGGCAGACTCGAGCGGATCGTCACATACCCGGCGCGCGCGGCATCGCCGGGAGACTCCAGGATCCTGCTCAGCGGTACGGAGCGCTCCGACGTGCCCCAGAGGGCGGTCCAGGCATCGCGGCCACCGCGCTTGGACGCGTAGAGCGCGCGGTCGGCGAGCATCACCGCGTCCTGCCAGAGGTCCGGATCCTGCCGGCGCGCATCGCCGAAGAACGGCCATGGCGCCAGCCCGATCGACACGCTCAGCGGCACCGCCACGCCGTCGCCGATCTCCACAGGGGTCGACGCGATCGCGCTCCTCAGGCGCTCGGCGATCTGCCAGGCCTGTGTCTGGTCCACATCGCAGCATGCGATCAGGAACTCCTCGCCGCCCCAGCGCGCCACGATGTCGCCAGGACGGCAGGCGTCGCGCAGGCGCGATGCCAGCGCCACCAGCAAGGTGTCGCCGGCCATGTGGCCGTGCAGATCGTTGAGGCGTTTGAAATGGTCGGCGTCCAGCAGGAACACAACGTTGCGGCGCGAACCTGCCGGGTCGGACGGAAGGCCCGGCATCGTGCGCAGGCGCGCGGTCACCGCGCCGCGGTTGAGCAGGCCGGTCATCGCATCGGTCGCGCCGAGTTCCCGTAGCCGGCGTTGGATGCGGCGCTGGTAGAGCGCGAACGCGATCGTCCCGGCGGCCAGGAGGCACAGCAGCGCCAGGGCCCAATTCCGGAACAGGCGGGTCTCGGCCAGGATCAGCGCCTGCCTGTCCTGCTGCACGCGCAGTACGTCCAGCGCTTGTGCCTGCTCGGCATCTTCCAGGCGGGCCTGCAGTTCGGCGAGTCGCTGCATGTCCCGCATCCGGTCTTCGCGCTCGATGAGTGCGACCAGCCTTGCCGAGGTTTCGAGCGCTTCGCGCAGATCGCCGTGATCCGACAGCGCCGCGATCAGATTACGTAATGCACGACGGTGCTCGTAGGCCTCGCCCGGTGTATCGGACAGCTCGAGTGCGCGACGCGCCTCCGGCAGCGCCGCGGCCGCATCGCCGGTGCGCAGGTGTTGCTCGGCGAGCAGCGAACGCGTCGCCGCTTCGCCGCCGGCATCGGGCAGGGCCGCCTGGTCGCGGGCGATCGCCTGCAGGCGATCAATGCGCACCTCGGGTGTCGAGTCTGCGAGCGCCGCCTGCCAGGCCCGCGCGCGCAATGCCACCAGGTCGCGTCCGGTCAGCTGCGCCATCGCCGATGCGCGTTCGAGGAGCGGCAGGGCCTCGTCGTTGCGTCCGAGGCGGATCAGGTTCTCGGCATGGTTGTAATCCAGCACGCTGCCGTCGTAGCCGGTCTCGGCGTCGGCGAGCGCCTGGGCCTGCAGGAAGTAGCGCTCGGCGCCGTCGGGGTCGCCCAGGTCGGCGCCGTGGATGCTGGCGATGTTGTTCAGGGCCACGATCTGCGCCACCCGTGTCTCGTCGTCCTCGGCCGCGCGATAGGCCCGCGCATACAGATCGATGGCCGCGTGCAGATGGCCGATGCGCTGCAGGATGCCGCCGGCCTGCGAAAACGCGCGCAACCGGAATGCCGGGTCGAAGCTGTGCTCGGCCAGCAGGATCTCGATCCGCGCGACCGCGGCGGCTGCCCGTTCGGATGGCCCGGCAGTGGCCGCCGCGCTGCCCAGGCAGGTCAGGGTGATGATCTCCTGCGCGGGTGGCAGTGCCGGTCGCCCGAGGATGCGCGTGGCGACTTCGATCGCCTCGACGGGGTCGGTCTCGCGCAGATCCAGGCAGTGGCCCATGTCCTCGTCGATCAGGTGCTCGGTCGGCGCCGGGCCACGCACCGAAGGCGGCACCAGCGGGCGGGCATGAATCTCCAGGATCGGCCAGGACAATGCCAGGCCGAGCAGGAGCAGACGCGCCAGTGCGTCGTGACGGCGATGTCGCATCGCTCGGCCTCCACTGCCGATCGGAAAGAAGTGGGACGCGTCCGGTGCGGCGATGCTGCGCCGGGGCGGGCCCGATTGCTAGAATGCAAGTCTTGTACCCGAACGGCCCGTGCCCCACCCATGATCGAACTCAATCCCGTCCGCCAGCGCATCGCCGACCTGCAAGGTCGGTTGGAAGCGCTGAGGGGGTTTCTTTGACTACGATGCCAAGCGCGAGCGCCTCGAAGAAGTCGAGCGCGAACTCGAAGATCCCGGCATCTGGAACGAACCCGAGCGTGCGCAGGCGCTAGGGCGCGAACGCGCCTTGCTCGACAAGACCGTCAACGGCATCCGCGACCTGCTCGAAGGGCTGGCCGGGGCGTCCGAGCTGCTGGAACTGGCCGAATCGGAAGACGACGAGGACACCGCGCATGCGGTGGTCGAGGATGTCGAACGCTATGCCGTGGCCGTGGACAAGCTGGAATTCCAGCGCATGTTCGCCGGCGAGATGGACGGCAGCAGCGCTTTCGTCGACATCCAAGCCGGCGCCGGCGGCACCGAGGCCCAGGATTGGGCGGAGATCCTGTTGCGCATGTACCTGCGCTGGGCCGAGAGCCGCGGCTGGAAGACCGAGCTGCTCGAAGTCTCGGGCGGCGAAGTGGCCGGTATCAAGTCGGCGACGTTCCGGGTCGAGGGCGACTTCGCCTACGGTTGGCTGAAGACCGAGACCGGCGTGCACCGTCTCGTGCGCAAGTCGCCGTTCGACTCCGACAACAGGCGCCACACCAGCTTCACGTCGGTGTTCGTGTCGCCGGAAGTCGACGACAACATCGACATCGACATCAATCCCGCCGACCTCCGGACCGACGTGTACCGGTCGTCGGGCGCGGGCGGCCAGCACGTCAACAAGACCGAGTCGGCGGTGCGCATCACCCACAACCCCAGCGGCATCGTGGTGGCTTGCCAGACCGAGCGCAGCCAGCACGCCAACCGCGACCGGGCGATGAAGATGCTGGCGGCCAAGCTGTACGAGCTCGAGATCCAGAAGCGCAACGCCGAGCGCGATGCGGTGGAGGCGACCAAGTCCGACATCGGCTGGGGCAGCCAGATTCGCAACTACGTCCTCGACCAGTCGCGGATCAAGGACCTGCGCACCGGCATCGAGCGCAGCGATACGCAGAAGGTCCTCGACGGCGACCTCGACGAGTTCGTCGAGGCGAGCCTGAAGGCCGGCCTGGAAGCCGGCTCGAAGCGGGTCGACGCCGCGTAGGGCGCCTTTCCCGACAGGGGCGCCCCGATATCGACGACGCCCGGGGACTGGACGGCCGGGCGTTTCGGCTCGAACGTCCGGCTGTCTTCCGCCGTGTCTTTTCACGGCGGACGTTCGTCTTCCAATCCGCGATGGCCGTGCCGTCCGCGGCCAGCAATCGATTCACCGAGACCCACCAGATGACCGAGCAATCCGCCACGCCACCGCCCGCCGACGAAAACGCCCTGATCGCGGAACGCCGCGGCAAGCTCAAGGCGCTGCGCGGGCAGGGGATCGCGTATCCCAACGATTTCCGGCGCCGCGACGACGCCGATGATCTGCAGCGGGAGTACCTCGACGACGCGACCTGGACGGGCGAAGCGCTCGAGGCGACCGGGCGGCGTGTGGCGCTGGCCGGGCGGTTGCTGGCCAAGCGCATCATGGGCAAGGCGGCGTTCGCGCAGATCCAGGATGTCAGCGGGCGGATCCAGCTGTTCCTGCAGGCCGCGACGCTCGGCGAGCGCTACGACGCGTTCAAGGGATGGGATATCGGCGACATCGTCGCCGCCGAAGGCACGCTGATGCGGACCCGGACCGGCGAACTCTCGGTGAAGGTCGACGCGTTGCGCCTGCTGACCAAGTCGCTGCGGCCGCTGCCCGACAAGTGGCACGGGTTGTCCGACGTGGAGCAACGCTACCGCCAGCGCTACGTCGACCTGATCGTGACCCCGGAGGCGCGCGACGTGTTCTTCAAGCGTTCGCGGATCATCGCCGCGATCCGGCGCTGGCTGGACGCACGGCGTTTCCTCGAGGTCGAGACGCCGATGATGCATTACCTGGCCGGTGGCGCGGCGGCCAAGCCGTTCACCACCCATCACAACGCGCTGGATCTCGACCTCTATCTGCGTGTCGCGCCCGAGCTGTATCTCAAGCGTCTGGTGGTGGGCGGTTTCGAGCGCGTCTACGAGATCAACCGGAACTTCCGCAACGAGGGCGTGTCCACCCGGCACAATCCCGAGTTCACCATGCTCGAACTCTACGAAGCCTATGTCGGCTACGAAGAAGTGATGGACCTGACCGAAGCGCTGATGCGCGATGTGGCGCAGGACACCCTGGGCCGGACCGACGTGGAATGGGACGGCCAGGCGATCGACCTGGGGCCGGCCTTCCGCCGCTGGCGCATGGACGACGCCGTGCGCGAGTTGAATCCCGAGATCACCGCGGCCGACTGCCGGGACCGCGATGCGCTGGCCGCGCACGCGACGCGGCTGGGCATCCGCGTCAAGGCGGGGTGGGGCTGGGGCAAGCTGCTGCTCGAAATCTTCGAGGCGACGGTGGAGCACACACTGGTGCAGCCGACCTTCATCACCCATTACCCGGTGGAAGTGTCGCCGCTGGCGCGCGAGTCCGACACGGAAGCCGGCATGACCGACCGGTTCGAGCTGTTCGTCGGCGCCAAGGAACTGGCGAACGGTTTCTCGGAGCTCAACGATCCCGAGGACCAGGCCGCACGCTTCCGGGCTCAGGTCGATGCGAAGGCGGGCGGCGACGACGAGGCCATGCACTACGATGCGGACTACATCCGTGCGCTGGAGGTCGGCCTGCCGCCGACGGGGGGGCTCGGCATCGGGGTGGACAGGTTCGTCATGCTGCTGACCGGTTCAGCCTCGATCCGCGACGTGCTGTTGTTCCCGTACATGCGACCCGAAGCCGGCGACGCTCGGGACTGAGCGGACTCCCGCACGGCCATACCCGCCCGGATGTGCGCGGGGCTTGCGCATGGCCCATTCACGCGGCCACCATGAGGACCTGCACACCGGTGGACATCCTGCCGAGGAGCGCGACATGAACATCGTCATCGTCGACGACCAGACCTCCGCCCGTACGATGCTGCGCCACATCCTCGAGGACATCAGTCCAGAACTCGAGGTGCTGGACTTCGGCGACCCGCAGAGTGCGCTCCACTGGTGCCAGGACAATCGCCCCGATCTGCTGTTGCTCGACTACAGGATGCCGGGGATCGACGGGCTGGAGTTCGCGCGGCGATTCCGCAAGCCGCTGCTGCACCGGGACGTGCCCATCGTCCTGGTCACCGTGGTCGGCGACGAGCCGATCCGGCAGGCCGCGCTGGATGCCGGTGTCATCGATTTCCTGGTCAAGCCGATCCGGCCCCGCGAACTGCGCGCACGCTGTCGCAACCTGCTGCAGCTGCGCCAGCACAGCGAGAGCGTGAAGCAGCGGGCGTTGTCGCTGGAGCAGCGCCTGCTGGCGACGATGCACGAAGTCGAGGAGCGCGAGCGCGAGACCCTGACCCGTCTGGCGCGGGCGATCGCCTTCCGCGACACCGGGACCAGTGCGAATCTCGAGCGGGTCGCGCATATCGCCGGACTGATCGCGGAGGAGCTCGGCCTGTTCGAGGACGAGGTCCGCATGATCGAGCTGGCCGCGCCGCTGCACGACATCGGCAAGATCGCGATTCCCGACGCGCTGCTGCTCAAGCCCGGTCCGTTGAGCGTCGAGGAAACCGCGGTGATGCGGCAGCATCCGCAGATCGGCTACGACCTGCTGTCGGGCAGCCAGAACCGCTTCATCCAGCTCAGCGCCAAGATCGCATTGCGCCATCAGGAGCGCTGGGACGGCAGCGGCTACCCGGACGGACTGTCCGGCGAGACGATCCCGCTCGAGGCGCGCATCGTCGCGGTGGCCGACGTGTTCGATGCGCTGATCTCCGAAAGGCCCTACAAGCGGGCGTGGTCGCTGCAGGAGGCCATGGACTACATGCGCGACAACAGCGGCGTGCTGTTCGATCCCCGCTGCGTGGACGCGCTGTTGCGGCATGAGGCGCAGATGGGCGAGATCGTGCAGCGCTTCGTCAAGCAGAGCGTGCAGCCGGGCCAGCACCTGCAGTAGCCCCCATGTCGATCTCAACGACATGGATCCGCATGCGCCTGTCCCGGCGGCCGGACAGCGAACACAAGCAGGTGGCCGTGCGCATCGTCATCACGGCGCTGTTCTGCGGGTATCTGGGCTGGCAGGTCGGCGGAGGGGATCGCGACGGGGCGCTGTTCCTGACCTGGCTGATCCTGCTCGGCGAACTGCTGGTGTCGTTCGTCCTGCTGATCGGGATCCTGGCCCAGCCCGGCGTCTCCCATGTCCGTCGCTGGATCGGCATGATCGCCGATTACTTCGCGCTGGCGGCGGTGATGCATCTGCAGGGGGACACGGCGTCGCCGCTGTATTCCGTCTATCTGTGGGTGACCATCGGCAACGGCCTGCGATACGGGCCCCGATACCTCTATGCGGCTACGTTGCTGGCGACCGTGTCGTTCCTCGCGGTGATCCTGCTGACGCCATTCTGGCTGGCCAGCCCGTTGCTGTCGTGGGGGCTGCTGGTCGGGCTGGCGGCGGTCCCGCTGTACTTCCTGTCCCTGCTGAAGGCGCTGACCGAGGCCAGTGAGGAAGCGAGAAAGGCGAATGCCGCCAAGAGCCGCTTTCTCGCCAACATGAGTCACGAGTTCCGGACGCCGCTCAACGGGCTGGCGGGCATGTCCGAGCTGCTGGCGACGACGCGGCTGGACGCGGAGCAACGCGATTACCTGAAGGCCATCCGCGCCTCGACCCGCTCGCTGTTGGCGCTGGTCGAGGACGTGCTCGACATTTCCGCGATCGAGGCGGGCAAGCTCAAGCGTGCGCGCGAGACGTTCTCCATCCGCGACCTGCTGCGCAACATCGATTACATCCTGGAACCGGAAACCCAGGCGAAGCGGCTGGATTACCGGGTCAACGTGGCGGCCGATGTGCCGGACAGGCTGTGCGGCGATCCGGGCCAGCTCCGCCAGATCCTGTTGAACCTGATCAACAACGCGATCAAGTTCACCGCGCAGGGATTCGTGCATGTCGATGTGACGCGGGTCGGGTCGGGCGATTTCGGCGCCGAGCTCCATGTCCGCTTCACGGTCGCCGATTCGGGGATCGGGGTCCCGGCATCGTTGCGGCCCAAATTATTCGAAGCGTTCGAGCAGGCCGACTCCAGCCTGTCGCGGCGTTACGGCGGAACCGGCCTGGGCACCACGATCGCCAAGGGCCTGACCGAAGCGATGGGCGGGTTGATCGGGTTCGAAAGCCAGGAGGGCGTCGGCAGCCGGTTCTGGGTGGAGATCCCGTTCGAGACCCTCGCCGATGCCGACGATGCAGGGCCCGCCGCGCAGGCCGAAACGCCGGAGAATGTGATCGCATTCTCGGATCCCTTCCGACGTCACCGGGCGCGGGTGCCGGGCATGAGCGTCCTCATCGCGGACGACCATGCCGCCAATCGCCTGGTGTTGCAGAGCCTGCTGCACAAGGCCGGCCATCGCGTGACCGCGGTCGGCGACGGCGGACAGGCGCTGGACGCGCTGGAGCTCTCGCCGTACGACGTGGTGATCGTGGATCTGCACATGCCCGACGTCACCGGTCTCGACCTGTTGCGTCAATTGCGTGTCATGGAGGCCGGTTCGCCCGAGGCCACCCCGGTGG
This sequence comes from Luteimonas abyssi, assembly GCF_001482195.1. Lineage (GTDB taxonomy): Bacteria > Pseudomonadota > Gammaproteobacteria > Xanthomonadales > Xanthomonadaceae > Luteimonas > Luteimonas abyssi. The sequence goes on along the minus strand of NZ_KQ759763.1, from coordinate 1,739,727 downwards.
TCATCCTGAGTGCCGACGTCACCCCGGAATCGATCGCGGCGTGCACCGAAGCGGGCGCGCGGGCGTTTCTCGCCAAGCCCGTGATCGCCTCGAAACTGCTCGACCTGCTGGCCGCGATCGCCACCGGCGATACGACGACGCCGGAGCAATCGAACACGACCCGCGACGCGCTCGCCGACCCCGACGAGTTCTTCGATCCGGGGGTTCTGGAAGAGATCCGCCAGTTGGGGCTGGGGGATGCCTTCGAGGAGAAGTTCGTCACCCAGTGCCTGCAGGACGCCCGGGACGCCCTGAACCGACTGGCGACCGCCGGCGAGTCGGGCGACTGGGGGCTGGTCCGCGATCAGGCGCATGCCGTGAAGGGCGTGGCCAGCAACATCGGCCTCGTGCGGGTCGCCGCGATCAGCGGCGACCTGATGCGGCTGGCGAACTGGCAGGTCGGCAAGGAATGGCGCCAGCGCCTGGGCGATCTGGAGCACGCCCTCGTGCAGGGGCGCGATGCCCTGCACCGGCATGGCCGGGTCGCCGACGCCCATCGCCAGGGCGACGGCGACCCCTAGGCCTTTTCAAGGCTCAGGCCGTTGCGGCCTGGGCGCCGCCCTGGCGGCGGTACTGCGCCCGCACCAGACGTTCCATCGTGCGCAGCGATTTGTCGCCGAGCTGCAGGGCGGTATCGACCCAGACCTCGGTGATGCGCATCAGTTCGTCGAGCTGGACCGGACGCGCCATGCCGCGGACGCGGTGCATGGCCATGCGTGCATGCGGGATGCGGCGATTGGCGCGAATGACCTCCTCGACGGCCCGGTGTCCCTGGCCGCGCGGGACGACGATGTCGACCAACCCCATGCGGTGCAGGGTCTCGACCGGATAGACGTTGCCTTCGATCATCAGTTTCTCGGCGGCTTGCGGCGCGATCCGCTGGCACAGGAACGAATAGGCGCCCATGCCGGGAAACAGGTCGAACAGCACTTCCGGCAGGCCCATCTGGGCGCCTTCTTCGGCCACGATGGTATGGCAGCTCAACGCGGCCTCGAACCCGCCACCCAGGGCGTCGCCCTGGACGAGCGCGATGCTGTGTGCGCCGGCGCCGAGGCCATCGTGAAAGGCGTACACCCCGAGCACGCACTGACGCGCGTAGGCGAGCAGGGTGTCGCGGTCCTGCTGCCGGATCGCGGTACAGAACAGTTCGAGGTCGCCGCCGAGATTGAAGACGTCCGAATCGGAGGCGAGCACGACATGCGCCAGCGTGCCGGGTTCGCGGTGACGCAGGCGCTCGCCCAGCGATTTCTGGTAGGCGAGGATGTTGTCGACCAGCGCCGGACGGAAGCAGGCGCGTCCGGTCTGGGTGTGGCGGTTGTGCATGTAGCACCAGTGGACGTGGCGTTCGGCATCCTCTTCGATGCGGAGGGTGGCGTAACGGGGAGCGGAAAACTGGAGGGCTTCGACGTTGTTCATGGGGGTTCCTTTCCTTTGGCGGTTGACGGAGGTTGGGGTGCGGCCTGTCGGGTGTATGCGTTGCGGAATGTCGTGCAAAACGCCCGATCGGCTCCCTCTATGCGCCGAACCACCACAAACTGCAAGGTCGCCCGCATCGCCCGGCCGGTGTGTCGCGCGGGTGTCGCCGGGGGCGATCCCGTTCCGCGATCCGGGCCGCTGAAACGAAAAAAAGCCCGCCATGCGGCGGGCTTTCCTGGAACGTTTCGCGGCGAGTCGCCGCACAGGCGACCGGTATCTCAACCGGCCGTCTTCTGCTCGTCCTTCAGTTCGCGTCGCAGGATCTTGCCCACGTTGCTTTTCGGCAGTTCGTCGCGGAACTCGATCTTCTTGGGCTGCTTGTAGCCGGTGAGGTTCTCCCGCGCGAATGCCTTGATCCGCTCCTCGGTCAGGGCCGGATCCTTCTTCACCACGAAGAGTTTCACCACCTCGCCCGAGCGCTCGTCGGGGACGCCCACCGCGGCGACTTCCAGCACCTCGGGCATCGACGAGATCACTTCCTCGATCTCGTTCGGATATACGTTGAAACCGGACACCAGGATCATGTCCTTCTTGCGGTCGACGACGTAGAAGAAGCCCTGTTCGTCCATCTTCGCCATGTCGCCGGTGTGCAGCCAGCCGTCGGCATCGACGGTCTTGGCGGTCTCCTCCGGACGTTGCCAGTAGCCGGCCATGACCTGCGGCCCCTTGATGCAGAGTTCGCCGATCTCGCCGGCCGGCAGCCACTCGCCGTTCTCGCCCAGAATGCCGGCGTCGGTGGACGGCACCGGCAGGCCGATGGCGCCGTTGTACTCGGCCAGGTCCATCGGATTGATGCAGGCGGCAGGAGACGTCTCGGTCAGGCCGTATGCCTCGACCAGGGTGACGCCGGTGACCTTCTTCCAGCGCTCCGCCACGGAACGTTGCACGGCCATGCCCCCGCCGAGGGTGAGCTTCAGCGAGGAGAAATCGATGCTGTCGAACCCGGGTGTGTTGAGCAGCCCGTTGAACAACGTGTTGACGCCGGTGATGGCGGTGAACCGCTCGCGCTTGAGCTCCTTGACGAAGCCGGGCATGTCGCGCGGATTGGTGATCAGCACGTTCTTGGCGCCGAGCTTCATGAAGACCAGCCCGTTCGCGGTCAGCGCGAAGATGTGGTACAGCGGCAGGGCGGTGATGATCACCTCCTGGCCCGGTTCGGTCTGGCCGGCCACCCAGGCAGACGCCTGCTGCATGTTGGCGACGAGGTTGCGATGGGTGAGGATCGCGCCCTTGGCGACACCGGTCGTGCCACCGGTGTACTGCAGGAACGCGATGTCCTGCGGATCGATCGTCACTTCAGGAAACGTGTGCCCCTCGCCGATGCGCAGCGCATCGCGGAACCGGACGGCACCGCCGATATGGTAGTCCGGCACCATCTTCTTGACGTGGCGGAGGACGAAATTCACCAGCGGACGCTTGGGGAAGTCGAACAGGTCGCCCAGTCCGCTGGTGATGACATGCCGGATCTGGGTGTCGGGCAGGGCCTTCTCGACCGTGGCGCCGAAGTTGTCCAGCACCAGCAGGGCCACGGCGCCGGAGTCCACCATCTGGTGCTTGAACTCGCGCACCGTGTACAGCGGGTTGACGTTCACCACCACCAGTCCGGCGCGCAGGATGCCGAAGGTCGCGATCGGATACTGCAGGCAGTTGGGCATCATGATCGCCACGCGATCGCCCTTCTTGAGCTTGAGCTCGCCCAGCAGATAGGCCGCGAACGTGCGGCTGGCGGCATCGATCTCCGCGTAGCTCATCGTCTTCCCCATGTTGGAGAAGGCGGGGCGGTCGGCGAAATCCCGGATCGCGGCCTGCAGCACCGCAGGGATCGAGCGGAATTCGTCGAGATCGATCTCGGCCGGGGTGCCGGGCGAGTACTGGGCCAGCCAAGGCCGGTCGTGGGTCATGTGTGTCCTCCCTGTTCCTGAGCGTGCACGGCAGCGTTCGAGGTCGCCGCTCTATCTCGTGGGATTTCAGCACAGGGGCCGTTGGGTGACAAGGCGCACAGTTTCGGGAATGACGCGATATGCTGCGATCGGACAGCGATATGGGGCGAACATGAGGCGACGTGGAATGTTTGACTGGCGTCGCGGCGGAGCGGTGGCCCTGGCCATGCTGCTGGTCGCTCTCGCAGCGTGCGGCCGCAGCGATCCGGAGCAGGCGCTGCGGGCATCGCTGGCGGATCTGCAGCAGGCGGTCGAGGGACGGGACGCGGGGCGGATCGCGAATCATCTGGCCGAGGATTTCATCGGTCCTGGCGGTATGGACCGCGATGGCGCCCGACGGATGGCCGCACTGCATTTTCTGCGTCACCGGCAGGTGGGAGTACACGCGCCGGGCCCGGTCGCGATCTCGCTCCAGGACGCCTACGCGCGGGTGACGTTCACCGCGGCGTTGACCGGAGGTGAGCGGTTCCTGCCGGATACGGGGCAGATCTATCGGATCGAAAGCGGCTGGCGACGGGAAGGTGCCGACTGGCGCATGACCAGTATCGAGTGGAGGCCGGCGGTTCGCTGACGGCAAGAGCCCGGGCGCCGTGCGCCCGGGCCGGACTTCCGCCCGTTCCGTCCGGTCTACGCCGCTTTCTTCGCCGCGAGCTGGCGCAGGACGTAGTGCAGGAGGCCACCGTTGCGGAAGTATTCGACTTCCTTCGGCGTCAGCAGCAACACGTCCACCTCGAACGAGATCGTTTCGCCGTCCTGCCGGGTCGCGGTGACGGTGGCGACCTTCGCCTTGCCGTCGTCGAGGCCGGCGACATCGATCGTTTCCGAACCGTCCAAGCCATGCGTCTGCGCGCTCTCGCCGTCGCGGAAGCGCAGCGGCAGCACGCCCATGCCGACCAGATTGGAGCGATGGATGCGCTCGAAGCTCTGCGCGATCACCGCCCTCACCCCGAGCAGGTTGGTGCCCTTGGCCGCCCAGTCGCGCGACGACCCGGTGCCGTACTCCTCGCCGGCGAACACCACCAGCGGCACGCCGTCGGCCTTGTACTTCTGCGCGGCGTCGTAGATCGCCAGCTTCTCCGGCTCGCCGCCGTCACGGCCGTAGTACAGCGTGTTGCCGCCTTCCTCGCCGCCGAACATCAGGTTCTTGATGCGGATGTTGGCGAACGTGCCGCGCACCATCACGTCGTCGTTGCCGCGGCGGCTGCCGTAGCTGTTGAAGTCGGCCGGCTGGACGCCGCGCTCCTGCAGGAAGCGGCCTGCCGGCGAGTCCTTCTTGATGTTGCCCGCGGGGGAGATGTGGTCGGTGGTGATCGAGTCGCCGAACAGGCCCATGACGCGCGCGCCCCGGATGTCGCCGATGGTGCCGACGTCCATCGTCATGCCGTCGAAGTAGGGCGGATTCTTGATGTAGGTCGAGGCCTCGTCCCACGCGTAGAGCTCGCCGTCGGGCGATTCGATAGTGTTCCAGCGGGTGTCGCCCTTGAACACGTCGGCGTAGTTCTTGGCGAACATCTCCGGCCCGATGGTCGCGGCGATGGTGTCGCCGATCTCCTTGTTGGTGGGCCAGATGTCGCGCAGGTAGACCGGGTTGCCGTCCGGGTCATTGCCCAGCGGCTCGGTGCTGAGGTCGATGTCGACGGTGCCGGCGATCGCGTAGGCGACCACCAGCGGCGGCGAGGCGAGATAGTTCATCTTCACTTCGGCGTGGATGCGTCCTTCGAAGTTGCGGTTGCCCGACAGCACCGAGGCGACCGCCAGATCGTTCTGTGCGATGCCCTTGGACACCGCTTCGGGCAGGGGGCCGGAATTGCCGATGCAGGTGGTGCAGCCGTAGCCGACCACGTAGAAGCCGAGCTTCTCGAGATCCCCGGTGACGCCGGCCTTCTCGAGGTAATCGGTGACCACGCGCGAACCCGGACCGAGCGAGGTCTTCACCCACGGGGCAGCCTTCAGGCCCTTGGCCACCGCGTTGCGCGCCAGCAGGCCGGCGCCCAGCATGACCGCCGGATTGGAGGTATTGGTGCACGACGTGATCGCGGCGATCACCACCGAGCCGTCGGTCAATTCGTGTTCGCCGTCGTCGAGGGTGATGCGCGAGATCGGCTTGGCCGCCAGGCGCTCGGCCTGCGGCTGGTTGCCGCCTTCCTCCTTGAATTCGTGGATTTCGGCGTCTTCGTCGAGCCGGCGGTTCTTGACCAGCGGGACGAGGTTTTCGTTGAAGTTGGCCTTGACGTCCTCGAGCAGCACGCGGTCCTGCGGGCGCTTCGGGCCGGCCAGCGACGGCTTCACGTCGCTCATGTCGAGGCGCAGCGTCGCGCTGTAGGTGGCCGGTGCGCTGCCGGGTTCGTGCCACAGGCCCTGGGCCTTGGCATAGGCCTCGACCAGCGCGATCTGCTCTTCACTGCGGCCCGACAGGCGCAGGTAGTTGAGCGACTCGGCATCGATCGGGAAGATGCCGCAGGTCGCGCCGTACTCGGGCGCCATGTTGCCGATGGTGGCGCGATCGGCCAGCGGCAGGTGCTGCAGGCCGTCGCCGTAGAACTCGACGAACTTGCCGACGACGCCGTGCTTGCGCAGCATCTGGGTGACGGTGAGCACCAGGTCGGTGGCGGTGGCGCCTTCGGGCAGCCTGCCGGTGAGTTCGAAGCCGACCACCTGCGGGATCAGCATCGACGACGGCTGGCCGAGCATGGCGGCCTCCGCCTCGATGCCGCCCACGCCCCAGCCGAGCACGCCGATGCCGTTGATCATCGTGGTATGCGAGTCGGTGCCGAACACGGTGTCCGGGAAGGCCCACAGCGTGCCGTCGCCGTTCTCGTCGGGAATGTCACGCTCCATGACCACCCGGGCCAGGTTCTCCAGGTTCACCTGGTGGACGATGCCGGTGTTCGGCGGCACCACCTTGAAGTCGTCGAACGCCTTCTGGCCCCAGCGCAGGAACGCGTAGCGCTCCTTGTTGCGCTCGAATTCGATCTTGCCGTTGAGGTCGAGCGCGTCGGGCCGGCCGAAAACGTCGACCTGGACCGAGTGGTCGATGACCAGCTCGGACGGGATCTGCGGGTTGATCTGCTCCGGACGGCCGCCCAGCCGCTTGACCGCGTCGCGCATCGCCGCCAGGTCCACCACACAGGGCACGCCGGTGAAGTCCTGCAGCACCACGCGTGCAGGCATGAAGGCGATTTCGATGTCGGGCTCGGCCGTGGCGTCCCAGGTCGCGACCGCCTCGATGTGCGACGGACCGACGGTCACGCCGTCTTCGTGCCGGAGCAGGTTCTCCAGCAGGATCTTCATCGAATAGGGCAGGGCGGCGATGTCGAAGCGCTCGCCGAGCTTGGGCAGGCTGGCGTAGGTGTACGACTTGCCGTTGACGGACAGTTGGCTTCGCGTGGCGAAGGAATCGCTCATGAGCGGCACTCCTGTGGCTGGGGCGGTAGCGAGTTCAGCATTCTGTCCGAAAGATTGTGACGGTTCGGTATGAGTGCTGGGGTATGTGACATGAAGTATGTATAATTCTCGCATACTCAACCGGTCCGGAGTGTCCCGCCCATGGAAGCCACCGTTGCCGAACGCGGGCAGATCACCCTGCCCAAGGCCGTGCGCGATGCGCTCGGGCTGACCAAGGGCACCATCCTGAAAGTCGAACTCGATGGTGGCCGGATCATCCTGCGCAAGGATGTCAGCGAGGCGCTGCGCAAGGTGCGCGGGCGCTTCAGGCTGGTCGACGGCCATGCCTCCACCGACGACGCGTTGCGCGCCTCGCGCGGCCGTGCGCCCGGCGATCCGGTCGAGCCATGATCGCCCTCGACGCCTCGGTGCTGCTCGATATCCTGACCGACGACCCGCGCCACGCCGAAGCCTCGGAGACGCTCATCGCCGATGCGCTCGCGCGCGAGGATGTGGTGGTCTGCGATGCGGTGGTGGCCGAGGTGCAGGCCATGCTCGATACCTCGGCCAGCCTGATGGAAGTCCTGGCCGGGCTCGGCATCCGCTACCAGCCCACACAGGAGGCCGCGGCGATGCGCGCAGGCCACATGTATCGGCGGTTCCGCATTCGCGGTGGGCAGGGCGAGCGTGTGATCGGCGATTTCCTGATCGGGGCGCACGCGCTGCTGCAATGCGACGCCCTGATCACCCGCGACGCGGCGTTCTTCCGCGACTACTTCAAGGGTCTCAAGCTGATCGTACCGTCGGCCTGAGACGTCCCGTTTCCTGGTACGCGTTTCCCGGAGTCACCATGCTCGTAGCCTATCGCCAACATGCCGCCGAACGCGAAGCGCTCGGTATTCCCCCGCTGCCGTTGTCCGCCCAGCAGACCGCCGACCTGGTGGAACTGCTGAAGGCGCCGCCGGAGGGCGAGGGTCCGTTCCTGCTCGAGCTGATCACCCATCGGGTGCCCGCCGGCGTCGACGACGCCGCCAAGGTCAAGGCCTCGTTCCTGGCCGCGATCGCCTTCGGCACCGCCGCCTCGCCGCTGATCGACGCGCGCCGCGCGACCGAACTGCTGGGCACCATGCTCGGCGGCTACAACATCCATCCGCTGGTCGAACTGCTCGACCATGCCGAACTGGGACCGGTCGCCGCCGAAGGCCTCAAGCACACCCTGCTGATGTTCGACGCGTTCCACGACGTGGAAGAGAAGGCGAAGGCGGGTAACGTGCATGCCAAGGACGTGCTGCAGAGCTGGGCCGACGCCGAGTGGTTCACCAGCAAGCCGGAAGTGCCCGAGAGCCTGACCATCACCGTGTTCAAGGTGCCCGGCGAGACCAACACCGACGACCTGTCGCCGGCGCCCGACGCCACGACGCGGCCCGACATCCCGATGCACGCGCTGGCGATGCTGAAGAACGCACGCCCCGACGCGCCGTTCGTGCCGGAAGAAGACGGCAAGCGCGGCCCGATCCAGGAGATCCTGTCGCTGAAGGACAAAGGTCATCTCGTGGCCTACGTCGGCGACGTGGTCGGCACCGGTTCCAGCCGCAAGTCCGCGACCAACTCGGTGCTGTGGTTCACCGGCCAGGACATTCCCTACATTCCCAACAAGCGCTTCGGCGGCGTGTGCCTGGGATCGAAGATCGCGCCGATCTTCTACAACACGATGGAAGACGCGGGCGCGCTGCCGATCGAGCTCGACGTGTCGCAGATGGTGCACGGCGACGTGGTCGAGCTGCGCCCGTATGCCGGTCAGGCGCTGAAGGACGGCGCGGTGATCGCCGAGTTCAAGGTGAAGTCGGACGTGCTGTTCGACGAGGTGCGCGCCGGCGGCCGCATCCCGCTGATCGTCGGCCGCGGCCTCACCGCGAAGGCGCGGGAATCGCTGGGGCTGCCGGCCACCGACCTGTTCCGCCAGCCGCAGCAGCCGGCCGATACCGGCACCGGGTTCTCGCTGGCGCAGAAGATGGTCGGTCGTGCGTGCGGGTTGGAGGAAGGGCAGGGCGTGCGCCCGGGCACCTACTGCGAGCCGAAGATGACCTCGGTGGGCTCGCAGGACACCACCGGGCCGATGACCCGTGACGAGCTGAAAGACCTGGCCTGCCTGGGCTTCTCGGCCGATCTGGTGATGCAGTCGTTCTGCCACACCGCGGCGTACCCCAAGCCCGTCGACGTCAAGACCCATCACACGCTGCCGGAGTTCATCTCCACCCGCGGCGGCATCTCGCTGCGTCCGGGCGATGGCGTGATCCACAGCTGGCTCAACCGCATGCTGCTGCCCGACACCGTCGGCACCGGCGGCGATTCGCACACGCGCTTCCCGGTGGGCATTTCGTTCCCGGCGGGCTCGGGCCTGGTCGCGTTCGCCGCGGCCACCGGCGTGATGCCGCTGGACATGCCGGAATCGGTGCTGGTCCGCTTCAAGGGCGAGATGCAGCCGGGCGTGACCCTGCGCGATCTGGTCAACGCGATCCCGCTGTACGCGATCAAGGCCGGCCTGCTGACGGTCGCCAAGGCCGGCAAGAAGAACATCTTCTCCGGCCGCATCCTGGAGATCGAGGGTCTGCCGGAGCTGAAGGTCGAGCAGGCGTTCGAGCTGTCCGATGCGTCGGCCGAGCGGTCGGCCGCCGGTTGTACGGTGCGCCTGGACAAGGCGCCGATCATCGAATACCTCAACAGCAACATCGCGCTGCTGAAGTGGATGATCGCCGAGGGCTACCAGGATCCGCGTTCGCTGCAGCGCCGGATCGAGAAGATGGAGGCGTGGCTGGCCGACCCGCAGCTGCTCGAGCCCGATGCCGATGCCGAGTACGCGGCGGTCATCGAGATCGACCTGGCCGAGGTGCACGAGCCGATCGTGGCGTGCCCGAACGATCCGGACGACGTCAAGACGCTGTCCGACGTGGCCGGTGCGACCATCGACGAGGTCTTCATCGGCTCGTGCATGACCAACATCGGTCACTTCCGTGCGGCCGCCAAGCTGCTGGAAGGCAAGCGCGACATCCCGACCAAGCTGTGGGTCGCGCCGCCGACCAAGATGGACGCGTCGGAGCTGACCAAGGAAGGCCATTACGGCACCTTCGGCACGGCCGGTGCGCGGATGGAGATGCCGGGCTGTTCGCTGTGCATGGGCAACCAGGCGCAGGTGCGCGAGGGAGCGACGGTGTTCTCCACCAGCACCCGCAACTTCCCGAACCGCCTGGGCCGCAATTCCAATGTGTACCTGGGATCGGCGGAGCTGGCGGCGATCTGTTCGCGGCTGGGCCGCATCCCGAGCAAGGACGAGTACATGGCGGACATCGGCGTCATCAACACGCACGGTGCGGAGATCTACCGCTACATGAACTTCGACCAGATCGAGGAGTACCGCGAGGTCGCGGCCTGAGTCATCGGTCGCTCGTTGCGTTGAACTGAGAAGCCCGGCTTCGGCCGGGTTTTTCTTCGCGCGTTTCGAGCCTTGGGGGATCGGGATTGCGGCGCGTCTGCCTGGAAGGCTTGCTTCGATTTTTTTCGTTGCGACCTGGCGGGCCCCGGCGGGACGTGCGGAATGCCGCTGCCGGGCTGTGCCCCCGCACCGTCTCAGCGGCGGGCTCGGCCGCCGCTCGAACATCGATCGTTCCGGCCGTCTCCGGATGGTCGGATGAAGAACGTTCCTGCGATGACGGGCGCGAGCGTCATCGCGAACCGTACCGGTGACGCGGAGGGAGCAGGTCTTGCTGAGGTAAGCGGCTACCGGCTGACTGTGCCGACGTGGCGAGCGAGGTCGCTCGCGATGGCGTCGAGCTGCCCACGGCCGGTCTTGCGTCCGAAGAGTCCGAGCGTGCGCGCGAGCAGGCGCGAACCGAAGCCGAGGGTGTCGCCCGGCCGGCGTGGGATGCAGTGCAGGTGCAGGTGCGGGATGTGCTGGTTGGCGGCGACGCCGTCGTTGAGCAGCAGATTGGCGCCGCCGCGTGCATGCCCGGTGGCCTCCTGCGCGCGCAAGACACGATCGGCCAGACCGAACAGCGTCTGCTGCGCCGGTGCGGACAACTCGGCGATCCGGGCCACGTGCCGACGCGGGATGATCAGGACATGGCCCACGCGAATCGGATGGATGTCCATCACCGCGAGCCAGTCCTGGTCCTGATGCACGAGGCTGGCCGGCAGCCGGCCACTGGCGATGCCGCAGAAGATGCAGTCCGTCCCGGTTGCGGTCCTGGTGTCGCGTGCGGTCATTGCGGGGCCTCGCTGGTGGTGGTCGTGTCCGGCCTTCGCCGACGGCGCGGCGTGGCGGGCGTACTCCGCACATGCGCGGCCAGCGCCGGGTAATCGATCTTGCCATTGCTGTTGAGCGGCAGGGTCTCCAACGCATGGATCTGGTCCGGGACCATGTAGGCGGGCACGCGCTGCTTCATCGTGGCGAGCGTCGCGCCCGCGTCGAATCCATCCTGCACCACGAAGGCGGCGATACCTGTCGCGGGTTCGCCGGGGCCAGGGGCGATGGCGACCACCGCGACCTCCGCCGGCGCCGTCCGCGCGGCGCAGGCGGTGCGCAGGTGAGCCTCGATTTCCTGAAGTTCGATCCGATAGCCGCGGAGTTTGATCTGACGATCCAGGCGTCCCCGGTAGTGCGCGGTGCCCTCGGTGTCGATGCGCGCGAGGTCGCCGGTCCGGTACCAGCGCGTGGCCGCGTGCCCGGGCAGTGTGTTCTCGACGAAGCGTTCGTCGGTCTGCTTCGCATCCTGCCAGTACCCGAACGCCAATTGCCTTCCGCCGAGCCAGAGCTCGCCATCGGTGCCGCGGGCGCAGGGCGTGCCCTCCGCATCCACGACGGCGATCTCCATGCCGGCGAATGCGGTGCCGATCGGAACGACGGCATGCGGCGCGTCCGTGGAGCCGAACGGATGGCCGGTGCAGGCGATCGTGGCTTCGGTCGGGCCGTAGATGTTCTCGCAACGCGCGTGCGGTGCGGCCATCCGCCACGCGTCCGCCAGCGGGCCGGGCAGGGCTTCACCGCAGAACAGGGCCAGCCTCAGCGTCGGGAACGTGTCCTGCCCGAGAAGCCGGTAGCGCTGCAACGTGGCCGCGAGCGAGGGCACGGAGAACCAGACGGTCAGGCGATGCGCGTTGACGAAGTCGGTCGGCATCAGCAGTGCGGACTTCGGCACGCTGTACAGGCACGCGCCTGCAGCCCAGGTCACGAACATGTCGTGCATGGACAAGTCGAAGGTGGGCTCGAAGAACTGCGTGCAACGCTGCTGCGCGTCGAGCTCCGGATAGCGTGCGAGCACCGTCTCCACATAAGCGCGCAGCGCCGCATGGCCGACGGCGACGCCCTTCGGGCGTCCGGTGCTGCCGGAGGTGAACAGTACGTAGGCGATCGCGTCGTCGGATACCGGCAGGCCGGAGACCGTGTCCGCGATGGTGGCCGCCTCGGGGCGGCGGGCGTCCGGGGAGGCGGTGGCGGCGACTGCGGCAGGGTGCGCGTCCGGCTCGGCGAATGTGCCGGGTGTGTTCGCGGCGTCGTCTTCGCCGGTACCGCCGGAGCCTTCATCGGCGGCGTACCAGGCGTCCGGGACGATCAGCACGGGCCGGGTCGCCTGCCCGGGCGCGGCCTCGAGCGCGTCCAGCAGTGCCTGTGCCACGTCGGTGTTGGCCGTGTCGGCGATCACGCAGACAGGCGCGGTGCGCTGCAGGATGTCGAGCATGCGCGCCTGGGGAAAGCTGGCCCCCAACGGCACGTGGATCTTGCCCGCGAGCATGCATGCCAGCGGTGCGCAGTACGCGGTCAGGCTGCGCTCGCCGAGCGTCGCGCAGACCGGGCCCGCCACATCGCGCAATTCCCGGGCGAGCCGGTGGGCATGCGCCATGAGTTGCCGGTAGGTGAACGATTCGCCGTCCACCCACAACGCGGGCCGGTGCGGCCCGCGTGCGGCGGCGTCGACGACGTACTGGACGGCGCTGGTCGTGGTCACGGCGTCGGTGCTCCGCTCAGGCGGCGTTCTGCTGATCGACAGCCAGCGCGCCGCGGATCATGTCGGCGATGCGTTGCTCGTAGTAGTGGGCGAAGTGGTCGCCTTCCGGATCGTGGTGGAGTTCGCCCTGGCGCAGGCCAGCGCACAAGGCCTTGCCGATGTCGGGATGGGTGACCACATCCTCGTCGCCGACGTAGACCAGCACCGGCTGCGTCACGTCCTGGGTCCAGGCGTCGGGACGCTCGGCGAAGAGGGTGCGCATCATGTTGGCGTAGCGGTAGAGCGATTCCGCGGTGCGGAACGGCATGCTGGTCATGTAGAGCAGGTAGGGGTCGGTGCTGGTGAGGATGGTGCTCAACATCTTCGTGTCGCCGGCATCGGTGCTGGCGGCGCCGTAGATCAGCTCGCAGTACTTCTCGGCCATCCGGTAGTTGCCGGCGATCTTGTCGAACAGCGAGCGGATTCCGGATTCGAAGCGGGTGACCCGGACCGTTTCCGACGGCGAGATCGAGACGCCCGGGTTGAGCAGGACACCGGCCTGGAGCCGGTCCGGGAACGTGCCCAGCGCACGCAGCGCCACCTGCGCGCCGCTGCTCCAGCCGGCCACGCTCGCCCGGCCCACGCCGAGTGCCTTGAGTACGTCGATCATGTCCTGCGCATGCACGATCGAACCGCAGGCTTCCGGATCGAAGGCGTGGTCCAGGCCCGGCACCCAGCGGCATTCCCAGGTGAGCACATGGAAGTGTTCCTGCAGGCGCTGGGCGAGTGGCCACATGAATTCGGCGGGCATGCCGTAGGCGTTGGCCAGGACCAGCGGGGGCAGGGTGGGATTGCCGCACGAGAACACCCTCAGCGACACCCCGTCGCGCGCGGAGATCGTCTGCGGCCGGAACCCCACGCCACCGGCTTCCTCCTGCTCGAGTTCGGTGAGGAACGAGGCGACATAACGGTCGACGTCGTCCCAGTCCAGTTGCGGCTGCGGCGACGCGGCACGCAGGAACCGCTTCTCCGCGTTGTAGTAACCGGCGTAGAACTTGGTGCGCTCGTCGAACAGTTCCTGCAGCGGACTGCTGTCGGGGCCGCGTTCGTAGACGAACGCCAGGCGCTCGGTGCCGGTCTTGCGGTCGACCATCCCGATCAGCTTCTCCATGTTGACCCCCTCCGGATTGCAGAGGTGGAAGAATCGACGCCCGCCGAAGCCCGTCGCGGCCATGTGCATCATGTCGTAGACGCATTCGTCGACCGGGGTCAGGTTCATCGATGCGCGCGGCTTGCCCAGCAGTTCGAGCGGATGCTTGAGTTTGACCAGGGTCTCGCGCAGCCGGAATACTTCCTTGGTGAAGCCGTAGACGCCGAAGCGCGTGGTCCCGCTGTGGTGGCTGGCACGCGGGCCCATCACCGCGGTCGGGCGAAGGATGCGGTAGGAGAACGCGTGCGCGTCGCAGAAGTCGATGACCGAGTTCTCGGCGATGTTCTTGCTCTCTTCGTAGACGTTGTTGTACTCGCGGTCCAGCGAATGACGGACTTCGTCGATGTCGCCCTGGGTCTTGCCCGCGGTATAGGCGGTGGACACGTGGACGAACTCGGCCGGCGCACCGGCGGTACGCGATGCGCATGTCTTCCGGAACAGTTCGAGCATGTGGCGGGTGCCGTCGGCGTTCTGCTCCATGATTTCGCGGCGGTGCCGGTCCTCGAACTTGAGGCTCGCCGCGCAGTGCCAGAAGCCGCTGATGTCGGCATCGCGCAGCGTCTGGACGGCGCGCGGGTCCAATCCGCAATCGGGCAGGGTGATGTCGCCGACGAGCACCTGCAGGCGTGCGTCGAGCAATGCCTTGGGCAGGGCGCGCTGGTACGAGGCGGCGCATTCGGCGAGGTGTGCGTAAAGGCGGGCACGCGCCTGTTGCGGCGAATCGCCGCGAACCAGTGCGTAGACCGTGCCGGGCCATTCGATCCGATGCAGCAGGAAATGGCCGCCGAGGAAGCCGGTCGCACCGGTCAACAGGATCGGCGCCACCGCATCGGGCACGGCGATCGAACGCGGGTCGCGGGTTTCGAAGTGACGGGTCTCGAGGCTGCGGTGTTCGAAGCGGTTCACGTGAACTCCTTGTCGGTGTGGGCAGTCCTGCCGCGGCTGCGGCGACAGGGAGGCCGGACGTCGTGCCCGGCCCGGAATCCGTTTGGGGACGCGCTCAGGTCAGGGCGAGAAAGTTGTCGCGGACCCGCGCGAGCGTGGCGGTGCGGGGGATCAGGTCGGGCGTGACCGGAATCTCGCGATCGATGAGTTCTTCGATGATCAGGATGTACTCGACGAAGTTGATCGAGTCGATCAGCTTCATCTCGAACAGGTCGGCGTCATCGTCGATGTGGGCGATGTCGGGATGCTTTTCCAGCAACCACTCGCGCAGCGTGTCGAGACTCGCGGTGTGGACGCTCATGCGGGGTTGGCCTCCAGTGGAATGCCGATGCCGGCCATGAACTTCAGCGGGCGCTTCAGCAGCGCCGAGGCGTGATGGTCGCGCCGCGCGGGATCTGCGAGCAGGGCGCGGCGCAGGGCCACGCCGCCGGCGATGCCGCTGTCGCGGTACATCGCGGGCTGGTAGAGCGCCTCGATCGAAATCTGCACGAAACGCTGCAAGTGGGCGATGGCCGCCTCGCATTCCGCGGCCGGACTGGCGGCGAACGCGATCGATTTGCTCTGCGTCAGCACCGCGCGCCCGAACGTGATGTGGCGCGCCTCGTCGGCGTGGTGGATCTGATGGATCAGACGGACGAATGGCGAGACGCGGGTGTCGCCGCCTGCGATGACGTTGTAGTACCCGCCGATCTCCTCGAAGATGAAAATGCGTGCGAACAGCAGGAAGAATTCCATCTCCTTGCCGAAGCGCTCGTCGGCGACGCCCATCTTCTTGCTGGAGTAGATCTTGCCGCCGTAGCGCCGGCAGAACTCGCCGAAGAACCAGAGGTGCTTGTTCTCTTCGTCGATGAAGTGATGGATGTAGTGCTCGATCTCGGGCAGGTCCGGCGCATACAGGCGTGCGGACAGCATGTTGATCAGTTCGCGCTCGCCCTCGACATTGAGGCTGAAGGCGTTGATGCACTCCCACTTCGACAGCAGCTTGAGCTGTCGTTCCGACAGCGCGGCGGCGTGCTCGGTGCCGTGCACGCTCAGCAACTCGGGTGGCAGCCACCATTCGTCGTCGGGAATGGACTCGGGCCATTCGATCTGCGAGAAGCTGTTGACGTGCCGCTCGCGCGACAGCTTGATCAACTGCTCGACACGCGATGCGAATACGGGATCCTCGTCGATCCTGCTCAGATCGACGGCCACGCCTTCGGCGCCGTTGTCCGGAAACATCTGATTCCCTCCCTGGTTTGGATGCGGGCTTGCGGGCGCCCGTCTGGATCTTCCTGTGCCGGGTCCGCGACGCCTTCAGCGACGCCGCGTGCCGGTGCAGCCGACTATTCCATGTCGGCAACCGTGCGGGGAGGTATGGGAGGGAAAAATTTCAAAACTGAGATGTGCGGCACGCCCCCGGGCGTGCCGCCGTCGCATTGCCGGCGTGCCCGGAGGTCAGGACGCTTTGGCCTTGGCTTCTTCGCGAAGTTCGCGGCGCAGGATCTTGCCGACGTTGCTCTTGGGCAGTTCGGAGCGGAATTCCACGTGCCTGGGCTGCTTGTAGCCCGTGAGGTTCTCGCGGGCGTAGGCCTTGACCTGCTCCTCGGTGAGGTTCGGGTCCTTCTTGACGATGACGACCTTGACCGCCTCGCCGGACTTCTCGTCGGGCACGCCCAGCGCCGCGACCTCGAGCACGCCGGGCAGTCCGGAGATGACGTCTTCGATTTCGTTCGGATACACGTTGAAGCCCGAGACGAGCACCATGTCCTTCTTGCGGTCGACGACGTAGAAGAATCCGTTCTCGTCCATCCGCGCCATGTCGCCGGTGTGCAGCCAGCCCTGCTCGTCGATGATCTTGGCGGTTTCTTCCGGGTGGTTCCAATAGCCCTTCATGACCTGCGGTCCGCGCAGGCAGAGTTCGCCGATCTCGCCGGTGGGCAGGCGTTCGTTGTCAGGCCCCATGACGCAGG
This sequence comes from Luteimonas abyssi, assembly GCF_001482195.1. GTDB lineage: Bacteria > Pseudomonadota > Gammaproteobacteria > Xanthomonadales > Xanthomonadaceae > Luteimonas > Luteimonas abyssi. Next base: position 1,722,803 of record NZ_KQ759763.1, on the reverse strand, counting down.
CATCGGTGGACGACACCGGCAGGCCGATCGAACCGTTGTACTCGGTGAGGTTCATCGGATTGATGCATGCGGCCGGTGAGGTCTCCGTCAGGCCGTAGGCCTCGACCAGGGTGCAGCCGGTCACCTGCTTCCAACGGTCGGCGACCGAACGCTGCACGGCGGTCCCGCCGCCCAGCGACAGGGTGAGGTGCGAGAGATCGATCTTGTCGAAGCCCGGTGTATTGAGCAGCCCGTTGAACAGCGTGTTGACACCGGTGATGGCGGTGAAGGGGATCTTGCTGAGCTCCTTCACGAAGCCGGGCATGTCGCGCGGATTGGTGATCAGGTGGTTGTGGCCGCCGAACTTCATGAAGACCAGGCAATTCGCCGTCAACGCGAAGATGTGGTAGAGCGGCAGCGCGGTGACGATCACTTCCTCGCCCAGGCGTGCATTGGTGCCGATCCACGACGACGCCTGCTGCATGTTCGCCACCAGGTTGCGGTGGGTCAGCATGGCGCCCTTGGACAGGCCCGTGGTGCCGCCGGTGTACTGAAGGAAAGCGATGCTTTCGGCGTCGATGTCGACATCGGGCAGTGCGTGCTTCTGGCCGATCCGCAGCGTGTCGCGGAAACGCACATTGCCGGGCAGATCGTAGGCCGGCACCATCTTCTTCACGTGTTTGAGCACGAAGTTGACGATGGCGCCCTTGGGGAACGGCAGCATGTCGCCGAGCCCGGTGGTGACGATGTGCTTGACCTGGGTGGCGGACAGCACCTCCTGCACGGTCTTGCCGAAGTTGTCGAGGACCAGGATGGCGGTGGCGCCGGAGTCGACGAGCTGATGCTTGAGCTCGCGTGCGGTGTAGAGCGGATTGGTGTTGACCACGGTCAAGCCGGCGCGCAGCACGCCGAAGGTCGCGATCGGATACTGCAGGCAGTTGGGCATCATGATCGCGACGCGATCGCCCTTCTTGAGCTTCAGCTCGTTGAGCAGGTACGCGGCGAACTGACGGCTGTACGCGTCGACCTCGGCGTAAGTGATCGAACGGCCCATGTGGGAGAACGCAGGGCGATCACGGTAACGCTCGAGTGATGCCTGCAGGACCGCGACAATGGAGGGGAACTCCTCGGGGTCGATCTGTTCCGGCACACCTGCGGGATAACTCTTCAGCCACGGACGCTCGATCATCACCGCTCCCTCTCCCTGTGTAGTTTTTTTTGGTTTTCGGATTGCAATCCGCGATCCTCGCCGGATTGGAGCATAGGCACCAGGTCGCCGCAAGGCGCGATGCGGTGCGATCGCACGTTCGCCGCAGCGCCGCAAAACATGTGGATTTCGCCATGGCGTCCGCGCTGCTCGGTGCTGCATGGACTTACCATTCGCGGATGACACGCACCCAGCTCGAGCGGCACCAAGTGTGGTGGTATCTCGTCGCCGTCGCCGCGGGACTCGCCATCGGTTCGGCATTTCCGACCGTGCGCGACGCGTTCTCGCTGCTGGTGTGGCCGATGCTGGCCGTCCTGTTGTACGCGACGTTCGTGCAGGTGCCCTTGCTGCAGCTTCGCGACGCCTTCCGCGACCGCCGCTTCGTCGTGGCGGTGGTGAGCGGGAATTTCATCGTGATTCCGGCGATCGCATTCTTCCTGGTGCAGTGGCTTCCGCCCGATCCCGCGTTGCGGTTGGGCGTGCTGCTGGTGCTGTTGGTGCCGTGCACGGACTGGTTCGTCACGTTCGCCCAGCTCGGTGGCGGAGACACCTCGCGCGCCATGGCGATCACGCCCCTGAATCTCGTGCTGCAGTTGGTGCTGCTGCCGGTTTATCTGTGGTGGTCGCCGGGTGGGGCGGTCGCGCCGGACCTGTCGCCGGCGCACCTGTCCATCGCGGTCGGCATCGTGATCGGACCGCTGCTGGCCGCGGCCGTCACCGAGCGCTGGATGGGGCGGGACGTCGGGCGGCTGGCGGTGAGAGAACGGCTGGGATGGGCGCCTGTTCCATTGCTGGCGACCGTGGTGTTCCTCATCGCGGGCGCCCAGGTGGCCGCGGTGTTCGATGCCGTCGCCGTGTTGCCGACGGTGGTGCCGGCGTTCGCGGCATTCCTGCTGCTGGTGGCGCTCGCGGCACGGGGTATCGCGTGGTTGCTCCGGCTGCCCGCGTCCCACGGCCGGACCCTGTGCTTCAGCATGGGTACGCGCAACTCGTTCCTGGTGCTGCCGCTGGCACTGGCACTGCCGGAGGCGTGGTCGGTCGCCGCGGTGGTCGTCGTGGTGCAATCGCTGGTGGAATTGATCGGGATGATCGTCTACCTGTGGTGGGTCCCGAGGCACCTGTTCCGTCGCTGATGGGGCGTGAGCGGGCGGGTTCCCGCGCGGCTGCATCGGCATGCTGTGGCGCGACGGCATGGTCGTGCCGCGCGATGCGTGCTGCACCGCCACTGCATGAATTCGCCGTCTCGGCCTGGAACCGCGGGTCGGCTTCCGAGCCGGACGCCGGCCGGGCCGAGGGCCGGTCAGGCCACGGATGCGTGCGGGCGCGACAGCTCGAGCAGACGCGACGCGATGCCATCCAGTGGCAGGGCATCGGCCGCCGCGCCCAGTCGCATCGCCGCGCCCGGCATGCCCCAGACCACGCTCGTCGCCTCGTCCTGGACCAGGGTCCGGGCGCCTGCGACGCGCATCGCGAGCAGGCCGCGGGCGCCGTCGTCGCCCATGCCGGTCAGCAAGGCGCCGATGGCGCGCGCGCCGGCGTGGCGGGCGACCGAATGGAACAGCACGTCCACGGCCGGCTTGTGCCGGTTGACCGGTGGACCGTCCTCCACCGCGCAGCGCCAGCCGCGACCGTGGCGCACGACCGCCAGGTGGCGGCCGCCCGGGGGAATGTAGGCGTGACCGGGCAGGATGTCCTCGCCGTCGCGCGCTTCGCGCACGTGCATCGCCGAATGGCGGTCGAGCCGCTCGGCGAACGCCGCGCTGAAGTTCGCCGGAAGATGTTGCGCCAGCACCACGGCGGGCGCGTGCGCGGGCAGTCCTTGCAGGACCACGCGCAACGCCTCGGTGCCGCCTGCCGATGCGCCGAGGGCGATCAGGTGTGCATCGCCCTCGGCCGCCGTGGCCGGCATCGGACGCACTGCCGACGGTCCCGAGGGGATGACGGGGGTGCGGGCGGGGAGGACGGATACGGGCGGAGTCGGCTCGCCGCGCACGGCCGGCCGGATGCGTGCCCTGGCGGCATGCTTGACCCGCGCGACGATGTCCGCCGCCGAGCGTTCGAATTCGGCGGCGACCGACGCCTTCGGTTTGGCGACCACATCCACCGCGCCCAGCGACAGCGCCTGCAGCGTGGCCGCCGCGCCGCGCTCGGTCAGTGTCGACACCATCACCACCGGCATCGGGCGCATCCGCATCAGCTGCTCCAGAAACTCGAGTCCGCTCATGCGCGGCATCTCGATGTCCAGGGTGAGCACGTCCGGGCGCAGGCGCTGGATCTTCTCGCGCGCGATCAGGGGATCGGCCGCGGTGCCGACCACGTCGATGCCCGGGTCGCGGGCGAGCATTTCGCCCAGCAATTGGCGTACGACGGCGGAGTCGTCGACGATCAGTACCCGCACCGGCGCTGCGGCGCTCACTGGAACAGCTCCACGCCGCCGCTGCTCGGCGAGCCGGACAGCCGCGCACGCACGGCGGTTTCGGCGGCGGCGACCTCGGCGTCGTGGGCATGCGGCAGGCGCTGCACCATCACCCGGCCGGTGTCGGGGAAGAACCACACCTTGCGCGGATGGATTCCGCGCAGGTCGGACGCCATCACCGGAATGCGTTCCGCGTCGAGATACTGACTGACGAAGGCGGCATTGCGGCTGCCGACCGGGTTGCTGGTGAAGCCGCGCAGGACGTTGGCGCCGCCGAACACCTTCGCTTCGATGCGTCGCCGGTTGGCGCCGCGCTTGAGCAGATCGTTGATCAGCAGTTCCATCGCGTGGCTGCCGTAACGCGCCGGGGCGCCGTCGTCGGCGACGCCCTCCGGCAGCATGAAGTGGTTCATGCCGCCGATGCGCAGGACCGGGTCGCGCAGGCATGCGGCCACGCAGGAACCGAGCACGGTCACCAGGGCGGTGCCGTCGTCGACGACGAGGTACTGGGTAGGCAGCAGCTTCGCCGCCGATACCTGGAAACGGCTGTCCCGGTAGCGCAGCACGTCCTCGGCGGGCAGGCTCAAGGTCTGGCCTCCGCGCGACGATAGAGCGTCCGGCCGCAGGGCTGGATCAGGTCGGCGGCATGCAGGTAGTTCTCGGAATGGCCGGTGTACAGAATGCCGTCGGGCGCCATGTGTTCGACCAGCCGGCCGAGGATCGAGCGCTGGGTGGGCTTGTCGAAGTAGATCATGACGTTGCGGCAGAACAGCGCCATCATGTCGCGTTCGACCGGGTAGCGCGGCAGCAGCAGGTTGAGCGGGCGGAAGTCCAGCAACGCCTGCAACTGTGGACGCACCCGGCACTGGCCCGCCTGCGCACCGGTCCCGCGCAGGAAGTAGCGGCGGACCAGCGTCTCCGGCAGGCCGGCGATGCGTTCGATCGGATAGATGCCGCGTGCCGCGACCGACAGGACCTGGGTGTCGATGTCCGTCGCCAGGATGCGCACCGGCGGCTGCAGGCTGCCGAAGGCCTCGCACGCGGAGATCGCCATCGAGTACGGCTCTTCGCCGGTCGATGCGGCGCATGACCACAGCCGCGACACGGGCGACCGCCCGGTGCCGGCGCGGGCCTGGAGTTCTTCCTCCAGGCGCTCGAAATGGTGCGGCTCGCGAAAGAACGAGGTCAGGTTGGTGGTCAGGGCGTTGACGAAGGCCTGCATCTCGCCCTCGTCGCCGGACTCGATGCGGTCCAGATACGTGCGGAAGCTGTCGAGCCGCAACACGCGCAAGCGGCGCGACAGCCGGCCGTAGACCATGTCCCGCTTGGCCGGACCCAGCGAGATGCCCGCCTGGCGATGGATGAGTTCGCACACGCGGCGGAAATCGCGGTCGTGGAAAGCGAATTCCCGTTCCTGGGGCGGAACGGGGAGGGCGGAGATCCCGGACATGATGCGCTTCTGTCGGCTTGAGACGGTTATCGGCCCGGTGCGGACGGGCTTGAATCCCGAAGCCCGGATCGGGCGACGGCGTGCCCTCGGTCGATCAGGCCGGCATCGCCGGGGCCCGAGTGGTCTCGGCTGCACCGGCGGTATCGGGCTCGCCCAGCCGGAACGCCGCCACCGCGACGCCCAGCTGGAGCGCGTCGTGACGCATGGCTTCGGCCGAAGCGGTGGCCTCGGCCACGAGTGCGTTGCCGTGGACTGTGGCTTCGCCGACATCGGCGATCGCGCGTTCGATGGCGTCGATGCCTGTGGACTGCGCACCGGAGGCCTCGGAGATCGCCGCCATGATCGCGACCACGCGATCCACCGACGCCACCACGCCCTGCATCGTGTCGCCGGCGTGGCGGGCGCGTTCGACACCGGATTCGATGGCCTGCGACGACGTGCCGATCAGCGAACGGATCTCGCGTGCGGCGTTCGCACAGCGCCTAGCCAGTTCGCGGACCTCACCGGCGACCACGGCGAAGCCACGGCCGTGCTCGCCGGCCCGGGCGGCCTCGACCGCGGCGTTGAGCGACAGGAGATTGGTCTGGAAGGCGATGCCGTCGATCAGCGCGGTGATGTCCGCGATGCGCGACGACGCCTGCTCGATGCCGCGCATGGAGGCGACCATGTCGTCGACGGACACGCCACCGTCCTCGGCCGCACGCATCGCCTCGGCGGCCAGCCGCTCCGCTTGACCGGCATGCTCGGCGTTGCGGTGCACCGTGGTGGTCAAGGCGTGCAGGCGCTGGGCCGCGCCACCGAGCAGGGCGTCCTGACGGCGGGTCGAGGCATCCAGATCCCGGTTCGCCCCGACGATGCCGTCGGCGGCGGTCCGCAATCTGCCCGCCGCCGACTGGATACCCGTCACGATCCCGGCCAGCTGGCAGACCGTGCGATTGGCATCGTCGCGCATGCGCGCGAAGATCCCGTGGGCGTCGTCGTCGTCGATGCGGGCGGCCAGATCGCCCTGGGCCAGGGCATCGAGCAGGACCGAGATTCCCTCGATGCTGTGCGCGTTGGCGTCGAGCAGCGTATTGACCCGTTCGGTCAGGCGCAGCAGGAAACCTTGCTTGTCGTGGGTGCCGATGCGGCCCTGCAGATCGCCGGCGGCGGCGGCGCGCACGATGCGTTCGATCTCCTCCTCCACGCGTATTTCGGCGGTGCGGTCGGTCCATTCCACGACGAATCCCAGACGTGCTCCGCTGTCGTCGACGATGGGATTGATGATCAGGCGCATGATGCGCCCGCCGACGCGGATCTCCGCCTGGTGCGTGCCCTCCAGGGCCGCCAGCATGCGCGCCTGGCGCTGCGGGGACCGGTGGAACAGGTCGATGTTGCGGCCGACCAGGGTTCGCGCATCGAAATCCGGAATATCGCGCGCGATATCGGGCTGCGCGGCTTCGAGCATCGTCTGCAGGGGCCGGTTGACGTAGACGATGTCGCGGGCCGCGTCGGCGAGCATGATGTGGGTGGTGGCGTGATCCAGCGCGGCGCGAATCCGCAAGTTCTCGCGCAGCAGGCGGCGCTCCTCCTCGCGCTGGGTGCCGAGCCGCTCGACGGAGGCGCACAGCGCATGCGCCAGCGAGCGGTCCGGAAATCGCGTCCCGCGAAGCGTCGGCGGCATCGGTGCATCTGCGGCGACACCGCTGGCAAGCAAGGCGAGCTCGTCCGGATCGTGTCCGAGTGCGACCAGTTGCCGCCGCATCGACCGTGCCATCGCCGTCAGCAGACCGGCCTCGGCCACCACGTAGGTCGCATGCAGCAGCAGAATCGGAATGCCCGCGCCCGCCGGGAACACCAGCAACGGGAAGCCGCGCTGCTGCAGCCAGAAGAACGCCACGTGGTGAATCGCGATCGTCGCGGCCGCGGTGACGATCGGTCGCCAGTCGCGGTAATAGAGCAGGGCGGCGATCAGCAGGATCACCCCGAAGTGGGTTTCGATCATGCCGCCCGATTGCTGGATGATCGTCGCCGAGAGCACCATCAACAGCGCCGCGATGGCGCAGCGGGCGAGCACCGTGCCGGGAATCGCGAACCGTACCGCGCCGAGCACGGCGAGCGTCGGCAGGCTGGCGGCGACGAACGGCAGCCAGTCCTGGCGGACGGCCGCGATCGCCAGCGAGGCGAGACCGAGCAGCGCACCCACCCCGACGAACAGGCGGTCGGCATCGGTCGCCAGACGGTGCAGATAGGGCGACGCCTCCCGTCCGAGGAGACGTTCAAGCGGCGAGCGCGATGCAGTGTCCATGGCTCAATCCTTGCAGAGGCAGGCGGGTTGAATGAGGTCGCGCTCGGGTCCGTCGAGCCATCGGGTGAGCTGGCGCACGCGCAGGCGCGGCGAACCGCCGCAATCGCGGCCGGCCACCGGGCCGGCGAAGACGAGACGATGCCGGGCGTCGAACACCGTCAACGGGTAGTGGTGCCGACCGAGGGCTTCCACGCCAGGGCCGGTTCCGGAGACAGGCTCAGCTCCGTGGTCGTCGACCACGGCAATGCGCGCTTCGGTCAGGGCGTCGATCAGCACTGTGCGTTGCGCGCGGCTGTCATCGCAGGCGCAACCCGGTGGCGGCGCGGCGATCACCGCAACGGGCCTGCCGGGGTGGCGATCGAGGGCGTCGCGATGCAGATGCTGCAACCGCAGGCCGGTCGCGGCATCGCTGCCCGGTGAAGGCACCAGCGCGCCGGTCGCGGGAATCATCCAGCCGAGCCAGGCCGCCAACACGATCATGACGGCAACGAGTCGGTGGCGCTCCCCGGGGCGCCTCGCGTCCGCAGCGTCGTCGCCGGGGAGCGGAGCGCCAGCCGCGTGCCGGTATGCCTGCGACCGCTGGGTGTCCTGTGCTGCGGCATCGTGCATACGTCCGTCCCTTCCTGGAATGGACGCGGCGCGAGATCGCACCGCGTCGGCTGGCCACGCATCCTGCGTGCGCCGGGTTCCGGCCGATCAACCCCGGGCCGTTCTGCGATAGCGGAAGGATCGCCCCGAACTTGAGCGTGTTCGGTGGTCACGCGGACGCTGGCGCAGCGACGTCTCCAGCGGCCCGGCCCCATACGGAAAGAAGCGCCGACCCGGAGGCCGACGCTCGAAACGTGCGATCGCAAGGAGTCGCCGCGAAGGCGGGCGGCGCACCGGCCGCCGTGGATCAGAACTCCTGCCAGTCGTCGCCGTCGGCCAGGGCCGGCTCGGGGCTCGCCTTGCGAGGCGTCGCCGGGGACGTCGAGCGGGTCGGGCGCTTGCGCGCCGCAGGCGCGGGCTTGACCGTGGACGCTGCCGGGACGGCGGGGGCTTCGCCGCCATCGGCCACGCGGAACACCGACACCACATCGGACAACTGGCTGGCCTGTTCTTCCATGCTGCGCGCGGCGGCGGACGCTTCCTCCACCAGCGCCGCGTTCTGCTGGGTGGTCTCGTCCATCTGGGTGATGGTCTGGTTGACCTGTTCGATGCCCGAGGCCTGCTCCTGCGAGGCCGCCGAGATCTCGGCCATGATGTCGGTCACCCGCTGCACCGAGGCGACCATCTCGCCCATCGTCTGGCCGGCCTGGGCGGCCAGCGCGGAGCCGTTGCCGACCTTGCCGACGGAATCCTCGATCAGGCCCTTGATTTCCTTGGCGGCGGTGGCGGAGCGCTGGGCCAGCGAGCGCACCTCGGCGGCGACCACGGCGAAGCCGCGGCCCTGCTCGCCGGCACGTGCGGCCTCGACGGCGGCGTTGAGGGCGAGGATGTTGGTCTGGAAGGCGATGCCGTCGATGACCGAGATGATCTCGGCGATGCGCCTGGAGGCCTGCTCGATCTCGCGCATGGTCGTCACCACCTGGCCGACCACGTCACCGCCCCGGGTGGCGACGTCGGCGGCGCCGATGGCGAGCTGGTTGGCCTGATGCGCGTGTTCTGCGTTCTGCTTGACCGTGGAGGTGAGCTCCTCCATCGAGGCTGCGGTCTCTTCGAGATTGGCGGCCTGCTGCTCGGTGCGGCGCGACAGGTCGTTGTTGCCCGACACGATCTCGCCGGCGGCCACATCCACCGACCGCGACGCGCCCTGGATCCGCGTCACGATGGCCGTCAGCCGCTCGATGGTGGTATTGGCATCGTCGCGCATGCGGGCGAACACGCCCTGGTGGTCGCCGTCGATCCGCACCGACAGGTCGCCGTCGGCGATGGCGCGCAGCAGGTTGGAGACGTCGGCCAGGCTGCCGTCGGTGGTGGTCATCAGGTGGTTGAGTCCGGCGATCATCTCGCGGAACTCGTGCTCGAAGCGTCGCTCGTCGCCGCGCACCGAGAAATCACCCCGGCCGGCGGCCTGCACGAGCTGCCGGATCTCGCCGTTGACGGCGGTCAGATTGGCCTTGATCGTGTCCATTGTCCGGCTGATGACGGCCTTTTCGCCGGGCAGGCGTTCCATGTCCTGGGAGAGGTCGCCCACCGCATAGCGGCCCATGATCTGCACGGCACGCATCTTGACCTCGATGTGGGCCGCGACGAGTGCGTTCACGTCGGTGACCATGGCCGCATAGCTGCCCTGGAACACGCTGGCGTCCATGCGGGCACTGATCGCGCCCGCTTCGTGGCGCTGCGCCATGCCACGCAGGGCGTCGATCACCGCGCGCAGCTGGCGCTGCATCTGCTGCATCGACCGGGACAGCCGGCCGATCTCGTCGGTGCGTCCCGCTTCCACCTCGATATCGTCGTCCAGGCGCCCCAGCGCGACGTTGTCGGCGGCCGCGATGGCGTGCGACAGCGGATGCGAGACCAGCCGCCGCATCGTCCACCAGGTCAGGCCCGCGATGACGACCAGGGCGGCGAGCGACATCAACAGGATGCGCAGCAGCAGGAGATCGGCGGCGGCGACGATGTCGGCATGCGGTTCCACTGCGAGCAGGGTCCAGTCCCAAGGCTCGAAGCGGATCGCGCTGACGGCGGTGTCGACGAAGTCGCCGTCGGCGGTCGAGCGCAGGTGCAGATGCCCACGTCCGCCGTCGAGCAGCGCCTGGAAGGCCGCGGTGTCCTCCGGACGGAGCAGGGTGTCCATCCCGACTGGACCATCGTCCGCGCCCGGATGCACCACGACCTGCGGTACGTCGTCGCTGGTCCGCAGGGCCAGGAAGTAGCCCCGCTCGCCGATCACGGTCTCGCGGATGCGCGCCCGCAGCGCAGCGAGACCTTCGGTGTAGTTGCGACCGATGAAGAGGATGCCCACCACGTCGCCGGCGTCGTCGCGCAGGGGCTCGTAGTGGGTCATGTAGTCCAGGCCGAACAATCGTGCCGGGCCCGTGTAGTGACTGCCCGCAAGCATGCGCGCGTGGGCAGGGTGGGCCGGATCGAGCCGGGTCCCGATGGCGCGTCGGCCGGCCTGATCGGTCAGCGAGGTCGTGACCCGCACGAAGGTGTCGTCCTCGCGGACGAACAGTGTCGCGACTGCGCCGGTCCGGGCGGTGAAGTCGTCGACCGCTTCGAAATCCAGGTTCATGCGCCGCTCGCCCAGCACCAGTGTCGGGGTATCGAGCTCCCCCACGCGGACGATGTCGTCGCTGTCGCGGGAGACCGCGCCGCGCGGCATGGCGGCGGCGAGCGCGCCGGCCAGACGCCGGGCTTCGTCGGTCAACGTCGCGTCGTAGAGGGCGATCGAATCGCGCATGAGGTGGTTGCCCGCATCGAGGGCCTGGCGTGCACGGTCTTCGAGCAGGCTGCGCGAATCGAGCGCGACCAGGGTCGCCAGGATGGCGAGGGTCGCGGCCACGGATGCGCTGACGACGAGCGCCAGCTTGTTGCCCAGCGGCAGGTTCTGGAATCTTGAACGGAACATTGCAACGTCATCCCCTTGGGTGTCCGACGCCTGTATCGGCCGGAGACACATCGGACTTGATCTAAAAAGTGACGTTGGTCATGAATGGGTGTGCCTTCGTTCACGCTTTTCGAGTGTTGGCCGTGCGCCTCGTGCCGACGGGGGCGCCCTCGTCGTTCGGGGGACTGATCGACCCATTCCTGCGAGGGATGTCCCGCAGGAACGCGCGCCGGTCACCGGCCGTCAGACGGGCCTGCCGTCGGTCGACCAAAAAAAAGCGCCGGCCCGAAGGCCGACGCTCAAGAGGCTGCTCGCAGGAAGGCGATCGCGGAGGACGGCGGTGTGCCGGCCGTCGTGGATCAGAACTCCTGCCAGTCGTCGCCGTCGGCCAGGGCCGGCTCGGGGCTCGCCTTGCGAGGCGTCGCCGGGGACGTCGAGCGGGTCGGGCGCTTGCGCGCCGCCGGCGCGGGCTTGACGGTGGATGCTGCCGGGACGGCGGGGGCTTCGCCGCCATCGGCCACGCGGAACACCGACACCACATCGGACAACTGGCTGGCCTGTTCTTCCATGCTGCGCGCGGCGGCGGACGCTTCTTCCACCAGCGCCGCGTTCTGCTGGGTGGTCTCGTCCATCTGGGTGATGGTCTGGTTGACCTGTTCGATGCCCGAGGCCTGCTCCTGCGAGGCCGCCGAGATCTCGGCCATGATGTCGGTCACCCGCTGCACCGAGGCGACCATCTCGCCCATCGTCTGGCCGGCCTGGGCGGCCAGCGCGGAGCCGTTGCCGACCTTGCCGACGGAATCCTCGATCAGGCCCTTGATTTCCTTGGCGGCGGTGGCGGAGCGCTGGGCCAGCGAGCGCACCTCGGCGGCGACCACGGCGAAGCCGCGGCCCTGCTCGCCGGCGCGTGCGGCCTCGACGGCGGCGTTGAGGGCGAGGATGTTGGTCTGGAAGGCGATGCCGTCGATGACCGAGATGATCTCGGCGATGCGCTTGGAGGCCTGCTCGATCTCGCGCATGGTCGTCACCACCTGGCCGACCACGTCACCGCCCCGGGTGGCGACGTCGGCGGCGCCGATGGCGAGCTGGTTGGCCTGATGCGCGTGTTCTGCGTTCTGCTTGACCGTGGAGGTGAACTCCTCCATCGAGGCTGCGGTCTCTTCGAGATTGGCGGCCTGCTGCTCGGTGCGGCGCGACAGGTCGTTGTTGCCCGACACGATTTCGCTCGATGCGGTGTTGATCGCCCGCGATGCGCGCTGGATGCTGCCGACCAGGGTGGTGAGCTGTTCGGCGGTGCGGTTGGCATCGTCGCGCATGCTGGCGAACACGCCTGCGTACTCGCCGTCCATGCGCACCGTGAGGTCGCCGGCCGACAGGGCCTGCAGCACCTGCGACACGCCGTCCAGACTGGTGGCGTTGGCGTCCAGCAGGCCGTTGAGCTGCTCGGCCAACTGCAGATAGAAGCCCTGCTTGTCCTCCAGGCCGATGCGCTGCGAAAGGTCGCCGGCGGCGGCGGCGCGGACCACGCGACCGAGCTCGACTTCGACCCGGACTTGCGGCGTGCGGTCGCGCCATTCGACCACGTAGCCCAGCAGGCGGCCCTGATCGTCGTTCACCCGCGCCACGGTCTGGACGAAATGGGCGTCGCCCATCGAAATCTCGCCGTGATGGGTGCCCTGCAGCTGCTCGAGCATGGTCGCGATGCGCTGCGGATCGGCATGGAAGGCGTCGATATTGCTGCCGACGATGGCGCTCTGGTCGAAATGCGGCAGGGCGCGCTGGATCTCGTCCTCGTAGCCGCCCAGCAAGGTGGTGACTGCGGCATTGGCGTAGATGATGGTGCGCGAGGCGTCGGCGATCATCACGCTGGTGCCGGAGCTGTCCAGCGCGGTGCGGATGCGCAGGTTCTCGCCGGCGACGTGCTGGTCGCGCTCGATGCGTTCGCGCAGGTCGGTCTGCATGCGGGCCATCGCCTGCAACAGCTCGCCGATCTCGTCTTCGCGATCGACGACGATCTCGTTGTCGAGCTTGCCGCCGGCGACGGCGTTGGCCACGTCCACGGCACGGTGCAGGCTGCGGGTCAGCGCGGCGGCGACCAGCCAGGCGATCGCCAGGCCACCGCCGATGCCGGCGATGAGCATGATCACCACCAGCGTGCTCGCGGTGGCGTAGGTGGATTGCGCTTCGGCCTCGGCTTCGGCGGCCATCGCGTTGTCGTGATCGATCAACGCGGTGAGCGCGGCGATGGTGGCGTTGTGGGCCTGCTGGGTCTCGCCCAGGAAGGTGTCCAGCGCGTCCTCGGGCAACTCGAGGTCGATCATTTCGTTGACGTCGAGGTAGGAGCCGCGCGCGGCGTCCCAGCGGGCGATCACGGTCTCGAACAGATCGCGATCGCTCATGGTGTCTTCGGCATCCAGCAGCCCGCGATAGCTGGCCAGGGTCTCGCCGATGCGTTCGTCCTGGACCTGCGCCTCCTGGCGGGCCTGTTCCTTGACCGCGTCGCTGGCGCGGATGAGGCCCCGGTAGGAGGTGTCGCGATACTCGCCCAGCAGGACTTTCGTTTCGGTGGCGATCGCCACCGAGCGCATGGTCTGGTTGACCAGACGGTCGCTTTCCCGGGCCAGGGACGACATGCCGCTGTAGGCCACGATGCCCTGGACCAGCATGATCGCGAGCACGATGCCGAACGCGAGCATCAGCTTGTAGGAGAGCTTGAGATTCTTCAGTCGTTGCATCATGGCGCGTGCTTCCGGGTCGAACGGGCGGAACGGGAACATGGCCCCGGGCGCGATGTGCGCGCGCCCGGGACGATGACGACGGTCAGCGGATGTCGGCCAACTTGATGTTGGACGGCGAGCTCACCGCGATTTCGGCCCGGCTGGCATCGCGCTGGATGGCGCCGACCACGCAGACGTCGCGGCCCTGCAGTTCCTCGGGCGACGGACGGAAGTTGTCGCGGATCGAGCCGGGGATACGGGCCGAGAAGGTATGGCGGGGGAACGCGCCGCCCATGTAGAGGAACGTCGGCTCGCCCTCGGTGTTCTGGGCGTGGCGGGTGCGCTCGACCTTGCCGCAGACCATGCCGGTCTTGCCGACGTGACGCACGGCCTGTTCGGCAGGAATCATGTCCTGCGCGGCGACGGAGCCGGCAGCGAAGAGGGTGCTCAGCGCGGCGAGGGCCAGCAGACGATGGGCGATCATGAGAGGAACTCCTGGGGAAAGACGGTCACGGGGTGGGGCGGTCGGGCCGCTGACCAGCCCTATCGGCCGCCGCCGGGAAATCTTTAGACGCCGGTTCGGCATCACGCCGCGGCCATGGCGTCGTGTTCGATGTCGGCCCAGTCGATCAGCGACTGGATGTCGAGCAGGATCACCATGCGCTCCTCGGCGGCGCCGATGGCGGAGATGAAGCGCGTGTCCACCGCGGCGCCGAGCTCCGGGGTCGGGCGGATCTGCTCGGCGTCCAGGCGCACCACGTCGGAGACCGCATCCACCACGACGCCGGCGCTGCGGCCGTCGAGATTGAGCACGATCATCACGGTGAAGGCGTCGTAGCGCGCGTCGGGCAATCCGAGCTTCATCCGCAGATCGAGCACCGGCACGATCGCGCCGCGCAGGTTGACCACGCCGCGGATGTAGGCCGGTGTGTCGGGGACGCGGGTGACGCCGTCGTAGCCGCGGATCTCCTGGACCTTCAGGATGTCGAGCGCGTAGTGCTCGTCGCCGAGGGTGAAGCTGAGGTACTCGCCGGGATCGGGGAGACTGTCGGAAGTGCTCAAGTGCCGCTCCTGTTTCGCAGTGGCCGCCGAAAACCGGCCTCGACCAAGGCATCGGCCGCGGGCGAGGGAACTTGAGCGCTCAGACCGCGCGCCGTTCGCGGGCGCTGCGCTGGCGCTCGATCCGGAACATGTAGTGCAGGATCGTGCGTTCGGCCGCGGGCGGCAGGCCCTCGAACCGGCATCCGATCCGCAGCCGTTCCCCCGAAGGAGAGCGCTCGATCCGGTGATGGGCGACGGTGAGGGCGACCGGGATCGGATCCTGGTCGGGCAGCAGGAGCGCGCAGCCGGGCAGGCAGGCCCGCAACGGGAAGCGGGGGTCTTCGGGCGTCGCCAGCAACGCCAGCCCGCCGGCGCTGAGGTCGGCGACCCGCAGGCGGTCCGGCGCGTCGTCGTCGCGCGGGACATTGCAATGTACCGGGTGCATGGGCGGAATCTGCAGGCGGAAGCTGTCGCGGCGCTGCAGTTCCAGCACGGCGTCCGGCAGCGGCGCGAGGAACGCGCTCAGCCCGCCCTCGTCGACCGCGCGCAGCGGCCCCAGGCGGAACTGGATGCGGATCCGGTCGAGCTGGGCCACGCAGATCACGTGCCGGGCCTCGGTCGCGCGACGGGTCAGACGGGCATCCGGGTGGCCGTCGAGCAGCAGGTGGCCGTCGTCGCGGACGGCCAGCACCGCGGTCGGAAAGAGTCCGCCGCCCGGCACGGGCTGGGCGCTGACCAGCGCCCTCGTGTCGGCCAACGCGTCCAGCAGGCGCCGGATCTGCGCCGGTTCGCGCTTCTCGCAGGCCTCCAGCATGTCGATTTCGGCGGGCCCGGAGAGGCTGGACGACGCCGTCGATTCGATGAGCATGTCGTCCGGGCAGGGCGCATGTCCCGGACGGCCGGAGGCTGGGGGATCGCGTTGCGCCCCCGCGTTCACGCCGCCCGAGGGAGCTTCTGCTGGCGTGCCAGGCCGCCGACGTCGACGATCAGGGCGACCCGTCCGTCGCCGAGGATGGTCGCGCCGGAGATGCCTTCGATCTTGCGGTAATTGCGCTCCAGGCTCTTGACCACGACCTGCTGCTGGCCCACGAGCGCATCCACTTCGACGGCGATCCGATGACCGCCGCCCTCCACGACCACCGCCACCGGCGCGTCGTGATCGCTGCGGTCGAAACCGTAGGCGTCGCCCAGCGACAGCAGGGGCAGATACTCTTCGCGCACGCGCAGCAAGCGGCCTTCGCCCTTGACGGTGCGGATGTCGCCGGGCTCGGGCTGCAGCGCCTCGCGGACATGGGTGAGCGGCAGGACCAGGGTTTCGCGGCCGACCGAGACGGTCATGCCGTCGAGGATCGCCAGCGTCAGCGGGAGACGGATCGTGATCCGCGTGCCGTGGCCGGTGGTGCTCTCGAGCTGGACGCTGCCGCCCAGCTGCTGGATGTTGCTGCGGACCACGTCCATGCCCACGCCGCGTCCGGAGAGGTCGGTCACCGCGTCGGCGGTCGAGAAGCCGGGCTGGAAGATCAGATCCCACACCTGCGCATCGGACGGATGCTCCGGGACCGCCAGGCCGCGCTCGCGCGCTTTCGCCAGGATGCGATCGCGGGCCAGGCCGCGACCGTCGTCGGCGACCTCGATGACGATGTGTCCGTCCTGGTGGGAAGCCGCCAGCCGGATCGTGCCGGTGGGGTCCTTGCCGGCGGCATTGCGGGTGGCCGGGTCTTCGAGCCCGTGATCGATCGCGTTGCGGACCAGGTGCACCAGCGGATCGCCGATCTTCTCGATCAGGCCCTTGTCGAGTTCGGTGGCCTCGCCACTGGTCTGCAGGCGGACCAGCTTGCCGAGTTTCCCGGACAGGTCGCGGACCAGGCGCGGGAAGCGGCTGAACACCGCTTCGACCGGCAGCATGCGGATGCCGATCACGGCGTCCTGGAGTTCGCGGGTGTTGCGTTCGAGCAGGCCCAGCGCCGTCTGCAGGCGTTCGCCCAGGTCGCCCTGCACACCGGCGCCCATCTGCTGCAGCATCGACTGGGTGATCACCAGTTCGCCGACGAGGTTGATCAGGGCGTCGACCTTGTCCACGCCGACACGGATCGAGCCTTCGGCGCCGTCCTGTCCGCCGCGGCGCGCAGTGCCGGTGCCGCGCTCGTCGTTGGAGGCGGCGGCCGCGAGCTCGGCGTGGACGGTGGCGATCTCCAGGCGGCATTCGTCCGAAACCCAGGCGAAGACATCTTCGATGGCCGCGCGCGAGACCGGCGCATCGAGCTGCAACGTCCAGCCGATCTGCGCCTGCAGCGGATCGAGCGCATCGAACGCGGCCAGTGCGTCGAGATCGGCCTCGACCCGGAGCGGCCCGAGACTTTCCAGCTCGCGCAGGATGCGCAGCGGGTCGTTGCCGCTCATGAACAGCGTGGACTCGGGCTGGAAGCCGATCCGCCAGCCCAGCAACGGTCCGCGCGCCGCCGTCGATTCGACGGGCGCGGCCTCCTGCACCGGCGGCGCATCGCCGCCGAGCACCGCCTGCAGCCGCGCGTGCGCGTGGCGGATGGCCGCGGTCTCGGCCGGACGGCCGTGCTCGGCTTCGGCCAGCAGGGCGCGCAGCACATCGACCGAGCCGAGCATGGCGTCGACGGCGTCGGCCGCCACCGCGCGTTCGCCGGCGCGGATCTGGTCCAGCAGCGTCTCCAGCACGTGGGTCAGCTCGGCCATCGCGGCGAAGCCGAACGTGGCCGCGCCGCCCTTGATCGAGTGCGCGGCCCGGAACACCGAGTTGATCAGCTCCGCACCGCGCTCGCCGCCTTCCAGCGCGAGTAGGCCGGACTCCATCGCGTCCAGCCCTTCACGGCTTTCCTCGAAGTAGGTGGCGTGGAACCGCTTCAGGTCGATGCTCAAGGGCTTGCTCCGGAGACGCGGTGTCAGCTGATGACGCGACGCACGGTGGCGACCAGCTGGTCGGGGTCGAACGGCTTGACCAGCCAGCCGGTCGCACCGGCGGCGCGGCCGTCGGCCTTCTTGTCCGCGGCCGACTCGGTGGTCAGCATCAGCAGCGGGGTGAACTTGTAGTCCGGCAGCTGCCGCAGTTCGCGGATCAGCGAGATGCCGTCCATGTTGGGCATGTTGACGTCGGTGATCACCGCGTTGAAACGCGCGCCCTGGGCGCGGCCCAGTGCGACCTGGCCGTCTTCGGCCTCGTCGACGGTGTAGCCGGCGGAGGTCAGGGCGAAGGACACCATCTGCCGCATGGACGCGGAGTCGTCGACGACGAGGATGTGGGCGCTCATGGAGTTGTCTCCGTGGAAGGCGGTTGGAGGGATGGGGTGGCGGGCATGTCGAGCGCGGCGACGAGGCCGAGTGTGGCTGCGGCGGCATGCAGCGCCGCGCCGGTGGCCTGCCAGCCGGTGGTGCGGCCGCGCCCGGCGCGCAGCCGCAGCCAGGCCAGCAGCACCTGCAGGCTGGCGGTATGGACACGGGTCACCTGGCCGGCATCGAGCGCGATGTCGGTGTCGTCGGCGCGCGCGGCGAGCGCGTCCTTCAGGGCGGTGCTGTGTTCGATGCCGAGATCGGCGGGCAGTGTCATCACGTCCAAGACGTGTCCCCGGGGTTGTGGACGGCTCGCAGGCAGTAGCGGCCGACCGGGCGCGGACTTTAGGCCCGGCTGCGACGGACCTCAGCTGCCCGGATGCAGCGGCATCCGCAGCAGGCGGCCGGCATCGAGCAGCAGCACCACCGTCCCCAGCATCCGCGCGATCCCGCGGATGCGCTGGTCGCCGACGGGCGCCAGCCGGGAACTGCGGGCGTCCTCGATCTGGGCGTCCTCCACCAGCACCACGTCTTCCACCGCGGACACGCGCAGGCCCAGGACTTCGCCCTGGTCGTCGAGCACGACGATCCGGGTCTCGGGACCGTCTTCGACGATGCCTTCGCCCAGTTGCAGGCCGAGATCGATCACCGGCACGACCTGGCCGCGCAGGTTCATGACCCCGGCCACGGCCGGCGCCGCACCACGCAATGGCAGCAGGGGCGAGGGCAGCACGACCTCGCGGATGCACAACAGCTCCAGCGCGTAGATCTGTCGACCGCAGCGCAGGCGCAGCCAACGGGCGCGGCGGTCCGAGGCGCGGCGCGCCGTTGTCGGGGCGTCGTGCGCTGCTTCCTCCGCACGCGAGGCCAGCGCGCTGGTGGGGGCGGGTGAAGGCGGAGGTACGCGCTCGGGCCGTGCGCGGGTCGTCGGCGACGGTGGCGCGGGCGCGATGGCGGGCGGCGGGCGGGTCTCCACGATGCGTGTCGGCGCAGGTACGGGGTCCGTCCGCGGCGCGGGCGCCGGCGGTGCGGCTTCGCCGTCCGGCGGGGTCTCCGCGGCGGGGGCGCCCGCCAGCAGCAGTTCGAGGTAATCGTCGACGGCGTGGGCGGAGTGGGTCATGCCGCGTCCTCCAGGGTGGCGGCCTCGTCGAGCAGCCAGTCGAGCGCGCGGCCGTAGGCGGGCATGGCGCGGCCGCTGTCGCCGACGGCTGGCTGCTGGGCCAGCAGGTCGGCATTGCTGAGCTGGGTGTCGATCGGGATCGCATCGCTCCAGACGCGGTCGCGATAGTCCTGCTGCAACCGATGCAAGGTATCGCGCCCGGCGCGGGTGCGGCGGTCGTACAGGGTAGGCAGGATCGAGACGGGCAGGGGCCGCTGGCGGGAACGCTCCACCATCGCAGCCGTCCGGCACATGCCGGCCAGGCCGTGCAGCGCGAGCGGCTCGCATTGGGTCGGCACGATCAACCGGTCGGCGGCCGCCAGGGCGTTGACCATCAGCAGGCCGAGCGTCGGTGGGCAGTCGAGCAGGACCGCATCGTGGTCGCCGCTGTGGCGGGTGATGGCCTGCGACAGCTGCAGGCCGAGGCCCGGCTGGCTGGCGCTGCGCCTCTCCAGCGTCGCCAGTGCGGTCTGTGCGCAGACGAACGCCAGCCCTTCGACCGGCGCCGGCCGGGCGAGGCCGGCGAGCGTGGCCGGTGGGCTGGCGAACAGGTCGAGCACGCCGGCCGGCTGCGGGTCGCCCGGCACGCCGAACGCGCGGGTCAACGACGCGTGCGGGTCCAGGTCGACCAGCAGCACGCGCATGCCGCGTGCCACCAACATGCGACCCAGGGCCAGCGTGCTGGTGGTCTTGCCGACGCCGCCTTTCTGGTTGGCGATCGCCCAGACGCGCATCAGCTTTCTCCCCGTACGGATTGGAATGACGGATTAGGATGGTTCGGTGGCCTGGATGCGACGGTCGACGCGGTCGGCTGCCGTTCCATGCCGGGCGGGGTGTCCGGTGCCTCCCGGGCGTCCGGTGGGGCCAGCACCATCAGCACCACGCGTCGGTTGGCGTTGCGGCCGGCTTCGGTGGCGTTGTCGGCTTTCGGACGATGCTCGCCGTAGCCCACCATCACCAGTCGTTCGGGCCGCAGCCCGCTCCGGACGAACAGATGCACCACGCTGGCCGCACGCCCGGCCGACAGCTCCCAGTTGGACGGGAACTGCAGGGTGCGGATCGGGCGATCGTCGGTGTAGCCCTCGACCCGGATCGGGTTGGGGCTGTCGCCGAGGACCCCGGCGAGCTTGGTCAGCAGTGCCTGCGCGCCGGCGTCCAACGCCGCCGAGCCGGTCTCGAACAGGATGTCGCTGTTGATCTCCACCTCCAGCCAGAGGTCGGCCCGGTGAATGGTGATCAGGCGCGCGCGCACCATTTCGGCCAGTGCCTGCTCGATTTCGAGCGCCAGGATGTCGAGCTGGCGGCGCGAGGCGGCGATCGCGGCCGCATCGATGCCTTCGCCGGTCCGGTCGGCGCGCATCTTGGATTCGAGCATCGGCTGCAGCGGGGAGTCGAGCACCGGCGAGGGCGCCTGCGGCCCCCGGCGAGCGCCGCTGGGAATCGGCGTGGGCTGGCCGAAGTCGGACTCGCGGCGATTGCTCTCGCCGATCTGGATCGGATCGACCGTCCGCGGCGTGCCGCTGAAGGCATTGGCGAGCGACTCGGCCAGCACGCGGTACTTGCCCTCGTTGAGCGACGAGATCGCGTACATCACCACGAAGAACGCGAGCAGCAACGTCATCAGGTCGGCATAGGGGATGGCCCAGGCCTCGTGATTGGCGTGTTCTTCGTGTTGTTTGCGGCGGGCCATGCGCGCGGACTCAGTGCAGGAAGCCGGCCAGGCGCGCTTCGATGTTGCGCGGATTCTCGCCCTGGGCGATCGCGATCAGGCCCTCGATGACCAGCTCGCGCTCGCCGCTGCGGCGACCGATCAGGCTCTTCAGCTTGGCGGCCATGGGCAGGAACAGCAGGTTCGCCGAGGCGATGCCGTAGATCGTGGCGGTGAACGCGGCGGCGATGCCGTGGCCGAGCTTGCTCGGATCGGCGAGGTTCTGCATCACCGCGATCAGACCGAGCACGGCGCCGACGATGCCCAGGGTCGGTGCGTAGATGCCCATGCCTTCGAACACCTTCGCCGCGGCCAGGTCCTGGTGCTCCTCGCCATGCAGTTCGATTTCGAGCATGTGCCGGATGGCTTCGGGCTCCAGTCCGTCGACCAGCATCTGCAGCCCCTTGCGCAGGAAGGGATCGCCCTGCGATTCGACATGGCTCTCCAGCCCGAGCAGGCCCTGCCGCCGGGACACGTTGCTCCATTCCAGCATCTGTGCGATCAGGGCCTGGCGGTCGGACACCGGCGGTTTCAGCGTCCACGGTGAGATGCGCATCGCGCGCCCGAACACCGAGGGCGGTGTGTGCAGCAGGATCGCGGCGACGGTGCCGACGATCACGATCACGAACGCGGCCGGCGACCACAGTGCGGCCAGGCCCGCACCCTTGAGCATGCTGCCGCCGATCAGGGATGCGATTGCCAGCAGGAGGCCGACGACACTGAAGATGTCCATGTGGGTGGTATCGGCGGAGGAGAAGGGGACTTGAATCGGGAGCGTCGGCAGTGCGACATCGGTCACGCGTGGCGAAGCGCGTCCACGTCGAGGATCAGCGCCAGGCGCCCGTCGCCGATGAGGGTGGCGCCGGCGTATCCGGGCAGGCCGCGTAACGCCCGCGGGAGCGCCTTGATCACGACCTCCTCGCGGCCTCGCACTTCGTCGACGACCAGGCCGAAGCGGCTGTCGCCGCGTTGCAGGACGACCACGGTGAGCAGGTCGGTCTGCGCCGCCGGTTGCGCCAGCCAGTGCCGCAGGTCGAGCAGGGGCAGGGTGTGCGAGCGGCGGTCCAGCGCGGCGCGTCCGTCGAACCAGTTCACCGCGCGTGACGGCGCATGCAGCACTTCCTGCACGCGCGCCAGCGGCAAGGCGTAGGCGTCGCCGGCCGCGTGCACGAGCAGGGTCGGCAGGATCGCCAGGGTCAGCGGCACCCGTAGCGAGAAGCGGCTGCCGCGGCCGAGCTCGGACTGCACCTGGATCTGTCCGCCGAGTTCGCGGATGCGCGATTGCACCACGTCCATGCCGACCCCGCGCCCCGAGATGTCGCTGACTTCGGTGCGGGTGGAGAAACCGGCCATGAAGATCAGGTTGAGGCATTCCTCGGCATTGAGGCGTGCCGCCGCTTCGGCGTCGATGAGCCCCTTCTCGCGGGCCTTGGCACGCAAGCGCTCCGGATCGATGCCGGCGCCGTCGTCCTGGACCTCGATGCCGACGTAGTCGCCCTGTTGCTGCGCGAGCAGGCGCAGTCGTCCGGCGCGCGGCTTGCCGGTGGCTTCGCGCACGCCGGGTGCTTCGATGCCGTGGTCGATGGCGTTGCGGACCAGGTGCACCAGCGGGTCGGCCAGCGCCTCGACCAGGTTGCGGTCGAGCTCGGTCTCGGCGCCGACCAGCTCCAGGTCGATTTCCTTGTCGAGCGCGCGCGCCACATCGCGCGCGACCTTCGGGAACCGCGAGAACACCTTGCCGACGGGTTGCATGCGGGTGCGCATCACCGCGCCCTGCAGGCGTGCGGTGGCGTTGTCCAGGGTGGCGACGGCGCGATCGAGCTCTTCGTCGCGCAGGCGTGCGCGCAGCGTCTTGAGGCGGTTGCGGGCCAGCACGAGTTCGCCGACGAGGTCGACGATGGCGTCCAGACGCCGGGTATCCACGCGTACCGTGGTCTCGCGCTCGGCGCCGGTGGCCGGTGCGGCTTTCGACGCCGCTTTCGGCGGTGCGACCGGCGCGCGTGTCGGCGGCGGCGGGGGTGGCGCGGTCACCGCTGCAGCGGCCGTCGCGTGTGTGCCGGGTGCGGCCGCGCCGTGCAACTGGTCGAGCAATGCTTCGAATTCGGCGTCGTCGATCATGTCGGCCGCGCCTGCCGGTGGCGGCGACACCGGCGCAGGTGCGCTGCTGCCCGGCACAGCTGCGCCGTGCAGTTGGTCGAGCAGCGCCTCGAATTCGTCGTCGTCGATCATGTCGTCGCCGGCGACGGCGGCCGCCGTCGCCGGAACCGCGGCGACTGGAACGGCGACGATCTCTGCGTCCAGCGCGAACCCCGCAATGAGGGCCTGGGGGGCGTGCGGCACTTCGGTACCGGCATCGATCGCGTCCACCATCGCCTGCAGCCAGTCCAGCGACTGCTGTGCGGCATCGAAATGCCGGTCGAGCAACTGGGCCGCGCCGCTGCGCACCGCGCCGAGGGTTTCTTCCGCAGCGTGGCACAGCTCCACCAGCGGGGTGACGCCGAGGAAGCCGGCACCGCCCTTGAGGGTGTGGAAGGCCCGGAACACCGCGTTGAGACGCTCGCGGTCGGCGGGGTCGTGTTCGAGTTCGACCAGCTGCCCGCCGAGATCCTCGAGCAGTTCGCGCGCTTCGACGACGAAGTCGGCGGCGATCTCAGGCGTGCACCCGTGCATGGCTCAGAGTCCCAGGCGCGCGAGCAGGTCGTCGGCGTCGTTCTGGTCGGCGACGCCGGCATCGAGTCCCTTCACCGCCGGGCCGTGACCGCGGTCCGACGAGTCCGGCTCCGGCGCGGGCAGGTCCAGCGCACCGAGGTTCTCGTGCACCCGGCGCACGATGCCGGCGACCTTGCGGATGATCTGTCCGCCGAGATCCTGGTGGCTTTGCGCCAAGGCCATGTCGCGCAGGTGGTCGCGCAGCGTGTCCACCTGCGCCACCTGCTCGTCAGCGACCGCATCGCCGGACAGCATGCCTTCGCGCAGCCGCGTGACCAGTGCGCGGCTGTGATCGATCAGATCGAGCGTGTGATGGGTGGCGCGCTCGGTCATTTCCACGACGTGGTCCAGGCGCGCGCAGGCGTCGTCGAGCCCTTCGTCGGCGGGGAGCGCGGGCAGCGCGACCAGCGCCTGCTCGAGCTCGCGCGCGAGACGGCCGAGCCCGCTGGCGAGGGTGCGCGTGCGGGCGCTCGCCAGCATGTCGACATGCGCGCGCCAGGCCGACTCGTCGCCGCGCTCCAGTGCATCGAGCGCGTCCTGCAGCAGCAGTGCCAGCTGATGGCGGTCGGCGGTGGCCGCGGTGACCGCGTTCACGCGGCGGTCCCCAGGCGCTCGAAGATCTTGCCGAGCTTCTCCTCCAGCGTCTGCGCGGTGAACGGCTTGATGATGTAGCCGTTCACGCCGTTCTGCGCGGCCTCGATGATCTGCTCGCGCTTGGCTTCGGCCGTGACCATCAGCACCGGAAGGGTGCGGAACTTGTCGTCGGCGCGGATCGCCCGCAGCAGTTCGATGCCGGTCATGCCGGGCATGTTCCAGTCGGTGACCACCAGTTCCACCGCATCCTGGCGCAGCACGGCCAGCGCACTGTGACCGTCCTCGGCCTCGACGGTGTTGTTGAAACCGAGGTCGGCCAGCAGGTTCTTGATGATCCGGCGCATCGTCGAGAAATCGTCGACGATCAGCACGCGCATGTTCTTGTTCAAGTCGAACTCCAGAGAAGATAGGTCAATCGTCGTCGCCGATGCCGGTATCGGCGAGCTCGAACGCAGTCAGGCGGCCGCGCAGGCGGACCACGGCCTGGCCGTGGATCTGGCACACCCGGGATTCGCTGACGCCGAGGACGGCGCCGATTTCCTTGAGGTTGAGCTCCTGTTCGTAGTACAGCGACAGCACCAGGCGCTCGCGTTCGGGCAACTGGCCGATGGCGTGCGCGAGCTGCTGACCGAACTCGCCGCGGACCATCGCGTCTTGCGGCGTCGGACCGCCGCGACGGGCGGGCTCCACCTCGCCGTGGTCCTCGACATGGGAGTCGAGGCTGAGCACGTGGCCGCGGGCGGCGTCCTCGAGCAGGCGCATGTAATCGGTCAGCGGCATGTCCAGTCGCGTGGCGACTTCCTGTGCGGTGGCCGAGCGGCCGCTGGCCTGTTCGATTTCGCGGATCGCGGCCGCGGCTTCGCGGGCCTTGCGATGCACCGAGCGCGGCACCCAGTCGCCGCGGCGGATCTCGTCGATCATCGCGCCGCGGATGCGGATCGAGGCGTAGGTCTCGAACGAGGCGCCCTGGTCGGCGTCGTAGCTGCGCGAGGCTTCGATGAGCCCGATCATGCCGGCCTGGACCAGGTCGTCCACTTCCACGCTGGCGGGCAGGCGCGCGGCCAGGTGGTGGGCGATCCGGCGCACCAGCTCGGCGTGCTGGACCACCGGATCGACGACGGCGCGCTGCACGGCCTGGTAGTGGCGCGCGGCGAGACTCATGCCGGCGCTCCCTGCCGCAGCATGCGGTCGACGAAGAACTCCACGTGCCCGCGCGGTGCCATCGGCGCCTGCCAGCGGGCGGTGCGACGGGCGATCTCGGCGAGCGCGCGCGCCGACGGACTGCCCGGGTAGGCGCGGACCACCGGTTGCTGGCGCTGCACGGCCATGCGCAGCCAATCGCACTGCGGCACCGCGCCTAGGTAATTCAGCGACACGTCGCCGATGAAACGCTCGCAGACACGCGACAGCTTGTCGTAGAGCGCGCGGCCCTCCTGCGGGCTGCGCACCATGTTGGCGACGACCTGCACGCGATCCACGCCGCGCTCGCGGGCGAGCACCTTGATCAACGCATAGGCGTCGGTGATCGAGGCGGGCTCGTCGCAGACCACGACGACCGCATCCTGTGCGGCCTGGCAGAAGGTCAGCACCGAATCGGTGATGCCGGCGGCGGTGTCGATCACCAGCATGTCCAGCTCGCGCTGCAGGTCGTTGAACACATTGACCAGCCCGGCGTGCTCGGCCGGGTGCAGTTCGGCCATGTGCCGGCGTCCGGAGGCGGCCGGGACCACCAGCACGCCCCCCGGGCCCTCGAGGATCACATCCTCGAGCTCGCAGCGCCCCGCGACCAGATCGGCGAGGGTGTGGCGCGGCGACAACCCCAGCAGCACGTCGATGTTGGCGAGGCCGAGATCCGCGTCGAGCAGCATCGTGCGCTGGCCGAGCTCGGTCAGCGCGATGGCCAGGTTCGCCGACACGTTGGTCTTGCCCACGCCCCCCTTGCCGCCGGTGACGGCGAGGGTGCGGACGGGCTTCAGCGACGGCGGTACCAGCGGTTGCATCGGGGGCAGGGGCTCAAGCGACGGCATGGTCGTGTTCCGGGATAGACGGCTTATCGGCATCTCGGCGGAGATCTTCAAGGCGGAGCACCAGATGGGCCGCATTGGCCCGGTGCAGGTCGTCCGGGATCCGCTGGCCGTCGGTCACCCAGGTCAGCGGCAGCTGGTGGTCGACCACGACCGAGAGGGCGCTGCCCAGGCGGCTGGTCTCGTCGAGCTTGGTCAGCACCACGCCCTGCGGGCGGGCGTTCTCGAAGCGGCGCACGACCTCGTCGAGATCGGCGAAATGGGTGTTGGCCGGCAGCACCAGCAGGGTGCGGACCTGGCGTGCGGCGCGCAGCCAGTTGAGCTGGGCGGCCAGGGCGCGGTCGCGCTGGCTGAGGCCGGCGGTATCGACCAGGACCAGCCGGTAGTCCTGCAGCTTCTGCAGCAGGGCGAGCAGGCCGGCCTCGGTGTCGGCCTCGTGCACGGCGATGCCGAGCTGGCGGCCGTAGCTGTGCAGTTGTTCGCGCCCGCCGATACGGGCGGTGTCGGTGGTGACCAGCGCCACATCCCGCGGCTGGTGCTGGGCGGCGTAGAGCGCGGCCAGCTTGGCGATGGTGGTGGTCTTGCCGGCGCCGGTCGGACCGACCAGCGCGATCACGCCGGCCTCGTGCAGCGGATCCACCGGGCAGATCGGCAGGCGGCGCGAGATCAGTCCCAGCATCAGGCCGCGGGCGCGGTGCGCGGCGCTGTCGGGCGGGATCTGCAGCACCACGTCGCGGGTGATGCCGGCATCGAAGCCGTACTCGTCCATCAGGTCCAGGGCCTGGGCCCGGACCGCAGACCCGCGCAGGCGCTCGTCGGTGAGCCGGGCCATCTCGCGTTCGATCATCTGCCGCATCTGCGCCAGCTCGCCGCGCAGGTGCGCCAATTCTCCGTCGCTCGCAGGTGCCGCCACCGGGGCGACCGCGTGCAGCGCGGCCGCGACCGGGGCGGGCGACGGATTGTCGGCGCCGTGGGCCGGCGGCACCGGCGAGGACGCCGCGGTCGTGTCCGCATGGGCAGGGGGCGGTTGCGCCGGAGACGCGGCGCGCGCGATCAGCTCGGCGAAGACGGGTACTTCGATGTCGTGCCGGAGCGCAGCGCTGAAGTCCGGAGTCGGCTGGGCCGCCAGACGCGTGGAGCGGGTCGTCGCCGGATCGTCCTGCGGGGACGAACGCGTTGCCTGATGCGGCGCTTGCGCGACCCGAGCGGGTGGCTGGGCCGGTGCATGGGGCATCGGATCGGCCGCAGCTGGCGCGGACAGCTCGCGCAGCCAGCGCTCGGCCCGGGGCATCTCGGCGGCGTGTTCGCCGGCCGGCGGCGTCGGCATCTCGGCGGCGGGCGCCGGCGGGGTCGCCTGCGCGCGCGCATCGGCATCGCGTTGCGCGTCCTCGATGGCGCGCTGCACGACGCTCTCGTCGTAGTTGCTCGCCGCGACGATCTCCACACCCTCGTCGGTCCGGCGGTTGGAGAGGATCACGGCATCCGGACCATGCGCATCGCGGACCTGCTGCAGGGCGGTGCGCATATCGGTGGCGACGAATCGGCGGATTTTCATGAGTGTGCTGGCTGGCTGGCGTGGGGCGGGGGTGGGACAGGGCGCGCGTCGGTGCCGGTACGTTCGGGCGGCGGTGTCCGCCGTGTTGCTGCGATGGTCATCGGCGGTGTCCTCTCCCTTCGCGCGCGTTGGCTTGGGCCGGTCAATTGATCGTCCCGATCAGCTTCAGGCGCTTGTCTTCCGGTACTTCGGTGTAGGCCAGGACCGACAGGCCCGGAACGCTGTGGCGGACCAGACGCGCCAGCGCGGCGCGCACCTGGCCGGGCACCAGCACCACGGCGGGTTCGTTCCTGGCCTCCTGCTGCTTCGCGCAATCGGCGAGGCTCTGCTGCAGGCGTTCGGCCAGGCCCGGCTCCAGTGCGGCTCCCGTGCCCTGCGCGGAATCCTGCAAGACGCGTTCCAGCGGCGCGGCCAGGGTGTACACCGGCAGTTCGGCCGAGGGGCCGGCGATTTCCTGCACGATGAAACGGCCCAGTGCGGTCCGCACCGCGGTGGTGAGCTGGGTGGGGTCCTGGGTCTGCGCGCCGTGCTCGACCAGCGATTCGGCGATGCGCCGCAGCTGGCGGATCGGGATGCGTTCGATCAGCAGGTTCTGCAGCACCCGCACGATCACCGACAGCGGCAGCGTCTTGGGGGTGAGGTCCTCGGCCAGTTTCGGCGCGCTGCGGGCCAGGGTCGCCAGCAACTGCTGGACTTCCTCGTGGCCGAGCAGCTCGGGCGCCTGCTCGCGCACCAGGTGGGACAGGTGCGTCGCCATGACCGTGGCCGGGTCCACCACCGTATAGCCGGACGCCTCGGCCTGTGCGCGCAGGGTCGGCAGGATCCACAGCGCATCCAGGCCGAATGCGGGATCCTTGCCGGGAATGCCTTCGAGCTTGCCCATGGCGCCGCCCGGATCGAGTGCCAGCAGGCGGTCGGGATGGATCTCGGCCGACGCCACCGGCACGCCGTGTACCAGCACGCGGTAGGCGGTGGGGGCGAGCTCCAGGTTGTCGCGGATGTGGACCGGCGGAATCAGGAAGCCGACATCCTGGGTGAGCTTGCGGCGCACGGCCTTGATCCGCGCCATCAGCTCGCCGCCCTGGTTCTTGTCGACCAGGGGGATCAGCCGGTAGCCGACTTCCAGCCCCAGCGGATCGATCGGGCGCAGGTCGTCCCAGCCGAGCTCGGCGTTGGCGGCCTGTTCCGGTGCGGGCAGGGCGGCCTCGGGACGTGCGGCGGCTTCGGCCTCCTGGCTGCGTTTCCACATCAGCCAGGCGGCACCCGCGACCAGGCTGCCCAGGCTGAGAAACGCGAAGTTCGGCATGCCCGGCACCAGGCCGACCACCAGCAGGATCGTCGCCGCGATCGCCAGCGCCTTGTACTGCCCGAAGACCTGCCCGGTGACCGCGCCGCCCATGTCCTGCGAGCGCGAGGCACGGGTCACCAGCATCGCCACCGCCGAGGAGATCAGCAGCGCCGGCAACTGCGACACCAGGCCGTCGCCGATGGACAGCAGGGTGTAGGTGGCCGCGGCATCGCCCATCGCCATGCCGTGCTGGAGCACGCCGATCGCCAGGCCACCGACGATGGTGACCACCATGATCAGGATGCCAGCGATGGCGTCGCCGCGGATGAACTTGCTGGCGCCGTCCATCGCGCCGTAGAAATCGGCTTCCTGGCGGACTTCCTCGCGGCGGGCCTTGGCCTCCTCGCGGTTGAGCAGGCCGGCGTTGAGATCGGCGTCGATCGCCATCTGCTTGCCGGGCATGGCATCGAGGATGAAGCGTGCGGTCACTTCGGACACGCGCCCGGCGCCCTTGGTGATCACCACGAAATTGATGATGGTCAGGATCGCGAAGGCGACGATGCCCACCGCGAAGTTGCCGCCGACGACGAATTCGCCGAACGAGGCGATCACCTGGCCTGCCGCTTCCGGCCCGTTCTGCCCGTGCAGCAGGATCACCCGGGTGGAGGCCACGTTGAGCGCCAGCCGCAACATCGTGGTGACCAGCAGCACGATCGGGAAAATGCTGAAGTCCAGCGGCCGCTGCACGTAGACCACCGCCAGCAGCACCACCAGCGACATCGCGATGTTGAAGCTGAAGAGGACGTCCAGGATCGTCGGCGGCAGCGGTACCACCACCATCGCCAGCAGCGCCAGCACCACCAGCGGCGCGCCCAGGCCGTAGCGCAGCATGTCGAACAGCCGCTTGGAGCCGGTGGCCATCACCGCGCTCATGGCGCGGCTCCGGTGTCGCCGCCTTCGTCGACGTCGATGGTCGACAGCTCCGGACGTGGCGTGCCCGGCCGCCAGCTCTTCAGCTGGTAGACATAGGAGAGCACCTGGGCAACGGCGGCGTAGAGCTTCACGGGGATTTCCTGGCCGATCTCCGCCTCCCGATACAAGACGCGTGCCAGAGGCGGTGCCGAGACCAGGGCGATGCGGTGCCGCTCGGCGATTTCGCGGATGCTCATCGCCAGTTCGTCGACGCCCTTGGCGACCACGGTCGGCGCGCGCATCGAGCCGCCTTCGTACTTGAGCGCGACGGCGTAATGGGTGGGATTGACCACGATCACGTCGGCCTTGGGGACGTCTTCCATCATCCGGCGCTGCGACATCTGCATCTGCAACTGGCGGATACGTCCCTTGACCTCCGGCTTGCCTTCGGTCTGCTTGAGCTCCTCGCGCAGCTCCTGGCGCGTCATCATCAGTTTGCGGCGCCAGTTCCAGCGCTGATAGGGCGCATCGAGCAGGCCGAGCAGCAGCAGTGCGGCGGCGGTCGCCATCAGCATCCACAACGCGAAGCTCAGCCCGCCGCGGGCGGCATCTTCCAGCGGCTGGTGCACCATCGCCTTCAACCGCTGCAGGCCGGGCCACAGGAACAATGCCGCCGCCGTGCCCACCAGCACCACGCGAAGCAGCGATTTCAGCAGCTCGGCCAGGCCCTCCGGGCCGTAGATGCGTTTGAGCCCCGAGATCGGATTCAGGCGTTTGGGATCGGGAACCAGGCTCTTGCTGGAGAAGTTCAGGCCGCCCATGACCAGGGGCGCGATGAAGCAGGCCAACAGGGTGACCAGCAGCAGCGGCGCCAGGATCCAGGCGAAGCCCAGCATCAGCCCGCCCATGTGCCCGAACAGCAGCTCCGGTGTTTCCAGCAGAGATCGGTCGGGGCTCAGCGCGCCGCGCATCCAGTCCATCGCGCGGGCCGTCAGACCACCGCCCAGGGCCAGCAGGGCGGCCACGCCCGCGCCGAACACGGCCACCGTCGACAACTCGCGCGAGCGCGGAACATTGCCTTTTTCACGGGCTTCGCGCAGGCGTTTTTCGGTGGGCTGTTCGGTTTTTTCCTGACCGTTTTCGTTCTCGGCCATGCGTATCGGGCATCCGGGCGTCCGCGCTTGCGATGCAAGCACCGTGCCGCCGGCGCCCGGCCGAAGGTTGATTCGACGCCGGGGGATGGCATCATCGGGCCATGGGGCAGGACGCCCGCCCGGGGGATATCAGACTGCATGGACGTCATCCGTACACTCGCCAGCCTCGCCCGCATCGACGATGCGACCCGGCTGCACCGCCTGGAGCTGCCCGCGGCCACGCCGTTGCTGGTGGAGCGCTGGGCGGGGGAGGAGGGGCTGTCGTCGGGCTTCGAATGGCGCATCGACGTGCTCTCGACCGACGCCGGCCTGCCGCTGGCGGACTGGCTGGGCCAGCCGGCGACGTTGCGCACGCGCCGGGCCGACGGCGGCGACGTCCGCCGCAGCGGCGTGGTCCGCGAAGCGGTGCTGCTCGGGGCCGACAGCGGCCTGGCGCGCTACCGCCTGACCGTGGTGCCGTGGAGCTGGCTGCTGGGCCAGGGCCGGCACAGCCGGGTGTTCCAGGACAAGACGGTGATCGAGATCGTCGAGGCGGTGTTCGCCGGCTACGCGCCGTTGGCGCAGTGGCGGCTGGGCGACGAGGTCGCCGGCTTCGTCAGCGAGACCCGGCCGCGCAGCTATTGCGTGCAGTACCGCGAGAGCGACGCCGATTTCGTGGCCCGGCTGCTGGCCGAAGAAGGCCTGGGCTGGCGGCTGGAAGAGGACGAGGACGCCGCGGGCGGACATGCGCTGGTGCTGTTCGCCGACAGCGCGCAGGCGCCGGAGGACCCGGCCTCGAGCGCCCACGGCGGGATCCGCTTCCACCGCAGCGACGCCACCGAATCGGAAGACAGCGTGTTGTCGATCGGCCGCCGCCGCCAGTTGGGCAGCGACCGCCTGACCCTGCTCAGCCACGACTACAAGCGCGCCCAGGCCCTGGGCGTGGACCTGCCGCTGGAAGGCGCGGAGCACGACGTGTCCCTGGCCGCCTACGATCCGGTGGGTGCCTACGCCTTCGCCGATGCCGCCGAGGCCGAGCGCTACGCCGGGTTGATGGCGCAGGCCGAGGAAGCCCGCCGCGACGGCTGGCAGGGCGAAGCGACCGCGCGCACCCTGCGCGCCGGGACCTGGTTCCGGCTGACCCAGGCCCCGGGCCCGGCCGACGGCGCGCCGGAGGCACTGCTGATCACCCGCGTCCGCCAGTTGGGGGTGAACAACCTGCCCACCGACCTGCGCGCACAGATCGACGAGCACCTCGGCCCAGCCGCCGACCTGCTCGACGGCGGCCTGATGAGGGACGACGGCCCGGCATCAGGCCTCGATCACGCCACCGGCAGCGTCTGGACCGACGGATCGGGCACAGGCCCCACGGAGGCGGCCCTGTCCGAAGCCCTGCAACAGCGCGCCGAATCCGTGGGCTACGCCGCCCGCTTCGAAGCCGTGAGCCGCGCCCGCCCGTGGCGGCCGGTGCTGGCCGACGACACCGGCGTGCGCTTCAACCCGCGCCCGACCGCCCCCGGCTACCAGAGCGCGCTCGTGGTCGATGGCGACGGCGGCACCTCGCCCAACGGCCGTGGGGAGGTCCATTGCGACCGCCTGGGCCGGATCCGGGTGAAGTTCCATTTCATGGACGGCGCCGGTGGCGACACCGCGAAGGCGTCGTGCTGGTTGCGCGTGGCCCAGCGCTACGCCGGCCCCGGCGTGGGCAGCCAGTTCCTGCCGCGGATCGGTCAGGAAGTGCTGGTGGCGTTCCTGGACGGCGACATCGACCGGCCGGTGGTGGTCGGTGCGCTGTACAACGGCCGCGGCGAAGCCGGCGTGCCGGCCACGCCGGGCGGGCAGAGCGCGGAGGCCGACACCAGCGCCTACGGCCAGGCCGGCGACCACCGCCCGAGCGCGCAGGCCAACCTGGCCGGTGGCCATGCCCCGCCGTGGCACGGCGCCGGTGCCGGCGACGACGCCCACCGCAACGCCGCCGCCCTGTGGGGCGTGCAATCCAAGGAGTGGGGCGGCAGCGGCCACACCCGGCTGGTGTTCGACGACTCGGACGGCCAGTTGCGCCTGCAGCTGGCGACCACCCAGGCCGCGAGCCAGCTCAACCTGGGTCACCTGATCCACCAGGCCGACAACTACCGCGGCAGCTTCCGCGGCGAAGGCTTCGAACTGCGCACCGACGCCTGGGGCGCGGTGCGCGCCGAGCGCGGCCTGTGGCTGTCCGCCTACGGCCGCGACGGCAGCACGCCGGCCGGCGACGCCGTCGCCCCGACGGCCTTGCTCGACCAGCTGGCCAAGCTCGGCGAGACCTTCTCGCAGGCGGCCGGCACCCACCAGACGGTGAAGCTGGCCGGCCACGAAGGGGCCACCGAGCCCCGCCAATCCAACCTCATCGGCGAAGAAGCGCCGCTGGCGGCCCTGCGCACCAGCGCGAAGACGACGGTGCCGGGCGCGACCTGGGACGAGGCGCAAGGCGCCGCGGCCGAGCGCAGCCCGGCGGCCGGCGAGGGTCGGGTGCCGCACACCGGCGACGCGCTGCTGGGCCTGGCGGCGCCGGCCGGCATCGGCCTGATCGCCGGCCAATCGCTGACCTGGAGCACGGGCGAGACCCTGACCCTGGCCAGCGGCGCGGCCAGCCACCTGGGCGTGGCCGGCGACCTCCGCGTGCATGCCGGCCAGGCGATCGGCCTGCTGGCCGCGGCGGTGGAAGGTCAGACCGAAGACAACGCCCTGAGCGTGGTGGCCGGCGAAGGCGAGCTGGACCTGCAGGCGCAGAACCACGAGATAAGAATTCGCAGCAAGGACGCGCTGAAGGTGGTCAGCGCGAACGCGGAGGTGGACCTCGCGGCCGGCAGGACCATCCACCTCGCCACCGCGGGCGGGGCCAGCCTGACCATCGAGGGCGGCAACATCACGCTGGCCTGCCCGGGCACGATCAAGGCGCATGCGTCCAGGCACAGCCTCATCGGGCCGACCCAGCTGAGCCGGGAGATGAATGCCTGGCCGGAGACGAAATTCGATCAGAAATACGTGATGAAGCACAGACGGACCGGAGAGCCCCTGCGTAATACCAGGGTGGAGATCCAGCGGGCGGATGGCGCAATCATCCAAGCCGTGACCGACGGCGAGGGCCGACTCCCGCCGCAGCAGGGCATGTCGCTGGAAAGCGTTGTGCTGAAAGTCCTCGGAAAGGATTCCTGACGCATGACGACAACACCATCCTCCCACGTCTCCCAGTCGGGGCGCGATGATCAGGGCCGCCCGCAGGCGCACACACGTTTGACCCCCACGACGGATACGGGTGAGTGCCTCGTACTCTGCGAGCCTGACGCCATCATTCCCGTCATTTTCCTGCCTGGAATCATGGGTACCAATCTCAGAGCGTCCGAAGGAGGCGGTTCCGTCTGGCGTCCGCCGAATATGGACAGCGTTCTCTCGATCCTGAGTGCCGTTGGGACATTGGTCGGATTTTTCTTTCGAGGGCCTGCGACCCGCCAGACCATGTTGGATCCGGACAGCACCGAGGTCGACGATCGCGGCCCGATCGATACCGAGGGCGCTCTGAGCAAGGAAGAAGCGAAAACCAGGGGCTGGGGGAGCCTGATGCGTTCCGCGTATCACCCCGTCATGAGCGCCATGCAGAAAGAGTTGAACGCCTTGATGGAAAGCGCCGCCTTTCTGGAGTCATGGGGGGATGGACAACTGTACCGCCGATCGCCCACCGATTACGGCGACACCGTCGGCAATGCCGGTTTGACGAGCGACGAGGTGAAGCACGCCGCGGCATATCGGTTCGAGGTGTGGGCGGGGGGCTACAACTGGCTTCGATCCAATGAAGAGAGTGCCGACGACATCATCAAATACATTGATGACGTCGTCATCGATCACTATCGGAACGAAATCGGTGCCGATGCAGAAAAAATAAAAGTCATCCTCGTCACGCACTCGATGGGGGGATTCGTCGCCCGTGCCATGGACCGTATACACGCGTATGAGCGTGTCCTTGGCGTTGTTCACGGGGTCATGCCGGCGACGGGCGCACCCGCGACCTACAAGCGTATGCGCTCGGGTTTCGAAGGTGTCGCCAAAGTTGTTCTGGGACGTAATGCCGCTGAGGTAACGGCCATCATGGGGAACTCTCCAGGAGCACTCGAGCTCTGCCCGATGCCGGAGTACGGCGTCGGCTCCCAGGATCAGCGCGACTGGTTGAAGCTCGGCGGCCCTGCAGGTGGACGCCCGTCAGCCGCCTTGCCTGCGCTGGGTGATCCTTACGGCGAGATCTACCAAAACCGTGCCTGGTACGGTCTCGTTCCCGCGCATAACGCCGGCATGCTCGATCCGGCAGCTCTTACGGTATCGGCCGGGGCCATGGAGAGCATCGGCGGCGAACTGGATCCCTTGGCGTTGTTCGACGATCGCATCGACGAAGTGAAAGCGTTCCATGGCGCGATCTCAGGTGCTTACCCGGACCCGGCGTATGTCCATTACGGCGATGACAGCAAGATGCACGCCTGGGGAAGGCTGCACTGGGCTGGCTCGAATCTTCCGACGGGTGCGGAGGTCGCGTCGCTTGGCGTCGTCTCGGACAACGGGAAGGACTCCGTGCGTTTGAGTCACGGCAGCGCACAACTGGAGCTCAAAATCGCGGCTCAGGATGCGCCGGGGGATGAAACCGTTCCTGCGGTCTCGGGAGGGGCGCCCGGGATGGGATCGGTGGCCGCCAACTTCCGTCAAGGCGACCAGGGCCAGGGCCAATACGCCGCGGCAGATCACAATGGGACGCCCCGCAAAGGCTACGACCACCAAGCCAGTTATAACGACGACCGGGCGAGGTGGGCCACGATGTACAGCGTCGTGAAAATCGCTCAAGAGGCCGATTGGGCGTGATCAGGGAGGTCGCGCTATCGATGGCCTTCCTGTTTGGAGGAGGGATCGTGCAAGAAGGAATCGCTAAGGAGCATCGCACCGTGGGCGCACAACAAACCCATTGCCTCGGCCGCTATCTGTTGGACCTTCCCGCGGACGCGCGCATCGAGGCCAAGTTCGCGTTCGCCGATGCCGAGATCGAGACGATCCGGACCGTGGACGAGGCGGGATATCGGCAGCGCGTGGAGGCGAAGGAGCGCGAGCTCCGCGATAGCCCGCATGCAGAGACCGGCAGCCAGTTCGTCGGCCGTGAAGACTTCGATCCTCACCACGTCTCGCTCGCCTCCTGGAATGGGCCGAACAGCCGCCGGGTGTATCGCTACGACATGTACGCCTATGCGCCGGAGCAGCAGGTGCTGTTCAAGCTGTCGGGTCAAGGCAATGCGACGCCGCGTGCCAGATCGATGGCAAGCGATTACCAGCAGGCGCTACTCACCGGCTCGCTGCGTTATCGTCCGAACAATGATATTCCGCGCGAGCCCGGATTCTGTATCGACTCGGGCTTCATCGCCCGGAGCACGGTCAACAAGGAACGTGTGACCGCCGATGCCGTGTTGCCTCGGTATCCGGGCGTCGCGGTACGCTTCCTGTCCTACGTCACGGGGACGCCGGATGTCGAACTTCTGGAACGGTCGTCCTCCATTCCTCCCGGTTACGAGGAGGTCGCGGCCCGCATGAAGACGCTCCGTCGCGGTACGCGCGAGGTGAACGGAGCGTCTGGTCAGGAATTGTTGATCCGGGCCGACAGTGAGGGCAAAACCGCGTACGAGTTCCTTTGGGAGTCGCAGGGGCAGGCGAACTCGATCGAACGGCCGTTTCTTTCGTTGCGCTTGAGCACGACGGAACATACGGATGGTCGAGGCGAGGTCATCGACGCGCCATTCGCTTCCGACGACGAGGCCATCGCGTTCTGGGAAGGCGTGCTGAGTACATTGCGGCTCAGGTCCGGCGCAGTGGGACGCTGACCGGAGTGGGCTGGTTTGATCGCACGCGGTCCGGGCCGGTGGTGCGCGTCATCGGCCTGCTGGCGACAGTGTTGCTGTCGGGCTGTTGCCTGTACGGAAGCAGCGGTGGATTCGAACGGCCAGCCTGGGTCTGGCCTGACGACCCCGAAGCGACACATGTTGCTCGGGAGGCCATCAATGCATGCAGTCGTGAGTGCGATTGCGCCGATGTGGATGCGTGCATGACGGAGAAGGGCTTCGTGCAACAGATGCAACGCATGCCTCGACAATGCAGGTCGTTCTCCTTCTTGTGAGCCTCGCCGGCGCGTGGCCTACGCCACCCGGCGTCACGGTCGGCGTGCACCCGCAGGCTTGGGAATCTGTATGCGTCGGCAGCCTGCAAGTCTCGCTGCCCGGGCAGCGGATTACGCTGTCCCAGAGCTTCGACCATGCCCGGGTGGAACTGCTGCCCGGCGTGCGCGACGTCGACGCGTTCCGGGTGCGGGTCGAGGCGCGCGCCGCGGAGCTGCGGGCGCTTCCTCACGATACCGAACAAGGCCGACTCGGTGCGCTGGCGTGGCAAGGCGATCACGCGGCCATTCTCCGCTACCGCGAGCACCCGGCATCCAGTCGCGCGTGGCAGATCCAGCGTTTCCTGTGGCTGGGCGATCGCGGTTATGTGTTCGATTCGGTGCAGGCAATGCGGCCGCAGTTTGCCGACGATGCTGCACGCCAAGGCGCCGTGTTCGAGAAACTGGCCCCGCGCACGAATGGCGAGCGCGATGGCCTGGGCTTCTGTATCGACGGCGCAGTGGTGCGCGGCGATGTCGGCAAGATTTCCGCGGGTGCGTCGACGCAGGCGACCGGCGCCCAACACGTGCGTGTTTGGGCTGGGTCGGTCCGACACGGGCAACGTGGGGAAGCGGTGTCGGCAAACGACGAATTGGCAGCCAGACGTGAGGCGATCGCGCAGACGCGCCGCCTCGAACCCGATGCGGCGTCCGATCCGGAGTATCCGCGGGAGTTCGACGTGACACGCCAGCAGGGTCGCAGGGTCGCAGGGGTCACGGGAGAGGAAGCCGTCTGGCGCGAGCGCCTCAACAACGGTGCCCGGCGTCATGTTTTCCGATGGACAGGCCGTCTGAATGGCACCGAGAACGTCACCATCGGCATGGATGTGGGCGACAAGTTCAAGCCCGGTGAGGCGCCACCGAACGAAGAGACGCTCATCGCGCTCTGGGACCAAATCCTTGGCTCGGCAAAGACGTCCGGCCAACCCTGATCGCCAGCGTGCTTCGTGCTTATTGAGACACTTGGTATCGGTCGCGGGCCGTTATCAGGGGAGCGCGCCGACGGGGTAATCCCCCCGTCTGATCGTTCACCGCACCGCGCCTACTCGGCACGGTCTCACGCCATACGAGGCGTCAGACCTCCCAACAACTGCGCGAACGCATCCGCCGGCACCGGCCGGCCGAGCAGGAAGCCCTGCAGGTCGAGGCAGCCCAGGTTGCGCAGGTGCTCGCGCTGGCCATGGGTTTCCACGCCTTCGGCGACGACGGTGAGGTTCAGGGCGCGGCCCAGGGCGATGATCGAGGCCACGATGGCGGCGTCTTCGCCGTTGGCTTCCAGGTCGCGGATGAAGCCGCGGTCGATCTTCAGCTCGGTCGCGGGCATGCGCTTGAGCTGCAGCAGGCTGGAGTAGCCGGTGCCGAAGTCGTCGATGGCGATGTGGACGCCCATCGCCGCGAGCGTCTGCAGCGTCGCCATGGTGGCCTCGGTGTCCTGCATGGCCGTGCTCTCGGTGATTTCGAGCGTCAGCCGATTCGCGGCGACGCCATGGCGCTCGAGCGCGTCCGCGATCTTCGCCGAGAGGTCGGGCGCCAGGAACTGCACCGCCGACAGATTGATCGCCACGTTCCAGTCGCCCAGCCCGGCATCGCGCCAGGCCCGGATCTGACGGCAGGTCTCGTCGACGACCCAGTCGCCGAGCGGCAGGATCAGCCCGCTGCGCTCGGCGATCGGGATGAAGCGGTCAGGGGGGAGTTCGCCGAGTTCGGGATGCTGCCATCGCAGAAGCGCCTCGGCACCGGTGACCACCGCGCCGCTGTCGCCGTACTTGGGCTGATAGTGCAGGCACAGTTCGTCGCCGTCGAGCGCGCGCCGCAACCCGTCCAGCAACTGGATGTGTTCGTTGGCGCTGGCCTGCATGGCGGGCTCGAAGAAACGGTACCCGTTGCGGCCCTGGTCCTTCACCGCGTACATGGCGGCATCGGCGTGGGCCATCAGCAGTTCCTCGTCGGCGGCATCGTCGGGATACAGGGCGATCCCCACGCTGCCGGACACGATCAGCGGACGTCCTTCGACCTCGAACGGGCGTTCGATCGCGGCGACCAGCGCAGTGGCCAGGCGTGCGGCTTCGTCCGCGTCGCCGACATCGGCGACGAGGACGAATTCGTCGCCGCCCAGGCGTGCCAGGGTGGCGCTCTTGCGCGGCAGGCCGCGCAGGCGATCGGCCACTGCGCACAGCAACAGGTCGCCTACGCGATGGCCATAGCCGTCGTTGACCGCCTTGAAGCCGTCCAGGTCGACGAACATGAGCGCCACACGACGCCGCGTCGCCGCTGCGAGTTCGATGGCGCGAGTGGTCCGGTCGCGCAGCAGGATCCGGTTGGGCAGACGGGTCAGCGGGTCGTGCAACGCCGCATGCACCAGATCGTCGTGGGCACGTGCGAGCGATGCCGACAGGACAGCGGTACGTTGCTGCAGACGGCGGTCGAGAACCGACACGATCAACGCGATGCCCAGGATCGCGACGGTGACCACGATGGTCAGGATCGCCAGCCAATCGTTATGAAGGCCGTCGAGCGCGGCGCCGCAGAAGCTGCCGACCGGGAAGCTGGCGGCCGCCATCCCCGTGTAGTGCATCCCCACGATGGCGACGCCCATGACCACGGCGGCGCCGGCGCGCGACAGGTGACGCCCGCGGATCTCCGCCCGCAACCGGAAGGCGATCCAGAGCGCGGCCCCGGACGCCAGCACCGCGACGGCCACCGATGCAGCCACCCACCCCAGATGCCATTCGATGCCGGGCTGCATCCGCATCGCGGCCATGCCGGTGTAATGCATCGCCGCGATGCCGGCGCCCAGCAGGCAGGCGCCGGCCACCAGGCGGCGACGGGGCAGGTCCGGTCGCGAGGTCAGCCAGAGCGCGAACGCCGACGCAACGACGGAAATCGCCACCGAGTACAACGTGATCGCCAGGTCGTATCCCAGTGGAATCGGCAGGCGGAAGGCGAGCATGCCGATGAAGTGCATCGACCAGATGCCGAACCCCATCGCACAGGCGCCACCGGCCAGCCACCAGCGGCTGGCGCGACCCGTGCTCGTCGCCACACGTCCCGCCATGTCCAGTGCGGTGTACGACGCCAGGATGGCGACCGCCAGCGAAAACAGCACGAGCACCTGGTTATAGCTGCTGACGAGCATGGCGGCGGTCGCGCGGGAGATGGCAAAGTATCGGCCCGGGCGACAGGGACTTGAATAGGTGGGCGCGCCCGTGGCTGCGACCGTTTAGCCCGGATTGGGCCGATGGCCGCGCTCAATGCCCGAGCGGCACCTGTCCCGCTGCCTCGAACGCGGCGTCGTACAGGCGTTGCACCGGCCCGCCCAGTTCTCCGGCCAGCACCGCGATCAGCAGCAGGCCGAGCAACACCGAGATCGGCAGGCCGAGCTGGATCGGATTCAGGGCGGGCGCCGCGCGCGACAGCGCGCCGAACGCCAGGTTGACCGCCAGCATCGCGACCATCACCGGCAACGCCAGCGTGACCGCGCCGCGCAGCACCACCGCAAGGAACTGCGGGGCGATCGACAGTGTGGCCTGCACGTCCGGCAGGGCGGTGCCGATGGGCACCATGTCGTAACTGTGCACCAGCAGCGAGACCATCGCGAGGTGACCATTGGCGGCGAAGAACAGCAGGCCGAAGGCCAGGTAGAACCACTGTGCGATCACGCCCGAGTTCACACCGCGCAGCGGGTCGCTCATCTGGGCGAACGACAGACCGGTACCCTGGGAGATCAGTTCGCCCGCCATCGCGCCGGCCTCGAACACGAGCCGCAGCATGAAGCCCATGGCGGCGCCCACCGCCAACTCGCGACCGATGGAGAGGATGGTCGCGGCATCGAAGCCGCGCCACTCCGGTGGCGCCGGCAGCAGCGGCGCCAGCGCCAGGCTGATCACCAGCGCCACCATCACCCGGATCCGCGCGGGGATCGCCCGGGTGCCGATCAGGGGCATCGCCATCAACAGGGCGCCGACCCGCAAAGCGGTCCACAGCAGGGTGCCGATCATGGCGAACGCCTGCTGCCCGTCGATGGCCATCTGGGTGGCCGCGTCCATCAGCCCTGCCTGCGGTACATCGCGTTCACCCGATCAGGTGGGGAATGCGATGGAACAAGGTGACCGTGTAGTCCACCAGGTAGGTCAGCAGGATCGCGCCCAGGGCGAACAGGGCCGCGGTCAATGCCGCGGCCTTGGCCACGAAGGCGATCGTCGGCTCGTTGATCTGGGTGGCGGCCTGCAGCACGCCGACCACGACGCCGACCACGAGCACAGTCACCAGCAGCGGGCCGCCCACCCACAGGGCGACTTCCAGGCCACGTCGCAGTTCCGTCAGGGCGAGTTCGGGGCTCATCGGCTCAGACCGCGTTGAAGCTGGCAGCCAGGGTGCCGACGGTCAGCACCCAGCCGTCGACCAGCACGAACAGCAGGATCTTGAACGGCGCGGAGACCAGCATCGGCGAGAGCATCATCATGCCCAGCGACATCAGCACGCTGGCGACCACCAGGTCGATGATGATGAAGGGGATGAAGATCAGGAAACCGATCTCGAAAGCGGTCTTGAGCTCGCTGGTCACGAACGACGCGACCAGCACCTGGAACGGCACGTCCTCCGGCCCGGCGTAGCCGCCGTGGCCGGCGAGCCCGGCGAAGGTCATCAGGTCGGTCTCGCGGACCTGGGCCAGCATGAACGCCCGCAGCGGCTCGGTGCCGAGGCTCCAGGCAGCGCGGAAGTCCATGTCGCCGTTGAGGTAGGGACCGAAGCCGGTGCGCCAGGCCGCCTCCCAGACGGGGGTCATGACCAGTGCGGTCAGGAACAGCGCCAGGCCGACCAGCACCTGGTTCGACGGCGTCTGCCCGGTCCCCAGCGCCTGCCGCAGCAGGGCGAGCACCACGATGATGCGGGTGAAACCGGTGAGCACCAGCAGCATCGACGGGATCAGGGTGATCGCCGTCATCAGCAGCAGGGTCTGCAGCGGCAGGCTGACCGGCGCGTCGCCGATCTGGCCGACGGTCACGTCCGGCAGCGACGGCAGCGCCGGCGCCGCGAGCGCCAGCGACGGCGCACAGAAGCCGGCGAGGCCGACGAGCACGGTCAGCCAGAAAGTCAGGCGGGGCATCTCAGGGATCCTTGCGCAGACGTTGCGCGAGCAGTTGCTTGAAGTCGGGAAGCCCGCGCAGGGACGGCATCGCGGCGGCCGCGGGTTCCGGCAGCGGGGTCGGCAACAGGTGCAGGGTGCGCACGCCGCCCGGGCCGATGCCGAGCAGCAGTTGCTCATCGCCGACCTGGACCACAGCCGCGCGCTCCTTGGCGCCGAGTGGAATGCTGGCGACCACGCGAAGACCATCGGCGGCACGCAGCCCGCTGCCGGGCAGGCGCTTGAGCACCCAGGCCAGACCGAGGATCAAGCCCAGCACCAGCACCAGCGCGAAGAACGCGCCGCCCAGGCCGGGGGTCTGCGGCGCGTGCGCACCGATGGCCATCGGCGCGGGTTGGGCGACGCCGGTCGCCGTACCACGCGATGCGATGTCGTCGAATTGTGTCGCGACTCCGGTGGTGGTTCCCGTTCCCGTTCCGGTGGCGGACGCGGTCTCGTGGGTGCCGCGTTCGTCATCGTGGCTCAGCGCAACACCTTCCGCGGCCTCGACATCGGCCGGCGTTTCTTCGGCGGCTGCGGCCGGCGCGGTCGCGCTCGCGGACGATGCGCGATCGTCCGCTCCGGCCACTGTCGCGATCGACGGCGAGGCGGTCCCGTCACCGTGCGTGGTCACCGGCACGACGCCGGCGACCTGAAAGGTGCTCACGAGGATCAACGCAGTCTCCGGATCCGCTCGCTGGGGCTGACCACGTCGGTCAAACGCACACCGAAGCGGTCGTTGATCACCACCACTTCGCCGTGGGCGATCAGGGTGCCGTTGACGTAGACGTCGAGCGGTTCGCCCGCGCCGCGTTCGAGTTCGATCACCGAGCCGCGATTGAGCTGCAGCAGGTTGCGGATCGGCATGCGGGTACGCCCGACTTCCAGCGACAGCGCCACCGGCACATCGAGGATCATGTCGAGGTTGAGATCGCCGATGTCGGCGACGGGATCGGCCTGCAGGTCTTCGAAACGGGCGGGCGCGGGGTCCTGGAGATCCTGGTCCTGGGGGTTCATGCGTTGGAATCCTGAGTGTCTGGACGACGCGGCACAGGCGTGCCGGGCGGACGGTTGTCGGTGATCTTGACCACGTTGCTGCCGTTGGCTGTGCCGAACTTCGCACTGAAGACCGGGATGCCCTCGACGCAGACCGGCACCTCGTCCGGCAGGTCGATCGGCAGCACGTCGCCGACC
This sequence comes from Luteimonas abyssi, assembly GCF_001482195.1. GTDB lineage: Bacteria > Pseudomonadota > Gammaproteobacteria > Xanthomonadales > Xanthomonadaceae > Luteimonas > Luteimonas abyssi. Next base: position 1,679,259 of record NZ_KQ759763.1, on the reverse strand, counting down.
TTCAACCGGGTGAGCCGGCGCAGATCGATCTCGCGCCTGGCGAGAATGCTCGAGAGCGTGACTTCGGCGGACAGCAACTGTTCGCGCATCGACAGGTTCCAGCTTTCGTCGCGGTCGTTGCGGTCGCTCTGGATGCCGGCGTCGAGCAGTTCGCGGATCGGCTCCAGCATCGAGTACGGCAGGGTTATGTGGATCTCGCCGCCGCCGCCTTCGAGTTCGACATGGAAGCGGCTCACCACCACGTATTCGCGCGGGGTGACGATGTTGGCGAAGTGCGGGTTGATCTCGGAATTGATGTACTCGCAATCGACGTCGAGCACCGGCGCCCAGGCCTCGGACAGATCGGCGAAGGTCTGCTTGAGCATCAACTGGATCACGCGCATCTCGGTCGCGGTGAACTCGCGTCCCTCGATGCGGGTGGGGTAGCGCCCGTCGCCACCGAAGAAGTTGTCGACCACCGTGAACACCAGCTTCGGCTCGAACACGATCAGGCCGGTCCCGCGCAGCGGCTTGAACTTGATCAGGTTGAGGTTGGTGGGCACATAGAGCTGGCGCATGTAGTCGCCGAACTTGATCAGCTCGATGCCGCGCACGGAGAGATCGGCCGAGCGTCGGATCAGGTTGAACAGGCCGATGCGCCACAGCCGCACGAAGCGCTCGTTGACCATCTCCAGCGTCGGCATGCGCCCGCGGATGATCCGGTCCTGGCTGGCGAAGTCGTAACTGCGGGCGACGCCGGGGTCGGGGGTCGGCTCGGTATCCACCGCGCCGGAATCGACGCCATGGAGCAGGGCGTCGATTTCGTCCTGTGACAGCAGGTCGTTGCTCATGGCGTGGGCGTCACTGGGTCACGAAACTGGTGAACAGCAACGACTCGGCGACCGGCAGGCCGGTCTCTGCCATCATCACCGCCTGCACCTCGCCCAGTGCCTCGTCGCGCAGCGCTTCCTTGCCTTCGCGCGTGGCCAGCCCTTCGTAGGTCTGCTGCGCGAACAGCATCAACAGACGCGCGCGCAGGGCCGGGGCATGCGTACGCAGGTGATCGACCGCCTGTGGGTCGCGGGTGACCACTTGCACTTCGACCTGCAGATAGCGGGGCCCCATCGTGGTGCCGTCCAGGTTGACCACGAACGGCGGTGCGAGCGGGAAATACTGCGCCGGCGCCGGCAATGCGGCGGCCGGGTCCGAGGCCTCCGTGCGCGACACCATGTACCAGGCGCCGGCACCCACGATGCCGAGCAGGGCCACGGCCGCGACGATGATGCGCGTGGTGCGAAGTCCGGAGGATTTCTTGTTGTCTGCAGCGACGGCCACGTGAGGGTTCCGAGGGAGATACCCCCCTCACGTTGCAATCCCCGTGCCGCGGGAGCGGTGCCGGATTTCCGTCGCGTTCGAGGCCCCGGTGGATGCCGGTGTCGGACAGGCGGCAGGGGCGATGGACGGCCGAGCGCAGAGCCTTCTCGCCCGGGTCAGGCCGTCGGCATCAGGCGTAGGCGTCGAGCAGGCCGCGTGCGGTCGGCATGCCGTCGGCCGGCGTCCTGTCCGGCGTGGCGTCGTCCGTGTCGGCGGAGATCGCATGCGCGGATGCGTCGGAGCCGCCGGAACCGCCGTGTGCGGTCCCGTGTTGCGCCCCGTCGCCGACACCGGCGTGGGCCAGCTGGAAGCCGTGCTCGCCCAACAGGTCGCGCAATCGGGGCAGACCCTGCTCCAGTGCCTGTCGCGTTTCCACATGCGCACTGACGAAGTCCGCACTGATGCGGTCGCCCTCCAGGCGCAGCCGTACTTCGACCGGGCCGAGGTCGTGCGGGGACACCTGGATCCGGGCGTGGCCGATCTTCTGCGCGGCCATCCATTCCAGCTGCGCGCCGAAGCGCTCGCCGAAGTCGTCGCCATTGACGTCGGGCGGCGGCAACGGGGTCTGCAGCAGGGGCGCCGGCGCGCGCGCCGGTGCGGTGGCGGGTATCGATGGCAGCGAGAATGCCGGTGGCGGTGCTTCGGCGTCCTGCAACGGCAGGTCGGCCGGCAAGGCCGCTGCCGCGTCCGACAGCCGTGTGGACAGCGGCTCGGCGGCTACGGCCGCGGGCGGAAGCGGGGCGACGAGCGCCGGTGCGGATGTCGGCGCGGACGCGGCAGCGGGCAGAGCCGATATCGCGGCCGGGGACTGCGGTGCTGGCGCCGCCGGGTCGAGAAGCGCATCGGGTACGTCGCTCGGCGCGGTGCCGTCGTCAGCCCCCGTGTCCGCATCGGGCAGCCCGAAGAGGACCGCGAGTCCGGCCGGGGGCCAGGCCGCGTGCGTCGTCTCGGCAGACATCGTGGCGGGCGCGATGCCGGCCGGGTCCATGCCGTCCTCGGCATCCTGCTCTGACTTCGGCCATTCCGGACGGACGCCGTCTTCCGCATCGGATGCGGGCACGCGTGCGGTGGCGCCGGTGGACGAGCGCGGGGGGCCGCTCGCGGTCAGGGTCCGGGCGAAGGCCTCCTGGCCGGGGGCGCCACGTTCGCGGCTTGTCCCGGTCTGGGGTGTCGGCGGCGCGGATGCGGGCGCGCTCGCGCCCAGTCCCAGGGGCGTCACGGACCGTGCCCCTCCGTCGCCAGCAGCGCGGCACGCGCGCGGCGCGCGCCGAGATCGTCCATCTCGCGCTGGGAGCGGCGTTCGTCGACCTGGCGCTCCTGGGCGCGATAGCTCGCGGCCAGTTGTTCGAGCACCTGCTTGTCGCGGCTTGCCAGCAGCAGGCGGCCACGCTCGACCTCGACGATCTGCCGGCTCTGGTCCACGGTCCGGCTTTGCTGATCCACGGCGCTCTGCAGACGGTCCAGGAAGGCGCGGCGGTTGCTCAGCTGGGCCGGGCTGGTCGCCGCGAGCTGACTGCCGGCGTACTCGTCGGCGTAGCGGCGCAGTTCGTCCAGCCGGGTCTCGTGATCGGCCAGCACGCGCTGCCGCTCGGCGAGCACACGGGCCACGCTGTCCTCGTGGTCCTGGGCGCGGCTCAGCAGCGGATCGATGCGACGGGACTGTTTCATGCAGTGGCTTCCTCGGAATGCAGCACGCGGGCGAGTCCGTCGCGGCTGTCTTGCAGGTCGGCGGCGCGGGCGACGTCCTGGCCCAGGAACTCGACGATCTCCGGCCAGCGGGCGAGCGCCTCGTCCACGACCGGATCGTTGCCGCGCTGGTAGGCGCCGATGGCGATCAGGTCGCGATTGGCGTTGTAGGCCGACACCAGCCGCTTGAGGCCGCGGATGCGCTCGCGCCAGGTCTCGTCCGCGATCTCGGTCACCACGCGGCTGACCGACGATTCGATGTCGATGGCGGGGTACAGGCCGGCGTCGGCGATCCGACGCGACAGCAGGATGTGGCCGTCGAGGATCGCGCGCGCCGCATCGGCGATCGGATCCTGCGGGTCGTCGCCCTCGGTGAGCACGGTGTAGAACGCCGTGATCGAACCGCGTCCGTTGGCGCCGTTGCCGGCACGCTCGACCAGCGCCGGCAGCTTGGCGAACACCGAGGGCGGATAGCCGCGGGTGGTCGGCGGCTCGCCGACCGACAGGCCGATCTCGCGCTGCGCCTGGGCGAAGCGGGTCAGCGAGTCCATCAGCAGCAGCACGTTCAGGCCCTGGTCGCGGAACCATTCGGCGATCGCGGTCGCGCGGTAGGCACCCTGCAGGCGCGCCAGCGGCGGCCGGTCGGCCGGGGCGGCCACCACCACCGCGCGGCGCAGTCCTTCCTCGCCGAGGGTGCTCTCGACGAAGTCGCGGACTTCGCGGCCGCGTTCGCCGATCAGGCCGACGACGATCACGTCGGCGGCGGTGTAGCGGGTCATCATGCCGAGCAGCGTGGACTTGCCGACACCGGAGCCCGCGAACAGGCCCACCCGCTGGCCGCGCCCGATCGGCAGCATGGCGTTGATCGCACGCACGCCGACGTCGAGCGGCTTGGTGATCGGCTCGCGTGCGAGCGGATTGATCGACGCGCCGGCCATGCCGACGCTGTCTTCCGCGCGCACCGGCCCCTTGCCGTCGAGCGGCACGCCGTCGCTGTCGATCACGCGTCCCAGCAGGCCCTCGCCGACCTCGACCCGGCCGCGCCGGCGCAGCGGCACCACGCGGGCGTTGGGCAGCAGGCCGTGCAGCTCGGCGCTCGGCATCAGATAGATCCGGTCGCCGGCGAAGCCGACCACCTCGGCGTCGACCCAGCCGCCGTCCGCGACCTCGACCTTGCAGGTGGCGCCCAGCGGCGCCTCGCAACCGACGGCTTCCAGGGTCAGGCCCACGGCGCGGCGCAGGATGCCCTCGCGGATCAGGCCGCGCCCGGCCGCGGGATCGAGACCGGCGGCATCCAGGCGTGCGGCCAGGCGCAGGTTGCGCGCGGCCAGCCAGGCGGCCGGATCGGCGCTGGCGGTCTGTGCGCTCACGTGGCGGCCCTCGCACGATGGAGGACGGCCTCGAGCGCGCCGCGCAGGCGCGCATCCAGGCTGCCGTCCAGGCGCACGCCTTCGGCATGGACGCGCAGGTCGCCGCGGGCCAGCGCGTGATCGGCGACGAGGCGGCTGCCGTCGCGCAACGCCAGCAGCGGCTCGACCGCGGCGATGTCGTCGGGATGCAGGCGCACCTCGACATCGCGGTTCAGGCCGCCGACCGCGTCCGTCGCATCCGCGACCAGGTCGGCGAGCAGGGCGGGATCGGTCTCGTAGGCGCGGCCGACCAGACTGCCGGCCACACGCACTGCCAGGTCGCCGAGCGCGGCGACCACCTCGTTCTCCAGACGCGCCAGCGGACGCGAGAAGTTGTCCAGGATGCCCTCGATCTGCGCGGTCAGGCGGCGGATCTCCGTCTGTCCCTGTGCCAGGCCCTCGGCATGTCCTTCGGCAAGTCCGGCTTCGTAACCTTCGCGCTGGGCCTCGTCGCGGATGCGCTGGATTTCCTCGAGCGACGGTGGCGCCGGCACGGCGACGACCTCGACACCATCCGTCGGCGCCGCGCCCGCGGTCGTGGCGTCGATCCGGTCGAGCGGGGGCGCGAACCAGCGGACGGCCGCGCTCATACCAGTTCCTCGGCGTTGTTGCCGCCGAGCACGACCGCGCCTTCCTCGGCCAGACGGCGGACGATGGCGAGGATTTCCTTCTGCGCCGCTTCGACATCGGACAGCCGCACCGGACCGCGGCTCTCCATGTCCTCGAGCAGGATCTCGGCGGCGCGTTGCGACATGTTGCGGGTGATCTTGTCGCGCACCTTCGGTTCGGCGCCGCGGAGGGCCACGCCGAGGCGCTCGCCGGACACTTCGCGCAGCACCGTCTGCAGCTCGCGGTCGTCGAGCTCGACCAGGTCGTCGAACACGAACATCAGGTCCTGGATGCGCTGTCCCAGCGGATCGTCGACCTTGCGGATCGCGCCGAGCAGGCTCTGGTCCTGGCCGGAGTCCATGAAGTTGAGGATGTTGGCGGCGACCTTGACCCCGCCGATGGCCGAGGACTTCAGGTTCTGGTTGCCGGCGAACTGCCGCTCCATGATCTCGTTGAGTTCGTTGAGCGCGTTGGGCGGGATGCCGTCCAGGGTCGCGATGCGCAGCAGCACGTCGGCGCGGGTGCGCTCGGGCATCAGCTTCAACGTCTCGGCGGCCTGGTCGGGATCCAGGTGCGAGAGCACGATGGCGATGATCTGCGGATGCTCGTGACGGACCAGATCGGCGATGGCGCGCGGGTCCATCCACTTGAGCGTGTCGAGACCGGTGGTGTTGCGGCCGAGCAGGATGCGGTCGATCAGGCTGCCGGCCTTGTCGGCGCCCAGCGCCTGGACCAGAACCGCGCGGATGTAGTCGTCGGCACCCACGCCCAGCGAGGTCTGCAACTGCAGCGCGCCGTCGAACTGGTCCATCACCGCCAGCACCTGTTCGCGGTTGACCGCGCCCATCGTGGCCATGGCGAGACCGAGTTTCTGCACTTCCTTGGCGCCCATGTGCTTGAGCACCTCGGCGGCATCGGCCTCGCCCAGCGACAGCAGCAGCACCGCGGCCCGCTGCACGCCGCTGAGATCTTCGATGTTAGACGGCTGCTTCATCGCCCAACCATCCCTTCACGACCTGGGCCACGCGCTTGGAATCGTCGCGCACGGCTTCGCGCGCCTGACGCAGGCGGTCTTCGTAGGCGTCCGATCCCAGTGCCCTGGGTGCGGACGGCGCCCCCGCGGTGCCGCCGATCTTCGCGGTGTCGTCGGCCAGGCCGGGCACCTCGTCGTCGAGCAGGGTGATCTCGGCGTTCACCGGCGGCGCGATCTTGGCCCGTCTGGGATCGGGATCGGAGATCTGCCGGATCGCCGGCCGGACCACGCCGAACAGCAACGCCAGCACCACGACCGCGCCGAGCAGGAGCCGGGCGATGTCGCGCACCTGCGGCGCCTGCCACCAGGGCTGGCCGCCGATGTTCTCGACCTGCTCGCGCACGAACGGTGCGTTCATCACCGACACCACATCGCCCCGGTTCTCGTCGAACCCCACCGCCTGGCGGACCAGCGCTTCGATCCGCTGCAGCTCCGCGTCCGACAGCGCCTGCAGGACCGGGGCGCCGTCGCCGCCGGCGCGCGGCACGTGGTCGACCAGCACCGCAGCGGTGACGCGACGGATGCGCCCCGGCGGCTGGCGGGTGTGGCTGAGGGTGCGGTCGAGCTCGTAGTTGCGGGTGGCGCTGCGCGAGGACTCGCCCGCATTCGCGCTGGCGGCGGCGACCTCGGCGTCGACGGCAGCAGGCGCATCGGCGGTCTCGGGCAGGTTGCTGGTGACGCCGGGAATGCCCTGGGTGCCCTCGCGGGCAGTGCTCTCGTTGACCTGCTCGCTGCGCAGCTTCGGCGGCTCGGCGTTGTACAGCTCGCGCGCCTCCTCGCTGACCGAGAAGTCCATGTCCACGGTGACTTCGGCATTGACCCGGCCCGCGCCGGTCATGGGCTCGAGCAGTTCGCGGATGCGCTGGTTGAACGAGGTCTCCTGCCGGCGCACCTGCTCGAACTGGATCGCGCTGAGCGTGGCGGCGGGGTCCTGGCCGTTGTTGCTGAGCAGGCGTCCGCTCTGGTCGACGACGGTCACGCGTTCGGGCGACAGGTCGGGAATGCTGGAGGCGACCAGATGCACGATGGCATCGACCTGGCCGCGCTCGAGCGTGGCGCCGCCGCGCAGCTCCAGCACCACGGATGCACTTGCCGGCTCGCGCTGGCGGGTGAATGCGCTGGGGCGGGGGATGGCCAGATGCACGCGCGCGTCGCGGACGGGACGCAGGGCGGCGATGGTGCGGACCAGCTCGGTTTCCAGTGCGTGCTGGTAACGGGCGGTCTCGACGAACTGGCTGACGCCGAAGCCCGGGTCGCGCTCGATCATCTCGAACCCGAGGCGTCCGGATTCGGTCAGGCCGGAACCGGCGAGTTTCAGGCGCGCGTCGTGGACGTTCTTCTCAGGCACCGCGATCGCGCCGGTGGACGGATCCATCCGGAACGGGATCTGCGCGGCGCGCAGCAGGTCGGTCGCCTCCGCGGTGGCCTTGGCGTCGAGCCCGGCGTACAGCGGCACGTAGCCGGGCTTCTGCGACCAGAAGAACACGATCAGCCCGATCGCCACCGCCGCGGCGAGCAGCAGCATCTTGCCGAGCCTGCGCGCGAGCTGCATCTTCTCCAGCCGGTCGAGCACCTCGACCGCCTTGTGCCCGGCGTTTTCGGGCTTGAGCGCGTCCTTGGACAACGAGATCGCCATGGTCTTGCGGATTCCCCTGTGGCCGCCTTACAGCGGCATGTTCATGACGTCCTGGTAGGCCTGCACCAGACGGTTGCGGACTTCCACGGTGGCGCGAAAGGCGACCTGCGAATGCTGTGCCGCGACCATCACCTTCGCCAGATCCGCACCCGGCTCCCCGAGTTCGAAGGCGCGCACCAGCTCGCCGGTGCGCGCCTGCGCGCCGTTCACGCCTTCCAGCGCATTGCGCAGGGTGGCGCCGAAGCTCGGCGTGGCAGCGCCGGTCGCACCCGGGATCCCGCCCGGCGACGGAATCGCGTCGCTGCGCGGTGCGTCGGCGCCAGCCAGCGGCCGCGTCGGACCCATCTGGCCCTGGTAGCTGCGGATCTGGTTGAGGATCGAATCGACCGAGTGGCTCATCGCGGCACGGTTGGCGGTAGTCGCTGCAGACGATGCAAGCCGCGTGCCGTTCGCGGCGGCGTCAGGACTCCGTCGCGCCGACCAGCTCGCGATCGATGCCGTACTTGCGCAGCTTCTCGGCCAATGTGGTCCGGCGCAGGCCCAGCAGGTGGGCCGCATGGGCGATCACGCCGTCGGTGCGCTCCAGCGCCTCGCGGATCAGCCGCAGTTCGATCTGGGCCATGTGATCGCGCAGATCCAGCCCGTCCTCGGGCAGGTGGCCCTCGCGGGCGGCTTCGAGGATCGTGCTCGTCTGCGGCGCCCGGGCGGCGGGCGGTGCCGCGGCGTGTGCGGCGGCCACGGCCACGACGTGATCGCGATAGCGCTGCGGCAGATCCTGCGTGCGCACCAGGCCGCCCGGATTGAGCACGGCCAGCCGTTCGACCAGATTGCACAGCTCGCGCACGTTGCCCGGCCAGGCGTAGCCGGACAGGACGTCCAGCGTTTCGGCGGCGAAGCGGATCTCGCCGCGGCCGTTGCGTGCGAGCTGGCCGGCGATGGTCGTCACCAGCTCGGGCAGGTCCGTCCGACGCTCCCGCAGCGCCGGCATCTCGATCGGGAACACGTTGAGGCGGTAGAAGAGATCCTCGCGGAACTGGCCGTCGCCGATGCGCGCCTCGAGGTTCCGGTGGGTGGCCGCGATGACGCGCACGTCGCAGCGGATGGACTGGTTGCCGCCCACGCGCTCGAAGCAGCGTTCCTGCAGCACGCGCAGCAGCTTGACCTGCATCGGCAGGCTCATGTCGCCGATCTCGTCGAGCAGCAGGGTGCCGCCGTCGGCCATCTCGAAGCGGCCCTTGCGTGCCGACAGCGCGCCGGTGAACGCGCCTTTCTCGTGACCGAACAGTTCGCTTTCCAGCAGTTCGGGTGGGATCGCGCCGCAGTTGATCGCCACGAACGGTCCGTCGCGACGGCCGGAGCGCTGGTGGATCGCCCGCGCGGCGACCTCCTTGCCGGTTCCGGATTCGCCGAGGATCAGGACCGTGGTGTCGAACGGCGCGACCTGGTCGATCATCCGGCGCAGACGCTGCACGGCGTCGCTCTGGCCGGTCGGGCCGCCGCCCTGGTCGGCAGTGGCCTGGGCGTCGGCGTCCAATCGCTTGAGACTGGCCAGGCGCAACAGATGCTCGAGCTGGGCATGGCGCAGTGGAGACTCCAGCGGCCAGACCCCGGCCTCGTGCAGACCGTGCCGGCGTGCGAATGCGGCCGGATCGGCATCGAGCAGCAGCACCGGCGGCGGTACCGACGCCTGCGCCAGCCACGCGAAGAAGATGCCGTCGTCGCCCGCGTCCAGGCTGCCGACCAGCACCGCCATCCAGTCGCTCTGGCGGTGGCGGGCGGTGGGGATGTCGGCCGGCTCGGAGACCCAGCGCGGCTTGAGGTCCATGAACTCAAGCAGGGTGCACAGACGCTCGGCGCGATCGGCGTCGCTGTCGATGACCAGGATGCGGGGCTCGCTCATGACACGTCTTCCTTGCCGTCGGCGGCGGCGTTCAGGGATTCCAGGATCTGCATGACGTCCTGGATGTAGGACAGTTTGCTGACGAAGTTGTCGGCACCGGCGCGGGTGGCGTGCTCGCGGTGCTCGGCATCGTCGAAGTGGCTGGCGATCACGATGTAAGGCGGCTCGTCCTGGGCCTTGATCAGACGGGTGGCCTGCAGGCCGCCCATTTCAGGCATCGCCAGATCCATGAGCACGACATCCGGACGCAGGCTTTCGGCGCGTTCGATCGCCTCGAGCCCGTTGCCCGCCGTGCCCACCACGTCCAGCCAGGTCACCCGGCGGAAATGCCGCAGGGCGGCGTTGATGAAGCCTTCGTGGTCGTCGACGAGCAGGACCTTGATCGTGTCCATGGGGGAGTCCTCAGCCCGCGCGGGCCAGCAGGGGGGAAGCGGGGGAACGGGCGCCCCGGCGGCGCGCGCGGGCCGGAGCGATCTCGAGTTGTTCGCGGTACTTGGCCACGGTGCGCCGGGCGATGTTGACCCCCTGGCGGGCGAGCAGGGCGGCGATGGCCTCGTCGGCCAGGGGGCGCTGCGGCGGCTCGGCCTCGATCAGCCGCCGCACCATCGCCTTGACCGCGGCACCGGAGACGCTGGCGCCTTCCAGCCGCACCGCGAAGAAGCGCTTCATCTCGAAGGTGCCGCGCGGTGTCTGCAGATACTTGCCGGTGGTGATGCGCGAGATGGTGGATTCGTGCATGCCGATCGCATCGGCCACGTCCTTGAGCGTCAACGGGGCCATCGCCTCCTCGCCACGTTCGAGGAACGCAGCCTGACGCTCCACGATGACCCGGGCCGTGCGCAGCAGGGTGTCGTAGCGCATGGCGAGCCCGCGGGCGAACCAGCGCGCTTCCTGCAACAGTTCGCGCATCGGCGCGGCCGCTGCGCCATCGCTCTCGGAAAGCGCGCGTTCGTAGCCGGCGTGGACGCTGACGCGCGGCGCGGCGCGGGCGTTGAGCGCCACCCGCCAGCAACCGTCGCCGTGCCAGACCACCACGTCGGGGACGACCGGAGCGGCCGCGTCGCGCACTTCGGCCTCGCCCGGACGCGGGTCGAGCGAAAGCACCAGCCGGACCGCTTCGTGTGCGTCGTCCTCGTCGCAGCCCAGTGTCCCGGCGATCGCGACGATGTCGTGCGCCGCGAGGCAGTCCAGCGCATCGCGCACGAGGCGCGCAGCGAGCGCGCGACCCGGCACCCGGCCGGGCAGGGCCGCCAGCTGCGCCAGCAGGTTCTCGCGCAGATCGCGTGCGGCCATGCCGGCCGGATCGCCCGACAGCAAGCGCTGGCGTACGCCTTCGATCACGGTGCCCGAACGATCGAAACGCGCGCAGGCCCGGAGGAGCAACGCGTCCAGCGGCGCATCCAGATATCCCGCGTCGTCGCAGTGGTCGAGCCAGAACGCGGCGATTTCGAGTTCGTCGCTCGTGCAGTCGAGCGCCAGACGTTGCAGGATGCGACAGTGGGCATCGCTGGATTCGGGTGCCGCGATCCGCTGCAGACCGTCGTCGTCGCCGTCGCCCCAGCCGCCACCACGCACATCCCACATCGAGGATTCGGGCAGTTCGTCGAACGCGGCGACCTGCACGTCGGCCGCATCTGCCGTGTCGCCGACCGGTGCCGGCAACGGCTCTTCGTCGAGTTCGAGCAACGGGTTGTGCGCGAGCACACGACGGAGTTCGAGATCGAGTTGCAGGCCATCGAGCTGGAGCAACCGGATCGACTGGAGCAACTGCGGCGTCATGTGCAGCTGCTGGCCGAGCTGCATGGACGTGGTCGTGCTTGCCTTCATGGTGGGATCCCTCGGCGCGCCCCCCGGCACCCGTGGAGATATCGTGAAGGCGTCGCGACGGCAACGGTATCGGGAAGATCCCGGCCGGCGACAGGGTGGTCCCGACGACTGTCGGGATATTCCCTACGCGTTGGCGTCGGAAGGTGACGGTTTTTCGACTTCGAGAGCGGGTCCGTGTGCCGGGACGCCGCGGTGCCGGGGGCCCCGCAGCGAAGGTGCGGAAGCCGGGAGCGGCCGATGCGAACGGCCTGTCGCTGGATGCGGCGACCCTAGACGACTTCCTGCAAATGCCGTGCCGCCAGCAGGACCAGCTCATTGGCGCGTCGGCAGCCGAGGGCCTCCATCATCCGCGCACGGTGGGTCTCCACCGTCTTGACGCTGATACCGAGCTCCGCGCCGATCTCCTTGTTGCTGAGCCCGCGCCCGATCATGCCCAGGATCTGCCGCTGCCGCGGTGACAACGCATCGATGCCGCTGGCGCCGGCTTTCTCGCGTCCGAACAGCGGCGCCATCATCCGCGAGGACAGACGGGGGCTGAGGAACACCTCGCCGCCCATCGCCGTGCGCAGGGCGAGCTCGAGTTCGAGCGGCGCGGCATCCTTGACGATGAAACCGGACGCGCCGCGCTCCAGCGCACTGCGGACGTGCATGGCGTCGTCGTGCATCGACATCATCAATACGCGGACGCCGGGCAGCTCGGCGTGGATCGAGGCCATCGCGTCGATCCCGTTGCGGCCGGGCAGGGAGAGATCCATGAGCACCACGTCGGGCCGGTGGATCAGGCTCAGATCCAGCGCTTCGTCCGCGCGGCTCGCTTCGCCGCACACGTCGACACCATCGAAACCCTGCAACAGGCGGGTCAGGCCCGCACGCACGAGCGTGTGGTCATCGACGATCAGAACGCGCACCCGTCGGGTCCTCCAGGCGACCGTGCGGCCGCATCCAGTCAAGAATACGCCAATCGGCGCTCAGCGTCGGCGCTGCTCGGCGATCTGTCGCCGATGCAACCGGAACAGGTGGCGGTCCAGGGCTTCGGTCAGATCGGGACGCAGATCGGCGAAGCGCAGCCAGAGGCGCACGCCGCCTGGATGCTCCGTCCGGGCGATCACGGTCGCCGGCAATTCGAGATGGTCGGGCAACCAGTCTGCGGGTTGCAGCCGGAGGACCACGGCCGTGCCAGCGGCGAGCGAAGGGGCGTGGGGCGAAGGGACGAGGTCGAGATCCACCCGCAGGCCCAGCCGGGACCAGTGCACGCGACGTTCGGGGAGTTCGTCGGAGGCCCGGGCCAGACGCCCGATCAGGGCCAGGATCAGGTCCAGCTTGGCATCCATGCGCTGCGCCAGCAGGGGCAGTTCTCCGCGCTCTTCGCCACCGTCGTCCTTGCGCAGATCCTCGATCTGGGCCAGTCCCGCCAGCAACGCGACCGCCTGCGCCTGCCGCCCGCGCGCTTCGGACGCGATCACGGCGATCGGCAGTTCGACTTCGCAGCTCAAGGTCTCGCCGAACAGCCTTGCATCGGCGCCACTGGCGTCGGCGGGCAGGGGAAACGTCACAGCGACACACCCACCTGGGCGTAGGCCTGGGAGGCACGAACGGCACGACGATCGCGGCGCAGTTCGTCCCCGAGCGCCTCCTGGCGATCGCGCATCCGCGACAGCAGCGCGTTCTGCATGCCGAGCAGCTGGCGGAGTCCTGCCAGCGGCGCGTCCTGCCCGGTCTGCTCGATGTACTGGCGGAGCTGACGATCGTAGGCGGACATGATGTCACCGGCCCCGCTGAGGTCGTCGGCATCGATGGCACCGTCCAGCGCCTCCAGTCCGGCATGCAGCTCGTGCAACGCGGGGACGCTCACGCCGTCGCTCCGGCCACACCGGGACGCACCGCCGACCATGCGGATTCGATCTCCTCCAGCAGTGCCAGCGATTCGCGCATTGCCTCGCTGTCGTTGTGAAGATTGGATTCGGTCAGGCGGCGCACGACGTAGTCGTACAGCGACGACAGATTGCCCGCGATCTCGCCACCGGCTTCGTGGTCGAGCGACCCGTCGAGATGGCCGATGATCGCGCAGGCCTCCCCGATGGCCTTGCCCTTGCGGGCGAGATCGCCGCGCTCCAGGCAGGCTTCGGCGAGCCGGATACGCTCGCAGGCGCCCGACAGCAACAGCGCGATCAGCTTGTGCGGGTCGGCTTCCATGACCGCGCTGCTCACGCCGAGTTTCCGGTATTGCTCTGTGAACTGGCGGCTGGGCCCGTACATGTCGTGACTCTCCTGGTTCGGGCGGATCCTGTCGCCCGGTGTATCGATGACCGCGACGCGGCCGGCGTATCCTTATCGGCAGCGGGGTCTATCGGTTGAGCTGTCGCTGCAGGGATTCGAGTTGCTGGCTCAGATAGGAACTGGTGCTGTTCATCTGCGCGACCATGGTGTCCATCGCGATGAACTGGGCGAGATAGCGGTCCGACACCGATTCCATGCGGCGGTCGAGCGCGTCGAGCTGGTCCGACAGCGAGCCGATCTGCCGATTGAGGCTGTTGGTGCGGTTGGTCAACGTGCCGGAGCTGCTGTCGAGCGCGCCTTTCAGCATGCCGTCGAGGTCGGCGGCGATCGAGCCGGACTTGCCGAACACGCCCGCGACGAGAGTCGGATCCTCGGCCATCGCCGTGTTGAACGTGCCGGTGTCCAGCGACAGCGCGCCATTGGTCGAGATCGACAGTCCCAGGGTGGACAACGTGTCGGCATGTTGGCTGAGCATGCCGCGCATCTGCTGCTGCATGCCGCGCACCATCGCATCGCCGGTGAGTGCCGACGCGGTCTGGGTCTGGGCGTTGTAGGCGCTGACCGAGCGCAGCGTCGTATTGGCGTTGTTGTAGGCGGTGACGAAGGCCTGCATCTGCGACAGCACCGCTGAATGGTCCTGTTCGATACGGATGTCGAAGGTTTCGCCGGGTTGGGCCTTGGTCAGATTCAGGGTCAGCCCGGGGACCAGGTCGGTGATCGTGTTGCTGCCGGCGGAGCGCTCGAAGCCGTCGATCAGCATCCGGGCGTCTGTAGCCGCATTCACCTCGTCGAGACCGTTGACGCCGGCATCGGGATCGTAGGCGAGGGCAGCGAGTCCACCATCGCCGCCCTCGGCGCGGACGCGAATGGCATTGTCGCTGCCGGCATCGGTCGCACTGAGCACGAGCCGCTGGCCGCCATCGATGTTGATCACGCTGGCCGTGACGCCGCGCCCGCCCGCACTTGCGTTGATCGCCCGCGCCACGTCCGACAGGGTGCTGTCGGCGGCAATTTCGACGGTGTGGGTACGGTCGCCGACGTCGATGGTCAGGCGACCGGTGCCCACGGCGGCATCCGCTGCATACACGTCCGACGCCAGCTTGTGCGACTGCGCCAGGGCAGCCACTTCGATGCTGTAGCGGCCGGCGACCGCGCTGCTGCCGGTGGTCGCGGTGAAGCCTGCGCCTTCCGGCACGGTCGCCCTGTGGGCCGGCGTATCCGAGCTGGTGGACAGACGGCCCAATGCCGTCTGCAGGTTGCCGAACACGCCGCGGACCTGACCTAGCGCCGAAAGCTGCGCATTCACCTGCGCGGCGGCCCGATTGATCCGGTTCTCCGCAGGTGCCCGCTCGGCGGCGACCAACTGTTCGACCAACCCGCGGATATCCATGCCGGTGCCGATGCCGCTGAAGTTGATCGTGGTCATGTCGAACTCCTGGAACAGGTCGCTGTTCTGTTATCGGCCGAAGATGGCGGAAATCGAGTGCCCGTCGCTTCGCAGGCGCACGCGTGCGCCGAGCGATGCAAGCTTCGTTCCAAAAACGCCCTCCGGTACCGCGGCACATCACGTCATGCTTGCCACAGCCGCGCCACCCGGCACCACTCTCGTGCAGTGTGCAGTGCGTACGCCCCCATGCTGGCGCTCCCGATCGCATCCGGATGCAGGAATCCGGCACGAAGGCGGACGTCGCGCTTGTCCTTCGCTGCCACAGGCATGGCGAAAAAAGCGGAAGGTCCGGGAGAGCATCGGCCGACGCCTCGCAGGCGCGCCGGAGCCCCAACGAAAACGCCCCCACCGCGAGCGGCAGGGGCGCTGGACGGGGCGCGGACGCCCTTGCGATCAGCCCAGCAGGCTGAGCACGTTCTGCGGCACGGAGTTGGCCTGGGCCAGCATCGCGGTACCGGCCTGCTGCAGGATCTGCGTGCGGGTCAGCTCCGCGGTCTCCTTGGCGTAGTCGGTGTCGCGGATGCGGCTGCGCGAGGCCGACAGGTTCTCGGAGGTGGTCTGCAGGTTGGCGATCGTCGAGGTGAAGCGGTTCTGCACCGCACCCATGTCGGCGCGGGCGGAGTTCACCGAGGTCAGTGCCGAATCGACGATTTCCAGGGCGCGCTGGGCACCGATGAAGGACGAGATGTCCAGGTCGGCGGCGCGGCTTGCGGCTGCCAGCTCGTCGCCACCCGTACCCGCCAGACCATACTCGGCGGCAGTGCTCGCATCGTCGGCAAAATCCAACTCGAACGTCTGGCCGGCCTTGATCGAGGACAGGTTGAGATTCCCGTCATCGTCGAGCGAGGCGTAGACGCCGGTCTGATCGAGCTTGTTGTTGATCGCCTGCGCCACAGCCTTGTTGATGTCGGCCGCGTCCGTGCCCGCCGCGATCTCGATGTCGCCGAACGCGACCGTGGTCTCGTTGCCGTCCGCATCGGTCATCACGATGCTCAGCCCGCTCAGCGTCGCGGCTTCTTCGGTATCGAGGGTGCTCGCCGCTTCGGTGGTGAAATCCGTGGCGAACGCCGCCGAGCCCAGCGAATCGGACTTGGCGTTGACGATGCTGTTGATGCCGATGGTCTGGCCGGCGTTCGCGCCGACCTGGAACAGGGCGCCGGCGAAACTGCCGTCGAGCAGCTTGGTGCCGTTGAAGTTGGTCTGGTTGGCGACGCGGTCGATCTCGGCGGTCAGCTGCGCGACTTCGGCGTTCAGCGCGTCACGATCCGACTGCGAGTTGCTGGCGTTGGCCGACTGCACCGACAGCTCGCGGATACGCTGCAGGTTGTTGCCGATCTCGACCATCGCACCTTCGGCGGTCTGGGCCAGCGAAATGCCGTCGTTGGCATTGCGCACGGCGACGTCGAGACCGCGGATCTGGGTCGAGAAGCGCTCGGCGATCGCCAGGCCGGCGGCGTCGTCGCGGGCGCTGTTGATGCGCAGGCCCGAGGACAGGCGCTGGATCGTGGTCGCCAGGCTCGAGCTGTTGGCGCCCAGGTTGCGCTGGGCGTTGAGCGACATCACGTTGGTGTTGATGACTTGGGACATGGTTGATTCTCCTCTAACGATTTTTCCCGGCGGGAGGAATGCCCTGGCCGGAGCCTCCGCAGGGGGGTCATCAAACTGACCGGTGCCGCTGCTGTGATGAATAACGGCGAGGTTTCAGGAAGCTTTAGGGCCCGCGTATCGCTTTCTTCGTGCAGTCCCGGCGTCGCGAACGCTGCCGAAGGTGCATTAACGACAGCGGTTCCGGAAACTTGAATCGTCCCGTTCGCGCACGCGCAACCGGCGGCCGGTGCGGGGCGTGCCGCAGCTGTACGTAGGGAGGGCGAGGGGCGCGACCTGCTCGCAGCGAAGGCTGGTGTCGGGATGCGAGCGCGCGACGGACTGTCCTGGCGATGACGAACATCGCGCGGCCCTGCAGGCCTGGCGCACGCGACGCTGATGTCGCCGAACCGGGCCGATGCCACCGACGTTGCCCGCCGTATCGCGACGGGACGGCCTTGGGACTTGCCGCACGGGCGTGGCGAGGCCCGTCGGCAGCGAGCCTCGCAGCGCGCACCGGCATCGCGTCGGTGCGGTCGGGGTATCGCGCCTTGGCGGGCTCAGCGGATCCTGTCGAACAGCGACATCGACTGCATCTGCGTGAACACCGTCTGCGCAGCCTGCAGCGCCGCGGTCTCGATCTGGTAACGGCCGATCGCATCGGCGTAGTCGAGATCGCGCAACGAAGACAGCGTGGTCTCGAAGGTGATCGCGTTGGCCTCGCGCAATGCCTGCGCGTTGTCGAGCGCGGCGAGTTGCGCGCCACCCGCCGCGCGGGCGTCGATCATGTGTTCCGACGCCCGGGCGATGTCGCGCAGCGACGACTGCAGGAGATTCTGCTGTGCGGCCTTCTCTTCCGGCGAGCCGAACGGCATCTGCAACGCGCCGATCAGCCGGTCGAGCGTTCCGAACACGTCGCGGGTTTCGGACGGCCCGATGGCGAACGTGTCGCCGGCTGCGGGCGCGCCTTCGAGTCGCAGACGGAGGCCTTCTTCCAGCACGATGTCCTCTCCGCTGCGGTATTCGCCGGTGCGAATCACCTCGCCGGCAGTGTTCTGCAGCTCGTAGGTTTCGGCAGAGGTGAAGACGATGTCATAGCGTTCTCCGCTCCAGTTCCCCGGCGCCCTGCCGAATCCGGTCAGGACGGCGGTGCCGGTATTGGCCGCATCCGCGTTCGCATCCAGAGTGCCGTCGCCGGTGCGTACGCGCATGAAGATCTCGCTGCCGGGCACGGCATCGAGTACGTGGGTTTCCGGTGCGATCTCGATCCTGCGCTGTGTCTGGTCGCCGTTGTAGGTCACCTGGCCGCCACCGCGCGCGAAGGGCGCGGTGTCATCGGCGGTTCCGGCAAACAGATAGCGGCCGCTGCCGTCGGTGCTGTTGGCCAGGCTCAGCAGCTGGTCCTGGATGGTGACGAGTTCGGACGCGATGGCCCTGCGGTCGTCTTCCGACAGCGCCGGATTGTTGGCGCGCACCGTGAGCTCGGTGATGCGCGCCATCGCGTCGCCGGCCTGTGCGAGCGCGTTTTCCTGCAGGCCCAGCCGGTTCTGCACGTGATCCGCGTTCTTGCCGTAGCGCTCCAGCTCGGCCAGCGCACGGTCCAGCCCGACGGCGGTGCCGGCGCCGACCGGGTCGTCCTTGGCGGTGACCATTTTCTGTCCCGTCGCCAGCTGTTGCTGGAGATGCATCAACCGGGCCTGCTTGTCGAGCATGAGATTGACCGACTGGTTGAAGACCATGCCGGTGGAGATGCGTGTGCTCATCGGCGAACGGCTCCGAGAATGGACTGGAACAGGGTGTCGGCGGTGGCGATGATCTGCGAGGCGGCTTGGTAGGCCTGCTGCAGACGCAACAGGTTGGCGGCCTCCTCGTCGAGGTTGACGCCGGAGACCGCATCGCGGGACGCCTGCGCCTGCTGGTGGATGACGCGCTGCGCATCCGCGGAGTACTCGGCCTGGCGCGCGGTGGACCCGATCGCGGTGGTCAGGCCGCCGATGGCGCCGTTGAGGGTCACGGTGCCACCGTTGAGCATGCGGGCGTCGTCGAGTCCGGCGAGGTGCAGTGCGTTGCCGTTGTCGCTCGATCCCGCCGCGGTCGGCACGATGGAAAAGCCGTCGCCGGCCGCGGGAACGCCGTCCAGCACCAGGGACCAGCCAGGCCCGGCGATGACATCGCCGGGTGTGTAGCTCTGCGGCTCGCCGCCATCGATGGCGTAGGTATTGGCATCGATGAACACGATCTCGGCCGGTGTGCGGAGATTCGGATCCGCCGCATCGGTGATCCGCACGCCCGCCACCTTGCCGGTCCCGGTATTGCCCAGGTCGGCAGTCGCGCCGACCGGCGATGCCGCCGCGATCCGCGAGGGATCGGTGATCGCCAGCGAAATGCCGGTCGCGGCCTTGGCGGTCGGCTGCAGCAGGAACCGGTCTCCCTCCGCGGGCGTTCCCGACAGCGTCAGCGCGACGCCATTGATGCGCAGCGGATCGCCCGCGGTCCCCGCACCCGTCATCTCCAGGACGGCGCCCGAGTCGGCATGACGCGCGGTCCAGGCGCCGTCCTGGAAGCGCAGTACCACATCGGCGCCGTCCAACTGGCCGAGATCGTCGAAGTCGGCAGCGAACGATGCGTTGCCGCCGTTTCCGGCATGACCGGCGACCGTCGGTGGCGGCAGCCTGAAGAACTCGCCACCGGGCGTGCCGTACAGATCCACGCCGGCGGCATGCGCCTCGTTGAAACTGTGCGCGAGCCCGGCGGCGATCCGCCCCAGCTCGGCCCGGCTGGGATCGAGCACGCTGGCCCGGAATTCGATCAGCCCGCCCATGGCGCCGCCGAGGACGCGCGCATCCATCGGAATGCGGTGGCCCTGGCTGTCCAGGGCCAGCTGCAGGCGCTGGGGCTGGTAGGGATCGGCGACGGTGACGACCTGGGAGGCGGTGGTGCCCACCACCAGGGCCTGGCCGCCGGCGGTGAAGACGTTCATCGCGCCGCCGTCCTGGACCACCGCGGCACCGCCGGTGTAGGCGACCAGCTCGCCGACCAGACGCTCGCGCCGATCGAGCAGATCGGGCGCGGCGTTCGCACCGTTGGCGCCGATCTGGCCGTTGAGGCGTGCGATCTCGGCGGTCAGGCGGTTGATCTCGCCGGCACCCGAGCGCATGCCGTCGTTGACCTCGCGCTCCAGACCGTCGAGGTGGCCGCCGAGCTGATGGAACCGGGTGGTCAATGCGGTGGCCTGGGCCAGCACGCTCGCGCGCTCGGCCGACGACCCTGCATTGGACGACAGGGCGCTGACCGAGTCGAAGAAGTTCGACCAGACACCGGCCAGGTTGGTCGCGCTGTCGGAAAACAGCACGTCGACGCGCGACGAGAGCGTCGACAGCTGCTGCAGGCGCGCCAGTTCGCCACCACTTTCGATCAGACGCGCGTTGGCGAGATCGTCCACGACCCGGCGGATGTCCGAGACCTGGGTGCCGCTGCCGATGTAGCCCACGCCGACGAACGCGGGGTTCCGGGCCTCGAACTCCACGCGCTGTCGGCTGTAGCCGGGCGTATTGACGTTAGCGACGTTGTGGCTGACCGTCGCCAGGGCGCGCTGGAACGCCATCAGGGCGCTGGTGCCGGTGGACAGGACGTTCGGCATGAGGGCGGGCCTTTAGCGGTGCCAGGTGTGGCGGGGGAGCGTGGCCGACTGTGCGGCGGCGGGCAGGGGCGAGGCGAGGGCGGACTGCACGCGGTCGACGGCGGTGTCCTGCGCGTTCTGCGCCACGCGCCGGATCGCCGACAGGGCGCGCTCGAGCGTCGGGCCGTTGGCGATCGCATCGAGCTTGTCGGCATAGCGGGGGTCGGTGGCGTAGCCGGCGCGCTGCAGGGCATTGGCGAAGCGGCGCACGTCGCCACCCGATTCCAGCGCCTGGCGGTAGCGGGGGTTCTGTTTCAGCAGGCGCACGTAGTCGGCGAAGCTTTCGCCCGGCGACGCATAGGCGCGGAACTCGGCGCGCTCGGTCGTGCGCACGCCGTTGCGGTATTCGTGGGTCATGGCGCCGGCGCGTTCGCCCTGCCATCCGGTGGCCTTGATCCCGAACAGATTGTTGGCGGTGCCGCCGTCGGCGCGCTGGATCGTCCGCCGTCCCCAGCCGGTCTCCAGTGCCGCCTGCGCGACCAGGGCGCGGGCGTCGACGCCCAGTTCGCGCGCGGCGTCCTGGGCCTGCGACCAGATCGACGCGACGAAGCGCTCCGGCGAGCGCGGCGC
This sequence comes from Luteimonas abyssi, assembly GCF_001482195.1. Classification (GTDB taxonomy): domain Bacteria; phylum Pseudomonadota; class Gammaproteobacteria; order Xanthomonadales; family Xanthomonadaceae; genus Luteimonas; species Luteimonas abyssi. Next base: position 1,658,249 of record NZ_KQ759763.1, on the reverse strand, counting down.
GAAGGTCTCGGCGGCCGAGCGCGCAGCGGCTTCGAGCGCGCCCGGCACACTGCGGACCGCGTGGCCGGCGGCCTCGCCCGCACTGCGGGCACCGGACATGAGGCGATCGATGAAGGCGTCCATCGGCGAGCGCGCCGCGGCCGGTGCCGTGTCGGCGCCCGTCGGCGGCGTGCGCCCGCCGATCATGTCGAGCGTGCGCGCCTGCAGATCGTCGGCGTCGGCCGTTCCGCCGAACCCCGCGTCGGGCCGCGGTGCACCGACGCCCGGCGGCAGGCCGACATCCAGCGCAGGCGAGTCGGTGTCGGCGGCTCCGAGCTGACGCGCGATGGTCTGCGCCAGGCCGAGACCTCGGCCCTCGGTCAGCGATTGCGCCAGGCGCTGGTCGTACAGGTCGCGATAGAGCTGATTCTCGCCGGGAAACAGCGCATCGCCGAAGCTGGCGTCGCGCATGCTCTTGATCAGCATCTGCGCGAACACGCCCTCGAACTGGCGCGCAGCCTCCTGGATGCGACCGGCATCCGGGCGCCGCAGGGGCGCGAGCTCGATGGGGGCGGCGTCGATACGCACGTCAGATCACCTCGAGCTCCGCGCGCAGCGCGCCGGCCTGCTTGAGCGCCTCCAGGATCGCGATCAGGTCGCCCGGGGCAGCGCCCACGGCATTCACTGCGCGCACGATCTCGTCCAGCGAGGTGCCGCCGGCGAACTTGAACATGCGGCTGCCGTCCTGGCTGACCTCGACATCCGAACGTGGCGATACCACGGTGCTGCCACGCCCGAACGGCTCCGGCTGACTCACGTCGAAGCTCTCGGAGATGGTCACGCTGAGCGAGCCGTGCGCGATCGCGGCCGGCATCACCTGCACCTGGGCGCCGATCACCACGGTGCCGGTGCGCGAGTTGACGATGACCTTGGCCGGCGCCTGGCCGGGGGTCAGGGTGACATTCTCCACCTCGGCCATGAAGCCGACCCGCGCGCCGGGGTCGTACGGGGCGCGGACCGCGACGGTGACGCCGTCGACGGCGCGTGCCGTGCCCGGCCCGAAGCGCGCGTCGAGCGCGGCGACCATGCGCGACACGGTGGTGAAATCGTGGCGGTTGAGGTTGAGCGTGAGCTCGCCCGGGTCGCCACCGTAGCCGCCGCCACCGAATCCGCCGCCGACCTCGCGCTCGACCATGGCCCCGTTCGGAATCCGGCCGACGCTGGGCACGTTGACCGACACCCGCGACCCGTCGCGCCCTTCGGCGCCGAAACCGCCGACCACCAGGCTGCCCTGGGCGACGGCGTAGACCTGGCCGTCGGCGCCCTTGAGCGGCGCCATCAACAGCGTGCCGCCCCGCAACGACACCGCGTTGGCGACGGAGGACACGGTGACGTCGATGGTCTGCCCGGGCTTGGCGAAGGGCGGCAGCTCGGCGTGGATCGCGACCGCGGCGACATTGCGCAGCTGCGGGTTGACGTTCGACGGCACGGTCACGCCGAGCTCGTTGAGCATGTTGCGCAGGCTCTGCACGGTGAAGGGCGCCTGGCTGGTGCGGTCGCCGCTGCCGTCGAGCCCGACGACCAGGCCATAACCGACCAGCGCATTGCCGCGGACGCCGCCGACGCCGGCGAGATCCTTGATGCGCTCCTGGGCGTGCACAGGGGCCGCCGTCGCGCCGAAAACCAGCGTTCCGGCGATCGCCCAGGCGATCAGGCGGAGCAGGGGAGCGAGGGTCATGACGAGGTCACTCAGTACGGCGAGAGGCCGGAGTTGAAGAAGCGTCCGAGCCAGCCCATGGCATTGGACTGGGCGATCGCGCCGCGGCCGCCGTAGACGATGCGGGCCTCGCCGACGCGGCTCGACAGGACGCTGTTGTCCGGACCGATATCCGAGGGCCGCACGATGCCCTGCACCTGGACCAGTTCGTTGCCCTGGTTCAGACGCAATTCCTTGGCGCCCTCGACCACGAGGTTGCCGTTGGGCAGACGCTGGACGACGGTCACCGTCACGCTGCCCTGCAGGCGGTTGCTCTGCGCGCTGCGGCCGTTGCCGTCGAAATCGCGCGAACCGCCCGCCGACACGCTGAGCACGTCGCGGCCGTTGACGGTCACCGGTCCGCCGAAGAGGTTCGGCACGCCCATCTCGATGCTGCTGTCGCGGCCGATGCGGGTGGTGGCATTGGTCTGCGCGGTGGTGTTCTCGATCAGTTGCACGGTCAGCAGATCGCCCACGTCGCGTGCGCGCTTGTCGGCGAACAGCGACAGCCCCTGTCCGCCGCCCCCCTGGTAGATCGCGCCGGGCGTGGCGGCCACGGGCGCGGCGACGACCGTCTGGATCGGCGCCATCGGCGGGTAGGGGCGGACATCGCCGGCGACCGTGCAGCCGGCCAGCAGCGCCGGTGCGGCGAGGGCGGCGAGGGCGGGCATTGGGCGTCGGCCACGGAACGGGACGAGGGACGTCATGGCGGGCATCACACGTTGTTGTTGAGGTAGGCGAGCATCTGGTCGGTGGTCGAGATCGCCTTCGCGTTCATCTCGTAGGCGCGCTGGGTTTCGATCATGCCCACCAGCTCCTCGACCACGTTGACGTTGCTGCCTTCCAGCGCGCCCTGCTCGACGAGGCCGAAGCCGGCCAGGCCGGGGGTGCCGTTCTGCGCCGGGCCCGAGGCGGTGGTCTCGACGAACAGGTTCTCGCCGCGGGCCTGCAGGCCCGCGGGATTGATGAAATCGGTGACCGTGAGCGCACCGATCTCGATGGCCTGCGGCTCGCCGGCCATCTGCACGCTGATGGTGCCGTCGTTGCCGATGGTCATCGACTGCGCGCCCTCGGGAATCTGGATGCCCGGCTGCACCGGATAGCCGCTGCTGGTGACCAGTTCGCCCTGCGGGTTGATCTGGAAGCTGCCGTCGCGGGTGTAGGCCGGCGTGCCGTCGGGCATCAGCACCTCGAAGAAGCCGCGGCCGTTGATCATCACGTCGAGCGCGCGGCCGGTCTGCTGCGGATTGCCCTGCTGGAAGTCCTTGTCGGTCGACACTACGCGCACGCCGGTGCCCAACTGCAGGCCGGAGGGCAACTGCGTCTGCTGCGAGGTGGCGCCGCCGGGCTGCCGGACCTGCTGGTACAGCAGATCCTCGAAGTTGGCGCGGTCGCGCTTGAAACCGGTGGTGTTGGTGTTGGCGAGATTGTTGGCCACCACGGACATCCGCGTCTGCTGCGCGTCCAGTCCGGTCTTGGCGACCCAGAGAGCCTGGTTCATGGGCGGATCCTCGGTTCGGCGCCGGTGGCGCCCTCGTGGAAGGGAGTTGCAAGCGGCGTGCCGGAAACCCGGAACGAGGCGGCATCGCCGGCGTCGCGGCGGACGCCGGCGCCCGTTTCAACCGCCGAGGCGCAGCAGGCTGTTGGCGGCCTGGGCGTTGTCGTCGCCGCGCTGGATCAGCTTCACCTGCATTTCGAACTGCCGCTGCAACTGGATCATCTGCACCAGCGCGCCGGCCGCATCGACATTGCTGCCTTCCAGCGCGCCTGTGGTCATGACGTCTCCGGGTGCCTGGGCCAGCGGCAGGTCCGGCTGCGCGTTGCGCATCAGGCCGTCGAGGCCGCGCTGCAGGCGATCCGGCGCCGCATCCACGGTCCGGATCCGGCCGACGATGGCCAGCGTCTCCGGCCCTTCGCCCATCGGCACGATGGAGACCGTGCCGTCGTGTCCGACATCCAGCGCCTGGTGCGGCGGGACGACCATGGGCATGCCCTGCTGGTCGAGCAGCGGGTGCCCCCCCGCAGTGACCAACTGCCCGTTGGGCGTCAGGGACAGGTTGCCGGCGCGTGTATAGGCCTCGCCGCCGTCGGCGGTCTGCACGGCCAGCCAGCGGTCGGGGCGCAGCGAGACGTCCAGCGGATTGCCGGTCACCCGCTGCGCTCCCGCACGGCTGTCGAAGCCCTGGTCGCTGTGCTGGGTGGCGATGCGCGAGGCGTGCTCGCCGCCGTCGATCCGGTAAGGCCGGGTGTTCGCCAGCGCGGCCTTGAAGCCGGCGCTGTCGGCATTGGCGAGGTTGTGCGCGACCGTGCCCTGCGCCTGCAGGGTGGCGCGGGCCCCGGTCATGGCGATGTAGAGGGCTTTATCCATAACGCGCGACCTCCGCCGTCATCACCGGATGTTGATGACGGTCTGCGTGACCTGGTCCTGGGTGGAGATCATCTGCGCATTGGCCTGGAAGTTGCGCTGCGCGGTGATCATGTTCACCAGTTGCTCGGTGAGGTCGACCGTGGACGATTCCAGCGCGCCGGCCTGGATCTGGCCGAAATCCGAGCTGTCGGGCGCCCCCGTGCGCGGCGTGCCGGAGACATGGGTCTCCGCCCAGGTGTTGTCGCCCTGCGCCTGCAGGCCCTGCGGATTGACGAACGTGGTCAGCGCGATCTGGCCCAGCGCGGCATCGGCGCCATTGGAATAACGCGCGAACACCACGCCGTCGGCCGAGATGCTGATCTCGTTGAGCTTGCCGGCGGCGTAGCCGTCCTGGCGCGAGTCGCGGAGCTGGAATTCCTCGCCGTACTGGGTCGAGCCGGACAGGTTCAGGCCCATCTGCAGCACGCCGGCACCGGTCGACGGGGTGACCGGATCCAGTGCGATGCGCCCGTCGGCGGGTTCCACCAGCGCACCGCTGTCGGAGAAGCGCAGGGTCACCGGCTCGCCGGCGGGCTCGCCGTCCACGTAGTTGTGGACCTGCCACTCGTTCGGCGTGCCGGTCTTGACGAAGTACGAGGTCTGGGTGTGGCTCACGCCCAGCGAATCGAACACGGTGACGCCGCCGCTGGAGGCGCTGTAGCTGTTCGGTTCGGCAGGGTCGAACGGGGTCACGGTGGGCGCCTGGGTGTCGGCGGGCAGGGTGACCATCAGGTTGACCTGGCCGGTCTGGCGCGGCGGGCTGTCGGTGGTCAGCAACTGCAGGTCGCCGACCCGGCCGATGTCGAAACCGTCGCCGCCCTCGCGCGGCGGATACACCTGCAGGCGGGCGCCGTCCGGCGTGCCGACGAAGCCCTGCGCATTGGTCTGGAAGTTGCCGGCGCGCGAGTAGACGCGGGCGCCGTTCTTGCTCAGGGTGAAGAAGCCCTCGCCGTCGATCGCCATGTCGAGGTTGCGCCCGGTGGGGTCGATGTTGCCCTGGGAGAACTGCTGCGCCACGTTGCTCAGCTTCACGCCCGAGCCGATCGCGTTGCGCGACAGGCCGTACGAGGTGTACGAGAACAGGTCCGCGAACTCCGCCCGCGACTCCTTGAAGCCGGTGGTGTTGACGTTGGCGATGTTGTTCGCGGTGACGTTGAGATTGGCGTTGGCCGCGTTGATGCCGGACAGCGAGGTCTTGAAACTCATGGCGGACTCCGGTGGAGGTCGTGCGCGGAAGAAGGGCGGATCGAGCAGGGAGGCGGGACGGCTCAGCCCACGCGCAGCACGTAGGCGAGCGGGGCGGTGCCGAGGCGTTCGAGGTCGAGATAGAGGCCGTCGGAGCCGACCGACACGCTGTCGACGCGGCCACGGACGTAGGTGCCCAGGGTGCTGGCGTCGCCGTTGGCCGCGACATGCCGCGCGGTGATGCCGTAGGCGCCTGGCGGCAGACGGTTGCCGTCGTCGCCCTGGCCGTTCCAGGCGAAGGGCACTTCGCCGGCGGCTTCGGCCGCGACGCTGAAGCGCCGCACCACCTGACCGTTGGCGTCGGTCACCTCGAAGTTCACCGTGCCCGCCGACGGCGCGGCGATGACGCCGGTGGCGTCGCCGCTCTCGTCGAGCGGAATCTTCGCCGAGGGCACCAGGACCTCGCGTCCCACCAGCGCTGCGCCGCGCAGGATCTGGTCCGACGCCATCGCATCGGCGAAGCCGTTGACCATGCCGTTGAGGTCCTGGATGCCCTGCACCGTGGAGAACTGGGCGAGCTGGCCCAGGAACGCGCTGTTCTCCATCGGATTGAGCGGATCCTGGTGGCGCAGCTGCTCGGTCATCAGGCGCAGGAAGTCGGCCTGGCCGAGCGAGTCGGCGCGACGGTCCTGGTTGGCGCCGGCATTGCCGGTCAAACCCAGCGAGCTGTAGAGATCGTTGGCGATCGTACTCATCGGTGATGTCCTGTGGTCGGCGTTCAGCGGCCCATGCTCAGGGTCGCGACGGCCAGTTCCTTCGCGGTGTTGAGCACTTCCACGCCGGCCTGATAGCTGCGCGAGGCCGAGATCAGGTTGACCATCTGCGAGACCGGATCCACATCCGGCGCGTAGACGTAGCCGTTCTCGTCGGCCAGCGGATGCCCGGGCTCGTAACGCTGGATCGGCGGGCTGCCGCGCTCGACGATGCCGCCGACCTCGACCCCGGTCAGGGCGGGATCGCTGCCGTGCGCGGTGGCGCGGAACACCGGTTCGAGCGGGCGGTAGACCTGGTCCGGACTGCCGGCCACGGAATCGGCGTTGGCGAGATTGCTGGCCAGTGTGCTCATGCGCACCGACTGCGCCTGCAGCGCGGAGCCGGCGATGTCGAAGATCGGCAGATTGCTCATGGCGGTTACTGTCCGGTGATGGCGGTCATGAGGGAGCGCACCTTCGACTCGAGGAAGTTCAGCGAGGCGCGGTACTCCAGGGCCGCGCGGCCGTATGCGGCGCGTTCGGCATCGGGATCGACGGTGTTGCCGTCCAGACTGGCCTGGGTCGCCACGCGGGCGACCGCGAAGGCATCGCCGCCCGGGACCGCCGGAAGCGGAATGTGGTTGTCGCGGGTGTCGCCGGTGGACGCGGGCGCGCCGTGCTGGCGGCGTTGGGCCGCGTCGGCGAGCGCCGCATTGAAATCGAGATCGCGAGCCTGGTAGCCCGGCGTGTCGGCGTTGGCCAGGTTGCTGGCGATCAGCTTCATGCGCTGCTCGCGCAGCGGCAGCGCGTCGGCCTGCAGACCCAGGTAGGACGAGATCGGATTGGACATCGGCATGCTCCGCCGGAACCGTGTCCGGGTGGATGCAAGCGGTGTGCCAATGCGCGTCGCACGGCGATGCCCGTGAAGGCACGCCGCCCGCAGCGGGGTCGGTGGGCTACGCCGCGGCGGTCAGGCCGGCTCCGACAACCGCATCCCGACGGTGGCGGCCACTTCGCGCAGGCGCCGCAGCACGTGCTCGGCCAGATCGTGCGGACTGTACTTGGCGACGAATGCATCCGCGCCGACGCTCTGCACCATCGAGGTGTTGAACACGCCCGACAACGAGGTGTGCAGCAGCACGAACAGGTCGGCCAGGGCCGGGTTCCGACGGATTTCCGTCGTCAGGGTGTAACCGTCCATCGCCGGCATCTCGATGTCGGACACGATCATCGCGTAGCGCTCGGCGGGACGTTCGCCGCCGGCATGGATCTGGACGAGATGGTCCAGCGCCTGGCGCCCGTCCGACAGCAGGGTCACGCCGACGCCCAACTGGTCGAGCACGCTGCGGATCTGCTGGCGCGCCACCCGCGAATCGTCCACCACCAGCACCTGCATCGGCGGCGCGTCGGCGGGCAGGGCGTATTCGGGGGGCAGATCGGCGTCCATGCGCGCCTGGGAGATGTCGGCGAGCACGCTTTCCACGTCGATGACCTGGATCAGTTCGTCCTGATGCCGGGTGACCGCCGTCAGATAGCCGGCTTCGGCGCCCAGGTCCGGCGGCGGCTGGATGTCCTCGACCGCGATGTTGACGATCCGCTCCACGCCGCCGACCAGGAAACCCTGCACCGAGCGATTGAATTCCGTCACCACCAGATACCCCGGCAGACCGTCGTCCTGCCGCTCCGGATGGCCGATGGCCCGGCCCAGATCCAGCACCGGCACGCTGCGGCCCCGGACATCGGCCACGCCGGCGAACTGCTCCGGCAGGCCGGGCACGCGGAACAGGCAGGGGCGACGGAGCACCTCCTGCACCTTGAAGACGTTCACGCCAAAAAGCTGGCGTCCGCCGAGGCGGAACAACAACAAGGCCAGACGGTTGTGGCCGGCCAGCCGGGTGCGTTGGTCGATGCGTGCGAGCAGATCCTGCGTCATGCCCGCTGTATCGGCCGGGGTCATCCCCCCTTGAGCGCAGGAAACGGCACGGCGCTTGCACGGATGGGGCGTCCCGTTTCTTCTGGAGTGCCGATGCGACCGGCCCCCGACACCGCCTGCACCGACACCGCCTGCGCCCGCATCCCGCGACCGCATGGCGTCCGGCGCATGCGCATCGTGCACATCGCGGCGCTGCTGATGCTCCTGTCGGTCGCGGCCGGATCGGCCGCCGCATCGGCCGCCGCATCGGCCTTCCAGCCGGTCGAATCGATCCGCGCCGCCGCGCTCGGCGCCAGCGGCGTGCCTGCGGGTGCGGAAGCCACGCTCGATCCGGCGCTGCGCATGCCGCGTTGCGCCAGCGGCCTGGAAGCGCGCCAGACCGCCGCGGCGACGGTCGAGGTCGCCTGCCCCGACGGCTGGCGGCTGTTCGTGCCGGTGCGCTCCCGCCGCAGCCAGGATGTCCTGGTGCTCGCCCGTGGGGTCGCGGCGGGCGAGACGATCACCCTGGACACGCTGTCGATCGAACAGCGCGACACCGGCCGCGTCGCCGGCGCCGCGGTCGCCGATCCGGCCGAAGCGGTCGGCCGGGTGGCGCGCCGCACCCTGGTCGCCGGCAGCGTGCTGGCGGCGGGCGACCTGGTCGCGCCGCGGCTGGTGCGTCGAGGCGATACCATCGCCCTGGTCTCGCGCAACGGCGGCGTCGAGGTGCGCATGGTCGGGCGGGCGCTCGCCGATGCCGGCGAACGCGAACGCGTGAGCGTGGAGAACCTGTCCTCCCGCCGTGTGGTGCAGGGCGTGGTGGATGCCAGCGGCGATGTGATCGTCGCCGGACGCTGACCGTCCGGACGAGGACCACGCCGTGCTAAAGAACCCCGAGACCCGGCCGATAGTGGCCATGAACCCAATCAAGACCCTGGTGACAGGACCCCTGCCATGAGCCAGAAAATCGAAGGGACACCCCCTCCCGCCGTCCGCAGCACAGGCCCGATCGGCAACCAGGTCGGCCGCGCCGGCGAAGCCCGCGACAAGGCGATCGAAGCGCCGGCGGCCGCCGACAGCCTGCGCCTGACCGGCGAGGCCGCCGGGCTGCAGGCCCTGCAGCGCGACCTGTCCGCACGTCCCGCCTTCGACGAGGCGCGCGTGCAGGCGGTGCGCGAATCGCTCGCCTCGGGCCAGTACCGGATCGATCCCGAAGCCATCGCCCAGCGCATGCTGGACCTGGACGGGCAGCTGGGCGGCTGATGTCCGACGCACAGGCCCGACTGGACCGTCTGGCGATCGCGCTCGCCGACGAGCGCGAAGCGCTGATCGGCCACGATGTCGAGGCGCTGATGCGCTCGACCGGCGAGAAGCTCGCCGCGTTGCGCGAGCTGGAACGCCACCCCAGCAGCGAACTCGCCGGACCGCTCGGCGAGCTGGCGGAACTGAACCGGGCCAACGGCGCCCTGCTGGCCCGTCGCCGGCGCGAAGTGAACTGGGCGCTGCGCCACCTCGGCCGGGTCGAGAGTACGCCCGCCTACGACGCCCACGGGCGCACCGAGCAGGCCTGCCGCTCGCGCGATCTCGCGATCGCCTGAGCCGCGCCTTCGGGCAGGCCGCGCCAGCGGCCTTAGAATGCGGTCGAGCTCAAGCCGACCGGACTTCGTGACCCTACCCATGCCTTCTTCGCTCGCCCAGCCGCTGCTGGCCTCTCTCGACCGTCTGCAGGAGGGCGTGTTGCTGTACGCGCGCGACGGACGGCTGGTCTACGCCAATCCGTCGGCGCGGGCGCTGGGGCGTTCGCACCCGCTGTGGTCGGAAACCGACCCGCGGATCGAGGATCTGCTGCCCGCGCACGCGCCCGAGCAGGCCCGCGCACAGGAGCGCTGGAGCGACTATCTGTCGTTCGGCGAGGGTCGCACGCTGGCCGCACGTCTGCACGCGCTGCACGACCAGGACGACCAATTGCTGCTCCTGCTGCAGGATCCCGGCCTGATCCGCGAGGACGACCAGGAACTGCTGCGCCGGCACGAGGAACTCAACGTCCGCCTCACCGCCGCGCAGGAGCAACTGTTGCAGGCCGAGAAGATGGCCTCGATCGGTCAGCTGGCCGCCGGTGTCGCGCACGAGATCAACAATCCGATCGGCTACGTCCACTCCAACCTGGGCAGCCTGCAGGAGTACGTGGGCAACCTGTTCGCGCTGATCGATGCCTACGACCGCGCCCTGCGCGCGCCCGAGCCCGACGAACTGCGCGCCGAGATCGATGCCACCCGCGAGCGGCTGGACATCGACTTCATCAGCCGCGATCTGCCGCAACTGCTGACCGAGTCCCGCCAAGGCATCGAGCGGGTGACCCGGATCGTGCGCGACCTGAAGGACTTCTCGCGCTCGGACCGCGACAACGCCTGGAAACTGGCGGATCTGCATGCCGGGCTCGATTCCACCCTCAACATCGTCTGGAACGAACTGCGCTACAAGGCCACGCTGGAAAAGCAGTACGGCAAGCTGCCGATGATCGAGTGCATGCAGTCGGAGCTCAACCAGGTCTTCATGAACCTGCTGCTCAACGCAGGCCAGGCGATCGAGGAACGCGGCGTGATCAGCGTGCGCTCAGGGCTGGGCGACGGCACGGTCTGGATCGAGATCGGCGACACCGGCAGCGGCATCGCCCCGGACATGCTGGCGCGGATCTTCGATCCGTTCTTCACCACCAAGCCGGTGGGGAAGGGCACGGGTCTCGGGCTGTCCATCTCGTACGGCATCGTCGCCAAGCACCACGGCCGTATCGAGGTCGACAGCGAGCCGGGCGTCGGCAGCCGCTTCCGGGTGGTGTTGCCGGTCCGCCAACCCGGCAGCCACGGCTGACCCGCGCTGTCGCCGGCGACGTCGCCAAGGCGTCGTCGTCAGCTCCCGTGGTCCCGGTTGCGCTGGCTGTCGTAGGTCCGGAATGCCTGGCTGATGTGCTCGCGCAGCTCGCGGTCGTCCCAGGGCTTGGTCAGGAACCGGTAGATGGCCCCGCGATTGATGGCGTCGGTGACAGTGGCCAGGTCGGTATAGCCCGACAGCACCAGGCGGATCGTGTCCGGATAGAGCATCTTCACCCGGCCGAGGAACTCGGTGCCGTCCATCTCCGACATCCGCTGGTCGGACAGGATCACCTGGACCTCGTTGGTGGCCAGCAGCCCGAACGCGTCGCGGACGTTGCCGGCGGCGAGGATGCGGTAGCCGTCGCGGCGGAACAGCCGCACCAGCGAACGCAGCACGTTCTCCTCGTCGTCGACCAGCAGCAGGGTCCGGTCCGGCTGGGTGGCGGTGAACAGCTCGGGGCGCAGGTAGCGGCGCCGCAGCGCCTGGCTCGCGGTGTCCGCGCTCATCGGCTCGCCGAACAGGTAGCCCTGGAAGAAATCGCAATCGGCGCGGCGCAGGAACCCGAGCTGGGCCTCGGTCTCCACGCCGTTGGCGATCACCTTCATGCCGAGCTGGTGGCCCATCGCGATCATCGCGCGCACGATCGCCGTCTCGCGACTGCCGGCCGGGGCGGCATTGATGAAGCTGCGGTCGATCTTCAGGATATCGGCCGGGTAGCGCACCAGCGCGCCGAGGCTGGCGTCGCCGGTACCGAAATTGTCCAGGGTCAGCCCGACGCCCTCGTGCCGCAGTTTGGTGACCGCCTGATAGACCGCGTGCGCGTTGTTGTTGAGCGAGCTCTCGTTGATCTCGAGCAGGATCGACGACATCGGCAGGGCGGCCTGGTGCATGCGCCCGAGCAGGCCATCGACGAAGCCGGGCTGCAGCAACTGCAGCGTGGACACGTTGGCGCCGACGAAGAAATCGTCGAACCCCTGCTCGCGCCACGACCGCACCTGTTCGACGATCTTTTCGATCATCCAGTCGCCGATCTGGACGATCACGCCCAGGCGTTCGGCAGTCGGCAGAAAGCGTTCGGGCAGCAGCAGACCGAGCGACGGCGATTGCCAGCGCACCAGCGCCTCCATGCCGACCACGCGGCCGTCGCGGGCGCTGATCTTGGGCTGGTAGCGCAAGCGCAGTTCGCCGTTGGGCAGGGCGTCGACGATCTGGCGCGCGATCGCGCTTTCGCTCTGGACGCGATCGGTCGCCTCGGTGGTGTGCAGTTGGACCGGCTCGCGCACCAGGTGCGAGGCGCGGCGCACCGCGGTCTCGGCCAGGTGCAGCAGGGCCGATGGGTCCTGTGCATGCTCGGGAAACAGGCTGATGCCGACCTTGGCTTCCAGGAACAAGGTGTAGGGAAGGACGACGAGCGGGCGCCCGATCGCGTCGATCAGGCGCTGCGCCAGCGCCTGGACCGCGGCGGGTTCGGCGCTGCTCAGCGGCGCGGCGACGACGAACTCGTCGCTGCCGTGGCGCCAGACCCCGCTGCGGTCGCCGAGGCATTCGGCCAGCCGCCCGCCGACCGTGTCGAGCGCGGCGTCGCCGACGTCCGGTCCCATGTTCTGGTTGATCGACGCGAAGTGCTCGATATCCAGATGCAGCAACGCGACGGTTTGGCCCCGCTCCCGGGCCTGGTCGAGCACTGCGATCAGTCCGGGGTGGCCGGCACCGAGGCGTTGCAGGGGCGGAGGCGAAGCCGGATCCAGGAGAGGCATGCCCGGATTCTAGCCGCCGGAACTGGGCATGCGCTCGTCGGCAGCGCGCAGGGCGACGATGGATTCCGCGCGCGGCGGCAGACGCGCGTCGACGCGGGTGCCGTCGCCCGGCGCCGACACCACGGAAACATCGCCACCCACGCCCTGGGCGCGCTCGCGCATGATCAGGATGCCGAGACCGCCTGCGCCCGCCACGGGATCGAAGCCGCCGCCGTCGTCTTCGATCCGCAGACGCAAATGTCCATCGTCGCCGTTGAGCCGCAGCGACACTGCGCCGGCCCCGGCATGGCGGAGGGCGTTGGTCAGCGCCTCCTGCGCGATACGGAAGCAGGCCTGCTCGATCTCGCGGTCGGGCCGCTCCGGCAGATGCTCGATCTCGAGCGAAAGCGCGGGCGTGGCATTGCGGAACAGGCGCTCGGCATGCCAGCGCAGTGCGGCTTCCAGGCCGAGCGCGTCGAGTTGCGGGGGGCGCAGCAGGATGGAGATGTCGCGCACGCGCTCGATGGTCGCGTCGGCGAGCACCAGAATGTCGTCGATGTCGTCGCTGCGGCGCTGCGCGTCGGCTTCGTGGCGGGCTGCGCTGGCCGACATCTTGATGGCGGTGATGGCCTGGCCGATTTCGTCGTGCAGCTCGCGCGAGATCGCCCGGCGCTCGTCCTCCTGCAGGGTGAAGACGCGTGCCGCCACCGCCTGCAGTTGGCGGTTGCCCTCGGCGAGTTCATCGCGCATCCGCTCGGCTTCGGACTCGGCGCTGCGGTCGCGCAGACCGGCCCAGCGCATGCCGCCGCGCGCGCACCCGACGGGTGCCGTGTGCAGTTCGACATCCCGGACCCGGCCGTCGGGCCGTCGGATGCGATGGAGCGACACGGCGGGTGGCGTGTCGCCCGGTCCCGGCATCAGTGCCTGCAGGGCGGCCGCGTCCAGGCTGGCGACGTCGCCGTCTCCCAGCGCGAAGAACGTCCGTGCGGCCGGATTGACGTACAGCAGCCGGGGACCGACCGCCTCGTACAGCCAGGCCGGATCCGGGTGCAGATCGAGCAGCTGTCGATAGCGCCGGGCGTGCTCGAGCTCGGCGCGGTGCGCGCGCACGATCCCGGCGGCGTGATGGCGCAGCAGCAACCACAGCCCCCCGGCCGTGACGATCACGAACGCGATGCCCTTGAGCGACTGCAGGTTGCGCACCGCCGTCTCCGCGAAGATCGCATCGACCATTCGATCGCTGAGGAGAATCCAGGCGATGCCGATCAGCAGGTACAGCACGGGAATCCACCACCGCAGCCCCGCCAGGCGGGCGCCGGGTACGCTGCGTCCCGCCGCGGTGCCGGCGGGCTCCAGATCGGACGCCATGGGCTGCGATGACCTCGTTGCGGTGGCTGTCGCAGCAGTCTAACGCGGGCGTCGCGATCTCCCTCAACTTCCGCGCGGGGACGCCGCTATCGATGGGGCGAGCCCGCCCGTCCCGGCCGGCGCAACGCGACTGGAGCGCAGCCGTCCGATGGAATCCGGCGTCATTTCGAGCCTGCTCAGCCACCCTGTCGCCGACGGGCTGCTGGTGCTCGATCGCGAGGGTCGCTGTCTGCTGGCGAATCCGGCCGCGCGCAGCCGTGGCCTGGACCGGATCGTCGAGCGGCACGCGCACGCGTTGGCCGGTTACCGCCATCGGTTGCAGGCCGGTACGCCCCAGGCGCTGGACTGCGAACTTCCGGCCGGCGACGGCTGCCTGAGCGCATGCCTGCGGGTGATCGCCGCGGACGAAGGCGGCGCGCCGGTGGCGTTCTCGCTCAGCGTCCGGTTGCCGTCCGACGACGCCGAGTGGTTGCAGGCCGCCGACGCCGGCGGTCACGCGCTGTGGGTATGGGACGTCCGCCGCGACCGTTTGCGGCGATCCGAGGCATGGGAGGAACGCCTGGGCGCCACGTCCGGAACGGACACCTTCGAGGATGCGCTGCAGTCGATCCATCCCGACGACCGCCAGCGTGCGCGCGAGGCCATGGACGCCTGCCTGGCCGGGCGCCTTCCGGTCTACCAGTGCGAGTACCGGCGCCTGCACGACGACGGGAGCTGGCGCTGGCTGCGCGATTCCGGCCGGGTGATCCACACCGCATCCGACGGCGCCCCGATCTGCATCGCCGGCACCTTGACCGGGATCGACAGCCAGAAGCAGCTCGAACAGCGCCTGCGCGAACAGCGCGGGATGCTCGAGGATGCGCAGCGGCTGGCCGGCATGGCCAGTTGGACCTGGGACGTGATCAGCGACGTGGTCTGGGCCGCGCCGGAACTGCGCGACACGCTCGCCATCGACAACGGCGTCCGGGTGCGCGCGTGGGTGCGTCACTGCCGGGCGAACGCCACCGCGTTGCGCGAGGCCTGGCGCGCCATGCGCCGGGGCGAGGATCGCGTCGGCTTCGATCTCGAAGCGCCCGGCCGCGCGGGTGTCGTGCATCTCCGGGTCTGGGCGTCGCAGCACTGCGACGATCGGGGCCGTCCGACCCGGGTCCTGGCGCAGATCCAGGATGTGACCCGGCAGATCCGCGCCGAACACGAGTGGCGGCGCGGCAGCGACCTGCTGCGCCGCGTGGCCGAACTCGGTCGTATCGGCGGCTGCGAGATCGACCCCGCGACCCGCGTGCTGTACTGGACCGGCGAATGCGCACGCCTGCACGGACACGAGGACGGCACGCTGGCGCTGGACGAACTCCTGCGTCACTACACGCCCGAATCGCGCGATGCCTTGCAGGCCGCCATGGTCCGCGGCGCCGACGGGGCGCCGGCGGAGGCGCTCGAACTCTGTTTTTACCGGCCCGACGGACAGCAGGTCTGGACGCACGCGGTCATCGACTTCGAGCGCCAGGCCTCCGGTATCGGTCGGCACCTGGTGCTGTTCCGCGACATTACCGGCGAGCGCGCCGCCAACGAGCGCATCCGGCGCCTGTCGCACTACGACCCGCTGACCGGGCTCCCGAACCGACTGTGTCTCCGGGAGGAGGTCGAGCAGGCGTTCGCGGAAGGCCCCTCGGCGGGGCAGGCCCTGCTGTTGCTGGACCTGGACGGTTTCGGCGGCATCAACGAGGCGCACGGACCGGCCGCGGGCGATGCCATCCTGCGGGCGGTCGCCGCACGCCTGCACATTCTGGTGGAGGCCGGCGATCTGTTCGGACGCCTGGGGGGCGACGAGTTCGCGATCCTGATCCGCCGCCAGGAAGGACGCGGCGCAGTGGAAGCCTACGCGCGGCGGATCGTGGCGGATCTGTCGGGTCCGGTGCCGGTGGGCGAGGAACTGTTGCACCTGGGCGTCGCCGCCGGCATCGCGATCCGCCCGGAGAACGTCGGCTTCGACGACCTGCTGCGCGGTGCGACTGCGGCGCTGCATATCGCCAAGCAGGGCGGGCGCAACCGCATCGAGTTCCACAGCATCGAGGCCTGGCATCGCGCGCGGCGGCGGCTCCATCTGGAGCAGGCGTTGCGTGGCGCACTCGAGCGCGAGGAAATGTCGCTCGTCTATCAGCCACAGATCGACCTCGCCCGGCAACGGATCTCCGGCGTGGAGGCCCTGGTGCGCTGGGAGCATCCGCGACTCGGCGGCTGCCTGCCGGAGGAGTTCGTCCCGATCGCGGAGATGTCCGGCGACATCGCCGCCATCGGCGACTGGGTCCTGCGCGAGGCCTGTCGCCAGGCGTCGGCGTGGGCCGCCGCGGGGATCGCGTTCGGCCGCATGTCGGTCAACGTCTCGGCGGTGCAATTGCGCGATGCCGGTTTCGCGGCCAGCGTGCTGTCGGCATGTACGGAGGCCGAGTGGCCGCCCTCGCGGCTGGAGATCGAACTGACCGAATCCGCCTTGCTGCGCGACACGGAGACCCTGCGCGAGTGTTTCCAGGTGCTGACCGCGGCCGGCGTCGCCCTGGCGATCGACGACTTCGGGACCGGGTTCTCGAGCCTCAGCTATCTGAGCCGGTTTCCGGTGGGGCGGCTGAAGATCGACCGCAGCTTCATTTCCGGTATCGGCGAGGGCGAACGCGCCACCGAGGTGGCGCGCGCGATCATCCAGCTCGGCAAGGCCTTACGCATGCAGGTGCTGGCCGAGGGCGTGGAAAGCGCCGACGACGAGCGCCTGCTGATCGACGGCGGTTGCGACGAGGCGCAGGGATATCTGTACTCGCGCCCACTCGCCGCGCGCGACATGGCCCGCTGGCTGATGGCCCACGGGGCACCGGGCGGCGCACCGTCGCTCGCGAACGTGCGTCACGGCTGACGCGCCCGGCAGGCGCGCCGTCGCGCGCTTAGCCGTTCGTGCCGATCCACGTCCATGACGTCCGGCGCGTCTGCGCAGGCACACGCCATGCGCCACTCGTTCGCCGTGGCCTCAGGTGGAGAGCGGGGCAGGCTGTGCCCGGACCGGGGCGGTATCGGACCGCCTGCCGTGCGGGATTCCCACGCCTGTCGCCGATGACGCGACCGGGTCGCGCGACAGCCGGTGCGGTGTCCGAGCGCGCGACGCCGATGCCTGCCGCGGTCCCCGGCGCAGGATGGCGTGTTTCCTGCCCCGACCCGCGCACGCCGGCGCGCCCCGGGTCGCCCGGATCAGCTGCAGGCGAGATCCCATTCGATGACGCTGGCGATGGGGTCGGGCGCGACCGGACAGGGGGGCAGGCGGGCCTGCAGCACGCGCAACTCGTCCATGCCGATCCGCTCCAGCCGCGCCAGTGCATCGGCGGGCGCGGCGGCGGGCACGCTATCCGTGCCGCAGGACACGAACGACCGGGCCCCGGCACGGATGGCCGGGGCCCGGTTCGCGGCGGCGCTGGCGAGCGGCACTGCCAAGCGGTCAGAACAGTTCGACGGTTCCGGCGCCCATCGACTCCTGGGCGACGGGCTTGTGCGGCGGCTTTTCCCAGGCGCTGCGCATCTCGCGCAGACGCTGGCCGATCCGCTGCAGGGCGCGCATCAGCTCGTCGTCGAAGACGCCGCCGTTGCGCCGCAGGAGATCCTGCAGATCGATCGCTTCGCGATTGATCGCGTTCAACCGCTCCAGGTGCGAGTGCACCCCGCCCAGTGCCTGGGTGGCGATGTCCTCGAACTGCAGGGCGCGCACCGCGTCGGCCACGCTGGCGTCGATCGCCCGGCCGCAGTCGGAGATTTCGCGCATGCCGTCGCCGAGCGAGCGATTGATCGCGGCCACCTGGTCGAGCATGCCGGCGGCTTCGGAACGCGCCTCGCGGGAGCGGTCGAGATCGCGCGAGGCCATGCCCGACACGGTATCGCGCACCTTGGCGATCGACTCCTTCGACGAATGCGCCAGCTTGCGGATCTGCTCGTTGAACGCCGTGGAGCGCTCGGACAGGTTGCGCACTTCGTCGGCGACCACCGCGAACCCGCGACCGGCCTCGCCGGCACGGGCGGCCTCGATGGCGGCGTTGAGCGCGAGCAGGTTGGTCTGGTCGGCGATGGACTTCACGTCCTCGAGCAGGGCGAAGATGCCATCCAGATGACCGGCCATCTCGTCGATGTGCGACACCGTGGTCACGCTCTGGCCGCTGACCTGCTCCAGCGCCTCGACCAGTTGCTCCATCCGCTGGCTGGCGTGCTGGGCGAAGCGGGCCACGTCGGCACCGCCGCCGTCCTGCTCGCCGGTGCGGTCGAGGATGCGCGCCATCGCCTGCGACTGCTGCCGCGACTTGCGGTTCATCGCATCGAAGCTGCTGCCCAGACCGCTGACCGCCTGGCGGATCAGCTCGCGGGCACGCTCGACCTCGACCCGGGAACCCTCGATCTCGCTGCCCACGAACTGGCGCAGTTCGCCGAGCAGTTCGTCCTGCTCCTTCATGATCCGGGCCTGCTCGGGCGGCTGGCGCACTTCGCGGCGCAGCAGCCAGACCGCCAGCACCAGCCAGCTCGCGGTCAGGGTGAACAGGATCGCCCAGCGGACGGGCGCCGCCCAGTCCAGCGCGAATGCCAGCGGCAGGAGCAGGGTCAGCGACAGCGGTGCAGCGAGACGGATCAGGGGGCGAGCGTACATGGGCGTTCCCGGAGAGGTTCTACGATGCTGGTATCGGCATCCGCGCCCCGGGCTTTAGTCATTCTCGACGTACGCGCGCCTGCCCGCCCGTCCGCGCATCCGCTCACAGCGCGCCGCGACGCGCCGGCGCGGTGCCGGTCGCCGTCCATTTCTTGCGGAACGTGTCCCTGCGGAACGAGGAGGGCGCCGGACGCCCCGGCCGACTCAGGGCACCAGGCGCTCGAGCGAGGCCAGCATCCGGCCGCGCGACAGCAGCAGATCCCACTGCCGGCCGCCGAGCTGTCGCCACAGCACCGTCGATCGCACCGCGGCCAGCAACAGGGCGCGGATTTCCGCCACCACACTGGCCTGACCCAGATAGTGGGGCGATCCCTGCACCATGACCCGGGGTCGCAGATGGCTGATGGTGTCGGCGTACAGCGTACCCAGTGCGTTGAGCACGTCGGGATGCATGCTGCCGTGCGCCTCGGCCTGGGGCGCGATCCGGCGCAGACCGGTCGAGACCGCTTCGATGGCGCCGGATTCGGAGGAGAAGCGGCGCTCCAGCCGCATCACCGACATCGCCAGCTTCGGCACCGCATCTTCCTGGGTGGTGCGGGCGAGGGTGTCGCGCAGCATGCGCAGGCCGGGCAGCAGGCGCGGCACGCCGCCGTAGACATCGGCCACGGAATCGGCATCGATCCGGAACACGCTGTCCACCACCGCTTCGGCGGCGTCGTTGCGGGACTGGCCGGACTCGGCAGTGGTCCTGACCTGTTGCAGGGCCTGGGTCAGCGCGGCGAGCGCGAGCACCCGATCGTCGAAGGCATCACTCATCCGACGGATTCTAACCGCTGAGGGCCCCGACAGCCGAGGGGCTGCCGGTCCGGGGTGCGTCGGTGGCGGCGATCACCGCGCCACCCAGGCATTCGTCGCCGTCGTAGAGCACCAGCGACTGGCCGGGCGTGACCGCGCGTTGCGGCCGGGCGAACCGCACCGTCAGGGCGCCGTCGTCGGCCACCTCGACCTCGCAGGCCTCGGCCGTCTGCCGGTAGCGGGTCTGCGCCAGCGCCTCGAACCGCGCCGCGGGCGGCGTACCGGCGACCCAGTGCGCGGATTCGGTGCGGGTGACCGTGGACAGCAGCCAAGGGCTGTCGTGCGCCTGGTCGACCACCAGCACGTTCTCGTCCACGCGCTTGTCCACCACGTACCAGGGCGCCGCCGCATGCCCGCGCACGCCGCCGAGGCCCAGACCCTCGCGCTGTCCGAGGGTGAAATAGAACACGCCCGGATGGCGGCCGATCGCACGGCCGTCGGGCGTCTGGATCTCGCCCTCGCGGGCGGGCAGGTAACGACCGAGGAAGGTGCGGAAATCGCGTTCGCCGATGAAGCAGATGCCGGTGGAATCCTTCTTTCCCGCGGTCGGCAGGCCGGCCGCGGTCGCCTGTGCGCGGACATCGGCCTTGAGCATGTCGCCCAGCGGGAACACCGTGGCGGCCAGTTGCGCCTGACCGAGCTGGTGCAGGAAGTAACTCTGGTCCTTGCCGACATCGCGGGCGCGCAGCAGTCGCCAGCGTCCGTCGCGATGCGCCACGCGGGCGTAATGACCGGTGGCGATGCGTTCGGCCCCCAGTTCGCGCGCGGCGGACAGGAAGTGCAGGAACTTGATCTCACGATTGCACAGCACGTCCGGATTGGGAGTGCGTCCTGCGGCATATTCGGCCAGGAAGTGCTCGAACACGCCCGCCCAGTACTCGCCGGAGAAATCCCGGAAGTGGATCGGGACCCCGAGCCGGCCGCTGACCGCCACCGCGTCGCGTCGATCGTCCTCGGCACGGCAATCGCCGCTGCCGTCGTCGGCCCAGTTCTGCATGAACAATCCGGCGATCGGCTCGCCGGCATCGCGCAGGCGCAACGCGGCCACCGACGAATCGACGCCGCCGGACATGCCGACGATGGTGCGCACCGCGCTCACGGCACCTGCGTCACGGCATGCAGCGGGAAACGGCGCCCCGCCAGGTAATCCTCGACGGCCTGCCACACCAGCGGACTGCGGTGACGCTCGCCCGCCTGCCGGAGCTCGGCGGGGGTGAGCCAGAGCGCGCGCACGATGCCGTCGTCGAGCGGGCGCTGCGGATCGTGCGAGACCGGCTCGGCCGCGAACGCGAAGCGCAGGAAGTGCTGCCCCGAGGGCGCCTTCCACTGGTAGGCGCCGACGAAATGGGTCGCGCGCACATGCCAGCCGGTCTCCTCCAGCGTCTCGCGGACCGCGGCGTCGGCGAGCGCCTCGTCCGGCTCCAGATGGCCGGCCGGCTGGTTCAGGACCAGCGCGCCGCCTACGGACTCCTCCACGCACAGCAGGCGTCCGGCGTCGGCCACCAGGGTCGCGACGGTCACATCGGGCTGCCAGAACCGCGAGGATCCAGCGCTCACAATGCGTCCAGATCGCCGGTGAACGCCTGCTCGCGTTCGTCCGCGATCTCGGCCGCCGCGGTCAATGCCGCCAGCAACAGGGTGGCGTCGACCGGCTCGGGCAGCTTGATGACGTAGAACAGCATCTCGCCGGCGATTTCCCATGCGCCCAGCTTGCGGGACCGGCTGTCGCGAAGCAGATCGCGCAGGACCGAGGCCTCGATGCCCTCGTCCAGACGCGCGGCCGGGGAGAACACCTCGCGCACGCGGCGGCCGGCGATCTCCTCGGTGTGGCCGGAGACGTACACGAGCTGGCTGCGCCCCTCGCGCTCCCAGCCGTACACGATCCGGTAGTCGCCGTCGTCGTCGACCTCGTACCCCACGCCGGCCTCGCCCAGGATGGCCGGGACCGTGTCGGCGACGTCCGTCGACGGCGCCGAAGGGGGCAGCTGGATGGGCGGCGCGTCCCCGGCCCAGACCGGGGACGACAGCAGCAGACCGGAAAGTAACCACGAGAGAGCGCGCATGGAGGCAGCGTCCGGGAAAGTGCGTTCCATTTTGCGCCCGGCCTGCGATGGCGTCCACGAGAGAGAGGAAGCGGAACGTATAATTCCACCCATGCCACGCAATCCCCAGCACGACCACGAACACGATCATGGCGTCGCCGTCGAAACCGGCCGCCCCGAAGTCGCCAAACCCCCCATGTACGCCGTCGTCCTGCTCAACGACGACTACACGCCGATGGACTTCGTCATCGACGTCCTGGTGCGTTTTTTCGCCTTGGATATGGAAAACGCCACCCAGGTGATGCTGCACGTCCATACACGCGGCCGTGGCGTATGCGGGGTCTACAGTCGGGAGGTGGCCGAATCCAAGGTGGCGCAGGTGAACGAATACTCACGTCTCAATCAGCATCCCTTGCTGTGCACCATGGAAAAGGCCTAAAACGGAGACGCGGTGCCGCCATGGAAATCCGGCGTCCCGGCCCCATCTCACTCGCAGAACTTTTCCGGAGGCGCACGCCCCATGTTCAGCAAGGATCTCGAGTACTCCATCGGCCAGTGCTACAAGCGCGCCCGCGAGGCCCGCGACGAGTACATGACGGTCGAACACCTGTTGCTGGCACTGCTGGACAACCCCTCGGCGGAAGCCGTGCTCAAGGCGACCGGCGTCGATTTTCATCGTCTACGCGGCGATCTGGATCAGGCCATCGCCACCAGCGTGTCCAAGCTGGAAGAGGGCGACAGCCGTGACACCCAGCCCACGTTGGGCTTCCAGCGGGTCCTGCAGCGCGCCGTCTACCATGTGCAGTCCTCCGGCAAGAAGGAGGTCACCGGTGCCAACGTGCTGGTGGCGATCTTCGGCGAGAAGGATTCGCACGCCGTCTATTATCTGAACCAGCAGGACGTCACCCGGCTGGACGTCGTCAATTATCTGTCGCACGGGATCGCCAAGACCGGCGAGAGCGAAGCCGCGCAGACCGGCGAGGACGGCGAGGCGACGGCGGGCGAGGGCGGCGAAGCCAAGGGCGACGCGCTGGCCGAGTACGCCACCGACCTCAACGCCGCCGCGCGCGAGGGCCGCATCGATCCGCTGGTCGGACGGGGCGAGGAAATCGAGCGCACGATCCAGGTCCTGTGCCGGCGCCGCAAGAACAACCCGCTCTACGTGGGCGAGGCCGGCGTGGGCAAGACCGCGATCGCCGAAGGGCTCGCCAAGCGCATCGTCGACGGCGAGGTGCCCGAGGTGCTGTCGGAGGCCACGATCTACTCGCTCGACCTGGGCGCCCTGGTGGCCGGCACCAAGTACCGCGGCGATTTCGAGAAGCGCCTGAAGGCGGTGCTCACCGCGATCCGCAAACACCCGGGTGCGGTGCTGTTCATCGACGAGATCCATACCATCATCGGTGCGGGGTCGGCGTCGGGCGGCACCATGGATGCCTCCAACCTGATCAAGCCGGCCCTGGCCAAGGGCGAGCTGCGCTGCATCGGCTCGACCACCTTCCAAGAGTACCGCGGCATCTTCGAGAAGGACCGTGCGCTGGCGCGCCGCTTCCAGAAGATCGACATCACGGAGCCGACCACCGGCGAGACGGTCGAGATCCTGCGCGGCCTCAAGCCCAAGTACGAAGCCCATCACGACGTGACCTACGCCGACGAGGCGTTGCAGGCCGCGGTCGAACTGTCGGTCAAGCACATCGCCGATCGCCTGTTGCCCGACAAGGCCATCGACGTGATCGACGAGGCCGGCGCCCGCCAGCGCCTGCTCCCGGAAGAGGCGCGCAAGGCGCTGATCGACGTCGAGGAAGTCGAAGCCATCGTCGCCAAGATGGCGCGGATCCCGGCCAAGCAGGTCAGCGCGTCGGACAAGGACGTGCTGCAGCACCTGGACCGCAACCTGAAGATGGTGATCTTCGGCCAGGACCCGGCGATCGAGTCGCTCGCCTCGGCGATCAAGCTCGCGCGTTCGGGCCTGGCGAATCCGGACAAGCCGATCGGCAACTTCCTGTTCGCCGGCCCGACCGGCGTGGGCAAGACCGAGGTCACCCGTCAGCTGGCCCACCAGCTCGGGATCGAACTGGTGCGGTTCGACATGTCGGAGTACATGGAGTCGCACTCCGTGAGCCGCCTGATCGGCGCGCCTCCCGGCTATGTCGGCTTCGACCAGGGCGGCCTGCTGACCGAGAAGATCGTCAAGACGCCGCACTGCGTGCTGCTGCTCGACGAGGTCGAGAAGGCGCATCCGGATATCTTCAACATCCTGTTGCAGGTGATGGACCGCGGTACGCTGACCGACACCAACGGGCGCGAGGCGAACTTCCGCAACGTGATCCTGGTGATGACCACGAATGCGGGGGCCACCCAGGCCTCGCGGCGCTCGATCGGCTTCACCCGCCAGGACCACAGCACCGATGCGATGGAGGTGATCCGGCGCAGCTTCACGCCGGAATTCCGCAACCGGCTCGATGCGATCGTGCAGTTCCAGCCGCTGGGCTTCGACCACATCCTGCGGGTGGTGGACAAGTTCGTCATCGAACTGGAGAGCCAGCTGCACGAGAAGAACGTCTCGGTCACCGCATCGCCGGAGGCCCGCGAGTGGCTGGCCCAGCACGGCTTCGACCCGCAGATGGGGGCCCGGCCGATGGCACGGGTGATCCAGGACCGGGTCAAGCGGCCGCTGGCCGACGAACTGCTGTTCGGCAAGCTGATGAACGGCGGTCGCGTCAGCATCGAGGTGCGCGACGACCAGCTCGTGGTCGAGGCGTTCCCGGAGTCGGAGAAGCTGCTGCCGGCGACGGTCTAGGCGCTTCACCGCACCACGAGAAAAAGGGCGCCCGACGGCGCCCTTTTTCGTTTCGCACGCCGCCTAACGAGCGACTGCCGGCGTCGCGCCGATCAAGACGCCGCCGCACTTCGGCGACACAAACGAGAAAAGGCAGCCTGGGCTGCCTTTTCTTTCGTCGCAAGCGCACGCCGTGCGCCCAGCGATCACTTCATGCGGTAGGTGATCCGCCCCTTGGTGAGGTCGTATGGAGTCATCTCCACCTTGACCCGGTCACCGGTCAGGATACGGATGTAGTTCTTGCGCATCCGCCCCGAAATGTGGGCAATGATCTCATGACCGTTTTCGAGCTTCACCCGGAACATCGTGTTCGGGAGAGTTTCGGAAACGGTGCCTTCGAATTCAATGACGTCGTCTTTCGCCATGCGTCCTGTTCGTCGCGTCTGGGGACCCGGACGGAAATCGACCCGGGAAACGCGACATTCTCCCACGAACCGGCGGGCGAAGCAAAAGTTCCGTTAAGAAAACCCCGACGGACCCAGAAGTCCGCGCCCGTCGGAATGGACCGAACCCGCACGGGTCGGGCGTGGGGCGGTTCGAGCCCCGGTCACGCGGCGCCGCCCGCCGACACACCCAGTGACGCGGCCGTCCTTTCACCGAAGTCGTTCGTCCAGGCGCCGACATTCCCGACATGGCCCACCAACGGTGCGATCCGCGCCATGAAGGCATCGCGCGGCCAGCGTTCCGCGCCCATGCGCAGCAAGTGGGGATTCTCCACCTGGGCATCGATCAGCGGCCAGCCACGCGCGGCCAGATATCCGGCAAGGCCGGCCAATGCCGCCTTTGAGCCGCCGGCGACCGCACTGAACATGCTTTCCCCGAAGAACATCCTCCCCACGGCCACGCCGTAGATCCCGCCGACCAGGCGCTCGCCGTCGAATACTTCGACGCTGTGGGCATGGCCCAGCGCATGCAGGCGGGCATAGGCCGCCATCATGTCGGGCGTGATCCAGGTCCCGGATTGCCCGTGGCGGGGCGCCCGGGCGCATGCGGCCATGACATCGGCGAAACGGGTGTCCGCCCGCAGGATCCAGCGCGAGGCGCGCAACTGCCGACGAAAGCGGGTGGCCAGATGCACGGCGTCGGTGCGGAACACCGCACGCGGGTCGGGCGACCACCAGAGGATGGGCTGTCCCTCCGAGTACCACGGGAAAATGCCGCCGCGATAGGCGGCAAGCAGGCGCGGAGGCGACAGGTCCCCGCCCACGGCCAGCAGGCCGTCGGGTTCGCGCAACGCCAGCGCCGCGGGCGGAAAAGGCGCCTGCGGATCGGCGTCCAGAAGATAGGGGCGTCGTCGCATGCCGACATTGTAGGGAGCCGTGCAGCGACCGCGCGGGCCGCGCGCTTTCGACGCGACGGAGCCTAGCGCGATGGATCGCCGCCGGAGTCGGGTGCTGGGGATCTGAAGGGGGTCCGGCCTTCCAGCGCGCTGGCGTAGCCGACGACCGAGCGCGCCTCCTCGCTGCACCAGGCCCGCAGCGCATCGGCGAAGTCGGGGTCGCCGATCCAGTGCCGGCTGCGCACGAACGTCGGCAGGAAGCCACGCGCGATCTTGTGCTCGCCCTGCGCACCGGGTTCGAACGTCCGCAGTCCCTCGCGCAGGCAGTACTCGATCCCCTGGTAGTAGCAGGTCTCGAAATGCAGGCCGGGCAAGGTCCGGGTCGCGCCCCAGTAGCGTCCGTACAGCGTGTCGGCGCCGCGCAGGCACAGGGCGCCTGCGACGGGCGCGCCGTCCACATCCGCCAGAATGAGCACCAGCGCTCGCGGCATGGCCTCCGCCAGATGGCGCAGGAAGGCAGGCGTCAGCGCCGGCGAGTTGCCGTACTCGAGAAACGTCTGCAGATAGAAGCCGTACATCGCGTCGAGGTCGTCGTCGCTGGCCTCGTCGCCGTGCACCACGCGGAAGCGGACGCCGGCCCGTGCCACCCGGGCGCGTTCCTGGCGCACGTTCTTGCGGTGCTTGTGGTCCATGGCCGCGAGGTAGTCGTCGAAGCGCCGCCAGTCGCCGGGATTGCGCCAGTGATACTGGACGTCGATGCGCGGCAGCCACGCGTCGCCGAACGCCGCGTCTTCGGATTCGGGATGGAAGTTGATGTGCGCGGAGGGCAATCCGGCCGCGTGCGCGTGGGCGACGATCGCCTCCAGCAACGCCTGGCGCGTGGGTCCGTCGGGCGCCAGCAGCCGCGGCCCGGTGACGGGCGAGTAGGGGACGGCGCCCAGCCACTTCGGATAGTAGTCGCGTCCGTAGCGCGCGTAGGCGTGCGCCCAGGCATGGTCGAAGACGAACTCGCCGTGCGAATTGGTCTTCAGGTAGCCCGGTGCGGCCGCGATCAGACGATCGTCTTCCCACAGGGTGACGTGGCGCGGCGTCCAGCCCCATTCCTCGCGCAGGCAGCCCGTCGCTTCGAGTCCGGCGAGAAACGCATGGGTCACGAACGGGTTGTCGCCGGCATGCAGCGCATCCCAGGCCCCGGCGGCGACATCCGCCAGCGATGTCAGGACACGCAGCCCGTCGGGCGTGGCCCTCATGGCGTACGCCGGGCCGCGCCGATGGGGGGCGAACCGGTGCCGGGGTCGGGAGCGCCTGGCGCCTGCATCAAGTGGACCGGCGCCGACCGCGCAGGCACGTCGCGCCGTGCTTCACGGTGAATCGGTCCCGATCCACCGGGTCGCAACCAGGCGGCATCAGCCCTGCTGATCGAGGAAACGTTCGGCATCCAGCGCGGCCATGCAGCCGAAGCCCGCCGAGGTGATCGCCTGGCGGTAATGCTGGTCGGCGACGTCGCCGGCCGCGAACACGCCCTGGACCGAGGTCTCGGTGGCCCCGCCACCCAGGCCGGAGCGGATCTCCAGGTAGCCGTTGTTCATCGCCAGCTGGCCCTCGAACAGCGAGGTGTTGGGGGTGTGGCCGATCGCCACGAAGAAGCCGTGCACGTCGATCTGCCGGGTCGCGCCATCCTGCACCGACTTCAGGCGCAAGCCGGTGACGCCGGCATCGTTGCCGAGAACCTCGTCGACCACGTGATGCCAGACCGGCTCGATCTTGCCGGCCTGGATCTTGGCCAGCAGCTTGTCCTGCATGATCTTTTCGGCCCGCAGGGTGTCGCGGCGGTGCACCAGGTAGACCTTGCGGGCGAGGTTGGACAGGTACAGCGCCTCTTCCACGGCGGTGTTGCCGCCGCCGACCACGGCCACGTCCTGGTCCTTGTAGAAGAATCCATCGCAGGTCGCGCAGGCCGACACGCCGCGGCCCTTGTAGGCCTCTTCCGACGGCAGTCCCAGGTACTTGGCCGTCGCGCCCGTCGAGATCACCAGCGCGTCGGCGGTGTACTCGCCATTGTCGCCCTTGAGCCGGAACGGGCGCTGCGAAAGATCCGCGGTGTGGATGTGGTCGAACACCACCTCGGTCTCGAAGCGCTCGGCGTGCGCCTGCATCCGCGCCATCAGGTCGGGGCCCATCAGCCCGTGCGCGTCGCCCGGCCAATTGTCGACCTCGGTGGTCGTCATCAACTGGCCGCCCATCTGCAGCCCGGTGACCACGACCGGCTTGAGGTTGGCGCGGGCGGCGTAGACGGCGGCGGTCCAGCCGGCGGGGCCGGAACCGAGGATCAGCAGACGGCAGTGCTTCGTAGTGCTCATGTATACTCGTGGCCTTGGAAAACGTGGCGTTCCGTGGACGCATAGCATGGTGGTGAGCCACCGCCAGCACAAGGCGGACAGACGCCGGCGACGCGGAACGAACCATCCCGGAACACTCCGGCCCAATCCAGGCCCGCGTCCCCACCGCGACGCCGATGCAACCGCCCGCACTTTCCGAGTGCGGGTTTTTCGTAAGAGACCGCCGGCAGCGCCGGCGAGCAGACGTGGAGATGTGGCGATGCGCATTGGCGTGCCGAAGGAAACCAAGACCCTGGAGGGCCGCGTGGCCCTGGTGCCGGCTGCGGCCGGCGATCTCGTCAACCGCGGCCATGAGGTCTGGATCGAGACCGGTGCGGGCGAGAAGTCGCGTTTCAGCGACGACGACTACGCCCGTCTGGGCGTGAACATCGCCCCGGATGCGGCGGCCCTGTACGAGAAGGGCGAACTGATCGTGAAGGTGAAGGAGCCGATCGAAGGCGATCTGCAGCACCTGCGCAAGGATCACCTGCTGTTCTGCTACCTGCACCTGGCGCCGTTGCCGGACCTGACCCGTCGCCTGCTCGACATCGGCCTGACCGGCGTCGCATTCGAGACGGTGGAGCTCGACAACGGCGATCTGCCGTTGCTGGCGCCGATGTCGGTGATCGCCGGCCGGATCGGCGTGCAGGTCGGTACCCATCTGCTGCACCTGCCCGAGGGCGGCAAGGGCAAGCTGCTCGGCGGCCTGCCGTCCACCGAGCGCGGCAAGGTGGTGGTGTTCGGCGCCGGCGCGGCCGGCGGCAACTCGGCGGCACTGGCGGCGGCGGGTGGCTCTAACGTCGTGGTGTTCGAAAAGCGCCAGGACCGGATGGCGCAGATGATGGCGCTGGGCGCGAACGTGACCGCGCTGTATCCGTACGACGACGTGGTCGCCCGCGAGGTGGCCGCGGCCGACCTGGTGATCGGTGCGGTGCTGGTCACCGGCGCGGTCGCCCCGCACGTGTTGACCCGCGAGCACCTGAAGCAGATGGAGGCCGGCAGCGTGGTGGTCGATATCTCCATCGACCAGGGGGGCTGCTTCGAGACCTCGCGTCCGACCACCTGGAAGGAGCCGACCTACGTGGAGGAGGGCGTGACCCACTTCGCGGTCACCAATATGCCCGGCGCCGTGCCGCAGACCAGTTCGCAGGCGATCTGCGCGGCGATCCTGCCCTGGGTCAACAAGCTGGCCTCGGGCGAGTGGCGCGACAACGCCGCGCTGGTGCGCGGCATCAACGTGGAAGGCGGCAAGCTCGTCCATCCCGCCCTGCAGGGCATGAAGCTCTGAGACGCCGTTGGGCGGCGCCGGCCCGCCGGCCCGCCCATCACGGCCGTGGTGAGCGCGCTCTTTCTGTCGTAAGATCAATGCCCTGCAACGGGTATCTCAGGTAACGACACACGGTGGCTCGACCCCTCCAGGAACGCAGCAGCAAACGTCCCCGCACCGGCGCATCCGCCGATGCGGCCGCCAAGGTGCCCAATCCCCGGCGGCAGCGGCTGTGGCGCGACATCGCGTTGATCCTGATCGCACCGTTGCTGCTGTACCTGTTCGCCAGCCTGCTGACGTTTTCGCCCGACGATCCGGGCTGGTCGCGCTCCGGCAGCGTGACCGCGCCGCTCAACAACGTCGGCGGCCCGGTCGGTGCCTGGATCGCGGATGTGCTCCTGCACCTGTTCGGTTTCATCGCCTATCTGCTGCCGCTGATGCTCGGCGCGGTCGCCTGGATCGCGATGTTCGGGCTCGGCCGGGAAGACGCCGGCGAAAGCCGGGCCGACCTGGGTCCGGCACTGCGGCTGGTCGGGATCGTCGGCTTCCTGTTCTCGGCGACCGGGCTGCTGGCCTTGCGCATGCCCAACGTCGCGGACCTCTCCGCGGGCGGCGGGGGCATCCTGGGTCGCCTGGTCGGTCATTCGCTGTTCGCGGGCTTCGGCCCGGTGGGCGGCAATCTCTTCCTGCTGGCGCTGGTGCTGGTGTCGGTGACCCTGGCGACCGGCCTGTCCTGGTTCGCGGTGATGGACCGCATCGGCGGCTGGGCACTGAAGCTGCCGGACCTGCTGCGCCGGAGCAGCAAGCAGGCCAGCGACTGGCGCAAGACCCGCGAACTGCGCGAGGAACGCGAGGAAGTCCGCAAGGTCGAGACCGAAAAGCGCGCCAAGCGCGCCCCGGTCCGGATCGAACCGCCGGTGGCGCCGCCGGTGGCCGAACGCAGCGAGCGCGCCAAGCGCGAACAGCAGATCCCCTTGTTCGTCGGGACCGGCGGCGGCGATGGCGGCCTGCCGCCGCTGTCGCTGCTCGACGACCCCAAGCCGCAGCCCAAGGGCTACGACGAGGAGACGCTGGAGACGTTGTCGCGGCAGATCGAGTTCAAGCTCAAGGACTTCCGCATCGAGGTCGAGGTGAAGGAAGCCCAGCCGGGCCCGGTCATCACCCGCTTCGAGCTGGAGCCGGCACCGGGCGTGAAGGTCAGCCAGATCAATTCGCTGGACAAGGACATCGCCCGCGGCCTGTCGGTGAAATCGGTCCGCGTGGTCGACGTGATCCCGGGCAAATCGGTGATCGGCCTGGAGATCCCCAACACCCGGCGCGAAATGATCTACCTCAGCGAGCTGCTGCGCTCGCGCGAGTACGACAAGTCCGCCAGCCCGCTGACCCTGGCGCTGGGCAAGGACATCAGCGGCCGCTCCACGGTGGCCGACCTGGCCCGCATGCCGCACCTGCTGGTGGCCGGTACGACCGGTTCGGGCAAGTCGGTGGCGGTCAACGCGATGGTCCTGAGCCTGCTGTTCAAGGCCACGCCGAAGGACCTGCGGATGCTGATGATCGATCCGAAGATGCTGGAGCTCAGCGTCTACGAGGGCATCCCGCACCTGCTGGCGCCGGTGGTCACCGACATGAAGGAGGCCGCCAACGGCCTGCGCTGGTGCGTGGCGGAAATGGAGCGGCGCTACAAGCTGATGAGTGCGGTCGGCGTGCGCAACCTGGCCGGCTTCAACAAGAAGGTCAAGGACGCGCAGGACGCCGGACAGCCGCTGCTCGATCCGCTGTTCAAGCCGAATCCGGAGATCGACGAGGTCGCCCAGCCGCTGGAGCCGCTGCCGTACATCGTCATCTTCATCGACGAATTCGCCGACATGATGATGATCGTCGGCAAGAAGGTGGAAGAACTGATCGCCCGTCTGGCGCAAAAGGCGCGCGCGGCCGGCATCCATTTGATCCTGGCCACGCAGCGGCCGTCGGTGGACGTCATCACCGGCCTGATCAAGGCCAACATCCCGACCCGCATCGCGTTCCAGGTCAGCTCCAAGATCGACTCGCGGACCATCCTCGACCAGTCCGGCGCGGAATCGCTGCTGGGCAACGGCGACATGCTGTATCTGCCACCCGGCACCGCGCTGCCCGAACGCGTCCACGGCGCCTTCGTCAGCGACGAGGAAGTCCATCGCGTGGTGGAACAGCTCAAGCAGAGCGGCCCGGTGGATTACATCCAGGGGGTGCTCGACGAGGTGCAGACGATGGGCGACGGCACCGTCGTCGGTGCGACCGGTCTCCCGGAAAGCGGCGGCGGTGGTGGCGACGAGAGCGATCCGCTGTACGACGAAGCGGTCAAGATCGTCACCGAGACCCGGCGCGCATCGATCTCCGGGGTGCAGCGCCGGCTGAAGATCGGCTACAACCGCGCCGCGCGCCTGGTCGAGGCGATGGAAGCCGCCGGCGTGGTCAGTCCGCCCGAGCACAACGGCGACCGCAGCGTCCTGGCGCCGCCGCCACCCAAGTGACGACGGCCTGCGGGTGGCTTCGCGTGACCGCGCAGCCAGGGCTCGCCCGTTCAGGTCGCTCCGGGCACACTCCGCACATCGAACGAACTCCGGATCTGAAGTCCATGCGCCGTTTCCTGATCGCCGCCGCCGTTGCGTCTTCGCTGCTGTTGTCCGCCCAGGCATTCGCCGGCGCCCGCGACGCCCTGCAGGGCTTCACCCGGGATCTGAAGGGTCTGGACGGTCAGTTCACCCAGCGCGTGTTCGACGGCAACGGCCGCGTGCGGGAAAGCTCCAGCGGTCGGGTCGCGCTGTCCGCGCCGCGCCTGTTCCGCTGGGAGTACCAGAATCCCTATCCGCAGCTGATCGTCGCCGACGGCCAGCGGGTCTGGGTCTACGACCCCGATCTCGAGCAGGTGACGGTGCGCCCGCAGGGGCCTGAGGAACAGAACAGCCCGTTGGCGACCCTGACCGATCCGGACCGCCTGGATCGCGATTTCGACGTCAGCCAGGAAGCCGCGGCCAGCGACGGCCTGCAGTGGATGACGCTCACGCCCAAGCGCGAACAGGATGCGAGCTTCCAGTCCGCGCGCCTGGGCTTCGACGGCAACGGCCTGGCACGCATGGACGTGGTGGACGCGCTCGGCCAGCGCACCGAGATCGCCTTCAGCGACTGGCAGAAGAATCCCTCGTTCGCGGCGGACACCTTCCGCTACACGCCTGCGGAAGGCGTGGACGTGATCGGCGAGTAACCTCGGTCTCTCCAGGGGGCGGGACGGAGCCGCGGAGCAGGGGACTGGACCGGTAGAATGCCGACGTGCCCAGGAAGACGACGTTCCAACCCCCCGCCGGCGGGGATCTGCTGAGCCGCGACAACGAGGCGCTGCGGCCTCTGGCCGAGCGCATGCGCCCGCGCACGCTCGACGAGATGGTCGGGCAGAAACGGTTGCTCGCGACCGGCAGCGCGTTGCGGCGCGCGGTGGAGAGTGGACGCATCCACTCGATGATCCTGTGGGGGCCTCCCGGCTGCGGCAAGACCACGCTCGCGCTGCTGCTGGCGCGCTATGCCGACGCCGAGTTCCGCGCGGTCTCGGCGGTGCTGTCCGGCCTGCCGGAGGTCCGCCAGGTGCTGGCGGAAGCGGGACAGCGATTCGCAGGCGGGCAGCGCACCGTGCTGTTCGTCGACGAGGTGCATCGCTTCAACAAGGCCCAGCAGGACGCGTTCCTGCCGCACATCGAGCGCGGCAGCATCGTGTTCGTCGGCGCCACCACCGAGAACCCGTCGTTCGAACTGAACTCGGCACTGCTCTCGCGCTGCCGGGTGCATGTGCTCGAGGCGGTGTCCGCAGCCGATATCGAGCAGGCGCTGCGTCACGCGTTGACCGATGAGACGCGCGGCCTGGGGGGGGAGGGCATCGCGGTGGAAGACAGCGCCCTGGCCGAGATCGCAGGCGCTGCCGACGGCGACGTGCGCCGGGCGCTGACCTTGCTGGAAATCGCCGCCGAGTTGGCGGCCGACGAAGGCGGGCGCATCACCGAGCAGACCTTGCTGCAGGTGCTGGCGGACCGGACACGCCGTTTCGACAAGGGCGGCGAGCAGTTCTACGACCAGATCTCGGCGCTGCACAAATGCGTGCGGAGCAGCAATCCCGATGCCGCGCTTTACTGGCTGGCGCGGATGCTCGACGGCGGGTGCGACCCGGCCTATCTGGCACGCAGGTTGACCCGGATGGCGGTCGAGGACATCGGCCTGGCGGATCCGCGCGCCCTGCAGATGGCGATAGACGCCTGGGAGACCTACGATCGGCTCGGCAGCCCGGAAGGCGAGCTGGCGTTCGCGCAACTCACGCTGTATCTGGCCAGCACCGCCAAATCCAATGCCGGCTATGCGGCCTGGAACCAGGCGCGCGCCGACGTGCGCAGTCTCGGTACGCAGGACGTGCCACTGCATTTCCGCAACGCGCCGACCAGGCTGATGAAGCAACTCGGTTACGGCAAGGACTACCAGTACGACCACGACGCGGAAGATGGCGTCGCGCTCGACCAGACCGGCTTTCCCGATGCGATGGGCGAGCGCGTCTACTACCGGCCGGTGCCGCGCGGCCTGGAACTCAAGCTCGGCGAGAAGCTCGACCGCCTGCGTGCGGCGCGAGCGCAGGCGCGTGGCGAAGGGCAGAAGGCAGAGGAAGAGGGGAAGGACGGATGAATCCCCTGTTCGCACAGGCGATCGCGGTGGCGGCAGGCGGTGCAACGGGGGCGTTGTTGCGCTTCGGTGCGAATCTCGCCTGTGTCCGCGGAGGCATCGGCGGACTGCCCGCCGCGACCTTGATCGTCAACGTGATCGGCTGCCTGTTCGCCGGCCTGTTGTTGGTCTGGATAGAACAACGTGCCGATCCCGCGTTCTGGCGTGCGTTGCTGATCACCGGGGTCCTGGGCGCGTTGACCACCTTCTCCGCACTCGGACTCGAACTCTGGCAACTCCTGCGCGCCGAACGCTGGCTGCTGGCCGGCGCCACCCTGGCCGCGCACGTCGGCCTGGGGGTGGCGGCCGTCGCATTGGGCTGGCGCCTCGGCAAGGCGCTGTGGCCGGGGCGTCTCCCCTGACCGACGGCAGCGGCAGCGCGTCGACGCGTGCGACCGGGCCTGCATATGCCGCAGGGGCTGCGCCGTCCCGGGACCGTCACCGAGGGGCGCGGATGCGGTGGCGTCGCAGGCGCTCGATGGGCCGATTTGCGACGGACGGTCATGAAATCGACCCATAACGTGTCCATACTGGGGTCCAACAGGGGGAATCCATTCGATTCCGGAGGGCCGTCCGATGACGACCCGCAAGATCCGTCTCTCCGCGATTCCGAACCGGCAACTGGGCGCGCTGTATGCCCGCGAGGCCAGGGATGTCTACCCGGGACACGCCTGGGCGGACATCGAACCCCTGATCCGTACACTCTGGGAGCGCGACCGTCCCGGCGATTGGCCGCGGTCCCGGGCGATGGTGCACGCGTTCTGGCGTCTGGGTTGAACCCTTCCGGCGTCCAGGGCCGGTACGCCCCGTTCACGAAACCGCTGCCACCCTGATCCCCGTCGGTCTTCGGCCGGCGCAAGAACAGGAGAGGGGAGCAGCATGGGATCTTCCGAGTCCCCGGGAGCGTTCGATCGCTCCTCGCGGATCATGCGTTTCGCATTGAAGTACTACCGCGCCGGCGTGTTCGGCGGTGGGTCCAGGCCGCGACCGGGCGATGCCGCCAAGGCGCGGGATTTCGTCGACGACCTCGAACGCCTGGGGCCGACCTTCGTCAAGATCGGGCAATCCCTGTCCACCCGGACCGATCTCGTCGCGCCGGTGTATCTGGATGCGCTACGGCGGATGCAGGACGACGTGCAGCCGGTGGACTTCCTGGAGCTCAAACCGCTTCTGGAGGAATCGCTCGGCGTGCGCATGAGCAAGGCGTTCGCCACCTTCGACGAACAGCCGCTGGGGGCGGCGTCGCTCGCCCAGGTCCATCTCGCCACGCTGCACGACGGCCGCGAGGTCGCGGTCAAGATCCAGCGTCCCGGCGTGTCCGACCTCATCCAGGCCGACATGGCGGTGCTCGACCGCTTCGCCCGTGGCGCGGACCGCTTCACCTCGATCGGCCATCGCATGCGCTTCGTCGACATCGTCGGCGAGATGCAGCGCGCCTTGCTGGCCGAACTGGATTATCTGGACGAAGCGGAAAGCCTGGAGCGTTTCCGGCACCGTTTCGAGCCGTATCCCGAGCTGTTCGTGCCCGCACCGATCTGGGACTACACCTCGCATCGCGTGCTGACGATGGAGTACGTGCGCGGCACCAAGGTGACCGACATCACCGGCCTGCAGCGGACCGAGCACGACTACGGCCCGCTCGCGGCCGCACTGCTGCGCGGCTATCTGGACCAGGTGTTCGTCCACGGCGAGATCCATGCCGATCCGCATCCCGGCAACGTGCTGGTCACCGACGACCAGCGCCTCGCGCTGCTCGACTTCGGCATGGTGGCGCACGTGCCGCCGCGCCAGCGCGAGCGTCTGCTCAAGCTCGTCCTCGCCGCGGTCGACGGCCGGGGCGAGGACGTCGCGTCCGAAGCCATGGCCATGAGCGCCCGTCTGGAGCGGTTCGACGAGGCCCGCTACGTCCACGAGGTGTCGCAACTGGTCGCCCGCTATGCGGTGCGTTCCGAGCGCTTGGGGCTCTCGGAAGGCAGGTTGCTGCTCGAACTCGCGCGCATCGGCACCGATTGCAGCCTGCGCATGCCGCCGGCGACCACGCTGCTCGGCAAGACCATGCTCAACCTCGAAGCGGTCTGCGGCGCGCTCGATCCGGAGCTCGACGTCAAGGCGGTGGTGGAGGGCCATACCTATGGACTCATGCGCAAACGCCTGCGCGCTTCGCTTTCGCCGCGTCACCTCGGCATGGAGGCACTGGAGACGCAGCAGATCCTGCGCGGTGCGCCGCGCAAGGTCGCCGACATCCTGTCGCTGATCGCCGACAACAAGTTGCGGGTGCAATTGGGCGGGCTCGAGGAATCCCACCTCATGGAGAGCCTCCAGAAGATCGCCAACCGGATTTCCACCGGCGTGATCACCGCTTCGCTGGTGGTCGGCGCGGCGATGCTCGCGAGGGTCGAGACACCGCACACGTTGTTCGGGTATCCGGCGTTCGCGCTGATCCTGTTCGTGCTCGCCGCCACCCTCGGTGTCACCCTCGTGGTCTCGGCGTTGCTGTCGGACCGCAAGGTGCGCCCCCCTGAGGAACGCGGACCGTTGGGGTAGGGCCGCCGCAGCCGCCGGTCCGCCATCGCCAGAGCCGCAGGTATCTGAGGCGTCGTGCGAGCGGCCCGTCCGTTCGACGGCAGACGGCCACGGGACGTGCACGCGGCCGCGCGCACACTGGGGATCCCCCACATCGGCCGGGCCGCGTGCGCGGATGCATGACGGTCCTACAGGAGTCCGCCATGCTGCCACGTCGTCGTTTTCTCTCGCACGCCGCCATGGGCGGTGCCGCACTGGCCGCCGCCCCGTTGTTCGCCGGCACGGCCGGCCCCGGCAGCGTGCTCCCGACGCGAGGCGACATCGGCGAACGTTCGCTGGCGGACGCCCGGCACGACGCGGGGCAGGGACGTTACCGGCCCCCGCACCTGCTCGGACTGGGGGGCGTCGCAATCGGCAACGGCTTCGCGCCCGCCACCGATGCCCAGGCGCAACAGACACTGGAGGCCGCACTCGACAGCGGTGCGCGTTTCTTCGATACATCGCCGTGGTACGGATTGGGACTGAGCGAGCGTCGATTCGGTCACGCACTGCACGCCCATCCCCGGGACAGCTATGTCCTCTCGACCAAGGTCGGCCGTCTGCTGACCGCGACCTCGGACGTGCCGGACACGATGTGGCAATCGCCATCGCCGTTCGACTACCGCTACGACTACAGCGCAGAAGGGACCCGACGGTCGATCGAGGACAGCCTGCAGCGGTTGGGCATCGAGCGGATCGACATCGTCTTCATCCACGACCTTTCGCCGGACAACGAGGAAGATCTCGGCATGCCATGGGCGCAACGTTTCGAGGAAGCCGCCAAGGGCGCCATGCCCGAACTCACCCGCATGCGCGAGGAAGGGCTGATCAAGGCCTGGGGATTCGGTGTCAACCGGCCGGAGCCCGCATTGCGCGCGGTGCAGGAAGCCGACCCCGACATCTTCCTGCTCGCATGCCAGTACTCGTTGCTCGACCACGAGCAGGCCCTGCACGAGACGTTTCCGGCCATTGCGGCGCATGGCGCATCCGTCGTCGTCGGTGCGCCGCTGCTGGCCGGCTATCTGGCAGGTCGCGACCGGTATCTCTACGACGGCAGCGTGCCGGACTGGGCGCCGGAGAAGCGGCAACGTGTCCAGACCATCGCCGATGCGCACGGCATCGATCTGCGAACCGCAGCCTTGCAGTTCGCAGCGGCGCCGGAAGTGGTGTCGTCGGTGATCCCGGGCGCACGCACGGCCGAGCAGGCGCAGGCGAACGCGGCGTCGATGCGGGTGCGGATTCCGGACGGCTTCTGGCGGGATCTGAAGTCCGAACGGCTGATCGCGCAGGATGCGCCGGTGCCGTCCGCGTCGTAAGGCTTGCTCGACTTGCAAGCGAGCTGGACGTTGGAGTCGGACAGGACCGCTGGGCCATCAGTCGGTCCTGAAGCCGGTGTGCCGGAGCGTGAGGCGAGCTCACGCAGCGGCATAACGGATCGACGTCGCGGCGCGCCGACAACGGCCAGCAGCACCACGTGCTTGGACCCGAGCGGCTGACTGGATTGACGAGCTGTATTGACGAGGCATCCAGTCAGGAGCATCGCAAGAGGTTGAGACAGGGCCGCACCAAGCCTGACAGATGACTTCGCATAATGTTGATTATGTAACAGGCAGATAGCCTCAGTCCCAGGTCTTTCCAGAACTCACTCCGCGCCAGGCCTCGCCAGCCTGGCCCCAAGCGCCGCCGCCGCCATCAGCAACCCCGCCACCAAAACGAATGCCGCCGCCAACGACGCCCCGTGCGCGATGAAACCGATGGCCGCCGGGCCCAGCAGCACGCCTGCGTAGCCCAGTGTCGTCACTGCCGGAATCGCGATGCTCTCCGGCATCGCCCGTTGCCGGCCCGCCAGCGTGAACATCACCGGCACGATGTTGGCGCAGCCCAGGCCCAGCAGCGCATAGCCGACATGCGACGACCACAGCCCCGGGCCGAGGGTCGCGAACGCGAGTCCCAGCGCGCCGACGAGTCCGCCTGCAAGCACCGTCGCCGGTCGCCCGAGCGCGGTCACGATCCGGTCGCCTAGCAGCCGCGACAGCGTCATCGCGATGTTGAAGACCACGAAGCCCCAACCGGCGTGCGACACGTCGACTGCACGCAGCTCGTGCAGGAAGACCGCGCTCCAGTCGAGCATGGCGCCCTCGGCCAGGAACGTCACGAAGCACACCGCGCCGATCGCGATCACCGCGCCTTTGGGAATCGCGAGCGCCGGTGCGCCATGCGGCGCACGTCGCGCGGACCACGCCGTGGCGGCGACCGCCGCGATCGAAACGGCGACCGTGGCCATCGCCAGCGTCATCGGCAGCACGCCGACGCCGGCCCCCAGCAGCACGGTCGCGACGACGGCGCCGACCAGGCTGCCGATGCTGTAGAACGCATGAAATCCGGACATCAGGGCGCGGCCCGCGTCGCGTTCGACGGCGACCGCCTGCAGGTTCATGGTGCAATCCATCGCACCGATGGCCGCACCGAACAGCAGCAACGTCACGCCCAGGCTCCATGCGGTCGAGGTCGCCGCCAATGCCGGCAAGGTGCACACCATCACCGCGACGCTCGCCAGCATGATCGCGCGGCATCCGTAACGTGTGGCCAGTACGCCGGCGGCGGGCATCGCCAGCAGCGATCCGGTGCCCAGGCACAACAGCACCAGGCCCAGCGCGGCGTCGTCCAGCCCTGCCCTCGCCTTGGCGAACGGCACGATCGGTGCCCAGGCGGCGATGAGCAGACCCGGGATGAAGAAAGCGGCGCGCGTGGCGCGCTGCTGCGTTCGAGGCGATGACATGAGGGGCACGTATCCGATGCGGTAGTCGGCGCTGGCGCGCGCGGAGACGATGCCGCATGGCGCTCGCGCGTGCCAGCCGTACACGCTCGACGCAGCGTGCCGGCATCGCGCGACACGGCGACGCCGAGGACGCTGTACGCCACCGGCAGCGAACGAATTCGTCATCCGCATGAAAAAGATGTTGCGCAACTGCGAAGACGTCCTTAGAATCTCGCCTCCCGAGACACACGGGGCCATAGCTCAGCTGGGAGAGCGCCTGCATGGCATGCAGGAGGTCGGCGGTTCGATCCCGCCTGGCTCCACCAAATTTCAAGCACCACAGGCCGGTGCAGACAACGCTTGCGACACAGCGTCCCCATCGTCTAGAGGCCTAGGACACCACCCTTTCACGGTGGCGACCGGGGTTCGAATCCCCGTGGGGACGCCAATTCATCGAGTGCCGAAGACGCCCGCAGACGCGGGCGTTTTTCGTTTTGCACGCTGCCGGCGCGGCGGTGGCAGATACCGCCCGGCTCACCACGATCGCGCATGGTTCGTTCGTATTCACATTACGGGCATGCGTCGGCGGCTTAATCTCGGCTGTCCAGACCCGCGGTGCGTTCCGGCGCATCGCGTGCCTCACGCGATCCGGAGCGCCATGAGTTCGAAAGCCGACGCGTCGGCCGTTGCCGCCACGCCTGCGCCGCGCGCCACGCTCGGGACGGCCGCCGCGTTCGCGATCACCATCGGCATCGTGGTCGGCGCTGGCATCTTCCGCACGCCCTCGCTGGTGGCCGGTGCCGCATCCAGCGAGGCGGTCATGCTGCTGGCCTGGCTCGCGGGCGGCGCCCTTTCGATCGTCGGTGCGCTCTGTTACGCCGAACTCGCGACGACCTATCCGCAGGCCGGCGGCGATTACGTCTACCTGCGTCGCGCCTACGGCAGCCGTCCCGCCTTTCTCTACGCCTGGGCGCGGATGACGGTCATCCAGACCGGCTCCATCGTCCTGCTGGCGTACGTCGTGGGCGATTACATGCAGCAGCTGTTCGATCTCGGTCCCTGGTCGTCGTCGATCTACGCGGCGACGACCGTGGCCGTGCTGACCGCAGTGAACTGGTGGGGCGTCCGCCAGGGCACGACGGTACAGAACGTGCTGACCGCGGTGGAAATCGCGGGCGTGCTGCTGATCATCGCCGCCGGCCTGCTGTTCGCGCCCGAGGGCGTCGCCACGGTGTCGACCGCCGGCGCCGACGGCAATGCGCTCGGTCTGATCCTCGTGTTCGTGCTGCTGACCTACGGCGGCTGGAACGAGGCCGTGTACATCACCGCGGAAGTCCGGGATGCGCGCCGCTGGATGCCGCGCATCCTGGTGCTGAGCCTGATCGTCATCGCCGCGCTGTACGTGCTGGTCAATCTGGCCTACCTGCGCGTGCTGGGCATGGACGGCATGGCCGACTCCGATGCGGTCGCGGCCGACATGATGGCCGCGGTGTTCGGCCCCACCGGGGCCACGCTGATGAGCGCCATCGTGGTCGCGGCGGCGCTCACCTCGGCCAACGCCACCATGATCACCGGCGCCCGCAGTGTCTATGCGGTGGGACGCGACTTCCCGGCCCTGGACTTCATCGGCCGCTGGGACCAGCGGCACGGCACGCCGCGCACCGCGATGCTGGTCCAGGGCGTGCTGTCGCTGCTGCTGGTCGGCCTGGCGGCATCGGCCATCGACGGGTTCCGCACCGCGGTCGAGTACACCGCGCCGGTGTTCTGGTTGTTCTTCCTGCTGGTGGGCGTGTCGGTGTTCGTGCTGCGCCGGCGCGATCCGGACCTGCCCCGCCCCTTCCGCGTCCCGCTGTACCCTGTCCTGCCCCTGCTGTTCTGTACGACCAGCGTGTACCTACTGTACTCCAGCCTCGCCTACACCGGCATCGGCGCCCTCGTGGGCGTCGGCGTCCTGGCACTGGGCGGTGTACTGCTGCTGTTCCTCAAACCTTCGCAAGTCCCACAGGAACCGACCTCATGACACTCAAGCCCCTCGCCAGTCTGTTGCTCTGCCTGCCGCTGATGGCCTGCGCCCAGGAGGCCATCGACGCCTACGAGCCGGTCGCGAACGAAGATGCCGCGGAGGCCATGCCGGCCGATCCGGTGGCCGAAAGCCCTCGCCCGCCCCGCGAACCCGACGTGATCTACGTGCCGACGCCGCAACCGGTGGTCGATGCGATGCTGGCCCTGGCCGAGGTCGGCCCGAACGACGTCCTCTACGACCTGGGTTCGGGCGACGGCCGCATTCCGGTCACGGCCGCGCGCGAGCACGGCATCCGCGCGATCGGCATCGACATCAATCCCACCCGCATCGCCGAGGCCAACGAGAACGCGCAACAGGCCGGCGTCACCGAGCTGGTGACCTTCCGCGAGGAGGACCTGTTCGAGGCCGACATCAGCGAGGCCACGGTGGTGACCCTGTACCTGCTGCAGAGCCTCAACGTGAAGTTGCGACCGAAGCTGCTCAGCGAGCTGCGGCCGGGCACGCGGATCGTCAGCCATGCCTTCGACATGGCCAACGAGTGGGCGCCGGAACGCACCGAACAGGTCGACAACAGCACGATCTATCTCTGGACCGTTCCGGAGCGCTGATCGCCCCGGCGGCGAGGCGCCGCTCAGGCCTCGGCCAGCGGCGCCTCGGCGTCCGCCGCGTGCAGGGTCGCCACGCCGTGACCGCGCTCGGCCAGATACTGCAGCCACTTGCCGAGGAAGGTGTTCATCCGCATCCGGTGGCCGATGACCTCGGCCGGCGGTGGGAACATGCCGATCACGTCCTGCCAGCGTCGCCCGACATAACAGTGCGTGGCCTCCACCTGCCGCGCATCGCGGTACAGGCGCAGATAGGCTGAAGGGTCGGGCTCGCCGGTCACCGGATCGGTCAAGGCGTAGGACAGCCGCAGCTCGGCGGTATAGGGATGCTGGTCGAGCACGTCGAGCCGCACGTCCAATCCATCGCCGATCGACGACACGTAGGCGCCGACGGCGAGATCGCCCGGCTCGAACAGCCGGACCAGGCGCGTGTGGTTCTCGGCGTACAACCCCATCAGCCAGCCGAAACGGCCGATGCGGGGGATCCGGGGATTGCGCAACGTGACGTGGGACATGCCTCGATCCTACACGCGGGATCGGCGCGCGGGCAGCATTGACGGCGCCGCGCACGGGGCCTAACGTTCAGGGTTCGCGCTGCAGGTTCAGCCTGTCGGTCGCCCGCTCAGAACATCTCCCGGTTGAGGTTCAGTTCCTCCAGGATCCGGCTCGAGATCTCCTCGATCGACGTGTACGTGGTGCTCAGCACCGGGATCCGTTCCATCCTCAACATCGTCTCGGCCGCCGAGACCTCACGCTTGCAGGTCTCCATCTGTGCGTAGCGCGAGTTCGGCCGGCGCTCCTGGCGGATCTGGTGCAGTCGCTGCGGGTCGA
This sequence comes from Luteimonas abyssi, assembly GCF_001482195.1. Classification (GTDB taxonomy): domain Bacteria; phylum Pseudomonadota; class Gammaproteobacteria; order Xanthomonadales; family Xanthomonadaceae; genus Luteimonas; species Luteimonas abyssi. The sequence goes on along the minus strand of NZ_KQ759763.1, from coordinate 1,615,450 downwards.
TGGTCAGCCCGAACAGCTTGCTGCGGTAGGGACGCAGGCGCGGCGGCAACCGGTCCGACTCCAGATCCTCCTCGGTCAGCGGGTAATTGGCCGCGCGCAGGCCGTAGTGCAGCGCCAGGTAGACGCAGGTCGGCGTCTTGCCCGCCCGCGACACGGCGACCAGGATCACGTCGGCCTCGTCGTAGTTGATCGCCATGCCGTCGTCGTGGGTCAGCGCGAAGTTCATCGCGTTGATGCGGCGGTGGTAGGTGTCGAAGTCGACCATGCCGTGGGCGCGGCCCACCCGCGATTCGCGCGCCACGCCCAGTTCCACCTCCATCGGCGAAATGAACGGCGCGAACACGTCCAGGATCAGGGCGCCGCTCTCGGCCAGCATGCCGTTCATCGTCGGATCCACGCAGGAGCTGACCACGATCGGGCGGGTGCCGTGCGCCTCCCCTGCCCGCTGGATCTCCGCGCACGCCTCGCGCGCCTTGTCGGCGGTATCGACGAACGGAATCCGGTCGGTCACGAACCGGAAGCCCACGAACTGGGTGAGCAGGCTGTGGCCGATGGTCTCGGCGGTGATACCGGTACCGTCCGAGACGTAGAACACCGGTCGGATCGGAGGCGTGGTGGTGTCGTCGGTCATGCATGCTCCGCGCTGGATGCGTCGGGGCTAAAATACCGGTATCCGCGACGCGCGTCCCCGTTTTTCCCGGGATGCCGGCCCGCCCGCCCATCATCCCCATGGAGAAGCCCCCTTGAGCGCCAACATCCTCTGGCTGCACGACTTGCGACTCGACGACCTGGCCCAGGTCGGTGGCAAGAACTCCTCGCTCGGCGAAATGATCGGCAATCTGGCGCAACTGGGCGTCTCCGTCCCCGGCGGCTACGCCACCACCGCGGATGCCTTCAAGGACTTCATCGCCCACAACGACCTGCACCAGCGCATCTTCGACCGCCTGGCGCCGCTGGACGTGGAGGACGTGCCCGCACTCACCGCAGCCGGCAAGGAGATCCGCGGCTGGGTGATCGACGCTCCGCTGCAGCCGGCGCTCGAGCAGGACATCCGCGAGGCCTACAAGACACTCTGCGCCGAGAACGCCGGCGACGGCGATGGCGGCGACATCGCGGTGGCGGTGCGCTCCTCGGCCACCGCCGAGGACCTGCCCGACGCCTCGTTCGCCGGCCAGCAGGAGACCTTCCTCAACGTCACCGGTGCCGACGACGTCGTGCACAAGGTCAAGGAAGTCTTCGCCAGCCTCTACAACGACCGCGCCATCGCCTACCGCGTGCACCACGGCTTCAAGCACGAGGACGTGTTCCTGTCGGCCGGCGTGCAGTTGATGGTCCGCTCCGATGTCGGCGCGGCCGGCGTGCTGTTCACCCTCGACACCGAATCCGGCTTCCGCGACGTCGTGTTCGTGACCGCCAGCTACGGCCTCGGCGAGAACGTGGTGCAGGGTGCGGTGAACCCCGACGAGTTCTACGTCTACAAGCCCACGCTGGAGAAGGGCAAGCCGGCGATCCTGCGCCGCTCGCTGGGCGCCAAGCAGATCCGCATGGTCTATTCCGACGCACCCGGCGAGCGCGTGCGCAACGAGGACGTGCCCGCCGACCTGCGCGGCAAGTTCTCGCTGTCCGACGAGGACGTGCACGAGCTCTCGCGCCAGGCGCTGACCATCGAGAAGCACTACAAGCGCCCGATGGACATCGAATGGGCGAAGGACGGCGTCAGCGGCAAGCTCTTCATCGTGCAGGCGCGTCCGGAGACGGTGAAGTCGCGCGGCCATGCCACCCAGATCGAGCGCTACGCGCTCGGCGAACGCGGCAAGGTCGTCACCGAAGGCCGCGCCATCGGCCAGAAGATCGGCAGCGGCGTGGCCCGCGTGGTGCGCTCGCTCGACGACATGAGCAAGGTCCAGCCCGGCGACGTGCTGGTGGCCGACATGACCGACCCGGACTGGGAGCCGGTGATGAAGCGCTCGGCGGCCATCGTCACCAACCGCGGCGGCCGCACCTGCCACGCCGCCATCATCGCCCGCGAGCTGGGCGTCCCGGCCGTGGTCGGCACCGGCAACGCGCTGGAGACCATCCAGGACGGCCAGCCCGTCACCGTGAGCTGCGCCGAGGGCGACACCGGCTACATCTACGAGGGCGAGTTGCCGTTCGAGCGCACCACCACCGATCTCGCCTCGATGCCCGAAGCGCCGCTGAAGATCATGATGAACGTCGCCAACCCGGAGCGCGCGTTCGACTTCGGCCTGCTGCCCAACGCCGGCATCGGCCTGGCGCGGCTGGAGATGATCATCGCCAGCCACATCGGCGTGCATCCCAAGGCCCTGCTGGAGTACGACAAGCAGGACGCCAAGACCAAGGCCGCGATCGACGCGCGCATGGCCGGCTACGCCGACCCGGTGTCGTTCTACGTCGACCGCCTGGCCGAGGGCATCGCCACCCTGACCGCCTCGGTCGCGCCGAACCCGGTGATCGTGCGCCTGTCGGACTTCAAGTCCAACGAGTACGCCAACCTCATCGGCGGGCAGAAGTACGAGCCCGAGGAAGAGAACCCGATGATCGGCTTCCGCGGCGCCAGCCGCTACGTCGACCCGTCGTTCGCCGAAGCCTTCGCGCTGGAATGCCGCGCAGTGCTCAAGGTCCGCAACGAGATGGGCCTGGACAACCTGTGGGTCATGATCCCGTTCGTGCGCACGCTCGACGAGGGCCGCAAGGTCATCGAGGTCCTCGCCGGCAACGGCCTGACCCAGGGCGAGGACGGCCTGAAGATCATCATGATGTGCGAGGTGCCTTCGAACGCGCTGCTGGCCGACGAGTTCCTCGACATCTTCGACGGCTTCTCGATCGGCTCCAACGACATGACCCAGCTCACCCTGGGCTTGGACCGCGATTCGAGCATCGTCGCCGGGCTGTTCGACGAGCGCGACCCGGCGGTCAAGAAGATGCTGTCGATGGCGATCCAGGCCGCCAAGGCCAAGGGCAAGTACGTCGGCATCTGCGGCCAGGGGCCGAGCGATCACCCCGACCTGGCCGAGTGGCTGATGGCCGAGGGCATCGAGTCGGTGTCGCTCAACCCCGACACCGTGGTCGACACCTGGCTGCGGCTGGCCAAGAAGAAGGCCGGCTGACGCACCGCGTCGGCGCACACGCGTAACGGCAACGGGCCGCCCCATCCAGGGCGGCCCGTTCGTTCATCGGGTTCCGGCGCCGTCAGCGCCTGGCGAAATCGCCCATGTGGCCGCGGTAATGGCGCAACTCGGCGATGGAGTCGTGCACATCGCTCAGCGCGGTGTGCGCCGCGTGCTTGCGTACGCCCTGGAACACCCCGGGCGCCCAGCGACGGGCCAGTTCCTTGACCGTACTCACGTCGAGATTCCGGTAATGGAAGTAACGCTCCAGCGCCGGCATCTGGCGGTGCAGGAAGCGCCGGTCCTGGCAGATCGAATTGCCGCACATGGGCGACGCCCGCTCGGGCACCCACTCGCTCAGGAAGTCGAGCGTCTTCGCTTCGGCCTCGGCCAACGACACGCCTTCTTCCAGCACGCGCCGCCACAGGCCCGAACGCCCGTGCTGGGTGCGGTTCCATTCGTCCATGCCTTCGAGCCGGTCCAGCGGTTGCGCGATGGCGAACGCGGGCCCTTCGGCGAGGATCTTGAGGTCAGCATCGGTGACCACCGTCGCGATCTCGAGGATCTCGTCGCGGTAGGTATCCAGGCCGGTCATTTCCAGGTCGATCCAGATCAGTCGGCCTTCGCCCGCGTGTTCCATCCTCACCTCGTGTTCGCGTCTTGATGCATGACGGCGCATCATAGCCCACCCCGGTCCGCCGCCCCGCCCTGTCCCATGCCCAACCCCGTCTCGCTCGGCCAGTACGCGATCCTGACCGCCATGCTCGCGCCGGCGTTCTTCCTCACCGCGACCGCCGGCCTGCTGACCTCGGCGAACGCGCGCCTGGCGCGCGTGATCGACCGCGCGCGCAACCTCATGCGCGAACTGGCCGACAACCAGGATCCGGAAGACCGCAAGATCATCGAGGCGCGCATCGCCCTGCAGCGCACGCGCAGCCGCCTGATCCTGCGCGCCAGCCAGTTGCTGTACGTGGCGATCAGCTGCTTCGTCGGCACCAGCCTCAGCGTCGCCGGCGATGCGTTCCTCGGCCATCTCCAGCATCTGCCCACCGTGCTCGCGGTCCTCGGCGTGCTGGCGATGCTGACGTCGAGCGTGCTGCTCGCGCGCGAGGCCTCGCTGGCGGTCGCCGCGGTGAACCACGAAATGGACGACGCGCACGCACGCGCCCATCGGCTGCGTCGGCCACCGGCCGAAGCGGCGGGCGGCTGACGCGAACGGCTGGACGTCGCCGCCGGCCCATCCACGCTCCCGCGGGGGTTTCCCCTGACGATCGGCGTCCGCGAGGCAGCGGCGCTCAGCCCGGCGCGTCGAGCGGCGCACGCCCGCGCTTGCGACGGAAGTAGTTCGTCAGCCGCAGCCCCGCTTCGGCGCCCAGCACGTCGCCGGTCACCTCCACCCGGTGGTTGTGGCGCGCATCGAGCAACAGATCGAACACGCTGCCGGCCGCACCGGTCTTCGGGTCGGCGGCGGCGTAGACCACGCGCGCCACGCGGGCGTGGACCGCGGCCATCGCGCACATCGCGCAGGGTTCGAGCGTGATGTAGAGCGTCGTGCCCAGCAGCCGGTGATTGCCCAACTGCTGCCCGGCCCGGCGCATCGCGACGATCTCGGCATGCGCCGACGGATCGTGATCGCCGATGTTGCGGTTCCAGCCCTCGCCCAGCACGGTGCCGTCGGCGGCCACCAGCAGCGCGCCCACCGGAATCTCGTCGAACTCGCGCTCGGCGCGATCGGCCAGCGCGAGCGCCCGGCGCATCCAGTGCACATCGCTGTCCGACGTACCGGGCGGCGGACCGGCGGGAGATGCGTCGTCTTGGGGAGGGGCGTCGTGCTGCATCGGCGCATTATCCCCCGCCCGTCGACGCACCGCTCAGCCGTCGACCGCCCAGAGCCGCGGAAGCGTCCGCGTGTCGTCGTCGCGCGGCGTCCCCTGCAGCGGATCCTGCGCGGGAACCGGTACCTGCCCGATGCGTCGGCGGAGCGCCGCATCGGGCGGCTGCGTGGCCAGGTCGTAGGCGTGCCCGGCCGGATAGGCGCCCACCACCAGGAAATCGGCCGACGCTTCCAGCCGGCAATGGCCGGTCCCGGCGGGCAGCGCCAGCACGTCGCCGGCCGACAGCGTCGCCTCGATGCCGTCAGGCCCGCCCAGCCGGAGGCGCGCCCACCCGCCCGCGATCCCGAGGACCTCGTGCGTCGACGCGTGGTAGTGGTGATAGTCGAAGACGCCGGCCCGCCATTCCGGCGGCCAGCCGCACGCGGCGAAGCGGCGCTCGAACGCGGAGGCCGTGCCCTCGCGGTCCGCGCCCTGCGCAGCGCCGCGGTAGACGATGACGGGCCGGGTGGCGGGTTCGGGACGCCACGCGCATGTCGCCAGCGACAGGAGTTCGATCTGCATACCGGGAGGTCGTTCGCGTCAGAGGCCCGCAGCGTCGCACGGCCGGGGTGAACGGGCCGCCGGAGCGGTGTGGGCCGTCATCGGCCGACGAGGCCCAACCGCAGGCTGCGCTGGATCGCCGCCGCCATGCGTTCGTCGACGCCCGCCTGGTCGGCGAACCGCATCCACTGCGTGACCTGCGCGTGGATCTCGTCGATCACCGCCCGCGCCCGCGGCGGCTTGAAGCCGCAGAACACGCCGAACGCGACCAGATCGTCGAGCTCGAAATGATCGCGCTTGCCGTTGAGGCTCATCTGGTGCTGGTGGGTCCAGCTGCCGTCCGGGTTGTAGGCGTAGCTCACGTCGAAGGCCGGCGACAGCCGCCACTCGCCCGCGCGGTTCATCAGGAAGGCGATGTTCTTGACGTGGTCGTCCTGGTTGCGGATCAACACGTTCAACACCGCACGGCGGAACTGCTGTTCGACATCCAGCGCCGGCAGACCCAGCCCACGAATGGTCTCCACCGCCTGCTCGTACGCGTACGCGCCGGCCGCATTGAAATCGAAATGCCGCATCGCCGCCAGCGACTGCATGTGCAACTTGCGGCCGCCGGCCGTGCGGTCGAAGCGACGGGTCATGAAGTGCGCCCGCCCCCCCTCGCGGTGGATGCGGCATTCGCTCATGTCGATCCCGGCGGCCACGGCCAGCAAGTGGAAGCCGTACTCCACCAAGCCGAGGCCCTGGGGATCGGCCAGTTCCTTGTCGCGATTGCCGGAAATGCCGTCGAACTTCAGCAGCCAGTACGAGAACCCCTCCCCCGCCTTGACCTGCCCGGAGCGGAACTCCCCGCTCTGCGGGTTCCAGGCCAGGATCGCCTTGGCGCGGGCGCCGCCGGCCGAGGTCCCCACGCGCAGGATGTCTTCCAGCGCTTCCTGGTCGTCCTCGCCGCCCAGCACCCCGCTCAGTTGCCCGCGGTGATCGAGCACGTCGTTGGCCAGGCGGGTGAGCGCATCGATGTCGACCGGGCGCGATCGCCCCGCCCCACCGGCCAGCATCGGATGGAACTCGAGCGCGCCCATGCCGCGGGTGCCGATGTAGCACAGCCGCTCGACCGGATTGAACGTACCGGCCGCCCGGCCCTGCGCCACCCGCCACGCATCGATCAGCGCATTGCCGAACTTGTCCGGCAACGCGTCGGCCAGCATGCCGGGCAGGCCCTTGAAAGCCTCCCGCGGCAGGCCCGGAAACTCGTAGGGCTCGGCACGCAGCGGCATCTCCACCGGCGCCAGCTGGATGCCGCTGTCGACGAACTCCGGCATGTACTGGAACGCCGCGACCCCGCGCTCGGCCAGCCAGCTCACCGCGCCGATATCGCGTCCCCAGAGCCGGACGGTCGCATCGGTCACGCGCCCGTCTCCCCGGCGTCGCCATCGCCGTCGTCACCCCAGGCCCAGTCCGTCGCCTTGGGCGGCGCCTGCGTTTCGCGCGCGCGGCGGCGCTCGCGGCCGCCGTGCCGGACCCGCTCGACCGGCCGCACGGCCGGATCCGGCAGGCTGTCCAGCAAGCGCCCGTCCAGGCCGAGCACCGCGAGCACCCGCAGCAACGTGTTCACCGAGGTGTTCTCGCCCGCCTCCAGGCGCTTGATGCTGCTGACCGACGCCCCCGCCTCACGGGCCAGATGCGCCTGGGTCAGGTTGCGGCCCAGGCGCAGGCCGGCGAGCCGAGCGCCGAGAGCGCGCTGGACGGCCTCCGTCGATGCCGTCGCGTTTTCGAGATAGCGGCTCATATCAGCACCCTTGAGCGCAAAATCGCACCTTGGGGATCATATAAGAGCTTATATGAAGCCATGTCAAGAGATCACTTATGATCTCTTATCAATTATTTTGCGCCCAAGGGCTCATATAAGACCCCTAAACGCTTGCCGGGACCAACGCCTCGTGCCGATGCGATCGAGCGCCCGCACCGCGTCGGCCGGCAACACCAGCTCGGCCGCAGCCACGCCAGCGCGGCCAGCATCGGCGTCGCATCGACCGAGTCGCTCCCTATCCGAGAGCGGACAGACGGCATGCCTGTCCGCTCTCATGCCGGCAGCGCGATCAGTGCGGCCGAACGCCGACAGGCGACTGGACGTGCCTCAAGGCGCTGCGCACAGGCAGCACGCCGTAAGCAACCGGCGCTTCGCGCACCCGGTTCGAACGTGGCGCGCCGCCATCGATGCGCTGGTGCTCCACCTGCAGCAGGATCTTCCGCACCTCGGCCGCGTGATCGAAGATCGCGTGGCCCATGACGGGCATCGTCTGCGTGGCGTGGTCCGCCATCTCGCCGACAGACACCACATCGCCATGCGCCGAGATCAGTTCGAGCAGCCGGTTGAGTGCGTCGATCTGGTCCAGCGTCACACCGAAGCGCAGTGTCGGCGCGTCCGCGGCGCTTGCATGCACGCGGCTGTCGTCGCCCGCGTCTGCATCGTCTTCTTCCGCGTCCTCGTCTTCATCCTCGTGCGCGTGGGCGGCGGAGCGCGCTGCGGACAGTTCGCGCGTGGCCGGATACGTCACCTCATCCAGGACCAGTTCCACCTGTTCGCCCAGCAACTCCAGGCAGACCGCCACCTCGCCGGCGCGGATGTCCGGGACGTACTCGTCGTCCTCGTTCGCCGTACGCGGCTGCGCCACACGCGACAGGAAATCCATGTGCTCGCGCAGCTTCTTCAGCCGGAACTGGCTGTCCTCGGGCAGGAAGTAGCCCACCGTGTCCTCATCATCCATTTCGAACTTCGACATCGTCGCCTCTCCTCCATTCCATGAAGTGCCCGTCCACGGCTGTGGACGGGAAGTCGGGAGGTTAGAAACCGCTCATAGCCGGCGGGCGTATTTCCCCGAAGGGTGTTGTATTAGCCGCCCTCCCGACGCAGGCATCGCGTCGGTCCATGCCTGCAAGTGTGCAGGCACAAAAAACCCACCAGATTGACGGAGGTGGGGACCGCTATGAGAGGAGTTTCTACGCTCCTTGGGATCGAGTCTGCTACGCGGCGCGCGGCGGCGTCAAGGTCAAGGGCGGCGTTATTGCGACATCGGGCTGTAGGAATTGTCCGCGGGGAATACGGGCCGACCTCCTTGAAGCCGACACGAATCGTTCATTTGACGGAAGTCAGACGCGGGACTCGGAAACCGCACTCCAACCCATGTTTTTGCTCCGCGAAATGCGGGTCAAGGCTGACCTGCCGCAGACCGAGCTGTCAGCTGCGCTGGATCGGCCTCAGTCATACGTGAGCGATGTTGAGCGCGGTGTAAGGCGGCTGGATCTGCTTCAGCTGCGTGAGTACTGCGCAGCCTGCAAGAAGGACCTCACCGGCTTCGTGCGGCGGTTCGAGAGGGACATCGGTCAAGCCTGATTCGTAGCCCACGGCTGACCTCTTCGGAATTTTTCTGTGAAGTTGAGTCGCATAGTCCGCCAGGGAGATGTCCGTTCCCGCCAGGAAGTGAATCCAGAACCGCTTTCCGACCGCAGCTTAGGCGGATGTAGCCCAGATAGACGACAATGCCTCTGCCTGTTGCAGCACTGTCCGCACGGCGGCGTCCTGCAGATCCGGCGGATAGCCATACCGGCGAAGAATCCGCTTTACTAGAACGCGCATCCGGGCTCTCGCTGACTCACGGTGCGCCCAATCAACCGACACGTTGTCGCGAAGGCTGGTGAGAAGTTCGTGCGCAATCACACGCAGCTGATCGTCTCCCATCGCTTCGACTGCACTGTTGTTCTCGGCCAACGCGTCGTAGAACGCGACCTCGTCCGGCGAAAGTCCCTGCTCCTCTCCGCGTTGCCGCGCTGCGCGAATGTCCTTTGCCAATCTGATCAATTCATGTAGCACTTCCGCCGTCGTGACCGCATTGGCGTGATAGCGCGCGATGGCGTCTTCTAGCCTCACGGTGAAAGCTCGCGTCTCGACCACGTTAGTGCGGGTACGTGAGCGAATGCTGTCGTTCAAAAGTTTGCGCAGAGCCTCCAATCCTAGATTCTTCTTCTCCATCTGCTGCACTTCAGCAAGAAACTCGTCCGACAGGATTGAGATATCCGGCGACTGGATTCCCGCAGCAGCGAGGATATCGACGATCTCAGTAGACACCACTGCACGACTGACGATCTGCTGTATTGCCAAGTCACGATCCTGCCGTGTAACACCAGCACTAGCGGATGTCTTGACCAGCGCAGCGCGGATCGCCTGGAAAAAGCCGACTTCTTCGCGAATACCGCGCGCCTCATCCGAACTCGCTGCCAGGGCGAAGGCCTTGGATAGTGCCAGCACACCGTCTGCAAAGCGCCGCCGAGCCTTATTTTTTGCATCCGGCGTCTTTTCTGCACTGGCCCACTGCTGCTGTTTTTCGAGAATCCACTCAATAGCTCCGGCCATTATGATCAGTCGATCGCTTGGCGCGCCGCCGAGACCGGTGCTGTAATCGAAGCCGTAGAACATGTCGCGAACGATCTCGTACTTCTCAAGCAGCACCGCCACAGCTTGGGACTCATCGATGCCGGTCTTGTCCTGATCGGGCTTAGAGTACTGCGCAAGTGCAGATTTGAGGTTCTGGGCAATGCCAATGTAATCCACGATCAAGCCGGCAGGCTTGTCGCGAAACACCCTGTTGACCCTCGCGATGGCCTGCATCAGACCGTGGCCTCGCATCGGCTTGTCGATGTACATCGTGTGCATGCTGGGCGCGTCGAACCCGGTCAGCCACATGTCGCGCACGATCACCAACTGCAGTGGATCCTTCGGGTCCCGCGCGCGCTTGCCCAACAGATCGCGGCGCGCCTTATTCCCCATGTGCTGTTGCCATTCCACGGGATCAGATGCTGCTCCTGTCATCACGATTTTGACGCTGCCTGCAGCGTCGTCGCTGCTGTGCCAAGCCGGTCGCAGTCTGACGATCTGATCATAGAGCGCCACGCAGATGCGCCGGCTCATGCACACCATCATCGCCTTGCCGTGAAGGGCCGCTATCCGGTCTTCGAAGTGCTGCACGAGATCAGAGGCTACAAGGCTGAGGCGCTTGTTACTGCCAACCAATGCCTCCACCGTGCTCCATTTCTGTTTGGCACGCTCCGCGCTCGATTCGTCCTCACCTTCGAGCAGTGCGTCGATCTCGCTGTCGATGCGCGGTTTCTCGTTCTCATTAAACTCAATGCGTGCCAGCCGCGATTCGTAATAGATCGGCACGGTTGCACCGTCTTCCACGGCGCGGCTGATGTCGTAGATGTCGATGTAATGCCCGAACACCGCCGGCGTGTTCACGTCTGTGGCTTCGATGGGCGTGCCAGTGAATCCAATGAAAGAAGCGTTGGGCAGCCCGTCGCGCAGGTGCTTCGCAAATCCGTACGCAATTTCGCCTGTTTTGCCGGCTATCTTGGCCTTGAATCCATACTGGCTGCGATGCGCTTCATCAGCGATCACTACCACGTTGGCGCGATCGGTCAGCGTTGGAAAATCGCTCGCATCCGACGCGGGGGAGAACTTCTGCAAGGTAGTGAAGATCACGCCACCGGAAGCCCGGTTGAGCAAGGCGCGCAGATGCGCCCGATCCTGCGCCTGCACCGGCGTCTGCCGCAGCAGGTCCTTGCACATGGCGAAGGTGGCGAAGAGCTGGTCGTCTAGGTCGTTGCGGTCGGTCAACACCACAAGCGTGGGATTGGCCATTCGCGGATCGAACACCAGCAGGCCAGCGTAGAAGGCCATCAGCAGGCTCTTGCCCGACCCCTGTGTGTGCCAGATCACCCCGGCCTTGTGGTCGCCAGCCGGCTGGTCCTTGACGCTGGGCAACCCATACCCGGCCGGGTCTTCGGCCTGCCAGTTCTTGCGGCTGGCCCGCAGTGTAGACGCCACAGCTTTCTTGACCGCATGGAACTGGTGGTAGCCGGCGATGATCTTGACCAGCCCGCCGCCGGTCTCGCCGAACACGGTGAAATGGCGCAACAGATCGAGGAAGCGGCCCTGCTCGAAAGCGCCCTCGATCAGCGTCGCCATCTCCGGCATGCCTTTGGGCTCGATCCGTGTGCCATCGGTGGTGCGCCAAGGCATGAAGCGCTCCTGATCCGCCGACAGCGAGCCCACCCGCGCCGATAGACCATCGGACGTGACCAGCAACGCATTGCTGCGGAACAGCGCCGGGACCTGCTGCTTATAGGTCTGCAACTGATTGAACGCGCTGGCCAACGTTGCGTTCTCCCCGCCAGGGGCCTTGAGCTCGATCACTGCCAGCGGCAGGCCGTTGACGAACACGACCACGTCCGGCCGCCTCTTGGACTGGTTCGCCACCACGGTGAACTGTTGTACCGCCAGCCAGTCGTTATTGGCGAGTTGCTCGAAGTCGATCAACCGTACCTTGCCCGCCGTCAGCGTGCCATCGTCCGCGTAGTACTCCACATCGGCGCCTTCGGTCAGAAGGCGATGGATGCGGCGGTTCTCCTCAAGCAGGTGGGGCAATTCCGATTGCGTCAGGCGGCGAACGGCATCGGCCTGCGCCTCGGGGGGCAGCAAAGGGTTCAGGCGCGCCACGGCGGCGGCCAGTCGCGCCTTCAGCACCACCTCATCGTAGGCGTCCCGCTCCGGATTTTTGCCGTCGGGGCCGATAACTTCATCCGAGGCGCAGGCATAGCCCAGCGAGGAGAGCTGCGTGAGCAGCGCGGATTCCAGCAGGGCTTCGGAGATAAAGGCCATCCGTCCGCTACCTCAGGGTTTCAAAGCCGCGTCGTACGATGTCGGCCATCAACTTGCGGCGCGCCATCAGGAAGTCAGGATAGGTCATCTGCTCCCACCCTTCGGGCAAGGCGTGTAGGTCGTGCATGCGCCGCCACTCGTCCGCGCTGAAACGCGCCTTGATCTTCGGCACATAGACCTGCGGCGGGTCATCGCTGATGTCGATGTTTTCTGGCCATTCCAACAAGGCGTAATTGGCCATCTGGTTGATTACCTTCAGATCCTCCTCACCCTGCTTCTTCAACCAACCGCGCGGGAACAGATGATGCCGCTCCAGCGCCTTCTTCCTGGTCTTCAATGCAGGATCCAGCAGGTCGCTCACCTTCTTGTGCGAAAACAGCACGGGCGCGCTCAGGCGGTTCTGTGCCGCCACATAGGCAAACAGCGCCGGATTGCGCGCCGATGAGCTGTTGAGGTCGGCAGGTAGCGTGGTTGTCCAGAAATCGCCGGTCAGCTGATTGCCGATCAACTCGTCAAGTACCGCGACGAAACGCGCCGCATCGTTGACGCCGCGCAAGCGGTTGAGATCGCCGTCCATCACCGATTCTGGCGAACTGGTGTAACGTCCGGTCAGGCTGGCGAAAAAAAACCAGCGACCGATGACCTTCTGCAACTGATGCTCTGGCACACGGCATTGGGTGCGGCCGATCAGGTACACCGCATAGGCATACAGCAACGCATTCCGCGACGAGATCATCTCTCCGCTGCGATAGCCTGCGCCCACCAATGCACTGAGGAACTGGTGCCAACATGTCAGGTCCAGTGCTTTGGCCTGCGCCTCCCGTAACACATTGAACTGGGCATCGCGATGCTCGGCTGAGAACTGGCCTGTTTCCAGGTCCTTGCCGCGCAGCACTTGGTACACGCTCTGCAGCCGCCCACGGGAGAACCCCAGCGCCACAGATACCCGTAACATCTGATCGGGATCTGGCTCGATGAAGTGGTTAAAGGGAGAGGCCTGCCCACCGGCGGCCGGGGGCTGCCGCGAGCGCCGGCAAAACTGTTCCAGTTCCGCCCTGCCCTGATCCCAGAACACCGACAGCAGGGTCAGCAGGAAGTCCGCCTGGTTGAGTTTCACGCCTTCGCTGTTGATCCGCACGAAGATGTCAGCCACCTGCTCCTCGTCCACGGTCGCTGCAATTTCCAGTGCCGTGAACGGGTACTTCTGCAAGTCGAACAGCCGGTCGAGGTTGTGGCTGATGTGCTCTTCTTCGTCGTCGCTCAGTGCGGCCTTGGCTCCCAGCGTCTTGAGGAAGCCCTTTACCATCTTGAAGCTGGAATTGCCCGAAGCCCACAACTCGGAGATGTTGGGGATCCACTCCGGGTCGCGCTTGATCGCTGCATCAGCCACCTCGAAAGCACCGGTGCGCGGGCAGAACGCAATCTCGATCTTGCGTTCGCGATAGTCCTCGTCCAGCACCCGCTTGCCGCGAAACACTGCGTACAGCGAGGTCAGACGCTGCTGGCCGTCCACGATCAAGCGCGAAGGCGCGCTGTGGGCCTTCGCCCCCACGCCGATCTGCTTCACGCCATTGGTCTGGGCGTTCTCCCAGAACAGGAAGTAGCCCACCGGGAAGCCGCGATACATCGAGTCGAACAAGTCGCGCACCTTCGCGTTGGACCAGACGAAGGGCCGCTGGATGTCCGGCAGCCCGACATCGCCGATATCGAGATAATGCAGCAGGTTGGACAGGTCATAGTCCACGCGCTTGAAGCAGGTCTTCATGTCGCTCATGCAGCGCGCTCCTCGATGAATCGCTCGGCATCGGCGATGCGCAGCTCGCCGGTGATCAGTTTGGGCAGGAGGGTATCGCGGAGCTGGACGAGGGTGCGGGATTCGTGAATGCTGGCGATGATTTGTTCAATCCACGGGCCCACAATCTTGTTGAAAGCCTCTGCGACGGGTGCAGGCGGAAGTGCAAACTCGTAACGGGCCATCTCAGACCAACTTGTTCGAGGCATCCTTGTCCCAGTCGATCCAGCATTTGTGTACTCGACGAACTTCTTACTCGATAAATGGCCGAGTACGAATCCAAACCAGCGTGCATCTTTAGCGTCAATAACCAAAATATCTGTCGAGCAGACGCCATCAATCGCGGCGACGCCAACCTTGTGAAAGTATGGACGAAGCTTTCCGAAAAGGACCTCTCCCTTTCTGAACTCGAACTTGTTGCTTTCGAGGTCGTTAGCGTCACCCCAATCGGATAGTGCAATGCACTGCCTCGGCATGTGCTCAAGCGCAATGTAGGGAGTATCCGCTTTAATTTTGTTTGGTTGAACGCTTCGACGCGGATGCGACGCGACATCGCTGAGCGTTCCTGTTCGCCACCCCTCCGGGTTGCCTTCGTCGTCGACGCGGTCGGGGAAGAGGTACCAGAGGTCGGTGGGCAGGTAGGATTCGAGGCCTTCGATCTTGGCGCGGACGGGGCCGAAGTCGACGAACCAGTCCTTGAACAGGGCGGACACCATGGCCTCAAGGGTCTGGTTGCGGCGGCGGTTAAGTTCGATCCTGTCGTCGAGCGCGTTGAGCGTCTCGACAATCTTATGCTGCTGGGCCGTTGGTGCCGGTGCAGGAAAAGCAAGGAAATCCTCCCGCGCGAGCCCAAGATTGGTGGTGCCGGTTGCATGAGAGCGGCAGTACGCTCGGTAATGGGGAGTGCGAAGGAGCCAGTAGAGGTAGTCCAAAGGAGCGTCCGCGGACTTGGGGGCAAGCTTCACTGTGTCTTGCGTCAGACGGCCGGGGGCATGTTCCGGTGGAAGTCTGGCAACAGCACCCAGAAGATCGGCGGATTGCGTCACGTCCTTCAATGACAAATAAAGCTCGCCAGCGCGAACAAGCAGTTTTCCCTGTGAGTCTCCGCCGTAAGTCTTAAGCGAGTCTGATCGAAACCCACCGTTCCTTTTGATGGTGGCCAGTCCAAGAAGAACTGGCCCCGGGCTTCCCAGTAGCGAGCTCTTGTACGTTGTCCCCCGCTGTAGGGTGAAGTAATCGCCCAAAGTTCGATTATTGACTTCAGCCGCCATACCCAAGCTCCCTCAGGTTGGCTTCAATCGTCGCATCCAGTCTCGCCGCTTGATGCTGCTGCTCGCGCCACTGGGTGTTGAGGCGCTGCAGCTTGTCGGAGAAGGTTTCGCCGTCAGCCTCGGGGGCCTCGGTGCCAACATAGCGGCCGGGCGTGAGCACATAACCATGCTTGCGGATTTCTTCGAGGGTGGCGCTTTTACAGAAGCCGGGGATGTCTGCGTACTTCCCAGCCTTCTTCTCGCCGCGCCAGGCATGGTAGGCATCGGCGATCTTCTGGATATCGGCATCTGTCAGTTCGCGCCGCGTGCGATCCACCAACGTGCCCATATTGCGGGCGTCGATGAACAGCAATTCGCCTCGGCGGTCACGCAGGGTTTCATTGCCGCGCTTGCCATTGGATTTGTCGCGCGCCAGGAACCATACGCAAGCGGGAATCTGGGTGGAGTAGAACAACTGCCCGGGCAGCGCCACCATACAGTCCACCGCGTCGGCCTCGACCATGGCCTTGCGGATCTCGCCTTCTCCGCTCTGGTTGGCGCTCATCGAGCCGTTGGCCAGCACAACGCCGGCTGTGCCGAAGGGTGCCAGATGCCAGTGAATGTGCTGCAGCCAAGCGTAGTTGGCGTTGCTTACGGGCGGCGCGCCGAATACCCAGCGCGGGTCTTCACGTAAGCGGTCGCCACCCCAATCGGAGATGTTGAAAGGCGGGTTGGCCAGGATATGGTCGAAGCGCAGGTCGCGCAGTTCGTCCTTGTGGAAGCTGCCCTCGTTGTTCCAACGGATGTCGCTGTCTATGCCGCGCACAGCGAGGTTCATCTTGGCCAGGCGCCAAGTGGTGTAGTTGCTTTCTTGGCCGTAGATGGCGATGTCGCCAATGCGTCCACCATGCTGCAGCACGAACTTTTCGCTCTGCACGAACATTCCGCCGCTTCCGCAGCAGGGGTCGTAGATGCGGCCTGAGTAGGGCTCGATCATTTGTACCAGTACCTGCACCACCGAACGCGGGGTGTAGAACTCGCCACCGCGCTTGCCTTCGGCGCCGGCGAATTGACTGAGGAAATACTCGTAAACGCGGCCCAGTACATCCTTTGACTTGTCGCCGGCTTCGTTCATGGCGATACCGGAGATCAAATCGATCAGCTCGCCCAGCATTACCTTGTTGAGCGCGGGGCGGGCGTAGTCCTTGGGCAGCACGCCTTTGAGCGAATCGTTGTCCTTCTCGATGGCGCGCATGGCGTCGTCGATCAGGGTGCCAATTTCGGGGCGCTTTGCATTGGCCTTCAGGTGCGACCAGCGCGCGCCTTTCGGCACCCAGAACACGTTGTCGGCGAGGTACTCGTCCTTGTCCTCGGCGGCTTTCGGGTCCTCAGCCAAAAGTTCTGCGTGGCGGGCCTCGAAGGCATCGGAGATGTACTTGAGAAAGATCAGGCCCAGGACGACATGCTTGTAGTCGCTGGGCTCCATGTTGCCCCGAAGCTTGTCCGCAGTTTTGAAGAGCTCGGCTTCAAACCCGAGTTGGCCAGCACTGCGGCCAGAATCATTTGCCACCGCCTTTTTCTTGACCTTCGCCGGTGCAGCCATGACTCGACGCCCCGCTCCGTCCCCACCTGCCGGCTTCGACAACTGGACGGATTGCACAAGAGCCACCGAGCCTCCGCGACCACGGCCGGGAACGACCTTACCTCCCTCGATCAGCTGCAGCTTGATGCGCTGATAGGTGCTATCGGCCCAGCCCAACTGATTGCGCAAACTGCCATTGCCTGCGGAGCCTCCCAGTTCCTGAAGGCCTGCGATGAACTTTGCTGCTAGTGACTCCGACGACATCGCGTTTAACCCCAACAAGACAATCAAGATTGGGATTGTCGCCGAGGAAGGGACGTCGGCGCACTTCCAGCGCGCCGCTCCCAGTCAAGCGCATCCAAAAGACTATGGGTTGCTGCGTTCGCGCCCGCAACGGCGCCAAAAAAAGCCCGCACTCTGGCGGGCTTGCTTGTTTGAGCGATCAGCGCGCGGGAGACCAACTCACTCCCACTCAATCGTAGCCGGCGGCTTCCCACTGATGTCGTACACCACCCGCGACACCCCACGCACCTCGTTGATGATCCGGTTCGAAACGCGGCCGAGGAAGTCGTACGGCAGGTGCGCCCAGTGGGCGGTCATGAAGTCGATGGTCTCCACGGCGCGCAGCGAGATCACCCATTCGTAGGCGCGGGCGTCGCCGACGACGCCGACGGACTTGACCGGCAGGAACACGGCGAAGGCCTGGCTGGTCTGGTCGTAGAGGTCGGCCTTGCGCAGTTCCTCGATGAAGATGTGGTCGGCCTTGGCCAGGATCTCGGCGTACTCGGCCTTGACCTCGCCGAGGATGCGCACGCCCAGGCCCGGGCCCGGGAACGGGTGGCGGTAGACCATCTCGCGCGGCAGGCCGAGTTCCACGCCGAGGCGCCGCACTTCGTCCTTGAACAGCTCGCGCAGCGGTTCGACCAGGCCCATCTTCATGTGCTCGGGCAGGCCGCCGACGTTGTGGTGGCTCTTGATGACATGGGCCTTGCCGGTCTTGCTGCCGGCCGACTCGATGACGTCGGGGTAGATGGTGCCCTGCGCCAGCCACTTGGCATTGGTGAGCTTGTTGGACTCTTCGTCGAAGATCTCGACGAAGAGGTTGCCGATGATCTTGCGCTTGGCTTCCGGGTCGCTGACGCCGGCGAGCGCGCTGAAGTAGCGCTCGCGCGCGTCGACGCGGATCACCCGCACGCCGAGGCCGTGCGCGCTGGAGGCGTCGGCGAAGGTCGCCATGACCTGGTCGCCCTCCCCCAGCCGCAGCAGGCCGGTGTCGACGAAGACGCAGGTCAGCTGCGGGCCGATGGCCTTGTGCAGCAGCGCGGCGACGACGGAGGAATCCACGCCGCCGGACAGGCCGAGGATCACTTCGTCATTGCCCACCTGCTCGCGCACGCGGGCGATCTGGTCGTCGATGATGTTGGCCGCGGTCCACAGCGTGGCGCAGCCGCAGATGTCGACGATGAAGCGCCGCAGCAGCGCCTGGCCCTGCTTGGTGTGGGTGACTTCGGGGTGGAACTGCACGCCGTACCAGCGCTTGGCCTCGTTGGCGAACGCGGCCACCGGCACGCGGTCGGTGCTGGCGGTGACGGTGAACTCGGGCGGCGCGGCGCTGACGTGGTCGCCGTGGCTCATCCACACGTCGAGACGCTGCGCATCGGCGTGGTCGCTCAGGCCTTCGAACAGGCGGTCCCGGGCGACGATGGCGACTTCGGCATGGCCGTATTCGCGCGCGTCGGCGGCCTCGGTCTCGCCGCCCAGCTGCTTGGCCATGGTCTGCATGCCGTAGCAGATGCCCAGCAGCGGCAGGTCGCTGTCGAACACTTCTTGCGGGGCGCGCGGCGAGCCGTGTTCGGTGGTCGATTCCGGGCCGCCCGACAGGATGATCCCCTTGGGCGCGAACGCGGCGATCTCGGCTGGATCGTGGTCCCAGGCCCAGATTTCGCAGTAGACGCCCAGCTCGCGGATGCGGCGGGCGATCAGCTGCGTGTACTGCGCGCCGAAATCGAGGATGAGGATCTTGTCGCTGTGCAGATCGGTCATTGCGGCGCGGGCTCTGGAGGTGCGGGTGTGGAGGTGGACGGCGCGCTGTCGGGCCCGCCGAAGGTGCAGGCCTGACGCTCGGCGTCCCAGCGGCCGCCGTTGCCGGTGCAGGAATCGACGAGCTGGTGCCCGCGGTACCACTGCAGGCCCATCAGCACGACGACGATCGCCGCCAGGATGCCCATGCCGAGGCCGAGACGGCGGCGGCGCATGGGCGGGCGTGCGGACGGCGCGGCGTCGGCGCCGGTCTTGCGGGCACGGCGCACGTCAGCCCATCCGGTAGTTCGGCGGTTCCTTGGTGATCTGCACGTCGTGGACATGGCTTTCGCGCTGTCCGGCGCCGGTGATCTTCACGAAGGACGGCCGGGTGCGCATGTCGTCGATGGTCGCGCAGCCCACGTAGCCCATGGTGGCGCGCAGGCCGCCGGCCAGCTGGTGGACCACGCCCGACAGCGGGCCGCGGTACGGCACGCGGCCTTCGATGCCTTCGGGGACCAGCTTGTCGGCATCGGCCGAATCCTGGAAGTAGCGGTCCTTGGAGCCCTTCTCCATCGCGCCCAGCGAGCCCATGCCGCGGTAGCTCTTGTAGCTGCGACCCTGGAACAGTTCGGTCTCGCCCGGGGATTCCTCGGTGCCGGCGAACAGGCCGCCGATCATCACCGTGGAGGCACCGGCGGCGATCGCCTTGCCGATGTCGCCGGAGAAGCGGATGCCACCGTCGGCGATCAGCGGGATGCGGTCCTGCAGGGCCTCGGCCACCATCGACACCGCGGTCACCTGCGGCACGCCGACACCGGCGACCATGCGCGTGGTACAGATCGAACCCGGGCCCACGCCGACCTTGACCGCATCGGCGCCGGCGTCCATCAGCGCGAGCGCGGCGTCGCCGGTGACGATGTTGCCGCCGACCACCTGCACCCGCGGGAAGGTCTTCTTGACCCAGGTCACGCGGTCGATCACGCCCTGGGCGTGCCCGTGCGCGGTATCGACGATCACCACGTCGACGCCGGCGGCCACCAGGGCCTCCACGCGCGCTTCGGTGTCGCCGCCCACGCCCACGGCCGCGCCGACGAGCAGCTGCTCTTCCGCGTCCTTGGCCGCGTTGGGGTTGTCGCGCGCCTTCTGGATGTCCTTGACGGTGATCAGGCCGCGCAGCTCGAAGCCGTCGTTGACCACCAGCACCTTCTCGATGCGGTGCTTGTGCAGCAGGCCGAGCACTTCGTCGTCGGTGGCGCCCTCGCGCACGGTGACCAGGCGCTCCTTGCGGGTCATGACGTTGCGCACCGGGTCGTCGTGGCGGGTCTCGAAGCGCATGTCGCGCCCGGTGACGATGCCGACCAGCTGGCCGCCCTCCACCACCGGCACGCCGGAGATGTTGCGCGCACGGGTGAGCTTGAGCACTTCGCCGATGGTGGTGTCCGGGCCGACGGTGAACGGCTCGCGGATCACCCCGGCCTCGAAATTCTTCACCCGGGCCACTTCCGCGGCCTGACGGTCGAGGGTCATGTTCTTGTGGACGATGCCGATGCCGCCGAGCTGGGCCATGGCGATGGCCAGGCGCGCCTCGGTCACGGTGTCCATCGCCGCGGAGACGATGGGCATGTTCAGGCGCAGGTCGCGGGTCAGGCGGGTGGCGAGCGAAACGTCCTTGGGCAGGATGTTCGAATGCGCCGGGACGAGGGAGACATCGTCGTAGGTGAGTGCTTCGACCTGGATACGCAGCATGGCGCGGACCGGAGGGGGAGAAGCGCGCCATTGTAGCGTGCCGGGGGCTTCGGCCGCTACGTGATCGCTGGAACGCCGCGGTGCGGCGGTGGTGTCGGCCGCGGCCTTCAGCGGGCGCGATCCGCGGCCTCGGCCGCCTCCAGCGTGTTCTGCATCAGGGTGGCGACGGTCATCGGCCCGACCCCGCCCGGCACCGGCGTGATCCAGCTGGCCCGCTGCGCCGCGGCGGCGAAGCCCACGTCGCCCACCAGCCGGCCGTCGTCGGTGCGGTTGATGCCGACGTCGATGACCACGGCGCCCGGCTTGACCCACTCGCCGGGCACGATGCCCGGGCGGCCCACCGCGACCACGAGGATGTCCGCCTCGCCGACGCGCTGCTGCAGGATGTCGGGCGGCGTGAACCGGTGGCAGGTGGTCACCGTGCAGCCGGCGATCATCAGCTCCAGTGCCATCGGCCGGCCGACGTGGTTGGACACGCCGACGATGGTGGCGTTCTGCCCGCGCACCGGGCGGTCGGTGTACGCCAGCAGCGTGGTGATGCCGCGCGGCGTGCACGGCCGCAGGCCGAACTGGCGCAGCACCAGGCGGCCGACGTTCTCGGGGTGGAAGCCGTCGACGTCCTTGCGCGGATCGATGCGCTGGATGAGCCGGTTGGCATCGGGAATGCCCGGCAGCGGCAGCTGGATCAGGATGCCGTCGACCTCGGGATCGGCATTGAGCCGGTCGATCAGGGTTTCGAGTTCGGCTTCGCCGGTGTCGGCGGGCAGATCGATGTCGATCGCGCGGATGCCGACCTTCTCCGCCGCCCGGCGCTTGTTGCGCACGTACGACTGCGACGCCGGATCGCCGCCGACCAGCACCACCGCCAGCCCGGGCCGGTTGCCGCCGGCCGCGACCCGCGCGTCGACCCGCAGGCGCAGTTCGTCGAGCAGGGAATCGGCGATGCGGCGGCCGTCGAGGATGCGGGCCGAAGGATCGGAATCGGGCGTCATGGGCACTGTGGTGGATCGCGGCGCGCTATTGTCGCCGAAGCCGGGGCGGGTTTGCAGGCGCGGCGTGGGCGGGCCAAGCTGGACGCTTCTTCCCCCCGATCGACACGCCCCATGACCGACCCCACACCGGACACCCAGACCGCGCTCGAGGCCGCCGCGTTTCGGCGCCTGCTGCAGCACCTCAATGAGCGCCGGCCCGATGTGCAGAACATCGACCTGATGATCCTGGCCGGCTTCTGCCGCAACTGCCTGGCCGACTGGTACCGCGAGGCCGCCGCCGAGCACGACATCGCCATGGACAAGGACGCCGCCCGCGAGCGGATCTACGGCATGCCGTTCGCCGAGTGGAAGGCGCAGCACCAGCGCGAGGCCACGCCCGAGCAGGTCGCCGCGTTCGAGGCCGCGCAACGCGCGCACCCGCGCTGATGGGTTGATGGGCTGATGGCCGGTACGGCCACATCGAAACCCGTGTTGCGGACGCCCGTGACGGCGCGTGCGGTCTAACGCACCGGGCAGCGCGGCAGGCCGTCGCCGGCGACGCATTCGATGCAACACATCTGCGTCGGTCGCGGCGCGGTCGGTACCGCGCCCGGGCCGGGTGCGGACATGGGGGCGCCGGTGGGTGCGGTCTCCTGCAACGGCGGCCAGGCCGGAGCCGGTGTCAGGCCGGCCAGCGTCTGCTCCGGCTGCAGTTGCAGCAGCACGGTCCAGTCCTGCCGGTTGGCGTCGCAGGCGGACGGCCACTCCGGACTGCAGGCCGGATCGTCCGACTGGCGCATGGACAACCCCTGCAGGTGCCCGCCCGCGCTGAGCGGCAAGGTGCGCGAGGTGACCGCATCGAACACGTTGCCGCCGACCAGCCAGGCCAGGCCCTGCCCCGGGTCCGTGCCGACGATCACGTCGCAGTGCATCCCGAGGCCTTCCTCGCCGCCGGCCAGCAGTTGGGCCAGCCCCTGGAACCCGAACACGCGGTTGGCGGCACGCACGTAGCACAGCAGATCGCCCGGACGGACCGGCGCCGATTCCGGCGCGGCCACGCGGTAGGCGCTGGTCTCCGGCGAGCGATAGGCATCGCGCACGTACGCCACGTGGCTGGCCGCGGCATTGAAGCCGGGCAGCGCCGCGCGACGCATCACCCACGACACGAACGCGGCCGACCACGGCGTATCCACGACGAAGGCGCGGCAGGCCGGCGACGGCGTCGTGGCGTACGGCGCATAAGCACAATCCATGGCGCCCGGACGCCCGGCGGCGGCCGGGAGCAGCCCGCTGTCGCGCCAGTAGGTGGCGACGCGGCGCCAGGCCTGCTCGCCATTGGTCAGCAGCCCGGTCTCCGCTTCGCGCACCACCGAGCCCGCCACCCGCCCCCGCTCGTCGATGAAAGGACGATGCCAGTGCAGGTGCTCCTCGCAGGCGATGGCCGCGATTCTCACCCCGGTCTCGGCGGAGGTCGTCTGGCTGCGCAGCAAGGGACAGGGATCGGCGGCGTGCGCCGGCGCCGGCATCGCCAGCAATGCGCACCACACCAGCATCAGGCCGAGGGCCATCGCGACAGACCGCATCGCCGTCTCCGTAGGAAAGTCGTGTCGATCCTGCGTGTCGCGACGTGAAGGGCGTCGCCACGCCTGCGGGTCGGCGTGGCCGGCGCGACGAGGCGTGAGGTCGTCAGCCGGTGCCCGCGGCGCAGAAGGCGACGTAGTCGATGTAGCCGGGGAACGGCCGGCCGGGCGCGCACAGCGGGCAGTCCGGGTCGGCGTGCAGCCGGGTTTCGCGGAACCGCATGTCGAGCGCGTCGAAATGCAGCAGGCGACCGCGCAGCGGCGTGCCGATCCCGAGCAGCAGCTTGATCGCCTCGGTCGCCTGGATCAGCCCGATCACCCCGGGCAGCACGCCGAGCACGCCGGCCTCGGCGCAATTGGGCGCGGCCTCCGGCGGCGGCGGCTCCGGGAACAGGCAGCGATAGCACGGCGCCTGGCCGCGGCGCCCGGCGGTGTCGAAGACGCTGCTCTGGCCCTCGAAGCGATGCACGGCGCCGTAGACCAGCGGCTTGCCCAGCTTCACGCAGGCGTCGTTGAGCAGGTAGCGCACGGGGAAGTTGTCCGCGCCGTCGATGACGACGTCCACGCCCTCCAACAGCCGCTCGACGTTTGCGGCGGTGACGCGTTCGGCCACCGCCTCCACCCGCACCCGGGGGTTGAGCGCGGTGAGCGCGGTCGCCGCACTGGCGACCTTGGCGCTGCCGATGCGGGCATCGGTGTGCAGGATCTGGCGCTGCAGGTTGCTGCGGTCCACGACGTCGTCGTCGGCGATGCGCACGCGGCCGATGCCGGCCGCGGCCAGGTAGTAGGCCGCGGGCGAACCCAGGCCACCTGCGCCGATCAACAGCACGGTCGCCTCGGCCAGGCGCGCCTGCCCGTCCACGCCGATCTCCGGCAGGCGCAGGTGGCGCGCGTAGCGCTCGTGGAAATCCGGGTCCACGCCCTCGGCCGGCGCCCCCATCGGCAGGCCTTCGGCCTGCCAGCGCGAGGTGCCGCCGGCGACCGACAGCGGGCGTCGATACCCCTGCGCGGCGAGCAGTTCCACGGCCTGCGCGGACCGCCCGCCGGACTGGCAGATCAGCAGGATTTCGGCATCGGGATCCGGGGCGACACCGGCGATCTCGCGGGCCAGGTCGCCCAGGGCGATGCCGGCCGCGCCGTCGGCCATGCCGAGGTCGCGTTCGTGGGCTTCGCGCACATCGATCAGGAGGCTGCCGGCCTGGTGCCGCCGGCGCGCGTCTTCGGGAGCAATCTCGGTCGCTGTCATGGGCGGATTATCCCCCCGTCGGCCCGGCCGCGGCGGGCCAGGCCTGCATCGCAGCGTTGCGCGCGCTCCGGGCGCGGCCTCAGTAGAGGATCACTTCCACCGCGGTCCCGGCCGGATACGGGCGCGCGCCCTCGTCGAGCACGACCAGGGCGTCGGAATCCGCTGCCGCGCGCATGCGGTGGGAGCCGTCGGCGGGGTTGGGTTCGACCTCCAGCGTGCCGTCGTCGCGCCAGCGCAGGCGGCCGCGCAGGAACTCCAGGCGCTCGTGGCGCTTGTCCCAGTCGCTGGCCAGCCTGGCGAATCGCCGCGGCGGTTCGGCGGCGCCCTGCAAGCCCTCGGCGAGCCGGCGTCCGAGCGCCAGCCAGGTCGCCAGCACCGAGACCGGATTGCCCGGCAGGCACAGGAACAGCGCATCGCCCAACTGCCCGCCCTCGGCCAGCAGCACCGGCATGCCCGGTTTCAGGCGCGCCTTCCAGAACAGGATCTCGGCCTTCTCCTGCAACAGGGCTGGCAGGTGGTCCTTCTCGCCCGCCGAGACGCCGCCGCAGGTGATCACCAGATCGAACGCGTGCCCGGCGTGCAGCAGCGCCGAATACACCTGTGCGGGATCGTCGGGGAGCGTCGGCCACGCGGTGGGTTCCAGTCCGGCATCGCGCAGGGACGCCATCAACTGCACGCGGTTGGAGTTGTAGATCTGTCCGGGGGCCAGCGCCTGGCCGGGCTCCACGAGCTCGTCGCCGGTGGTGAAGACCGCCACGGTCGGGCGCCGCCGGACCGCGACCTCCGCCAGCCCCTGCGACGCGCACAGCGCCAGCCGGGACGCGGTCAACGGTTGCCCGGCGGCCACCAGCAGGTCGCCGGCCTTGCTGTCCTCGCCGGCGCTGCGCACATGGCGTCCGCGCGGCAGGTCGACGCGCAAGCGCACGCGGGTCGTGCCGTCGGCGTCCTGCAAGAGCTCGGTGTCTTCCTTCATCACCACGGTATCGGCGGCCGGCGGCAGCGGCGCGCCGGTGGTGATCCGGATGCAGGTGCCGGCGGCGACATCGAGCGGCGCCTGCTCGCCCGCGAACTGTTCGCCCGCCAAGGCCAGGCCGGCGTCGCGCGCCTGCGCCAGGTCGTCGTGCCGGAAGGCGAAGCCGTCCATCGCGGAGTTGTCGAACGGCGGCTGCGGCAGCGTCGCCCGGACATCCTCGGCCAGCACGTGGCCGTGCGCGCGGGCCAGCGGCCGGCGTTCGACCGGCAGGCGCTTGCGCGCCGCGGCGGCGTCGAGAATGGCGCAGGCCTGCGCGTACGAGATGCGGGTCGGAAATGACGGGGTCACGTAGGGTCCAGATGTACGAAAGGCTTGGGATTCGGCGGCACGCCGGGATCGCGGTGCCGGCGCGCGGTCGATGCGCGATGGCGTGCGGCACCCGCGTCGATGCGGGAGATCACGGCCGTCGGGCGTCGGGACGGACGCCGGCCGCCGCCAGATCGTCCGCGGTGTTGAGATTGCCGATCGTGCCGGAAATCGCCACGGCACGCATGCCGAGCGCCGCATGCAGGCCGCGCACCGGCAGACGCCCGTCGGCGATGGCCTGCGCTGCGGCCATCGTCAGCCGGTGTGCGGGCCAGCAGGCGAACAGCGGCTGCAAGCCGTCGTCGTCTTCGGCGAACGCGGGCGCATGGGCGATCAGGGCACGGACGGCGGCCGGCGCGAGCCGCAGCGCATCCACAGGCACGGTGAGCAGCCAGGGCGTCGCACAGGCGTGCGCGAGCGCGTGCAGGCCGCCCACCGGCCCGCAGTCCGGGTGCGCATCGGCGACCACGTCCAGGGCGAGCGCGCGGTAGCGTTCGGCGTTCCGGTTGGCCGAGACCAGCACCGCGCCCACGAGCGGCGTGAGCTCGGCAATGATCGATTCGATCTGCGACCGGCCGTCGCGGTGCAGCCAGGCCTTGTCGAGGCCCCCGAGCCGGCTCGCGCGTCCGCCGGCCAGGATTCCCAGCGTCACGTCGGCCGGCGTCACGTCGGCCGGCGTGGCCGGCGGCGGTGGCGGCGCCATGTCCGCGGTCACGCCGCAGGCCTACTTGCGCTTGACGTGGCGCAGCAACCGGCGCTTGCGCGCCACCTGGCGCTCGGTGAGCACGTTCTTGCGGTCCTTGTACGGGTTGTCGCCTTCCTTGAAGACGAAGCGCACCGGGGTGCCGACCAGCTTGAACCGCTTGCGGAAGAAGTTCTCCAGGTAGCGGTGATAGCTCTGCGGCAGACTCTTCAGGCGCGACCCGTGCACGACGATGGTCGGCGGGTTGGTGCCGCCCGGGTGCGCGAAGCGCAGCTTCGGCACGTGGCCGCGCACGGTCGGCGGCGGGTTGCTCTCGTAGGCCATCTCCAGCGCCCGGGTGACCTCGGTGGTGCCGAGCTCGCGGGTGGCCGAGACGTGCGCACGGTGGATGCCGCGGAACAGCTCGCGCAGGCCCGAGCCGTGCTTGGCGCTGATCCGGATCGCCTCGGCCCACGGCACGAACGCGAGCTTGCGCGACAACAGCGCCTCGACCTGCTCGCGCTGGTAGGTGGTCAGGCCGTCCCACTTGTTCACCGCCACCACCAGGGCGCGGCCGGCATCGAGCACCGCACCGAGCACGCTGGCGTCCTGGTCGGTGACGCCTTCGCTGGCGTCGATGAGCACCACGGCGATCTGGCATTCCTCGATCGATTGCAGCGTCTTGACCACCGAGAACTTCTCGACCGCCTCCTCGACGCGCGCGCGCCGGCGGATGCCGGCGGTGTCGATCAGGCGGTACTTGCGCCCGTCGCGCTCCAGGTCCACGGCGATCGAATCGCGGGTCGTGCCCGGGACCTCGGAGGCGATCATCCGCTCCTCGCCCAGCAGGCGGTTGACCAGGGTCGACTTGCCGACGTTCGGCCGCCCGACGAAGGCGACGCGCATCCGCTCGGGATCCTGGTCCAGTTCCTCGCCCGCCCCGGCCTCGGGCAGCCGGGCCATGACGTCCTCGATCAGTTCGTCCAGGCCCACGCGATGGGCCGACGACACCGGCACGATGTCGTCGAAGCCGTACCGCGCGAACTCCGCGACCGCGGCCCGGGTATCCAGGCCGTCGGTCTTGTTGACCACCAGCAGGGTCGGCCGGTCGCTCTTGCGCAGCCAGCGCATCAGGTCGTCGTCGAGCGCGGAGGCGCCTTCGCGGCCGTCGACCACGAACAGCACCAGATCCGCCTCCTCCGCCGCCGCCCGGGCCTGGCGCGCGGTGGCACCGGCCAGCCCCGCCTCGTCGCCGGCGATGCCGCCGGTGTCGATCAGCACGAACGGCCGCTCCGGATCGAGCCGGCACACCCCGTAGTGGCGGTCGCGGGTCACGCCCGGCTCGTCGTGCACGAGCGCGTCGCGGGTCCGCGTGAGCGCGTTGAACAGTGTCGACTTGCCGACGTTGGGGCGGCCCACGAGGGCGACGAGTGGAAGCATGGAGATCAACCCTGGAGAAGAATCGGCCCGATGCGGACATCGGCCGGGTCAAGAATCAGCCGGGTACATCGGCCTGCGGGCGACGACGTCCGGCACCACGCCCATCCGATGCGCCGAACGCGAAAACGGCACCGGCCGCTCGACGCGGCCGGTGCCCATGGTAGTGCAGCGATGCGGACCCCGCGACGCGGGGCGCCACGCGCTTACTCGGCGCCGATGCGCCAGGCGCTCAGGTCGCCTTCGACGTTCTGCACCACGAGGATGCCGTCGGCCACGACCGGCGTGCCGCGCAGCGCCTTGCGGCCGGCGCGGGCGCGGGCCGCGAACTGCCCGCTGTCCAGGCTGAGCCAGTGCAGGTAGCCGTCGTAATCGCCGACCACGACGTAGTTGCCATGGGCGACCGCGGAGGTGAGATCGCGCCGCGCCAGGCCGTCCTGGTGCCACATCGGCGAACCGCTGCGCTTGTCCAGGCCCCAGACGCTGCCGGCCGGATCCGACACCGTGACCAGGTTCGCCGTGATCGCCGGACGCCCGGCACCGCCGCGATCGCTGGCCCACAACGGGCGCCCGCTCGGGCCTTCGATCGCCATGGTCTGCCGCGCGTAACTGGTCGCGAACAGCGTCGTGTCCTCCAGCACCGGGGTGCCGTCGATATCGGCCATGCGCTCGAGCTCGGTACGGCCCTCGGGCACCCCGACCATCTGCTCCCACAACACCCGGCCGTCGCTGAGGCTCAGCGCGGCGACGGTGCCGTCGTCGTTGCCCGTGAAGGCGATGCCCGGGCCGAGCACGACCGAGCCGTGCCCGCGCAGGGTCAGCGTCGGCAG
This sequence comes from Luteimonas abyssi, assembly GCF_001482195.1. Classification (GTDB taxonomy): domain Bacteria; phylum Pseudomonadota; class Gammaproteobacteria; order Xanthomonadales; family Xanthomonadaceae; genus Luteimonas; species Luteimonas abyssi. Next base: position 1,586,758 of record NZ_KQ759763.1, on the reverse strand, counting down.
CTCGCGGACCCAGAACCAGCGGCGATCGCCGGTCGTGGCATCGAACGCGGTCACGCGCCCGTCGTTGGAACGCACGATCACGACGCCCTGGCCGATCACGGGCGCCGCCAGCACCTCGTTCTGCACCTTGGCCTGCCAGCGCTCCGCGCCGGTCTCGGCGTCGAGTGCGACCACTTCGCCATCCAGGCCGCCCACGACCACCAAGCCGTCGCCCACGCCGGGGCCGCCGGACAGGCGCAGGTCGGAGTCGTAATGCCACACCCGGGCGCCGGTCTGCAGGTCGAAGGCCCTTACGCCGCCGCGCACCGCCGCCGCGTACACCCGGCCGTTGGAGATCGTCGGCGCCTGGCGCACGCCGATCCGGCGTTCGCCGCGCCCCGCGCTCGCCGTCCACAGCCGGTTGGCCGAGGCGGTCGCGGTGAAATCGACGAGCTCCACGGGATCGGTGGTGTTGGGGGTGTCGTCGTCGTTGCTGCTGAACCAGCCGCGCACGGTGCTGCAGCCGGAGAGAAACGCCACGCTGAGCAGCACGATGGCCGTGCGCTGGGCCAGGGTACGGGAAGCGGACATCATCAGAGAGCCTCGTTCGGGGTCGGTTCGCCGCCGACATCGGCGAGCTTGAGTTCGATCAGGCCGCGTCCGGGCGAGGCGACATCGAGCTGGGCAAGCGCACGACCATACGTGGCGCGCGCGTCGTCCGACCGGGCCAGCGCCACCTGGGCGTCGCCCAGGGTCTCCAGGCCGGACGGATCGCTCGCATCCTGCAGCAGTGCGACGGCCTCGTCGGCCCGTTCGGCCGCGATCAGGAGCTGCGCCAGACGCTGGCGGCGGATCGGCTCCAGGGCCGGGTCCGAGGCGTCGGCGGCCTCCAGGGTCTGGATGGCGCCGTCGACATCGTCGCCGTCGACCTGCGCGCGCGCCAGTTCGAGCGCGGCGAGGGTCGCGTAGCGGCTCCCCTGCATCGCGGCGACCTGCTGACGGGCATCGTCGAGGTCGCCGGTGGCGAGGTCAGCCACCATCCGCTGGTAGGCGACGCTGGCCTCGACCCGCTGCACATGCTGCTCGCCCTGCCACCAGCGCCAGCCGAAGATGAGCCCCAGCGCGACCAGCAGGCCGGCCACGATGCCGAAACCGTTCTGTCGCAGCCAGTCGCGGACGCGCTCGCTCTGTTCGTGTTCGTCGGGAAGATCGTCGATCGCCATGCCGTTGTTCGCCGTACGCGTTCTCGCCGTACGCATTGCGTGCACGGCCTTGTTGTTCTTCTGGGAAGTCGTCCGCGCTCAACGCCGACGACTGGATCTGCACCGGGACCACGGCCCGGCGGTCATGCCCGCTCCGCGCGCTCCGTCAATCGGAGACCGGGGCCAGCGAGCCGTCAGAGGATACCCTAAAGCGCGCCACGTTCGCCCGCTGGAAGGCCGACGTATCCTGAACCTCGTCGCCGCGTCGGACCTCCACCGCGCCGGCGTTGCCCAGCACCACGCGCCCCACCTGACCGGCCTCGTAGGTCCGCGACTCGCCCGACCGCAGCAGCCCCTGCTCGAGCTCGCTGCCGTCGGGCGCCATGATCTGCATCCAGCTCTCGTCGCGGAAGGCCAGCGTCAGCGACGAGGCGGCGGGCGACGTATCCGGCACGGCCTGCGGCTGCGGCGCGCGTTGGACCGAGGGCGTGATCGACGCCACGAACGGCCGCTGCGATTGCGTCGCCGGCGGACGGCTGTCCGGCCCGCGCTCGCCATCGACGGGCTGCGCGAGATCGGCAGGATCCACATCGAGCGAGGCCAGCGACTGGATGCCGCCGTCGACATGCTGGCGCGTCACCACCCAGACCGGCACCGCGATGGCCGCGGTGATCACCACGTAGACCAGGCGACGGGCGGCCTGTTCGGCGAACCGCTGCACCGGCGAGGTGTAGGTACGCGGCTCGAGCCGCGAGGGTTCCACCGGGCGCTGCGCGTCTTCCGGCCACAGGGCATCGCCCGGCAGGCCGAGCGCGCGCGCATAGCTGCGGATCTGGCCACGCACGAAGACCGGTGCGCCGAGGCGACCCCAATCACCGGCTTCGAGCGACTCGACGACCCGGATCGGCACGCGCATCTTGGACGCGACGGCCTCCACCGTCAGCCCGGCGTGCTCGCGGGCGTCTCGCAGGCGATCACCGTGGCCCTGGTCGGGCAGGCCTGGATTCGCTGCAGATGTCATGGCTGACTGCTTTCCCCGGCTGATTCGGACAGCGCGCCCGGGAATTCCGTTCCCAGTTGCTGACGGTAACGATCGGCGTTCACCTTGTCGCCGAGTGCTTCTTCGATCTGCGAGGCCAGCCGGAGCGCGCCGGCAGTCGCCGGTGCGGCCGCCAGACGGCGCTGCGAGAATGCGCGCGCCTCGAAAAACTGCCCAATACGGTACTGGTATTCCGCCATCGATGACAATGCCAGCGCGTTTTCCGGATCCAGGCGCAGCGCCACGCGCAGGTCGCGCTCGGTCCGGTCGGGCTGCCCCGCCGCGGCGGCGCAGGTGCCGGAATTGGCGAGCGTGTCGGCATGCCGGCCGTGACGCTCGTCGGACAGCACGCGGTCGAAGTAGCCCATCGCCTCCACGGCACGGCCGTTGCCGCACAGCCAGGCCCCATAGTTGTTGAGCACGATGACGTCGCCGGGCGCGGCCTCGGCGGCGCGGCGGTAGAACTCGCCGGCCTGCGCGGGGCGTCCGCGACCCTGCTCGATGAATGCGAGGATGGTCAGCGCGTCGGCGGACTTCGCATCGAGCCGAAGGGCTTCGCGGGCGGCGGCCTCGGCGGCGTCGAGATCGCCGGTGGCGAGGGCGCGGTCGGCCCGGCTCAGGTGCAGCGCGGCCTCTGCCTGGCGACGATCCTGCGGGCGCGAGCGGATGTTGTACTCGGGCGCCACGCTGGTCTCGCCGCGCACGGTGTAGCTGGGACGGGACGAACAACCGACGGCGAGAACCGCGGCCGCGACCGCGATGACGAACAGAACGCGCGCCGCCGGCTCAGAGCGCCGCATCGACGCCTCCCTGCGCCTTCAGCTGCTTCTGGAACTCGGCCTGTCGCCGGGTGCGGTCGGCCACTTGTCCCTTGAGCTGCCCGCAGGCCGCATCGATGTCGTCGCCCCGGGTGCGCCGGACCATGGTCAGCACTTGCGCATCGAGCAACAGCTTCTGGAAGGTGCGGATGTCGGCGTCGTCGGAGCGCTCGAAGCGCGTGCCCGGAAACGGGTTGAACGGGATCAGGTTGACCTTGGCGGCGTCCTTCATCTGCACCGCGCGGTCGAAGGCGCGCATCAGCTTGGCCAACTGGCGGGCGTGCTCGGGGCGGTCGTTGACCCCGCGCATCAGCGTGTACTCGAACGTGATCGAGGTGCCCTTGCGACGCAGCGCGTAGCGCTGGCAGGCGGCCATCAACTCGGCGATCGGGTACTTCTTGTTCAGCGGCACCAGTTCGGTGCGCAGTTCGTCGTTGGCCGCGTGCAGCGAGACCGCCAGCGAGACGTCGCTGGCCTCGCCGAGGCGGTCGATCATCGGCACCATGCCGGCGGTGGACAGGGTCACCCGCTTGTTCGCCAGCCCGTAGCCGAGATCGTCGCGCATCACGCTCATCGCGCGCACGACGTTGTCGAAATTCATCAGCGGCTCGCCCATGCCCATCATCACGACATTGGTGAGCTTGCGCTGCTTGTGCGGCACGTTGCCGAGGTGGCGCGCCGCGACCCAGACCTGGCCGATGATCTCGGCGGTCGACAGGTTGCGGTTGAAGCCCTGGGTCGCGGTGGAGCAGAACTGGCAGTTCAGCGCGCAACCGACCTGCGACGACACGCACAGCGTGCCGCGCCCCTTGTCGGGGATGAACACCGTCTCGATGGCGTTCTTGCCGTCCATGCCGAGCAGCCACTTGTGGGTGCCGTCGACGGAGGGCTTCTCGAACTGGATCCCGGGCACGCGGATGTCCGCATGCGCCTCGAGCTTGGCGCGCAACGCCTTGCCGAGGTCGGTCATCTCCTCGAAGGTGGTGACGTGCCGGTGGTGGATCCACTTCATGATCTGGTGGGCGCGGAAACGCTTCTCGTCGAGGCTCTCGACGAAGAAGCGCTCCAGGCCCTCGCGGTCCAGCTCCAGCAGGTTCTGCCGGGCCGGCGGCGGCGCGGCCGCCGCACCGCCCTGCCCGACGGCCGCGCGCGACGACGCCGCGGCCGGAGCGGATCCGGTCGCGGCGCTTGCGGGTGACTGGGGCAGGTCGATGCGGTCGGTCATGGCGCGGTCACTGCGCGATCAACGCGCGTAGACGTCGGTGCTCGGGAAGAAGTATGCGATCTCGACGGCTGCCGTCTCGGCGGCGTCCGACCCGTGCACGGCGTTGGCGTCGATCGAATCGGCGAAGTCGGCGCGGATGGTGCCCGCCTCGGCGTCCTTCGGATTGGTCGCGCCCATCAGGTCGCGGTTCTTGGCGATGGCGCCCTCGCCTTCCAGCACCTGGATCATCACCGGACCCGAGATCATGAACTCGACCAGGGCGTTGAAGAACGGACGCTCGCGATGTACCGCGTAGAAGCCCTCGGCTTCCTTGCGCGACAGCTGCTTCATGCGGGCGGCCACGACCTTCAGGCCGGCCTTCTCGAAACGGGCGTAGATCTCGCCGATGACGTTCTTGGCAACGGCGTCGGGCTTGATGATGGACAGGGTGCGCTCGAGCGCCATGGACGGTCTCCGATCGGGTGGGCGGCAACGAATCGCGGCCCGGATTAACAGGGAAGGTTCACAGGGAAATGGAAAAACCCGCGACTTTGCGCGGGTTTAGCCAACCTGGTTGGCAGCGATTCTAGCTCATCGCGATTCGCATTTGAAGGCGCCCCGATGCCGATGTTGCGCTGCGGTTTGACCGCGCGCGCCACACCCGCCTACCATCCAAACAAGCGTTTGATTGTGGAGCGGCATGGCTTCTTCCCAGTTTTCGACCAAGGAGCGCATCCTCGGCGCCGCTGAAGAACTGTTCGCGGACCAGGGGTTCAGCGCCACGTCCCTGCGCCAGGTGACCGGCCGCGCGGACGTCAATATCGCGGCGGTCAACTACCACTTCGGCAGCAAGGAGAATCTCGTCAACGAGGTCTTCCGGCGCCGCATGGACGATATGAGTGCCCAACGCCTGCTGATGCTCAACGCGGCCCGGATGGAGCGGCCCGGCGCGCTGGAAGCCGTCCTGGCCGCATTCGTGGAGCCGGCGCTGGCGCTGGCGGGCGATCGCGACGGGGGCGCGGCCTTCATTCGCATCATCGCGCGCGCCTATGCGGAACAGAACGACCGCCTGCGCGGCTTCCTGTCCGAGCGCTACGGCCATGTCCAGCGCGAATTCGCCCGCGCGATCGCCGATTGCGTCCCCGGCCTGAGCAAGGAAGCGCTGTATTGGCGCCTGGATTTCCTGGGCGGCGCGCTGACCTACGCGATGGCGGATTTCGGCCTGATCCGGCGGCCGCCCGGCGTCGACGAGGCCGAGCATCGGCGTCGCGCGGCGCAGGAGCTGATCCGGTTCGCGGCGGCGGGCATCCGTTGCCAATGACATCGCCGATCGCCCGCACGCCGCGATCGTCTGTTCACCCGCCCGAGGGCGGATCCATTCCGGATCGACAGCTGTCGATTCGATCTTTTTCGATTCAAGGAGTTGCGAAGAATGTCTGAGAAACTTCTGGTCCGCCGGGCCGCCGTACTGGGCGCCGGCGTCATGGGCGCGCAGATCGCCGCACACCTGACCAACGCCGGCGTGGACACCGTCCTGTTCGATCTGCCGGCAAAGGACGGCCCCCAGGACGGCATCGTCCTGAAGGCGATCGGCAACCTCGGCAAGTTGAGTCCTGCGCCGTTGGCGAGCAAGGCGCTCGCCGAGGCGATCGTCCCGGCCAACTACGAGACCGGCCTGAGCCAGCTCGAGGACTGCGACCTGATCATCGAGGCCATCGCCGAACGGATGGATTGGAAGCAGGATCTGTACCGCAAGATCGCGCCGCACGTGGCCGGGCATGCGGTCCTCGCCAGCAATACTTCGGGTCTCGGCATCAATGCGTTGGCGGATGTTCTTCCTGAAGAACTTCGCCATCGGTTCTGCGGCGTGCACTTCTTCAACCCGCCGCGCTACATGCACCTGGCCGAGCTGATTCCGGCCGCCGGCACCGACAGGCGCGTGCTCGAAGGGCTCGAGACCTTCCTGACGACCCAGCTCGGCAAGGGCGTGGTCTACGCCAAGGACACCCCGAACTTCATCGGCAACCGGATCGGCGTGTTCTCGATCCTGTCCACGATCCACCACACCCAGCAGTCGGGGCTCGGTTTCGACGAGGTGGACGCGCTGACCGGCCCGCTGGTCGGCCGCCCGAAGTCGGCGACCTACCGCACCTCCGATGTGGTCGGCCTGGACACGATGGCCCACGTCATCAAGACCATGGCCGACACCCTGCCCGACGACCCGTGGCACAAGTACTTCGCCGCTCCGGCATGGCTGCAGGCCCTGATCGATCAGGGGGCGCTGGGCCAGAAGGCCGGCGCCGGCATCTTCCGCAAGGTCGGCAAGGACATCAACGTCCTCGATCTTGAGAAGCAGGACTACCGCCCCGCCGACCGCAAGGCCGCCGACGAGGTGGTCGAGATCCTGAAAATCAAGAACCCCGCGGAGAAGTTCCAGAAGCTGCGCGAAAGCGCCCATCCGCAGGCGCAGTTCCTGTGGGCGGTGTTCCGCGACCTGTTCCACTACAGCGCCTACCATCTGGCCGACATCGCCGAGACCGCGCGCGATGTCGATCTCGCCATCCGCTGGGGTTACGGCTGGTCGCTCGGGCCCTTCGAAACGTGGCAGGCCGCGGGCTGGCAGCAGGTGGCGCAGTGGATCGCCGACGACATCGCCGCCGGCAAGGCCATGAGCGACGCCCCGTTGCCGGCCTGGGTGCTCGACGGCCGCAAGGGCGTGCATTCGGCCGAGGGCAGCTACAGCCCGGCCGAGGGCACGCAGGTCGCCCGCTCCACCCTGCCCGTCTATGCCCGCCAGCGGTTTCCCGACCCGGTGCTGGGCGAAACCTTCGCGCAAGGCGAGACCGTCTACGAAAACGACGGCGTGCGCCTGTGGCACGACGGCGACGGGATCGGCGTGGTTTCGTTCAAGACCAAGATGCACACGGTTTCCGACCAGGTCCTCGACGGACTGCAGGAGGCGATCGCCATCGCCGAGCGCGACTTCCAGGGCCTGGTGATCTGGCAGCCGAAGGAGCCCTTCTCCGCCGGTGCCGACCTGGCCGGCGCCCTGGGCCTGCTGCAGGCCGGCAAGGTCGATGCGTTCGAGGCGATGGTCGCCAACTTCCAGCGCACCAGCCAGCGGATCAAGTACGCGCTGGTGCCGGTGGTGGCCGCCGTTCGCGGGCTGGCGCTGGGGGGCGGGTGCGAGTTCCAGATGCACAGTGCCCGCACCGTGGCGCACCTGGAAAGCTACATCGGCCTGGTCGAGGCCGGCGTCGGCCTGTTGCCGGCCGGCGGCGGCCTGAAAGAGATCGCCCTGCGGGCGTCCGAAGCCGCCGGCCCCGGCGGCGACGTGTTCGCCGAACTGAAGAAGACCTTCGAGACCGTGGCGATGGCCAAGGTCTCCAATTCCGCGGTCAACGCCAAGGAGCTGGGCCTGCTGCGTGCCGACGACCGCGTGGTCTTCAACGCCTACGAGCTGCTGCACATCGCCAAGGCCGAGGCGCGCGCGCTGGCCGAGGCCGGCTACCGCCCGCCGCTGCCGGCACGCCGCATCCGCGTGGCCGGCGACGTCGGCATCGCCACGTTCCGCATGCTGCTGGTGAACATGCTCGAAGGCCGCTTCATCAGCCCCTACGACGACGAAATCGCCACCCGCATCGCCACCGTGCTGTGCGGCGGCGAAGTCGACCGCAATGCGGTGGTCGACGAGGACTGGCTGCTCACGCTGGAGCGCAGGCACTTCGTCGAGCTCGCCCAGCAGGAAAAGACACAGGCCCGCATCGGTCACATGCTCAAGACCGGCAAGCCGCTGAGGAACTGAGGTTCGGGACCGGTATCCGCCCAGTGCGGATGCCGTGCCGACGCGTTCCCACCCGAATCCAGACTCCGGAGTCCACCCCATGACCAAGCAGATCCAGGACGCCTACATCGTCGCCGCCACCCGCACGCCCGTGGGCAAGGCGCCGAAGGGCGTGTTCCGCAACACCCGTCCCGACGACATGCTCGCGCATGTCCTGAGGGCCGTCGTCGCGCAGGCGCCGGGCATCGATACCGGGCGTATCGACGACGCCATCATCGGCTGCGCCATGCCCGAAGGCGAGCAAGGCATGAACGTGGCGCGCATCGGCGCGCTGCTGGCCGGCCTGCCCGACACCGTGGCCGCCCAGACCGTCAACCGCTTCTGCTCGTCCGGCTTGCAGGCGGTCGCGCTGGCTGCGGACCAGATCCGCCTCGGCAACACCGACCTGATGCTGGCGGGCGGCACCGAAAGCATGAGCATGGTGCCGATGATGGGCAACAAGGTCGCGCTGTCGCCATCGGTGTTCAAGGACGACCACGTCGCCATCGCCTACGGCATGGGCATCACCGCCGAGAAGGTCGCCGAGGAATGGAAGGTCTCGCGCGAGGAGCAGGACGCCTTCGCCGCCGCCTCCCACCGCAAGGCGCTGGCGGCCATCGAGGCCGGCGCGTTCAAGGACGAGATCAGCCCCTACGAGATCCTGTCGCACGTGCCCGACCTCGCCGGCAACGCGATCCAGCTGAAGAAGCTGCTGGTCGATACCGACGAAGGGCCGCGCCCGGGCACGTCGGTCGAAGCACTGGCCAAGCTGCGGCCGGTGTTCCGCAACGGCCAGTTCGGCGGCACCGTCACCGCCGGCAACGCCTCGCAGATGAGCGACGGCGCCGGCGCGGTGCTGCTGGCCTCCGAGCAGGCGATCAAGGATTACGGCCTGACGCCGCTGGCGCGCTTCGTCAGCTTCTCGGTCGCGGGTGTGCGCCCGGAAGTGATGGGCATCGGTCCGATCGCCGCCATTCCGAAAGCCCTCAAGCAGGCCGGCCTGACCAAGGACCAGCTGGACTGGATCGAGCTCAACGAGGCGTTCGCAGCCCAGGCGCTGGCAGTGATCCGCGACAGCGGACTGGATCCCGACAAGGTCAACCCGCTCGGCGGCGCGATCGCACTGGGTCACCCGCTCGGCGCGACCGGTGCGATCCGCACGGCCACCCTCGTCCACGGCCTGCGCCGGCAGCAGCAGAAGTACGGCATGGTCACGATGTGCATCGGCACCGGGATGGGCGCCGCGGGCATCTTCGAAGCCCTCTGACGGCCGCGGACACGTTTCGCGACGCAACGAAGAACGGCGCCCGAGAGGCGCCGTTCTTCGTTGCAACATCAGGAACATCGGGACCGAGGTCCGTCGCCGCGCGCCGTAGCGGCCGCTGCGCCGACGGCGTTACGCGTTGTCGGCGACACCCAGGTCGTCGAGCGCACGCTGCATGCTCTCGCGGGCCGGCTCGCTGAGTTTCTCGTGGTCGAGCGCGAACCGGATCGTCGCCTCGATCAGACCGATGTGGGTGCCGCAATCGAAACGCGTCCCCTGGAAGCGGTAGGCGTCGTATGGACGCCCCGCGCCGATCATCGCAGCCATGGCATCGGTCAACTGGATCTCGCCCCCGGCGCCGCGACCGGTCGCCTCCAGGGCGTCGAAGATGCCCGGCGGCAACACATACCGACCCACCACGGCCAGCGTGCTGGGCGCATCCGCGGGCTTGGGCTTCTCCACCATGCCGGTGATGCGGCCGTGGCGTCCCTCGAAGCCCTGGGTGGCGACGATGCCGTAGCTGGAGGTCTTCTCCTGGGGCACATTCTGCACGGCGATCACGCCGCCGCCGCTGCGCTCGGCATGGTCGGCCATCTGCTTGAGTGCGCCGTCGCCCCGATTCCAGATCAGATCATCGGGCAGCAGGACCGCGAACGGTTCGTCGCCGATGACCGGCTTGGCGCACAGCACGGCGTGGCCGAGCCCGAGCGCCTCGGTCTGGGTGACGAAGATCACCCGGACGTGATCCGGCAGCGGATTGCGGACCTTGTCGAGCTGTTCGAGCTTTCCCGCGCGCTCGAGCTTCTGCTCGAGCTCGTAGGCTTTGTCGAAGTAATCCGCCACCGCATGTTTGTAACGGTTAGTCACGAAGACCAGGGTGTCGCAACCGGCCTCGATGGCTTCGTCGACGGCGTACTGGATCAGCGGCCGGTCGATGATCGGCAGCATCTCCTTCGGAACGGTCTTGGTGGCGGGAAGGAAGCGCGTGCCGAGTCCGGCAACGGGAAAGACGGCCTTTCGGATTCGTTGGGTCATATCCTGCGTGCGTGTCGGGCGGGGAAGGCCACGACCGTAGGCGCCTTGGATTCGACGGGCACCTCGATCGGGAGAAATTCGGGTACCGAGGTGCGCAAGGTCGCCGAAAGTTCATCCAGATCGTAGCAGGCGGATGCGTTACGAAGCCGTGCAGCCGCACCCAGAACGCTCTCTCCATCGATATCGCGCGCCTCGGCCTGCAGGATCTTGGGATGCGAGGTCGGCCGATAACGCTCGTCGGCATGAAACAGCGTCTCGTGGAGTTTTTCGCCCGGCCGCAGCCCGGTGTACACGATCGCGATGTCGCGGTGCGGATGCTTGCCCGCCAGCCGGATCATCTGCTCGGCCAGCAGCCGGATCGACACGGGCTCGCCCATGTCGAGCGTATAGATCGCGTGTCGCGTACTCGTCGCCGAGGCCTGCAGGATCAACAGGCAGGCTTCGGGAATCGTCATGAAGTAGCGGGTGACTTCGGGATCCGTCACCGTCACCGGACCGCCGCTGCGGATCTGCTCGCGAAACAGCGGCACCACACTGCCGGCCGAATCGAGCACGTTGCCGAAGCGGACGGTGATGAAACGCGTCTCCGCCGGCGCGGCGAGCGACTGGCAGACCATCTCGGCCAGACGTTTGGTCGCACCGAGCACATTGGCCGGATCGACCGCCTTGTCCGTCGAGATCAACACGAACGACGCCACGCCCGCCGCGACCGCCTCGCGGGCGACCGTCTCGGTGGCCAGGACGTTGTTGCGCACGCCCTCGCGCAGTTGCCCTTCCAGCACCGGCACCTGCTTGTAGGCGGCCGCATGGAACACCGCCTCCGGCAGTGCCTTGGCGAGCGCATGACGCATGACCGCCGGGTCGCCGCAGTCGCCGAGGATGGGAATGCACTCCACCTGCGGATGATCGCGACGCAACAGCGATTCGATCTTGATCAAAGAAAGTTCGTCGATATCGATCACAGTGATCTGGCGCGCACCGTTGCGGGCGCACTGGCGGCACAGTTCCGATCCGATCGAGCCACCGCCGCCGGTCACCAGCACGCTGCGCCCGCCCAGCCAGCCACGGATCGCCTTCCAGTCCGGCACCACCGGCTGGCGACCCAGGAGATCCTCGATCGCGACTTCCTTGAGCTCGCCCGGCAGCGAGCGCCCCTCGAGCAGATCGTCGAACCGCGGCACGGTGCGGAACGGCAGGCCGGTCTCCTCGCACAGCTCGACGACCTTGCGCATCGCCGCCGCGTCCAGCGACGGGATCGCGATGATCAGCAGGCGGGCAGCGGTTTCGGGTGCGATGCGCGCGACATCCTCGATCCTGCCCAGAACCGGCACGCCCTGCAGGTGGCTTCCGTGCAGCTTGGGCGCATCGTCGAGAAAGCCCACCGCCTGATAGGCCCCGGTGCGGCGCAAGTCGCGCAGCAAGGCCTCGCCCGCCTGCCCCGCGCCGAGAATCAGCACACGGACCGCCGTGTGATCGGTCTGGGTCAGGCTGTAATCCTTCCAGCTGCGATACAACAGGCGCGGCATGCCGAGCATCGCAGTGAGCACGATGGGGTACAGCACCAGAACCGTGCGCGGCACGCCCTCGAGACGGTTGTAGAGGAACAGCGCGATCAGAGTCGCGAGCAGGCCGAAAACACCGGCCTTGAAGATGTTGACGAGGTCGGGAACGCTGGCGAACCGCCAGACGCCGCGATACAGGCCCACCTGCCAGAGCACGATGCCCTGGGCCGCGAGCACGATCAGCGTGGTCGTCGACCACATCGGCAACTCGGGCTGGATCGGCTGCATCGACAGGCGGAACTGGTGCAAGACGATCCAGCACAGCCAGACCATGAACAAGTCGTGCACGACGATGGCCGCGCGCGGAACCCAGGCGCTCGCGCGGTCGTACCAACGATTCATCGGGTGGGGCTCTTGTTCATTCGGCTTCCAGCGTCCTGCAACATCCTCCAGCAGCCCCCCCCTGCGACCTGCCAAAGCACTGCGGCGGTCATCATATAGCTAAATGCGACTCCCCGGTCGGCACACCAGACCGCGACCGAAGCTCCCAGCAGACTCCAGAGTGCGTAGCCCACCGTCGTAGCCACGTGGCCGACACGGCGGGCGGTCGCCTGGTACGCGTGCTGGACGTGGGGCTCCCACCAACGTTCGCGGCGTAGCATGCGCCTTGCCAATGTGAGCGTGGCATCAACGAGGAAAGCGCTTGCGGGAAGCAGCAAGAGCACGGAGGTTGCTGCAGCCGCCTCCCCTGCCCCCGACGACAGCAACGCTCCCAGCGCGATCGCGAGCAGGAACCCGAGCGCACCGCTGCCTACGTCCCCCAGGAAGATGCGGGCACGCGGGAAGTTGAAGGGCAGGAAGCCGATGGTGGCCGCGGCGAGCGCCCCCGCCAGCCACCAGGCCGCGCCGCCCGGAACCGCCAGCATCGCCGCGGTCGCCGCGACAATGGCCGCCTGGCTGGCAGCGAGGCCATCGATGCCGTCCATGAAGTTCCAGACGTTCACCAGCACGACCGCAACCCCGAGCGCCAGCAACGCCAACGGCCACGGAGCACCGGCCATCCAGCAGCCCCAGCCCAGCAGCGCCGCCGCAAGCACGTGAACAGCCAGCCGGCGACTGGCCGGAAGCGGCCGGTGATCGTCCCACCAGCCGATGCCGGCCACCAGCAACAAGCCCGCGGCCGATGCGACCGCGAACGGCTGCGGCAGGAACCGCGTTCCCGCCAGCCACGCCAACGCGCCCAGCATCACGAGCGCGATCGAAATCCCACCGCCGCGGGGGGTGGCGACCTGATGGCTGCGGCGTTCGCCGGGCTGATCCAGCATGCGTCGCGACAGCGCGTAGCGGCGCGCGACGGCGGTCGCGATCGCAGCGGCCACCGCGGCGATCAAGAACGGCGTGAACGACATCGCCGACGTGCCCGTCAGACCACCGCGTAGTTGAGCAGCGGTTTGATGCTGCCCCACTCCTTGCAGCTCGGGCACTGCCAGTGATGGCTGCGCGCGCCGAAGCCGCAGCGGTTGCAGCGGTAGCTGGGATTGCGCACCAGCAACTGCTCGGTGATGTGCTTGAGATCGTGCAGGGTTCGCGCCGGATCGCCGCCCTCGCCTGCCAGCGTCAGGTCGATCAACGCCGCTTCGCCACGGACCGACGGCCGGTCCTTCAGCTGTCCGGCCAGATACTCGCGTGCCGCCGCGATGCCCTGGTCGGCCTCGACCAGCCGCGTCAACGCCAGCACCGGCGCGATGCCGCGATAGTGCTCGGTCATCTCGGCCAGGAACGAGCGCGCACCGGGCGCGTCGCCGATCCGGGCGTAGGCCGCCAGCAACTGCGGCATGATCTCGGGCAGGAACTCGGTGTCGTGCCGGCCGGCACGTTCGAAGGCGCGGATCGCGGCCGCATCATTGCCGGCGTCGAACTCCAGGCGACCGGACAGGATGCCGGCACGCACCGAGTTCGAATCGGCTGCGTACGCGCGGGCGACCGCCTCGCGCGCACCGTCGAAGTCGCCGGTCGAGCGCAGACGCTCGGCCAGCTCGCATTCGAACTGGGCGATCAGCTTGCCCATCGGCTCGCCGGTCACGGTTTCGTAACGGGTGGCGTTTTCGATCGCTTTGGGCCAGTCGCGTTCGGACTGGTAGATCGAGATCAGATGGCGCAGCGCCTGCGGCGCACGATCGTCGAGCGCGGCCAGATCGGTGAAGACGGTTTCCGCGCGGTCCAGCAGGCCGGAGCGCATGTAGTCCTCGCCCAGGGCCAGCAGGGCCTGCACACGTTGCTGATCGCTGAGATCGGTACGTTCCACCAGCCCCTGGTGCAGGCGGATCGCACGATCGACTTCGCCGCGCCGGCGGAACAGGTGACCGAGCGCGACCTGGGTCTCGAAGGTGTCCTTGTCGAGCTCGGCGATGTGCAGGAACAGCTCGATGGCCTTGTCGGGCTGTTCGTTGAGCAGATAGTTCAGACCACGGAAATAGGTCGTGGACAGCCGGCTCACCTGGGTGTCGCTGTGACGCTCGCCACCGCGCCGGCCGATGATCCAGCCGCTCAACGCCGCGACCGGCAACAGCAGGAAGAACCAGAACCACTCGGTGATGAACGCCATCGCATCGACTCCTTTCCGTTCGCATGTCCGACCAGGCGCAGACACGGCAATGCCTCACGCGGGTCGGTACCGCGCACATGAAGTATGACCTGAATCGCCCGCGCCGATCGCGGACGCACCTTGCCCGATCAGTCGTCTGCCGGCAGCGGCGCGACATCGCTCACGCGCTCGCGGAGCTCCTTGCCCGGCTTGAAGTGCGGTACGTGCTTGCCTGGCAGCGCGACGGCATCGCCGGTCTTCGGGTTGCGGCCGGTACGCGGGGGCCTGTAGTGCAGCGAGAAGCTGCCGAAACCACGGATCTCGATCCGCTCGCCCTGCGCCAGGGACCCGCCCATCATCTCCAGCAACGACTTGACCGCGAGGTCGACATCGTCGGCCTTCAGGTGGGCCTGTCGTTCGGCCAGGATCTCGATGAGTTCCGACTTGGTCATATCCCCGATCTGACGCTGTGCCGCAAACGGCGGCCCGGGTGGGCCGCCGTCGCGGACGTGCATGACTGACTGGCAGTCTTAGTCGTTCTTGTTGCCCAGCTGCTCGCGCAGCAGCGCGCCCAGCTTGGTGGTGCCGCTGGAGGCTTCGGCCGCCACGCGGTTGTACTCGGCCAGGGTCTCGGCGGTCTCCGCCTCGTCCTTCGCCTTGATCGACAGCTGCAGGGTGCGGCCCTTGCGGTCCATGCCCACGAACTTGGCTTCGATCTCGTCGCCGACCTTGAGGAACTGCGAGGCATCGTCGACGCGCTGGTCGTTGATGTCGCGGGCGGCCACGTAGCCTTCCACGCCTTCGGCCAGGTCCACCACGGCACCCTTGGCGTCGACTTCCTTGACGGTACCGGTGACCTTCGAGCCCTTCGGATGCGAGGCCATGAACTGGCCGAACGGATCCTGCTCCAGCTGCTTGACGCCCAGGCTGATGCGCTCGCGCTCCGGGTCGACGGCCAGCACGACGGCCTGCAGGGTGTCGCCCTTCTTCAGGTTGCGCGCCATGTCTTCGCCGGCGGTGTTCCAGCTCATGTCGGAAAGATGGATCAGGCCGTCGATACCGCCGTCCAGGCCGATGAAGACGCCGAAATCGGTGATCGACTTGATCTGGCCCTCGACCTTGTCGCCCTTCTTGTGGATCGCGGCGAAGGTCTCCCACGGGTTCGAGGTGACCTGCTTCATGCCCAGGGAGATGCGGCGACGCTCCTCGTCGACGTCCAGCACCATGACCTGGACCTCGTCACCGACCTGCACGACCTTCTGCGGGTTGACGTTCTTGTTGGTCCAGTCCATTTCGGACACGTGCACCAGGCCTTCGACGCCCGGCTCGATCTCGACGAACGCGCCGTAATCGGTGACGTTGGAGACCTTGCCGAACACGCGGGTGTTGGACGGGTAACGACGCGAGATGTTGTCCCACGGATCCTCGCCCAGCTGCTTCAGGCCCAGGCTGACGCGGTTGCGCTCGCGGTCGTACTTGAGCACGCGAACGTCGAGCTCCTGACCGACCTCGACCACTTCGGACGGGTGACGCACGCGCTTCCACGCCATGTCGGTGATGTGCAGCAGGCCGTCGATGCCGCCCAGGTCCACGAACGCGCCGTAGTCGGTGAGGTTCTTGACCACGCCCTTGAGCTTGGCGCCCTCGACCAGCTTCTCCATCAGCGCCTCGCGCTCCTCGGAGTGCTCGCTCTCGACGACGGCACGACGCGACACGACGACGTTGTTGCGCTTGCGGTCCAGCTTGATCAGCTTGAACTCGAGTTCCTTGCCCTCGAGGTACACCGGATCGCGCACCGGACGCACGTCGACCAGCGAGCCCGGCAGGAACGCGCGGACGTCCTTGATGTCGACGGTGAAGCCGCCCTTGACCTTGCCGCTGATCTTGCCGGTGACGGTCTCGTTCTTCTCCAGAGCCTCTTCCAGCTCGTCCCAGACCATGGCGCGCTTGGCCTTCTCGCGCGACAGCACGGTCTCGCCGAAGCCGTTCTCGAGCGAGTCCAGCGCCACCTTGACGGTGTCGCCGACCGCGACGTCGATCTCGCCGGCTTCGTTACGGAACTGCTCGATCGGAACGATGCCCTCGGACTTCAGGCCGGCGTTGATGACGACCACGTCCGTACGGACGTCGACGACGGTGCCGCTGACGATGGCGCCCGGCTTGAGCTTGGCGAGGTTGGCCTGGCTCTGCTCGAACAGTTCTGCGAATGATTCGGTCATTGTGTGGTTACTCGGTTGATGACACGGACCGCCGGCGACGGGAACTTCCGTCATGAAGCCGCGGTCCGACCTGTCCGCCGTGCCGATGCGCTTGATAACGCGTCGGTCGACGTGGTTGGTGGATTTCCGGCCGATGCGTCTGCATCGGTCCGGGCCTTGCTGCTGCGACGAGACGGCACCGACCGGCGGGTTTCAGCCGTCGATCAGCGCCAGCACGCGCGCCACGACGTCGTCGATGCCCATGCCGGTGGTATCGATGCGGACGGCGTCTTCGGCCGGCCGCAGCGGTGCCACCGGACGGTTGGCGTCGCGGGCGTCGCGGGCGAGAATCTCGCGCAGCAGACCCGCCAATGTAACTGAAACCCCCTTGTCCATCAACTGTTTATAGCGTCTCTCCGCGCGCTCCTCCGCGCTTGCGGTCAGAAACACCTTCCAGCGAGCGTCCGGGAAGATCACCGTCCCCATGTCGCGGCCGTCGGCCACCAGGCCCGGCGCCTGCCTGAATGCGCGCTGCCGCTCCTTGAGCGCAGCGCGCACCTCGGGAATTGCCGCGATGGCCGACGCGGCGGCGCCCGCCGTTTCGGTACGCAATTCGTCGGTCGCATCGACGTCGTTGATCAGTACACGGGGCTCGCCGCCGGGCGCATCGCGGAAACCCACCCGCGTATCGAACGTGCAGCGCACCAGCGCCGCGGGGTCGGCCAGATCGATGTCGTTCCAGCCGGCCGCCACGCCGACCGCGCGATACAGCGCGCCGGAATCGAGGTAATGCCAACCCAGATGCGCGGCCACCGCCCGGCTGATGGTGCCCTTTCCGGAGCCCGACGGGCCATCGATGGTCAGGACGGGGGCGGCAACGGCGTCGGACATGAGGCACTCGGCAACACTGAGGGGGAGAGGGCATTCTAATGAATGCGCAACGGGCGACCGGCGATTGCGTCATGATTCGCGCCGCCATTTTCGCGCCGATCGTCACGACCGGGTCGCAACCCCTTGATCCCTTGACCGAAACCCCGCTAGAATCGCGGGTTTCCTGTCGTCATCCTTACATCACCGAGGTTTCATCATGAAGGTCCTGTCCTCCCTGAAGTCGGCGAAGACCCGCCACCGCGACTGCAAGGTCGTTCGTCGTCGCGGCAAGGTCTTCGTGATCTGCAAGTCCAACCCGCGTTTCAAAGCGCGTCAGCGCTGAAAGTTCTCGAACACGCTCGAGGCGCGCCAGGCGCGTTCGAACGACGACGTTCACGGGGCCGCGCATGCGGCCTCGTGTCGTTTTGGACGCCGATCCGGCGTACGGCTCCATCGGCGCGACCGGCGGTACCGTTGCCAGGCAGATAGCCTACGAACGGCGCGCTTACAATCGCGACATTCCAACCGGGAGCCGCCCATGCGACGTCTTACCGCTTCTGTCGTTCTCTGTGCCGCACTGTCGTTCGCAGGCGCGGCATCCGCCGATGTGCTGTTGATCGACCGCGTGGAGGCCCAGTCGCGGACTCGCCTGCCTGCGCAGGGCATGCGAATGGCCGATGTCGAGGCGCACTTCGGCACGCCGAGCGAGAAGCTCGATCCCCGCGGCGGGCAGAAACGCGACTGGCCCGCCATCAATCGCTGGGTGTATCCCGGGTTCACCGTCTACTTCGAACGCGAGCGCGTGGTCAGCGCGGTCCTCAACCAGGCCTCGCCCAACGAGACCGGTCCGCGCCCGGCGATCCGCTGACCGCGCGCGCCTGCCCTCTCCAGCCGGCCCCAGCGGCCGGCTTTCGTTTACTGGCCGCACGCCTCCCCGTCCGCGTGAGCCCGGCTCACGGCAACATCAGGAATCCGTTTCAGCAATGACCCAGAACGCCTTCCGATTCCCCGCCGAATGGGAACCGCAGGACGCCATCCTGCTCGCCTGGCCGCACGCCGGTACCGACTGGGCCGACCGTCTCGGCGAGGTGGAGAACACCTACATCGAACTGGTCGCGGCGATCACCCGCTTCCAGGACGTGCTGCTGTGCGTGGCCGACGACGATGTCGAAGCCTATGCGCGGGCGCGTCTGGCGTCGGCACGGATCGACATGGGCCGCGTGCACTTCGTGACGGTGCCCTACAACGACACGTGGCTGCGCGACTCCGGGCCGATCACCCTGCACGATGGCGACGACGGTTTCCGGCTGCTCGACTTCCGCTTCACCGGCTGGGGAGGCAAGTTCGAGGCGTCGGAAGACGATGCGCTGGTCGCCCGCCTGCACGATATGGGCGTGTTCGCCGACAGCCACCGCGAGGCCATTGGTTTCGCATTGGAAGGCGGCGCCATCGAGACCGACGGTGCCGGCACCCTGCTCACCACCTGGGCGTGCCTCAGCGAGCGCCATCCCGAGGCCGACGAGGCCACGTTGAGCGCGAAGCTGTCCGGTTGGCTGGCCCAGACGCGCGTGCTCTGGCTCCACCACGGCTATCTGCAGGGCGACGACACCGACGCCCACATCGACACGCTCGCCCGCTTCGCCGCACCCGACGCGATCGTCTACCAGGCCTGCGACGATGCCGACGACGCCGCGCACCACGGTCCGCTGCAGGCGATGGCCGGCGAACTGGCGGCACTCGAGACCGCCGACGGCACGCCATACCGGTTGTTTCCCCTGCCCTGGCCGCGCCCGATCCACGATGCGGCGCATCCGGACGGCCCGCGCCGGCTCGCGGCCTCGTATGCCAATTTCCTGATCCTCAACGACGCCGTCCTGATGCCCGGCTACGGCGATCCTGCCGATATCGATGCGGCTGCGGTCGTGGCCCAGGCCTTCCCGGGCCGCGAAATCGTGCAGATCGACTGTCGCCCGCTGATCTGGCAGAACGGCAGCCTGCATTGCCTGACGATGCAGCTCCCGCGCGGTGTCCTGGCGCGGGTGCCGTAGCACGTCGACGGCATCGATGCCAACGGATGCGGACGGCCGCCCACCCGCTCGGTCGGGTGCGGCGAGCATCGTCCGCATCTCGCCCGACACGCGCCGCATGGGCGCATCAGGCATACAGCCTGCAAGGATTAGACTGTCCCCATGAAGACCAAGACCCTCTCCGTCGCGCTCGTCCAGGAGCGCAATCACGGCGACGCCGAGGCCAACCTCGCCGTCATCGAGCAGCGCGTGGCCGAGGCCGCCCAGGGCGGCGCACGACTGGTCCTGCTGCAGGAACTGCACAACGGCGCGTACTTCTGCCAGCACGAATCGGTGGCGGAGTTCGATCTGGCCGAACCGATCCCGGGACCGAGCACGGAACGTCTTTCCGCGCTCGCCGAACGGCACGGCGTGGTACTCGTGAGCTCGCTGTTCGAACGCCGTGCACCCGGCCTGTATCACAACACCGCGGTGGTCTTCGACAGCGACGGCCGCCTCGCCGGCAAGTACCGCAAGATGCACATTCCCGACGACCCGGGGTTCTACGAGAAGTTCTATTTCACTCCCGGCGACCTGGGCTTCCAGCCCGTCGAAACCTCGGTCGGCCGGCTCGGGGTGCTGGTGTGCTGGGACCAGTGGTACCCGGAAGCCGCGCGTCTGATGGCGCTGGCCGGCGCCGAAGTGCTGCTGTATCCCACCGCGATCGGCTGGGACCCCGACGATGTCGACGACGAGCGCATGCGCCAGCGAGACGCCTGGATCCTGAGCCACCGCGGCCACGCGGTGGCCAACGGCCTGCCGGTGCTGTCGTGCAATCGTGTCGGCCACGAACCCTCGCCGCTCGGCGCGTCCGGCATCCGCTTCTGGGGCAACAGCCATGTGCTCGGTCCGCAAGGCGAGTTCCTCGCCGAGGCCGGCGAGGACCCGACCGTGTTGTTCGCCGAGATCGACATGGCGCGCAGCGAGTCGGTGCGCCGGATCTGGCCGTTCCTGCGCGACCGCCGCATCGACGCCTACGGCGACCTGCTCAAGCGCTACATCGACTGAGTTCCGACTTCGAATGACCGAATCCACCGCGTCGCCCTGGCAGAGCCAGCCCCACGCCATCGTCGAACGCGACGGTATCCGCTATACCCTGCTGGGCACGGCCCACGTCTCGCGCACCAGCGTGGATGCGGTGGAGGACGCCATCGCCAGCGGCGTCTACGACACCGTCGCCGTCGAGCTCGATGCCGGCCGCCTGCAGGCGCTGACCGATCCGGACACACTGGCCAAGCTCAATCTTGTCGATGTGATCCGCAAGGGCCGGGTGGCGATGTTCGCGGCCAATCTCGCCTTGGCCGCCTACCAGCGTCGGTTGGCCGAGCAGCTCGGCATCGAGCCCGGCGCGGAACTCAAGCATGCCGTCGCCGCGGCGAAGCAACGCGGACTCGCGGTCGAACTGATCGATCGCGAGGTCGGCCTCACCTTCAAACGCGCTTCCGGCCGGCTCGGCTGGGGCGGCAAGATGAAGCTGGCCGGTGGCCTGCTCAGCGGCCTGCTCAGCAGCGACGAGATGACCGAGGAGGAAATCGAGAAACTCAAGCAGGGCGACATCCTCGAGTCCAGCTTCGGCGAGTTCGCCGAGAGCAGCCCTGCCCTGTACGAAAGCGTGATCGCCGAGCGCGATCGCTACATGGCCGCGCGGCTGCGCGAGGCGCCCACCGGCGCGAAAGAGGTGTTGGCGGTGGTCGGCGCCGGACACCTCGCCGGCCTCGCGAAGCATCTGGCCGAGGATGGCGAATCGCCGTCGGCGACCCGCCAGGCCCTCGAAGAGGTGCCGCCCTCGCGCAGCCTGCGCTGGATCGGCACCGCGATCATGGTGTTGATTTTGGCGATGATCGGTTGGGGCTACTGGCAGGGCGGCGTCGAGGTCGGTCGCCAGTTGCTGACCGAATGGGTGCTGATCACCGCCGGTTGCGCGGCGCTGGGGACGATCCTGGCCGCCGGGCATCCGCTCGGCGTCATCGCCGCGGCGATCGCCGCCCCGCTGAAGCCCTTCCGTCCACCGGGCATTTCGCCCGGCCTGTTCAGCGCCCTGATCGAGGCGCATCTGCGCAAACCCGCCTACGGCGATTTCCTGGCCTTGCGCGACGATGCCGCCACCCTGCGCGGCTGGTACCGCAACCGGGTCTCGCGCACGCTGCTCAACTTCATCCTGACCAACCTCGGTTCCAGCCTGGGCGTCTGGATCGCCGGCCTGCGCATCGTGCGGCAAGTGCTGGGCTGACGCGTCGGCACCTCCTGCGGAGCGCTCCACGCGGCCGGCGCCGCCCGCACGTTCCCACCCGACGGCGGTTACCCGTGCTGCGGAGACATGGGCAGCGCAAGGCTTCGCAGACCCCGGCGCGACCGCCATCTGACATCGGCGGACCGACCCCGGGGATGGCGCTCGTCGCCATCCCCGGATGGGTGCATCATCCCGTCGCCGTGGCGCCGATGCCCGGCGTTCCGCGCGCGCGACGCACGAGGCGCTTGGTGCCGCCGGCCAGATCGTCGAGCAGGGCGTAGATCGTCGGCAGGAACAGCAGGCTGACCACGGTCGAGAACGCCAGCCCACCGGCCACCGCACGTGCCATCGGCGAGTACGCCAGGCCGCCGAGCACCACGGTGTCGCTCATCGAGATCGGGATCATCGCCAGAATCGCCGTACCCATCGTCATCAGGATCGGCCGCAGGCGCTCGCGACTGCCTTCCACCAGCGCGTCGGTCCGGTTCATCCCGCGTCGCCGCAGATTGTTGATGTGCTCGACCATCACGATGCCGTTGTTGACCACCACGCCCATCAGCACCAGGACGCCGATGAAGGCCATCACCGTCAGCGGTTGTCCCGTCAGCCAGAACAGCCAGAAGACGCCGAAGATCGAGAACAGCACGCAGCTCATGATCGCGGTCGGGAACAGCAGCGATTCGAACACCGCCGCCATCACCACGTAGATCATGATCAGCGCGATCAGCAGGTTGAACAGCATCTGCTGGCCGGCCTGCGCATCGTCCTCGAACCCGCTGCCGGAGAAGCTGTAGCCGTACCCCGGCGGGAACGTCATCGCCGACAGCGTCTGCTCCATCGCCTGGCGGGCCTCGGGCATCGTGGTCGCGCCCTCGAGGTTGGCCTGGACGGTCAGCGTGGTCTGCCGGTCGGTACGGCTGATGCGGTCGGCACTGGGCACCAGCACGATGTCCACCATGCTCAGCAGCGGCACGCTGCGTCCGTCCGGCGCACGGACGTTGAAGGTGGCGATGTCGGACTCGCTGTAATGCTCGGCGCCGTCGAAGCGCACCCAGACCGGCACCTCGCTCTCGCCCCGGCGGTAGTCGCGCAACTGGTTGCCGCGCAGCGCCATGCCGACGAAGCTCGACACCTGTTCCGCGCTGAATCCGTAGGCCGCCGCACGCTCGCGGTCGACCCGCACGATCAACTCCTGGTTGGTGTCGCCGGCGTCGATGCGCACGTCGCGCAACTCCGGGCGGCTCTCGAGCAGCGGCAGGATGTCGGCGCCGAGTTCGCGCAGCGCCTGCGCCGAATCGCCGACCAGCATCACCTGCACGTTCTGACCGCCCATGCCACCGCCCTGCCCGCCGCTGCCGCGCACGCCGATCTCGGCGCGGGCCGACTTCGGCAACTCCTTGCTCAGCAGATCGCTCTTGGCACGCAGGTCCACCTTGCCTTCGCCGAACGTGGCGATGGTGCCGGAGTCGCCCTGCTCGCCGAACCACGAGTAGACCTGGGTGATGCCCAGCCGTTCGCGGTTCTCGGCGAGGTAACGCTCGATCCGGGCGACCTCCTGCGAGCGCTGTTCCTTGTTGTAGCTGCCCTTCCACTGATAGTAGATGTTGACCTCGTTGCCGCCGTCGCCGCCGCCGAACATGTCCATCTTGGTCTGGCTCATCGGCACAACGCTCGCGGCCACCACCAGCAGGATGCCGGCCACGCTCCAGCCACGATGCTCCAGGGTCCAGCGCAGGAACCGCGCGTAGCGGCGCTGCAGGCGTGGGATCAGCCCGTCCGGACGCGCCACCGCCGGCGGCGTGCGCATCCGCGCCGACAGCATCGGAATCAGGCTCACCGCCACCAGCCACGACGCCAGCAGCGACACCGAGATGGTGATCGCGATCTGCGACATGAAGATGCTGATGTTGTTGGTCTCGCCGAGAAGATTCGGCAGGAACACGATGCAGTGGCACAGCGTGCCGGCCGACAGCGCGATGGCGACGTTGCGCGTGCCGACGATCGAGGCGTACGCCGGACGGTCGGGATACCGCTCGCGTTCCTGGTAGATGCTCTCCACCACCACCACCGCGTTGTCGACCAGCATGCCCACCGCCAGCAGCAGACCCATCAGCGTCAGCACGTTGAGGGTCACGCCGAAGAAGTGCATGAAGCCCAGCGTCATCACGAAGCAGATCGGGATCGCCAGGGTCACCATCAGGGTCGACGGCCAGTGGCGCAGGAAGAAGAACAACACCAGGGTCGACAGCAGCAGGCCGATTGCGCCGGCTTCGGCGAGTTCGAGCAACGAGCCGGTCACCTCGTCGCCCATGTTCTGGATGACCTTGAGCTCGATGCCTTCCAGCCCGGGTTCGCGGCTGGCGCGCTCGATCTCTTCCAGCGCCTCGCGCGAGACTTCCACCAGATTGGCGTCGCGCTCCTTGAAGATGTCCAGGCCCACCGCGGTACGTCCGTCCAGCCGGCGCCCGTAGTCCATGCGTTGCGGGCGCAGGCGCACCTCGGCCACATCGGCCAGGCGCACGCCGCGCTCGTTGAGCGGCATCTGCCGGAACTGCTCCAGATCGACGATCTCGCCGACCGGCTGCACGCGGAAACGTCGTCCGCCGTCCTCGATCAGCCCGGCCGAGACCGAGAAGTTCGCCGCCTGCAGGCGCTCGCCCAGGGCGTTGAGCTCCAAGCCGTGGGCGCTCAGGCGCTCGGGATCGATGGCGATCTCGACCTCGTTCGGCGGCGCGCCACTGATCTCCACCCGCGCCACGCCGGGCACGCGTTCCACGCGACGCTTGAGCTGCCGGTCGATGAGGTCGTAGGCGCCGGTCAGATCCGCGTCGCCGGCCAGGCGCACCCGCAACACGGGTTCGTCCGAGGTCGACCACTTGTAGACGAAGTAGCGCCTGAAGTCGTCCGGAAACTCGTCGCGTACCGCATCCAGGCGCTCACGCGCCTCGGACGCGGTGATCGCGATGTCGCGCTCCCAGTCCGAGAACTCCATGCGGATCTGCGCGCCCTCGGAATTGGCCATGCCGTGCATGCGCTTGATGCCGGTCATCGTCGCCAGTGCTTCTTCGGCCGGCCGCAGCACGTTGCGCTCGACCTCTTCCGGCGTCGAGCCGGTGTAGGGCAACTGCACGAACAGGAACGGCACCGAGACATCGGGCAACGCCTCGAGCGGCAGCCGGAACGAGGCGATCAACCCCACCACGAACAGCGACACGAACATCATCACCGTGGTGACGGGGCGTCGCAGGCTGAGTTCGGCGACGCTCATGCAGGACGCGCTCCCGCATCCGGACCGCGGTCCTCGTCGACGACCGCATCGGTCACGCCCCGCGCACGCAGACCGCGGGCGCGATACCAGGCGTCCCCACGACGATCCATCAGGTCGTACATCACCGGAATCACCACCAGGGTCAGCAGGGTCGACACGATCACGCCGCCGATCACCGTGATCGCCATCGGCGAGCGCACCTCCGCGCCTTCGCCCAGGGCCAGCGCCAGCGGCATGAAGCCGAACACCGAGCACAGCGAGGTCATCGCGATCGGCCGCATGCGCGAGCGCGCGCCCTCCACCATCGCCTCGCGCTTGGGCACGCCGGCCTCGCGCAGCTGGTTGACCTTGTCGATCAGGATGATCGCGTTCTTCACCACGAGGCCGACCAGCAGGATCAATCCGATGAACACCACCACGGAGATCGTGTTGCCCGTCACCAGCAGCGCCAGCACCGCACCGACCAGCGCCAGCGGGATGGTGAACAGGATCACGAAGGGATGCAGCAACGATTCGAACTGCGACGCCATCACCAGATAGACCAGGAAGATCGCCAATGCGAACGCGAACAACAGCGAGCGCATCGAGCTGGCCAGTTCCTCGCCCTGGCCGCCGATGTGCATCGTGATGCCCGCGCCCAGCGGGTTCTCCGCGACCAGCCGCTGCACGTCGGCCACGGCGGTGCCGAGATCGATGCCGCGCAGGTTCGCCGACACCACCGCCACGCGGGTCTGGTCGGCGCGATGGATCTCGGCCGGTCCGGTGGTGGCGATCACGTCGGCCACCGCCGACAGCCGCACCGGGCGCGCGGCCTCGGGGTTGACGATCAGATTGCGGATCGCATCCACCGAATCGCGCTGGCTCTCCTGCGCGCGCACCAGCACGTCGATCTTGCGATCGCGGAAGTTGTAGCGGGTCGCGACCTCGCCGCGCACCGAGCGCACCACCGCATCGGCCACCTGCCGCGTGGTCAGTCCCAGCGCACCCGCGCGGGTCTGGTCGAACACCACCTGGATTTCCGGTGCGCCCTGCTCCACCGTCGACTTCACGTCGTCGTAGCGATCGCTGCCGCGCAGCAGTTCCGCCATGCGCTGGCCGGCCACCGCCAGGCTCTCCAGATCCTGCCCGCGCAGCTCGATCTCCAGCGGCGTGGAGAAGCTGAAGAGCGCCGGCCGACTGAAATCGACCTGCACGCCGGGGAAGTTCGCCATCGTCGCGCGCAAGCGGTCGCTCAGGCCGGCCTCGACCGCACGGCTGCCGCCATCGGCCATGACCACGGTGAGCTTGCCGACGTTCTCGCCGCTGTCGGTGGGATTGGCGTCCAGGCGCGTGCCGGCGCCGCTGTAGCCGAACAGCGCATCCACCTGCTCATTCCCGGCGTGCTGGGTCTGCACGTCGCGCATGATCCGGTCGGTCTCGCGCAACGGCGTGCCCGGCGGCAGCTTCATCGTCATTTCGAAGCGATCCTGCGCGAGCTGCGGAATCAGATCGGTGCCCAGCGTCGGCACGATGGCGAGACTGCCGAGGAAGCACGCTGCGGCCACGCCGAGCACCCACCAGGGCCGCTGCATGGCCGCCGGCAGCCAGCGCAGGTAACCGCGCTCGGCGGCGTTGTACGGCGCCATCGCCAGATCGCTGGCCTTGCCCATCACCGGCCCGATCACCGCCGCGACCCCGCGCCACAAGCGCACGAACAGCCAAGCGATGCCGAAGAACATCCCGCGCACCGCCGCGCCGAGGCCGCGTCCGGTAGCAGCCACCGGCTTCTGCCAGCGCCGTTCGGGTCGCCACTGCGGATGTGCCGGCTCGTCGTCGAACTGCATCGACGTACGGACCTTGAGCGCGCTCAGCATCGGAATCAACGTCATCGCCACCACCAGCGAAATCGCCACCGCCAGTGCGATGGTGATCGCCTGGTCGCGGAACAGCTGTCCGGCGATGCCCTCGACGAACACCAGCGGCAGGAACACCGCGATCAGCGTCAACGTGGACGCGACCACCGCCATGCTCACTTCGCGGGTCCCCTCGATCGCGGCCTCCAGCACACCCAGCCCGCGTTCGCGTGCCTTGGCGATGCTCTCCAGCACCACGATGGAATCGTCGACCACCAGACCGGTGGCCAACGCCAGGCCGCTGAGCGACATCACATTGAGGCTCAGGCCCAGCTGGTCCATGAAGAAGAACGTGGCGATGATCGACACCGGCAGCGACAGGCCGACCACGAAGGTGCTCCAGCCGCTGCGCAGGAACAGGAAGATGATCAGGATCGCCAGGATGCCGCCGAGCACCGCGTCGAACTTGACGTCGGAGATCGCCGCGCGGATGAAGCGGGCCTGGTCGTCGACCACCCGCAGCTCGACATCCGGCGGCAGCTCGCGGCGCAGTTGCTCGATGCGGGCGTGCACCGCATCGGCCGTGGCCACGGTGTTCGCGTCGCCCTCCTTGTAGACCGCCAGCTCCACCGCTTCGCGACCGTCCAGGCGGATGATCGATTCCCGCTCGCGGTACCCCTGGCGGACCTCGGCGATGTCGCGCAGACGCACCGGCCGGCCATCGGCGACGGCACGGCCGCCATTGCCTGCACCGCTTTGCGCCTGCATCGCCGCGGCCATCACCGCGGCATCGCCTGACGCCGCGGCGATGCGCGCGACCTCGTCGTTACCGGAGTCACCCGCACCCGCTGTCTGCGTCGCGACCAGCATGTCGCGGATCTCGTCGACATGGCCGAACTGGTTGACCGTCCTCACCAGATAGCGCTGCGTGCCCTGCTCCAGGCGGCCGCCGGACAGGTTCACGTTCTCCTGCTGCAACCGCTGGATGACATTGGCCACCGGCAGACCGATACGTGCCAGTTGCTGGGTATCCAGCTCGACCTGGATCTCGTCCTCCAGCCCGCCGCCCACCCGCACCGCGGCCACGCCGGTCACCGGCTCCAACTTCTTCTTAAGGTCGTCGTCGGCGTAGCGGCGCAGGCCGGTGAGCTGCCGCACGGGATCGCCGTCGGCGCCGCTGCTCAACGCCAGACGCAGGATCGGCTCGGTCGACGGGTTGAAGCGCAGCACCACCGGCGCGGCGACTTCCAGCGGCAGCTGCAGGCTTTCCAGCTTGTCGCGCACCTCCAGACTGGCCTGGTCCATATCGGTGCCCCAGGCGAACTCCAGCACGACGTCGCTCTGCCCGGTGCGCGAGACCGAGCGCATCTTGCGCAGGCCCTTGACCACACCCAGCGCCTCTTCCACCGGCTGGCTCACCAGGGTCTCGATCTCCATCGGGGCCGCGCCGGTGTACTCGGTGCGCACCGTCAGGGTCGGGAAGCTGAGATCGGGCAGCAGGTTGACCTTGAGGTTGCCCAGCGCCAGCAGGCCGAACAGCAGCAGGCTCACCGTCACCATCGCCACCGTCACCCGACGGCGCGTGGAGAACTCGATCAGCCCGCCGCGGCCGCGAGCGTCCGGGCCGGCGCCCTCGGGGACGTCAGCCATGTCGTCGTGATCGCGGTTCATTGGGCGTCGCCGTCATCCGTGGCTGGCGCCTGCGCCACCTGGGCGCCGATCACCTGCACCGTGCTGCCGTCGCGCAGGGCAACCTTGCCCGCGGTCACCACCGCGTCGCCGGCTTCGAGGCCCGCACGCACTTCGACCCGGCTGCCGTCCACGTAGCCCAGTTCCACCGGCGTACGCGCTGCCACCCCGTCGCGGATCACATAGACCGCGGGATCGCCCTCGTCGTCGAGCAGGGCCAGGCGCGGGATGGTGAGCGCGTCGGCGCGCTGGTCGTAGTCGATCCGGACCCGCCCGAACATGCCCGGCTGCAAGGCGTCCGCGCTGAAGGCGCAGATGACGCGGAAGGTGCCGCTGCCGGCATCGATCACCGGTGCCACCCGGGCCACCGTGCCTTCGAACACCTGGCCGGGCAATGCATCCACCTGCAACCGCACCGGCAGGCCGGCCTTCAATGTCGCCAGCTCGCGCTCGGGCACGTTGAGCGTGGCCTCGAGGTTGGCGTTGTCGACGATCCGCAGGATCGGCGTATTGATCTGCACGAAATTGCCGGTCTTGATCGAACGCGAGGCGATCACCCCCGAGATGGGCGCTTCCACATCGGTGTAGGAGAGTTCCAGTTGCGCCAGCCGGTAGGCGGCGCGCAGATTCTCCAGCTCATAGCGGAGCTGGTCGTGTTCGCCCGCGCTGACCAGCTGCTGCGCGGCGAGCTGCGCGGAGCGGTTGAAGTTGCTCTCCAGCTTGCGCATCTGCGCCTCGATCTGGGCCAGATTGAGGCGCGCCCGATCCGGATCGATACGCACCAGCGTCTGCCCGGCGCGCACGATGTCGCCTTCTTCCACCAGCACCTGCAGTGCGACGCCGGAGGTCCGCGCCACGACCTGCGACTCCGCCCGGGCCTCCAGCGGCGCCGTCCCGACGTAGCTGGCGGCGATCGGCCGGCGCTCGGCCTCCACCGTCTCCACCGGCACGGCCGCGGCGGCCGGATTCTCGCTCTCGCCCGCCGCCGCGGTCCCGCGCCCCTGTCCACATCCCGCCAGCGCGGCGAGCATCAAAACCGAAAGTCCGATGGCAGATCCTGCCTTGCGCCAATGGCCGGCCGCATCACGATACGAACGCATGTCCGCGATTCCCCAGAAACAAGTGATTGGTGTTGTAGTCATGTATATCACCAGGCCCCTTGGGCGCGACATGGCCGAAGGTCATGGTGACGTCGGACATCGGCGCGTGGCGCTTCGTTCCGCCGGGTGGCATGGATGGCTGCGCGCTCGTCGAGGCGACGCCGGCGCCTGTCCAGGACGCATTCGGGCCTTCGATGTGACACGGGTAGGCAATACCCTTCTTGGGAAGCGCCGCTGACCGTGGCTATACTGTCCGGATTGCGCGTCAGGGGGCCCCGCGACGCCAATCCCTTCCGGTCAACGCCAAGCAACATCAGCCAAACAGGATTGCGGAACCCATGATGCGACCGCTGCAACTCGTAGCCTGTCTCGCCTTCGCCATGGCGGCGCCTGCCGCCTTTGCACAGTCCGCACCATCGGCGGACGGGGGAAATCTCGAAAACGGCCATCTCCTGACCTATACCTGCCAGGGTTGCCACGGGATCGCCAACTACAAGAACGCCTACCCGAACTACCGGGTGCCGAAGATCGGCGGGCAGCCGGTGCCGTATCTGGTCAATGCACTGACCGAATACCGCAACGGCACGCGGACGCATCCGACCATGGAAGCGCAGGCCCAGAGCTTCTCCGACCAGGACATCGCCGACATCGCGGCGTTCCTGTCCAGCCTGCAGAAGTGAGCCGCCCGACCATGACGAATCTTCGCCCGATCGTGTTGTCCGCCCTGTTCGCATCCGCGTCCCTGCTGGTCGGCTGTTCCGGCAGCCCGGAGGCGGACGGCGAGTCCACCGCCACCGCACAGAACCGCTCCTCGTCCGCCGGCCTGCCCAAGGGACGCGTCGCCGAAGGCGAGGCCCGCGCGCAGGTCCGCAGCCAGGCCAGCGGCCAGTCCTGCATCGACTGTCACGGACAGGACGGCAACGAACCTCTGGACCCGACGTATCCGAAGCTCGGCGGGCAATACGCGGACTACCTCGCGCATGCGCTCCAGGGCTATCGCGCCGGGCAGCGCGGAAACGCGCTGATGGCCAATCAGGCCGTCGAACTCACCGACCAGGAAATTTCGGATCTCGCAGCCTACTTCGGCTCCCGGCCGGCGCAGATCGTCGACCTGCAGGGCGCGCATTCGCGCCGCTGAGGCGGTTGCCGCCGGTAAGGACATCATCGGAAAGGGGCCCGGGCGGCCCCTTTTTCGTGTCACCCATCGCGAGGTTCCCGGTCGGTCGCGATCGGAGGTCCCGCATCCGTGCGAGCGGCGACTCTCGTGGCGGCCGGCGGCTTCACCGGCATCCGGCGGCCACCGCTCACCGCGACCTCAGCGCGCCCCGCGAATCGCTTACGGGTCGTCCTGCAACTCGGGTTTGAACGGCACGTCCGGCGGCGGCCGCGCCTCGGCTTCCACATCCTGCATGTTCGGGTCGGTGATGCCGCAACCGCCGCCGAATGCCAGCAGTGCCACATCGCAGCGGATCGATTTGCTGCTGCCCGGGATCGGGATGAGCACCGTGCGGATGCTGCGTCTCACCCATTCTTCCAGCAGGTTCTCGTTCGGCACCCAGAAGCGGTCCAGCGAGGTTTCCTCGAAATCGTTCGGCGGCCGGCGCAGCCAGGTGCCCATCCGATCGATTTTCTCGTAGTCCTCGGTCACCGTCCCGGGCGGCAGGCCGCCACCGACACGCCCGCCGCTGCCTGGCGGCAGTTGCGGACGACCGTCGCGGTTGAACAGACCTGCCGTACCGCGCTGCCCTCCCGCCTGGTCGCGTGCGGCCGCACCCCAGTCGTCGCCGGGCGGTGCCCTGCTGGGCAGCGCTCCCGGCGGTGCCGCGGGCGACACGCCGCTGCCGGCGCTGTCCGCCGTGGCGCGGGTGCCTTGCGTGGCCGCGGGCGACCCGGACGGGTCCGCGCGCGCCGCCTCGGAGCCCGCATCCGTCCCTGCAGCCGGCGTCGCCGCGGACGGGTTCTGCGCCTCGGAAGCGCCCTCGCCCGCACCGGCTGCCGGTTCGGGCATCGGGATCTCTCGCACCCGTGCCTGGGCATCGCGCTGCACGACCGGCGCCGGCGCAGAAGGCACCGCGATGTCGGGCGATCTCACCTCGCGCGGCGGCGACGGGATTTCCCGCTCGACGACATCCAGGCGCGGTTGTTCGACCGGACGCGATGTCGGTGGCACCTGGACCGCCTGCATGTCCGGGCGGCGGATCTCGGGGGCATCGGGCAATGCGATCTCGCGCGTCCGCAGCTCCACCGTCGCCTCGCGCGACACGACCGTCGGCGCGGCCACGTCCGGCGGCGGCGGTACCGCAAACACCGGATCGGGCATCGGAACCTCGGTCACCCGCAGGGGCTGCTCGACGGGTGCGACCGGCGTCGGATCCGGCGCAGCCTCGACGACGGGAGTGGGAGCCGGTACCGGCTCAGCAGGTTCGATCGGCTCCGCGGCCTCGGGCGCGGGCTGCGGGGGCGGCTGCACGGGCGGCGTCGCCGACGCCACGGGATCGGCCGGTGCCTGTGCCGATGGCGCCGGCGCGGATGCGGACGGATCGCGCTCGGACTCGACCGCGGCCGGTGTCCCGCCGCCCTCGTCGATCGGGGTGCCTTCGCCGATCCAGGTCACTTCGATCGCGCGCTCGTCGCCGGCCTGGGTCGGACCGCGGGAAGGCGGCACGAACAACAGCACGGCCATCGCCAGCAGCAACACCAGGTGGACGGCCCCGGAGCCCCCCGCGGAAAACGCGCGCAGACGACGCTCGTCCGGATGGGGCGGCTCCCAGTGCTGACGCCAGAGCGAGGTGAACGCCTGCCAGCGGTCCGCGGGCACCCGCCCCGGTGCTCGCGGACGCGGTGTGCGTACGGCCAGCACCGCCACGAGTTCCGCCGCCGGCGCACCATGCACCCGGCCGGGACGTGAAGCGAGTTGCTCGAACCATGCCTGCCACCCCGGCGGGAATTCGCCGGCCTCGGGACCGGGCCGGAGCGAACGGCGCCGGCGCCGATGCAGCACGGCGATGACGTCGGCGGAGGTCAGCACTCGCGCCGGCGTCCGCTCAGGCCACGTCGCGCGGGATATAGGGCGCGGCGCCGGTGTCGTGGTCGGTCGCGTCGCGCACCGCGGTCACGCCCGGCACTTTTTCCAGCAAGGTCTTCTCGATGCCCTGCTTCAAGGTGACATCGGCCATGCCACAGCCGTGGCAGCCGCCGCCGAAGCGCAGCAGCACCACGCCTTCGCCACTGACCTCCACCACCGAGACGTGTCCGCCATGCTGCGCGAGCTGCGGATTGATCTCGTGTTCGACCATCCAGCGCACGCGCTCCACCAGCGACGCCGAATCGGCCGGCGCTTCACCCTTGATCTTCGGTGCGCGGATCTGCAGCTGACCGCCGGTCGCCTGGGTGGCGTAATCGATCTCGGCGCTGTCGAGCCAACGCACACTGTCGGCATCCAGCCACAATGTGAACCCCTCGCAATCCACCGCCCATTCGTCGCCCTTGAGATCGCCCGGCTCGGCGAACTCGAGGCGCACATCGGCGTGGGCCGTGCCCGGATGCACGGCCGAGAGGCGCACGCCCAGGTCGGGCAGCGCCTCGCGCTCGATGAGTTTGCGGAAGTAACCCTGCGCGTTGTCTGATATCTGGATCATCGCGGTATTCTAGACCTCTTCGATGATGCATTCGGAACGCCGGGCAAACAGTCTAATGCCGCCGGGCCGCCCGGCCCGTCCACGGCATTCCAGGAGTCCGCCATGTCCGATCCCGTCCCGCTCGCCCAGGCCCATTGCATCCCCCGCCGGGGCGACGCGCACCGCCTGGCCGAGGCCCGAGTGCGCGAACTGCTGGCGGACGTCCCCGAATGGCGCCTTGCCGAGGACGGCCAGGCCCTGGTCCGGACATTCCGCTTCGAGGACTACCACCGCACCATGGCCTTCGTGAACGCGCTGGCCTTCATCGCCCACCGCGAAGACCATCATCCCGACCTCGGCGTGCATTACGACCGCGTCGTCGTGCGCTATTCGACGCACGACGTGGGCGGTCTGTCCGAGAACGACTTCATCTGCGCGGCACGCGCCGACGCGTTGCTGGGCTGAGCGCGGCACGCCGCCGCAGGCGCGGGCCGACGCATGCGGACTGGCCGTGGCGTCGCCCGACCTCGGCTATCCCAGCGCTTCCAGCACCGCACCCAGCTCCGGCGCCAGCGGTGCATGCAGGACGTAAGGCGCGCGGCCACCGTCGAGTTCGAAGCGCATCGATGCCGCATGCAGCGCGAGCCTGCGCAGACCGGCCTGGTCGCGCAGGCGGCGGTTGATCTCCGTATCGCCGTACTTGTCGTCGCCGGCCACGGGATGGCCGATGTGCTGGGCGTGCACGCGGATCTGATGGGTCCGGCCGGTCTCGATCCGCACCTCGCACCAGGAATGCCCGCCACGACGCTCCAGCACCTTGAAATGGCTGAGCGAAGGCTTGCCGGCATCGTTGACCTGCACGTGGCGCTCGCCCCCCTGGCGCAACCCGATGTGCAGCGGCGCATCCACGCTCATCACCCCGTCGGGCATGCGTCCGGCCAGCAGGGCCAGATACCGCTTCTCGATGCCCCCCTCGCCGCGCATCAGCGCCTGCAGCTCGACCAGCGCCGCGCGCTTCTTGGCGATCACCAGCAGGCCCGAGGTGTCGCGATCGAGCCGGTGCACCAGTTCCAGCGACTGCTGGGGGCGCAGCGCACGCAAGGTCTCGATCGCGCCGAAGCCGATGCCGCTGCCGCCGTGGCTGGCCACCCCGGACGGCTTGTTGAGCGCCAGCAGACGCTCGTCCTCGAACGCGATGCCGGCCGCCAGCGCCTCCATCAGCCCCTTCGCGGGACGCCCCTGGGCACCCGGCTCTTCCAGCCGGACCGGCGGAATCCGGACCTCGTCGCCACCGGCGAGCTTACGGTCGGCCTTGGCGCGCCCGCCGTTCACCCGCACCTGCCCGGAGCGCACCAGCTTGTACACCAGGCTGCGCGGCGCCCCCTTGAGCTGCCCCAGGAGGAAGTTGTCCAGGCGCTGACCTTCCCGGTCCTCGGGCACCTTGACGGTACGTGCGCCCACTCCGGGACGCGCGTTCGATTCTGAATAGGACATCGGCGATTTTGATCTGCTACACTCGCCGCGCGATATAAGGGTTTGATTTCGCTGGAAGTTGCAAGCGACGCCGCCGGTCACGGCCAGGCGTCGCGCGCAGGGCCGAAAGCCCGTCTTCCTCGATTCCGATGCAGTGCGCGGCCACCGCCCCCGGGGCGGACATGTTAGCGGCTCAACGGCAGACCCGGCCATCGCCCGGCCCGCGAGGTCCGGTGCTGAACATGACCCGTGTGGCGCGCCCGGCCCGGCCGACGCCGCCCCCGGCCCCGAAACAGAAGCTCCAGAACAACAAGCGCTCCCGCGGCATGCCGTGGTGTCGTAGCGCTGGAATACCCAAGACCGCGCCGCCGGCGCCGGGCCACGGCCCTGCCCTGCTGGCGCGATCTCAAGTCTCCAGAGGCGAAACGCCCCACGGCGTTCCGCGCGGTTGCAGCGCGCGAGGAACGCATCAATGAAACGCATGCTGATCAATGCGACGCAGGCAGAAGAGCTGCGCGTCGCCATCGTCGACGGCCAGACCCTGTACGACATCGATATCGAGCAGCCGTCCCAGGAACAGCGGAAGTCCAACATCTACAAGGGCCGCATCACCCGGCTCGAGCCGTCCCTCGAGGCGGCGTTCGTCGAGTATGGCGCCGACCGTCACGGCTTCCTGCCGCTGAAGGAAATCTCCCGCGACTACTACCAGGCCGGTGTCGATCACCGGAATGCCGGCATCCGCGAGTTGCTGCGCGAGGGCCAGGAGGTCGTGGTCCAGGTCGAGAAGGAAGAACGCGGCAACAAGGGCGCTGCCCTGACCACGTTCATCTCGCTGGCCGGCCGCTACATGGTGCTGATGCCCAACTCGCCGTCGGCCGGCGGCGTCTCGCGCCGGATCGAGGGCGACGACCGCGCCGCCCTCAAGGAAGCGATGGACAAGCTGGCGATCCCCGACGACATGGGGGTCATCATCCGCACCGCCGGCGTCGGCCGCGATGCCGAAGAGCTGCAGTGGGACCTGGACTACCTGCTCAGCATCTGGCGCGCCATCACCGAGGCCGCCCTGAGCAAGCCCTCGGCGTTCCTGATCTACCAGGAATCGCGTCTGATCACCCGCGCCCTGCGCGACTACATGCGCGCCGACATCGGCGAGATCCTGATCGACACCCCGGAGATGTACGCCGAGGCGCTGGAGTTCGTCGAGCAGGTGATGCCGCACAACAAGCGCAAGCTCAAGCACTACACCGACGACACCCCGCTGTTCAATCGCTACCAGATCGAGTCGCAGATCGAGAACGCCTACGAGCGCACCATCCGCCTGCCCTCGGGCGGCGCGCTGGTGATCGACCAGACCGAGGCGCTGACCGCGGTGGACGTGAACTCCGCCCGCGCGACCCGCGGCGGCGACATCGAGGAGACCGCGTTCCACACCAACCTGGAAGCGGCCGAGGAAGTGGCCCGCCAGTTGCGCCTGCGCGATCTGGGCGGCCTGGTGGTGATCGACTTCATCGACATGTCGTCCAACAAGCACCAGCGCGAGGTCGAGAACCGCCTGCAGGGCGCGCTGAAGTACGACCGCGCCCGCGTGCAGCTCGGCCGGATCTCCAAGTTCGGCCTGCTGGAGATGAGCCGGCAGCGCCTGCGCGCGTCGCTGGGCGAATCCAGCCAGATCGTCTGCCCGCGTTGCGAAGGCCACGGCCGCATGCGCAGCGTGGAATCGATGAGCCTGTCGATCATTCGCGTCGCCGAAGAGCATGCGATGAAGGACAACACCGGGCAGGTGCTGGTGCAGGCCCCGGTGGAGATCGCCAACTACCTGCTCAACGAGAAGCGCGGCGCGCTGGCCGAGATCGAGAAGCGCCACAGCGCGCCGATCGTGATCGTCGCCGACGAGCAGCTGCATACGCCGCATTACGAGGTCACCCGGGTTCGCCAGAACGAACTGGGCGAAGAGACCAGCAAGCCCAGCTACCAGCGCGGCACCCCGCGCAAGCTGGCGACGATCTCGCTCAACAAGAACAACCTCAACATCCCGCCGCCGGCGGTCACCAACGTACGCCCCACGCAGCCGGCACCGCTGCGCGAGCCGCGCGAGGATGCCCCGGCGCCCGCCCCGGTCCAGCCGGCGCCCCAGCCGGCCCCGCAGCCGCTGGCGGCAGCCCCGGTCGGTGGCGTGGTCGGCTGGCTGAAGCGCATCTTCGCGCCGGTCGAAGCCGCACCGGCGCCTACCGCGACGCCGTCGCCGTCTCGCGACAACCGCAATCAGGGCGAGCGCGACGGACGCGGCAACGCACGCCGCGACCGGCGTCAGGGCCGCGATGGCGGCGGCCGTCGCGATGAGCGCCGTGGCCAGGGTCAAGGCCCTTCCCAGAAGCAGGCACCCCAGGGCGAATCGCGCAACGGCAACGGCGGTCGCGATGGCGGCAACCGCAACGGCGGTCAGGACAAGCAGGACAAGGCAGAGAAGAGCCGCGCCAGCCAGGGCAATACGGCCCCCGCCCAGAAGCAGGGGCGTTCCCAGAAGCCCAAGGCGGACGCCAGGTCCGAGCAGACAGCGCGCGGACAGGACATCCAGGACGACACCACGAAGGCCGGGACCGAACAGCGCGAGCCGCGCCGTCGCGAGGATGCCCCTGCCAAGGCGAAGCCGAACAGCGTCGCCGCTCCCGCCGTCGACGACACGGCACCGGCCGCAGTCTCCGCCGTGACGGACGCGCCGGTCGCCACCGAGGCACAGGCCGCCCAAGTCGCGACGACGGACACCACCACCGCGCCTTCGGCCGCTCCCGAAACCGATCGCGCTGTGGACGACGCACCCGCCGATGGACAGGACGCAGCCGGCGATGGCGAAGGCGGCGGTCGCCGCCGTCGGGGCCGTCGGGGCGGTCGTCGTCGTCGTCGCGGTGGCGAAGGCAGCGCCGCCAACGGCGACGAAACGTCCGGCGCGAACGACGAGAGCGCGTTGCACGATGCGGACACGCCGGCGGTCGACGCCTCGCAGCCCGAGTTCGATTTCGAGGACCTGCGCAGCACCGCACCGCCGACGGGCAGCACCGGCTCGACGCCCATCCCGGCTGCGGACGAGCCCGTGCGCCGGGCCGCCGCCAGCATGGCTGCGGCATCCGCGGCGATGACGGCGGCTGCCGTGGCACAGGCATCGAGGACGCCCCGGGCGGACGACGCCGACGCGGCCGTGACGCAACCTGACGCAGCCCGTGCGGACGCCATCGTGTCGGAGTCCGCGGCTACCGCTCCCGAGACGCCGGTGGCCACCGCCGGCGAAGCGATCACGCGCCCTGAGGCGTCGAGCGCGCCGGTCGTCGAGCAGGACGCCGCTCCGATGCAGGCATCCGCGAACGCCGCGCCCGCCTCGACGCCGGTCGACGCAGACGCCGGTGCCCAGGCGGCGGGCGTCGCGGCCGACACTGCTGCGGATGTGGCCGCTGCCGTCGTCGCCGAGGACGCTCCCACGTCGCTGCCTCCTGCGTCGCAGCCAGCACCCGCCGCGGCAGCGCGACCGGTGACGCCCGGGCTGTTCGACGCAGTCGATGCCGAGCAGGCACCCGCCGAGGACGCGCACAGCGATCCGGTGGACGCCGTTCCGCAGAATGCGGAATCGTCTCCCGCCGCCTCCGAGGCCTCGTCCTCTCCGTCCGACGAGACCGTGGACACGGACGACGAGACTCAGGAGACCGGGCAGGACGCCGCCGGGACCGTTGCTCCGGCGGCGGAGCCCTCCTCCCGCAACTGATCGGACGATCCAGTCCCGATTCCCCGAACGGGCGGCTCTGGCCGCCCGTTCGGCGTTACGGCCAACGGCAGCCTGCGGCGTTGCACCAAGCGCGCCGCACCCATCGGGCGCACGCCGGAAACGGCGACCACATGCATGGGCATGCTGGACGGCAGTGACGAACGCGGCAAGCCGCATCCAGCACACCGCTGACCCAGACGCATACCGCCTGCGGATTGCTACGGGCTACGCAGCACGTCCGTCCGCGCCAGTCGGCACACCCGGATCAGAGCACCTGGGTCGGCTCGGCCAATCCATACTGCCCCGCCAGGCGGGCCAGCGCGATCGTGTCCTGCACCTGGAGCTTGGCGAACATGCGCGTCTTGTGCGTGTTCACCGTCTTCGCGCTGAGGCTCAAGCGCTTGGCGATCTGCTCCTGCCGCAGGCCCTGGATCAGCAACATCGCGATTTCGAGCTCGCGCGCGGACAGCAGGTCGAATGGGCTGTCGTCTCCCGACAGGCCCGACAACGCCATGTTCTGCGCAATGCTGCTGGCCAGGAAACGCTTGCCCGTCGCGACAGTGCGCACCGCGCGGACCAGTTCGCTCGCATCGCCCGCCTTGCCCACGTAGCCGGACGCTCCGGCCTCGATCAGGCGCTTGGGCATCGGCCCATCCTCGAGCACCGACACCACGATCACGCGCGAGCCGTACTTGCCACGCACGACCCGCTCGGTGACCTCCAGCCCGCTCAACCCCGGCAAATGGAGATCGCACAGCACCACATCAGGCTTCAGGCGGCGGATCTCGGGCAACGCGGCCTCGCCGCTCTCGGCTTCGCCGACCACCTCGATATCCACCTCGTTCGCCAAGATCATGCGCAACCCCGTGCGCACGAGCGCATGGTCGTCGACCATGAACACCCGGATCGTCATCCCTGGCCCCTCTTCATTTCAATCATGCAGCATCCCCTTGCACGCGAGGCTAGCTGCGCACTGCAGTAACCGCAACAGTGTTCGATTAAGAGTTGCCCGGCTGCGCGATTGCCCGATCGTTCGGAAACGGGCTCCGAACAGGCGAGCGCCCGCTTTCAGCGACCTGGATCACGATGCCGTCCACCCATTCGAGCAACGAGGTCGTGGCCGCAGGGCCCCACCGGCCCGGATGGGATGATGTGTCCCGGATTCAGCCCTGCGCCTGGAGATCGTCCAGAAGGCGCGCCAGCAATCCGTGCAGCGCAGTCCGGTGCCCACCTTGCGCCGACGGCATGCTGTCGTCCGAGGTCATCACCACGGTGACGTCGAGCGCCGGCACGACGTACAGCATCTGGCCGCCGAATCCCCAGGCGTAGCGCACGTCGTGTCCGCCGATACGACGCGCGAACCAGCCGTAGCCATAGCCGTCCCCGTTGAACACCGAACGCGTGCGTGGCTGCCAGCTCGCATCGACCCACGCCTCGGGAATCACCTGCACCCCACCGCGCGAGCGTCCCCCGTTGCGGTAAAGCTCGCCGAACGCCAGCAATGAGCGCGGCGTCATCGCCATCTGATTGCCACCGAAATAGATGCCCTGCGGGTCGCGATCCCATGACGAGATCGCGAATCCTTCCTGCTCGCCCAGCCAATCGCGCGCCAGCGCGAGCAAGGGCCGATCCGCCGCACGGGTCAGCGCCGCCGCCAGCAGATGCGTGGAACCGGTCGAATAGATCATCCCGCCACCCGGGTCGTCGGCGAACGGCACCGCCAATGCCGCTCGCACCCAATCGCGCTGCGCCACCCATCGCCCGTAGTTCCGCCCGGATGTCGACTGGAGACCGGCCTGCATCGACAACAGGTGCCCGATGCTGATGCGAGCGAGGCGTGGATCGGGATCCGCGGGCAGTCGCTCGCGCAGTATCGGCGCGACCGGTTGATCGACGCTCTCCAGCACGCCCCGCTCGATCGCTATTCCGATCAGCGCCGACATCACCGTCTTCGATGCCGACTTGATGTTGGTCGGCGCGTCCGGCCGACGACCGCGATAGCCGCGCTCGAGCAGCACTTCGCCGTGCTGCGCGACGATCAACGTCTGCAGCGGCGCGATCGATTCAGCGGCATCCGCAGTGCGGACCAGGGCGGACGACGGTGCTGACGCGGTCGGCTGTGGCTGCGCAGCGGCGAACAATGCGGGAAACGTCGCCAGGACGACGGCGAGCACGACGGGCGCGGCGGGCAGGATTCGACGCATAGCCCAGTCTGCCGCGACACGTGGCGCATGGGATGAACGATCGCCACCTACGCCGGGCGACCACCACGTACTGACCCCGGCCTTATGTATCCATCGGCGTCCTCCGTCGTAGGACTGCCCGCCCCGCACGAAGTGACGCGTGGCGCGCGCATCGTGTCGTGCCGAAGGAGACGCCGTGGCCGCCACGAGGGGCCGACGATGCGCAGGCGAGGCTTCGCGTCCGCGGAAACGAGGCGTGCGCACGACACGCGGATGCATCGTCTTCATGACATCTCGCCGATCATCGCGCCATCGGGATGCAGGCACATCCCCTTTTTCGGGAGACTCTTCATGACCACCAGAGAACACGTCGGCGCCGCACTGGCCGATCTGAAGAACGGACTGGCCCACGCCGAAATCTGTGCGCATCCGTATCTGCGCAAGATCGCTCTGTTCAGCAACCGGGCCCTTTCGTTGCGCCACGAGGTGCCCGCGGAAGACCAGGCCTGGCTCACTGAAGAACTCCGCGTCGTCGCCCGTTCGCACGGCATATCGCCGGACTGCATCATTCAGGAAGACCGTTCGGCCGCGCCTGTGCTGGCGGACCTGAGTGCCGCCATCGAGCGACCCGTCGCAGCCTGAGCGAAACCGATCACGCCGTCGAAACGAAGGCGGCCGAGGCGGCCCCGCCAGCCCGAGCGATGTGATCCGTCACGTGGACGCCTGAGCATCGCACTGCGCGACGAAGCGCATCGCAAGGTGCGACACGACGTAGGGTCCGCGTGTGGGTAGCGGGAGCCGAACGCCGGATGCGCGCGGCGGATCAGCGGATTGCGCACGAGTATGGCGGAGAGAGTGGGATTCGAACCCACGGAAGGTTTGACCCTTCGCCGGTTTTCAAGACCGGTGCCTTAAACCGCTCGGCCATCTCTCCGTCGTCGCCCCGAGGTGATATCTCCACACGGGACGGAAGGCGCAACGCGTCAGGACATTGTCGCACGCAGCGGCGCGGATGCACCTGCAGTCTGCGCCGCCTTGTGCTCTTCGCAGTGTTTGCAGTCCAGGCTGGATTCCTCCAGCAACGACGGCAGGCGCTCGGCGAGGTAGTCGATGAACACGCGCACCGCCGGCAGCAAGCCGCGGCGCGACGCGAACACGGCGTGCGCGATGCCCTGTGGCAGGGTCCAATCGGGCAACACGACTTCCAGCTCGCCGCTGCGCACCGCGTCGGCGCAGACGGTCTCGGGCAGCATGGTGATCCCCAGTCCCTGCTTGGCCAGCGCCATCAGCATCGGGAAATCGAAGCCGGCCACACGCGGCTTGAGCTCGATCCGTCGAACCTGACCGTCCTCGCCGTGAAGGTCCCAGCGCTGCTTCGCCTCGTCTTCGCTCATGGTCATGGTGACGTGTTCGCGCAGTTCATCCGGATCCTGCGGACGGCCGGCACGGCGCAGATACTCGGGACTGGCGACCAGCAGCTCCTGGATCTGGCCGAAGCTGCGCATGATCAGACTCCCGTCGTCGTCGAGCTTGGAACGCACGCGTACGGCGATGTCGAAGCCCTCGTTGATGACATCCACGCGCCGGTTGTTGACGTGCAGCTGCACCCGCACCTGCGGGTAGCGGGCCAGGAAGTCGGGCAGCAGTTTCGGCATCGCATGCTGCGCGATCGAGACGGGAACGCTCACCCGCACCAGCCCGCGCGGCTCCGCACTGAGCCGGTCGACCACCTCGCGCGCCGCCGTGGCCTCGGCGAGCATGGACTGCGCATGGCGGTAGACGCTCTGACCGACATCGGTGACCGCGAAACGCCGGGTGGAGCGCTGCAACAGGCGTACGCCGAGGTCGTTCTCCAACTGGCTGATCCGGCGACTCAACCGCGACTTGGGAATGCCGAGCGCGCGTTCGGCTGCGGCGAAGCCGCCGTGTTCGACGACGACGGCGAAGTAATAGAGATCGTTGAGGTCCTGCATGGCCGGGGGCCCGATGGAACGATAACCGCCATCGAACCACGTTTATCCCGCCCGCACAACAAAGGCCGCGGGCACGCTTCAGCGCCGTGTGAGGGACTTTCTCGCGGCGATCCAGACCGGTATCGCGATCGCGCTGAACCAAATCGTCATGACGATGAAAACCGCGCCGAGTCCGGGCATGGCACCCAGCGCGAGTGCGACCAGGATGAGCCAGCCGGCGACGGCCAACGCGATCCGCCAGCGCCCTCGACGGCGCAGCGCCCAGTCGGCCGCGCTCAACGCGACGCCGGCCAACAGCCAGGCGAGGCCTTCAGTCGGCTCGTCGCCCAGGAGCAGGAACGCCCCCACGATCAGCAGCGGCGACAGCAGCGGCGCATGCGCCAGCCGCCCGGCCAGTGCCGGACTCGGGCCTGCCGGCCTCATTCGATCGCATCGGCGCCGCCCATCCACGGCCGCAATGCTTCGGGGATCGCGATGCTGCCGTCAGCGCGCTGGTAATTCTCCATGACCGCGATCAGCGTCCGGCCTACCGCGAGACCCGAGCCGTTGAGGGTGTGAACCAGTTCCGGCTTGCCCGTTTCCGGGTTGCGCCAGCGCGCCTGCATGCGACGCGCCTGGAAATCGCCGACATTCGAGCACGACGAAATCTCGCGATACGTCTCCTGCGACGGCAGCCAGACCTCCAGGTCGTAGGTCTTGCGCGCGGAAAAACCCATGTCGCCAGTGCACAGCAGCATGCGCCGGTACGGCAGGCCGAGGCGCTCCA
This sequence comes from Luteimonas abyssi, assembly GCF_001482195.1. GTDB lineage: Bacteria > Pseudomonadota > Gammaproteobacteria > Xanthomonadales > Xanthomonadaceae > Luteimonas > Luteimonas abyssi. The sequence continues at coordinate 1,543,292 of NZ_KQ759763.1, read as the reverse complement.
GCACCGTTTCGGCGCAGCGGGTCATGCGCTCGTGTTCGGCGTCGCTGTCGTCCGGCCGCACGACCGACACCATTTCCACCTTCTCGAACTGGTGCTGGCGGATCATGCCGCGGGTGTCGCGGCCGTGGCTGCCGGCCTCGGCGCGGAAACACATCGAGTGCGCGCTCATGCGCAGTGGCAGCCGCGCGGCATCGACGATCTCGTCGCGCACGAGATTGGTGAGCGGAACCTCGGCGGTCGGAATCAGGTAGCGGGTGGTCTCGCCCACCTCGGTGGCGAACATGTCGTCGACGAACTTGCCCAGTTGCGCCGTGCCTTCCATGGTGTCGGCGTTGACGATCAGCGGCACGCTGGTCTCCTCGTAGCCGTGCTCGTCCACATGCAGGCCGAGCATGAACTGCGCCAGCGCCCGGTGCAGCCTCGCGAGCCGCCCGCGCAGCACGGTGAAACGGGCGCCGCTCAGCTTGGCGCCGGCATCGGCGTCCAGCCAGCCGTGGCGCGCGCCCAGGTCAACGTGGTCGCGCACGGCGAAGTCGAACCGCGTCGGCTCGCCCCAGCGGTGCTGCTCGACATTGCCGGTTTCGTCGACCCCCAACGGCACGCTGTCGTCCGGCAGGTTCGGCAAGGTGCGCACGATGGCGTCGATCTCGCCGCGGATGCTCTCCAGGCGTGCTTCGCTGGCCTTGAGCTCCTCGCCGAAGCCCGCCACCTCGGCCAGCAACGGGGCGACATCCTCGCCCTTCGCCTTGGCCTGACCGATGGCCTTGCTGCGCGTGTTGCGCAGATTCTGCAGCTCCTGCGTGCGCATCTGGATCTGCTTGCGTTCGGCTTCCAGGCGTTCCAGCGCACCGGCATCGAACGCGAAACCACGCGTCTCCAGGAGGCGACGGGCGATGTCGTCGGGACGGGCGCGCAGCAGAGCCGGGTCGAGCATGGAAATTCCAATCGGAGTACGGAAAGGTTCACGATTATCGCCCGCGTGGGCGCCGACCGCATCCGCGGCTGTGCAAGAATGCCGGCGACCCCAAGCGCCCGCCCGGATGAACGCCACGCTCCGCCGCCTGACCCGACTGCCGTTCCCCTGGCGCGTCGCCATCGCGACCGGCATCGCCTTCGTGGCCGGCCTGCTGTTGTTCACCGCACTGATGGTGGGCGATCGCACGCCGTCGTTGCCGGAAGACACGCTCGCCCTGCCCGCGCGCGATCCTTCGCAATCGCCGGAGGTGCCGGCGTTGCCGGCGCCGCAACCGGCGCAGCCCCTGTCCGCGCCGGCGACGCCTGCGGGCTCCGGCGATGCGTCGCTGGCGCCCGGCCTGTACGGCCCCGCGCCGGACGATGCGTTGCCAGCGGCCGACGCACCCTTCCCGACCGTGGACGTGCCCGCCTTCGATTCCCCGGCGCCAGAACAGCCTGCGACCGATGCCGCAGGTCCGGAACGCGCACCGGTCGCGACGCATATGCCGCCACCCGGCTATCCCCGCAGCGCCATGCGCCGCGGCGAGACCGGGCAAGTCCTCGTCTCGGCACAGGTCGGCGTCGATGGCCTGCCGCATACGGTCCAGGTGCTGCGTAGCAGCGGCTACCCGGCACTCGACCGCGCCGCTGTCCGGGCTGTCGAGCGCTGGCGGTTCGAACCGGCCCTCCGGGCCGGCCGCCCGGTGCCGGGCGACGTGCAGGTTCCGGTGGATTTCATGCGCGACGGCGGTTGAGACGCCATCGTGACGCCGCGCCCACATCCGCTGTGGAACGCTCGACGCCCCTAACCTGAACAGGGGTTTCGCATGAACGATCCTCGCCCTCAGACGCCGCCACCGCCCGGCGACGAGCCGCCGCAGGATGCGCCGCCGCGCAAGAGCTCGGGCACGCTGGTCTGGCTGCTGATCCTGATCGCCGTGATGGCCTTGGGCTGGTACTTCTTCAGTCAGCGCGGCCCGACGCAGGCGCCGGACGTGCCGCCGACCCCGATCGGCACGACGCCAGACATCGGCGACGGCACCGCCCCCCCGCCGGCCAGCGAACGCGCGCCCGCCGCGCCCCGGCCCAGCGCCGGGATCACCCGCGATGCGTCCCCGCTGGCGCCGATCCAGCCCGACTACCCGCCCGCGGCACTGCGCGCGCGCCAGGAAGGTTCGGTGCTGCTGCAAGTGCACGTCGACGCGCAGGGCCAGGCCAGCGATATCGAGATCGTCAACTCGAGCCGCTCGCGCGAGCTCGACCGGGCCGCGCGCGACGCGGTGCGCAGTGCCCGCTTCAACCCGGCCATGCGCGACGGCCAGCCGATCGAGTCGATGGTGAACGTACCGGTCGATTTCCGCCTGAGCGAAAGCGCGACGCACTGACGACCCTCGTCTCCGGCAGCGTTGCGCCGGGGACCTTCCGGACAGACCTCCAGCGCAACGCATACGGCCCCGTTCGCGGGGCCGTATGCGTCTGAACACCCGATCGCCGAACGCGTCAGTCCAGCCCGAAGCCGACCTCGCGCGCCATCGCGTCGAAACCGGGGAACGACGTCGCCACATTGGCGATGTCGTCGATCCGCACCGGCGCCGAGGCCATCTGCCCCGCGACCGCGAACGCCATCGCCACCCGATGATCGCCGTGGCTGTCGATGCGCCCGCCACCCGGCGCGCCGCCGTGGACCGTGGCGCCATCCGGCGTCTCGTCGACGCGAATGCCCAGCGCCCGCAGGCCCGCAGCCACCGTGCCGATGCGGTCGGACTCCTTCACACGCAGCTCCGAGGCGCCGCGTACCACGGTCGCGCCTTCCGCGCACGCCGCCGCCACGAACAGGACCGGGAACTCGTCGATCATGTCGGCGACGTGTTCCTCCGGCACCTCGATCCCGCGCAGCGGCGCATGGCGCACGACGAGGTCGGCGACCGGTTCGCCGCCCTGCTCGTCCGCCGACTCCGCGTGGATGTCCGCGCCCATCAACCGCAGCACATGCAGCAGTCCGACCCGTCGCGGGTTCATGCCGACCCGCCGCAGGCGCAGTTCGGAGCCCGGAATCAGGGTTGCGGCGACGATGAAGAACGCGGCGGACGAGAAGTCGGCCGGGACGATCACGTTCATCGCCTGCAGGCGGTGTCCGCCTTCCAGGCGCGCGTGCCCCGGTGCGAAATCGATCGGCCAGCCGAACGCGGCCAGCATCCGCTCGGTGTAGTCGCGCGTGGGCTGCGCCTCGTGCACCGTGGTCGTGCCCTGCGCGTACAGCCCCGCCAGCAGCAGCGCCGATTTCACCTGGGCGCTGGCGACCGGGGTCTCGAACTCGATGCCCTTCAGCGGTGTGCCGCCGTGGATATGCAGCGGCGGCAGACCGCCCTCGCCGGTGTCGATACGCGCACCCATCCGCGCCAGCGGCTCCGTCACCCGCCGCATCGGTCGCTTCGACAGCGACACATCGCCCACCAGCGTCGTATCGAACGCCTGCCCGGCGAACAGGCCCGCCAACAACCGCATCGCGGTCCCGGCATTGCCGCAGTCGAGCGGCCCGTCCACGCCGCGCAGCCCGTGCAGGCCGACGCCATGCACCACGCGCCGCCCGGGGCCGGGCGCGTCGATGGACACGCCCAGGCGCCGGAACACCGCTTCGGTCGCGCGCGCGTCTTCGCCTTCCAGGAAGCCCTCGATCCGCGAGACGCCCTCGGCGAGCGCGGCGAACATGATCGCGCGATGGGAAACGGACTTGTCCCCCGGCACCGACAACGTACCGCGCAGCGCCGCGCCGGTCCGCGCGGTCCAGTGCAGGTCGCCGCCGCTCATGGCACGGCCACCGGATAGGAGCCCAACACGCGTACTTCGCCTGCGAAGTCGTCGATCTCTCCCAGCGCGTCGCGCAACGGGGATTCGTCCACATGCCCGGTCACGTCGATGAAGAACGCGTACTGCCACAACCCGCCGTGCGCGGGACGCGATTCGATGCGGTTCATGCTGATGCCCATGCGGGCCAACGGCTCCAGGATCTTGTAGAGGGCGCCCGGCTGGTCGCGGATGAACACCAGCAACGACGTGCGATCGTTGCCCGAGGGCGGGAATGCCGCACGACCGATCACCAGGAAGCGGGTGGTGTTGTCGTCGCGATCCTCGATCGGGCCGGCCACCACCTTCATGCCGTACACGTGCGCGGCGTTCTCGCCGGCGATGGCGGCGGCATCGTCGGCGCTGCGCGCACGGCGCACCCCTTCCGCATTGCTGACCACGGCCTGCTTCTCGGCCCGCGGCAGATGCTGGCGCAGCCAGTTCCGGCACTGGCCCAGCGACAACCCGTGCGAATAGACCCGCTCGATGTCTTCCAGGCGGCCGGTCCGCGACAGCAGGTACTGGTGCACCCGCAACTCCACCTCGCCACAGATCATCAGCGGCGAGGTCAGGAACAGATCGAGTGTGGACTGGATCGTGCCCTGCCCCGAATTCTCCACCGGCACCACGCCGAAATCCGCGGTGCCGTCGGCGACCTCGTCGAACACCTCCTCTACGCTCGACAACGGAAGGCCGCGCGCGGAATGCCCGAAGTGCTTGTGCACGGCCTGCTGCGAGAACGTGCCCTCCGGGCCGAGGAAGCCGATCTTCAACGGTTCCTGCTGGGCCAGGCAGGCCGACATGATTTCCCGGAACAGGCGCACCAGCACCTCGTCCGACAACGGACCGTCGTTGCGGTCCACCACGCGGCGCAGCACCTGCGCCTCGCGCTCGGGGCGGTAATAGTCCACCGCCGCGGCCAGTTTCCCCTTGGCCCGGCCCACCTGATGCGCCCAGTCGGCCCGTTCGGCGATCAGGGTCTGGATACGGTGATCGATGCCGTCGATGCGCGCGCGCACCTCGGCGAGATCGGGCTTGCCCGCGCCACCGCTGCTCTGGAGCGGGCGCGGCGGCGCGCCGGCTGCCTTTTTCGCGACCGTTTTCTTCGCGGTTGCCGCCTTCGACGCCCCGGCATCCCGCTTGCCTGCGCCACCGGTCGCGCGATCCGGAGCCGACGTGCGGTTCGATCCGCGGGCCGCGGCCGGTGCTTTCTTCTTGTCGCTCATGATCAGCTCCGATGTTGCTGGAAATCGCGCATGTAGGCGGTCAGGGCCTCGACCCCGGCCACCGGCATCGCGTTGTAGATCGACGCGCGCATGCCGCCCAGCACGCGATGCCCCTTCAGACCGATCAGGCCGGCTTCGCGCGCACCGGCCAGGAACTCGGCGTCGAGGCGCGCGTCGTGCAGGAAGAACGGGATGTTCATTCGCGACCGGGCGGCCACGTCCACGTCGTTGCGGTAGAACCCGTCCGAGCCGTCGATGGTGTCGTACAGCAACCGCGCCTTGGCCCGGCTGCGCTCGGCGAACACCTCGACGCCGCCCTCGTCGCGCATCCACTTCACCGTCAATCCCAGCAGATACCAGTTCCAGCTCGGCGGCGTGTTGAGCATGGAGTCCGCCGCGAGATGGGCGCGGTAATCGAAGATCCCGGCGCGCGGCTGCCCGCTGCGTTCGAGCAGGTCGCGGCGGACGATCACCACCGTGATCCCGACCGGCCCGAGATTCTTCTGCGCCCCGGCGTAGATCAGGCCGTAGCGACCCACGTCGAGCGGCTCGGAGGCGATGGACGAGCTGAAATCGGCGAACAGCGGCACGTCGCCGGTCTCCGGCGTGTCGCGGAACTCGACCCCGTGGATGGTCTCGTTGGCGGTGATGTGCACGTAGGCGGCGTCGGCGGACAGACGCCAGTCCGCGCGGTCGGGAATCGCCTTGAAGCCCTCCGCTTCGCTGCTGGCGGCGATCCGCACATCCACGTAGGGACGCGCCTGCTTGATCGCGGTGTGGCCCCAATGCCCGGTGAGCACATAGTCGGCGGGCTGGCCCATCGCCGCGAAGTTCAGTGCGATCAGGGCCTGCTGGGTCGTCGCGCCGCCGGCCAGGAACAGCACGGCGTACGCATCGGGGATGCCGATCAACGCGCGCAGATCGACCTCGGCGCGTTGGGCGACGTCGAGAAACTCGGGGCCGCGATGGCTCAGCTCGACGATCGACGCGCCCGCGGCGGCCTGCCCCGGCCCCACGTACTCCAGCATGTCCGCCTGCGCCCGGCGCAGGACGTCCTCGGGCAATGCGGCGGGACCCGGGCTGAAGTTGTAGGCGCGCGACATCGTGACGTCCAGGCAACAGGAAGCGCTCTAGTATGCCGCAGCGCAACAGCCCGTCGCCTCCCTGCAACTTTTACGCCCTCCGGCACGTCTATCCGGCAAGCCCCTTCCACCTCCTCCAGGAGGCAACGCCATGCCCCGACACGACCGTTCCCTCCGCGACGCCCTGCGCGTCCGCGCCTCCGAGATCACCGACGAGACGGTCTGGCGCAGCCGACGGCGCCTGCTGGCGTCGCTCGGTGCCCTGCCCGCGCTCGGGCTGGCCGGCTGCGCCGCTGCGGAGCCGCCGCCGCCGCCCACGCGGCAATCGCCCTCGCGCGAGCAGGTGGAGGCGGGCTTCTCGACCGACGAAACGCTCACCCGCGAGGCCGACGCCACCGGCTACAACAATTTCTACGAGTTCGGCACCGGCAAGGCCGACCCCTCGCGCGCCGCGAAAACCCTGCGGACGTCGCCGTGGGAGGTCGAAATCTCCGGCGAATGCAACAAACCGGGGCGGGTGTCGTTCGACGAGTTGCTGGCCGGCTTCCTGCCCGAAGAGCGTGTGTACCGTCTGCGCTGCGTGGAAGGCTGGTCGATGGTGATCCCCTGGCTGGGTGTGCCGCTGGGGCAGATCCTCCAGCGCTTCGAACCCACGGCGAACGCCAAGTTCGTGGCCTTCACCACCTTGGCCGACCGCGCCCAGATGCCCGGCCTGCGCTATCGCTCCATCGATTGGCCCTACCGTGAGGGGCTGCGCATCGACGAGGCCATGCACCCGTTGACGCTGTTGGCGACCGGTCTGTACGGCAAGGCCCTGCCGCAGCAGAACGGTGCCCCGCTGCGCCTGCTGGTGCCGTGGAAGTACGGCTTCAAGAGCATCAAGTCGATCGTCGAGATCCGTTTCACCGAACGCATGCCGTCCACCGCCTGGAACGATCTGCAGCCGCGCGAGTACGGCTTCTTCGCCAACGTCAATCCGGCCGTGGATCACCCCCGCTGGAGCCAGGCGAGCGAGCGCCGGATCGCCGGGAACGAAGGACGCCTGCTGGCCAACCGTATCGACACCCAGCCCTTCAACGGCTATGGCGAACAGGTCGCCTCCATGTACGCAGGCATGGACCTGCGGCGCTGGTACTGACCGGGAGCGCAGCCATCGCCTCCCGACCCCGCCCGCGTCCGAACACGCCCGTCTGGCTGCCGCCGACCAAGGCCGCGATCCATCTCCTGGCGCTGCTGCCGCTGGTCCTGCTGCTGCACGGCGCGTGGCAGGTCCAGAGCGGCGCCGACATCGACGCCCTCGGCCCGGACCCCGTCGCCCTCATCGAGCACACCCTCGGCCTCTGGGCGCTGCGCTTTCTGCTGATCACCCTCGCCGTCACGCCGCTACGGCAGCTCACCGGGCAGGCCGTGCTGGTGCGGTTCCGGCGCCTGTTGGGCCTGTACGCCTTCGCCTATGCCAGCCTGCACTTCGCCGCCTGGCTGTGGCTGGACCTCCGCTGGGACTGGTCGAGCGTGACGACCGAGATCGTGCGCCGCCCCTTCATCACCGTCGGCTTCCTGGCCTGGCTGCTGCTGGTCCCGCTGGCGGCCACGTCCACACGAGGCTGGATGCGGCGCCTGGGCCGGCGCTGGCAGCCGCTGCACCGGTTGATCTATCCGATCGCCGCGCTGGCGGTTCTCCACTTCTGGTGGGTGGTGAAATCCGACATCCGCGAGCCCGCGCTGTACGCAGCGATCCTGGCCACGCTGCTGGGCTGGCGGCTGTGGCGGAAGTTCCGCCCAGCGGCCGACCCACGCCGCCCTCAGGGCGCGCCGTAGAGCAGCAGCAGACTCAACAGGCCGGCGATCAGCAACGCCGCCAGCAACAACCACGGCAGCGGCCACGCGCGTCGGGGCGGCGTCTCGACGTCGTCGAACGCCGGCATCGGCATCTCGTCCTGGTCGCCACCGCGCCGGGCGCCGGCGCGGCCCGGACCCGGGGCCTCGACGACGAAGCGGTGGTAGGCGTCGAACACGATCTGGTCGCCGGGCTCGAGCACCGCATCACGCACCGGCTCGCCGTTGACCACGCTGCCGTCGGCCGATCCGAGATCGCGCAACACCAGGCGGCCCTCGACCGGCTCGATCCGCGCGTGGCGCTCGGCGAACGCCGGGTCGTCGATCCGCACATCGGCTTCGGCGACGCTGCCGACCACGCGTGCCCGGTCGAGCGTGAAGCAACGCCCATGATGACGGCCGCCGATGCCGCGCAGAACCGCGTGCGGGCTGGCGCTGGCGCCCTCCGCGACGTCGGTCGCCGGATCGTCGGGTGCGCGGACCGGACGGTCGGCGAGCAGGCGCAGTTCGACGCCGTCCAGATGCAGGGTGTCGCCACGCCGCAGCATGGCCAGCCGGCGCACCGCGCGGCCGTTGACGTGGACGCGCCGGTCACCGGCATCGGCGTTGAGCCAGACGCCGCGCCCGTCCACGCACAACCGGGCCAGCACCTGATGGTCGCCCTCCACCCGTCCAATACCGCCCTGCGGCAGCCGGCCGAGGTCGTGCATGCCGGCGTCGAGCGGCAGGTCGGGCTGCTCGCTGCCGACGAAGCGCAATCTGAGGATTTCCATGCGCGGCGAATCTAGCACGCCGCCACGCTTGGAGCCGGCGCCGGAGACGCCCACAATAGGCCTCCGCCGCTGGAGCCTTCCCATGTCCGACATCGATATCCGTCATCCGCACGCCCTTCCGCTGCCCCAGGCACGCGCCGCGATCGAGGACGTCGCCACCAAGCTGGCCGAGAAGTTCGACGTCGCCCATGCCTGGAACGGCGATGTCCTCAGCTTCAACCGCTCCGGCGTCGACGGGGCGATCGCGGTCGGTGCCGACGATGTCCGGGTCACCGCCAAACTCGGTTTTCTGTTGTCGGCCATGCGCGGCCCGATCGAGGCCGAAATCCGGCGCGTGCTCACCGAGCGCCTGGGCTGAACCCGGCGCCGGGCGACGCCCTCGACGCAGCGATCATGTCCGCTGCGACAGCATCGGGGCATCCTTCGACAGGAGCTCCCCATGGCGACCTACAAGAAGCCGAAGACACCGCGCCCGCCGCACACGCCGCCGCCGGCCGATCCGGACGCGCCCGCCCGCAGCCTGGGCGATTCCGCGCAACGCATCTGGCTGGCGGGGCTCGGCGCACTGAGCCGCGCCCAGGAGGAAGGCTCGCGTCTGTTCGATACCCTGGCCCGTGAGGGTGCCCAGCTCGACCGGAACGCGCGCGCCCAGGCCGAGGCGACGGCGGAGGAGTTCCGCGACGAGGTCGAGGCCACCGTCGACCACACCCGCGAACAGGCGACCGCCGCCTGGGATCGGGTCGAGCACGCATTCGACGAGCGTTTCCAGCGCACGCTGACCCGGCTCGGCGTTCCGACCCGCCACGATATCGCCGCCCTGAGCGCCCGTATCGACGCCTTGAATGCGCAGCTGCATGCACAGGAGCGCGCGAGCAAGCCGGCACGCACTGCCGCCGCGCCGCGCAAGAAGGCCAGCAGACCGACGCCGACACCCGCGTCGACGCCGGCGGCCAGCGCCACCGGCGGCGGATCCGATACCTCGATCTGATCGGTTACGCCCGCGTCCCGCTGACCGCAGCGTCGGACTCATTCCCGGCTGAAGACCGGCTGTCCCGAATGGGCGGCCGGCTTAACCCCGCATGCCGTTGCCACTATCCTCCCGCGCTGATCGCCGGTGCGTTGCCGGATGCAGTGCGTTGTCGCAGTGAGTAGTCAACAGGGGCCGTTGTGAGTGCAGTCGTGCAGGTGGGCGTCGCCATGGTGGTGTCGGGGGTGGTCGGGGGCGGAGGCACCGCCTATGCCCTCTGGGTATCGAGACCGCGAGACGAGACCACCGCCGGCCTGAGAACACTGGCGACGATGTCTTGGCGGGAGTTCACCCGCCTCATGCTGGATGTGATGGCGCACCGCGGGTTCCTCCGGACCGAGAACGACACCGCGGCCGACGATGGCCGCCATACGCTCGTCCGTGGTTCCGAACGGCTGAGCCTGTGGTGCAAACACGGCAGTGCCTTCCTGATCGGCAAGCTCACCGTCAACGAGCTTGCGAACGACATGCGGCTCGCCGGCACCCGGGCAGGCGTTCTGGCGACCCAGGGACGCATCGTCGAGGATGCGCGCGATGCGGCAAGCGATCAGGGCATCGAACTGCTGGACGGGTCCGCCCTGTGGACCGAGGCGCGGACGCGCCTGCCTGAAAGCACCCTGGCCTCGATCCGGAAGACCGCGGCCCGGCGTGCATGCAGACGCATCGTGGCCGCATGGCTGATGGCCGCGCTTGCGGGTATCGGCAGCCACGGCGTCCTGACGCGCCTGATGCCGCCCACCGGAACGGCGACGACTCCGGACATCGCAACCGCCAGTGCCGGGGCATCCGCGCAGGAGCCTGTCGCACCCGAGACGCTCCCTGTCCGGAGCCCCCCCGCTGCGGACGGGGAACCGGTGGCGGCAGCGGCGGTGGCCGACCCGCCTCCGCCGGCCACCACATCATCGTTGTCGCCTGCGGACCAGCGCCACGCCGCTGTACGCGATGTCGTGGACCTGCCGATGGTCGCGCGCGCCGAGTGGACGAGCGCCTCCACGCTGCAGGTCGAGTTGCGGAGCACGGACGCCGACGCGTTCGAGCACATCTGTCCACTGGTCGAACGCCATCCGGACATCGCCACCTCGCGCATCCAGTTGAACCTGCCTGCGGGCAGCGACGTGCCGGTCCGGTTCCGGCAGTGCCGCACGTTCTGACAGCCACGTACGGACGGATGGCACGGCGAGACCGTTCGGCGACGAACGGGTGACGTCGCCATGACAGGCGAGCGGTGACGGCGACCACGCCGGTACCGCCGGTGTCGCCCACTCCCGCATGTCACCTGAACGTCACACCGCTGCCATGGCCCGATCATGCGGCCGCGGTGGAATGCGCGGCGAGCGGAATCGTCCGCCGAAGTCCAGGAGTCCACCGTGTCCACCCAAACCCTCATCCGGCTCGCGGGCGTCGCCCTCGCCGCCTGTCTCGCCCTGCCTGCCGCGGCCGCCGAGCTCACCGGCGCCGGCGCCTCGTTCATCTATCCGGTGATGACCCGCTGGTCGGCCGACTACCGCCAGGCCACGGGCCACCAGGTGAACTACCAGTCCATCGGCTCCGGCGGCGGCATCGCCCAGATCCGCGCGGGCACCGTCGATTTCGGTTCCTCCGACGCGCCGTTGCGCCCGGAAGAACTGGCACAGCACAAGCTGGTCCAGTTTCCCTCGGTCATCGGCGGCGTGGTGCCGATCGTCAACATCTCCGGCGTCGCCCCGGGCGCGCTGCGCCTGGACGGCGCGACCCTGGCCCGCATCTTCCTGGGCGAGATCGCCACCTGGAACGATCCGGCGATCGCCGCGCTCAACCCGAATGCGACCTTGCCGTCCGCGCGCATCACGGTCGTCCACCGCTCCGACGGCTCGGGCACCACCTTCAACTTCGCCAACTATCTGTCCAAGGTCAGTCCGGAGTGGAAGTCCTCGGTGGGCGAAGGCACCACCGTGCGCTGGCCGACCGGCATCGGCGGTCGCGGCAACGAAGGCGTGTCCGCCTACGTGCGCCAGGTCCGCAACAGCATCGGCTACGTGGAGCTGTCCTACGCGATCCAGAACAACCTCTCGCACACCCAGATGCGCAATGCGGCCGGCCGCTGGATCCAGCCCAGCGATGCCAGCTTCGCGGCCGCGGCGGCCAGCGCCGACTGGGCGAACGCACGCGATTTCTACCTGATCATGACCGACGCGCCGGGCCAGGACGCGTGGCCGATCACCGCGACCAACTTCATCCTGATGCGCAAGGAACCCCGCGACGTCGAAGGCGCCCGCCAGGCCCGCGAGTTCTTCCGCTGGATCTACGCCAACGGCGCCCAGCAGGCCCGTGCGCTCGACTACGTGCCGCTGCCGGCCAGCCTCGTGCAGCAGATCGAGGCGCACTGGAGCGCCCAGCTTCCCTACTGATCCCTCCCACGCTCTCTCCCCACAGCCTCCCTTGCGGGCCTTCGGGCCCGCTTCTTTTTGGGATTTCTCCCAGACAAGGGCCGGGACGCTACGAGAGGCCTCGCTTCGCTCTTTTGCGTAGCGACCTGAGGGGCCCCGCCGGGACCGGTGGCCTTCTCGGCGAAATCAAGGAGGAGGCCGCCGCCGCATGGCGGTGGCCGGGGGACATTCGCGCGAGGAGGCTGCCGGTTCCGGCGGGGCCCGCCAGGTCGCGACGAGAAGAAGCGAAGAGCCCTAACCACGTGCTCCAACGCAGGCAGCCCCCGCCCCCGCAGCCGGACAAAGAAGTTTTCAGTTCTGTACGCCGCAGCGAACCTCGCTGGTGTGACCTGCCAGACCTCGCCAAGCCCTGCCCGAGCACGGAGCCCTTCAATTCCGGTCTCAGACGACGCCGCAGAACCGTAGCGAATCGACGCATTCAGGCCACAGAGCCCGTTGTCCGGCGCCATGTCATCACCCTGTCACAAAAACATCATTTCATGACGCCTGTCCGCCGGCCTCGTCCGGCCTGTTGTCCATTGGAGCGCGCATGAACCCGTCCTCGGCCCGCCTCGCCGTCCTGTCCCTGTCGATCGCCTTCGGCCTCGCCGCCTGCCAGCCGTCCGACGACGCCGCGCAGCCCGCCACCGGTGCCCCCGGCGCCGACGGCGCAACGGCTCCGGCCTCCGGCAGCCGCGTCACCGCGGAGATCTCCGGTGCCGGCGCGTCCTTCATCTTCCCGCTGGTGTCCAAGTGGTCGGCCGACTACAACGCCGCCACGGGCAACCGCGTCAACTACCAGTCGATCGGCTCGGGCGGCGGCATCGCCCAGATCAAGGCGGCGACGGTCGATTTCGGCTCCTCCGACCGTCCGCTCGACAGCGCCGAACTGGCCGCCGACGGCCTGGGCCAGTTTCCGTCCGCCATCGGCGGCGTGGTGCCGGTGGTCAACCTGGAAGGCATGAGCCCCGGTCAGCTGCGTCTGGACGGCCCCACCCTGGCCGGCATCTTCATGGGCCAGATCGCCAACTGGAACGACCCGGCGATCGCCGCGCTCAACGAAGGCACCGCCCTGCCCGACGCCAAGATCAGCATCGTCCACCGCTCCGACGGCTCGGGCACCACCTTCAACTTCACCAACTATCTGTCCAAGGTGAGCCCGGACTGGAAGACCAAGGTCGGCGAAGGCACCACCGTCCAGTGGGCCAGCGGCGTCGGCGGCAAGGGCAACGAAGGCGTGGCGTCCTACGTGCAGCAGATCCGCGGCTCGATCGGCTACGTGGAACTTGCCTACGCCCTGCAGAACAACATGCCGTACGCCTCGCTGCGCAATGCCGCCGGCAACTGGGTCGAGCCGAGCGAGAGCAGCTTCGCCGCCGCGGCAGAGACCGCGGACTGGGCGAACGCGCAGGACTTCAACCTGGTCATCACCGACGCCCCCGGCGAGAACGCCTGGCCGATCACCGCGACCAACTTCATGCTGATGCACAAGCAGCCGCGCGATCCGGCCCGTTCGCAGGCCACGCTCGAGTTCTTCAAGTGGGCGTTCGAAGAAGGCCAGTCGCAGGCCTCCGAGCTGCACTACGTGCCGCTGCCGCCGGCCCTGGTCGAGCAGGTCGAGGCCTACTGGCAGCGCGAGCTCGGTTTCCAGGTCCAGCCGTAAGGGCCCGACGAGCGCATCGCCATGAACGCGACCTCTCTCCCCCACACGCCCCCTGCACCGAGCGGACGCGATGTCCGCGACGCGCGGGCCGACCGCCTGTTCCGCTGGGCACTCACCGGTGTCGTGATCTTCGTGCTGGTCGCGCTGGCCAGCGCGGCGCTGTCGATGTTGTGGGGCGGGCGGGACGTGCTCGCAAGCCAGGGGTTGAGCTTCTTCTACTCCGCCGACTGGAATCCGGTCGAGAACCGGTACGGGGCGCTGGTGCCGATCTACGGCACCCTCGTCACCGCCCTGATCGCGATGCTGATCGCGGTGCCGGTGAGCTTCGGCATCGCGTTCTTCCTGACCGAGGTCGCGCCGCGCTGGATGCGCGGCCCGGTCGGTACCGCGATCGAGCTGCTGGCCGGTATCCCGTCGATCATCTACGGCATGTGGGGACTGTTCGTGCTGGTGCCGGTGATGACCGTGTACGTGACGCCCTGGCTCAACGATTACCTGGGCGCGATTCCCGGCCTGGGCGTCCTGTTCCGCGGCCCGCCGCTGGGCATCGGCATGCTCACCGCCGGCTTCGTGCTGGCGATCATGGTGATCCCGTTCGTCTCGGCGGTCATGCGCGAAGTGTTTCTGACCGTGCCGACCCGACTCAAGGAGTCGGCCTACGCGCTCGGCGCCACCAAGTGGGAAGTCAGCTGGGACATCGTGCTGCCTTACACCCGCTCGGCGGTCATCGGCGGCGTGTTCCTCGGTCTGGGCCGCGCCCTGGGCGAGACCATGGCGGTCGCGTTCGTGATCGGCAATTCGGTGCGCCTGTCGCCGTCCCTGCTCGATCCCGGCACCACCATCGCCGCGCTGATCGCCAACGACTTCGGTGAAGCCACCGAAACCTACCGCTCCGCGCTGCTGCTGCTCGGCTTCGTGCTGTTCCTGGTCACCTTCGTGGTGCTGGCGATCGCCCGGCTGATGCTCATGCGGCTCGCGCGCAAGGAGGGCACCTGATGGCCGCTGCCGCCCCCGCCGACCGCGCCGGCGCCGGCGCCGACGCGCTCTACGCACGCCGCCGGTTCCGCAACGTCGTCGCGATCGTCGTGTCGTGCCTGACCGCCGGTTTCGGCCTGTTCTTCCTCGGCTGGATCCTGTGGACCCTCGTGGTGCGCGCCATCGGCGGCATCAACGTGGAACTGTTCACCCAGATGACGCCCCCGCCCATGGTCGAGGGCGGCCTGCTCAACGCCTTTTTCGGCAGCGCGGTGATGTGCGGTCTGGCGATCGCCATCGGCACGCCGATGGGCGTGGCCGCAGGCACCTGGCTCGCCGAGTACGGCCACGCCCGCAAGGCGGGCACCGTGGTGCGCTTCGTCAACGACATCCTGCTGTCGGCGCCGTCGATCGTGCTGGGCCTGTTCGTCTACACCCTCTTCGTGATGCAGACCGGCGGCCGCTTCTCCGCACTGGCGGGCGCGATCGCGCTGGCCTTCATCGTGCTGCCGGTGGTGGTGCGCACCACCGACGAGATGCTGCGGCTGGTGCCCACGCAGATGCGCGAGGCGGCCCTGTCGCTGGGAATCCCGCAGTGGAAGGTGATCGTGCAGGTGCTCTACCGCAGCGCGATGGCCGGCATCGTCACCGGCATCCTGTTGGCCCTTGCGCGAATCTCGGGTGAGACCGCACCGCTGCTGTTCACCGCATTCGGCAACCAGTACTGGAACAGCGACGTCATGCGGCCGATGGCCAGCGTGCCGCTGGTGATGTACCAGTACGCCGGTAGCCCCTACGCATCCTGGCAGCAACTGGCCTGGGCCGGTGCGCTGGTCCTGACCACGTTCGTGCTGGTGGTGAGCCTGCTGGCGCGGATGCTGCTGCTGCGCAACCGCGTCGTGCACGACTGATCCCACCATGACCTTCTTCGCTACGGACCCGTCCATGAACGACATCCAGACCCCCTCGTCGCATCACCGGATCCAGGTGGCGACGCAGCCGCGCGACGCGCTGCCGGCCGCGCCGGTGAAGATCGCCGCGCGCAAGCTGGACTTCCACTACGGCAAGTTCCTCGCCCTGAAAGGCATCGACCTGGAGATTCCGGAAAAGCGCGTCACCGCGCTGATCGGCCCCTCCGGCTGCGGCAAGTCCACCCTGCTGCGCGTGTTCAACCGCATCTACGCGCTGTATCCCGGCATGCAGGCCAGCGGCGAGGTGCTGCTGGACGGCGAGAACGTGCTGTCGCCGAAGTACCCGCTCAACCGCTTGCGCAGCAAGGTCGGCATGGTCTTCCAGAAGCCGGTGCCGTTCCCGATGACGATCTACGAGAACGTCGCCTACGCCATCCGTCACCACGAGAAGCTGTCCAAGAAGCAGATGGCCGAGCGGGTGGAACTGGCCCTGCGCCAGGCCGCGTTGTGGGATGAGGTGAAGGACAAGCTGGGGCAGAACGCGCTCGGTCTGTCCGGCGGCCAGCAGCAGCGCCTGTGCATCGCGCGCGCCGTGGCCCTGCGCCCGGACGTGCTGCTGCTCGACGAACCGACCTCCGCGCTCGACCCGATCTCCACCAGCCGCATCGAGCAGCTGGTCGAAGAGCTCAAGCGCGACTACACCATCGTGATCGTCACCCACAACATGCAGCAGGCCGCGCGCGTGTCCGACTTCACCGCCTTCATGTACCTGGGCGACCTCATCGAGCACGACACCACCCAGACGATCTTCTCCAACCCCTCGAAGCAGCAGACCGAGGACTACATCACCGGGCGGTTCGGGTGAGGCAGGCCGCTTGCGCGGCACTCCCGCGCGGCCTGCCGAACGCCCGGCCATGGATGGCCGGGCCGGACGTTCCGGAGCCCACGAGGCCCCGCCATGGGCGGCCGCCACGATACCGCGACCGAACCGTCGACCCACATCGCAACCGGCACCCCGACCGACACGTGCCCAGGACATTCCGATGACCACCCAACCCCACGACCACATCGTCAAGAGCTACGACGAAGAGCGCCAGCGGCTGCTGGGTGAGATCCTGCGCATGGGCGAAATGGCGGCCGCGCAGCTGGAAGCCGCACTCGACGTGATCGAACGCAGGGACGACAACGCCGCCGCGCGCATCGTCGCCAACGACGACGCCATCGACACGCTGGAAAAGAGCATCAGCCACGATGTCATGACCCTCGCCCTGCGTGGCCCGATGGCGCGCGACCTGCGCGAGATCCTCGCCGCGCTCCGCGTGTCGTCGGACATCGAACGCATCGGCGACTACGCCGCCAACGCCGCCAAGCGCTCGGTCGCGCTCAATCAGGCACCGCCGCTGCCGCTGACCCGCGGTCTGGCCGTACTCGGCGAGATCGCCGCACGCCAGCTGCGTGCGGTGCTGGCGGCCTACCGCGACAACGATGCCGAGGCCGCGCAGCGCGTACGCGAGGCGGACGCCGAGCTCGACGCGCTCTACACCGGCCTGTTCCGCGAACTGCTGACCTACATGATGGAGGACGCGCGCGCGATCACCCCGTGCACCCATCTGCTGTTCATCGCCAAGAACATCGAGCGCATCGGCGACCACGCGACCAACATCGCCGAGAACATCTGGTTCCTGGTGCACGGCGAAGACAGCCTGCCGCCGCGCGAGAAGCGCGACGACACCAACACGGTCGCCTGATCCGTCGAGGCCCGCCTCACCCGGCGAGCGGTCCTCCGATCGCGGGGGGCCGAGGTTCCGTCGAGCCACCTTGTGCGAGCGGTCGCGCGACACACCACCGTCCCCTTTGGTGACCCCGCTTCCCGGCACCCGGGCCGGCGACGGCACGACACGATGGCCGGCGGCCTCCCCTGCGCTTCGCCGAAGCCGCCGCAGCGCCGCCCTCAACCGCCGGTGCGGCGGGCCAGCCACTTGCGCGCCATGCGTCGCAGCGAAGCATCCAGGGCCGGGTCGAGCGCCAGGGTGTCCACGCCGCGCCAGGCCAACGCCTTCGATTCGATGTTGCCGACGAAGCGCTCGTCGGCGCCCGCGTGCACGACGTAGCGGACGTCGTAATGCCAATGCCCGGGCACGTCGCCGTGATCCGGGATCCAATGCCGGTCGAGATCGAACGGCACCGGGTCGACTCGCAGTCCGGCCAGACCGGTCTCCTCTTCGGCCTCGCGCCGCGCGCCCGCGGCCAGGTCGGGATCGCCATCGGCATGGCCGCCGGGCTGCAGCCACCGATCGAGTTTCCGGTGATGCATCAGCAGCGCCCGTTGCCCGTCCCCACTCACAAGCCACGCCGACGCGGTGAAATGCCCCGCCGTGCGCGCGCGGACGAACGGATCGGCGGCATCGTCGGCCAGCGCGATGAATGCGTGGACGGTGTCCGCCTCGTCGGGCCACCGTTCGAGGTAATCGACGAAGAGGGCGGCGATCTCTGGGCGGCGGTACGACATGGGTCCCCGGGTGTTTGCGCTGCGACGCATCATTATCCATGCCGTCACGCGCTTGTGATCCCGGTGCAGCTTTGGCAAGGTACGGCGGCCGTGCCCCGGGGTGCGGCACCCGCCTGGCGTGCTCGAAGCCGCCCTCGCCTGCAAGATTTCAGTTGGGGAACAACATGCTCAAAGACCTCTTCCGGGTCAAACCGGTCCAACCCGCACCGCACGTGGACGCGGGCGAACCCGTCGAAGGGAGTCTTCATGGCGAAGCACAACTCAAGCGCACCCTGACCGCCAAGCACCTGGTGCTGCTGGGCCTGGGCGCGGTCATCGGCGCCGGCATCTTCGTGCTGACCGGCCAGGCCGCCGCCAACCACGCCGGTCCGGCGATCATGCTCAGCTTCGTGCTGGCCGGCTTCGCCTGCGCCCTGGCCGGCCTGTGCTACGCGGAGTTCTCGGCCCTGCTGCCGGTGTCGGGCAGCGCCTATTCGTATTCGTACGCCACCCTGGGCGAGTTCATCGCCTGGTTCATCGGCTGGTGCCTGGTCCTGGAGTACCTGTTCGCCTCGTCCACGGTGGCGGTGGGCTGGTCGGGCTACTTCGTCAGTTTCCTGACCACCACCCTCGGGATTCCGTTCCCGGCCGAGCTGGCCGGAGCGCCGATCGCCTGGGAGAACGGCGGCTTCGTGCGCACCGCCAACATCTTCAACCTGCCCGCGGTGATGATCGTCGCCGCGGTCAGCGGGCTGTGCTACGTCGGCATCACCCAGTCCGCGTTCGTCAACGGCATCGTGGTGGCGATCAAGACCGCGGTCATCGTCGCCTTCCTCGGCTTCGGTCTGTTCTACATCGACCCGGCCAACTGGACCCCCTTCATCCCCGAGAACACCGGCCCCGGCCAGTTCGGCATGGACGGCGTGTTCCGCGCGGCGACCATCGTGTTCTTCGCCTACATCGGCTTCGACGCGGTCTCCACCGCCGCCGGCGAGGCCAAGAACCCGCAGCGCGACATGCCGATCGGCATCCTCGGCTCGCTGGCCATCTGCACCATCATCTACATCGCGGTCTGCGCGGTGCTGACCGGCCTGCTGCCGTACAACCTGCTGGGCACCTCGCAGCCGGTGGTCACCGCACTGGAAGCGCATCCCAGCCTGGCCTGGCTGCGGACCGCGGTCGAGATCGGCGCCATCGCCGGCCTGTCGTCGGTGATCCTGGTGATGCTGATGGCGCAGCCGCGCATCTTCTTCACCATGTCGCGCGACGGCCTGCTGCCGAAGCTGTTCGGCAAGGTGCATCCGAAACACCAGACCCCGTACGTGGGCACGATCATCGTCGGCGTCGCGGCCTGCATGCTCGCCGGCCTGATGCCGCTGAGCGTGCTCGGCGAGCTGGTGTCGATGGGCACCCTGATCGCCTTCGCCACGGTGTGCCTGGGCGTGCTGGTGCTGCGCCGCACGCGTCCCGAGCTGCACCGCCCGTTCCGGGTGCCGGCGGCCACGATCATCTGCCCGCTCGGCTTCCTGGCCTGCATGTTCCTGTTCTTCCAGTCGTTCGTGGAGCACTGGCACCTGTTCGTCGCCTGGACGATCCTGGGCATGTGCATCTACTTCTTCTACGGCCGGCACCACAGCAAGCTCAACAAGGCCGCCAGCTGACGCGACCCACACCCGCACGGCCCGCCTCGCGCGGGCCGTGTGCATTCCCGCCCCCTGCAGTCGCCGGGGCGCATGTCGAACACGTCGAACCGGATCCACGGATGACCACGCTCTCCACCGCCAAGAAGATCGGCCCGCTCCTCGCGACCTTCATGGTCGCCAACAACATGATCGGATCGGGCTTCTTCCTGCTGCCGGCCACGCTGGCGCGCTCCGGCGCGATCACCGCCCTGAGCTGGCTGCTGGCGACCTGCCTGGCGGTGGTACTCGGCGCCGCGTTCGCGCGGCTGGCGCGCCAGTACCCGCACATGAACTCGCCCGACGACTACGTGCGCCCTGCGCTCGGCCGCGACATGGGCTTTCTGACCAGCACGCTGTACTGGATCTCGTCGTGGATCGGCAACAACGCGATCGCCGTGGCCGCGTTCGGCTATCTGATCCTGCTGCTGCCGGTCGAGGACGGCTACGGCGTGCGCCTGGGGGGCCAGCTGTTGCTGATCTGGACGATGTTCGCGCTGAACATGATGGGGCCGCGGCCGATCGCGCGCTTCCAGTCGTTCTGCGTGGTGTTCGGGTTGCTGCCGGTGGCCTGCGTGCTGGTCGCCGGCTGGGCCAGCTTCGACGGCGACATCTACCGCTCGGCCTGGAACGTCTCCGGGCAATCCGACGCGGCCGTGGTGTTCGGCTCGCTGGCACCGATCTTCTGGGCCTTCGTGGGCCTGGAAACCGGCGCGATGGTCGCCGGCGTGGTCGACGACCCGGACCGCAACGTGCCGCGCGCGACCATCGGCGGCATCCTGATCGCCGGTGTCGTCTACCTGATCTCGTCGGTGCTGATGATGGGCATCGTGCCGGCCGACGTGCTGGCGGGGTCCAGCGCTCCGTTCGCGCTGGTGGCCGGCGAGATGTTCGGCGCCTGGGCGATCCCGATCATCGCCGCCGCGGCGGCGATCAAGGCCACCGGCACCCTGGGCGGCTGGATGCTGGTGTCCGGCGAGACCGGTGCGCGCGCGGCGCAGCGCGGGTATCTGCCCGCGATCTTCGGCCGCCTGCGCCCGAACGGCGCCGCCGGCTGGGGCTTGTTCATCGTCGCCCTGTCGATGAGCGTGATCGCCGCGGTCACCATGGCGCCCACGGTGGGCAGCCAGTTCGAGATCCTGATCGAGATGGTGGTGATGCTGGTGGTGATGGCGTATGCCGCCGCCGGCCTCGCCTTGCTGCTGGGCACGCGCGAGCACGCGTCCACCGGCCGCGAGAAGGCGCTGGGCATGGGCGCGCTGGTCGCCTGCGGCCTGCTGGTCTGGTCGACGCCGGTGGACACCCTGATCGGTTCGCTGGTGGTCGCGCTGCTGGCCTGGGCGGCCTACCGCGGCTTCTCGCGACGGGCGTCGTCGGCCGACTG
This sequence comes from Luteimonas abyssi, assembly GCF_001482195.1. Taxonomy (GTDB): domain Bacteria; phylum Pseudomonadota; class Gammaproteobacteria; order Xanthomonadales; family Xanthomonadaceae; genus Luteimonas; species Luteimonas abyssi. Next base: position 1,522,045 of record NZ_KQ759763.1, on the reverse strand, counting down.
ATTCAGCGCCCGCACCCCGGATCGGACCGGCGCGGGACGCGCCTTCGCGCTGTCTGAAAGCCGGGACGAGCCTTCGCGCCATGTGAGGACGGGGCCTTTTCCTCAGCAGGAATTACTGGCTGCGAGAGATGCTGTGAAACGCTTCGCTTCGCTTCGAAGGCCCGCGACCTGACGGGACGAAGCGAAGCGCGCCCCGTGCGCTTCACCTCGGAGCACGTTGTCATGGCCCTGGCCCTGGCGCTGCGCTGGAGCCCTGGCCCCGGCGCTGGCCCCGGTGGCGGACGCTAGACGGCTTCCTTCGGAGCTGCCGGACCCGGGTCTGGAGGCAGCGCCGGCCCGGCGTCGGCCTCCTCGCCCCGCGACACCATCGCCGCCAGCGCGAGATCGCCGGTGACATTGAGCGTGGTCCGGCACATGTCGAGGAAGTGGTTCACCCCCAGGATCAGACCGATGCCGATCGGGTTGACCCCGACCATCGCGCAGATCAGCGCCACCACCGGCAACGAGCCCGAAGGCACCCCGGCGGTGCCGATACCGCCGAGAATGCAGACCAGCATCACCATCACCTGCTGGCCGAGGGTGAGGTCCACCCCGAAGAACTGGGCCAGGAACAGCACCGTCACGCCCTCGAACAACGCCGTGCCGTTCTGGTTGGCGGTCGCTCCCACGGTCAGCACGAACCGCGACACCTTGTTGGGCAGGTGCAGCTTCTCGTCGGCCACGCGCAGTGCGGTGGGCAGGGTGGCGTTGCTCGACGCGGTCGAGAACGCCATGACCGTGGCCTCCTGGATGCCGCGGAAGAACGCCAGCGGCGAGTAGCCGGCCAGCCGCAGCGCCACCGAGTAGCTGACGAACATGTGCAACGCCAGCGCACCGACCACCACGCCCACGTAGGCGCCGAGCCTGATCAGCAGTTCGAAGCCGAACACCGCCGCCAGATTGAACATGAAACAGAACACCGCGTAAGGCGCCAGCCGGATGACCAGGTTGATCAGCGTCATCGAGACCTCGAAGACCCCGTCGACCAGGCGCTTGAGCGGCGCGGTCTTCTCCGGGTCCGACAGCACGATGCCGATGCCGAACATCACCGCGAAGAACATCAGCGCCAGGATCGAGGCATTGCTGGACGCGGCCTCCACCACGTTGTCGGGCACGATCGACAGCAGCATGTCGATGCCGCTGGGCGTCTCGTCCACGCTGTCGACGATCTGCCGGGTGCGCTCGCTGTTCTCGGCGATCAGCGACTCGGCCAGCGCGGGATCCACTCCGCTGCCCGGGCGCAGCCAGTTCACCATCAGCAGGCCGATCAACACCGCGACCGTGGACAGCGTGATCGTGTAGGCCAGGGTCTTCCAGCCGATCCGCCCCAGCGAACGCACGTCGCCCATCTCGGCGATTCCGGCGACCAGCGCCGAGAACAGCAGGGGCACGATGAGCATGAAGATCAGGTTGAGGAAGATCGTCGAGAACGGGGTGGTCACGTAGCGGGTGACCGCCTCCACCCACGCCGCGTCCGGGCTGGTCAGGTAGGCGGTCAGGCCCACGGCGAGACCCGCCGCGAAACCGATCAACATCTTCCAGTGCAACGGCAGCCGGCGGCGCGACGCGGACGGGGAGGATGGCATCGGCATCTCCTGGGGACGGCGCAGCTTAATCCCGCGCCACGCAGGCCCGCCAGGGTCCCCGCCGGGGGATGGCCGAACCGCCCGAACCGGTATAGTGAAGCGCCCCGTGACGCCTAGAGCCCGATGAGCGCCGTCCCTTACGACCACCATCGCCTGTGCGAACTCGCCGGCGAAATCATCGTCAACGTGCGCGAGCTGTCCGCGCTGGGCTGGACACCGGCCACCAGCAGCAACTTCTCCCGCCGCCTCGACGACCGCCACGCGGCGATCACCGTCTCCGGCCGCGACAAGGGCAAGCTGCGCGAAGCCGACATCATGGTCGTGGACATGGACGGCCAGGCCGTCGGCAGCGACCACCGTCCGTCCGCCGAGACCCTGCTGCACACCCAGCTCTACCGCCGCGACGCCGACATCGGCTGCGTGCTGCACACCCATTCGCGCAACCAGACCGTGGCCTCGCGCCTGTTCGCCGGCGAGGGCCAAGTCCGCCTGGAAGGCTACGAACTGCTCAAGGCCTTCCGCGGCAACGACACCCACGAGACCGCGCTCGACCTCCCGGTCCTGCCCAACAGCCAGCACATGCCCACCCTCGCCGCCCAGGTCGAAGCGCTGCTCGATGACCGGCCGATGTGGGGCTATCTCATCGACGGCCACGGCCTGTATGCCTGGGGCCGCGACATGGCCGAGGCGCGACGTCACCTCGAGGCGTTCGAGTTCCTGCTGGACTGCGAGCTGGAGCTGCGCCGCTTCGGTGTGCGCGGCTGACCGCTAGGATCCCGCCAGCCGCTTCACGCGGCTGGCGGGTCGACCCGGGCCCTGCCGACCCCGCGCCCGGTGCGCGCCGGTTCCTTCATGACCGGCAGACCATCGCGACGACGGCCTGCCCTGCGGTGTTTCGGCCACGCGCGCCTTGTGTTCCGGCGGTGACGTCCCCACTCCGATCCCGCTTGTTAGTCTGGGCGCTTTCCGCCGCCCGCCAATGGAGTCCCCCATGAGCCGACTGCGCATCTTTGCCGACGACGCCCCCGATACCCCGCTGCTGGTCAGCCAGGATGGCGACGAGATCGCCCGCGAGCTGGACCGGATCGGCGTGACCTTCGAACGCTGGCAAGCCAATCGCCCGGTCGCCCCGGGTGCGTCGCAGGACGAGGTGATCGCCGCCTACCAGGCCGACATCGACCGCCTGATCGCCGAACGCGGCTTCAATACCGTCGACGTCATCAGCATCGCCCCGGACAACCCGAAGAAGGACGAGCTGCGCGCCAAGTTCCTCGAGGAGCACTTCCACAAGGAGGACGAGGTCCGCTTCTTCGTCGCCGGCTCGGGCCTGTTCACCCTGCACGTCGACGATCGCGTCTACGAGATCGAGTGCGTCAGGAACGACCTGATCGGCGTGCCCGACGGCACCACCCATTGGTTCGACATGGGCGACGAGCCGAACTTCGTCGCGATCCGCTTCTTCGAACAGCCCGACGGCTGGGTCGGCCACTTCACCGGGTCGGACATCGCCAGCAAGTTCCCCCGCTACCAGGCCGGAAGCTGAGGTCCGACATGCCGTTGCCGCGCATCATCCTCACCGACATCGAGGGCACCACCAGCAGCATCTCCTTCGTCAAGGAGGTGCTGTTCCCGTACGCGCGCGAGCAGCTGCCGGCTTTCGTCGCCGCCCACGCCGCGGACCGTGAGGTCCGGCGCTGGCTGGACGCCGTCGCCGGCGAGGCAGGCGTGGCCAGCGACGACGAGGTCGTCGCGATCCTGCAATCCTGGATCGACGCCGACCGCAAGCACACCGCGCTCAAGGCCCTGCAGGGTCTGCTGTGGGCGGACGGCTACCGCAACGGCGCCTACAGCGCGCACATGTATCCCGATGCGGTCGCGTCGCTGCGCGCCTGGCATGCCGAAGGCCACCGCATCGCCGTGTACTCGTCCGGCTCCGTCGCCGCGCAGAAGCTGTTCTTCGGTTACAGCGACGCCGGCGACCTGAGTCCGCTGGTCTCCGCCTGGTTCGACACCGAGATCGGCGGCAAGCGCGAGGCGGTCAGCTACGTACGCATCGCCGAGGCGTTGCAGGCGTCGCCGTCGGACATCGTGTTCCTGTCCGATGTGGTCGCCGAACTCGATGCCGCACGCGACGCGGGACTTCAGACGGTGCTGCTCGACCGCCGCGACGACTACCCCGAACCCCGCCTCGACGATGCCAGCGGCGGACATCGCCGGGTCGAGCGCTTCGACGCCCTGCGGGACTGAGCGTGCGCGGCGAGCGGCGGCGGCCGCCTCGACTGTTCGGCCTGCGCGCCGGTACGCCGGCGCAGTTCGCCGTGTTCGCCCTGCTCCTGGGCCTGGTTGCCGGCGCACTGCACGCGGCCGAGGAGGACTGGGACGCGCGCGACCGCCGCCTGATCGACGCGGCGCTGGCCGCGATGCCTGCCCAGCGCCCCGGTGAGGTGGACCTGTACGTGGTCGGCATGGCCGGCGACGGCCAGGAGGACGTGTTCCGCAACGAGGTGCTGCATCTGGAACGCACCGCCGCGCAACGCCTCGGCAACGGCGGCCGCACGGTCACGCTGGTCAACCACCCCGATGCGCTCGAACCGGCCACCGAGCGCCCGCTCGCCACCCTGGCGGGACTGCGCCACGCGCTGGCCGGCGTCGGCCGGGCGATGGACCCGGACGAGGATGTGCTGCTGCTGTTCCTGACCACGCATGGCAGCGAGGATCACCACCTCGCGGCGATCCTGCCGCCGTTCGTGGACGAGGAGATCTCGCCGGCCGAACTGCGCGAGGCGCTCGACGCCTCCGGCATCCGTCATCGCGTGGTCGTCGTGTCCGCCTGCTTCTCCGGCGGCTTCATCCCGGCCCTTTCCGATCCGGACACCCTGGTGATCACCGCCGCGCGCGCGGATCGTCCCTCGTTCGGCTGCGGCGTGGATGCCGAACTCACCTACTTCGGCGGCGCCTGGCTGATCGACGGCCTCAACCGCAAGACCGACTTCGTCGCCGCCTACAAGGATGCCGCACGTGCGATCGCCAAACGCGAGCGCACGGAAGGCTTTCCACGCTCGCATCCGCAGATCGCCCAGGGCGCCCGGATCGGCACCGTCCTGCAACGCTGGCGCGAGACGTCGACGGCCGGCGCAGCGGTCGCGTTCGATCCACCGCCCCCGATGTTCGGCGAAGACAGCCCCTGATCGCGCGCGGGGCGCCCTGATACCGGCCGTAACCGGCGCCGTTCGTCGTCGCCCCCCGCAGCGCGTCGCCGGGGCGGCATCCCCTCGCGGACGCCGCCATCCGGCCGAGCTGGGCCCGCCGCCGGGACTTACCGGGCCGGTGCCTCGTCGGCCTGCAGCCGGTAGCGGGTGGCCGCACGCTGTTCGCCCAGCCAGGGGTCGAACGCGCGGACCTCCACGCGGTGCTCGCCCGCCGGCAGGTCCGTCGGCATCGCACCGCGCCACAGGTGCGTGGAGACCACCGCCTCGGGCGAGCGGTCGCGACCGCGCAGGGTCTCGGCCATGTCGTCGCGCGCGTTCTCCAGCGTCAGCCGGGGATCGGGCGCCGCGACCCGTTGCATCGGACGCCACGTGCCGTCGCCGACGCGGAACTCGACCCGCGTCTCCGGCAGACCCATGTACACATTGGCGTAAACGCCGAAGGCCGGATACGCACCCTGCCGCAGCACCCGCGGCGCATGCAGCGCCATCGCTTCGGTCGCATCCGGCGCGTCACCGACCCGGGCCGGATGCCAGGCGAGCGCGTACTCGCCGCCTGCGCGTACGCGCAGCGACGCATGTCCGTTCGGCGTGCCGTCGGCCATCCGCGCGTCGGGAATGCCCTCGGCATCCGGCACTCCGCTCCAGAACGCGCCGCTGACCGCGCCGACGTTGAATTCGTGCAACGGCGTCGCCCCGTCGAAGCCGTCCTCCGCCCCGTGGAACCGGTGCTGCAGCACGTGCCGGTGCCCGCTGAGCACGAGCACGCGCGGATGTCGCGCCAGGAGTGCGTAAAGCCGCTGGCGATCGGCATCGCGGAAGGTCTCGCGGCCGGCCGGTGCGTCAAACAACGGGATATGCATCATCAGCACCAGCAGCCGGTCGTCGGGCACACCGGGCAGATAGGCTTCGAGGAAGGCGAACTGGTCGTCGCGCAGGCCGCCGATGTAGGCAGGCCGCCGGCCCGGCTGGACCACCACGTTGTCGAGTCCCACGAACACCGCTTCGGGCTCTTCCCAGGCGAAGCTGTCCGGACCGTAGACGCTGCGGAAGGTCGCCAGGGAGGCCGCATCGGAATCGGCCTCCGCATCGAGGTCGTGGTTGCCGGCCACATGCAGCCAGGGCACGCCGAGTTGCGCGGTCACCGCGTTGATCGCGGGGTACAGCGCCAGATCGTCGTTGGCGACATCGCCCAGGGTCACCCCGAGGGCGGCGCGGTGTTGCCCGACCAGCGGCGCCACCACGTCGTCGCGGTAGTAGCCGACTTCGCGCAGATCGGTGGTCTGAGGATCGGAAAACACCAGGACATCGAGCGCATCGCGCACAACCGGCGCGGGCGCCAGTTCGAAGTCGCAGGTCACCGCATCCGGCGCACGCCAGAAGTCGGGCAAGCCGTCGTCGCGCACGGGAAATGCGTAACCGGCCGGCTTGATCGCGAACACGGGCCCGGTGGGCGCGGCAGCGAACACGAAATCGCCGCGCGCATCGGTGGCCACGAGTTGCCGCCCGTCCGACACACGGACGTCCGGGAGCGGATCCAGCGCAGCACCATCGCGCACGAGTACGCGCCCCTGTGTACAGGCCAGGATCGACCCCAGCGGCAACGCCCAGGCAGCGAGGACGAGAACCGGCAGGACAGCGCGCATCGACGACTCCACGAATGATCGGCCGCCATTATGGACGGCCTCGTGCGACCTCCGCATGGCGGGCGCTCGCGCCGTTGCTGCGCAATGCGACACGACGGATGACGCAGAGGTCGCGCCGGGCGCGTGGCCGGCGAGGCGCACCGCTAGAATGCGCCCACCCTCCTTCACGAGACCTCCCCGATGCGCGACCGGCTGCCGCCCTGGTTCCAGGAATGGTTCGGCATCGTCGTGCCGCTGGCGCAAGCCTTGCTGATCGTGCTGTTGGCCTGGATCCTCGTGAGGGTGGTGCGCCGCGTGAGCGCCCGCATCTGCGATCGCTACGAACTGCCGCGCGAGATCGCGACCGGTACGCGCCGCATCGCCAGCTTCGCGATCTATGCGGCCGCGACCCTGCTGATCCTGGAACGCATGGGCGTGTCGGGCACCGTGCTGTGGACGGCATTCACCGGTTTCGCCGCGGTGGCGGCGGTGGCGTTCTTCGCCGCGTGGAGCGTGCTGTCCAACATCTTCTGCACGATCCTGATCTTCACCACCCGGCCGTTTCGCCTGCACGACTATATCGAGATCCTCGAGAACGGCGAGAAACCCGGGCTGCGCGGCTACGTCGCCGACATCCACCTGGTCTACACCACCCTGCACGAGACCGGCGACGGCACCCGCGGCACCATCCTGCAGGTGCCCAACAACATGTTTTTCCAGCGCACGGTCCGGCGCTGGCGCGGCGACGACGTTCCGCCGCCGCCCGTCCTGCCCGGCGCCCAGAGAGCGCCCGGCGGCGACGTTCAACGCAGCTGACTGTCCTTGCTGCCGCGGCGGTTGTAGGCGCCCGCCCCCGTCGCGTCACGGTCTTCCGCGTCCTGGCACCGCACGCACAGGCGCACGCCCGGCACCGCCTCCCGCCGCGCCGGCGGAATCGGCGCATCGCATTCCTCGCATGCGGCACGGCCAGGGCCCTGCCGCATCCGGCTGCGCGCGCGGCGCACCGCATCCTCGACGGTCGCGTCGATCTGCTCGTGCACCGCGCCGTCTCCAGCCCATCCGGTCGCCATAGCGGTCTCCCAATGCGTTCTCGGAACGAACCCAGACAATGGGGCCGGGCGCCGCGCCGGCCAAGTCTGCATCGTGACGCGTTCAGGTACGCGCGCGCGGCGTCCGCATCCCTTAGCATGACCGGGTGCGCTCCTCCACGCGCGACGGGAAGCCCCCATGTCCCAGAACTCCAAGGCCCGACGCGACGCCCGCCGCCGAACCGCGTCGCCGCGGTCTTTCCGGCGCCTCGGCGACCCCCTGCAGATCCAGGCGAGCCTGACCGATCCATCCGGCGACACCCTCGCCGCGGTGGCGTTGCGCGACGGCGAGTGGCTGCTGCTGCTCGATGGCAGCACCGTAGCCCGGACCGACAGCGCCGCCATGGCCCTGGCGATGCTGCGCCACGTCGCCCGGCGTCACGACGCGGACAGCCCGGGCGGTCCGCGCCTGCGCTGTTCGCCCCAGTTGCGCGCGGCCGCCGCAGACGAAGCCGCCGTCCACGGCCGCACGCTCGACGCCCATCTCGACGCGCTGGAAGCCGAACGCCGCGAACGTCACGCGCCGCCTGCCGCCACTGCCTGAGGCGCACCCGGCACGGCGGCGTGCACCGGAGCAATCGGGGGATAATGGCCCGATGTCAGGCCTCTCCCCTCTCGCCCTTCCCGGCGCCGCCGTCATCGGTGGCGGCCCCGCCGGTCTGATCGCCGCCGAGATCCTGCGCGGCGCGGGCGTCGAGGTCGATCTGTTCGATGCCATGGGTTCGGTCGGCCGCAAGTTCCTCGTCGCCGGCAAGGGCGGGCTCAACCTGACCCATGCCGAACCGTTCGCGCCCTTCGCCGCCCGTTATCGCGAACGCGAAGAGGCCGTCGCCGCCTGGCTGCGCCGCTTCGACGCCGACGCCCTGCGTGCGTGGGCCCGCGACCAGGGTGTCGACACCTTCGTCGGCAGCTCGGGGCGTGTCTTTCCGAACGACCGCAAGGCCGCACCGCTGCTGCGCGGCTGGGTCCGCCGGCTGCGCGAAGAAGGGGTTCGTTTCCACGTCCAGCATCGCTGGACGGGCTGGACGGCGGAAGGCGCCCTGCACTTCGATACGCCGCTGGGTCCACGCGAGGTCCGCGCCGGCGCGACCCTGCTCGCCCTGGGCGGCGGCAGCTGGCCGCAACTGGGCTCGGACGCCGGCTGGGTACCCTGGCTGGAGGCTGCCGGCATCGAGGTCGCACCGTTGCAGCCGGCCAACTGCGGATTCGACATCGGCTGGAGTGCCCATTTCGCCGAACGCCACGCCGGCGCGCCGCTCAAGCCGGTGGTCCTGCACTGGACCGACGGCAGCGGCCAGGCGCGGCAGCTCCAGGGCGAATGCGTGGTCACCGCCACCGGCATCGAGGGCAGCGCGATCTACGCCATCGGCGCGGACCTGCGCGAGGGCATCGCCCGCGACGGCGGGACGGACCTGCAGCTCGACCTCGTGCCTGGCCGCGACATCGACCGTCTCCAGCGGGATCTGGCACGCCCGCGCGGCAAGCGCAGCCTCAGCGAGCACCTGCGCCGTGCCGCCGGCCTCGACCCGGTCCGGATCGGCCTGCTGCGCGAAGTCGGCGGTGCCGACGCCCTGCACGACCCCGCCCGCATCGCCGTCCTGCTCAAGCGCCTGCCGCTCCGGCTGCGGCGTCCGCGCCCGATGGACGAAGCCATCAGCACCGCCGGCGGGGTGCGCCTGGAAGCGCTCGACGCCGGGCTGATGGCGCGCCGCCGTCCGGGCGTGTTCTGCGCCGGCGAGATGCTCGACTGGGAGGCGCCGACGGGCGGGTATCTGCTCACCGCCTGCTTCGCCAGCGGCATCGTCGCCGCCGAGGGCATGCTCGCCTTCCTGAAGCAGCCGAGAACACCGGCCGAGCCGGTCAGCGAACACGCGGTGCCACCTGCGCTAGGCTAGGCCACCTTCACGCGAGAATCACGCCGATGCCACGCAACGCCACACTGATCCTGTCCATGCTGGGCGCCCTGGCGATCGCGACGCCCGCCGCCGCATCGAGCTTTGCCGGCACCTCCGCCGGCGCCGCGTCCGGCGGCAGCTCGGCCTCCAGCGGGAGCAGTTCGGGCGACGACAAGGTGCTGGTCCAGGCACGTACCGAGGCAGCGAGTTTCGTCGCCACCGACGGACGCCTGCGCGGCGTGCAACTGGAGGCCGCACTGCATCACCTGCGTGCGCATTCCACGCAGGCGCGCACTGCATCGGATCTGGAGCTCGCCCGGCAGATCCTGGCGCTGTGAGTGCCGGGCGCGGCGCGGCCGGCCGCATCCGCGCCCGGCTCGCCGCCGCGCTGCTCGCCGTCGGTCTGGCAGGCGCCGGCCCGCCCGCCGCAGCGACCATGCTGCCGGTGACCCTCGACACGGAAACGCTGACCGAGGACGAAGCCCGCCGCGCCGACGCCCTGCTGCAGCAGGCCGACGCCCTGCTGCCGACCGCGGTGCAGGCGCACCTGCCGGCCCTGCGCCTGCGTTTCGTCGACGATCTGCCCGATCACATCCAGGGCCGCCTGCGCGGACGCGATCTCAGGCTGCCGCGCGGACTGCTGCGCTCACCCGACCCGGCCGTCGCCCTGCCGGCGCTGCTGCACGAACTCGCCCACGCCCTCGACCGTAGAGCGCGGCTCTCACGCGACCCGCGCCTGCTCGATCTGGCCGGCTGGCAGTACCGGCCGCGCCGTTTCGGGTTGCGCAATGCGCGCAATCCGATGCGCGACCGCTCGCCCGACCCCTACGAGCTGCACAGTCCTGCGGAGTTCGTCGCGGTCAACCTGGAGCATTTCCTGCTCGACCCGGCCTACCGCTGCCGGCGGCCAGCGCTGCATCGTCATTTCGCGGCAGCGCTCGGCATCCCGGGCGCCGGCGACGATACCCGACCGGAGTGCGATCCCTCTTTGCCCTTCGTCATGCCCGATGCGGACGGCACGCCGCTGGACGGCCTGACACCGGACCGCGTGGTCGCGGTCGAATACCTGTTCGCCGAGCCGACCGACGCGATCATGAGCCGGTGGGGCCACAGCATGTTGCGGCTGGTGGTCTGCGCACCCGGCCGTCCGCCGGGACCCGATTGCCGGTTCGACCTCGAGCACCACCGCGTGCTGTCGTTCCGCGCCTTCGTCGACGATGTGCAGCTGTCGAACTGGCGCGGTCTCACAGGCCGCTATCCGTCGCGCCTGTTCGTGTTGCCGCTGTCGCAGGTCGTCGACGAATACACCCGCACCGAACTGCGCGGCCTGCGTTCGGTGCCGCTGCGCCTGGATGCGAACGAGATCGCCGGCCTCGTGGAACGCGCCGCGCAGCTGCACTGGAGTTACGACGGGCGCTACACCTTCCTCGGCAACAACTGCGCCAGCGAGACCTTCAAGCTGCTGCACGACGGCGTCCCCAGGCTGGCCGACGAGCGTCTCGCCGCGATCACCCCGACCGGTCTGCTGCGCAAGCTGGAACGACGCGGCATCGCCGACGCCTCGGTACTCGACGACCCGGCCGAAGCGGCCCGGCTGGGCTATCGCTTCCCCGCCGCCAGCGACCACTATCGGATGCTGTTCGCCGTGGCCGACGCTGCGCTGCACCTGCCGGCCGCCGATGTCGTGGCGTGGCTCGATCTGGATGCGGCCGCGCGCCGGCCCTGGCTGACCAGCAGCGATCTGCGCGCCACGGCGGCGCTGATGGTGCTGGAGGATGCCGCGCTGCGGCGCGTCGAGCTGCGCGCGCGCGACGCCTTCAAGCGCCGGCTGCTGCGCGCGGACGAGGCCGATCACGATGTCGCCGCCCTGTTGGAGGGCGTGCTCGCCGCGGAAGGGGTGCTGATCCGCCCCGCCGCGCTGCTCGCCGAGATCCCGGGATACGGTCTGCCACAGGCGGAAGAGCGCGCGGCCGCCGGCGCGCGCGCGCGGGCGCTGCAAGCCGGGCGGGAGCAGGATGGCCTAAATTTGATCGCCGATGCCGAACAGGCACTGCCTGCGGCATTGCGCGACGAACTCGTCGCCCAGCGCGTCAATGTGGACGCGGTGTCGGCCCACCTGCGCGCGTGTACCGCAGCCGACGTCGCGGCCTCTGGCGGCGAGGCCGCCGGCAGCATGGCCACCGAAAGCACGGGCGACGCCACGGTGCGCGCCACCGCCGCATGCGGATCCGGATCGATATCGCGTGGAGAGCCGTAGGTCCGGAGCCTCCGCACGCCTGCACGACCGCCCGCGCCATCGATCGTCACGCAGGCGGCGCCGCGAAGGCCTGCGCGCAGTACCGGGCGCGGCGCCCGGCTGGATCAGGGCCGAACCTGTTGAACGCGCCCGCTGCGGCGCTCCGGCGATTCCACGGTCAGCCCTCGCAACGCACGCGAACCCATGCGGTGTCGTCGGGGCCCATGAGCTGCAACGCGCCGTTCTCGTCGATCCGCAGGGTGTAGGCCGCCTCCCAGCGCTCGCCTTCCCCTTCGAAATCGAAGCGGACGCGACTCGCCCCCTCCGCATCGGTCTCCACATGACGCGCGACGCCGGTGCTCTCGTGGAAACGGATCTCGTCGGACGTCACCCGGATCCCTTCGATGGTCGATGCCGGATCGCGGCACGCCTCGGCATCCGGCGCCCAGCGTCCCTGCAGGGCGGGGGGCAGCGACGCCCGCGCTTGACCATGGTGCGCCATGCCCGGTTCGCGCGGCGGCGGCATGTCGGCCGGCCGCGCGCAACCCCGATGCGGCCCGCTGTCGCCGACCGTCAGCGTGCCCGTCAGCGGGAACTCGGCACCCGACATGTCGTCCTCGCATTCGACGGCGCGCACGCCGGCCTCCACCGTCCCCTCGGCGTCACGGGCCCGGATCATGCGCATCCCGCCTGCGAAGTCCGACGATTCGATCGAAAGAGTCCGCGCCTCGAAGCCGACGCCCGTCAGCACCAGCGTGCCGCCTTCCACCCGCGCCTGGTAGAACGGCTCGTTGGTCGACACGATCACCGCCTCGGGCACCGGCACCGCATCGCCACCCGGCGGCGCACGCTCTGCGCCGCCGTCGGCGCGCGTGGCCGGCATCGGCACGGTGGCAGGGCCCAGCGGCTCCGCGTCCGCATCCGGACGATCGGGCGTCGCCCCCGCCGGGTCGGATGTACCGCTGCCGCACGCCGCCAGCGCGGCGACGAGTGCGGCCGCGAGCACCGCGACGGGAACGCGACGGAACGGCGGGATGGGCGGCATGGCGAGGCTCCCTGAACGGATGTCCCGCGCATCGTGCCGCCTGCGGCGTGAACGCGGCGGCCATCGTCCGCGAACGTCGCGCGGATGACGCCGGGTTGCGATATCGACGATGGTCCAAGGGCCAAGCGCCCGGCGGATCGCTAGGCTGGACGACCGCCCGTCGTCGTCGATCCCGCGCCCATGTTCCAGCGAGCCACCCGCCTGTCCGTCCGCCTGGTCGAGCGCTTCCTGCCCGACGCCTACGTCTTCGTCCTGATCTTCACCGCGTTGGCGGCCATCGCCGCGCTGACCGTCGAGCGCACGCCGCCGCTGGAGCTGATCCGCTACTGGGGTACCGGCTTCTGGGAACTGCTGGGCTTCTCGATGCAGATGCTGCTGGTGCTGGTGACCGGCTTCATCCTCGCCAAGACCCCGCCGGTCGCCCGCGCCCTGACCGCACTCGCCTCGCGTTGCCGCACGCCGAAGAATGCCATCGTCGTGGTGACCCTGGTCGCGCTGGCGGCCAACTGGATCAATTGGGGCTTCGGCCTGGTCATCGGCGCGCTGTTCGCCCGCGAGGTCGCGCGTCACGTGCGCGTGGACTACCGTCTGCTGGTCGCCAGCGCCTACTCCGGCTTCATCATCTGGCACGGCGGGCTGTCGGGCTCGATCCCGCTGACGATCGCCACCGAAGGGCACTTCCTGCAGGACGCCATCGGCCTGATTCCCACCAGCCAGACGATCTTCGCACCGTTCAACCTGATCATCATCGGCCTGTTGGTGATCGCCGTGCCGTTGATCAACCGCGCGATGACGCCTTCGGACAAGGATGCGGTGCTGTTCACGCCGCCCGACGACGCGAAGCCGCCGGTGCTCGAAGACGATGCCACGCCCGCCGTACGTCTCGAGCACGGCTGGATCCTGTCGGTGGCGATCGGTCTGGCCGGTCTGGTCTATCTCGCCGACCACTTCCTGTCCGGCGGCAGCCTCAACCTCAACATCGTCAACTACGGCTTCCTGATGCTGGGCATCGTGCTGCACCGGACGCCGGCACGCCTGCTGGCGGCGCTGCAGGAGGCGATCAAGGGCGGCGCCGGCATCGTCATCCAGTTCCCGTTCTACGCCGGAATCATGGCGATCCTGGTCGGCTCGGGGCTGGCGACGACGATGTCGGAATGGTTCGTGTCGTTCGCCACCGATCGCACCCTGCCGCTGTGGACGTTCCTGTCGGCCGGGCTGATCAACATGTTCGTGCCCTCGGGCGGGGGCCAGTGGGCGGTGCAGGCGCCGGTGATGATCCCGGCCGCGCAGGCGCTGGGCGCCGACCTGCCGCGCGTGGCCATGGCGGTCGCCTGGGGCGACGCCTGGACCAGCATGCTGCAGCCGTTCTTCGCGCTGCCGTTGCTCGCCATCGCGGGTCTCAAGATCAAGGACATCATGGGCTACTGCCTGATGCTGCTGTTCGCATCGGGTTTCATCATCAGCGCGGTGCTCCTGCTGGTGTGAGCGTGTGGCGTCGCAGCGCTGCGACGCGCTCGCCTGCGCGTCCGGATGGAACACGCCCGGTCACGACGAGGCGACGTGTCGATTAAGATCGGGGATCGTTCGTTCAACAGGAGTTCCGCGTGGTCCAACGCATCCGCCGTGCCCCGCTGGGGCTGGCACTCGCCGCCGCCCTGTCCCTCGCCGCCCCATCTCTCACCGGGTGCTCGCCCGCACCGCAGGGCGCAGCCGAGAGCGCGACGCCCCGCGAGGCGGGCGCCGAACAGACCGACGCATCGGTCTCGGCGTTCTTCCAGTCCTTCACCGACGAATGGATGCGTCGACAGCCCACCGCCGCCACCGCCAGCCGCTACTTCGACGATCCCGCAGTGCAGGCCGAGATGGATCGCCAGCTCACGCCGCAGACGGCCGAGTACCGGCGCGAGACGCTCGCGCTGGCCGAGCGCGGCCGCGCAGAGCTGGCCGGCTTCGACCGCGACGCGATGAACGCGACCGACCGTGTCTCCGCCGAGCTCATGGACTGGCAGCTGCGCACGATGATCGAAGGCGAACCCTTCGAGGACTACAGCTATCCGCTGCAGCAGTTCGGCGGCGCCAACGTCGGCCTGCCGAACCTGATGACGGTGATGCACCCGGTGCGCAACGCACAGGACGCCGACCACTACCTGCAACGCCTGGGCCAGTTCGAGGCGCGCATGGACGAGGCGATCGCCCGCAGCCGCGAGCTCGCGGAGCGCGACGTCCTGCCACCCCGCTTCATCCTCGACGCCACCCTCGGACAGATGCGCCAGTTCATCGCCGCTCCGCCCGCCGAGAATCCGCTGGTGACGACGTTCGACGAACGCCTGGCGTCGGCTGACGGCATCGACGCCGATACGCGTACCGCGCATGTGGCCAGCGCGACGGAGATGGTCCGCGAGCAGGTCTACCCCGCCTGGCAACGCGCGATCGACACGCTGGAAGCACAACTGGCCGATGCCACCGACGACGCCGGTCTGTGGCGCTTCGACCAGGGCGCCGACGCCTACGCGTACCATCTGCGCCGCTTCACCTCGACCGACCTCAGTGCCGAGCAGATCCACGAGATCGGCCTGCGCGAGGTCGCGCGCATCGAAGGCGAGATGGACACCATCCTGCAATCGATCGGTCGCACCGACGGCAGCGTGCGCGAGCGCGTGGACGCGCTGCGCAAGGATCTCGCCTACAGCGACGACGCCAGCGGCCGCAAGGCGATCATGGACGACATCGAGACGATGATGCGCGATGCCGAACGTCGCGCCGATGCGCTGTTCGACATCCGCCCCGAATCCGAAGTTATCGCCCAGCCCTACCCCGAGTACCGCTGGGCCAGCGCCGCCGCCAGCTACACCGCGCCGCCGCTGGACCTCTCGCGACCGGGCATCTACCAGATGCCGCTGCGGCCCGACCGCCTGACCCATTTCGGTCTGCGCACGCTGGTCTATCACGAGACCGTGCCCGGCCATCACTTCCAGGTCGCGCTGTCGGTGGAGAACCAGGACCTTCCGAAGTTCCGCCAGACCCGCGCGCTCGGCGGCATCTCCGCCTTCAGCGAAGGCTGGGCGCTGTACGCCGAACGTCTGGCGACCGAAGAAGGCTGGTACGAGAACGATCCGGAAGGCCTGCTCGGCCAACTGGACGCGGAACTGTTCCGCGCCCGCCGCCTGGTCGTGGATACCGGCCTGCACGCCATGCGCTGGACCCGCCAGCAGGCGATCGACTACGGCATCCCGCCGTCGGAGGTCGACCGTTACGTGGTGATGCCCGGCCAGGCCACGTCCTACATGATCGGCCAGCTCGAGATCATCCGCCTGCGCGACAAGGCCCGCGACGCCCTCGGCGACCGCTTCGACCCGCGCGCCTTCCACAACCGCGTGCTGCTGACCGGCGTGGTCCCGCTCGACCTGCTGGAGCGCGAAGTGGACGACTACATCGCGCAGGCGTCGCAGTCGTCATGAACCACCGGCTGCGGGCATGGATGCTCGCAGGCCTTGCGGGGAGCGTCCTCGCGGGGCTGACGTGGTGGTGGACGCGAGAGGCACCGTCGCCGGCCACGGCGGCGCACCCCGGCGCGTCGTCGGCACCGAACGCCGCGCCGGGCGATGCATCCCGGGCGCACGCCCCGCTGCCGACGGGCAGGTTCGACGACCTGCGGCCGGACCTCGAGGCCGCGGCCCGCGCGGGCCACCCCGAGGCCGCCTTCATCATCGGCCGCACCATCGCCCATTGCCTGCACCACCAGCCGATGCCGGGCGGGCGCTTCACCACGATGCTCGTCGAGCTGATCGCAAGTGCCGGCGACACGATCAGCATTGGCGGGCGCCCCCTGGGTGACGACCGCAACCTGGACATGCTGCTGTTCGCGCAGGAGGGGGTGACGACCGCAACCTGGACATGCTGCTGTTCGCGCAGGAGGAATCCCAGCGGCTGTGCGCCGGCACCGACGGCCTGCGGGCCGCACCACCGGACGACAGCGCCTTCGACTGGATCGCCCGCGCCGCCGATGCCGGGCATACGGGTGCGATGGCGCTCTACCCCCATCTGGCCTTCGATGCGTACCGCGACGACGCGGCACTGCTGGCCGACATGGCCGAGGTCGTCAGGCGTCGCGAACGCGCGCGCGCCCATCTCCACACCGCCCTCGAACGGGGCGAGCCGGCTGCGCTGGGCGCGGCCGCGCAGGCCTACGGCGCCGATGGCGTGTTCGGTCCCGATCCCGCGCGATCACTCGCGTACTTCCTCGCCTATCGGCAGACCCGCGAAGGCGCGCGCGCACCGCACTCGCTGCTAGACACGGCCGAGCACCGGTACGCGCGTGGGCTCGATGCCGTCGCGCGAAGGAATGCGGAGGCCGCCGCGCAGCAGATACTCGCCGGCTGGCCGAGACCGGAGACCCTGCGATGACCCGGTGCGCACCACCGCCGGCCACGTGGGCGCTGGCCGCACTGCTGCTCCTGCTGGCCGCCTGCACCGGCGGCGACGTCGCCACGGCCGAAAGCAGCGCCCGGCCCATCGACGTCGCCACACCCACCGCGCCCGCGGCGGACGAACGCATCGCGCAGGCGGCCGCCCTGCGCGCGCGCATCGAGGCATCGACCGCCCATATCGAGCGTACCGAACGCTTCCGGGCCTTGGAAGCACATCACGATGCGGACTGGACGGCGCCGCTGGACGAGATCCTCGGCCACCTCGAGGCGCGTGCCGACGCCGGCGACCTCGACGCGATGCACGTGCTCGGCTCGCGACTGTCGGGATGCCCGCGCGCCCTCGAAGAGGGCTCGCCGGATATCCTCCTGCAGGCGTACGAGGACGAGCTGGGTCGGCTGGATGGGGACGCAACCGTATCCGACCTGATCCGCGATACCCGCCTGGAGAACCTGCAAGGCCGGTTCTTGCAGGACTTGGCGCGTCACGCCCAATGCGACGCCGTGGGCCCGGACGCCATCGGCCGCGCCGCCGAATGGCTCGAACGCGCAGCGCGAGCCGGGCACGCCCGTGCCCAGACGGCATACGCGACACAGGGCCTGGCCCAGTTCCGCACGCGCGGTCAAATCGTCCGCGAGATCGAAGAAGTCGTCCGTCGGCGAGATCTGGCACGCACCTGGCTAGAAGCGCGGCTCCGCGCCGGCGATGAAGCCGCGCTGCAGACCTATGTGCGGAGTCACGGCGACGGCAACCTGCTCTACTCCCGTGACCCGAAGACCTTCCACGCCTACGGATACGCGCTGGACCTCGTGCGCAGGCGCAGGGTCGGCGATTTCGATGCCCTCTGGCGCGAGGGACCGGAGCGCTACGGCGACCTGTCGGATGCGGAGTGGGCGGCGAGCGTGGACGAAGGCCGGCGGATCTACAGCGCCTTCTTCGAAAACGCCGCGCCCTCGCGCTGAGGATTCTCCAGGCCCCCAAGACGATCCGCAGAACGAAGAACGGGCGCCTCGCGGCGCCCGTTCTTCATGTTTCAACTGCGCAGACCGATCACCAGATCCGCACGCGCTCTTCCGGCGCGATCCACAGCGGATCGGATTCGGTGATGTCGAACGCGTCGTACCAGGCGTCGATGTTGCGCAGCGGCGCGAACGCGCGGATCTGGCCCGGCGAATGGGTCCCGTTGACCAATTGCTGACGCAGCGCATCGTCGCGCCACAGCGTGCGCCACACCTGCGCCCAACCCATGAACAGCCGCTGCTCGCCGCTGAAGCCGTCGATCTCCGGTGCCGGCTGACCGTCCAGCGAACGCCGGTACGCCTCCAGTGCGATCGTCAGACCGCCCAGATCGCCGATGTTCTCGCCCATCGAGACGCGACCGTTGATGTGCATGCCCGGCAGTTCCGGGAAGGTGTACGCCTCGTACTGCGCGCCTAGCCTGGCCGCCTGCGCTTCGAACTTCGCCGCGTCCTCGGCCGTCCACCAGTCGCGCAGCACGCCCTGGCCGTCCGACTTGCGACCCTGATCGTCGAAACCGTGGATGATCTCGTGACCGATCACACCACCGATCGCACCGTAGTTCACGGCCGGATCGGCATCGGGATCGAAGAACGGCGGCTGCAGGATCGCGGCCGGGAACACGATCTCGTTCTTGACCGCGTTGTAGTAGGCGTTGACCGTCTGCGGGGTCATGCCCCACTCGGCCTTGTCCACCTGCTGGCCGATGCGGTTGCGGCGGTAGTCCCACTCGAACGCAGCCGAACGTTGCGCGTTGCCGAACACGTCACCGTTGACCACCTGCAAACCGCTGTAATCGCGCCAGTCATCCGGATGGCCGATCTTGAGCCCGAAGTTCTGCAGCTTGGCGTGCGCTTCGGCCTTGGTCTCGTCGCCCATCCAGTCGAGCTGGTCCAGGCGCGCGCCCATCGCCGTCTTCACATTGGCGACCAGCTCGTCCATCTTGGCCTTGGCATCGGGCGGGAAATACATCTGCACGTAGTCGCGGCCGATCGCCTCGCCCATGGCGCGCTCGGCGAACTCCACGCTGCGCTTCCAGCGCTCGCGCTGCTCCGGCTGCCCGGAGAGGAACTTGGAGCGGAACTCGAACTGCGCGTCGGCGAAGTCCGACGACAGCACCGGCGCCACGTTGTCGACGGTCTGGAACGCCTGCCAGGCCTGCAGCGTGGCGACATCGGTGGCGGCGAAGATCGCGGCCATCTTCGGCACTGCGGTGTCCTGGCGGACCACCGCCACCTCGGCGTGATCGACGCCGGCCGCCGTGAAGAAGGTGCTCCAGGGGAAACCCGGCGCCGCGTCGTCGAACTCGGCCGTGGCCAGCGGGTTGTAGGTCTTGTCGCGGTCGCGGCTCTCGGCGCGCGTCCAGTGCGCCTGCGCCAGTTCGGTCTCCATCGCCACGATCGCCTGCGCGCTGGTCTCGGGATCGGCCCAGCCGACCAGGCCCAGCAACTGCGCCACGTAGGCCTGGTAGCGCTCGCGCTGCGGTGCGAAGCGCGTATCGATATACATCTCGCGATCGCCCAGGCCCAGGCCGCCCTGGCTCAGGTACAGCGTGTAGACATCCGGGTTGCGCTGGTCGTCGGAGACGAACAGGCCGAAGAAACTGCGGCCGAAATCGCCGCTGCTCGCCCCCATCAGGCGCGCCTGCGCGTCGTGGGTGTCGGCGGCGCGGATCGCCGCCAGGTAAGGTTCCAGCGGCTGCGCGCCGAGCGCCTCGATCGTCGCCTCGTCCATGAAACCCTGGTAGAGCGCGGCGATCTTGGCGCCGTCGCCGTCCACGGCCGGATTTCCGAGTTCGTAGCCTTCCAGCTGGCTGCGCAACCGGGCCTCGGACAGGTCGCGCAGAATGGCGAACGCACCGTAGTTGGAACGGTCAGACGGAATCGGCGTATTCGCCGCCCAGGTGCCGCTCACGTAACCGAAGAAGTCCTCGCCCGGGCGCTTGCTGGTGTCCATGCCCGCGGTGTCGATGCCCCAGGTGCCGAACTTCGGCGCCTCGACGGTCGCACTGCCGCCTTCCGCGTCGGGCGCAGCGTGGAACAGGGCCAGCATGTCGCAGGCGTCGTCAAGGCAAGGGCGGGCTTCGTGGGCCGAGGCCAGCGGCGCGGCGGTGCTCAGCGCCAATGCGGTGGCGAGGGTCAACAAGGACTTCTTCATGCACTTCTCCGATGGGAACGACGGGTTGCCTCGCGGGCACCCAGCCCGGCAGGATAGCGTCGCCGGCCGACGGCTGCAGTGGGCCAGAAGTCCCGGGGTAGGCGAACCGCGGCCGTGCGGGCGATCCCGCGAACGCCATGGTCCATCTTCACATCGTCGACGCCGGCACCGCGCACCGTCGCGGACCACACCGCCCCGCAACGCCCGAGGAACTCCGATGGACGCCGACCGCCTGTTCCGTGGCCGCCTGATCGATCACCTGCAACTGGTTGTCCGCGATCTCGAGGCCAGCCGCCGCTTCTACGCCGCCATCCTCGAAGTGCTGGGGATCCCGATCGGCGGCGGGGGCGATGGCTACTTCTGGGCGGACGAACTGGTCGTGTCCTCGGCCGGGAGCGAAGCGGCGCAAGGGACGTTGACCGGCCGCCATCATTTCGCGTTCCAGGCAGGCGATCGCGAGATCGTCGCCGCCTGCCACCGCGCGGCGCTGGACGCCGGCGGGCGCGACAACGGCGCACCCGGCTTGCGCCCCCACTACCACCCCGACTACTACGCCGCCTTCGTCCTCGACCCCGACGGCAACAACATCGAATTCGCCCACCACGGACCGGCGCACCGCAGTGTGCCGGCGGTGGAGATCAGGTTCTAACGCATCCGATACTCAGGTAGGCAGCATGCGTGGCGCGGCCGATCCCGGGCACGCCATGGCGGCCGTCTGCACAGGCCCCTCCGATCGCGGCTCGCTGACCGGTGAGGGAACGACGTCCCCGGCCACGCGCACCCGGCCGCGGCCGGCCCCCTTCGCCGCGTACATGGCCCGGTCGGCATGCGACAGCAGACGGCTCAGTTCGTAGCCCCCGCCCGCCGTGTCGGCGACACCGAAGCTCGCGCTCAAGCGGATATCGTGACCGCTCGCCGCGGTATCGACCTCGATCAACCGCTGCAGTAGCGTTTCGGCGACGCCCCGCCCCACCTGTACGTCGGCGCCGGGCAACAGGATCGCGAACTCCTCGCCCCCCAGGCGGGCGATGCAACTGCCTGCCGGGCTTGCTTCGCGGCAGGCCCTGGCGACCTCGGCGAGCACCCAGTCGCCGGCCGCATGTCCGAACCGGTCGTTGACCTGCTTGAAGTAATCCAGATCCAGCATCACCAACGCGGCACGATCCCGCGTACGGCGATGCTCCTCCAGCACCCGTTGCGCCTGCCCGGTGAAATGGCCGCGGTTGCTCAGTCCCGTCAGAGTGTCCGTCTCGGCCAAGCGCTGCAGGCGCATTTGGAGGCGCTTGGTCTTGTACGCCCAGTACGCGATGCTGACCAGCAGAAACGACAGCAGCAACGCCATCGCCAGCCACAACCTCGCACGCTGCCGGGTGAGCGTTTGCTCGAGCTCGAGCCACGCGTTCTGCTGTGCGAGCAGCTCGATCTGCTGGGCCTGCTGCTGCGACTGGTGACGCACGATCTGATGGGCCATCTCCCGGGACCGCACGTCGCTCAAATAGGCGCGCTGGGCTTCCGCATACTTTCTGTACACCGGCAGGATGACCGCCGGATCGCCGCCGGCTTCGGCCGCCTCGTAGATCAACCGCCAGGCGCCGACGAGCGCCTCGGAACCACGGATCGAACTCTCGTGTTGGACCGAGCGTCGGGCATGTTCGAGTGCGGCGGCTGTATCGGCGAGTTCGGAATGGATCGCGGCGAGCTGGGCGTGGTAGTGGCCGGTCAGAAACGAGTAGCCGATGCCCTCGACGGCTGGCAAGGCACCCTCGATCATCGCCAGCGCTTCGTCCAGACGGCCCACGCGCGCCCACTCCCTGGCCACGTGCAGACGGGCAAGCCCCGAGAAGATCGGCTCCCCGAGCGCATCGCAGCCAAGCAGCACATCGGACGAATAGTCGTCTCCGAACCCTTCCGCCAGACCGACCCGTCCCTCCATGACGACGATCTCCGCAGCGCACCGGTTGCGTGCGTCCGGGCCGCCCGCCAGGACCTCCTCTGCGTAGCGGATTCCCAGCCCGTACTCGCCCGTTTGGCTGTAGACGGAGGCGGCGACCATCAAGCCGCGATGCAACAGGCTCGGGTCGTCACCCACGGCATCGCGGAGCGCCAGCATCGATTCGGTCGCACGAAGCGCGTTGGTGAAGTCGCGCATGACCACGTACGCGTTTGCCATCATCGACCAGACGAGATAGTTCTCGCTGTCCGAGGAGGACGCCATCAGGTTGGAACCGGCCATGATGGCGACCGCCTCCTCGGGCCGGCCGAGGGTCATCTTGCGATGAGCCGTGATGATCTCGAACCGCCGCCGCTGCCGCTCGGTGCCATCGGGAAGCAGCGGCGCGGCCGCCTCGATGATCTCATCGAGGCGTTGGGTGTTCGCGGTCCTGGCGGCTTCGGCCTCGGCCAGCATCGCATCCAGTCCGCCCTCCACCGCCCGCGCCGCAGAGGGGTAGAGGCAGCTGGCGAACACCATCGACACCGCCAGCAGTGCGTGGCAGGGGCGCATCATGAGCAGAATCCTTTCCATCTCGCGATCGGATCAGCGGGACTCCCGGTCTCCCCGCTCGTCGTCATCCTCGTTCTCCGAAGGCGACTCATCCTCACCCTCCTCCCCGTCCGGCGTCATGATCAGACAAGAGAACACGACGGGTGCTTCGGCACGCTCGGACAACATCGCCCGACCCGCCGCCTCCAGCCTGTCCCGGACCGCCTCGCGCGTCGCGTCGGCCCCATCTTCGTCCGACATTGCGGCGTGGGGGTTGGCCCCCAACTGCTCAAGATACGAAATTGCGTCCACGAATCCCCCTCTTCTTGGTTGAAACCCGCGGCACGATCGTGCCGCGGGCGGTGCCACCCGGCCTGTGGTCAGGCCGGTACTTCGCCGAGCGACGATTCAAGCTCGGCAATTCTTGCCCTCATCGCCTCATCCCGCTTCATCGGCGCCGCCGGCGGCAGCACCAACGTACTGTGCATCGTAGGCGTCGCGTCCCTCAGTTTGGAGAGTGCGAAATGCTCGATGCGCGCAGCCCTGATCGGCAGGGTCGCCGCTTCGTACAGCGTGACGACGTGACTACTCGGATAGATCGCGGAGAGTTTCTCGACCAGCAGGCCGCGATGTGCCGGGCCGGTGCGGGTCCGCGTCACGGATACATCGCCCGCGACGCCGATCTGCCACAGGATCAGATAGGACGACGGGTCGATCGTCCGCTCGTACAGCATGTATTGACTGGTCTCGAAGTGCTGGCACCCCGTCCGCCCCGGGTCGATGCCCAGATCCGCGTACAGACAATCCTCGGCGGAGACGGCCGCCTCCATGTGAGCTTCGTGCCCTTCCTCGCGCGCCTGTGCGATGGCCTTGTGCGGCACCGTTGCGAAGACCCCTGGATGACCGTAGAAGACACCACAGACCCGGCGCCCCGCGCGCACCTCGTCCACCATCAGCGACACCATGCGGCGATAGGTATCGTGCCGCGAGCGGCCATCAGCGTAGCAGTGCTGCAGGCTGCGCACGTCCGGATGCATACGCTGCACCCAGATCTCCACCAACGGGTCCGACACCGCCGCGAACACCACCTCCGCGTGGGCGATTTCGCTCCTCGCCCTCGGCGTGAGATGCGCTCCGAGCATCATGCCCACGCCGACACATGCCAACCGTCCCCTGTCCACCACACGTCACCTGTCCGGAATTCGAAAAACCCGCATCCCTTGGAAACATCCCGCAACCGCGGTCAGCCGCTCCTCCACCAGCGAAATCCGTCGCGCATACCATCGTCGACGAATCCCAGCCTTCCCATCAACGCGACCACCCGTTCGTTCGACGCCCGGTGCTGGACCCGCAGCGCCCCCCCGGACGGCCCGATCCAGGACAGCAAGCCGGCCACCGCTTCCGCCGCGTAGCCGCCGCCCTGGCTCTCGACCGAAAACAGCAGGCCCAGCTCGCCGGTCGGTTCGTCCCCGTTCGACCGCACGCTCATCAGGCCCAGCCGCGCCCCGCGCCCAGTGTGCTCCACCATCCACAGCCGCGCCAGACCACTCGCGTCCGCCCAGGCCGCCACGAACCGCTCGAGCAGACGCCCCGACGCCTTCCCGCCCAACGTGGGACCGACATGGCGCATCACCTCCGGATCGGCATACAGGGCCGCATGGAAGGCATCGTCGTCGGACCGGACCGGGCGAATATGCAGCCGCTCGGTGGCGAACGCCGCGGGCCAGGTGGATCCGCTCACGCTAGGGCGCCCCGGCCTGCTCGGCCAGCGCGTGCAGCAGATCCACGTAGGCCTTCTCCACCTCGGCCAGCCCGGCCGCGTTCACGCCGTCGGCGGGACGGATCACCATGTACTCGTTGGGTGCGTGCGCGCCCGAGCCGTGGCCAAGGCCGCCGAGCACGAACGGCAGGTCCAGGGTGCGGGTGAACTGGTAGAACGGCGCGCTGCCGGCCAGCCAGGGCGACACCCGGGGTACCACGCCGTACTTGTTGAAGACGCCGATCGAGGCCTGTACCAGCGGCGTGTCGACGCCGGTGGCCGCGGCCGGGTAGCCCGACAGCCGGCGCAGGGTCACGTCCTCGAAGCCACCGGCGTCCAGGTGCGCGCGGATCATCCGCTCGGCGACGTCCGGCTCCAGCCCCGGCGGCAGGCGCGAGTCGATCTTGGCGGTGGCCACGTGGGGCAGGATGGTCATCATCCCCTCGCCGCCGTAGCCCGACCAGATGCCGTTGATGTTGAGCGTGGGGTCGTAGAGCAGGCGCACCAGCGCGTCGCGCCCCTCGATGCCGTCGATCCACCGCGAGACGCCGAGCTGGCGCTGCACGCCGGCATCGTCGGCCGTCGCCGCCAGCGCGTTGATCAGGCGCTGCTCGTCCAGGCTCGGCGCGCGCACCTGGTCGTAGTAGCCGGGCACGGCGATGGTGTTGCCGTCGGCGTCGGTCAGCGAGGCGATCGCCTGCACCAGCCGCAGCGCCGGGGAGTCCACCAGGGCCTTGTAGGAACCGTGGATCTCCGCGCGCATCGGGCCGCCGCGCTCGCCACCGCGCGCTTCCAGCTCGAAGTAGACGATGCCCTTCACGCCGAGCGGCAGGGCGATCTCGCCCGCGGAGGTCTGCGCGTTGGCCGGAAAGAAGGCGCCGTCGGCCTGCCGCAGGCGGTCGATCCAGGGTTCCAGGACCGCACCGAAGTTGGGCGAGCCGAGCTCCTCCTCGCCCTCGGCGACGACGTACAGATTCACCGGCAGGGTGCCGTCGGCCTTGAGCATGGCGTCGACGGCGTTGAGGAAGGCGCGTTGCGGGCCCTTCTGGTTGGTGGCGCCGCGCGCCATCAATACCGTGCCGAGCTCGTGGTCTACCAGCTCGCCTGCGAACGGGTCGCCGATCTGCCAGTCGGCCTCGATCGGTTGCACGTCGTACATCATGTAGACGACCAGGGTGTGCGGCGCACCCGCATCGTAGTACCCGAGCACGCCGGGATGGCCGGGCGTCTCCACCAGCTCCACGTCCCGGAATCCGAGACCGCGCAGGTCGTCGGCCACCAGGCGCGCCATGGCGTCGATCCCGTCGTCCTGCGCACTGATGGAGCGTTGCCGGACCCAGCGCTGCAGGTGCGCGACGTGTTCGTCCAGGTCCGCATCGATGCGCGCGTAGGCCGCGGCGTGATCGCCCGCATAGGCAGGCACCGCGGCCGCGTCGAATGCCTCGTCGGTCTGGAATGTACGCTCCGGCCGCGCCGCATGCGCGGCAGTCGCCATCAACGCGCCCACCAGCAGCGCCAGCGTGCAACAGCGGAACCGTGTCTTCGACTGCATAGTGCCCCCTCCCCCTCGAGTGATGCCCGATCTTAACGCCGACTGCGGGACCTCGCGGCGGGACGCGCCTTCCGTCCTGTCCCGGTACGTCGGCACCGGCGCCGGGGCGGCGCCCGGAAACCCCCAGCGCCTACAATCGGCGCACGTCCACCCGGAGTTCCGGATGACCGCCGCCATCGTCGCCTTGTCCCCGCTGCAGGTCGCCGCTGCCGGTGTGGCCGGATTCGGCCTGCTGTACGCGGTGGCCGGCGTCGGCACCTGGTGGCTGGTGCGCACGGCGCTGCCACGGATCGGCTGGGGCGGTCCGATCGATCCGCGGCCGCCGGCGCCCGGACAGATCCGGCGCGAGATCTTCGCATCGACGGGGTCGATCCTGGTGTTCGGCATCGGCCTGTTGCTGCCCTGGGCGCTGTTGGTCATGGGATGGGCCAACCTGGCGTGGCACGCGCCGGGCTGGCGGATCGCGCTGGAGATCGCTCTCCTGTTCCTGTGGAACGAACTGCACTTCTACGCCTGCCATCGGCTCTTGCACACGCGGCCGCTGCGCCGTGTCCACGCCCACCACCATCGCTCGCACGTCCCCACCCCCTTCTCCACCTACGCCTTCCATCCGGTGGAGGCCGCGATGCTGGGCAGCGTGCCGCTGTTGCCGATGCTGGCGCATGACTTCAGCCCGTGGGCGTTGCTGGCGTTGCCGGTGATGAGCATCGCGCTCAACGCCTTCGGCCACAGCAACTACGAGATCGGCCGCCGCCGGCCGGCGACGGGCTGGGCCGCCGCCAGCCGGCGCCATCAACAGCACCACGCCCACTACCACGGCAATTTCGGTTTTCTGCTCGGCGCCTTCGACCGCTGGTTCGGTACCGCGCTTCCGGATCGCGACACGCCCCCCCGGCCTGTGCGAACGCCGCCCGCCTCCCACTGACGAGAGCTGCATGCCCACCGCATTCGAACGGACCTGGATCGAAGGCACCGGCGCCCACCTGCCCGGACCCGCCGTGGACAACACGGCGATGGACGCCTACATCGCCCCCCTCAACCGGCTGTCGTCGCGCATCAAGCGCCGGATCCTGGCCGAAAACGGCATCCTGAGCCGCCATTACGCGATCGGCGACGACGGCACCACGCGCGTGTCGTGCGCAGGCATGGCCGCCGCCGCCCTGCGCGCCTGCCTGGACGACGCCGGAACCGACATCGGGCGGATCGGCATGCTCGCCTGCGGCACCGCCGGTGGCGATGCGTTGATGCCGGGATTCGCGAATATGGTGCAGGGCGAACTCGGCGCCCCGCCGATGCAGACCCTGTCCGCGCACGGCATCTGCGCATCCGGCGTCGGCGCCTGGGAAGCGGCGGCCGCCGCTGTGGAGCTGGGCGCGCATGCGAACGCGCTGGTCGCCGCCGCGGAGATGCCGTCGCGGCTGTTCCGGCGCGGCCGCTACGCCGCACACGGCTACGACGCCGATTTCGACGCGCATTTCCTGCGCTGGATGCTGTCCGACGGTGCCGGCGCGCTGCGGCTGACGGCGACGCCGCGGCGCGACCGCCCGATCCGGCTGCGCCTGCGCGGCCTCCATCAGCGCTCGTTCTCCGGCGACTATCCGGTCTGCATGCAGCTCGGGCTGACCCCGGACCGCAGCCGTTCGCACCTCGACTACGACGCCTGGGCGGACGCCGAGGCCGACGGCGCACTGTTCCTGCGCCAGGACATCCGCCTGCTGCCGCATCTGTTCGATGTCGGGGTGCACGAATACGCGAGCCTGTGCCACGCCGGCTGGATCGACCCGGCGCGGATCGACCATTTCCTGTGCCACTACTCGTCGGAGAAGTTCGCGCCGGTGGTCGACACGCTGATGCACAAGGCCGGCCTGGCGATCCCGCGCGAGCGCTGGTACAGCAATCTCGTGCAGCGCGGCAATACCGGCTCCGCATCGATCTTCGTGATGCTCGACGAATTCCTGCGCACCCGCGATCCGCAGCCCGGCGAGCGTATCCTCTGCTTCGTTCCGGAATCGGGCCGGTTCAGCGTGGCATTCGTGTTGATCGAGGTCGAGGACGGCGACGCGCCGCTGCCCGCGTCCGCGCAGCCCGGCCGGTCGCAGTCCAAGCCCATCGGGGCCACGCCATCGACAGTCCCCGAAGCGGCGACCGATGCCGTGCGGCGCACTGCGGCCGACGCGGTCCCGCCACCGCACGACCCGGCGGCCGCCCCGGCCCCGTTGCGCCACGTGCTCGGCGAGCTGGCCACGCTGTGGCACGACTACCGGTCGCGGGTGTGGCGCACACCGCTGGTGCGCACGCTTCATGCGGGCGGATTCGGTACCGCACATTACCTGCAATGGATGCGCGACTGGATCCCGCAGGTGCGCGAGGGCAGCAAGTGGATGCGCGAAGGCGCGGCATCGGTGAGCGCGCCGTATCAGGATCTCGCGGCGCTGATCGAGCTGCATGCCGGCGACGAGCAGGACGACTACGCGATCCTGTTCGACGATTACCGCCGTGCCGGCGGCCGCGTCGACGACATCGACCGCCTGCACCGCAACCCGGGAGGCGAGGCGCTCAATGCCTACCTGCACGCGCTGGCCGCCACGCCCAACCCGATCGGCCTGCTCGGGGCGATCTACATCATCGAGGGCACCGGCCAACGCATCATCCCGGCGCTGCTGCCGCTGATGAAACGCGCCCTGCCGCTGCCGGCGGATGCGTTCCGCTTCCTCGACTACCACGGCGAGAACGACGAGCATCACCTGCTGCGCTGGCTGCGTGGCGTGGAGATCGCACTCGCCCACGACGATGCGGACGGCCGCAACGTGCGCGCCATCGTGCAGACCGCGCACCGCACCGCGCAGCTCTACCTGATGCAGTTCGAACACGTGCTCGGCGCCGACGCCGTGCCGGAGCCTTCGCCATGACCTCGACGCCGGATTTCCTGTCCCAGCCGCACGACCCTCGCGATCCCAACCCGTGGCTGGCGCTCTATCTCGACCGCAGCACGCCGATCGACGACGAGGTCAAGCGCGCCTGGCTCGCGGATTCGAGTTCGCGTTCGCGCCAGTACATCCTGCCGTTCGTCCGCCCGCTGGCGCGCGCCCTGATCGTGCTGTTCCAGATCGCCAAAGTCTTCACGCCGCGCAAGATGGCGTTCTCGCGCACCCTGCACCGGTTGCTGGCCTGGGGCATGGAGCATTTCATCCGGCCCGAGGCGAACTGGCTGATCCTGCGTCACTTCCATCTCGGGTCGCAGGTGCTGTCGTTCATCGCCCGCAATGCGCCGGTGGACGTGCCGACCAACCCGTTGCGTCCCGACCGCATCGCCGATGTGCGCGAGGACATGTTCCTGGTCCACGACCTCAACCTGTACAACTTCATCATCCGCCTCAACCAGGCGCTCGATGCGGAAGGGGCGCGACTGATGCCGGTGGTCGATCCGGACCTGTCGATGATCGAGCGACCCGCACTGGAGCTCGACGCCATGCCGCGGCGCTGGCGCAACGTGCTCGATCTGCAGAGCGCGATCGAACTGTTCACCCCGATCTATCAACTGCTGCTCACCGATGACGATTTCTGGCGCGCGACCAATTCGCTGCAGCTCGACGAGACCATCGGCATCTACGCGGCCACCCTGCTGGATGCCCGCGAGCACCTGATCCTGGTCAACAACAAGCATCCGTTGCTGCCGATGTCGACATTGCGCGCCGGCTATCGCCTGAGCCTGCACGGCCTGTCGACGGAAATGCTGCACGCGTTCCTGATGCAGCTCAAAGCGACCCGCGACGCGCCCTCGGACGCCACGTAGACACCACGCGCGCGCGTGCTGCCGCGCAGCATCGCGCGTGCGCGGGTTCACGTCTTTTCACGATCACTGAACATCGTTTCGTGACCTGTCTCGCCAAACGACACATGCGTACCCGCGGACGTTGACAGCGCTGTCAGCGCATGACGACAGTCGATCCGCCCGACTCGGGCAATCCCCCGAATCACGACACCCCGAATCAACAGGAGAGTTCCATGGAACAGGATCGTCTGCGCCTGCTCGCCCTCCCGCTCGCCGCGCTCGTCGGCCTGGGCACGGCAGCCGTCGCCCAGGACACGTACGCCCAGACCCCGGTCTGGGAGGAGAACTTCAACGGCTCCAGCATCGACGGCAACAACTGGACCTACGACGTCGGCACCGGCTGCCAGGTCGGCATCTGCGGTTGGGGCAACGCCGAGATGCAGTACTACACCAGCCGACCGCAGAACGCGCGCATCGAGAACGGCAACCTGGTGATCGAGGCCCATCGCGAGAACTTCGAGGGCAGCCCGTTCACCTCCGCGCGCCTGAAGACCGAAGGCCGCATGCACTTCCGTTACGGCACGCTCGAGGCGCGCATCCGCCTGCCGGACGTCGGCAACGGCCTGTGGCCGGCCTACTGGATGCTCGGCGCGATCGGCGTCTGGCCCCAGCGCGGCGAGATCGACATCATGGAGGCCGGCAACGTCGACGCGATCAATGCCGGCCTCGCCAACCGCCGCATCGGCGCCGCGGTGCACTGGGACATCGACGGCAACTACGCGATGCACTACGACACCTGGGACAGCCCGGTCGATCTCAACAACGACTTCCATACCTATCGCCTGACCTGGGATCCGGAATACATCCGCGTCTCGATCGACGGCAACCAGTACTTCGAGTTCTTCATCGGCCAGCCCGCGCTGGACAACGCCTCACTGCAGGAATTCCATCAGCAGCACTTCCTGCTGTTGAACATGGCGGTGGGCGGCACCTATACCGGCATCACCGCCCCCGCGGGCATCACCGCACCGCTGCCGGGCCGCATGGAGATCGACTACATCCGGCTGTATCAGGATCACCCCGACAGCCAGCTCTACATCGGCAACGAATCCGCCGCACCGGCCGGCCGCTTCGGCGTGTTCACCGAGCAGTCCGGTCTCGCGGGCGCGCTGCAATTCGGCAACGATGCCGAGCTGTACCTGTGGAACAACCTGACCCCGATCGCATCTGCACCCTACGAGGGCGGCGAGCTGATGGCGTTCCGCGCAGCGGCGGGCGAGTGGTTCGGTGCGGGCATCCTGACCGACATCCGCAACATGTCCAACTATGCAGGCGGCAACCTCAAGCTGCACATGCGCACGACCACGCCGCACGTGTTCAAGATCGGCATCAGCACCTCGTTCGGCGACAGCTGGATCGACTTCGTCGACGGCGGTCAGCAGTACGGGTTGGTGCGCGACGGCAACTGGCACGAGGTGACCATCCCGTTCGATGCCTTCCACGATCTCGATCTGCACTCGGTGAAGCAGATGTTCATGGTCGTCGGCGACCCGCCGGGCTCCGACGTCGAACTCTTCATCGACAACGTGTACTACGAAAGCCCGTAAGGTTCGGCCGACGCGCGCGGCCCCGCCGCGCGCGTCTTCTCTCAAGGCGGTTCGGGGGGTTCGATGCCCCGGCGCTCGTGCAGCGGTCCCACCTCCTCCAGCCGCTGCACGAGCGTGTGTGTCGCACCTGGCGCCAGCGCCACGCGCTCGACGTCGAGATTGGCGGGTTCCACGCAGACGAATCCGTGCCAGTCCATCGCCCGCAGATCCACGGCGCGGGCGGCACCGGCCTCGCCCGGATTCCAGATCACGAGACCGCCGGCACCTTCGACGGTGAGCCGGATCCGGCGATCGAGCCGCGGATCGTCCAGCGCGTAGACACCGCCGCCGCCACGGTAGATCCGATCGCTGCGACCTGGATCCGGCGCATCGGACAGCCGCCAGTCTCCCGACTGACGGTCGCGGCGGTAGTCGTCGTTCTTGTCCAGGTACGCGAGGCCGTCGACGCCGGACACGCTCACGGCATCGGCGTCGCCGACGCGCAGATAATTGTGCAACGCCTGCGAAAACACGACCGTGGCCGCTCCGGTGTTGCGGGTGACCAGACGCTGCTCCAGGACACGCCCCACACGAAGCTCCATGCGCAGCGCCAGCGGCAGGCCCTGGAGCGCAGGTGGCGCCATCGCGATCGCGACGCTGCCATCGGCCTCCGCGCGCACCTCCAGCACCTGCCACGACAGCGTGCGCACGAGACCGTGCGCGGGCACGTCGGCAGTCTGCCCCTCGCGACCGAAATAGGGCCAGATCACCGGAATCCCGCCGCGGATCGGCTCGGGGGCCGGCCTCGAGGCCGACGACACCCAAAGCAGATCGCGGCCGCCGGCCGGCACGAACGACAGCACATGACCGCCGAACAAGGCGATCGCCGCCTTCGCATCGGCGGTGTCGACCAGCAGGGCCCGATGCCCCGCGAACTCGCCCAGCCGCACACCGGGCACGCTGGGCAGTTTCGGATCCGCCTGGGCGGTGGACGCTTCGAGCCGGCGTCGGGCGTAATCGCCGGGCAGCGCGAAGGCGGTCGCCGCATCGATCGCGGGCGCGCCGCCGTCGTGCCCGGCGACGATCCTCGCCGCGCCGGGATGCGCCGGCCCGGCCGCACAGCCGGCCAGGCCCACCGCCACGAGCGTCAGGCGCGTCCCGCGAACGAGCGCCTGCCGCCATCGTCGGTGGTGTGCCATGCCGATGTCTCCACGTCCCTCCAGGACCCGCATGATCTCCGGCGCACTCCATGCGGACAAGCCACGGCGACCGCGACCGTAACGCCGGAGCGCGATGCCCCTGCCCGCGCACGGTGCACGACGGACACGGCGTCGACGGGATCGCCCTGCCGTACCGTTGACGTCGGGCCGATCATCATGTGGCTCTCGTTCCGATGGAGTTCCACACATGGGCATGCTTGTCGACGGCCACTGGGAACCGGACACCGACCGCTTGGTCGACGCTGCCGGTCGCCTGCAGCGCCCGGATGCCGCGTTCCGCAACTGGATCACCCCGGACGGCCGCCCAGGCCCCACCGGGGAAGGCGGCTTTCCCGCGGAGCAGGGCCGCTATCACCTGTACGTCGCACGCGCCTGCCCCTGGGCCCATCGCACCACGATCTTCCGTGAACTCAAGGGGCTGCAGGACGGCATCGGCCTCTCGGTCACGCACTGGCTGATGGCCGACCGCGGCTGGACGTTCGATCCGGCGCCCGGCGTCGTGCCCGACACCGTCAACGGCGCAGAGGCCGTCTGGCAACTCTACACGCGCTCGAAATCCGACTACACCGGCCGGGTCAGCGTGCCGGTGTTGTGGGACAGGCAGCGTGGCTGCATCGTCAGCAACGAATCGGCCGATATCATCCGCATGTTCAACAGCGCCTTCGACGCCGTCGGGGCCGCGGAAGGCGACTACTGGCCGGCTGAGCTTCGCGACGACATCGAGACCCTCAACACACGCATCTACGACGGCCTCAACAACGGCGTCTACAAGGCCGGTTTCGCCACCGAGCAGGCGCCCTACGATCGCGCCGTGGCCGGCGTCTTCGAGACCCTGGACTGGCTCGAGGACCATCTCGCCTCGCGGCGCTATCTGTGCGGCGAGACGCTCACCGAGGCCGACTGGCGGCTGTTCACCACGCTGATGCGCTTCGACCCGGTCTATCACGGCCACTTCAAATGCAACCTACGCCAGCTGACCGACTATCCCGCCCTGTGGGACTACACGCGTCGTTTGTACGCGCACCCGGCCGTGGCGCCCACGGTGGACCTCGCGCACATCAAGAAGCACTACTACCAGAGCCATCGTCAAATCAATCCGACCGGCATCGTGCCGATGGGTCCGGAGATCGATTTCACTCCGCCCGCGGACTGACCCGCCGTCCCCCGCGTCCCGGACGTCCGGTCAACGCGCCCGGACGCTGGGTCAACACGCCGCCACGATGCACGCGCATGCTGGCACCCAGCCCGGTCGCCGACCGGCCCGAACGAACACCAGGAGACTCCCATGTCCATCGATACCGTGCTCTACACCGCCACCGCCAGCGCCACCGGCGGCCGCGAAGGTCAGGCGGCCTCGTCCGACGGCGCCCTCGACGTCAAGCTCTCCACCCCGCGCGAGCTCGGTGGCGCGGGCGGCGACGGCACCAATCCCGAACAGCTGTTCGCGGCGGGATACTCGGCCTGCTTCCTCGGCGCGCTGAAGTTCGTCGCCGGCCAGCAGAAGGTCGCGCTGCCGGACGACACCCGGGTCACCGGCCAGGTCGGCATCGGCAAGATCCCGACCGGCTTCGGCATCGAAGTCGCCTTGACCATCCACGCCCCCGGCCTGGCGCGCGAGCAGTTGGAAGCGCTGGTGGAAAAGGCCCATGTCGTGTGCCCCTACTCCAACGCGACCCGCGGCAACATCGACGTCGCCCTGACCGTCGAGACCTGAGCGCCGACGGGATCAGGCGAGTGCGTGCGGCAGCCCGACGGCGGCTGTCGCACCTTCTTTCTCCAGCCGCGCCGCAGGGGGGAGTCAGAACACCGACAACCCCGTCTTGCGGGTGAACCGGTGCAGCGCATAGCCGCCCAGGAGCGAATTGCCCTTGTCGTCGAGGCCGGGCGACCACACGCACAATGTCATCACGTGCGGCACCACGGCCACGATCGCGCCGCCCACACCGCTCTTGGCCGGCAGGCCGACGTGGAACGCGAATTCACCGGCCGCATCGTAGGTGCCGCAGGTCATCATCACCGCGTTGATGCGCGTCGCCCGCTCGGCGCTGATGATCTGTTCGCCGGTGACGAGGCAACGCCCGCGGTCGGCCAGGTAACTCACGCTGCGCGCGAGATCGACGCAGTTCATGCGCAGCGAACACTGGGCGAAATAGAGCTCCAGCACCTTGGCCACGTCGTTGTGGATGTTGTCGAAACTGCGGATGAAGTTCGCCAGCGCAACGTTGCGGAAGCCCGCGCCGCGCTCGGAATCGAGCACCGAGCAATCGACATCCAGTGCCGCGTTGCCGGAACGCGCCCGCATGAAGGCCAGCAGGTCGTCGAGCGGGTCGGCGTGATGAGACAGGATCATGTCGGCGACCACGATCGCCCCGGCATTGATGAAGGGATTGCGCGGGATGCCGTGTTCGTGTTCCAGCTGGACGAGCGAATTGAACGGATCGCCTGAAGGCTCCCGCCCGACCCGCTTCCACAGGTCGTCGCCCTCGGCTTCCAGCGCCATGGTCAGCGAATGCACCTTGGACACGCTCTGGATCGGAAACGGTTCGCACGCATCGCCGACGGTGTGCAGGTCGCCATCGAGCGTCAGCGCGGCCATGCCGAAGCGGTCGGACGGCGTATCGGCCAGGGCGGGAATGTAATCGGCCAGCGTCCCGAAGCGGCCGGAGGCGATGCGTTCGCGCACATCGTCGTGGATCTCGGCCAACAGCGCGGGAAGGTCGTGGCGGCCCAGATCGTACGGGTTGTGCGGAATCTTTCGCATCGGCGAGGGGTCTCCAGCGGGGAATCAGCCGCCAGTGTGGCGGGACCGACATGCGCATCCCGTGCAGGCGCGCGCGAACGTGCCGCCGGCCCGCCGGCCGGCCACAGCGCTGCATCCGGCTGACGGCTAATCGGGGCTGTCGCCGTCCAGCAGACCGTGGCGGCGGTGCCAGTCCGCCAGCGACGTCTCGGGACCACCCTGCCGGTGCACGTCGTGCGGTCCGTCGGGCACCTGCACCCAGTTCGCTTTCGACCCGAGCAGCATGTGCACGCGCTCCGGCGGCACCGGCAGCTCGGTGTCGACGGCACCGGCATGCGGATGCACCAGATCGGGCCATTCGGGATCGAACAGCCAAAGTGCAGTTCCGCATTCCCGGCAGAAATGCCGCCGCGCACCGCTCGGACGGCATCCGCCGTCGTCGTCGGGCAGCGAGGCGCGGTAGACACCGAGATGTTCCCGGCCTTCCACCTCCAGCGAGTCCGCCTTCGCGCCCAGATTCACCGCGCTGCCGCCGGTCCCGGCGGTCTTGCGGCAGATGGAGCAGTAACAGTGCAGGAACGGCACCGGCGCATGCGCTTCGCAGCGGAAGCGCACGCGCCCGCAATGGCAGGAACCTTCGAGTCGCATCGGCAAGGCCCGGTGGAGGGTCGTCGGACACGTTAGATCCCGACGCGTTCAATCGGGGTCAATACGTCCAGCGCGCCCTATGCGGGCGTTGCACCGTCGGCGACGCGTTCACCGCACGCAGTGGCATCGCCGCCGGGAGCCCGGGCGCCGTCGCGGTGCCAGGGCCCGCGCAGTACGGCTCGCGCCGCCGGCCCCTGCAGCCGCGAGTCCGACGCGTGGCCGTGGCGGATACCGATCAGGCGTCGCCGTGCGCGAGCGCGTATGCGATCGCCGCGCGCACCGCGGCGATCTGCGCATCGTTGCAGATCTCGGAGGTCGAGCGCGGGCTGTCCGGATAGACCTCGGTGGTGGTGACGAAGGGGGCATCGGTGATGCCCGCGCACAGCGCCAGTCGCCGCACCGGATACTCGATCACGCCGCGCGCCACCACCGGCGCACCGATCATTTCGCCCCGGTCGTCGGCCGGGGCGATGTGGGTCACCTGCTCGACCGCCTGCACCACCGCCTGCTGGAACGCCGGCTGCGGTCGCTCGCTGTCGGCGACCAGGTAGAAGCCGTCCGGAATCCCGCCGGGCACGTAGGCCACACCATCGCGCGCAGCCAGCGCGGGGCGGAACTCCGATTCGTCGGTGTCGGTGGTCTCGTGCAGATCCACATGCACCCGCACCCGGTCGCGCACCGGTGCCACCAACCGCATCAGCGCCGCCGCCTCGCCCGACGGGCTGTCGGCACGGAACGATCGGTTGGGATCGACCGCGTCCGGGTTCCAGCGGTGGATCCGCTCGTACCCCCACGGACTCACGCAGGGCGCGATCAACAGATTGACGCGCCCGGCATGCTCGGTGCCGTGCCGCGCCGCGAACTGGAGCGCGCCATGCACGCCGCTGGTCTCATAGCCGTGCACGCCTCCGGTCACCAGCGCGACCGGCAACGCGTCGTTCCAGGCGCGGGTGCGCAGGGCGTACAGCGGGAACCGCTCGTCGCCATACGTCAACACGCCGTACTCGACCACTTCGAAGCCGTCGCTCAGACCGTCGATCACCTCGACGACATCGTCCAGGTAGCTGCGCCGCCGCGACTGCGCGGCGAGCCATTGCGCGCGTTCCGCAGCCCCCCACGGCGTGCCGGGCGTCCCGATCGGATACGTGGATTCGGACGAGGTCTCGGCTGCAGTCATGACGGGCGTCTCCAGTGCGGACGGATGTCGGAAGCGCGGCACTCTAGCATCCGCCCGCCGGGCCCTGCCCGCCATGCGCGTTCGCGCTCCGCTCCCCTCTGGCCGCGGCGTCAGCGCGGCGCGGACCCATCGTGCGGCGGCAGCGGCTCGAGGTACGGCGCCAGCACATCCGCGATCCAGTCCATGAAGACCTTCACCCGCCGCGGGAGGTGACGGCGGTGGGGGTAGATCAGGCTGACCGGCATCGGCTCGGCCCGGTAGTCGACGAGCACTTCCACCAGCCGGCCCTCGGCCAGCAAGTGCTGCACCCCGACGCGCGGTACCTGGATCAACCCGAGACCCGCCACGCAGGCGTCGCGATAGATATCGACGTTGTTGACCGTCAGCGCCCCGACCATCCGCACCTGCCGATAGCGGCTGCCGTCCCAGTACTCCCAGCCATCGGCACGGTCGCCGAACGTGGACACGTAGTGGATCAACCGATGACCCGCCAACACCTCCGGCGATACCGGCTCGCCGTGCGCGCGCAGATAGGCCGGACTGGCGCAGGTGACGACCGCGTACTGCCCCAGCGGACGTGCCACCAGACCGCTGCCGGCCAGCGTGCCGACCCGCAGCACGCAGTCGAAGCCGTCTCGCACCACGTCCACGCGGCGGTCGCTGCAGCTGAGCTCGAGCTCCAGCTGCGGGTGCCGGCGCAGGAAGTCAGGCAGCGCCGGCACCACGAACTGCCGGGCGGGCGCGCTGGACATGTCCACCCGCAAGCGTCCGCGCAGGGCCTGCGGCGAACGGGCGAACATGTGCTCGACGTCGTCGATCTCGCCGAGCAGGTCCTTGCACCGCGCGTAGAAAGCCTCGCCGTCCGGGGTCATCCGCACCCGTCGCGTGGTCCGGTGCAGCAACTGCGTCCCCAGCCACGCCTCCAGCTCGCGCACGGCGGTGGACACGCTGGCCTTGGGCCGATCGAGCATGTCCGCCGCACGGCTGAAACTGGCCAGTTCCGCGACCCGGACGAAGATCCGCATGGCATCGGTACGGTGCATGACGCTCCAATTGTTCATCCTGCACGAACAGTCCTATCAATCTAACCCGGTTTGTTCATCCGATAACAGTCAATAAGGTAGATCCCACACCCGCAGAGCCCATCAAGGAACCCGCCATGTCCGTCACGCCCTCCACCTCGCCCGCTCCCATCACCCTGCTCACCGGCGGCAGCCGCGGCCTCGGCCGCGACACCAGCCTGGCGTTGGCCCGTCAGGGCCACGATGTCGTCCTGACGTATCGCAGCCGCGAACGCGAGGCCGCGGCGGTCGTGGCCGACATCGAGGCGCTTGGCCGTCGCGCGCTCGCACTGCCGCTCGACGTCGCCCGCAGCGACGACGTTCCCGCCTTCGTCGAGCGCCTGCGCGCGGCCCTGCAGGGCTGGGGTGCAACGCGCATCGATCACCTCGTCAACAACGCCGGCATCGGCATCCACGCGGCGTTCGCAGACACCACCCGCGAGCAGTTCGACACCCTGGTCGACGTGCACTTGAAAGGGCCGTTCTTCCTGACCCAGGCGCTGCTGCCGCTGATCGCCGATGGCGGACGGATCGTCAACATCTCCAGTGGTCTCGCCCGCTTCTGCCTGCCCGGTTTCGCCGCCTACGCCGCGATGAAAGGCGCCATCGAGGTGCTCACCCGCTACCAGGCCAAGGAGCTGGGCGCGCGCGGCATCGCCGTGAACACCGTGGCGCCCGGCGCGATCGAGACCGATTTCGGCGGCGGCGCGGTGCGCGACGACGCCGAGACCAACGCGTTCATCGCCTCGCAGACCGCACTGGGGCGCACCGGCCAGCCCGAGGACATCGGCGGCGTGGTCGCATCGCTGCTGAGCCCGGCCAACCGCTGGATCAACGCGCAACGCATCGAAGCTTCGGGCGGCATGTTCCTGTAGCGCGATCGCCCGATCTCCACCCTCCCCGTGCCGCCTTCGTGCGGCACGGGTCCTCGCGCGGGACCGTGACCGGGTTCCGGCTGCCATCCGGATGCAACACGCCGCGCATAGCGTGCGGGCGGGGGATCCGGATTCCAGCCAACGACCACAGCGAGGCCAGCCGATGACCCAGCCACATGCGCCGATCCCGTACGGCGAACACGATTTCGATCACGAAGACAGCAACCGTTCGGGCAACCCCCACTTCGCCGATGTGCTCGACGTGCGCCTGAAGCGCCGGCGCCTGCTGCAGGGCGGCATCGGTCTCGCGGTCGGCCTCGGCCTGCTCGGCAGCGCCGGCGCCCTCGCCGCGCCGGGCAAGCCGGCGTTTCCGGGCCGTCGAAGCCCGCTCGGCTTCACCGCGGTGCCGGTGGGACGCGGGGACGACATCATCGTGCCACCGGAGTACACCTTCTCGGTGATCCTGCCCTGGGGCGAGCCCATCGCCGGCCGCTATCCGCCGTACCGCGACGGCGGCCTCAACTCCGGCGCCGAACAGGAGCAGCAGGTCGGCATGCACCACGACGGCATGCATTTCTTTCCGCTGCGCGGCGATGCGCTGCATCGTTCCAGCGCCGGCCTGCTGGTGATGAACCACGAATACATCGACGCCCTCGCCCTGCATCCCGATGGCCCGGTGACCCGGAACGGGATCCGCGATGCCGACCAGGTGCGCAAGGAAATCGCCGCCCACGGCGTCAGCGTGGTCGAGCTCCGCCGTCGCGGCACCGAATGGGTCACCGTGCGCGGCCGTTACAACCGCCGCGTCACCGGCGCCACGCCGATGACGATCGCCGGACCGGCGCGCGGGCACGCGAAGCTGCGCACCCGCCACAGCCCCGAGGGCACCGCCACCCGCGGCACCCTCAACAACTGCGCCCACGGTTTCACTCCGTGGCGGACCTATCTGACCTGCGAAGAGAACTGGGCCGGCTACTTCGTCAACCGCGGCGAGCGCCCGCGCGAGCACAGCCGCTACGGCGTCGCCACCGGCAGCGGCCGCTATCGCTGGGAAACCGTCGAGACGCGGTTCGACGCCACGCCGCACGGCGACGATCCGGCGCTGGATTTCCGCAACGAACCCAACCACTTCGGCTGGATCGTGGAGATCGATCCGTTCGACGCCGGCAGCATCCCGGTCAAGCGCACCGCCCTGGGCCGCTTCGCCCACGAAGGTCTGGTGTTCTCGCAGCCGCGCCCTGGCGAGCGCCTGGCCGCCTACATGGGCGACGATTCGCAGAACGAATACATATACAAGTACGTCAGCCGCGAGAGCTACACGCCCGGCCGCGCACCGGGCACGCTGCTCGACGACGGCACGCTCTACGTCGCCCGCTTCCACGATGACGGCCACGGCGAATGGCTGGCGCTGGATCTCGACGATCCCACCTTCGCCGCCGCCGCGCGCGAGGCCGGCGTCGCGTTCGCCGACCAGGGCGACGTGCTCATCAACACCCGGCTGGCCGCCGACATCGCCGGCGGGACGCCGATGGACCGCCCGGAATGGGGCGCGGTGGATCCGAACACCGGCGCGGTGTACTTCACCCTGACCAACAACAGCGCACGCAGCCCCGACCGGGTCGACGAAGCCAATCCGCGTGGCCCCAACCCCTACGGCCACATCATCCGCTTCGACGAACAGGCCGGACGCAGCGACGCCACCGCGTTCACCTGGGATCTCTTCCTGCTCAGCGGCACCGCCGAAGACAGTCTCGGACCCGACCTCCAGCCGCTCGACGACGACAACATCCATGCCAGTCCGGACGGTCTGTGGTTCGACCACAACGGCCTGCTGTGGATCCAGACCGACATGAGCGGCAGCCAGCTCGGCAGCGGCCCGTTCGGCAACAACCAAATGCTGGTCGCGAACCCCGCCACCGGCGAGCTGAAGCGGTTCCTGGTCGGGCCGAACGGCTGCGAAGTCACCGGCGTGGTGAGCACGCCCGACGGCCGGACCCTGTTCGTCAACATCCAGCATCCCGGCGAAGGAGGCGGCAGCGGTTGGCCGGGCAACCGCCTCAAGCCGCGGTCGGCGACCGTGGTCGTCACCCGCCGCGACGGCGGCATCGTCGGGACCTGAGCCGTCGATGCGCCGTTCGCGCGCCGTTAGCGCATGGACCGCCAGACTCCTGCCGCATCCGTTACGACAGGAGTTCCGCATGACGCTTCCCCTCGCACGGCTCGCGCTCGGCGCCTCGCTGACCTTGCTGGCCGCGGCGTGCGCGCCCGAAAGCGCGCCGCCCGCGGAGCGCGCGCCCGACACCGCCGACAGGCCGGCTGCCGACACGGCGACCGGCGACACCGTCGCCGCACCCGACGACACCGCTCCCGCTCATGAATCCGCCGCCGCCACCGAGGCCGATGGCCACGTCTCGGAGCACACCTCCATCCGCGACTGCGCCGAAACCGCCTCGCGTCCGGAGGAAGCCGGCTATCGCGCCTCCGAATGCGAAGGCCCCGCCGGCTACGCGGTGCGAAGGATCGAATCCGACGGTCGAGAAAACCTGTTCGTGCGCACGCCGACGGCCGACTTCACCAGCCTTCGCGTGCCCGAACATACCGGCGCGGGGTTCGG
Organism: Luteimonas abyssi; assembly: GCF_001482195.1. Lineage (GTDB taxonomy): Bacteria > Pseudomonadota > Gammaproteobacteria > Xanthomonadales > Xanthomonadaceae > Luteimonas > Luteimonas abyssi. The sequence goes on along the minus strand of NZ_KQ759763.1, from coordinate 1,480,240 downwards.
CGACCTCGGCGACCGGATCGAATGGCGCGGCACGCGCGCCGACGACGGCTTCGCCCCGCACGCGCTGATCGCGCGTTACGAGATCGCCGAGGATCCGGAGCAGCCCACGGTCAAGACCACCTACCTGCTGCCGGTCCGTCTTTCCGGCGCCGCCCCCTGCATCACCGAGACGGTGGGCCCGGGCGACGACCAGGAGGCCCGCGCGCGCGCGATCGCCGACGACACCGCGCGGCGCTGCCCCCCGCGCTGACCCTGCGCAGCGTCACCGACGGCGCGCAGGGTGGCGCGCCGTCGTTCCTCGATGCATCCGCGAGCGCCGGTCCCACCGGCGCCCGGTCGCAGCGTGACCGCGTTCGCATCCTTCGTTGCTTGCTGCGACCGCATATCCAAAACGGCCACCGCCGTCCTTGTTTCGACGCCATCGGCCACGCTAGCTTCGGGCGCAACCGCGAGGTCGCGACGCCACCGCTGCGCCACACTCGCGGTTCCTGTCTCGCCGCGCGGCTGCCCGCCCATTCCGGAGAGACCCCGTGACGCAAGCCCCCCTGACCCGAGACCGGTTCTGGCAGCTCGCCGATGCCGCCAAGGAGCGCACCGAAGCGATCGCCGCGGCCAAGATGAAACCGTTGTCGGAACTGCCGATCGAGGCGTTGCGCGACGTCTGCGTGCAGTACCGCTTCTTTACCATCGACTACATCACCGATCTCGCGCTGCTGGTCGCGCGCCTTCCCTTCGGCGGCCTGCGCAGCCTGCTCAGCGAGATCCTCGCCGAGGAACTGGGCGAAGGCGATCCCGCCAAGGCGCACCCGGACGTCTACGACCGTTTCCTGCTCAGTATCGGCGTGGCGCCCGAGGCGCTGGAGCGGCAACTGCCGGCCAACGTCGAAGTGCTGCAGGGCCTGACCCGCGATCTGGCCACGCAATCCGTCGCATCCGGCGTCGGCCTGCGCGGCATGGGCGGCGAGTGTCTGTGCCAGACCTATCTCGCGGTGATGTTCGAGCACATGCGGCAGAACCCGTACATGCGCGAGCATGCCGACGTCATCGACTGGGACTTCTGGACCATCCACACCGGCGAGGAAGACATCATCCACGGCGAGCTCACCCGCGCCGCCATCGACAACTACCTCCGCGCCGATCCCGACGTGCTGCCGGAACTGGCCCGCGGCTACGACCGCAGCATCGTCGCCTGGAACCAGTTCTGGGAGAACATCTTCAGCGCCTACGTCGATCCGCACGTGCACGCACGCGAACGCCACCTCGAGCGGGAGACCGTGCAGTGAGCGGCAACATCAACCAGTTCCACCTGGCGTTTCCGGTGCGCGACGTCGACGAGGCGCGGCGCTTCTACGGCGACGTCATGGGCTGCCCCCAGGGCCGCAGCGACGTCACGTACCAGGACTTCGATTTCTTCGGCCACCACCTGGTCGCGCACATTTCCGCCGACGGCGAACCGCTGCAGACCGGCAAGTTCGATGGCGAAGCGGTGCCCGTACCGCACTTCGGCATGAATCTCGATCGCTCGCGCTGGGAAGCGCTGGCGCGCCGACTCAAGGACGCCGGCGTCGCCTTTCACGAAGAGCCGCACCTGCGGCTGAAAGGCAAGCCGGGCCAGCACGTGACGATGTTCCTGTTCGACCCCTCGGGCAACGCGCTCGAGTTCAAGTCGTTCGACGACCCGGAGCAGACCTTCATTCCCTGAGCCGCTCCCACGATCCGCACCGCCGGGCTGCGGCGGTGCGGTCATTCGTGTTCAACTCGGGAGCCCGCACCCGACGGACCCCAGCCGCACATGTCTGACCCGAACGCTTCCGCCACTGACCGCTCGCCCGCCTGGCACGACGACCGCGCCCACGTCTTCCATTCGTGGTCGGCCCAGGGTGCGGTGGATCCGGTGGTCGTCACCGGTGCCGAAGGCGCGTACTTCCACGACGAATCCGGGCGCCGCTGGCTGGACTTCTCCAGCCAGCTGGTCAACGCCAACGCCGGACACCAGCACCCGCGCATCGTCGCGGCCATCCAGGCCCAGGCCGCCAGCCTGTGCACCATCGCGCCGTACCACACCACGCCGGTGCGCGGCGAAGCGGCACGGCTGATCGCCTCGCACGCACCCGGCACGCTGGACAAGGTGTTCTTCACCAACGGCGGTGCCGAGGCCATCGAGCACGCCCTTCGCCTGGCGCGCCTGCACACCGGCCGGCACAAGATCCTGAGCGCGTACCGCAGCTACCACGGCGCGACCTCCGGCGCGATCGCCGCCACCGGCGACCCGCGTCGCTGGGGGTCGGAACCCGTCGCCGCCGGCTTCGTCCATTTCTGGGGCCCCTATCCGTACCGCTCCGCCTTCCACGCCACGACGCCGGAACAGGAGTGCGAACGCGCCCTCGCCCATCTCGCTGCGACCATCCAGGCCGAAGGGCCCGGCACCATCGCGGCGATCGTGCTCGAGTCCGTGGTCGGCTCCAGCGGCATCCTGGTGCCGCCCGACGGTTACCTGGCCGGCGTCCGCCGGCTGTGCGACACGCACGGCATCGTGATGATCGCCGACGAAGTGATGTGCGGTTTCGGCCGCTGCGGCGAGTGGTTCGCGCTCGACCGCTGGGATGTGGTCCCGGACCTGATCGCATTCGCGAAAGGCGTCAATTCCGGCTACGTTCCGCTGGGCGGCGTGCTGATCGCCGAACACATCGCCGCCGGCTTCGTGGACCGCCCCTACCCGGGCGGGCTGACCTACTCGGGTCATCCGCTGGCATGCGCGGCGGCAGTCGCCTGTATCAGGCTCTACGAGGACGAAGGCGTCATCGAACACGCGCGCGCGATGGGCGAGCACGTGCTCGGCCCCGGCCTGCGCGATCTGCACGCGCGCCATCCCAGCATCGGTGAAGTTCGCGGCCTCGGCATGTTCTGGGCGGTGGAACTGGTGAGCGACCGCGACACGCGCGAGCCGCTGGTGCCGTGGAACGCCCAGGGCGCGGCGAATGCGCCGATGCAGGCGCTCACTGCGGCGTGCAAGTCACGCGGGCTGTGGCCGTTCGTCGTCGCCAACCGGCTCCACATCGCGCCGCCGCTGATCGCCGATGCACAGACGCTGCAGACCGGTCTGGGCCTGCTCGACGAGGCGCTCGCCGACGCGTTGTCGTAGGCCGGTCGCTTCGGCGCCGTCAGACTTCCAGCCGTATCGCGCTTTCGAACCGGCGCGGCCGACCGTCGAGCGGGTCGTCGAACGCCAGCGCCTGTGCCAGCAGACGCAACGGCGTGCCGTAGTCCTGCCGATCGCGTAATGCCACGTCGGGATACAGCTCGTCGCCCATGATCGGCGCACCCAACGCGGCCATGTGCACCCGCAACTGGTGCTTGCGTCCGCTGAGCGGGTGCAGCCGGTAGCGCCAGATCGGGCCGGAGGCCTGCAGCGCATCGATGCGGGTTTCGCTGTTGGCCTCGCCGGGCACCTCGCACATGCGGAAGAACGGCTCGCCGCGCGCCAGCCGGCTGCGGCGCACGTGCGGAAACGCGAGCGCGGGCAGCGCGGGTGCCAGGGCCTGGTAGGTCTTGTCGATGCGCCGTTCGCGAAACAGCGCCTGGTAGCGGGCGCGACTGCCGGGATCGGCCGAGAACAGCACCAGCCCGGCGGTGGCGCGATCGATCCGGTGCAGCGGCACCAGGTCGGGATTGCCCAGGCCTTGCACCAACCGCCCCAGCAGGGTTTCGCGCACGAACGCGCCGGTCGGCGCCACCGGCAGGAAATGGGGCTTGTCTGCCACCACCAGGTGCGCGTCCGCATGCAATACGACGGCCTCGAAAGGCACGCGAGGTTCGTCGTCGACCTCGCGAAAGTACTGGATCTCCGCACCGAGCCGGTACGGCGCATGCATGGCGAGCGGATGACCCGCCGCATCCAGCACCCGCCCGCGCGCGAAGCGGTCGCGCCAGGTCGCGCGGTCGATCGCGGGAAAGCGGTCGCACAGCGCATCGAGCACCGTGGTCCAGTCGCCAGGCGGCAGCTGCAACCGACTTGCGGGCACGCCGTCGCGCAGCGCGCGGGTTCCAGGCGTCACCCCGTCACTCCGACGCGTCGCAGTCGGACGGACGTGCATCGCGCTTCCCTTTCTTCATCCGATGCGCCCGGCAACCGGAACCTCCGTGGATCGGGCGCGCGGGCAACAGGTTTCGCCACGCGGTGAGGCGGATCGCATCCGGTCCGGACGGACGCACTAGCCGATCACCCGCTCGAACGGCGGCAACGCATCCAGGATCTGCGGCCCGTAGCGCTTGGTCAGCAGGCGCGAATCGAGAATGATCACCCGCCCGGTGTCGGTGTCGGTGCGGATCAAACGACCGGCGAACTGGGTCAGTGTCCGCAGCGCATGCGGAATCGCGATCAGCGCGAACGGATTGAGCCCCCGGCTCTCCAGCCATTCGCCCAGCGTCGCGGTCTGCGGATCCGTCGGCACCGCGAACGGGACCTGGGTGATCACCACGGTGGTGCAGGCCTCGCCCGGCAGGTCCAGGCCTTCGCCGAACGAGTTCAACCCGAACAGGACCGAGCCGCGGCCGCCGGCGATCCGCTGCAGGTGTTCGGCGACGACCTGACGCTTGTTGGCATGGCCCTGCACCAGCACCGCGTCGCGTCGCGCCTGCGGCATCAGTTCGGCGACCTTCTCCATCTTCCAGCGCGAAGTGAAGAGCACCATGCTGCCGCGGTTCCAGTCGAGCTCCGCATCCAGGTAGCGCGCGATCTCGCGCGGGTGACCCTCGCGATCGTCGGGCGCCACCGGAAACCGCGGCACCACCAGCTGCGCCTGCCGCTGCAGGTCGAACGGCGAATCCAGCGAGACCATCTCGGCGTGGCCCGGCACGCCGTTTTCGGCGGCGAACGCCTGGAAATCGTGACCGCCGGCCAAGGTCGCCGAGGTGATCACCGCCGCATCCACGTCGCGCCAGATCAGCGACCGCAGCACTTGCGCCGCCGAGACCGGCGAGGCATGGCAATGCAGCTCGCCATCGCGATCCATGCTCAACCAGCGCGCCATCGGAGGTTGGCCCTCGCGGTCCTCGCGGCGCCAGCCGGTCCACAGCGCGTCCTGCTGTTCCATCGTCTCCAGTACCGGCCCGAGGGTGCGCAACAGGCGCTCACGCAAGGGATCGTCGGGCTTGGCCTTGGCCGCCATCTGCTGGGCCGCATGGACCCAGTTGCGCAGGTTCCGGGTGTCGTCGGCCAACGCCTCGATCGACGGCATCCAGTCGTCGGGCAGGCGCCCCAGCGGCGCGCGCCACACCGGTTCGCGATCGCCCGGCGCCGGCGTCCATGCCTGCTCCAGGTCGGTCCGGAACGCCTTGAGCTGCTTGGCCAGACCCGCTGCGAGATCGACCGCCTCGCCCGGCAGCAGCTTGGCGATGGTGTCCTTGTCCAGCGTGCGGTAGGCACTGGCGATCAGCGATTCCATGCGTCGCACCTGGCGCGCGGCATCGCCCAGCGCCAGCCGGGCCGCGCCCTGGTCGATCGCCACGCCGGCGAGATGGTGGCCCTCGTCGACCACCAGCAGCATTTCCCCCGGCGGCGCCAGCAACGGCTGGCCGTTCTCGATCTCGCCCTGCATCAGCGACGCCAGCAGCAGCGCGTGGTTGGTCACCACGATCTGCGCCTCGCGCACGGTGGTGCGTGCCTTCAGCACGGGGCATTGCAGGGCGTGCGCGCAACGCCGGCCGGAGCATCCGGACGACGGCGTGGTCACGTGCCGGCGCAATGCGGGCGACACCGGCACCGGGGCGTCGTCGAGATCGCCCTCCCAGTCGCGATCGGCCAGCGCCTGCATCAGTCGCCCCGCGGCCTCGATCTCCAGCGAGGTCGGCGGCCGGTCGTAGAGTTTCTCGCCCGGCTCCGAGGGAGCCTCGTCGCCGAACATCGACGCCTGGCCGGGGCCTGCGTGCAGTTCGATCGCATTGCGCGGACACAGGTAGCGCGTACGCCCCTTCGCCAGCGCGACCCGCGCGTCCAGGCCGGTCGCCTTCAGGAAGGCGGGAATATCGCGATCGACCAGCTGCGATTGCAGCGCCACGGTGCCGGTGCTGATCACCAGCTTGCGGTTGGTCGCCAGCGCCACCGGCACACCCGCGCTCAGATAGCCCAGGCTCTTGCCGACGCCGGTCGGCGCCTGGATCACCGCGATGCCGCCGCTGCTGGCCAGTGCGCGCGTGGCCACGCCGATCATCTGCCGTTGCGCGCGACGCGGCGAGAACCCGGGCGTGTTCGCCTGCAGCCGCTGATAGGCCTGGCGGACGTCTTCCTTGACCGCCTCGGTCAACGTGCGTGCCGGCGGTTCGGGTGTGGCGGCGCCGGCCGAGGGGGAAGCGGATTCGGTCATCCGGCCATTGTCCGGGAAAGCAGGCATCGCGTCGCCTTCCGGACCGCGTCCCGGCCCCCCGTCGCGACGGGGGCGGCGGGCCTGTTCAGGCCAGGACGCGACATCCGGACCGTGCCGACGCCGACACCCGCGCACACGACCGGCATGCGGTCCGCGTCCGATCGTGTCCCGCCAGGGCGGCGTTACCCCTCGGGGTCAGGGCCGCTTCCTGAAGTAATTGGCGATCTGCCGCCAGGCCAGCCGGTACCGTCCCTCGGCCAGAAAGATCCGTGCCCGGTACTTGTTGGACCGGTACAGGCGGCTACGCCGCGGCTCGGACGCGGCCACGCTCAGATGTTCGCCGCCGAAACACTTCACCGCGTCGTACCAGTGCTGCACGCGATGCAGTTCGAACAGGTCTGGGCGCTCGCGCCATGTCATCACGGCCAGGGTCTGGTCGTCGTCGCACAGGCCGCAGCGGGTCAGGCTCAGCATGGCCTCGCGGGTCAGCCGGCGGAACTCCGGCCACAGTGCCGCCGGCGCCACGATCACGTTGCCCTGCACGTAGACGTCCATGGTCCGGACGATGTCGAAGATCGGGCGCCCGGCGTCCATGTCCTCGGCGAGGAACAGATGCACCTTCGGCGCGAAGTCGTGTCGCCACTCGAAATCGAACTCCGTGGCATCGATCAACCCACCCCCACCCCCGTGGTTGAAGCCGAAATCCATCCACGCCACGGTGCCGTCCACCAGGCCCTTCTCGATCGCATCGACGATGAAGTACGACTTCATCGCCATGAAGTAGTTGTACTTCGCGCTCCAGGACTCCGGCCGCCGGATGTCCTTGTGGAAGTTCAACCCGATGTCCTGCCCCATCGCCGCGTCGATCCGCCGGTACATGTCCGCATCCAGGGCGTGGACATCGGGTACGGCCACGACCGTGGTGCGGTCGGCCAGGCCGAATGCGTCGCGGATGGCCTCCACCCGAGGGGCGAACTCCGGGCTGGTGTAGACCACGACCCGGTTACGCAGCCGCGCCCAGAAACGGAAGTACTCGATATAGCGCGCATTGCCGCGCTCGAAGCCCGACCAGCCATCGCGGCCCATGTCGAAGAAAGCGGTGACGATATCGATGGACACGCGGATCTCCGGTCCGGCAGGCACAGCCGCCGGATTATTCCGGCCTCCCCGGCATCTGTCACTCGTCCCGGTCCGGCGGAGCGCGCCGGCAGCCGTTCTCAGAGACCGGCCACGCCGACACCACGTGCCCCCCGGCTGGACGAAGCGACGCCGCCGCGGCGACGGAATGGCGACCCACCATACGCATTGGTATTGACGTGAGTCGCATTTCGGAAATGACAACGGTTTCAGACGCCACCATTCGTTGTCCGAACATTTACTTTCTGTTAACAGTGCTGCGGTGCAGCAGCGGCTCAGGCCGGCTGCCGGAACGGGGGGAGGGGAACCCACCAATGAGCTTCCAAGAAGGACGCACTGAATGGACACGTACGATCGGCAGCACCGGGGAATCGCCACCGCGCGCCTGACCATGGCGGTCAGGACCGCACTGGCCACCGCCCTCATCGCCACCAGCGGCACCGCATTCGCACAGCAACCCGCACCGCCCTCGGAAGAGGCCGCGACACTGGATACGGTGTCCGTCCTCGGCACCCGCAGCCAACCGCGCTCGGTCTCCTCGTCGGCGGTCCCCATCGACATCATCGCCGCAGACGAATTCCGCAACCAGGGCGCGACCGATGCGCTCGACCAGTTGCGCGTGCTGGTGCCCTCCTTCAACGTCAGCACCATTCCGATCGACGACGCGGCCAGCCTCGTCCGCCCGGCCAACCTGCGCGGCCTGCCGCCGGACAACACCCTGGTGCTGGTCAACGGCAAGCGGTTCCACCGCTCGGCCGTCATCACCTTCCTCGGCCACGGCCTGTCCGATGGCGCACAGGGTCCCGACCTGTCGGTGTTCCCCTCGCTGGCACTGCAGCAGGTGGAAGTCCTGCGCGACGGCGCCGCAGCCCAGTACGGGTCGGACGCCATCGCCGGCGTGATCAACTTCGGCCTCAAGGAGTTGCGCGAAGGCGGCACCGCCGAAGTCTTCGCCGGCCAGTACTACCAGGGCGACGGCTTCACCACCCAGTACTCGGCGCAGATCGGCCTGCCGATGACCGAGCGCGGCTTCGCCACCATCACCGCGGAATGGCGCGAAGCCGATGCCACGTCGCGCAGCGTGCAGCGCGACGACGCCGCCGCCGCGGCCGCCGCCGGCTATCCGGGCGTGCCCGACCCGGCTCAGGTCTGGGGCTCGCCCGAGGTCAAGCAGGACTTCAAACTGGTCGCCAACACCGGCATTTCCGGCGAGTACGCCGATTTCTACCTGTTCGGCAACTACGCCAAGCGCGAAGTCGACGGCGGCTTCTACTATCGCGACCCGACCTCGCGTTCCGGGGTCTACTCCAACGACGGCGGCAATACCCTGCTGATCGGCGACCTGACCGGCGCAGGCGGCTGCCCGACCATCGCCCTGCGCGACGGTGCAGGCAACCTCCTGCCCTACAGCACCGTCGGTGCCGCGGTGTCGGCCCTGCCCGACAACTGCTTCACCTTCCTGTCCAGCCTGCCCGGCGGCTTCACCCCGCGCTTCGGCGGCGAGCTGGAGGACAGCTCCGTCGTGGCCGGCGCCAAGGGCAACTGGGGCGGCGACTGGTATTGGGACGTCAGCGGTTCCTACGGCCGCAACGAGATCGATTTCTACATCTACAACACCATCAACGCGTCGCAGGGACCCGACCAGCCGGCCGGCCTCTACTTCCAGCCCGGCGGCAACGTGCAGACCGAGACCGCGTTCAATTTCGATGTCGGCCGCGACTTCGAAACCGCGTTCACCGCCCAGCCGCTGAGCGTGGCCATGGGTCTGGAGTGGCGCAAGGAGGAGTTCGAAATCGTCGCCGGCGACGCCGCCTCCACCGGGATCGGACCGTTGACCGACCAGGGCTTCGCGCTGGGCTCCAACGGCTTCAACGGCTTCAGCCAGCGCACCGCAGGCAAGCACGCCCGCGAGAATTGGGCCGTCTACCTCGACACCGAGGCCCAGATCACCGATCAGTTCCTGCTCGCCGCGGCGGTGCGCTACGAGGACTTCGACGACTTCGGCAGCACCACCAACGGCAAGCTCACCGGCCGGTTCGACTTCACCGACACCTTCGCCATCCGCGGCGCGGTCAACACCGGCTTCCGCGCGCCCACGCCGGGCCAGGCCAACATCAGCCAGATCAGCACCGTGTTCGCCGGCACCGGGCTGGTCGACATCGCCACCCTGCCGCCGACCGATCCGATCGCCGCGCTCAAGGGCGCACAGCCGCTGACGCCGGAGGAATCCACCAACGTGTCGCTCGGCCTGGTCTGGGACAGCGGTCCCTGGCTGGTCACCGCCGATGCCTACCGCATCCAGGTCGACGACCGCATCGCGCTGAGCTCGAGCTTCGAGCTCACCGACGAGGAGCGCGCGCAGCTGGTGGCCTCAGGCAATCCGGAGGCCGCGTCGCTGACCTCGGTGACCTACTTCGGCAATGCCTTCGACACCACCACCACCGGCGTGGATCTGGTCACCAGCTACACCAGCGACCATTTCGGCGGTACCACCACCTACTCGCTGGCCGGCAACTGGAACCGCACCGAGGTCGACCGCTTCAATGCCGATTTCGTCGACGAGGCGCGGGTGTACAAGATCGAGGAGTCGCTGCCCAAGACCAAGGGCTACCTGAGCGTCAACCACCAGCGCGACATCTTCCACGCCAACCTGCGCCTGGCCTACTACGGATCCTGGTTCGAGGACCATGTCGACAGCGGCGTCATCTCGGCCGAGGCCGGCGGCCTGCCGATCGACAACGGCAGTGCGACCATCGTCGATCTCGAGGTGGGCTGGAAGTTCGCGTCGGGCCTGTACGTCAACGTCGGCGCGCAGAACCTGTTCGACCGCGTGCCGCGCGACAACCCCTGGGGGCGTGCCGTCTCCGGCGCCGCCTACCCGGTGCACTCGCCTTACGGCTTCAACGGCGGGTTCTACTACGCGCGGGTGGGCTGGACGTTCTGACGTCCGCCCTATCGGGCCGCATGCGGCCACCGCCGCGATCCGCGACGCCCCGGCAGATGCCGGGGCGTCGTCGTGTCCGGGAGGGCGCCGGCGACCGAGCCTGCGGACGCGGAGGTCCGTACACCCGCATTCATGCCGGAGCCGCCAGCCAAACGGTGATCCCGGCCTCGGTCGGGCACGAGAAAAACACCGACCCTGAGCGGACTCGCGTCGGTGCCGGCAGCCGCCACCGTACCGACGGCCACTTCTGGCGGCAGGGAGATCATCGACATGCACAACTTCATCAAACACGCGGCCGCCATGCTCCTCGGCGTCGGCTTCCTGTTCGCCGCGGGTGGCGTACCCGCCACGCCGGTGCAGCCCTGCACCGTCGCCGGCGAGGAAACCGTCACCGGCGACGGCAACATCGACACCTACTGGCGCTGCGACGGCAGCGAGTGGCAGCCCTACAAGATCTGCCAATGGCAGGGCGCATGCCTTTACCTCTGACGCGACGCCTGCCCGGCAGGGCACTTCGAAGCCCCATTCGACACGACCCGAGGAAACGCATCATGCAGGATCTCGCGAAGGCAAACCGCATCGTCACCGGACTCGGACTGCTGCTGACCGGTACGTTGTTCGTCTCGGCCGCCATGGCACAGGCCCACGTGCCGCGCCATGTGTGGGTGACGTTCTACTACGACGCCAGCGGCGCACTCGTCGGTGCCCACAGCCACGGCGCGTGCGATCTGGGAAGCTGGGGACAGCAGACCGCGCACAGTGTCGAGCAGGTCTACGACTGCGACGGCGAATTGCCCTGGTGAACCCGCCACGCCGGCGCGTCGCGACGCTGCGATAGGCCCATGTCAATGCCCTGCGCGCCCTGGTATCGACGCCTGCCCGACGCCGTGGCGTCGGGCAGGCTCTCCACACACGCAATACTTCGCAGACGCGCGGATCAGGGGTTGGTGAAGTAACCCGCGCAGAAATTGCTGCCGTTGCGGCGGAGATAGAAGCGGCTGCAATTGGTGTCGTAGCTGCTGCCGGTGGCCGTGATCGTGTAACCCGCCAGGATCACCCCGTTGAGGTGGTAGTCGCTGCCGTTCTGCTTGAGCGACCAGTGCTGGTGCGGACCGGTCGAGGCGCCGCCGTTGCACAGCGCCTGGGACTGCGTGTTGGCTGGATTGGCGATGGCCGTGTTGGCCGACACCTGGGCATTGGTGCCGTACTGGATGTTCATCAGATGGTAGTAGGTCGTCGACCAGCCCCCGGAATGCACAACCTCGGCGAAACAGGAGGAATGGCGCACGAACCGGCCGGCCGCCGACGCCGAGACCCACAGATGGCTCTGGTTGCTGCCCCAGCCACCGCCCTGCGACATGTCCAGCGACGACATCGGATAACTGCCCTGCCCGGTATTGGTGTGCGCGCCGCCGACATGCCAGCGCGCCCCGCGCGGAAACGGGAACTGCAGGAAGCCGTTCGGCGGGCTGGCGACGACCGCATCCGTCTGTGCGCTGGCGAACTCCGGCGACGGTGGCGCCGCCTTGCGCGCTTCGTTGAACAGGCGGGCATAGGCCAGCTGGAATTCGGAATCGCCGAGCACCGCCGCACTGGATTCGGTCTCGCCCGCCTGCAGGTACAGCGACTGCAAGGGGTTGACGCGCGCCAGCTTCACCCGGCCGACGTGATCGAGATCGGGATCCTCCCGCTCGTACAGGGCCTGCCGCAGGGCGACGGCCACCTCGCGCACCTGCTCGCCGAAACCGTCGGCCTCGGCGAGATCGCCCAACGGACGACGCAGCGCGTCCGCCGCCGCGCGCTCGCGGGTGATCACGCCGCTGCGCTGTTCCATCAAGGCCATCAGGACTTTCGGGCTGATCCGGCTGTAGCCGGCCCAGTGCGAGATGGTCTCGGCGTACGGCAGCAGATGCGGAGCGCGTTGCGAGAGATAGGCCTCGATGTCGAAATCGAACATCTCGTCGTAGGAATAGAGCAGATCGTCGCTGCCCAGCGACGCCTCGCGATCGGATGCGACCGCGGGACTCGCCATGATCGCCATCAGGCAACCGCTCAATACCGCCACACTCAATGCCGACTTGGTTCCGGTGCGCATTGCGAATCTCCTGTTCAATGGTGGGGTAGCCGCCCCCCGGCGGCGGCGCGCGCCGCACGCGTCCCCTGCCCCGATGGGATGCGATCCATCGACTCTGTCGCAGGCCGCCACCGACCGTCGAGGGTCGATGTCGCGAGTTGTGCGCGCGGGCGCACCCCGATTGCGCGCCCGGTCACCGAATCCACGCGCCGTCCGCCGGCTGCTGTCGACGGGACGAGCCGTTCCTGCGCGCGGCGGCAGACGGCGCGGGAGACGGCGCGGGCGCGTGCCCACACCACATCGCGTCGGAAAAGTCGACGCTGCCTCCGGTCGACCGGGCCCGTACAATGCGCGCCCCGCGCCGTTGCAAGATCGCATGAACATCGTCGTCCTCGAAGAACTCAAGGCCTACATCGACCCGCTCACCCCCGACGAGCACGAAGCGCTGGAGCGCAGCCTGCTCACCGAGGGCTGCCGCGACGCGCTGGTGCTGTGGGGCGAGGTCCTCGTCGACGGCCACAATCGGTACGGGCTGTGCCAGAAGCACGGGCTGCCCTTCAACACCGTGCAGAACACCCGCTTCCAGTCGATGGACGATGTCCACCTGTGGATGATCGAGCAGCACCTCGGCCGCCGCAGCGTGTCCGACTACCAGCGCGGCGTGCTCGCCCTGCGCAAGCGCGACATCCTGGCCGCACGCAAGCGGGCCCAGCCGGTCACGACCGGCGCGACCGAAGAGGCTGGCGAAGCGCCCGCCGTCGACGCTGCCGCGTCCGACACCCCGCCGTGGGACGACACGCCGGTCCCGGTCAGCCGCGCCGAACTCGCCCGCGAGGCCAAGCTCAGCAGCAACCAGGTGGCGATGATCGAGCGGATCCACGCCCAGGCCACGCCCGAAGTGGTGCATGCGCTCAAGGCCGGCGACATTTCGATCAGCGCCGCCGCCGCGGTGGCCAGCCTGCCCGAGGACGAACAGCGCAGCGCCGCCCAGGCCGGCCGATCCGAACTCAAACAGGCGGCCAAACGCGCCCGGGATGCGAAGAAGCGTCCGCGCGCCGGCGGTGTCGTCGACGACGCTGGCGACACCGCCACCGACACGGCCGAAGCGCCGCCGGTCGACGTCAAGGCCCTGCAGAAGCGGGTCAAGGAGCTCGAGCGCGAGAACGAACTCCTGCGCGGCCAGGTCGAGACTTTGCAGAGCGCACTGGTGCGTTCGCGCGGCTGAGCCGGTTCGCGCGGCGTCGCGCGCGGATCCATCCACGTGCGATGCCGCGGCGGGGTCTCACTCGGCCGGCGTCTCCGGGTCGGACACGGCCACCCCGGCCGGCCGCGCACGCTCGAAGACGGCGCTCAGCCGTCCGCCATCGGGACGGGTGAAGGTCTCGTACATCCGATCGCCCTCCACCCTGAGCTGCAGGTCCCGGGTCGTGCGCTCGGCACCCACCCAGTTGGGGAAGGTGGCGCCTTCGACGCGGTTGCCCGCGAACCGTCCCTGCGCATCCACGTGATAGGTGCCGAAGAATCCGATCGACGAGGCCATCGCGCGGCGGTTCTCCGCATCGGTACCGCCGCCGCGCACGTCGGAGGCGAAACGCGGCGTGTCGCCAGCGGTGAGCACCTCGACGAAGTGCATGTCGGGGGTGAACACCAGCATTCCCTGCGGCTGCGCGCCATACGGTTGCTCGACACCGTCGGCACCCTCCAGGGTGGCCGAGACCATGCGCCAGACCCCGACCATCTCGTTGGGCGCCCCGGGCGCTTGCGCCGCGACCGGCAACGCCGCCGACACGGCGGCGGCCCCGGCCATCAGTGCGCCCACGAGACGGGCCATGCGGGATGTGCGCCGGGCCGTCATTGGCGATCCGCACGCAATGTGAGCGCCTTCTGCGCGACCAGGTCGTCCAGCCGGGCGGTCAGCGACGCATGAATGTTCTCGAACGCCGTGCTGCCCAGCGCGATCCGGCGCCGCGGGCTCGCGGCATCGGCCACCTGCACGATCACCTCGACCGTCCGCTCCGCATCGCCGCGGACCTCGAACGCACCGTCCGCCACCGCGCGCCGGACATCGCCGGCAGGCGTCCCGTCGTAGACCTCCATCGGCGCCGCATGGTCGAGTCCCGCACCGAAGCCGGTCGCGGTCGGGCCGGGCTCGGCAATGACCACCTCGATGCCGAACGGGGCTACTTCCTGCGCCACCGCCTCGCAGAACCCCTCGATTCCCCATTTGCTGGCGTGATAGAGGCTGAAGTTCGGATACGCCACCTGTCCGCCTTCGGACGACACCTGCACGATCCGTCCCCCGCCCTGCGCACGCAGATGCGGCAGGACCGCACGGATCAGCTGGATCGAGGCAGTGAGATTGGTGGCCAACTGGCGCTCGATCTGCGCATCGGTGACCTCCTCCGCCGCCCCGAACAGGCCGTAGCCGGCATTGCCGACGACCACGTCGATGCGGCCCATCGCGGCGAACGCCGCGTCCACTTCACGCCGGAGCGCTGCGGTATCGGTGATGTCGAACGTCGCCACCCGCAACCGTTCGCCGGCCGTGGCGAGGAGTGCGTCGAACGGTGCCGAACGCCGCCCGCACGCCACCACCCGGTCGCCGCGCGCCAGCAGGCGGGTGGTCATGCTCAAGCCGAGTCCGGACGAGGCGCCGGTGATCAACCACGTTTTCATGATGTGCTCCTGAAAGGTCCATCCACGACGATAGGCACCCACCGACCTGGCGATAAGACTGACCAATACGAACGACTCGGTGATAGATTTTCACCAATGGACCGCGTCACCCTCGCCGACCTTCAAGCATTCGCACACGTCGCCCGGCATCGGGGCTTCCAGAAGGCGGCCGATGCCCTGGGCGTCTCGCGCTCGTCGCTCAGCCACGCGCTCAAGACCCTCGAGCGGCGTCTCGGCGTGCGCCTGCTGCATCGGACCACCCGCAGCGTCGCCCTCACCGAAGCCGGTGCGCAGCTGCTGAACCGGCTGACGCCACTGCTGCACGAACTCGACGATGCGCTGGATGCCGTCAGCCATGGCGAGGACGAGGTGGTCGGCACCCTGCGCATCAATGCCAACCGGGGCGGCGCGCGCTGGCTGTTGCGCCATGTGGTTCCGGCGTTCCTGCAACGTCATCCCCGTGTGGCGCTGGACCTGGTCACCCGCGGCGAGCTGGTGGACATCGTGGAAGAAGGCTTCGATGCCGGCGTGAGGCTGGCCGAATCGGTACCGAAGGACATGGTGGCCGTGCCCTTCGGCGACCCCATCCGTTTCGTCGCGGTGGCCTCGCCCGGCTATCTCGCGGCGGCCGGCGCTCCCGTCGCACCGGCCGATCTGATGGCGCATCGCTGCATCCGCCAACGTCTGCCCAGCGGCAAGCGCTACCGCTGGGAGTTCGAGCGCGGCGACCAGGCCATCGCCCTCGACGTCCCCGGCGCCCTGAGCCTCGACGACAACGACCTGATGGTGGAGGCCGCCGTCGCCGGCCAGGGCATCGCCTTCGTTCCCGACCTCTTCGCCCGGCCCGCACTGGACGCCGGGCGGCTCGTCCTCGTCCTCGACGACTGGACCCCTGCCGCCCCCGGCAACTGTCTCTACTACGCCAGCTACCGGCATGTGCCCGCACCGCTGCGGGCGTTCATCGCGGTCGTTCGCGACACCGCGCGCTGACATCGCGCCGCGCGCGATCGACGCGTCTATTCCCCGTCGCGTCGCAGGATGCGCTGCTGGATCCAGCTCCGCATCTGCACGCAAGCGGTCCGGGCGCCCCCGCCCACTGCGCCCACCGCGCCGTCGCGGTCGATCCGGAGCGCCGTCGCCGCGGCACTGCCCGCGCCGGTACTCCCCACCAGGCCGTACACCAGGCTGACGCCGGGATAATGGAGGAAGGCCTGCCGGCCGACCTCCACGAGGACCGGCCCGGTGACACGGATCGCATCCCCGGCCAGGCTGCAGAATCGCGAGGCATCCCGTTCGGGCAGCGCCTCCGGCGGACCGGCGCTGCCGCCGGCGGTGTCTTCCATCTCCGCCGAGGCGGCCTGCAGCGAGCGCTGCCAATCGGCCACCAGATCCGTGATCCGCGCCGCGTCCAGGTCCGACGCATCGGCCAGCAGGAACGGTTCCCGATCGCCGTCGAGGCGGTCCGGAAACAGCGTCACCAGAAACGGACCGCGCCGGTCTTCCACGCCCAGGCGCACCATCCACGTCTGCGCCCGTGCGTAGTCGTACGCGCCGAGGACATAGCCGCAGTCCCGCAGCCCCTGCGGGTCGAGGCGGTCCTCCTGCATCGGCACGCGGATCGGGATCGCGTCGACGCCGTCGGCCACCGCTAGCGCGGCCGGTGCGCGGGATCGCGTCAGCTCCAGGCAGACCTGACGATTGCGCGCGTACTCGCCATGACCCAGCAGCACCACCGATGCCGTCGATGCCGCCAGTTCGGTCTGCGGTCCGACGAACTCCAGCGCGTCCAGCGACGCCCCGTTCGCACCGGCCGACGCTGCTGACGCCGCCGGGAGAGGTGCGTCACGGTCGCCGGTGGCACAACCGGCCAGACCGAGCATCGCGATGAACACGCAGCCGAAGCGCATGTGACCTCCAGGACACCGAGGTCCCTTGGTACGCGGACACCCATGAAGATCAGGGCAAGCCGTGCGGATCGACGAACCGGTGCGGTCCGCGACAGTGGATGTCGGGAGATGCCCCATATCCGCTGTCGATGCGGCCCCCTGCGGTTCGTCGCAGAACGGCAGGCCTTTTTTCCGGAGAACCGCGATGATCCACAAGAACACCATCTGCCTCTGGTACGACGGCACCGCGCTCGATGCCGCCACCTTCTATGCCGACACCTTCCCCGACAGCGCCGTCCACGCCGTGCACCGCGCACCCGGCGACTTCCCGTCGGGCCGGGAGGGCGATGTGCTCACGGTCGACTTCAGCGTGCTCGGCATTCCCTGCCTCGGCCTGAATGGCGGGGATGCCTTCAGGCACAGCGAGGCGTTCTCGTTCCAGATCGCCACCGACGACCAGGCCGAAACCGACCGGTTGTGGGCGGCCATCGTCGGCAACGGCGGCGAGGAAAGCGCATGCGGCTGGTGCCGCGACAGATGGGGCCTGTCGTGGCAGATCACCCCCCGGGCATTGACCGAGGCGATCACCAGTCCCGACCGCGCCGCGGCCAAACGCGCCTTCGACGCGATGATGACGATGCGCAGGATCGACATCGCCGCCATCCAGGCCGCCGTACGCGGCAACACGTGACGAACGCCGGCAGGTCGCCATCGGCCTGCAAGCGGGACACGCTACGCAGCCCCGTGCGGTCGGGTCGTCCGACGTCGCCTGTCATCGCGACGACGTCGGACGATGCACGCTGCATGCGCCGGCGCAGCCGGCTTAGCGCGCCTGCTGGGCCCGCAGGGTCAGCCGTGCGTACTCTCCGGACAGGCGGATGTGGTACGTCCCGGCCTTCGGCGCGGCGATGCGCACCACCTGGTTGGTGCCCGGGCGCACCGATCGGAAATCGTAGGTGTCCGCCGTCGGCACCCGATCGAACGCGACGTGCAGGGCCGCCGTCCCAGTTCCCCCGGACGCGAGGATGTTCAGGACGCTGCCGGCCCTGGCTTCGAACGAATAGAACCGCTCGCCCTCGTCATCGCCCGACAACGGGGTCAACGGCACCGCGTCGAACAACTGCTGTGCGGGCAACGGCCCGCAGCCGGCCTCGGTCTCGTCGCAAGGGGTCTGCTGGGCGGCGAGAACCGCCGCTTCCACATCCAGGATGCCTGCACCCAACGGCTTGTCGAGCGCGACCGGGAACGCCCGCGCGGTGTCCTGCAGGATGCGCTTCACCTGGTCCGGGCGCAGGCGCTCGGGGGCCACGCTCTGCATCAGGGCGACCGCGCCCGCAACGTGCGGGGAGGCCATTGAAGTGCCGTAGTAGAACGCATACGAGGGTTCTTCAGGGCCACGCTCTCCTGTATTCAGTGTGGACAGGATGTCGTCGGCACCCGGCTTGCCGAATCCGATGCCGTACGGTGCCGCGAGGTCGATCCGCCCACCATGGTTGGATCCACTCGCCCCGATCTCCCCGGTCCGCGACACACCTCCGCGTGTACCCGTCGGCCCGACGCCGCCGACAACAATGATCTCATCCGAACAGTTGGCCATCGTGTACCCGGTCCCCCATTCGCCGGCTGCGTTGCCGGCGGAGTTGCCTGCGGCGACCACGACCGTCACGTTGCGTCGGTGCGCCTCAGCCAGCGCATCCTTGTACACATTGGGACATGCCCTGGGAGCACCACTGCCCAGGCTCATGTTGATCACTTCGGCCGGAAAGCGGTTTTCGGGCGCACCCTCCACGGCACCGCCCACACTCCACACGATGGCATCCGCAATGTCGACGTTGGTACCGCCGGCAGATCCGAGCACGCGCACGGGCAGCACCACGGCATCGGGCGCCACACCCGCGACACCGATCCCGTTATCGGTCACCGCGGCGACCGTGCCGGCGACGTGGGTGCCGTGCCAGCTGCTGGGTGTGATGAGAAAACGCGTGGAACCGAACTCCAGGTCTTCCCAGTCCCCGGGATCCGCACCCCCGGGCTGACGCAGGATGAAATCGTAACCCTCATCCATCAGTACATTGGCGGCGAGATCCGGATGCTCGGTCACGCCGGTGTCGATGACCGCGACGACGACCCCCTCCCCACGCCCGTGCGGCCAAGCGGCGACCAGATTGACGCCACCGGCACTCTCCGCCGGCGTGTGGTAGTGCCACTGCTCGGCCCACCGCGGATCGCCCGGCGGGCTGAAGCGCTCCATCCGCACCACCGGTTCCACATACTCCACCGCGGGATCGGCCGCGATCTGCTGCATCAACTGTGTGGCCTGCGCACCGTCCAGGGCCGCGGGAAGCCGGATGACATCGGCCCCGACCGCCATGCGGCGTACGTAGGTCACTCCCGCCGCGGCGGTGCCCGACACCTGCCGCCAGGCCAGGCCGACTGCTTCGGACAGGTGCTGCGCGGGGCGCTCACGCTGCGCTGAGCCCTCGCGGTACTTGACGATGAACTCGTTGTAGGACTCGCCCTCCACCAGGGTGCCCAGGTTGACGCGTTCGTACTGCAGTCCCGCGGCGAGTGCCACCGGTGCGGCCAGGGACAGGGCGATCGCGCAGGACAGAGCGTGAAGCGTTCGATGCTGACGTTTCATGAGTCGTGGTCTCCGGGAGAAGGTGTCGAAGAAGCACCGGCCACCTGCGTGGCCGGCGCGCTTACTGCCGTGCTTCGATCAGGACGTTGGCGGCGTCGGACTCGCCGACGAGCGTGATGTAGTAGGTGCCGGCGCGGACCTGGCGCGCATCGATCCGCACGACCTCCCGGTTGCCCGGACGGCGGGACGCGAACGCATGTTCGTCAGCAGTCGGCACGGCCTCGAATCCGACGTACATCGACACGTCGCCGGTCCCGCCGACCGTGGAGAACGTCAGGGCCTTGCCGGCCTCTGCGGTGTATTCGAAGACGATGCGTTCGTCCTTCGCGACGGACACGCCTGCCTGGGACACGTTGCGCGTCAACACCACGGCATCCGGATTGCAGCTGTCGGACTGCCCGTCGCATCTGGCGTTGCCCAGCGCCCTGTCGACGGCCGCGGCCGCGTCGACGATGCCCGCCCCCATCGACATGTCCACCGATACGAACGCCGGGAACGGACGGGACGTCTCCACCAGCAGGTCGCGCATCTGTTGCCAGTCCAGCGGCGTCTCGGCCACGCTCTGCACCATCGCGGCGACCGCGGCGACGTGTGGCGATGCCATGGATGTACCTGTCATGCCGCCGCCCTTCCACTCCGCGGTCGGACGCTGGGTTCCGGCGTTGATCGTCTGCCAGATATAGCCTTCCGGATTGCCGTCGACCGAGCCACCGCCACCCGGCGCGGACAGGTCCACCCGGCCGCCGTAGCTCGAATAAATCGCCTTGCCGCCGGTCACACGCGTCGCGCCCACGCTGATGACCTTGTCGCAGGAGGACATGGTGTAGAGCCCGGCCTGGTCATTGTCGTTGCCGGCAGCCACGACGATGATCGACCCGTTGGCGACGGCCGTATCGATGGCGTCCTGATACAGAGCCGGACACGTCGTCCTGCTCACACTGCCGAGGCTCATGTTGATGATCTCGGCCGGGTGTTCGTTGGCCGGCACCTCCGGAACCGTCCCCCCGGAGGCCCAGATGATCCCGTCGGCGATGTCCTGCGCCGATCCGCCACAGGCACCGAGTACGCGCACGGGCACCACCCTGGCGCCATGCGCCAGGCCTGCGTATCGCAAACCGTTGTCGGTCGTCTGGGCGATGGTCCCGGCAACGTGACTGCCGTGCCAACTGCTGTTCCTCGCAGCGGTGCCGGCACCACAGTAGCCCGCGGAACGCCAGGTCCCGACGTCCCAACCGCCGGGGGCTCGGCCCGCCTGGGGACGGCGCGAGTTCGACGCACTGCTGATGAAATCGTAGCCCGGCAGTACGTTTTCCTGCAGATCCTCATGGTTCTCGACGATGCCGGTGTCGATCACCGCGACGACGACGCCATCTCCGTTCGCGAGGTCCCATGCGGCCTCTGCGTTCACGCCGCCGAGCGGGTCATGGAAATGCCACTGATTGGTGCCGTAGCGCGGATCGTCGGGACGCTCCGATGCTTCTTCCACATGCGGGAGCACGTACACCTCGTCCGCCGCCACATGCGCCACCGAGGGGTCCGCCGCCAGCTCGCGCATGAACGCCTCGGCCTCCCTGCGCGACAGCCGCCGCGAGGTCTGCACCACGTGCCAGCCGGGCACGCCCATGGCGCTCACGTAGGAGGCCGCCGTCTGGCGCGCGCCCGTCAAGCCGGAGCGCGTGGCGGCCGATGCCAGTCCGCGCTCCGCGGTCCCTGCATCGGTCGCCTCGGCAGCGCCGGCTGCGTACTTGACCAGGAAGCGGTCGAACGCCTCCTGGCCGAGCAACGAATCCACGTCCACCTTGCCAGCGGTCTCCGCCGCCTGCGCGGGGCCGGTCGCCATCGCCAGCGCGATGAGGGCCTGGCCGATCGCCAGGCCGAGCGTCTTCTTGTTCATCATCTCGTGATTCCTCGTGTCTGTGTGGAATGCCGCATGGCCGCGGGCCGGCATCGGCACCGCGGCGTGATCGTTCGCGCGCTCACCAGCCGAAACCGGCGCCCACGCCGACGGACTTCTCGTCGCCGCTGAATGCCCCGCCCACCGTCACCGTCGCGCGCTCGCTCAAGGCCCGCTGGTAGCCGACCGACAACGCGCTCTCGCCGCCCTGGAACCCCACGCCCACGCCCACGCGGTTCTGCGTGCGTACGCCGGCCGCGCTGGTCGCCATGTTCAACATCGCCGCGCCCATCGCGCCCTGTCGGTCGATGCGGCGGTCCTGGTCGTGGAAACGCCGCTCGACATCGCCGCGGAAGACGTCGAAGTTGTCGTTCCAGGTCGCGAACGTCTGGTCGGTGTAGGTGTTGGCCGAGGTCAACGTCTGGGCTGCGGTGGTGTCGGTGTAGGTCCTGGCTTCGGCGACACCGGCGTTGACCTGCGCGACGTTGGCCGCGTCGGTATCCGCGGAGCCCGCGGCGACATTGGCGATCTGGCGCTCGTTGCCGGCACTGCCGACCGACACGGTCCGCGCGCGGTCGGCCACCGATCCCTGTCCCAGCGCCACCGCGCCTTCGGCCGTGGCCGAGGCACCCTGCCCGATCGCGGTGCCCGAGGCGGCACTCACGCTGGCGCCTTCGCCCACCGCGACGGCGCGTGTGGCCTCGGCGGTGATCCGCGTGTTGGTGCCGATGGCCGTGCTGGCATCGGCCTCGACGCGGGCATTGCCGCCGATCGCCAGGTCGTCGGGCCCGTGGGCGTAGGCGTTCGTACCCAGGGCGATCCCATGGGTGCCACCCGCGTTCGCGCTGGACCCGATGGCGATCGACGTGCGCGCGTCGCCGATCGTCGCCGCATCGCGTCCGCCGGCATCGCCACCCACGGCCATCCGTCCATCCTCGGAGGCCGCCTGCCCGCCCGACGCATGCTGACCGGCGGCGGGCCCCGTCTCCACACGCGTCAGTCGCTGGTCGAACACGCCGATCGTGGCGTCCAGCGCACCGAATGCATCGCCGATGTTGTAGTACTCGGCGCCCTGGATCCGGTAGGCCGGCACCGACAACGTGCCGAACGCGGTCACCGCCGCACCACCGCCGATGATCTGCGCGGCACTGTCGAGCGCGCCGTAGAGCTGTCCGCCGTGGATCGCATCGGTACTGCCGCTGGCGACGGTACCTGCCGAGAGATGGGTGATGCGCGTGCCGTCCTCGCCACGCAGCGTGACCACATCGCGGTCGTCGCTGTCGTAGCGCACGGCGTTCTCGGCGAGCTCGCCCAGCCCGTCGCTCACGTCCGACAACTGGGCGAGGTTCACCGCGTCGTAGGCCTCGGTGCCCGCCGCCACATGGGTGATCTGGCGGCGGATCGCCGACGTGCCCCGGACCGGATCCGCATCCCGGCCCACCGAGACCGCGCCGTCGCGTCGCGCCTCGGACAGCGCACCCAGCGCCACGCTGCCGCGCCCCGACGCGACGCTCGATGCACCCAGCGCGGTCGCCTGGAACTCCGTCGCCGCACTGCTCGCACCCAGCGCCGTGCTCTGGTTGCCGGTCACCCGCGCCGACGCACCCACCGCCGTACCGCTGTCGCCGCTGACCAGACTGCCCGCGCCGAACGCCGCGGCACGCCGAGCCTGAGCCTGCGCGTTCGCACCGACCGCCACGCTTTCAACCTCGAAGGCCAGCGCGTTGTAGCCCAGCGACGTCGCGTCGACATCCAGCGACGCCGCGCCGCTGCCCACGGCCGTGCTGCCTTGGCCCTCGGCCGCACTCGCCGAACCCAGCGCCGTCGCGTATGCGCCTTCCGCGCCCGCCTGGCCGCCCAGCGCCACGCTCTGCGCCGCCGTCGCCTGCGTGCCGTCGCCCAGCGCGACCGACGCCTCGCCGGAGGCCGTGGCCATCACGCCCGCCGCCAGACTGCGCGCACCGCTCGCCACGTTGTCCACGCCGACCGCCGTGGCCGACGCACCTTCCACCGCGTTGCCCGTGCCGAACGCATTGCCGTTTTCGGCGAAAACCGTATTGCCGTGGCCGAACGCGTTGCTGCCCGCACCGTCGGCCAGATTGAAATGGCCCACCGCACTGCTCTGCTCGCCGCTGGCGCTGTTGACGTAGCCCACCGCCGTGGCCGCATCGCCGCTGGCGTCGCTGGCCGCACCCAGCGCGGTGCCCTCACGCCCCGAAGCCGTCGCACCGGTGCCGACCGCCAGCGCACCGTCGCCGGCCGCCTGCGCATCGGGGCCGATCGCGATCGCGTCCTCGCCGCTGGCGCCGCTGTTGTCCGCATTGCCCTCGGTGGCCGAATTCACACTCACATAGCGCGTCCGGTTCTCCTCGATACGGTTGTCCAGGTCGGAGGTGGCCGCCCCCAGTTGCGCCACGTTGACCGCGTCGTTGTCTTCCTCGCCGGCCGCCACGTGGGTGATCTGACGATGAAGGGCGGGGGTGTCCTCGTCGGGATCCGCATCGCGGCCGACCGACACTGTGTTGGCTCGGCTGGCGACCGCATCCGCGCCCAGCGCGACGCTGCCCTCCGCGATGGCTTGCGAACCGAAGCCGAGCGCGACGGCGCCCTCGCCGCTCGCGGCACTGCCGTAACCCGACGCGAGTCCGGCTGAGGACGCTTCGGTGTACGCACCAACGGCCGTTCCGAGGTCACCTGCCCTGCTCTTGAATCCAGCCGCCAACGATTGCCGGCCACTCGCCTCCGCTTCATAACCGACCGCACTGGCGTAGGGCCCCAGGGCGGCCGCGCGTGCGCCGACCGAAAGACTGCCGACGCCGGATGCCTCACTTGCAGCGCCGAGTGCGACACTCTCGTCCGCGCTGGCGGCGGCGCCGTAACCGGCGGCCAGCGCGTTGTCGGCGAGTGCGAACGCACCGCTGCCGTAGGCCGACGCGCCGGTTCCGGTCGCCATCGCCGCATCGCCCGCCGCGGTCGCGTAGTCGCCCTCGACATACGCATCGACCGCTGCATCCTGATCGTCCGTATCGCCGGTCGCCTTGAAGTACCGCCCGGTCGCGTTGGCAGCAGCTTCGACGTCCGACAACTGCGCCAGATTCACCGCATCGGTATCTTCGGTGCCCGCCGCCACATGAGTGATCTGGCGATGGATCGCCTCATTGCTGCCCGCAGCATCCCGGCCCACCGACACCGTGTTGGCCCGACGTGCTTCCGACCGTGCGCCCAGCGCCACGCTCGACGCCGCCGACGCGTCCGCCAGGCTACCCAGCGCCGTACTGAACTCGCCACCGGCGCTTGCTTCGGCGCCGACGACCACCGCGCCCGCAGCGCTTGCGACAGCCTCCGACCCGATCGCGATACCGAAGAGATCCGTCGCCCTGCTTCGCGCGCCCACCGCGACCGACGACAACGTCGACGCCGACGCGGACATGCCCACCGCGGTCGCCTGTCGCGCGGCATGCGACTGCGCGCCCACCGCGGTGGCGAAAGCGTCGGCCGCATCGGCCTGCGCACCCACCGCGGTCGCATGTTCGCCACCGGCCGCCGCGTTGTAGCCCATGGCCGACGCATTGTCCGCCAACGCGAACGCGCCGCTGCCGTAGGCGCTCGCGCCCGTGCCGACCGCGGTGGCGGCCTCGCCCGCTGCGGTCGCGTACTCGCCTTCGACATAGGCACCCACGTCGTCCTCGGGTGCGCTCGCGCCGCCGGTGGCCTTGAACAGCCTGTCGGTGTTGTCGGCCACGGCCGAAACATCCGACAACTGGGCGAGGTTCACCGCGTCGTGGGCCTCGGTGCCCGCCGCCACATGGGTGATCTGGCGGCGGATCGCCGACGTGCCCCGGACCGGATCCGCATCCCGGCCCACCGAGACCGTGCCGTCGCGCCGCGCTTCGGACAGCGCGCCCAGCGCCACGCTGCCGCGCCCCGACGCGATGCTCGATACCCCCAGCGCGGTCGCCTGGAACTCCGTCGCCGCACTGCTCGCACCCAGCGCCGTGCTCTGGTTGCCGGTCACCCGCGCCGACGCACCCACCGCCGTACCGCTGTCGCCGCTGACCACACTGCCCGCGCCGAACGCCGCCGCGTTGCGCTCCTGCGCCTGGGCATCGAGACCCACCGCCACCGCGCCTGCCCCGAACGCCAGCGCGTTGTAACCCAACGACGTCGCACCGACGCCGAGCGAGGCGGCACCGCTGCCCACGGCCGTACTGCCCGCCTCCTGGGCCGCACTCGCCGAACCCAGCGCCGTCGCGTACGCGCCTTCCGCGCCCGCCTGGCCGCCCAGCGCCACGCTCTGCGCCGCCGTCGCCTGCGTGCCGTCGCCCAGCGCGATCGACGCCTCGCCGGAGGCCGTGGCCATCACGCCCGCCGCCAGACTGCGCGCACCGCTCGCCACGTTGTCCACGCCGACCGCCGTGGCCGACGCACCCTCCACCGCGTTGCCCGTGCCGAACGCATTGCCGTTGTCGGCGAACACCGTGTTGCCGTGGCCGAACGCGTTGCTGCCCGCGCCGTCGGCCAGATTGAAGTGGCCCACCGCGCTGCTCTGCTCGCCGCTGGCGCTGTTGACGTAGCCCACCGCCGTGGCCGCATCGCCGCTGGCGTCGCTGGCCGCACCCAGCGCCGTGGCCTCCGTCCCCGACGCCGTCGCCCCGGCTCCGATCGCCAGGGCACCGTCACCGGCGGCCTGCGCGTCCGGGCCGATCGCGATCGCGTCCTCGCCGCTGGCGCCGTCGTTGTCCGCGTTGCCCCGGGCGTCCGAGTTCACGCTCACGTAGCGCGTCCGGCTCGCGTCGAGCTGCTCGCCCAGCGCCGCCACACGCGTCTCGGTGGCATGCAACTGGCTGCCGTTCACCGCATCCGTGCTGTCGGCCGACACCGTGCCCGCAGCCAGATTCACGATGCGCCGGGTGGCCGCACCGCTCGTGCCGGGGCGCCCGCTGCCGACCGAAACGACATCGCGCTCGGTGGCCTGCGCCCCGTAGCCCAACGCGACGCTGCCCTCCGCGTCCGCGGTGACCTCTGCGTTGAAGCCGATCGCGATGGCGCCCTCGGACAGCGCATGCGCCGAGTAGCCCAGCGCGGTGCCGCGCGCGCCGGACACCCGGGTATTGGAACCCACCGCCGTCCCCGCCACGCCACTGGCCAGGGCGTTGGCGCCCAGCGCGGTGGCATTGGTCTGCTGCGCGCGCGCGTTGTGTCCGAAGGCCGTGGCGCTGACATGACTGGCCGATGCATTGACGCCGCAGGCGAACGCCCCCGCCGCGTCGGCGACGGCCTCGGCGCCCCCGCGCTGTTCGCAGATTCCACCGGCCGACACCGCGCCGGGCAACGCGGTGAGCACGACGGCGATCGCCGCCGCCAACCGCGCGCCCCGTCCCTTGCCCATCGACTTCGCGATCTCGGATGCCACGACGACGCCCCGCTGGGCGCTCCAGACTTTTCGATAAATGCGGTTCATCAACGACTCCTGGGAGATAGTTTCGATGGCGCCGGTCGGCGAATCGCGCCGGGCATCGGAGTGACGTGTCTTGTGCGGCTACAACGCGCGATCGCGTCCATGCGGGCGCAGGCCGGCCACCGCTGGCCGGGTCTGGTCCGTCGCCGGACATGTCGGGACGGACCAGGCGCCGGTCGGCGTCCTGCGATGTACGTGTGACGTGGCGCGACTTATCCGCCGCTGGGACGCGACGCCGATGCCAGGCACTGCCTGACCTTCAGCACCTCGGCATTGCTGATGTGACCGTCGTTGCGCAGCTCGAGCGCGTGGTCATTCATGCAGCGCTGGTAACCGGCCCTGCTGCCTCGCGCTGCCACCTCGCACACGTTCTGCTGGGCCATCAGGTTCGCCCCGGGGATGAAGCCGACATCGCGGATCACCGGAATCCCCGTATCGCATCCACCGAGGATGGCGGTGCCGTCACGGTTGACCGGCCACCCGAGGTCCTCGTACAGATCCAGCGTCACGTCGACGAAGATGTGCGACTGCAGCGTCGGCGTCTCGGCAGGTTCCATCAACGCATTCGGTGACATGTCCCTGTCGATATGGGAGAGCGTCGAGCCGCCCTCGAAGGCGGTGTTCACGTACAGACGCGTGCGACCGGCATCGTCCAGGCCGTAGTAGGCGTCGGGTTCCTCCTCGGTTCCGGCCACCATGACCGCCGCTTCGCCCGCCAGTCGCTCCCCGGTCGACCGGCTGACCGAAATCACCGGAATCGTGACCACGCCACCGCTCTCGCCCGGCCCCATCCCGCCGAACACCACATCGTCCGTATTGGCGATGATCACGGCGATCGCGCCGTACCGCTGTGCGTTGGCGGCCTTCAGACCGAATTCGCAATCGCCTCGGTCGATCAACGCGATGTTGCCCGCGATCGCCTCGGGATTGGCGATGCGCGGTGCCGGTGTACCGTCGATGTCCCCCCCTTCGCACGCGCGCGAGGTCCCCGTACCCGCATCCAGGACGCGCACCAGCGCGCCGGCCGGCATCGAGGCGATGTCAGTGTTGCCGAACGTCGCGATCGCCGTTTCGAAGCGCCCCGCCGCGCCTGCGGGAAAGTCGACCACGAGCGACACGCGGTTATCGGCGATCAATTGGGTGGCGGCATTGGTCAGCGGACCCGCCCACACGACATCACCCACGGTAGTCAAGGCTGTGCGCAACTGGGCGGTGCCAAGGTCGTTCACGCGGGTATCGAACTGGTTGGAACGCGCCATGTCGCCGTATCCTGTCTCGCTGAGCGAAATCGGTATACCCAGGAACGCACCCAGCCGATGCGCTACGCCGAGTCCGTGCCCGATCTCGTGCATGATCACATTCAGGAAATTCGGCCCGTCCTGCACGTTGTCGCCGTTCCCCTTCAGTCCGTAGAACCACTCGCGCTCGCCGCACGCCTCGGTGCCCAGATCCGAGTTGAAATTGGTGGTGATGTCGTTCGACCCGATTGCCAGATCCTCGCCCGCCAACGCATTCGCCATGGCCGCCGGATACTCCAGCCCTGGACGCGGCGCACCAGGAAAATCTTGGTGCCAGGTCACCGCGCCAGCCGAGCCGAGAACAGTGCGTTGACCGCACTCGAGCGGGCTGAAGGACGCCTGCACCCTGATGGGCTGCGGACTGGTGAGCAGGGCACCCCATAGATCCATGGCGTAACGCTGGGCGATCCGGCGTTGCTCGCCCAGCGTCCTGCCCGGGTTACCCCCGTCCGGTTTGACGGGTGTCGGATCGTTGAGACCTGCATCAGCCGGATCCATGTCGACCAGCTCGAAGCTGGATTGCGCGTGGGCGTTCGTGGCACAGGCCAGGGCCAAGGCCAAAGCCAGCGCAGAAACGGGCTGTTTCATCGTGAATTCCCTTGAGTCGTGAGTTTGAGTGCGGTGTTCGGTCGTGACGCACTGCAATCAGCGGTCGCGCGCCGCCGCATCGGGGTCGGGGTCGTGGTTGGCGCGCAGCCCCCCATCCGCATCGACCTGGCCGTAGGTCACGCCGATTTCCTCGAGCGACGTGAACCGGGTCGTGCCCTTGGACGACACTTGGGCCTCGTTGAGGGACTCCTCGACGGTCACAGGCATGGCGGCCAACGCACGATTCACCGGTGCGGCCCGCCGCCGCTGGTCTGCCGTGCGATGGGTACCGCGCTGCGCCGCCAGCGCCTCCACTTCCGCGGAACTCAACCTCCGGCGTTCGCCGGTCACCGCGTCGGTCGTCGTCAACGACTCCCCCATCACCGCCGCAAAGTCGGTGGGCTCGGTACGTGGCGTCTGCGCGAGCGCACCTGCCGACACACCCACAAGACACAACGTCGCACCCACGATCACGTGCGGTCGCAACAACCTGTCGATCAACGGATTCATCGATGTCACCTCGTTATCAGATGGGAACGCCTCGGCAGACCGGCTACGCCCGGGACGCTGGCGGGCATGCCGTCGGATCTGTCCCTCTGATAAACGTGAAAGCGCGACACCCCCCTACCGTTCCCGCTCCATTCAGGAAATTATTTCGGGTGCCGTGTGGCTGTCGGCACGCGCCCGAGGGCGCCCGTCGAAGGAGGACACCTCATCGAAAACCCGCCCTAGGGCCAGCCCCAGTGCCGAGGCCTGGCGGCGGACTCGATAATCGCGAGGTGCGCGCAGGCGCAAGCCGTCAGGAGTCCATCGATGTTCACGCCGTTCGACGCCGTCGCCCGTGCCCACCCACCCGTGCTGCCCGCCACGCCGGCCAACGGTCCTTCCGGCAACGATCCGTTCGCCGAGGGCAAGACGGCCGCGGACCGCCTGCTGGAGTTGGTGCCGACCGACATCCGCCATGGCGAGCCGGGCGAGCTGGAGTTTCTCGTCGCGGAGTTCTCCGGCGATGTCCAGGCATCGCTCGAACGCGCCGCGGAGGATCCCGCGTATGCCGCAGGCCTGGTCGAGCAGCTCGGGCCGGACGGGTTCTCCCGACTCACGGCCACGATCGATCGCACGCCGCTGCTGGACCGGCTGGGCGATGACGCGAACGGACAGACCGCCACCGAGTTGCTGTCCCTGCTCGGACAGACCCTGGGCGCCGCCACACGCATGCCCGGCGGCCCGGTGGACGCCGCGTTCGTCGCGCGGATCACCGAGCAGGACGGTTTCGTCACCGACGGCTCGCTCGATCCGGAACTCGCCGCGATCCTGCTCAACGAGGGCGACTACACGCCCGATACCGCCGCGCAGCTCGGCGGGCACGTGTTCCTCGAAGCCGATCCGCCCCGGGTCTACGACCAGCCCGACGGCTACATCGACACCAGCGCGCACCGCGCGCCGCTGCTCACGCCGAAGGCGCACAACGTCGAGTTCGACAACATCGGCGCCTGGGCGACCGCCACGCACGGGATCCTGCGCAACCAGGCCGCGGCCGAGGTCGTGGCGCTGCGCGACGGCGAAGGCAACCCCGTCGTCGCGGACCGCCTGCTCGACCCGAGCCTGACCGACGGCCAGGGCGCGATCATGAATCCGCTCACCACCGCCATCCTCGATACGCCACGCCACAACCTCGCCACCAACCCCACCGACGACGCGGCGCTGTCGGCCGTCGAGGCCCTGGTCCAGGCGACGGACACGCGCAATGGCGATGTCGGCGAATGGGCGCGCGAGCCGCTGGCCCAGCTGTACATGACCTACCCCGGCGAGATCCTCAACACCGGCGAAGGCCGCGACGCGTTCCCTGCCGCCACGCAGTCCCCGCTCGGCGAGCGACTCGCCCGCCTGCCCGTCGACCATGCGGGCGCCGGCGCCGACATGATCACCGCCGCGCTGGGTGCCGAGGGCACTCCGCCGCTACGTCGCGACCAGGTGCCCAGCGACCCGCTGATGCCCGGCACCGATCGCTACGACAGCTGGCAGGAAGCCATCTACGCCGCGACCGACGGCTACCGTGGCGAGGTCCAGGCCCACGGTCCGCCGGACGCCACCGACGTGCAGGGCACGGCGTACGTCAATGTCGAGGATCTCGCCGGCGAGATCGCCGATATCGATGCCGAACTCATCCAGGGCCAGTTCGGCGCGGATGCCATCCGCGCCGCGGATCTCGACGCCGACAACACCGCCCGTCAGGACGCCTTCAATGTCGCGACCGACTATCTGGCGCTGGGCCTCGGGTTCGGCGCGGGCGGCGCCACCCGGTCGGTGTTCGCCAACGCCTACAACGCGCACGCCGAGTCGCCGCTGCTCGACAAGCTGTGGCCCACCGACAACGCCTCCAAGGTCTTCCAGGCCAGCGTGCCGGAATTCGCGCAGGCGCTGGTCGCCGCCCAGACCATCCAGATCGTCGAGGCTTCCGCGCGCAGCGGCGCCCTGGCGCTGCCGGAATCGCTGCTCGACCCGGCGACCGGCGGCCTGCGGGCGCCGGGCTCGGCCGCGGACGGCGAGCAATTCGCGGCGGATGTGGTGGCCTTCATCGACGACCCGGCCAACGAGGCCCTGGCCAAGGCGATCGACGGTGCGGCCGCCGATCTCATGTCGCGCGTCAATGCGCTGGAGACGGGCGCCTACCGCGGCGGCGGCTGAGCCCGCTCGCGGTCCCCCGGCGCGTTGGCATCGGCATGGCCGGTACCGGCGGCTCTGTCCGACCCGCGACACGCAGGCCGTGGCACGGGCGGCACGGCAGCCTCGTCGATCCCGCTGGCGGTTTCGCGACCGACCGCGTAGAAGCGCCGGAGCGTCTCCATCGCCATCTGCTTGTCCTCGCTGGCCGCCAACGCGTTCACCACCTTGCGCAACGTCCCGTCCTGCACCCAGCGGGTGAAACGCACGTAGTTGGCATGCGACGCGCCGTAGCAGATCGGCAGGTGGTACCAGGAGGTCCGGTAGGTCGACACCCAGAGCACGGCGTCGAGGAAGCGTCTCGCGCCGTTCAACTTCTGTCTCGCCACCGAGGGATCGCCACGCAGCGTCCGGGCGATCGCGAACCATTCCTGATCGCTCAGTTCGAACTCGATATGCCTGCTTCTGCTCCGTCTCACGCGCCGCCGAATCGTCACACGCTCGCCTCCACCCGGGCCAGCCCCGAGCTTCAGCACGTACAACGTTCCAGCGGTGCGGCCCCCTACCGGACACCGGCAAGGCGAACCGTCCGGCGTTCAGCAAGCCGGACTCCCCCACCCGCGCCCGGCAACGCCGTCGCGGCGTTCCGCAGCGGCCAGCCGGACCGGGATGGGATGGTTATGGCGTTTCGGTCGCGCGCTCGAAGGTGATGATGCTGCGCGTCTCGCCCTTGTCGGCCCAGTTGGGCATCACCCGCCAGGGCGTGAGCACCTGCAGGCGGTCGCCTTCGAGCTTGAATTCGCGACGTTGCTCGGTGCCCACCCAGGCGGGATTCCAGGCCACGTCCACCGCGGTGATCCAGGTGTCGCCCTCGATCCGGTAACGGCCGGTGTAGGCGATCACGGTCTCCAGCAAACGCGCCTTCTCGCGCTCGCTCTCGCCGGCTTCGCGGCCTTCGCCCGTCAGCACGAACCACACCCGGCCCTCGGGCGCGAAGATGGTGTAGCCGGACGGATGATCGCCCATCGGCGGAAACGTCTCGCCCGTCGCTTGCACCTCGACCTCGTAGGACACCAGCCGCCATGTTCCGACGACCGGCGGTGCCGGCGTTGCCTGGGTCACCTCCGCACCTCCTGGGGTGGTCTGCGCACTGGCCGTGGCGCCGAAAGGCAGCAGCGCCGCCGCCAGAAACGGAACAACAAAACGCATGGAACGCATGTCGGACTCTCCGGAAGCGGGTTGCGCGCGATCGACGCACGGGCGGACGCATTGTGCCGGCAGCAGCGACCGCCGCCCGTGAACGCCGCATCGCGCTGTCTGCAGGCGCATACTCCGGCGGCCCGGCGGCAACGGCCGCCGGGCCAGACACCGAGGAGAATCCCGTGAGCAAGGGCTTGGACAAGAAAAAGGAACTGAAGAAGAAGCCGGCGAAGACGGCCAAGGAGAAGAAAGCCGAGAAGCGCGACAAGAAAACCGCCAAGGGGTTCGCGCCCGTCTGATGGCCTGCAGCGGTCGGCGCCGGTGCGGGCGCGCGGGTGATCGACGCACGGGCGATCCGCGCCCCCCGCCCGGCCACGCCGCGTGCCCGCGATGCCCGGCACTCCGCGCCGACGCCGGATCGTTACACTGCCCGCCCTCCCGTTGTTCCCGGCCGTGTCCATGTCCGATCCCGTTCGCCTGGCCAAACGCGTCGCCGCGCTGGTGCCGTGCTCGCGCAGCGAGGCGGAGCGCTACATCCAGGACGGCTGGGTCACGGTGGACGGGCGTGTCGTCGACCGTCCGCAGCATCCGGTCACGACCGAATCGATCGTGCTGCACCCCGACGCGCAACTGAAAGCCGTCGAGCCGGCGACGATGCTGCTGCACAAGCCGGAAGGTCTCGACGCCTTCGCGACCGCCGAGGCCACGGCACTCCTCGATGCGGCCACGCACTGGCCGGACGATGCGTCCGGCGTCCGCCTGCTCGACCGGCACTTCCACCATCTGACCCCGCTCGCCCCGCTCGAGCCCGACGCCAGCGGGCTGATCGTGCTGACCCAGGACGGCCGCGTCCGGCGACGGCTGACCGAGGACCTGGACGGCATCGAGCAGGAATTCCTGGTCGAGGTGCGCGGCGACCCCGGTCCCTACGGACTGGCCCGCCTCAATCGCGGGCTGTCGTACCGGGGCCGTGCGCTGCCGCCGTGCAAAGTGAGCTGGCAGAACGAAGTCCGCCTGCGGTTCGCGATCAAGGGCGTGGTGCCGGGCCAACTGCGCGAAATGTGCGCCCAGGTGGGGCTGGACGTCGTGGCGATCCGGCGCCTGCGCATCGGCCGGATCGGACTGGCGAAAATGCCCGTCGGCCTATGGCGCTATCTTCCGGCCACAGAACGCTTCTGAGCCGGGTGCGCATGGCGGCCCTGCACCTGGCACGCGTTCGGCGCCTACACTCGTCGTCCCGGCGCATCCCGCCGCCCGTGCCCTATCAGCGATCCACGTGAAGACACCCGAAAGCCTGCTGACCCTGATCGACGAAGGCGTCATCGACGAAGTCCTGCGCCCCCTCAAGAGCGGCAAGGAGGCCGCGGTGTACGTGGTCCGCGCGGGCGACGACGTGCGCTGTGCCAAGGTCTACAAGGACATGGCGCACCGCAGCTTCCAGAAGCGCGCGCAGTACCAGGAGGGCCGCAAGTCGCGCGGCAGCCGGGAAAGCCGCGCGGTGAACGCCGGCAGCCGGTACGGCCGCCGCCAGCAGGAAGCCGAATGGAAGAATGCCGAGGTCGATGCGCTGTACCAGCTGCGCGACGCCGGCGTGCGCGTGCCCGAGCCCTACGGCTTCTTCCACGGCGTGCTGGTGATGGAGCTGGTGACCGACGCCGAGGGCTTCTCCGCACCGCGCCTGGGCGAGGTGGAGCTCGACCCCGGTCAGGCGCGCGAATTCCACGCCGTGCTGGTGCGCCAGGTCGTGCGCATGCTGTGCTGCGGCCTCATCCACGGCGACCTGTCGCCCTACAACGTGCTGGTCGGTCCCGACGGCCCGGTGGTGATCGATTTCCCCCAGGTGGTCAGCGCATCGGGCAACAACGCCGCGCGGACCATGCTGCTGCGCGACGTCAACAATCTGACCGCCAACCTCGGCCGCTGGGCCCCGGAACTGCTCGACACCTGGTACGGCGAGGAAATGTGGGCGTTGTACGAAACCGGCGACCTGCAACCGGACACCGTGCTCACCGGCCGGTTCACGCCCGACGCCCACGAGGTGGATCTCGACAGCGTGCGCGATGCGATCGAGGATGCGCGCCAGCTCGCCCTGATCCGCCAGCAGGGCCGCGAGGCGCAGGACGAAGACGACCACTAGGGCGATGCGCCCATCCCAGGAGCTGCTGCCATGACACTCCCATTGCGATGCGCCTGCGGCCAGGTGGAGGGCTCGGTGACCCCGTCCGCCGCCTACACCCGGGCCACCTGCTATTGCCGCGACTGCCAGGCGTTCGCCCGCTTTCTCGCCCGCGACGGCATCACCGACGCCCACGGAGGCACCGACATCGTGCCGATGGCGCCCTCGGGCGTCCGCATCGCGCGCGGCCACGAGCGGATCGAATGCATGTCCATGAGCGACCGCGGTCCACTGCGCTGGTTCGCGGCCTGTTGCCGGACCCCGCTGGGCAACACCGCGCGCACGCCGCATCCGTTCTTCCTCGGCCTGATCACGACCTGCCTGGATGCCAGCGGGCCGGACCTGGAGGCCGTCTACGGACGCCGGGGGCGGATCGCGTTGTTCCGGAAACAGGCGCGCGGGCCGGTCGCCGCGACACCGGTCCGGTACGCGGCAGGCGCTTCGAGCATCGTCGCGCACCTGCTGGCGGCACGCCTGCGCGGTCGCCCGCGCTCGCCGTTCTTCGATGCGGACGGCCGGCCGATCCGCACGCCGCATGTGCTGAGCCGGGACGAACGCGCGCGGTTGAACGCATCCGAAGACCACGGCAGCGCGCAAGCGTAGGCCGCGAACCAAACGCCCGCCATCCGTCGTTTTTCGGGACAATGGCGTCCCGCAATGCCCCGCCCCGGGCCTGCCACGCCGGATTCCCCATGCGGACCTTCGTACTCAGAGCACGCGCCGCCCCCACCGACAGCCAGGCGCTGCTGGCCGCCGTCGGCCAGGACGCGCACACCGAGATCCTCGCGCACACGCTGATGAATGCGATCTTCGTGGCGCAGGCGCACCGTGCGGACGTGGTGGTGTATCTGGTGCTGGAAAGCACCCGTGACTATTCGCGCACCATCCGCTTCGAGGCCAACGCCATGCGCGACATCGGCGGCTTCGACGAGCGCACCCTGCTGGGCAAGATCGCTGGGGCGCTGGATGCCTCGCGCGGCATGGGCAAGGACGAGGAACGTCCGGTGGCCCCCGGGGTCTCCGTGCGCACCACCAGCTTCGAGCGGCTGGTGCAGGCGCTGGCGGTCGATCATCAGTTGTTCCTGATGGACCGCAAGGGAACGCCCATCGGCCGGCAGGCGTTCGACGGCAATCCGTGCTTCCTGCTGACGGACCACATCCCGATGCCGAAGAAGACCATCCCCGGCCTCGAACGCCTGGGCGCGAAGAAGATCGCCCTCGGCCCGACGATGCTGTTCGCCTCGCAATGCGTGGTGTTGATCCACCACGCACTCGACCAGGCCGGGGGCGGCGGACATTAGCGCGCAGCGCCCCGCCGCCACACCCACCCTGCACCCGCGCAACCGGCACCAGGGACGCTACGACTTCGCACGTCTGATCGAAGCCAGTCCGGCACTGGCCGCACATCGCGTCACCACGCCGCGCGGCGAGACCAGCATCGACTTCGGCGACCCCGCCGCGGTACGCGAGCTCAATCGCGCGATCCTGCGCAGCGACTACGGCATCGTCCATTGGGACCTGCCGGAGGCGCGCTGTGCCCGCCGATTCCCGGCCGCGCCGACTACCTGCACGGACTGGCCGACCTGCTCGCCGGCAGCAGCCGGGGCGACGGCGCCATCCCGCGCGGCGCGGCGGTGCGCGTGCTCGATATCGGGGTCGGCGCCAACTGCATCTATCCCCTGCTCGGCCATGCCGAATACAGTTGGCACTTCGTCGGCAGCGATGTCGAGACGACGTCCATCCAGGTCGCCACCGCCATCGTCCGCGCCAACGGGCTGGAAAAGGCGATCGCGCTGCGCCTGCAACCCCGCCGCGACCGGATCTTCCATGGCGTGGTGCGCCCCGGCGAGCGCTTCGACCTCACC
Organism: Luteimonas abyssi; assembly: GCF_001482195.1. Classification (GTDB taxonomy): domain Bacteria; phylum Pseudomonadota; class Gammaproteobacteria; order Xanthomonadales; family Xanthomonadaceae; genus Luteimonas; species Luteimonas abyssi. The sequence goes on along the minus strand of NZ_KQ759763.1, from coordinate 1,443,377 downwards.
CTGTGCAATCCGCCGTTCCATGCCTCCGCCCATGACGCGAGCGGCGCCCACCAGCACAAGCTGCGCAAGCTCGGGCGGAAGGGCCCAGCCGCACCCGCGCGCGGCACCACCCGGGCACTGAACTTCGGCGGCCACGCCCACGAGCTCTGGTGCCCCGGCGGCGAGGCGGCATTCCTGCACCGCATGGTCCTTGAGAGCGCGGACATCCGCACTCAGGTGCGCTGGTTCTCGAGCCTCGTCTCGCGCGCCGAACACCTGCCCGCCCTGCGCAGGCAACTGCATCAGGTCGGCGCCACGGAGGTGCACGAGGTGCCCATGGCACAGGGCAGCAAGCAGAGCCGTTTCATCGCCTGGCGTTTCCACGACGCGCCAGCCCACCGCGTCTGACGGCAGCGACGGCGTAGCTCCACGTCCTTGCCGCCCCCGCGGCATCGCCATGCCGCACCACGGCAACACGCGGAGACGCCGCACTGAGCCCGCGAACCGGCATCCATCTCGTCGCCGGACCGCGATCGCACAGCGTGTCGCCGTGGCGCCTGCGCCGCCCCTGGATCGAACGCCCCACCACTGTCGGTTTCTGCATCAGCGACGTGCGCACATTGGTCGACCTGCACGTCCGCGCGATGACGCATCCTGCGGCGGCGGACCCGCGCTTCGTCGGCGCAGGCGATTCCGTGTAGCTCGCCGAGATCGCCGAGGCGTCCTGGAGACCCTGATCGACCAGGCCCTGCACATCACCCGCCAGCGCGCTCGCCGGTCACAGGCCCAGGCGCTACGCGAGCGGGTGGCCACGCCTACACTGGCGCGATGCGAAGCCGAACGGATACGCCCCGACCCGATCAAGGCGCGCGCCACGCGAGCGCACCCGTCGCGCCCGACGACCGTGCCCTGCTGCGCGGCATCCTCGTGCACGACATGCGGCGGGATCTGCGTCGGCATCTACGCCCCATGCTCGCCTGGTACCTGTTGTTCACCGGCTTCGCCACCATGGCCGCCGCGCCGCTGACGACCTGGTCGCTCGCGGCACTGTTGCACTGGATCGAGCGACCGCTCGCAGGCGAGTTCGACGGACCGGCCGGGCTGTTGTTGGCACTGGCGTGGCTCGCGCTGGCCGGCGCCTTCGCCTGGTTCGTGGTGATGCTGCAACAGACCGGGATGCTGCTGGTCTCGTCCAGCCTCGGGTGCCGCTACCGGACCGCCGCCGCGGCGCTGGCCGGCATGTTGCGACGCGCAGGGCCGCTGGCCGTGCTCGCGGCCTTGCAGGTGCTCGCCCACGCCGTGCTCGCCCTGCCCTGGCTCGCCGTCGGCGGCGCGCTCTATGTCGGGCTGCTGGGCGACTTCGATCCCTACTACGTGGTGTCCGCTCGACCGACCGCGCTGTGGTGGTTCCTCGGCACGTTCGCGCCGGTGCTGGCACTCGGCCTGTTCCTGCACGCGACGCTCTATTTCCGCTGGCTGTTCGCCACCGCCGCGCTGGTGCTGGAAGGCCTCCGCCCGGTCGCCGCGCTCAGGCGCAGCCGCACGCTCACCCGCGGGCGCCACCTGCGCATCGCGGTGCTGGTCGTCGGCCTCGCCCTGGGCGTCGCGGCGATGCCGCTGCTGGTGACCGAACTGTACGACCGGGCGGCGACGCCGCTGCTGGACGGCCTGCCGGCGCACCGCGCACTGGTCAACGCCGGCATGGTGGTCTACCTCACCCTCTATGCCGCCACGGTGCTCGGCATGCTCTTTCTCGGCACCACCCTGAACGCGCTGCTGGTCCGTGCCCTGTTCCACCGCCTCGGCGGCGTTCGCGGCAGCGACGCGATCGAGGCCGCACCGCGCCGGCCGGGTCGTTACGTCTGGGGTGCCGAAGCCGCGTTTCTCGCCCTCGCCCTGGCGCAGGCCGCACTCGCCGTGATCAGCATGAACCTGCGCAGCGAGGTCACCGTCACGGCGCATCGCGGCGCATCGACCGTGGCGCCGGAAAACACGCTCGCCGCTTTCCAGGCCGCCATCGACGCAGGCGCCGATGCCATCGAGTTCGACGTTCGGCTCAGTGCGGACGGCGCCGTGGTCGTCTTCCACGACAGCGATTTCCGGCGGATCGCCGGCGATCCGCGAGCGGTGGTGGACACGCCGCTCGCAGCCATGCGCGATGTCGACGTGGGCAGCTGGTTCGGCCCGGCGTTTTCCGGCGAACGCATCGCGACCCTCGCCGAAGCACTGGCCTTCATCGACGGACGCGCGCAAGCGCTGGTGGAGCTCAAGCCCGATCCGCACAACGCCTCGGCGCTGCTGGCCGCAGTGCTGGCGGATGTCGAGCGCGGCGGCCACGGCGCGGACGTCATCCTCGCCTCGCTCTCTCCCGACCTGGTCCGCGCCGCCCGCACCGCCGCACCGGACGCGCAGCTGGCCCTGTTCGCCAATGCCGCACTGCCGGGCACGGCACGCCGGACCGACTTCGACATGCTGGGCCTCAACCACCTGCAGGCGGACGTACGCGCGGTCGCCGACGCCCGCCGTCGCGGCTATCGCCTGCAGGTCTGGACCGTCAACGACCCGACGCGCATGGCGCGCTACATGGACCTCGGTGTCGACGACATCAGCACTGACGTCCCGGCCGATGCCGTCCGCGTGCGCGACGAGCGCACGGCGTTGACCGATGTCGAGCGGCTGCTGGTGCGGCTGCACAGTTGGTTCCGGCGCTGAGGCATCCGGAGCGGATCGACGCCCGGGGCAACGCCACCACGCTCGTCCTCGGACGGACGGCCCGCCTGCAAGGACACATGAACGCCCGGGCCCGGCCTGCATGGCAGAATCGCGGACCGCACCGGAGACCGCCTTGCACCTGCCCGCCGACAAACTGCCCGCCCACACCGAACGCCGGCGGCTGGCCTCGCTGCATGCCTACGGCATCCTCGACACTCCGGTCGAAGCGGTCTTCGAGGACATCACTCGGATCGCCTCGGCTGTCTGCCAGACCCCCATCTCGGTGGTCAATCTGGTCGATGCCGAACGGCAGTGGTTCAAGTCCGAGATCGGGCTGGGCGTGCGCGAGACGCCGCTCGACACCTCCATCTGCGCCCACGCCATTCTGGAACACGATTTCCTCGAGGTTCCCGACACCACGCAGGATGCGCGCTTCGCCGCCAATCCGCTGGTGACCGGCGAACCGGGGCTGCGCTTCTACGCCGGTGCCCTGCTCAAGACGCCCGATGGCCTGCCGCTGGGCACCGTGTGCGTGCTCGACACCCAACCGCGCACCCTCGACCCGCAGCAGATCGACACGCTGCGTGCGCTGGCCCGCCAGGTGATGGCGCAACTGGAACTGCGTCGCCTGCTGGCCGAAGCGCATGCGGTGAGCGAACACCGCGCGCGCGTGCTGGCCAGCGCGGGGCACGACCTCAAGACCCCGCTGCGCGCGGCGCTGTATGCCATCAACCGCGCGCGCACCGATGCCAGCCCGGAGCAGCTGGAACGGCTGGACACCGCCGAGCACGAACTCGCCGCCATCCACCGGACCTTCGGCGACCTGGTCGCCTCGGCCACCGGCCGCGGCGGCTTCGTGCCGCCGTCGCTCGCCGAAGTGGACGTGGTGCCGGTGGTCGAGCAGGTCGCGGCCTCGTGGCGCCGCGCGGCCGGGCGCAAGCGCATCGACCTGCAGGTGCGCATCGACGCCGCCCCCTGCACCGCGCGCACCGAGCCGCATCTACTCGAGACCCTGCTCGGCAACCTGATCTCCAACGCGGTGAAGTACACGCCCGAGGACGGCCGGGTGGACATCAGCTGCGACCAGGCCGACGGTCGCACCGCGATCGTGGTGGCCGATACCGGCGTGGGCATGGACCCCGCGCACGTGGAAGGCTACTTCGACGCCTTCGCCCAGGGCGACGCGCGCACCGACGGCCTGGGCATCGGCCTGTGGATCGTGCGCCAGACCGCGCAGGCGCTGGGGGCCGACATCGACGTGGTCTCGGCGCTGGGCGAAGGCACGCGCGTGACCGTGCGATTGCCGGACGCCTGAGCGCGCATCGCATCGACGTGTGAGGCGGCCTCGCACACGGCCGGGTCAGCCCGCCGGGAACATCCGGTCGAGCCGGATCGGCAGGTCCCGGTGGCGCTGGCCGGTGGCGTGGAAGATCGCGTTCGCCACCGCGGCCGCCACCCCCACCATCACCACCTCGCCCAGTCCCTTCGCCCCCGCACCGTTGATCAGTGGATCGGGCGCGCCCACGAAGCCGACCTCGATGTCGCCGATGTCGGCGTTGACCGCGGTGACGTATTCCTCGAGGCTCGCATTGAGGAAACCGCCGAACCTCGGATCGCTTTCGCTCACCTCGTGCAGCGTGCCGCCGATGCCCCAGACCACGCCGCCCCGGACCTGGCTCTCGGCCGTCACCGGGCTGACCGTCGCCCCGCAGTCGGCGATGCTGACCACGCGGGGCACGCGGATCCGGCGCGTGGACGGTTCGACATGCACCTCGACGAAGTGCGCGATCGAGCTCATCGTGACGAACTCGGGATACGCCGGGCCGACGACGGCCACCTGGCCGGTCTCGAGCCGCTTCAGCGCCTCTTCCGGCTGACCGGGCGCGCGGCTGCGAACGTCCACGCGGACGTGCTGGCGGCCCTGCCGGCGCAGGGCCTCGAGCACGTCCCGGGGAGACACGCCCAGCTGCTCGCCCAGCGCGTCCACCGCGGTCCCCGCCGCACGCAGCGCGGTCGCGGTACCCCATGAGCCGGCGGTCAGATGCTGGACGATGCGCCCCGGTTCGCCGACCGAGATCGCGATCCGGTCCGGCGCGATCCCCAGACGCTCGGCAAGATAATTGGCGACCGTCGAGCGGATGCCCTGGCCCATCTCGTGTCCGGTGACGGCGATCGTCGCGGCACCGTCCGCGGTCACCTCCAGCACCGCGCCGGCGGCGGCCGTCGCGCCCTTGTACATGCCGATGGCCACGCCCATGCCGAGCAGATCGCCGGACGGGGTCCGCATGGAGCCGGGCGCCGGCGTCCGGCGCGCCCAGCCGAAGCGTCGCGCCCCCTCCTCCAGGGTCTGGCGGACGTGCCGGGACGAGAACGGGCGGCCGGTCAGCGGATCCGCATCGGCGTCGTTGGCCAGACGCAACTGCACGGGATCGAGGCCGAGCTGCTGGGCCAGTTCGTCGACGGCGCTCTCGTAGGCGAACGCTCCGGTGTGCTCGTAGGGTGCACGCATGTAGCCGGGCGTCTGCACGTCGGTGCGCACCAGCCGCTCGCGCCCGCGAAAATTCTCGATGCCGTAGAACCGGGCCGTCACATCCGTGTAGACGCCGGGGAACAGATCGTGACGCGACGTCTGCTGGTCCACCTCGTGGATCGCCGCGGTGATCCTGCCCCCGGGCGTGGCGCCCAGCCGCACCCGATGCCGCGACGCCGGGCGGAAGCTCGCGCAATGGAACGTCTGCATGCGCGACACCACCAGCTTGACCGGCCGCCCGCTCGCACGCGCCGCCACCGCCGCCAGTACGGTCTGTCCCTGCAACGAATTCTTCTGGCCGAAGCCGCCGCCGACCTGCGGCGACACCACCACCACCTTGTCCGCCGGCATGCCGAGCTGGCGGGCGACGCCGTGCTGGATGCCGCTGCTGTTCTGGGTGCCTTCGTGGATGACGAGCGTGTCGCCCCGCCATTCGGCCACCGTGGCGATCAACTCCATCGGGTTCTGGTGCTGCGCCGGCCCGGTATAGCGGCCATCCACCTTGATCTCGGCCGCCGCGTAGGCGGCATCGGCATCGCCGACCGCTCGATCGGCGAACATCGCCTGGGGCAGCGGCGACCCTTGCTGCGCGACGATATCGGTCTCCGGCGCCTCGTCCATGTCGGTGTGGAACCCGACGGCCGCGTACTCGGCGCGGACCGCATGCGCGCCGGCCGTGGCCGCCTCCAGCGTCTCGGCCAGCACCAGCGCGACCGGCTGGCCACGGAAGGCGATCTCGGTGCCCAGCATCGGCTGCACGCTCTGCACGCCGTAGCCGCCCCCCAGCACGAACCCGGGCGGTTCCACACCGCTCATGTCGGCATGCGTGAGCACGTGCCGGACCCCCGGCATCGCGAGCGCGGCATCGGCATCGAGCGAGACCAGCCGTCCGCGGCCGATGGTGGCGTTGACCGTGACCGCGTGCAGCATGCCGGCGGCGATCCGGTCGGCCGCATAGATCGGCCGACCGCGCACTTTGTCTTCGGCATCGACGCGGCGCGTCCTGGGATAGTGCGTCTGCATGGTCAGACCCTCTCCATCGCGATGCCGATCGCATCGGCGACCGTCTGGACGCCGAGCGGCACCCGGAAGGCGTTGTGGGAACTGGTGCGCGCGCCGCGCATGGCGACCTCGCCGGCTTTGATCGCGAGCGACCGGTCGTAGCGCTGGCCGCGGAGCACCGCCTCCGCGTCGCGTGCCCGGATCGGCCGCGCTCCGACGCCGCCCAGCGCGATCCGCACGTCCCGCACCCGCCCACCGGCCACCTCGATGCCGACGGCTGCCGAGGTCAGCGCGAAGGCGTAGGACGCGCGGTCGCGGATCTTGTGGTACGTGGAGGCGCGCAACGCCGGCAGCGACGGCACGTGGATCCGGGTGATCAGTTCGCCCGGTTCGAGAACCGTCTCGATGTGCGGAGTCGTGCCGGGCTCGCGATGCAGGGATTCCGCCGGGATCCGGCGCGTGCCGCGCGGCCCCGCGATCTCGATCTCGGCGTCGAAGGCCACCAGCGCCACCGCCCAGTCGCCGGGGTAATTGGCGATGCACGCCTCACTGGTGCCGAACAGCGCGAGACCGCGGTCGGCACCGCCGATGGCCGAGCACCCGCTGCCGGGCACGCGCTTGTTGCACTGGTAGGGTGCGCCTCCGCGGAAGTAGGCGCAGCGGGTGCGTTGCAGCAGATTGCCGCCCACGGTCGCCATGTTGCGCAGTTGCTGGGAGGCGGCCTTCGACAGGGATTCGGCCATGGCCGGATACCGCGTCCTGACCTCGCCATGGTCCGCGACGTCGGCCATCTTCGCCAGCGCGCCGACCACCAGGCCACGCCGGCCCGGGACGATGTCGTGCAGACCCGGCAGCGCGGTGATGTCGACCAGGGTCGACGGCGTCTCGACATCGAGCTTCATCAGGTCGTACAGCGTCGTGCCGCCGGCCAGGAAGCGCGCGCCGTCGGCGCGGGTCGAGGCGGTCACCGCCTGCGTCAGCGATGTCGCGCGCACGTGTGTGAAGGGACGCATCAGGCGCGCTCCATCTTCGGCGCCGCATCCAGCACTGCGGCGACGATGCCGGCATACGCGCCGCAGCGGCACAGGTTGCCGCTCATGTATTCGCGAACGTCCTCGGCCGAGCCTGCGTGCCCCTCGCGCACGCAGGCGATCGCGGCCATGATCTGGCCCGGCGTGCAGTAGCCGCACTGCAGCGCATCGTGCTCGATGAAGGCGGCCTGCATCGGATGCAGTTCGCCCTCGGGGGCGATGCCCTCGATCGTGGTCACCGCACGGCCCTCGGCCTGCACGGCCGGGGTCAGGCAGGACACCACGCGGCGCCCGTCGATGTGAACGGTGCAGGCACCGCACTGACCGTGATCGCAGCCCTTCTTGCTGCCGAACAAGCCCTGCCCCTCGCGCAGCAGATCCAGCAGCGAGGTGCGGTTGTCCACCTCCACCGCCACCTGCTCGCCGTTGATCACCGTCGACAGCAGGCTCGACAGCGCGTCGTCCGGCAACGGACCCGGCGCTGCCGCGGGCGGCCCGCCGGGGATGGCGGCGTTCAAGCCGCTCGGCAGCCAGGACAGCGCGACCGTGGCCAGGCCGCCGGCGAGCACCTCGCGCCGGTTCAACTGGAAGGCGGGCGGCCGATCGGTCTCATCGTTCGGTTCGGACATGGGGGCAGCGCCTCGGCGTCGGGGGATTCCCGTTTTACCGTTCGCCTCATCCGGTTTCTCTCCCGCCATTGCGGCCTGCACGCGTGCGATTGCGCCCATGCGCACGGAGCGGCGGCCGGTCGGCACGCGGCCGGCCGGCGCCCTTCACGAAGCCCCTCAAAGCGCCCGATAGACGCTGGGCGACAGGCCGGTGGCCTTGAGAAACGTATTGCCGAATGCGCTCGGGCTCGTATACCCGCACTCCAGGGCGATCTGGGTGACGCTCATGCCACGCGTCTGCAGCAGTGCGCGGGCGTGCTCGATCCGGAAACGCTGCAACCGGCGGAACGGCGTCTCGCCATGCTGCGCACGGCAGAGCCGGATCAGCTGGAACGTCCCCACGCCCACGTACCCGGCAACCTCGGCGAGCGTGAAATCGTCGGCCAGCCGCTCTCGCAGAAACGCATCCATGCGGTCGAGCGCAACATGCGCCCGGACGGCATGCGCTCCATCGCGCGGACGGGCGGGCTCGCCCACCAGGTGGGCGGCCAGGAAGCGCGCGGCGGCATCCACGTAGAACCCAGGCGCCGCCTGCCCTGCGGCCTGCCCCAGCGCCCGGACCAACTGCGCCGTCGTCGTATCGTGGTGCGAGAGGCGATTCAGGCGCCTGGACGGCATCCCGTACCCGGTGCCGTCCGCGGCTTCCTCGAGCAACCGGGCGCGAATCCGCACCTGCACGGTGACGTGCTCGGACCGGTTGCGCCAGCGCAACATCGCCCCTTCTCCGGGTGCGGTGAAGCCGAGATCGCCATCGCGGTAGCGGGCCCCCAGCCAGCGCCCTGCCCGCCGTCGCTCGATGTTCGCGGCGCCGGCCGGTTGGGCTGCGCGCTCGATCAACACGATGCTCTGGTGATCGCGGGCGAACACCTCGAGCCCATCGCAGACCTGCGGCTCGATCACCCTGAACACCCGCACGTCGTTCCAGCCCAGCGAGGCACTGTCCAGCACGACGGTCCCCGGCGAACGCGGCACGCCGTCCCAGCCGTCTGCGTCGTGATCGTCGCGATGTGGAGGCGTGATCGGCATGGGGCACTCCATGGGCCCGTAACGGTGCATGCGTATCCTAAGCGAATCGGCGGACGCAGCCGCGAGGCACGCATCTCGGCCACCGGACAGGACCGGCCCCATGCAGGGCCCGACGCCCCGGGCGAGGCAAAGGCGCACGGCGCACCATGCGCCGCAGTGCCCGGTCCGGGCGCCTTTCGCTCGTGAGCGACGCGGGAACCAGAGGGCGCCCCGGCATCCTCCGGACATCAGGCATCGGGGTCGCGCGCGACCCGACGCGCCCGCTGACGCCGGTCGAGCCGGATCCACTCGCACATGAGCAACGTCACGCCGGCATTGAGCACCAGCTCGCCCGGCCAGATCGTCGCGTAGGCACTGCCGTCCAGCATCGCCCTGGCCAGGCCGAAGACATCGACGATGGCGCCGGCGGCGAGCACGGCACAACACAGCTTGATGCGCCGGGTGTTGCCCGTCGCGGTCATCATCCACAGCGCCGCCACGACCAGCCACGATGTCACCACGAGATAGGCGGGGCTCATGGCGCCTCTCCCCGCCCGCGGCCCGTCACCCGCGCCACCAGGTCGTCGGCCATGTGATCGCCGCGGCGATGCAGGAGCCGCTGCAGGATCGCGGTCCCCTGCAACCCGAAGCAGCCCACCAGAAACGCGGTGCAGGCCTGCACGTGCGCGTCGGCGTTGACGAAGAAACGCTCGTTCAACGCCGGCCCCACGAACACCGCGACCAGCGCGCCGCAGCTCACCCGCACCATCGCGCGGTGTCGCGACGGCGTGTCGTCGAGCACCAACGGCAGCAGCGCACCGCTGACGCCGGCCAGAACGACCCAGAGCTGATCCCACACATCGGCCATGACCGCACCCTCATCGCGGTGCCAGTGCGGCACGACGACCGTGCCCATCGAGCACGCTCGCGCCATGGCCCGAGGGATCTGGCAACGCGAGCACCCCATCCACGAGCCCGTCGCAAGCCCCGCCGGAGGAATCGGCGGAGAACGCGTACCAGCGTCGCTCGCCGTCCACTGCCGCCAGCTCCAGCGGAATCCTGCACGATGCCGGTGCGCCTTGGCGCCACTCGCCGGCACGCTGCCCGAGCGCCGCCGTCTCCACGCGCACCTGCGCCGTGCCCGTGCCGTAACCGGTGAACGCCAGGGCGAGTCCGTCGGCGGTCGTGGCCGCATCGCCGAGCGCGTGCAGGATCAACGGCGCTGCGGATGCGCCGTCGAGATGCAGCACGTGGCCATCCCCGGCCACCGTCAGCGTCTCGCCGAGCAGCCGCTCGCAGGCCGCGCCGCCGGACGTCGAGGGCCCAGCCACATAGCGCGTGCCGTCTCGCGACAACGGCACGCGACACGCCGACGGCGCGCCCAGGCGCAGCTCGCCGCCGTCGGCTCGCAGCTCCAGTCGCACCGCATGGGGCACCTCGCCAACCCAGCCGCTGCCCAGCCACGTGCCGGTCTCTGCAGCCGTCGATGCGCACAGCGACAGCATCGCCGCCAGCATCAGCGTGCATCGAACGCTCGTCTCGTTCATCGTGAATCTCCTCATCGTCGCCGGCCGCGGGGTGCGGCCGATCACCATGGCGCCAGCCAAGCCAGCCAAGCCAGCGCCGCCAGGACCGCCAATGCAGCGCCCGCAGCGGCCATCACCCGCACCCCCCGGCCCCGGCGTGGCGGCCCCGGCGGCAGTCGCCGGACGATCGCGCGCCCCTGCTCCGGGGTCAGCTCGAACTCGATGGCGCGCTTCATCCGCCGGGCCCGTCCACCTGCCGACCGACGGGCAACAGATGGCCGTCGAAATACACACGGACGTCCTCGCAGTGCTCGCCATGCAGCTCGACCCGCAGCCGATGCACGACGTCCCAGCGGCGCTTGCGCCCGAGCAGCCTGAGTGCGCGTACGCTGCCGTCGCGATCGCGCAGCACGACACAGGCGAAATGCAGCTCCGCGTGGCCGAGCCGATGCCGGCGCCAGGGGCGCAGACGCTCCAGCGCCGAGCCGCTTCGGGCCAGACGCTGGACGGCGTCCGCCCGGCAACGCCGGAACACCGTCTCCATGCGCGCGCGACCGTCGAGCACCGCACCGCGAAACGCCTCGACCAGCATCGTCAGCGGATACCGCCGCGCGCGCACCTCAGGCGCCCTCCAGCCAGGCCGGCTTGCGAGGGAACCCCACGTGGTAGCACAGCCATTGCAGCACCACCTGGTGCTCGCCGATCTGGAGGATCGTGAAGCTCTTCTCCATGCCGACGATCGTCCCGCGCGGCGCATCGGTCAGGCAGCGGTTGAGCAACGCACGCGCCGCCTCGATCTCCTCTTCGCTGCGCATGCGCGACGGGTTGTCGGTACCCACCACGATGCGTTTGACGAACTTCACGTCGCTCAGGTCGAACATCGCGTGCGCTCCGCGTTGGCGGTCGGCCGCGCTCCCGGGAACGGGCACGCGGCGGGTGGAGGGGAAACGCGCGCCCGGGTGGATGCCGCGGGCGCGCGGCCGGTCCGCGTGCCTCGGTTACGGCGTCGGTGCAGGTGCAGGTGCGGGTGCGGGTGCGGGCGTCGGTGCGGGCGTGGGTGCGGGCGCCGGCAGCGACGTCGTCGTGATCTTCCTCGGCGCGCACGCCGTCTGCAGGATGTCGAGCACCCGCGCCAGGCCTTCGGGCATGCCCTTGTCCTCCGCGTGCACGCTGACGTGGTACTTGGCGGAGTTGTCGGAGGACCGGGTGTTCTCCTTGTGCGTGGCGACCGAGCCCTGGATGTGCACCTTGGCGCTGAACACGCCCCACCCGACCTGCGCCGTCGCGTCCAGCGAGGCCGAGGTGTCGCTGCTCTCGTGGCTCGAGAAGGAAGACTTCACTTCCATGTCGAATGTGATGTCGACCGTGCTGATCGCCAGGTTGGGCACCTTGACGATCGCCAGCAGCGGCACTTCCAGCTCGACCTCTTCCTCCGCGATGCCCGGCCGGTTGGGATCGGTGCTGTCCATCGGGCGCTTGAACTTGAAGCTCGCCGTGCGGGTGTCGCCGACGCCGCCGGGATTGCGGGCGGGGTCGAGCGGCGGCAGGAAGCCGATCACCTTGATGAAATCGGCCGTGGCCTGGGCCAGCCTGATCTGGGCGTCGCAGGCCGCGTTCAGCGGTCCGCCGATGAGATCGCCCATCGGCAGGCCCTGGAACTGGCTGGAGATGTTCACGAGTTCGTTTGCCATGTCATTGCTCCTGGAGGTCGGCTAGACCGTCGGGGTGCCGTCGCCGGACGACGGCTTCGGGGTGGTCGTCCGGAACACGCCCTGGGTCTGCGCGAGATGGTTGATGAGTCTGGCGGCGCCGTCCGTCGGTTCGGAGCCTTCCACGCGCAACACCACGTGGACCGACCCCTGACCACCAGCGACCGCCGCGCCGGTGTCGACGTTGATACGGGGCCGCGATCCGTGGTCGCGGCGGTTCCATGCGTGTTCGGGAGGCGCGCCGGGCACGGGCGCTTCGTCCTCGTGCGTCGTCAGCCCACCCAGATCGGCATCGAACGTGATCTCGACATCCTTGATGCGCAGGACGTTGGTCGACACCAACGGCAGCAACGGCGCCCGGTAAAGGTCCTCGTCGCCCGGCGTCGCATCGGGATGCAGCGACGGCAGCCGGATGACCACGCTCTTCGGCCGGTTGTCCTCGTCGAAGAAGTCGGCGAGGTGCGCGGTCTGATGCTGCTCGATCTTGTCCTGCGCCTCGATCACCGCCCCGGCGAGCGCTTCGATCAGGGAATTGAGCGTCGTGTTCGTCGCCATCGGCGGCTCCTCGAAAGGCCTGGACGCGGCCGGTGGTCAGGCGACCGTCGGGTCGGCGGGAAACGCGTCCACACGTGCCAGCCAGCCACGCAGGAAACGTTGCAACGAGGGCCGGCGCGCGACCAGGCCGCGGTAGTAGTCGATGCGTCCCTTCCGGTAGCCGAGATACACCGCCTTCGCATCCGCTCCGGCGAGCGCGGTCAGCGTGCCGGGGCCGAACAGGCCGTCCACCTGCAACCGCGGCTGCGCACCCTGCTCGTTGAGGACGCGCTGCAGCAGCTTGATCGCGTGCGCGCCGGCGTTGACGTTGAAATCGAACACGATGTCCGCCAGCGGCTGCAGGGCGATCTCGTCGCCGTGCACGCTGTCCCAGTACAGCCGGCGGTAGAGCACCCCGGCCTGGGCATCGGTCAGCGCCCGCAGGTTGTCGAGCGTCGGCTCGACCCCGAGCATCGTCTGCGCGAACCGACGGAACGTCGCGAAGGTGATGCCCTTGTTGGTGGCCCCACCCGGGTCGGCGGGATCGTTGACGTAGCCACCCTCGAAGCGGAGCAGCGTGGGGAAAAACGCGTTGAAATCGGCCATGGCGTCCTCCTGGCATGTGTCGTGTTCGTTGGACACAGCGTCATGGAGGGACTTGCGCCAGGGCATCGGTGCAATGCCTAGAAGATCGGGCGGGATGACGGAATCCGCACTCGGAATCCGCGCCGCGCGGGCGAAGCGGCGGGCTCGGCAACGGACGCACCCGGCGCCCGAAGCCGGCGATGCGCCGATGCGAGGATCGGCATCCGCCCGATGGCATGAGGCGCCGACGCTACGGACAGTGACCGCATCCCGCCGACATGGCCTTCGCGCGAGGCGCACCTTCCCGATGCGACGTCTACCCTGCCGTCCCACCGCCCTGCTCACCGAAAGACCGCGACACGCGCGCCTGGCCGTCGTCGCGGGCGTCGCCGGCGCCGGCACTGTCCAACCGGCTGATGCCTTCGCGCAGCGCGTAACGGGTCAATCCGGCGATACCGGTGATGCCGAGCTTCGCGAAGACATGCTCGCGATGGGTGGCCACGGTCTTCTCGCTGATGTGCAAGCGCGCGGCGATCTGGCGGGTCGACCAGCCCTCGGCATAGAGCTGGGTCACCTCGCGTTCCCGCCCGGTCAACGGCGACGGACCCGCCGCCACGTGATCGCGATTGCGATAGGCCTCGATGAATACCGCCTCCAGCCCCGAGCTCAGATACATCCGTCCGCTCGCCACGCCGCGAAGCGCGGCGAGCAGGACCTCCACCGGATCGCGCTTGAGCACGTAACCACGGGCACCGGCGTCGAAAGCCTCCTTCACCGCGTGGTGGTCGCCGGAGTGCGCCAGGCACAACACCCGCGCGTCGGGGGTGCGCGCCAGCAGGCGGCGGGTCGCCTCGATCCCGTTCATCCCCGACATCGAGGGCTCGACGACCGCGACATCGAACGCCAGTCGTCGCGCCACCCGCAGCAGTTCCAGACCGTCCCCGGCGACACCGGCGACCTCGACCCGCGCATCCGATGTCAGCAGTGCGCCGACGCCGGCGCGCACCAGGACATGATCGTCGGCCAGCAGGATCCGCAGCGTCATGGCGCACGCCCCCCTTCGATCACATCGCATCCGTGCCGCACGGCAGGTTTCCGCGCCGTGACCCGTTCATCGCATCGCCCGATCATTTCGTCCCCCCTAGAGTCGGTGGCGCGCCAGACACCACATCCGGCTCGAGCATGCACACCGGTCTGGCCGAAGTCCTTCCGAAAAGCTTCCGGCACGTTCGCGCGATGGCCGGTGCGCCGGCACGCCGCCTCGAAGGACGGTCACGGCGGCGCGACCGTATGCGCGGCGCGCACGCGATGAAACCGTGCGGTGTACGCGGGGCAGTGACGAGCAGGAGGGGGAATGGCAAAGGACATGCCGACGACAGCGGAACGATTCCGCATCGGCGACTGGATGGTCGTTCCGGCCGAAGGGCGCCTGCAGCGCACCGGCCAAAGGCGCCGTGTCGAGCCCAGGACCATGGGCGTCCTGTGCGCGCTCGCGGCAGGCGGCGGTGCGATCTGCAGTGCCGATGCCCTGCTGTCCGCGTGCTGGCCGGGCCAGGCTCTGGGCGACAACACCATCCACAAGCATGTCGCGCTCTTGCGAGCAGCACTCGACGACAACGTGCATCGCCCCCGCTACATCGGCACCGTGCACCGTCGGGGCTATCGGCTTCTCGAGCCCGCCGTGGCGATCACCCACGGCGTCGACGTCGCCGCCGATGCCGAGGCCCTGCTCACGGGCGCATGTGCGCTGAGCGACGTCCTGGACGACCGGCCGCCTACGCCTGGCATCTGCATGGTCGACGACATGGATGCTCACACGCTTTCACGGCTGATGCGGGACAACCGGCGCCTGCGGGCGTTGTGCGCGGCCCTGCTCCAGCGGTGTCGCGAGGCGACCCACGGGGGCGCGCCCCGTGTACTCGACTGACGACCAGGGTATCGGCGTTTCGCGAACGTCAGGCGGATGACGCCCGGCGGTCGCCAGATGAAGGCCAGCGAACTGGAATCCGTGCCGTCTTCCATTTTCACCGCCACCTGACAGTCGCGGGCCTAGCGTCGGCCTGCCCATTCCGGGCATCGGAGATCGCACGTGGACAAGAACCGTACCGAAGGCGCGAAGAACCAGGTCAAGGGCACCGCGAAGGAGATCGCCGGCAAGGTCACCGGCAACAAGGCCAGGGAAGTCGAAGGCAAGGTGCAGAAGAACGTCGGCAAGGTGCAGGGCGAAGTCGGCAAGGCCCGCGACGAGGCCCGCAAGGGTCACTGACCGCGCATATGGCAGCCGGACGCATCCGATGCGTCGGGCTCGACAGGAAAAGGGAGCGCAGTGCGCTCCCTTTTCTGCGTTGGGAGTTTCCAGGTCGGCGTATCCCAGCCAAGCGCGAAGCCTTCGCCGCATTCATCTTCGGGATCGTCGCGGACATTCCACGCCGTCTGAATGTGGTCGCCGGCAGCATCTGGTGACCGCGCCCGCCCTCGGGCGATGTATCGCGCACGCGCGCCAACGGAGAGCCCCATGTTGAAGGACAAGACCTCCAATGCCATCGTCGCGGTCGGCGACCTGGAACGGGCACGGGATTTCTATACCCGTACGCTGGGCCTGGAACTCGTCGAAGACGACATGGACGGCGTACTCGGCTATCGGACCGGCCAGACGATGTTGGTGGTGTACCGCTCCGAGGCGGTCCGTCCGGGAACCGGCAATGCCGTGGCCTGGAGCGGCGGCGACGATGTCGGCACCATCGCGGCAGCGTTGCGCGAACGAGGCGTCGTTCTGGAGGAGTACCCGGATCTGAACATGCGCATCGACCGCGGCGTGCACACGGCCGATGGGTTCTCGGCCATCTGGTTCAAGGATCGCGACGGCAACATTCTTCATGTCCACAGCATGTAGCGAAGCCGAGGGGCGCCGATGGTCCTGCTGCTCGCGCTCCTGCTGATCGCATCGACGTGGGCACTCGGCAGCCTGCAGCTGTGGCCGCGCACGCGCTGGATCGTCGATGCAGTGCCGTGGCTCGGCGGCGCGCTCGGGCTCGCCGTCGCGGCATGTGTCGCGTGGGGCGTCATCGGGATCGTGCAGTACGGCGGCTGGGGATCGCTTTCCAACGACCAGGCGCTGCATCGCCTGCTCGGCCCGGGCAACCTGCTGATGCGGCGTCCGGAATGGTCGTGGCTCGACCACGCCGACACGTTCTACATGCAACTCGATATCGCCTGGACGCTGCTGGCGCTGTGCGTGGCGTCGCAGTCCGGCCTGGTGTTCTGGGCCGGTGCGGCGGAACGGCGGCGGAAGGCGCGTGTGCGCCGCGAGAGACGCAACGCATCGCAGGCCTGAACACGGCACGCCCAGGCATCACCGGCAACGACGCGCCTGGCGGTCGAGCTCATCTGGCCGGTGCATGTCCGCGGTGTTCGAAGCGACGACCGCGCCATGCGACCACCGCAGTGGGAGTCGGTCGGGGCCGCACCACGGTCGCGCTCTTCCAGGCTCTCCAGCCATGTGGCACTTCACCTCCCGCTTCGCGCGACTCGACTAGCGTCGCCACTTTCCCGTTCGCATGAGGCGCGCGCCATGCCGGATCGAAACAAGGCCGTTCTGGAACAGGCCAATGCGGCCATCGCCCAGGGTGATATCGAAGGCTTCCTCGCCCACTGCACGGACGATATCCAATGGACGACGGTCGGCGAGTCCACTCTCGACGGAAAAGCGGCCGTCCGCGCCTGGATGGCGGATGCCTATGCCCGGCCGCCGGTGTTCGAGGTGCATCGCCTCGTGGCCGAAGACGACACGGTCGTGGCGTTGGGCGAGATCACCCTGCCCGACCGTCAGGGCGCCCCTGCCCGGCACGCCTACGCGGACGTCTGGCGCTTTCGCGATGGCCGGATGACGGAATTGCAGGCGTTCGTCGTCGGCCAGCCCGTGTGAAGCGCGCGGCGCCGACATGCGCCAGGACGCCTCAGCGTCTTCTCTTCGCGGGTCCGCCGGCATCGGTCGACGACGAAGGCGATGCCCGCTTGCCGCACATCACGTCGCTTCGGCGCGTGATCGATGGCGAGGCCGCTGCGGCTCGCGCCAGTTCCTGTCGCAGGAACGAATGTCCGTTGACGCGTACCCCGAGCACGGGGCGATCGAACGGACTGCCGGCCGGCGCATCGCCGTAGACGACATCCATCTGGTCCGATGCATCCACGTCCGGATCCCTGGCGAGGCCGACCCTGTCGTCGGTCGCGTCCTGCCGGTTCTCGATCTGGTAGGACTTGCGCAAGCTGCGTCCGCCTGCGCCCTCCACGTACAGATTCACCAGGAAGCCGCTCGGCACCAGCGAGCGCGATACCGTGCGGGCGTTGCCGTAGACGATGGCGACACTCATGAACACGAGGTCCGACGTGCCGCTGGCGATGTCGTGCGCCTCCACCTCCATCCGTCGCCACACGCCGTTGCGCTGGAACTGCGAGAACTGGGGCAGGATGTTGTGGGCCACATCGGGGCCACCCAGCTCGAGTGCGAAGATGTGCCCCTTGTCCATGTCCACGCGCCCGGTGTTTCTCGCACTCAGCGCCAGCGCCTTCTTGGGCACCTTCTGGGTCATGCCGATGCGGAAGTTCGATTGCGGTTCCGGCGCGGATTTGCGTCCCGCCGTCGAGCCCATCGGAAGAACGTAGCCGCTGGCGAGCACCGGGCGTTCGCGCTGATGCAACGTGCCCGCGCCGAGGATCTCGTACTCGATGGCGACACTGCCGTACGCCGCCGGACGCGGCGTGCCATCGAAGGTCTTGTCGTAGGAATAGGTCGGCATGCCGGAACGTCTCCTGGAGCGTCATCGATCCACATCGTCTCCGCGCCTGCTCCGACGGACATCGTCCGGCCGAGACGGTAACGCCTGTGCGCGGCAGGCTAGCACGCAGGGGACGCGTGGCCGACGGACGCGAACGCCGGGAAACGACGAAAGCGTGACTGCGATTCCACACTGTCCACGCCCGACCCCGGCTCCCCCGTTTTTCGTCACGCCTGGGTGTCGCGTGCATCCGCTTCCCGCTCGACCCGGGTGTCATGGCCGGCGACGTTCACGCCTTGTCGCACGCGGTGGCGGATCGCTGTGCGAACCGTCGCGACCGTGCTTCAGAAGTCCTCGCTCCGGGCGAAGCGGATCACCAGACCGGCGCGGTCGTCCGCGGTCCAGATCGCACCGTCGTCGGCGACGGCCAACCCCACGGGCGAGCCCTGGGGCCGCTTGCCAGGTTGGCGCCCCCAGCCCGGCGTGAGGACGACGGGCGTGGCGGCCGGCCCCGCGCCATACGCGCGATCGGCCTGTCCGTAGACGGGAAAGCGAGGGCGCGCATCCGCCACCGGCACGCCACGCGCGTCCACGGCGAAACTCGCGATGCGGCCGCCGACGGATCGATGGCCGTGCCAGGTCATCAGCAACCGGCCTTGCAGCGCCGGAAACATGTCGCCCTCGTACCACAGCATATCCAGCGGCGCGGCATGCGGCGGCAGCAACAGATCGGGGGCGGCATGTGCGTCGGACCGGCACCATGCCGCCTTGTCGGGCCAGGCCGGCGTCGCCTCGGCGGTATCGGAACAGTAGGGCCAGCCGTAATGACGACCGGCCTCGATCACATTGATTTCCTCGAACGGCGACCAGCGGCTGTCGAAGTCGTAGCTGTTCTCCCCCTGCAGCACGGTACCGGAGGTGTGCACCGCCAGCGCGACGGAGTTGCGCAGCCCTCGCGCCAGCACCTCGTAGTCCGCCGACCAGCGGCCGTCGCCTTCGTAGCGGTACGTCCGAAGGCTTGCCGCGTCTCCGTCGCCCTCGCTCTCGGCACACAGCCCCGCCGCGGTGCGCGCATCGGCATCGGCGCACTGGTCGCTCGGCGCACCCACGTTGACCAACATGTCGCCGCCGGGCAGAAAGACGAACTTCGACAACGGATGGCGATGGCTGTGCAACCGATTGTCGGGCAAGCCGGCCACGACCTCTTCGACCGTGGCGGCCGGCAGATCCGCCAGCGGATCGAAGCGGAAGATCCGGCTCATCTCGCCCACATACACCGCGCCATCGGGCCCGCGTGCGATGGCATGCGGCAGGTGCAGGCCATCGAGCAATCGCTCCAGGGCCACCTCGCGTTCCGGCGCGATCCGCAATCGCCAGACCGCGCCCCGCGCCCCCTCCCACGCACCGAGATCGGTCACCAGCCAGGTCTGGGCGTCGAGCTGCAACAACGAGCGTGGCAGGCGCAACGTCCGCGCCGCATCCTGCGTGGTCGGCCCCACGACCAGCCCCGCACACATCCCCCGCAGGGTCTCGATGGCGAGACGGGGATAGCCGTCGCACAACGCGTCCTCGACCGCATGGCGCTCGCGAGCAAGACCAGTCAACGCCGGCACAAGCCACAGGGACACCATCAAGCACGCGCGCAGTCCACGCATGCCGTCGGTCGTCGCCCGCCGGCTGACCGGGCCGTGCCTGCGCGCATCTTCCTCGCGCGCCGCGCTCACGTCAGGACCTCATGGTCGCATCGAGATGCCTCGAAGCCGCCCTCGCAGAACGCCAATCGCGTGTCCCTACGCATTCGGAACCTTCCTGTCTTCGAGCGCTGCGGCCCGTGCCGGACCGATTATCCACCACGCCCGAGGGCATGCGTCGTTCGTATCGGCCGCCGCGTCGCGGCGACATCCTCGGGCTCGAGCGACCCTGGCCGCCCGGCCCGCGGATGCTGCGGGCGCTCAGCCCCCGCCGTCCCGCTTGCTCGTCAAGCGTGCGACGAGCCAGACGAAGGGCTCGGCCTGTCCGCTCATGACGCATCGGCCCTCGAGGCCGGCCTCGAGCAGCGCCTTGACGTCGAAGCCCCGCAGCGCGGCGACGGCATCGGCGTCCTTCAGGACGAGCGTGCAGGTCGGCAGCGGCTGCGGTGGCGGCACGCCCACGGTGACGGCTCGCCCGTCGACCGACAGCCAGACCGGCACGTCGTGGTCCGCGACACGGATCGAGATCGCCAGGCTCGGCACCGGGGCCTGCTCATCGGCCAGCGCCGCACCGAGTTCGTCGCCGAACGCGTGCGCCCACGCGGCCAGTTCCGCGTGCCACGCCTGCGCCTCGGCACCCCGCCCTGCGCCCCGCCCCGCACCGGCGCCCACACCCGCCCCGCCATGGAACGCCCGGCCTTCGCCCGCCTGCGCATCGCCGTCACCGTCGTCGGCCTCGGAATGCGCGCCGGAGCGCGCCTGCGCCATGTCGCGCTTCACGATGCGCTCGACCTCGATCAGCGCCTCGAGCGTCCTGTCCACATCGTCGCGCGAATGCGCGGCCGAGCAGATCAACCGCAGGCGGCCGCGGCCGCGCTCGACGATCGGATAGGTGACGGCGGTGGTGTGGATGCCCCGGTCGTGCAGACCGCGCGCGATCGCGTAGAGCATGTCGCTGTCGGCGAAATGCGGGGTCACGATGGGGCCGTCGCCGGTCCCCAGGTCGTAGCCGGCGGCGGTGAACCGCTCGCGCATGTAGCGGGTGGTGTCCCACAGCCGCTGGCGCAACGCGTCGTCGTCGCGCAGCCGTCGCAACGCAGCCAGCGCGGCGGCAATGTCGGCCGGCGTGGTGGTCGCCTGGAACACGTAGGCGCGAGCCGCGGTCTTGAGCAACGCGATGTGCGCCTCGCTCGCCACGACCACCCCGCCCAGGCTGCCCAGCGCCTTGCTGAGCGTGGTCATGATGAAATCGACCTGGTCGACGATGCCCTGCTCGGCGCAGATGCCGCCACCGCCCGGGCCGTAGAAACCGAACGAGTGCGCCTCGTCCACGAACACCAGCGCCCCGTGCCGCTTCGCGGTGCGCACGATCTCGGCGACCGGCGCGGTGCCCTCGCCCATGCTGTACACGCCTTCGAGCACCACCAGCGTCGTTCGATAGGGTGAGGCTTCCGCTTCCAGCACCGCGTGCAGGTCGTCGGCGTCGTTGTGCTTGAACGTGCGGATCGTGGCGCCGCTCAGCCGGGCGCCGTCGACGATCGAAGCGTGGCAGAGCTGGTCCATCACCACCACGTCGCGCTCGCCCAGCAGGCCGGCGATCACCCCGAGGTTGGCGGTGAAGCCGGTGGAGAACAGGCAGCCGGCCGGCTTGCCGACCAGTTCGGCGAACTCCTTCTCGAAGGCCACGTGCAGGTCGGTCATGCCGGATGCCGTGGGCGAGGTGCCCATGCCGGTACCGAACTGCTCGAGCGCGGTGCGGGCCTGCGCGATGACGTCGCGATCGCGGTTGAGGCCGAGATACAGGTTCGTGCTCCAGATGATGGCGTCGTGCGCTTCGCCCGTATGCACGTCGGCCACCGTGCCGCGATGCCCGCTGCCGGTGCGCACCAGCTTGCTGTAGGGCTCGCGTCCCGAACGGGCCAGCAGGCCCTTGAGTTCGTGCAGCAGCGTGCCCTTGTCCGTCGCCGACCACGCCGGCACCCGGGCCGCGAGGAACGGCGGATGGCCCGCCTGGATCTGCGACTGGAAACGTCCCAGCGTATCGGCCGTGCTCGCCGCGGGCACGTCGATGGTGCGCTCCGCCGCGTCGCCCGTCAGGCGACGGGCCAGGTCTCCGGCGACGGCTTCCGGCGTGGGATGTTCGACCAGCAACGAGGCCGGCAGTGTCCGCCCGAACACGCCGGACAGGCGGTGGCTCAGCTCGACCGAATCGAGCGAATCCAGGCCGAGGGTGTCCAGTGTCTGCTGCGGCGGCACCTGCGCGGGATCGTCGAGACGCAGGAAGCGGGCGATCTCGCGCTGCACGATCGCCAGCACGGCGGCCTGGCGGTCCAAGGTCGACATCCGCGCCCACCCGTCCCCATCGCCGACGGCCTCGGCTCCGGTCCCGGCCAGTCCATCCCCGACGGCCGCACGCGCCACGGCAGCGCCCCCGCCCGCGGGCGGTCCGACCTGCGGGGTCGGCAGTCGCTTGCGGTCGAGCTTGTCGTTGGGCAATCGCGGCAACTCGACGAGATCCATCACCACCTGCGGCACCATGTAGCCCGGCAGGCGCGCCGCCACGAACGTCCGCACCGCCTCGCTGTCCACCGCGCCGTTCCGGCTCACCACGTATCCGGCGAGCATCGGCTTCCCGTTGACCGCCTCGACCACGGCCGCCGCGGCATCGTCGACACCGGGCATCGATGCCAGCGCCGCTTCGACCTCCTCCAGTTCGATTCTGAAACCACGCAGTTTGACCTGCTGGTCGATGCGCCCGAGAAACTCGATCTCGCCGTCCTCCGTCCATCGACATCGATCGCCGGTCCTGTACAGGCGATGCTCGCGGACCTGTCCGCCGTCGGGCGGCGCGATGAAACGCTCGCGCGTGCGCACCTCGTCGTGGAGATAACCACGCGCCAGCTTGTCGCCGGCCAGGTACAGCTCGCCCGCCACGCCGACCGGCACCGGCTGCAGCGCCTCGTCGAGGATGTACGACCTCGCGTTCGCCACCGGTCGACCGATCGTGACCGTCGACCGACCCGCCGGCAGCTCGGTCGCGGTCGAGAACACCGTGTCCTCGGTGGGTCCGTAGAAGTTGAACACCCGCGGGCGCTGCGGGAGTGCATGGAGTTGCGCCACCAGGGGCGCCTTCAGCACGTCGCCGCCGAGCACGGTGCAGCGCACGCTGCGCGGCAGGCCGCCCGTGGCGAGCAATGCCTGCATCGACGACGGCACCATGACCGTCGTGCGCACCCGTTCGGCCGCCGGCAGGGTCGCCAACGCCAGCGCATTGTCGGCCAGCACCACGGTCCCACCCAGCGACAGCGTGCCCAGGATCTCCATCACCGAGGTATCGAAACAGACCGATGCCGCCGCGAGGACGCCGGCCAGATCCTCGTCGTCCAGCAGCTCGCGCATCGCGCAGGTCATCGCCACCGCCTGCCGATGCTCGACCGCGACGCCCTTGGGCCGCCCGGTCGAGCCGGAGGTGTAGATCACATAGGCCAGGTCGTCCGCGGCAGGTTCGGGCGGCGTATCGGCCGCCTGCGCTTGCGCGGGTACCGTATCCAGCCGGACCTGGACGGACGCGCCGGCGCACAGTGCTGACGTGGCCGGGCCGTCCACCACGACGGCCACCGCCTGCGCGTGCTCCAGCATGTAGCGTACCCGCTCGCGCGGGTACGCCGGATCCAGCGGCACGTAGGCGCAGCCGGCGCGCATCACGCCCAGCAGCGTCGCCACCAGATCCCATGTCCGCTGCATGCACACACCCACCAGCGCACCCGGCTGCACGCCACGCGCGGCCAGCGCGCCGGCGATCGCGTCCGCACGCGCCGTCAGTTGCCGGTAGTCGATCTCGGTGAGGCCATCGATGACGGCGACGCGCCGGGGGTGCGCCTGTGCCTGCGCCAAGACGAGGCGGCAGACGGTCGCGGCCCTGTCGTAAGGCCGCTCGGTCCGGTTCCAGTCGACGAGAATCCGACGCGCGGCGTCCGCATCCAGGACGTGCTCGTCGTTGGCGGGCGCAATCGCGTGCTGCACCGCAGCCTCCGCGGCGGAACGGTGTCGAGACTCGCGCATGGCGCACTCCGTATTCGAAAACAAAGTCCGGGAGTCTAGGGACCGCATGCACCCGGAGCCATCGAGGCGGTGAATACCCGATGACACGCATGGAAAAGTGAGACGAGCGTCACCTCGAACGCGCTGCGGTCGCGCCTGGAGATCGCACCGGCCTGCGTCCGGCCAGCCCGTGAAGCCGATCCCGCCGGAAGCGCACGGCAGGGTTGAATCGGCCACCCGGCTGCGGTTGGATGGCAGCCCATTCCCCGGACCCGCCCGATGCGATCACCCCTGCCCGACTATCTCGCCGACGTGCTGGACGCGGTGCGCTCGATCGAAGACGGCGCCCCCGCGGACTACATCGACGTGCTCGCCAACGCCGACACCTCGCGCCTGGCCGTCGCCCTGGCCACCGTCGACGGCGAGGTCTACGCCGCCGGCGACAGCGACGTGGCGTTCTCGATCCAGTCGATCTCCAAGCCGTTCGCCTACGCGGCGGCCATCGAGGACGTGGGTCTGGGTGCGGTGCTGGCCAAGATCGGCGTCGAGCCGTCGGGCGACGCCTTCAACGAGCTTTCGCTCGAAGACGGCAGCCATCGCCCGATGAACCCGATGATCAACGCCGGCGCGCTCGCCACGCATGCGCTTGTCGGCGGTCCCGACGCCACAGGCCCGCAGCGCGTGGAGCGCCTGCGGGCCTTGATGTCGGCGATGGCCGGCCGCGAGCTCGATGTCGACGAAGCCGTCTATGCAGCGGAACTGCGCGACGCGCATCGCAATCGTGGCCTGGCGCACATGCTGCGCGCCGGCGGCATCATCACCGCCGAAGCCGAGACCATCGTCGACGGCTATGTGCGCCAGTGCGCGGTCAACGTCACCGTGCGCGATCTCGCCCTGATGGCCGCCACCCTCGCGAATGCCGGCGTGCAGCCGCTCAGCGGCCGGCAGGTGATCGATCGCGGCGGCGTGCGCCAGGTGCTGTCGGTGATGACCACCTGCGGCATGTACGACGCCGCGGGCGACTGGGTCTCCAACGTCGGCATCCCGGCCAAGAGCGGCGTGGCCGGCGGCATCATCGGCGCCCTGCCCGGCCAGCTGGGGCTGGCGGTGTTCTCGCCGAAGCTCGACGCGCACGGCAACAGCGCACGCGGCGTGGCGGTCTGCGAGCGCCTCTCGCGCGACATGGGCCTGCACATGATGGACGTCAGTCAGATCGGCCGCGCGGTGGTCCGCACGCTGGTGGTGACGCTGGCCGGCGGCAAGGGCCACACGGACGACGCCGTCGTGCCGGTGTACGAACTGCGCGGCGCGGTGCGCTTCGGCGGCGCCGAACTGCTCACCCGCGCCCTGGCGCGCGATCTCGGCGATGCCGACACGGCCGACGGCGGCCGTCACCGCGACGCCAGCGCCGTGATCCTCTCGCTGCTGCACACCCACTCGCTCAACGACGTCGCCACGCGCATGCTGCTGGAGAACCTGCGCCGCCTGCATGCCGACGGCCGCACGGTGGTGCTGGTCGATCCCGCCGGCGTGCTCGACCTCGCCCCGCTCGACGCCGCGCAGCGCCCGCAGGTGGTCGCCGACGACGCCGGCGCGCAAACCGCGGTCGGCGGCGATGCATGCCGCATCGTCGCCAGCCGGGAAGATACCGGACGCTGACCCCTCGACGGGCAGGCGCCGACCCCACGACGGGATCGGGCGGACGTGCAGCCTGCCTTCCGCCAGGACCACCGGGCGGATCGACCTGCCCACCGTCGAACGACCTGGTTCAGAACCCGAACGCCGATGTCGGCGGTTCCAACTCCAGCCGGAAGTCCGCGGGCGGGGTGCCGCCCAGCAGATGCTCGACGAAGTAATCCCACATCCGCTGCGTGTAGTACGCGTCCGTGCGGAAGAAACCATGGTCGCGATTGGGCAGGTACATCAGGTCGTAGGGCTTGTTCGCCCGGATCAGCGCATCGACCAACTGCAACGTGACCGCCGGCGGCGCGTTCTCGTCCAGCTCGCCGTAGACCAGCAGCAGCTTGCCCGTCAGGCGTTCGGCCAGCGGCAGCATGTCGAGATCGGCGTAGTTGTCCGGAATGGCTTGCGGGTCCGGCGCCGCCGTGCGGCCGTCGCCGTAATCGGGCACGGGGAACAGGCTCTCCACGGGGTAGAAGCCCTGGAAGTTGTGCGGCCCGGCCGACGACACCGCCACCTTGAAGAAATCCGGATAGGTCAGGATGCCGCGCGCCGAGGTGTAGCCGCCGAACGAATGGCCGTAGATGCCCACACGGTCGAGATCCAGGCTGCCGTAGCGTTCCGCGAGCTGGCGGATGCCGGCCACGTGGTCGGCCAGCGCAGGTTCCGCGAACTCTGCGTAGCTGGCGTTGTTGAACGTCTTCGAGCGGCCGGGCGTGCCGCGACCGTCGATCGTGACCACGATGAAACCCAGCTCCGCCAGACTCGCGCGCGAACGCGGGTTCAATGTCGCCACCGCTTCCTGGTACGACGGCACCGCGTTGATCACCTGCGGTCCGGCGTAGATCGCGTTGATGACCGGATACGTCCGCCCGGGCTGCATGTCGGGCGGAAAGTACACCGAGCCCCAGATCGGCGTGACCCCATCGGCCGACACCATTTGCACTCGCGTCGGCGCGCGCCAACCGGTCGCCGCCAGCGCGGACACCTCCGCCGTCTCCAGGGTCCGCACCACCCGTCCGTCGTCCGCCGAACGCAGCACGGTCACCGGCGGCTGGTCGAAGTGGGAATAGGTGTGCAGCAGCCACGCGCCATCCGGCGACACCCCCGCCGTCGTCGCCGTGCCGGGCGCACCGTTGCCGATCGGGGCGCGTCCCATGAGGTGGACGCCGTCTTCCGGGGTCAGCAACTGCGAGGCGCCGCCATCGAGCGACACCGAATACGCCCGCACGTAGTAGGGGTCCGGATCGCGTTCGCTACCGCCCGCGGTATAGAACAGCCGGCGCCGGGTCTCGTCCACGCCGATGACATCGCGCACGGTGCGCGGATCGTCGGTCAATCGGCGCTTGACCGCCCCGGTCTCGAGATCGATCAGATACAACTGGCCCCAGTCGTCGCGCTCGGAGAACCACACCGCCTCGCCGCTCGCCTCCAGGATGCGCACGTTCGGCGGGCTGTAGACGAACGCATTGAAGCGGCCCACGCCGGCCACCGCCTCCCTGGCGAGCAGGCGCACCGCGCCGCTGTCGAGGTCGATCTCGGCCAATGCGATCTCGCGCATGCCCCGGGTCGCGGCCAGGCTCCACGCGCGGCGCCCGTCCGTCGACCAGTGGAACACCGGATGGGCCTGGAAGACGGGCTGGTACAGCTCCCAGCCGTCCGGCACCTCCACGCGTTGCTGGCGCCGGGCCACCACGTCCAGCACGGCGACCTCCGGAATCCCCCGCTCGGCATCGCCCATCAGCGGGATACGGGGCGCCCACACTTTCGGTCGATAGCTGCCGTCCTGCGGCACCGACTCCAGGAACGGATAGGCCGGCACCGCGCGCTCGTCGACGCGCACGCTCATCAGGCGCGTGCCGTCGGGCGACCAGCTCAGGCCGACGGGCGGCAGCGGCTGGGTGGCACGCATCCGCGGAATGGCGAACAACGACGTGCCCGGCGCGGTGCCGTAGGCGAAGTGCGCCACGCCATCGTCGGTCAGCGCCACCGCAGGCGCATCGCCCTGCGGTTGCAGCCAGAGATCGTGATCGCGGACGAACACGCCATGCCGGCCATCGGCGGACCACAGCACGCCCGGGGACGCGGCACGCGGCGTGGCGACACAGGTGTCATCGGCGAGGGTGCAACGCAGCACCTGGTGTCCCAGGTCGAGCCGCACCTCGTCCCCGTCGATCGCGGTCACCGGCAGGGCCTCGGGCAACGCCGTGTCCAGCACACGTGCGGCGGCGGCGCGCAACCGGGCCGGATCGAAGGCCTGCCGGCTCGCGCCCGTGGCGGACTCGACCACGACCCACTCCGGACCCTCGGCTCCGTCGCGGCGGTACCAGAAGCGGTCGCCGCCTTCGATCCAGTGGGGGGCGACGGCCGCGTTGCGCATCCGACCGGCCAGATTGCCGTCCAGCACGCGCGCGGCGCGCGTGTAGGCCTCCGCCAGGTCCTGCGGCGGTTGCGCCGGCGTGGCCGCGGCGACCGCCGGCCACAACATCCCTGCAAGAATCACATTCGTCGAGCGGAACCGTACTGACCCCATTGTCGAGCTCTCACGCTGGCAGTCGCCAACCGTACCGCACCCTGCGCACGACAGGACCGGATTCACTGTCCCATCCGGTCGGAGCACCCCGTTTCAGAGCGGCACGCGCGCGTTGCCGTTGCGCACCGAAGCGAACACGGCATCGACCACCCGCATGTCGCGCAGGCCTTCCTCGCCGGGCACGCGCGGCGCCCGGCCTTCGAGGATGGCGAGTGCGTCCTGGTCCATCTGCTCGGCCTGCATGCGCGGGCGCTCGCCGAGCTGGGCGGCGAAGCGGGTGCCGTCGCTGGCGCGGCCGACGTTGCCGTCGTAGGCCTGGAAGGGCGACAGCTCGTACCAGCCGCGCTCGCAGTCGATGTGCAGGGTGTTGAGGTTGCGGCCGAAGCTGGTGACGCACTCGGCGACGATCTCGTCGGCGAACTCGAGCGTGAAACGCGTGGTCTCGTCCACCGCGGGAAAAATCTCGCGACGCGCGGTCTCGTCCCAGGCGCGCACCGCGACAGGCTCGAGGCCGCTGCTGTAACGCGCGGCGTTCACGCAATAGACGCCCATGTCGTACATCGCGCCACCGCCGCGTGCGGGATCGAGCCGCCAGGCGTCGTCGGCACCTTGTCGCCAGCCCAGCCAGCCGGCCTCGGCCCGCAGTTGCACGATGCGACCGAACGGACGCTCCTGCGCCATGGCCATGAACCGTCGCGTATTGGGCTCGTGCTGCATGCGATAGCCGATGGCGAGCTGTACCCGGTTGTCGCGGCAGGCGCGGATCATCGCCTCGCCCTCGGCGGCGTCCATCGCCATCGGCTTTTCGCACCAGACGTGTTTGCCCGCGTTGGCGGCGATCAGTGCCTGCGGTTTATGCAGGTGGTTCGGCGTGGCGATGTAGACGACATCGATGTCCGGGTCGTCGGCGATCCGGTGGAATTCGTCGTAGCTGTAGATGTTGGCGTCGGCGATGCCGTATCGCGCCTGCCAGTCCGGGATCTTGTGCGGCGAGCCGGTGACCAGGCCGGCGAGACGGCAATGTCGGGTGAGCTGCAGCGCAGGCGCGAGCAGTTCGCCGCTGTAGCCGCCGAGACCGACGATCGCGACGCCCAGGCGGCGCGTCGAGGATCCTGCCGCGAAGCCGCGAGGCAATGCCGCTGCGGCACCGGCGAGCGCAAGCGTCTGCAACACGCGTCGGCGGGGCATGCCGTTCGACCAGCGATTCGGATCCATGTCGCCTCACCCGGAGTATGGAGTGGACGATCCTATCAGCGTGCCGACGCCGGCCGCCGCCAGGCGCCGACCGTCGATCAGGGCGCGCGCGGCGGCACGCCGGGGCCGCGCTCCACCGGAGCGTGCTCCACCGGATCGCGCCCCAGCGGCACCGGCGCCATCGAGCGGAACACGCCATCACGCCGCACCCAGGCGTGGTGCAGTGCGGCGGCCACGTGCAACAGGATCACCGCCAGCAGCGCCCGGGCCAGCCATGCGTGCGCAGTGCGCAGCACGCTGTAGAACCCGGCATCGTGGGGCGCGATCGGTGGCAGGTGCACATCGCCCCACAGCACGACCGGATTGCCGGCCGCCGACACCATCGCCCAGCCGATCAGCGGCATCGCCAGCATCGATGCATACAGCGCGACGTGCGACGCACGCGCCGCGAACCGTTGCCAGGCAGGCAGGTCGGCCGGCAATGCGGGCGTACGTCGGTACAGGCGATGCAGCAGCCGCAGCACCGCGAGCGCCAGCAAGGCGATGCCGATCGGCCGATGCCATGCGAGCAGCGACGGGCGCAGCGTCATCGACGACACCATCGCCACGCCGACGAACAGCATCGCCAGGATCAGCACCGCCATGCCCCAGTGCAGCAGGCGCGCGAACGCATCGTGGCGATCGGGCGCACCGCCGGCGCGGTCGACGCCGCTCACCGGGCGACCTCCGCGGGCGGCGTACCGGCGACATCCGCCCCGCGCGCCACCTCGCGCTCGCGGCGATCGAAGGATTGCGCATACACCGCTGCACGCGCGGCCAGGATCGGGTCGTCCGAGAGCGCCACGCCGGCCGGCACCACGGTCGGATCGAAATTGAGGTCCCGGCAGGGTCCAGCCGCCTGGTCCTGTGCATCGGTGAGCACCACCGTGCCGACCACGATCTGCTCGCGATCGTCGGGCCACGGCGTGCTCGGGTCGCTTGCGTCGTCGCCCGGCGCCGCAAGCGTGACCACCATGTCCCAGCGCAGCGGCCCACGCGCCAGGCGTGCGCGCAAGTCGTCCTGAAGATAGTCGCCTTCGGCCGCCTCGCGCTGCGCGGCGCTCATCTCGACGAACGGCGCCTGCGGTCGCATCGTCCACCGCACCAGGCGCGCCTCCCCGCCGTCGTCAACGAAGCGATACGCATGGATGCCGTGGTACGCGGTATTGGCGAAGCTGTCCGACCACGGCGCGGCCTTGGCCCAGGCCGCGAAGCGCTGCGCCTCGGGATGTCGCGCGGCGAACGCCGCCATGCGCTCGGGATCGGGCTTGCCGGTGGCCGGGTCCGGCGCCGAGGCGCGCGTCTGCTCGAAGAACGCCTCGGCCGACGCCGCACCGAAGAACGGAAAGCTGTTCATCGCCATCCGCCACTCGCCCGCGGCTCCGCCCTGCAGCACCAGCGCCATGCTGCGCACGCGCGCCTGCGCGTCCAGGCCATACGGCGAACCGCCCCCGATCGACATCCGTCCCAGTACCGGCGTCGCACCCTCGGCGAACACCCGCGCCCGGCTCAGGACCGCACCCTCGGGGGCGCTCTCGAAGCGCCCCGACACGCACATCCCCTTGGCGTGCGCACGACGGAACCCGGGGTAAGACGCGACCGACGTCGCCTCGATGGCATCGGTCATGCGGGCCGGCGTCAACCGCTCGGGCGTCAGCCAGCCGGCGGTCCAGGCGAACGCACCGCCTGCGACGACGACGATCGCCGCGATGATGACGTAGGCCCCGAGGCGGCGGCGGTGTGCGGAGGCGGACGGCATGACGACACCTCGTGGGGCTCCACCGCAGCGTACGCGCGATGGACGCCAGCGGGGAAGAAAATCTGCACCGGTGCGCACCGGGCCGCCGCACCCGATCTCGCCGGCCCGGTCGAACCGGCGGGCCCCGAGGCGTCCGCGAAACGCCGACCCGCCGATGCCGCCGACCCCGCATCGGTCCACGCGCCGGCCGACGTCAATCGCGGAGAGCGACCACCGCCTCCATGTGGGTGACGCCCCACGCGCAGAGTGGCGCCACGGCGGCCGCCAGACTCGTTCCGAATCCGGTGATGCTGTATTCCACGCGCGGCGGCACTTCCTGGAAATCATGCCGGTGGACCACACCGTCGTACTCCAGTTCGCGCAGTTGCTGGATCAGCATCTTTTCGCTGATCCCGACCACCAATCGCCGGAGTTCGCCGAACCTGCGCGGCTGTTGGGCGACGTAATAAAGAATGTGGAACTTCCACTTGCCGCCGATCACGGCGAGTGCGGCGTCGAGGCCGCAATTGAATCGAGGGGAGGTCATCGTACGCCTGCCTTGGATACTTACCAGAAAGTATGTACTTGTCCCGAGGTAATCGCATTCCTACCTTGCTGCGACGCACATCGCCGGGGCGGCCGTCGCACGTGGTCACCACGGGCGCGGCGCCCCAAGGCAACGATTCCGCACCAAGCGGCGGTGTGCCCTCCTCCCGCATCGACAGGAATTCCGCATGACATCCATCCACACCACGAAACACGCCGGCAAGGTCGCGCTGGTCACGGGCGGCAGCTCCGGGCTCGGCCTGGCGACGGTCCAGCGGCTGGTCGCCGAGGGCGCTTTCGTCTACTTCACCGGGCGTCGCCAGCCGGAACTGGACGCCGCGGCCGCCACGCTCGGCGACAAGGTCGAAGCCATCCAGGGCGACATCGGCCGCCAGGAGGACCTGGATCGCGTGTTCGCACGCATCCGGGCACGTCACGGGACGCTCGACATCCTGTTCGCCAACGCGGGCGGCGGCGAATTCAGCCCCCTGGGCGCGATCACCGAAGCCCAGTTCGACAAGTACTTCGACATCAACGTCAAAGGCACCTTGTTCACCGTGCAGAAGGCGCTCGAACTGATGCCGCCCGGTGCGGCCATCGTGGTCAACGGGTCGGCCACCTCGGCCAAGGGCGTCCCTGCGTTCGGCGTGTATGCCGCCACCAAGGCGGCGCTGCGCTCGTTCGTGCGCACGTGGGCTTCGGACCTCAGGGGACGCGACATCCGGGTCAACGCCATCGCGCCCGGCACCATCGTGACGCCGGGCTACCGCACGGAGCTCGGCATGACCGAGGCGCAGATCGACGCCTTCGTCCAGGACGCCTCCGCCGCCGCGCCCCTCGGCCGTGTCGGCGAGCCTGACGAAGTCGCCAAGGCCGTGTCGTTCCTGGCCAGCGACGATGCCAGCTACATCACCGGCATCGAACTCTACGTGGACGGCGGCGCCGCGCAGATCTGAACGCCCGGCACCCGGCGCCCCCCTGCGACGGCCCGGACGGCAGCGGGCCGCCCGCCTCGGGCGTGCGCCGCTAACAGATTGAATCTGAAGCACAAAAACATCCAGATCATGCGCTGGTAACGCATTTGGAATGGCAGTTGCCCCACCCCGCCCCCGAGGATCGGCAGCGGCAGGCCCACGCACGGGCTTGCACCCCGACACCGAGGAGACGCACGCCGATGAGGTATTCGTTGTTACCGCTGGCCATCGCCGCCCTGATCGCGCCCCTGGCCGCGCCCGCCTGGACGGCCGAGCGCCCCGGCATCGCCACGCCGGCCGACGACGCCTGCGCGGACCTGGCCGTGCCCGCCGGCGAGGCCTTGACCCGCTGCACCAACCGCGAGGCGACCCGCCCCGATGCCCCGTTGCCGACCCGGCCAGGCAAGCCCGACGCGGTCCGCTACTTCGCGGCCAGCGGTGGCGACGGCAACGATCAACACGCGACGGTGGACGGCGCGTACGCCACGGCAGCCGGTTCGGCCGCCCTGGCAGGCGGCGCCGGCGCGACGGCCCTCGGCAGCGGCGCGTTCGCGCTGGAGGCGAACGCCAGCGCGACCGGGTTCAACGCGGTCGCCAGCCAGGGCAACGCCACCGCCTACGGCGCCGGCAGCCAGGCCACCGGCAGGAGCAGCACCGCGATCGGCGGCCAGATGACGGTGATCAACGGCGAGACATGGGAAGAGGAGACCTGGTCGACGACCGCCTCGGGCCAGGAGGCCACGGCGGTCGGCACCGCCGCGCACGCATCCGGGTCCGCGGCCGTGGCCCTGGGCATGACCTCGGAAGCCAGTGCCAGCGGCGCGATCGCGCTGGGCGCGGCCAGCACATCGCGTGGAAACGCGAGCATCGCCATCGGCAGGCAGGCACGTGCCTATGGCGCGAACGCCACCGCGGTGGGCAGCAGCGCACAGGCGCATGGCGACCGCAGTTCCGCATTCGGCCTGCTGTCCTACGCCTGGGGCGAAAACAGCCTGGCCCTCGGCAACTGGAGCGCCTCGGGCGGCCACGCCAGCATCGCGATGGGATCCAACAGCATCGTGCACCCGGACAGCGCGGGCAGCATCGCCCTCGGCCGCAACGCCATGGTCGCCGACGGCGTCGCCAACGCGGTGGCGCTGGGTGCCGACTCGTATGTCGATCGCGACAACGCCGTCTCGGTCGGCTCGCCAGCACGCTCGCATCGGGGCGGCAATCCGGTTCCGGTGGAGATCGCGGCCATCGACCGGCAGATCGTCAACGTCGCCGCCGGTACCGAAGCCACCGATGCGGTGAATCTCGGCCAGTTGCAGGCGGCCACGGCCCACACCCGCTACTTCGAGGCCACCGGCGACGCCGACAACACCCAGCCGGCCACCGCCCACGCGGCCTTCGCCACCGCTGCAGGATCCAGCGCCTACGCAGGCGAACTGGGCGCCTCCGCCTTCGGCAGCGGTGCGCAGGCCTACGCGGGCAGGAGCACCGCGGTGGGCTTCAACAGCACCGCCTCGGGCGACGACGCGAGCGCCTACGGTGCCGGCAGCGAGGCGACGGCCACCGGCGCCACCGCCATCGGCGGCTACCTCACCGCCATGAACGGCGAGACCTGGGAGATGGACACGTTCGCCACCGTCGCCTCGGGCCGCGACAGCACCGCACTCGGCGCCGGCGCGCGCGCGCTCGAGGACGACGCGACCGCACTGGGCTCGGGCGCCTACGCCGGCGGCAAGATGGCGGTCTCGATCGGCGGCAGCGCCCGCGCGGAGCGCACCACCGCAGTCGGCGTGATGGCCACCGCGGCCGGCGATCACGCGACCGCGCTGGGCCAGGGCGCCACTGCGGGCGAGATCCGCACGCTGGCACTGGGCGCCGGCAGCGGCGCCTTCGGCGACAGCGCCACCGCGGTGGGCCAGGTGGCCCGCGCCATCGGCGAGCAAAGCGTCGCGCTGGGCTTCCGCAGCGACGTCGAAGGTGCGGGCAGCGTGGCGATCGGCAGCGATGCCATCGCATCGGCGGACGACAGCGTGGCGCTCGGGCGCGGTGCCGTGGCCGACCGCGCCGGCACGGTCTCGGTCGGCCGCAGCGGCGGCGAACGCCAGATCGCCCACGTCGCCGCAGGCACGCGGGGCACCGATGCGGTGAACCTCGAGCAACTCGACGCGGTCTCCGACCAGGTCGGCGACATCGCCGCCACCGCGGTGCGCTACGACGACACCAACCGTTCGCGCATCCGCCTCGAGGGCGCGAACGGCACCGTCATCGACAACCTCGCCGACGGCCGCGTCCGCGCCGGCAGCCGCGAGGCCGTCACCGGTGGGCAACTGCATGGCGCCATGGATTCGGTGGCCGGTACGCTGGGCGGCGGCACCGTGGTCGATGCCGGCGGCCGCCTGATCGGCAGCGTCTTCACCGTGCAGGGCGCCCACTACGGCAATGTCGGCGCCGCCATCGGCGCCCTGGACGGCGCGATCGCCGGGCTCGACAGCCGCATCGACGTGCTCGAGAACGACGCCGGCACCAGCGCGACTGCGCAGGTCGCGGACGCCCGCACGACGGCGGCGGCGGCCGATACTTCGTCGGAGACGACGGCGCGCAACGCACAGACCGCCGATGCGGGCGATGCGACGCCGCGCGGATCCGCCGAGGCCACGGCCGCGACCGAAGACGCCGCCCCGCCCCGGGCGGGCCAGATCGCCGACGGCGTCGAGGCACGGAATGCAGCCGACGTCGGCCAGATGGACGCGGCCGACGCGCGCACCCTCGACAGTGCCCGCGCCTACGCCGACCAGCGCTTCGCCGCCTGGGAGGACAACTTCCAGGCCCTGCGCGGCGAGATCGACGAGCGCTTCCAGCACCAGGACCGCCGCATCGACCGGATGGGCGCAATGAGCGGCGCCTACGCCGGCATGGCGCTCAACACCGCCGGCCTGGCCGGACGCAACCGCGTCGGTGTCGGCGTCGGCGCGCAAGGCGGCGAACAGGCCATCGCCGTCGGCTACCAGCGCGCCATCGGCAATCGCGCCAGCGTCTCCCTGGGCGGCGCCGTCGCCGGCGGCGAGCGCAGCGTCTCGGCCGGCGCGGGCTTCAGCTGGTAAGGCGCGTTGCGATCAGGGCGCCCAGCCGGGAAGACGCTGGGCGCTCTCCTCCCCAATGGACCACGCCACCCTCAGCGCAGCGCGAACAACGCCAGCACCAGCAGCGCGATCGGCACGAACACCAGGGCGAAGGCGATCACCGCGGTCCCCAGGGCACGCCAGGCCGAGAACCCGTGCACCTGCCCCAACGCCTTGAGCAGCAACACGACCGACCAGATCGCCAGGATGACCTCGACCGCCACGAACGCGAGATAAAGCCACCAGTACGCATCGATACGCGGCGCGTGACGGGTGAACAGATCGCTCCCGAAGATGAGCAGTTGAGGCACCCAGAGCAGCAGCGACCACGCCACCGGTACCGCCGACCACGCCACCGCGGCCCGCACCTGGACCGAATCGGCCGTACCGCCCAGCCAGCGCCCGGCCACACGCAGCAGGAAACCGGCGACGTAGAGCCCGACGATGCCGCTGATCGCGCCGCCCACCAGGCATAACAACAGCACGCCCGGCAGCGAAAACACGTCGCCGCTGTTGTTGGCCGTCGCCCGGTCCAGGGTCTGGGAAAAGCCCGACAGCGCCGCCAGCAGGAGCACCGACTGCGTGGGATCGCGGTCGACGATCGACTGGATCGTCTGCCGGGGCCGCAGCCACATGGCGCGCCAGGGGTTGGCGACCTCGGGGACCACCGGAGCGTGCGTCGGGTCTGTCATGCCGGATCGGCCTCCTGCCACGGCGTGCTGCCGTCCGCTGCACCGTAGCCGGTCTCGGTGGGGCACGTCGAGGGCTGGCCCTCAAGACCGTTCGACGATCGGGATTCGAGGCACTGTCGCCCTTTTCCCCCTTGACCCGCCAGCTAGCCAAACTTGACGTGACTGCGACACCGTGAGGAGACTGCCCGTGTGTGTCGGGGGCTCGATACCAGCGCCCACGACTTCGCAGACAAGGATGCCTGTATGAGCAACAGCACCGGGGCGCCACCGCCGCTCAGGAAATTCTCGTGGCCATTCCCGAAGACGGACACCTCGGCAAGCGGCCAGCCATCGAGCCGCGAGGTCACCGACCCCCAGGATTACTACGACGCCCTCGCACTGGCCGAAGACGGCTTCTATCCGATCGGCGCCAACGGCCAATGGCACGGCGGCATCCATTTCGGCCGCCAGACCGGCACCCTGCTCGACCAGGACTACGGGCTCCGCTGCATCGCCGATGGCGAGGTCATCGCCTGGAAAATCGACGACACCTACCCCGCGGTCGCGTACGACACCTGCGGCGCCGCGACGTACTCCACGGGATTCGTCCTCGTCCGCCATCGTCTGGCGCTCCCGGCCACGCCCGCGCCCGACGGAACCACCGACGCGAGCGACGAAGACGACGACGCACCCACCCTGCTCTTCTACTCGTTGTACATGCATCTTCTTGACTGGCAGGGCTACCGGCAGCATCCCGACCGGCCGAGACCGTCCTTCTGGGGCGACGACACCTACACGGTGGCCGCGCAGGCGAACGATTCCGAACGGACCAACCGCCAACCGAATCCGTACCTGCCACCCGATGGCGTCGGTTTGAACCTTCGCGACGCCACCAACGCCTACGCAGGCTTCGCGCCGCGTGGCACCCGCCTGCGCCTGGGCGAGGAAGGTCCGGTCGGAGGCTATTTCGCAGTCACCGGGATCGTCGGCGACGCCGTGCTCGCGCCCGGCGTCACGCAGGTCTATGCGTTTCGCGGCGAATTGAGCCCGGTACCGACGGAACCCGATATCAAGGACGGCGTGGTTGTTCCGGAAACACCGATCCCGATCGCTGCGGGGGCGCTCGTCGGTCATCTCGGCGAGTACAAGCGCTACATCGATGTCGATCCCATGTGTTCGAGCGACGTGCGCCCGCTCGCGCAGATCGACGTGTTCACTACGGAGAACATCGAAGCCTTCATTGATGCCAGCCGTAACCTGGCGGCCCGACTGCCGAATACGGCCAAGACGTTGCTGGTCGTCGACAGGGGTGCCCAGTTGGCCGTTCCGAGCGGAACGCCTTCGCCGGCGCAACTCACGGCTGCCCAAGGCGCCGGCGGCGGACCCGTCGCCCACTGCACACGCGTATTGCCCATCAAGGCATTGACCGCGGTCACCGGGGACGACGGCAGCCGCTGGTGGCCGGTGGACGTGGGCATCGCAGGCGGCGGAACCGCATCCGGCTGGGTACGCGAACGCGACCATGCCCACGTCCGCCTCGCCTCGCCGTGGGAATGGCCCGGCTTCGAGATCGTGCACGTCGACGACACCCGGCCCGATCAGTTCTACGCCCGTCATGCCGGCCAGCAGGCGCAGGTCGCCCCGGACGAGCAGAGCGCGCTGGAGCAGAGCGGCGCCGCCGTCGACACCGGCCCGATCTTCCGCAAGCTCTACGAGATCATCGACGACAGCGGCGACCGCAAGATCACCGCCGATGAACTTCGCCGTGCCCTGCGAAAGCCTTGGCTCGCCCAAGCGCTATCGCACCTCATTGTCGAACATGAGAGCGAGTGGTCCGGACCGATGGGCAAGTGGGATGCCATCGACCCGCTGATCCCCGAGAGCCGCAAAGCGGACTGGGCGAAGGAGAAGGAGCGGATCGCTTCGCTGCTGTGGTGGGATGATGCCAAGGGGCAGCACGGCTTACCCGATGGCGACCCGCTCGTCGCCATGAATCTCCATGCGATCGGCTTCATTGCGGCGTTCAAACAGAGCCCGATCGACTGCCTCACGTATCGGATCCATCACCATAACGGCTCTCTGGAGCGCATCACGCCCGCAAACATCGCGCCCGCCAGGCGGACCATCGTTCGATACCTCTATGTCGACGCCGCGGGGACGGAGCATGACGTGGGTGAGTACACATTTTCATCCGCCAGCATGGTTGGGCCGGGCAACGCGCCGGCGGGCGGAACGTCACGTCTCGTGGATCTTCGCGATCTCGGAAACTACGCGAGTGGGAGCATCCGATACGGCTTTCACTACGACACCCGCCTGACTCTCCGCCCCTACATCGCGGATCACGCCCTCGCCAGTCTGCTTGGTGCCATGTTGGATACCGGATACGAGGACGTGTCCTGCAATGGCTTCAGCGACCATCGCGGACATTCGATCGGAGGAAGTTCGAGCCACCGCAACGGCGTCAATGGCGACTTCAAGTATTTCCGGGCCGATGGCACGACCCAGACCCAATCCAGCCTTCACATCGACACCAATCCCGAGTTGATGGACGAAGCGCGTCAGAACGCCTTCAACAATGCGCTCCACAAGTACGGATGGCACGACCTGAGGGCATGGCGGTATACGATCAACGGGCAGAGCAGGCTTCTGAACCATACCCAGCATCTGGTCAACCATCAACATCACCTCCACCTGCAGGGCTACAACCCGACCATCACCGACCGGCATGAATAAGATCACGAGCATTCTCCTCCTCGTCGCTACGCCAATGCTGCACGCATGCGCGGCGGAGACTGCGGTCGACCCGCAGCCATCGTCATGCCAGACATTCATCGCCGACCTCAAAACCGGGGAGAGTCAAGGTCGGCTCGAGTTCGATATCGAGCGCTCGCTCAACTTGACTTCGGAGAATTACACCAGCGCCTACGACGCCATCGAGCCTCTGGGATCGGGGTGCAGTCCTGGCGAGATCGATCGCGTCCATCCATCGGACATCAAGGCGCCCTGGGACACGAGGTCCCAGGTGGATGTTGCTGCAGGAGTCGTCGACGACCTACCCTGGATACAGTTCGTGTATCCGGCGATCAGCGAAGCCGGCCCCGGGCTGGCGTCGAGCATCGTGTTCTACGACGAAGAGGCGCACCCCCACGCCTCGCATCTCGTCAGTGGCTACTACGCATGGGAAAACGCGACGTCGCTGCGTTCCATGCTGTCTTCTGGGACCATCCGTTTCTGCACGCAACACATCGAGTATTTCTCCTACGACGAGAATGGCGACATTGCGGACGCCTTGGACGAACCGACGCGATCCGATTGCAAGGATTCGTTCTCGACTTATCCGACAAGCGGGGATCGCTAGACGCGGAGTAGCCAAATTTCGTTGATCCGGCGTGGCGGCACGCCCATGGCACGTGCCAGCGCCTTCTGGCTGATCACCAGCGGCGCCAGGAACTCTTCCTGCGGGGCGTGGTCCCCTCCCGAAGCCCCGGCGCAACGGCGCGGCCGCAGTGTCACGCAGATGCCAGCTGGGTGTCCTTCGCGGGCGGGAGCCCGAACATGCGGCGGTACTCCCGGGTGAACTGGGGGACACTCTCATACCCTACCGAGAACGCGGCAGTGCTGGCCGGCCGGCCTTCGGCGCGCATCAGGCGACGCGCCTCGATGAGCCGCAGCTGTTTCTGGAACTGAAGCGGCGACAGGGACGTCACCGCGCGGAAATGCTGATAGAACGACGACGGACTCATGCCGGCCGTTGCCGCGAGCTGATCCACCGTCAGCGATTGCGCGAACTGGGCCCGCAGCAGCGCGACGGCGCGCGCGATCTTCTGCGCCTGGCCGTCGGGCACACCCAGCTGGCGAAGGGTCGGCCCATGGCGCCCCGCAAGCAGCCAGTAATGCAGCTCCCGCAACAGTTGCGCTTGCAGGACAGGCATCGCGGAAGGCCGCTCCATCAGCCGCATTAGACGCAATGCGGCATCGCCGACCTCTGCGTCCGTCGGCTCCTGGTGCACACCGGGTGCCGCCACCGCAGGCGCCGCCTTCATCTCGAGCGCGAGCTCGGAGAGTTGGGACAGGTCGAGGTCCAGGATCAGCGAGAGATAGGGCTCGGCGATGCTCGCCTGGGAGATCCGGCTCACGGTCGGCACGTCGGCGTTGATCAGCAATGAATCGCCGGCGCGGAAGACGAACGACTGCGCCCCCATGTCGACCTGCTTGGCGCCCTGCAACACCAGGCAGGCCGTGGGCCGGGAGATCGCGTAATCCAGGCCGCTCGGGCCTGTGGCACGGATGATCGTCAGGCGGGGAATCGGCGTCCGCGCCACCCCATCGGGCGTGGCGAATGCCTGTGCATAGCGACGGACCACGTGGAGAAGCGTCTCGGACATGCCGCCATCCTATCGCCTGGATGCGCCGGGACAGGGCTGCCGGGGGATCGCGCAAGATTCGTCGAGTATCCGGCAATGTCGACTCCTTCCGTACGCGGAGACAGATGCGCCCGCTCGACGGAGGTTCCGGCAAGCAACGCGGACTTTCCGGCAACCCGCGTCCGCCCCTCGCTTCGACACTGTCGCTCCCGAAACAGGAGATCGGACATGAGCAAGATCGCACTCGTCACCGGCGGCAGCCGCGGACTCGGCCGCAACACCGCGCTCCATATCGCGCGCACGGGCAGCGGCGTCGTCATCACCTACCAGAGCCGCGAAGCCGACGCCCAGGCCGTCGTCGCCGAGATCCAGGCGCAGGGCGGCAAAGCGGTCGCCCTGCAGCTGGACACCGGCAACGTGGCCGATTTCGCGGCATTCGCCGATCGCCTGCGCACCGCCTTGCGCGACACATGGCAGCGCGATCGCTTCGATCATCTCGTCAACAATGCCGGTCACGGCGACATGGCGTCGATCATCGACACCACCGAAGCACAGTTCGACCGCCTGGTCGACGTCCACTTCAAAGGCGTGTTCTTCCTGACCCAGACCCTGCTGCCGCTGCTGGAAGACGGCGGACGCATCGTCAACCTGTCCTCCGGATTGACCCGCGTCTCCTACCCCGGCTTCTCCGCCTATTCGGCGGTGAAAGGGGCGGTCGAGGTCCTGAGCGTCTACCTGGCCAAGGAACTGGGCAGTCGCGGCATCGCGGTCAACACAGTGGCGCCTGGCGCGATCGAAACCGACTTCCTCGGCGGCGCCGTGCGCGACATGCCGGACCTCAACAAGGTGTTCGCCGACATGACCGCGCTGGGGCGCGTGGGTGAGCCCGACGACATCGGCCCGATGATCGCCAGCCTGCTGAGCGAGGACAACCGCTGGATCAACGCGCAGCGCATCGAAGTCTCCGGCGGACAGGTCATCTGACACGTCACCCCCGCCTGCGCGCAGTTCGCAGGTCGGAAAGCGTGAGGCGCACAGCGGCTGAGCGGCCGCTGTGTG
This sequence comes from Luteimonas abyssi, assembly GCF_001482195.1. Taxonomy (GTDB): domain Bacteria; phylum Pseudomonadota; class Gammaproteobacteria; order Xanthomonadales; family Xanthomonadaceae; genus Luteimonas; species Luteimonas abyssi. The sequence continues at coordinate 1,401,681 of NZ_KQ759763.1, read as the reverse complement.
CCGAGTCCCGCGTACCCGAGTGCGTCATGCACCGTAACGATCCCAAAGCGCGCGCGAAGACGGCGCTCTGCTGGATGGCGATCCGCCCGGGCATCGCGCTCGTGACGCGCAGGCGGTTGCGGCTGTTCAACGAGCTGCACGCAGCCGTCAGGACCACGCGCGATGATGCGCACGCGCACCCTCGACGCCACCCGGTTGCCCATCAACCGCCGTTCGCGAGCCCGACCGACCGCGCGATGTCCGCCTTGAGCCGATCCACTTTGTCGGCGGCCCATTCCTGTGCATCGTCGCCGTAGACCAGGCGCGCGGGTAGCGCGTCCGCCGTTGCCAGGGCGACGATCCGCGCCGCGAGCGCTGCGGGGTCGCCGGGCTGGTTGTGGTTCGCGCCCGCGATGAACGCGCGGAACTGCTCGATCGCCTCCGCATAATCCTCGATCTCGACATCGCCATGCGCGGCCGAGCGATCGTCGAGGAAATCCGTCCGCAACATGCCGGGCTCGACCACCATCGATTCGATGCCGAACGGCGCCAGCTCCTGCGCGAAGCCCTCGATCCATCCCTCCACGGCGAACTTCGACGATGCGTAGATCGATCCGCCCGGGTTGGCCAGCAGGCCGTTGACCGAGGAGATGGTGACGATGCGGCCCGATCGTCGCGCGCGCAGATACGGGGCCACCGCCCGGGTGACGTTCATCGTGCCGAAGACGTTCACCTCGAACTGGCGTCGCACGTGCGCGCTGGCGATCGTCTCGAACCAGCCGAGTTGCGCATGGCCCGCGTTGTTGACCAGCACATCGATCCTGCCGTGCCGCTCGACGACGTGCCGCGCCACGTCGATCGCCGCGCCCTCGTCGGTGATGTCGAGCACCAGCGCATGCAGGCGGCTGCTCGTGCCGAGCGCCTGCCTGATATCGTCCGCCGACCGTCCCGTCGCCACGACGGTCTCGCCGGCATCGAGCGCTGCGCCCGCGATCTCCTTGCCCAGGCCCCGGCTTGCACCCGTAATGAACCAGACTCCAGCCATCATCATGTCCTCGCGTGTGGATACCGCTCGACAGCGTACGAGGGCACGCAGCGAATCGACCGCACCATGATTCATAAGGCCTATTAGAAGGACTAACCAATGCGTCCCGACCTGCTCGGTGATCTGGCGATCTTCCGCATCATCGCCACCGAAGGCAGCTTCACCCGTGCCGCCCGGCGCCTGGGCGTCACTCAGTCCGCGCTCAGCCAGATGATCAAGCGGCTGGAGGCGGACATCGGGATCCGGCTGCTGGCGCGCACCACCCGCAGCGTCTCGCCCACGCACGCCGGCGCACGCCTGCTGGCCACGCTGGCGCCGGCCATCGACGCGGTGACGCACGAGATCGAGCAGATCGCCAGCCTGCGCGACGAGCCGGCCGGCACCATCCGCCTGACCGCCGGCAAGCATGCGGCCGATACGATCCTCTGGCCTGCGCTGGTGCCGCTGATGCGCCGGCACCCGGGGATCGAGGTGGAGGTCTGCGTCGACAACGACTTCGTCGACCTGGTCAAGGGACGCTTCGACGCCGGCATCCGCCTGGGCGAACGGCTGGAGCACGACATGGTGGCGCTGCCGATCGGCCCGCCGATGCGTATCGCCGTGGTGGCCGCCCCGACCTATCTCGCGCGCCGCGGCACGCCGAAACACCCCACCGCCCTCGCCCGCCATGCCTGCATCTGCTTCAGGCACCACAGCGGCGAACGCTCGCCCTGGGCGTTCGAGGAAGACGGAAGCGAGCTCACGGTCAAGCCCGGCCCGGGGCCGGTGTTCAACGACGGCGACCTGATGGTGGCCGCGGCTGTCGAAGGCTTCGGCTTCGCCTACATCCTCGAAGACCTGGTGCGCGCGCAGCTGGCATCCGGCGCGCTGGTGCGTGTGCTGGACGCGTGGTGCACGCCGTTCCCCGGGTATCACCTCTACTACCCGAACCGCCGGCAGCCGACTGCCGCCTTCACGCACCTGGTGGACGCGCTCCGCTATCCGGCCACCGCGTGACCGCGGCTGTCGCGCCGTCCGGTCAGCGCGCCGCGAGGAACTGCGTCATCCGCTGCATCTCCTCGTCCAGCGCCGCGCGGAACGCCGCATCCCTCGGGGCACCGCCCACGTAACCGAACGCGGGGTCCACGCGCCCATCGCGCACGCCGACGTTGGCCCAGCCGATCACCCGGTCGCGCCACAGCATCGGCAGTGCGTAGTAACCGAACCGGCGCTTGGGCGCGGGCGTGTAGGCCTCGAACTTGTAGGTCCAGTCCCACAGCAGCGCGAAACGGCGGCGGTCCCACACGACGGGATCGAACGGCGCGAGCAGGCGCACCGCGTCGTCGACGGCATGGCGACGCGCGCGTGGATTGTCGTCGACCGGCCAGTACCAGGTGACGCCGTCGATGCGGCAATTCGGCAGTTGCTCACGCGCCCGCGCGAGCGCGGCCCGGGTCTGCGTCGCCAGGTGCGGCGCACCGTAGCCGAGCAGGCGCACCAGATAGGTCAGGCTGGCCGCCGGCAAGGGCGCGTACTTGCGCACGATCAGGTCGACCAGCGCGGCCGCCCGTTGCGCGTGGCCCTCGGGGCCGTCGTCGACCGCCGGATGCGCGACCGCCTCGTACACCCGGATCCCGTTGTCGCGTCGCTGCACCCGCAGCAGCCCGCGGTAGTGCATGCCGTCCAGCAACTGGGTGCTGGCATGGCTGGAGCCGCCCCAGTAGTTGCGCACGCGGCCATGGGCGAAATGCCGCTCCACCTCGCGCGGATGCACCGGTCCATGCTCGCGCACGAAGGCCAGCACCTCCGCCGCCCGCCGTCGCGTCTTCGCGTCCCAGGCGCGGCGCGGCTGGCGCGGATGCATCAGCGCGACGTGCTCGCGCGGCAGGAAGCCGTAGTTGACCAGGCAGTCCTCTTCCACCGCCAGCCGCGGATAGCGCCGCTCCAGATCGCCGGCGCGATAGTCCTTGACCCGGTGCCGCAGCGTCAGGTCCTGCGCGCGGGCGGGTGCGCGGATCGGATCGGCCTGCAGGAACCCCAGCCTCTGGATGGCACGGAGCAACGTGGTCGGCTTGAACAGCGTGCGCGCGACGGCGTAGCGGCGCAGGGCGTCGAGGCTGGGATCGGGCATGCGCGAATTGCAGCACAGGCGGATGGGATCCGCCATGGCGGCGGCCTCGCCGACACCCGGCCCGCGCGCCCCGATGGCCTCGCGCGCGCGACGCCAGGCGTGACGACGGCCGCGTGCGCGCCTAGAGAATGCTGTCGAGCGTCGCCAGCTCGGCCTCCGTGCCGTAGGCATGGGCCAACCGCATCGATTCGGTGTCGGCGTACAGGTACCAGACGTTGAAGCCGTGCGGGGTCGTGGCCTGCAGCCAGGCGGCGCAGCTCGCGCAGGGCGGCAACTCCACGAAGAGATGATTGTGGTGCGCGGGATGTGCGGCGGCCGCGGTGTAGACGACACGCTCGGCATGGTGATCCGGATTGAAGAGACCGCCGTGATGAGGCGCGTCGGGATCGAGGTTGTGGGCCTGGCTGTGCCCGAAGACGAAGTCCTGCGGGCCCGGGCCGGACTTCATCACCGCACAGCACGAGCCGTTGGCGACGCCGGCCCCTGCCCCGCGGAACTCCTGGAAGTGATGGATGGACGCCTGGACCAATGCCTTCAGGTAGGCCCGGTCGCCTGCCGGCGCAGCCGAAAGATGAGCGATGTTGCACATGGCGGTTCCCTTCGATCCGATCCCGGTGCGGGACGGTGCGTTCGCAGTGTTCGCGTCCGTCCACGCCGCCCCCATCGGCCGGGATCCGACATCCCGCCTCCGCTTTCCGGAAAAGCGCCTTCGTCCGATGCCCTGTAGGTCAGGCCGTTTCGCACGTCATCGCCGCGGCACCTAGCCGGCAGTCGCGTCATCAGGCATGCGCCGCAACGCTATCCTGCAGGCCCGATTCCCGAAGGCGTGCCCATGCCCCGTCGATTGCTCCGCAGCACCGCCCGTCCCGCCAGGCGGCTGTTCGCCGCGCTCGTACTCGCACTGGCACTGCCCACCGCGTTCGCGGCCACGCCGCCCGCACCGCCCCCGATCATCGAAGCGGACCTGCGCGCGCCCATGCGCGACGGCACCGAGCTTTCGGTCCGGGTGTGGCGCCCGAGCGGCGACGGCCGCCACACGGTGGTCATGCAGCACACGCCCTACCTCTCCGACGAAACCCACGCGCGGGCGATGAAGTTCGTTGCTGCCGGGTTCGCCTACGCCAGCGTCGACCGCCGCGGCCGCGGCACCTCCGGCGGCGAATTCCGGCCGATGGAAGGCGGCGGCCCGGATGGCGCCGACGCGGCACGCTGGCTCGCCAACCGGCCGTGGTCGGACGGCCGCGTGGCGATGATGGGCGGCTCCTACCGCGGCACCATGCAGTGGCAGGCGATGGCGGAAGACGCCGGCGCGATCCAGGCCGCCGTGCCCACCGCCTCGGCGTATCCGGGCTGGGATTTCCCGCAGCCGCGCGGCATCTTCCTGGGCTTCATCGCGCCGTGGCTGGGCTACGTCGACGGCCGCGCGGGCAACGCCCAGTGGATCGCCGACACCGCGCTGTGGCAGCGCCACTTCGAGCGCGCCTGGCGCGGCGAGATCGCCTTCGCCGACCTCGCCACGGTCAGCGGCGTGCCGCAGGCGCCGTTCGCACGCTGGCTGGCGCATCCCACCTACGACGCGTACTGGCAGGCCATGAACCCGACGCCGCCCCAGTACGCGGCGATCGACGCACCCGTGCTCAGCATCACCGGCTACTTCGACGGCGACCAGGACGGCACCCTGCGCTACTACGACGAACACCTCGCCCACGCCACCCGGCGCGGGCGCGCCAACCACTGGCTGCTGATCGGCCCCTGGAGCCACGCCGGCACCCGCTACCCCACCGCCGAACTGGGCGGCCTGACATTCGACCAGGCCGCCGTGCTGGATCTCGATGCGCTGCAGATGGCGTGGTTCAAGCACGTACTGGACGGTGCGCCCCGGCCCGACGCCCTGCCCGACCGCGTGACCTACTACGTGATGGGCGCCGAAACCTGGCGCTCCGCACCGAGCCTGGAGGCCGTGGCCCCGCACACCCTCAGCTTCCAGCTCAGCGCCGGCGGGCTGCCGGCCGACGACGTGTTCCGCAGCGGCCGCCTGCAGCCCGGGCCGGCCGGCGACGAGCCGCCCTCGGCCTATCGCTTCGACCCGCGCCGCACGCCGGACCATCCGACCCCGCGGCCGATCGGCGAGTTCGACTACACCGCGCACGGCGACGCCCTCCAGGGCGGCCAGCTGTTCTTCCACAGCGCTCCGCTGCCGCACACGCAGACGCTCTGCGGCCGCATGACGTTCGACGCCAGCATCGAACTCGACGTGCCCGACACCGACGTCCAGGTGGAGGTGTACCAGGTCACCCCACGCAACGAACTGCGCTGGCTGGGCCGCGACATCCAGCGCGCCCGGTTCCGCCACGGCATGGACGCCGAACGCCTCGCCACTCCGGGCGACATCGACACCTGGCGCTTCGACCGCTTCCCCTGGACCTGCCGGGAACTGGAGCAAGGCAGCCGCCTGCGGCTGGTCATCGCCCCGGTGGACACGCCCGAGCTGCAGCGCAACTTCAACAGCGGCGGCCGCATCGGCCACGAAACACTGGTCGATGCCCAGGTGGCGACGGTGCGCCTGCATCACAGTGCCGGGCATCCGAGCGTGTTGCGGTTGCCGGTGGTGGAGGCGCCGAGCGAGCTGGGTGCGGAGTGAAGCCGACCCATTATTCCAGCGCTTCGCCGGCATCGCCCCGCGCACTATCATCTGCCGATGATCGCCTCACGCTACCGCCGTATCGGCATGGTCCTCACGTCCATGGCCGCATTTGCCGCAACCGGCAGTGCCATCGCCGCGCCGCCACGTTCCAGCCCGAATGCCGACGACTACGCACGCGCTGAACGCGTGCTCGATACGCGCCTGCGCGGCTCGGTTCGCAATGCCACGGTAACCCCCCATTGGCTACCAGACGGACGTTTCTGGTATCGCCGCCACCGCGGAAATGCGCAAGAGGGAATCGAGTTCGTGCTTGTGGACCCGACAACCTCCGCGAGGCAGCCGCTGTTCGACCCCGAGGCCCTGCGTTCCGCACTTATCACAGCCGGCGTCGGCACCCCGGACGACGTCGCCTCACGCGTCGAAGCGGTCGAACCCGACGCCGACCGCCTGTGGGTCAGCCTGCGAGCTACACCCACTCAAGTCGCCAAATGCGAGATCCCCACGTATCACTGCCACATGGCGACGCGCGAGATCATGCCTCCGCAGGCACTTGCCGCACCCGACAACCAACGCTGGCTTATGGTGCGCGACCACAACTTGTGGCTGCACGGACGTGAGATGACCGCGCAGCCTCTAACCGTCGATGGGGAGGACGGCTTCGGTTACGGCGTATTGCCGGACTTCTCCCTGCGCGCGATTCCCCGCCGCGCAGGCCGCGTACAGGCCCCGCCTTTCGCGGTCTGGTGGTCGCCAGAGGGCGAGCGCGTATTCGGCGTGCGCTACGACGAGCGGCGACTCACGTCATATCCCTATCTCGACAGCTCGCCAGGCGACGGTGCCCGTCCAGTCGTCCACACCGTCCGACTCGGCCTGCTTGGTGACACCCAGCAGGTGCGCAGCAGCTGGTTCGCGCTCGATGTCGCCGATGGGGGCAATCGTGTGATCCCTGTCCCGGAGGGATGGCAAGCCCTGACCGAGGCCGGCGCGCTCGGTTGGGCGGAAGATGGGCGCAAGGTCTACACCGCGATTGCACGCTACGACCGGCCGGCGCGGCTGCGCCTGGTGGAGATCGATCTCGTCAACGGCAGCGTGCGTACCCTGCACGAGGAACGCAGCGAGACCCGCGTCCAACTCAATGCCTTGTCTTACCAGCGGCCAGCGGTCGTGGTCTTGCCGGCGCAGGATCGCATCGTCTGGTTTTCACAACGCGATGGCTGGGGCCACCTCTACCTGCTCGATCGACGCAGCGGTCGAGTCGAGCGCCAACTTACCCACGGCAACTGGCTGGTGCGCGACATCGTCGGGGTAGATGCCGACGCCGGACAGCTCTATGTCACCGGTAGCGGGCGCGAGCCCGGTGATCCCTATCTACGCCGGCTCTATCGCGTACCTCTGGACGGCGGGGACCCGCATCTTCTCGGCACTACCGACGCCGATCATGCGGTGGATGCGGGTGCGGGCACGGTCGTCGGCGATCGCGCCCCCAACGCCCTGTCGCCTCTCGGAAATGCCATCGTCGACACCTACTCGACGCTATCGCAACCGCCGCGCAGTGTCCTGCGCGCGGTCGATGACGGCCGCGTACTGTTGACGCTGGAGGACGCCGACGCCAGCACGGTCATCGCCGCTGGCTGGCGGCCACCACGCCGCGAACAGTTGTTCGCCTCCGATGGGCACACCCCGATCTACGCCACCATCTACCTGCCGCCGAACTACCGGGAAGATGGCAATCATCCCCTGATCGATGCCATGTACGGAGGCGTGTTTCTGCACAATGCACCGGTGAGCTACGTCGAGGCCGTCTCGGCGCACAATCCCGTGTCGCGCGCGAGTCTGGCGAAGTTGGGCTTCGTCGTCGTGACCATCGACGGCCGCGGCACCGCCGGGCGCGACAAGGCTTTCCATGACGCGAGCTTCGTGCATGCGGCGGACGTGCAGCTCGATGATCACGTTGCTGCGATCGCACAGCTTGCCGAGCGCTATCCCGGGATCGACGCCACGCGCATCGGGATCTATGGCCATTCGTTCGGCGGCTATAGCGCCGCGCGCGCCTTGTTGCGTTACCCGGATGTCTACAGCGTTGGTGTGGCATCGGCGGGGAGTCACAACTTCCAAGGCATCTACGGCGGCGCGATCCATGGCATGGACCGGTTGTTCGTCGGCCAACCGGAGTCGGATCCGGGTGCCGACGGCCATCATGGAAGAGGTGTGCCGGCAGCCTTCGCCGCCCTCGACAACGCCACCCTCGCCGACCGCCTGCGCGGCAACCTGCTGCTGGTCTACGGCGAACTTGACGAACACGCGATGCCGGCCCTCACCCTGCAGCTGGCGGCCGCGCTCAACCGCGCTGACCGCGACTACGATCTCCTCTACCTGGCCGGCCAGGACCACGAACTGTTCCGGAACGACCGCGTGTTCACCCGCAGACTTTGGGATTACTTCGTCCGACATCTGCACGGAGCCGAGCCACCCGAGTACTCTTTGGCCCCGCTGCCTCGCTGAGGGCGTGGGTAAACGGGGTCAGGTAAACGGGGTCCAGGTAAATGGGGTCAGGTTTACTTTTCCTATCGGCCGCCGTGTGCCTCGCCGGTCGGCAGGCCATTGATCAGGCGCCGTGCTCGCCAGCATGGCGCGACGTTCTCCACCTGATCTTCCCTGCACCCCACAGCGGTACAACGGGCTCAACCGTTTCCGGGCGCGCATGACTGGCGCCCCAACCCGGCCTCACGCGCGCTGCAAACCGACCCCGCGGCACATGCGAGCACATAGCGACGGCTGCTCGACGAATCGATCCCGGGCCAAGACCTCGTCGAGATCAGGCAGTATCTCCAGCAGCAACGCGCCTGGGAACGGGACGACTTCCGCGCAATGGTCGAAGCCTGGACGCAGCGCTTGGCCGACATCCGACCCGCGCACCGCCGGGCCGAAAGCGGCGGTAAGTGAACCTGACCCCGTTTCCGTCTTGGCAGCGCGACTGTGCACCGTGTCGATCGAAGCCATTGCCAATGTATGCTCCATGCGCAGCAACCTTGGTACGGGATCTGCCATGCCGGCGGTACTTGAAGCGTTCGTGAGCTTCGGATTTGCCTTGTTTAGCTATGTTTGGCCGATAGCAACCGTGTTCTGCGTGCTCGGACTGGCCTACTTGTTGGGCGGGCATCGCTTGGGTACGCCGGCACACGACAGCGTGAATCGCGCGATTGTCCATGTCATGGCGGCGATCCTGATTGCTTCGGTGCTTTATCTGGTCGCGGTCTGGTATGCCACAAACGTTGACCGCAGCTATGGGTATGGCTTGTTCGCGTTTCTGTTGACGATGTCGTTGCCCTGCCTGCTGTCGATCATCGGGCTGGCTCTGGCGCGATTTTCGCGATTTCCGCTGCCGCGGGGGTAAACGGGGTCAGGGTAAACGGGGTCAGGTTCACTTTTCCCGGGTAAACGGGGTCAGGTTCACTTTTCCTATAGGCCACCGCGTGCTTCGCCGATCGGCAGGCCATTGATCGGGCGCCATGCTTCCTGGCATGGCACGACGCCCTCGACTCGATCTTCCCTGCATCCCGCAGCACGTCGTGCAGCGCGGCAACAATCGCCTGCCCTGCTTCCTCGATGACGGCGATCGCCTGCACTACCTGCACTTGCTCCGCGAAGCACTCCTGGCCACCGACGTACAGCTGCATGCCTACGTCCTGATGGACAACCATGTCCACCTACTGGCGACGCCCCGTGCAACCGGCGACCTTGCGCGAATGATGCAGAAGCTCGGCCGGCAGTACGTGGGCACGTTCAACGCGCGGCACGGACGCACCGGCACTTTGTGGGAGGGACGCTACAAGGCGTGCCTCGTCGACAGCGAACGCTACGTCCTCACCTGCCAGCGGTACATCGAACTCAACCCGGTCCGGGCGCGCGTGACCGACGACCCCGCCGCCTATCGCTGGTCGAGCTGCGCCGCACACCTCGATGGGCGCAGGCACGCCCTGCTGACGCCGCACCCGGCGTGGCTGGCGCTGCACGACGATCCCGCGGCACGTGCGAGCGCATGGCGACGGCTGCTCGACGCATCGATCCCGGACCAAGACCTCGTCGAGATCAAGCAGTACCTCCAGCAGCAACGCGCCTGGGGGCGCGACGATTTCCGCGCGATGGTCGAGGCCAGGACGCAACGCTTTGCCGGCGTCCGACCCGCACACCGCCCGGCCAAAAGCCGCGGTAAGTGAACCTGACCCCGTTTTCGAACCTGACCCCGTTTTCGGAGCAAGGCCTACCGCCCGTCGATCTCCGCCAGGATCTCCTGCGCGATCGCCCCCACCTGCTTGTTCGTCATCGCCGAGAACACCCCCTGCCAGGCGGTCGAGGTGGTGGCGTACTCGCGGGTGCCGACTAGGGTGCGCTGCGGCAGCACATAGAACGTGGCATCGGCATCGATGTAGGCATTGCCCGTCATCACGCCGAGCCCCAACCGCGCGCCCTGCGAGAGATACCGGTAGTCGTTGACGTTCACGACCACCAGCGTGCCCGGCCCCTCGAACTGCGCCGGCATGGCATCGAGGTAGACGAAGCGATGGCCGGCCGCCGATGTCGCGCTCGCCATCGCCGTTCGCCACTCCGCGCGGAACGCCTCCCAGTCCTCCGCGCGTTGATGCTCGGGGGATGTCTGCACCAGCAGATGGATCTCCTCGGTCGCCACCGGGGGAATGTCCAGCCGGTCCGCCACCGATGTCGGCCGCTGGACCGAGGCCGCACACCCCGCGAGGCCCACGCACGCCACAAGCACCATCCCCATCCACTTGCTCATTGCTCTCATCCCCTGGCGCGCTGCGCCTTATGTTGAATACAACGTGTCAGTGCATGTTGCGCCCGTGCCCTGGCGGCACGGGGAAGGCACATCGTGGTCTCCCACCCAACCGATGGCCTTCACGCCGCTGGTCCGTTCCGCCGGATGTCATACCCCGTGCGCGTGACCGGCCATCCAACCGATCGGCGCGTCGTGGGCGGTAAGTGAACCTGACCCCGTTTTAGTTCTTCCCCGCCACGCGACTCTGCGCGAACTCCGGAAAGGTCTCTTCCATCGAATCCGTGTCCGGCAGGATGTAGAACACGCCCCCCTTCTCGAACGTCGAGCGGACCACCTGCTCGTAGAAATCCGATGCCACATTGATGCACCCATGGGTGACACGGTTGTCGTCCGGCGTGGGCGACGCCAAACGCTCCTCGCGTCGCTCGACCGGCGTGCCGCTTGCCGTCGGGTGCAGCGAGACCGCCGAATCGTAGTCCACCCAGAGCACGCGGCCGGCGTCGATCGAGGGGCCATAGCCGCCCACGAAACGACCCGCCGGCGTGGTGCGATCCCGTCCCGGAATCTCGCGCAGCGCAAGACCGGCGATGCCGGGTGCCGCATGGTCGCCGACCGCCGAACCGAACAGCCCCGGCGCTGCGCCACGCAGGCGACCGTCGCCGCCGAACACCAGCACCTGCGCGGCGGCCTTGTCCATCACCATGAACGGGTAGCCGTGATTGTCGTTGGCGGCGATGACCCAGCCCGCAAGCGCGATCACCGTGTCGGACACGTCCTGGCCCGGCGGAAGCTGGTCGACCGAGGCGGCCGATGGCGTCGCGGCGTCCTCGTTCGCGACGGCCACACCGACGCTCGCGGTGGCCAATGCAAGCAGCAGCGCACCGTGGACGACCCGCATCGCAGCGTGAGTGGACTTGGCGATAGGAACACTCCTCGAAAGACGGATGAAACACCGGGACCCGTGGCCGACAGGGCCAACGGGGCCCGGCCCGATCAGATCAACCGCGCGGCGTACGGCGCGGCGCCGTCTCGAGCTGCTGGACGCGACGTTCCATCTGATCCAGGCGCTGGTTGGCCTGCGTCGCGGACTGGTTGGCGGATTCCGCACTCTGGGCCGCGCCCTGCACCCGCGAGTCGAGGGAATCCAGCCGCGAGTCCATGCGTGCGAAGTCGTCCTTGTAGGTGGCGCAGCCACCGAGGCCCACGGCGGCAACGAGCGCCACGCCGATCATTTGTGCCTTCGTACGATGCTGTCGGATGAGCGACATATCCAGTTCTCCTGCTTCGGGGGAGTCCGGAATATAACGGCGTTTTTACCGGTGGAACCTTGCGCAGTCAGGCACGATTGGATTACGTACACGAGATGTGAAACACGCACGAGTACGCACCTAGGGCAGCCCCTAGATGTCGGGAAGAGCCACATGTGGTGGGGCTTTCGGAGATACCTGGCGATGCACTCCCCGCTTCACTGCCGCCCGCCGCGCTCATGCTGATTGACCTGTGCCGCTGCTGACCAGGAACTATCGGTGGGTGCAGGCAACGTCCGGCATGTCCTGACACACATGCCCGGCACGAATGCAGTTCAACGTCAACCTCATCTCGGCGCATGACAAGCCTATGTGCGCAAGCTTGGGAGGCGAGGAACATATTAGAAGGAAAGGCCAGAAACCTTATAAAGCTCAGGGAGCTTCATAAGGTTTGGCGGTGCCCGTCAGCCGTGCCACCAGAGGAGACTGCACCGGCAAGTCGCCAAGACTCCTCTAGAACGTTTGCGGTTTTGTCATCCTGCACGCTCCACGGCAATACGGCATGTCGCCAGCGCCCTACCGATGTGCTTCTCCACCATCTTCACCGAGATGCCCATCTCGACGGCAATCTCGGGATAGGTCAGACCGTCAGCGCGATGGAGTTCGAACGCCTTCCGGCATCTTGGTGGCAAGGTGTCGAGCGCCTCGCTGGAAAGACGCTGCAGCGCCCGGCGCGCGTCGACGATGTCCTCAACCGAAGCGGCCTCCGCCAGCAACGGTTCAATCAGATCCATTGGTACATGGTGGGACGCATGGTGGCGATGCCTCGTTCGCCAGTGCTCCCGCAGCAGGTTCCAGGCAACGCGATACATCAGCGACACATGGCAGGCAATATCGGGCATGTCCCGGTAAGCCAGCAAGCGCAGTAGCGCTTCTTGTGCGAGGTCCGCGCCAGTGTCTGCATCGCGAACATGCCGTTGCATGAAATGAAGCAGTTCGGGTCGCAGATGCATCAGTGCTGCATCGAAGGCAGCGCGGTGCCGCGTCACCTCACAAGACTCAACATCCTTGCCGTCCGACATGGAGACGCTCCAGTGCGCGGCCGCCCCCCAACTGGCAGACGCGACGCGCACGGCAAAGCCGCCCGTTACCGAAAAATGCGGTCGGCATTGTGTATCTGAGGAGGCGCAACGTTTTACGCCGTTGGACCATGGCCCGGGCTGGCGATGCCCGGTCAGTCGGCACAGCAACGACGCCTCAGGACAGCGACAGATCAGGCCATGCCCGAGCGATGCACAGGCAGAGCGTCAGCCCAAAAAACGTCGCTTCGACGAAGGACGCCACCCGCAGCACATGCAAACACGGCTGTGGGTGGCGTCGGGCTCAGTGCAGACCAGCGCCGGGGTTGACCTGCGGCGCGGCGGCCACGGCGTGCACGTTGTAGAGCGGCGGCGTCTCGCGCACGCGCCGGGCCTTGCTACGCGCGTCGTCATCGTCGCGGGCCTGCGATTCGACCTCGTCGATGATGGTGCGCACGGCATCCGCGCCGTCGAAGACCGCCGAGCCGGTGACGACGATGGTGTCCTTGGCGACATCGCCGTCGCCGGTGGCCATCATCAGATCGCCTTGGGCGCGCAGCAGGTCGAGCAGGCGGTGCAGTTCGTCCAGCTGGTCCATGGTCATGCCGAAGACGTAGTCATCGTCAGCGGAGGCCGCCGCCGGCGACGTGTCGGCATCGGTCTCATCCGCGTCTTCGGCCTCGTCGCCGTCGGCCTGCTGCCCCACCCTCACCGGCGTGCCCCTCGGCTGCAGGCGTGCCGGCCAGGACACCGTATCGAGCACCTGCTGCACCTGCTCGGCCAGCAGCTCCAGGCAGCCGGCCAGTGCGGGGGCCTCGATCTCGGGGCCGTCCTCTTCCTCGTCCACGCGTGGCTCCGCCAGGCGCGACAGGAACTCGATGTGCTGGTGCAGCTTGCGCAGCCGGGACTGGCCGTCCTCGCTCAGGAAATAGCCCAGTGCGCCGCGATCTTCCGTCTCGAACGTCGACATCGTCGTGTCCTCCATTCCATGAAGTGCCCGTCCGCCAGACGGAGGACGGGAAGTCGGGAGGTTCGAAACCGCACACAGCCGGCGGGCGTATTTCCCCGAAGGGTCTTGTATTAGCCGCCCTCCCGACGCAGGGATCGCGTCGGTCCATGCCCGAAAGCAAACGCACGGGCACAAAAAACCCACCAGATTGACGGAGGTGGGTACCGCTGTGTGAGGAGTTTCGACGCTCCTTGGGGTCGAGTCTGCTACGGGGAGTGCTGGGCGGTCAAGGTAACAATCGGCTGGACAGGTGTAGGAATTTTCTGAATTCGCGAAATGGGAGGGAGCGGTCCTCATCGCCTCTCAACTTCCTTTCGAGCGAGCCGATAAGGCGGGGCAGCCTTTCAGGCTGCCCACATCGCCCAGGATGGGCATACAGGGGAACTCCATGAAGACGATGTTTTTGGCCGCAGTCCTCGTACTGGGCTTGGCGGGATGTGCATCCAATCCACCACTCAATTTTTCCGTGCCCAACGTTGGCGTCACCGCGCAGAAAGTCGATGCCGACATGCGCTCACTGACGGTCTCACTCGCTCGACCGGATGAAGCCAAGGGCAAGATCCCTGCGGCCGCTCAGCATGAAGTTCCTCAAATGTGGGAGTCGGCCCTGACAGAAGCCCTCAATCGGATGGCTGTTTTCAGTGACAACTCCAATCGTAAGGTCAGCCTCAGCGTCAAGGTTCTTGAGCTCGATGTTCCCGCGTTCGGCGCATCGATGACCACCCAGACGACGGCTCGCTACGAGATCATCGATCGAGAGTCAGGCTCGATCATCTACACACAAGACATCAGCGCATCTGGCGTAGTGCCCGCGAGCTATGCATTCGCTGGGATGATCCGCGCCCGCGAGTCGATCAACCGATCGGTCCAGAACAACATTGCACAGTTTCTTCAGGCGCTTGAAACGATCGATGTGACGAGGCCGATGTTTCCCAACGGTCGTCCGGAGGCCGCGCCGTGAGAGGGCTGGTCGTTGCCCTCGGACTCGCAGCGGGTCTTGCTGCCTGCACACCGAACATCCGACCCGATAGCTACTCGGTCGGATCAGTTGGTCAGGTCAACCGCTCGGTGGAAGGTGTCGTCGTGAGCGCGCGATCGGTCGCAATCGATGGAAGCCGAGGCGGCGGCTCTATTGCTGGCGGCGCGGCAGGCGCTGTCGCAGGCTCCCAGATCGGCGGCAACGATGCCGTCGGCGCCGTTGGAGCTATCGGCGGCCTGGTGATCGGCTCGATCGCAGGTGCTGCGGCCGAGCGTGGCGTGTCCGGCCAGAGCGGAATCGAGTACGTGGTCGAGACAAGTAACGGGAGTCTGATGACAGTCGTCCAAGGATCAGAGCCGGTGCTTGCGGCTGGACAGCGTGTTCTGGTGCTCTACGGGTCACCCGCCCGAGTGATCGCGGACCCGAGAAACTGACCTGATGACCGAGCAGGCTGTAAAAACGGGGTCAGTTTCACTTTTCGTGTAGGCCATCGTGTTCTTCATCGATGGGCAGGTCATTAATCGGGCGCCATGCTCGCCATGCATGGCGCCCTCCCGTCAACGGTAACGCTGGAGACGCGGTGATTTCCGAACGATGGTCGAAGTCAGGACTCAGCGCTTTACCGGCCCCCTGTCAGACGTGGTCAGCTTCGCTTTCATGACGCGCCAGTAATTCAACCGGCCAACCCTCTTCAGATTCCTCGATGCGCGCGCCGCGTGCGGACTAGCACACTGACCCGAGTGGCTCGCCTGCCCGCCTCAACCTAACTAAAGTTACGCAACACATCATGTAGCGCGGCAACAATCGGCCACTCTTTTTTTTCATTGCTGATAGTGACCGCCTGCGATATCTGCAGGCGCTGCAGGGAGAGCTATTGGTGACCGGCATGCCTCTGCATGCCTCTGTTCTGAGGGACAACCAAGGCAACGCCGCGGCTGGCGATACTGGGCAACTCATGCAGCGGCTCGGACACCAATACGTTTTTAATGCAGGCCACTTTCGCACCAGCACGCTCCGGGAGGGCCGCCACGAGTCGGTCTTGTCGCTAGCGAGCGTTACGTGCTGAAACCGCGCACCATGATGTCGCTGCATCAGCGCAAGGAGCACAGATATGAAATGGGAAATCTTCATCGGCCACGCAGTTTTCATCGCATCAACTGTGATCACGTTGATCATTCTCTTGGTGTTCAAGGCCGTCCGGACATCGCGCCAGCGACGATCACCATTACACGGGAAGCAAATCGGTCATCTGCCTGGGCAGCAGCTTCTACGACGCATCGACAAAGCGGACGAGGAGATCATGTACGGATACAACCTCATGACCCTCGCGCTGCCGATGCTCTTTCTGATCTGGGCGACGACGCAGATCGACTGGACGCAGTTTCGCTTCCGAACGCAAGAGGCACTCTTCCTTGCAGGATGGGTGCCTCTGTTTGGGTTCGGCTTCTGGCAGTACCAACGCCATCTCAAGCGAAAGGAGCAGGCACGGGATGGTCTGTTGGCCGAGCGTGTGACCGGCATACAGCTCAACCGGCTCACCGCGAAAGACTGCATTGTGATGCACGACCTGCCTTGCGGGAAATTCAACATCGACCACGTGGTGATCGCGCCCCGCGGCATCTTCGCTGTGGAGACCAAATCATTTCGCAAGCCGAGACACCTACCATCCCAGAACAAAGCAAAGCTCACCTTCGATGGCGAAACACTTCAATTCCCTGACTTTGTGACGCGTGCCCCAATCGAGCAGGCACGACGCCAGGCAAGCCACCTCGCCAACCTTCTGCGCGAAGCATTGGACGAGCCGGCTTCCGTCAAGCCCGCTGTTTCGCTGCCTGGATGGTATGTAGAGAAGACAGGAGCCGGGAAGAGTTCGGAGGTCTTTGTCTTCACGCCGATGGGCCGGGGCTGCGAGTGGTTCACCTACGGCGAGCCAGTCGTCTCTGTCGAGAAACGTAGGCTGATCGCACAGGCACTCGCATTGCGATATCCCGCCATCACCTGATGGCTCGAACTACGCGATCGAGACGGTGAGCCTCCCCGTCCACCACGCACGTGTACTCGCTGGTTGCAACAAGCTACGGTGGGTGCCGCGGGCTAGTCGCTCTTGGGTCAACATAAGGGAGCTGTCTTCCGCACCGCAGTGCGGACCTCCCGGTAGGTCGCCGTGACAGCCGGAAGGCAAGTCCCCAAGTGAGGTGAACTAGCCGGCTCTCTATCAGGCCTCGCGGTCGAGGGCGCGTCAAAGTGAACCTGACCCCGTTTTCCGACCCCGTTTTCCCCGAACCTGATTCCGTGTTTATGGCGCGCGGTCATCACCGCCCGTCACCCGGTCACGCAAACGCGTGAACTCCGCATTGAGCGCACGCGCGCGCGCCTGCAGCGCGTGCCATTGATCGGCAGGTGCCGACAGCGGCGGGGTCTCGGCCAGGCACGCGGCGGCCGCTTCGAGGAAGCGCGTGATGGTCTGCGTCTCTGCATCCGTCAGCGGCGCGACATGCCGCAGCAGCCACTGCGCCTCGGTGATGTTCAACGAGAGCATGTTGATGTCGACCAGCGCCGTCATGACCTCGGCAGTGACGGTGCGACGCGGCGGACGACGGCGTTGCCGAAGCCAGTGGCGCATCCTTGCCCACATGTGTGCGGTTCCTTGCGAACCCGGCCGTGCGTGCTATGGCCGGTGCGTGTCCAGCAGGCCTTCGAGCAGTGCCTTGCGCTGGCCGACGGGCATCGCCACCAAGGCCGCGACCGCCTCCGCCAGCCTTGTCTGCTGGGTGGCGCTTTCGGTGCCCAGCGCCAGGATGGCATCGGCCATGGCCGGGGTGTCGGCCAGCAGGTAGGCGGGGGGCACGTCCAGGGCCTGCGCCAGCGCGAACAGCGACTCGAGGCTGACCGTCATGGCCTCGCTCTCGTAGCGGCTGATCCGTGCCGATGCCGTGTCCTTGTCCAGTCCCATCCGGATTCCGACGTCCCGCTGGCTCAGGCCCCGCAGCTGGCGGATCTGGCGCAGGCGCGCCGCCACCACCGCCCGGGGAGCGGAGAGGGCGGAACTCACAGGCGGGCCGGTTGCGACGCGAACATGCAAACAGCATGACCCATGGGCTACGCCCGAGGTAGACTCTACGTGCTGCGTAAGTCAGGTGCAAGGCGGCGGACTTACGACAGCGGCGCTTACCGCCCGGAAAGTGCCGACGTGTAACGAACCAAGCAATACATCTTTTGATTGCATTTGATGACATCTTTCAATTGCATATCAAGTGGTGGAGCCGCGTGTCGCCCCCCACCCCCAGCCCACCCATAGAAGGTCCCGGACCCGCACGTTCTCCCTAATCAGGTTTTTCCTACTCCCGGTCGCGGTGTTGTCCGGAAGCCGAACACTGACTTGCCCGACGACACCGCACGCCCGGCCGGACCAGCCTGTCCCACGCATGCCGCACATCGACAAGGAATCTCAAGGAGAGAGGTCGACATGAAAGACGATGCACGCCCCCACCGGCCCCCGCAGCCCCGCCGGATCGTGCCGCTGGCGCAACAGGGCGCCCGCACCAACCTCGGCAGTACTGTCGCCACTGCGTCCAGCGGGATGCGCCACCACGACGTGCCGCTGGCCTGCGCTGGCGATACCGTCACCCACCCTCACCTGGGTGATGCCCGCATCCTCACCCGCCTGGATGCCCTCCAGGCCCACGGCCAGCCCGTCGCCTGCGCCGGCAGCCTCACCACGCGTCCAGGTGAGTACATCCTCGATCCCGGTCAGCACAGCGTCGTCGCCATCGAGTACGACGACGGCAGCGTCGCCCTCGCCACGCTCGGCGACGACGCAGGGACCGGCGCATGACCCGCCTGCTCCGGGGCGGCCCGATCCGCGTCGGCGACCGCACCAGCAGCGGCGGTCACGTCCTCGGGCCGGGCGATGCGTTCATGCCCATCGACGGTATTCCGGTGATCACCCGCGGCATGTCGGCGATCTGCTGCGGTGGGCAGCAGGTGTTCGTGGAGGGCTGCCTCAGCCGCAGCCTCAACGGCCGTGGGCTGGTGTTGCAGGGCCACAAGCTCAGCTGCGGCTGTCACGCCATCAGCAGCTGTCCGCTGACGATGCGCATCGAGGACACGCTGCCGCAGAGCTATCTCACGCCGGCTGGGCGCCGGGCCGAGGAGGCAGGCCACGAAGTGCCCACCCGCTTGCGCCCGGCCCAGTCGGACGACGCCATGGCGTTCGCTGACAGCACCGAGCCGATGCTCAACGCCGTCACCGTGCACCTCGGGCTGTTCTTCGACGGCACCAACAACAACGCCACCAATGCCGAGCTCGGCGCGCAATGCCGCGTGGACGTGCGCGACGAGGCGGATGCGGAGGCCTATCGGGACTTCTGCAAGTCCTACATGGGCAGTGGCAGTTACGAGGGGGCTGCGACGAATGTGGCGAAGTTGTACGACCTGTTTCGGGACAGCACGCAAACACTTCCCGAGGACGGTGCGAGTGAGTTCTTCATTCCGTTGTACATCGCCGGCATCGGTACAACAACGGGAGAACCCGACAGTACGATCCGGGGACAGGGCATGGGTAAAGGTGCTGCCGGTGTCAGAAGTCGCGCAGAGGAAACGCTGGACAAGACAGTGCGTGAAGCACTGGATCGATTCGCGCAGGACAACTCAGACACTCTGGTCGAGCGTGTCGTCTTCCACGTGTTCGGCTTCTCGCGCGGTGCAGCCGCCGCCCGGCACTTTGTGGCACTCGTGCACCAGCGCGGCATCGACCTGTGCGATCCGCTGGCCAACTGTGATGCCACCTATGTGCCGGGATTCCAGGCCAAACGCGATGTGCGCATTGCCTTCGTCGGCCTTTTCGACACAGTCGTCAATGTGGGACTGGATGCGGATACCGGCGATCCGCTCCGTGCCCGCACGCACGGGCTGGAGATGCAACTGCCCGAGGGCTGTGCCGACAAGGTGGTGCAACTATGTGCCCGGGACGAACACCGGGTGAACTTCCCGCTGACCCTGACCGGCCCGCCGCACACCGACATCCGCCTGCTGCCGGGTGCCCATGCCGATATCGGCGGCGGCTACCGGGACGAGGTGGTCGAGGAACTGATGATGATCCGACCCCTCTCCAGCGACGAACCGCTGGGACGTACGCCGGAACGTGCGCGCGCCTATCGGGAGGCCGACAGGCTCAAGACCCTGTGGCGTCCTTGGCTGGATCCATCATATCCGGAAGCGGAACTGCAGGTGGATGCCCGGGCGATCATCTACCGTCGCCGCGACCCACGAACAGGTAGCGTGGTGCCACAACCGCGGCAACGCACGTATGCCACGGTGCGGCTCAAGCGACGAGTGAGCGCGGCCTACACCCTGGTCTGCCTGCGGGTCATGCACGCCCTGGCGGAGGATGCGGGGGTGCCGTGGGAGCAGTCGCCTGACGACGTGCCTGCGCTGTCCTTGCCGGATGACCTCCAACCGATCAGCGACAAGCTCGTCGCGTATGCGCGCGGTGGTGGCCCCTTGTTGACCGCGGCCGAAGACGCGTTGCTCAAGCGCAAGTACCTGCATCTGTCCGCGCACTGGAACATCGATCTGCTGGAGGGGCTCGGCCCCGGCCCGCTGCCGTTCAACGCGTTGTACATCAGCCGGCCGACGGACGACTATGCACGCGTCAACTACGCCAACCTGGGAGGGCGTGCGGAATGAAGCGGCTATGGCTGGCTGTCCTGTTGCTGGTGATGTTGCCCGGCTGTGTCTCCGGAACAAGTACCGCAGTACGTGGATTGCCATATGACGCGTGGGCACTACGATTCATCGCACCGAACTACATGAGTGCATGGATCGAAGCTGCACGCGTCGAGGACATGGACGGTCGGGTCTTTCCGCGTTCCGGTAGCGGTACTGCGGGGATTTCCTATTCCGGAAGTGCCGCGGGCTGGCCCGCCACGCTCGGCGCCAGCCCGGGACGCTCGATCATCGGGGCCAGTCTCCCGGCCCGCATCCATGTCCGGTGGCAATCGTTGGTGGAGCCGCAGACCTACGAGGCGACGCTGGAGATTCCGGAGGAGGTGCGCGCGTTGATGCTGACGCAGGCCCCTTCGGTGCGCGATCCGAACCGGAGCAGCTATCGGGATCGGCTGGTGGTGGGTCTGGCACCCGGCGGTGCGATCAAGGTGTGGGTGAGTGGGACGCTGGGTAATCCGGTCGAAGTGATGTGTGCACAGGCCAGCGTGGTGGCAGGAGGACCCGACGGTGGCCGTTACGGTGGTCGCTACGTGACCTTGCCAGAACGGGCGCGCCCATATGTGGAGGCCCACCCGATCCCCTACGGCTCATGGACGTGCGGAGCCGATTGACGGCCCTTGTAGACGCCATCGGAGGGCGTGCGGAATGAAAAGTGTCTGGTTACTGCTGTTTGTCATGTTGATCGGATGCAGCGGTGCCACGGTGAGGTCTGGCGCATTGGAAGAGCCATGGCACCTCGGCTTCGGCGCGCCTGCCTACATGGAAACGTGGGTGGAGACCGCGAGCGTCATCGATGTCAAAGGGGGGCTGTATCCGAACGCGGGGAGCGGCACGGTGTCGCTTCGCTACTCGGGAGACCCATCGGGTTGGCCAGATCGACCGGGGCGTGGTGCAGGCCGGAACGTCACCGGCGCGGACCTGCCCGCCCGCATCTACGTGCGCTGGCAATCACTGGTCGAACCCCAGACCTACGAAGTGACGCTCGAGATTCCCGACGAGGTGCGACGCTTGATGCAGCAACGCGAGCCACAGCCGAGGTACTTGCCCGAACAGAAGCTGCAGTACCGCAATCAGCTGATTGTCGGACTAGCGCCTGGTGGTGCGGTCAAGGTTTGGAACAGTGGCGTGGGCCTTGAGCCAGTCGAAGTGATGTGTTCGCAGGCAAGTGTGGTGTCAGAAGGGCCAAGTCAGGGAAAAACTGGCGGTGCTTACGCATACTCAAGGGAAAAACTTGAGCCTGCCACGCAACACTATCTAAATGAACATCCAATTCCTTACGAGTCTTGGAAGTGCGGAAACGGTTGATCGACCACGCGCCTGTAATGACCCAGTGATTTCCTGCTCAAATTGGGTCGGCAGTCGACGACCTCGGTCAACACCACGTAGGCGATGCCAGCGTTCGCCACCATCCAGCCAAAAACGGCAGTAAGTGAGCCAACCTGACCCGTTATCCGGAACCAAAGCGAAGCCCTTCACCGGGGTTCGAGAAGCTCACCGCCCTTGGAAGTCGGAAAATTAGACCTGACCCCGCTACCGCCGTCTCCGGAACTGAGACTGCCGAGCGCTACTGTGACGGCATTCAAGGCCAAATCAGGGGGAGGCATATGGAAAGCACTGTGGAAGAGTCGAGTGGCGGGCGTCCGCCAAACCGCTCGTTGAGCGTCTGGGCTAGCCGTTTGACCTCGGTTATGGCATTGCTTATTGCCCTTGGCACCCTGGCCGGCATCTGCCTTCATTTGACCGGTCATATTGCCCACATCACCCAACTGCGCGGGCTGGGCGTGCCAAGCGATCTCTTCGGCCGCGGCGTGGAGTGGACCATGATCAATGGTTACTACGCGATCTACTACGAGAGCGCCAGGTTGCTGGACAACATGCCACTGACGCTTCTCGGGGTGATATGCCTCATGATCGCGCTAGTGATCTGGTTCTTTCGCCTGCCAGCACCAAAGCGGGCTCGATCACAATGGGTCGAGAAGATTCCGGCTTGGCTCAAGAATGCCGCTTCCGCCATACTCCTTTCCGCACTTTCGATGACCTTGGCATTCTACCTTTTTCTTTTGATCCTGCTTATCGCAATCATCCCAGCGCTCGTCGGTGAGAGCGCAGGAAAACAGTCAGCCGACAAGATGATTGACAGCTTTCGAACGGGAGAGCATTACCTCGACCCCGCAGAACTTTGGCGCGAGAACGAGTTGATGATTCGAGGTTATATCGTGGCCACTTCGACCGACCACGTTGCTATTTTCGACACTGAAAGTGAGCGCCTGAGGGTCGTCGAATTTCAGAATTTTGAAGTCAGAACACAGCCGCTGAGCTTTCCTAGAAACCAGGCTTCAAATAAAGCTGACAACAATTGAACTTCCCTTCGGCGTGACGATTCAGTTATTTCCTGCGCGTGGGCCACGTTGAGACGGAGATATCATAAGCATATTGATGTGCAAAAACGGGGGGCAGTTTCACTTTCTGTATAGGCCGCCGTGTGCGTCCCCGATAGACAGGTCATAAATCGGGCGCCATGCTCGCCACGCATGGCGCCCTCCCGCCAACAATAGCGCTGGGGACGCGGTGACTTCCGAACGATGGTCGAAGTCAGGACGCAGCGCTTTACCGGCTCCCTGCTTGCACATCGCCTAGCCAAAAGCGGCGGCAAGTGAAACCGCCCCCGTTATCACTGCTCGTGCAGCAAGGTCACTTGGCCGTTCTCCACCCGCCACGCACCCGCCTCGGTTGAGACCATCAGCGGAGTGCCGGCCCACAGGCTCCAGAACACATGCACCTCCGTCGGCGTGTCGTCCAGCAGGTGGGTGATCATCATCGCCACGTTACCGGGCGGGTTCTGCAGCTCGATGCACGAGCGCGTATACGGTCGCTGGGCGATCACCTGCCCGTTGTCGACCTCCACACGGTAACTGCCGCCGATCGGCACGACGTGGTGCCGCGTAGTGCCCGGCAGGATATAGACGTGGAAGCGCCCCGGATGCCCATCCACCGGCAGCACCACGGTGTTGTGCTGCCGGCTGCAGCCGCCGAAATCATCCGCGCTCTCGAGTGCCGCCAATGCCGACGCGCGCGCTTGCACGGCCGCTGCCAACGCACCGTCCAACACCAGCGGCGTGTCCATGACTTGCAGCGCGCCGGACACCTCGTCCGAATCGGGCACGTCGACCCGGTAGATCGCTTGGCCGGCGTCATCCAGGAAGTACACGGCCACCGCCGACCCCAGATCCTCGGTGATCCAACCCCGTACCCGCTTGTCGCGCCGGAAGGCGCGCTGCGCCTGGGCGAGATCGGTTGCCGTCGCAGCCGCCTGATCGAGGCGGTACATCGCCGCGCCTGTCGCGGCCACCGCGTCAAGACGCGGCGCATCCGCCGGCGCCAAGTCCTGGGCGCTCGCCGCCCCGCTCATCACCGCCAACATCACGCCGAAACACAGTGCCATGCAACGCTTCATCGACATCCATCCTGTGGATATAGGGACTAGAAGAATCGCCAAGTGCCGTCTGGCGCCTGGCGGATGGGAACAACACAAACGTCTGACACACCGGACGCAGCACGCGAAGGCACGAGCCGGTCAATCAAGCACCCACAACGAGCATCAGAACTCGGGTGTGGACGCCCGCAGCACCTCCATCGCGGCATCCGCCCTGCGCCGGGCCTCCTGTTGATCCGCGCTCGACGGCGTGCGTGATGCGCGTGCTTGGGCGCAGTGATCGATGAACGTGCCGGAGAAATGATCGATCACCTCCCGACAGTCGGCTCCCTCTGCCGCAATCGGCATTGCATGCGTTGCGACCGACATCGACGCCGGGGCCGACTGCATGGCCGCGGGCGCACCGCGGGCCTGCGACGGTGCGCCGGATGCAGGTGCTGTCGCTGCCGAGCGCGGCACGCCGAAATTCAGCCCCTCGATCAGCTGCTTGAACATGAAGAACCCGCCGGCCAGGACCGCCAACGAGAACAGCGCCTTCGCGGCCATCAGCCCGAGCGTGAGCTTGATGCCCCCGCCCCGCCCCCCGCGCGGCCCAGGAACCAGCCGGTCCATCGCCGTGTGCACCAGATGCTCGCCCACCCGTGTGGCGATGCGCTCACCTCTCGATAGCGCAGGCGCATCGGCCGGCAGATCCGACGATGCCGGCGGCTCGGGCAACGCCCCCAGCATCGCGCGCAACTCGTCGCCATCGATCAACCGCACATGGCCGTGTCGCGTGGCCGCCTCGATGGCGGCCTTGGTGAACTCCCCGCTCGTCACCAAGATCGCGCCGGTCGCCCGTGCGTTGATCATCAGCCCGATCAACTGGTTCACCTCGTTGTGCGGCACCTTGTACGCATTCCAGTGCTTGACCTGCACCAGCACGACCTCATCCCCACGCCGCAGTTCGAGATCCACGCCGCCATCGAACGCCGCGGACGTGCCGCCCGTGCCGACGTGATCGACCGCGTAGCCAGCATCGCGGTAATAGCTGGCGAGCAGATGCTCCAGCCGATCCCACCGCACCCCTGTCAGCGCATCGTCCCGACGATGCGCCACCCGCTTCAATCCCTGTCGCATGCCGTCCCCCTGACTGGCCTACGTCGCCGCTCGCGCGGCGTCATCCTAGATAAGTGAACCTGACCCCGTTATCTCTGGCACCCTACTCTTCCACGACGCCGCCTGTTTTTCCGGCGTGCGGAGAGGAGGCTCTCCGCATACGTCGTCGTGTCCGCTGGGACTTCGAGCCTGGCATAGACGCGCTCAGCACCCATTGCTACGCGGCGTCAGTACACTCGCACGTTGTAGCCGAGTGCCCGCAGCGCCTTGCTGGTACGGCCATTTCGCGGTCCGTACTTCTCGGGCCGTGCCCAGCCAGCAATCTCTGCGAGCTGATTCTTGCCTACGTGTGCAAAGGCACGGGCCTCAGTCGCATCGAACAGCCTAATGGGTAGATCCGCCACCGTACCGCCATCGATCACGTATCTAATTAGCTCGAAAAACGACTCCCCGCTCGCGTTACGTTGCTTCCAGAGCCAGTCTGCGAAGGCACGAATACGATCAACGCCATCGGCATCGGCGACATCGACATGCAGCTGGCTAAGGGTCATTCGCCGGATATGGTCTCTGCTGGAATGGTTCGCTTGAAGCAGTTCGTAAAGGTCGTCACTTGACATCAGATGATGGCGATCCTGATGCAGAATCCGGCGGATCGTAGGCGCGCGCTCATGACAGTTGATGTCTTCATCGGAGGGTGGTGACGGCAAGTCAGCCCACCATTCAAGTGCGGCCTTCGACGCGCCTTGAGGATCGCGAAAATTGGCACGATAGTGGTCCTCGAATGGATGCGCCGCACCTTCGGCGACTCTGTTGTAGTAGTACGCGTGAAGGAACTGATCCGCCTGCCAGCGCGACGGAACGTCCGCGTGCAGCCAAACCGGCCGATAGTGCGGCGCCTGTTCCGCGAGGCCATCGAGAATCGCTACGCCGCTCCTCCATTCCTTGACGAACTGATCTCTCTGGCGATTGATTACGTTCTGCCTGTCGCCCGCGAAGTCAGGACCGCTCCACTCCGGCACGCTCCTGCGCCTGCGCGCTTTCGCGTTAACTTCAGCGTCGTCCTTGCTGCGCTCGCGCTGGATTGCCTCCTGTTCCCGAATCACCTCCTCCGTCAGGTCGAACACTCGGTCATAGCCGTCCAGCGTGTCGAAGAACCTTTCCAGTTCGCCCATCTGCTGCCCCGCTTCGAGCTCACTTTCTGGAAGGAAAGCCCCTAGCTCGATGCTGGTCATCCAGGCGCGATCCGTCAGGTTCGCGGAGCCGATGTAGACCCCATAGCCCCGCCACCAGATCACCTTCGCGTGCAGGACATCCGGTACAAGCCTGCAGAAGACGTTCCTCGATGCACATGACAACAGGTGCCTAAGCAGTTTCGGTGCCACCGGAACCGTATGGTCATACCGCATCCAGATGTCGAGCCGCTTCCGCTTGTCCAAGCAGCTTTGCACTAGGGTCCTCTCGTCGTCACCGTAGGCGATCGCTGCCTTGACCCATTCGACTTCGTCGTTCGGGCCCGGCAAAACACTCCGCAGGTAGTTACGGTTCAACGCGTTCGCATACAGCTTCACGATGCAGGCTCCTTCCCCGGCGTCAGCAAACGATGTTAGTCGAGGGACCAGGCCGAGATGTTGGAGCCACCCGCGGCACGAAAGGGGGGCGAAACGGCGCCAACTGCAGTTTCCTACCTGCAACAGCAGCGCATCTGGGGGCGCGATCGTGGAAGCCGAAACCCGCCTCTTTGCAGGTACCCATCCCTCAACGCAGGCTAAGTGAACCTGGAACCGTTATTCGAAGCTGCACATCACGGCACGCCCACTGCAGCGAAGTTGCCGCGCCCTGGATGGAAGTCGTCGCACTTCCGCCGGTGTTCCGGGCGCTCTGGTAGAGCCGACCTCCTGGCGATAAGCGGCGAAGAGATGCCTCAGCCGGTATCGCCGCACCCTCGTCAGCGCATCGTCCCGGCGATGCGCCCCCCTGCTTCAATCCCTGTCGCATGCCGTCCCCCTGACTGGCCTACGTCGCCGCTCGCGCGGCGTCATCCTAGATAAGTGGACCTGACCCCGTTATCTTGGCTCGCATATCACATCCAGATCGCTTGATGGGCGACAAACTTGATTCTCTTAGCCATAACCTCTCCAACACTATAGAGCGACATCAGATCTTCTTCGCTAGCCTCAGCGAGTAGCCCGATAGTCTTATAGCCAGCCTTTTCAAGAACAGAAATTTTCTGCTCGCTTAATCCGTACGGATAAGCATTGGAGCGAAGCAAGTTATCTATACCCATACCAAGAACACCTAGATCGGCATTCTCTCTCACCTCAGGAACCACAACCTCTGAAAAATCTGAGCCCCCTCTGTGGAACTCCACATAGTCAGCCCCGCCCACCCAGTAATCAAAAAGCCCCTGAGTAATACGGGATCCGGGCACGCTCTCAAGAAGGCCACACAAATTCAATGAATAACGAGCTCCGCGACCTCCACTTTTCATTGCCATCGAAACATCACGCCTCGCAATAAAACCGGCGTATTCAAGAATTTCCAAGGCTTTTGAAAATTTTGAAACCACATCCCTATGAATTAGAGCGTAATTACTCTCCAACCCACCGCACTTTTCGAAAACGACCTCAGCAACATCGGTAGAAGCAACGAGCATGTCCTCGTAACCACCGAGCTTCGGCCGCAACTCGTCCAGAAGAGGCCAATAATAATTCGAAGAAAGTTCTTTCAGTACGCGCCCCAGTAAGGGCAAGCCAACTATCCTCTCATCGCTGACTCGCTCCACGGCGTTCATCGCGTAAACAAAACCCCGCATATTACCCAACACAGACTGCCCTACAAAGCCAAAGAAATCCTCTTGGCTCATAGATTTCGAGACTTTTACAACATTCACCACGCTAGGAAATCGAGCGCGAGCTACATCTGCAAATAACTCTTGAAATCCGGGATCCTCATCGCTACGAGCGACATCCACAACGGTAGCATCGTTATAAACATCGAAGCGCGCCCCAAACCTAGTCACACCTGGATAAATAGACGCCTTACAGGAAATTAGACTGGAAGAAAGTGTCCTGAAAAGATCAAAAAATTCTTGCAACGAAGCCTCTCGACCGATATGAGCCGCGTCGTCGAATAGTATTACAATGCGCTTGCCTATCGAAGACGCCAAATCATTAAGCGCCGTACGCACGGAGTGAGTGTCAGCCTCCGGAGAAAAATCGAATCCGAAGCGAGCACTGGCATTTGCCACACTTTCGATGAGAAGCGTTAAGAAAAACTTCTCGTAATCTGCACCTGTACTCCTCAGAAGGGGCAGGTGACGCAAACTAAGATAAACACCAAAAGCTGAATCATCCTCAACCTTTAACTTTCGATAAGCGGCGATCATCAACGCACTTTTTCCGCAACCTCGCCCCCCTCGAATCAATATTGGACCGTGCGCGACCAGTTTTCTTATGATTGCAAAATCATGCGCTGAAAATTTATGGTATGAGTCAAACAGCTCTGGAGGACAGTCCTCAGCAGCTAAAATCAACCCCCGCTCTTCGTCATAGCCGGCCAAAATTAACCTCCGCAAGATCCAATTGCGCTCGCATCAAATCCCCAACGGCAATTTCCGAACTGAGACATCCCGAGGAATGATCTAAGAAGTTAGAAACGTATACGATTAGCATAGAAATTTTGATCGACCTGATAGCATTATCAACAATTCCTGCATGATCACTTTCGGCCAATTTATCCATAAATTCAACATGCACAAGCTTCGAAAGACTTGAGTAGAGCTGAGCGCATTGCCCTCGAATGAATCTCCAAAGTGATTCGGGATCTTTCTCTCTCAAATCCCTAATCCAAGGGCCCGAATTTTGACGGGCAGCATCCGCAGATCTACTTATTGCATCAGCAAACGCCAAGCTTAGCCAAGGACTGTCGAGCAAACCTCTCGAATATGCGTCTAGGCCTTTCAGAGACGACCATTGAGGTCTGTCCCCGCCATCCTTCGTAATGACATCCCGCCCCCATTCGATGGCAAGGAGTGAGCGACGACCCGGATCGTACTGACCATCAGCTTGAGCTTTGCGTAGTGCCAGAACGCGAAAAGGATCCAGCCTACTCAACGCGGCAGCGGCGGAAGTTTCCAAAAGAGTACGCGACAAGTACGAAACCATATAATATCGCGACCTGTCCCGACTATCGATTATGTTAAATATCTCGGACAAGGACCGGCCATAAACTTCGGCCAAGTGCGTGCGAATGGAATACAAGGAACCGTATCCCTCCGCACCTCGAACTAAACGCACAGCCGCCTTAACCCCGCCACCCCGGCTGCGCTTCAAGGCGGCGCGCCTTTGATAAATCCTTCCCCGATGAACTCTCACACTATTGAAACCGCGCATTCCACCTCCATGCGAACACATCAGATTAGATCTACATATTCCGCCGATACTCCCCACCCACCTCATACAACGCATGGCTGATCTGTCCCAGGCTATGCGTCTTCACCGCCTCGATCAGCGCCGCGAACACGTTCTCGCGCGCACGGGCGGTATGCTGAAGGTACGCCAGTTGGTGGTCGTTTGAGGCGGTGTTGCCGGGCTCAAGAGCGCCCTCACCCCGGCCCTCTCCCGCAGGCGGAAGAGGGGGAAGCGCTGGCGCCAGGGCATTCCGTCCGGCCTGCCACGCCTGCACGTTCGCGATCTGCTGCCCCTTCTCCTCCTCCGTGGATCGAATCAGCTCGATCTCGGTAGCGACCTCGCCGCCGCCTTCTTTAGGCAGGAACATGTTCACGCCCACCAGGGGCAACGAGCCGTCGTGCTTCTTGTGCTCGTAGTACATGGATTCTTCCTGGATCTTGCCGCGCTGGTACATGGTGTCCATGGCGCCCAGCACGCCGCCGCGGTCGCTGATGGCCTCGAACTCCTGGTACACGGCCTCTTCCACCAGGTCGGTCAGCTTGTCGACGATGAAGCTGCCCTGCCAGGGGTTCTCGCAGAAGTTCAGCCCCAGCTCCTTGTTGATGATCATCTGGATGGCCACGGCGCGGCGCACGCTTTCTTCCGTGGGCGTGGTGATGGCCTCGTCGTAGGCGTTGGTGTGCAGGGAGTTGCAGTTGTCGAACAGCGCGTACAGCGCCTGCAGCGTGGTGCGGATGTCGTTGAACTGGATCTCCTGCGCGTGCAGGGAGCGGCCGCTGGTCTGGATGTGGTACTTCATCATCTGGCTGCGCTCGTTGGCGCCGTAGCGCTCGCGCATGGCGCGCGCCCAGATGCGGCGGGCGACGCGGCCGATGACGGTGTATTCCGGGTCCATACCGTTGGAGAAGAAGAACGACAGGTTGGGCGCGAAGTCGTCGATCCGCATGCCGCGCGCGAGGTAGTACTCGACGATGGTGAAGCCGTTGCTGAGGGTGAACGCCAATTGGCTGATCGGGTTCGCCCCGGCCTCGGCGATGTGGTAGCCGGAGATGGAGACCGAGTAGAAGTTGCGGACCTTGTGGTCGACGAAGTACTGCTGGATGTCGCCCATCATCCGCAGCGCGAACTCGGTGCTGAAGATGCAGGTGTTCTGGGCCTGGTCTTCTTTCAGGATGTCGGCCTGCACGGTGCCGCGCACGGTGGCCAGGGTCTCGGCCTTGATGCGGGCGTAGGTGTCCGCGTCCACCAGCTGGTCGCCGGTCATGCCCAGCAGGGCCAGGCCGAGGCCGTCGTTGGTGGGGGGCAGGTCGCCGTGGTAACGCGGGCGCTCGCGGGTTTCGAAGAAGGCGTCGATGGTCTTCTCGGCCTCGGCCCAGCGGGCGTCGTCGGCCTTGAGGTACTTCTCCACCTGCTGGTCGATGGCGGTGTTCATGAACAGCGCGAGGATCATCGGCGCGGGGCCGTTGATGGTCATCGAGACGCTGGTGGTGGGCGCGCACAGGTCGAAGCCGGAGTAGAGCTTCTTCATGTCGTCCAGCGTGGGGATGTTGACGCCGGAGTTGCCGATCTTGCCGTAGATGTCCGGGCGCGGCGCCGGGTCCTCGCCGTAGAGGGTGACCGAATCGAACGCGGTGGACAGGCGCGCGGCCGGCTGGCCGACGGACAGGTAATGGAAGCGGCGGTTGGTGCGCTCGGGCGTGCCCTCGCCGGCGAACATGCGGATCGGGTCTTCGCCGGTGCGGCGGTACGGGTACACGCCGCCGGTGTAGGGGTAGCTGCCCGGCAGGTTCTCCTTGCCCAGGAAGGTCAGCAGCTCGCCCCAGCTCTTGTAGGTGGGCGCGGCGATCTTGGGGATCTTCTGGTGGCTGAGCGATTCGCGGTAGTTCTCGACGCGGATGGTCTTGCCGCGCACCTGGTATTCGTTGACGTCGTCGGTGATGGATTTCAGGCGTGCGGGCCATTCGCGCAGCTGGCGCAGGTGGTCGCTGGAGAGGGCCTGGACGGCGTCGTTATAGCGCTGGCGGAGGGTCAGGAGGGAGCGGTCTACGGCAGGAGCGGGAGCGCCCTCATCCGCCCTTCGGGCACCTAGACTCGCGACATCCATGTCGCTCGCCCTTCGGGCGGCTGCGCCGTCCAAATCGGCAGTCCCTGCCGATTTGTCTCCCGCGGGCGGGAGAAGGGAAGCACTCGAGTTCGCGGGGGGGAGAAGGGCGTCGCCGTCGTAGAGATCCAAGGGTTTCGGGAGTGCGGGGTCCTGGAGTTCGCTGAGGGCCTGCCAGAAGGATTGCGCGCGGTCGGCGGCTTCGGCCTGGCGTTCGATGTCGCTGTTGATGCGGCGGCCGCCTTCGGCGATCTCGGCGAGATAGCGCACGCGGCTGCCGGGAATCAGCACGGTGGCGCGCGGTTCCTTCAGCGTGGTGTCGATGCTGGGTCGGAAGTCGCAGCGGGGGGAGAGGAAAAGGGGGTCAGAGTCACTTTCCCCCTTTGCGATCTCGCCCGATACGGGTTGAGCGGGGGGAAAGTGACTCTGACCCCCTTTGCCCTCCCCTTTTCCCTTCTCGCGCAGCAGGCGGCACAGGTTCTCGAACATCCAGCTCACGCCGGGGTCGTTGAACTGGCTGGCGATGGTGGGATAGACCGGCACGTCGGCGTCGGCGGTCTGGAAGGCGACGCGGTTGCGCTTCCACTGCTTGCGGATGTCGCGCAGGGCGTCCTCGGCGCCGCGCTTGTCGTACTTGTTGAGCACGATGAGCTCGGCGAAGTCGATCATGTCGATCTTCTCCAGCTGGCTGGCAGCGCCGTAGTCGCTGGTCATGACGTACATCGGGAAATCGACCAGATCCACGATCTCCGAATCCGACTGGCCGATGCCGGCGGTCTCCACGATCACCAGGTCGAACGCGAGGCCCTTGAGGAAGCCGATGCAGTCCTTGAGCACGGCGTTCGTGGCGACGTTCTGGCGGCGCGTGGCCATGGAGCGCATGTAGACGCGGTGGCTGCGCAACGAGTTCATGCGGATGCGGTCGCCCAGCAGCGCGCCACCGGTGCGGCGGCGGGTGGGGTCGACCGAGATCACCGCGATGCGCATCTCGGGGAAGCTGGCGAGGAAGCGGTTGAGCAGTTCGTCGGTGACCGACGACTTGCCGGCGCCGCCGGTGCCGGTGATGCCGATGACCGGGGTGCGGCCGCCGGCCAGTTGCCATGCCTTGCGGAGCTTCGAGAGCTCGCCCTCGCCCAGTTCTCCGGTCTCGATCCGCGAGAGCACGCGGCCGATGCCGATCTCGTCGTCGATGTCGGGAGGAAAGGGAACGGGGTCAGAGTCACTTTTCGGGGCGCCATCCCGGGCAGACCGAGACTCGATCCCCGAAAAGTGACTCTGACCCCGTTCCCCACGTTCCCGTTCCCTCCCCTCGCGGCCGGTGCGGGCGCGCTGCACCACGTCCTCGATCATCTCGACGAGGCCCATCTTCATGCCATCGTTGGGGTGGTAGATGCGCTCGACGCCGTAGTCCTGCAGCTCGCGGATTTCCTCGGGCGTGATCGTGCCGCCGCCACCGCCGAAGACGCGGATGTGGCCGGCGCCGCGCTCCTTGAGCATGTCGACCATGTACTTGAAGTACTCGACGTGCCCGCCCTGGTAGCTCGACAGCGCGATGCCGTCGGCGTCCTCCTGCAGGGCAGCGCGCACCACGTCCTCGACGCTGCGGTTGTGGCCCAGATGCACCACCTCCGCGCCCTGCGACTGGATGAGCCGGCGCATGATGTTGATCGCGGCGTCGTGGCCGTCGAACAGGCTGGCGGCGGTGACGAAGCGCAGCGGCGCGGTCTCGGTCTCGCGCTCGGGGGCGCGCTGGTCGATGGAGGAATTGGCTGGCGTGCTCACGGCGCGCTCCCGGGTACTGAAGGATGCGCCGATTGTAGCGGTCGGGCCCGGAACGGTTTCGGACGAAAACATGCTGCGGTGCGGCATATTTCCGCAGTCCGCGGGTGCGCCGCGCGGTTCCCGCGACGGCCCGACCCGCTTAGGATCGGACCGGGACGGCCATCGCGGCCACGCAGGGAGCACGCGCCTCTTGGACGACGCGACACTCGAGCTGTATCAGGTCGACGCCGGCGCGGCGTTCACCCACGTGCGCATCATCCTCGGCATGGTGCTGGGCCTGGCGGTCTCGCGGCTGCTGGTGGGGGTGTCGCGTTTCATCCAGCATCCCGACAAGTTCCGGATCTACCCGGCGCACCTGGTCTGGGTGGCGTTCCTGCTGGCGGCGATCGTGCGGTTCTGGTGGTTCGAGTTCCAGCTGCGCAACCTGCCCTACTGGACCTTCGTCACCTATCTGTTCCTGGTCTTCTACGCGAGCCTGTACTTCCTGCTGACCGCGCTGCTGTTTCCGGATTCGATGGAGGAATACGCCGGTTACGGCGACTACTTCCGCTCACGCCGTGCGTGGTTCTTCGGCATCCTGATCCTGCTGTTCTCCGCCGACGTGCTGGACACCGCGCTCAAGGGCGCGGACTACATGGCGCGCCTGGGGCTGGAGTACTACGCGCATGTGGTGGCCATCGTGGGGCTGTCGATCGCGGGCATGGTGGCGCGGCGCGACGGCCAGCAGCTGACCATCGCCCTCGCCGCACTGGCGGTGCTGGTGGCGTTCACGCTGCGGCACTTCGTGGTGCTGGGCTGAGAAAAGAAAACGGGGTCAGAGTCACTTTTCGGTGACGGTCTGTCTGCATCTCCGCAAACGTGACCCGAAAAGTGACTCTGACCCCGTTTTTTCCCCGTTTTTTCCTCCGCTAGGTGACCTTCTTGAAGATGGTCACGCCCAGCAGGAACAACACCACGGCGATGATGATCGCCGCCCAGAACAGGAACTGGGCGATGCCCATCGAGGCGCCGGCGATGCCGGAGAAGCCGAGCGCACCGGCGATGAGGCCGATGACGGCGAAAATGATGGCCCACTTGATCATGTCGAACTCCTGGTGAGAGACCGGCGGCGCGGCGCACGTCCCGCCCGGTGGCGGGCCCGGTGCGCGTTGCCTGAAACCGGTGGAGACGATGCTGGCGATGGCCGTGTCCTGCCTGCGTGAATGCGGGTGTCAGGCCACGCCGTACGGCAACGCCAGCGACGACACCACGCGTACGCCGGGCGAGCCGCCCCGCAGGAACCGCAACGTCGCCTCGATGGTGTCCGGCGCGGCCGCGATGCGGTGGTGGCCGGCACCGGTCACGGTGAGCAGGCGTGCGCCGGGCCAATAGCGGGCGTAGCGCTCGCCCTCCTCCCACGGCACTTCGTCGTCGGCGCGGTCGTGGACCACCAGTGCCGGGATCCCCAGTGCGGGTGCGAGGGCCTGGGGCGTGAGGTCGGCGAGACGCACGCCGAGCCGCGTCTCGAAGCGCTCGAACATGCGCGTCACCAGCCGGTCCTGCAGGGCGACCTGCCGGCCGAAGCGCTGGCCGGCGGCGCGCATGTCCGCAGCAGGCGCGATCAGCACCGCGCGGTCGGCGCGTATCCCGCGCGACAACGCGACCGCCGCGGCCATGCCGCCCATCGAGTGGCCGACCACCGCGGCCAGCGACGCGTGCTGCGCGGCGACCGCCAGCGTCGCTTCGACGAAATGCGGCAACGAGGCCTCGTCGCCGCCGCTGCGACCGTGGGCCGGCTGGTCGAACGCGACCACGGCATAGCCGGCCTCGCGCAACGGGCGCACCCAGGGCAGGCAGCGCAGGCCGTAGCTCGACCAGCCGTGGACGAACAACACCGTCGGCTGGCGGGCGGGATCGCCCCAGACATAGGTCGCCAGACGCGCATCGCCGCAGGCGACGGTATCGGTCCGCGCATCCCCCCGATCGGCATTCTGCGCCCGCCGCCGCATCCCTGCGTGCGGAGTCGCGAACAGGCGGGTCGCATAGCGCAGGGTCAGCGCAGGCGCCAGCCAGCTGCCGGTCGCGAAACCGGCGCGCAGCCAGGCCGGGGCTTTTTTTCGAACGGTCGTGCTTTTTTCGGACATAGGCGGGGGCGTCGTCATGACGTGGCTCGTGGTCGGGTCAGGAGGAGGAAGGCGCGCGCCGCGCGTCCAGGAGATCCAGCAGCGCGCGACGGCCCATCGCCATCGCATCGGCCGGGCGGTACAGGGCGCGGGTCTGGTGGGTGCCGTGCATCATCGAGATCAGCTCGAAGGCGAGCTGGCGCGTGTCGGTGTCGGCGCGCAGTTCGCCGCTGGTCACGGCCAGCCCCACCGCGCGTTCGAGGGCGTCCAGCCAGCGCGTCATCCACGCCACGACGTGGTCGCGCATGGGGCCGGGCTGGCCGTCGTATTCGATGCAGGCCCCGAGCACCACGCAGCCGTTGGGGTTCTCGCCCAGCCAGACGAACCAGTTGTCGACCAGCGCATGCAGGCGGGCCAGCCCGCGCGGCTGCGCGAACGCGGGGCGCATCACGTGTTCGAAGAAGCGTTCGCTGGCCGTGTCGAGCACCGTGCGCAGCAGATCCTCGCGGGAGCCGAAGTGGGCGAACACGCCGCTCTTGGACATGCCCACGGCGGTGGCGAGCTCGCCGATGGAGAGGCTTTCCAACCCGCCCCGCGCGGCCATCGCATGCGCCTGCGCGACGATCGTCTCGCGGGTGGCGACGCCCTTGGCGGTGGCGACTGCGGTCGGCATGGCGGCCTTTATAGAACGACCGTGCTTTTTTGGCAATGGCCGGTTCGGCCCGTCTCGCGACGCCGACGTCCTGCACCGGGCTCGCTCACTGCCCGGCCATCTGACCGTCCTCCTCCCGGCCCGCTGCCCGGCTGGCTACCCGGCTCGCTGCCTCGCGCCCTGTCCCGCGCACGGCCCCAGGCACGCTGCGCCCGCTCCGCGCCCGCACGCGACCGCCCCCAGGGCCGCACTCGGCCGGCACACGGTCGCCGCCAGGACGGACCGCCGCCTTGCGCTGCCCTGTGCCGGCGGGGGCCATCGGCGCCCGGCCGCACGGGCGATCAGGCGGTCTCGCAGATGGCGCGATACAGCCGGCGGCGGCGATCGTCGAGGCCGTCGGTGGACGCGTGCAGGGCGACGTCGGCGGGGCCGGCGCCGAGGTCGAGGATCCGCGCGACCGTCGCGCACAGGGTGGCGGCGTCGTCGTCGAAGGCGCCGTGGGTGGCGGCGTGCGAGGCGTCCGGCGCGCCCTGGGGTTGGTCGACGGTCGGCGCCTGGATCCAGTCGATCAGGCCGTCGCGGATCAGCGCGCGCATGTCGGCATCGCCGAACTCGGCGTCCTCGATGAAGCGGGCCATGCCCGCCAGCGGCGTGCCGTGGCGGCGGCTGCGGTCGATCCAGTTGCGCGCGGTGGCCTCGAACGCGTGCGCGACCAGGTACAGCAGCGACTTGTTGTAGATGCGCGCGCAGTGGTCGGCGCGCTCGGCCTGGTCGGTCAGGGTGAACAGGCTGGCGCGGCCGATGCGGCCGGCGCGCAACGCGGGGGCGAAGGTCTGGTGGAACAGGTCCATGGTGAGCGCCGGTGCCCACAGGTGGGCGCTGTCGATGCGGCCGCCGAGGCCGAGCATGCCGACGGCCGGGCCGTCGGCGATCTGGCCGTCGGTGGTCAGCAGCTGCACCAGCGGCGCCAGCAGCACCGAGCCGCCGCTGTGCGCGGCCATGTGGATCTCCACGTCCGGGTCGCGTTGTTGCCAGTCGTGCAGCAGCCGCGCCACCTGGGCCGCGCCGCCGGCTTCCTGCAGGCCGCCGGCGTCGGCACGGGTGACCGCAGTGGTCGCGAGCAGCGCGTTCTCCTTCATCTCGTCCCACATGGCCTTGCCGCCCAGGCGGCGGGCCAGCGGTTCCAGGGTGTCGTCGAGACGGTCGAGCAGCAGGTTGCGGGCGCGGTCGAGCACGTTCTGGCTGCGCGGGCGTGCGGCGTCGCGCAGGATGTTGCCGAGCGTGGTCCAGAAGTCGGTCTTCCAGACGAACGCCAGCGGATAGATCTCCTGGCCGAGCAGTTGCTCGCGGTAATCGGCCACGCGCTGGATGGCGGCCTGCTCGGACACCAGCCCGCCGTGCGCGTACAGCAGCACGCGCTTGCGCGACCAGCCGCGGGTGATGCGCGGCAGGTCGTCGCGCACGAGATTGCGGATGTCTTCCTGGGTATTGCCGAAGCGCCCCGCCCCGCGCAGGCGGCCGTCGTTGCCGAGGCTGACCACGTGCGGGCGCAGGTCCGCCTGCGCGTAGCCCGCCGACTGCTGCGCCATGGCCGAATTGAACACCGCGCTGGTGGCCGGACGCTGCACCTCCACCGGCACCGCCAGTCGCGCCACCCAGACATCGTTGCCGCGCTCGAGCCATTCGTCGTAGCTCACGTGCGCATGGCCGCGCCGGCCCCAGCCCGGGCCCCAGCTGTTCTGCAGCCAGAAGCCGCGGGCGTCGTAACCGACGATGGCGAACGCGTGGAAGCCGGTGACGGCCTGCCGCGCCCAGGCGATCCGGCCGCTGGCCGGCGGCGCCAGCCAGCCCGCGTGCACGGCGGCCGAGGCGTACAGCACGCCGACCTCGGCGAACGCCGCGTGCATGGCGACCAGGTCGCGGTGGTTGACCCGGAAATACGCACCCAGCGGATGCCGCAGGGCATCGCGGGCGCGGCGTTCGGTGTAGCACTCGCGCGTCACGCCCGGGCGCCAGGGCCACACCGCCTCGCGCGCCAGCCCGTGGCGGTGCCAGCCCTTCATTGCCCCGCGGCAGCTGGAGCCGGCGTCGGCGTCGGCGTCGTCGTCCCATTCGTCGTAGCGGCGGGCCATGTCGTAGGCCATGCGCGCACTCAGCCGGGTGGTGTCGGGCCGCGGCCGGCGCATGCGCAGGAGCGTGTGCGCCACGGTGACCAGCGAGAACGCCACGCAGGCGCCCTCCTCTCCCTGGTCGAGCACGGGCACGCGGCGGCGCAGGTGCTGCTCCAGCGGCAGCGTCAGCGGCACGTCGACCAGGGTGGGTTCGAACATGCGGTCGCGGAAGTCGGCGGTATCGGGCCGGGCGTCGAGGCGACGCGTGGGCGGCGCGGGGGCGTTCCGTCGAGCGGGCATGCAATCCCTCCAGGGTGGGCGGTGTGCGGGCGACGCAGGTGATGCGGATGGCACGGATGACGATGTCCGGACGGTCCGCCGGCGGTGCCGGATCGCCGCGCCGCCCGGGATGGATGCGGCGCGGACGGGCGCGACCACGACAACGGCGGAACCGACGACCGCAGCATGCCCGCTGCCGGTCGCGCCGTCCGCGACCGGTGCCGCGATCCCGGTCCCCTGTCCGCACGCGGGTGCGGAAACACCGTGTCCGACCCGCTGCCACTACAATCGGGCGTCGAACCGGGGATCCGACCATCGCATGCGCAAACGGCTGAAGAAGCTCTTCGTCTGGGGACTGATCGCCCTGGTGATCCTGGTGACCAGCGGCATCCTGCTGGCCGATCACCTGACGCCCCAGGCCACCGGCGCGCCCAGCCATGCACTTGCGGTGGAACGCGACGCCACCGCGATCGACCGCGAGCTGGCGCCCCTGCTCGACCGCAACCCCGGCAAGACCGGCACCATCCTGCTGTCCGACGGGCTGGATGCCTTCGCCGCGCGGGCGCTGTCGACGCGACAGGCCGGGCGCAGTCTGGACGTGCAGTACTACATCTGGAAGGACGACCTCGCCGGGCACCTGCTGCTGCTCGAACTGTGGGAGGCCGCCGAGCGCGGCGTGCGCGTGCGCCTGCTGCTCGACGACATCAGCACCCGCGGCAAGGACGGCGCGCTACTGGCGTTCGACCAGCACCCCAACATCGAGATCCGGGTGTACAACCCCTTCCGCAACCGCGACGGCATCGGCCGGCTGGTGGAGATGGTGCAGCGCGCGTGGAGCATCAACCACCGCATGCACAACAAGGCCTGGATCGCCGACGGGCGGGTGGCGGTGGTCGGCGGGCGCAACGTGGGCGAGGAGTACTTCGACGCTGCCGACGGCACCAACTTCCGCGACCTCGACCTGTTGCTGTTCGGGCCGGCGGTCAACAGCGCCAACACCATCTTCGACAGCTTCTGGAACAGCCAGGCGGTGGTGCCCATCGCCGCGCTCACGCGCAAGTCCAAGCGGCGCCTGGACACGGTGATGGGCGAGATCCGGGCCGAGGCGCGCAGCCGCGAGGCGGCGGCGTTCCTGGAGCGCATGGACGGCGCCGAGAGCGTGCGCCGCTACTTCCTGCAGGAGCTCGAGCCGTACTGGAGCGCCGGCCTGCGCATCGTGTCCGACCCGCCGGTCAAGCGCGCGGGCGAGCGCGGCGACGACTGGCTGATCGGCCCGATCCTGGACGACCTGCAGAGCGCCCGGCACAAGGCGCTGGTGGTCTCGCCCTACTTCGTGCCCGGCCCCGATGGGGTGACGCTGATGGCGGAACTCGTCCGCCGCGGGGTGCACGCCGCCGTGGTCACCAACTCGCTGGTCGCCAACGACGTGCTGGCCGTGCACAGCGGTTACAGCCGCTATCGCAAGCAGATGCTGCGCCACGGGGTGGCCCTGTACGAAAGCAAGGCCGAAGCGACCGCCGAGAGCAGCCTGTTCGGCAGCAGCGGCGCGAGCCTGCACACCAAGGCCTACGTGATCGACGACCGCCGCGGCTTCGTCGGCTCGTTCAACATGGATCCGCGCTCGATCGACCTCAACACCGAGATGGGCGTGTTCTTCGACGATCCCGCACTGGGCGCGGCGGTGCGCGACATCTTCCTGGAGCTGTCGGGCCCGGAACTCAGCTACTGGGTCTACGTGGACAGCCGCGGCCGCCAGCGCTGGCTCGACAGCGCGCCCGATCCCGCCGTGGTCCACGACAACGAACCCGAGGCCAGCGTGTGGCAGCGGTTGTTCGTGTGGGGACTGAAGCTGCTGCCGATCGAATCGCAGCTGTAGCCGCATCGCGATCCGACCTGCGGTGCACGCGCATTCCTTCTCCCGCAGGCGGGAGAAGGTGGCGCGCAGCGCCGGATGAGGGGCGCTTGCGCGGCGCCAACGCGCCGCCGGCGTGCCCCCATCCGCCCTTCGGGCACCTTCCCCCGCGAGCGGGGGAAGGGCATTTCTCGATCGTCGAATGCTGCACCGCGCCATCCATCGACTCGGCGGGCGTTCAGCCTCCGCGCGGCCGCCGGGCGCCGCGCCACACATCGAAAATGGCACTATCTCCTTGATTTTGCTGCACCGCAGCGCGTCACGTGTTACCGGCGCCGTACCCGGCGGAACGGGCTTTTGTGGTGTGACCGGCGTATCATGCCGCCCCCATCGGCGGGCCCTTCACTGCCGCCGCAGCGCGCCACCTCTTCTACCACCACAGCGAACGGCGGGCTCGCCCATGCGACCAGCGCCGCAGCGGAGTTTGTGATGATTTTCGAACACCTCGACACCTACGGCCACGAGCAGGTCGTGTTCTGCCACAACAAGGATGCGGGCCTGAAGGCCATCATCGCCATCCACAACACCGTGCTCGGCCCGGCCCTGGGCGGCACCCGCATGTGGCCGTACAAGAGCGAGCAGGACGCGCTGAACGACGTGCTGCGCCTGTCGCGCGGCATGACCTACAAGAACGCCGTGGCCGGCCTGAACATCGGCGGCGGCAAGGCGGTGATCATCGGCGATCCGGCCACCGACAAGTCCGAGGCGCTGTTCCGTTCGTTCGGCCAGTTCGTGGAGTCGCTGGGCGGTCGCTACATCACCGCCGAGGACGTGGGCATCGACGTCAACGACATGGAGTTCGTCTACCGCGAGACCGAGTACGTCACCGGCGTGCACCAGGTCCACGGCGGCTCGGGCGATCCGTCGCCGTTCACCGCCTACGGCACGATGCAGGGCCTGCTGGCCACGCTCAACCGCAAGTACGGCAACGAGGAAGTCGGCAACTACAGCTACGCCGTGCAGGGCCTGGGCCACGTCGGCATCGAGTTCGTGAAGCTGCTCACCGAGCGCGGCGCGAAGGTGTTCGTGACCGACATCAACGCCGACCGCGTCGCGCGTGCGGTCAACGAGTACGGCGCCGAGGCCGTGGGCCTGGACGAGATCTACGACGTCGAGGCCGACGTGTATTCGCCCTGCGCCCTGGGCGGCACCGTCAACGAGGACACCCTGCCGCGCCTGAAGGCGAAGATCATCTGCGGCGCGGCCAACAACCAGCTGGCCACGAATGCCATCGGCGACGAAGTCGAGAAACGCGGCATCCTCTACGCGCCGGACTACGCGGTGAACGCCGGCGGCGTGATGAACGTGTCGCTGGAGATCGACGGCTACAACCGCGAGCGCGCGATGCGGATGATGCGCACGATCTACCACAACCTCACCCGCATCTTCGAGATCGCCGAGCGCGACGGCATCCCGACCTACCGCGCGGCCGACCGTCTGGCCGAGGAGCGCATCGAGATCATCGGCAAGCTGAAGCTGCCGCTGGGCCGTGCGCGTCCGCGCTTCCAGGGCCGCGTGCGCGGCGCCTGACCGCGCTGCCCACACCGTGTCGCCAGGGACGCCACCTTCGGGTGGCGTCCTGCGTTGCGGCGAAGGAAACCGCCAGAATGGGCATGGCGGGCCCGTGTGGACGGGCGTAGCGTAGCCGGGCCCGGTCCCGGGCGCTCCTACCCCTTCACCTCGGAGTTTCCATGTCCCGCACGTTCCAGCGCGCCCTGCTCGGTCTCGCCCTGCTCGGCGCCATCACCACCGCCGCCGCGCAACAGTACGACTACGACCGCCAGGAGCAATGGCAGTATCCGGCCGCACTGGCGCAATCGCCGATCGACATCCAGCGTGGCGTCGCCATCGACGGCGACCTCCAGGAAGTGCAGTCGATCGAGCTGCGCGACACCGTCGCCACGCTGCGCATCGTCGACAACGGCCATGCGGTCGAAGTGGAGGCGCACGGGCCCGACGCCCTGATCCGCGGCCGCCATTTCGAGCTGATGCAGTTCCATTTCCACGCCGCCAGCGAGCACACCATCGACGGCGAATCGTTCCCGCTCGAAGGCCATTTCGTGTTCAAGGCCCAGGACGGACGTCTGGCGGTGGTCGGCGTGATGTACGTCGAGGGCGAGGCGAACGCGCTCGCCGGCGAGGTGCTCGATGCGCTCGGCGATGCCAGCGAGGGCGAGATCGAACGCGAGGACATCGCGATCATGCTGCCGCGCGACAAGAGCTACCACCATTACCTCGGCTCGCTGACCACGCCGCCGCTGACCGAGAACGTCGAGTGGTATGTGCTCGACACGCCGGTGACGCTGTCGGCCGACCAGATCGCCGGCTTCAACGCGCGCTACAGCCACAACAACCGCAAGGTGCAGCCGCTCAACGACCGCCCGCTGGTCCACTTCGCGGCGCACTGAGCCACCGGTCGGCTGCTCGGCTGTCTCGGCCGCGGTCGTCCCGTCCCCATCGGGCCGGCCGTGCCGGCATGACGGATGCCGGCGGCCGCTGCTCTACAATGCGGGGTTTCCAGACGCGGACCCTGCCGTATGCGCACCTTTCCCCTGGGCGAAGACCTCGACGCGCTTCGCGATGCCGTGCGGCGGTTCGCCGAAGCCGAGATCGCGCCGCGTGCGGACGCGATCGACCACGACAACGTCTTCCCGCAGGACCTGTGGCCCAAGCTCGGCGAGCTGGGTCTGCTGGGCATGACCGTGCCGGGCGAGTACGGCGGCAGCGAGATGGGCTACCTGGCTCACATGGTGGCGATGGAGGAGATCTCGCGCGCGTCCGGTTCGGTGGGCCTGTCC
Organism: Luteimonas abyssi; assembly: GCF_001482195.1. Classification (GTDB taxonomy): domain Bacteria; phylum Pseudomonadota; class Gammaproteobacteria; order Xanthomonadales; family Xanthomonadaceae; genus Luteimonas; species Luteimonas abyssi. Next base: position 1,358,390 of record NZ_KQ759763.1, on the reverse strand, counting down.
TACGGCGCGCACTCCAACCTGTGCGTGTCCAACCTCTACGCCAACGGCACCGCCGCGCAGCGCGAGACCTACCTGCCGAAGCTGTGCAGCGGCGAGTGGAAAGGCGCACTGGCGATGAGCGAGCCGGGTGCGGGCTCCGACGTGGTCGGCTCGATGAGCTGCCGGGCCGAGCTGCGGGGCGATGTCTGGGTCGCCAACGGCAACAAGATGTGGATCACCAACGGCCCCGAGGCCGACGTGCTGATCGTCTACATGCGCACCGCCGGCAAGGACGCGGGCAGCCGCTGCATGACCGCGTTCCTGGTCGAGAAGGGCATGCCCGGCTTCCGCACCGCACAGAAGCTGGACAAGCTGGGCATGCGCGGCTCCAACACCTGCGAACTGGTGTTCGAGGACTGCGAGATCCCGCAGGCGAACGTGCTGGGCGAAGTGCACCAGGGCGTGCGCGTGCTGATGCGCGGCCTCAATACCGAGCGCCTGGTGCTGACCGGCGGTCCGCTGGGCCTGATGCAGGCCGCACTCGATATCGCCCTGCCCTACGTGCGCGAGCGCAAGCAGTTCGATGCCGCCATCGGCACGTTCGGGATCATGCAGGCGAAGATCGCCGACATGTACACCGCGCTGCAGTCCAGCCGCGCGTTCGCCTACCAGGTGGCGCGCGACTACGACGGCGGCCACGACTCGCGCGTGGATGCGGCCAGCTGCCTGCTGCACGCCTCGGAGTCCGCGGTGCGCGTGGCGCTGGAGGCCATCCAGACGCTGGGCGGCAACGGCTACATCAACGAGTACCCGACCGGGCGCATCCTGCGCGACGCCAAGCTCTACGAGATCGGCGCCGGCACCAACGAGATCCGCCGCATGCTGATCGGCCGGGAACTGTACGAAGGCCGCGCCTGACCGACGTGCCCTCATCCGCCCCTTCGGGGCACCTTCTCCCGCAAGCGGGAGAAGGGTCACGGCAACACCGCCTGCACCCATCCCTTTTCGTCGCGCTTACGCGAGAAGGCAGCGCCGCCGTCGCCCCTCCTTCCTCCCGAAGAGAAGAGCCACAGCAGCGCCGCGTACGTTCTTCCCTTCTCCCGCAAGCGGGAGAAGGGTCACGGCAACACCACCTGTGTCCCTCCTCTCTCGTCGCGCTCGCGCGAGAAGAGCCATAGCCGCGCCGCCTCCGCCCTTCCCTTCTCCCGCCTGCGGGAGAAGGTGGCGCGCAGCGCCGGATGAGGGCGCTCCCCCGCGTCAGAACCCCTGCACGTAACGCAGCGACACCATGCGGTCGCTGCCACGCGGGCCGAAGCGCTGGTCGTAGCCGAAGCCAGCCGCGGCATTGCCGCCCAGCTGCGTCTGCAGACCGAGACCGAACAGGCCGCCCGAGCGTTCGGGCTGGAAGCCGGCCAGCGGCGACCAGGCGTCGGCACCGACGAACCGCGCCGCCACCTCCAGCCCGTCCGCCGACAGCGTCTGCTGCCACTCGGCATAGCCGCCGAGCGTCCACGCACGCGCGGCCCAGGCGCCGGTCCACGCGCCGCGCACGCCCGCGATCGCCTGGCTGCGGCTCGAGCGCCAGGCATCCGCGCGCAGGCCGAATCCGTCGGCACCTAGTTCCTCGAAGCCGTCGCTCGCCAGCCGGGTGTACTCCGCACCCAGATACGGCGTCAGCTGCGCATCCGCACCGAGGGCGACGCGATAGCCGCCCTCGACCGCGGCGTTGAAGGTCTCGCCGGAGTACGCGCTGTGCACGCCCGACCAGCCAGCGCCGGTGAACAGGTCGCGGCGCAGGTCGCGGTCGAAGCGGCCCACGCCGACCTGGCCGATCACGTGCGCGGCGCCGAACGTCTGGCCGGCGTACAGGCTGGCCTGCACCTGCCGGTCGCGACCGCGATCGCCGCTGTCGTCGCGGCGGCTGTCGGCCCGGGTTTCGCCGAACGCAAGACCGGCCACCAGGCCATTGGCCAGCCGCATGTCCTGACCGATCAGGAAGCCCTGCAACGCGGTTCGTCCGCTCGCGAAACCGCCCTCGCCGCCCTCGCCGAGGCGCGTCTGCCAGGCACCGCCAATCGACGGCCGGTCCAGGCTGCCGGTCAACTGCGTGGACAGCGCGCGCCGGGTGATGTCGACGGTGTCGAACGCGGCGCTCGACGCCAGCGCATGCGCTTCGCCCGACAGGCTCGCCAGCGCGGCGCGCGCGGTGGCGACGTCGCCGATGGCCTGGAACGCGCCGGCCGCACCGATGAAGCCATCGGTCACCGCGCCCGCGCCCGGGCGCCCGTCGAGCTGGTCGTCGATGCGCCGGAACGCGTCCTCCACCCGCGCCGCGGCGCCGAGCGAGGCCGGGCTCATGCCCCCCATCGCGGTCGCGGTGCTCAGTACGTCGAGGCGAATGATGTCGAGCCAGGCCGATTGCGCGCCGTAGCGCACGATGCCGTCGAAGAACACCCGCGCGGCATCGTAGGTCACCTGGTCGAAGCGGCCGCTCAGGCTGCCGTCGACGCGCAGGATGTCCTCGCGTCCGCGGTGCCGGTATCCCTGGCGCACGCCCGCGACGTGCGCGGTACCGGCCAGTTGCGCATCGCCGGCGACCTCGAGCGCGCCGTGACCGACGGTGACCGACAACCGGCCGCTGGCGCCCTGGGTGTAGTCGCCGCCGACGGCGAAGCCTTCGCCGGTATCGAGCGCGAGGGTGCCGTCGTTGATCACGTCGCCGCCCACGCGACCCCCGCCCCCGAGCGTGCCTGCCGGGGCGACGATCACGTCCGACGCCCGCAGCGTGCCGGTCACCGCCAGGGTGCCGCCCTCCACCCGGGTGCTGCCGCGATACGCGTTGTCGCCGGCGAGTTCGAGCAGGCCGTTGCCGCGCTTGGTCAGGCCGCCCGCGCCGGCGATGTCGTTCGACCACACCGACTCGACGTTGTCCAACCGCACCGTGACCCGGCCCCAGTCGAAACGGCCGGGTCCCTGGATCGCCTTGCCGACATCGAGCAGGCCATAGCCGAACACCTCGTCGACACCCGGCGCGCCGATGTCGGTGGCGGTGCCGAGCAGGGTCTGCCGGACCAGGTCGGCATCGAAGTACGGGAACGCCTCCCACACCAGCGCGGCCGCGCCGGAGACGGCAGGCGCCGCGAACGAGGTGCCGCTCCATTGCCAGTAGTCGGGCTGGTCCGGCGCGTCGTCGGTGCCGGTGACGATCACCGTCCCCGGCGCGGCCAGGCAATAGTGCATCGCGTAGGCGCAGGTGCGCGAAAACGACGCCAGTTCGCTCGGCCGATCGGTGTCCACCGCCACCACCGCCAGCCAGCCGCGCTCGAGATCCGCGGCGGGCGTGGTGCCGTCCGGACCGAGCTGGCTGGGCAGGCCGGCCATGTCGGTCAGCGCCAGGGCGTCGCCCGGCTCGCGGTTGCCCGCGGCGAAGACCACCAGGCCGCCGTGCTGGACGATGAAGGGCCGGTACTCCTCGGCGATCGGCGCGGTCGCCCGCGCATCGTCCCAGTACAAGCCACCCCAGGAGTTGTTCATGATCCGCACGTCGCGATTGATCAGGTCGCGATGGACCGACGCCAGCCCGAGCGCGCCGTCGACGGCATTGCCGTCGCCGCTGCCGTCGTCGTCGGGCCGGGTGTCGCCGATGATGCGCGCCGAGACGATTTCCGCCCCCTGCGCCAGACCGCCGGGCCAGGCGCCGAAGGGCGTGCCGGCGATGATCTGCGCCACCGCCGTGCCGTGCCCGACCTTGTCGTCGACGGACAGGTCGTTCCGGTTCGGATCGAGATAGACCAGGTTGTCGTTGACCCGCCCGACCAGACTCGGGTGGTCGCGGTTGACGCCGCTGTCGACCACGCCGACCACCACGCCCGCACCGGTCAGGCCCATGTCCAGCGCCGGATAGGCATTGGTCAGTTCGAGGTGGCGGCTGAAGGCGGGATCCGGCGGCTCGACCACGGTCGGCGGCGGCGCCGGGGGCGGTGGCGGTTCGGGCGGCGGCGCCGGCGTCTCGCCACGGTTCCCACCGCCGCCACCGCCGCACGCGACCAACAGGGTCGCGATCGACACGGCGAGCAGCGATCTGCGCACGGCACGCCCGGCCGTCGTTCCGGTTCCCGACATCACCTTTCCCCAATCAAGCCACGCTCCATCGCGTCGCCCATCTATACCCGGCATGCGGCGCCGCCGCCAGCACGGACGCCGCTGCTGCGCGTTCACGTCCCGGCACGCGGCACCGGCGCTCGTTCCGGTCTGCATGTCCGTGGCGGCGGCCGTGCCGCAGGCCGATGGGCCGAACCCCTGTCGGTTTGCCCGTGCCCATGCCCGGCGCGGATAATGGCCGGACACCCTGCCCCCCGGGGCCAGATCGGAGTTACCCCTATGCAAGATGTCGTCATCGTCGGCGCCAAGCGCACGGCCATCGGTTCCTTCCTGGGTCAGTTCACCGGCGTGCCGACGCCCACCCTCGGCGCGACCGCCATCCAGGGTGCGCTCGAGCATGCCGGCCTCGCGGCCGACCAGGTCGACGAAGTCATCATGGGCTGCGTGCTGCCGGCAGGCCTCGGCCAGGCGCCTGCGCGTCAGGCCTCGCGCGCGGCCGGTATCCCGGATGCCGCCGGCTGCACCACCATCAACAAGGTCTGCGGCTCGGGCATGAAGGCGATCATGTTCGGTCACGATCTGATCAAGGCCGGCTCCAGCGCCGTCGTCGTCGCCGGCGGCATGGAGTCGATGACCAATGCGCCGCACGTGCTCAACGGCTCGCGCACCGGCATCCGTTACGGCAACGCCGAGATGCTCGACCACATGGCCTGGGACGGCCTGACCAACCCGTACGACGGCAAGGCGATGGGCGTGTTCGGCGACCAGACCTGCGTGAGCTACGACCTCAGCCGCGAGGATCTCGATGCGTTCTCGACCGAAAGCGCCGAGCGCGCGCAGAAGGCGATCGCCGACGGCGCGTTCAAGGGCGAGATCGTTCCGGTGACGGTCAAGGGCCGCAAGGGCGACACCGTGGTCGGGACCGACGAGGAGCCGGGCAAGATCGACGTCTCGCGCATTCCCGGCCTGCGCCCGGCATTCGGCAAGGAGGGCCGGCTGACCGCCGCCTCGTCGTCGAAGATCTCCGACGGCGCCGCGGCCACGGTGCTGATGGGCGCCGACGACGCCGCCCGCCGCGGCCTGCAGCCGCTGGCCCGGATCGTGGCCCATGCCGGCCATGCCCAGGCGCCGGAATTGTTCACCACCGCCCCGGTGGCGGCGATCCGCAGCGTGCTGGAGCGCGCCGGCTGGCGCGTGGAGGATGTGGACCTGTTCGAGGTCAACGAAGCCTTCGCCTGCGTCGCGATGGCGCCCATGAAAGACCTCGGAATCCCCCACCAGAAGCTGAATGTCAACGGCGGCGCGTGCGCGCTCGGGCACCCGATCGGCGCCTCCGGCACCCGCCTGGTGGTGACCCTGATCCATGCCCTGAAAGCGCGTAATCTCAAGCGTGGAATCGCTTCCCTGTGTATCGGCGGCGGAGAGGCCACGGCGATCGCTGTCGAGGTCGTGTGAATGCGGTTAACGGGCTCTTTACGAAAAAAATCAAGCGCCCGCTTGACACCCATCATCCGATTGTCATGATGTTGCCCGGCGCGCGATTCAGGCGCGTTTTGTTCAAACCACGACGAGGAAATCAACATGTCCATCAACAAGGCTCTGCTGGCCCTGGCTATGGGTTTCGCCCTGGCTGCTTGCTCGAACCAGAACTCCGCCCAGGACGCCGCGGCTGACGCCGCCGACGCCGCTGCCGAGGCTCAGGCCCAGGCCGACGCGACCGCGGGCACCGCGGGCGATCTGGCCCAGGAGTCGGCCGACACCGCCGCTCTGGCCGCCGACACCGCCGCTGACGCGGCTGCCGACGCCACCGCCGCTGCCACCGACGACGCTGCCGACGCCGCTGCCGACGCTGCCGAGGCTGCTGCCGACGTGGCCGAGGACGCTGCCGACAACGCCGAGCAGGCTGCCGACGAAGAGCCGCAGCTGTAATTCGGCGCTGCGGGATTCGATCCCGCACGTTGTAGCGATCGAAAGGACCGCCGTGAAAACGGCGGTCCTTTTTTATTTTCCGCGCACGGCGGTTCATCGCGTGGCATCGGAACCGCTTCCGGACACCGCGCCGGATCGCCGCTGCCACCGCGTCGCGGTCCGCGTCCGGAACGTGCGGGCGGTTATCTCGTTTCGTTGCGCGGATCCGCCGCCGGTATCCGCGCTGCCCGCGCCACCTGAATGGCGCGCCGCGAAGTCAACGCGCCCTTCACCGTTCGCGGCAAAAACTGCGCCCGCCAACCGCCCATTCCGGGCCTACGGGAGCATCACCATGCAAGCCAAGCTGATCGTTCTCGCCGCCACCGCCGCCCTGGCGCTGTCTGCCTGCCAACCGGAATCCGACACCGCCCGCAACGATGCGGCGCAGGCCGAAGCCTCCGCCGAGCGTGCCCGCGACGCCGCCTCCGAGGCGCTCCACGAGACCGGTGCGGCGATCTCGTCCGGTGCGGATGCCGCCGCCGCACGCAGCCGCGAGGCCGCCGCCGATGGTCGCGAAGCCATGGCCCGCGCTGGCGACCGCACCAGCGCCGCCGCACGCGAGGTCGCGGCCGACACGTCGGAAGCCGCCGCGTCCGGCGCACGCGCCACCTCGAACGCGCTGGACCGCGCGGCCGACCGTGCCGACGAGGCCGCACACGACGCACGGACCGACGACCACTGATCGCGACTGCCGACGCGGCGCGTGCCGGCCGCGTCGGCAGCATCGTCGCCATGCCGTCGCCGCGGGGCCCGCAGCAGCGGGCCCCGCGCTTTACCGCGATACCGCGCCTGATCGCACCTGGCGCCGACACCCGGACAGCCTCCCGTCCGCGCAGACCCTCGCCGACATGTCGCCGCCGGCCGCCCATCCGGAAGCGCGGCCGGCCAGCGGTTATCCTTGCCGGCTTCCCGTCTTCGAAGTCGTGCCCATGCCGGTCCTGTCCACCCAGATCGATGCCCGCTCCGAAGCGTTCCGCGAGAACGCCGATTACCACCGCGGTCTCGCCGACGAGCTCGCGCAGCGCCTGCAGCGCGCCGAGGCCGGCGGCGGCGAGGCGGCCCAGGCCCGGCATGCCGCGCGCGGCAAGCTGCCGCCGCGCGAGCGCGTGCTCGCCCTGCTCGATCCCGGCTCGCCGTTTCTGGAGATCGCGCCGCTTGCGGCCGAGGAGATGTACGACGGCGCCGCACCCGCGGCGGGGATGATCTGCGGCATCGGCCGGGTCATGGGCCAGGAAGTGGTGATCGCCGCCAACGACGCCACGGTCAAGGGCGGCACCTACTTCCCGATGACGGTCAAGAAGCATCTGCGCGCGCAGGAGATCGCCCGCGAAAACCGCCTGCCCTGCGTGTACCTGGTCGATTCGGGCGGCGCGTTCCTGCCGCTGCAGGACGAGGTGTTCCCGGACCGCGAGCACTTCGGCCGCATCTTCTACAACCAGGCCCGCCTGAGCGCCGAGAACATTCCCCAGGTCGCGGTGGTGATGGGCTCGTGCACCGCCGGCGGCGCCTACGTGCCGGCGATGTGCGACGAATCGGTGATCGTCAAGGAACAGGGCACGATCTTCCTCGGCGGCCCGCCGCTGGTGAAGGCCGCCACCGGCGAAGTCGTCGATGCCGAATCGCTCGGCGGCGCCGACGTGCACACCAGCGTGTCCGGCGTGGCCGATCATTTCGCCGAGGACGACCGCCACGCGCTGCAGATCGCGCGCGACATCGTCGGCAGCTTCAACCGCCGCAAGCAGGTCGCCGTCGCGGTGCGCGAACCGCAGCCGCCGCGGTACCCCGTCGACGAGCTCTACGGCATCGTGCCCAAGGACACCCGGCGCCCGTTCGACATCCGCGAGGTGATCGCGCGCGTGGTCGACGGCAGCGAGTTCCAGGAATTCAAGGCGCGCTACGGCAAGACCCTGGTCACCGGCTTCGCCCACATCCACGGCTACCCGGTGGGCATCGTCGCCAACAACGGCATCCTGTTCGGCGAGAGCGCGCTCAAGGGCGCGCACTTCATCGAGCTGTGCAACCAGCGCGGGATCCCGCTGGTGTTCCTGCAGAACATCACCGGCTTCATGGTCGGGCGCAAGTACGAGAACGGCGGCATCGCCAAGGACGGGGCGAAGATGGTCACCGCGGTGGCCTGTTCCAGCGTGCCGAAGTTCACCGTGGTCATCGGCGGCAGCTTCGGTGCCGGCAACTACGCCATGTGCGGCCGCGCCTACGGTGCGCGCTTCCTGTGGATGTGGCCCAACGCGCGGATCAGCGTGATGGGCGGCGAGCAGGCGGCCAGCGTGCTGGCGACGGTGAAGCGCGACGGCATCGAGGGCAAGGGCGGCGCATGGAGCGCCGACGACGAGGACGCGTTCAAGTCGCCCATCCGCGACCAGTACGAGCGCCAGGGCAGCCCGTGGTACGCCACCGCCCGCCTCTGGGACGACGGCATCATCGACCCCGCCGACACCCGCCGGGTGCTGGGCCTGGGCATTTCGGCCTCGCTCAACGCCCCCATCGAGCCGGCCAGGTTCGGCGTGTTCCGCATGTGACGTCCAGACGGAAAGCGATGTGGACATGGCGTGCACGCACCGCAGGTTGGGACTGAACAGGTGCTTCTAACGTATTGAGCGCTTTGGGCGAATTGGTGAGCGCGGTCACATTCGGGCGGTCATGCGCGCGTGCTAGTCTCGGCCAGCGGCCTCCCGCCGCCGCGTGCACTGCGCGTGCCCCGTTCCGCGCCGCCGTCCGGTCGTGCAGCATCGCCGGTCGACGCGCTTACTGCCGTTCTGCCGAGGAGCTCTCTTGATGGCCATCTTCAACCAGCCCGGAAGCGCGAAGAAGGACACCCCGTCCTTCGCCAACGAGCCCGCACCGCCGGCTCGCGACAACCCGCCGCCGGCCCCGTCCGCCAGCGCCCCCGCGCCAGCCGATTTCAGGCCCAGCCAGAGCGCCCCGCCGCGCGCGGCCGCGCAGAGCGAGGCCAGCGAATCACTGATCGCCTCGAATCTCACCATCGAGGGCAAGATCGAAGGCACCGGCGACGTCCGGATCGCCGGCAAGTTCAAGGGCGACGTCAACGTCCAGGGCAACCTGTCGATCGAACGCGGCGCCAAGCTGACCGGCGGCGTGCGCGCCGACAAGGTCGTGGTGGCCGGCGATCTGGAAGGCAACATCGAATCCGCCAAGCGCGTGGAGCTGCTCGACAGCTCGGCGCTCACCGGCGATCTCAAGGCCGGCACCCTGACGGTAGCGTCCGGCGCCAAGATCCGCGGCCACATCGAGTGCGGCTGGGAAGACGCGCCGGCGTCCGCCAGGGACAAGGGCACCCCGAGCGCCAAGGATGCGAAGGCGGATCGCGAAGCCGTCGCCTCGTGAGCAATGGCCGGCCCGGCGAGGCAGGCGCGACCCGCGTCTGCCCGCACTGCAAGACGACGATCCTGCAGAGTGCGGTGATCTGCCCGTCGTGCCGGCACTACCTCCGCTTCGATGCGCCGGCCAGCACGGCCGGCGACGCCACGACCGCGCTGCAGGTCGAAGGCACCATCCGCCACCCCGCCGAGGGTGGCGCCTGGGAGTATTCGGTCGTGCTGGTCGTGCGCGACGACGAGGGTCAGGAGATCAACCGCCAGGTGGTCGGCGTCGGCGCGATGTTCGGCGGCGACGAACGCACCTTCAGCCTGTCGGTCGAAGTCGTCCCGACCCATGACAAGCGCCGCGGGCCGCGGGCGGTCAAACGCGGGATCCGGCATTAGGCCGGCAGAGCCCGTTGTTCCGATCGGCTCCCGTCGAGTCCGGCCGCGCCCGGCGCGCGGAGACCGTGACCCGGGATCGTCACCGCGTTCGCGACAGACGGCCTGATCATCGGCGCGGGCGCGCCGGCCCGTTATCATCGAGGCCCCGGATCGCCCACAAGGATCATGCCCGATGTCCCAGGCCCTGCACGTGCAGCGCGACGGCGCAGTGGCGAGGCTCCGCCTCGACCGCCCCGAGCTCCACAACGCCTTCGACGACGGCCTGATCGCGGCGCTCACCGCCGCACTGGAGGCGGCGGCCCAGGATCCGGACGTGCGCGTGGTGGTGATCGAGGGCGCCGGGGCATCGTTCTCCGCCGGCGCCGACCTCAACTGGATGCGCGGCATGGCCACGGCCAGCGAGGCCGACAACCGCGAGGACGCATTGCGCCTGGCGCAACTGATGCGCACCCTCGACGAACTGCCCAAGCCGACCATCGCCCGCGTGCACGGCGCCGCTTTCGGCGGCGGCGTGGGCCTGGTGGCCTGCTGCGACATCGCCATCGGCGTGCCCGAGGCGAAGTTCGGCCTGACCGAGAGCCGGCTCGGCCTGCTGCCGGCGGTGATCTCGCCCTACGTGATCGCCGCCATCGGCGCGCGCCAGGCACGGCGCTGGTTCGCCACCGCGGAGGTGTTCGATGCCGCACAGGCGCACCGGATGGGCCTGCTGCACGAGGTGGTGGACGCCGATGCACTGGACGCCACGGTCGAGCGCCAGATCGGCCTGCTGCTCAAGGCCGGGCCGTTCGCCGCGTCGGATGCCAAGCGCCTGGTCCGCGAAGTCCTGGCCCAGCCCGATCGCGACCGCCGCGACCACGACAACGCCACCCTCATCGCCACCCTGCGCGTTTCGGCGGAAGGCCAGGAAGGCCTGTCCGCATTCCTCGACAAGCGCACGCCGGCCTGGGCGAAGCGGACGCCGGACGCGGACGGACGCGGATGAGCGTTCGAGCCCTCTCCTGCGGGGGAAGGGCCGGAAAGGGAATGGTGTCCGCCGCACCGAATGCCTCGGGTCCGCAGGGTTCACCGTGCCGAAGTTCTGGAACGACGAGATTTTCAAGAATGCAAAGGGAGTCATCGAAGTGATCATGCGCGCGCTGGCCGACCAGGCCCGGACACCACCCCCTCCCCGCCCGTCTCTCGAAGGGGAGAGCTAGACCATGTTTTCGAGCGTCCTCATCGCCAATCGCGGCGAAATCGCCTGCCGCGTCGTCCGCACGTGCCGCAGGCTGGGTATCCGCACGATCGCCGTGTATTCCGAGGCCGATGCCGACGCGCAACATGTTCGCCTGGCCGACGAGGCCTGGCCGATCGGTGGGCCGCGCCCGCAGGACAGCTATCTGCGCGGCGACGCGATCCTGGAGGTCGCCCGCGCACGTGGCGCCGAGGCGATCCATCCCGGCTACGGCTTCCTCAGCGAGAACGCCGACTTCGCCGATGCCGTGGCCGCGGCCGGCATCCGTTTCATCGGCCCGTCCGGCACGTCCATGCGCAAGATGGGCAGCAAGGCCGGCGCCAAGGACCTGATGGCGGCCGCCGGCGTGCCGGTGGTGCCCGGCTACACCGGCGAGGATCAGACGCCGGCCACGCTGGCGCGCGAAGCCGACCGCATCGGCTATCCGCTGATGATCAAGGCCGCACACGGCGGCGGCGGCAAAGGCATGCGCATCGTGCGCGAAGCCGACGCCTTCGAGGCCGCGCTCGAAAGCTGCAAGCGCGAAGCCGCGAACGCGTTCGGCCGCGATCGTGTCCTGCTCGAGCGCTACATCGAACAGCCGCGGCACATCGAGATCCAGGTCTTCGGCGATCACGACGGCCGCGCGATCCACCTGTTCGAGCGCGAGTGCTCCGCGCAGCGCCGTTACCAGAAGGTGCTGGAGGAATCGCCCTCCCCGTTCCTGACCTCCGAGCTGCGCACGCGCATGGGCGAGGCCGCGGTGGCCGCAGCGCACGCCATCGACTATGCCAATGCGGGCACGGTGGAGTTCATCGTCGCGCCGAGCGGCGAGTTCTTCTTCATGGAGATCAACACCCGCCTGCAGGTGGAGCATCCGGTCACCGAACAGGTCACCGGGCTGGATCTAGTCGAATGGCAGTTGCGCGTGGCCGCGGGCGAACCGCTGCCGCTGGCGCAGGACGCCATCGCCCAGCAGGGGCACGCCATCGAGCTGCGCCTGTACGCCGAAGACCCCGACGCCGGCTTCCTGCCCGGCTCCGGCACCCTCACCCGCCTGCGCCTGCCCGCCGACGACGCCCACGTGCGCGTGGATGCCGGCGTGGTGGAAGGCGACACGGTGACGATCTTCTACGACCCGATGATCGCAAAGCTGATCGTCCACGACAGCGACCGCCCGCGTGCACTGGCGCGCCTGCGCGAGGCGCTGGCGGCCTGCGAGATCGAGGGACCGAAGTCGAACCTCGTCTTCCTCGAGCGTCTGGTCCGCAACGATGCGGTGATCGACGGCACCATCGACACCGGCTATCTCGACCGCCGCGACGATGCGCTGAAGGCGCCGGAAGATGCCGACGCCGTGCGCGCGCGGCGCATCGCCGCGGTCGCTGCACGCCTGCTGCACCATGGGTCGGGCACGGCCGCGACGGACTCGACCGCCACGCGCGGAACCGACGACGATCCGCATTCGCCGTGGGCGCTGGCCGACGGCTGGCACGGCGGCGGCCGGGCCGGCCATCGCACCCGCCTGCGTCTGCGCGACGGCGACGACGTGCTCGACGTGCATGTGGTCGGCCGTGGCGGCCAGGGCCGCATCGCGATCGGCGACGCGCCTGCGGTCGAGATCGCCGGTGCCCGCCTCGACGGCGACACCCTGTCGCTGCGCATGGACGGCCAGGCCCGACGCTTCCGCATCGGCGGGCACGGCGACCATGTCCTGATTCACGATGGCGACGCCCGTCAGGCCTTCGTCTTCGTCACCCGCGAAACCCGTGGCGGCGACGGCGGTGCCGCCGCCGGCGATCTGCGCGCACCGATGCCGGGCCGGATCGTGGTGGTTCGTGCGGCCGTCGGCGATACCGTCGCCGCAGGCCAGGAACTGCTGGTGATGGAAGCGATGAAGATGGAGATCTCGGTCAAGGCGCCGCGCGACGGCGAACTGGCGGAACTGCCGGTGGCCGCGGGCGATTTCGTCGAGGCCGACGCCACGCTGGCCCGGCTGGCCTGACCGCGCACGCGCGCTTCCTCTTTCTACTACCAGGCGCACGGCACGCCCCGACACCGGAGTTCCTCCCCATGACCGACAGCGTCCGCATCGTCGAGGTCTCGCCGCGCGATGGCCTGCAGAACGAGAAAACCCAGGTCCCCACCGCGACCAAGATCGAACTGATCGACCGCCTCGCCCGGACCGGGCTGCGCACCATCGAGGCCACCAGCTTCGTCAGCCCGAAGTGGGTGCCGCAGCTGGCCGATGCCGCCGACGTGTTCACCGGTATCGAACGACGCCCGGGCATCGCCTATCCGGTGCTGGTGCCCAATCTCACCGGCTACGAACGCGCGGTGGCGGTCGGCGTGGAGGAAATCGCGGTCTTCACCGCGGCTTCGGAGGCGTTCAACCGCACCAACATCAATGCCGGCATCGACGAATCGCTGCAGCGTTTCGCGCCGGTGCTCGAACGCGCGCGCGCCGACGGCGTACGCGTGCGCGGTTACGTGTCGACCGTCCTCGGCTGCCCCTACCAGGGCGACGTGCCGCTGACCGACGTGGTCCGCGTCGCCCGTGCGTTGCACGACATGGGCTGCTACGAGATCTCGCTGGGCGACACCATCGGCGTCGGCACGCCGGCCAGGGCCGCCACGATGCTGCGCGCCGTGTCCGCCGAGTTGCCGATCCGGGCGCTCGCCCTGCACTTCCACGACACCTACGGCCAGGCCCTGGCGAACATCCTCGCGTGCCTGGAGCTCGGCGCGCGCGTCGTGGATGCCGCCGTGGCCGGCACCGGCGGTTGCCCCTACGCACGCGGCGCCAGCGGCAACGTCGCCAGCGAGGACGTGGTCTACATGCTGCACGGCATGGGCCTGGACACGGGCATCGATCTGCCGGCGCTGGCCGACACCGGTCGCTGGCTGGCCGCCGCGCTCGGCCGCGAGACGGGCAGTCGGGTGGGTCGGGCCATCGAGACGACGACGGACTGACGTACGGGGGTGACCCCGGCGGCATCGCGGATCGGCCGGGTCGCCGGCCGGACGCACACCTCGGAGGTCCGCTTGCCTGGTGGTGCGCCACCGGCGCGCCTCGACGAAGGGACGCGAAGCGTGGCACCGACGCACGTTGCCGTCGGCATTTCCGTGATGGGACGACATCCAAAAAAAACCGCCCACCGGAGTGGGCGGTCTTGTGGACCGCTGCACGGGATGCGAGGCGCCTGGCGCCACGCATCCGCCGCCGTCAGGCCTCGGGGGTCGTCGGGCCCTGCGTATCAGGGGCGACCACCTCGCCCGCATCCAGCGCAACTTCGTCGCCGTCCGCTGCATCGTCGATGCACGCGTCCACGCGCTCCACCGCCTGCAGGCGCTCGCCGTCGGATACCCGCATCAGGGTCACGCCCTGGGTGTTGCGGCTGACCACGGACACCTCGGCCGCACGGGTGCGGACCAGCGTCCCACCATCGGAGATCAGCAGCACCTCGTCGCGGCGGCTCAGCAGCACCGCGGCCACCAGTGCGCCGTTGCGCTCGGTGGTCTGGATGCCGATCACGCCCTGGGTGCCCCGGCCCTTGCGCGGGTACTCGCCCAGCCGGGTGCGCTTGCCGTAGCCGTTCTCGGTGGCGGTGAGGATGTAGGCATCGGGCTCGTCGTCGCGCTCGACCTCGACCGCCTCGCCGTTGCCATTCGCCGGCGCCGCGGTCTCGGCCTGCTCGGCCTCGTCGCCGTCGTGTTCGATCATGTCGCCGGCCGACTCGGCCACGATCAGGCTCACCACCGACTCGCCCTTGGCCAGACGGATGCCGCGCACGCCGGTGGCGGTGCGGCCCATCGAACGCACCGCGTTCTCGTCGAAACGCACGGCCTTGCCGTTGGAGGCGAACAACAGGATGTCGCGCCCACCATCGGTCAGGCCCGCGCCGACCAGCGCGTCGCCGTCGTCGAGGTTGATCGCGATCTTGCCGCGCTGCAGCCGGAAGGCGAATTCCTTGAGCGGGGTCTTCTTGACCGTGCCGTTGCGGGTGGCGAAGAACACGTAGTGCCCCTCGGTGTACTCGCGCACCGGCACCACGGCCTGCACCTTCTCGCCATTCTCCAGCGGAATCCAGTTGATGATCGGCCGACCGCGGGCGTTCGGCCCGGCATCGGGCAGTTGGTGCACCGGCAGCCAGAACACGCGGCCGGCACTGGTGAAGGTCAGCAGGGTGTCGTGGGTGTTGACCCGCCACAGCTGGTCGATGAAATCCTCGTCCTTGGTCGCCGCGGCGTTGCGGCCGCGACCGCCGCGCTTCTGCGCACGGTAGGCGGTCACCGGCTGGCGCTTGGCGTAGCCGGCGTGCGACAGCGTGACCACCACGTCTTCCGGGGCGATCAGGTCGAGGATGTCGAGGTCCTCCTCGCTGGCACGGATCTCGCTGCGCCGCGCGTCGCCGAACTCTTCCTTCAGGTTGCGCAGCTCGGTGCGGATCACATCCAGCAGCACGTCGGGGTTCTCGAGGATCTCGATCAGGCTGCGGATGGTGTCGAGCAGCTGACGGTACTCGTCGGTGAGCTTGTCCTGCTCCAGCCCGGTCAGGCGGTGAAGGCGCATTTCCAGGATCTGCTGCGCCTGGACTTCGGTGAGCTGGTAGCCGCCGCCGTCGACCATGCCCACGCCCTTCGGCAGGTCTTCCGGCCGCGACGCCTCGGCGCCGGCGGCCTCGAGCAGCGAGCCCACCAGGCCGGGGTCCCAGGTCCGGGCGAGCATCCGCTCGCGCGCCTCGTTCGGGTTGGCCGAGGTCTTGATCAGCTCGATCATCTCGTCGATGTTGGCCAGCGCGACGGTCAGGCCTTCGAGCACGTGCGCGCGCTGGCGCGCCTTGCGCAGTTCGAAGATCGTGCGGCGGGTGACCACCTCGCGGCGGTGGCGCACGAAGGCTTCGAGGATCTGCTTGAGATTGAGCAGCTGCGGGCGGCCGCCGACGATCGCCACCATGTTGATGCCGAACACCGACTCCATCTGCGTCTGCTGATAGAGGTTGTTGAGCACCACCTCGGCCGACTCGCCGCGCTTGACCTCGATGTAGATGCGCATGCCGTCCTTGTCGGACTCGTCGCGCAGCTCGCTGATGCCTTCGAGCTTCTTTTCCTTGACCAGCTCGGCGATCTTCTCGATCAGCCGCGCCTTGTTGACCTGGTACGGGATCTCCGAGACCGCGATCGCCTCGCGCCCGTTGTCGGTCACTTCGATCTCGGCCCGGGCGCGCATGCGCACGCGGCCGCGGCCGGTGCGGTAGGCCAGATGGATGCCGCCCACGCCGTTGATGATGCCGGCGGTGGGGAAATCCGGGCCCGGCACCAGTTCGAGCAGGCCGTCGATGTCGATGTCCGGGTTGTCGATCACCGCGATGGTCGCGTCGATGACTTCCGAGAGGTTGTGCGGCGGGATGTTGGTGGCCATGCCCACCGCGATGCCGGCCGAGCCGTTGATCAGCAGGTTCGGCGCACGCGCCGGCAACACCGACGGCTCCAGCTCCTTCTCGTCGTAGTTGGGCTGGAAATCGACGGTGTCCTTGTCGATGTCGGCCATCAGCTCGTGCGACAGGCGCGACATGCGCGCCTCGGTGTAACGCATGGCCGCGGCGGTGTCGCCGTCGACCGAGCCGAAGTTGCCCTGCCCGTCGATGAGCATGTAGCGCAGCGAGAACGGCTGCGCCATGCGCACCAGGGTGTCGTACACCGCGGAGTCGCCGTGCGGGTGGTACTTACCGATCACGTCACCGACGATACGCGCCGACTTGTAGTACGGCTTGTTGCTGTGCGCGCCGAGCTCGTTCATCGCGTACAGGACGCGGCGGTGGACCGGCTTGAGACCGTCTCGGACGTCCGGAAGCGCGCGCCCGACGATCACGCTCATGGCGTAATCGAGGTAGCTGCGGCGCATCTCGTCTTCGAGATTGACGGGAATGATTTCTTTCGCGGAATCGACCATCGAGGGTGCTTGCATCCTGGCTACGCGGTTCGGCGTGTCGGCCGCAGCGGAGAGACCCGCGCGGGTCGCGTGCCGGCCGCCGGCAACGCGTGGAAAAAGACACGCGATGATACCACGCGGGGACGCTTCGCCCCAAGTCGATCCAGACTAAAAACAATGACTTACGGGTATTCTGGCGCTCCCGGGGTGTCCCCGGCGCAGGATCCGAGCGGCCCCGCGCACCCGCGCCGGCCATCCCATTCTCACGACCGGTCCCGCGAGCCGCGGCCGGGGGTCGAGGCGATGGACGAAACCGGCTGGATCCGGGGCGGATGCCACGGCGTTCGCGTCAGGCGTCCCGCGCCTCGCCGGGTGCGAAGACCTCACGCATCTTCGCCGTGTCCGGCCGCTCGACGATGCCCTTCTCGGTCACGATCGCGTCGATCAGGTCGGCCGGGGTGACATCGAACACCGGATTCCAGGCGGCCACGCCCTCGGCCACGGTGCGGGTGCCGCCCACGCCCAGCAGTTCGCCGGGATCGCGCTCCTCGATCTCGATGCGGTCGCCGGACGGCGTCTGCATGTCCACCGTCGACGACGGCGCGACCACCATGAACTTCTTGCCGTGGAAGCGCGCCGAGATCGCCAGCTGGTAGGTGCCGATCTTGTTGGCGGTGTCGCCGTTGGCGCAGATCCGGTCCGCGCCGACGACGACCCACTCCACCTCGCCGTTGCGCAGCAGGTGCGAGGCCGCCGCATCGGCGATCAGGGTCGCATCGATGCCGTCCTGCTGCAGCTCCCAGACGGTCAACCGCGACCCCTGCATCCACGGCCGCGTCTCGTCGGCGAACACGCGTCCCACCCGGCCCTGCGCCACACCGGCACGAATCACGCCCAGCGCGGTGCCGAAGCCCGCCGTGGCCAGCGAGCCGGTGTTGCAGTGGGTGAGCACGCCCGAGCCGGGTGCGATCAGCGACGCGCCCAGCTCGCCCATGCGACGGTTGGCGGCCAGATCCTCGTCGGCGATCGCCTGGGCTTCGCGCTCCAGCACGCGCCGCCAGTCGTCCGCCCCCTCATCACCGACCGCACCGGCCAGCGCCTTGCGCATGCGGGCCAGGGCCCAGGCGAGGTTCACCGCGGTCGGTCGCGCCGCGTTGAGGCGCTGCATGGCCGGCTCGATCGCATCGACGGCGGCCGCCGCATCGCTCGCCTCGAGCGCGCGTGCGGCGAGCACCGTACCCCAGGCCGCGGCGATGCCGATCGCCGGCGCACCGCGCACGATCAGCGCATGGATCGCATCGGCGACGGCATCGGACGTGTCGCAGCGCACGTACTCGACGGCGAACGGAAGCTTGCGCTGGTCGAGCAGTTCCAGCGCATCGCCCGTCCATCGGATCGGTCGGATCCGGTCGTAACGTGCGTAGTCGATATCGGCGAAGTCGGCGGTATCGCCGGGGGAGCGGTCGATCGGATCGGTCATGCCGCCATTCTAGATCCGGCGACGATGAACCGCACCGGCCCGCGACGCGTGGACCACCCTCCCCATGCCGCTCACTGCGCTTCGAACATCGCGCCGCACCCGCCCGACACCCAGACGCCAGTGCGGTCCCAGCCCCAGTTCTGGCGCTGCACGCAGCGGGTGTCCGACAACGGCTCGACCAGACGGACGCCGGTGTGCACCACCGCATTGCAGCGCGTCATGCGGTTGTTGCGGGACTCGCACTGCACACGCTGGGCCGGCGCCTTGCCGGCGAGATCGTACGGGCCTTCGATGAAGTCGGCGCTGCAACCGCGCGCCACCCACACGCTGCGATTGTCGTAGCCCCAGGTGCTGCCCAGCACGCAGTCGAACGACGATCGCTGCTCCAGCAGGCGAATGCCCTGACGCGTATCCGCGGCGCAGTAATTGCGGCGGTGGTCGCGAGAGTCGCAGGAAAACACCCGCGCCGGCCCCTCCGGCGTCGCACGCTTGTCGCCGCCCCAACCGAACTTGGACGTCAATGCGCACCCGCTGCCCGCCAACACGATGCCAAGCACTGTCAGCGTCAACGCCACCCTACGCTGGATCATGCACGTTCCCCCGCACCACCATTCGCTGCGCACAATCTACACAAGCCGTGTGACGGGACATGTAAACATTTCGACAAATGGGCGCGGAACGCGCTCAGGCGCGCCGGAAATCGAACGCGACGACATCGGCG
Organism: Luteimonas abyssi; assembly: GCF_001482195.1. GTDB lineage: Bacteria > Pseudomonadota > Gammaproteobacteria > Xanthomonadales > Xanthomonadaceae > Luteimonas > Luteimonas abyssi. Next base: position 1,339,256 of record NZ_KQ759763.1, on the reverse strand, counting down.
ATGCAAACCGTTCCCAGCAGTGCCATCAGCAGACGATCCACACCCAGCGCCACACCGGCGCAATCGGGCAGGCCCGCGTCCAGCGCCGCGAGCAGCCGCGTATCGACCGGCGGCAGCGCATCGCCCCGCGTGGCGCGTGCGGCACGCTCCCGTTCGAACCGCGCGCCCTGCTCGGCCGCGTCCGCCAGCTCGTGATAGCCGTTCGCCAGTTCCAGCGGGCCGAGGAACAGCTCGAACCGCTCGGCGACCGGCACCGGGTCGTGCGGATCGCCGTCGTCGTCGCGCACCCGGGCCAGCATGCATTGCGAGGCCGGATAGTCGTGCAGGACCAGCAACTGGTCCGCGGCGAACTGCGGCTGGATGCGATGCGACATCAGCAGGTCGAGCCAGTCGTCGCGCGTCAGGCCGGCGGCGTCGACGACGCCGATGTCGCCGAGCGCCTCGCGCAGCACCGGCACGTCCGCACGCATCGGGTCCAGGCCCAGCGCTTCCCGGAACAACCCGCGGTACGACACATGCCGGACACCGGCCGACCGCCCGACCAGGCGCAGCGCGCTCTGCACCAACAGCGCGGCTTCCTCGGCCAGGCGACGATGATCCCAGCCCACCCGGTACCACTCCAGCATGGTGAACTCCGGGTTGTGCCGGCCGCCTGCCTCGCCGTCGCGGAACACGCGGCCGAGTTCGTAGCAATCGCCGAGACCGGCCGCGAGCAATCGCTTGAGCGGATACTCCGGCGAGGTCCGCAGCCAGCGCTGCGACGGCCCGGCGTCGCGGTGACCGCTGAAGGCCAACGAGAACGACGCGATGTTGGGCTCGGTGTTGCCGGCCGCCGACAGCACCGGCGTTTCGACTTCCAGCACGCCGCGGGTGGCGAAGAAGTCGCGCAACGATGCGTTGAGGCGAGCGCGCAGGCGCAGGGTGTCCAGCGATGCCGAGGGCTGCCAGTCGCTCACCGGATGACGGCCGAATCGAGGCGCCGGCCATGCGCGGCCGCAGGCACGGCCGCCGCGTGCAGCTCGGCCGCGCGCGTGACATCGCCGGCGCTCGCCGCAGGCTCCGCGGCACCGGCGACGTGCGCGGTCCTCATGCCTGCGCGTCCAGGAACGCGACCAGCTTCGCCTCGTCCCAGATGTCGATCCCCAGCGCCTCGGCCTTGGCGAGCTTGGAGCCTGCGGCCTCGCCGGCGACCAGGAACGTGGTCTTCTTCGACACGCTGCCGGTCGCCTTGGCGCCCAGCGCCTCGAGCCGTTCGGTGGCCTCTTCCCGGGTCATCGCCGACAGCGTGCCGGTGAGTACGACGGTCTGCCCGTCCAGCGGGCCGGCGGCCGTGCGCGCGCGTGCGGGTGCGGCATCGAGCAGCCGGCGCGTGGCCTCCCAGGCCGCAACCAGGCGCGCCCGCGCATCGCCGTCGTCCAGCCATGCCTGCAGATTGTCGGCGCCGGCCGTGGACAGCCCCGCGCCGGTCCAGCCGCTCGCATTCGCCTTGAGCAGCGCGTCGAGATCGCCGTAGGTCTGCGCCAGCCGTTCGGCGCTCTTGCCGCCGAGCTTGTTGACGCCCAGCGACGACAGCACCTGCGCCAGCCCGAGACGCGCGTGCAGGCCGGGATCCGGCCGCCCTTCGTCCTCGAAGGCGATCCCCGCGGCGAGCAACGCATCGACCACGGCCACATTGCCCGGCTGTTCGAAGAACGTCGCGATCGATCGCGCCACCTCGGCGCCGATATCCGGCAACGCCTGCAGCACCAGCGCCGGCGTCGCGCGCACGAAATCCAGCGACCCCAGCCACTGGGCCAGGGTCCTGGCCGTGGTTTCGCCCAGATGCGGGATCCCCAGCGCGAACAGGAACCGCGGCAGCGTGGTGCGGCGGCTGGCATCGATGCCGGCCAGCAGGTTCTCCGCCCACTTCACCGCGACACGCCCCCCCTCCGGCGCGACCTGCAGATGCGTGCGCAGGAAGTCGGCGCGGCGCCACTCGGGCGGCTCCTGCGCCAGCGCGGTGCGGGTGTCGTCGTCGAGCACGAGCGCGCCGCGACTGTCGTCGACCATCTGCAGCAGATCGGCGGCAGTGGGCGCGTCGAGCGCGGCCTTCATCCGCACCAGATCGGCGACATCGAGCGCGTAGAGGTCGGCGATCGAATCGACGAACCCGTACTCGACCAGCGCATCGGCCTGCTTTTCGCCGAGGCCCTCGATGTCCATCGCGCGGCGCGAAGCGAAATGTCGCACGGCCTCCTTGCGCTGGGCGCCGCAGGTCAGCCCGCCGGTGCAGCGGAACGCGGCCGCGCCCTCTTCGCGCACCAGCTCCGAGCCGCAGACCGGGCACGTCGCCGGCATCGTCCACGCGGTGGTGCCGTCGGGCCGCCGGTCCTCGACGACGCGCACGATCTCGGGAATCACATCGCCGGCACGACGCACGATCACCGTATCGCCCTCGCGGACATCCAGCCGCGCGATCTGGTCGGCGTTGTGCAGGGTGGCATTGGTGACGGTGACGCCGGCCACCTGCACCGGCTCCAGCCGCGCCACCGGCGTGGCCGCGCCGGTGCGACCGATCTGGATCTCGATCGCGCGCAGCACGGTGGCCTGTTCCTGCGCGGGATACTTGTGCGCCAGCGCCCAGCGCGGCGCGCGCGACACGAAACCCAGCGTGCGCTGCTGGTCGTAGCGGTCGAGCTTGTAGACCACACCGTCGATGTCGTACGGCAGGTCGTCGCGCACGCCGCCGATGCGGCGGTAATAGGCGATCAACCCGTCGAAGCCGGTCGCGGTGTCGACCTCGGGCGCCACCGGAAAGCCGAAACGGCGCAGCAGGGCGAGTGTGTCCGAATGGGTCTGCGGAAGTTCGAGCCCCGTCACCTCGCCCACGCCGTAGGCGAAGAACGCCAGCGGCCGCCGGCGGGTCACCGCGGGGTCGAGCTGGCGCAGCGAACCGGCCGCGCCGTTGCGCGGGTTCGCGAGCAGCTTCTCGTTGCGCGCCAGCGCCTGCGCGTTCCAGGCCTCGAAATCCTTGCGTGGCATGTAAATCTCGCCGCGCACCTCCAGCACCGCCGGCACCTGCAGGGCGTCGTCCGCACGCAGGCGCAGCGGTACCGAGCGCACCTGTCGCAGGTTGGCGGTGACGTCCTCGCCGGTCGCCCCGTCACCGCGGGTCGCGCCCTGCACGAACACCCCGTCCTCGTAGCGCAGGCTGATCGCCAGGCCGTCGAGCTTGGGCTCGACCGAGAACCGCGGCGCACGCGTGTCCAGGCGATCCTCGATCCGGCGTTCGAACTCGGCCACTTCGCGGTAGCGCAGGCGATCGTCGTCGCCGCCATTCGGATCCTCGAACGCGTTGGCCAGCGACAGCATCGGGATCGCGTGCCGGACCTCGTTGAAACCGCCCTCGGGCCGGCTGCCGACGGTGCGTGTAGGCGAGTCGTCCGAGGCGAGATCGGGATGCTCGGCTTCGAGCCCTTCGAGCTCGCGCATCAACGCGTCGTACTCGGCATCGGGGATCGCGGGATCGTCGAGCACGTAGTAGCGGTGGTTGGCGGCCTCGATCCGGCGGCGGAGGTCGGCGACGCGGGCGGCGGGCTTGGACATCGCGCCATTGTAGGTCACCGCCCCACGCCGATGGCGCGGCCCGCCGACCGTCATTCCGGCACCACGCGCACCCGCGGCCAGCGCTCGGCGTAACGCTTGCCGGCGATGCGCCGACGGTAGGTGGCAACGTCGACGCGGCGCGGATTGCGGCGCACCACCATGCCGAACAGATCGTCGAGGCCGTGCGGCGCGATCACGCTCAGGCGATCGCCGTCGTCGAGCCGGATCCCGACGCTGGTGGCGAACTCGGGCCAGGACGCGACCGCCTCCTCCAGCGACGCCAGCGGTGCGACCGGATGTCCGAAGTGCGCTTCGAACCACAGATGCACGCCGGCCTGGTTGGTCACCTCCCAGGGCGCGATCGGCAACCGTGGCAGGCGCGCCTGCAGGGCGGCGTCCCGTGCGCGTCGCAGGTCCGAGGCATCGAACCAGGCCAGATCGATGTCCGCCAGCGGCGATGGCCGCCGATGGCCGTGCAGGGCATCCCAGACGAGGTTGCGCACCGCCCCCGCGCCGATGCACCAGGCCGGCAGGCCGAGATCGCGGGCGGCGCGCAGGGCCTCCATGAACCAGGCGCTGTCCGCAGCGATACGCCGCAGCCGGGCCTGTGGATCGTCAGCGGACACTGTGCCCGCCGCGCCCGGTTACCAGCGCGGGCTGCGGGTCACCGGCGGCGCTTCGCGCTCGCGGTCGTAGGCGCGCAGCTCGTCGCGGATGTGGGCGATGCGCTGGCGGCCCAGGGCATTGCGCTGTTCGTCCAGCAGCACGCCGCCGAGCAACTCCGCCATGCGCTGTGCGGTGGGCTGCATCATCTCCCAGGCATCGAGCGCGCTGACCGGTGCCGGCAGGGTCAGGAAGAAGGCGATCGCCGGAGTCTCCAGCGCCTGGATCTCGGACATCTCGAAGCTGCCGGGCTTGCGGATGTTGGCGACGCTGAAGATCGGTCCGCGTTCCGGATGGCCTTCCACCAGCCGGTGGAACACGTTCATGTGGCCGTAGGTCAGGCCGGCCTTCTCCGCCGCGACCACGATGTCCGGCCCGCGCAGCACCTCGCCGGCACGCGCGGCGATGTACAGGGTGACGATCTTGTCGAAATCCTCGCTGACCCGACGGCCGAGCTCGGCGTTCGGCGTGGCCGGCTCGCCGACGGCGTCGTCGAACAGGTCGAGTTCCTCGGGCGCCCGGGCTTCTTCGGCCGGCGACTCCGCGGCGTCGAGCTCCTGCTCGATCTGGGCACCCAGCGTGGGCTCCATGCGGTCGCGTTCGCCGTTCCCGCCGCGCTCGTCGTGGTGCACCCGGCGTCCCCCGCCCTGACGTGGCCGGGTCCCGAAGTACCAGATCGCGGCGAAGAGGATCACGCCTGCGATCGCAATCCCGATCCGCATCAGCCCGGCGTCGGACATCGAACTCTCTCCCTTGTGTCATCAACGGTGCACATGGTCATCCACGTACGCGAAGCGGCTCAGGCCGCACCGGCCAGGCGCGCGGCCTCGGCCAGGTCGACCGACACCAGCCGGCTCACGCCCGGCTCGCGCATGGTAACGCCACTGAGCTGATGTGCGGCTTCCATCGTCGCCTTGTTGTGGCTGACGAACAGGAACTGCACCTGCTCGCTCATCTCGGTGACCATCGCGGTGAAGCGCCCGACATTGGCCTCGTCCAGCGGCGCATCCACTTCGTCGAGCAGGCAGAACGGCGCCGGGTTGAGGCGGAAGATCGCGAACACCAGGGCCACCGCGGTCATCGCCTTCTCGCCACCCGACAGCAGCGAGATACTGGACACGCGCTTGCCCGGCGGGCGCGCCATGATCGCCACGCCGGCATCCAGCAGGTCGTCGCTGGTCAGCTCGAGGTAGGCATGGCCGCCACCGAACAGGCGCGGATAGAGCTCCTGCACGCCGGCGTTGACGCGGTCGAAGGTTTCCTTGAACCGGCCACGGGTCTCGCGGTCGATCTTGCGGATCGCGTCCTCCAGCGTCTCCAGGGCGCTGTTGAGATCGGCGTCCTGGCTGTCCAGGTATTCCTTGCGCTGGGCGGCCTCGGCGTGCTCCTGGATCGCGGCGAGATTCACCGGCTCGAGGCGGCGCAGCTTCGCGTCGAGATCGGCCACGGTCTTTTCCCAGACCGGTGCGCGGGCATCCTCGGCGACCTCCGCCAGCACCTTCTCGACCTCGTAGCCGGCCTCGGTCACCGCCGCGGACAGCTGTTGCGCGCGGATCACCAGCGCCTGCTGGTCGAGCCGGCGCTGCGAGATCGCCTCGCGCTGGGCGAGCGCATGCGCATCGCGCTGCTGGCGTGTCTGCTCGAAACCACGCAACTCGTTCTCGATGCCGTCCAGCGCGGAGCGCGCCTCGGACAATGCGCCATCGGCCACCACCCGCTGCTCCAGCGCCGCCTGACGCTGTTCTTCCAGGTCGCCGACCGGCGCGTCGCCGTCGCTGAGCTGGACGGTGATGTCCTCCAGCCGGCTGTCGAGCTGGCCGCGCTGGCTGCCCATGCGCTCCAGCGCCTGGGTCAGCCCGGTGACCTGGGCCCGCTGCGATTCCAGGCTCAGCGCCAGCGCGTGCGCGGCATCGCGCGAGGCGCGGGCGGCATCGCGGGCGGTGTCCCGGGCCTGCACCAGGGCGGCGCGCTCGGCTTCCAGCGCACCGCGTGCCTGCTCCTGCTCGGCCATGCGCTCGACCGCGTCGTCGAGCCGCGCGCGCGCTTCGCGCGATTGCGTGCCGGCACCGTCGAGGGCTTCGATCAACTGTTCGAGTTCGGCATCGATGCGCTCGATGCGGTTGCGCGCGGCATCCAGCCGACCCTGCTGGCTCTGCAGCTGGCCGGCCAGCTCCGAGGCGGCGCGATGGGCGACATAGAGCTGGCGCTGCGCCTCCTCGCGCGCCTGCTCGGCGGCCAGCAGGCGCTCGCGACGCTGCACCGCCGCCTCTTCGAGCTCGGCCTCGCGGTCCTGCAGACTTTCGATTTCCGCCCGCAGCGACTGGATCTCGCGTTCGCGCAGCAGCGCGCCCTGCTTGGCGGCCCCCGAACGCAGCACACGCACCCAGCCGGCGCCCAGACGCTCGCCGTTGCGGGTGATGACGGAGTCGCCGTCCGGCAGTCCGGCCTGCAGCGCGCGCGCATCGGCCAGGGTCTCGGCCACGTGCAGGCGCGCGAGCAGGCGACGGATCGCCAGCGGCCCCTGCACCTTCGCCGCCAGCGAGGTCGGCGCGAAGGCCGCTGCGCCAGCGTCGGTCGCGGACGACACCAGGGCGAGACGCCCCTCGCCGAGATCGGCCAGGGCCTCGACCAGCGCCTCCGGAGCCTCGACGAGCACGCCCTCGATCAATTGCCCGAGCGCACCCTCGACCGCGTTCTCCCAACCCGCCTCCACCTGCAGCCGCTCGCCCACGCGGGTCGAGCCGTCCAGGCCGTGCCGGCGCAGCCATTCGACGGCCGCGCCCTGTTCCTGACCGAGCGCGGCGTGCTGCAGCGTCTCCAGCGACGACAACCGACCACGGGCTTCCTGGGCGCGCTTGCGCACCTCCGCCAGCGCGTCCTGCGCGCCACGTTGCTCATCCTGAAGCGCCAGCGCGGCCTGCTTGCGGGTTTCGACATCCTCGCCGAGGGTGTCCAGCGACAGGCGCTGCTCCTCGTGGCGCTGCTCGATCCCGGCGAAGCTTTCCGCCAGCGCATCCACATCCAGCCCCGCGCGCTCGGCCTGCAACTGCTCGCGGCGGCGGTCCGCCTCCAGCGATTGCTTGTCCAGGTAATCGGTCCGGGTCCGTTCGACCTCGGCCGCGCGCGTCGCCTCGGCGGTCTCGCGCGCGTGGGCTTCCCAGCGTTGCTGCCAGTCGGCCAGCGCGGCCTCCGCCTCGCGCAGGGCCTCCTGGCGATCCTCGTCCTCGGCGCGCAAGGCCTCCAGGCGCGGCTCGGCATCGATCATGGCCGTCTGCAGCGCGTCCAGTCGCTGCTGGTCGCCGCTGATGTGGGCACCGATCTCCGCCAGGGCGTTCGCGGTCTCGTCGCGGGCACGGTGCAGACGCGCGGACAGATCGCGCTGGTGGGCGATCTGCTGTTCGATGCGGGCCAGGCTGCCGGCCACTTCGTAGACGGTGGCCTGCGCCTTGGCCAGCGCCTCGCCGGCCTCCTGCTGGCGCACGCGCCCGGTCTCGATCCGGCGTTCGGCGTCGCGCTGCTCGGCGACCAACTGCTCCAGCCGCGTCTCTTCCTGCGCCAGGCCCTCGCGAAGCGCCTGCAGTTCGCGGTCCAGGGTGCGGAACTCCAGCGCCTTCCACTCGGCGTCTCGGATCTTCCGCTCCGCCTGGATGGCGGTGTACTGCTCGGCCTGCTTCGCCTGCCGGGCCAGGTGCTGGAGCTGTTTGCCCACTTCCTCGCGAAGGTCGTTCAGGCGATCCAGGTTCTCGCGGGTGTGGCGGATGCGGGTCTCGGTCTCGCGGCGGCGCTCCTTGTACTTGGAGATGCCGGCGGCCTCCTCCAGATGCACGCGCAGGTCCTCGGGCCGGGCCTCGATGATCTGGCTGATCATGCCCTGCTCGATGATCGAGTAGCTGCGCGGCCCCAGGCCGGTGCCGAGGAACAGATCGGTGATGTCGCGGCGGCGGACCTTGGTGCCGTTGAGGTAGTAGGCGCTCTGGCCGTCGCGGCTGACCGTGCGCTTGACCGAGATCTCGTTGAACGAGGCGTACTCGCCGGTGATGGTGTGGTCGGCGTTGTCGAAGATCAGTTCGACCATCGCCTGCGACACCGGCTTGCGCGCGGTGGAGCCGGAGAAGATCACGTCGGTCAGCGAATCGCCCCTGAGCCGGCTGGCGGTGCTCTCGCCCATGACCCAGCGCACCGCGTCGATGATGTTCGACTTGCCGCACCCGTTCGGACCGACCACGCCGGTCATGTTGGTCGGCAGGTGCAGCGTGGTGGGATCGACGAAGGACTTGAATCCGGCGAGCTTGATCGTGGACAGGCGCATGCGGCAGTGGGTGCCTCTGCGGTCCCCGGATGGACCGCACTGGTGTGGGATTCCGGTTGAAGAATGTTCTGTAACGCGTTGTTTTGGATGGCGCAAGGCCCCGCCGATGGCGGCGCCATCCGGCAGTATAGGGCCTGTGGCGGGTCCGCGCAGGCAGCTGCGCCCCCGGCGCCAGAATGGACCGGGCGTGCCTCCCGGTCCGCTCCGGGGCGCGGGAATCGCCGGCGATCGCCGCGCGCGGCAGGCCACGCGCATCCCGCGATGGCGCTGCGGCATCGGGCGTACCCGCCCTCCTCATCGTGCAGAATCTCGCGATGCCCGCTCCCCCTGCGCCCCCCGCATCGCCCGCCCCGGCCACGCCGTCGCGCAGCGCCCAGCCCAGCCTGCGCGAACGCTTCGATGCGCTGCGCAACCTGCCGCCGTTCCTGCGCCAGATCTGGGCCGCCAGTCCCGGCCTCACCCTGACCAGCCTCGGCCTGCGCCTGGTCCGCGCCCTGCTGCCGGTGACGATGCTCTACATCGGCAAACTGATCATCGACGAAGTGGTGCGCCTGGCCGGTGCCGGCGTGGCGCCCGCCGACCTCGGGGCCGCCTGGCAGGCCGGCCTGCTCGACCACCTCGCCTGGCTGGTGCTGCTGGAGTTCGTTCTGGCGGTGGTCTCCGACCTGCTGGGCCGGGTGGTGTCCTACGCCGAGAGCCTGTTGTCGGAACTGTTCACCAACGCCACCAGCGTGCGCCTGATGGAGCATGCCGCCACGCTGGACCTGGAGGACTTCGAGGATCCGGAACTGCAGGACAGGCTCGATCGCGCCCGTCGCCAGACGGTGGGCCGGATGAACCTGCTCGGACAACTGTTCGGCCAGGCCCAGGACACGGTCACCGTGCTCGCCTTCGCCGCCGGCCTGCTGGTCTACGCACCCTGGCTGATCCTGTTGCTGGCATTGGCGCTGCTGCCGGCCTTCATCGGCGAGTCGCACTTCAACGCGCTGGGCTATTCGCTCAACTTCCAGTGGACACCGGAGCGGCGCCAGCTCGAGTACGTACGTCAGACCGGCGCCAGCGTCGAGACCGCCAAGGAGGTGAAGATCTTCGATCTGCACCGATTCCTGATCGGCCGCTACCGCACCCTCGCCGACGGCTTCTACCGCGCCAACCGCGCGCTGGCCCGCCGCCGCGCCGCCTGGGGCACGCTGCTGGCCGCGCTCGGCACGCTGGGCTACTACGTCGCCTACGCCTACATCGTCTGGCGCACCCTGCGCGGCGACTTCACCATCGGCGACCTGACCTTCCTCGCCGGCAGCTTCCGTCGCCTGCGCCAGCTGCTCGAGGGCCTGCTGGTGGGCTTCTCGCAGGTCGCCGGCCAGGCCATGTACCTGGACGACCTGTTCTCGTTCTTCGCCATCGAGCCGGAAATCCGCAGCAAGCCCGACGCGGTGCCGGTGCCGCGCCCGATCGCGCGCGGTTTCGCGTTCGAGAACGTCGGCTTCCGTTATCCGGATGCCGAGCACTGGGCGGTGCGACAGCTGGATTTCGAACTGCGCGCCGGCGAGGTGCTGGCGCTGGTCGGAGAGAACGGCGCCGGCAAGACCACCCTGGTCAAACTGCTGGCACGGCTGTACGACCCGGACGAGGGCCGCATCCTGCTCGACGGCCGCGACCTGCGCGACTACGACCTCGACGACCTGCGCGCCAACACCGGGGTGATCTTCCAGGACTTCGTGCGCTATCACCTGACTGCGGCGGAGAACATCGGCGTCGGCCGGATCGACGCCATGGACGATCGCGCGCGCATCCACGACGCCGCCCACCGCGCGATGGCCGACGAAGTGATCGACGGCCTGCCCGGCGGCTACGACCAACTGATCGGCCGTCGCTTCCGGACCGGCATGGACCTGTCCGGCGGGCAGTGGCAGAAGATCGCGATCGCGCGCGCCTACATGCGCGATGCGCAGGTGGTGATCCTGGACGAGCCCACCGCCGCGCTGGATGCGCGCAGCGAGTACGAGGTGTTCCGCCGTTTCAAGGAACTCTCGCACCGGCGCACCGCGGTGCTGATCTCGCATCGTTTCTCCAGCGTGCGCATGGCCGATCGCATCCTGGTGCTCGACCAGGGCCGCATCGAGGCCAGCGGTACGCACGCCGAGCTGATGGCGCAGGGCGGCCGCTACGCGGAGCTGTTCGAACTGCAGGCGGCCGGCTACCGCTGAGCGCAGGACGGGACGCCGCCGGCCCACGTCGATGACGCATGCGCCCGCGGCACCGGCCCCGCGCGACGGTCGCCCGGGCGGGCGTGACGACGCTCACCGCCCCACTGTCGAACCGGTCGCAGTTCCCGGCGGGCGCGCCACCGGATCATGGTCAACAGGACACCAAAACATGCGTGGCGGGCGCTGGCAACATGGGGACAGCCCGGATACACGAGGCGTTCCGGGCGCTCTAGATTCCGTGGCCATGCGGCCGGCAGCCGCATTCCCCCAAGCCATGAGGATCCCGCCATGTACGCACAGGCCAACCCGCTGCCCTCGCAAGCCCTCCCGCCCGGCATGGTCAATCCGTATGCCCCGGCCGGCCAGCTTCCGCCCGGCATGCAGGCCTACGGCATGCCGCCCGACCTGGCGATGTACGCCCAGCCGCAGGCCTACGGCGGCATGCAGCAGGGCCAGATCGACTACACCCAGCTGCGCAATCCGGTGACCTCGGACCGCACCATGACGATGTACACCATGGTCCCGCCCGATGCGTCGACCGCGCGCCCGCCGGGCGATACCCGCAGCGCCGAGGAGATCCGGGTGGACAACCCCGTCCTGGCGAACCTGGGCAACCAGAGCAGCGTGCGCGACAACCTCAACGAGCTGGTCGGCGGCGATATGTACAACGATCCCGACCAGGCCTTCCAGGCCGCGGCGATCCTCACCCACATCAAGAGCCTCGGCCAGGCCGACGGCACGGCCCGCTCCGAAGAGGTCATGGGCAACGGCAAGATCGAGGGCTTCACCAAGGACGGGCACGCGCGTCATGGCACCGAGGCCGGCATGCTGCAGGACGTGAACAAGTACGGCCTCGGCCATCTGGAGCGCGCCAACGGCACGCTCGACAGCACCAACGACAAACACGTCAACGCCAACGGCACCAACCGCGACAACTGGGAGGTGATCCGCGACGACTACCTGCGACCCGCCCTCAATCTCGGCGGCGCGATCGCCGGCATGATCCCGCATCCGGCCGCGCAGGCGGTGGCCGGCGGCATCGGCATCACCAACACGATGCTGGACCCGAACACGTTCTCCAGCCCCGCCAACGCCATGAACGGCTTCGCCAACGGCGTGGTGCCGCACCTCACCCCGCTGTCGGCGCCGTTCCGCACCCCGGCCGACGGCAACACGCCCACGCCGTCGACACAGGGCACGCCCGGCGCGCCGGCCCCGCAGGTGCCGCAGACGCCCGTCTCCACGACACCGGCCGGCAGCCCGTTCAACACCCCGTCGCCGACGCCGAGCCCCACGCCGGCGATTCCGATGCCGGTGCCGACGCCGCAGGCCACCCCGCTGCCCACGCCGACGCCCTCGACGCCGTTGCCGGGCACGCCGTTCGGTGCGCCGTGGACGCCGCCAACCACGCCGCTCACCCCGCCTGCGTCGACGCCGTTCGCCACCGCACCGTCGACGCCGGTGCCCACGCCGGCATTCGTCCCGCCGGCCCAGTCGCCGGCCTCGCCCCTGCCGGTGGCCGCGTCGCCCGACATCGTGGCACCGGTCCCCACGAGACCCGAACCGGCGACGTTCCTGCGCTACTACTGATCGCCGTCGCCTGCGGTCCGGGCGGGCCCACTACCTCCGGCTTCCGCGACGCGGAGTCACGGGCAATACCAAGGCACGACGAAAGCCCTGCACAAGCAGGGCTTTTCGCTTTTACGCATGCGTTTCTCGCCGCGCGCCCGGACCACCCGGAACTTCGGACCGCACACCGCCATCGATCCGCGGACGCACGCCGCACCTGCACCCCGTGCACAGGCGCCTTCCAGCGCGACCGGCCCGCCGTCTGCGGACAGCCAGCGCGCGACCATCGTCAGGATTCGAACAACACGCCCTGACCGTCGGCCGGATCGCCGTAGTCCAGTCGCCCGTCCACCAGTCGGGCCGCGGCGCTCCACGGGTGCGATTGCGTCCTGCCGGGCGCCATCAAGTGGATGACCTCCCAGCCGTGCGCCTTGAAATCGTCGGCGATCAGGCTGCGGTGGCACTGCCACCACATCGCCTCGGCGCACAGGACCGCGGTCGGCGCCTCACGGGCGAACGCGGCGAGCCCGTCGCGCGCCTGGCGGTACGGATCGGTGTCCATGTAATCCGCATAACCGCGGAACCCGGCGTTGCGCCATGCCGTATTCCGCGAATCCGGACGCGCCGTCCGTCGCCCGCCGAGTGCGCTCATCGACACATAGGCGACGCCCACTGCGGCCAGTGCGTCGGCCAGCGCTCCGGCCCCGAACTGCGGATGCCGCCGCGAGCCGGGGAATCGCCTGACGTCGGCCACCCGCGCGATGCCGGCTTCGGTCAGCATGCCGGCCAGCGTCGCCAGGTCGCGGGTCGAGTGACCGAGGGTCCAGAGGGTCGCCATGCCTCCAGTCTGCGCCGCGCGCCGTGGAGACCGCGCGGCCAAATGATGAGAATGGTTCGCATCTGTTAGAATGCCGGACTTTCGCACGCCCCCACCCCAGCATGTCCTCTGCATTCGGCGCCGAAACGGTGCTCGACGTCCGTCACTGGACCGACGACTACTTCAGCTTCACCACCACCCGCGACGACGGCTTTCGTTTCGACAACGGCCAGTTCGTGATGATCGGCCTGGAAACCGACGCCAAGCCGCTGCTGCGCGCCTACTCCATCGCCAGCGCGAACTGGGAAGAGCAGCTCGAGTTCTTCAGCATCAAGGTGCCCGACGGCCCGTTGACCTCGCGACTGAAGGACATCCGCCCCGGCGACCGGGTGCTGGTCGGCCGCAAGCCCACCGGCACCCTGCTGATCCACGACCTGCATCCCGGCCGCAACCTGTATCTGCTGGGGACGGGCACCGGCCTGGCGCCGTGGCTGTCGGTGATCAAGGACCCGGAGACCTACGAGCGCTTCGAGCGGGTGATCCTGTGTCACGGCGTTCGCCACACTCGCGACCTCGCCTACCGCGACTATTTCGTCAACGAACTGCCGCACCACGAGTTCCTCGGCGAGCAGATCGCGGCGAAGCTGCACTACTACCCCGCGGTGACGCGTGAGCCGTTCGTGTTCGGCGGCCACGACCATCAGGGCCGGCTGACCGCGCTGATGGACAGCGGCCGGATGATGGCGCAATTGGGCATCGAGGCGCTCGACCCCGAACACGACCGCGCGATGATCTGCGGTGGCCCGCAGATGCTGGCCGACTTCCGTGGCCTGCTCGACGGCCGCGGCTTCACTGCCGCGCCGCGCATCGGTACGCCGGGGCAGTACGTATTCGAGCGCGCCTTCGTCGAGAAGTGACCGGCCGCTCCGGCAGTGGATGCGCGGCGCCGACCTGCGCGCCGCGTCGCATCAGCCCGGCACGGCCTTGAGCGCCGCTTCGATCGCGGTCTCCAGTTGCCCGGGCTTGCGTGCAGGCCCGAACCGGTCCAGCACCCGGCCGTCGCGGCCGACCAGGAACTTGGTGAAGTTCCATTTGATCGCCGACGTCCCCAGCAGGCCGCGGCGCTCGCCACGCAGCCACTGCCACAGCGGTGCCGCCGCCGGGCCGTTGACGTCGACCTTGTCGAACATCGGGAAGTCCACCCGGAACCGGGTGTCGCAGAACTCGCGGATCTCGTCGGCGCCGCCCGGCTCCTGGCCGCCGAACTGGTTGCAGGGGAACCCCAGCACCGCGAATCCGCGGTCGCGGTAGCGCGTCCACAGCGCCTGCAAGCCGGTGTATTGCGGGGTGAAACCGCAGGCCGAGGCGACATTCACGATCAGCACCACCTGCCCGGCGTAGGCGGACAACGCCACGCGGCGGCCGTCGAGCGTATCGGCTTCGAAGTCGGACAGCGTGGTCATCGGCGAGGCTCCGGGCGGGACGCGACGGGGGCGCGAGCAAGGCGCGCGCAGCTTACAGGACCACGGACAACCGTGCCGATGGTCATGGGTGCCCGCCGCGGGCGGTGGGCTATTCTTGGGGATTCCGACGTACCAGGACTCCGCAGAATGAAGCATCCGCTCAGCCTGGCGCTCGCCGCCGCCCTTGCCGGCCTCAGCGCCCCGACCCTCCTCCTCGCCCAGTCGGAGCAGGCCCCCGCGGCCGCCGCGCAGGCCCAGCAGGCCAATCCGTTCTTCGAGGTCAGCCCGCTGGAGTTCCAGTACCCGCAGTTCGATCGCATCCAGGACGAGCACTTCGCGCCCGCGTTCGACGCCGGCATGCAGGAGAACCTGGCCGAGATCGAGCGCATCGCCACGAATACGGACGCGCCGACCTTCGAGAACACCATCGTCGAACTGGAAAAGTCCGGTCAGCTGCTGGGCCGCAGCCTGCGGGTGTTCTTCAACCTCGTGGGTGCCGACACCAACGATGCGCGCCGCAAGCTGCAGGCCGAGTACTCGCCGAAGCTGGCCGCGCACCGCGACGCGATCTCGCTCAACCCGCAGCTGTTCGAGCGCATCAAGACGCTGTACGACAACCGCGCCTCGCTGGGCCTGGACGCCGAGGGCACCCGCCTGGTCGAGCGCTACTACAACGACTTCGTGCGCGCCGGCGCCGATCTCGACGAGACCCAGAAGACCCGCCTGAAGGCGATCAACGGCGAGCTCGCCACCCTGGGCACCACCTTCAGCCAGAACGTGCTGGCCGAGGTCAACGATTCGGCCGTCGTGGTCGACACCCGCGAGGAGCTCGACGGGCTGACCGAGCAGCAGATCAATGCTGCCGCCGATGCCGCCAGGTCGCGCGGGCACGAGGGCAAGTACGTCGTCACCCTGCTCAACACCACCGGCCAGCCGCCGCTGTCGCAGCTGACCAACCGCGCCCTGCGCCAGCGCCTCCACGAGGCCTCGGTCGTGCGCGGCGCGCGCGGCAACGAGTGGGACAACCGCGAGATCGTCTCGCGCGTGCTGCGCCTGCGCGCCGAACGCGCCGGGATGCTCGGCTTCCCGACCTCGGCCGCCTACGTGCTGGCCGACGAGACCGCCGCCAACCCGGAGGCCGTCAACGAGATGCTCGGCGAACTCGCCCCGGCTGCGGTCGCCAACGCGCGCCGCGAGGCCGCCGACCTGCAGGCGATGATCGACCAGGAGCAGGCCGCCAAGGGCGAGGCGACCTTCGAACTCGCGCCGTGGGACTGGTCGTTCTATTCCGAGAAGGTGCGCCAGGCGCGCTACGACTTCGACGAAGCCCAGCTCAAGCCGTACCTGGAGATGGTGAACGTGCTCGAGAACGGCGTGTTCTTCGCCGCCACCGAGTTCTACGGGATCACCTTCCAGCGTCGCACCGACCTGCCGCTGTACCACCCCGACACCCGCGTCTACGACGTGTTCGACCACGACGGCAGCAAGCTGGCGATCTTCATCTTCGACCCCTACGCGCGCGACTCCAAGCGCGGCGGCGCATGGATGAACTCCTACGTGTCGCAGTCCGAGCTGATGGGCACCCACCCGGTGGTCGCCAACCACCAGAACATCACCAAGCCGCCGGCCGGCGAGCCGACCCTGCTGACCTGGGACGAGGTGACCACCATGTTCCACGAGTTCGGCCATGCGCTGCACGGCATGTTCTCGGACGTCACCTACCCCTACTTCAGCGGCACCAGCGTCCCGCGCGACTTCGTCGAGTTCCCCTCGCAGGTCAACGAGATGTGGGCCGACTGGCCGTCGATCTTCGCCAACTACGCCAAGCACTACGAGACCGGCGAAGCGATGCCGCAGGCGCTGCTCGACCGCGTCACCGCCGCGGCCCAGTTCAACCAGGGCTTCGCGACCACCGAGTACCTCGCCGCGGCGATGCTCGACCAGCGCTGGCACCAGGTGGCCGCCGACGCGATCCCGGATGCCGCCGGCATCCTGGACTTCGAGGCCCAGGCACTGGCCGCCGACGGCATCGACTACGCCCCGGTGCCGCCGCGCTATCGCACGACGTACTTCAGCCACATCATGGGCGGCTACGCGGCCGGCTACTACGCCTACATCTGGTCGGAAGTGCTCGACGCCAACACGGTGAAGTGGATCGAGGAGAACGGCGGCCTGAGCCGCGCCAACGGCGACCGCCTCCGCGACACCCTGCTCTCGCGCGGCGGCAGCAAGGATGCGCTGCAGCTGTTCCGTGATTTCTCCGGCGCCGAGCCCGACATCCAGCCGCTGCTGGAGAAGCGTGGCCTGGTGGCGACCGCAGACGACTCGGCCGCCCCCGACAGCGCTGCCGAGCCGGACGTGTCCGGCCAGGAGTAAGCCCTGGCCGCGGCCCGGCATCGGCCGGGCCTTGCCACACCTGAAACCGCCCGGCGCAATCCGGGCGGTTTTTTCGTGTCCTCGCCCGGCGCGGCGCGCTTGGGCGATCGACCGGCAGGACATCGGCATCGTGCCGGCGACCGGGTACGATGGCGGGCATGTCCGCCGTGCCGACCGCCACCGCGTCCGACGCCGTCGCGACCCTGACCGACTGGCTTTCGCGGTACCACCGCGTCTTCGTGCTCACCGGCGCCGGTTGCAGTACCGGGTCCGGCATTCCCGACTACCGCGGCGAGGACGGTGCGTGGAAGCGCCCTGCTCCGGTCACCTGGCAGGCCTTCACCGGCGATCCCGCGGTGTACCGGCGGTACTGGGCGCGCAGCCATGTGGGCTGGCCGCGCTTCGGCCGCGCGCTCCCCGGTGCCGCCCATCACGCGCTCGCACTGCCGTCGCTGCGGACGCGGCTGTCGGCACTGGTCACCCAGAATGTCGACGGGCTCCACCAACGCGCCGGCAGCGTCGATGCGATCGATCTGCACGGACGCCTGGACGGGGTGATCTGCCTGGGCTGCGGACAGCGCAGCGATCGTGCCGCACTGCAGCCGCGGCTGGAGGCGTTGAATCCGACATGGCGCCCCGGCGAGGCGAACACCGCACCCGACGGCGATGCCGATATCGATCCGGCCGCCGAGCGGCGCTTCGTCGCCCCCTACTGTCCGGTCTGCGACGGTCTGCTGAAACCGGACGTCGTGTTCTTCGGCGAGAACGTACCGCGGGAACACTATCGCGCCGCCAGCGACGCGTTGGACCGCTCCGACGCGATGCTCGTGGTCGGCTCGTCGCTGATGGTGTACTCGGGGTTCCGGTTCGCGCGCCGGGCGCACGACGCCGGGCTGCCGCTGGCCATCCTCAACCGCGGCATCACCCGCGCCGACGCATTGGCCGACCTCAAGCTCATCGACGAGGTGGGCGCGGTGCTGTGGAACACCGCACGCGCGCTGGCCGCACCCACATCCTATGGCGCCAACCCGGGCGGGGACGTCGCCCCCGCTGCCCCGGTCGGAACACGCGGCATCTCCTGAGCCGGGCCAACGCCGCCGTTCCTGAAGTATCGAGGCCCGCCGGCGCCTGCGATGCAGACCGCCGCCGGCAGATCGTCGCCAGTCGTCCCACGCCTTCGCCCGCTGCCGGGCGACCGGCTTCGCCCGCCGAGGTCAACCGGCAGGGACGTCTTCCAGCACCGGCGCCGGAAGCTGCGGTCGCGGCGCCGCGAACAGGTCGCGGTAGCGTTCGGCGACGTGGGGCAGCAGGACCGCACCCGGCACGACCACGTATTGCGTTCCTTCCGCATACGGCCCGACCTGGTAGGGCGGAAACACGAAACGCAGCGCCTCGATCGGCCCGCCGTCGCGCAGGACCGGTTCGAACAGGTCGAAGCGGTCGGGCTCGGGCGTGGCGCCCTCGTCGATCATCCGACCCGCGGAACGCATCAGTTCCTGCCGGTCCTCGGGCTCGAGCACGTCGGCGTCGATGCGCTGGCTCAAGGCGGCATAGAGACGGTCGCGGACGTAAGCCGACACCTCGCGCCACCCCGCTTCGTCCGGAATGAGATCCTCCGCACGCAGCAGCGCGGACTGCTCGGGCAGCCAGACGAAGCGCGCGACCAGCGGGCTGCCGTGCGCACCGCCGGTGTAGCTGCTGCCGTCGGCCGCGACGGCGACCAGGCGCGGCGTCTCCGCCAGCATCCGGAATTCCAGCGACAGGTCGTAGGCACCGGCCCCGGGTGCGTCGCCGGCCTGTTGCGCGGCCGCGATCAACTCCTCGCGCGCGGCCTGCGCATAGTCGTGCAACGCGCCCGCCAGCCCCGGATAGCCCTTGGCTTCCTCGGGGTAGCTGATGCCCACGATGTAGCGCGGCGTGTGCTCGATCACGTCGTCGAGCGTAGGCGGTGCCTCCAGGCCGGCGGCCGGACCCTCCGGCAGCGCGGGCGCCTGGGGCGCCGCCGCCGGCGCGGTCCCGGAGGCCGGGTCTTCGCCGCGGCCGCAGGCGGCCAGCGCGATCACGGCCAGACCGATCCACCAATGCTTCATGTCGAAACTCCCCTGTCCATTCCAGTTTCCGGCGATCCGGACGCGATGGCGTCGAGGCTAGACATCACGACGTGACGGCACCATGCATGCTGCAACCACGAAAAAGCCCGGCCGAAGCCGGGCTCGTCATCTCAGGCGTTGCGGCCCGGATTACTCGGGCTGGACTTCGTCCGCCTGCAGGCCCTTCTGGCCCTGCACGACCTTGAAGGAGACCTTCTGGCCTTCCTGCAGGGTCTTGAAGCCGTTGCCCTGGATCGAACGGAAGTGGACGAACACGTCCTGGCCGCTCTCCGGGGTGATGAAGCCGAAGCCCTTGGCGTCGTTGAACCACTTGACGGTGCCGGTCTGACGATCAGACATGGTGTTACTCCTTGATGCAAACAGTGATGTTGAGGTGTTTACACGGAACCGTTCCGGCGGCACCGCGACTGTCGAGCAAGGGGTAACGCGAAGGCGATGGAGCGGATCGTCCGGACCGGTGGGCCGGCCCTGCAGCGCAGATCTACCGCATCGGAGCCACGATGTACCGTGATCCCGGCTTTGAACAGTGCTCGCACAATACCTCAACTCGACGCCGGTGTGTGAATAGGCAAATTGCCCGGCATCACGCCATTACGCCAACAGATCCGCGGCCTCCGGATGGCGGCGGAACCAGGCCTCCGTATAGGCGCAGCGCGGGTCGATCCGAAGTCCCGCGTCGCGGACGTACGCCACCAGGGCTTCGGTCAGCGCACCGGCGATGCCACGCCCTCCGATGGCCTCCGGCACGATGGTGTGGAGCACGGCGAGCACATCGCCCTCGCGGCGATACTGGATGTGCGCGGTCTGTCCGTCGAGGACGAGTTCGAACAGACCCCGGGCGGGGTCGTGTTCGATGTTGTCGTACTGCGCCACGGCTCAGTCCTCGCCGCCCGGAGCGCGGCGGTGGTCGCGCTTGCCCTGGTTGATGCGGTCGCGGGTGCTGATGCTGCCCTGGATCGCCGGCAGCCGGGTCTCGCCGGCGTGCAACTGTTCGGCGCGCCGGGCCGCCGCACCGGACTGGAACCCGGGCCGCCCCTCGGCCGCCTCGCCCTGACCGGCGGCCTCCCAGGCCTTGGGCTCGCGATCGCGTGCCTGCTTGTCTTCCAGCAACTTGCGGGTGCGCTCGAGCGCCTGTTCCGGCGTCAACCGCTTCCCGGTCCGTTTGGCAGCCTTCCCTGCCTCGCGGGCTGCAGGTTTGGCTCCCCCCTGCTTCGCGGCTTTCTTCGCCGTCTTGCCGGCGGTCGTCTTCTCGGCTTTTTTCGCGGGCTTCGTGGTCGCGCCCGCGGCTTTCGATGCCTTACCCGTCGCCCTGGCACCGGCATCGGTGGACGCACCACTCGCCGTCTTCTTCTTCGTGGCCTTGCGGACCGTCTTGCGCGATGCGGCACTGCCCGCCGCGGCGTCGCGTGTGGCGAGGCGGACGCTCGCACGTGTCTGGCTGGAGGTCTTGCGGCGGGCCGCCGGGGCGGCCGACTTGGTGACGGTCGCCTTGTCCTTGACGGCGCCCTTGGATGCGGTCTTGGCGGCCTTGCGCTCGGCACGCTCTGCCTGCTTCAGCTGGTCCTCGAACCGCTTGAGGATATCGGCCATCAGCTCGGCCTTGTCCTTGCTGCGCTGGTTGGCCACACCGCTGGTGCCACGCTTGTTGCCGGTGCGGTCGCGCGAGGCGAGCTTCTGTCGCTGCACCAGATCCCTGGCTCGATCGCGCGAGGCGCGGGCGCGGGTGATGCGCGTGGTCAGCGCCTTGGCGTCGAGTTGCCGCAGGGTGTTCACCCGGCTGTCGTCGTACAGCGACATTTCCTTCTGGTTGAGCAGACTGGTGGCCTTCGCTCGGGTCATGGGCATCGGTTCGGGCTCCGTTTCGTATGTGTCCGAGCGCAAGACTTAGCACAGCGGGAATTCATGCCGGGTGATCGCGGAACCGAACGCAGCCGTCAGAAGAACGAAGGACTCGCCAACCGCTCGAGGAAGGAACCGATCACGCGCGGCTCCATCATCACGGTGAAGAGCACGCCGTAGCCGGCGCCCCACAGATGCGCGCTGTGATTGATGTTGTCGCCGCCGCGACGGTCCATCCAGATCGAGTAGCCCACGTAGAACACCGCGTAGAGGATCGCCGGCAGCGGCACGAAGAACACGAAGATCAGCGACCACGGGCTGAGCAGGACGAACGCGAACAGCACCGCCGATACCGCGCCGGAAGCGCCGAGGCTGCGGTAGTTGGGGTCGTGCCGATGGCGCAGGTAGGTCGGCAGGATCGCGACCAGGATCGCCGAGAGATAGAACAGCGCGAAGCCGATCGGACCGATGTAGGGCGAGAACGCGGTCTCGATCAGGCCGCCGAAGAAGAACAGCGTGATCATGTTGAAGAGCAGGTGACCCCAGTCGGCATGGATGAAGCCGTGCGTGATCAGGCGGTCGTACTGGTGTTTGCGGTCGACCGCCGGCGGCCACAGGATCAGCCGTTCGAGCAGGCGCGGATTGCCGAAGGCCTGCCACGACACCAGCACGGTGATCGCGATCAGGACGAGGGTGATGGGGCCGACGTTCATGCGAGGGGCGGTTCCGGAGTCTGGCGATGCACCATTGTCCTGCATCGGCCCGGCTCGCGGGGCCTCGATCGGTGCTTCGGTCGCGGGAGTACCATCCGGGACTTTCCAATCCGCGATTTCGCCATGCCGACACGCCCTGCCCTGCTTCGCCGTTCGCCTCTCGCCTTGCTGGCGGCCTTGCTGCTGGCGGTATCGCCTGCCGCGCCCGCACGCGCCGACACCGCGCTGACCACCGTCGCCGAGCGCAGCGGCTTCGTGGAGACCGGCCGCTACGCCGAGACGATCGCGTTGTGCGACGCGTTCGCCCGCGCCCATCCCGACGCGGTGCGCTGCTTCGATTTCGGCACCTCCCCCGAAGGCCGGCCGATGAAGGCGATGGCGATCTCGCGCAGCGGCGCGCTCACGCCCGAGGCCGCGCGCGAGGCCGGCGTGCCGGTGGTGCTGATGCAGGGCGGCATCCACGCCGGCGAGATCGACGGCAAGGATGCCGGTTTCCTGGCGATGCGCGAGGTGCTCGACGGCACCGCCGCGGCGGGCACGCTGGAGCGGCTGGTGTGGCTGTTCGTGCCGGTCTTCAGCGTCGACGGCCACGAGCGCTTCGGCGCCTGGAACCGGCCCAACCAGCGCGGCCCGCGCGAGATGGGCTGGCGCACCACCGCGCAGAACTACAACCTCAACCGCGACTACGCCAAGGCCGACAGCCCGGAGATGCAGGCCATGCTGGCACTCGTCGAGGCATGGGATCCGCTGGCGGTGATCGATCTGCACGCCACCAACGGTGCGCAGTTCGAACACGACATCTCGATCCAGGTCGAGCCCCTGCATGCCGGCGACGACGCCCTGCGCGCCGCCGGCCGGCAGCTGCGCGACGGCGTGATCGCCGACCTCGCCGCCCAGGGATCGATGCCGCTGCCGTTCTATCCCTCGTTCGTGCGCGCCGACGATCCGTCGTCGGGCTTCGAGGATGGCGTGTCGCCGCCGAGGTTCTCCACCGGCTACTTCCTGCTGCGCAACCGGCTGTCGATGCTGGTGGAGACACACTCGTGGAAGGCGTACCCGGTGCGTGTGCGCATCACCCGCAACACCATCGTCTCGGTACTCGAGCAGGTCGCGGCACATGGGCAGGCGTGGCGCGACCTCGTACGTGCCGCGGATGCCCGCGCGTCCACGCTGGGCGGACAGCCCGTGCCGCTGGACTACCGCACGCGCGACGACGCGCGCGATGTCGATTTCCGCGGCTACGCCTACACGCGCGCGCGCTCCGAGGTGTCCGGCGCGCTGATGACGCGCTACGACGAGACCACGCCGGAGATCTGGCGGGTGCCGTTGCGCGATGTCGTCGAACCCAGCCTGATCGTGGACGCACCGCGCGCGGGCTATCTGGTGCCGCCGGCGCAGGCCGCGCTGGTCGCCGCCCGGCTGGACGCGCACGCCATCGCCTACCGCACCGTCGAGGCCGCGATGCCGGGCGCGGACGTGCAGGTCTTCCGCGCCGACAGCCACGCGCTCGCCTCCACCAGCGTCGAAGGCCACCAGCGCCTGAGCGTGGACGGGCACTGGCGCGGCGAACGTCGGGACGTGCCGGCCGGCGCGCTGTTCGTGCCGATCGCGCAACCCAAGGCACGCCTGGTGATGGCCTTGCTCGAACCGCAGGCGCCCGACGCGCTGGCCGCCTGGGGCCTGTTCAACAATCACTTCGAACGCAAGGAGTACATGGAAGCCTACGTGGCCGAGGACGTCGCGCGCCGCATGCTGGCGGAAGAGCCGGGCCTGCAGGCCGAATTCGACCGCCGCCTGGGCGAAGACCCCGTCTTCGCGGCGGATCCACGCGCACGGCTGGACTTCTTCTACCGGCGCCACAGCGCATGGGACGAGCGCTTCGCCCTGTATCCGGTGTACCGCGTGGATGCCGCACCATGAGCGCCCGCCCGGACACGCCGCGCCGCTGGCGGGTGCTGAGGATCGCCGCGTTGCTGGCAACCCTCTGGACGGCGGCCGCGACAGGGGCGGAGCCCGCGCCGAGCGCGACGCCGGCAGGGCGCGTCTCGGCGGTCACCCTGAATCTGTATCACGATCGCGACCACTGGGAGCGGCGCCGGCCCCTGGTGATCGAAGGGCTGCGCGCGCTGTCGCCGGACGTGATCGCGTTGCAGGAAGTCCTGCAGGACGACGACCTCCGCAACCAGGCCGAAGACATCGCCGACGCGCTCGGTTACACGACGCTGTTCGTGTCCACCGATCCGGCCGGGCAGCCCCGTCGCTACGGCAACGCGATCCTCACCCGGCTGCCGGTGCGCGCGCGCAGCGAACGGCGCCTGGCCCCGCTGGAGGACGCGCGCACCGTCGGGCATGTCCGGATCGATGTCGAAGGACGCCTGCTGGACGTGTTCGTCACCCATCTGCATGCCTCCGACGACGGCGGCGCCATCCGTGCGCGCCAGCTGCAGGATCTGCTCGCTCACGTCGACGCACATGCCGGCGACGGTCCCGCACTGGTCCTGGGCGACTTCAACGCCGAAGCCGACACCCCGGAGCTGGGCGCGCTCGCCGGGGCGGGTTTCGTCGACGCGCTGGCGACGGCGAATCCGGCCGCTGCCTCGCAGACCACGCTCAATCCCCATTACTTCGAACGCGGCCGCCGGATCGATCACGTCTTCGCGCGCGGCCTGCGTGTGCTCGATGCCCAGCGGGTGCTCGACCGCCCCGATGCGGACGGCACCTGGCCATCGGATCATTTCGGCGTGCACGCCGACGTCGCACTGGAACCTTGACCCGGAGCTCGTTTTGCACCGGCGACGCGTGCGGCGTAGGCTGTGCTCAGAGCGACACCGGAGGTCGTGACATGCGTTCCGGAATGACCCTCGCCTGCCTTGCGGCCCTCGCGACGGCGGCATGCGCATCGCCCGGCCCGTCGCACGGGCACGGCGACGCGTCCGTGAGCGGCCAGGCGACCTTTTACGAAAAGCTGCTCATGCCCGTCGACGCGGTTCTTGCGATCGACCTGATCGACCTGAGCCGTGGCGCGACGATCCAGCACGCCGAATTCGCCGGACACCCCGGTCCGCCGTACGCGTTCGAGCTGCGCTACGACCCGCATGCCCTGCCGCCGGACGCCCGTCTGGGCATCCGCGCGACGCTGTCCCATCCCGACGGCGAGCGCGTGTTCGCCACGCCCTCGCCGATCCCCGTGAACGGCGCCCGGACCGAGCCGGAAACGTTTCGCATGTTCCACTTGCCTTGAGCCGCTGACGCGGCGCACGCGTCTCACCCGAGAGGAGCACGTCCATGAAAGTCATCGTTCGTACGCTCGCCCTGTCCATCTCCGCCGCGCTGGCGTTGGCCCTGAGTGCCTGCGGCGGCCAACCTGACGCAGCGGATCCCGCGGCCACGCCGCCCACCGGCGATCCGGCCGCGCCCGCAGACGCGGGCATGGAGGGACGCGGCGATACCGATGCCGCCGCCGATGCCGCCTCGGAAGCGCCCGCCCCGACGAACTGGATATGCGGCAACGTGACGGTGTCGGCCACCTACGATCCCGCGGCCGAGGCGATCACGCTCAGCCACTCGGGCGGTACGCTGACCCTGCCGAGCCAGCGCTCCGGTTCCGGCGCCCGCTATGCCGACGAGGTCGGCAACGAGTTCTGGGACAGCGGCGACAACGCCATGCTGACCCTGGCCGGCGAAGCCCAACGCGACTGCCGGCGGCAACACTAGGCCGGCCACGTCGGCGGGCGTCGACCTTGGTCGTCAGCCCAGCAAGGCCAACGGTCCGACCCGCTCGACCGCGCGCTGCCAGGCAGCGCGCGCTTCGATGCGCCGCAGCCAATCGTTCAAGGCGGGCCATGCCGAGACATCGGCACGCGCGGCCATGGCCTGTAACGGGAAGCTCATCTGGATGTCCGCGGCGCTGAAGGCGTCGCCGGCGAACCAGGCACGCTCGCGCAGTGCGGACTCGATGTAGTCGCCATTGGCGCGGACCTGCGGACCGACGAACCCCTGCATCGCGCCATCGGCGATGCGGCGCGCGATCGGGCGTACGAAGAACGGCATCGGCGCCTGCCGGATACGGCCGAACACCAGGGTCAGCAGCAGGGGCGGCATCGCGCTGCCCTCGGCGAAATGCATCCAGTGTTGCCAGCGCACCCGCTCGGGCGAGCCGACCGGCGGCCGCAAGCGGCCCTCTGGATCGTGCCGGTCGAGCAGGGTCTCGATGATCGCACCGGATTCGGACAACACCTCCCCGCCCTCGACCACGACAGGCGCGCGGCCGAGCGGATGCACCGCCTTGAGCTCGGGCGATGCCCGCAAGGTGGCGGGATCGCGGGCGTAGCGCACCACCTCGTAGTCGAGTCCGAGCTCTTCGAGCAGCCAGACGATCCGGTGCGACCGGGATTTTTCCAGATGATGGACGACGATCAAGGCAATCCCTCCACGGGTGATCCGGCGATGGTAATGCGATGGCGGCGAACGTCCATCCCGATTGCGCGCACACGCTCCGCGCCGTTCACGCCGACCGGGCCCGTGCGCCTGCCGGGGACATGTCAGACACGCACCCGACGCGGGTCCGGATCTCAGCCCTCCAGCGCCTCCCAGCGCGCGTAGGCGGTTTCCAGGTCGGCCTGCGCCTGCGCCAGTTCGGCATTGTGCGCGGCGACGGCGTCGGCCGGCTGCTGGAAGAAGCCCGCCGCCTGCATCGCATCGGTCATCGCGGCGATGCGCGTTTCGAGCGCCTCGATCCGCGCCGGCAAGGCCTCCAGCTCGCGTGCGTCCTTGTAGCTGAGTTTGCGTTTCGCCGGAGACGGTGCCGGGTCGGTCGCGGGCGGTCCGGCGGACGCCGCACCATGCGTGCCCACCGTACGACGCGACGCCGCGACGCCATCGCCCTGCGCGCCGGCGCTCGGTGCGCCCCCGGTCGCCGGACGCTGGTGCAACCAGTCGCTGTAGCCGCCCACGTATTCGCCTACCCGGCCATCGCCCTCCATGACCAGCGTGGAGGTCACGACATGGTCGAGGAAGTCGCGATCGTGGCTGACCAGCAGCAGCGTGCCGGTGTAGTCGAGCAGCAACTCCTCCAACAGCTCCAGCGTCTCCACGTCGAGATCGTTGGTGGGCTCGTCCATCACCAGCAGATTCGACGGCTGCGCGAACAGCTTGGCCAGCAGCAGCCGGTTGCGCTCGCCGCCCGACAGGCGGGTGATCGGCGCGCGGGCGCGTTCCGGGGTGAACAGGAAGTCCTGCAGATAACCGATGGCGTGTTTGCGTGCGCCGTTGATCTCGACGAACTCGCGGCCCTCGGCCACGTTCTCCAGCGCATTCCAGTCCTCGCGCAGCGTCGCGCGGTACTGGTCGAAGTAGGCGACCTCCAGTTGGGTGCCCACGCGGACCTGGCCGGCCTGCGGCTGCAGATCGCCCAGCAACAGGCGCAACAGCGTGGTCTTGCCACTGCCGTTGGGGCCGATCAGGCCGATGCGGTCGCCGCGCTGGACCGTGATCGAGACATCGCGCAACAGCGGGCGGCCATCGGCGAAGGCGAAGCCGACCTCCTTGGCCTCGACCACCTTGCGTCCGGACGCGGTCGATTGCGCGGCCTGCATGCGCACATTGCCGGTCTGCTCGCGACGGGCCGCGCGCTCGACCCGCATCGCCTCGAGCCGGCGCACCCGACCCTCGTCGCGGGTGCGCCGGGCCTTGATGCCCTGCCGGATCCAGGCTTCTTCCTGTGCCAGCATCTTGTCGAACCGGGCCTGTGCCTGGCTTTCGGCGTTGAGGCGCTCCTCGCGGCGGCGCAGGTAGTTGGCCCAGTCGCCCGGCCAGCTGGTGACCTGGCCGCGATCGATCTCGACGATGCGCGTCGCCAGGGCACGCAGGAAGCGGCGGTCGTGGGTGACGAACACCAGCGCCCCGCCCCACCCCAGCAGAAACCCTTCGAGCCAGTCGATCGCGGCGATGTCGAGATGGTTGGTGGGTTCGTCGAGCAGCAACAGATCGGGCGCGGACACCAGTGCGCGCGCCAGCAGCACGCGACGTTTCAGGCCGCCCGACAATGCCGTGAAGACCGCCTCGCCGTCCAGGCCGAGCCGGATCAGGGTGTCGTCCACCCGCCGCTCGACCTCCCACGCACCGGCCGCCTCGATACGCGCCTGCACCGCGGCGAGCGCATCGGTATCGATCGCGTCGGCATGAGTGAGCCGGTGGTACTCGGCCAGTAGCGCGCCTTCGGTTCCCAGCCCCGCCGCGACCACGTCGAACACGCTGCCGGCCGCGCCGTGCGGCACTTCCTGCTCCAGGCGGGAGACCCGCAGGCCATCACGACGGCGGATCTGGCCATCCTCGGGCTCCAGCTCGCCCGCCAGCACTCGCAACAGGGTGGATTTCCCGGCGCCGTTGCGGCCGATCAGGGCGATGCGCTCGCCGGGTTCGATGGCCAGGTCGGCACGTTCGAGCAGCGGCGGGCCGCCGACGCCCACGTCGACGGCATTCAAGGCGATCAGAGTCATCCGCCCAGTGTACCGGCGCACTCCCCGCCACGGGTGCGCGCCCGGCTGGCGCCGCCGGCCGGTGTCATCGCGCCCGCAACCGGCCCACGCATCGAGGATATCCGGCGCCTGGCGTTCCGGTCAGGAACTGCACGACAGCATCGAGCATCCGGCCCGGTCGCGCGCCCAGTCCGGGCGCATCCGCGCATGGACGTCCCGGCCCGGCTGTTCGTCGTAGGGACGGCGTAGCACCTCCTGCAACGTCCGCAGCGGCGCCATGTCACCGGCCGTGGCGGCCTCGATGACCTCCTGCAGCAGCCAGTTGCGCGGTACGTAGAGAGGATTGGCCTGCTGCATGCGGGCCTGCCGCTGCGCGGGCCCGAGTCCGTCGCGCTCGAGCCGTGCGTCGTAGCGGCGCAGCCAGTCCGCGAGCACGCCGGCCACGCGCGACGCCCCGTCGTGGAACGTTTCCAGCAGCGCGGGCGCGGGCGGTCGCTCGGGTACATACGTCCCGAGCGCACGGTAGAACCGCGTCATGTCGGCCTCGCCGTCGTGAAGCAGGGTGAGCAGATCCTGCAGCAGGGGCAGATCGTCGTCGTCCAGACGACTC
Source organism: Luteimonas abyssi (assembly GCF_001482195.1). GTDB lineage: Bacteria > Pseudomonadota > Gammaproteobacteria > Xanthomonadales > Xanthomonadaceae > Luteimonas > Luteimonas abyssi. Next base: position 1,310,518 of record NZ_KQ759763.1, on the reverse strand, counting down.
AGCCCGAGCTTGCGGGCCTGTGCGGCACGATCCGCCTCGGCGAACACGCGACCGTAGGCCTCCAGGCCCGCCTGCAGCGGTGCGGTGTCCGCGAACAGCGGCGACAGCGCCTGCGCCAGCCTGCCGAGGTTCCAGTGGGCCACGCGCGGCTGCCAGCCGAACCGGTAGCGGCGGCCCTGGGCATCGGTGGTGTTGGGCGTCCAGTCCGGGTCGTAGGGTTCGATCCAGCCATAGGGACCGTAATCGATGGTCAGGCCGAGGATGGACATGTTGTCGGTGTTCATCACCCCGTGCACGAAACCGACCCGCATCCACTCGGCCACCGTGCGGGCGGTCCGCTCGCAAACGTCCACGAACCAGTCGCCGAAACGCCCCTCCCCCGGTGCGATGTGCGGGAAGTCGCGCCGGATCGTGAAGTCGGCCAGCCGCCGCAGCAGATCGACATCGCCGCGCGCATAGGGCAGCTCGAACGTGCCGAACCGCACGAACGAGGGCGCGACCCGGCAAACCACCGCGCCCGGCTCCGCTTCCGGACGACCGTCGTAGAACATGTCGCGCACCACGGTGTCGCCGGTCGCGACCAGACTCAACGCACGCGTGGTCGGCACCCCCAGATGGTGCATGGCCTCGCTGCAGATGAACTCCCGCAGCGACGAGCGCAGTACCGCGCGCCCGTCGGCCGTGCGCGAGTACGGCGTCGGTCCCGCCCCCTTGAGCTGCAACTCGTGGCGGCGCCCGTCGCGGCCGATCGCCTCGCCCAGCCCGATCGCGCGCCCGTCGCCGAGCTGACCGGCCCAGTGGCCGAACTGGTGGCCGCCGTAGTTCGCCGCCCAGGTCTCCATGCCCGGCAGAAGGGCATTGCCCGCGAAGACCTCGGCGAAGGCCGGATCGAGCACGTCCTCCGGAGCGAAGCCGATCGCCTCGGCCACGTCCGGCGACCAGGCCAGCAGGCGCGCGCCGGCGACCGGCGTCGGTCGCACCCGCGACCATGCCGCCGCCTCGACCTGGCGCACGCCGGGCGCCTGCGACGGGTCGCCGGGCAGCTCGCGCAGGAAGGCATTGTCGAAACGGAGGTCGTTCATGGGATCGTCGGTGTCTGCGCCGGCTGGCGACAACGTGCAGCAGGCTTTGGGAAGGGACGTGCGTCTCAGGGTACGCGCATCGCACCGCCCGCCCTGCACGCTCCGATGCCTTCACTGAATGTCGACACGAGGCGCCGACGGAAACCGGACGCCGACCCCGTATACTGTGCGGTTCCCCCGAACAGCGCCCTCACCGGTGCGAGAGACCGCGATGAGCGCCAGTGACACTCCCACCCCGACCTTCGCCGACCTCGGCCTGCCCGAGACGCTGCTGCGGGCCCTGACCGAAGTCGGTTACGAAACGCCGTCGCCGATCCAGGCGGCGACCATTCCGCCGCTGTTGAACGGACGCGACGTCCTGGGCCAGGCACAGACCGGCACCGGCAAGACCGCCGCCTTCGCACTGCCGATGCTCGCGCGCCTCGAGGCACGCGCCGGCAAGCCGCAGGTGCTGGTCCTCGCGCCCACCCGCGAACTGGCGATCCAGGTGGCCGAGGCGTTCCAGAAGTACGCGCACCACATTCCCGGTTTCCACGTGCTGCCGATCTATGGCGGACAGGGCTACGCCCCGCAGCTGAGCGCGCTCAAGCGCGGCGTGCACGTCGTGGTCGGCACGCCGGGCCGCGTGGTCGACCACGTCGAACGCGGTTCGCTCGATCTGTCGGAACTGCGCGCGCTGGTGCTCGACGAAGCCGACGAGATGCTGCGCATGGGCTTCATCGACGACGTCGAGGCGGTGCTCAAGCGCACGCCCGAGTCGCGCCAGGTCGCGCTGTTCTCGGCGACCATGCCGACCCAGATCGCGCGCATCGCCCAGACCTACCTGCGCGACCCGGTCGAGATCGCGATCAAGGCCAGCACCACCACGGCCAAGAACATCCGCCAGCGCTACTGGTCGGTCAGCGGCGTGCACAAACTCGACGCGATGACCCGCATCCTGGAGGCCGAGCCCTTCGACGCGATGATCGTCTTCGCGCGCACCAAGCTCGCCACCGAGGAACTCGCCGACAAGCTGGCCGCACGCGGCCTGGCCGCCGCCGCGATCAACGGCGACATCGAGCAGAAGCAGCGCGAGCGCATCGTCCAGCAACTCAAGGACGGCCGCATCGACGTGCTGGTCGCCACCGATGTGGCCGCGCGCGGGCTGGACGTGGAGCGCATCAGCCATGTCCTGAACTACGACATTCCCTACGACACCGAGAGCTACGTGCATCGCATCGGCCGCACCGGCCGCGCGGGCCGTGCCGGCGAGGCGATCCTGTTCGTGAGCCCGCGCGAGCGCGGCATGCTGCGCGCGATCGAGCGCGCCACCCGCCAGCCCATCGAGCCGATGGAATTGCCGAGCGTGGAGATCGTCAACGAACGCCGGGTGGCGAAGTTCCTCGATCGGATCGGCGAAGGGCTGGAGAACCCGCAGCACGGCGTGTTCCGCGAACTGGTGGAGCGCTACGAGCGCGAGCAGAACGTGCCTGCGATCGAGATCGCCGCCGCGCTCGCGGCGCTGTTGCAGGGTGATTCGCCGCTGCTGCTGGAGCCGCCGCGCGAGCGACCGAAGCCGGAGTTCCGCGAACGCGAGCGTGGTGAACGCAGCGAGCGCAGGGCCGAACCGGGACCGCGCGAACGCCGCGAATCGCACGATGCCGCGCCGCGTCCGCAGCGCGCGCCGCACACGCCCGAAGCCGGCATGGAGACCTTCCGCATCGAGGTCGGCCATCAGCACGGTGTGCAGCCGGGCAACATCGTCGGGGCCATCGCCAACGAGGCGGATCTCGAGAGCCGCTACATCGGCCGTATCGACATCCGCGACGACTACAGCCTGGTCGATCTGCCCGAAGGCATGCCGCGCGAGATCCTGGACCACCTCAAGCGTGTTCGCGTGGCGGGCCAGCAGATCCGCATGCGCCGCGCGGAAGCGGGCGACCACGATGCCGCGCCGCGCCGGAGCGGCCCGCCGCGTGCGCCGGGCAAGCGCCCGGGCGGCTTCAAGGGCAAGGGCCCGGGCGCGGGCGGTTTCCGCAGCGGGCCGCGCAAGCCGCCGCGCCGGGACGACTGATCCCCGGCACCGCGCGGCGGAGCGGCCGTGTCGCCGTGCCGTGGCGTGAGCCCCCCGGCCCGCGCCCGCGGCGCATCCGCCTAGAATGGCGCGCATGTCCCGCATTCTCGTGTTCCAGCACGTCGCCGCCGAGCCGCTCGGCACGCTCGATCCGCTGATCCGCGCGCGCGGCCATCGGATCCGTTTCGTCAACTTCGAACGCGAGCCCGACGCGCAGCCGAACGTGGACCGCTATCGCGGTCTGGTGGTGCTCGGTGGCCCGATGAACGTCGACGACCAGGCGACGCGCCCGCATCTGCGTACCGAGCTGCGCGCCATCGAGCGCATGCTGCAGCAGGGCAGGCCGGTGCTCGGCATCTGCCTGGGTTCGCAACTGCTGGCACACGTACTGGGCGCGGGCGTGCATCGACGCGAGCGTCCAGAGATCGGCTGGTACGACCTGCGCACCACCACCGAAGGGCGGGAAGACGCCGTGCTCGGTACGCTCGACAGCGACACCCGGGTGTTCCAATGGCACCGCTATCATTTCGAGATCCCGCGCACCGCGGTGCATCTCGCGCGGGGTGACGATTGCGAGCAGCAGGCCTTCCGCTGGGGCGATAACGCCTACGGTTTCCAGTTCCATCTCGAGATGGACGCGCCGCTGATCGAGCGCTGGCTGGCCAACCCGGCCTACGGGGAGGAACTCGCACGCGCTGGACTGCCCCAGGATGCCGACGCGATCCGGGCCGCCACCCGCGCGCACATCCTCGGCATGCAGGCGCGGGCAGACGTCGTGTTCAACCGTTTCCTGGATCTCGTGGGTCGTCCGCAGCGGCGCATCGTCCTGCCCAGCCGCGAATTCATCTGAGCGGATACGCCTTCAACGGAGGTCGATCTTCTCGTTGTCGGACATCGCCCCTGGATTGCCGGTCACCGCCGCGGCGGCGAAATGGAGCGCGGCGCCGATCGCGCCGCTCGGGCCGTCCCAGTACTCGGCGCTCTGCGCCTGCACGCGGATCAGCCGCAGCTTGGGATCGTCCTTGCCTTCGGGAAAGAACACCTTCATCGCAGGCGACCACAACGCATCGATCTTCGCGCGATCGTCGACGATGCTGGCACGCCCGCTCACCGAGACATAGGTGTTCCGTTTCGGATCGGCGTAGGCCACGCTGACCTGCGGTTCGCGCTGGATCTCCTCGACCTTGCCGCTGTCGACGGCGGTCGCGAACCAGAGATCGCCGTCGAATTCGACCTCCTGCGTGCCCAGCGGCCGGGTCACCAGCCGTCCTTCGGGGGTGCGGGTGGTGAGCATCGCGATGCGGATGTCCTTGATGAGGTCCGCAAGGGTGCGGATCTGTTCGCCGCGGTCGGGAGAAGACATGGAAGACTCGGTCGTTCGGGGCTTCATCCCAACCCAGCACGGCGAAAGGGACGGTGAAGCCCGGCATGCCGCGCCTGTACGGTTCAGGCTCGACGATGTGGCGCCCGCGTGCGGCGCGCGCATGCGCCTGCTCGGTCGCGCGACGACGTCAGCCGCAGGGGTCGGCGGCGGCGCGTGCCGAGTCCACGGCCTCCGACTCGCGCGGCTCGGGTTCCGGACACGGCAGCGCCTCGGCAGCGTGCGCGGCCGCGTCGTTCGACGAGCCGAACCGCTCCGCCACCGCATCGCCGACGTTCTGGACCACGCGCTCGCTGACCGCACCGGTCACGTCCTGGACCACCCGATCGCGCATCGCGGCGGCGTCCGGCAGCACGAAACCGTCCGGCCCCAGTCCCTGCACATCGGGCCCCATCACGTAGGCGATCTCCATCGGGCCGGGCCAGCCCATCTGCGGCGCGATCAGCGCGTAGCCGAGCACCAGCGCGACGACGAACACCAGCAGCTTGAGGACCACGCCGACCAGCTTGAACGCCAGATACAGGCCGACCGCCAGCACCAGCAGACCGAGCCAGCTCATGCGCCCTCCCCCGATGCGGTCGCATCGGCCATGGCGCTCAGGTCGGGGGCGAGCGCCACACGCTCGTCGAAGACGAAGCAGCCACCGTCGTAGCCGTGGCCGCCCACGCGCTCGAAATAACCGAGGATGCCGCCGTCGAGCTGCAGCACGTTGTCCATGCCCCGTGCCTGCATCCAGAGCGCGGCTTTCTCGCAGCGGATGCCACCGGTGCAGAAGCTGACCACCGCGGCATCGGCCAGGCTGTCGCGCAGGGCGTCCACGGCATCGGGAAGATCGGTGAAATTGTCGATCGGCAGCGTCGTGGCGCCGGCGAAGGTGCCGTGGCCGACCTCTTCGCGGTTGCGGGTATCGAGAAGCACCAGGCGACGCCCGGCATCGTCGGTACCGCGCTCGATCCAGCGCGCCAGGATCTCCGGCGCCACCGACGGCGCGCGGCCGTCGAGCGGCGAGGCATCGTCGCGACGGAACGCGATGATCTCCGCCTTCACCTTGACCTTCAGCCGCGCGAACGGGCGCGTCGCACTGGAGCTGTGCTTGACCTCGATGTCGGCCAGGCGCGGATCCGCTCGCAACCAGCCGAGAAAACCCGCGATGTCGTCGGCGGTGCCGGCCAGGAAGAGATTCACGCCTTCCCCCGCCACCAGCACGCTGCCCAGCAGCGCCCGCGCCTGCGCGCGGTCACGGATGGCGTCGGCGACTGCGCGCGGATCCTCGATCGACACGAAACGGTAGGCGGCGATGCTGGCGTACATGCGCGCATTCTACGCGCCACCGCGCGACCCGCCGCCGCGAGGCGATGCCGCTTCAGCCGTCCTTGGGGTGGCCCTGCGCATCCAGGTGGGTCGCCGCCCACATGTTGTCGACCAGGTTCGGATAGCGGCGCCCGGCGTCCCGTGCGCGCGCCTGCGCGGCGTCGCGCTGCGCGGTGGTCAGTCGGGTGCGCGCCGCCTTCGGCTTCGGATTGTCGCGCTGCCAGGGCTTGGGGCGCGATTTCGGGTCGTTCAGCACGCGGCGCATCGGCCCCTCGGCGGAAAACGAAAACGGCCCCGGATGATTCCGGGGCCGTCGTCGTCGTGCGGTGAGCGCCGACGCGTCAGGGCGCGGCCGCGCCTTCGACGTTGTCGCGGACCCAGCGATCGAACAGGCGCACGCCGAAGGCGGTCGCACCGGCCGGCGACGTCGCCGTGCCGCCGGATTCGATCCAGGCCATGCCGGCGATGTCGAGGTGCGCCCACGGCGTGTCACGGGCCACCCACTCGCCGATGAAGTGCGCGGCGGTGCCCGACCCCGGCGTGCCGCCGCCGTTGCGCAGGTCGGCGATGGGCGACTCCAGCATCTTGCCGTAGCCCGGATGCATCGGCATGCGCCAGACGCGCTCGCCCGCGGTCTCGCCCGCGGCCGTCAGCTGCTGGGCCAGCGTGTCGTCGCGCGAGAACAGACCCGCGTAATCGTTGCCCAGCGCCGTCACGATGGCGCCGGTCAGGGTGGCGATGTCGATGATCGCGCGCGGGCGGTCCCGCTCCTGCACGTACCAGAGCGCATCCACCAGCACCATGCGCCCCTCGGCATCGGTGCTCATGATCTCGAAGGTCCTGCCCGACGCGGTCCGGATCACGTCGCCCGGACGGCTCGCGGTTCCCGACGGCATGTTCTCCGCAAGCGCCGCCACGGCCACCGCGTTCACCGGTGCACCGCGGCCGGCCAGGCCCAGGACCGCCCCGGTGGCCGAGGCCGCACCGGTCATGTCGTACTTCATCCGCCACATGTTGGCGCTGGGCTTGATCGAGATGCCGCCACTGTCGAAGGTGATGCCCTTGCCGACGAAGGCGACCGGCGCCTCGCCGCGGGCCCCGCCGTTGTAGCGCACCACCAACAGGCGCGGCGGGCGCTCGCTGCCCTGGCCCACGGCCAGGATGCCGCCCATGCCCAGCCGCTCCATCGCCGGCACGTCGAGCACTTCGATGCTCACGTTCGCCATGCCGGAAAACGCCTCGCGGGTGCGGCGGACGAACTCTTCCGGCCACACCGCGTTGGCGGGCTCGGTGACCAGGTCGCGCGCGAACTTCACGCCATGGGCGACCGGCGCCCACTGCTGCGCGTAGGTCTCACCGGCGGCGGCGCCGACGGGCGTGCGCACCACCAGGGTGCCCTCGCCCGCACGCGGCGTGTCGCTCTCGCCGCTGCGGTTGCTGCGGTACTTGTCGAAGCGGTACGCACCCAGCGCGGCACCGAAGGCCAGATGCGAGGCCGCATCCGTCTCGTTGCCGGCCCACAGCAGATCCACAACGGGTGCGGTACTGCGTGCGGCGAAATGGCCGGCACGGCCGCCGATGTCCTCGAACGCGCGGGCATCGAGCGTCTCGCGACCGGCGCCGATCACCAGCACCCGATCGAACGGCGCCAGACCCGGCAGATCCAGACGGGTATCGGCGCGCCCCTTGAAACCGGCGGCCGCGACCGCGCGCGACAACGCGCCCTGGGTGGCGCCGTCGACAGCGGCGAACGCGCCCGACTGCGCACCGTCGCCCTGCATCACCACGGCGACCGTGCCACCCTCGGGGACTGCGTAGGCGTCGAAACGGATCTCGCGCTCGGCGACGGCGGGCAGCGCCAGGCACGACAGGAAGAGCGCCAGCAGCCAACGCTGCGGCGAGAGGATTCGGGACATGCGGACTCCAAGCGGGACGATGCGGACGATCAACCGTTACACCTTAACGAAATCGTCACGATGAGCGGGGTGCCGTTGGTCACGATATTAAACCGAGTGGTTGATCTTCAGGACGGTCCGCGAGATATTCGACTGCATGGTTGCGCATAGATCACGCCTGCAGGCACCCGGTGCCGCCGACGCCGACCCCGTGCTCGATGCGGTGTTCGGCGCACTCGCCGATCCGACCCGACGCGCCATGCTGCACCGCCTGGGCGCGGGAACCCGGACCGTCGGCGAGCTGGCGCAACCGTTCGCCATGTCGCTGGCGGCGGCGTCCAAACACATCAGGGTCCTGGAACGCGCCGGGCTGGTGCGTCGCGAGATCGACGGCCGCACCCACCGCGTCCGTCTCGATCCCCTGCCCCTGCACGCCGGCGTCGAATGGCTGCGCCACTACGAGCACTTCTGGAACGCGCGCCTGAACGCCCTGGCCGCGCTGCTCGAGACCGAAGATTCCGCGTCACCCAGACGCTGAGGAGATCGCCCCATGCCCGACCGAATCCGGTCCCAGACGCCTCGCCCGCGCGTGGAGCGACACACCGCACCCGGTCCGATCCATGCGGTACATGCCCCGCGGGCCACGCCATGACGAGCTTCGCCGGCAGCCGCCGCATCTGGCGATCCTGATCCGGCGCCTGCGCGGCCCCGACCGCCCGACTTCTGGCCGCTCCACGGGGCGCTGGAAACGCGTTACCGAGATCCGAGGCATCGCCCGGCGACCGCGCCCGGCCGCGATGAAAAAGCAAAGGGCCCGACGAGCGGGCCCTTTTCCTGAGACGCATCCGACCCGAACGGCCGGCCGGCACGCCCGTCAGCGGCGGGCGTAATACGACGACGAGGCGCAGACCACCACGTCCTGCGCGCTGGGCGCCGGCATGTCGTGGCCGCGCAGCCCCATCACCCGGACCACATCGTTCTCGCCTTGGGCAACCTTGGTGATCGCCAGGTAACCGGTCTTCATGTCGCGGCAGATCGCGTTGCCCGGCGCGCTGGTCGGCCAGGTCTCGCTCACCACGCGACGCAGTTCGACCGGATGCTCGCCACCGATCATCAGCGCATCGGCGTAGCGCTTGCCCGGCAGGAATTCGTCGCGGCCGCGCAGGATCGCGATCCGCTCGGTGACGAACTCCGCACCGTTCTCGCCGACGATGCGGGAGCCTTCGATCTGGAGGCGCCCGGTCACCGACTCGGCGATCGGGTTGCCGGTCTCGAACAGACCCAGCGCCACCGGATGCAACATCGGCGGCGCGGCACGATTGCTCGGCCGCTGGCTGGGGTCGTGGCTAGGCACATCCGCCGGCGCGGGCGCGGGCGTCACCAGCACCGGCGCGGTCGTCGACGTATGGCTGGGTACGTCGGCCCCGGTCTGCGAGCAGGCGCTCAAGAAAGCGGCTGCTGACAGGGTGATCAATACCTGGCTGAACTGGGAAGCTTTCATCGACGACTCCGGATGCAGGCGCCCATTATCCAAAAATGAACGCGAAGAGATGTTCACATCTTGTAATCCGTTGCCTGAACTTCAGTGATCGGGCATCCATCTCCGAGCTCACATCGGCACCCGACGACACCGAACGGTCAGCGACGTCGCTGCATCTCATACTCGAGGGTGTCGCAGGCACGGATGTCCTCCGCACCCGATGCCGGCGTCGAGCGGCCCTGCAGGCCGACCAGCCGCACCACGTTACGGTCGCCTTCGCTCACCGCCACCAGGGCGATGAAATCGGGCTCGCCGCTGGCGCAGATACCCGGTCCCCGCGGCTCGGGCGCCGGCGACATCTCACCTTCGTTCGACGCCTCGGCGCCCTCGTCGCTGGCCGCGACCGAGGTCTCTTCCCGCCCCGGCGGCACGTCCGCCGGCGATGCCGGATCGCCGGCTCCGGCCTCGGCGCCTTCGACCTCCGCATCCTCGCCGGGCACGACACGACGCAACTCGACCGGCTGGGCCGCGCCGACCATCAGCACATTGGAATAGCGTTCGCCGGGCCTGAACTGGTCGTCGCCGCGCACGATCGAGATGCGCTCGGTGCGCAGCTCGACGCCGACGGTCCCGGTCAGGACGTCGTCGCCGATCTCGAGGACGCCGGTCGCGGCGTCGGCACGCTCGCCGCGTGGCTGGAAACGGCCAGTGGCGAGCGCCTGCAGTTCGGGCGGCGCCGCGCGCTCGATGCGCCTGACGGAGGGATCCGGCTCCTGGAGCCCGCTCGGCGGCGGCGCCGAACCGGCGCCACGCTGCTCCGACGTCGGCGCCGGGGCGTCCTGCCCCCCGCAGGCGACGAGCACCAGCGCGAACAGCGAGGTCATGGCGAACGGGCGAACGGCTGGGGACATCTTCACGGCTCCTGGCGGGTTCCCTGCGGTCCGCATGATTGGACCTCGGGCATTCAAGACGTGTGAGCGTCCGCCGCGACACCGGCGGACGGGCCGTCGTCGCGCAGTGTCAGCAAGGCGCCGAAGGTCAACGTGGCCGCCGCGCAGAGATACAGGCCGACCGCGCCCAACCCGTGATGCACACCCAGCCAGGTGGCGATGTAGGGTGCGAACGACGCGCCCAGGATGCCCGCCAGATTGAAGGCCAGCGACGCCCCGGTGTAGCGCACCTCCGCCGGGAACTGCTCGGCCAGCAGGGTGCCGACCGGCCCGTAGGTCAGCCCCATCAGCGACAGTCCGATGACCAGGAAGGCCAGCGTACTGGCGGTCGACCCGCCCACGAACAGCCGCTCGAACAGCAGTCCGAACACGAAGATCCCCGCCGTCGCCAGCAGCATCGCCCGGCGCCGGCCGTGACGATCGGCGTACAGGGCCGCCATCGGGATGGTCAGCGCGAAGAACACCACACCCAGCATCTGCAACCACAGGAAGGCATCGCGCGTGTATCCCAGCGCCGAGGTGCCCCAGCTCAGCGAGAAGACCGTCATCAGATAGAACAATACGAACGTCGCCAGGGTCAGCAGCGTGCCGGCCACCAACGCGCGCGGGTGCCGCAACAGCACATCGGCGATCGGGATCCGCACGCGCTCGCTGCGATCGAGCACGCGCTTGAAGTCCGGTGTTTCTTCGATGCGCAGCCGTACCCACAATCCCACGGCGACCAGCGCCGCGGATGCAATGAACGGAATCCGCCAGCCCCAGTCCATGAAGGCCGCGTCGTCCATGAACGCGGTCAACAGCAGGAAACTCCCGGTGGCGAGGAAGAAACCGATCGGCGCGCCCAACTGCGGAAACATGCCGTACCAGGCGCGCCGGCCGGGCGGCGCATTCTCGGTGGCCAGCAGCACCGCCCCGCCCCACTCGCCGCCCAGGCCCAGGCCCTGGCCGAAGCGGCACAGCGCCAGCAAGGCGGGCGCCATCACACCGATCTGGGCGTATGTGGGCAGGAGGCCGATCAGCACGGTGGACACGCCCATCGTCAGCAGTGCCGCCACCAGGGTGGCCTTGCGCCCGATCCGGTCGCCGAAGTGGCCGAATACGGCCGAGCCGATCGGGCGGGCCACGAACGCCAGTGCGAAGGTCGCCAGCGACTGCAGCATCGCCGAGGCGGGATCGCCGGCCGGGAAGAACAGGTGCGGAAAGACCAGCACCGCCGCGGTGGCGTAGATGTAGAAATCGTAGAACTCGATGGTGGTACCGACCAGGCTCGCGAAGAGGACGCGACGCTTGCTGGCCGGCGTCCGGCTGGACGCGGATGGGGAGACGCTCATCGGTGACCGGTGGGGAGAGGCGGGCCGACAATGGCACCGCCCCGCACGCTACCGGCAGACCGTCGCTACCGCCAGATCAGATAGCCGGGCAATGCCATCAGCGCGAACAGGAGGACGATGGCCACGACGCGCGCGATCACCCACATCGGCCGTTCGCGCAACATGCCTGCGAACGTCTCCGCCTCGCCGCGCCGCTCGGCTTGTGCCTGTTCGTTGCGGACGCGATCGCGCAAGGCGGCCTGGTAGTCGTCCATCAGGCGCCTGGCATGCGGCCAGTCGCCATCGTCTTTGATCCAGATCGCGCCGCCGGTGATGCCCAACGGACCCGGGCGGGTCTGGTACCAGACGATGCGGTTCGCATCCAGGAACGCGCGCACGCCGTCGGCCTCGTCATCGGGCACGTTGCGCAGGTGGAGCAGGACTTTGGACATCGATACGGCGGTCGCTGGAGGAATGGCCATTCTAAGCGGCTGCGCGCAAGCCGGCCGCGCCGGCTCGCCCTTGCCCGGATGCCGCCGCGCCACACCGGGAGATCCGGATGCTCCTCCAGCCGGGATCCCGGCCCTCAAGGAACCGCAGCCGGCGGGCTGGGGCGAGGAAGCCATGCCCGGCATCGCACAGCGACCACGCGTCCCGGCCACCCGACGTGAACAGGCCCGCCACGGCGACCGGGCGGGCCTGTTCGGCCGGAACGTTCCCGCCCGGCGCATGCAGACGGATGCGGCGCCGGCGACACCGGCGCCACGAACCGTCAGGCGGAGTTCTTCATCGCCAGCTTGCGCGTCCGCATCACGTCGTGACACGAGCGCACTTCCGGCATCAGGCGGGTCACCACGTCACGGGCGGCCGGCGGGGTCTTCTCGTCCTTGATCGCGTCCTCGAAGGCGTGCAGCAGGCGATCCTCGGACTCTTCCAGTTCGGCCACGTAGCCGTACTCCTTGTCGCCCAGCGCGGCGCGGATCTTGCCGTACATTTCCTGCATCGAGCCACGCAGGGTGCCGGAGTCCTCCGGCTCGCCGCCGACCGACTGCACAGCGGAGCCGAGGTCGGCGATGATCGATTCCTTGACGCCCGCGATGCGCACGAACAAGGTCTTGAGCTCGGCATCGTCGACCTTCTGGGCGGCTTCCTGGTAGAAGTCCCGACCGTCGCGCGCGATAGCGATGAGGTCGTTGAGAGTGTGCGTGGTCTTGCTCTGGGTGCTCATGGTGTAACTCCTGAGTCGTGATGTGTGTCGGTGTCGCAGGGTCGCGTTCCGCATCCCCGGCGAATGCCGCGGATCGGCCCGGGCACACCTGACCGGGGTGTCCTCGACGGCATTGCGACGATCGCGAACCGGAAGCGTCGTTCGCATCGCTGGGCCATCTGGACGACGCGACGGACGATACGTTCGACCGACTCAAGAAGACGTGATCCGAAACGCTCACGCCTCGCTTACGAAACCCGCATTTATCGGCGTTTTAGCTGCGGTGCACGCATGAAAAGGCCGGCGCAGAGCGCCGGCCTGAATCGGAACACACCGCAGTCTCAGCTCAATCGGTCGCGGGCAACGCGTAATCGATCCGGTATGCCGGCGGTTCGCCCCCGGGTCCGGTGAGGTAATGCTCCATCCACTGCATCAGGCGCATCGCGTAGTCCCATCGGGAGGCGGCGCGCTGGTTGCCGTGCCCTTCGCCCGGATACAGCACCAGCCGCACCGGCGCCTGTCCGGCGAGTTGCAGGTAGCGATACATCATGTAGGACTGCATCACCGGCACGCGCGGATCGGCCTCGCCGTGCAGGATCAGCGTCGGCGTGCGCGACTTCTGCGCGTGGGTGATCGGGCTGGTCTGGCGGAACATCTCCGGGTCGTCCCAGGGCCAGGTCCCCATGTGCACCAGATATTGTTCCTGCGGGATGTCGCCGGTGGTGACCAGGCTGGCCTGATCGGAGATGCCCACGAACATCACCGAGGCGGCGAAGCGTTCGCTGTAGTAGGTCGCCCCCCAGGCACTGGCATAGCCGCCGTAGGAACCACCGGTGATGCCGACCTTGTCGCGATCGACCAGGCCGATGTCGATCAGGTGATCGACGCCGTCGACGAGATCGTCGAACTCCTCCATGCCGGGACGGCCGAAGCCGGCCTTGGAGAACTCGACGCCGCGCCCCGTGCTGCTGCGGTAATTGGGAAAGAAGCTGGCGAAGCCACGCGCGGCGGCCACCTGTGCGGGCTGCGAGTACCCGGTCAGCCAGCCATTGGAGTAATGCGACTCCGGCCCGCCGTGCACGACGAGCATCAGCGGCACGCGCTGGTCGCCCCGACGCTCCAACGGATGCACCAGCAGCCCTTCGATGTCCAGGCCGTCGCGCGCGGTGTAGCGCACGACTTCCTGCCGTGCCAGGCGGACATCGGCCAGCCAGGGGTTGCTGTCGGTCAGCCGCACGGGCGCCGTCCCGTCGCGACCGAGCTGGAACACTTCCTGCGGATGCGCCGGCGAGTGCCCGATCAGCGCCAGATCGCCGCTGCCGCGGGCGACGCTCAACCCGCCCCAGACCGGCCCCTCGGCCGCCAGCAACGTCTGCTGTCCGCTGCCGTCCACGCCGACCTCGCCGATGCGCGTCTGCACACCTTCCTGGCTCAGGAACAGCACGCGCCCGTTCTCCCGCCAACCGACATGGGAGACATGGCCCAGCAGCCCGGGCAGCACGTCGCGCTGCGCACCGCCGGCCTTGCCGACCACGGTCAGGCGTCCCTCGGCGGCGTCGTGCTCGTCGGCCGCCGACACGATGGCCAGGTGCTCGCCGTCCGGACTCCACGCCAGTTGTCCGAGCTTGCCGGGATTGTCCACCCGCCCGAGCTCGCGGCCATCGGTCCCCACGATGCGCACGCGCGCGAACACCAGGGTGTCGTCGGTCAATTGCCGTGGCGTGACCACGAGGGCGAGGCGATCGCCTGCCGGGCTCCAGTGCACGCTCTGCACGCTGCCCTCGATCGGCACCGCACGCGGCTCGGCGCCCTCGGCCACGTCCTGGATCCACAGTTGCCGCGGCACCCAGTCCTCTTCGTACACCTTCTGGGTGAAGCCCTGCTTGCGCTGGGCCTTGAGTTCGTCGCTCTCGGGCTGCGGCGCGAGCAGCGCGACCTGCCGTCCGTCGTGCGACAGGCTGTACCCGGCGATGTCGGTGTCCAGGGACGCGAACCGCACCGCCTCGCCGCCGTAAAGCGGGATGCGGTAGAGGCTGCGCGCATCGTCGCCCTCGCGCTTGGACAGGAACGCGAGCTCGCGCCCGTCGGGGAACCAGGACGGACTGGCGACCTGGGTCTTGCCGGTCACGTAACCCCGACTGCGGCCGTCGCGCGAGACCACATGCAGTTCGGTCCACGCCGGGCCATCGTCGTCCGTGCCGGGTTGCCGCGGCACCGCCAGCACGTACGCCGTCTCGCTGCCGTCCGGGCCGATCACGGCACTGACCGCCGTGCGCGTCTTGGCGACCTGTTCCAGCGTCATGCCGTCGCGCGCCTGCGCCCATACCCCCATCGGCCACAGCAGCGTCGCCGACAGGCAGAGGTACCCGATTCGCCTCATTGCCCCACCCCTTCGATGAACCAAACCCTCACTTTGCCACACCGTTGCACGGGTGCAGCAGTACCGGCCCGCGATGCGGCGCAGGCCCGTCGAGCGGTCGCACGCGGCGACATCCATGAACGCGTGCGGTTGCGATGCGCGCGCGCATTGCCTAGCCTGATCGCCTCGTTCCGCTTCTTTTCGCACCGTGAATCCGCCGGTGCATCCCCACCCCACTGCCACAGGAGAGATCCATGGAGATCGCGCCAGAACGCGTCGTCAGCTTTCACTACACCCTGACCGACGACGACGGTCAGGTCATCGACAAGTCGCCGCAGGGACGCCCGCTGAGCTACCTGCACGGCGCCGGCAATATCGTGCCCGGCCTGGAGAATGCGTTGGTCGGGCGCAAGGCCGGCGATGCGCTGAATGTCGACGTCGCCCCCGAGCAGGCCTACGGCGTGCGCAACGACGGGCTGGTGCAGTCGGTGCCGAAGCAGGCCTTCCAGGGCGTCGACGATGTCCGTCCGGGCATGCAGTTCCGCGCGCAGACCGAGAACGGTCCGCTGCTGGTGACCGTGGTCGAGGTCGCCGAGAACGAGGTCCGCATCGACGGCAATCACCCGCTCGCCGGGCGCAATCTGCATTTCGCCGTGGAAATCGCCGCTGTCCGCGACGCCTCGGCCACCGAGAAGGAAGCCGGCCGGCCCGAGCCCGAACAGGCGGCCTGACGCAGCCGCACCCTTCGCCCGTACCCGCGCGCCGGCACTCGTCACGAGCGCCGGCGCGTTTTTCCCTCTGATGATTGCCGAGGCTCCCGGTCGCGACGGCCGCCAGGGGATTTCTCGCACCGCCGCACCCGGGGCCCTGGAGCCCCTCGACGGCAGCCACAGACGTCTTCGGCGTGCGGCTGTCGATCACCGGAACGCGATGATCGGGCGCAGAAAGCCGATCACGGGCGACCTGCCGTCCATCCAGCCGTCGACCGGACGACGTGCACTCAGCGCTTGGTGAACAGCACCCGGCGGAGATTGCCTCGTGCCGCCGCATCTAGGCGCGCATGGAATGCTTCGCTGAGAAAGATGCGCGGACGTCGCAGCAGACCCGCCAGGAACCGGCGCCGGTTGATCCTGTACAGCCAGCCCGGCACCCGGCCGCGGTACTCGGTGGCGATCGCACGGTCGTAGGCGTCGAAGGCGGCTGCAGGCGCACCCAGGATCGCCATGTCGCAGTCGAGGAAGCGACGCATGTCCTCGCCGTCGCCGTCGTCGGCGAAATCCCCCGGCGCATGCTGGCCGTGACGCGCCGTGGCTTCGATCAGCGCGACGACGCGTTCGGCATCGAGCCCCGCGTCCGGCAGCCAGCGCGCGATCGCCTCACGCGCCATCGCCGCCGAACGCGCTTCGTTGTCGCGCGCACCCGGCTCGTACACCGCGTCGTGATACAGGGTGGCCAGCCAGATTTCGCGCGGCCGCGACCAGCCCCCGCCCGCATGCACCGCGGCGACCTCGCGCATCACGTCGCCGACATGGCCGAAGTGATGATAGGCGCGGGGCGGCGCAGCATACGCCGCCTCCAGCGCCTCCCGCTGGGCGACGGGCAGCGCCGGCATGCTCGGCAACGCGTAGACGTCGGGTGCCGCGGTCATTGCAGTGCCTCGGTCCGTTGCCGCACGGCGAGTTGCGCCCGCAGGCGCGCCCAGGCCAGGCAGAACCACGCCGCAACGATGGCGATCACCGCCTTCTGCGATACGCCCGACGGCAGCGCCTGGACCAGCACCAACATCCACATCGCGACGAAGGCCGCCACCGCGATCGCCAACGCCGCAGCGGCGCTGCGGCGCCACACCGGGTCGCGCCGCATCCAGACCGACTGCAGGATCATCGCCACGATCGTGCACAGGAAGGCCGCGTGCGCGGACAGCCCGTGCAGCCAGCCGACGAACGTGGGGGCGACGCCGTCGAGATCCATCGGCGCGAAGGCGGTCACCACCAGCGCCGCCGCACCGGCCACGAACAGCAGCAACGGCCCGATGCTGCGCGCGGCCGGCGCCAGCGTCGCGCGCACGCCAAGTGCGATGGCGACGATGGTCGCCGCCAGCGCGCAGTACGCGGCCTGCAGCCAGCTCCCGTGCGGCTGCAGCAGGTAACGGCTCATCTGTGCATCCCACCAGTGCAGGTCCGGTCGCAGCAGATGGACGACGACCGCCATGGTCGCGAACAGCGCCATCCCGGCGCCGGCCACCGGCACGGCAGCGCGCAGGACGGGAGAGGCATGGGTCGGATCGGTCATCGCGGCGTGCAGGACGGAAGGTCCCCATTCTCCTACAGCCCACCGAAGCCCGACGCATTTTGGCGCAGGTGTTGCGCACGCGCGCGCAACACGGTGGGCGCATGCATCGCGTCCGTGGCATGCGGCGACTGTCCTACACTTGTCCGATGAGCGAATTCATCCCGCCCGGCACCCGTTTCCTCGCCCTCGACGCCCCCCTGCCGATGAAACGCGGGGGCCGCCTGCAGCAGGGCCGCCTGGCCTACGAGACCTGGGGCACGCCATCGGCGGCCGGCGACAACAGCATCCTGATCCTCACCGGGCTCTCGCCCGATGCGCATGCCGCCGCCCATGCCGACAATCCGGCGCCGGGATGGTGGGAGGCCATGCTCGGACCGGGCAAGCCGATCGACACCGATCGCTGGCACGTCGTCTGCGTGAATTCGCTGGGCAGTTGCAAGGGCTCGACCGGGCCGGCCAGCCTCGATCCCGAGACCGCGGCACCCTACCGCCTGCGCTTTCCGGAGCTGTCCGTCGAGGACGTCGCCGACGCCGCCGGCCGCGTGGTCGACGCGCTCGGCATCGACCGGCTCGCCTGCGTGATCGGCAACTCGATGGGCGGCATGAGCGCCCTCGCCTTCCTGCTGCGCCATCCGGGCCGCGCGCGGGCGCACATCAACATCTCCGGCGCCGCCCGCGCATTGCCCTTCTCGATCGCGATCCGCTCCTTGCAGCGCGAGGCCATCCGCCTCGATCCGGCGTGGAACGACGGTGCATACGATCAGGCGCACTACCCGGAAAGCGGCATGCGCATGGCCCGCAAGCTCGGCGTGATCACGTATCGCTCGGCGCTGGAGTGGGACGGCCGTTTCGGTCGCGTGCGGCTGGACTCCGACCGCCGCGCCGACGACGACCCGTTCGGGCTGGAATTCGAGGTCGAAAGCTACCTGGAGGCGCACGCCCGGCGTTTCGTGCGCAATTTCGACCCGAACTGCTACCTCTACCTGAGCCGCAGCATGGACTGGTTCGATATCGGCGAGACGTTCGGCGGCGACACCGACGCCGGCCTGGCCGCGATCCGCATCGAACGCGCGCTCGCCATCGGCGTGGGCACCGACATCCTGTTTCCGCTGCAGCAGCAGGAGCAGATTGCCGACGGCCTGCGCGCCGGCGGTGCGGCGTCGCACTTCCTGCCGCTGGATTCGCCGCAAGGGCACGACGCTTTCCTGGTGGACATCGCCCGCTTCGGGCCGGCGATACGGGGCTTTCTCGACGCGCTGTGAAGTTTCGCCGTCATGCGCATTCAGGCCGCCACGGCGGCATCGCGCCGGGTCCAGCAAGGTCGGGCGTAGAATGGCGGGATGACTATCGCCACGCCCGACATCCGTTTCGACGGCCGCGAACGCCTGATCCGAGCGGTCGACGCCGCAGTCGCCCATGGCGACGAACACGTCGTCACCGCGGCTTTGCGCAGCGTGCTGTGCGAAATGATCCGCGACCCGCACATCGCCTTGCCGGCCTGCGTCCACGAGCCGATCAGCGACCATTACGCACGCCGCGAGATCTACCGCAGCCCCACTCACGGCTACAGCATCGTCGCGATGACCTGGGGCCCCGGCCAGGGCACGCCGATCCACGACCACTGCGGCTTATGGTGCGTGGAAGGGGTCTGGAACGGCGAGCTGGAGATCACCCAGTTCGAGCTGCTCGAGCGCGACCACGAGCGTTTCCGTTTCCGCGCCGCGGGCGGCATGCAGGCCGGCCCCGGCAGCGCCGGGAGCCTGATCCCGCCGCACGAGTACCACACCATCGGCAATCCGAGCCCCGACCGCATCGCGGTCTCCGTGCACATCTACCAGGCGCCGATGGACCACTGCGCCAAGTTCGTCCACGACGATGGCGAGTGGTACCTGCGTCGCGACAGCGTCCTCAGCCAGGATCGCGCGGCCTGAGGCAGGCCGCAGGACGGCGGCCCGGGCGCAGACACGACGAAGCCCGCATACGCGGGCCTCGTGTCTGGTGCCGAAGGTGGGACTCGAACCCACACGCTTTTAAGGGCGGCGGATTTTGAGTCCGCTGCGTCTACCGATTCCGCCACTTCGGCGCGGACGGCGAGTATAGCGGAGCTGCGGCCCGACGGGGTCGTCTTGACAGCCGATCCACCGGCATACATGCGATGCGCCACCGCCCGATCACGTCGCCTGCCGGCTGTCGCCATCGACGAGCGGCCGCAATGTGTCCAGACACCACGTCCTGAAGGTGGTCGGCGTCCGGTTGTCCCGCGTGCGCGCCACCGCGTTGTCGAGCCCGCCCGCCTTGGCCCGGGCCATGTCGGCCATCCCCTGGGCCATCGCCGCCGACATGCCGCGCTGAACGAAACCGTCGCGATAGGCCTCGTAGGTCGTGTGCACATAGCGCACGGGACGGCCGAGCACCTCGGACGCGATGGCGGCCATCGCATCGAAGGAAAGATCTTCGGGACCCAGCACCGGCTGCTCGCGCTGCCCGGTCCAGTCCGCGGCCAGCAGCAGCGATGCCGCAACCCCGGCGATGTCGCGCGAGGCCACGGCCGGCATGGCGACGTCACCGGGAATCGGCCCGAAGAACACCCCGCGCTCGCGGATCGCCGGGGCCTGGCGGGCGATGTTGTCCATGAACGACGGCATGACCAGCGCGCGGAAGTGGACTCCGCTGGCGGCGATGAGGTCGTCCATGGCCAGCGAGCCGGTCACGAATCCCGCCTCGGCCGCCAGCGGGGTGCCGCGGCCGAGCGCGGAGATGCCGACCACCCGGGGGACCCGATAGCGGGCGAACGCGGCGGCGGCGGGGCGCGCGAAATCGACGTAGGCCGACGCGACGCTCGATGCCTGCGGATCCGGCGGACACAGCCAGAACACCGCATCCGCGCCCTCGCAGGCCTGCGCGATGACGGCGGCGTCGCCATGCGAACCGACCACGATCTCCGCCCGTGCGCGGACCTCGGCCGGCAACCGGTCCGGATCGCGCGCCACCACGCGGACGCGCACCGGCGCGGCGAGCAGATGGTGCAGTACTTGCGCACCGAGGGTCCCGGTGGGCGTGGTGACCACGATCCGGCGATCGGGCACGCCGGGGCTGGCCGTCGATCCGTCGGTGCCGGCCGTCGATGCCGTCGCTCCGGCCCGGCCGGCCATCGCCGGTCCGGCCGCACCGACGCCGGCCAGCACGCCGCCGCCCAGACCCCATGCGAGATCGCGCAGGAAGCGTCGACGGGTCCGGGCAGAAGCGCGGTCGGCTGTGGATGGCGGAATCTGCATGCTCTGAACGCTCCGATGTGGCCGAATGCGGCCGTTGGAGCAGACTAGGCCGCGCCTGCCGCCCGCCCCATCCTTCACCGTCCAGACGATCGTCGAGATCATCCGGATGTGGCCAGGCCCGTCGCCGCATGGGTACCCGTCCGCTCAACCGCTGCGCGCGTGTCTCCCGGCGCCCGAGCGCCGGCGCCATACGGCCCGCCAACGACCGCGCAGCGACAGCGTCGTCACGATCAGCGCGGGCAGGAAGGTCACCGTCACCAGCGCCGAGAACGCCACGCCGAACAAGACGATCACGCCCAGACCCCGATACAGCTCGGTGCCGGCACCGGGGATCATCACCAGTGGCGCGATACCGAAGATCGTGGTCAGCGTGGACATCAGGATCGCGCGCAGGCGCAGGCGCACCGCATCGTCGACGGCGGCGACCACCGAGGCCGCGCCCTCCTCCAGGCGCTTGTAGGCCTCCACCACGATCAGGATCGGATTGTTGGTCACCGCGCCGAGCAGCACCAGGAAGCCGAGCACGGTGATCATGTCGAACGGCTGCGCCGCCCATCCCAGGCCGATGCGCCCGAGCAGCGCGCCGAGACCATTGAACAACGCCAGTCCGATGATGCCGCCGGCCAGCCCCAACGGCACCGTCGCCATGACGAACAACGGCCGGCCCCAGTGCCGGAAGATCGCGACCAGCATCAGATAGGCGAGCACGATGGCGATCATGAAGTTGCCGGTCACCGCCTCGCGGGTGGCGTCGAGCTGGTCGCTGGCGCCGGAGATCTCCACGGTGACACCGGCCGGTATCTCGCCTCCGGCACGCATCGCCGGCACCAGTTCGTCGCGGACCCGCGCCACCCCCGTCTCCAGCGCCACCGACCGCGGCGGCACGATGTTGAGTGTCACCGTGCGACGCCCGTCGAGCCGGCGGATGCTGTCGGTGCCGATCGTCTCGCGCAGTTCCGCCAGCGCCGAGAGCGGCAGCACCGCGCCCGACGGCGTCGCCACCGGCAGGTCGCGCAGGCGGTCCAGCCGTTGCCCGCCGCCGGCGGCGTCGAACAGGTAGATGTCCACGCGCCGGTCGTCGAGCACGATCTCGTCGGCATACGCGCCGTCGCTCAACGCCGCCACCGCATAACCGAAACGCTGCGCGTCGAGCCCGACCTCGGCCAGGCGCTCCCAGCGCGGATGCAGTTCCAGCATCGGCTGGTCGAGGCTGAGCGAGGCGGGATCCGCCCCCACGCGCGCGCCGTCGAACAGTTGCTCGGCACGCGCATACGCCGCGCTGGCCACTGCATAGACGTCGGCCAGGTCGGTGCCCGACACGTCCAGGTTGATGCTGCGCGTGCCACCGTCGTTGCTGGAGATGATGGAGCCACGCGAGGAGAACGCGCGCATGCCCGGCCAGGCGCGGAAGCGCGCATCGAACGCATCCATCAGCGCATCCACCTCCGACAGGACCTTCGGATCGGCCACCACCATCAGGCCCTGCGCATCCACTCGCAGGTTGAAGAAGCGCAGTGCCGGCATGTCGCAGGCGCCGCGCGCGAAACAGTGGTCCGGGTCGTCCAGGCGCGGCCGGAGATCGGCGATGAGCGCCTGCGCAACCTGTTCCATCTCGCCGAGGTTGTAGCCGGGTGGCGCGATCATGCGCGAGAACACGCGCGCTTCCTCGCCTTCGGGCAGATATTCGGCCGGCGGCGTCAGCGCCACCACCGCGAAAGCCGAGAGCGCCACCGTGCCCCCGATCAGCACGGCGCGCCGGCCAGCTCCCTGCCCGAGCCGGCCGAGCCGCAGGCCCAGCCGTTCGATCGCCGCGTCCACACGCTGCTGTCCCGGCGTCGGCGCCGTCGCCGCGGTGCGTGCCTGCAACGCCGGCACCACGGTGATCGCGACCGCCATCGAGGCCAGGATCGCGGCCGAGATCGCGATGGCGATGTCCGAATAGAGCTGGCCGGCTTCTTCCTGCACGAACAGTGTCGGCGCGAACACCAGCACCGTGGTCAGGGTGCACGCCAGCACCGCCTGCCAGACCCGGCGCACCCCGGCCACCGCGGCGTCGAAACGCGACATGCCGGCACGCCTGGCCTGATCGATGCTCTCCAGCACCACGATGGCGTTGTCGATGGTCATGCCGATCGCGAACGCCACGCCGGCCAGCGAGATCACGTTGAGCGTGCGTCCGGCCAGCAACAGGCCCACGAACGCCACCAGCGTGCACAACGGGATCGCCACCACGCCGGCGAGCGTGGATCGGAACGAGCGCAGGAAACCGAACATCACCAGCGTCGCCAGCAGCGCGCCGAGCGCCAGATTGCGCCAGACGTTGGCGATCGAGGCCTCGACGTAACGCACGTCCTCGTTGCTCAGCGCCAACACCAGCCCGAGCGGCGCGAGCAGGTCGGCGTTGATGGCCTCGACCTCCGGCAGGACCGCGTACTTGGTCTGGATGATGTTGGAACCCGCGCCGCGGCGCAGGGCCAGGCTGAGCGTCGGCTCGCCGTCGAAGAACGACGCCTCCCGCCGCTCGTGGTGGTCGAGGCGGACGGTACCGAGATCGGACAGGCGCACCAGCGCGCCGTCGCGCTCGGCCACCACCAGTCCACCGATCGCCTCGACGTCGCGGAACCGCCCCACGGTGCGCACCAGCACGCGGTGCTTGCCGTTGTCGAGATCGCCACCGGAGCGATCCACATTGCGTGCGCGCAGCGCGTCGCGCACGTCGCTCATGTCCAGGCCACGCTGCGCCAGCCGCGCGGCATCGATCTCGACCCGGACCTGGCGTTCGGCGCCGCCCCCGACCTCCACCAGCGAAATGCCCGGCACCCGCTCCAGGCGTGGCCGCACCTGGTCCTCGACGAAGTCGCGCAGCATGTCGAGGTCCAGCGTCGTCGCGCTGCCCGGCCGTGCCGATACCCGGAAGTACATGAACGGATTGTCGGAAAACGAATGCGTCGTCAACGCCGGTTCGTCGACGTTTTCGGGATACGCCGGCACCTGGCTGAGCGCGTTCCCGGCCCGGATCAGCGCCTGGTTGATGTCGACCCCGAACGGGAACTCCAGCTCGACCAGTCCGCGTCCGGCACTGGCGGTGGACACCATCCGGCGCAGGTCGGGCAGCCGGCGCAGGTACTGTTCCTGCTCGATCAGGATCTCCTGCTCCACGTCCTGCGGCGTCGCGCCCGGCCAGTGCGTCTCGATACTGATCGTGCGCACTTCCAGGTCCGGGATCATCTGCACCGGCACTCGCAGCGCCGCCGCGATGCCGAGCACGCCGAAGATCAGGACCGCCACCGCGATCAACGTGCCGTGGCGGAGCATGCGCTCGAACCCCATCGCTCAGTGCTCCACGATCGCGACCGCCTGTCCGTCCTCGAGCGCCTCGTTGCCGCGGACCACCACACGCTGCCCCACCGCCAGGCCCTCGACCACGGCGGCCTGACCGGCATGCTCGTGGATCACCCGCACCGCATGCCGGCGCGCGACCGGGCGCGTGGCATCGTCCTCGACGACGAACACCGCATGGCCGCCGTCGGGCTGGCGCAACAGGGCGTCGCGATCGAAGGCCAGGGCGTCGGCGGCAGGCGGCAACGCCACTTCGACACGTGCAGACGACCCCGGCAACAGACCTGCGTGCGGATCGTCCACCTGCAGCCGCAACAGGAACGTGCGCGCGCCGACCTCGGTCACCGGCACCCGGGCAACGATGCGCGCGGGCAGCCACGCGCCACCCGGCGCATCCGTGGCCACACGCACGACCACGTCGTCGTCGAATCGGGCGAACCGCTCCTGCGGGACCCGGACATCGATCCGGACATGGTCGGTGGCGACGAGCGACAGCACCTCGGTGCCACGCTCCACCCATTCGCCGGCTTCGGTCCGTTTCTCCGCCACCACCCCGTCGAACGGCGCGGGAAGCCGGTGACGTTCGAGCAACGCCTGCTGCTCGGCGGCCCCGGCGCGCGCGGATCCGGCAGCCGCGCGTGCCCGCTCCAGGGCCGACGCGCGCGCCTCGACCTGGGTGGCGGCGATGAACCTGCCGGCGACCAGCCGCTCGGCTTCGGCATACAGCCGCTCGGCCTCGCGCGAGGCGGCTTCGGCTTCGACCGCCTGCGCCCGGGCACGCGACAGGGCCTCCCGGCCGACCGCCGGGTCGAGTTCGATCAAGACCTGTCCGGCATGCACCCGATCGCCCGCGTCGACGTGAACGCGGGCGACCAGGCCGTCGACTCGTGGCGACAGGCGTGCTTCACGCTCGGCGGTGACGGTGCCGGTCAGCGAGAACCGCTCACCGAACGTTGCGCTGGCCACGCTGGCGACCGCGACCTCGACGGGTGGGTCCTCGTTGTCGGCAGAACCGTCGTTCGAGGCGCCACACGCCGAGAGCAGCAACGCACACAGCGACAGCAGCGCGGTTCGTGAGCAGGTGTCGGGCGCGGGGAAGGTCGGGAGCTGAGTGGGCAAGGTCATCGGGTCTGCGAACGCCGACCGGACACTGTCCGACCGACTTGGAAGGCGGGGCGACCACGGCGGATGCCGCATGCGATGCGCCCCGTGCGTAGCACCGCGGACACCGCGGCATCGGCACGCATGTCGACGACACCGGCCGGCGGCATCGGCCGCATCCTGCGGTGGGTCGACGTTAGGCGATCATCGACGCGCGGCCCATGCGGGAAGGTCCGACCCGCATGCGCGATCGTCCAGAACGCCCGCTTCCACGTTGAGGCCGGACGATCGCCCGGTTAGATTGATCCGATTACTCGCGATCGTCCGAACTACGCATGGATCCCCTGTCCGACGTCCTGTCCCTGCTCAAGCCCCGCAGCCACGTGTCCTCCGGCTTCGATGCGGGCGGCGACTGGTCGATCCAGTTCCCGGACCAGAACCGCACCATCAAATGCTATGCCGTGGTCTCCGGCGCGGCCTGGCTGGCCGTGGACGGCGTGGACGCCGCCGCGCACCTGCGCCAGGGCGATTGTTTCGTGCTGCCCACCGGGCGCGCGTTCCGCCTTGCCAGCGACCCCGCGCTGTCGCCAGAGCCGTCGAGCCGGTACTTTCCGCCGCCACGCCCGGGTAGCGTGATCCGGGTCAATGGCGGCGGCGACTTCTTCATCGTCGGCAGCCGCTTCGAGGTCCAGGGCCGGCATGCCGGCATCCTGATGGGACTGCTGCCGCCCATCGTGCACATCCATCGCCAGGCGGACCAGGCGGCACTGCGCTGGTCGGTCGAACGGATGATGCAGGAGTTGCGCGAGCCGTTGCCCGGCCACGCGCTGGTCGCCCAGCATCTGGCCCACCTGATGCTCGTCCAGGCGCTGCGCCTGCACGTCCACGACACCCCGGCCCATGCGGTGGGCTGGCTGTTCGCGCTCGCCGACCGGCAACTGGGCGCGGCCATCGGCGCGGTCCATGCCGACCCCGCCCATCGCTGGACCCTGCAGGCGCTGGCCGAGCGTGCGTGCATGTCGCGCTCGTCGTTCGCGTTGAAGTTCAGGGACGCACTCGGTGCACCGCCGATGGAATACGTCACCCGCTGGCGGATGGTGCTGGCCGCGGACCGGCTCGAGCACACCGACGATCCGATCTCCAAGATCGCGCCCGCCCTGGGCTACGAATCCGAAAGCGCGTTCGGCACCGCCTTCAAGCGCGTCATGGGACAGTCGCCGCGCGAGTACGCACGCATGCTCGACCCCGCCGCGGACACCTCGCAACGCGCGCTCGCGGCGGGCTGAGCCCGCGCCGCGCCGGTCGCCACAGCCGGGCCCGTGGTCCGCAGGCCCGGACGGGCCACGGGGCAGCGGGGTTTGCGCGAGGTCCGGAGCGGGTAGAATCGGGACCGGATTCTGGAACGGACTCTCCCGGACATGCTGGACCTGGACGACCTGCTCGCGCCCATCGACGAGGCGTATCCCGCCGGCGAGGATCTCGCCTTCTCCATCGAGCTCGATGCGATCCAGGACGCGCGGCGCGCGGACGACCCGACCATCGAACAGGGCGAGTGGGTCACCGACATCAAGGTGGCCGACTGGACCACCGCCGCACGCCTGTGCACGGACCTGTTGCGCACCCGCACCAAGGATCTGCGCGTGGCCGGCTGGCTGGCCGAGGCCAATGGCCAGTTGCACGGGTTCGCAGGCCTGGCCGCCGGCTTCCGCCTCGTGGCGGGGCTGTGCGACCGCTACTGGGACAGCCTGCATCCCCTGCCCGACGGCGACGACCACGAAGAGCGGATCGGCAATCTGAGCTGGCTGTTGAGCAATTCGCTGCAGTGGCTGCGCATGCTGCCGATCGTGCAGGCGCCGCAAGGTCGCTACGGCCTCGGCGACTTCGAGTCCGCACACGCGCGCGGCGAGCAGGACGCACACGACGGGCGACCGGGTCTCGAACTGCTCGAGGCCGCGCGTCGCGATACCCCGCACGCGTTCTATCAGCAACTCTCCGCGAACGTCGACGAGTGCGCCGATGCGCTGCGCGAACTGCAACTGGCCGTGGACGCGCGCCTGGGCGTTGACGGCCCGAGCTTCGCCGCCGCCACCGACCAGATCGACGACCTCCGCCGCATGGTCGGCCGCTTCGCGCGCGAAGCCGGCGTCTTGGTCGACGGCGGGGCCGGCATCACCGAAACGTCGACGTACGACGCCGATGCGGCCTCGGCCGACGGTGCGGTGTCCGCCGCTCCGGCCGCGGGCGGCCCCGTTGGCGGTCCGCCCACCTCGCGCAAGCAGGCGCTGGCGCAACTCCGGCAGGTCGCGGAATTCTTCCGTCGCACCGAGCCGCACAGCCCGGTCGCCTATCTGGCCGACAAGGCCGCACGCTGGGGCGAAATGCCGCTGCACATCTGGCTCAAGCGGGTCATCAAGGACCATTCCACGCTGGAACAGATGGAGGAAATGCTCGACGTCGACAACAACCCGCAGGATCCCTACGCCTGACCGACCGCGTCCGCTGGTCGGGCCGACCCGGCCATTCCGAGCCTTATGGCGCCTCGCGCCGAGCGCATTGACCCGACGGCCAATCGCGCTTTCATGAATGGACGCGCGATGCGGGAGCATGCCTGCGACGCGACCCGCGCCGCCCCGTGACGACCGCCGCATCCCGTCGACACCTCCCCGCATGCCGATCGCTGCATGCGCGGCGGCCTCGGGGCGACCGCCGTCAGAGCACCCTGAACTGGATGCGCCGGTTGCGGGCACGGCCCTCGTCGGTGTCGTTGTCGGCGATCGGATCGTCCGGTCCCACGCCCAGCACGCTGAGGTTCTCGACCGCGATCTCCTGGCCGACCAGATAATCGCGCACCGCCAGCGCACGCGCCTGGCTCAGGGCGACGTTCGCCTGTCGCGCACCCACGTTGTCGGTATGTCCGACGATCTGCACGCGCGCATCGCCGATCTCGCGCAACCCCCCGGCCATCTCGTCGAGAATGCCCCGGCCGACCGCAGTCAACGTGGCGCTGCCGCTTTCGAACTCGATGATGCGATCGCCCAGCGTCGCATCCAGCAGGCCCTGTCCCGACCCGCCGGTGCCCAGGCTGTTGGTGACGGTATAGCGGCTGCTGCTGGCGAGGCTGAGCTCGCTGGCCACCTGCTGCCGCTGGGCCTCGTTGACCACGTCGCCGGTGATCCGCACGGCCTGGCCGTTGACTTCGAGCGCACCGCCGGACACCCGGCGCAAGCCCGGGCCGATCATGTTGGACACGTAATCGCCCCAGTTGGGCGGCGTGGGAATCGACTCGACCTGGATCCGGTCGACCACGCGCTCGGCGCCGTAGACCTCGCGCAGGCGGTCGAGGATCTGGGATTTGGTCGCTTGGTCGGGCACCACGCCTTCGGCGACGACCGGCGCGCCCACATCCTGCGCGGCCGCGCTGGCGGCGAACAGGGCGGCGAGCCACAGCGTGCGGAACGTCATCGTGCGCATGTCAGGTTCCCATGAAGGTTTCGCCGAACAGCTTGCGCGCGGTCTTCAGCGAGAGATCGTGGCGATCGAGATAGCTCGCCAGCTTGTTGAGCGCGTAATCGCCGGGCAGGTAGTCGTCCACCCAGTCGGCCTGGCTGCCCCGGATCAGGTACTCCTGCGCGACGGCCGGATCGAGCACCGAACCCAGCACCTGCTCCTCGGCACCGTTGAAGCCCAGGATCAGGCGCGGGGCGTCCTCGTCCCGGATCAGCACCGCGATCTCGAAATCGCCACGGCCGATGAACCCGGACACCAGGTCCAGCCAGAACGACGCCACCAGCGGCCGATGCAGCGAATCGCGCGGCAGCGGCAACTCGAGTCCCTTGTCGATGCTCACGCCGCCGCCGGTCAGCAGCGGCTGCAGCAGCAGCCCCAGCGCGGGCAGCATACGCCGCAGCGATACTTCGGGGTGTCCGGACTCGCGCAGGCGCGTCTCCAGCGAACCCACGGTTTCCATTTCCAGGAAGTCGTCGAACGGCGCCTGGTAGGCACCGGCTTCGATCGCGAGATCGTAGCGGGCCTCGCCCAGCGCACGCAGGGCGTCCTCGGGCGCGTCGGCCGCGGCGACCGCGTCGCCCGACAGCCGCGACAGGCCGGACCACACGCGCGACAGCGCCAGCGGGCTGCGGGCCAGGAACGGCAGCGGCTGGGCGACCTCGATCCGGACCGCCGACAGCAGCGGGAAGCGACGCGACGACGCATCGTGGCTGGGGCGGAAATGACCGCACACCACCAGCCGGCTGCGCGAGCCCAGGAAGGCGTAGGCCACACCCGGGGTCGCGTCGTAGAGGCGCTTCCAGTCGGGGTTGCGGCTGAGCAGTTCGATGCTGCCACCGGCCCAGCGATCGAGCAGCGCCATCAGCTGATGATTGTCGGCGGTGCGTACGAAATCGCCGCGCCCGGGAATCTTGCCGAAGTAACTGACCGGGGCACTCACCGTCTGCGTCATGCGCCCTCCTCCGTGGCTGCGCCCGGCGCCGCGGTCGCGGACGGGCTGGGTGTGGCGTTGTCGTCGCCGGCGACCGTGGACGGCAGCTGCAGCCCGCGTTGCCACTCGCCGCTGCCACCGCTGGTGGCACCCGCGCGCCGGGTGATACGCATCTCCATGGTGATCGAGACGCCTTCCGCGCTCCAGGTCACCGTGCTGCTGTCGGCGCGGCTCTCCACGCGCGCGGCTTCCATCAAACGGACGAAGCCGTTGCTGCCCGGGGCTTCCACCAGCCGCAGGGTCCGCCCGTCGCTGGTCACGACCGACAAGGTGGCACCGGGCACGGCGCCGGCATTCGGCCACTGGAACGTGGTCCAGGTGGGCGGCGTGTTGCGATAACGCATGGTCTGCCCGTCGATCTCCAGGGTGTACTCCACCGCACCGATCGCGGGCGACGGCTGGATCTGGAAGATCGTGGTCTCCTGCCCGCCCGCACCGGCGGCGCTGCCGCTCACCCAGTCGCCGTAACCGCTGACCAGGTCGGGCGACAGGGTGATGCCCATCCCGGCCCAGCGACGCGGTTCGAGCAAGCTGCCGCGCTGGATCACCAGGGTGCCCAGCGCTTCCTTGTTGAAGCTCGCCACCGCACCGCTGTTGCCGAAGATCGCGGCGATGTCGGTCTGCGCGGCATCGACGTCGGCGCCCTGGTCGAACGGGAACTGGCGTGCGATGCCGTCGCGGAAGGGGCGATAGACCTGTGCGGTCCAGACCTTGTTGATCTCGGCCTCGGTGGGAGCCACCAGCGCCGCGAAGGTTTCGGTCAACGGCCGCAACAGCAGCGGGCGCAGGGCATTGCGCTGGGTCTCGTCGAGGCCGTTGAGCATCTGCTCGTCGACCAGCGCCAGCGCCGCATTGAGTTCCGACCCTTCGTTGCCCAGGGTGTCCTGCATCAGCCGACGGGTGCCCGGCCCCGGCTCGCCCTCGTTGCTGATGGCGTTGAGCCGGCTGCGCAACTTGGCCAGGGTCTGGAAGTAGCTGTCGATCAGCGCCGGACCATCACCGGTGCTGACCAGGCGCGCGAAGCCCTCGAAGGTCTTGCCGATCGGCCCCATCGGCGCCTGTTCGGGGCGACCGGTGTCGGGGTTGATCTGCGTGGGCATCGACGGCGAGCGGCGCAGGATCACACGCTGGAACCAGGCGACGAAGCCGCCTCTGGCGCCGCCCTGGGTCGCACGCAGCGCCGCCGGGTTGTCCCAGATGGTCTGCTCGTTGACCGCCTCGAGGAGCGTGCGCAGCGGCGAATTCTGCGGATCGCCCAAGGCGTTCATCCGGCGTACGGCGGCCTCGAAGTCCTCGAACCGGTTGACGCTCACGCCCTGCAGGAAGGTCTGCCACTCCTGTGCGTACTCCTGCTTGTACATCGCCGCCAGTTGCCGCGAGATGTGCTCGGGGCTGCCGGCCAGCGAGAGATCGCTCTGCTCGGTGGTGTCGAGCACCCAGTCGGTGGTGCTGAGCTGGCTGCCGGCGGCCTCGTTGAAGGCGGCCTGGATGTAATCCTCCCAGGCCCTGCGCGAGAACGCGCCGGAAATCGCATAGCTGCCGGCGATGGTGTCGCGGTTGCGGTCCTCGCCGATCAGGCCGGCCACCGTGATGGTCGGAAAACGCGTCGCCGCGCGCGCCTTGATCTGGGCGAACACGCGCTCCAGCGCCGGCTGGCCCTTCATCACCTGGCGCAGCGTCTCGCGGCTGTCGGACACCAGCGAGACGCGGGTCTCGATCTGCGGCCAGGCGGGGTCGTCGGCGCGCACCACGTAGAACGTGAGCAGTTTCTCCGCCGCACGCGCCATCTCTTCGCGCGACATCTGGCCGCGATTGGCTTCCAGCCAGCCGCGCCAGAAGCGGGTGAGCTGATGCGACAGGTGCGCCTGCTCGACCCGATCGCG
The DNA here is from genome assembly GCF_001482195.1 of Luteimonas abyssi. Taxonomy (GTDB): domain Bacteria; phylum Pseudomonadota; class Gammaproteobacteria; order Xanthomonadales; family Xanthomonadaceae; genus Luteimonas; species Luteimonas abyssi. The sequence goes on along the minus strand of NZ_KQ759763.1, from coordinate 1,279,102 downwards.
ATTGCCCAGCATCAGGTAGGTACGCAGCGCGTTGTAGGCGTCGTTGGCGTCGTCGGGCGAGGCCTCCTGGTACAGCGTCGCCTCCTGTGCGGTTTCGCTGGCGCCTTCGGCCTGCTGGACATCGTCGCGCCGTACGACCTCGCCCAGGAAGTCTTCCAGGCGCGCAGTGGTCGGCACCAGCATCACCTGGCGCATGCCGTGGAAATACTCGTCGAGCAGCTTGCGCTCGATGAGCTCGCCCTGCGACATGCCCAGTCGGGTGAGCGGGTTGCGGGTCTGGCGATGCCGCGCGAGCTGCTCCAGGCGGTCCTGCAGCAGGGTCAGGGCCTCGATCCGCGATTGCAGATCGACGCGGTTCTCCTGCACCCGCACCGCCTGCTCGAGATCGCGTGAGGCGTTCTCCACCAACTGGCGATGCGTCGTGTACGACCAGGCCCAGGTGCCCAGCACCAGAGCCAACACCGCGATCGAGCCGAAGAACACCGCATACCGCAACCGCGTGCGGTGCGGGCTCGAATACTGCTGGACCAGGTCGCGATCGGCGAAGATGACCTTGCGGAACAGGTCCTTCAGGAAGTGCGCGGAATGCCCGCTGGTCGACGGCTCGGCCACGGCGCTGCCGTCGGTCCGCAGGCCGAACTCCCGACCCACCCGCTCCGACGCGTAATGGACCGAGTGGCCTTCCTGCAGCGCACTGGTGAAGTAGAAGCCGCGGAACACCGGCTTGAACTGGTAGGGGTTGTCCTCGAACAGGGTGGCGATGAACGTGCGCAGTGCCGGCTTGATGCCCGCGAACTCCAGCGGCAGCGTCAGCAGCCCCGGCGACACCTGGCCGCCGCGCTGCATCGCCATGTGGGTCAGGCTCATCTCCTTGAGCCCTTCGGCGAGCTCGTCGAAATGGCTGTCGAACGCGTTCAGCGCATCCGACTCGGCCTTGGGCTCGAACGGCAGGGTCGCACCCCACACGTTCTCGCGCTCCGACGGATCCAGGCTGCGGAAGAACTCGGTGAAACCGGCGATGAGATCCGCCTTGGTGAACACCACGTACACCGGTGCGAACACTTCCAGCCGCTCAGTGATCTCCTGCACGCGCTGACGCAGGTTCTTGGCGAGTTCGATCGCGAACTCGGGCTTGCTGCCCGACAGCTCCGCGATGCTGGCCGCGATCAGGATGCCGTTGAGCGGCGCGCGCGGGCGGTTCTTCTTCAGCAGGTCGAGGAAGGTCAGCCATTCCAGGCGGTCCTCGACGCTGACCGAGTAACGGCCCGCGGTGTCGAGCACGATGCCCTCGGTGGTGAAGTACCAGTCGCAGTTGCGGGTGCCGCCGATGCCCTGGATGACATTGCCGCGGCTGTCGCCGAACGGGAACTTCAGGCCGGAGTTGAGGATTGCCGAGCTCTTGCCCGCCGCCGGGTTGCCGATGATCACGTACCACGGCAATTCGTACAGCGCCGCCTTGCCTTTGAGCACGCCGATGCGCGAGGACTTGATCGCCGACACCGCCTCCATCATCCGGGTGCGCAGCGCCTCGGTATCGGCCTTCGCGGCCGGCCGCGCGTGCTCGACCGCGCGGTCGGCATCGTCGGCGACCATCTGGTCGATCCCCTTCGCCGCACGTCGCGCGCGCAGGCGGCGCACCAGCCAGACCAGCAGCCAGATCAGCAGGCCGAGGACCAGCACCGCCAGCACCCACACGCCGATGGTGCGCAGGCCGTCGGCACCGAACATGGCGATGGCCGCGGCCGAAACGATCGCGACCGCGGCCAGGACGCGGTAATCGGTGAGGTAGTAGCGGAATCTGCTGAAGAAGTACATCTGGAGGATCCGTCAGGCGGCGGCCGGAGATTCGGCGCCGGATTGCGAAGGAGAAGCCGCGTGGTCTGGCGTCGGCGGCGGGACCACGGCCACGGCATGGCGCAGCCGCTCGTCGGCGACCGACAGCGCCAGCACGGGCGCCGAGGTCGCGGCGACGTGCGCGGTCGCCAGCGCCAGCAGGCCGATCGGCGCGACGATGCCGAGTCCGCCGTTGGGCACGCCCAGCGACGGGCACTGCGTGGCGGTGTCGAGTTCCGGACAGGCGATCGATGCGGCCGAGGTCGCCTCGATGGACGCGGCGGGCCGGTGATCGGCATCGCTGAGCACGCACGTCACCGCGTCGGCGCTCACATCGGCACGTCGCAATGCGCCGCTCATGAGATCGGCAGTCGCACGCGCGGCGGCCCGCAACGACGCCAGCGAAGTCTCCTCGCGCAACGGCCGGTGCAGTGCGGCCACGGCCGGAATCCCGCCGGTCGCCGGCGCGAGCAATACGCCCGCCGCGCCTTCGGCCAGCACCGCGCCGTCCTCGCGCCGCGCGGACATCAGGCCGCTACCGGCCTCGATCGCGCGCAACCTGCGTTCGTCGAGCTGGGAGTCCGCGGTCAGGACGAGATGCCAGCGGTCCCGACGGCCGACCTCGCCTTCGGTCAGGCGTTCGAAATGGCGCCAGACGTCGACGGCGGCGGACACCGCCACCGCCTCGACACGCACCTGCTCCGGCGCCAGGCCGCACTCGCCGGCCCGCTCGGCCAGCAGTGCGGCACACCCGTCGCGCACGGCGGTCGGCCAGGTCGCAGGGACCAGGACCTGGACGTCGATGCGTTCGCGCGCCTGCGGCGTCTGCCGGTGGTGCATGCCCGCGACCACCCGGCTGGCGACGTCCGGCGCCGCCGGCAGCGCGGCCAGCGCCTCGAGAAAGAGTTCTTCGGCCGTGGTGTCGAGCAGCGCGAACGCGCGCGCGACATCCGTGCCGACACGAGCGGCCGGTGCGTAATGCGCCAGAAGCGCCTCGCCCTGGGTCACATCGAGATCCTGGATCCAGGCCGCGAACACCGGCAAGCCGTCGCGGTCGCGCAGCACCGGATGCAGCCCCGGACGCTCCGGGTGGGTCAGGGCCTCCAGCGCCGCGGCGGGATCGGTGCCCGATGCCAGTCGAACGGCACCCGCCAGCACCGCGAACGGCGGTGGCTGCGGACCTTCGCCGATGTTCGCGTCGACCGACGCCGGGGCCGCAGCCTGGGGCGTGGGCGCATCCCGGCGCGCTGCACGCGCGCGCCGGATCAGCACGATGGTGCCCAGGATCGCCAGCGGCAACGCGCCCAGGACCAGGACCATCTGCAGGCCGCCCGGCGCCACATCGCGGATCCGCCAGAACGCGATCGCCGCACCCCAGATGCAGGCGAACACCACGAACACAACCAGAACGGCCCGCATCATGCGGCCATATCCTGCTTCCCCGGTCCCTGCCGTACCGCCCACCCCGCGTACTGCTTCATCCGACGTCCCCGATCAATCGATGAACGCGCCGGACTGGCTCGACAGCAACGTTCCACCACACGCGGTCTTGTCCCCATGCCGCGCCACCGGCTGGCCGTCCACGAGCAGCGTGGCATCGCCCGAGACGATCGTGGTCGGGCCATGACGCTCGCAGACGACCCGATCGCCGACGCGCGCGATCTGCTTGCCACCGATGTCGCTGGTCGGTGCGCCCGCCACCACGCTTCCCCCGTGGTCGATGCGGTCGCCTGTAACGATGATTGGACGCGACATCGCGTGGTCTCCCTATGTATGCCGCTCCTCTGAAGACCGCGGCGAGTCCGGTCGCCAAGATAGCAGGACTCCAAGCCGCTTCGCACCTCTTGCGTCGCATCCGGCAACGCCACCAGGCACCGGGCCCGCCCGGCGGCGTTGCCGCTCTACTCTGGGACGCGCGTCTCAGCCCCCGCGCTGGCGGGCGTTGCGGGCCTCGCGACACCGTTGCGTGGCCTCGACATGGACGAAATCCTTGATCCGCGTCCAGCGCCCGCCCCAGGTCAGCCCCGCCTGCTCGGCCAGCTCGCCATAGAGGAAGTAGGCCCGATGCGTCCACGGATCCTCCATGTTCCATTGCAGCTTGCCGTCGCGCATGGGCGCACTGTCGAGCGCGAGCCCGTACTGGTGACAGCTGGCCCAGGCACCGGCCAGCGTGGCGCGCCCTTCGCTGGCCAGTTCGGCCTGGCGCTCCGGCGACCGGTAGCCTTCCACCAGCACCATCTGGATCCCGTATTGCTGCCGCATGACCTGGTAGATCGCCAGCACGCGCTGCTGCAGGTCGGGATCGACATTGTCCCAGCGACGGTCCGCGGTCACGATCTCAGGCCGTTCCTCCAGGATCTCCCGGGTGGTGAACACCGCCGGTGGCGGCGCGGGCGGCGGCACCAGCCGCTCGCCGCGCAGCAGCGACGCCACCATGCTGCGCGATTCACCGAGGTCGTCGCCCTGGAAGCCGGGCAGCACCACCTGCTGGCGGAATCCCAGGATCAGCAACGGAGGTAGCAGCAACAGACCCGCCGTGGCCAGCAGGACCCAGCGGCGATTGCGAACGAACGCCACGAATCCATTGCCGCCCGATGCCGCGGCGCGACTGCCCGCATCGACCCCGCGGGCCACCCGCCGACCGAGATTCTGCCCGCGCCGCGAGGCCTGCCCGCCGAGCCGCGCGAGCCAGCTCGCCACGGCGTCGCGGCCCGACGGGAACATCAACAGCCAGGTCGCGATGCACGCCAGCAGGAAGAAAATCGCGAGAAGCAACAGGATCATCGGCGGTCTCTCCGGCTCACGCGCCGTTGACGCGCCGCGGTCGCGGCATAGAATGCGGACGATGGAATGAAGCCGGCCAACGCCGGACAAGCGCAGGATTGCCCTTGAATACTGGCGAATCGACTCGTCCCAGCCTGGTCGGCGGGAATGGACACGGCCCGGCGTCCGGCGGCGGCCGCATCCTGGCCGACATGGAGCAGCGTGCGCCGGAACGTCCGCGTGCGCCCAAGCGCGCGCCTGCCGCTCCGACGTCGCAGCGCAGGGTGCTGCTGTGGTGCGCCGGTCTCATCGTCCTTGTCCTCCTGCTCCTGGCGGTGTTCCGCGCCTGGCAGGGCGCACCGCTCGATCGGGCGCAGACTTTCGACGATCGCCCCCTGCCGACGCAAGCCTCGCCTGCCCCGGCGATCGATGACGCCGCGCCCGATGTCGCCCGGATCGTCGATGCGCCCATCGCCGGTGCCGGCGACGATCCGTTCCGGCGTCTCGGTGCGGCTTCGGCGACCGCCACCGACCCCGGCCCGGACGCAACGGCCGCGGCTGCGGCAGCCGGTGCCCCGGTCGCGGTGGCTCCGGCCGCACGCCGGCCCGCGGTCGCGCGCCGCGCCACCGGCGCCACCGCCGCAGCGCCCGCCGCCGAGGACGGCGCGGCGGTGGACAGTGGCCTGTTCAATACGCTGATGCGGATCATCCATCCGGACGGCAGCACGGCCGCCGCCGGCGACCAGCACGAATCCATGGATTCCCTGGTAGCGCAGATCCGCGACGACGACGCGCGCACCCGCGACCAGACACGCGCCCGGCTGGAGAGCCTGGGCGGACCACAGCAAACGGCCGCCGCCCGGGAGCCTCGCGGTGCCGCACGCATCCGCGAGCAGGTCGAACAGGCCCTGGCCGCATGCCCCCGGGCCAACACGCCGGCGGGGATCGCCTGCCGCGACCGCATCTGCACCCCGCACGCGGGCAAACTCGCCGTCTGCCCACGCTGAGGTCTGGGTGTCGCCCCGTCCCGCGCCGGTGCACACGCGCCCCCGCCCGGACGAATGAAGAGGTTCGCCGTCGTCCTTCTGCCACACTCGCGGGGCCCGTTTCCGGTTCGCCCGCCCCGCATGCCGCCATGTGCCTGATCGCCCTCGCCTATCGCCAGCATCCGCGCTGGCCCCTGGTGCTGATCGCCAATCGCGACGAGGCGCACGATCGCCCCGCCACGCCCGCGGAGCCCGACCCGGAGGCTGACGACGTCTACGGTGGACGCGACCTGGTCGCGGGCGGTGGCTGGCTGCAGGTATCGAACCGCGGACGCCTCGCCGCGGTCACCAATGTCCGCCGTGGCCTGATGCCCGAGCAGGCCCCGCGTTCGCGCGGCTGGCTGGTCCGCGATTTCGTCCGTGGACACGAGGATGCGGCCGGGTTCACCGACCGCCTGCAGGCAGAGGCGCGCGACTACGGCCGCTTCAACCTGCTGGCCTGGGACGGCGAGGCGTTGTGCTTCGCCGGCAACGCGCCCGAGCCGACATCGATGCCGGTCGCACCGGGATGGCATGCCATGTCCAACGGCGCGTTCGATGCCGCCTGGCCGAAGAGCACCCACGCCACCCAGGCCTTGCGCACCTGGCTGGCACAGGACCTCGCCGCCGACCCCGGCGTCGAGGCCCTCGACGCGGACCGGCTGGCCCCGCTGTTCGAGGCGTTGGCCGATGCGACACCCGCACCCGACCACGCCCTGCCCGACACCGGCGTGGGCGTGGCGCTGGAACGCCGCCTGTCCCCCGCGTTCATCCGCGACGCCGCTTACGGCACCCGTTGCAGCAGCGTGGTGCTGGCCGGCCCTTGCGCGATCGTGTTCGCCGAGCGCCGCTTCGGCCCGGAAGGACGCCCGCTGGGGCGCAGCCATGTCGTTCTGCAACGAACCGCCGTCCCCACCCCGGGAGAGGCGGCCGGGTAGAATTGCGGTCTTTACGCAACGCAGCAGGAGCGCCCATGCAGCTTTCCGACATCCGCGCCATCGTGACCGGAGGCGTCTCCGGGCTCGGCCTGGCGGTCGCCGAGCATCTGGTCGCCCAGGGCGGCAAGGTCGCCCTGTTCGACGTCAACGACACCAAGGGCGCCGACGCGGTCGCGCGGCTCGGCGAAGACAAGGCGCGCTACTTCCGCACCGACGTCACCGACGAGGCCGGCGTCGCGACGAACGTCGCGGCCGCGCGCGATGCCCTCGACGGCCTCAATGCCTGCATCAACTGCGCGGGCATTCTCGGTGCGGGCCGCGTGCTCGGCCGCGACGGCGCGATGGCGCTGCAGCACTTCTCGTCCACGGTGATGGTCAATCTGGTCGGCAGCTTCAATGTCGCCAAGGCCGTTGCGGCGGTGATGCAGCACAACGATCCGGGCCAGGACGGCGAGCGCGGCGTCATCGTCAATACCGCGTCGGTGGCCGCTTACGAAGGCCAGATCGGCCAGGCCGCTTACTCCGCCTCCAAGGCCGGCGTGGTCGGCATGACCCTGCCCATGGCGCGCGAGTTCGCCCGCTTCGGTATCCGCGTCAACACGATCGCTCCCGGCATCTTCTGGACCCCGATGGTGGACGGCATGCCCGAGGACGTGCAGACCGCGCTGTCGGCCTCGATCCCGTTCCCGTCGCGTCTCGGCCAGCCGGCCGAGTTCGCCGATCTGGTCGCCTACATTCTGGGCAGCCCCTACCTCAACGGCGAGACCATCCGCCTCGATGGCGCGGTGCGCCTGGCCCCGAAGTAAGCCGACACTGCATTCTCCACATCCATCCGATTCCACCCTCCCAGGCGGCCCTCGATTAGTCGCTGCGGACCACGAGCGAACCATCCACATCATGAAAGCCAGCGACATCAAGAAGGGCAACGTCGTCGAGCACGCCGGCGGCGTCTACCAGATCCGCGACATCGACCGCAGCTCGCCGCAGGGCCGGGGCGGCAACGTCCGCTTCCGCTTCACCATGTACAGCGTACCCGGCGGCAACAAGCTCGATGCCAGCTTCGACTCCGACGACCAGTTGTCCGAGGTCGAGCTGCTGCGTCGACAGGCGAGCTTCTCGTACATGGACGGCGATGCGTTCGTGTTCCTGGACGACGAGGACTACACCTCCTATCCGCTGGATGCCGACGTCGTCGGCGATGCCTCGGGCTACATCACCGAAGGCCTGGGCGGCTGCCACGTGCAGTTGATCGACGATCAGCCGGTCGGCCTGCAATTGCCGCAGACCATCGCTCTGGAGGTCGTCGACACGCCGCCGGAGCTCAAGGGCGGCACCGCGACCAAGCGTCCGAAGCCCGCGCGCCTGTCCACCGGCCTGGAAATCCAGGTGCCCGAGTACATCACCAATGGGGAGCGCGTGCTGGTCAACACGACCACCGGCGAGTTCTCCGGCCGCGCGGACTGATCGCCTCGTATGCAGACTTCCGATCCCTCGGACCTCCCCGGCGCCGCCCTGTCCGCCGCGGACGCTCCGGAGCGCGACGTCTCGACGCCGAGTCTCCTGGCGAAGCGGTTCCGCGGCTACCTGCCGGTGGTCGTGGACGTTGAAACCGGCGGCTTCGACTGGAACCGCCACGCGCTGCTGGAGATCGCGGTCGTCCCGCTGGATCTCGACGCCGCCGGCAAGCTGATCCTCGGCGACACCTCGTGCGCGCACGTCGTCCCCGCGCCCGGCACCGACATCGATCCGAAATCGCTGGAAGTGACCGGTATCGATCTCGACCACCCGTTCCGGCTGGCCAAGGAAGAACGCGAGGCGCTCAACCACGTGTTCGGCCCGGTGCGCAACGCCGTGAAGAAACACGGCTGCCAGCGCGCCATCCTGGTCGGCCACAACGCGCACTTCGACCTCAACTTCCTCAACGCCGCCGTGGCCCGCAGCGGCCACAAACGCAACCCGTTCCATCCCTTCAGCGTCTTCGACACCGTCACCCTGGCCGGCGTGGCCTACGGCCAGACGGTACTCGCGCGTGCCGTCCAGGCCGCCGGATTCGACTGGAACCAGGACGAGGCCCACTCCGCCGTCTACGACGCGGAACAGACCGCACGGCTGTTCTGCAACATCGTCAACGCATGGCCAGGCCCGGCGGGGCCGTCGGCCTGAGCCGTAGCGGCCGTACCCCGGACGCACGAACGGTGCCGACCTCCTGCTGAACGTCGCGCCGGACCCCATCCGCCGACGGCGGTCACCTGCCCATCGATGTCGCCGGCGACGGCGGGAGCAGACGGATACCGGCCACCGTGCGCCCTGCCTGTGTCCCGATTCGCAGGTCGACCCCGTATCGCTCGCACAGCCTGCGCACGATGGCGAGACCGAGACCGTGTCCCGCGCTGCCCTCGCCCCGGACGTGCGGCTGGAAATCCGCCTCCTGCACGCCCCCGCCGGGATTGACGATGCGCAAGCGACCGTCGTCGACATCGATGCGGACGACGCCGTCGTCCGTATGCGCGAAGGCGTTGCCGACCAGGTTCGCGAGCAGGATGTGCACCGCCGCCTCGGGCGCAGCGATCCGCGCATCCGGCGACACGGCGATGTCGACCTCGACCGGCTTCCCCTCCAGCAGCGACGACTGCTCGACGATCACCCGCTCCAGCACCGGCAGCACCGCCGTTCGTTCGTCCGACCCTACTCCGGCCGCACGGTCTTCGCGTGCCAGTGCCAGCAACGTCGCGACCGTCTGTTCGAGCTGCCGGGCCGAGTGCAGCACATGCTCGACCTGCGTCCGACCTACCACCGACAGATGCGGCTCCCGCGCGAGCAGTTCGGCGGCGCTGCGGATGACCGTCAGCGGGGTGCGCAATTCGTGACTCGCATCGCGAGTGAACTCCCGCTCCCGCAGCACGAACGCTTCGACACGCGCCACCATGCGGTCCAGGGCCCGCGCCAGCACCCCCGCCTCGTCGTCGGGGAAGTCGTCGGCCAGACCGCGCGGCAACGCGTCCGCGTCGGAGGCATCGACCCGTACGGCCAACCGCGACAACGGCGTCGCGATCCGGTGCGCCAGCCAGGCACCGAGCAACAGCGCCAATCCGATCATTGCCGCACCGGACCAGCCGAGCAGTGCGATCAACGCGCCGCGACGCGGGCGCACCACGAGCTGGTCGCTGACTTCCGCCACCAGCCATGCGCCCGACAGCGCAGTGGCCGGCAGCGAACCCTGGGACGGAAATTCGAGCGCACGAAGATGGAAGTGACGCCCCTCGTCCCCGGCGAACTCGGTTCTGCCCGGCTCGGCGACGAGGCGGGCATGAATGCCGTCCGGCAGCGCCGTGACGTGCTCGACCAGGGACATGCCCGCAGCGCGCGGTTCGCCCCAGTGTCCGGACTCGCGGTACTGCTCGAGCAGGATGCCGGCCTCCTGTTCGAGCAGTGCATCGAAGAACAGGTCCTCGACGCTGTAGGCGAAGACGAACACGTACAGCCCGAACACCAGCGTCACCAGCGTGGTGAAACCGGCGAAGGCCAACATGATGCGCCGATGCAGCCATCGCTTCGGCGCACTCACGCGTCGGCCTCCAGACGAAAGCCCACCCCGTGGACGGTGCGCACCATCGGTACCGCGAACGGCCGGTCGAGCGCCTGCCGCAGCAGGTAGAGGTGCGAGCGCAACGGGTCCGACGCCGGCGCGTCCTCGCCCCAGAGACGCCGGTTGAGTTCGCTGCGGGTCAAGGTCCGTGGCGACGCCTCGGCCAGCGCCAGCAGCAGACGCAGCGCGGTGGGGTGCAGCTCCAGCCGATGTCCGTCGCGCACGACGTCGCCGCTGCGGCGATTGATGTGCAGACTGCCGATACGCAGCACGTGCGAATCCCCCAAGCGATGGCGTCGGGACAGGGCGGTACAGCGCGCCAGCAGCTCGTCCCCGGAAAAAGGCTTGGTCAGGTAATCGTCGGCCCCTGTCGCGAAACCGGCCAGCTTGTCGTCGATCCCATCGCGTGCGGTGAGCATCAGGACGGGCACGTGGCGATCGGCCTCGGCGCGCAGGCGCGCGCAGACCCGGAGGCCGTCCAGCCCTGGCAGGCCGAGATCGAGCACCAGCACGTCGGGCGGGTCGGCCAGAGCCAGTTGCAGGCCGCTGCGCCCGTCCGCCGCCAGCCCGACACGATGCCCCCTCGCCTCCAGCAGCGTCCGCAACTGGTCGCGCAGCGCCGGATTGTCCTCCACCACCAGCACGTGCAGGGCATCACCGCTCATCGTGTGCCGTCGATCCGTTGCAGGAGTTCGCCAGCTTGAGCGAAGTCGGGCCAGCGCACCAGCATCGGGTGCAGCACGTCCCGTGCCCGCGTCGCGTCCTCCAGCCGCCACCAGCCCTCGGCGATCGCCAGATGGAGACGCGGCTCGTCCATGTAAGGCGCCGCCAGCGCCATCACGGCCACCGCGCTCTCGATCGCCGTGGGGGACTCCGCGGCCTGCAGGTGGTAATAGCCGATCATGCCGATCAGATCGACGTGGATGTTCTCCCGGTCCGATGCCAATTCGGTCGCGACCGTATCGTCTTCGCCGTCGAGCAGCCGCTGCACCAGCGCCACGGCGCGCTCCTCGCGCCACGGTGCGCGCACGACCGGCGTCCGACCGGTCGCGCGTACGAGGGCTTCGGCGAGCGCAGGCGTGGAGTACGGGTTCTGCCCTGTGATCAGGCGCCCATCCACGACGATGCCGGACAGGACCGGCGGCACCTCTCGCCAATGCGCGCCGCGCTCGCGCATCGCATCCTCGAGGAGCCAGGGAAACGTTGCGGCCCACTTCTTTCCGAACAACGCCTCCTCCTCGTTGGTGAATCCGGTGACGGTGCGTCCGGCGACCAGCAGAGAACCGTCGTGTCGTCGCACCTCGGCCAGCGCAGCCGGCCCGTGGCAGACGGCGGCCAGCACCCCACCCTGCTCGTAGACATCCGCCATCAGGGATTGCAATGCGGTATCCACCGGCAGATCGAACATCGCGCCTTTGCCACCGACGACATAGATCGCGGCGTAATCGGCTGCCGACAGCTCGCCGGTGGCCCGGGTCGCCTGGAGCGCCGTCATCGCCGCCGCATCGGCCAGCAAGCGCGCGTTGTAGGGTGCTTCCGGATCGTAACGATCGGCAACCACGGCGCCGCCGCGAGGACTGGCGATCTCCACCTCCAGGCCGTTGTCGCGGAAAATCAGCCATGCCTGCGACAGCTCGTCGAATTCGTAGCCTGGTCGGCTACCGTCGTCGCGCCCTTCTCCACTGACCACGATCAGGACCGTGTCGGTGGTGGGCGCGGACGCGGCCTGGGCCGGGTGCGCGATCGCGACCCACAGCAGAAGGGATGAAAAAACGCCGAAACGCATGGTCATGGGCAGGCTCCTTGGAAGACGGGAGCAGCCTGCACCGACGACTTCAAGCGTTCTTCAAACCGGTACGGCGCACCCCGTCCACGGCATCGGCGTCCCCACCGATGCCGCGGAGGTGGCCCGGATGACCGGCTGCGCGGCGCGATCAGGCCGCAAGCTTGAGTCCGACCACGCCGGCCACGATCAGCGCAATGCTGAGCAGACGGCCCGGGTTGGCGGGTTCGCCGAGCACGGCGATGCCCACCAGGGCGGTACCGACCGCACCGATGCCCACCCAGACCGCATAGGCGGTGCCGAGGGGCAACCCCTTCATCGCGTGCGCGAGCAGGGCGAAGCTGACCGCCATCGCGGCGAAGGTGCCGACGGTGGGCCAGAGCCGGGTGAAACCCTCGGTGTACTTGAGACCGACCGCCCAGACGATTTCGAACAGGCCGGCGAGGAAGAGAATGGTCCAGTGCATGACGACAGTCCCGATGGATGGGGCCGTCCCCGTGCGAGCTGGAGAGGCGGGGTCGTCCCCGCGTCCTCGACTTTACGACCCGCAGTCTAGCGCTGCGTGGATCGCCTGGATGACCCCTGCGTAACCCCGTGCCGGCCTATCCGACATGGATGCGATCGCGGCCGTCGCGCTTGGCCCGGTACAGCGCCTCGTCCGCGCGCCGCAGCATCGGCGAGGGCGACGTGTCGTCGGGTTCGAGCACGGCCGTGCCCGCGCTGATCGTGACCTGCAGACCATCCACACCGCCCCAGTCGGCACGCGCGGCCAGACGTTCGCGCAGCCGGTCGAACAACGCGATCGCGTCGTCGCGGGTCGCATCGACCAGCACGATGCCGAACTCCTCGCCTCCCACACGGGCGGCGACATCCGAAGCGCGCGTCGTGGTCGCCAGCAATGCCCCGATCTCGCGCAGCACGGCATCGCCACCGGCATGGGTATGCCGATCGTTGATCGACTTGAAGTGGTCGACGTCCAGCACCAGCACGCACAACGGCTGCGGCCGGCGCCGTGCGAGCGCGAATTCGCGCTGCAGGGCCTCATCGAAACTGCGCCGGTTCGGCAGGGCGGTCAACGCATCTTCGTAGGCTTGACGTTCGAACGTATCGGACTGCGCGCGCAGTTGCTGCAACAGCTCGTTCTTCTCGCTGTCGGCCAGAAGCAACTGATCCGTCTGGGTCTTCAGCGCCGAGGTGCGGTCGTCGACGAGGCGGACCAGACGCGCGTTGGCCGCCTCGTAGCGGCGCATCTTCATTCGGTACAGCCCGAACAGCGTCAGCAGGAGCGCGACGACGGCGAGCGTCCGCACTTCCGCACGCTGCCACCACAACGGTGCGACCGAGAACTGCCAGCTGGCCTCGTCGGCGCTCCACTCGCCCTCGGGATGCGCGGCCGCGATGCGCAGGGTGTAGTCGCCCGGGGGCAGACCGACGAATTCGACCCGGCGCTGGCGATCATGCTCCATCCAGCGCGCGTCGAGACCGTCGAGCCGGGTGCGGTAGCGGATGCGCTCGGGTATCAGAAAACTCAGGCCGACGTAGGACACCGAGATCCGCGCACCGCCCGGGAGCCGGTCGCCGTCGTGCCAGTGGCGGTCCAGGCCGTCCACCCGGACCGACTCGATCGCCGGCCGCGGCGACGGCCGTTCGCTGAATCCCTGCCAGCGGCGCGGATCGACCACGCTCAGCCCCCCGGCCGTCGTCACCCAGACACTGCCGTCCGCGCGCAGGATCGCCGAAGGGCCGGAGCTGCCGTTGCCCTGCGCATTCGCCATGCCGTCGGTCTCGTCGTAACGTTCCAGCGGCAGGCGCTCCAGGCGACCGTCGGCCACCGCGTCGAGATCGTCCATCCGCGCGCGCAGCACACCCCGATTGGTGGTGATCCAGCCATTGCCCAACCGGTCGGGCACCAGTTGGAACACCGTATCCACCGGCAGCCCCTGCTCCAGCCCCACGCGCGCCAGCGTGCCGTCGCGATCCCGGTACAGGCCTCGGTCGGTCGAGATCCAGACGTCGCCACCCACCGACTGGAACCCGAACACGCTGCGCGCGCCGCTCAGGCGCTCCAGCGCGATGCGGCGGACGAGGCCCGCGCGGAGCACGCTGGCCCCTTCCACCGAGCCGATCCACAGCGCGCCATCGATCCAGGCCAGGGCGGTCACGAGGCCGGATGGCATTCCCTCCGCACGCGGGCGCGAGACGCGGCCTTCCGCGATCCGCACCGGTCCGTGCTGGGTGGCGGCCCAGACGCCGCCGGTCCCATCGACTGCGAGCGCTCGCGCATGTCCGGGCAACAGGCCGTCCGCCGCCTCGAAGCGCTGGACGACACGATCGCCGCGCAGTCGGTACACCCGGCCGCCATAGGTCCCTACCCAGAGATCGCCGGCATCATCCAGAGCCAGGCTCAATACCGAGGGCGGTACGCCGTCCTCGAGGGCGACCGGCGCGATCCGTCCATCGCGTGCCATCCGGTCCAGCCCACCCGCGCCGCCGATCCAGAGCGCGCCGTCCCGGTCCTCCAGCACCGCGCGCACATAGTCGCCGCTCAGACCGTCGCGACGAGTCCAGCGGGTGAACAGGGTTTCGCGGAATCGGAACAACCCACCGTTGGCGCCAACCCACAGGCTGCCCTCGGCATCCTCGAGCAAGGCGACGATCCGACCGGGCGGCTGCGTCGACTCGGACGGCGGCGCCTCGACGCCGTGCCGGCTCAACCTCAGCAATCCGCGGCTCTCGCTGCCGATCCAGAGGTCGCCGTGGTGATCCTGCAGCATCGATGTCAGTACGCCCTGACCCGACACCCGGTGCACCTGGCGCGGCGTATCGCCGTCCAGGCGATGGACGCCGTCGCCGGCGACCAGCCAGATCGCACCGTCGGGCGCACGGTACGGCCATGCGAGTCCGGACCCCATGCCGAAGGACGCCGGTGCCCTGCGCACCGAGCCGGACGGATCCCGCACCATCAGCCCGTCCATACCGCCGATCCAGATCCGCCCCGCATCGTCCACCGCCATCCGCGAGAAGCTCGCCCGCAGCGGGACATCGTCCGGCGGCGCGACATACTCGAAGTCGCCGTCGCCATCCAGGCGCCCCAGGCCATGGCCTTCGAACAGCAGCCACAGACGACCGTCGGCATCCATCGCCATGGCATGGATCAAGGCCTGCGGCCACCCTTCGTCCACACCGATCCAGAACCGCCATTGTCCGTCCGGAGTCCGACGACCCAGGTTGCCGCGCGAATCGCTCATCCACAGCGCGCCGGCGGGGTCGACGTACAACGCGCCGACCCCGTTGTCGGGCAGGGCCGGCTCGCTGGTCGCCCGGCTGTAGACGGTGAAATCCAGGCCGTCGTAGCGCACCAGCCCTTCCCATGTGGCCAGCCACAGATAGCCGTCGGGGGTCTGGGCCACGTCGCGGATCGAGTTGTGCGGCAGGCCCTGGCGCGATGTCCAGCGATCGACCACGTAATCGCGCAGCGGCGGCGCACCGGTGGGATCCGGATCCCCTGCGCCAACCGTCTGGCCCGCGGCACGCAGGGCGGAAGCCGGGGCAGCCAACAGGGCAATGAGTAGCAGCACGGCCACCCAGGCGGCCGCCAGCCGGGACGGCGCGCCCCTGACGCGCATCCACGCGAGTGCCTCGCATCCGCACGGGGTCATGACAGCGACCGGCCGCAGGACATCATCACCTGGCTCCGTCGACGTCAGCCGGGCTGACGCTGACGCACCGCCTCGAACAATGCCACGCCGGTCGCCACCGACACGTTGAGGCTCTCGAACCCGCCGGGCATGGGAATCCCCACCAGACCGTCGCAGTGCTCCCGGGTCAGACGACGCAGGCCGTCGGCCTCGCCTCCGAGCACCAGAGCGACATTGCCGCGCAGATCCAGCCCGTAGAGCGACTGCTCCGCGTCGCCGGCCAGGCCGTAGATCCAGACGCCGAGCTTCTGCAGGTCGCGCAGGATCCGCGCGAGGTTGGTGGCCCGGATCACCGGCACCGTATCGGCCGCGCCCGCCGAGGTCTTGCGCACGGTGGCGGTAACCTGGACCGCCTTGTCCTTGGGGATGATCACCGCGGTCGCACCCGCCGCCGCGGCGCTGCGCAAGCAGGCGCCCAGGTTGTGCGGGTCCTGCACGCCGTCGAGCACCAGCACCAGGGCGCGCCCCCCGGCGGCTTCCAGCAGGCCGGGCAGATCCTGTTCCTCGTAGGTCCGCGCGGCGGCATAGCGCGCGGCGGCGCCCTGGTGGCGCAGGCCGCCGGCGACGCCGTCGAGCGCCTGCTGGGTCACCCGCCGGACATCGATGCCGCGTCGCCGCGCTTCGCCCTCGATGGCGACCACCCGAGGATTCTTCGCGCCCGCTTCGAGCAGGACCTCACGGACATTGTCGGCGTCGTGCTCGACGGCCGCCGCCACGGCGTTGATGCCGGCGATCCACTGGTTCTGCTTGCTCATTCGGGGCGTATCGGAGGGAATCGGACGCCTATTGTAAAGCGCCCGTCCCGGCGACTCGGAATCGGGGCGGAGGAACGACCCGCCGCCCCCGGCGGGTGCGGACCGCTAGTACTTCTGCTTGGTGCGCTTGGCCGGTTTGCCCCGCGATGGCGGCGCCTTCGGGCCACGCGGCTCGCCGACCAGGCCGAAGTCGATCTTGCGCTCTTCCAGGCTGGCCTTGAGCACCCGCACGTGCAGCCGGTCGCCGAGCCGGAAGGCACGCCCGGTGCGCTCGCCGGTCAGCAGTTTGCGCACCGGGTCGAAGTGGTAGAAGTCGTGCGGCAGCTGGGTCACGTGGATCAGGCCGTTGACCTTCGACTGGTCGAGCTCGACGAACAGCCCGAAGCTGGTCACGCCGCTGATCACGCCCTCGAACTCGCCGCCGACGTGCTGCTCCATCCATGCCGCGCGGTAGCGCTCGTCCACCTCGCGTTCGGCCTCGTCGGCGCGCCGCGCACGCTCCGAGCACTGCAGCGCGAGCGAGGCCATGTCCGAGGTCGAATAACGGAACGCGCCCGGCTTCTTCTTCGACAACGCATGTTTGATCGCGCGATGCACGAGCAGATCCGGATAGCGGCGGATCGGCGAGGTGAAGTGCGAGTACGCCTCCAGCGCCAGACCGAAATGGCCGATGTTCTCCGCCGAGTACACCGCCAGGCTCTGGCTGCGCAGCAGGACGGATTCGAGCAGGGCCGCGTCGGGGCGCTCGCGTACCTTCGCCAGCAACTGGGTGAAGTCCTTGGGCCGCACCTTGCTCCAGGCCGGCATCCGCAGGTTGAACTCCTTCAGGAACTCCAGCAGGTCGGCGTACTTGGATTCCGGCGGCTTGTCGTGGATGCGGTACATGCCCGGCACGTCGGAGCCGAGCAGGAACTTCGCGGCTTCGACATTCGCCGCGATCATGCACTCCTCGATGAGCTTGTGCGCATCGTTGCGCAGCAGCATGCCGGCCTGGACCACCTCGCCGCGGTTGTCGAGGACGAAGCGCACCTCCGAGGTCTCGAACTCGATCGCGCCACGCTTGGTGCGCGCCTTCGACAGCACCTTGTACAACTGGTGCAGATGACGCAGCTGCGGCATCAGCGCGTCGCCCACCTGCGCCTGGGCATCCGGGTCGTCCTCGCCGACCGCCTGCCAGACCTGGGTATAGGTCAAGCGCGCGTGCGAATGCATCACCGCTTCGTAGAACTCGGAGGTCTGCACCGTACCGTCGCGTCCGACCTGCATGTCGCACACGAAGCACAATCGATCCACCTGCGGGCGCAGCGAACAGATGCCGTTGGACAGCGTTTCCGGCAGCATCGGCACCACGAAACCGGGGAAGTAGACGCTGGTCGCACGCAGCTGCGCCTCGTCGTCGAGCGGCGCGCCGGGCGTCACGTAATGCGAGACGTCGGCGATCGCCACCACCAGGCGGAAGCCGTCGCGGTTGGGCTCGCACCACACCGCGTCGTCGAAATCCTTCGCATCCTCGCCATCGATGGTCACCAGCGGCAGCCGGCGCAGATCGCGGCGTGCATTCGCGGTCTGCGCATCGACCGCCATCGGGATCGCGGTCGCCTCGTCGAGCACGGCCTGCGGAAACTCGTGCGGCAGCTCGTGGCCGTGGATCGCGGCCTCGACCACCAGCGACGGCGTCAGCGCATCGCCAAGTACCGCCAGCACCCGGCCGATCGGCGGCCGTCGCGCATCACCGGGCTGGGCGATCTCGCAGACCACCAACTGACCGTGCTCGGCGTTGTTGCGGGCATCCTGCGGCACCTGCACGTTGCGCTGGATACGGCGATCGTCGGGGACGACGAAGCTGATCCCGGATTCGATGGTGAAGCGGCCGATCAGCCGGTTGAGTCGGCGCTCGAGCACTTCCACGATCGCGCCTTCGCGACGGCCGCGCCGGTCCATGCCGGTCACGCTGGCCATCGCGCGGTCACCATGCATGACCTTGCGCATTTCGCCGGGGGGCAGGAACAGATCGTCGCCGGCCCCGGTATCCGGGCGCAGGAAGCCGAAGCCATCGGGGTTGGCGATCACGGTGCCGGGGATCAGGTCGAGCCGCTCGACCGGCACGAAACCGCCACGCCGGTTCTGCAGCAGCTGTCCGTCGCGGACCATCGCGCCCAGGCGCTTGCCCAGCGCGTCGAAACGGTCCGGCGCGGTGAGCTCGAAGTGTGCGGCCAGTTCGTCGGCGGTCTGCGGACCGTCGGCCTCGCCCAGCCGCAGCAGGATCGCCTCCCGGCTGACGATGGGATTGGCGTAGCGGTCGGCTTCGCGCTCGGCCTGCGGATCGTGGAAGCGCGCCGCGCCGCGCCGTGGCGCCTTGGCAGGCCTGGCGTCGCCGGTGCGCGGCGACGGGGTCGAGGCCGTCGGCATCCACGCCGGTAGCGCCGGCTTCGCGCCGGCCTTGCCGGGACCGGCCTTGCGGCGTGCCGGACCGGTCTGACCGGCCTTGGATTTCGGGGGAGTTCCGGTCTTGGCCGGGGCGTTGCCTGGGCGCTTGGCGCCGCGCTTGCTGGGAGTTTTTGCCATGCCGCGATGGTACAGCCCACCTGTCCGACACGCCGTGATGCATCGGCGCGGAGGTTCACCGCGCGCAAGATGACGCGACGGAAAAAAACCGTTGACAAGGCAGGGACTGCAACGCAACATACGCGCCTCGCCGATGCCCAGGTGGCGGAATTGGTAGACGCACTAGCTTCAGGTGCTAGCGGGGGCAACTCCGTGGAGGTTCGAGTCCTCTCCTGGGCACCATCGGTCGACATCGAGACGACTACCACGTCTCAACGATGACAAGGAACCCCGCTCACGCGGGGTTTTTTGTGTCTGCGCGTCGGGGATGTGCGTGCGGTGCCGGGTGACGGTGGCTCGTTCAGTACCGCGAACAGCGCCTTGCTTCGTGCTTTCTCCTGCGATTGATGCGCGTGACGGAACTGCATCGCCCTGTGCCGTCGCGAATCTGTGCCCATGCGTTCTTTCATCATGAAGAAAAGCAGGTGGGTGTGTGGGCTTCGGAGGGAGCGGCGTCGCAGCCGGGGCATGCTCCTCGGCTCGGTCAGACATCCATGTCTGACTCGCCGCCGTAGGCCATCCCTGGCCTGCTCTCCGCATACCCCGGCCGCGACGCCGCGTCGGCCAGTCACTGGCGCGGCTTCGTTCTTGCCGATGATCGAAGCATCGCTGCGAACGTTGAGGTGAGCCGTGCCCAGGCGGCCGGGTATCGCGTACAGCGCGCCATGGATGGCGCGCGCCCGAGTCAGGGCAGGATGCCCTGTCGAGGGAAGAGCGATACCCGACCGCCTGGGCGCGGCGTCCTGATTGAGCCCACACCACGCGACCCCGCCCCCTTTGAGTCACGCGAATCGTCGAGAAACCTTTTTTTCGGCGCGACCTGACGAGCCCCGCCGGAACCGGTGGCCTCCTCGGCGAAGTCAAGGAGGAGGCCACCGGTTCCGGCGGGGCTTCGGCCTGCGGAACGTGAGGACCGCGAGGGTCGTGCCGAACTGCCGCCGGCTTCCCGAAGGACCGCGAAGTTGGTGGCGCCGGGAGGGCCTCGCGTCTTCCCTTCGACACCCGACAGTCGATCGTTCCGGCAATCCTGCAGTCCCTGCCCTCGACCCGGACAGGAACGTCTTCGTCGCTCCTCAACGCAGAAGACCCCGCACATGCGGGGCCCTCAGCGTGACGCGTCCTGCAGATCGTCAGTCCTCGCGGTGGTCCTCGCGCGCCAGCTCGCGCATCTCGAACCACATGCCGTTGAGGATGGCGAAGGTGGCGGCCAGGCCGACACCGAGAATCCAGGAGAAGTACCACATGGCGTGCGACCTCCTTTCGGTCGTGATCGGATCGAGCGCGCGGCTCGGCAAGCGGGCTCAGTAAGCGTTCGGGGTGTCGTCGACGGTGGCCTCGGTGACCTTGCCGCGCAGGACGCGGTACACCCAGGCGGTGTAGACCACGATCAGCGGCAGGAACACCGCCGTAGCGATCAGCATGATCCACAGCGTGAGGTGGCTGCTGGACGCGTCCCACAGCGTCAGGCTGGCGCCGGGCTGGATCGACGACGGCAGCAGGAACGGGAAGATCGCGAACCCGACGGTGAGGATCACCCCGGCCAGCGACGCCGCCGAGGCCAGGAACGCGGCCATGCCCTGCCGGCGCCACAGGAAGAACGCCGCGCCCAGCGCGCCCAGCGTGCCGGCAGCAGGCGCCAGCCAGGTCGCCGGCATCGCCGCGTAGTTGCGCATCCACAGCCCGTCGCCCTGCGCCACCGTCTTCAGCAGCGGATTCGATGCGGCCGCGCCGTCCACCGCGGAGGTCACCTGGTAGCCGCCGATGCCGGTCGCGATCCACACCCCCGCCAGCACGAACAGCACCGCGCCGACCAGCGCGGCCGCGCTGCCGTAGCGGGCGGCGCGTGCCGCGATCGCGCCTTCGGTCTTGATCACCAGCATGCCGGCGCCGTGGGCGACCAGCAGCGCCACGCTGACCAGGCCGGCCAGCAGCGCGAACGGGGTGAGCAGGCCGAAGAAGCCGCCGGCGTAGACCGGGCGCAACTCGGGGGTGAAGCCGAACGGCACGCCCAGCAGCACGTTGCCCACCGCGACGCCGAAGATCAGTGCCGGCACTGCGCCGCCGACGAACAGCGCCCAGTCCCAGGTCGCCTTCCAGCGCGTGTCCTCCACCTTGCCGCGGAACTTGAAGCCCACCGGCCGCAGGATCAGCGCGAACAGGATCACGAACATCGCCAGGTAGAACCCTGAGAAGCTCACCGCGTACAGCGGCGGAAACGCGGCGAAGATCGCGCCGCCACCCAGGACCAGCCAGACCTGGTTGCCTTCCCACACCGGGCCGATGGTGTTGACCACGATCCGGCGCTCGATGTCCGTACGGGCCACGAACGGCAGCAGCGCGCCCACGCCCAGGTCGAAGCCGTCCATGACCGCGAAGCCGATCAGCAGCACGCCCAGCAGCAGCCACCAGACCACCCGCAGCGTGGCGTAGTCGAGAGGGATGAATTCCATGACGTGTCGTCCTCGAGGATCGGGGCGCGCTCAGGCGCGGGAAGGAGGCAGCGGCGACAGCACCCGCGGCGGGTCGTCGACGGGCGGCGGCGGCGGCGCGAACGCGTCCGGCCCCTTGCGGATCGCCTTGAGCATCAGCTTCACCTCCACCACCAGCAGCACGGTGTAGATCAGGACGAAGCCGGTCAGCGAGATCAGGATGTCGTGCAGCGCCAGCCCTGAAACCGCATAGAACGTCGGCAACACGCCCTCGATCGCCCACGGCTGGCGGCCGTATTCGGCCACGAACCAGCCGCATTCCGATGCGATCCACGGCAGCGGCAGACTCCACAGCGCCGCCCACAGGAACCAGCGTCGCTGCTCGATCCGCCCGGTGCTCACCAGCCAGAAGGCGGCCATGAAGAAGGCGATGAAGTAGAACCCGAGCCCGGCCATCACCCGGAACGTCCAGAACAGCGGCGCCACCCGCGGCACGGTGTCCATCGCCGCCATCGAGATCTCCTCCTCGGTGGCGTCGGCGATGTCCTCGCGGTAACGCTTGAGCAGCAGACCGTGGCCGAGGTCGGCCCAGTGCAGGTCGAAGGCGGCGCGGGCCTGGGCGTCGTCGCGGTGCTCGCGGATCTGTTCGAGCGCGGCGTAGGCGAGCTGGCCGCCGCGGATGCGGTGCTCGGCGCGCTCGACCAGCTCGAGAATGCCGGGGATCTCGCCATCGAGCGAGCGCGTGGCGATGACGCCCATCAGCCACGGAATCTTGACCTCGAAGCGGTTGCGCTGCTCGGCCTGGTCCGGCAGGCCGAACGCGGTGAAGCCGGCCGGCGCGGGCTCGGTGTGCCACATGCCCTCGATCACCGCCAGCTTCATCTTCTGGTGCTCGGTGGCGGCGTAGCCGCTCTCGTCGCCCAGCACCACCACGCTCAGCGCCGCGGCCAGGCCGAAGCTGGCCGCCACCGCGATCGAGCGTCGCGCCATCTCGCGGTGCTTGCCGCGCAGCAGGTACAGCGCGCTGATCGACATCACGAAGATCGCGCCGGTCACGTAGCCGGCCGACACCGTGTGCACGAACTTGGCCTGCGCCACCGGGTTCATCAGCACCGCGACGAAATCCACGATCTCCATGCGCATCGTGTCCGGGTTGAACACCGCGCCCACCGGGTTCTGCATCCAGCCGTTGGCGACCAGGATCCACAGCGCCGAGAAGTTGGCGCCCAGCGCCACCAGCCAGGTCACCACCAGGTGCTGGACCCGGGTCATCCGGTTCCAGCCGAAGAAGAACAGGCCGATGAAGGTGGCCTCGAGGAAGAACGCCATCAGCCCCTCGATCGCCAGCGGCGCCCCGAAGATGTCGCCGACGTAGTGGCTGTAGTAGGCCCAGTTCATGCCGAACTGGAACTCCATGACGATGCCGGTCGCCACGCCCATCGCGAAGTTGATGCCGAACAGCACGCCCCAGAACAACGTCATCCGCCGCCAGACGTCGCGTCCGGTCATCACGTAGATGCTCTCCATGATCGCCATCAGCAACGAGAGCCCGAGCGTGAGCGGCACGAACAGGAAGTGGTACATCGCGGTCAGCGCGAACTGCAGGCGCGACAGTTCGACGACGGTCATGTCAATCACGGCGGTGTCCACACGGAAACGATGTGCGCATTCTCGCGACCGCCCGCACCTGCGCGCATTGATCGTGATCAATGCCGCGCCCCCGTTCCAGATGTACGCTGCGGGGCCGACCTCGCGGCCGCCCGGAGCATGCCGATCGGCCTGTTCGGGCGGTCCCGGCCGCCACGACCCGGCGCCCGACGCCCGACGCCCGCGGGACGTGGCGACTACAATGAGCGCGCTGCCCCGCACGACGATTTCCGCCTCGCACACTTTTCGATGGACGACACGCTCGCGGCGGACACGCTGCCGCCTCCCGCCGCTTCGCGCGCAGACCAGCTCCGCCGCCTCGACGCCCTCGCATCGCCCGTCCGCGGCACGCTGCGCATGGCGGCGACCTGCACGGTGGCGGCCGGCTGGCTGTTGGTGCCGCAGGCGGCGCTGATCGCGTGGCTGATCCAGCAGGGTTTCGTCGACAGCGCCGCGCCCCAGGCCCTGGTGCCTGCGCTCGCCGCGCTGCTGGTCATCGGCCTGATCCGGGCCGTACTGGCCTTCGGCGCACGCCGCTGCGCCGACGCCGCGACCACCGCCCTGCGCACCGACCTGCGCAAGCAACTGGCGCGGCGCGTGCTCGCCGCCGGCGCCCCCTGGCTGCGACGCCAGCGCAGCGGCGCGCTGAGCGAACTCACCGGCACCCATGTCGATGCGCTGGAGGGCTACTTCGGCGGCTACGCACTCGTGCGGGTGGAGACGGTGCTGGTACCGCTGGCGATCCTGGCCGTGGCGTTCTCGCAGGATCTCGTGGTCGGCGCGGTGCTGTTGCTGACCATGCCGCTGGTGCCGGTGTTCATGATGCTGGTCGGCTGGGGGGCGGAGGCGGCCAGCCGACGCCAGTTGCGGGCCCTGGCACGCATGGGCGGCCATTTCGCCGACCGGTTGCGCGGACTCGGTCTGATCCGTCTGTGCGGGCGCGGCGAGGCCGAGCTCGACGGCATCCGTCAGGCTGCGGAGGGGCTGCGCGAACGCACGCTCAAGGTCCTGCGACTGGCGTTCCTTTCTTCTGCGGTTCTCGAATTCTTCGCCTCGGTCAGCGTGGCGGTGATCGCACTGTATCTGGGGCTGAGCTATCTCGGCCTGATCGACCTGCGCGGCGGTGCCGCCCTGCCGCTGGGCACCGGCGTGTTTCTCTTGCTGCTCGCGCCCGAGTTCTATGCGCCGATGCGGCGGCTGGCGGCGCACTACCACGACCGCGCCGGCGCACTGGCGGCACTCGAGGAGATCGAGCAGGCACTGGCGGCGGGCCGCGGCATGGACCGACCGGGCGCGGTTGCCGATCCGGAGCAGGCGCTCCGACACGCCGGCCGGGCGGACGCATCGCATCCCCGAGCGCACCCGATCGCCACCCGGACCGTGGACACGACGCGGGCGGCGGCCATCTCGCTCGACCGGCTCGGCGTGCGCTACCCCGGCGCCACGCGCGATGCGTTGTCGGACCTGTCGTTGACCATCGCGGCCGGCGAATACGTCGCGCTGGCCGGCGGTAGCGGCAGCGGCAAGAGCACGCTGCTGGAAACGATCGCGGGCTGGCATGTGCCGAGCGAGGGCCGTCTCGCCGTCACCCCGCAGGACAGCCGCATCGGCTATGCGCCGCAACGACCGTTCCTGTTCCACGGCAGCATTGCCGACAACCTGCGCATCGCCCGCCCCGATGCCGACGATGCCGCCCTCCGCGATTCGGCCGAGGCCGCGCGGGTGATGCGGTTCGCCGCCTGCCTGCCCGACGGCCTGGACACGGTGATCGGCGAACGCGGCTTCGGCCTCTCCGGCGGCGAGGCCCGTCGGATCGCGCTGGCGCGCCTGTTCCTGCGCGCCCCCGCGCTGGCCCTGCTCGACGAGCCCACCGCCTTCCTCGACCCCGACACCGAACGCTCGGTGCTCGACGCGCTGGCGGACTTCGCACGCGGCCGCACCGTCATCGTCGCCACCCACAGCGATGTCGCGCTGGCCGCGGCCGGACGCGTCGTCCGGCTCGACGACGGAGAACGGTCATGAGCGCCCGCCGTGATCGCCCCGGCCCGGGCGTCGGCACAGGCATGGGCGCGGCGACCGTCTTCGCCCGCCACCGCTATGCGATCGTCCTGGCGATTGTGCTGCTGGCGGTGACGATGGCCGCCGGCACCGGGCTGCTGGCGCTGTCCGGCCACTTCCTGACCGCCGCCGCGCTGGCCGGCGGCATCGCGTCGGGCTTCAACTTCTTCGGCCCGTCCGCCGGTATCCGCGCACTGACCTTCGTGCGCATCGTGTCGCGCTACGGCGAGAAACTCTTCGGGCACGACGTGACCCTGCGCCTGGCGCGCGATCTCCGGGTGTGGTTCTTCGCGCGTGCGCTGCCTCTGGCGCCGCTGGGGCTGGGCCGCGAGCGCATGGGCGATCTGCTGGCACGCCTGGTCGCCGACATCGAGACCGCGGACGGTCTGCTGGTCCGCGCACTCGGCCCGTTGCTGGCACTGGCCGCCATCGTCGCCGTCGTCGTCGCGGTCGCGGCATTGGTGCTGCCGGCCGCCGCCCTGTGCCTGCTGCTGGCCGCGCTGTCGATCGGCATCGGCGTACCGCTGGCGACCGCCTGGGGCGCGCGCGATGCCGAACGCGCACGCGCCGCCGCGCGTGCGGCGTTGCGGCAGTCCCTCCAGGAAGGTGTCGAAGGCGCCGCCGACCTGATCGCCCTGGACGCCGTCGCCGGCCAACTCGCCCGGATCGACGCGGACGCAGACGCGCTGGCCCGCCGCGAGACCCGGCTGCAGCGCCGACTCTCCCTGGCCGGTGGCCTGCACGCGCTCGTGGTCGCGCTCGCCCTGCCCGTGCTGCTGTGGCTGCTGCTCGACGCCCACGCCGCCGATCGCATCGGCGCCGCCGCCGCGGCCGGTCTCCTGTTCGCCGGCATCGCGGTGTTCGAACTCGCCGCCGGCATCGGCCAGTCCTGGCAGGCTCTGCGCGCGGCACGGGCATCGCTGGCACGGCTGGACGACATCGCACTGCGCACACCGGCGGCGGACTCGCCGGAGCAGGCGACCGACCTGCCCGCGCACGGGATGCTGCACCTGTCGGATGTCCGCTTCGACTGGGGCGGGGCCGCGCCCCGGCGCGTACTCGACGGCATCGACCTGAAACTGCCGCCAGGACGGCGCATCGCCATCGTCGGCGACAGCGGCGCCGGCAAGTCCTCGCTGATGGCGTTGTTGCTGCGTCTGCGCGACCCCGATGGCGGCCGCATCGCTTTCGGCGGCGTCGACCTGCGCGACGCCTCGCTCGACGACTGGCACCGCCGGCTGGCCTGGCTGCCCCAGGACGCACCGGTGTTCGCCGGCAGCGTGCGCGACAACCTGCTCCTGGGTGCGGACGCTGCCGACGATGCACGCCTGTGGAGCGTGCTCGACGCGGTGCGCTTGGGCGAGGCGGTGCGCGCCCTGCCCGACGGATTGGACGGCTGGATCGACGAAGGCGGCGGCAGTCTGTCGGGCGGGCAGTCGCGGCGGTTGGCGCTGGCGCGCGCCCTGCTGCGCGACGCGCCGATCCTGCTGCTGGACGAGCCCACCGAGGGTCTCGACGTCGACACCGCGCACGCCCTGCTGCGCGATCTGGCCCGGCTGGCCGAAGGGCGCAGCGTCCTGATGATCAGCCACGACACGCTGCCCGAGGGCGTCGTGCATGCGCGCTACCGGCTGCGCGACGGCCAGTTGCTCGAAGACTGACGTTCGACCGCGGCCCGGATGCGGGGTGCAGGATGCGGCATCGCCGAACGCGCCCGACGCCCTGGACGCGAGACCTGCGACCGGGCGCCGGAGGAAAGACACCGGATGAGAATCCGGCGTTGCCGGTACGACGCCGGATCAGGCCCCCGGCGCGGCCAGCGCACGCAGCCGATCGGGCGCGTGCAGCGCAATGCGGTGCGGATCGTCGAAACGCACCGCATCGTCGCGCCGCAGGCGGGTGAAACTGCGGCTGACCGTCTCCACCGTCAATCCGAGATGGTCGGCGATATCGACCCGGGTCATCGGCAGATCCACCCAGCCACGCGCGCCGCCGCGCGGGTGCTGCCGATCGGCCATGTGCAGCAGGAAGCCCGCCAGGCGCTCCAGCGGCGTCATCCGCGCCAGCGTCATCAGATTGGCGCGGGTGGCGTCGAGCTCCTCGCAAGCATGTCCGAGCAGACCGGACTCCAGCGCCGGATGACGCGCGCACAGCGCGCGCATGTCCTGCAGGGGAAACGCGCACAGCACCGTATCGGTGATCGCTTCGATGGTGTGGCGATGGCGGGCCGATCCGGTCAGGCCGATGAAGTCGCCAGTCAGCAGGAAGCCGGCGACCAGCCTGCGGCCGTCCGGCAGCAGGCGCACCTGCCGCAACATGCCCGCGGTGAGCGTGTAGACCTCGCGCCGCGGCGCCCCTTCGCGCGCCAGCGTCGCACCGGCCGGCAGGCGCAGTCGTCCGGCGACGGCTTCGAGGTCGTGGGTGTCCTCGGCCGGCAGCGAGGCGCATACCGCAAGATGCCGCGTCAGGCAGCCGCGACACCCAGTATGCGGTTCGCGATGCGGGACGTCCGGCAAGCGGCGCGGTCCCTCCGCCACGGCATGCAGGCGAGCGCGGGTCCTCATGGTGGGGGCTCCTTGTACATGCGGATTTTAACGCACACGAGGATGCGCCCAGGTATGGCGAAATGTCCGCCCTCGGCGTCGGGCGCCGCGTCCGCCGCTGCCCGCCAGTGACGCGAACCGCCGGCCACCCCGGTAGAATCGTCGGATTCCCCCGCAGTACCGGATCCGATGAACGAACCCGTCCGCGCCGTCTTCCACGGCTTCGAGCAGATTCCGTTGCGCGAGTACGCCGAGCGCGCCTACCTCGACTATTCGATGTACGTGGTGCTCGACCGCGCCCTGCCCTTCGTCGGTGACGGTCTGAAGCCGGTGCAGCGCCGCATCATCTATGCCATGAGCGAGCTCGGCCTGGGGGCGACGGCCAAGCCGAAGAAGTCCGCGCGTACCGTCGGCGACGTGATCGGCAAGTACCACCCGCACGGCGACAGCGCCTGCTACGAGGCGATGGTGTTGATGGCCCAGCCGTTCTCGTACCGCTACCCGCTGATCGACGGCCAGGGCAACTTCGGCTCCAACGACGACCCCAAGTCGTTCGCGGCGATGCGCTACACGGAGTCCAAGCTGACCCCGCTGGCCGAGGTGCTGTTGGCCGAGCTGGGCCACGGCACCGTGGACTGGACGCCCAACTTCGACGGCACCCTCGACGAACCCTCGTGGCTGCCCGCGCGCCTGCCGCATCTGCTCCTCAACGGCACCACCGGCATCGCCGTGGGCATGGCCACCGACGTGCCGCCGCACAACCTCAACGAGGTGGTCAGCGCCTGCGTGCGTCTGCTCGACGACCCCGACGCCACCGTGCGCGACCTGTGCGAGCACGTGCGCGGCCCGGACTATCCGACCACGGCCGAGATCATCACCCCGGCCGCCGACCTGCTGACCCTGTACGAGACCGGCCACGGCGCGATCCGCGCCCGTGCCACCTGGACCCGCGAAGGCCAGGATGTCGTGGTCACCGCGCTGCCGCACCAGGTCTCGCCGAGCAAGGTGATCGAACAGATCGCCGCCCAGATGCGGGCCAAGAAGCTGCCGTGGCTGGAGGACATCCGCGACGAGTCCGACCACGCCAATCCCGTGCGCGTGGTGATGGTGCCGCGCTCCAACCGGGTCGACGCCGAGCAGTTGATGGGCCACCTGTTCGCGACCACCGATCTCGAGCGCAGCTTCCGGGCCAACTTCAACGTCATCGGCCTCGATGGCCGGCCGCAGGTAAAGGACCTCAAGACCCTGCTGACCGAGTGGCTGCAGTTCCGGGCAGGCACCGTGACCCGCCGGTTGCAGCACCGCCTGGACAAGGTCGAGCGGCGCATGCACCTGCTCGAAGGCCTGCTGATCGCCTTCCTCAACCTCGACGAGGTGATCCGCATCATCCGCTCCGAGGACGCGCCGAAGCCCGCGTTGATCGCCCGCTTCGACCTGTCCGAGGACCAGGCCGACTACATCCTCGAGACCCGCCTGCGGCAGTTGGCCCGGCTGGAGGAGATGAAGATCCGCGGCGAGCAGGACGAGCTGGCCGCGGAACGCGAGCGCATCGCCGCGATCCTCGGCTCGCAGGCCAAGCTGCGCAAGCTGGTCAAGGACGAGCTGCTGGCCGATGCGAAGAAGTTCGGCGACGAACGCCGCTCGCCGCTGGTGGCGCGCGGCGCGGCGCAGGCACTGGCCGAAACCGATCTCGTGCCCAGCGAACCGGTCACCGTCGTGCTCAGCGAGAAAGGCTGGGTGCGCGCGGCGAAGGGCCACGAGGTGGATCCCGCCGCCCTGTCCTACCGCGACGGCGATCGTCTGCTGGCCGCCGCGCGCGGTCGCAGCACGCAGGCGGTGGCGTTCCTGGACTCGAGCGGCCGCAGCTACTCGACGATCGCCCACAGCCTGCCCTCGGCACGCGGCAACGGCGAACCGTTGACCGGCCGCTTCTCACCGTCGGCAGGCGCGGCATTCCAGACCCTGGCCACCGGCGAGCCCGCCGCCAGGCTGGTGCTGGCCTCGTCCCTGGGCTACGGCTTCGTCACCCGGTTCGAGAATCTGGTCGGCCGCCAGAAGGCCGGCAAGGCGATGCTGAGCCTCGGCGAAGGCGCCACCGTCCTGCACCCGGCCCTGCTGCCGGGCGGCGAGGAAGACCGCATCGTCGCGGTGACCAGCGCCGGCCACCTGCTGGCGTTCCCGGTCGCGGAACTGCCCGAACTCGATCGCGGCAAGGGCAACAAGATCATCGAGATTCCCAAGGCCAAGCGCGGCACCGAACGCGTGGTGGCGGTGGCCGTGGTCGGCAGCGGGCAGACCCTGCAGGTGAAGTCCGGGGCACGCACGATGGGTCTTTCGTACCGGGATCTGGAGACCTATCTGGGGCCGAGGGCGTCGCGCGGGGGGTTGTTGCCGCGGGGATGGCAGAAGGTGGAAGCCCTGGATGTCGAATGATCGCCTGCGCCCTCGGAACGCGGTCCGCTGATGGACGCTGCGTTCTGGCACGAACGTTGGGCTGAAGGACGCATCGGTTTTCACCAGCCGCATCCCTCGCCTCTGCTCGAGACCTGCTGGCCCGCCCTGGGCATCGCGCCGGACAGCCGCGTGTTCGTACCGCTGGCCGGGAAATCGCTGGACATGGTGTGGCTGGCCGAGCGCGGCCATCGCGTGTTCGGCGTGGAACTCTCGGAGCTGGCGATCCGGCAGTTCTTCGACGAACGCGACCTGACCCCCGAGCAGCACACCACCCCGTGTGGGCGACTCTACCGGGCCGGGCCGTACGAACTGTTGTGCGGAGACGCGTTCTCGCTCGATGCCGGGCTGCTGGCCGATTGCGCCGGCGTCTACGATCGCGCCGCGCTCGTCGCGCTGCCGCCGGCGCTGCGCGCGACCTACGCCGATACCTGCCTGCATCGTCTGCCGGCAGGCTGCCGCGGACTGCTGATCACGCTGGAGTACCCGCAGGCACAGAAGGACGGCCCGCCGTTTTCCGTCGAGCCGCCCGAGGTGGCGCTGCTGCTGGCATCCGACTGGACCATGCATCTGCTGGAGCGGCACGACATCCTGGCGGAAGAGCCCGGTTTCTCCGCCCGAGGCGTCGATGCATTGACGACCGCCATCTGGCGGCTCGAGCGCCGCCCGGGCACGTGATGCCGGTAACGCGGAATCGCATGCCCGCGCACGCGCCCGGACTGGCGGAATCACACGCGGCGCGTGTCACCCGTCCAGCGCGACACGGCGATCAGGGCGATCAGGGCGTACCGGCGTGGCCGCCTGCCGCTTCGCCCATCTGGCTCTGCTGGTAGTTCTCCAACCCGATCATCCGGATCAGCCGCAACTGCTGCTCCAGCCAGTACGCGTGATCCTCCTCGGTGTCGCTCATCTGCAGCACCAACACCTCGCGGCTGACGAAATCCTGGTGCTGTTCGCACAGGGCCACGCCACGGGCGAGGTCCGCGCGCACCTTGTATTCGAGCTCGAGATCCTTTTCCAGCATCTCCTCCACGCTGCGCCCCGGCTCGAAACCGTGCGGACGCATGTCGGGATTGCCCTCGAGGAACAGGATCCGCCGCAGCAACGCATCGGCGTGCTGGGTTTCCTCCTCCATCTCGTGGTTGATCCGCGCATACAGCTTGTGCAGGCCCAGATCCTCGTAGCGGCGCGAATGCAGGAAGTACTGGTCGCGCGCCGCGAGTTCGCCGCGCAGCAGTTCCTTCAGGTATTCGATGACTTCGGGCTGGCCCTTCATGACGCGGTCTCGGATGGCGGGGCCTCCAGTATGCCGATCCCTCCACGCCGATGATCGGATGAGAATCCCTCCGACTCGCATTCGCGAACCTCGCATCGCCCTCACGCGGAGCCTGCGGCAGGCCGCACGCCCCCCTTACAATCGGGCCATCGCCCAGGGGAATAGCGACATGCGACCGTGGATCCGACGCGCGCGCTGGCTGGTGCCAGCGACGCTCCTGCTGCTCGTGCCGGTGGCCGCCCTCATCGTGCTGCTGCTCGTGCGCGGCAGTCTCGCGCGCCTGGAAGGCGACGCGCCGCTGCAAGGGCTGTCCGCGCCGGCCACCATCACCCGCGACGCGCAAGGGACGGTGACCATCGACGCCGCCAGCGAAACCGACGCCATGCGCGTGCTGGGCTATGTCCATGCGCAGGAACGCTATTTCGAAATGGACCTGATGAGGCGCGTCCCCGCCGGCGAGCTGGCTGCGCTGTTCGGCGACCGCGCGCTGGACACCGACCGGCGTCGCCGCGTCCATCGCATGCGCGCGCGCGTCGAATCCGACCTGGAGACCATCGTCGGCGAGCGGATGCCGCAGCTGCAGGCGTACGCAGACGGCGTCAATGCGGGGCTCGGCGACCTGCGGGTCCGTCCCTGGCCCTATCTGCTGCTGCGCCAATCGCCGACGCCGTGGACGCCGGTCGATTCCGCGCTCACCGGCTTCGCGATGTACTTCGATCTGCAGGATGCAGACAACGCACGTGAACTGGCGCGCTGGCGCCTGCGCGCGCATTTGCCCGCACCGCTGTACGCCCTGCTGACCCACGACGGCAGCACCTGGGATGCACCGCTGCTGGGTGGCAGCCTGGGCGACGCGGCCTTGCCGGCACCCGGGACGCTCGACCTGCGCACATTGCCGATGCCGGCCCCGGACGAGGATGGATCGGCAGCGGCAAAGAACGCGAGCGCCTTCCTGGATCCAGGCCCGGCAGCCCCGGATCGACGCAGGCGCGCTGCGGCCGACCTGCGGCCGGGCAGCAATAATTTCGCCGTATCCGGACGCCTGACCGCCGATGGCCGCGCCCTGCTCGCCGACGACATGCATCTCGGCCTGCGCGCACCCAACATCTGGTTCCGCGCGCGTTTGCGCTATCCCGATACCCGCGCGCCGGGCGGTCGGGTCGACGTCACCGGCTTCACCCTCCCCGGCCTGCCGGCTGTCGTGGTCGGCAGCAACGGCCAGGTGGCCTGGGCGTTCACCAACAGCTACGTCGACACCGCGGACTGGCGCCGCCTGTCGCCGTGCCCGGACGAAGCGGCAGGCGAGACCGCCCCGGATCCCGGCGAACCGGCCGCCGCCGGGCGCAACGGCTGCACACCGATCGTCTCCCACCAGGAGTCGATCGCCGTCGCCGGCGGCGATCCGCGAACCTTGCAGGTCGACGAAACCGAATGGGGGCCGATCCTGCATCGCGAGGACGACGGCAGCGCACTGGCGCTGCGCTGGGCCGCCCACCTCCCCGGCGCGCTCGATTTCGGCCTGGCCGACTTCATACGCGCGCGCACACTCGACGAGGTCCTGCGATTCGCGGACCACGCCGCGGTGCCCACCCAGAACCTGCTGGTGGCCGATCGGAGCGGACAGATCGCCTGGCGTCTGCTCGGACCGATTCCGCAGCGTGCTGCCGGCTGCGAGGACGTCCTCGACGAGGTCGATCGCGCCGACGCCGATGGCGGCTGCCCGCCCTGGCCGATTCGCACCGACACCTCGCCCCTACTGCGCTCGCCCACGGCCAGCCGGCTCTGGACCGCCAACAGCCGGGTGACGAGCGGCGCTGTCGCCCGACGACTGGGCGACGGCGGCGCGGCACTGGGCATCCGCTCGCACCAGATCCGCGACGCGCTGCGCGCCGCCGACCGGTTCGACGAGCACGCCCTGCTCGCCATCCAGCTCGACGACCGTGCGGTCCTGCTCACCCGCTGGTGGGCACTGCTGCGACGGGAAACGGGACATCCGCTTCCTGCGGACGCCCCGGTACAGGCCGATGTGTCCGCAACAGGAACACCGCCGGATGCGGCGCCCGCCCTTCATGCGCTCGCGGCGGCGGCGGAGGCATGGTCGGGACATGCCGACATCGACAGCGTCGCCTACCGACTGGTACGCGCATGGCGCCTGGCCGTACATCGCCGGATCGCCGACGGGCTGGCCGCACCCGCCCTGGCCGTGCTCGACGATGCGTTCGAACTGCCCGACCAGCCCCATCTCGAAGGCGTGGCCTGGCCGCTGTTGCAGGCGCGCCCGGCGCATCTGCTCCCGCGCGCGTTCGCGTGCGCCTCGCGCGACGATGCCGGCGCCGATTGCGACGATGCGCGCGACGGCTGGACCGCGTTGCTCGAAGCGGCCGCGCGCGAAGTCGTCGAGAGCGCGCAGGCCGATGGCCCGCTGGCCGAATGGACCTGGGGCGCGCGCAACACCACCGCGATCTGCCATCCGCTGGCGGGCGCGGTCCCGTGGCTGGGTCGGCGGCTCTTGTGCATGCCTGCCCAGGCCCTGCCGGGCGACGGCAACACGCCGCGCGTACAAGGTCCCGCGTTCGGCGCATCGCAGCGCATGGTGGTGGCGCCGGGCCACGAGGCCGACGGCATCGCGCACATGCCAGGCGGCCAGAGCGGCCACCCGCTGTCGCCGTTCTGGGGCGCCGGTCACGACGACTGGGCGGCCGGCAGGGCCACCCCGTTCCTCCCGGGCGCGGCCCGGTACACACTGTCGCTGCGCGACCCGGCACAGCTCGACGATGCCCCCTGAGCCTCGCACGACCAGGAGCGACAGATGCAACGGATGAACATGCAACGGACGACACCGATCATGCTCGCATCGGTACTGACCGCCGCGCTGGCTGCCTGCAGCAGCCTTCAACCGCCAGCGGGCGAACCGGATCGACGCGCCGCGCAATCAGGCGAATGCCGTGTCGAGCCCGTGCAGTGGGCGGTCGGCGAGGAGGCATCGCCGACGATCACCGGCCGGATCTGGCGCGAGAGCCATGCCGGCCTGTTACGCCCGATCGCGCCCGGTCAGGCGGTCCGGCACGACCATCGCGCGGACCGCATCAATGTCGACGTCGACGCCGACAACCGGATCACCCGCATCTGGTGTGGATGATGCCCGGCCCGCCGGTCAACCGAAAATGCGGAAGCGCTCGGCGTCGTCCATGAAGGTCTTGTCGCCGATGTCGCCGGCGTGGGCGCCGAACGGCATCTGCGCACGCAGCGTCCAGTGCGCCGGCAGATCCCACTCGGCCGCCGCGGCTTCGTCGGGCAGCGGATTGTAGTGCTGCAGGCTGGCGCCGATCTCGGCGTTGGCCAACGCGGTCCAGACCGCGAACTGCGCCATGCCGGTGGAGTGCTCGGACCACACGGGAAAATTGTCCGCGTACAGCGGGAACTGCTCCTGCAGACCCTTCACCACGTTCTGGTCTTCGTAGAACAGTACGGTTCCCGCGCCGGCGGCGAAGCTGTCGATCTTCTCCTCGGTCGACGCGAATGCGTCGGCCGGCACGATCTTGCGCAGCGCATCCTTGGTGATCTCCCAGAAACGCACGCTCTGCGCGCCCCACAGGATCACCACACGCGAACTCTGCGAATTGAAGGACGAGGGGGCCTGACGCACCGCTTCCCGGATCAGCGCGTTGGTGTCGTCGTTCGACAGCGGAATCTCGCGGCCCAGCGCGTACTGGGTGCGGCGGCGGCGGATGGCGTCGATGAATGTCTGGGACATGGCGTCGGGCTCGAAGGAAAGGATGCTGGCAGGTTAGCCCGGTTGAATTGCAAAAATAGAACGACATCCGAAATGAATTGTTCCGGATATGTATATTCGGAACGATGAGCCGCGATCAATCAGCCTGGCTCTCTGCTTCCGGACCGGGGGCATGGCGAGGGCGGGACCGGGTCGCCTGTCTCCAGCACGGAAAAAACGTCGATTCGCGCCAGTTGCCACCCGCGCGACCCGGCCACGAAACCATAACGGGCCATCTCCTCGCCGCTCCCGGTCGCCAGTGCCACCGACCACGACCCATCGGGCCGCCGCTGCGGTGGCGCGTACTGTGTCCCCGTCTCGGACAGCACCTGCGCGTCGGGGACCACGTGCCAACCGGCCGCCGCCACGGTTGCGAGATCGCAGGTCAGCGTGCGCGAGACCGGCGTCGCGTCGTGCCGGTCGAAGTGCTCG
The DNA here is from genome assembly GCF_001482195.1 of Luteimonas abyssi. Classification (GTDB taxonomy): domain Bacteria; phylum Pseudomonadota; class Gammaproteobacteria; order Xanthomonadales; family Xanthomonadaceae; genus Luteimonas; species Luteimonas abyssi. The sequence goes on along the minus strand of NZ_KQ759763.1, from coordinate 1,243,509 downwards.
ACCAGTTCGAACTCCGGCGACAGTCGCGCCAGCACGGCCGCCGGATCGCCTTGCATGGCGAGGATCAGCGCCGGCAGTGCCTGCGACGCCGGGACCGGCGAGGCGCACCCTGCCATCCCGACCATCGCCAGCCCTGCCGCGGCGGTCCGGCAGTACATGGCGGGATCAGGGCTCGACGACGTCGAAGGCCGCCACCGGATCCACCTCGGCGGTGTAATCGACATCGTCGCGCTCGAAGCCGAACAGTTTCAGGAACTCGTGCTTGTAGCTGGCGTAGTCGGTCAGTTCGAACAGGTTCTGCGTGCTCACCTGTGGCCAGATCGCCTTGCATTCAGCCTGCACGTCGTCGCGCAATTCCCAGTCGTCCAGCCGGTAGCGACGCTCGTCGTCGAGCGCGCCCGGCTGGCCGTCTGCACGGTACATGCGTTCGCGGAGCAGCCGGTCGAGTTGTTCGATGGTGCCTTCGTGGAGGCCCTGCGCCTTCATCACCTTGAACACGATGGCGATGTACAGCGGCAGCACCGGGATCGCCGCGCTGGCCTGGGTGACCACCGACTTCAGCACCGCCACATGAGCCCCGCCGCCCCTGGCGCCCAGCTTGGCGTCCAGCCGTCGCGCGGTGGCGTCGAGGTCGACCTTGGCGCGCCCCAGTGCGCCGTGCCAGTAGATCGGCCAGGTGATCTCGGTGCCGATGTAGCTGAAGGCCACCGTCTTCGCGCCCTCGGCGAGGACACCGGCGGTGTCGAGCGCATCGATCCACAGCTGCCAGTCCTGGCCACCCATCACCGCCACGGTGTCCTCGATCTCCTGCTCGGTCGCAGGCTCCACCGTGGCCTCGATCACCTGGTCCTTGTTGGTGTCGATCGCGCTGGAGGTGTACGGCGCGCCGATGGTCTTGAGCGCCGACCGCTTCACCTCGCCGGTTTCAGGCATCTTGCGCACCGGCGAGGCCAGCGAATAAACCACCAGATCGACCTGCCCGCCCATCTCGTCGCGGATCAGCTGGATGACCTTGTCTCGCGCCGCGTCGGAAAACGCGTCGCCGTTGATCGACTTGCTGTATAGGCGGGCCGCCTTGGCCTCGCGGTCGAACGCGGCAGCGTTGTACCAGCCCGCGGTACCCGCCTTCTTCTCGGTGCCGGGCTTCTCGAAGAACACGCCCAGGGTGTCGGCGCCGAAGCCGAACGCGGCGCTGATCCGCGCCGCCAGTCCGTAGCCGCTCGATGCGCCGATCACCAGCACCTTCTTGGGTCCGTCGCTGCGCACGCCCTGCGCCTTCGTCGCGGCGATCTGGTCGCGCACGTTGAGCGCGCACCCGGTGGGATGGGTGGTGGTGCAGATGAAACCGCGGACCTTGGGCTGGATGATCACTGTGCGCTCGTCGTCTGAAAAACCGGCGGCCAGTTTACTGCCCCGCGGCACGGGAGCGCCCGTACGCGGGTCGATGGTGACCGCCGCGCTCAGGCCGCCGCGGGTGCCGGCGGCGGCGCGGTGGCCGCATTGTGCACGCCGGCCACCGCGCGCCCGGATGGATCGGCCGCCTGCGCGAACGTCGCATCCCAGGCGATCGCCGCCGGCGACGAACACGCGATCGACTTGCCGCCGGGCACCGTGGCCGCAGCCGCCGCACCCGGGAAATGCTGGTCGAACAGGCTCCGATACCAGTAGGCTTCCTTGGTTTGCGGGGGGTTGTGCGGGAAGCGCCGCGCGGCTGCGGCAAGTTCGCGATCGCTGACCTGCGCCTCGGCAGATGCCTTCAAGCCGTCGATCCAGCCATAGCCGACGCCATCGCTGAACTGTTCCTTCTGTCGCCACAGGATCTCCTCCGGCAGATAGCCCTCGAACGCTTCGCGCAGCACTGCCTTCTCGATCCTGCGCCGGCCATCCCCGCCGCGACCGACCATCTTGTGCGCGGCATCCATGCGCATCGCCACGTCCAGGAACGCCCGATCCAGGAACGGCACCCGCGGCTCCACGCCCCAGGCCATCATCGACTTGTTCGCACGCAGGCAATCGTAGTGGTGCAGCGCGTCGAGCTTGCGGATCAGTTCTTCGTGGAACGCGCACGCATCGGGTGCCTTGTGGAAGTAGAGATACCCGCCGAAGATCTCGTCGCTGCCCTCGCCCGACAGCACCATCTTCACCCCCATCGCCTTGATCCGCCGGGCCAGCAGGAACATCGGCGTCGAGGCGCGGATGGTGGTGACGTCGTAGGTCTCGATGTGCCGGATCACCTCCGGCAACGCGTCGAGGCCTTCCTCGAAGCTGTACTCGAACCCGTGATGCACCGTGCCCAGGGCTTCGGCCGCGATGGCCGCGGCGGCGAGATCGGGCGAGCCCTTCAGGCCGATGGCGAAGGAATGCAGGCGCGGCCACCAGGCCTCGCTGCGATCGCCATCCTCGATGCGATGACGGGCATAACGCGCCGCGACCGCCGCGACCAGCGACGAATCCAGCCCTCCCGACAGCAACACGCCATAAGGCACGTCGGTCATCAGCTGCCGATGTACCGCAGCCTCGAACGCCTCGCGCAGCTCGCCTGGGGACACCGACACGCCCTCCACGGCGGTGTGTTCGCGCCAGGGACGTTCGTAGTAGCGGGTCAGCGTCCGGGTCGCGCTGTCGTACCAGTGACCGGGCGGGAACGGCGCGACGTCGGAGCAGCTGTCCACCAACGCCTTCATCTCCGACGCGACACGCAAGCGACCTTCGCGGTCGTGACCCCAGTACAGCGGGACCACGCCGATGGGGTCGCGTGCGATCAGCGCACGGCCGGACGCGCGATCCCACAGCGCGAACGCGAAGATGCCGTTGAGCCGTTCGAGAAAATCCGCGGGCGTCGCGTCCCGTTCGAGATGCTCCCTGTAGAGCGCATTGATCACTTCGCAATCCGATGCCGTCTGGAAGGCATACGCCGTATCCAGCCCGTCCTTCAGCGCCTGATGGTTGTAGATCTCGCCGTTGACCGCCAGCACCAGCGTGCCGTCCTCCGACAGCAGAGGCTGCGCACCGCCGGCCGGATCGACGATCGCGAGGCGCTCATGGACCAGGATCGCACCGGCGTCGACATGCACACCGCTCCAGTCCGGGCCACGGTGACGTTGGCGTTGCGAACATTCCAGCGCCTGCCGGCGCAGGGCGACCAGATCGTCGCCGGGTTGCAGATCGAAGATGCCGAAGATCGAACACATGGGTGGGTCCTTGCCTGTGATGGGAAGCGGTCGATCCCGGGCGGCTGGAATCCGTGGCGGCGTGCGGGCAACAAAAAACCCGCATCGAGCGATGCGGGTCCTGGCTGTCCGGGCGTTGTGCTGTCTCGCTACGCCTGTCCGCTTCCCCGCATCGGGCGCGCACGATTGTTCGCGCGCGCATTGTTGCGACGATTGCGGTTGTTCGCGGGACGGGCGGCGGAGTGCATGCGCCGAAGCTACTCCGCCCCGAGGCCGCAGCGCAACTGTTTCATGTGCAACCGGAGGTCGGCGATGCACACGATCGACCGGCTCAGGTGCCGGTATCCGGCAGCAGCCGCTCGATCATCGCCAGATACAGGTCCGGCAGCGCCTCGAGGTCGGCGACGCGCACGTGCTCGTCCACCTGGTGGATGCTGGCGTTGACCGGGCCGACTTCGATGCACTGGGCACCCAGCGGTGCGATGAAGCGCGCATCCGAGGTGCCGCCGCCGGTGCTCTCCTCGGGCGGCGCGCCCGCGAACGCAGCCAGAACCTCGCGGGCGGCGGCACGCAGCGGACCCTCCGGGGTGTAGAAGGGCTCGCCGCTGCGATGCCAGCGCAGGTCGTGATCGAGGCCGTGGCGCGCGAACAGCGCCGCGATGTCCGCCTCCAGCCGATCGGCGGTCCAATGCGGGTTGTAGCGCAGGTTGAACTGCACCTCGAGCGTACCGGGCACGACGTTGTTCGCGCCGGTACCGGCGTGGAAGTTGCTGATCTGCAGGCTGGTCGGCGGGAACGATTCGTAACCGTCGTCCCAGACCCGCGCCTGCAACTCGGCCAAGGCCGGCAGCGCCAGGTGGATCGGGTTGCGGGCCAGGTGCGGGTACGCGACGTGACCCTGGACGCCACGCACGGTGAGCGCAGCCGACAGCGACCCGCGGCGGCCGACCCGCAGCAGATCGCCGAGCACCGTCTTCGAGGACGGTTCGCCGGTGATGCACCAGTCGATGCGCTGACCGCGCTGCCGGAAATGATCGGCCACCCGACGCACACCGTCGATGGCATCGCCCTCCTCGTCGGAGGTCAGCAGCAAGGCCAGCGTGCCGACGTGATCCGGATGCGCGGCGGCGAAACGCTCGGCGGCGACCACGAACGCCGCCACCCCGCTCTTCATGTCCGCCGCGCCGCGACCGTACAGCACGCCGTCGCGGATTTCGGGTTCGAAGGGATCGCTTCGCCAGGCCTCGCGCGGGCCGGGCGGCACCACGTCGGTATGACCGAGCAATACCAGCACCGGACCGTCGCCCCGCCCGTGCGTGGCCCAGAGGTTGTCGACGGCACCGAAGCGCAACGGGTCGCAGGCGAAACCGGCACCGGCGAGCCGCCCGGCGATCAGCGCCTGGCAACCGGCGTCGTCGGGCGTGACCGACGCACGGGCGATCAGGTCGCGGGTGAGTTCGAGGACGTCGGACATGCGCTTCTGGCTCGGGCGGTGGGTGCGGAGGTGGCGGACAGGAGAGCGGACCGGGCGGCGGCGGCACGCGCTCGACGGCGACGTGCCGCCGCGGCGCACCGACGGCTCACTCGACGCCGAAGCGCTTCTTGAATCCGTTGTCGCTGAAGCCCTGCGTGATCACGCCGTCGTCGGTGACCACCACCGGGCGCCGGATCAGCTGCGGATGCTCGCGCAACAGCAGCTTCCATTCGGCATCGCTGGCGGCGGCCTTGCGATTGTCGGGCAACTGGCGCCACGTGGTGGACGACTTGTTGACCATCGCCTCGAAGCCGCCGAGCGCGTCGGCCCAGGCGACCAGCGTTTCGGGCGCCGGCTTCTCGTCGCGGTAGTCGACGAAGGTGTGCGCCACGCCGAAGCGATCCAGCCATTTGCGGGCTTTCTTGCAGGTGTCGCAGTTCTTCAGTCCATACAGGGTGGTCATGGCGATCAGCCGGCCAGGCCGCGGAGCAGGTCGTTGACGCTGGTCTTGGCGCGGGTGCGCTCGTCGACCTGCTTGACGATCACCGCGCAGTACAGCGAATGGCTGCCGTGGGCTGACGGCAGCGAGCCGGCGACCACCACGCTGCCCGGCGGCACGTAGCCGTAGCTCACCTCGCCGGTGGCGCGGTTGTAGATGCGCGTGGACTGGCCGAGGAACACCCCCATGCCGATCACGCTGTGGTGGCCGACCACGACGCCTTCGACGACTTCCGAGCGCGCGCCGATGAAGACGTGGTCCTCGATGATCGTCGGCGACGCCTGCAGCGGCTCCAGCACGCCACCGATGCCGGCGCCGCCGGAAATGTGGCAGTGCTGGCCGATCTGCGCGCACGAACCCACCGTGGCCCAGGTATCGACCATGGTGCCGGTGCCGACATGCGCGCCGATGTTGACGAAGCTCGGCATCAGCACGACATCGCGACCGAGGTAGGTCCCGCGGCGCACGAACGCACCCGGCACGACGCGTACGCCGGTCTCCCGGAACATGGCTTCGTCGAAATCGGCGAAGCGCGCTTCGACCTTGTCCCAGTACGGCGCCGGCTCGGCGTCCATCACCGCCATCTCGTTGATGCGGAAGTACAGCAGCACGGCCTTCTTCAGCCATTCGTTGACGGTCCAGCCGCCCTGCCCGTCCGGCTCGGCGACGCGCAATGCACCGGTCTCCAGACCGATCATCGCCTGCTCGACGGCGGGACGCACGGCACCTTCGACCTCTTCGGGCGTCAACGCGGCACGGCGCTCGAAAGCGCTGTCGAGCGTGGTGTGCAACAGGGCGACGGTCGCGGGATCGGCGTTGAAGCTGGGCAATGTCATGGAGTCGTTCCGTTCAGTGGTACGTGGGGCGAGAGGGTCAAGGGGTCGGGTCGAGCGTCGCCAGCAGCGCGGCCCGCAAGGCCTCGCGGGCGGCGTCGTCGAGCGCACGGTTGTCGCGGTCGCTGAGCCGAAACACGTCCTCGACGCGCTCGCCGAAGGTGGCGATACGGGCATCGTGGACACGCAGGTGCTGGCGGCGCAACGCATGCGCGACATCCGCGAGCAGGCCGGGGCGATCGGTACCGACCAGGCTGAAGATCGTCTGCCGACCATCGGCACTGTCGTCGAAGGCGATGCTGGGGACGATGCGAAAGTGGCGCAAATGCCGCGGTTGCGTGCGCCGGGCGGGCTTCACGTCGAGCGAGCCCGCCAGCACATTGATCAGCTTCCGCTCGATCGCACCCAGATCGGGCACGTGCCGCGGATCGGAAGGCAGCACCTGGAACAGATCGAAGATGGTGCCGTCGGGGCCGTCCAGCGCGCGTGCCTGCTGGATGGCCAGCCCGCTGCGGTCGAGGGTGATCGCGATGGCGGTGAACAGACCGTCGCGATCCGGCGAGTGCACGAATACCTCGAGCGCGTGTGCACCGGCCGCCAGACGCCGCAGGCGGACCGCCGTCCCGCCGGGCGCGGTGTCGCGCAACGCCAGCGCCTGCCAGGCCACCTGGTCGGGGTGCCCACGCAGAAACGCATCGACCGGCATGCGTGCGAACAACCCATCGGCCTCCGCCTGCTCCACGCCGTAGGCCGACAGCAGTCCGCGCACGCGGTCGCGGGTCTCGTCGATACGCTGCCCGGCGGCGACGGGATGTTCCAGTCCGCGCCGCAGCGCGAGCCGGGTGGCGATGCGCAGATCGGTCAGCAGACGGTCCTTCCACGCGTTCCACAACCGTGGGGACGTTCCGGCGATGTCGGCACAGGTCAGCAGATACAGATAATCCAGGCGCTCGCGGTCGGCGACTTCCCGCGCGAAGCGGTGGATCACGGCCGGATCCGAAATATCGTTCTTCTGCGCCACTGTCGACATCAGCAGGTGCCGGCGCACCAGCCATTCGACCAGGGCGACATCGGCCTCGGGCAGCCCATGGCCCTCGCAGAACTCGCGCGCATCCACGGCCCCCAGCTCGGAGTGGTCGCCGCCGCGCCCCTTGGCGATGTCGTGGAACAGGCCAGCGAGCAGCAACAGCTCGGGCTTGCGCAACAGCGGCCAGACCTCGTGGGCGGCGGAAAAACGCGGATCCGGCGACTCGTCGGCGAAACTGGCGATGTTGCGCAGCACCGCGAGCGTGTGCTGATCCACCGTGTAGACGTGGAACAGGTCGAACTGCATCCGCCCGGAAACCCGCGCGAACTCCGGGATCCAAACACCCAGCACGCCCATGCGCGCGAGACGTTCGAGCGTACGTACCGGCACCGGTCCCCGCAGCAATTCCAGGAACTGCTCACGCAGCGTGTCCGGGGCATCGCGCCAGCTCGGCAGGGCATGCAGCGACTCGGCCAGCGCACGGGCGCTCTGCGAATGCAGGCCGCGCACCTGCGGATGCTCGGCCCAGATCGCGAACAGATCGAACACCCGGCCGATGTCGCCGCCGGGCCAAACCTCGTCGCGCGCGGCCAGGTAGCCGCGGCGGGTGGCGAATTCGGCGTCGATCACGGCCAATTCGCCCTCACCCTCGATCTGTTCCTCGAAGCGCTGCAGCAGGCGGTCGTTGATCCGCAGCACCACCGACGCGCTGCGGTAGAACCCCTGCATCATCTGCTCGACCAGGGCGTTGTCGGCCTCGTCCACATGATTCAGCCGGGCGGCCAGCGCCTTCTGATGGTCGAAGCGCAACCGCTCCTCGGCCTTGCCGGCGACCAGGTGCAGGCCGAAGCGCAGGCGCGACAGTCCCTGCCGCTCGCGTTCCAGCGTGGCCTGCTCGTCCACGCCCAGCTGCCCCAATGCGATCAACTGGTCGAAGCCGTGCGCGCCGAACACCGCGCGCGCCATCCAGCGCAGCGTGTGGAGGTCGCGCAGTCCACCGGGGCCGTCCTTCAGGTTCGGCTCGAGATTGTCCGAGGTGTCGCCATAGCGCGCATGCCGCCGCCGCTGCTCCTCGCGCTTCCCCTCGAAATAACGGGCCGCGTCCCAGGTCCGCTCCGGTGCGATGGCGGCGTTGAGCGTCTGCACCTCGCGGAAGTTCGCCAGCAACGGCCGCGCATCCTGCAGGTTGGTGAGCACGGTCAGGTCAGCGGCCGCCTCGCGGGTGCACTCGTCCGGGCTGCGCACCGCGTGCCCGACCGGCAGGCCGGCGTCCCAGAGCAACGCGAACAAACGGCCGAGCACTTCGGCATGTGCCGCCTGCTCGCCCTCTTCCGCCAGTGCGAGCAGATCGATGTCGGAATGCGGGAACAGTTCGCCGCGCCCGTAACCGCCGACCGCGAACAGCGCCAGCGGCGCCTCGGCGGGAATGCAGCGCGCCCAGGCCTGGCGGACCCAGCCGTCCACCGCATTCGCGCGCGCGGCCAGCAACCGGTCGATGGCTTCGCCGGCGTCGAAGCGGGCGGCGAGCCGGGCATCGTGGTCGGCGAGCGCCGCACGGGCCTCGGCGGCCCAAGCCTGATCGCCGGCCTGATCGCTGGATGGATCGTTCGCCTGATCGCCGGGCGGCGTCTGCGGCGGTAGCGGCGAGGCCACGCCCCGCCCCTAGAGGAACGACTCGTTGTCGTCCCCGGGAATGCGGGTCAGCACGTCCGCACCGTCGCGCGTCACCGCGATCGTGTGCTCCCACTGGGCCGAAAGCTTGCGGTCCTTGGTCACGACGGTCCAGCCATCGGGCAGCACACGGGTGAAACGGGTACCTTCGTTGATCATCGGCTCGATGGTGAAGGTCATGCCGGCCTCCAGCACCAGCCCGGCGCCGGGGCGGCCGTAGTGCAGCACCTGCGGCTCGTCGTGATAGACGGTGCCGATGCCGTGGCCGCAGTACTCGCGCACCACGCTGAAGCGTTCGGCCTCGGCGAAGGTCTGGATGGCATGACCGATGTCGCCCAGGGTCGCGCCCGGACGCACTGCGCGAATGCCCTCGAACAACGCCTGCCGGGTCACCTCGACCAGGCGCCGCGCCATCACCGACGGCGTGCCGACGAAGTACATCCGGCTGGTGTCGCCGTGCCAGCCGTCCTTGATGACGGTGACGTCGATATTGATGATGTCGCCGTCCTTGAGGACCTTGTCGCCCGGGATACCGTGGCAGATCACATTGTTGGCGGAGATGCAGGTCGTCTTCGGGTAGCCGCGGTAGCCGACGTTGGCCGGCACCGCGCCCTGCACCTGCACGATGTGTTCGTGGCAGATGCGGTCCAGTTCGTCGGTGGTCACGCCAGGCTTCACGTGCGGCGCGACGATCTGCAGCACCTCGGCCGCCAGGCGGCCAGCCTCGCGCATCTTCTCGATCTGTTCGGGGGTCTTCAGGGAAATCGCCATCCGCACATTATCTCCGATCGCGTCGTTCCGTGCCCGGATCCAGCCGCGGCAGCGCGCAGGACGTCTCGCGGCCCGGGGCGCGGGACCAAGCGGGGGCGGAGCGGATCGCCGACGGAGCACTCCCGGAGCGACTGCGGCGCTGCGCGCCGACACGCAGCCATCACGCCGCGCATGCAGCGCTCGTGCAAACCTCGTGCGCGAGGTTCGCGCTGGACGCACGAGCTCGGCGCGCTCCGGGATGACCCAGCTCCATTCGACCGCACAACGAAAGGATATCGCCGTGCAGACATCTCGTCGCCGTTTTCCCCGTTTTCTCGCAGGCAGCCTGCTCGCCGCCGCCACGCCGCTGGCGTTCGGCCAGTCGGCATCCACGACGTTCGACGTCACGCTCACCATCACCGCGGCCTGCACCATCGACGCCCCTGCCGCGACCGACGTCGCCTTCGGCAGCCAACCCTCGAGTGCCACCAACATCGATGCCGCCGGCCAGTTGAATGTCAACTGCACGCCCGGCACGGGCTACGCCATTGCGCTGAGCCCCGGTCTGAACGCCGGTGGCGGCGGTATCGCCGCGCGCGCCATGGCCAGTCCCGACGGCACGCTCGTGCCGTATCAGTTGTATCAGGACCCTGCACGCAGCACCGTCTGGGGCGAGACGCCCGGCACCGATACCGTCGCCGGCACCGGCTCCGGCGCGGTGCAGACCGTTCCGGTCTACGGCCGCGTGCCCAGTGCCAACTTCCCCGCCGCGACCTACACGGACACCGTCACCGCGACGATCACGTACTGAGGGGCGCCCATCGCATGGGTTCTCCTCTCCGCCCCGGAGGCGGCGTCCGTGACGTCGCCCGTACGTACCTACGCTCGGCGTGTTTGGCCCTGGCAGCCGCGTGGCCGACGATGCCACTCTTCGCAGCCGACCTGCAGGTCGCGCCGACACTCGTGACCATCGCCCCGCAGCGTGCGGCCGACGGCCTCATGCTGCGCAACAGCGGCGAGCGCCCGTTGATCGCCCAGGTCAGGGTGTTCGCGTGGACACAGGACGCCGGCGAGGACCGTCTGACGGAAACGGAAGACCTCGCCGTCAGCCCGCCGATGATCGAGATCGCGCCGGGGGCCGAGCAACTGGTCCGGGTGGTTCGCCGTATCGACGCGCCCGACGCCATCGAGGGCAGCTACCGGGTCATCGTCGATGAACTGCCGGACCCGACCCGGCCCGTTGCCGACGATATGGGGCTGAACTTCGTCTTCCGCTACTCGATACCGGTGTTTCTCGAGCCGGTCCAGCCCGCTACATCGGTCCTGCATGCGCGCCTGGTCGATGTTGCGGAAGGCAGAGCGCTGGAGGTCGAGAACCTCGGCACCGCACGGGCGCAGATTGCCGACATCGTCCATGTGGATCCCGCGCTCCGGCAGCAGATCGCACCCGGGCTCGCAGGCTACGTCCTTCCCGGCCGGCAGCGACGCTGGCCGCTTCCGCCGGGCGCGAAGCCCGGCCACGCCACCGACATCCAGGCCAGGATCAATGGCGAGCCGGACGCCCGCACCCTGCTGCCGGATCGCTAGCGCCATCCTCATGGCCGCCGCGCTGTCCCTGGCTCGCGCCGAGACGATCCCGCAGGCCGGGCCCGCGTCGCTGGCCGCGACGCATCTCTACCTCGAAGTGATCCTGAACGAAACCGTGGTCGCCGAGCCGGTGTCGTTCGAGTATCGCGACGGCCGACTGCATGCGACCGTCGACACGCTGCGCGGCCTGGGCTTCCAGTTGGACGGACGCGATGGCGACGCGCCGGTACCCCTCGACGCCCTTCCTGGCGTGCGTGTGCGCTACGACCCGTCGCGGCAGTCGGTACGGATCGACGCACCGCTCGACATCCTCGCCCTCTCTTCGACCGACCTCGGCCTGCCCGCCAACGAGATCGCCGTGGTCACCGACCACGCGCCCGGGGTACTGCTCAACTACGACCTGTACGGCAGCGATGGCGACGGCGGCTGGAACCTCACCGGCTTCGGCGAACTGCGCGCCTTCGGCCTCGGTCGGGCGGTCGCATCGACCACGGGCATCACCCGGACGTTCCAGCGCGAGGGCGGGCGCCGGCAGCACGACAGCACCCGCCTCGACACCCGGCTGCAGTGGTCGTTTCCCGGCGCGGCGGTCTCGGTGATCGCCGGCGACGCGTTCACCGGGTTTCTCGACTGGACCCGGCCGGTCCGCATCGGCGGCGTGCAGGTCGGGCGCAACTTCGCCCTGCAGCCGTACCGGGTGACCGTGCCCCTGCCGGAGTTCCTCGGCGAGGCCGCAGTACCGTCGGAGGTCGAGCTGTACGTCAACGGGCTGCGCCAGTACAGCGGCAGCACGCCCACCGGGCCATTCCGTCTGGCGCCGGTGCCCGGCGTGACCGGCGCCGGCAATGCGCAGGTGGTGATCACCGATGCATATGGACGGGTCAACACGCTCGATTTTCCCTTCTACGCCACACAGCGCCTGCTCGCGCCTGGCCTCAGCGACTGGTCGCTCGCGCTGGGCTGGGTACGCGAACAGTACGGTCTGCGTTCGTTCGAATACGCCGATGCCCTGGTGGGCAGCGGCACTTGGCGCTACGGGGCGACCCCGCGCCTGACGGTGGAGGCGCATGCCGAAGGCGGCGACGGGCTGACGAGCGTGGGCGTCGGGGGCGCCTACCTGCTCGGCATGGCGGGCGTCGTCAACACGGCCCATGCCCGCAGCCGCGACCGTCATCGGCAGGGCGGCCAGAGCACCCTAGGCTGGTCCTGGAACAACGATCGCTACCAGCTGGCCGCCGACACCCGCCGCACCCACGACGACTATCGCGACATCGCCGCGCTGTACGGACCGCCACCGCCGCCCCGCAGCGATCGCGCCACCGCCGGCGTCAGCACCGGTGCCGGCAACTTCGGCCTGACCTACGTCCGCCTCGACCAGGTCCTGCCGCACCGCGAGGACGATGCACCCTTCGCCAGGATCGAACGCGGCCGTTACGCCGGCCTGTACTGGAGTCACGCGTTCGGCAGCGGGTGGTATGCGAATGCCGCGATCAACCAGAACCTGGACACCCGTGCCGACCGCAGCGCATATGCCGGCCTGATGATTCCGCTCGGCCGCCAGCGCGAACGTCAGGCGGCATTGTCCTGGCAACGCGACGGCGACCTCGACAGCGCTGTCGTGGACGTGGCGCAACCGGTGCCGGGCGACGGCGGCGTGGGCTGGCGCGTCCAGGCCCGCAGCGGCGATGCCTCCGGGGGGCTCGCCGAGGGTGCGTGGCTGGGGCCGCGCGGGCGCGTGGGCGCCGGCGTCTCGCGATTCGGCGACAGCCGCTTCGCCTACGCGCAGGCTGCCGGGAGCCTCGTGCGCATGGGCGGCGGCTGGTTCGCCGCGCGCGAAATCGTCGACGCGTTCGCCGTGGTGTCCACCGACGGCATCCCCGGCATCCCGGTCGCGCTCGAGAACCGACTGATCGGCCTCGCCGATGCGCGCGGCCTGCTCCTGGTCACCCCACTCAACGCCTGGCAGCGCAACCGGCTGTCGATCGATCCGATGGATCTGCCCGCCGACATCCGGGTGACCGACGCCGCCCGGGTCGTGACGCCGGCCGACCGCGCCGGGGTGCGCGTCGGCTTCGAAGTCCGCCGGGTCCGCGGCGTCCGCCTGCTCCTGCACGACACCGACGACGTGCCGCTGCCGCCCGGCAGCCGGATCGAACACGGTGCCGGCACCACGCCGGGCATCGTCGGCCACGGCGGCCAGGCCTACCTCGAAAGCCCCGCTGCGGGCAGCCTGCTCCGGATCCGGCTGCCCGATGGCGATGTCTGCACGACCCTCCTGCCGGCACTGCCCGAACACGATCCACTGCAGCGCCTGGGGCCGTTGCGCTGCGAACACGAGGCGCGCAGATGAGCGGCCGCGCCCGCCACCGCGCCTATCGCCGCCTCGGCGCGTTGGCACCCATCCTCGCCGGCATCGCGCTGGCGGCGTGGGCGACACCGGCCGCGGCGTTGACGACCTGCACGGCGTCGGCCACCCCGCTCGCTTTCGGCAGTGTGGCCGGCACTGCGCCGGTCGACGCCAACGGCACGGTCTCCATCACCTGCTCCACCACCGCCGTCTCGCTGCTGTCGGTGATCCGCCTCAGGATGTGCCTGAACATCGGACCCGGCGTGTCCGGCGGCGGCCAATACGTGCCCAGGCGCATGCTCAACCCCAGCAACGACGCGCTGCAGTTCCAGATCTTCCGCGACCCGGCACGGACGCTGGTGTGGGGCAACACCGCCGCCGCCGCTGCGCCCACGCCCCTGGAGACCACATTCGAGTACACCGTGCTGGTGATCGGCGGCGGCAACACCCTGAACATTCCGATGTACGGACGCGTCCCCGCCCAGGCCGGCCTGGCTGCAGGCAACTACAGCAACGCCTTCACCGGGACCAACACCCGGCTGGACTACCGCTACAACGAACCGGTCGTCGGTGCTCCGCCCTTTCCCGCATCCTGCACCACCGGGGGCACCGGTGGGGGCAGCATCACCTTTCCTTTCACCGCCACCGCACCGGTGCCCAACCGCTGCACGATCGCCAGCGCCACGCCGATGGCGTTCGGGACCGTGCCCGGACGGGTGTCGTCCAATGTCGACCGGACGTCCACATTGACCTTCACCTGCACCGGCCGCACTCCGTGGACCGTGGGCTTGAACAACGGCAACAACCCGGTCGGCACCACGCGACGCATGCGCCAGGGAACGTCGTCGAACTACGTCACCTACGAGCTCTACAGCGACGCCAACCGCACCCAGCGCTGGGGGGCGACGGCCGCCACCGGCGCGGTCACCGGGACAGGAACCGGCGCCAGCCAGTCGCTGACCGTCCACGGACGCGTCCCCGCCTCCCAGGTGACGCCTGCAGGCAATTACACCGATACGGTGCTGGTCACGATCACCTACTGAGTCGGCCCTGCCGGGCGCGGCGAACCCGGCGCCAGCCGGCGCCATCGTTCAAGCCGGCTCCTCGACGGCCGCTAACGGGGCATGCGACCGCCACCGTCACCGACCTGCTGCATGACGCTCGCCCTGTTGTTCCTGGGCGCCGCCCTCGCTCCGCCAGCCCTCCCGGCCTCCAGTCAGCGCAGCAGCCTGGGCATCGGCCTGACCATCCTGCCGGCCTGCCGCGGACACGAAACGGCTGCGGCCACTGCCGCCACGACCGCGGCATCCATCGGCCCGAAGGTCGCACCGACCTGCGGCGCACGCCTTGAACGCCAGCCCCGGGAAGCGGCCCTGCCCGCGCCGCCGCCTGCCTCGGACGCCACGCGGGCGCCGGACATCCTGCTGATCGAGTTCTGAGCCCGCTCACGCAACTTGCCCCGGCCCCGGCTCGGCGCGTATGATCGGCGGCTGTCCGTCCTCCTGGACGGGCCGTCCATGCCGGACGTCACCGGCAAATCCACACCTGTCGCAATCCCCCGTGCCGGGGTGCGCATGGCCGAGCGATCACACGCCCGGCTGCTGCGTTCGGCCACGGAGGCGACAGGGAGGCCCAACCCCGGAACCCCGTGCGCGGTCCGCCGCGCGCCCGTCCCTTGCCCGGTCCCGACGGACCGAGGGCGGCAGGTTCCACCACTGGAGTCATCCGCAATGCCTCAGATCACCATGCGCCAGATGCTGGAAGCCGGCGTCCACTTCGGCCACCAGACCCGCTACTGGAACCCCAAGATGTCGCCGTACATCTTCGGCGCCCGCGGCAAGATCCACATCATCAACCTCGAAAAGACCGTGCCGCTGTTCAACGATGCGATGAACTTCATCTCGTCGATCGCACAGAAGCGCGGCATCATCCTGTTCGTCGGCACCAAGCGCAGCGCGCGCGAGGCGATCAAGGAAGAAGCCGAGCGCTGCGGCCAGCCCTTCATGACCCAGCGCTGGCTGGGCGGCACGCTGACCAACTTCGCCACGGTGAAGAAGTCGGTCGCCCGCCTGAAGGAGCTCGAGGCCGCCGAGACCGACGGCACCTTCGAGAAGCTGGTCAAGCACGAAGTGCTGGGCCTGCGTCGCGAGCGCGACAAGCTCGAAGCCTCGCTGGGCGGCATCAAGGACATGCACCGCCTGCCCGACGCGCTGTTCGTGATCGACATCGGCCACGAAGACATCGCGGTCAAGGAAGCCAAGAAGCTCGGCATTCCGGTGATCGCGGTGGTCGACACCAACTACGACCCCAACCTGGTCGATTACGCCATCCCGGGCAACGACGACGCCATCCGCGCCGTGCAGCTGTACGCCAATGCCGCCGCCGACGCGGTGCTCGAAGGCAAGGCCGCTGCGCCGACCGCTGCCGTGGTCCGCGAGGAAGAGTTCAGCAAGCCCGCCAAGAAGGGCAAGACCGAACAGACCGAGGACGCTGCGGCTCCGGCTCCGGCTGCCGCTGCGGAGTAATCCCGGCAGGTATCGCCGCGCTCCGGCCCGGCGATACCGCGTACGTCCGCGCCCCGGCCTCCTGGCCGGCGGCGCCTCCGGGCGCTTCTGCCGCCCGCGACCCCTTTCCGCTATTTTTCCGAGGTACCCCGATGGAAATCACCGCTAGCCTGGTCAAGGAACTGCGCGAGCGCACTGGCGCCGGCATGATGGAGTGCAAGAAGGCGCTGACCGAAAGCAACGGCGACATCGACGCCGCTGCCGAAGCCCTGCGCAAGTCCGGCCTGGCCAAGGCCGACAAGAAGGCCGGCCGCGTGGCCGCCGAAGGCCGCATCGCCGTGGCCCAGGACGGCGCCCGCGCCGTGCTGGTCGAGATCAACTCCGAGACCGACTTCGTCGCCAAGGACGACAACTTCGTCAGCTTCACCGACACCGTCGCCCAGGCCGCCCTCGCCTCCGGCGCCGCCGACACCGAAGCGCTGAAGACGGTCAAGCTCGACAGCGGCGACACCGTGGAAGAAACCCGCGCCGCGGTCATCGCCAAGGTCGGCGAGAACCTGCAGGTGCGTCGCCTGGTCCGTGTCGACGGTGGCGACCACAACGTCGCGGCCTACGTCCACGGCGGCAAGATCGGCGTGCTGATCGAGCTCAAGGGCGGCGATGCCGAACTCGCCCGCGGCCTGGCGATGCACGTCGCGGCGATGAACCCGCCGCACATCAAGGCGTCCGACGTGCCGGCCGACTTCATCGAGAAGGAAAAGGAAATCGAGCTGGCCAAGATGTCCGACAAGGACAAGAGCAAGCCGGCCGACATCCTCGAGAAGATCATCGGCGGCAAGCTCGCCAAGATCGTCAACGAGGTCACGCTGTACGGCCAGCCGTACGTGCTCGACACCAACCAGACCGTCGAGCAGGTGCTCAAGGCCGCCGGCGCCGATGTCGTCAGCAGCCAGCGCCTGGCCGTGGGCGAAGGCATCGAGAAGGTGGTCGAGGATTATGCTGCCGAGGTGATGAAGCAGGCCGGCCTGGCCTGATTCCGCCATCTGTCGCAGTCCGGAAGAAAGCCGCGGTCGCCCGCGGCTTTCTTCGTTTTGCGCGAGCGCATTCATAATTCTCGTCTTCAGGAGGCGGATGCCGGGCCGATAGCGGAAGCAGACGCACCCGACCTCGAAGAACCCGATGCATCCGGACCTCGTTTCGCTGTTGTCCCATTGCAGGACCCTGCCGACCCTGCCGGGCGTGGCATTGAAGATCATCGCCCTGGCCGAAGATCCGGGCAGCGATCTGGACACGATCTCCGACGCGATCGCGCTCGATCCCGCACTCAGCGCGCGCATGCTGCGCATCGCCAACTCGCCGCTGTACGCCAGCAAGCACCGCCGCCGGGTGGACACCCTGGCGCAGGCCACGAGCCTGCTCGGCTTCAATGCAGCGGTCAGCCTCTCGCTGGGGTTCTCGGTCGCGCGCACGCTGCGGCCCGGCCACGCACTGGCCGGCCTGCAGGAGCGCGTCTGGCGGCGCAGCGCGCTGGCCGCGATGGCCGCACGCCTGTTCGCCGAACGTCTCCAGCTCGACCGGCCGGAGGAGCTGATGCTGGGCGCGCTGTTGCAGGACATCGGCATCCTCGCCCTCCTGCACGCGGTGCCCGACCGCTATGCGCAACTGCCACCCGCAGGATTGCAGGGCGCCGTCCGCCTGCAGCTCGAACACGACCATCTCGGCGGCGATCACACCGAGGTCGGTGCCTGGCTGGCGGGTCGCTGGGGGCTTTCGCCGTACCTGCAGCGCATGATCCGCAGCAGCGAGACCGTCGACACCCGCGACCGCACCCTGGGGTGCGTCGTCGCCGCGGGCCTGCTGGCCGATGTCTGGGTCGACGGCGAGGACGAGGACGCGAGCGAACAGCTCGAACGCGTGGCGGCGACCGCGCTCGACATGACCGCCGCCGATCTCGTGGAGATGCTCGAACGTCTGTCGGCCCTCGCCCCCGAAATCTCGATGTTGTTCGACGTGAAGGTCGAGCGCGAGGAGCAGGTTCGCGACATCGAACAGCAGAGTCGCGAACTGGCGATGATCCATCACCTGCTCGAGCGCCAGGATCTCGCCCAGGCACAGCGCGAGACCGATCGCCTGCGCAGCCGTGCGCGCGAACTCGACGACCTCGCCCGACGCGACCACCTCACCGGCGCGTACAACCGACGCCAGCTGGACGACCTGCTGCAGCAGGCCTTCGACGACGCCGACCGGCTCGGCGTGCCGCTGTCCATCGCATTCGTGGACCTGGACGACTTCAAGCGCATCAACGACCAGCACGGTCACCTGGTCGGCGACACCGTCCTGCGCGAGTTCAGCGCCGCCCTGATGGCCATGCTCCGCAGCAGCGACCTGCTCGCGCGCTACGGCGGCGAGGAGTTTCTGATCGTGCTGGGCCGCTGCGGCGCCGACCGTGGCCGGCACATCCTCGAACGCCTTCTGGCCGAGATCTCACGTCGTGCAATGACCTTCGTGGAAGGGCGCGCCATCCACGTCACCTTCTCCGCCGGCGTCGCCACCCACGGCGAGGATGTCCGGTTCGCCACCGCCCAGGACCTGCTGCAGGCCGCCGACGAAGCGCTCTACGGCGCCAAGCGCGAAGGCCGCAACCAGGTTGCGATGCGCGCCGAGCGCAGCGACGCCGCGCCGCCCCTGGCCGGCGCGGCAGGATGACGATCAGCTAGAATCAGAGGGATCCCCCTACACCGCCAGAGGCTTCCCCATGCCCACCCTCGCCTATCGCCGCGTCCTGCTCAAACTTTCCGGCGAGGCCCTGATGGGCGACGAGGATTACGGCATCGATCCGAAGGTCATCACCCGGCTCGCGCGCGAGGTGATCGAGGCCCAGCAGGCCGGTGCCCAAGTCGCCCTGGTGATCGGCGGCGGCAACATCTTCCGCGGCGCCGGGCTCGCCGCCAGCGGCATGGACCGCGTCACCGGCGACCAGATGGGCATGCTGGCGACGGTGATCAACGCCCTGGCCATGCAGGATGCGCTCGAAAAGCTCGGCGCCAAGGCACGGGTGATGAGCGCGATCAAGATCAACGACGTGTGCGAGGACTACATCCGGCGCCGCGCGATCCGCCATCTCGAGAAAGGGCGCCTGGTGATCTTCGCGGCGGGCGTCGGCAGCCCGTTCTTCACCACCGACTCCGGCGCCGCGCTGCGCGCGATCGAGATCGGCGCCGACCTGCTGCTCAAGGCCACCAAGGTCGACGGCGTCTACGACAAGGACCCGAAGAGGCACACCGACGCGGTCCGCTTCGAGAGCCTGAACTACGACGAGGTCATCACCCGCGGACTGGAAGTGATGGACACCGCGGCGTTCGCGCTCGCGCGCGACAGCGACCTGCCGCTGCGGGTCTTCGACATGGGGCAGCCCGGCGTGCTGCTTCGGGTGCTGAACGGCGAGCCGATCGGCACCCTGGTGTCGGGCCGGAACTGATCCCGGCACCGACATCGCGTCGCCGACACCTGTGAGGGAGGGCCGGCGACGGCTTCCCCGGCTATAATCCGGCGGTTATCCGAGTCACTCCTGGAGCCGGCGATGCTCAACGAAATCAAGAAAGACGCTCAGACCCGTATGGCCAAGAGCGTCGAGGCGCTCCGTCACGCCTTGGTCAAGATCCGCACGGGCCGCGCCTCGACCGCCCTGGTCGAGAGCATCAAGGTGAACTACCACGGCTCCGACATGCCGCTGGGCCAGGTGGCCAGCATCGCGGTCAGCGATGCCCGCTCGCTCACGATCACTCCGTGGGAGAAGCAGATCGTCGGCGCGATCGAAAAGGCGATCCTGGCCTCCGACCTCGGCCTCACGCCGAATACCGCCGGTACGACGATCCGCCTGAACCTGCCGGCACTGACCGAAGAGCGCCGTCGCGAGCTGTCGAAGGTCGTGCACGGCGAAGGCGAGGACGCCAAGGTCGCGATCCGCAACATCCGCCGCGATGCCAACCAACAGCTCAAGGACCTGCTCAAGGACAAGGACAATCAGGTCAGCGAGGACGAAGTGCGCCGCGGCGAGGACGAGATCCAGAAGATCACCGACCAGGCGATCCGCGACGTCGACGACGTGGTCAAGGGCAAGGAACAGGAGCTGATGGCGGTCTGAGTCCGACACGCCACGGTTTCTCCATGTCCATCGTGTCCACGTTTCGCCTGCATGGCGCCGGTCCCGGTCGCGGAATCGCACCGGGCCGGGCCGGTTCCGGGCTCGCATGACCCTGCCCCGCCACCTCGCCGTCATCATGGACGGCAACGGGCGCTGGGCGTCGCGCCGGCGCCGGCCGCGCATGATCGGCCATCGCGCCGGCGCGCGCGCGGTCAACCTGTGCATCGACCATTGCCTGGAGCGCGGGATCGGCGCGCTGACCCTGTTCGCATTCTCGAGCGAGAACTGGGGCCGACCGGAAGACGAAGTCGGCGCCCTGATGAAACTGTTCATGGGCGCGATGGAACGCGAGGTCGAAGAGCTCGATCGCCGCGGCGTGCGCGTGCGCTTCATCGGCGACCGGAGCCGCTTCTCGCCCGCCCTGCAGGCACGCATGGCGTCCACCGAGGCGCGCACCGCCCAGCATCGACGGCTGAGCCTCAACATCGCGGTCAGCTACGGCGGGCGTCAGGACATCGCCGCCGCCGCTCGCTCGCTCGCCGAGGACGTCGCCGCGGGCCGGCTGCAGCCGGAACAGATCGACGAAACCCTGCTCGGCAGCCGGATCGCGCTCGCCGACCAGCCGCCCCCCGATCTGTTCATCCGCACCGGCGGCGATCTGCGCATCAGCAACTTCCTGCTCTGGCAGCTGGCCTATACCGAGCTGTGGTTCACCGATACCCTGTGGCCCGACCTCGACGCCTCGATCCTGGATCAGGCCCTGGACGCATTCGCAGCGCGTGAGCGCCGGTTCGGCCTCACCGGCGCCCAGGTCACCCCAGACCCGGCCCAGGCAGACACGGATACCCACATCGCATGACCCGTACCCGCGTCCTCGCAGCGCTCGTGATGGCACCGCTGGCGATCGCCGCCGTCCTGTTGCTGCCCACGCCCTGGATCGCGGCGCTCGCGGCGATCCTGTTCCTGGGTGCGCTGTGGGAGTGGTACCGACTGGCCGAAGTCGACGACTCGCTGGCGCGCGGTGTCCTGCTGCTGGCCAACCTCCTGCTCATGGTGGCGGTCATCTGGGCCTCGGCCGGCGACCCCGGCGGTTCGCTGGTGCTGCTCAAACTCCTGTGCATCGTCGGCCTGGTCTGGTGGTGCCTGGCGCTGGCATGGTTGCGTTGGGCCCGCTTCGGCGCCTCCCCGTCGGGGCTCGCCCGCAGTCTCAAACTCGCCGCCGGCACCGCCGCGGTCATTCCCGCCTGGGCCGCGCTGGCCCTGATCCATGCGGGCGAACCCAATGGCCATGGCTGGCTGCTGGTGGCACTGATGATCGTCTGGGCCGCCGATTCGGGCGCGTACTTCGCCGGGCGCCGGTTCGGACGCCGCAAGCTCGCCCCGACGATCAGCCCCAACAAGACCGTCGAGGGATTGCTCGGCGGACTGGCCTCCGGCCTGACCGTCGCGCTCGTGGGCGCGGCGCTGCTCGGCGTGTCGGGGCCGTCGCTGCTGGAGGTCGCCGCGATCGCCACGCTGACCGTGCTGGCATCCGTGGTCGGCGACCTGTTCGAGAGCCTGCTCAAGCGCCAGGCAGGCGTGAAGGACTCCGGTCAGGTGATTCCCGGCCACGGCGGCCTGCTCGACCGCGTGGACGGCGTGCTGGCGGCCTTGCCGATCTTCGCGATCGGCCAGATCTGGCTCGGCTTCTGAGCATGTCCGCGGCCTTGCCCGCCATGGAGACCGCAGCGCCGCCGCACCGCGTGGCGGTGCTCGGTGCGACGGGCTCGATCGGCAGCTCCGCGCTGGATCTGATCGCCCGCCACCCGGAGCGCCTGCATGCCAGCATCCTGGCCGCCGGGCGCCAGGTGGACGCGCTCGTCGCCCTGTGCCGCACGCACCGTCCCGAGCACGCCGTCATCGCCGACCCGGCGCTGTATCCGGCCCTGCGCGACGGGCTCGCCGCGGCAGGCCTGTCGACACAGGCCCACGCGGGCGATGCCGCCTTGTGCGAACTGGTCGCTGGCGAAGTCTGCGACACCGTCGTGGCGGCGATCGTCGGCGCGGCGGGGCTCGATTCGACCCTCGCGGCCGCACGCGCGGGCAAGCGCCTCCTGCTCGCCAACAAGGAATCGCTGGTCATGGCCGGGGCGTTGGTCATGGCCGAGGCCGCGCACGGCGGCGCCTGGGTGCTGCCGATCGACAGCGAGCACAATGCGTTGTTCCAGTGTCTGCCGGGCGGGCGCGTGGACGACGGCGTGCGCCGGTTGGTGTTGACCGCGTCCGGCGGTCCGTTTCGCGGACGCTCGCGTGCGAGCCTGTCCGGCGTGACGCCGGCGCAGGCGGTGGCGCATCCGAAGTGGTCGATGGGCGCGAAGATCTCGGTCGACTCGGCCACCCTCATGAACAAGGGCCTGGAAGTCATCGAGGCGCACCACCTGTTCGGCCTGGGCAGTGCGCAACTGGGCGTGCTCGTGCACCCGCAGAGCCTGGTCCACGCGCTGGTGGAGTACGTCGATGGCTCCACCCTCGCCCAGCTCGGGCTGCCGGACATGCGCACCGCGCTGGCGGTGGGTTTCGGCTGGCCCGAACGGATCGCCTCGGGCGTGTCGCCTCTGGATCTTCTCGAGCACGGTCGCCTAGAGTTCGAGGCACCCGACCTGGACAGTTTCCCCTGCCTGCGCCTGGCGCGCGACGCGCTGGAGGCCGGTGGTACCGCTCCCGCGGTGCTCAATGCCGCCAACGAGGTCGCGGTTTCAGCCTTTCTTCAGGGCCAGGTCGGTTTCCTGAGCATTCCCGCCATCGTGGAATCCGTCCTCGCGGCCCTCCCGCCGGTCGAGGCGTCATCCCTGCTGGCCGCCCGCGAGGCGGACGCGCAGGCGCGGCAGCTCGCCACCCGCTTCCTGAACCGTTACGCCGCCGCATGAGAACGCCACGATGAGCACTTTTCTCGGTTCGGTGTGGTGGCTGATCGTGAGTCTCGGCCTTCTGGTCACCTTCCACGAGTTCGGCCATTACTGGGTCGCCCGTCGCAACGGAGTCAAGGTGCTGCGGTTTTCCGTGGGCTTCGGCCGGCCGCTGTGGATGCGGCGCGGCCGCGACGGCACCGAGTACGCGATCGCGGCGATCCCGCTCGGCGGCTACGTGCGGATGCTCGATGAACGCGAGGCGCCGATCGCCCCGGAGGAAGCCTCGCAGGCATTCAACCGCAAGACGGTCTGGCAGCGCATGGCCATCGTGGCGGCGGGACCGGCCGCCAACCTGATCCTGTGCGTGGCCCTGTTGTGGGCGATGTTCGTGATCGGCCGGCCGGATTACGCGCCGGTGGTGGGCCACGTCCAGAGCATCGCGGCCGAGGCCGGACTGAACCGCGGCGATCGCATCGAGGCCGTCGGTGGCCGCGCCACCCCGACCTGGAACGAGGTTCAGCTGGCCCTGTTGCCGGCGGCGCTGGACCGCGCCGACGTACGCGTTTCGATCGTCGACGAGCGCGGCGCGACGCAGGAACGCACGCTGCCGCTGTCCCGGCTGGGCGCCGACCTGAACGACCGCGCCCTGCTGCCCTCGATCGGTCTGTTGCCGCGCCACTTGCTGGCCGCACCGGTGGTCGGTCGCGTGCACCCGGACTCGGCCGCCTGGGGCGTGCTCGCCGAGGACGACCGGATCACCGCCATCGATGGCGTACGGATCGAATCGTTCGACCAGATCGCCGCCCTGGTGCAGGCGCTGGGCGAACAGGGCGGCGCCGGCATGATCGAGGTGGAGCGCAACGGCGACCGCCTGGCCTTGGAAATCACGCCGCAGCGCATGCACGACGACCACCGTGGCGAATTCTGGGCATTGGGCATCGAGGCCGCGCGCGGCACCGCCCCGGAGCGCGACGCGCTGCAGCGCTACGGGCCGCTGGCGGCGTTCCCCGCCGCGGTGCGCGAGACCGGCCACCTCACCGGGCAGCTGTTCGGCATGATCGGCCGCGCATTCACCGGCCGCATCGCGGTCGAGAACACCGTGGCCGGCCCGATCACCATCGCCCGGGCGACCAATGCCTATGCCCAGCAAGGGGCGGCCTGGTACCTCACCATTCTCGCCCTGCTGTCGCTGAGCCTGGCGATTCTTAACCTGCTGCCGATCCCCATGCTGGATGGGGGCCACCTCTTGTATTACCTTATCGAGTTGGTCAAAGGCAGCCCAGTGAGCGAAAAGGTCATGATCGCCGGCCAGTACGTAGGCCTCGCGTTGCTGGCCAGCCTGATGGGCCTGGCGTTCTACAACGACATCCTGCAACTGGTACAACGCTGACCGCCGACCCCTGCCTCGCGAACGCACGCGACGGCGTTTTCCCAACCGGACGTATTAGATGACGCGAATTCCCAGCCGCCGCTTGCTCGCCCTTGCCCTGACCGCGGCCATTTCGTCACCCGCCTGGGCGCAGACGCTGCCCGGCATGCCACCGGTCGCCCAGGCCGCACCGGGCGCGTTCACCGTGTCCGACATCCGCGTCGACGGCCTGCAGCGCATCGGCGCGGGCACCGTGTTCACCTATCTCCCGGTCGAGCGCGGCGACACCGTCGACCAGGCCCGCGTGGGCGAGGCGATCCGGGCGCTGTACCGCACCGGCTTCTTCGAGGACGTCCAGGTCGGCCGCCAGGGCGACATCCTGGTGATCACGGTCACCGAGCGCCCCGCGATCAACCGGCTCACCCTGACCGGCAATCGCGACATCCGCACCGAGGACCTGCAGCGCGGCCTGCAGGACATCGGCCTGTCCGAAGGCGACACCTTCGACCGGCTCGCGCTCGACCGCGTGACCCAGGAACTGACCCGCCAGTACAACAACCGCGGCAAGTACAACGTCTCGATCGTGCCCACGGTCTCGCAGCTCGACCGCAACCGCGTCGACGTCACCATCGCCATCGACGAAGGCAAGGCCGCGAAGATCCGCCACATCAATCTGATCGGCAACGAGATCTACGACCAGGACACGATCACCGACAACTGGGAGTCCGGCGAGAGCAACTGGCTGAGCTGGTATCGCCGCGACGACCAGTACTCGCGCGAGCGCCTGTCGGGCGATCTGGAGAAGCTCAACAACTTCTATCTCGACCGCGGCCACGTCGACTTCTCCGTCGACAGCACCGAGGTCTCGATCAGTCCCAACCGCAGCGACATGTACATCACCGCCGGCGTGACCGAGGGCGAGGTCTACACGGTGTCCGACGTGGAGGTCACCGGCGACACGATCCTGCCGAAGGAGCAGATCGAGGAGCGCGTGTTCATCCGCGAAGGCATGACGTTCTCGCGCGCGCTGCTGGAGCTGAGTTCCGACGCCATCATCGCCACGCTGAGCAACATCGGTTACGCGTTCGCGCAGGTGAACCCGATCCCCGAGGTCAACCGCGAAGACCGCACCGTGTCGATCAACATGCAGGTCGTGCCCGGTCCGCGCGTGAACGTGCGCCGCATCCTGTTCCGCGGCAACACCCGAACCGCCGACGAGGTGCTGCGCCGCGAAATGCGCCAGTTCGAGGGCAGCTGGTTCTCCCAGGCGGCCATCGACCGCTCGCGCGTGCGTCTGCAGCGTCTGGGCTTCTTCGAGTCCGGCAGCGTCAACGTGGAGACCCAGCCGGTGCCGGGCAGCGACGACGAGGTCGATGTGGTCTTCAACGTCACCGAGACCACCTCGGGCAGCTTCGTGTTCGGCCTGGGTTACTCGCAGCTGGCCGGCATCACCACCTCGGTGCAGCTGTCGCAGAACAACTTCCTGGGCAGCGGCAACCGCATGTCCATCGAGGCCAGCCGCAACACCTACATGCAGCGCTACTCGTTCTCGTACGTGAATCCGTACTTCACCGACGACGGCGTGTCGCTGGGCTACAACCTGTGGTGGCGCGAGTTCGACAACTCCGAGTTCAACACCGCGCAGTATTCGTCGACCAGCGCCGCCGGCCAGGCGTTCTTCGGCGTGCCGATCACCGAGAACGACAGCATTTCGGTGATGTTCGGCATCGATCGCAACGAGATCAACACGTTCCGCGGCTTCACCCCGGACTCGATCGTCGACTACATCGACGCCTTCGGCAGCCGCACGTTCCATGCCTGGCGCGCCGAGATCGGCTGGGCGCGCGACAGCCGCAACGACTTCCTGCAGCCGACCCGCGGCACGTACCAGCGCATCGCGCTGGAGACCACGCTGCCCGGGTCGACCGCGGAGTTCTACAAGATCAACTACGAGTTCTCGCGCTACTGGCCGATCAGCCGTGCGCTGGTGCTCAACACCCGCGCCGAAGTGGGCTACGGCGACAGCTACGGCGACGACGTGGTCCGCAACATCTGCTGGACCCAGCCGACCGAAGCCAACCCGAACCCGCCGGCCAGCGATCCCTGCGATCCCAGCTCGCCGGACTACCAGCGCACCATCACCGCCAGCGGCCTGCCGTTCTTCGAGAACTTCTACGCCGGCGGCACCCGCTCGGTGCGCGGTTTCCGCGACAACACGCTGGGTCCGCGCGAACGGCCGCCGCTGTCGTCCTTCGACCAGCCGCTGGGCGGCGCGCTGAAGACGGTGGGCTCGCTGGAGATGTATTTCCCGACCTTGCTCGATTCGCCGGCCGCGCGCATCTCGGCCTTCGTCGACTTCGGCAACGTCTATCGCGACTTCGACGCGTTCGAGGCGAAGGACCTGCGCATCTCGGCGGGTGTGGCCCTGATGTGGCGCGCGCCGGTCGGCCCGATCTCGATCAGCTACGCGTTCCCGCTGGACTACCAGCGCGACGTGCACGGCGGCGCCGGCGACCTGATCCGCCGTGGCGACGAGACCGAACGCCTGCAGTTCACCTTCGGCGGCGCGTTCTGATCCAGCGCGCATGACGAATCCGGACCAGTCCGCGACGGCGTTCACCGCCGCCGATCTCGCCGAGCGCTTCGGCCTGCGCCTGCAGGGCGACGGTGCGATCCGGGTGGAAGGCGTGGCGCCGCTCGCCCGCGCGGGGGCGCAGGAGCTCGCCTTCCTGTCCAATCCGCGCCTGCGCGCCCAGTTGCTCGACAGCGGCGCTGGCGTGGCGATCGTGCGTCCGGCCGATGCCGAGGGCCTCGGCGCGAGGACCCTGCTGCTGGCCGACGATCCGTATGTCGCCTATGCCAAGGTCGCCGCGCTGTTCGAACCGCGGCGACCGCTCGTGGCCGGCATTCACCCCAGCGCGGTGGTGGACGCGACCGCGCAGGTCGATCCCGAGGCCGAGATCGGCCCCCAGTGCTATATCGGCCCGCGCACCCGCATTGCCGCCGGCTGCGTGATCGGCCCCGGCTGCGTGATCGGCGAGGATTGCGTGCTCGATCGCGATTGCGTGCTGGTCGCCCGGGTCACGCTGGATCGCCGCGTACGCCTGGGTGCGCGCGTACAGATCCAGCCGGGTGCCGTCCTAGGCGCCGAAGGCTTCGGCATGGCCAACGAGGGCGGTCGCTGGATCAAGGTGCCCCAGCTCGGTGGGGTCGTCTGTGGCGACGACGTCGAGATCGGCGCCAACACCACCATCGACCGCGGCACGCTGGACGATACCGTGCTCGAACACGGCGTGCGCCTGGACAACCTGATCCAGATCGCACACAACGTCCACATCGGGGCCCACACCGCGATGGCCGGGTGCGTCGGCATCGCCGGCAGCACCCGCATCGGCAGCCGCTGCCTGATCGCGGGCAAGGTCGGCATCTCCGGTCACCTGGAGATCTGCGACAACGTCCTCGTGCATGCGATGTCGATGGTGGCCGCCTCGATCACCGAGCCGGGCGAGTACTCGTCCGGCATGCCGGCCATGGCCACCCGCGAATGGCGCCGCAACGCGGCGCGCATCCGCCAGTTGGATACGCTCGCGCGCCGTGTCGGCGCGCTGGAGAAGGGAAGAGAATGACCGAAGGTTTCACGCTGCCGATCGAACACGACGGCGTCCTCAAGCTGCTGCCGCACCGCTACCCGTTCCTGCTGATCGACCGCGTCGTCGCCTACGAGGCGAAGACGCGCGTGGTCTGCCACAAGAG
Organism: Luteimonas abyssi; assembly: GCF_001482195.1. Lineage (GTDB taxonomy): Bacteria > Pseudomonadota > Gammaproteobacteria > Xanthomonadales > Xanthomonadaceae > Luteimonas > Luteimonas abyssi. Next base: position 1,215,493 of record NZ_KQ759763.1, on the reverse strand, counting down.
CGTGAGCGGCAACGAGCCCTTCTTCCAGGGCCACTTCCCCGGCAAGCCGGTCATGCCGGGCGTGCTGGTGATCGAGGCGCTGGCCCAGGCCGGCGGCATCCTCAGTCATCTCGATCTCGGCGGGGCCCACGGCGGCGACCTCTCCTATCTGGTCAAGGTGGACAAGGCCAAGTTCTCGCGCATGGTCCTGCCCGGCGATCGCCTGGAACTGGAAGTCCGCATCAACCGCGAGATCCGCAACATGACCATGTACGGCGGCGTCGCCCGCGTGGATGGCCAGGATGTCGCCTGCGCGGATATCGTCTGCGCCCGGGCGGCCAGCTGAGATGAGCGCAGGCGGCGCAGGCATCCACCCCACTGCGGCCGTCGATCCGGCTGCACGACTCGGTGTCGACGTCGAGGTCGGCGCTTTCACCTACATCGGCGCCGACGTCGAAATCGGCGACCGCACCCGGATCGGCGCGCACTGCAGTATTCACGGCCCGACCCGGATCGGGCGCGAAAACCATATCCACGGTCACGCCGCCATCGGCGGCGAGCCGCAGGACAAGAAGTTCGCGGGCGAGCGGGTGGAACTGGTGATCGGCGACCGCAACACGATCCGCGAGTTCGTCACCGTCAACCGCGGCACCGGCGACGGCGGCGGCGTCACCCGCATCGGCGACGACAACTGGTTCCTCGCCTACACCCACGTCGCCCACGATTGCGTCGTCGGCAACCACTGCGTGTTCTCCAACAACGCCACGCTGGCCGGCCACGTCGAGGTCGGCGACCACGTGATCCTCAGCGGCTTCGTCGGCATCCACCAGTTCTGCCGGATCGGCATGCACGCGTTCATCGGCATGGGCGCGTTCGTCAACGGCGACGTGCCCCCGTTCGTGATGGTGGCCCAGGACGGCTACGGTCGCCCGCGTGGCATCAACAGCGAAGGCCTCAAACGCCGCGGCTTCGACGCCACCCGCACCGCCGCGATCAAACGTGCCTACCGTGCCCTGTACATGTCCGGTGGTTCCAGCGAAGACGCCCGGGAAAAGCTGCGTGCACTCGCGGCCGACAGCGAGGACGTGCGCCACCTGCTGGAGTTCGTCGAGTCCGGGCAACGCCCCTTGCTAAGATGACCGCCCCGGCCCAGGCGACGCCCGACCGTGAATCGCGACACGCAGACCGCACCGGCAGTCGACCTGGCCTCTCCCGCCTTCCGTGAGTCGTCGCCACCGACGGTGATCGCTGCACCGCGGTTCGCGCTGGTCGCGGGCGAAGCCTCCGGCGACCAACTCGGCGCCGCTCTCATCCAGGCCCTGCGCGCCCGCTTTCCGGGAGCGACCTTCGCCGGTGTCGGCGGCGATGCGATGCGACGCGCCGGCCTGGATGCGTGGCACGATGCCTCCGAGCTCGCGGTGATGGGCCTGACCGAAGTGCTGGCGCACCTGCCGCGCCTGCTGAAGCTGCGAGCCCGGCTGCAACGGCGCGTGCTGGCTTGGCAGCCGGACGTTTTCATCGGCATCGACGCACCGGATTTCAATCTCGGCCTGGAACGACGCCTGCGCCGGCACGGCCTGCGCACGGTGCACTACGTGAGTCCCTCGATCTGGGCCTGGCGGCGCGGACGCGCGGCCAAGATCGGACACAGCGCCGACCGTGTGCTGTGCCTGTTTCCGATGGAACCCCCGATCTACGCTGCATACGGCGTGGACGCCCGCTTCGTCGGCCACCCGATGGCCGACGAGATGCCGTTGCAGCCCGACCGCCAGGCAGCGCGGCGACGTCTCGGCCTGTCCCGTCAGGGCCCCGTACTGGCGGTGCTCCCCGGCTCGCGACGCGGCGAGATCGGCCGCCTGGGCGCGGTGTTCCTGGAGGCGGCTGCACGTGTGGCCGCGGAGGTGCCGGGCCTGCAGGTGGTCGTGCCCGCGGCGAATCCAGGCTGCCGCGAGATGCTCGAGGCCCTCGCCGCGGCATCGCCGTTGCGCGGCGATGCGCTCCGGATCCTCGACGGGCAGGCGCGCGACGCGATGGTGGCCGCCGACGTCGTGCTGATCGCCTCGGGGACGGCCACGCTCGAAGGCCTGCTCGCGAAACGTCCCATGGTGGTCGGTTATCGGGTGTCGCGTACGACCGCGGCGATCGTGCGCGCACTGGGCTTGCTGAAGGTCGATCTGTATTCGCTGCCCAACGTGCTCGCCGGCGAGCGCCTGGTGCCGGAGCTCGTGCAGGAGGCCTGCACGCCGGAGCGGTTGTCGGCGGCAGTTCTCGACTACCTGCGCGATCCCGCGCTGGCGGCCCGGCTCGAACCGCGCTTCACCGAGATCCACCGCAGCCTGCGCTGCGATGCGTCGACGCGCGCCGCGGACGTGATCGAGACCCTGATCGCACGCCGCTGACGCGCGTTCACGTCTTGCCCCTCCATCCGCCCCTCGATACCCTTCCCGCGTGCCGATGTCTCCGCCAGAACCCGCCAACGCCGCCGTCGCGTCGCCCTCGCTCGGCTGGATCGCCGGCGTCGACGAAGCCGGCCGCGGACCTCTGGCCGGTCCCGTCGTGGTCGCCGCGGTCGTGTTCGATCCGACACGGCCGCGCATCAACGGTCTCAACGATTCCAAGCAACTCAAAGCCGCGCGGCGCGAGACGTTGTACCCGCGCATCGTCGAGCGCGCGCTCGCCTACAGCATCGTGTTCGTCGAGGTCGACGACATCGACCGCATGAACATCTTCCAGGCCACCATGCACGGCATGCGCCAGGCCGTGGCCGCGGTGACCGCCGGCCTCGATCCGGAGCGGTGCGTCGCCCGCATCGACGGCAACCATCTGCCGAAGCCGCTGCCCTGCCGTGGCGAAGCCTGGATCGGCGGCGATGCCCGAGACCGCACGATCATGGCCGCGTCCATCCTCGCCAAGGTCGCACGCGACCGTGCGATGGTGGCGCTGCATGCCCTCCATCCGGAGTATGGCTTCGACGGCCACAAGGGATACTCCACCCCCGCACATCTGGCCGCGCTGCGCACGCACGGCCCTTGTCCGGCACACCGCCGCAGCTTCGCGCCGGTCCGGGAGGCACTGGCGCCGCCGGAGCCCGCACCGGCCGATCTGTTCGACGTCGCGCCCGGTCTCCTGCAGCCCGCCTGAACGCCGTCTCGCGCCGCGGCGCGATCCCTGCCCTGTCAAGTCTTGTTCGCCCTACCCGCTGGGCCTAACCTGCGGGCTGACGCGATGCCCGTCCGATGTCCAGCCGATTCGTCCATCTCCATCTCCACAGCGAATTTTCGCTGGTCGACTCGACGATCCGCATTCCGCAGCTGGTCGCGCGTTGCGCTGCGCTGAACCAGCCGGCGCTCGCGGTCACCGACCGCAACAACCTGTTCGGACTGGTGGGCTTCTATCGCAAGTGCGAAGCCGCCGGCATCAAGCCGATCGCCGGCGCCGACGTGATGGTCGCCGTCGACAACGAGCCGGCCTACCCGGTGACCCTGCTGTGCCGGAACCGCAACGGCTACCTGAATCTGTCGCGCCTGCTCACCCGCGCGTGGATGGAGGGTCATCGCAACGATGGCGTGGTGGTACGTCCGGAGTGGCTGAAGGCGGGCGCCGGCGACCTGTTCGCCCTGGTCGGCCGTCACACCGAGGCCGGACGTCTCGCCGCTGCCGGCAAGCACGAACTCGCGCTCGGCTGGCTGGCCGATCTGCAGGCCGCGTTCGACGACCGCCTGCATCTGGAAGTCACCCGTACCGGCCGCGACGGCGAGGCGCATTTCAACGACTTCGCGGTCCATGCGGCTTCCCTGCGCGGCATCCCGCTGATCGCCAGCAACGATGCGCGCTTCCTCGACGCCGAGGGTTTCGAAGCGCACGAAGCACGCGTATGCATCGCCTCGGGCCGGGTGCTCGACGACCCCAAGCGACCGCGCGACTACAGCCGCGAGCAGTCGCTGAAGTCCAGCGAGGAGATGACGGAACTCTTCGCCGACCTGCCCGACGCCATCGACAACACGCTGGCGCTGGCACAGCGCTGCAACGTCGAACTCAGCCTGGGGACGTACCACCTGCCGCAGTTCCCGGTGCCCGACGACCACACGCTCGACACCTGGATCCGCAAGGAGGCCCACGACGGCCTCGAAGAGCGCCTGGCGAAGTATCCGCTCGCACCGGGCCACACCCGCGAAAGCTACATCGAGCGCCTGGACATCGAGCTCGGCGTGATCATCAAGATGGGCTTCCCCGGCTACTTCCTGATCGTGTCCGACTTCATCAAGTGGGGCAAGGAACACGACATCCCGGTCGGTCCCGGCCGCGGTTCCGGCGCCGGCTCGCTGGTGGCCTGGGCGCTGAAGATCACCGATCTCGATCCGCTGCCCTACGACCTGCTGTTCGAGCGATTCCTCAACCCCGAACGCGTGTCGATGCCGGACTTCGACATCGACTTCTGCATGGACCGCCGCGACGAGGTCATCGACTACGTCGCCGCGAAGTACGGTCGCGACCGGGTCAGCCAGATCATCACCTACGGCACCATGGCCGCGAAGGCGGTGGTGCGCGACGTCGGCCGCGTGCTCGGCCATCCCTACGGCATGGTCGACGGCATCGCCAAGCTGGTGCCCAATGTGCTGGGCATCTCCCTGCCCGACGCGCTGGGCCGTACGGAGAAGTCGAAGAAGGACGAGAACTGGCGTTCCAGCGACCTGATCCAGCGCTACCAGGACGAGGACGACGTCCGCGATCTCATCGACCTGGCCCTGCAGCTCGAAGACCTCACCCGCAACGCCGGCAAGCACGCCGGCGGCGTGGTGATCGCGCCCAGTCCGCTGTCCGATTTCTGCCCGCTGTTCGCCGAACACGACGCCGACGGTCGCGGCCGCAACCCGGTCACCCAGTTCGACAAGGACGACGTGGAAGCCGTCGGTCTGGTGAAGTTCGACTTCCTGGGCCTGCGTACGCTGACCATCATCGACTGGGCGGTGAAGGCCATCAACGCCCGCCGCGCGGCCGCCGGCGAAGATGCGCTGGACATCGCCGCGCTGCCGCTCGACGACAGGCCATCGTACGAACTGTTCGCGCGTGGCGACACCGTCGCGGTGTTCCAGTTCGAGTCGCGCGGCATGCGCGAGCTGCTCAAGCGCGCGAAGCCCGACACCTTCGAGGACATCATCGCGCTGGCCGCGCTGTTCCGTCCCGGCCCACTGGGTTCGGGGATGGACAAGGACTGGGTGGACCGCAAGCACGGCAACGCCGAGGTCACCTACCCGCATCCGTCGCTGGAGCCGGTGCTGTCGCCGACCTACGGCGTCATCGTCTACCAAGAACAGGTGATGCAGATCGCCCAGGTCCTGGCCGGCTACACGCTCGGCGGCGCCGACATGCTGCGCCGTGCGATGGGCAAGAAGAAGCCCGAGGAGATGGCCAAGGAGCGCGCCAAGTTCGAGGCCGGCTCGGCCGCGAACGGCATCGACCCCAAGGTCGCGACGTCGATCTTCGACCTGATGGAGAAGTTCGCCGAGTACGGCTTCAACAAGTCGCACTCCGCCGCCTACGCGCTGGTCGCCTACCAGACCGCGTGGCTGAAGGTGCACTACCCGGCCGAGTTCATGGCCGCGGTGCTGTCGTCGGACATGGACAACACCGACAAGGTCGTCGGCTTCCTCGAGGAGACCCGTGCCATCGGGCTCGACGTGTTGCCGCCCGACGTCAACGCGTCGGTGTACATGTTCGAGGCGATCGATACGCCGGAGGCGGACCCCGCCGCGCACGCGGACGTCGGCAAGGCGACGACGATCCGTTACGGCCTGGGTGCGGTGAAAGGCGTGGGCCGCGGTGCCTGCGAGGCGATCGCTGCCGAGCGTGCGCAGGGCGGTCCGTTCGTCGATCTGCTCGACTTCTGCCGCCGCTGCGAGACCGCGCGCCTCAACCGGCGCACGCTGGAGGCGCTGATCCAGGCGGGTGCGCTCGATGCACTCGGCAAGAACCGCGCCTCGCTGATGCTGCAATTGCCGGAGGTGCTCAAAGCCTGCGAGCAGCTCGCGCGCGAGCGCGATGCCGGTCAGGTGTCGCTGTTCGGCGGACCGTCCGAATCCGCCCCGATCCACATCGAACTCGCCGAGAGCACCGAGTGGCCGCTGGCCCAGTTGCTGGCCGGCGAACGCGAAACGCTCGGGCACTTCCTCAGTGGCCATCCGCTCGACCCCTATCGTGCCGAACTCAAGGACCTGCTGGGGCATCACCTCGGCGAACTCGATGCGGTCTGGGCCGGCCGCCCGGATTCCGGGCGCGGCGGCTGGCGCCCGGAAGTGCCGACGATCGTCGCGGGGCTCGTCGTCGGCATGCGCAAGCGCGGCGACTCGCAGGCGTTCGTGCAGTTGGAAGACGGCCGCGGTCGGCTCGAATGTGCATTCTTCGCCGAGGCCGGCCAGGAATACGCATCGCTGCTGACCCGCGACCGCATCCTGATCGTCGAGGGCGGCTTGCGCGAGGACGAATTCAGCGGCGGCTTCGCGCTGCGCGCACGGCGGGCCTGGGATTACCAGCAACTGTGCCCGCAGATCGCCAAGCGCCTCGCGCTGCGCCTCGATCTGCGCGTCCCCGGACTGCTGCGTGATGTCGAGGCCCTGCTCGACGCCCACCGCCCCGGGCAGACGCCACTGCGTTACGACCTGACCGTCCCGGCCGGTGCCGCCGGCCTGCTCGATCTCAACGGCACGCGGTCGGTGCGGGTGGACGCCGAGCTGATCGGCGCGCTGCGCGCGCGCGACGGCGTGGACGTGCGCGTGGCGATGTCGCGGCCCTGGGCAAACGGTTGACCGCGCTTGCGGCCGCCCGTGCCACCCGCATTGCGCCATCGCGATTCAGGTACGACCGGGTCCGGCCATCCCTACCCGGTCGTACGGGGGGACCGCGCCCTTCGCGGTAGACTGTCGCACTTTTCCGGCCGAGTCCGCCGATGAATCCGAACTACCTCGATTTCGAGCAGCCCATCGCCGATCTGGAGGCGAAGATCCAGGAACTGCGCCAGGCCAGCACCGGTCCCGCCGTCAATGTCGAGAGCGAAGTGCTTGCCCTGCAGGAGAAGCTGCGCCGTCGTACCGCGCAGATCTTCCGCGACCTCAGCCCCTGGCAGGTCTCGCAGCTCGCCCGCCATCCGGCTCGCCCCTACACCAGCGATTACATCCGCTTCGTCTGCGACGAGTTCCAGGAGCTCGCCGGCGACCGCGCCTACGCCGACGATCCCGCCATCGTCGGCGGTCTGGGCCGCATCAACGGGCGCAGCGTGATGATCATCGGTCACCAGAAGGGCCGCGACACCAAGACCAAGGTGCGCCGCAACTTCGGCATGCCGCGGCCCGAGGGCTATCGCAAGGCGCTGCGCCTGATGAAGATGGCGGAACGTTTCGGCCTGCCGCTGCTCACGTTCATCGACACGCCCGGCGCCTACCCCGGCATCGGTGCCGAGGAGCGCGGCCAGTCCGAAGCGATCGCGCGCAACCTGATGGAAATGGCGGAGCTGAAGATTCCCATCGTCTGCACCGTCATCGGCGAAGGCGGCTCCGGCGGCGCACTCGCGATCGGCGTCGGCGACCGCACGCTGATGCTCGAGTACAGCACCTATTCGGTGATCTCGCCTGAAGGTTGCGCCTCGATCCTGTGGAAGGATGCGGCCAAGGCCAAGGATGCCGCGGAACAGCTCGGACTCACCGCACGGCGGTTGCACGGGCTGGGCCTGGTCGACAAGGTCATCCGCGAACCGATCGGCGGCGCGCATCGCAATCCGCGCCAGACCGCGATCCGGCTGAAGTCGGTCCTGCTCAACGAACTCGAATCGCTCGACGCCTTGCCGACGACCGAGTTGCTCGACCGCCGCTACCGCCGCCTGCGCGGCTACGGTGCTTACGAGGCGGCTTGAGCCGCCGCACTCGCACTCGCACTCGCACTCGCATCATCGGGGGGATGCTCCCGCGACCTGCGGGATCACCCCATTCCCGCCCGTCACGCGCCGCAGCGCGCGGATCCCCGACCGACGGTCACCACGCGCGCAGATACTGCACCGGCGCCGGGACCTCCGCGCCCAGCGCATGCGCGGCCCGTTGCGGGAAGTACGGGTCACGCAGCAGTTCGCGCGCCAGCAGCACCACGTCAGCATCGCCGGCAGCCAGGATCGCCTCGGCTTGCCGTGGCGTGGTGATCAGCCCCACCGCACCGGTCGCGATCCCCGCCTCGCGACGGATGCCCGCCGCGAACGGCACCTGGTAGCCCGGCGCGACCTCGATCTCCTGCCACGGCACGAGACCGCCACTGGACACGTCGATCAGATCGACGCCGAGCGCTTGGAGGCGCTCGCTCAATCGGATGCTCTGCGCGAGATCCCAGCCGCCCGGCGCCCAGTCGGTGGCCGACAGGCGCACCCACAACGGCAACTCGTCCGGCCACACCGCGCGCACCGCCGCCGTCACCTCCAGCACCAACCGTGCCCGGTTCTCGAACGCGCCGCCCCAGCCGTCGGTCCGGGTATTGGTCAGCGGCGACAGGAACTGATGCAGCAGGTAGCCGTGCGCAGCATGCAGCTCGATCAGGGTGAAACCCGCCTCCAGCGCGCGCAGCGCCGCGGCGCGGAAGTCGTCCACGACCTGCTCCAGGCCCGCCTCGTCGAGCGCGCGCGGAACCGGATAGGCCGAATCGTAGGCGGCGTCGGTCGCACCCACCACCTCCCAGCCGCCCTCGACGACCGGCACGGCACCCCGGCCGCGCCGCGGGGCCCAGGTGCTGGCCTTGCGGCCTGCATGCGCGAGCTGGATCGCAGGCACCGCACCCTGGGCAGCGATGAAATCGGTCACCGGTCGCCATGCCGCCACCTGGGCTTCGTTCCACAGCCCCGTGTCCTCGGGCGAGATGCGCCCTTCCGGCGAGACCGCCGTGGCTTCGGCCATCACCACGCCGGCGCCGCCCGCCGCGCGGCTGCCCAGGTGCACCAGATGCCAGGCATCCGGCAGGCCGTCGCGTGCGCTGTACTGGCACATCGGCGAGACCACGATCCGGTTGCGGAACGTGAGCGCACGCTGCGGCAGGGGTTCGAACAACACACTCATCGCGGACTCCGAAGCACCGGGACATTCCAGAAGCCCCACTCTAGGGCATCGTCGCGACCGGCTCGATGCGACAGGCGAATCGCAGCATTGCGCACCATGGCACCATGCACGCATGACGTCCGCCCCCACCCCCGCGCCGTGGATCGACGCCGAGCGCGACGGACCCGTGCTGGTCGGATACAGCGGCGGCCTCGACTCCACCGTGTTGCTGCACACCCTGGCGGATCGTCCCGACCAGCGCGCGCGAGGGTTGCGCGCGGTCCACGTGCATCATGGCCTGCATGCGGCCGCGGACGGCTGGGCCGCGCACTGCGCCGCGGTCTGCGCCGATGTCGGCGTACCGCTGCAGATCGTGCATGTGCGGGTGGACGGCAGCGGTGGCCATGGGCCGGAGGGCGCGGCACGCCTGGCACGCCACGCGGCGTTTTCCGGGCTGCTCGCCGATGGCGAGATCCTCGCGCTCGCGCATCATCTCGACGACCAGGCCGAAACCTTCCTGCTGCGTGCCCTGCGCAGCGCAGGCCCGGACGGCCTGGGCGCGATGCGCTCCTGGCGCCGCCACGACCGCGGCTGGCTGTGGCGGCCGCTGCTCGACACGCCGCGCACGGACCTGGCCACCTGGGCACATGCGCGGCACATGCGCTGGGTCGAAGATCCCAGCAATGCGGCCGTCGACGCCGATCGCAACTTCCTCCGCAATGCCGTCCTCCCCGTGCTGCGTAACCGCTGGCCGCACGCGGGTGCCGCCTTGGCGCGTAGCGCGCGGCTGTCCGCACAGGCCGTCGACCTGCTCGCCGACGAGGACGCAGGCGCACTGGCGAGCGCCGCGACGCTGGATCCCGCGGTGTTGCGGGCCGAGATCGTGCTCGCGCTGCCCGCCGCGCGCCGGGCACGGGTGCTGCGGCGCTGGATCGACACGCTTGGCCTGCCGTCCCTGCCGGCGCAGGGCGTCGCGCGGATCGAGCGCGACCTGCTGACCGCGCGCCCCGATGCGGATGCAGCCTTCGCCTGGGCCGATGCACGGGTGCTGTCCTGGCGCGGCCTGCTCCACGCCGCGCGGACGCAGCCACCGCTCGCGCCGGACCTGGATCTGCCATGGTGGGGCGACACGGCGCTCCACCTGCCCGATGGTGGATGCCTCGTTCTGGAAGGCCCTCGCGGGGTGCGCTTCGAGGCACCGGTCCGTGTCCACGCACGCCGCGGCGGCGAGCGCATCCGCCTCCCCGGTCGCACGCACGCACATGCGCTCAAGCACGTGCTGCAGACGCTCGATGTCCCGCCCTGGGAGCGAGCCCACCTGCCGCTGCTCTCGACACCGGACGCAACGCTGCTGGCTGCCGGCGACCTGGCGATCTCAGCGTCCCTCGACGCCTGGCTGCGCAGCCGCGAGGCCCGCCTGCGCTGGACGTCGCCGGGGCACGATCTCCACGGCAGGCGCACGCCGGCACGGTAGAATCCGTCCATGGCACGCAAGCAGACCCCACAGGTGTCCGAAGACGACACCCCCGCATCGCCGGTCGCCGATTTCGAATCGTCGCTCGACCAGCTCGAGACGCTGGTCGAACGCATGGAAGGCGGCGAACTCAGCCTGGAGGACTCGCTGGCCGCTTACGAGCGCGGCGTCGGTCTGTACCGTCGCTGCCAGCAGGCGCTGGAACAGGCCGAGCTCCGGGTACGTCTGCTCGCCGATCCGGCCCGACCGGAGGTATCGGAGCCGTTTCCGCCCGCCGGCGACGATGCCTGACGCCACGGCCGTGCCGCTCGACCGCATCGCGCACTGGCGCCTACGCGCGGATGCCGCGCTCGCGACCGCGCTCGACGCCCGCCCGGCGGCCGAGCCCCATCTGCATGCCGCCATGCGCCACGCGGCGCTGCTCGGCGGCAAACGCATGCGTCCGCTGCTGGTCTACGCCACCGGCGACCTCTTCGGGCTGCCGGCCGATGCGCTCGACGACGCGGCCGCGGCGATCGAATTGATCCATGCCTACTCGCTGGTCCACGACGACCTGCCTTCGATGGACGACGACGCCCTGCGCCGAGGCCAACCCACCGTCCACGTCGCGTTCGGCGAGGCCACGGCGATCCTGTGCGGCGACGCCCTGCAGGCGCTGGCCTTCGAACGACTCGCCGGCGCGGCGCTGCCGGCGGAACGGCGCGTGGCGATGCTCGGCGAACTCGCGATCGCCGCGGGTGCGGCGGGCATGTGCGGCGGTCAGGCCCTCGACCTGGCCGCGACCGGGGGCGGGGCGCCAGGAACACCCGGTGCGGGTCGGGCTTCCGGTCACGAGGAGACGCCGCTCCGGGCGCAGCCTCCGAACAGCGGCGCCGATCACGCATCCGATCAGCCCGCATCCGGGCACCCTGATGACGATCAGCCCGCTTCCGAGCGGGTATCCGCTCTCGAACGTCTGCATGCGCTCAAGACCGGCGCACTGCTGCGTGCGGCAGTGAGGCTGGGGGCCCTCGCCGCAGATGCCGACGCGGAGGATGTCGCCCACCTCGATCGTTTCGCCGATGCGCTCGGGCTCGCGTTCCAGATCCGCGACGACCTGCTCGACGTGGAGGGGGACACCGCCACCCTGGGCAAGACCGCCGGCAAGGACATCGCCCAGGCCAAGACGACGTTTCCCGCGCTGCTGGGCCTGGACGCCTCCCGTGCGCGCCTGCAGGGCCTGGGCGACACGATGGATGCCGCCCTGGCATCGTTCGGTCCGCGCGCGCGGACACTCGCCGCGCTGGGACGGCTGGCGATCGAACGCGACCGCTGACCGCCCGCGGAACGATGCCGGCGTCAGCACCCGGAACCCGAAAAGGGATGCTGGGGAACACCCGCCAGGAACGGCCGCTGCGCCCGTTTCCTCCCGTTCGCCTGCCTCCCGTCAGTTCAGGATCCGGATGCTCAGCGGATAGCGATAGCGCTGTCCGTTCCATGCCGCGATCGCAGCCAGGATGCTGCACACCAGCCACATCACCGCGATGGCCATGACCGCGACCAGCAGGGCCAGTCCGGCCGGGAGGGTCAGGATCACGCCCAACCCCAGGGTGAGCACAGTGGCACCGACCAGCACCGCGCCGAACGCCAGCGCCACGGCGGCGTAGACCAGCATCGACAGATTGAAGTTGACCGCCTCGCGCGCATGCTCGGCGATGAACGGCGAACTGTCGCGCTTGAGCAGCCAGATCGCACCGGCGCCGATGACGCCGGCCACGCCGACCAGCCAGCTGGTCAACAATGCGAGCACCAGCGCCGCGAGATGCGCCGCCATGGCCCAGCCGCGCTCTTCCTGGGTGGTGATGGGGTCGAAGGTCGACATGGTCCGTCTCCTGGTCGTCGCGCCGATCGCGCCGTCTTTCCCATCATGGGTACGCCGGCATCCCGGACCAACCCAACCGATGGCCTACACGCGACTGCGCGGGCGGGACATCAGCCGCCGGCGACGGTCATGCGATCCAGGAGGATCGGTCCGACGCGGATGTGCGAACGCGGATCCCATTCGCCGCCGACCGCCTGGATGCCCTGATACATCGTTTTCAGGTTACCGGCGATGGTGAGGCCGTCGACCGGGTACTGGATCTCGCCGTGCTCCACCCAGAAGCCCGCCGCCCCGCGCGAGTAATCGCCGGTCACGCCGTTGACGCCCTGCCCCATCAGCTCGGTCACCAGCAGGCCTCGTCCCATCGTGCGCAGCATCGACGCCAGATCGCCGGCGTTCGCGCCGATTTCGAGGTTGTGCACGCCGCCCGCATTGGCGGTGGTCTGCAGGCCGAGCTTGCGTGCCGAGTAACTGCCCAGCACGTAGCGCTGCAGCACGCCATCCTCGACCAGCGACGACTCGCGCGTCGCCACGCCCTCGTCGTCGAACGCCGCCGAGCGCAGTCCGCGCGGCAGGAACGGCCGCTCCCGGATGGAGAACCACTCCGGCAGGATCCGCTCGCCCGCGCCGTCGAGCAGGAAGCTGGCGCGTCGGTACTGCGACCCACCGGACACCGCGCCCAGCAGGTGCCCCACCAGCGAGCGCGAGGTTTCCATCGAGAACAGGACCGGCAAGGCACCGGTGGGCATGGGCCGGGGGCCCAGCCGCGACAGCGCGCGGGCGGCGGCCTTGCGTCCGACCGCGTCGGCCGCTTCCATGTCCTCGCGCGCCAGGCCCAGGGTGTACCAGCCGTCGCGCTGCATCGCCTCGCCCTTGCCGGCGATGAGCGCGCATCCGAGGCTGTGGTGGGTGTCGCGGCCGGCGCCGACGAAACCATGCGAGTTCGCGTAGACGCTCAACGACTGGCCGCTGCCGAACGAGGCGCCGTCGGAGTTGTCGATGCGCGGATCGCTGTCGCGTCCGGCCTGCTCGCAGGCCAGTGCGAGTGCGACGGCCTCGTCGGCATCGACCGCCCACGGATGCCAGCTGTCGAAATCGCGCAGGTCGCGCGCCATCAGCGCCGCATCGGCCAGACCGGCCGCGGGATCGGCCTCGGTGAAGCGGGCGATCGCGCAGGCCTGTTCGACCGTGGCGACCAGGCTCTCTTCGCGCAGATCGGCGGTGCTCGCGCTGCCCTTGCGTTGGGCGAAATAGACCGTGAGCGACACCCCGCGATCGCGCGTGGCCTCCACCGTTTCCACCTCGCCGAGGCGCACGCCGATGTTGAGGCCGCGCTCCTCCGAGCAGGCGACCTCGGCCTGGTCGGCGCCGCGCGCGCGGCACAGCGCCAGCACCTGGCCGGCGATCGCCTGCAGGCGATCCAGCCGCACGCGGCTGTCGTCGGTGGCGCCGGCAGCGGACGCGTGCGAGAGCACCTGGTTCAATGGCTTATCCTTCTGGTTTGCAGGCCGGCATCGGACCGGAGACGGGAACGGGTATGCGTGGAATCGACGAAGACACCGGCGAGTACTTCTCGCCCAGCCGCAGCGAACAACGGCGCGGCGCCCTGGAGACCCTGGCGCTGGGCGAGAAACTGGCGCGCCTGAGCGATGCGCAGCTGGAAAAGCTGCCGCTGCCCGAGGCGCTGTTGCCGCACATCAAGGAAGCGCGCCGGATCACTTCGCACATCGCGCGCAAGCGCCAGCTCGCCTATCTGGCCAAGCAGATGCGCCGCGAGGACGACGCCACCCTCGAGGCGATCCGCGATGCGCTCGATGCCGGCGGCGAAGCGGCGCGTCAGGAAACCGCGCTCCTGCACCGGGCCGAGACCTGGCGCGAGCGGCTGCTGGACGAAGGCGATCCTGCGCTGGGCGAGCTGCTCGCCGCGCATCCGGACGCCGACCGCCAGCACCTGCGCCAGCTGGTCCGCAACGCGATGCAGGAACGCGCGAAAAACAAGCCGCCGCATGCCTATCGGGAACTGTTCCGCGCGCTGCGCGACCTGCTGCAGGCGCAGGCGTCGCCACACGAAGACGAGGACGCCGACGCCGGCGACCCGTAGGCCTCCCGGAGACCATCGAGCGCCGCTGCGCGCAGCGTACCGGGAGCGTCCGGTCGCGATCGCCGGCCGCTCACGCCTGGGTCCCACCCACGGTCAGGCCATCGATCAACAGCGACGGCTGGCCCACGCCCACCGGCACACTCTGTCCGTCCTTGCCGCAGACGCCCACGCCATCGTCGAGCGCCAGATCGTGGCCGATGCGGGCGACCTTGCGCATGGTTTCAGGCCCGTTGCCGATCAGCGTCGCGCCCTTGACCGGCGCGGTGATCCGGCCGTCCTCGATCAGATAGGCCTCGGTGGCCGAAAACACGTACTTGCCGCTGGTGATGTCGACCTGTCCGCCCCCGAAGTTGACCGCGTACAGGCCTTTCTTCACCGAACGGATCATGTCCTCGGGATCGTCCTGGCCGGCCAGCATGTAGGTGTTGGTCATGCGCGGCATCACCAGGTGGGCGAACGATTCGCGCCGCCCGTTGCCGGTCGGCGCCACGCCCATCAGGCGGGCGTTGTGGGTGTCCTGCATGTAGCCGGCGAGCACGCCGTCCTCGATCAGCGTGGTGCAGCCCGTCGGTGTGCCTTCGTCGTCGACGTCGAGCGAACCGCGACGCCCGGCCAGGGTGCCGTCGTCGACGATGGTCACCCCCTTCGCCGCCACCTGTTCGCCCAGGCGCCCGGCATAGGTGCTGGTGCCCTTGCGGTTGAAGTCGCCTTCCAGCCCGTGGCCGACCGCCTCGTGCAGCAGCACGCCGGGCCAGCCTGCGCCCAGCACCACCGGCATGACCCCGGCGGGCGCATCGACCGCGTCCAGGTTCACCAACGCCTGCCGCAGTGCCTCGCGCGCGAAGTGCTCCGGCTTGCCGTCGGCCAGCAGCACGTCGTACCCGTGGCGGCCGCCGTAGCCGGCATAGCCCGATTCGCGGCGCCCATCCTGTTCCACGATGACCTGCACGTTCAGCCGCACCAGCGGTCGCACGTCGCCGGCGAGCACGCCGTCCGAACGCGCCACCAGGACGGTATCGACCACGCCCGACAGGCTGACCATCACCTGCTTGACCCGCGGATCGGCCGCGCGCAGCAGACGATCGAGATCGCGCAGGGCCCCGACCTTGGCGGCGCTGTCGAGGCCCTCGATCGGATCGAGCGCCGGGTACAGCCGCGCACGATCCCGCCCGCGCGCGTTCACCTGCAGCGGCGCGTGCGCACGGCCATCGCGCGAGATCGCGCGCGCCGAGCCGGCCGCCGCCAGCAGCGCGGCCGCATCGATGTCGTCGGAGTAGGCGAAGCCGGTCTTCTCGCCGGCGATGGCGCGCACGCCCACGCCCTGCTCGATGGCATGGGCGCCGTCCTTGACGATGCCATCCTCCATGCTCCAGCTCTCGCGCCGGCTGTGCTGGAAGTAGAGATCGCCGAAATCGACGCCCGGCCCCAGCAGCGCGGAGAAGGTACTGTCGAGCTGACGGACATCGAGGCCTGCGGGCGTCAGCAGGCGGCGTTCGGCGAGTGCGATGGGGGATTCGGACATCCGCTCAGGATGGGGGGCGAAGGCCGCCGGAACAAGCGGCGTCGATGACGAGCCGTCACGCGCTAGGCGCCATTGGCAAGAAAGAACAGCACGGACCATGGCATCCGACGGGCGTTCACGGCCCGCTCTTCAGGGTTCCGTTGCGTCGACTGGCGGTTCCGATGGCGCCGGATCGCCCGCCGGCTGTCGGCGCGATCCGGCGGCGCGCTGCGGTTCACGCCGGATCACCTCGACCTCGGGGTCGCGCCACGGGCCACTGACGCGGTAGGTCGTGGCGCCGATCTCTCCCAGCGGCCGGCGCAGGACCACGTTGGCAGCCGCGCCCACGGCCGCGCCGATCGGGCCGCCGGTCAACGCACCCACCGCGGTCAGCAGGTTGCCCGACTTGGGATGCACGTCGATGGTCTGATCGTACGTCTGCCCGCGCAGGTCGGCGCTGCCGCGGATCCGGATCTCCGCCGCCGGCGCGTCGATGGTCAAACCCTCGCCGCGCGCCTGGCCACCGGCGAAGTGGACCTCGCCCGACATTCGGTTGAATGCGAGACCACGGTCGAAGAAGTCGCGGAAGTCGAGCATCAACCGGCGTGGCAGTTCGGCCACGCTGAGCAGGCCGAGCAGGCGCCCGGCACCCGGCTCCACGTCGACCAGCTGCCCGTCGCGGATCGACAGCGCCAGATGTCCGGACAGACTCGCCAGATCGAGGTTCGCGGGACTGCCGCGCCAGTCCACTTCGAAATCGATCCGCCCGTTGCCGCCCTGCAGCAGTTCGCCCTGTCCCAGCGCGGCCATCAACGCACCGTAGTCGCCGCTTTCGATCTCCACGTCGGCTTGCGTCCGCTGGTCGACGCCCCGACCGCGCCAGGCACCGGTGATGTCGACCCGCCCGTCCACGCCTTGGGCGCGCAGGTGATCGACCTGCAGGCCATCGGCCACCGGACGCGTGCGCAGCGAGGCTTCGCCCAGGCGCGCCCGGCCCAATCGCAGTTCGGTCACGTCGATCTGCAGCGCCGGCACCCGCGAGGGGTCGATGCCGTCGTCCGCGGGGTCGGCCTGCGGCAACGCGGCCGCCTGCGCCGGCGCCACGGGTGCGCCTTCGGCTTCGGGACGCTGCCAGTACAACCGCTCGAACCGGCCCACCAGCGGCATGCCGCCTTCGGGCAGGCGGACCGCGCCCACCAACGCCGGGCCTTCGAAGCCGAGCTCCGTCCCTGCGGCGCCGGGTGCCGCGCGGATCCGGGTCTGCGGGAACGTCCCGCCCAGCAGCACCAGGCGATCGGCGACCAGGTCGATGCGCCGCAGCGGCAGCCCGTCGCCGTCGCCTGCGGCCAACAGACCCGCCCACTCCAGCGCATCCAGCGCGTCCGTGCGGCCGGCCAGCACAATGCCGGATGCCGGCGGCGGCCGCGCCGCTTCGCCGCCCAGCGCGATTCCCAGGCCGGTACCAGCCGGCGTTTCGCGCGCACGCACCTGCAGCCGGTCGCCCAGTGCCACCACGATCTCGTGACCGTCCTCCAGCGGCAGGCCCACGCGCACCTCCGTCGGCAACGGAACATCGGCGGGCTTCGCCAGCGGCGCCGGCAACGCCAGCGCGGTGCCGCGCAGGTCCGAGCGCAGGCTCAGCTCGGCCGGCGCGGTGCCCGCCTGCACCGTGCGCGGGACCCGGACGCCGACCGTCCAACCCGAGCGCCCATCCACGTGCGGGCGCAGCCATGCCAGCGTATCGACGCGGTCGAGGAGCGCGGCAATGGCGAAATCGGCCTGCAAGGCGCCTTCAAGCGCCTGCGCCGGATCCTCCACATGGCCTTCGCCGGCGGCGAGCCGCAGTTGACCGTCGCCGCCTTCGGCGCGCACGCGCAATGTGGGCGCGCTGAATCCGTGCTCGTCGTAGCGCAGCGTGCCGTTGACCTGCTCGAGGTCCAATGTCCATGTGCGCTCGGAGACCCGCACATCGTCGAGATCGACCTCGCCGTCGATCTGCGGCGGGACGCCCTCCCCGAACGGCAGCGTCATCGCGAAACGCCCCCGCGCCGGCCCCACCGCCTGCAGCTCGTCCAGCGCCGAAAGCCCCTCGTACAACGGGGTCTGGCGCAGCATGTCGAACATCGCCGAGACATCGGACTGCGCCTGGGCGCGGACCTGCAGCTCGGCGTCGGCGAAGCTCGCGATGCCGCCCTCGATCTCCGGGATCTCGACCCCGGCCATGGCCGCGTGGCCGCTCACCTCGAAGCCGTCGGCGACGAACCTGACATGGCCCTCGAGCGCGTCGATCGCAGGCCAGTCCGGCTGGAACCGCAACACCGCGCCGGCCAGATCGCCCTCGGCCTGGAACAGGCCCGGGGCCGGCTGCCCGGGCGCGGCCCGGAATGGCCAGTCGTCGAGGTCGCCGGAGACCACCGCGCGGCCGTTGCGCACCCGACCGTCGACGAGCGCCGCGTCCAGCCATGCAACGGCCGCCTCCGGCATCCGGTGCCGGACCCAGAAGCGTCTGGCCACCGGCACGGCGGCATCGTCGAGCTCGGCGGCCAGGTCGATGCGCGGGCGGCTGCCATCGGCGTCGAAGCCCAGCCCTCCCCGCACGGTGGCGGCATAGCCCTCGCCTTCGACGCGCAACGCCGGCGTCGCGATCTCCCAGCCACCGTCACCGTGCCAGGCCACGATGGAGCCGGCCAGGCGGATGTCGTGCGGCGCGCTGAAGCCGGCGGGCCAGTCGAAGCGCCAGCGCGCCCGGGGGTCGGGCGTGAACACCACGCCATCGGCATCGCCCTTCAGCGTTCCCGCCACACCCGACATGCCGGGCGCTTCGCCGCGGCTGGCGAACGCGAGATCGTCCAGCCGCGCCGCGATCCGCATGGCACCCGTGGCGGGATCACGCGCGAACGCCACATCGGTGGCCACCACCCCCGGCTGCACATCGCGCAGCCAGGTCCGCACCCCGTCGGGCAGCCGGTCCGACAGCGGCAGCAGCGCCAGCAACGGACCCAGGTCCACCCGCGCCGCGGCGACGGCCTGCTGGACACCCATCGCCATCGCGATGCCGTCCAGCGACTGCACGTCGTCCGCGGACCCGAGCCGCAGGCGGGGGGCGTCGAGGCGCCAGCCGCCCGGGGTAACCCGCCAGTCGAGATCCGCCTCCAGCCGCTGGAACTGGACCTCGGCGGCGTCTGTGGCATCGACCGCCTTCAGCGTCAGGCCCTCGAACGCGACCGTCGCCCGCGCCGCGACCATCCGTCTGGCCGTCAACGTGATCCACGCCCCCACGTCGCCCTGCCCGCCGGCCACCGCGACACCGGCATAACGCAACAGCGGCGACCAGCCGTCCAGTTCGGCACGCTCGATACCCGCCCACACCCGACCATCGCCGCTGCTGCGCGACAGCTCCAGCGCCACCTGCACCGGCGCGTGCGTTTCCACCCGCCAGGCGCGCCCGGCGATGCGCACGCGGTCGCGCTCGACCTGGAGGCGCAGGTCGATTCGCGGCACATGGGTCCGAATGCCCAGCTCAGGCGCGTGCAGATCCAGACTGCCGCCCAGCACCTGCACCTCCCCGAGCCGCTCCAGGCCGGCGAACGGATCGTCGCGCCCGGGCCCCTCGCCCGGCAGCCCGTGCACATGCCAGCTGCCGTCGTCGCGGCGCTCCAGTTCCAGATGCACGTCGCGCAGCCGCAATTCGGTCAGGGAACGTCCCGGCAGCAGGCCGGCGTACTGGGCGACCAGGATCTCCGCAGCACCGATCTCCACGGCATCGTCGTCGGCCCCGACCCGAAGCCCGTCCACGCGCAACAGCGGTCCACGACGGGTCCACTCGGCCTCGAGCGCATCGAAACGCACGGGCCGGCCGGCACGCTCGCTCAACCAGGCGGCGACCCGCTCGGGGTGACGCTCGGCCAGCGGCATGAGCTGCGACGCGATCCCGGCCACCACGGCCATTGTCACCAGAATCGCAGCCAGCAGATACCACGACCAACGCCCGGCGCGCCGGGCATGCCGACGGATCGCCGGGCTCATCGGGAGGGGACCGGACCGGCGCTACAGCAGGACGACATCGAACTGCTCCTGCAGGTATTGCTCGTCGGCCTGGAACCGGATGCTCTTGCCCAGGAATTCCTCCAGCTCGGCAACGGCGGTGGATTCCTCGTCGGTGATCCGGGCCACGACCTTGGGCGAGGCGATCACCAGCAGGCGCGCGGATTCGAACTGGCGCACCGCGCGCACGATCTCGCGGAACACCTCGTAGGTCACCGTCTCGGCGGTCTTGACCACACCGCGACCGCTGCACGCCGTGCAGGTCTCCGACAGTTGGCGCTCCAGACTCTCGACGGTGCGTTTGCGGGTCATCTCGACCAGGCCCAGCGGCGAGAAGTCGTAGACCGTGGTCTTGGCGTGATCCTTGGTCAGCGATTTCTCCAGCGTGCGCAGCACCTGGCGCCGGTGCTCCGGATCGACCATGTCGATGAAGTCGATGATCACGATCCCGCCCAGATTGCGCAGCCGCAACTGCCGCGCCGCCGCCTGCGCCGCTTCCAGATTCGTGCGGTAGACGGTTTCCTCGAGATTGCGCTGTCCGAGGAAGGACCCGGTATTGACGTCGACGGTGGTCATCGCCTCGGTCTGGTCGATCACCAGGTAGCCGCCGGACTTCAACGGCACCTGCTTGTCGAGGGCACGCTGGATCTCGTCCTCCACGCCGTAGAGATCGAAGATCGGCCGCGCACCGGTGTAATGCTCGATCCGCTCGGCCAACGCGTCGCCGTCGCCGTCGGCCAAGGCCGGCATGTACTGCGCGGCGAACCCGCGCAGGCGTTCGAAGGTCTCGCGCGAATCCACCCGCACCTTGTCCACGTCGCGACGCATCAGATCGCGCACCGCGCGCATCGGCAGGGTCAGGTCTTCGTAGACGCAGGTGCCCAGGCGTGCGGCCTGCGCCGCCTCGCCCACCAGCGCCCAGGCCCGCGCCAGATAGGCGATGTCCTCGGCCAGCGCCTCCGGCGGCTGTCCCTCGGCATTGGTCCGGACGATGTAGCCGTGCGCGCCGGCCTGTTGGGCGAGATCGGACACCAGCGTCTTCAGGCGACGGCGCTCGCCGTCGTCCTCGATCCGCGCGGAAATGCCGACCACGCTCGATTGCGGCAGCAGCACCAGGTAGCGCGACGGGATGCTGATCTGCGTGGTCAGGCGCGCACCCTTGGTGCCGATCGGCTCCTTGACCACCTGCACCACCACATCCTGTCCTTCCCGCAGCAATTCGGCGATCGGCGGCACCGGGGTCGGCACCGACGGCGCGCCGGCCTCGGCATCCATCTCAGGCGGCGGCAGCGCGCGCATCACGTCGCTGGCGTGCAGGAACGCCGCCCGATCCAGGCCGATTTCGACGAACGCCGCCTGCATGCCCGGCATCACCCGTTGCACACGGCCCTTGTAGATGTTGCCCACCACCCCACGGCTGCCACCGCGCTCGATGTGCAGTTCCTGCAGCATGCCGTTCTCGACCACCGCGACCCGGGTCTCGCGCGGCGTGACGTTGATCAGGATTTCCTCGGACATGCCCGGCCCTATTCGAAGGTGATGCCGCGGTCGCGGCCGAAAGCGACGCAGGGCGCCGCCGTGTCCGTGCTGCACCCGTGCGTCGGGGTTCCGCTCATCGCACGCCGCCCGCGTGCAACAGTCCGGCTGCCCGCAGCAACGCCGAAGTGGCGTGCAGAGGCAGCCCCATCACGCCCGAGTGACTGCCCGACAGGTGCCGGACGAAGCGCTCCGCGCCACCCTGGATGGCGTAAGCGCCGGCCTTGCCGAATGGCTCGCCACTGGCGGCGTAGGCCGCGATGTCGCGCGGATCGATCCGCTCGAACGTGACTTCGGTGGCCACCAGCGCTTCGCTCAGTCCTTGCGCAGTGCGCAAGGCGACCGCCGACAGCACCCGGTGCGTGCGCCCCGACAGGCTTTCCAGCATCGCCACGGCATCGGCCGCATCGGCCGGCTTGCCGTAGACCCGATCGTCGAGCACCACCTCGGTGTCCGAGGCCAGCACCGCTTCCGCGGTGGTCGACGCCGCCCGCCAGCCGGCTTCGACCTTGTCGCGGGCGACACGGCACACGTAAGCCTCCGGTGTCTCGCCCGGTGCGCGCAATTCGGGAACATCGATGTCCAGGACCGAGAACGGGACGCCCAGACGCCCCAGCAATTCGGCCCGCCGGGGCGATTTCGAAGCCAGCAGCAGCATGCCGACAAGGATACCCGTCCACATCGCCGGCCACTGCGCCGCGAACGCGATTAACCCCGTTCAGGCTCACGGCCCGTTCACCGCTACGCACCGACCCTTTCATTCGAAACCGGAGACATCCCGCATGATCCTGCGCCCGCTTGCCGCCGCCCTCCTCGCCGCGACCCTCGCCACCGCCGCCATGAGCTCCCACGCCCAGACGCCGAACGCCGCAGCCTTCCAGACCGCGCCCGACAGCACCCTGCTCTCCGTCAGCGCGCAGGCCGAGGCCAGCCGCACGCCGGATGTGGCCACGATGTCCGCCGGTGTCGTGACCCAGGCGGCCGATGCCAACGCCGCGTTGCGTGCCAACGCCGAGCAGATGAACCGCCTGATGCGTGCGATCCGCGAGGCCGGCCTCCAGGACCGCGACATCCAGACCTCCGGCCTGAACATCTACCCGCAGTACCGCCATTCGGAGAACGAATCGCCCACGATCACGGGCTACCAGGCCAACAACACGGTGAGCGTGAAATTGCGCGACGTGGCCCGGATCGGCGATGTGATCGATGCCCTCGTCGCCAACGGCGCCAACCAGGTCAACGGTCCCAACTTCGAGATCGACCAGCCCGAGGAGGCCTACGACGAGGCGCGCCGCAAGGCGATCGAGCTGGCTCGCAAGCGGGCCGACATGTATGCCGAATCGCTCGGCCTGCGCGTGCGCCGCATCGTCAGCGTCAGCGAAGGCGGCGGTTTCAACCCGCCGGTGCCGATGATGCGCATGGCGGCGATGGATGCAGTCCAGGCGACGGGCAGCCCAATTTCTCCGGGCGAGAACACCGTGTCGATTTCCCTCGATGTGGTGTTCGAGCTCGGCCGCTGAGGAGGACGTATGACCCCGCGCGACACGACCCCGCACGAATCGGACGATTCCCGCCACGACGGCACTCCCGGCAAGGATGACGCGGCCGACTCGGGCTACGCCGAACGCCAGCCCCGCGATCACGACGACGCCCGCCATCGCGGCGAGCGCCGCAAGCCCGATCCCGATCAGGGCGGACTGGACCGCACCCCCGGCGACGACCCCGATCCCGCTGCGGACGGCGACTGACCCGGAGCGGCGGCGCAGATCGCCGCACCGGCATCGGGACCACCATCGGCCAGGCCCGCGTCCGCGGGCCTGGTCTTTTCGTTGCGGGCGGAACCGTCATCGGATCCACACGCCGTCCGGCGCGTCCTGCGGTCGCCCCGAGCGCGCCGACGCTCGCGCACCCGGCCGCGGGCCCCGCGCCGGTTTCCGCGGTGACGGCCGACGGCAACGTCCTGCGGTACGCGCACGCCACGGCACCGCCCTCCCCCCGGCAGCGCTCCGCCATGGCCTGCAGGGCACCGTCGTCCTGCGGGTGCTGGTGGACATCGACGGTCGCCCGCTGGAGGTCGCCATCCACGGCAGCAGCGGGCATCGCGTCCTCGACGAGGCGGCACGTCGCCACGTGCTCCGGCAATGGCGCTTCGAGGCGGCACGTCAGGACGGCATCGCGGTCGTTCGAACGGGTAGGTCCCGGCGGACTTCCACCTGGACCGCCAGCAGGTCGCACGCCCCGGCGCGCCTCCGGTCCGGGCGATGCCGTCCGGACCGGCGACGCGCGCTCAGGCGCGGTGATACGGATGGTTGGCCAGCAGCGCGGCAGCGCGATAGAGCTGTTCGGCGGCGACCAGCCGCACCAGCATGTGCGGCAGCGTCAGCGGACCGAGCGACCAGCGCTCGTCCGCTCGCTGGAGGACCGCATCGGCGTGGCCTTCAGGGCCACCGATCAGGATCGCGAGGTCGCGCCCCTGTCCGCGCCAGTGCTCCAGGCGACGTGCGAGATCCTCGGACGAATGCATGCGGCCACGACCGTCGAGCGCGACCACCGTGGCTTGTTTCGGCAGTGCGGCCAGGACTCGCGTCCCCTCGTCCTGACAGGCGCGCACCGGGTCGCGGCTCTTGCCGCGCAGGCCGGGCTCGATCTCGGTCAGATCCAGCGGCAGCCAGTGCGACAGCCGCTTGCGGTACTCGGCGAAGCCGTCCGCCACCCAGGCCGGCGCACGTTCGCCGACGGCGATCAGGCGGGCCTTCACCGCCGGCTCAGCGCTCCGGCGGCTCGTCGCCGACCGTCCACAGCCGCTCGATCGCGTAGAACTCGCGCACGCGCGGCAGCATCACGTGGACCACGACATCGCCCAGGTCGACCAGCACCCACTCCGCCTCGCGCTCGCCCTCGACGCCGAGCGGCTGCACATCCAGGCGCTTGGCGTACTTCACGACTTCGTCGGCGATGGATTTCACGTGCCGGCTGGAAGTGCCGGACACCACCACCATGTAGTCGCAGACGCTGGTCTTGCCGCGGACATCGATCTCGACGGTGTCCTTCGCCTTGAGCTCTTCGGTGGCGGCGCGCACCTGCGTGAGCAGATCGTCGGCAGCCGGCGGCGGGTTGGGCAGGCGGGTCTTGATGACTTGGGCGGGGCTGGTCAAAGCGATGAACTCTTGGATTTGGGGCGGATTATAGCCGCGCGTCCGCGTCCGCGCCGTGTGCATAGAGACCGGCCTCACGGATTTCCGCCGCGACCGCCGGCGGCACCAGGGACGCCCAGGGCTCGCCCGCGGCGATCCTGCGCCGGACTTCGGTCGCCGAGGCGGGGTGCAACGGCTGGCGAAGCCGCAGTACGAGACCGGCCGGCGCCGTGCGCAACGCATCCGGCGACGTCACCCAGCGCCCGGCGAGCGCTTCGACCAGTACGGCTGGGAGTCCGGCATCGTCGTCCCCGTCGCGTTCGGCGACGACGAAATGGCTCAGGTCCAGCAGTGCGCGCCACTCCTTCCATCGCGGCAGACCGCGAAAACCGTCCGCCCCCAGCAACAGCGCGACAGGCCTGCCCGGTTCGGCCGCCCGCTGCGCGCGCAGGGTGTCCACGGTCCAGCTGCGTCCCGGACGTTCCACTTCACGGCGGTCCACCTGTAGGCCCGGCTCGCCAGCCACAGCGTGTTCGAGCATCGCCACCCGTGCCGACACGCCGGCTCCCGGGGCCGGGCGGTGCGGCGGGTCCGCGGCCGGCATCAGGTGGATCGGCACCCCGAGCAGATCGCGCGCGGCGCGCGCCACGGCGAGATGCCCCTCGTGGACGGGATCGAAGGTGCCGCCGTAGAGCACCAGCAGCGGGGGGGCCTCGCCCATCGTTCAGTTCGCCAGCGTCACGGCGTTCGGCTCCGCCACCGCGACCAGGAGTCGCTCCAGCGCCTGCCAGGCGTCGCCGGCCGCGCGGCCCTTGGCGATGCGGTCGATCCGACCCGCCTCGGCGATGAACCGTTCCCAGCGCGCCGGCGGGTGCCGCTGCAGGGCGCGCCGGTACACCGCCTGTTTCGATTCCCACACGCGCTGCGCACGGAACTCGCTGGCCAGATTGCCACCGCGCGCCTGCACCCGCGCCAGCGCCGCGGCGCGCTGCAGCTCCATCACCACCATGCCCATCAACGCCGGCACCGCCTCGCCCTCGGCGCGCAGGCCGGCGAGCATGCGCACCGCCTGCGCCGCCGCGCCCGACAGGGCGGCATCGACCAGGCGGAACACGTCGAAACGCGCCGCGTCGGCCACCAGATCGTCCATCCGGGCAGCATCGAGTATGCCGCCCTCGGCCAGCAGCGCGAGCTTTTCGACCTCCTGCGCCGCCGCCAGCAGATTGCCCTCGACCCGGTCGGCGAGGCGCTGCACGGCCTCGCGGTCGGCGGCCAGCCCGCGCCCGCGCAGGCGCCGCTCGATCCACTCCGGCATTTCGTGAGGCTTCACGCTCCAGGCGACCGCGACCAAGCCGACCCGGGCGACCGCCTCGCTCCACTTGCCGCCATGCTGCCGGCTCCACTCGCCGCCGGTGATCAGCAGCAGGACATCGTCCGGCGGCGCCTCGCAGAACCCGCTGATGACCGCGGCGCCGTCCTTGCCCGGCTTGGTGGTGGGCAGGCGGATCTCGATCACCCGGCGGGCGGCGAACAGACTCGGCGCACGCAGGCTGGCTTCAAGGCCGCTCCAGTCGATGTCGCGCCCGTCCGGCTCGAACACCTCGCGTTCGGCGTAGCCCTGCGCACGCGCGGCGACGCGCACCGCATCCGCGGCTTCGAGCACGCGCAGCATTTCGGGACCGGCGATCAGGTACACGGGTCGCAAGGCGCCCTGCCCCAGCTGGCCGGCCAGGCGCTCGGGCGTCAGTTCCATCGTGCCGCCCGGCCGCTCACGGCTGGCGCGAGGCCCCGTCGATCCGGCGCACGATCGAGGCCACCATCTCCCGACGCATTTCGCGGCTGAGCAGCTCGCGCTCGCTCTCGGTGCCGATCAGCTCGTCCGCACTCTGGGTGAAATCGCGCGCCATCTCGATCGCCTGCTGCGGCACGATGTCCTGGCCCTGCGCGTCGCTCAGTCTGAACACGACCGCGTAACGCAGCGAGTACTCCAGCGCACGCCCTGCTTCGTCGATCGCGATGGGCGTGGTCGCCCAGCGCTCGGACAGCACTTCCAGCGTCGCCACATCCCGCGTGGCTGCGGGCACCACCTGGGCGCCGGCACGCTGCAGCGCCATTTCGATGGGATCGATCAGCGGGCTGAAGCGGTCGCTCGCGATCACCCGCACCGGCCCGAGGTCAGGCGGCAACGTCAACGCGTTGCGAAGGTGAAACCCACAGCCGGCGAGCAGCAGGGCCGACAACAGGACGAGCGGAAGAGACCGGAGAAATCTGCGCATGGCGGGAGTCTGGACGACGTGGAGGGGGGCGGCAAGCGGACCGGCTCAGCCGGCCACGATGTTCACGATCTTGCCGGGAACGACGATGATCTTGCGGACCTGGAGCCCTTCCAGGAACCGGGCGACGTTGGGCTCGTCCAGGGCGGCGGCCTCGATGGCGGCACGCTCGGTGTCGACCGCCACCTCCAGGGTACCGCGCAGCTTGCCGTTGACCTGCACGGCCAGGGTGACCGCGTCGCGGGCCAGCGCGGCTGCGTCGGCGACCGGGAACGCCTTGTCCTCGAGCAGGGTCTGCGCATGGCCCAGCGCCTGCCACAGGGCGTGGCTGGCGTGCGGGGTGATCGGGTTGAGCATGAGCACCATGGCCTCGAACACCTCCTGGCGCAGCGCGCGGGCGTTGTCGCTGGCGTCGTCGAACTTCGCCACATGGTTGAGCAGTTCCATGACCGCCGCGATCGCGGTGTTGAAACTGTGCCGGCGGCCGTAGTCGTCGCCGACCTTCTGGATCGTCTCGTGCAACTGGCGGCGCAGGGTCTTCTGCCCGGCATCCAGCGCGGCGATGTCGAGCGCGGGCGCAGGTCCCGCCTCGACATGACGCGAGACCTGGTTCCACAGCCGACGCAGAAAACGCGCCATGCCCTCGACGCCGGCCTCGTTCCACTCCAGCGACTGCTCCGGCGGCGCGGCGAACATCGAGAACAGGCGCACCGTGTCGGCGCCGAACTTGTCCACCATGGCGCGCGGATCGACGCCGTTGTTCTTGGACTTGGACATCTTCTCGATGCCGCCGACCGAGACCGGCTGGCCGTCGGCCACCAGGGTGGCACCGGTCACCCGGCCCTTGTCGTCGCGTTCCACCGCCACGTCCGCGGGGTTGAACCAGTCCTTGCCACCGTTCGCGGTCTCGCGGAAGAACGTCTCCGCGATCACCATGCCCTGGGTCAGCAGGTTGACGACCGGTTCGTCGCTGTCGAGCAGTCCCTGGTCGCGCAGGAGCTTGTGGTAGAAGCGGAAATACAGCAGGTGCAGGATCGCGTGTTCGATCCCGCCGATGTACTGGTCCACCGGGGTCCAGTACTTCGCCCGTGCGTCGACCATGTCGGTCGCGCCGGGCGAGGTGTAACGGGCGTAGTACCAGCTCGACTCCATGAAGGTGTCGAAGGTGTCGGTCTCGCGCTCGGCCGCACCGCCGCACTGCGGGCAGGTGGTCTGGCGCCAGGACGGGTCGGACTTGATCGGCGAGCGCACGACGCCGGCCTTGAACGCGTCGGCGACGTCCTCGGGCAGCACCACCGGCAACTGGTCCTCGGGCACCGGCACCGCGCCGCAGGCATCGCAGTAGATCACCGGGATCGGACAGCCCCAGTAGCGCTGCCGGCTCACGCCCCAGTCGCGCAGACGGAAATTGACCTTGTGCGCGCCGTGGCCGTCGGCCTGGAAACGCGTCACCAGGGCCCGGAACGCCGCATCGAAATCCAGCCCGTTGTACTCGCCGGAATTGATCAGGAACCCGCGTTCGGTGTAGGCGCCCTGCTGTTCGATCGCGTCGAGATAGCGCTGGACCACCGCGACCGCGGCCGAGGTGTCGTAGGCATCGACCGAACCGCCGGCCAGGGCGGCCTGGAACGGGTCGGCGTCGTGGGCGACGTCGCCGACCACCTCGTTCAGCGCATCGCGCACCGCCGCCGGCACGATCACCGGCCGCACCGGCAGCCCGTAGGCCTTGGCGAACTCCCAGTCGCGCTGGTCGTGCGCGGGCACCGCCATCACCGCACCGGTGCCGTAGCCCATCAGCACGAAGTTGGCGACGTAGACCGGGATGTCCTCGCCGGTGACCGGGTGGATCGCCCACAGGCCGGTCGCCATGCCGCGCTTGTCCTGGGTTTCCAGCTCCGCCTCGGAGACCCCACCCTGCTTCAGCTCGTCCAGGAACGCGGCCAGCTCGGGATTGCCTTCCGCGGCCTTGAGCGCCAGCGGATGCTCGCCGGCGACGCTGATGAAGGTCACGCCCATCAGCGTGTCCGGACGGGTGGTGTAGACCGTCAGCGGCGCCTCCGCGCCCTCCACCCGGAACCGGATCTCCAGGCCCTCGCTGCGGCCGATCCAGTTGCGCTGCATGGTCTTGACCGATTCCGGCCAGCCCGGCAACGCGTCCAGGCCGTCGAGCAGCTCCTGCGCGTAGTCGGTGATCTTCAGGAACCACTGCGGAATCTCGCGCTTTTCCACCAGTGCACCGGAACGCCAGCCGCGCCCGTCGACCACCTGCTCGTTGGCGAGCACGGTCTGGTCGACCGGGTCCCAGTTCACGACGGCATTGCGGCGGTAGGCCAGGCCCTGCTTCATCAACCGCACGAACATGCGCTGTTCGTGCACGTAGTAGTCCGGCTGGCAGGTCGCGAACTCCCGGCTCCAGTCGATCGCGTAACCGAGCGCCTTGAGCTGGCCACGCATGTGCTCGATGTTGGCGTAGGTCCACTTGGCCGGCGCGGTGCCGTGCTTGATCGCCGCGTTCTCCGCCGGCAGGCCGAAGGCGTCCCAGCCCATCGGCTGAAGCACGTTGCGGCCGTTCATGCGCTGATAACGGCTGATCACGTCACCGATGGTGTAGTTGCGCACATGGCCCATGTGCAACGCCCCGGACGGGTACGGCAGCATCGACATGCAGAAGAACTTGGCGCGACGATCGTCCTCGACCACCTCGAAGGCCCGGGTCTCGTCCCAGAACCGCTGCGCGGCCGCCTCCACGGTGTCCGGTCGGTAGGCGTGCGGGGCTTCGGATGCGGGGGCGTCGATGGACACGGCGGCTGCTGGAGTTCGGAACAGCCGGCAAGACTAACCCAGGCGCCGGGCCAGCCGCACACAATCCCGTGAGTTCAACAACTTGGCGCGCACTCACGGGTAGACTGCCGCTCATGTCCCTCGCCCGTCCCCGACTGCGCTCCCTGCGCAGCAGACAGCTCCGGCTCCCATCGGTCCTGGTCGCGCTGGCGCTGCTGCTGGGCGCCGGCATCGCAGCGGTCGTCGGGGTGCGCAACCTGGAAGCGGCCAACCGCTCGCTGGAACACACCTACCGGGTGATCAACCTTCTGGTCTCCACCGAGGCGGCCCTGCACATGGCCGAGGCCAGCGCCCGCGGTTACCGGATCACCGCGCGGGACAACTTCCGACCGATGTTCTTCGAGGCCACCACCCGCGCGGCGCGGCAGGCCGACGAACTGGCGGTCCTCACCCGCGACAACCCGACCCAGCACACCCGCGCCGGCCAGTACGCCTCGGCGGTCCGCGAACACCTCCAGGCCATAGAGATCCTCATGGACCTGCCCGCCGTGGACGCGCTGACGGAGGCGGAGCGCGAACGCCGGATCGACCAGAGCGTGAGCCGGATGGAGCGCCTGGGCGTCCTGAGCCGCCAGATCATGGCCGCCGAATCCGATCTTCTTCAGGTCCGGCAGCAGCACAGCGAACGCGAAGCCACCCTGCTGGTCGTCTTCGTCGTCCTGGCGCTGTCGGTCGCGCTCGCCCTGCTCGGCCTGCTGGTCTGGGGGTTGTTGCGCGAGAACCGGCGCAGCCTGCAACTGGAGCGCGAGGCCCGGACCGCCGTCGGCGACCTGCAGCGTTCGCTCGCCGCGCGCGATGCGCTGTCCGAACAGCGTCGCGCGCAGAGCGTCTACGCCGGCATGTTGCAGAGCTGCCAGACCCGCGACGAGATCATGGCCCTGACCGCACGCACCATCACCGAGATCGTGCCGGGTGCGAACGGACGCTGTTACCTGTCGCGCGCCTCGCGCAACTTCCTCGAAAGCGTCGGCGGTTTCGGTGAGCGGATCATCAGCAACGACGACGTGCTGCTGCAGGACCAGTGCTGGGCCCTGCGCCGCGGCCAGCCGCACTACATCCGCGGCCGCAGTGGCGGCCTGCGCTGTGCCCACGTGGATCCGGATGCGCCAGTGGAGGGGATCTCCACGCTGTGCGTGCCCCTCGTCGCCCAGGGCAACGCGCTGGGCCTGCTGCACGTCAGCGCCCCCAGCAGCCCGACAGCGGACGAAGACAACGATGCGGCCATCATCATTTCGATCGCCGAACAGATGGGCATGGCGCTGGCCAACCTGCAACTGCGCGAAACCCTGCGCGTGCAATCGATCCGCGACCCGCTGACCGGCCTGTTCAACCGGCGCTATCTGGAAGAGAACCTCTCCCGCGAGATGCTGCGCTGCGAACGCCGTCGCCTGCCGTTGTCGCTGCTGATGCTCGATATCGATCACTTCAAGCGCTTCAACGACCGCCACGGACACGCGGCCGGCGACGCCCTGCTCGCCCACGTCGGCCAGTCGCTGCGGACGCTGGTGCGCAGCGAGGACATCCCCTGCCGCTACGGCGGCGAGGAATTCACCATCGTGATGCCCGAGACCGACGCCGCCACCGCGATCCAGCGGGCGGAGGAGATCCGCCAGGCGATCGCCGGGTCCAGCATCCTGCACATGGGCAAACCGCTGGGGCCGATCACCGCCTCCTTCGGCATCGCCACCGCCCCCGAGGACAGCACCGACCCCGAACGGCTGCAAGCGCTGGCCGACGCCACGCTCTACCGTGCGAAGGCCGCGGGGCGCAACCGGGTCCTGCATACCTCGCACACGCTCTGAGCGCCGGTTTGCCGGCGCAGTCGCCGGCGCGCGCGGACAGGGCCGGCCCTAGCCCTGCACGCGCCGCGGATGCCGCCGCCACGCCCAGGCGATCCAGCACGCCAGCCAGATCGCCAGTGCGAACCGCTGACTGAACGCTTCCGGCCACGGCCATTGCGGCCAGGACGACAACGCCACGAGAAAAGCCGCCGCGGTCCACGCCGGTATCCGCCAGTGGCGCATACCGATCAGCAGCAGGCCGGCGGCCGCGGTCAGCCACCACACCAGCCAGGACGCGGCATGGCCGCCACCGCCATCGAGGTCCTGGAGATCCAGCGACCACACGCCCTGCGCCGCTAGCGCCAGCGCGGCGATCAACAGCAGACGACTGCCGATGCGCGCGCACCATCCGCTCCAGCCGCCGCGCGCGCCCGGAGATGCGTCTGGATCCGCCCGGTCCAGGTCCCCGTAAAGCCGCCATGCCAGCAGTGCGCCCAGTGCGCCGGGCAGCACGAAGACCAGCCCGTTGTAGAGCCCCGCTGATCGCAGGCCCGCAGCGCCGGGCAGCGGCAACGGATGTTCGGCGTGGGAGAACTCCGGCCAGACCAGGACCGCCAGCACGGCGCCCGCCAGCGCCGACGCCGCGGCCACCAGAGACAGCGCGCGCGTGACCAGGAGGCCGGTCGCGACGGGACCGTAGGAGTGGGACGGACGATGTGGTGCAGGAGTTGGCATGGGCGATCGCATGGATGCGGAGCGGGCATCGGGACTTGGTTTCCTGCCGCGACGGCTCCATTGTCGGAGCTTTGCCGAGATCCAGGAACCCGCGCATGTCCGACCCGACGCCTCACGTGTTCGATGCCACCGCCGCCGATTTCGAGACGGAGGTGCTGCAGAAGTCCATGCAGACGCCGGTCCTGATCGATTTCTGGGCGACCTGGTGCGGCCCCTGCAAGACCCTCGGCCCCCTGCTCGAGAAGCTGGCCGCCGAGTACAACGGCGCCTTCGTGCTGGCCAAGGTCGATGTCGATCAGCAGCAGGAACTCGCCGCCGCCTTCCAGATCCGCTCGGTGCCGACGGTCTTCCTGCTGGTCAACGGACAGCCGGTCGACGGCTTTCCCGGCGCCCTGCCCGAAGGCCAGTTGCGCGAATTCCTGACCCGCCACGGCATCGAGCCGGCCCCGGCCGCCGACACCGATCCCGGCCACGCGGACACCGCCGCGCCGGTGGACCCTGCCGCCGAAGTCCTCCGTCTGCGCGACGCCGTGGCCGCGGAGCCGGACAAGGAGGAACTCAAGCTCGACCTGGCGCTCGCCCTGCTCCATACCGGCGAGGCCGACGAAGCCCAGCGCCTGCTCGATGCCCTGCCCGCCAATCTCGCCACCGACGACCGCAGCGTGAAGGCACGCGCCCGCCTCGGCTTTTCCGCGCTGCTCAAGGACGCGCCGTCGCGCGAGGCCCTGGAGCGCGCCGTGGCGGCCGATCCAGCCGACCTGCGGGCGCGCCATCTGCTCGGCGTGCGCGAGATCGTCGAGGGCCGACCCGAGGCCGGCCTGGAGCAGTTCCTGGACATGCTGCGACAGGACCGCGACTTCGACGAGGGCCTGCCGCGACGCAGCCTGATTGACGCATTCCGGATCATCGAGGACGCGGCCCTGGTGGGTCAGTACCGTCGGCGGATGGCCTCGCTGCTGTTCTGACCCGGGAGGCCCACCATACTCATGCGAATGGTAAGCTGGTGGCCCTGCGCCGCCAGCCCCCGAACCGCATGTCGCCTTTCGTGTTCCGCTCACTGCTCAACCTGTGGCCGCCGTTCCTGTTCACCGGCATCCACGTCACCCGACTCGATCGCGACTGGCGCACCGCTCGGGTCGAGTTGCGCATGCGGCCATGGAACCGCAACTACGTCGGCACCCACTTCGGCGGCAGCCTGTTCGCGATGACCGACCCGTTCTGGATGTTGCTGGTCATGCGGGCGCTCGGCCGCGATTACTACGTATGGGATCGCGCGGGCAACATCGAATTCATCAATCCGGGCCGCGGCGTGGTGCATGCCGAATTCCATCTCGACGACGCCACCCTCGACACGATCCGCAGCGCCACCGCGAGCGGCGAGAAGCATCTGCACTGGTTCGACACCGAGATCCTGGATGCCGCGGGCGAACCGGTGGCAAGGGTCCGCAAGCAGGTCTATGTCCGGCGCAAGCGCGATCGTCGTTGACCGACCGCACGCGCCTGCCTTCCCGCACGTCGACGGGATGGAGGCTGTGACAGGATTCACCCGTACCCGCCACCGCACCGCTATGCTTCGCATCTGACAGGGGGCGGCATGCCGGATCGCTACAGGCCCAACGACACGCGCACGCCGTTGCCGGACATCGCCGGCTATCGGCTGTTGCGCCTGATCGCCGAAGGCGGCATGTCCACGGTCTACCTCGCCCGGCAGGAGGCGCTGGGGCGCGAGGTCGCGATCAAGGTGATGCGTCCGGAAGCCCTGGCCGACGAGGTCAGCCGGCGACGCTTCGAGAACGAGGCGCGCACCATCGGCCGGCTCGACCATCCGCACATCGTCGGCATCCACCAGATCGGCCGCACCGGCGACGACCGTCCCTTCTTCGTGATGCCCTACATGCCGCGCGGGCACCTGGGCGAGCGCGACCTGCGCGACGACCCGACGCGCATCCGCGACATCCTGCGCGCGCTGCTGTCCGCGTTGGCGTACGCGCATGCCCGAGGCGTCATCCACCGCGACGTCAAGGCGGAGAACGTGCTGTTCGACGAGGCCGACCGTCCGCTTCTGGCGGATTTCGGCATCGCCCTGCGACGCGGTTACGGCAGCCGGGTGACCAGCGCCGGCCTCGCGCTGGGCAGCACCGCGTACATGGCGCCGGAACAGGCCCGGGGCGAAGAGGTCGACATGCGCGCCGACCTGTACGCCGTCGGCGTGCTGACCTGGGAAATGCTCACCGGACACCTGCCGTTCGAAGCGCAGGATGCGCTGTCGATGGCGGTGATGCATGCGCAGGATCCGATCCCGCGCCTGCCCCCTGCCCTGCGGCACTGGCAGAAGTTCATCGACCGCGCGATGGCGAAGTACCCGCTCAAGCGGTTCCACGACGCCAACGACATGCGCCAGGCGCTGGAGCATGTTCCCCGGGGCACCCAGCGCGCCTTCTCGCCGCGCGACGCGACCGTCGCCGGGCTGACCCGGATCCGGCGCCTGCCGGTCGCGGCCTGGGTCGCGCTGACGCTGATCGTCGCCGCCGGTGCGGGTATGGCGCTGCGCCAGATGGATGGCGGGCCTGCCGAGTTCTTCCGGGCGGCGACCGTGCCGCAGGAGACCGTCGTGGCGCAGGAGGAGAACGCCCGGCAAGCCTTCGAACATCCGGAGAGCGCGCTGCTGCGCGCGGCGCCGACATCGGAAGCCAGCGTGCTGATCGAGAACGCCAAGCGCCAGTTGCGCGAGCGTCGCCTCGTCGCGCCGGCCGGCGACAACGCCTACGACGGGTTGCTCGCCGTTGCCGCCGCCACCCCGGATCACCTGGAGCTGCCCGACCTCAGCGGCCGCCTGCTCGCGGCCCTGGGCACCCAGGCCGTGCAGGCGATCACCGACCGCCAGGACGACCTGGCCCGCCGCCATTTCGAGCGCATCGCGCGCCTGGCCGACGCGACCGGCCAACAGGCGCACCCGGCTCTGGCGAACCTGCGCCGGCAGGCGATCGCGGCCCTCTCGGCCCGCGCCGACGCCGCCGCCCTGCGTTTCGAACGCGAGACCGCGCACGCCACCCTGGTCCTGGCCGAGTCCGCCGCTCTCGACCCGTCCGCGTACGCCGCCCTGAAGCGCCGGGTCGACGCGATCCCCCGCGTGGGCGACACCCTGTCCGGCGACCCCGCGCAGATGACCGTGGTGCGCGACGGCGACGGCGCCTACGCGATGACCCGGCGTCCGATCAGTCGCAGCGAGTACGGACGTTTCGCCGAGGCGAGCGGGCGCTCGGTGACGTTGTGTCGCGAACGCGCGTCGGTCCTGCGCGTCCTGTCCCATCGCGACTGGACGTCGCCGGGTTTCGAGCAGGCCGACGGCGACCCGGTGGTCTGCGTGTCCTGGGACGACGCCAGCGCCTACGCGCGATGGCTGAGCGAACGCAACGGGCACCGCTACCGGCTGCCCACCGCCACCGAGGCCGACGCCGCCGCACCCGTCCAGGCCGGCGAGCGTGCCGTCGCGGAATGGCTGCTGGACTGCGACAACGGCTGCGAACGCCGCCGGGTGCGCGGCGACAGCTGGCGCCGCGGCGAGCAGGAGCGCGCCCGCGACGTCAACCGCGGTTACGACGATGTCGGCTTCCGCCTGATCCGGGAACCGTAGACGTCTCCATGTCCGAATCGATCTCCTTCGCCCGCCGCCTGCAGCGGCTGTTTCTCGCCGGCCTGCTGACCCTGCTGCCGATCTGGCTGACCTGGGTGGTGGTGAAGTTCGTGTTCGTCCTGCTGAGCAACATCAGCCTGCCGTGGGTGGCGCCGCTGTCGGAGCGGATCGCGGACGTGTTCCCGGACGGCGCCGGCTGGGCCAACGCCTTGTGGGTGCAGAACGCCATCGCCCTGCTGGCCACCGTGGTGGCGATCCTGGCGGTCGGCTGGCTGACCCGTCGCGTCGTCGGCCAGACCCTGTTGCGCTGGCTGGAGCGCCTGATCGCGCGCGTGCCGCTGGCCAGCACCATCTACGCCAGCGCCCGCAAGCTGCTCGACATCCTGCAGACCAAGCCGGGCACGACCCAACGCGTGGTGCTGATCGACTTCCCCCACGACCAGATGAAATCGATCGGCCTGGTCACCCGGGTCATGCACGAGGCGGGTACCGGCCGCGAACTGGCGGCGGTTTACGTACCGACCACGCCGAACCCCACGTCGGGCTATCTGGAAGTCGTGCCGGTGGAAAAGCTCACGCCCACCGACTGGACCGTGGACCAGGCGATGAGCTTCATCATTTCCGGCGGCGCCTCGGCGCCCGACACCATTCCGTTCGCACCGCCCGCCGCCCGGTCCAGCTCCGCATCCGGCCAGGATCCCGACGCGACGGACACGGCCGCGCACTCGTCTCGCCCGCGTTGAGGCATTCCGCAACCCGGCACCGACCGCCCCCGATACGCGAACGGGCGGATCCGGTACGACCGGACCCGCCCGCCTGACCTCGATGGATCGCTCAGGCGATCCGGCAGGTATCAGCCCTGCGCGCCGCCGCCCGCGTGACGCCGACGCCGTGGGCCACGCTCGCCGTCCCCACGCGGCTGACGCGGGCCGGCATGCCCCTGCGCACCGCGCTCCTGCGGCTTGCCGTGCCCACGGGCACCCGGCTTGCGCTGCGGACGCGGCCCACCACCGCCGCCCGGGCGCTTCGGTCCACGCGGCATGGGGCCGTCGAGACGCAGCGGCTGGGTCGGCGCATAGCCCTCGACCTCCTCCATCGCGATCTCGGCCTTGAGCATCTTCTGCACATCGCGCAGCAGGCCGGCCTCGTCGGCCGACACCAGCGACAGCGCCTCGCCGCTCGCACCGTTGCGGCCGGTACGGCCGATCCGGTGCACGTAGTCCTCGGCGACCATCGGCAGATCGTGGTTGATGACCAGCGGCAGGTTCGGGATGTCGAGCCCGCGCGCGGCCACGTCGGTGGCGACCAGGATGCGCGCCTTGCCGGCCTTGAACGCATCCAACGCCTTCTGCCGCTGCGCCTGGCTCTTGTTGCCGTGGATCGCCACCGCGGTCAGTCCCGCCTTGTCCAACTGCTCGGCCAGCCGGTTGCAGCCATGCTTGGTCTTGCCGAACACCAGCACCTGGTCGGTATGGCGACGGCTCAGCAGATCGATCAACAGATCGCGCTTGCGCGAAGCATCCACCGGATGCGCACGGTGCACGATGGTTTCGGCGATGGTGTTGTTGGCGGCCACCTGTACCTGCTGCGGGTCGCGCATGAACTCCAGCGCCAGCGCCTTGATGCGGGCCTCGAACGTGGCCGAGAACAGCAGCGTCTGCCGCTGCGCCGGCACCCGGGCGAGGATCCGCTTCATGCTCGGCAGGAACCCCATGTCGAGCATGCGGTCCGCCTCGTCGAGCACCAGCATCTCGACCGCGTCGAGCTTGGCGTGGCCGGTCTGCATGTGATCGAGCAGGCGGCCCGGACAGGCCACGAGAATGTCGACACCACGGCGCAGGTTCTCGATCTGCGGCTGCATGCCCACGCCGCCGAACAGCATGGTCACGTTGAGGCGCAGATGGCGGCCATAGGTCTTGAGGCTGTCGGCGACCTGCACCGCCAGTTCGCGGGTCGGCACGAGCACCAGGGCACGCGGCTTGCGCGGCCCCTTGGCCGGAGTGAGCTTGGACAGCCGCTGCAGCAGCGGCAGGCTGAAGGCGGCGGTCTTGCCGGTGCCGGTCTGGGCACCGCCGAGCAGATCGTGCCCGGACAACACCAGCGGAATGGCCTGGGCCTGGATCGGCGTCGGCTGGGTGTAGCCGGCGTCGGCCAGCGCACGCAGCAACGCGGGCGAAAGCCCGAGGGTTTCGAACGTCATGAAGCGATCTCCTGAAGCGAACGCGCGCACGCGGCCGGGATCTCCGGCCGACATGGCGCGAGGCCGTCCCCGCGCTATCCGGTACCGCGCTGCGGGTGACGTGGATGACAGCCTGGAAGGCTTCCGGGCCGTGTCTGCGCGACGACGGACGTGCGGGATGGACCGGGCGCGAAGCCGCGTGACCACCAGGATCGTCGCTGCCGGAGCAGGGACAGCCGTGTCGCAGAACCCCGCCATTGTACGCCATACGGACCGCTTGCCGGACGCCCGATGCCGGGATATCGATCTGTGCTCTCGATCTGTGCCACGATCGGTTCATCATTGGCAGGCCCGGCATCACGTCATGAAGCCCATTCCCCAGGCGGTGTCCATGCCGCCGCCCGCCTGCCGCCACCTGCCGGGAGTCGCCTGATGGCCGCCGGTGCCGAGAGCCATCAACTGCTCAATGCCGTGGCCCTGCTGGGCGCGGCCGTGGTGGCCGTGCCGCTGTTCCGCTGGCTGGGCCTGGGCTCGGTCCTGGGCTACCTCTGCGCCGGCCTGGTGGTCGGACCGTTCGGCTTCGCGCTGTTCGCGGATCCCGAGGCGATCCTGCATTTCGCCGAACTGGGCGTGGTGATGTTCCTGTTCGTGATCGGACTGGAAATGCGGCCGTCGCACCTGTGGGGCCTGCGCCGGCAGATCTTCGGCCTGGGCGCGCTGCAGATCGGCAGCTGCAGCGCCGCGCTGACCGCCATCGCCTGGCTCTTCGGCATGCCGTTGGCGGCGGCCTTCGTCGGCGCCACCGGTTTCGTGCTCACCTCCACCGCGATCGTCATGCAATTGCTCGCCGAGCGCGGCGACATCGCCCAGCCTCGCGGGCAGAAGATCGTGTCCGTCCTGTTGTTCGAGGACCTGTTGATCGTACCGCTGCTGGCGGTGGTGGCGCTGATGTCGCCGTTGCCCGCGGACACCGGCGCAGGCGGGCGGGCGGCGGGCATCCTGATCGCGGCGATGTCGCTGGCCGCGCTGGTCGCCGCCGGTCTGTATCTGCTCAACCCCCTGTTCCGCCTGCTGGCCAAGACCGGTGCGCGCGAGGTCATGACGGCCGCCGCCCTGCTGGTGGTCCTCGGCGCTGCGCTGCTCATGGACATGGGTGGCCTGTCCACCGCGATGGGCGCCTTCCTGGCCGGCGTCCTGCTCTCCGAGTCCACCTTCAGGCACCAGCTCGAAACCGACATCGAGCCGTTTCGCGGGCTGTTGCTCGGGCTGTTCTTCATCGCCGTGGGCATGGCGCTGAACCTGTCGGTGGTCGCCGAGAACTGGCAGCTGATCGCCCTGCTCGTCCCGGCGATGATGCTCGCCAAGGCACTGTGCATCTACCTGGTCGCGCGCGCGCTGGATTCCTCGCACGACGAAGCGCTCGACCGCGCAGTGCTGATGGCGCAGGGCGGCGAGTTCGCCTTCGTGCTCTACGCGGCCGCCAGCAGCGCCGGCGTGATCGACGCGCCGACCAACAACAACTTCACTGCGGTGGTGGTCATTTCGATGGCGCTGACGCCCCTGGCCGTCCTGGCGCTCAAGCATTTCAGGAAGCAGGCCCCGCCGTCGCTGGACGGGATCGAGGAAGTCCACGAGCAATCCGGTTCGGTGCTGATCATCGGCTTCGGCCGTTTCGGCCAGGTCATGAGCCAGGCGCTGCTGGCGCGGGATGTGGACGTGACCATCATCGACATCGATGTCGACCGCATCCGCAGCGCGAC
This sequence comes from Luteimonas abyssi, assembly GCF_001482195.1. Lineage (GTDB taxonomy): Bacteria > Pseudomonadota > Gammaproteobacteria > Xanthomonadales > Xanthomonadaceae > Luteimonas > Luteimonas abyssi. Next base: position 1,175,598 of record NZ_KQ759763.1, on the reverse strand, counting down.
CCGATTCGGCTTCAAGCTCTACTACGGCGACGGCACCCGCCTGGACGTGCTGCGCACCGCCGGTGCCGGCCAGGCACGCGCGATCGCCGTCTGCGTGGACGACCGTCGGGCAGCCAACCTGATCGTCGAACTGGCCACCCACAACTTCACGCAGGCCAAGCTGCTGGTGCGCTCCTACGACCGCCGGCACTCGCTCGAGCTCGCCAGCGCCGGCGTGGACTACCAGGTGCGGGAGACGTTCGAATCCGCCGTCCTGTTCGGTGAAGCCGCCCTGCGCGAGCTCGGCGTCGATCCCGACGAGGCCGCCGAGATCGCCGCCGAGGTCCGTCGCCTCGACGAAGAACGCTTCGATCTGGAAATGGCCGCCGGCGCCGACGTCCGTGCCGGGATGAAGATCATGCGGACCAACACCGGCTTCAACCCGCAGCCGACACCCTTCACTCCCCCGCGCCGCAAAAGCCAGGCGCTGAACAGCGGCGCCGAAGCGGCCTCGGAATCCCCGGAACGGACCGCGGACTAGGCGCGCCCCGCCTGGGCTGAAGCGCCCGTTCCAGAACGCCAGCGGCCGAAGCGCCCAGGCGGCGCCGAGGCATGCCGGTGCCGGCCGTGGATGCACCGCTCCGACCGGAGGGTCCCCGCCCGAATGGGGACTTTGCCTCATCGGGCACACCGGATGGCCGCACCTGGCGGATCGGTGCGGGCAGATGCCGAGGACGCTCACGCATGACCTTCGACACCCATCGCCCGCGGTGCGACAGGCGTAGATTGCGCGGATGCCCGGTCCAGGGCCCCTTTTCCATCCGACGGCCCTCACGGGCGGAGTCCACCCCTATGCCGAAGCTCCCCAAGCTGCTCACCCTCTCGCTGGCCGTCTCGCTGTCGCTGGCCGCCTGCAACCGCGACCCTGCGCCCGCGACCGGCGCACAAGGCGCCGCATCCGATCCCGCGGCGAACGCACTGAGCCTCGACGAGGCCAGCCTGCCGCCGGTCAACCGCTTCCAGGCCAGCGATCTCGACCCGGGCGTCGCTGCGTGCCAGGACTTCGACGCCCATGCCAACGGCCGCTGGCTGGCGGACCATCCGATCCCCGGCGATCGCACCACCTGGGGCTCGTTCGAAATGCTGGTCGAGCGCTCCCTGGCGGCCCAGCGCCAGCTCGCCGAGCAGGCCGCGGCCGATCCCGACGCCTCGGGCGTGGAGAAGATCGTCGGTGACTTCTGGGCCACCGGGATGGACGAGGCCGCCATCGAGGCGCAGGGCCTGACCCCGATCCAGTCCCATCTCGATGCCATCGACGCGCTGGCCGACGGTCCCGCCGTCGCCGAATACCTGCGCGCCGCCGCCTCGCGCGGCGAGGGCCTGGTGTTCGGCTTCGGCCCGAACGCCGATTTCGCCGACTCCACGGTCAACATCGCCTACGCCTCGCAAGGCGGCCTCGGCCTGCCCGACAAGACCTACTACTTCGAGGCCAACCACGCCGACAAGCTCGCGGCCTACGGACAACACGTCGCCCGCGTGCTCGAGCTGTCGGGCGTACCCGCGGCCGAAGCCGCCGGGCAGGCGGAACAGGTCGTCGCCCTCGAGACCCGGCTGGCCGACAAGTCGCGCTCGCGGGTGGAGCTCTCGCGCGACGCGTCGCTGTACTACAACCCGGTCAGCCCCGCCGACGCCGACGCGCTCACGCCCAACTTCCCGTGGACCGCGTTCTTCGAATCGCAGGATGTCGAGGTGCCGACGATGTTCTCGCTGGCGATGCCCGAATTCCACCAGGAAGTCAGCGCGATGCTGGCCGACGTGCCGGTCGAGACCTGGAAGGCCTATCTGCGCTTCCACACCGTCGACGACGCCTCGCCCTACCTGGCCGAAGCCTTCGCGCAGGAAAACTACGCCTTCTACGGCCGCACCCTGCGCGGCCAGCAGGACATCGAGCCGCGCTGGAAGCGCACCCTCGCCACGCTCAACGACGGTGCCGGCGAGACGCTGGGGCAGCTCTACGTCGGCGCCGCCTTCTCGGCCGATTCCAAGGCGCGCATGGAGCAACTCGTCGACAACCTCCGCCAGGCCCTGCGTGCGCGTCTGGAAGGACTGGAGTGGATGAGCGACGACACCAAGCGCAAGGCGATGGCGAAGTGGGAGACGTTCACCCCCAAGATCGGCTATCCGGACGCCTGGCGCGACTGGAGCGGCCTGGAGACGGGACGCGACAGCTACATCGGCAATGTATTGGCGGCACGCGAGTTCGATTACCGCTGGAACCTGTCGAAGATCGGTGAGACCGTGGATCCGAACGCGTGGTTCATGCCGCCGCAGACGGTCAACGCCTACTACAACCCGCAGGCCAACGAGATCGTGTTCCCGGCGGCGATCCTGCAGCCGCCGTTCTTCGATCCCGAGGCCGACGACGCCATGAACTACGGCGGCATCGGCGCGGTGATCGGTCACGAGATGATCCACGGCTACGACGACCAGGGCAGCCGCTTCGGTCCGACCGGCAACTTCGAGAACTGGTGGACCGAGGCCGACGCGGCCGGGTTCAAGACCCTCACCGATCGCCTCGTCGCGCAGTTCGACGGCTACGAGGCCGCCGACGGCGAGCACGTCAACGGCAGCCTGACCCTGGGCGAGAACATCGCCGACCTCGGCGGGTTGGCCGTCGCCTTCGACGCGTTGCAGCAGGCCCGCCAGGGTCAGGACGACCCGATGGTCGACGGCTTGAGCCAGGACCAGCGCTTCTTCCTGAACTGGGCGACCGTCTGGCGCCGCAACTTCACCCCCGAGGAGCTGCGCGTCCGCCTGGCCACCGACCCGCACGCGCCGGCACGCTTCCGGGCCATCGGCGCGCCGTCCAACCTGCCGGCATTCGCGGCGGCGTTCTCGTGTCAGCCGGGCGACGCCATGGTCCGCGATGGAAACGAGCGCATCGTGATCTGGTGACGCCCGCCGCCACGCGGCACGTTCCTAAGGAAAAAGCCCGGCAGTGCCGGGCTTTTTTCGTTTTCGCCGACCGTCTGCGGCGGCCTGCGGCTTGCTAGACTTCGCGCCACCCGCGGCACTGCCGCCAGGACGCCACACGCAGCCACGGAGCTCGCTGATGCCGATCGACCGCATGACCGCTTTCGCCCGCCCCACCCTTCTCGCCGTGGGCATCGCCCTGCTGGTGGGCATCGTCCCCGACGCCGATGCGCAACGCCGCGGCAGCGCACCGCGGACGCCGCCCGGGCCGACCGCCTGCACCGATTTCTACAGCTTCCACAACAAGGACTGGCTGGCCGCAACCCCGGCACCGGCACGCGGTACCGTCAGCGCGCTGGGCGAACTGCGACAGCTGGCCCAGCGCCAGCAGATCGAGCTCCTGCAGGCCGCACAGCAGCCCCAGAACGACGTGCAGCGCGTGCTCGGCGATTTCTGGGCCAGCGGCATGAACGAAGCCGCGGTCGAAGCCGAAGGCGCGCAGCCGATCGCGCAGCTGCTCGGCCAGATCGACGGTATCCGTCGCGTCCGCCAGATTCCTGCGGTCATCGCCGGCCTGCACCAGATCGGCATCCCGGTGCTGTTCAACTTCAGCGCCGACCTCGACCTCGCCGACCCGACGCGCCACATCGGCTACTTCACCCAGGGCGGGCTGGGATTGCCCGATCCGGCCTACTACACCCGCCCCGATGCCGAGAGCCAGGCACTGCTGGTGCGTTATCGCGACGAGTACATCATTCCGATCCTGCGCCTGACCGGCGTCTCGGAAGAGGACGCGGCCGATGCCGCCGCCCAGGTGCTGGACCTGGAAATGCGCATCGCGCAGAAGTCGCGCGACGTGCTCACCGCGCGCGATCCGAAGAACAACTACGCGCTGGCGCCGGTGCGCGACACCGATCGTCGCTATCGCCGCCTGCAGCTGACCGGGTTCCTCAAGACGCAGGGCGTCGAGGACGAGAACATCTCGCTGGCCAATCCCGAACTGTTCGCCGAGCTCGACGCACTGGTCGGTGCACTGCCCGTTCCGCAGTGGCAGCACTACCTGCGCTTCCACCTCGGCGCCACGGTCGCGCCTTACCTGTCGCAACCGTGGCGCGATGCCGACTACGCCTTCCGCGGGCAGATCCTGCGCGGCGAGGCGCAGCCGGACTCGCGCGAAGTGCAGGTGCTCGAAGCGATCGACCGCGCCGCGGGGCCGCTGTTGGCCCGCGAGTACGTGGCCCGTCACCTGTCGTCCGGCACCCGGGCGCGAGCCGAGATCATTGCCGACCAGGTGCGCGACGCGCTGCTGGACGGCATCGAGCGCAGCAGTTGGCTGAGCGCACAGGCCAAGACCGAAGCCAAGGCCAAGGTCGAAGCGCTGCGCATCGACATCGGCGCCCCGAACGAGGACCTGACCGCTGCACTGCCGGCCATGGACCGCGCCAGCTTCGGCACCAACATGCTGCAGGCCTCGGCCTGGCGTCACCGCGAGGAAATGCAGCGCATCGGCCGCACCGACGTGCCGCGGCGCTGGGACGTGCTGCCGCAGCACCCCGCGCTCGCCTACGACATCGTGCAGAACCGACTGCTGGTGACCGCCGCGGTGCTGCAGCCGCCGGTGCTCGACATGACCCGCGAAGGCCCTGCCCACTACGGTGCCTACGGCGCGCTGGTCGGCCACGAACTCGGCCGCAGCGTCGACGTGCGCGGTCGCGCGGTCGATGCGCAAGGCGAGATCCGCGATTGGTGGAGCCAGGCCGACCGCAATGGCTGGGACGGCATCACCTCGGTGCTGGCACGGCAGTACTCCGCATTCCCCTACCCCGGTCTGACCGCCGTCAGCGTGGACGGCGAGCGCACCCGCGACGAGAACGCCGCCGACCTGGCCGGCGTGGAACTCGCCTGGCAGGCCTTCAGCACCGCGGTTCCGGACCCCGAGGAGACGCAGGCACAGCAGTTCTTCGCCGCCTGGGCGGAGCTGTGGCGTCAGCAGAGCGCGGCGTTCGCCGCCACCCGTGCCGCGCAGGAGGCGCCCAACGCACCGGGTCAGTGGCGCGTCAACGGTCCGCTGACCAATCTGCCGGCGTTCGGCGCGGCGTTCTCCTGCAAGGCCGACACGCCGATGCAGCGCGCGGAGGACGACCAGGTCACGATCTGGCGCTGAACCAAGCCTCATCGCGCCATGCAACGGAAGAAGGGAGCCATCGGCTCCCTTCTTCGTCAGCGCCGCTGCAATCGCCAGGCGCGATGGATGCGCGGGTTGCGTGCGAAGTCCGGGGGGATGGTCGCGGCACTGATCTCCTCGCAGACCGCGAACACCTCGACCTCGTCGGCACTCAGGCGGAAACGACGGAAGTTGTTGCTGAAGTACAGCACCCCGCCGGGTGCCAGCCGCGCCACCGCGGCACGCAGCAGGCGCACGTGTTCGCGCTGGATGTCGAAATCGTCGGCACGCGCGGAGTTGGAGAACGTCGGCGGGTCGCAGAAGATCAGGTCGTACTCGCCGCGTTCGGCCTCCAGCCAGTGCAGCGCATCGGCCTGTACCAGCCGGTGTGCGGGGCCGCCGATCCCGTTGGCCGCCAGATTGTCGGCGAGCCACTGCAGGTAGGTGCCCGACAAGTCGACGCTGGTGGTCTGCACCGCGCCGCCGACGGCGGCCTGCACCGTGGCCGCCCCGGTGTAGCAGAACAGATTGAGGAACCGTCTGCCGTCGGCCTCCTGCGCGATGCGCGCACGCAACGGGCGATGATCGAGGAACAGCCCGGTGTCGAGATAATCGAACAGGTTGACCTGCAGCACGGCATCGCCCTCGCGTACTCGCAGGAACTCGCTGCGCGCATCGAAACGACCGTACTTGCTGCCGCCCTTGCCCTTCGCACGGGTTTTCACCGCGACCCGCTCGCGCGGCACGCCGAACACATCGCGTGCGGCGGCCAGCAGGTCCGCCAGGCGCCGGCGTGTCACGTGCTCGGGAATCTCGGCCGGCGCGGCGTACTCCTGCACATGCAGCCAGGGCGCATCCGGGGTATCGAGCGGCGTGTAGACGTCGATCGCGGCGGCGTACTCGGGCAGGTCCGCATCGTAGGCGCGATAGCAGTCGACCCCGTCCTGGCTCCGCCAACGCCGGCTCGCCTTCTGGGTCTTGCGCAGACGGTTGGCGACCATCTGCGCGCCCTCCGACAACGGCCGCGGCGCGGCGTCCTCGCGGACCGGCTCGGCCACCGGATCGACCACGATCAGGCTGCACTCCAGCGCACCGTTGAACACCTTGTAGCGTTTGCGCGCGCGCAGGCCGGTGGCACGGGCAAGCTCGTCGTCGCCGCACAGCAGGCTGGCGCGCCAGCCGGGCACCACGCGCTGCAGGGTACGGCCCAATGCCCGGTAGAGCGCGGGGTCCGCGGCGAGGCGGGCGTCGTAGGGCGGGTTCGCCACGACGAGACCGGCAGGCGGCGGAGCGGCGGCCTCGGGTCTGGATGCATCGGCATCGCGGTGTCCGGACCGGTCGGAGCCTTGTTCGCGGCGACCGCCGTCCACATCGAGCGGATCCTGCGCAGCGGCCGCCACGGCCTCGGGCGTGGGGACCGCGGCTGGACCGGAAGCACCGGCCACGGGCAGATCGGACGATGCCAGGCTGCCCATGTCGGCCACGCGCAGGTCGAGCGCGTGCGCGACGCCGGCCCGCTCCGCATTGTCGCGGGCAGCGGCGATCGCCTGCGGATCGAGATCGGTGCCGAGAAAGCGCGGCGTCAGCGCAGCGAGTCCGACCTGAGCGCGTTGGGTGGCATCGTCGTACAGCGCACGCCATTGGGTGCGGTCGAAACCGGTCCAGCGGCTCGGGGGCAGGCCCGGCACATCGTCGCGCTGGAGCCCCGGCGCCACATCCGCCGCGATCAGCGCCCCCTCGATCAGCAGCGTGCCGCTGCCGCACATGGGATCGAGCAGGGCCGCGCCCTGCCCGTGCAATCGTCCCCAGCCGCCGCGAGCCAGGACCGCCGCCGCCAAAGTCTCCTTCAACGGCGCTTCATGGCGCGCCTGACGCCAGCCGCGACGGTGCAGCGGGCCGCCGCCGAGATCGACCGACAGCAACGCCCGGCCCTTCCGCACCACCAGGCTCAGGCGCAGGTCCGGCGCGTCGAGATCGACATCGGGGCGGGTGCCGTCGTGGGCGCGTATCGCGTCGACCACGGCGTCCTTCACCCGCTGTGCGGCGTAACGGGCATGGGTGATGGCGTCGCCGGAGACGTGCGCATCCACCGCGAGCGTCATGCCCGGCGACAGGTGCTCCTGCCACGGCACCGCGCGCGCGCCGGCGTAGAGCGCGGCCTCGTCCGGACAGTCGTACTCGGCCAGCGGCCACAGGACCCGGCTGGCGATACGCGACCACAGCACCGCCCGTTGCGCGTCCTCCGGCGAGCCCTCGACGTTCACCCCGGCCACGGCCGCGGTCGCCCGTTCGCAGCCCAGCGCGAGCAGTTCGTCGGCAAGCAGGTATTCGAGGCCTTTGGCGCAGCTGGCGAAGAACTTCATCTCGGGTCCGGACACGGGGAACGCGCATTGTCGCCGATGCGGCGTCCCGCACGCGCATGCGCGCGCATCGATGCGCGGTTGCGGCCGCGCGCAGGCGCGATCAGTCAGAGTGCGGCCAACAGCCGCGCGAACGCCTCCGCCGAGGCCTCGACGTGCGCGGCCAGCCGATGACCATCGTCGACCAGCAGCAACGCTGCGCGCCGCGCAGACGCCCACGCGACGACATCCGCCGCCGGGATCAGCTCGTCGCCCCAGCCGTGCACGACCGACACCGGCACCGCCGCGGCTTCCAGCGGTGGCGCCTCTCCCATGCGCACCGGAGGCGCCATCAGGAACATCCCGGCGACAGGCACCTGCAGCGAGACCCGGCCGGAGATCCACGCCCCCAGGCTCGAACCGGCCAGCACCACCGGTCCGCGCGCGGCCGCATCCTGGGCCAGCGTCTGCAGGCGGGCGAGCCGGGCTGCCACATCGCCGAACCGGCTCACGTCGCGACGCGCGTCGAGATCGGTGTAGTCGGGCCGTTCGTGGCTCCATCCCAGGCGCTCGGCCACTTCGGCCAGCGCGGTGACCTTGGCGGCATCGGGTCCGCTTTCGAACCCGTGCGACAGGATGCAATGACCGCATGCGCTCACGCCGAAGCCCCGGCGGCATCGAGATGGACGACCGCGTCACCGACGCGCAGCACGCCGCCCTCGACGACGCGCGCGCACAGACCGCCCATGCCGCGCATCGCGTTGTAGCCACCTGCGCCCAGGGTGGCCTCCATGCGCGAACACGGATCGCAGGGATCGGTGCCTTCGAGAACGACGTCGCCGATCCGGAACCGTTGTCCCTTCAGCGCGATCAGCGGGATGCCGGCCACCACGACATTGCGTCGCAGGCGTGCCGGCGCGAGGTCCGGCACCCGGGCCAGCGCGGCGATCGCGGCCAGATGCTCGGCCTGGATCAAGGTCACCCCGCGCTTGCCGCTGCCGCCTGCGTAGCGATCGCCTTCGAGACCGCCGCCGGCCCGGGCGGTGGCCGCCCCGACCTCGATCATGTCCACATCGCGGGCCGGGCGCAGGCCGAGCCAATCGACGCGACCGGGCACGGGAAAACAGGTCATCAGCCGATACAGATCGGAACCGGGCGGAGGCAGTCTGGTCATCCGCCGAATGCTAGCAGCGGGCATCGCGCGCCGTCTCGGCCGCACTGATAGCATCGGGACATGACGAGCTCCCGCCCCATCGATCTCCAGCCGCTGCCTTACGTCGAACGTCTGGTCGCACGCGACCCCGCACGGGTCGATCTCGTGGTGATCCACTGCACCGAGCTGCCCGACCTGGCCATGGCCCGCGAGTATGGAGAGCGCGTGCTCTATCCGGATGCCGGCACCGGCGCCAGTGGGCACTGGTACATCGATCGCGACGGCCGACTGGTCGAGTACGTGCCCGCCGAACGCGTCGCACATCACGTGCGCGGCTGGAACGCGGATTCGGTCGGTATCGAGCTGGTCAACCGGGGCCGGTATCCGCACTGGTACCACAGCGACCGGCAAACCATGGACGAGCCGTATCCCGACACCCAGATCGCCGGCCTGCTCGACCTGCTGGCGCAGCTGCGTGCGCGCCTGCCGGCACTGCGCCGGATCGCCGGCCACGAGGACCTCGACACCGAACGCGTTCCCTCCGCCGACGATCCCGCGGTCGAGGTGGCGCGCAAGGTCGATCCCGGCCCGATGTTTCCCTGGGACACGGTACTCGCGCACTGCGGTCTGGAACGCTGGGTCCCGCCCCGCACCGCGTGACGCACCGGACGCCGGACGTGCCCCGCTGCGTCGCGCAACGCCGGCATTGTGCCGCCTCCGGCAACGCGGCCGATGCGAGCGAAGCCGCGTTGGCAGGGCGTGCAGCGGTCGCGCCCTATAATTCACGGTCCCCGCTCGCCCCGCCATCGCATGAACGCGCACGTTTCCGAACTGGTCGACCTGCTGACCCTCGAACGCCTGGAGCAGGATCTGTTCCGCGGCCAGAGCCGCGACATCGGCACCAAGTACGTGTTCGGCGGCCAGGTCCTGGGCCAGGCGCTGTCGGCGGCACAGGCCACGCTCACGCAACCGCGCGCCGCGCACTCGCTGCACGCGTACTTCCTGCGCGCCGGCGATGTCGAACACCCGATCGTCTACGAGGTCGATCGCACCCGCGAGGGCGGCAGCTTCTCGGTGCGCCGGGTCACCGCGATCCAGCACGGCCGGGTGATCTTCTTCTGCGCGGCATCGTTCCAGGGCGAGGAGGCCGGGGCCGCCACCCATCAGCTTTCGATGCCCGAGGTGCCCGCACCGGAAGACATCGCACCCGCGCCCTCGGTACCCGAGCAGGTCTTCGCGACCCTGCCGACCAAGGTGCAGCGCTGGCTCAGCCGCACCGGCCCGTTCGAGTTCCGTCATGTCTACCCCCGTGACGAGCTCGACCCACCCAAGCGCCCGCCTTACCAGCAGGTCTGGTTCCGCCTGAGCGAGCGGGTCGGCGATGCGCCCGAGCTGCACCGCGCCCTGCTCGCCTACGCATCGGATTTCCATCTGCTGGGCACCGCGACCTTCCCGCACGGCATCAGCTACTACCAGCCCAACGTGCAGATGGCCTCGCTCGACCATGCGCTCTGGTTCCATCGGCCGTTCCGGGTCGACGACTGGCTGCTGTACGCGATCGACAGCCCCAATGCCCAGGATTCGCGCGGGCTGGCCCGCGGGTCCATCTACGACCGCCAGGGGCGGCTGGTCGCCAGCACTGCACAGGAAGGCCTGATCCGCGTCGTGCGCGACGCCGCCGCGGCGGCCCAGGTGCCCTCGAACGAGTGAATTGAGAGACTGAAGACGTGAGAGAAGTATTCAGCAGCCCGCGGCTGGAAAACGCGGAAAAAGTGGCCCAACTCCTCGAGGACGAGGGGATCGAGGTACGCATCACCAACGGCCGCTCGTACCACGGCAAGCGCCGCCGTCCTTTCAGCTACCGGGCCAACGGCGGCAACGGCCCGGACGCGGCGGTATGGGTGATCCATTCCGAGGACCAGCCGCGTGCGCGGGAGATCATGCGCGCCACCGGGCTGACCCGGCCCACCACCCGGCCGGTCGCCGATTCGCCGCTGGGCAGCCACCAGGCCGTCCCACCGGCCCCGGCCGACCCGGTCCTCCCGCGTAGCACCCAGCAGACGATCATGCGCTATCGCCGCGTGCTGCTGATCGCCATCGCGATCATCGCCGCCATGGTGATCTACACCTTCTGAGGCCGCAGCGCGGCGCACGTGGCCACCGCCCGGTCATCGGGCTGCCCGGCGGATCGCGGCGACCGCCGTGGACTTCGGCACGTCGGCGCACTGGCCCCCGGCGACGGCGCGGGTCACACTTGCCGCCCATCGTCGTCGGGGAAGGACCGCCCTGCCGGAATGCACCATGGACGCCGCCTGCCCCCTGCACATCGACGACCTGATCCGCCGCGAGCTGCCCGCCGCCTCGCGCGGTGACGCGCATGCCTACGGGCGCATCGTGGCCGCCAGCCAGAACACGGTCACCTCGGTGGCCCTGGCGATCACCCGCGACGTGGGCACCAGCGAGGACATCGCGCAGGAGGCCTTCCTGTCCGCCTGGCGCCACCTGCCCCGCCTGCAGAATCCCAACAGCTTCCTGCCCTGGCTGCGGCAGATCACCCGCAACCTGGCCCGCGACCACCTGCGCGCCAACCGCAACCGCCCGCTCGATGGCGAGGTCGCCGAACTCGCCATCGCGCGGGCGGCCGATCCCGACCATTGTCCCGCCGGGCGCCTGCTTGACCAGGAACGCGACGCCATCGCCGCCGAGCTCATCTCCGAGCTGCCCGAGGACAGCCGCGAGGTCCTGCTGCTGTACTACCGCGAGGGCCAGAACTCGAAACAGGTCGCCGAGTTGCTGGGCCTGTCGGACGCGGCCGTGCGCAAGCGCCTGTCGCGCGCGCGCCGCTGCCTGCGCACGGAACTGCTGGAGCGCTTCCGCGATTTCGCCGGCGGCAGTGCACCGGGTACCGCATTCGCCGTCGCGGTCACTGCCGGACTGGGCAGCATCAGCAAGCCGGCCGCCGCGGCCGGCATGGCGACCACGGGCGGCACCATGGCCGGTGGCCTGGTCGGCAAACTGGTGTTCGGCACCGTCGGTGCGGTGGTGACCGGCGTTCTCAGCGGCGCCCTGACCGCCTGGCTGTTCCGCAAGGTCCTGGTGCGCTACGCCGACAACGATGCCGAACGCAAGGCGATCCTGCGCTGTTACGACCGCTACCTGGTGGTGGGGGCGGCCTGCATCGGCGTGTCCGTCCTCTGCTCACTCGCGTTCGCGTCGCGCGTTCCGATGGCGATCGCGATCGTCGCCTCGCTCGTGGTGCTGAACTACATGATGCTGGTCACCCTGCCCAGGGTGATGAAACCGCTGGCCGCGCGCGATGCCGCCCGCAATCCCGAGTCGGCCTACTGGCGCCAGCTGGGCTACCGGCTGTCGTTCGGCCCGAGTGGCGTCCTGATCAGCAACATCACCGTCCTCGGCGCACTGGCGATCGCGTTCCTGTCCACCCCCTGACCTGTCCACCCTCCGAATGCCGTTCGGAGTGCGCGGCTCGCGCAGTTCGCCCTGGACGGAATGCATGCGACCTCCCCCGGCATTCGGGAAAACCTGTGGCCAGTGGACAGGGTCTTTCCCCGAACGGGACCTCAGGAAAAAAGCACGACACCGATGGGCTTCCTTGTCGCCGACGATCCTGCAGTCTGGCGACGAACGCAAAAAAAGCCCGGGCCATCGTGACCCGGGCGACCCCACAATCCACCATGCGTCCTCAGCCGCGGCGCGTTGCGTCGGCCTCAGCGCGCCGCCGGCGGCCGCAATTCCTCCAGGCTGAGGAAACCGTCGCCATCCACATCGAGCCAGGCGAAGCGGTCTTCGAGCCACGGCATCGCCTCCGCCACTTCGACCCGGCTCAGCCGCCCATCGCCGTTGAGGTCGGCAGCGCGGAAGCGCGCCTCCAGCCGCTGCCGGCGTTCGGCCTCGCGCTGCGGACGCTGCGCCTCCAGCCAGGTGTGCAGCTCGCGACGGTCGAGCACACCGTCTCGATTGGTGTCGATGGCATCGAAATTCGCCAGCAGGTCCGGACGCTGCGGACGCTCGCCGGAGCGTGCGGACCGCGGCCCACGCTCGCGTTCGCCTCGCTGCGCATGCTCGGCACGGTGCGCCTCGCGGCGGGCCTGGGCGGCCTCCAGTTCCGCGCGGCTGATGCGGCCATCGCCGTCGGTGTCCAGACGTGCCAGCCCGTCGACACCCTGCGGGCCGCGCGCGTGCCGCGGCCCCTTGCCCTGACGCGCCTGACGCAACTCGTCCGCGGTCAGGCGGCCATCGCCATCGCGATCGAGCCGTTCGAAATGGCGTGCCAGACGTGGCGACTGCGCCGCCTCCGCACGGTCCACGACGCCGTCGCCGTTGGTGTCGAGCTGCATCGCGCGCGCGTTCTGGCGCGGTCCGCCCTCCTGCGGGGCCGCGTGGGCGCCCAGGCTGATCAACATCGCGGCGGTGGCCGCGGCGAGCATCCGGATCTTCATCGTGTCCAATCTCCAAGAGGCGGCCGTTCCGACCGCAGGTGTCCCATCAACGCCTGCCGCCACGACACGGTTGACCGGCGCGGGCGCGTGTTCAGCGCCTCGACAGTCGCAGGTCGCGCGAACCGCTTCGGTATGCTGCACAGGCATGTCGACCCCTATCGCCCGTCTGGTTTCGATCGCCGGCCATCCGTTGCCGGTGCTGGCGCTCGCGCTGCTGCTGCCGATGGCCGCCGTCGGCGCCGCCGGCACGGCCGGCGCAATGGCCGGCCTGACGATTGCCGGCACCGCCGTGATGGGCTGGTCGTGGTGGCGGGTCCGGCAGGGACGCTGGGCGCATGTGGACGCCAGCCGCGACGGCGAACGCCGCGACCTCAACCGGTTCCTGTTGCCGCTCCTGGCGATCGGCACGCTGCTGGCGCTGCCCGATCCCGCGCTGGCACGACGGTTGGCCATGGCCGCGGCGATCGTCGCCGTCGCCCTGTTGACCACACGCCTGTGCAAGCTGTCGCTGCATGCCGCCTTCGCCGCTTACGCCACGGTGTTGCTATGGGCCTGGCAACCGGTCGCCGGCCTGGCGATGGCGGCGCTGACGGTGGCCGTGGCGGCATCCCGGCTGGCACTGCGGCGGCACACGCCGCGTGATGTCGTGGCCGGCACCTTGGCGGGCGCCCTCGCAGGATGGTGGCCGGTGATCGGAGGCACGGCACCATGACCGTCGACACCGACAGCCTGCGCCTGTTTCACACCGGTACCCATCCTTGCGGCTACTGGCCCGAGCGCGACGCGCGCGATCTGGTGCTGGACCCGCGCGACCCGCGTCTGCCGCGGTTCTACGCCCAGGCGCTGGACTGGGGCTTCCGCCGCTCCGGCGACATCGTCTACCGGCCGCACTGCATCGACTGCCGCGCCTGCGTGCCGGTGCGGATTCCGCTGGCGCGCTTCGCGCCCGACCGCAGCCAGCGGCGCTGCCTGGCCCGCAATGCGGACGTCGAAATGCGTGTGCAACCGGCCGAGCGCAATGACGAGCGACTGGCACTGTATCGCCGCTACCTGCGCGCACGGCATCCGGATGGCGGCATGGACGGCCACGGCGCGGCCGAGTTCGACCAGTTCCTGCTCGGCCGCTGGACCGAGGGTCGCTTTCTCGAACTGCGCACGCGCGAGCGTCTGCTCGCCGTCGCGGTCACCGACCTGGTCGAGGGGGCGCTGTCGGCGGTCTACACCTTCTACGAGCCCGACGAGGTCGCGCGCGGCCTGGGCACGCTGGCGATCCTGCGGCAGATCGAATGGGGCCTGCGCGAAGGCCGGCAGCATCTCTATCTGGGCTACTGGATCGACGGCCACGGCAAGATGGATTACAAACGCCGCTTCCGTCCGCTGGAATCCTTCGACGGCCGCGGCTGGCACGACATGACCGAACCCGAACCCTCCCGATGATCCGATTCCTGCTCCTGTCCGCCGCCGCCCTGTGCCTGTTGGCCGGCTGCGTTCGCGTCCACGTCCACGGCGACCCCGCCGCCTACCGCCGCGCCATGTCCGACGCCGATCTGCGTATCGCCACCTACAACGCGTCGCTCTACGCCGAAACGGCCGGGGGCCTGGTCGCACGTCTGCGCGCCGGCGACGACGACGCCCGCAAGGTCGCCGCCGTGCTGCAACGTGTGCGTCCGGACGTGGTGCTGCTCAACGAGTTCGACCACGACGCCGCCGGCGAAGCCGCCGACGTGTTCCAGCGCCGCTATCTGGAGGTCGCCCAGGCCGGCGGCGGCGAGGCGTTGCGCTATCCGTACCGCTACTTCGCCCCGGTCAACACCGGCGTGGCCAGCGGGCTCGACCTCGATGGCGATGGCCGGATCGGCACCGAAGGACGCGCCTACGGCAACGATGCCTGGGGCTACGGCCTGCATCCCGGGCAGTACGGCATGCTGCTGCTGTCGAAGTACCCCATCGATACGGCGCAGGCGCGCACCTTCCAGCACCTGCGCTGGAGCGAGATGCCCGACGCCCGACGCCCGGTCTGGCCCGACGACGGCCGCCCGTTCCACACCGATGCGGTGTGGTCGCAGCTTCGGCTTTCGTCCAAATCGCACTGGGACGTGCCGGTACGCACGCCCCTGGGCACGGTGCACGTGCTCGCCTCGCATCCGACGCCACCGGTCTTCGACGGCCCCGAGGACCGCAACGGCCGCCGCAACGCCGACGAGATCCGGCTATGGACCGACTACCTGTCGCCCGGCGAGCACCCGTGGCTGTGCGACGACGCGGGCCGTTGCGGCGGGCTCGACGCCGAGGCGCGTTTCGTGATCCTGGGCGATCTCAACAACGATCCGGCCGACGGCGACGGTCGGCACGAGGCGATCGTCGAACTGATCGAACACCCACGGGTCATGCGGCATGCCACGCCCGCCAGCCAAGGTGGGCTGGCCGCCGCAGGCGCCAGGCGCGAAGCCCACGCCGACCGTCGCGGCACACCTGCACACGGCACCGGCGACTTCGGCCCGCGGGTCGGTGTGCTGCGCCTCGACTACGCCCTGCCCTCCACGGGGATGCGTCTGATCGACAGTGGCGTCTACTGGCCGGCCCCGGGCACGCCGGGCGCGGAAATCGTCGACGGCAGCGACCACCGGCTGGTGTGGCTCGATCTGGCGCGCTGAGCGACCGGTCGCGATCGGCATCGGGATTCCAGCCGTGGATACTCCCCGGCGCTGACACCCGGACGCCGTCAGTCCTCGCGCTGGAACCGCCCGCCGAGCGTCAGACCGAGGCTGCAGCCATCGAAGTCGCTCTCCACCTGCGCGACATCGCCGTCCAGCGCCACGACGATGCTGGCCGGCGACGCGTCCAGATCGGCTGCGCTCACGCTGATCGTCTGGCCTTCGAACGGCACCACCGCCGCGTCGATCCGGCCGTCACGCAGGCGACCGCGGGCGTGGACCTCGCAATCGGCCGCGATACCCGCGCCGTCCTCCGGATCGCCTCCCGCATGCAGACGGATCTCCCATGCATCGCCATCGGGCGCCAAGGCCAGGCGGGCGAAGCTGCGTCCCTCGCGCACGTAATTTCCCGCGGGTGACGACACTTCCGCGGCGGACGCGGAGAAGGGATCGTTGGAGGCCGTCGCGTTCGAGACCGCGGCGTTTTCGGCGGACACCTGATCGGATGCAGAAGCTCGCCCGGCGTCCGTCCCCCCTGCAGCAGGGCCCGCCGGTCCACATGCGGCCAGCGCCCCGCCGAGCATGGCGACCACGGCGGCCACGCGCAGGCGATGCACGCCCGGCGGTCGTCTCCGGTCCCAGCATCCAGAAGGCGCTGCATTCGCGACCATGGGGTCAGCCCGCATCGAACATGGCGTGCGCATCCGCGCGCTCGCGGACGAAACGATCGGCCACGCTTTCCTGCGTCGTCACCGGCGCGCTGCCGAAGTACACCAACGCACCGTCCGCCCCGCGCCGGCCGCGCTCGTCGTAGATCGCATCGATCAACGCGCGGTCGTAGGCGTCGCCGTCGGCCGGTGCCAGCCCCTGCGCTTCGACGTCGGCCATCGCGCGGGTGATCGCCGGCGTCTGCGGACCGTGCTGCACCGCCGTGGACCAGACCGCATCGCGGACTGCCGGCGCGTGCGTGCGCAGGTCGATCCCGGTGTTGCGTTCGATGCGGTTCATCTGCACATCGTAATGGGTGCGCTGGATGAACGCGTGCTGGGCCTGGGCGAACGCCTCCGGCTCGCGCGCGGCGATGGCGCGCCAGGCATCGGAGAACGCCGCCGTCCCCGGTGCGGCGTTGCCGAACTCGGCCGCCCAGGGCGCGCCCTCGTTGGCGATGAACTCCTGCGGCCGGCCACGGTTGGTGGCCAGCTGGTAGCTGCCGTAGGACACCCCTCCGGGATCGCCCTCGCCGGTCGAGACCGTGCCGGGGCCGCGACCGCTGGTCTCGTACTGCTCGGACAGTCCGCCGGGCACGTGGTCGTCGTTCGCCGCCGGCGTCTGGCCGGAATCGCCGCTCGCCGGGACGGCACCCGGCGTCGCGATGTCGGACGTCGGAACTCCGGGCGTCGCGACATCCGGTGTCGATGGCGGAAGCGGCGCATTGTGCGCGCCGGGCAACGCGATCAGCTGACCGGGCTCGATCCGGTGTGGATCGGCCAGTCCGGGATTGGCGGCGATGGTCGCCTCCAGCGACGCGCCATGGTCGCGGGCGATCTCCGACAGCGTCTGTCCCGCACCCACTTCGACGCGCCCCGGCAATGCCAACGCATCGCCGGGGTACAGCACATCCGGATTGGCGATCTGCGGATTGGCCGACAGCAGGGCCTCGGGCGTCAGCCCGTACTGTCTGGCGATGCCGCCCAGCGTGTCGTGCAGGGCGACGGTGTGGCGGGGCATCGGCGGCTCCGGCGGCGGCAGCCAGCCAGCACGATCGGTCACGGCGGACACGGTCATGGCGGATCTCCGTAAACGGATGTCTCGCCCGAGTGTCGCCGCTGTCGACGCCGGGATCATCCCGGGGTCGACCCTAGGGGGCAACGCACATGGTCTACACGAGGGCGATATCGATCGCAGCCGCGGCATCCCGCGCCACCGCACGCGCGGTCTCCACGTCTTCGGCGCGCGCCAGGGTCACACCGACCCGGCGCTGGCCTTCCACGCGCGGCTTGCCGAACAGGCGCAACTGGGTCTCGGGCTGCCGCAACGCGTCGTCCACGCCGGAGAACTCCGGTACGCCGTGACCTTCGGCCAGCAGCGCGCACGAGGCCGCCGGCCCCAGCGCGGCGATCATGCCATCCGCACCGGCGTGCACCGGCAACCCCAGGATGGCCCGCGCGTGCAGCGCGAACTGGCTCAGCGTCTGCGACGCCAGCGTCACCAAACCGGTGTCGTGCGGCCGCGGCGAGACTTCGGAGAACCAGACCTCATCGCCCTTCACGAACAACTCCACCCCGAACAGGCCCCAGCCGCCGAGATCGTCGGTGATCGCCCGTGCGATGTCCCGCGCGCGTCGCAGCGCGGTATCGGACATCGGCTGCGGCTGCCAGCTCTCGCGGTAGTCGCCATCGCGCTGCAGGTGGCCCACCGGCGCGCAGAACGCGGTACCTCCGGCGTGGCGCACGGTGAGCAAGGTGATCTCGTAATCGAAGTCGACGAAGCCTTCCACGATCACCCGCCCGGCGCCGGCGCGGCCGCCGGTCTGGGCGTAATCCCAGGCGTGCTGGATGTCGTCTTCGCCGCGCACAAGCGACTGCCCCTTGCCCGACGAGGACATCACCGGCTTGACCACGCACGGCAGGCCGATCTCGGCCACGGCCGCCCGGTAATCCTCCACGGTGTCGACGAACCGGTACGGCGACGTGGGCAGGCCCAGGGTCTCGGCGGCCAGCCGACGGATCCCTTCGCGGTCCATGGTCAGGCGCGCGGCGCGGGCGGTGGGAATGACGCGGGTGTCGGCGCCGGCCTCGGCGAACTCGCGCTCCAGTTCGACCAGGGTCGGGGTGTGGATCGCCTCGATCTCGGGAACGATCAGGTGCGGCCGCTCCTGCTCGACGAGGGCACGGATCGCCGCGCCATCGAGCATGTTCAGCACGTGGCTGCGATGCGCGACCTGCATGGCCGGCGCATCGGCATAGCGGTCGGCGGCGATCACCTCCACGCCGAGACGCTGCAACTCGATCGCCACTTCCTTGCCGAGCTCGCCCGAACCGAGCAGGAGGACGCGGGTGGCGGACGGGGACAGCGGCGTGCCGAGACGGACCATCGGGATTCCTTAGGACAGGCGAAAAAACGGGCGCCCATTGTAGGCGGTGCAACGCAGGCGTCGGCCCGAGCGAATTTGACACAGAGATATCATTTGGATATCACTTGAATATCTGGCCTCATCACCGAGGCCGCTGGAGACGCTGTCATGAAGGAAAACCCGACCCGCTCGCTGCCGGGAATCCCGGTCCTGCTGGTGCTGCTCGCGGTGCTGCTGGGCAGCGCCTATCTCTTCGCCGGCGTCGGCTTGCTCGGTGGGGGCGGCATTGCGGTGTTCGCCGGGGCAATCCTGCTCGGCGCGCTCGCCCTGGGCGGGCTGATGGGGCTGTACATGCTCGAGCCCAACCAGTCGGCGGTACTGAGCCTGTTCGGCAAGTACACCGGCACCGTGCACGACAACGGCCTACGCTGGAACAATCCCTTCTTCACCAAGCGCAAGATCTCGTTGCGCGTTCGCAACTTCGAAAGCGGCCGGCTCAAGGTCAACGAACTCGATGGCAGCCCGATCGAGATCGCGGCGGTGATCGTGTGGAAGGTGGTCGACTCCGCCGAGGCGGTGTTCAACGTCGACAATTACGAGAGTTTCGTCCACATCCAGTCCGAAGCGGCACTGCGCGCCATGGCCACCAGCTACCCCTACGATCAGCATGAAGAGGGTCAGGTGTCGCTGCGCAGCCATCCCAACGAGATTTCCGAGCACCTGAAGGAACAGCTCGACGAGCGCCTGAGCAAGGCCGGCGTGGATGTGCTGGAAGCCCGTATCAGTCACCTCGCCTACGCTCCCGAGATCGCGCAGGCCATGCTGCAGCGCCAGCAGGCCAACGCGGTGGTGGCCGCACGGGCGCGCATCGTCGCCGGCGCCTGCGGCATGGTCGAGATGGCCCTGGCCGAACTGGAAAAGAACGGCGTGGTCGAGCTCGACGAGGAGCGCAAGGCCGCCATGGTCAGCAATCTGCTGGTGGTGCTGTGCGGCGACCGCGGCACCCAGCCGGTGGTCAACGCGGGCTCGCTGTACTGATGCGCGAAGGCCTGCTCCCCGCCCTGGTGATCGCCGCCAGCAGCGTGCCGGCGTTTCTTCTCGCGCAGAGTTTCGCGCGCGAGCGGCGCCGGATGGCGACCCTGCTGCGTCTGGTCGGGCTGGCGATGCTGGCCGGTGGCGCGGGACTCGCCTGGGCCGCCGGCGACCAGAATCGCATTCTGGCCGTGGCCCTGGCCCTGGCGATCGCGGTCAACGGCCTGGGTCTGGTCGTCCTGTTCGACGTAGTGCGCCGTCGGCGCGGACGCGGATGACGGCCAGGAAAAGCTACCCGCTGCGCATCAATGCCGAGGTCCTCGCGGCGATGCAACGCTGGGCGGACGATGAACTGCGCAGCGCCAACGCACAGATCGAATACGTCCTGCGCGACGCCTTGCGTCAGGCCGGGCGATTGCAGGCGAATCACGACGAACATCCAGACCCCGACAAGCATCCAGACAAGGAGCACGATCGCGATGAGTGAGCGTTGGCAGTACAAGGTCGAGGAGATCAAGGGCGGCACGATCATGCGGGTCGTCAAACCTGCGGCGATCGAGGAACGATTGCGTACGCTCGGCCAGCAGGGCTGGGAACTGGTCAACGCCGTCCACGTCACTCAATGGGGGCCGACGCTGCTGTTCCTGAAGCGTCCGGGATGAGGGTTCCCGATGGGCCCGCGCCCAGTCCCGTGACCCTGCTCCCATGAACCCGCTCCCGTTCCGCCACACGTCGTGTGCTCGGCTGCTCCTCGCGGTCGCGGCGGCGTTCGCGACTGCGTCGGCACCCGCGTCGGGCACCCTGCCCGACGCGCACGCCGCGGCGACCGTGGACGCGACGCCCCCGGCACCGGCGGTTCCGCCCGGCATCGAGGTCCGCGACATCGCGATCGGCAACCCGGCACGCGCACTGCCCGGCACGCTGACGATCCCCGCCGGCGCAACCCGCGCGCCCGCCGTCGTGCTGGTCCACGGCTCCGGTCCGCAGGACCGGGACCAGAGCATCGGTCCCAATGCACCCTTCCGGGACATCGCGCACGGACTGGCGGCAAGGGGCGTCGCGACCCTGCGTTACGACAAGCGCACCCGCGCACGCCCCTTCGATTTCCCGCAGGGCGTCACCATCGACAACGAAGTCGTCGACGACGCCGTGGCCGCGATCCTCCTGCTGCGCGCCGAACCCGGCATCGACCCCGGGCGCGTGTTCGTGCTGGGCCACAGCCTGGGCGGCATGCTCGCGCCGCGGATCGCGCAGGCGTCCGACGCGAGCGGCGCGATCCTGTTCGCGGCACCCGCACGGCCGGTACTCGACCTGTTGGTCGAACAGACCGAGCGGGCGATCGCCACTCGCGCAGGGCCGGACGATGCCGGGCGCGGGACGGTCGACAGGTTGCGCCGCTCGATCGCGCGGCTGCGCGCCGGCGAGGCGCTGGCGGACACCGAGTCCCCGCTGGGCCAGCCGGCCTCGTACTGGCGCGATCTCGAATCGGTCGCGCCCGTCGCGGAGGCGCTCGCGCTGCGGAAGCCGCTGCTGCTGCTGCACGGCGGGCGCGATATCCAGGTCACCGACACCGACTGGGCACTCTGGTCCGACGCCTTCGCCGGGCATGACGGCGACGCGACGCTGCGCGCCTATCCCGCACTCAGTCATCTGGGGATCGCCGGCACCGGGCCGGGTTCCTTGCAGGACTACACCGCACCCGGCCATGTCGACGCTGCGCTCATCGACGATATCGCCGCCTGGTTGCACGCGCGATAGCCGCAGGCGCCCGCCGGAACCGGTTACAGCCCCGCACAGGCGGCTCGTCTTCGCCAATGCTCACACGATGCTACCGAAAGACTTACATTCGGCCCGCTATCCTGCGCCCGCAGTCGTCGCCCCAATTCATCGGGCTCCGGCCTCCATCGCACGGCGCGGCAGCCAGTCGACCCGGCTTGCGCCCAGCCCACCCCTCCAGGAGAACCATCCCCATGAAGGCTAAGACCACGCCCTTGATCACCGCACTGCTCGTCGCGCTCGCCACGGCCTCCACCGCATCGGTCGCCGTCGCGCAGACACCGGAAGCGGCGCCGGCGGCCGCTCCGGCCCCCGCTGCCGATCCCGCAGCCGAAGCCGCGGCAAAGCAGCGCGCGAGCGCGACCATCGACCGTCTGGAGGCCCAGCAGTTCGATGCGCTCGCCTCGGATTTCAACGCGGAGATGAGCGCCCAGGTCGACGCCGCCCAACTGCGCGAGGGCTGGACCGGTCTCTCCGAACAGGCTGGCGCCCTGCAGGCACGCGGCGAGCCGCTGTTCCTGCAGCAGGACGGCTACGACATCGTGGTGACGCCGCTGCAGTTCGAGAATGGCGTGCTCAACGCCATCGTCTCGTTCGACGCCCAAGGCGCGATCGCCGGTCTGATGCTGCAGCCCGCGCAGCCGCCGGCCGGTCCGGACGGCCAGCCGGCCGCCCCGCAGCCGGCTCCGGCGCAGCCGTCGTCCTGATCGAGCGCATCGACCGGGCCAGCCGCGCTCCGCGGCGCTACCTCGCATCGCTGGATCCGATGTAGCGCTTCAGGACGCCGCCGCTTGCAGTACCCGATGGGGGCGCGATCCATGATCGCGCCCCCATTCTTTCATCGGCATATCCGTGCGAGCGCATCGCACGTCCTAGATTCGACACGTCGCTCCGCAGAGCGGCAATCACCGCTCGCCGCGTGCCTGCGTAAACCAATGTCTCCGATGTCCGCGCCGCGGGGCCAGCTCGCGCACGGCACTGCCGCACGGCCCGCCAGCGGTTCATCGGTGAAGCGCCTACACTGAGCCGGACAAGGCTCCCGGATTCCGCAATGCGTACGCCGCCCCGCATCCTGATCAACACGCCCGATATCGAGCTGTGGCCCGCGGACCTGCTCAGGGCCCGCAGCAATCACGACGCACGCGCGCTGGCCCAGGGTCGCTGGCTGCTGCGTCGCAAGTCGGACGGACGTTATCTCGCGGTTGCCATGGACGCAGGCCTGCTGCCGCTGCTGCCGCGGTGGACGGCCGGGCTGTCCGTGGATGTCGCACTCGATGCGCTCGACCATGCGCCGCGCAGCGCGCGTCACGACATGCCGCGCGGCCACACTCTGTCTCCACACGGGCTGGAAGCGCGCCTGGCGGTGCTCGGCCTCGACGCCGACGACTATGCGGACGACACCGGGCTGGCCCTGCTGCCGGAGCCTGCCTGGCTGGATTTCGCCGGATACGACCGCTACCGGCGGCCGCTCTGGCTGGACGCCGCCACCGCACGCGCGTGGGCGCGGATGCGCAGCGCCGCGCGCGCCGACGACATTGCCCTCGAGGCGATCTCCGGATACCGCAGTCACGACTACCAGCTGGGCATCTTCGCGCGCAAACGCGCCCGCGGTCAGTCGGTGCGCGACATCCTGGCGGTCAACGCCGCGCCCGGCTTCAGCGAACATCACACCGGCCGGGCACTCGATATCGGCACTCCCGGCGAACCATCGGCCGAGGAGAGTTTCGAGGCGACGGACGCCTACGCCTGGCTCGATGCGCATGCCGGCACGTACGGCTTCGTGCTGAGCTACCCGCGCGACAATCCGCACGGCATCGTCTACGAGCCGTGGCACTGGCGTTACGAAAGCGCGACCGTCAGCCTCGTCTGACCGGCATCGTCTGACCGGTCAGGGATCGACCGCAGCGACCGTCAGCCGACATCCAGCCCTTCAAGGACCGCTCCGCACCGATGCTCGTGCGAACTGCGGCATGTGCCATCAGCGTCGCAGAAAGTCGAACGCCAGCACCAGCCAACCGAGCATCATCAACATCCCGCCCCATGGCGCGGCGCGGGTGCCCCACCCGGCCAGCACGGCACCGGCCAGGCTGCCGGAAAACAACAGCATTCCCAGCAGCAGCATGCACAGCGCCACCTGCGCCAGCGTGTGGCGACGGCGCGCGCCGAGCGCCGCCAGCGCCACGCCGTGCCCGAATGCGAACAGTGCGGCCAGCGACAACCGCGCCTGCGCCGGGCCGTCCACGGCATGTGCCGCATAGGCCGACAGCCCGACACCGAGCGCCGCGCAGACCGCGCCGGCGGCCGCGAGCCAGGCAGGACCGGGCCCAGGGGATGTCTCGTGGCTCATCGCCGCTCGCCTCCGGATCGCGACAGTAGATCCCACAAACGCACACGCCGCACCCGAAGGCGCGGCGTGTGGCGGTTCGTCATGGATAGGACCGGATCACTTGATGGTCCAGAACACCTCGTACTGGCCGTCGGCGGTGAAGGCCGCATCGGCGCCGGCGACGTAGTTCTCGAACGGACGCCCGGTCACTTCGTAGCCCTGGGTCAAGGCCCAGGCGCGCACGGCGTTGCGGACATTGTCGAGTTCGGCCAGGAAGCCGGTGTACTCGGCACGCGCCACGCGGGTCGGCTCGGTGCGCAGGTACTCGACCGGACCCAGCAGATCGAGGTCCTGCAGCTCGCCGGCGTCGGCCACGGCAGGCGCCGGCGTCTCGGCGGCATCGCCCTCGGCGGCCTCGTCGCTGGTCTCGACCGGACCGCTGCCCGCCGGACGCACCGGCATCGCGATGTCGAAGGTGTAGGTATTGCTGCCCAGCTCCGAGGTGATGATGCGCAGCGGGCCGGCGGCTTCGAGATCGTTGGCGGCGATGGTGCGGTTGATCCACTCGACGTTGTCGTTGATCGACGCGCGGATCGCCTCGTTCCGGCGCTCGACGGCACCGGCCTTGACCACCAGCAGGTTCTCCGCCGGCAGGTCCTCGACACGCAGGCCGACCAGCTTGCTGTCCTCGACCGCGTAATCGACGTTGGGCACCGCAGCCAGCATCGTGCTCAGGCGGCGCAGGCCGAACTGCATGTTGTCGCCGACGTTGCGCGCGACGTACAGACCGGCATAACGGCCCAGCAGGTTCCAGCCGTACTCGACGTTGTAGGTCTGGGTGATTTCGATATTGCGGCCGCCGCGACCGGTCGGGCGCAGGATGAACTCGGTGCGCTTGTTATTGCCGCGCTGCTCGTTCTCGATCGCCATGGCCACGCGGCTGCGCGGCTCGGACTCGACGATTTCCCACGAACCCGAACCGATGGCGCTCACGTCCGAGCTGTAGCGCATGGTGGCGCCCACGCCCGACTGCGGGCCGGACAGCTCGATGTCGATGCCGGGATCCTGCACCGCGAACGGA
Organism: Luteimonas abyssi; assembly: GCF_001482195.1. Lineage (GTDB taxonomy): Bacteria > Pseudomonadota > Gammaproteobacteria > Xanthomonadales > Xanthomonadaceae > Luteimonas > Luteimonas abyssi. The sequence continues at coordinate 1,150,588 of NZ_KQ759763.1, read as the reverse complement.
TGCCAGGAATGGAAGCGCTGGAAGCTGTTGAGCGTGTCGAAGACGATGGTCTGGCGACGGTTGGTCTCGATCTGCTCCTCCAGCGAACGGTTGGCGGGCAGAATCACGCCGATCACCACGAACAGCACGGCGGTGATGGCGAGGGAAATCAGGAGCTCAATCAGACGGGTCATTCAGGGTTCTCCAGGACCAGAACCGGGCAGTGCCGGGGCGCAGACCCTCAATCGTATCAAGATGTTTCGCTACGGGCGACAGGTTACGTGCACCGAAGTGACCGGTAACGCGCCCCGGCCCGTCCAGAGGCGGGTACCGGCGGATGTTAGGCAACATGAACGCCTGCCGCCGCGGGCGGTCCTGGCCGCAGGCCGAACCTGCGACTGCCCATACAGGGCGCCCCTCAGACAAGCTCGAGCCAACACCTCGAGCGCGGTACGGGTGCGGTCGCGCGCGCCGAGCCTGGAGAGGGCGAACGGCCACCGCTTGCGAGGCACCGCCTCGCGTGGCCGCGAGCGCCCGCCGCCCCGCGGCGGGCCGGGCATCCTCACCTCAGACCAGCTTGAGCTCGAACGCCTTGAGCACCGCGCGGGTGCGGTCGCGCACGCCGAGCTTGGAGAGGATGTTGGACACGTGGTTCTTGATCGTGCCCTCGGCCACACCAAGGGAGTTGGCGATCTCCTTGTTGGAGAAGCCGCCGGCCATCAGCCGCAGGATCTCGGTCTCGCGGTCGGTCAGCGGATCCGGGCGATCGAGGCTGACGAATTCGTTGCGCATGTGCTCGAGCCCCGACAGCAGGCGCTGGGTCATCGCCGGCTGCACCAGCGACCCGCCACCGGCCACGGTCCGGATCGCGCCGACCAGTTGATCGAGCGAGACGTCCTTGAGCAGATAGCCCTTGGCGCCGGCCTTCAGACCGGCCAGCACCAGCTGATCGTCGTCGAACGTGGTCAGGATGATGGTCGGCGGCAGTTGTCCGGCACGCGACAGCGTCTGCAAGGCCTCCAGGCCGGACATTTCCGGCATGCGCATGTCCATCAGCACCACATCGGGCTTCACCTGCGGAATGGTGTCCACCGCCTGGCGGCCGTCGCCGGCCTCGGCGATCACCTCGATGCCGCCGTCGAGCGCCAGCAGTGAACGGATGCCCTGTCGCACCAGGGTTTGATCGTCGACCAGACACACACGGATCATGCGGTTCTCCTCACTGCGGCGACGCCCCGGTCGGCGACGCCTGTTGTCATGACTGCGCGCCCGCGCGCGGGACGACCCGGGCGCCCTGCGCCGCGCGGGCGACGCGTTCGGCCGGTGCCGACAGCGGCAGGCGCAGGCGCAGATGAAAACCGCGCCCGGTCGAGGTTTCGATCTCCGCCGTCCCACCGTAGGCCGCCAGCCGTTCGCGCATGCCGCGCAACCCGTTGCCGATCGTCGTGATTTCCGCCCCCCGCCCGTCGTCGCGCGCGTCCAGGCGCACATCGTCGTCGGCCAGACTGTAGCGCAACCACAGGTGCTCGGCCTGGGCGTGACGGACCGCGTTGGTGACGATCTCCTGCGTACAGCGCAGCAGCACGTGGGCGCGCTCGGGATCGTCGAGCAGGAACGGCTCGGGCATGTCCATCTCGATGCGCAGCGTCGGCACATTCTCGGCCAGCGGCCGCAAGGTGGCGCCGAGATCGATGGCGTCGTCGTCGCGCAGACGGCTGACCGCCTCGCGCACGTCGCTGAGCAGCAGTTTGGCCAGCGTATGAGCCTGGTGCACGTGCTCCTGGGCGACGCCGTCGGTCAGGTGGTTGGCGACTTCCAGATTCAGGCTCAGCGCGGTCAGGTGGTGGCCCAGCAGATCATGCAGCTCGCGGGAGATGCGGGTGCGCTCATTGACCCGCACGCTCTCGGCGAGCAGGGCGCGGGTGGCGCGCAGTTCCGAATTCAGCCGCCGCTGCTCGTCGCGCGATTGCGCCTGCTGACGGGCGACCATGCCGGTCACGAAGGCGAAACCGGTGAAACCCACGTACAAGCTGGCTTGCAGGACCGCTTCCAGCCAGGAGAACTGCAGGCCGCGCATGTAGACCGGCACGATCACGAACTCGCACACCACCAGCAGCACGATGCCGAGCCATACCGGCATCAGCCACGGCAGCACGCAGGCCACCACCATCAACAGGATGCTGCCCAGGCCGCTCTGGCTGTAATAGCTGATCGCGATCGCGCTGCCGGTCAGCAACACCACAAGCATGTGATCGAGCGCACCGATCCGGCGCTCGCCGAGGCCGCGGGTGAGCCAGGCGTAGCAGAACCCGAACGCGCCCCACGCCAGCCATGCGCGCAGCGCGCTGCCGAACAGCACGCTCTCCTCGGGATCGGGCACCGCCAGATCGGCATGCGAGATCGTGAGCACCAGCAACGGCAGGCCGATGACCACCCAGGTGAACAGGCCGGCATAGCGCAGCAGGCGATTGTGGTTGAGATTCTGGATCATCCAGGCGCGATGCTAGGCCAAGCCGGCAGGCGGCGAGCTTGCCGGAAGTCATGGCGCGGCGGGGAGACGCCCGCCGGCATGGGCGCTCGTGCGATAATTCGGGCTTCTGTTCCGTGTACCGCCGCGGCCCGTTGCCGGCGGCATCCCGAGGAAGCCCTGTAATGTCGATCGTCATCCGCGACGTGCGCGAGCACGAGCTGGATTCCATCCTCGCCCTCAACAACGCTGCCGGCCTCTCGATCCTGCCGCTCGACGCGGCCCGCCTGCGGCGCTTTCACGACAGCGCCGAGTACTTCCGCGTCGCCGAGCGCGACGGCAACCTGGCCGGCTTCCTGGTCGGTTTCGGTGCCCGCAGCGGGCACGACAGCAGCAATTTCCAATGGTTCCTCCAGCACAGCGAGGACCCGTTCTTCTACATCGACCGTATCGTGGTCGCCAGCCGCCGTCGCGGCGGCGGCGTCGGGCGCGCGTTCTACGCCGACGTGCAGAGTTATGCCGAACTGCGCTACCCGGCGCTCGCCTGCGAGGTCTTCATCGAGCACGACAGCGATCCCGCGCGCCTGTTCCACGGCAGCTTCGGCTTTCAGGAAGTCGGCCAGCACGTGATGCCCGCCTCCGACGTGCGCGCCTCGATGCTGATCAAGCCCTTGTGCAGCTACGCCTGGGTGCACGAGCGCTACGGCGACGCGCTGCCGGACGTGGACTGGCTGCCGCGCGCGCGGCGCCCGCAGGCGCCGCCGCAGCAGGTCGGAGTCTGAGCATGGCCGCGAACGCCCTCGATTTCGAACCGGCCGGCGAGCTGAAGTTCGGCCAGGTCGGCATCGCCAACCTGCGCGTGCGCCGGCTCGATCCCCAGCGCCTGGCCGCGGAAATGCGCGACCGCATCACCCGCGCCCCCAACCTGTTCGCCCGTGCGGCGGTGGTGATCGACTTCGGCGCGCTGCCGGCCACGCCGCCCGTCGAAGACGCGCAACGGCTGCTCGCGGCGCTGCGCGAGGCCGGTGCCCTGCCGGTCGCACTGGCCTGGGGCAACCAGGACAATGCGCGCTTGGCCGAAGCGCTCGGCCTGCCGCTGCTGGCGAAGTTCCGCGCCCAGTACGAGCGCCCGGAAGGCGCCACGGAGGCGCCACCGGCCGACGAGCCGCCGCCCCCGCGTGCGGCCGAGCCCGAAGCGCCGCCGCCTGCGGCCGCGCCCGCCGCCCCCGCGACCGGCGAACCTGGCCGCATCCAGGCGGTGCCGGTCCGCTCCGGCCAGCAGATCTACGCCGACAACCGCGACCTGACCGTCCTCGGCGCGGTCGGCGCGGGTGCCGAGGTGATCGCCGACGGCTCCATCCACATCTACGGCCCGCTGCGCGGCCGCGCGCTGGCCGGCGCACAGGGCAATGCCAAGGCCCGGATCTTCTGCCGCGACTTCCAGGCCGAACTGGTCGCCGTGGCCGGCCACTACAAGGTGCTGGAGGAGATTCCGAAGGAGCTCCACGGCAAGGCCGTCCAGGTCTGGCTCGAAGGCGAGGAGTTGCGGATCGCCGCCCTGGACTGACCCGAATGCGACAGCCCGGTTTCCGGGCCGCCCGCCAGCGTTTACGCTAGCGCCTGCCGCGGCCGCCTGCCGGCGCCGCCCCGCTCCATCCCCCGTGAACCATCCCCCATTTCAAGCCGCGCCCCGCCGGCGCGGTCTTCCAGGAGAACGACATTGGCCGAAATCATCGTAGTCACCTCGGGCAAGGGCGGTGTCGGCAAGACCACCACCAGCGCCAGCCTCGCCAGCGGACTCGCCCGGCGCGGCAAGAAGGTCGCGGTGATCGACTTCGACGTGGGCCTGCGCAACCTCGACCTGATCATGGGCTGCGAGCGCCGCGTGGTGTACGACTTCGTCAATGTCGTCAACGGTGAAGCCTCGCTCAAGCAGGCCCTGATCAAGGACAAGCGCTTCGACACCCTGTACGTGCTGGCCGCCTCGCAGACGCGCGACAAGGACGCGCTGACCAAGGAAGGCGTGGAGCGCGTGCTCAAGGAACTCGCCGACGAAGGCTTCGAGCACATCGTGTGCGATTCCCCGGCGGGCATCGAGAAAGGCGCGTTCCTGGCGATGTACTTCGCCGACAAGGCCGTGGTGGTGGTCAATCCCGAGGTGTCCTCGGTGCGCGACTCCGACCGCATCATCGGCCTGCTCCAGTCCAAGACCCGCCGTGCCGAGAACGGCGAGCGCGTCGGCGAGCATCTGCTGCTCACCCGCTACAGCCCCAGCCGGGTCGAGACCGGCGAGATGCTGTCGATCACCGATGTCGAGGAAGTGCTCGGCCTGAAGACGATCGGCGTGATTCCCGAATCGCCCGACGTGCTCAACGCCTCCAACAAGGGCGAGCCGGTGATCCTCGACATGGAGTCCAATGCCGGCCAGGCTTACGACGACGCGGTGGCGCGCCTGCTGGGCGAAGACCGCCCGATGCGCTTCACCCAAGCGGAGAAGAAAGGCTTCTTCAGCAAGCTGTTCGGAGGTTGACGATGGGGATGTTCGACTTCCTGAAAGCCAAGAAAAACACCGCCAACATCGCCAAGGAACGCCTGCGCATCATCGTCGCGCAGGAGCGTACCGGCCGCGATGCGCCGGACTACCTGCCGCTGCTGCAGCGCGAACTGCTGGAAGTCATCCGCAAGTACGTGAGCATCGACGCGGAAGCGGTGAAGGTGGACCTGGCCAAGGACGGCGATCATGACGTCCTCGACATCTCCGTCGCCCTGCCCGAAGGGCGCCAGGACGCGAGCTGACATCCGCCGGGCCGGCCCCGAGCCGCCTGGCGTCTCCCCTCCACTGCCGGCACCCGCGGACGCCCCGCATGTCCGAAACGACGCCCGTTTCCGCTCTCGCCCATGTCGGGGCCGACGTCGCCGGCTCCGCCGGCGCCCAGCATCCACCGCACGGCCGCCATGCCGAGGGATCGGTGTTGCGCGTAGGCGACCTGACGCCCGGCGTGGCCGCCGCGCTGCTCGCCCGTCACGGCCTGGCTTTGCACCGTGTCGAGGCCGACGCGCCGATCCCCGGCAGCTTCTGGGGTGAACCGGAAGCCGGTCTGATCGGCCCGAACGTCTATGTCCGCGACGACACCCCGGTGCATTCGATGCTGCACGAGGCCTGTCACCTGCTCGTGCTGCCGCCCGAACGACGCGCGGCCGTGCACACCGACGCCACCGACTCGGTCGAGGAGGAGGACGCGACCTGCTATCTGCAGATCCTGCTCGCCGATGCCCTCCCCGGCGTGGGCCGGGCGCGGTTGATGGCGGACATGGATGCCTGGGGCTACAGCTTCCGGCTGGGCTCCACCCGGGCGTGGTTCGAACAGGATGCCGACGATGCGCGGACCTGGCTCGCCGCGCGTGGTCTGTTGCCGGGCTGACCGGTCGCACGCCATGCCGCTGGCACCCGCGCTTCCACCGCAGGCCGACGCGTCCGGATCGGCGTTTTCCGCCGATGGACGCCTCTGGCAAGGCATGCCCGTCGTCGCTGCGGGCGCCAATCGCGTCTGTGTGCTCGATCCGGACATGCCCGGGCATTGCCTGAAGTACCTCCAGGCGCCGGATCCGCAGCGGCCACGCGCGCTGCGTCACCGTCTGCGCGCCTGGTGGCAGGTGCACGGACCCGGTCGAGATGCCAATGCCCTGGAATGGCAGGCCTGGCGCTGGCTGCACGCGCGTCAGGGCGATGCGCTCGATCTGCGCGTGGCCCGCTGTCTCGGCATCGCGTCCACGGCCAACGGCCCGGCGCTGCGGTGCCGGCTCGTCCCGTCCAACGAAGGCTCCGGCGCCGCGCCGAGTCTGTACGCCCTGCTGTTCGGCCCGGCTCGCGGTCGCTACGACGCGCCTGCTCTGTGCGCCGCGGTCACCCGCTTCGAGGCGTGGCTGCAGCGGCACGCCCTGCCGCTGTTCGATCTCAACAGCGGCAATCTCGTGGTGGTGGAGCGCGACGGCCTGCCCGAACTGGTCTGCGTTGACGTGAAATCGGTGCTGGGCGGCAAAGAGCCGATTCCGGTATCGCGCTGGTCGCGTCGTTTGATGCGACGCAAGATCGCCCGCCGTGCGGAACGCCTGCGCCAGCGCATCCTGGCCCATGCGCCACTTGCGGGCACGCAGCCCCCCCACTAGCCTGCCGGTCTTCCAGCTTTTCCCGAGCACGCCGTGACGTATCGCCTGCCCTTGACCCTACTCGCCGGCGCCTGCCTGGCGCTGTCCGCCTGCCAGCGCGATGCCGGACCGGCCGCCGCGCCGGAGGTTCCGAAGAACGAAACCGCCGACCAGTTCATCGAGCGGGTCAATACCGAGTACCGGGCGCTGTATCCGGAAACCACCGCAGCGCAGTGGCTGTCGTCCACCTACATCAACGACGACAGCCAACTGCTGGCCGCACGCGGCAGCGAGCGCTGGCTGACCAAGCTCAACGGCTGGATCGAGCAGTCGCGTCGCCACGAGGGCCAGCGGATGTCGGCCGATAGCGCGCGCGGCCTGCACCTGCTCAAGCTCAAGACCGCGATGCCGGCTCCGCAGGACACCGAAAAGCTCTCCGAGCTGACCCGCATCGCCACCCGCCTGGAGGGCCTGTACGGCGCCGGCAGCTACTGCGACGGCGAAGGCGACCGGCGCCGCTGCCGCCAGCTCGGCGAGCTCGAGGACGTGCTGCGCAGCGAGCGCGATTACGACGTCCAGCTCGACGCCTGGCAGGGCTGGCACGGCATCGCCCAGCCGATGCGCCAGGACTACACCCGCTTCGTGTCGCTGGTGAACGAAGGCGCCCGCGACATGGGCTTCGCCGATGCCGGCGAGATGTGGCGCTCCGGGTACGACATGTCGCCGGTCGAGCTGTCGGCCGAAACCGATCGCCTGTGGACTCAGGTCAAGCCGCTGTACGACCAGTTGCATTGCTACGCGCGCGCGCGCCTGGAAGCGCGCTATCCCGGCCAGGGCTCGGTGGACGGCCTGTTGCCGGCCCACCTGATGGGCAACATGTGGCAACAGGACTGGAGCAATCTCTGGGACATCCTGGCCCCGTACACCAACGCCGGCAGCCTCGACGTGGGCGCCGCGCTGCAGCGCCAGTACCGCCTCGCCTACGAGCGCCGCCTCGCCGCACTGAACACCCTGCCCGAGCCGCCCGCGCTGGCCGAAGAGGAACGCACCGCGCATCTGGCCACGGCCACCAACATGACCCGCCGTGCCGAGGACTTCTACACCTCGCTCGGCCTGCCGCAGCTGCCGGACGCCTTCTGGCAGAACAGCCAGTTGATCAAGCCGCGCGACCGCGACGTGGTCTGCCACGCCAGCGCGTGGTCGATGGATCTCGACGACGACGTGCGCATCAAGATGTGCATCCGTCCCAACGAGGAAGATTTCACCACCATCTACCACGAACTCGGGCACATCTATTACTACCTGGCCCAGCAGCACCAGCCGCCGCTGTTCCAGGAGGGCGCGCACGACGGTTTCCACGAAGCCATCGGCGACACCATCGTGCTGGCGATGACGCCGGGCTATCTCGCCTCGATCGATCTCGTCGACACCCCGCAGCAGAGCCAGGCCGCACTGATCAACTCGCAGATGCGCATGGCGCTGGCGAAGGTGGCCTTCCTGCCGTTCGGGCTGATGATCGACCGCTGGCGCTGGGGCGTGTTCGACGGTTCGATCACCGAGGACAACTACAACGCCGCCTGGTGGGCTCTGAAGGCGCGCTACCAGGGCGTGGCCCCGGTCGCCCCTCGTGGCGAGGAGTTCTTCGACGCAGGTGCCAAGTACCACGTGCCGGGCAACACGCCGTACACCCGCTACTTCCTCGCCCACATCCTGCAGTTCCAGTTCTACAAGGCCCTGTGCGACGCCGCCGGCCACGACGGTCCGCTGTACGACTGCAGCTTCTACGGCAGCGAGGCCGCCGGCGAGAAACTCTGGACCATGCTCGGCCAGGGTGCCAGCCAGCCCTGGCAGGCCACCCTGCAGGAGATGACCGGCAGCGACCGCATGGACGGCGAGGCATTGCTGGAATACTTCGCGCCGCTGCAGGACTGGCTCAAGGCCCAGAACGAAGGCCAGAGCTGCGGCTGGAGCAGTACGGCCGGCGGCCCGGGGGGCGCGGGTCTGCACTGACCCGACATGCCATGACCGCCCCCCTTCTCCCGCTGATGAGAGAAGGGGTTCCACCCCACATGCCTCCTACAGCGGCTCGCTCGGCTCGATCGGCGGCGGGCCCGGCGACGGCCGAGGCGGCGTGCGGTCGCGTCGCCGCTCCCAGCGCCAGAAGCTCCAGCCGATCGCCAGGAACACCGCGCCACCCACCGCCAGCCACAGCGCCGAATGGCTCAGCATCGGCGACAGCAGGCCGGCCACCGCAGCGTTGAGGATCAGGCTGGTGGAGGCCTGCATCGACGAGGCTGCTCCACGCTGGCGCGGGTACATATCGAGAATGGCCAGGGTCAGGATCGGAAACACCAGCGCGATACCGAAGGCGTTGAGCGTCATCGGCAGCACCGCCCACGGCAACTGCGGCTGGCTCACCGTCAGGTTGTAGGCGATGTTGACGACGATCGCCGCACCGCTGCAGACGAAGCCGATGTCGACCAGCCGCGCGCCGCTGATCCGGCCCGCGGCGCGGCCCGACACCCACGACCCCAGCATCATCCCGCTGATCATCGGCACGAAGAACCAGCCGAACTGCCGCTCGTCCAGCCGCAGGATGTCCATGACGAAGGCCGGCGCCGAGGCGATGTACAGGAACAGCGCGGAGAAGTTGAACGCGCCGGCCGCCGCGAGGCGCTGGAAGCGCGGGTTGAGCAGGATCGCCGCGTAATCGCGCAACAGGCAGGCGGGTACGAGCTTGCTGCGGGCCTCGCGCGGATGGGTCTCGGGCAGCCAGCGCCAGGTGGCGAACAGCAACGCCAGCGAGAACACCACCAGGAACCAGAAGATCATCGGCCAGCGCTGCCAGCCCAGGATCCAGCCGCCGATGATCGGCGCGATCGCGGGCGCGATGCTGAAGATCATCGACACCTGGCTCATCAAACGCTGGGCGTCGTCGCCGTCGAACATGTCGCGGATCACCGCACGCCCGACGATCAGGCCGACGCCGGCCGACAACCCCTGCAGTGCGCGGAACACCAGCAACGTGGTCAGGTCGCCGGCCAGCGCACAACCCACCGAGGCCAGCGCGAACACCGACAGCCCGACCAGGATCACCCGTCGCCGTCCCAGCACGTCCGACAGCGGGCCGTGGACGATACTCATCAGCGCGTAGGCGATCAGATACACCGCGATGGTCTGCTGCATCGCCAGCTTGTCGGCGTCGAACTGCTCGCCCATCTGCGCGAACGCCGGGAAGATCGTGTCGATCGAGAACGGGCCGAACATCGCCAGCCCGGCCAGCAGCAGGGCGATGCGGCGGGTGGACACGGCCGGACTCACGCGTGCGATCCGACGCGGCGACACGCCGCATCCACGAATGCCTTCGTCAGGCGGGGCGAAGAACGTTTCATGCCCACAGGATACGGCTCCCTGCGCCAGCGGACGCGTGCGGGAACAGGTGGATCAATCCAGGCTGCGCCCCAGGCGCCAGTAGCCCATGCACGCGATCGCACGCCGGTCGATGCCGCGCACACCGACCAGATGACGCCGCAACGCGACCACCGCGCCCGCCTCGCCGGCCATCCAGACATACAGCCCGCCGCCCGCCTCCGCCGCGCTGTCGGTCTCCCAGAGGATGGCGCGATCGATGTCGATCTCCGCGTCGCCCGAAGGTATGTGCGCAGGCCGCGCGACGACCGGGCCAGCTGAGCCCGGCGGCCCGGCGCCGCCGGCGAGCGCATCCAGCAGACATCGGCCGTGCGCCGCGCCGTCGCGCGCACGCCAGTCGATACGCGCCTGCGGCGGCGCCCGCAGCGACAGCATGTCGTCCCGGCCGGCGACTTCCAGCACCACGTCGATGGTCGCCCCACAGCCTGTGTCGGCCAGATGCTCGAGAATCGCCGCCATCGCCGGCACGGCGGTCTCGTCACCAACCAGCAGCAGGCGACGCGTACCGGCGGGCGGACGCCACTCGAAGCCGCTGACGATCGCCCCGTCGCGGCCATCGGGTGCGGACAGGACGGTGCGATCGCCCGGCCTGGCCCGGATCGCCCAGCGCGAGGCCGGACCACCGTCGCCATGCAGCACGAAGTCCACCTCGACTTCCGCGACCGTGGCATCCAGCCGCCGGATCGTGTAACTGCGCATCGGCGGGCGCGTCGTCGGCGGCAGGGCGCGGTAGCCGGCGTACCAGTTCACGTCGCGCGGCAGCTGCGGGGTCGCCTGTCCCGCCGACGGGAAGAAAATCTTGATTCGCTGGTCGGGACCGCCGATCGCCATATGCCGCACATCGGGATCGGCGAACACCAGCCGGACCATGGACGGCGACAGCTGAATGCGGCGAACGACCTCGACGTCGAACAGGCGGTATGTCATGACGGCTGCGCTCCGGTGGGCGGGCGGCGATGGCCCGGATGGAACCCATCGGCTGGCGTGCGCGGCGCTGGCTGGCTTCGGGGGCCGCAGCTTAGTCGACGCCGGCCACGCGCGGCCAGCCCGTTTCGGCCGCGGCGCCCACACGCACGACGGGATGCGGCAGGCACGCGGGTGACGCCATCCGCGGCGGGCGCGGGCGGACGGGAGCGGGATGGCGAGATCATCGGCGGGGTTATACTTCGCGGCGAAACCGTCGGTGGGAGAAGCGTCCGCCCCTCAGGGGCCGGCCGCTGCCGAAGGCGCAACCGCCCGCAATCGCTCAGGCTCCCCGAACCATCGTCGGCACAACTCTGGAGAGACCGGTTCGATCCGGCGCCGAAGGGGCACGAGACGCAGCGGCACGCGCCTCCAAACTCTCAGGCAAAAGGACAGAGGGGCGCACCGACCGCCGGTCACCGGCGCGTCGTTCCCGTCTGCGGGAGGCCGGCGTTCGCGCCGCCCCGGCACGGGGATGCCGTCGGTGTCCCTCCGCCCGTCCTGCCGGAAAGCCGCCATGTCCTCTTCTTCCGCGTCCGCTCCGTCCCTGCGCGATCTCGAACACCACGACGCGTTCCTCGAACGCCACATCGGCCCCAACGACGCCGAGATCGCCCACATGCTCGAGACGATCGGGCAGCCTTCGCTGGATGCGATGACCGACGCCATCGTCCCGGCCAGCATCCGCGCTGCCGCGCCGCTCGACCTGCCCGCCCCGATCGACGAGCAGGAGGCGCTGGCCAAGATCCGCGCGATCGCGCAGAAGAACACCGTGTTCCGCAGCTTCATCGGCCAGGGCTACCACGGCACCCACACGCCGAACGTCATCCTGCGCAACATCCTCGAGAACCCGGCCTGGTACACCGCCTACACCCCTTACCAGGCGGAGATCTCGCAGGGCCGGATGGAAGCGCTGATCAACTTCCAGACCATGGTCGCCGACCTGACCGCGATGGACATCGCCAACGCCTCGCTGCTCGACGAGGGCACCGCGGCCGCCGAAGCGATGACGCTGGCCAAGCGCTCCGGCAAGTCGAAGTCCAACGTGTTCTTCGTCTCCGAGCGCGTGCATCCGCAGACGCTGGAGGTGCTGCGCACCCGCGCCGACGGCCTGGACATCGAGCTGCGCGTGGGACCGGACAGCGAGGCCGCGCAGGCCGAGAGCTTCGGCGTGCTGCTGCAATACCCCGACACCTTCGGCCAGGTGCACGACCACGCCGCACTCGCCGAGGCCGTGCACGCGCGCGGCGCGCTGGTGGCGGTGGCCGCCGACCTGCTCGCGCTCACGCTGATCAAGGCGCCCGGCGAATGGGGCGCGGACATCGTGATCGGCAACTCCCAGCGCTTCGGCGTGCCGTTCGGCTTCGGCGGCCCGCATGCCGCGTTCCTGGCCTGCCGCGACGCATTCAAACGCTCGATGCCGGGCCGCCTGATCGGCGTGTCGGTGGATGCCGAGGGCAACCCCGCCTACCGCCTCACCCTGCAGACCCGCGAGCAGCACATCCGCCGCGAGAAGGCGACCTCCAACATCTGCACCGCGCAGGTGCTGCTGGCGGTGATGGCCGGCATGTACGCGGTGTACCACGGCCCCGAGGGCCTGACGCGCATCGCCCGACGCACCCACCGGTTGGCGGCGATCCTCGCGGGCGCGCTCGGCGAGGCCGGCGTCACCGTCGGTCCGGACTTCTTCGACACCCTGCACGTGCTCGATGTGGACGCCGACGCGATCCATGCCCGCGCACGCGATGCCGGCTTCAACCTGCGCACGATCGACAGCACCAGCCTCGGCATCGGCCTGGACGAGACCACCACCCGCGCCGACGTGATCGCGCTGGCCGACCTGTTCGGCGCCACCATCGACGACATCGACGCGCTCGACACCGCCACCGCCGACGCGCTGCCGGCCGGCCTGCGTCGCACCTCCGAATTCCTGCAGCACCCGGTGTTCAACACCCACCACAGCGAGCACGAACTGCTGCGCTACATGCGCGCCCTGGCCGACAAGGACCTGGCCATGGACCGCACGATGATCCCGCTGGGCTCGTGCACGATGAAGCTCAACGCCACCGCCGAGATGATCCCGGTGACCTGGCCCGAGTTCGGCAACATCCACCCGCTGGCGCCGGCCGAACAGACCGCGGGCTACCGCGAGCTGATCGAAGGCCTGGAGGCGATGCTGGTCGAGTGCACCGGCTACGACGCGGTCAGCCTGCAACCCAACTCAGGCGCGCAGGGCGAGTTCGCCGGCCTGCTGGCGATCCGCGCGTGGCATGCGTCGCGCGACGAGGCGCATCGCGACGTCTGCCTGATCCCGGAATCGGCGCACGGCACCAATCCGGCGTCTGCGCAGATGGTCGGCATGCGCGTGGTGGTGGTGAAGTGCGACCGCGACGGCAACGTCGACATCGACGACCTGCGCGCGCAGGCCGAAAAGCACGCCGAGAAGCTCGCGGCGCTGATGGTCACCTACCCGTCCACGCACGGCGTGTTCGAGGAGGCCATCGTCGAGATCTGCGAGATCGTCCACCGGTACGGCGGTCAGGTGTACACCGACGGCGCCAACATGAACGCCCTGGTCGGCGTGGCCAAACCCGGCAAGTGGGGTTCGGACGTCTCCCACCTCAACCTGCACAAGACCTTCTGCATCCCGCACGGCGGCGGCGGCCCGGGCGTCGGCCCGTGCGCGGTGAAATCGCATCTCGCCCCCTTTCTGCCATCGGCATATCCCCTTCTCCCGCCTGCGGGAGAAGGTGCCCGCAGGGCGGATGAGGGCGACGCACCCGCGCAGCGGGTCGGCATGGTCTCGGCCGCCAGCTACGGCTCGGCCTCGATCCTGCCGATCAGCTGGATGTACATCACCCTCATGGGCGCCGCCGGCCTGCGTCGCGCCACCCAGGTCGCGCTCCTCAACGCCAACTATGTCGCCAAGCGCCTGGCCCCGCACTTCGAGACGCTCTACACCGGTCGCAACGGCCTGGTGGCGCACGAGTGCATCCTCGACCTGCGTCCGATCAAGGACGCCACCGGCATCAGCGCCGAGGACGTCGCCAAGCGCCTGATCGACTTCGGCTTTCACGCCCCGACCCTCAGCTTCCCGGTCGCCGGCACCCTGATGGTGGAACCCACCGAAAGCGAGTCGCTGCACGAACTCGATCGCTTCGTCGACGCGATGATCCAGATCCGCGACGAGATCCGTGCGGTCGAGGACGGCCGGCTGGAGCGCGAGGACAACCCGCTGCGCAACGCCCCGCACACCGCGACCATGGTCACCGGCAGCGAGTGGGCGCACGCCTACCCGCGCGAACTGGCGGCGTTCCCGCTGGAGACGCTGAAGCGGCAGAAGTACTGGCCGCCGGTGGCGCGCGTGGACAACGTGCACGGCGACAAGAACATCATGTGCTCGTGCATCCCGATCGAGGCGTTCAAGGACGACACCGAAACCGCGTAGCCGTCAACTGCCGCGCATCGTCACGAACCGCCCCACCCGGGGCGGTTCGTCGTTGCGGGGCATGGTCATGAAATCGCCACATCGCCGGGAACGCCCGTGCGACGCCGTTTCCGCACCCGTCTCCCGCCCGCTTCCACAAGTTTGTCCACAGGCTGCGTGGATAACTGCGCGGTGCGAATGGCGAAACGATCGCCACCGGCTTGACAAGGCCGCCACGGCCACCCGCCCGGACTGCGCGCGAACGCCTCGTCACCGGGCGAGCGGCATCGATCGACGCGGCCGGTGCGGCACGTCGGCGCCCGCACCGGCCGCCGGCGCGCTAGACCCGCGAGAACGCGAACAGGGACGCGAGCGGATGCCGGCGCCGCTCGATCGCCGCGCGCAACAGTCCGGCCCCGAGCATCGAGTAGGTGATGCCGTTGCCGCCGTAGGCCATCGCGAAGTGCACGCGCGGCCCCTGCTGCGGGTGGGCGCCGAAGAACGGCAGCCCGTCGTCGGTCTCGGCGAAAGTGCCGGCCCACGAGAACGCGGGATTGATCGCCAGCCTCGGGAACAACGCCTTGACCTTGCGTCGCAGGCGTGCCGCTTTCTTCTGCACCCGTGCGTCGCGGCGCGCGGGCACGTCCACGGCGTCGTCCTCGCCGCCGACCAGCAGGCGGCCGTCGTCGGTCGTGCGCATGTAGAGATACGGACGGGCCGATTCCCAGACCAGGGTGTGGGCCAGCACGCCCAGATGCGCGTCGTCGATGGGGTCGGTGATCATCGCGTAGCTGCTGCGGTTGCTCGCCACGCGCGCGGACAGCCAGTGCTGGCTGGCGTAGCCTGCGGCGACGACGACATGCCTGGCGACGATGCGCTGACCGCCCTCGGTGCGCAGCGTCACCTGCCGCGCTCCCGGCGACAGGTCGACGATGCGGGTGCGGTCGTAGACGCCGGTACCGCCGGCCAGGAGGCGATGGAACAGGCGCGACGCCATCCGGTACGGGTCCACCACCGCCGCGCAGGCGCTCAGGATCGCGCCCGGCGCCTCGAACCCGTACCGCGTCTGCAGCGCATCGCGATCGAGCCATTCGACCTCGAACCCGTGCCGCGCGCGCAGGCGCGCCTCGTCCTCCAGCGTGCCGCGATGCCAGCGATGGCTGGCGTAGTACAGGCTGTCGCGCGGTTCGAAGGCCACATCGCGCAGGTCCGCGGCGACCGAGCGCAGCATCGGAATGGCCTCGGCGCAGGCGCGGTACGCGAGCACGGCGGCGTCCTCGCCGAAGCGCAGCGCCAGATCCAGCAGATGAGTGTCGATCTCGTACTGCAGCAGCGCGGTGGAGGCCGACGTGCTGCCCCAGCCGATGTCGCGCTGCTCGACCACCGCGACATCGTGCCCGTGACGCGCCAACTCGTCGGCGATCAGCGCGCCGGTGATGCCGCCCCCGATCACCGCGACGTCGCAGCGCAGGTCGGCCTCGAGCCGGGGGAAGGCGTACATCAGCCCGTTCTTGACCGACCAGAACGGATATCCGCTCTTGAGATCCATGCGCACTCCCGTGCACCGCGCCTGCGATGGCGCAGCCTGTGCAGGATCCCGTGAGACGGAAGTGAATGCGGACGCCGGCACAGAACGGCGGTCTGAATGCGCAGTGGGGCCGTGCGCGTCTGCGGATCCGCGAAAACACACGGCGCCTTGATGAGGCGGTGCGCAGGATGCCTGGAGACCGCGGCCCACCCGGGCGTCGATCCGGTCTTCCCCTCGCTCACCCCGTCCTTTCCCCAGGAGACGCCGATCCATGGCCGCCAAGCGCAAGCCCAGCCCCGCCACCCCGTCCACGCAGGCCGCCGCGCCGCGCACCGCCGACGAAACCCGCGGCCAGGGGGACGAACTGCACCAGCAGGCCGGTGGCGAACACCCGGTGCTGACCACCAACCAGGGCATCCCCGTCAGCGACAACCAGAACTCGCTGCGTGCCACTCCGCGCGGTCCCACCCTGCTGGAGGATTTCGTACTCCGCGAGAAGATCACCCACTTCGACCACGAGCGCATCCCCGAGCGCATCGTGCACGCGCGCGGTTCGGCCGCGCACGGCACCTTCGAGCTGACCAAGTCGCTGGCGAAGTACACCACCGCGAAGATCCTGACCGAGGTCGGCGAGAAGACCCCGGTGTTCACCCGCTTCTCCACCGTCGCCGGCGGCACCGGCTCGGTCGACACCCCGCGCGACGTGCGCGGCTTCGCGGTGAAGTTCTACACCAAGCAGGGCAACTGGGACCTGGTGGGCAACAACATCCCGGTGTTCTTCATCCAGGACGCGATGAAGTTTCCCGACGTGGTGCACTCGGTGAAGATGGAACCCGACCGCGGCTACCCGCAGGCGGGCAGCGCGCACGACACGTTCTGGGACTTCGTGTCGCTCACCCCTGAGACCATGCACATGATCATGTGGGCGATGAGCGACCGCACCATCCCGCGCTCGCTGCGCACCATCGAGGGCTTCGGCGTGCATTCGTTCCGCCTGCTCGACGCCGAGGGCAACAGCACCTTCGTCAAGTTCCACTGGCGGCCGAAGCTGGGCATCCAGTCCACGGTGTGGGACGAGGCGATGAAGCTGCAGGCCGCCGACAACGATTTCCATCGTCGCGACCTGTTCGAGGCGATCCAGGCCGGCCAGTACCCGGAATGGGATCTGGCGGTGCAGCTGTTCACCGAGGAGGAAGCCGATGCGTTCCCGTTCGACCACCTCGACGCGACCAAGCTGATCCCCGAGGAACTGGTGCCCCTGCAGGTGATCGGCCGCATGACCCTGGACCGCTGGCCGGACAACTTCT
This sequence comes from Luteimonas abyssi, assembly GCF_001482195.1. Taxonomy (GTDB): domain Bacteria; phylum Pseudomonadota; class Gammaproteobacteria; order Xanthomonadales; family Xanthomonadaceae; genus Luteimonas; species Luteimonas abyssi. Next base: position 1,133,342 of record NZ_KQ759763.1, on the reverse strand, counting down.
TCGCCGAGACCGAGCAGGTGGCCTACTGCCCGGCCAACATCGTGCCCGGCATCGACTTCAGCAACGACCCGCTGCTGCAGGGCCGGCTGTTCTCCTACCTCGACACCCAGCTCTCGCGCCTGGGCGGGCCGAACTTCCACCAGATCCCGGTCAACGCGCCGAAGTGCCCGTTCGCCAACCTGCAGCGCGACGGCCACATGCAGATGCACGTGCCCAAGGGCCGGGTGAACTACGAGCCCAGCTCGCTGCAGGCCGATTCGCCGCGCGAAGTGCCGGACGGTTTCCGCAGCCACGGCACCCGCCCCGACGACGGGGTGAAGGGCCGTGTGCGCGCGGAATCGTTCGCCGACCACTACACGCAGGCGCGGCTGTTCTTCCGCAGCCAGAGCGCGATCGAGCAGGCGCACATCGCGTCATCGCTGGTGTTCGAACTGTCGAAGGTCGAGACCGCGCACGTGCGCGAGGCGATCGTCGGACATTTGCGACACGTGGATCCCGACCTGTCGCGCCGCGTCGCCGACGGCCTCGGTCTCGACGATCTGCCACCCGCACCCGATGCGCAGATCCCCCCGCAGGACATGCCGCCCTCGCCTGCCCTGCGCATCATCGACCGCATGCGCGACACCTTGCAGGGACGCGCGGTCGGCATCCTGGTGCACGACGGTTCCGATGCCGCCACGATCAAGGCGCTGCGCAAGGCGGTGGAAGCCGCGGGCGCGACGGTCAAGATCGTCGCGCCGAAGCTGGGCGGCGCGAAACTCTCCGACGGCAAGCGACTTCCCGCCGACGGGCAACTGGCCGGAACGCCGTCGACGGTGTTCGACGCCGTCGCCGTGGTGCTGTCGGCCGAGAGCGGGAAGCTGCTGTCGAAGGAGGCCGCCGCGGTCGATTTCGTGCGTGATGCCTGGGGCCACCTGAAGGCGATCGCCTTCGACGCGGGCGCGCAGGCGGTGCTCAAGGCCGGTGGCGTGGGCAAGGATGCCGGCACCGTCGACGCCGGCGACGCGAAGGCGTTCATCCAGGCGGCGAAGGTCCGGCAGTGGGACCGCGAGAAGAAGGTCCGCATGCTGGCCTGACCCGACCCTGCCCGCGGACGTGCATGCGCCGCGGGCATCGTCCGGTCGACCGGCCGGAGACTCACGTCCGCCGGTCGACCGCCGCGAGCATCGCCACCCGGTGCCCACATCGCTCAGTCGCCGCGATGCGGCCCTGCATCCGAGTCCGCCGCGCTCTCCGCGGCCAGCATCGCGTCGATCCGGGCCAGCGCGTACGCACGGTCGCCGGGGCGGGTCCGGGCGAGGATGCGCGCGGCGAGCGCATCGAACTGCGGCCGGAACTGCGCCTGGTGCCGCAGATGGCTGCACCAGGCGGGCAGCATCGCCGCGAGCCGGTCCAGCGCCTCGTCGAGCGCGTCGCGGTCGAGCGCGTGCGGGTCGGGCGGCGTCATCGCGCCGCCCGCGGCCAGGCCAGCGCGACGTCGTGCAGCACGCCGTCATCGACCAGCGGGAAGTCGAGCCCCTCGCACGGCACGCCGTCCAGGCTGAGCCGGGACCGCGCGCCGGTCGCGATCTGCTCGACCTCGATCCGATACACGGTCGCGCCGAACCGGTACTGCAGACGGTACCGGTCCCAGTCCGCGGGCACGCACGGCGCCAGGTGCATGACGTCGCCACGCCGGTCCAGCCCCAGCAGCGACTCCACCAGCAGCCGGTACATCCAGCCTGCCGAGCCGGTGTACCAGGTCCAGCCGCCGCGACCGACGTGCGGCGCCACCGCGTAGACGTCGGCGGCCATGACGTAGGGCTCCACCCGGTAGCGGGCGACCGCCTCGGGGGTTGCGCCGTGCCGGATCGGGTTGATCATGCCGGCCAGCGCCCAGGCCCGATCCACGTCGCCCAGGCGGGCGAACGCCATCACCGCCCAGACCGCGGCGTGAGTGTACTGGCCGCCGTTCTCGCGCACGCCCGGCACGTAGCCGCCGATGTAGCCGGGGTCGTTGTGGCCGGGGCCCTGACCGATGCGGTCGAACGGCGGGTCGAGCAGCTGGATCAGGCCGGCCTCCTCGCGCACCAGGTGCGCGTCCAGCGCCGCCATCGCCTGACGCGCGCGCGCGGGTTCGCCGGCCCCCGACAGCACCGCCCAGCTCTGCGAGATCGAATCGATGCGGCACTCGTCGGCCTCATGCGATCCCAGCGGCGTGCCGTCGTCGAACCACGCCCGCCGGTACCACGCGCCGTCCCAGGCGTGCGCGTCCAGGTTCGAGCGCAGCGCCTGCGCCTGCTCCAGACACCAGCGGGCGAACACCGCATCGTCGCGACGCCGCGCCACCGGCTCGAATCGCATCAGCGCGTCGTGCAGGAAGAACGCCAGCCAGACGCTCTCGCCCCGCCCCTGCTCACCCACCCGGTTCATGCCGTCATTCCAGTCGCCGGTGCCGATCAGCGGCAAGCCGTGCACGCCCAGCAGCGACGCGCCGCGCCGCAGCGCCAGGGTGCAGTGCTCGTAGAGCGTGAGCTGCAGGCCGGAGACCACCGGCAGGTCGTAATAGGACTCCTCGTCCGGCGCGACCGCGCGCCCCTCCACGAACGCCGCGACCTCGCCGAGCACGCCGTCGTCGCCGGTCACCTCGACGTACCGGCACACCGCCTGCGGCAGCCACAGGTAGTCGTCGGAACAACGGGTACGCACCCCGCGGCCGCCCGGCGGGTGCCACCAGTGCATCACGTCGCCCTGCGGGAACTGCCGCGCGGCGCTGCGCAGGAGATGCTCGCGGCTGAGCTGCGGCAGTGCATGGATGCTGGCCATGGTGTCCTGCAGTTGGTCGCGGAAACCGAACGCGCCGCCGGACTGGTAGTAGCCGCTGCGACCGAAACAGCGGCTCGACAGCACCTGGTACATCAGCCAGCCGTTGGCCAGCAGGTCCAGCGCCGGGTCGGGGGTGGACACCCGCACCGTGCCCAGCAGGCCGAGCCAGTGCAGGCGCACCGCATCGAGTGCGTCGTGCGCCGGCCCGCTCCCGCGCAGCCGCAGCGCCATCGCGATGGCCGCCTCACGGTCGGCGGCGACGCCGAGCCGGAACGTGGTCTCGAACACCTGCCCCGGCGCCAGCGTCACCGGCACCTGCAGCGCGGCGCAGGGATCAAGGCCCGGGCCGGTGCGGCCCGACAGCCCCGCGCGCGCCAGCGCCGCCGGTGCGGCCAGGCTGCCGTTGCGGCCGATGAACTCCATCCGGTCGGCGGTGAAGCCGCGGCGGGCGCTGCCGTCGTCGGCATCGGGCTCGGCGTCGGCATCGAAGAACGCGCAGCGGCCCTCGAACTCGACGTTGTACGGGTTGCGCACGGTCAGCACGTCGCTGCCCAGATCGATCTCGCTCACCAGGTGCATGTGCGATCGCGTGCGCACGTCGGCCAGCACCCACTCGACGTAGCCGGTGGCCGTCAGCCGGCGCGCGCGGCCGGACAGGTTGTGCAGCCGCAGGACCGCGAACTTCACCGCGTCCTCCGGGCCGACATACAGCCACAGTTCGCTGGCGATCCCGTCCTCGACGTGCTCGTAGACGCTGTAGCCGAAGCCGTGCCGCGTGCGGTACGCGCCGACGCCGCGGCAGGGCAGCGGCATCGGCGACCAGACCCGGCCCGTCTCCTCGTCGCGCAGGTAGTAGGCCTCGCCGCTGAGGTCCGACACCGGGTCGTTGTGCCACGGGGTGAGCCGGAACGCATGCGCGTTCTCGGACCAGGTGTAGCCGGCGGCCGATTCGCTGACCACGGTGCCGATCACCGGGTTGGCGATCACGTTGCACCACGGTGCGGGCGTCGGTGCACCCTCGCGCGACAGGATCACGTACTCGCGACCGTCCGCGGAGAAGCCGCCGGTGCCGTTGTCGAATGCCAGCGTCTGCGGCGCGGCATCGAAGGGCCAGGGGTCGTCGCCGTCCGCAGCCGGCAGCGCGGGCGGGAGCCCCGGCTCCGCGCCTGCCGTCGCGGCCGTCGTCGCCGGCACGGCATCGGACGCTGCCGCCGGCACGCGGGTCTCGCCGTCGAACAGCGGCGGCGGGTCCCGCTCCGCCGCGACCTGGCGCCCGAGCTGGTCCTGCAGGCTGCCCGCGCGGTCGCTGACGATCACCCGCGCGACCGTCTGCAGCAGCACCCGCTCTTCCTGCGACAACTGCTGGGCCGGACGCACGAAGATGCCGCCCGGCCGGTCCAGGAGGCTGGAATCGGAATCGCGCGAGAGCATGCCGAGGATCTGCTCCTGCAGGTGCTGGCGGTAGCCCGTCTGTCCCTCGTTCCAGATCACCAGGTCGGTCTGCAGCCCCTTCGAGCGCCAGTAGCCGTGCGCGCGCACCATCTGCCGCACCAGATCGAGGGACTCGGTGTCGAACACCTGCAACACGACGATCGGCAGGTCGCCGGAGATCGCCTGCCCCCACAGCGACGGTTGCCCGCGCCGGTTCTGCCGCAGCACCGCGGGCTCGGCGCGCAGCAGCGGATGCGCGTACACCACCAACCCGGCCATGCGCTCGTACAGGTGGGCATCGGCCTGGCTGGCGTTGATCTGGCGCCGGACCACCTGACTGTGCGTCCACGACAAATCGAACACGCGATCGGCCAGATGCCGGTCGCGGTACTTGTCGATCAGGCCGATGCAGGTCTCGCGCGCGTCGGCGGCGCCGGTCACGATGTCGATCACCGCCGCCTGGTCGGGCTCCAGCGCGATCCGGATGCGGATCGCCACGATCGGGTCGAGCACGGACCCCGCCGTGTCCGACAGCGGCCCGTCGTCCACCAGCGCCTGCGGCAGGCGCGGCGTGCGGCCCCGGCCGATGAAGCGCGCGCGGTCGGTTTCGTACGAGATCGTGGCCACGTCGGCACCGTGCACGGCCACCAGATGCAGCAGCCACGGTGCCGCCTCGTCGTGCGCACGCGGGCGCCGGGTGCACAGCAGGGCCTGCTTCTCGCGCACGATCTCGCTCTGCACGAACAGGTTGCCGAACGCCGGGTGCGCCTCGTCCGCGGCCGACGGCGCCAGCACCACCTCCGCATAGGTGGTGATCTCCACCGTACGCCGGCGCCGCCCGCGGTTGCCGATGCGCAGGCGGCGCAGCTCGATGTCGTCCTCGGGCGAGATCGCGATCTCCAGGTGACTGTCGTAGCCGTCGCGCCGGCAGCGGTATTCCACCTTGGCGTCGGAAAAGATCGCCTCGTGGCGGTCCACCCGCGCGCAGGTGGGCTGGTGCGTGGCCGACCACACGGCGCCGTCGTCGACGTCGCGCAGGTAGCACCACTGCCCCCACGCATCCCGGGTGCCGTCCTCGCGCCAGCGCGACAGCGCGGTGTCGCCGCGCTTGAGCCAACCGCCGCCGGCGCTGCTCAGCATGCCGTGCAGGCGGCCGTTGGACAGCAACTGCACCTCCGGGCGCGCGTGGTCCGGGTCGCGGACCACGCGCAGGCGGGTCTCCTGTACGTTCTGCACCGCCTGCACGCCGGCCACCTCGGCTTCATGCGGATGGAACACGCCGGTGCGCGGGATACGCTCCTGCAGCAACAGCAGGGTCGCCTGGAATTCGGGATCGGCGACGAACCGACGCTGCATCGGCTGGTCGCGCAGCAGCGCGTCCAGGGCGAGGAAGCCCATACCCTGGTGGTGCGCCATGTAGGAGCGGATCAGCGCATGGTCCTGACCGCGCGGCACGCGGGCACGGGTGTAGTCCACCGCCTCGTACATGCCGAAGCGGCCGTGGAAACCGAGCCCGGCCATGCGCCGCAGGTTGGCGGTCGCGGCGTCCGGCGCGACCATCGTCGCCATCATCACGGCGTACGGCGCGATCACCAGGTCTTCGGCCAGCCCGCGCTTGAGGCCCAACCCCGGCACGCCGAACGCGCGGTACTGGTAGTTCATCTGCGCGTCGACCGCGTTGTAGCCGGACTCGGACACCCCCCAGGGCACCTCGCGCTGGCGGCCGTAGTGGATCTGCGCGGCCACCGCACGCCGGGCGGTCTGGTCGAGCAGGGTGTCGGGATAGCTCGGCATCACCAGCTGCGGCATCAGGTACTCGAACATCGAGCCGCTCCACGACAGCAGCGTGGCCTCGCCGTCGACCTCGGTGAGCAGGCGGCCGAGCGCGAACCAGCTCTCCTGCGGCAGTTGGCCCTGCGCGATCGCCACGAACACGCCCAGCCGCGCCTCCGACGCCAGCAGGTCGTAGAAGGCGGCATCCAGCCGGCGTTCGTCGACGTCGTAGCCGATCGACAGCAAACGGTGCGCCGGATCGTAGAGAAACCCGTACTCCATCAGTGAACACTGGCCGGCCACGTGCGCCAGCCGCTCCAGCTCCAGCAGGCGCGTGCGGGCGGCGGCGCGGATCTCGGGCACCTCGCTGGCCCGCAACGCCCGCAGCGACGGCCAGGTCCCGTCTGCGCCGGCCCGCACCTGCGGCGACGCGAACGCGGCGACACCCTGCCGCGCCTGCCGGCAGGTCTCCAGCAGGACGCGCGGCCAGTGCGGCGGCGCCGCGTCGGGGGCCGCCGGCCAAGCGTCGACGATCGCCTGCGCCTCCTCGGCCAGGGCGTCGAGCGCGTCCGCGGCATCGACCAGGGTGGTCGCCGGCTGCGCGCGCCAGGCGCCCAGCGCGCGCGCGAACGCCTCGGAGGCACGACCGACCGCGTCCGCCTCCGGCGCCGGCAGCCGTGCCGCCTCCTCGCCCAGCACGCCCAGGGTGTCGTCCAGGCCGTCGGCGAACTGCGGCGTCAGCACCGGCGCGTCGCCCAGCGCCAGCAGGCCCTGGCGCAGGGTCAGCAGGTGCCCGGCCAGGTTCCCGCTGTCGACGGTGGAGACGTAGCGCGGCGGCAGCGGCCGCAGGGTGCGGGTGTCGTACCAGTTGTAGTAATGGCCGCGGTGGCGCTCCAGCCGTTCCAGCGTGTCGAGCGTGCGCCGCGTCCGCGCCGCCAGTTCGTCGGCCTGCAGGTAACCGAAATCCCAGGCGGCCAGGCCCGACAGCAGGCCGAGGCCGATGTTGGTCGGCGACGTGCGGTGCGCGACCACCTCGGCCGGGTGCTCCTGCAGGTTGTCCGGCGGCAGCCAGTGCTCCTCGGCGCGCAGGTGCAGTTCGAAGAACGCCCAGGTCCGGCGCGCCAGCCGGCCCAGGAAGGCCCGGTCCGACGTGGACAGGCGCGTGCGCTCGGGCGCCGGCGGCCGCCCCAGCCAGGCCATCAGCGACGGGGCCGCCAGCCACAGCAGCAGCCAGGGCAAGGCGACCGGCAACGCGGCCGGATTGAACCGCCACAGCGCGATGCCGACCGCGACCGAGAACAGCGCGGCCGGCAGCATCGTCCAGGACTCGGTCGCCCCACGCCCGGCCAGCGCGCGTTCCACTTCGTGCGATGCCCGCCACTGCAGCAGGCGCCGGCGGCTGATCGCCATGCGCCACAGCGTGCGGCCGATCGCGCCGAGGTTGGCGGCGGCCTCGTACGGCAGGCAGGCGATCGACACCAGGGCGCGCAGCAGGGCGCGGCCCACGCCGGCACCAACCTGCAGCAGGTGCGGCTCGGGCGCCATGTCGGCCGGGCGCACGACCGCATCGTGGACGCCCGGCAACAGCACCGGCAGCAGCCACAGGCAGGCCAGCCACAGGGTCCATGCCAGCGGCTGCGGCAGCAGCGCCCAGCCGGTCAGCAGCAGCGCCAGCGCCGCCGCCGGCACCAGGCTGCGGCGCAGGTTGTCGAGCAGCTTGCCGCGCGACAGCCACGACAGCGGATTGGGCGCGCGGCGGCCGTCGCCACGCGGCACCCACGGCAGCAGCCACGGCAGCAGTTGCCAGTCGCCGCGCACCCAGCGCAGGCGCCGGGTCATGTCGGCGGCGTAGCGGGTCGGATGGTCCTCGTACAGGCGCACGTCGCTGACCACGCCGGCACGCGCGTAGCAGCCTTCCAGCAGATCGTGGCTGAGGATGCGGTTGTCGGGCAGGCGCCCGGCCAGAACCTCCTCGAACGCGGCGACGTCGTAGATGCCCTTGCCGATGAACGAACCCTCGCCGAACAGGTCCTGGTAGACGTCGGACACCGTGCGCGTGTACGGGTCGATGCCGGACTCGCTGCCGAACAGCCGTGCGAAGCGCGAGCGGCGGCGCCCGCTCATCGTCGCCCCCACCCCGGGCTGCAGGATGCCGTAGCCGCGCGCGACGCGTTGCAGGCGCGGATCCACGCGCGGCCGGTTGAGCGGATGCGCCATGGTGCCGGCCAGTTCGCGCGCGGCATCGCGCGGCAGCAGGGTGTCGGTGTCCAGGGTGATGACGTAGCGCACGTTGCCGAGCACGCGGGTGTTGCCCACCACGCTCACGAAGCCGCCCGCATCGCCTTCGCGCAGCAGCCGGTTGAGCGCGGCCAGCTTGCCGCGCTTGCGCTCGCGCGCCATCCACGCCCCTTCGCGCGGGTTCCATTCGCGCCCGCGCTGGAACAGGAAGAACAGGTCGCCGCCCGCCTCCTGGTGCTCGGGGGCGTAGCGCGCATTGAGGCCGCGGATCCGCTGCTCCGCATGCGCCAGCACCTCGGCGTCGCCCGGCAGGGATGCCTGGTCGGCGTCCGGCGGGTCGATCAGCAGGCCGAAGTGAAGATGCGGCCCGCGGTTGGCCAGGAACCGCACCTCCAGCCCCTCGACCAGGGCATCCACCGCGGCACGGCTGCCGGCCAGCGTCGGCACCACCACCAGGGTGCGCGCGTCGCTGGCGATGCCGCGCGAGAAATCCAGCCGCGGCAACGGGCGCGGCGGGACCAGCAGGGTGGCGGCCCAGTTCACCAGCGCGATCGCCATCTCGCTGAACACGATCGTCGCCAGCACCGACAGCGCGGCGATCGTGCCCCACTCGCGCCATCGGGCGCCGGAATCGGTCAACAGCAGGATCGCGAAGCCCGCGGTCACCAGCCCGATCGGCACCAGATAGGCGGGCAACGGGACCCGGCGCAGGCTGCGCGGCACCCGCCGCACGCCGTCGCCCAACGCGGCCACGTCCGCACGCAGGCGCTCGAACCCGTCGTCGATCAGGTAGTAGCCCACGTGGGCGCTGCCGTCGTCGCCGCCGGCGTGGTCGCGCGCGGCCTGCAGCGCGAACCGGGCCACGTCGTGTTCGGCCGCACCGCTCTGCCGCGCGATCCGCTCCACCACGTGGCGGTAGTGGTCGCGGGTGGCGAAGTCCATGCGCGCGTAGGTGCCGTCCGGATCCTGGCGCAGGGTCTGTTCGACCAGGCTCATGGTCTCGACGAACTCGCGCCAGTCCATCGTGGTCAGGAAGCGCAGGCTGCCGATGCTGTTGCGGATCGACACCTGGTCGGCGGCCTGCTTCTGGCCCTCGCCGTGGACCAGCGCCTCCACGTTACGGCCGCCCTGCGCCACCCACTGCTCGATCCAGCCCAGCGGCATGGCCAGGGCCGCTCCGCGCCCCTGCAGGCGGCGCATCAGTTCGGCCACGAATGCGCTGGTGACCGGCGGTCTCGCGCGCACCATGTCGGCGAGCACCATCACCATGTCGCCCGGCGCCTGCACCGCCGCCTCCAGCGCCTGCCCCCAGTCGGTGGCCAGGCGGTGGTCGGCGGCGTCGCGCATGATCCGCGCACTGATCCGGCGCAGGTTCTCCAGCACCGCCAGCCGCAGCATGATCGGGATCGCCCACAGCTCGCCCAGCTTGAGCGGCCGCTCGCCCTGGTAGGCGGCGACCAGGCGGGTCAGGGTTTCGGCATCGACCCGACCGTCGCCGTGGGCCACGGCTTCCATCGCGATGTCGTAGACCCGCGGCAGGCCGGCCGACGGCCCCTGCGCCAGCGAGGGCAACTCGCGGCTGTAACCGCGCGGCAGGTGGCGTCGCGCCAGGCGGATCTGCTCCTCGATCAGATAGTAGTTGTCGAGCAGCCATTCGCCGGCCGGGGTGATGCGCAGGCCGTCGTGCACGAGCGTCGTGAGCAGCGTGGTGGCGTCCTCCAGCACGCCGGCGTTCTCGCGCAGCCGCGCCAGCAGCAGCTCCGGGGCCGGCCCGTCCTGAAGCCGGTGCTGGGCTGCCAGCAGGCGGCCGTGCGCCTCCATCTGGTCCGCCCCGAACAACTGCGCGCGCAATGGTGCCTCGCGCGCGAGCGGCTTCTGGGTCGCGCTGCGACCCCATCGCCACAGCCTGCGGCGCAGGCGGAACCAGCGTGCGAACGGTCGCCAGGATGCGGGCATGCGCCGGGTCCGGTTGGGAAGTTGTCCGCAGACGATGGGCAGCCCACCGGAAAGCAGCCGTGAAGCCGCCCGGCGATGGCGCCCCGCCTCACCCCGGGGCCGGCGGACGCACCCGGAACACCACGCTCACGCGCGGACCCTGGGCGCGCGCGGTCTTGGGAATGCCGTGCTCGTGAGTGATCTGCGAGGCATGGCTCATGCGCAACACGCTGCCGGGCGCCAGCACGATCCGCATCGTCGCCCGGTCGCCGGCGCGGGCACGGATGAGCATCCGGCGCGGCGCGCCCAGCGACACCAGCGTGATCGGATACGGTGCGACCAGCGTGCGCAGGGTGTCGTGGTGCATGGCCACGGAATCCCGACCGTCGCGATAGAGGTTGAGCCCGATCGCGTTGTAGGGCGCCGGTGCCAGCGCCTGCACATGGGCATGCAGGGTCGCCAGCGGCGACGCCACCGGCAGCGCATCGACCGCGAAGGCGGCCAGCAGGCGGGGCACCTCCACGACACGGTCGTACATGGGACGGCGCAGACACCGCCAGTCCACGTCCGCCCGCAACGCATCGAACAAGTCCTGCGCCACGTCCGGCGCGATCACGCCGGGCCAGTAACGAATGCCGCCGCCGGCATCGTCGAGCACCTGCACCGGCGCCTGGAACAGGTCGTGCGGCATGCCGCCGGGCCCGGCCGCTGACGTCGCGATGCCCGTGACGGCCTCGACGCCGGTGCGGCGCGCCCGCGGCGGATCGCCGGGCGGGGCATCCGCCGCGGGCGCCATCAATGGAAATCCCGAGACGGCAGCCGCATCTCGCCGAGCAGGCCGCTGAGATCCTCGAGATCGCCGGCGATCAGGTGCTCCACCCCGTCCACCCGCTCCCAGCGCCCGCGCACCGCGAGCAGCCGCGACTCCAGCAACGCACGGCGGCGACGCAACGCCAGCTTCGGCCACACGATCACGTTGATCATCCCGGCCTCGTCCTCCAGGGTGACGAAGATCGTGCCCTTGGCCGTGGCCGGGCGCTGGCGCTGGGTGACCAGTCCGGCCACGTGCACGCCGCTGCCGTGGCGGCGCCCACGCAGCGCCTGCAGGCCGAGGATGCGGCGCGCGGTCATCTGCGGTCGCAGCAGCGCCATCGGATGTTCGCGCAGGGTCAGGCCGGTGCTGCCGTAGTCGGCCAGCAGTTCCTCGCCGCGGCGCGGGGCCGGCAACGTCACCGGGGCTTCGTCCGGACTGCCGGGCAGCAACGGCAGGCGGCGTTCGATGCCCGACACCGCCCAGCGCGCGGCGTTGCGGTGCCCCGCCAGCGCTCGCAACGCATCGGCCTCGGCCAACGCGGTGCGGGCCTTGGCGTCGAGGTCCGCGCGCAGGCACAGGTCGGCGATGTCCACGAACGGCCGCTGCGCGCGCGCAGCCACGATGCGCGCGGCCGCGGCGGCGGCCAGTCCCGACACCAGACGCAGGCCGAGCCGGATCGCCGGTTGTCCGCCGCGATCCGCATCGCTCCAGGGCGTGCCACCGACGAGTGTGCTGTCGACGTCGCTGTGCAGCACATCCACCGGCAGCACCGTGACCGCTTCACGCTCCGGGCTGCCGCGGCGCGCGTCCTGCACGATCTGGCTGGGCGAGTAGAACCCCATCGGCTGCGCGTTGAGCAGACCGCAGGCGAACGCCGCCGGCTCGTGGCGCTTGAGCCAGCAGCTGGCGTAGACCAGCTTGGCGAACGAGGCGGCGTGGCTCTGCGGGAAGCCGTAGGATCCGAAGCCCTTGATCTGCTCGAAGATCTGGTCGATGAATTCGGGTGAGTACTGCTTGCCGAGCATGCGCTCGCGCACCCGTTCGCGGTGCTGCTCCATGTCGCCGCCGCGCCGCCAGGCCGCCATCGACCGACGCAGGTTGTCGGCCTCGCTGTCGGTGTAGTCGGCCGCCTTCATCAGCAGTTCCATCACCTGTTCCTGGAACAGCGGCACGCCGAGCGTGGGCGCGAGGATGTCGCGGATCTCGTCGTTGGGGTACACCACGGCCTCGCGCCCCTGCCGCCGCCGCAGGTAGGGATGCACCATGTCGCCCTGGATCGGCCCCGGCCGCACGATCGCCACTTCGACCACCAGATCGTAGAACTCCTTCGGCTTCAGGCGCGGCAGCATCGCCATCTGCGCACGCGACTCGATCTGGAACACGCCCACGGTGTCGGCGCGCTGGATCATCGCGTAGGTATCGTCATCCTTGCCGGGAATCGTAGCGATCTCGTAATCGCGGCCACGGTGGTCCCGCACGAGTGCCAATGTCTTGCGGATGCAGGTCAGCATGCCCAGCGCCAGGCAGTCGACCTTGAGCAGCTTCATCGTCTCCAGGTCGTCCTTGTCCCACTGGATGATGGTGCGCTCGGGCATGGCGGCGTTTTCCACCGGCACCACGTCGGCCAGCAGGCCGTCGCAGATCACGAATCCGCCCACGTGCTGCGACAGGTGGCGCGGGTGGTCGCGCAGTTGCTCGGTGACCAGCAGCACCCGCTGGATCAGCGGATTGGCGAGATCGAAGCCGGCCTCCTCGATGCGCTGTTCCATCGGCGTCTCGCCGTTGCCCCAGCCGTAGCAGTTGGCCAGCAGCGCGATCTGGTCGGGCGGCAGGCCGAACGCCTTGGCCACGTCGCGCACCGCGCTCTTGCCGCGGTAGCTGATCACCGTGGCGGCAAGCGCGGCGCGTTCGCGGCCGTACTTGGCGTAGACGTACTGGATCACCTCCTCGCGGCGTTCGTGCTCGAAATCGACGTCGATGTCGGGCGGCTCATCGCGATGCTCGGACAGGAACCGCGCCATCAGCAGGCGGGTCTCGTCGGGATTGACCGCGGTGATGCCCAGCGCGTAGCAGACCGCGGAATTCGCCGAGGAACCGCGGCCCTGACAAAGAATTCCGCGTTCCTTGGCGAACCGGACCACGTCGTGGACGGTCAGGAAGAACGCTTCGTAGCCTTTCTTCGCGATCAACGCCAGTTCGCCGTCGATCTGCGCGCGCACGGCCGCCGTCGCGCCTTCGGGCCAGCGCGTGCGCATGCCGCGCTCGGTCAGCGTCCGCAGCCATGTCGTCGCGGTGTGGCCGTCGGGCACCAGTTCCTTCGGATAGCTGTAGTCCAGCCCCTTGCGCAGGTCGAACGTGCAGCGCCGCGCCAGCGCCACCGCCGCCTCGAGCAGGCCGTGCGGGTGGATGTTGCCCAGCGCGCGGCGGCTGCGCAGGTGGCGCTCGCCGTTGCGGAACAGATGCGCGCCACAGTCGGCCAGCGGGGTGTTGTGGCGGATCGCGGTCAGGGTGTCCTGCACGATGCGCTCGCGGCGGGTGGCCATGTGCACGTCGCCGCAGGCCAGTGCCGGCAGGCCCAGCGCATCGGCCAGCGCGAGCAGGTCGTGCAGCCGCCGCGCGTCGTCGCCGCGCTCGCGATGCAATTCAACCGCGAGGTGCGCGCGCGTGCCGAACACCGTGCGCAGCCAGGCGCCGGCCGCCGGGTCCGGCGTCTGGTCGGGCAGCCAGAGCGCGAACACGCCGCAGGCGTCGCGCTCCTCTCCACCCGCCGGTGTTCCCGCTGCCGGCACCGGGAACACCGCCTCCACGTCCGCACGCGCGAGGCGGTAGGTGCCCTTCGTGCCTGCGCGCCGGCCGGCGGTGATCAGCGCGCACAGCCGGCGGTAGCCGGCGGCGTGCTCGACCAGCAACACGAAGCGGACGCCGTCCAGGAGCCGGAACTCGCTGCCCACCACCAGACGCACGCCGGTGGCCTCGGCCGCTTCCAGCGCGCGCACGATGCCGGCCAGCGAGCACTCGTCTGTGATCGCCAGCGCCTCGTAGCCACAGCGTGCGGCGCGTGCGAACAGTTGCTCGGCGCTGGAGGCGCCACGCAGGAACGAGAAGTCCGACAGGCAGTGCAGCTCGGCGTAGGCCGGCAGGGTGTCGTCGTCGCCGATCGCATCGTTGGCCGCTTCGCGCAGGCGCTGGCCGACCGCCCAGGCGCGCGGCACCTGCCCGCCTGGCGTGTCGCGATCGACGCCTGCCGGGGGACGCCAATGGCTCATCTGGAAAGCGCCCTCATCCGCCCTCCGGGCACCTTCTCCCGCATGCGGGAGAAGAAGGCGGAGAGCAGGCCGGGCATCTGCTTCATCCGAACCACCCGTGCAGCATCCAGCCCTCGCGTTCGCCCGCCGGCATGAACGCCCAGGCGTGCTGTCCCTGTGCGGTACGCACCACGTAGTAATCGCGACGCACATCGTCGCCATCCCACCAGCCGCTTTCCAGGCGCTCCGGCCCGTGCACGATCTCCAACCTCGGGTCGCGCAACGGCAGCGCTTGCGGCAGCAGCCAGCCGGGACGCGGCGGGCGTGGCGGTGCGGCGTCGACCGTATCGGCATTGCCCTCTACCTTGCACCAGGCGCGTTCCGGCCGCGGGTCGCCGGCCGGCGCCAGGCGATAGACCGCACCATCACCCAGCCGGCCGCGCAGGCGTTCGCGCAATTGCGGCCAGGGCGTGCCCTGTTGCAAGCGCTGGTCGAACAGGTCACGACTGGCTGGCACGAACGGCGGCAGCGTGGCGGCGAACAACCGCACGGCCACCACGGGGCGATCGATCTCCACCCGCTCCAGCCGGCTGCGCGCCACCTCGAACAGCAAGGCGGAATCGCGCTCGGGCGCCAGCAGGCCGACCTCCACCGTCGTGTGCCCGTGCTCATGTTCGAGCTGCAGTTCGAAACGCTGTACGCCGCCGTCGCGGATCGACAGCGCGGTGCACAGGTCGCCGATCATCCGTCGCAGCGGAAACAGCAACGCCATGTGGCTCTCCACCTCGTAGCCCATCTCGATGCGCGCATCGAAGCGGTCCGGCGGCGCATACCAGGGCAACGGGTCGTCGACTTCTCCGTAGAGCCGCTGCAGGTGATCGAGCAACGGCGCACCGAAGCGACGCCGCAACGTGGCGGCGGGCAGCCCGCGCAAGGTGCCCAACGTGCGAACGCCCATCCGCTGCAGGCGTTCGCCCAGGTCGTCGGGCAAGGCGGCGCGGCGCACCGGCACCGGATCGAGCGCACGTGCCAGCGCGCCGATATCGGTCAGCGCGAAGCCGTCACGCAGCCCGGCCAGAACCCGCGCCGCACGCGGCGTGGGCGCCAGCGCGATGCGGTGGCGAAACCCCAGGGCCTCCAGTTCGTCCCGCAGGCGACGTTCGAAGCGCGGCCACGGGCCGAGCAACCGGAAGCTCGCCCGTGCCTCCAGCACGATCGCGCCCGGCCAGGCCGTACTGACCAGCGAACTGTGACGGTAGGCCCAGGCGGCGAGGAATCGCTGGGCCGCGACATCGCGGGCGGGATCGTGATCGACCATCGCGAAGCCCGGGAACAACGCCTGGGCGGCGGCCAATCGCAGGCCCGGGCGCAGGCCGCCGGTTGCCGCCGCGTCATTGACCGCATGCAGGCTGCGCAGCTGCGCCGGCCCGGTCACCAGTGCCAGCGGCGCGTCGGGATCCGGGCAACGACGCAGGACGGCGTCGAGCGCCAGCCTCGGCAACAGGATGCAGGCCCAGAGCATCGCCAAGGCCTCAATGCGCCGACCGCGCAGCGGATGCCGAAACGGGCAGGTGCAGCGCTTGTGGCGGCACCTGCCCGCCACGGCATTTGCGTACATGCCACGCTCCGGCCGTCCATTCCATGCGCAAGGCCGCCGGCGACGGATTGGCCGCATGACGGCGGTCGCGCACTGCGAAAGCGCAGCAATTGCCGCTGTCGGCCGCAACCTGCAACCGGCGCAAAGCGCGCGCATCGGCCGTGCGCGGCCACCCCACCACCGCCGCGCACGCACCCGAGCGCAGGCACTGCTCGAACGCCCACAACGCATCGCGCGGGGTCGCCTCCACCACCTGCAGCCAGGCCAGATCCACCCCCGCCGCTTGCCAGGCCGGTGCATACGGCACGTACGGCGGCGCCACCAGCACCACCGGGCTGGCAGCGGCGGTGAGACGCGCCAAGACCGGCCACAGCAGTTCCAGCTCGCCGACACCGTCGGCGGGCAACAGCAATTCGCTCAACGCGCGACGCGGCCAGCCGCCCTGCGGCAACACCGCATCCAGCGCGGCATGCCCGGTGGGCTCGCCATCGGCTACCCGTGCGGCACTCTTGCCTGCAGGCCACACCGTGCGTGCCGCCAGCAAGGCGTCGAGGGCCAGGACCTCACCCACGCCCTGCCGTCCCATCGTCAACCGCGGTACTGGCGGCATCCACTGATACGGACACTGACGCGGCCCGACCCGTCACGGCATGGCCGGCTGCATGGCCGACGAGACCACCGCCCGACCACCCGTGCCGCATCGCCGGTTGCGGGTGGATGTTCTCCCGGTTGCCGTGACGACCACGCAGGCGACTGGCCATTGAAGACGGGCAGCGCATCCCCTCAGCCCTGCCTGACGAGGCCGCAGAACAACCCTTCGATGGCGAAATCCGCACCGACGGGCACTACGATCGGCCGATGGGCCGGGTTGCGCGGCAACAGGCGCAGACGGTCGCGGCGTCGCTCCAGGCGCTTGATGGTGAGCTCGCCCTCCAGCCGCGCGACCACGGTCTGCCCATCGCGCGCATCGGCGCTGCGGTGCACGCCGACCAGATCGCCGTCGAGGATGCCGTCGTCGATCATCGAATCGCCCTGCACCCGCAGCAGGTAATCCGGCCGCAGGGCGAACAGCCCCCGGTCCAGCCACAACTGCTGGTCCAGGCCGATGTCGGCGCCGATCGGCACGCCCGCCGCCACCCGCCCCAGGACCGGCAACGCCACCAGGTCAGGCCGCTCGCGTGCGCTCAGGCGGATGCCGCGCGCACTGCCGGCGTCGTGCTCGATCAACCCGGCCTCGGCCAACGCCTGTACGTGCTTGCGTGCGGCGCTGCGCGAGGCGAAGCCGAACTGCCCGGCGATCTCGGCCAGGCTCGGCGGCATGCCCTGCGCGGCGCGCTCGCGCAGGAACGCGAGAACGGCGGCGCGGCGAGGTGGCAAATCATCGGACATGGCGATCGCAGCAAGCAGGCCGGGCGGCCGGAGGTGTACATTTGTACACCCGGTCGTCGCACGATGCGAGACCCCACGCGCTCCGATCCTGAATCCAGTCACGCACGGCACCGGTCGCGGCGCTGCACGGCGCCCGGCCCGTCAGCCCTCCGCCCATGAACCCGCCGTAAGTGCTTCGTAAGGACCCGCCTCGCAGGCTGCATACCTCCCACAACCACACGCGACCCTCCCCCATGCGCCGACTGTCGACCCTGCTGCTGCTCGCCCTGCCCTGCGCCGCCTTCGCCCAGAGTCCCGTTCCCACCGGCGCACAGCCTCCCGCAGAACGTCGCGCCGACGGCTGGAGCATCGGCGTCGGCGCCGGCATCATCGACAGTCCCTACGCGGGCGAAGGCACCCGCTACCGGCCGATCCCGCTGATCAGCTACGAAGGCGAACGCTTCTTTTTCCAGGGCATCACCGCCGGCTACCACCTGATCAACCGCGACAACATCAAGATCAGCGCGATCGTCGCCGGCCGCCTGGACGGCTTCGACATCGACGACCTGAGCACCGCCGATCTCGCCGCCAACGGCGTCGATGCGGCCCACCTGGAAAACCGCCACGACGGCGTCGATGCTGGTTTCTCGGCCGAATGGGTCGGCACGCCCGGCCGGGTCCGTCTGCGTCTGCTGGCCGACATCACCGACACCAGCGACGGCCAGGAAGCTTCGCTGCATTACAGCTATCCGATCCGCTGGGGCGGCAACATCATCGAACCCGGCGTGGGCGCACGCTGGATGTCCAGCGACCTGGTCGGCTACTACTACGGCACCCTGGATTCCGAAGTCGCCCGCGGTGCCCCCGTCTATCGGCCCGGCTCGGCCGTGGTGCCACGTGTCAGCGTGGGTGTCGTGAGGCCGCTCCGCGCGAACTGGACGTTGATCGGCGACATCGGCTACGACTTCCTGCCGTCCGAGATCACCGACAGCCCGCTGCTCGAGCCCGACAGCGACGGCGCCGCCCGCCTGCTGATCGGCATCAGCCGCCGATTCTGAGGATCCGCCCAGGCGGCCGGCGCGCACACTGCTCGCCGTCTGCCCGGGTTTCCCCCACGATGTCCGCCATGAACCGCATCGCCCTGGTCGAAGACCACGCCCGCCTCGCCACGCTGGTGGAGCGCGGGCTGGCGGCCGCCGGTATCGCCGTGGACGTGTTCCCCGACGCCGAATCCGCGTGGCGGCCGCTGATCGAACATCCGTACGCGGCGGTGATCGTCGACCGCGGCCTGCCCGGTGGCGACGGCCTGGAGCTCGTCCGTCGCCTGCGCACCAACGGTCACCGCGTGCCGTGCCTGATGCTGACGGCCCGCGACGCCCTGCGCGATCGCGTCGACGGGCTCGAAGCCGGTGCCGACGATTACCTCACCAAGCCCTTCGCCCTGGAGGAACTGCTGGCCCGTGTACGCGCCCTCATGCGCCGTCCGCCCACCCTGCGCGACTCGCTGCTCGAGTACGCGGGACTGCAGGTGGCCCCCGAAGCCGGCAGCATGCGTTGCGGCGACGACACCGTTTCCCTGGCACCGGCCGAGCTGCAGATCATGATCTGTCTCGTGCGTGCGAACGGCCGGACCGTGCGCCGGCAAGTGCTCGAACAGGCCGCCTGGGGCCTCGGCGAAGCGGTCACGCCCAACGCGCTCGATGTCGCCCTGCACCGCCTGCGCAAGAAGCTCGCCGCGATCTGCGCCAACCCCACCCTCGTCAACCTGCGCGGCCAGGGCTACGCGCTGCAGGACAGCCCCACATGATGCGGATGCCGCGCAGCCTGTTCGGCCGCATGATGCTGTCGGCCATGACCGGTCTGCTGACGGCGCTGGCGGTGGCGTTGAGCCTCTGCCTGCTGGTCTGGCCCACGCCCTCGGACTACATCATGCGCTCGGAGGTCATCGACCAGATCGACGACATCGACCGCACCTTCACCCTCGACGCCGATGGCCGGCCGCAGCTCGAGCTCAAGAGCCATAACGCCAACTCCTACGACGGGATGCCCAAGGACGCCGCCTACCGGGTGACCGATGCGCGCGGCGCGGCCGTTCTGGAAAGCCTCGAAAGCCCGGCCCTGGA
This sequence comes from Luteimonas abyssi, assembly GCF_001482195.1. GTDB lineage: Bacteria > Pseudomonadota > Gammaproteobacteria > Xanthomonadales > Xanthomonadaceae > Luteimonas > Luteimonas abyssi. The sequence continues at coordinate 1,114,013 of NZ_KQ759763.1, read as the reverse complement.
GGCGCTGCGCGCCGCGCCGCCGGGTGCCGACACGGTCCATGTCCCCAACGGTGAGCAGGCGCTGGTGTTACGCCTGGAACGGCGCACGGTGATCCGCGACGGCCAGCCCTACCTGATCGAGGTCGTGCGCAGCGAGCGCCTGGTCACCGCACTCCAGCATTACGCCAGCAAGCTGTACCTGCGCGCGGGCTCCGTCGCCGTGGTGCTGGCGCTGGTGACGTTCGCCGTCGTCGCCTTCCTCACCACGCGGCGCCTGGTGCAACCGCTGCGCCGCGCCTCCACCGTCGCCGCCGGTATCGGCCCGCGCAATCTTTCGGCGCGACTGCACGTGGACGAAATGCCCAGCGAGCTGCAGCCGATGATCGACACCCTCAACGCCGCGCTGGCACGGCTGGAACAGGGCTTCCGCATCCAGCAGGACTTCCTGGCCACCGCCGCGCACGAACTCAAGACACCGCTGTCGCTGCTGCAGGCCGAGATCGAACTGGGCACCCCCGACCGCGAGGCGGTCCTGCGCGACATCGCCATGATGGCGCGCCAGGTGAACCAGCTGCTGCATCTGGCCGAAGCCAGCGAAGGTCACAACTACCGCTTCTCGCAGATCGCGATGCACGAGGCCGCCTCGGACGCGGTGGACTACCTCACGCGCGTCGCCGATCGCCGCAATGTGCACCTGCAACTCGAGATCGACGACGACGCCCACGACGCGAAGGTCGAGGCCGACGCCGGCGCGGTCTTCATGCTGATCAAGAACCTGCTGGAAAACGCCGTCCAGCACACGCCCGCCGGCGGCAAGGTGGTGCTGCATCTGGGCCCGCACGGCTTCCAGGTCGTCGACGACGGCCCGGGCATTCCCGAGACCGGACGTGCGCATCTGTTCGAACGCTTCCGGCGCGGCGAGCAGGCGCCGACCGGCGGTGCCGGGCTCGGGCTCGCGATCTGCCGGGAAATCTGCCACGCGCTGGGCTGGGACATCCGCATCGCCCCGTCCAGCCAGAACGAAGGCGCGCGGTTCGTGGTCACTTTTTCCTCCGCGGAGAGCCACTCATGAGCGCACCAGCATCGACCGCATCCCAGTCCGACATCCGGCAGCTGATCCTCTGCATCGCCCGCCAGCTCGGCGTCGAGGGCAGCGAGATCAAGACCTGGTATCTCGGCGACCCCATCGCCACCTGCGGCGGTGCCACCGCGCACCAGCTGGTCGCGCGTGGCGAAGGCGAGCGGGTGGTGCGTTTCCTGCTGGATACGGTGCGCGCCGAACATCGCCTCCTGTAGGCGAGCGGCCTGTCAGGCCGGCGCCTTGTCGACGGCTGCACGCGTGCGCGTCTCGGCGTCCACCAGCCTCGCCGTCAGCGCGCGCAGGCACGCCACCAATGCGGGCGGTTCGATCACGTCGAACGCCACCCCCAGCGCCGCCACATGCACGAGCAGCATGTCGGGCGCGCGCGCACCGGCTTCCAGCAGACAGCGCGTGTCGTCCAGGCGGGTGAGCCGCCCGGCCAGAGGCGGGATCCTTTCGGCCATGCGCGACAGGGGGGCGTGCAGCACGATGCGGGCACGCAGCGGGTAGACATCGGACGCGACCGCGCGCGACACATAGGCCGCCGGATCGTTCCCCGGCACCGGTCGCGGCAGGAAGCGCACACCGGTGCGCGATGCCCCCAGGATGCGATCGATGCGGAACGTCCGCCAGTCGTCGCGCACACGGTCCCAGGCCAGCAGATACCAGCGACCGCCCGAACACACGAGCGCGTGCGGCTCGACCTCGCGCTCGCTGCGTGCGCCGTCGTGGCGCGCATAGCCGAATGCGACGCGCACGTGGTCGCGGCAGGCCCCCGCCAGCAGCCCCAGGTGCTCCGCATCCACCGCGGGACCGGCCGCCGCCAGCGGCACCATGGCCGCATGCAGACCGCGCACGCGGACGCGCAACCGGGTCGGCAGCACCTGTTCGAGTTTCGCCAGTGCGCGCAGGCCGGCATCGTCCAGCCCCGTCACCGCCTCCGTCGTCGCCAGGCGCAGGCCGAGCGCGACCGCCAGCGCCTCGTCGTCCTCCAGCAGCAGCGGCGGCAACGCCGCGCCCGCAGCCAGTTCGTACCCGCCCGCGGGGCCGGCGCTGGCACGCACCGGATACCCCAGGCCACGCAGACGCTCGATATCCCTGCGCACCGTACGCGGCGTCACCTCCAATCGCCCGGCCAGCTCCGGACCGGTCCAGAACCGGCGGGCCTGGAGCAGGCTGAGCAGACGCAGCAGACGGGCGGAGGTTCCGAGCACGGCGTCAGTCTAGTCGCGGATTCAGGACAGAAACTGTCCGCAATGGCCCCTAGCCTGTGCGCCTCATCCACACCGCACCCGATCGCCAGGAGGTCCTCGATGTCCCTGAAACTCTTCGCCGCACCCATGTCCAGCGCCACGCCGGTGGTCTGTGCGCTGGCCGAACTCGATCTCGACTGCGAGGTGGTCATGCTCGACCTCGCCAAGGGCGAGCAGAAGCATCCCGACTATCTCGCCCTCAATCCGCACGGCGTGGTGCCGACGCTGGTCGTCGACGGGACGCCCCTGTTCGAGGCCCTGGAAATCCTGCAGTGGCTGGGCGAGCGGCACGGCGTCGAGCGCGGCCTGTGGCCCGCCGCGGACACGCCGGAACGGCTAACGGCGCTGTCGTGGACGGCCTGGGTCTACGTGAGCTACGGCACCCTCGTCAACGCGCTCAACTTCGCACGGAGCCCGATGGTGGATGCCGGTCTGCACCATCCTCCGCTGGCGACGGAGGCCCTGCGGCGCATCGACGCGGCGCTGGGACGCCTGGATACCGCGCTGTCAGGCCGGCCCTGGCTGTTGGGCGAGGCCTATTCGCTGGCCGACCTCATCGTGGCCTGCATGATCACCTACAGCCTGTACTGCGGCGTGTCGGTCGAGGGGCATCCGCATGCGCGCGACTGGTTGCGCCGGTTCCACGCACGGCCCGCCTACGCCAGGGTCTGGGGCGACGCCCCGCCGATGGCGTGAGGACGATCGCGGGCCTGCCTCGCCCGCGAACCGAAAGCGCCCTACCCCAGCCGCTTGCGCACGATGCGGTCGAACACCGCCGCGGCCACCGGCAGCAGCGCATCGTCGAAGCGGAAGGTCGGGTGGTGGCACATCGCGCTGTCCATGCCCAGGAACAGGTAGGCGCCCGGCCACTGGTCGAGCATGTAGGAGAAATCGTCGGAGAACGGATACGGCCGCATGTCCGTCCTCACCTTGTCCACGCCCAGCACCTCGCCGATCGCTTCGGCCGCCAGCGCGGCCTGTTCGGCCGCGTTGACGCAGGGCGGGCACGCGTGCGGGATCTCGAGCGTCACCGTGCAGCCGGAGATGGCCGCATAGCCCTCGCACAGCGCGCGCAGTCGCTTCAGCAACTCCTCGTGCACCTCCTTCGACAGCGCGCGGAACGTGCCGCTGAGCGTCGCCGACGACGGGATGATGTTGTGGGTGGTGCCGGCCTGCAGCGAGCCCACGTTGATCAGCGCCGCCTCCATCGGGTCGATGTGGCGGCCGACGATGGCCGGGATCTCGGTGGCCAGGCGCGCGGCCACCTGCAGCGGGTCGGTCGCCTTGTGCGGCGCGGCGGCGTGCCCGCCCACGCCCTCCACCGCGATCTCGAACACCGCCAGCGACTGCAACGTCGCCCCGCTGCGCACGCTGGCTTCGCCGAAACCCAGCAGCGGCATGTTGTGGTACGCGTACACCTCGTCGCACGGGAATCGCTCGAACAGCCCGTCGGCGATCATCCGGATCGCGCCGCGCCCGCCTTCCTCCGCCGGCTGGAAGATCAGCACCACCCGGCCGCGCGCCGGCGGATGCGCCGCCAGGTGCTTGGCGGTGCCCAGCAGCGCCGAGGTATGGCCGTCGTGCCCGCAGGTGTGGGCAACGCCGGGGCGCTGCGAGCGAAACGGCAGATCGCTCTGCTCGTCCATCGGCAAGGCATCCATGTCCGCGCGCAGACCGATCGACGGTCCCGGCACACCGCTGTCGATCACCGCCACCACGCCGGTGCCGCCGAGCCCGCGATGCACGTCGAGCCCGAGCCCCTCGAGCACCTCGGCGACCAGCGCGGAAGTGCGCTCTTCCTCGAAACCGAGTTCGGGCCAGGCGTGGATGCGCTGGCGCCATTCGGTCATCTCGGTTTCGAGCGCCTGCAGCGCGGGCGGGATCGTCGACATCGGGGCATCCACGGCGGAATCAGCCGGCGATGGGACCAGAGCCGGGCGGCGGTGTCAAAGAACGGTCCGCGCGCGTTTTCTCAGGACCGGCGTCCAGCCGCTCGACGCCCCGTCCATGCGCGGCCCTCGTCAGAGCGCCGCCTTCAGAAAAGGGGCGGTACGGCTGTCGCGCTGCGCAGCCACCTGCGCGGGAGGCCCGGCCGCCACCACCCGTCCACCGGCATCGCCGGCGCCCGGGCCCATGTCGACGATCCAGTCGCTGGCCGCGGCCACGCGCATATCGTGCTCCACCGCGATCACCGTGCTACCGGCCTCCACCAGCCCTTGCAGCTGGCGCATCAGCGTGTCCACGTCGCTTGGGTGCAGGCCGGTGGTCGGCTCGTCCAGCACGTAGACGGTGCCGCGCCGTTGCTGGCGCTGCAGTTCGGTGGCCAGCTTGATCCGTTGCGCCTCGCCGCCGGAGAACTCGGTGGCCGGCTGGCCCAGCCGCAGGTAGCCCAGACCGACCTCCGCCAGCGCCTGCAGCGGCCGCGCGATCGGTGCGTCATCGGCGAAGAACGCCGCAGCGTCGGCAACGGTGAGTTCGAGCACGTCGGCGATGCTCTTGCCGCGCAGGGTGACCGCCAGCGTCTTCGCATCGTAGCGGCGGCCGTGGCAAGTGGGGCACGGCGCGTAGACGCTGGGCATGAACAGCAGTTCCACGCTCACGAAGCCCTCGCCTTCGCAGGTCGCGCAGCGGCCCTTGGCGACGTTGAAGGAGAAGTGCCCCGCATCGTAGCGGCGACGCTTCGCCGCAGGCGTGGCCGCGAACAGCTTGCGGACGTGATCGAACAGACCCGTATAGGTCGCCAGGTTCGAGCGCGGCGTGCGCCCGATCGGCTTCTGGTCCACGCGCACCAGCCGCCGCACCTGCTCCAGGTCACCGACGATGCGGCCTTCCAGCGGCACCACTGTCTCGCGTTCGAGCGGGTCCAGCGGCGTGTCCGTGTCGTCGCGGCCCGCCCCCAGGTGCGCAGCCAGCAGCTCCACCAGCGCCTGGCTCACCAGCGACGATTTGCCCGAGCCGCTGACCCCCGTGACCGTCGTGAACATCCCCAGCGGCAGGTCCACGTCCAGGCCGCGCACGTTGTGGCGATGCACATCGCGCAACTGCAGCCAGCCGTCGGGCCGACGCGCCTGCCGTGCCGGCGGCGCGCGATCGGCCGCCAGATACCGACGCGTGACCGAGGCCGTCACCTCGGCGAGGCCCGCCGGCGGCCCGCTGTAGAGCACCTGCCCGCCGTGCTGGCCGGCGGCCGGGCCCACGTCGACGATCCAGTCCGCGTGGCGGATCACATCGATTTCGTGCTCGACCACGAACACCGAATTTCCAGCGGCCCGCAACTGGTCCAGCGCGCGCAACAGCGCCTGCGCATCGGCCGGGTGCAGGCCTGCCGACGGCTCGTCCATCACGTACACCACGCCGAACAGCTGCGAGCGGATCTGCGTACCCAGCCGTAGCCGCTGCAGCTCGCCCGGCGACAACGTCGGGGTGGACCGGGCCAGGGTCAGATATCCCAGCCCAAGATCCTGCAGCACCGCGATGCGGGCCAGCAGATCCTGCGCGATGCGCTGCGCGGCCAACGCCTGCTCGGGGTGCGCCTTCGCATGCGTGCGTCCGGCCGCCGCCGGCGCCAGCAACGCCGCCAGTTCGTCCAGCGGTCGCTGCGAGAACGCGGCGATGTCCAGCCCGGCGAACGTCACCGCCAGCGCCTCGCGCCGCAGCCGCTTGCCACCGCACTCGGGGCAGTCCGCACTGACCAGATAGTGCGCGGCGCGTTTTTTCTGCTGCGGACTCTGGGTGTTGGCGAAGGTGTGCAGCACGTGCCGCCGCGCGCTGGTGAACGTACCCATGTAGCTCGGTTCGGTCTTCCGCTTCAGTGCCTGCCGCACTTCGGTCAGGTCGAAACCGGCGTACACCGGCACCACCGGCTGCTCGTCGGTGAACAGGATCCAGTCGCGGGTCTTCTTCGGCAGCGTCGACCACGGCACGTCGACGTCGATGCCCAGCGTGGTCAGGATGTCGCGCTGGTTCTGCCCGTGCCAGGCGCCGGGCCAGGCCGCCACGGCGCGCTCGCGGATGGTCAGGGAACGGTCCGGCACCATCGAGGCCTCGGTGGCGTCGTAGATCCGCCCCAGCCCGTGACAGGTCGGGCACGCCCCGGCGGGCGTGTTGGGCGAGAACCCGTCGGCGTAGATGATGGCCTGCCCAGGCGGATAATCGCCGGCACGCGAATACAGCATGCGGAGGCTGTTGGAGACCGTGGTCAGGCTGCCGACCGAGGAACGCGCCGTCGGCGTGCCGCGCGCCTGCTGCAGCGCGACCGCCGGTGGCAGCCCGTCGATCGCGTCGACCTGCGGCACCCCGGCCTGGTCGATCAGGCGGCGCGCATAGGGCGAGATCGAATCCAGGTATCGCCGCTGCGCCTCGGCGAACAGGGTGCCGAACGCCAGCGAGGACTTGCCCGAGCCGGAGACGCCGGTGAACACCACCAGCGCGTCGCGGGGAATGTCGACGTCGACGTCCTTGAGATTGTGCTCGCGCGCACCGCGCACGCGGACGAATCCGTCGCTCCCCGCCCCGCCACCAGCGGGTGCCGCCGCCGCACGCCCCCCTCCCGGTGCGGCGCCCCGCGAAGCCCCCTGCTCTGTGGCGGGCTTGGGTTTCCGACCGGAGTCGGGGGCCGGCTTGGATCTGGAACGGGGCATGGGTCGGGCAACGTCCGGGGGGGGGACGTCGACCATTATCCCGGCCGCCATGTCTGCGGACCATCGCGGTCGGCGGCGGCAGATGCGGCCGGTCGTCGCGCGGCTGCGCATGCCATGACAGCACTAGAGCGAAACCATGGCCGCTTCCGAAGACGACCAGGCATGCGTCGCCCAGCCCGTCTCCGGCACCTCGCGCTGGCTGCCGCCGCGATCACGGACGGACCCTCGCTGTGGCCCTTGCCGTTTGCCGTTTGCCGTTTGCCGTTGCCGTTGCCTTTGATCTTGATCTTGATCTTCGAGCCGTAAAGCGAGCCGAGCACCGGAGCCAGATGCGGCCGAGGGGGCGCCCATGTTTGAGCGCAGCGAGTTTGGGCGCCGTGCCGCATCGGGCGAGGCGCGCAGGGGACCGGCGCGGCGCAGCCGTGCCGGCTCGCGTCCGGCGAAAGGACTTTTTGGTTCCTTTTTGGTCCTGCAAAAAGGAACTCGCGCGCGGCAGCGTGCGAAACCGCTCTTGATCCCGCGTGTGCCCTTTGCTCTCTCTGCAGCATGCGATGACGCGCGCGCACGAGAACAAGGCAACATCAAGATCAACAGCTTTCGCGCTGAAGCGCGACTCACTTTTGTCGCGACAAAAGTAAGCAAAATCGCTTTCGCCGGACGCGAGCCGGCACGGCTGCGCCGCGCCGGTCCCCTGCGCTTCTCGGACGACGGGGCACGCTGCCCAAACTCGCTGCGCTCAGACATGGGCAGCTCTCCGGCCCCGCCGTCCTGCGATGCTCGGCTCGCTTTACGGCTCGAAGATCAAGATCCAGATCCAAAGCAAGAACAGGGGCAAGGGCAAGATCTGAAGCGACAGCAGAGCCACACAAGAGTGCGCCGCGCCCGTTGGCGCAGCGGCTCGATACAGCGCTGCGGAGGGCCCGGTTCCCCGGGCCGGGCCCTCAGGCCTGCTGCGGCAGCGCCTCCGGCGCCACCCGCTTCGGACGCGACGGGAACGCGTGCCGCGTGATCCGCCACAACACCTCACCGAACTGCCGCGGCAACGATCCCACGTCGTAACGCTGCCCGTACCGCGCGCAGATGGCGCGCACCTCCTTCGACAACGCGCCGTAGCGATGCGCCGGGACGTCCGGGAAGAAATGATGCTCGATCTGATGGCTCAGATTACCGGTCAGCAGGTTCATCACCTTGCCGCCACCGATGTTCGACGACCCACGCAACTGGCGCAGATACCAGTGGCCGCGCGACTCGTCGCGCAGGCACTGCTTCGGGAACACCTCGCTGTCGACGGTGAAGTGGCCGCAGAAGATCACCACGAACGTCCACACGTTGCGGATGCCGTTGGCGGCCAGGTTGCCCAGCAGCACCGGCAGGAACCAGGGGCCGGCCAGCGCCGGGAACAACACGTAGTCCTTCAGCAACTGGCGGCCCATCTTGCGGCCCACCGGTGCGAAGTCGCGCTTCATCTTCGCGCGCGGCATCTTGCCGGCGAAGAAGCGCCCGAGCTTGAGCTCCTGGATCGCCACGCCCCACTGGAACAACAACGCGAACACCGGGACGATCAGCGGCTGGGTCAGGTGATACGGCTTCCAGCGCTGCTCGGGGAAAATGCGCAGCAGGCCGTAGCCGATGTCGTCGTCCATGCCGCGCACGTTGGTGTAGGTGTGGTGGCGGTAGTTGTGCGAATGCTTCCAGTTGTCCGACGTCGCCACGATGTCCCACTCGTAGGTCCGGCTGTCGAACTGCGGGTCGTTCATGAAGTCGTACTGGCCATGGATCACGTTGTGACCGACTTCCATGTTCTCCATGATCTTCGACAACGCCAGCAACAACACGCCCAGCAGGCACGCCGGCCACAGCAGCCACGGCACGAACGCGCCGCCGATGGCGCCGACCATCAGCAACAGGCGTCCCCCGAAGCCGGTGTAGCGCACCCAGCGCAACACCTTGCGGATGTAGTCGGCGTCCGCCTTGCCCACCTGCGCCATCGTGCGCGTGTGCAGCGCATCGAGTTCGGCACCGAAGGCGTCGAGTTCCTGGGCGCTCAGGCGCCGTGCGTTCTTCTTGGACATCGGGATTCCGGAATCAGAGATCGAGAACGAGATCGGTCACTGCACTGTTGATGCACAGCTTCAGCGCGCGCGTGGGTTCGTCGTGGGCGGTGCCGGTGCGCAGGTCGCGGGTGGCACCGGCGGGCTTGGTGCAGGCGCAGGTATTGCAGATGCCCATGCGGCAGCCGGACTTGGGCTTCAGACCTTCGGCTTCCAGCGCGGCCAGCAGCGATACGCCGCGCGGCAGTTGCAGATCCCGACCGCTGCGCGCGAGTCGCACCGATACGGTGCCGGCGTCGTCGAGGGCCGGGCGCGGCACCGGGGTGAACGCCTCGGTGGCCAGTCGCGCGACGCGGTCGTTCAACAACGCCTCGGCTGCGGCGACGAAACCACCCGGACCGCAGGCATACACATGACGCGTCGGGAGATCAGGCACCAGCGCCGCCAGATGCGCGGCCTCGATGCGACCGCCCGCCTCATCGATAGCCGCAGGCGCCTCGCCGGTCAGCACGAAGCGCACATCGAAGCGCGGGTGCGCGGCGGCCAATGCGCGCAACTCGTCGGCGAAGCAGAACTCCGCGCGCGTCCGCGCCCAGTACAACAGGGTCAGCGGGACCGGCATGCCCTGCCCGGCCAGCTCCCGGACGAGCGCCATCAGCGGGGTGATACCGCTGCCGCCGGCCAGGAACAGCCAGGGTGCGGTCTGCGTGGCGGGAAGCACCAGGTCGCCGAAACCGGGACCGATGTCGAGCACATCGCCGCGGCGTGCGGGATCCAGCAAATAGCGGCTCATCCGGCCGCCATCGATCCCTTTCACCGTGACCGTCAACCGGCCGTCCGCGCCCACCGGCGCGTCCAGGCTGTAGCTGCGGGTCACGTGGATACCGTCGATGACCGCGGTGAGGTTCACGTGCTGGCCCGGCAGCGCCCCCGCCCAGTGGCGGTTCGGCTTCAAGGTCAGGGTGACCGCGCCGGTCGCGGCGGGCGCATGGCCCACGATGCGGGCCAGCGGTCGCTCCCAGCTCCAGGTCGGGTGCAGGCGCTGGGCCCAGAAATCGAATACCGGCGGCGTCACGAAGGCGCCGGCAACCCGACGCAGGCGGCTGCGTCGCGGGGTCTGCAAGGGAGGGACGGCTGACATGGGACGCGACTGTACACCCATCCGCACAGCCGTGCATACACGTGTACATTAAATGCTGCGGCGCGACACGGCACCGTTCAGCCGCACATCCAGGTACGCCCGCGGTCGACCTGCGCCCGACACGCTTTGCGAGCGCGGCGCAGCGCTCGGGCCCCGCGAAGCCCGAAGCCACCTGCCGATGCACTGTTATGCTCGTGCCTCGCCCGATCCGATCCGCCTCCTTGACCGTCAGCACGCCCGCATCCGCCAGCGACGAGACCGCCGTCCACGAGGGCCCCGGCCGCAAGCCGACCATCACCCGTGACGACCTGCTCGCCGCCGCCCTGCGCCTGATCGGGCCACACCGCAGCGTGTCCACCCTGAGCCTGCGCGAGGTGGCGCGCGAGGCCGGCATCGCGCCCAACAGCTTCTACCGCCAGTTTCACGACATGGACGAGCTGGCGATCGCCTTGATCGACATGGCCGGCGAATCCCTGCGCCGGATCATCGGCGACGCCCGTCGGCGCGCGGTGTCCGGACGCAGCATCGTGCGCGGCTCGCTGGAGACCTTCATGGCGCGGCTGCGTGCCGACGACAAGCTGCTGCACCTGCTGCTGCGCGAAGGCACCGTCGGTTCCGACGGCTTCAAGCGCGCGGTCGACCGGCAGTTGCACTTCTTCGAGGAAGAACTGCGCATCGACCTGATCCGCATCGCCAGCGCACAGGGCATCACCTTCCACGAGCCGGCCCTGGTCGCGCGCGCCATCACCCGGTTGGTGTTCGCCATGGGCGGCACCGCGCTGGACTCGCCGCCCGAGCGCGACGCCACCCTGGTCGACGAACTCGCGCAGATGATCCGCATGCTGCTGCGCGGCGCGCACGCGCTCGGCCGGGACCGTACCCAGACCTGAGGCGAGGTCGGCTCAGTCCCAGTGCGCGGCCCCCGGCCGTAGCCGATGCCCTGCACGATGTGGCGCGGCGTGCCAACCGGCCTGCCCGCCAGCGGCGTGCGATGTACGTCCCCGCGCGTCGCGCGTCACCTCGCTACTCGACCACGACCGCACCGGGGGCGGTCGCGACGCCGGTATCGGCGCCCGCGCGCCGCACACATCAGCCGGTTGCCGCCGACGACCCGCGCCGAACGCGCCCCGGTCTGCGACGCGACGCACAGAAACCGACGCACGCTCGCATCCGCCGCGACCTTCACATGGGTGTTGACCGCCTCGCCACATCGCCGCGCGCAAGCTCGCGACACACCTGCGGGATCCCGCAGCCCTCGCCAGCCCCGCCGCCAGCCAGAGGATTCCCCATGCCCCCGCTCACCCGCCGCGAGCTGCTCAAGGCCAGCGCGGCCACCGCCGGTTCTGCCGTTGCCGCACCGGCCTTCGCCCAGACCGCACAGGCGCTCGCCGCGCCGACGCCCGCACGCGCCCCGGTCATGCAGCGCGTCTCGCTGCAGGTCAACGGCCGCCGCGTCGAGCACGACGTCGACACCCGCACCACACTGCTCGACCTGCTGCGCGAACACGTGCACCTCACCGGCACCAAGAAGGGCTGCGACCACGGCCAGTGCGGCGCCTGCACCGCGATCGTCGACGGCCGCCGCATCAACAGCTGCCTCAGCCTGGCGGTGATGCACGAGGGCGCCGAGGTCACCACCATCGAAGGCCTCGGCACGCCCGAGCGCATGCACCCGATGCAGGCCGCGTTCGTGAAGCACGACGGCTACCAGTGCGGCTACTGCACGCCCGGGCAGATCTGCTCGGCAGTGGCGGTCCTCGACGAGGTGCGCGCCGGCATCCCCAGCCACGTCACCGGCGACCTCGCCGCGGCGCCCGTACTCGACGCCGACGAGATCCGCGAACGCATGAGCGGCAACCTGTGCCGCTGCGGTGCCTACGCCAACATTCTCGACGCCATCGAGGACGTCGCCGGCACCCGCACGGAGGCCGGCGCATGAAGGCCTTCGACTACACCCGCGCCGAGACCCCGGCGGCGGCCGCGACCGCCGCCTCGCGTGCGCCCGGCGCGAAGTTCATCGCCGGCGGCACCAATCTGCTCGATCTGATGAAGCTCGAGATCGAGACGCCCGAGCGGCTCATCGACGTCAACGGGCTCGACCTCGACACCCTCGCCGCCACCGACGACGGTGGCCTGCGCATCGGCGCTCTGGTGCGCAATACCGACCTTGCCGCCGACGCGCGCATACGCCGTGACTACCCGCTGCTCGCACGCGCCCTGCTGGCCGGCGCGTCGGGCCAGTTGCGCAACCGTGCCACCACCGCCGGCAACCTGCTCCAGCGCACCCGCTGCCCGTATTTCTACGACACCGCGCAGCCGTGCAACAAGCGCCTGCCCGGCAGCGGTTGCGGCGCGCTGGAAGGCTACAGCCGGCAGCTGGCGGTGATCGGCGGCAGCCGTGACTGCATCGCCACTCACCCCAGCGACATGGCCGTGGCGATGCGTGCGCTCGATGCCGAGGTGGAGACCGTCGCCGCCGATGGCGGTATCCGCCGCCTCGCGCTCGACGATCTCTACCTCGCCCCGGGCACCACCCCGCACCGCGAGACTGCGCTGGCCGCCGGCGAGCTGATCACCGCCGTGGTGCTGCCGCCGCCGGTCGGCGGCCGCCAGCTCTACCGCAAGGTGCGCGACCGCGCCTCGTACGCGTTCGCGCTGGTGTCGGTGGCGGCCATCGTCCAGGACGACGGCCGCGGGTGCGTCGCCGTCGGCGGCGTGGCCCATCGCCCGTGGCGCCGCGCCGAGGCCGATGCGGAACTCCCGCGCGGTGCGCGCGCCGTATCCGCGCGCCTGTTCGATGGCGCCACCCCCACCGACGACAACCGCTTCAAGCTGGCGCTGGCCGAACGCACGATCGCCGCCGTGCTGGCCGAGGCGCAGGAGGCCCGCGCATGAAATTCGAGACGCCCGCCGGCACCAATCCCGTCGACCGCCTGCGCGTGGTCGGCCAGCCGCTGGACCGCATCGACGGCCCGCTCAAGGTCACCGGCACCGCGCCCTATGCCTACGAGTGGCACGACGCCACCGCGAGGGCCGCCTACGGCCACGTGATCGGCGCCGGCATCGCCAAGGGCCGCATCGCCAGCCTCGACACCGCGGCCGCCGAGGCCGCGCCGGGCGTGCTGGCGGTGGTCACCGCCGCCAACGCCGGCACGCTCGGCAAGGGCCGCATGAACACCGCGACGCTGCTCGGCGGCCCGGAAATCCAGCATTACCATCAGGCCATCGCCGTGGTCGTGGCCGAGACCTTCGAACAGGCGCGCGCTGCCGCCGGCCTGGTGCGCGTGATCTACGCGCGCGAGGAAGGCCGTTTCTCGCTCGCGCAGGAACGCGACAACGCCATCAAGCCACAGGGCGGCGATATTCCAGCCGATTCGGCCGTCGGCGATTTCGAAGCGGCGCTCGCCGGGGCCGAGGTCACCCTCGATGCCACCTACACCACGCCCGACCAATCGCACGCGATGATGGAGCCGATGGCCTCGCTGGCCGCATGGGACGGCGACACCGTCACCCTGTGGACCTCCAACCAAATGATCGCCTGGGGCCAGGGCGACGTGGCCCGCACCCTGGGCACCGGCCGCGACAAGGTGCGGCTGGTATCGCCGTACATCGGCGGAGGCTTCGGCGGCAAGCTGTTCGTACGCGCCGACGCCGTCCTCGCCGCGCTCGGTGCGCGCGCGGCGAAACGCCCGGTCAAGGTCGCCCTGCATCGCCCGTTGATCGCCAACAACACCACCCATCGTCCGGCTACGATCCAGCGCATCCGCCTGGGTGCCACCCGCGACGGCACCCTGACCGCCATCGGCCACGAGAGCTGGTCGGGCGACCTCGAAGGTGGCGGCCCCGAGGCGGCCGTGCAACAGACGCGCCTGCTCTACGCCGGCGAACACCGCATGACCAGGATGCGCCTGGCCACCCTGGATCTGCCCGAGGGCAACGCCATGCGCGCACCCGGCGAGACGCCGGGAATGATGGCGCTGGAGATCGCCATCGACGAGATGGCCGACAAGCTCGGCATGGACCCGGTGGAATTCCGCATCCGCAACGACACCCAGGTGGATCCCGAGAACCCCGAGCGCCCGTTCTCGCAGCGCCAGCTGGTGCAGTGTCTGCGCCAGGGCGCGGACCGTTTCGGCTGGGACCGCCGCGCCGCGCCGGGCACCACGCGCGACGGCCGCTGGCTGGTCGGCCTGGGCATGGCTGCGGGCTTTCGCAACGCCCCGGTCACCAAGTCCGGCGCGCGCGCGCGGTTGCATGAGGATGGCCGCGTCACCATCGAAACCGACATGACCGACATCGGCACCGGCAGCTACACGATCATCGCCCAGACCGCCGCCGAGGTGATGGGCCTGCCGATCGACCGGATCGAGGTACACCTGGGCGATTCCGATTTCCCCGCCTCCGCCGGCTCCGGCGGCCAGTGGGGCGCCAACAGTGCCACCGCCGGCGTCTACGCGGCCTGCATGAAGTTGCGCGAGGTGGTGGCCGAACGCCTGCAACTCGATCCCGCCTCGGCCGAGTTCGTCGATGGCGAGGTGCGCGCCGGCGGCACCGCCGTACCGCTGGCGCAGGCCGCCGGCGACGGCCAGCTGGTGGTCGAGGACGCCATCGAATTCGGCGATCTCGACGAGCGGCAACAGCTCAGCACCTTCGCCGCGCACTTCGTCGAAGTAGGCGTGGACGTCTACACCGGCGAGACCCGCGTGCGCCGCATGCTGGCCGTGTGCGCGGCCGGCCGCATCCTCAACCCCAAGCAGGCGCGCAGCCAGGTGATCGGCGCGATGGTCATGGGCATCGGCGCCGCGCTCAGCGAGGAACTGGCGGTGGACGAGGGGATCGGCTTCTTCGTCAACCACGACCTCGCCGGCTACGAGGTTCCGGTGCATGCGGACGTGCCGGTGCAGGAGGTGATCTTCCTGGACGAAGAAGATCCGGTGAGCTCGCCGATGAAGGCCAAAGGCGTGGGCGAGCTCGGCCTGTGCGGCGTGAGCGCTGCGATCGCCAATGCCATCCACAACGCCACCGGCGTGCGCGTGCGCGAGTATCCGATCACGCTGGAGAAGGGGATCGAGGGTCTTCCCGCCCTGCCATGACCGCTTCCCTGCTCACGCACACGCGGGAGAAGGGTTCCAGACAGGCCACGGCAGCGTCCCTTCTCCCGAGGTGGGAGAAGGCGCCCCGAAGGCGCGGATGGGTGGCTCTGCCGCCACTTCATCACCCTCACCCCTGCCGCTCTCCCGCAAGCGGAGAGGGGTTTCAGGCATGCCCTTCTCCCGCTCGCGGAAGCAGGACCCAGACATGCCGTGCCGACTCCCTTCTCCCGCCTGCGGGAGAAGGTGCCCCGAAGGGCTGGATGAGGGCAGCCCCTGCCCGGAGGGCCATGCCGGGTCGCTGATGGCCACTTCGCCATTTTCTGTCCCCACACGTGCCTGCCCACCCGCCGCACACCGCTCCGCGGCGACAGCGCCATCCGCCGCCCCGCATCGGGCCGGCCCGCCCGGCGGGTCCAGGCCTGGCGGTGCTCCAGATTCATGCGCTCTTGACCGGGCCTGTCTAGATTCAGGGCTCCGCCCGATGCCGAGGTGCCGCATGACCGATCCGACCGTCACGATCAACGCGCTGCGACGCGACGTGCGCAGACTGAAGTTCGGGCTCGCCCTGGTCGCGATCGGCGGTGGCGCCGCACTGCTCTCCGGCGCCGTCTCGCCGCCGGGCGACGCCCGCTTCGGCACCATCACCGCCGAACGGATCAACATCGTGGAACCGGATGGCCTGTATCGCGCGGTGCTCACCAATGCGGCCCGCACG
This sequence comes from Luteimonas abyssi, assembly GCF_001482195.1. GTDB lineage: Bacteria > Pseudomonadota > Gammaproteobacteria > Xanthomonadales > Xanthomonadaceae > Luteimonas > Luteimonas abyssi. The sequence continues at coordinate 1,098,060 of NZ_KQ759763.1, read as the reverse complement.
CCGGGCCCCATGGCCGAGGCGCGCGACGGCGCCGCCGAGGGCACCCGCAACTTCCCGTTCGCCGGCCTGATCGTCTACGACGCCGACGGCGAGGAGCAGGGCGGCTACGGGACCGGTGCCTCCGAGCAGCAAGGCTCGCTGACCTTGCGCACCATCGACTGGGACCACGGCCGCGGCGAGGCCATCGCCACCTTCCGCCGGGTCGCCCCGGACGGCACCGGTACCGCCGGCACCTACTTCTCCGAATACCCGCCGGAAGGCGAGACGCCTCTCGACGGCAAGGACCGGCGCCGGATCAAGCTGCAGGTACCGGGCCAGGACGCCGAGGTCCTGCTGGCCGACCGCGAAGGCCGCGACCGCATCGTCCTGCGCGTGGACGCTGCGGGCGACGCGGCCATCGAGATCCGCGACGCCGACGGCAACGTGACCTTCCGCGCCCCCGACGCGTCCGGCCCGACAGTCGGTGCCCGGCAGTAGCCCCGTCGCGAAGCGTCGCGCAGCAGGGGCACCATCGCGACCGGCCGACACGCAGCGAATCCATGATCTGCGCCATTTCCGCCTCGGTGCACAGGGGCATGGCATGCGGCGGCACGCCGTCGGGCGCGGCCGCCCTGTCACCTACGCATTCAGTCGATCCCGCATCCGCCGGTAATGCGGCAGCAGCGCCACCGCCCGCGCCACCACGAACAGCACGAACGCCGCCCACAGACCGTGGTTGCCCCACAGCGCAGTGGCCGGCCAGGCCGCCAGCAGGAACACGCCGAGCGACAACAGCCCCGCCTGCCGCATCGCGCGGGTCTGGGTGGTGCCGATGAACACCCCGTCGAGCTGGAACGCCGCCACCGACAGCAGCACGTACAGCGCCGCCCACGGCAGGAACGCCGTGGCCAGCGCGCGCACGTCCGGCAGCGAGGTCAGCACCGCCACTGCCGCATCGCCCAGCACGAGGATCGCCGACGCCAGCAGCAGCGCCGCACCGGCGGCGAGCTCGCTGGTCAGCCGCACCGCCCGGCCGAACCGCGCCCGGTCGCGCGCGCCCCAGGCCACGCCCACGCGCGCTTCCGCCACGAAGGCGAAGCCATCCAGGAAGAACGCGCTGAACGCCACCAGCTGCAGCAGCAGATGGTTCGCCGCCAGCGGCGCATCGCCGAAGCCGGCCCCCGTCTTGGCGAACCATGCGAACGCGAACAGCAGGCACAGCGTGCGCACGAGGATGTCGCCGTTGGTCGCCAGCATCTTCCGCAGGCGCGCGGCATCGACGATGCGCGCCCAGGCCAGGAACGGCGCGGCATCGGTATGGCGTGCACGCAACACACGCCACGCCACCGCACCCGCCACGCCCAACGTCGTCCATTCCGCGATCGCCGTACCCAGCCCGATGCCGCGCGCGCCCAGCCCGAGTCCGCCGGCGAACCACACGTCGAGCGCCGCATTGAGGCCGTTGAGCAGCAGTTGCACCGTCAGCAGTTCGCGGCTGCGGCCCAGCCCGATCAGCAAGCCGCTGATGGCATAAAGTCCCAGTGCCGCCGGCGCGCCCCAGATGCGCGCATGGAAGTACTCCGCCGCCGCCGACTGTACCGCCGCGCTGCCGTCCATCAGGCCGAAGTACGCCCGTGCCAGCGGCCACTGCAACACCAGCAACGCCAGGCCCAGACCGGTCGCCAGCAGCATGCCGCGTGCAAGCGTCGCCCGCACCTCCGGCTCGTCGCCCGCGCCCGCAGCCTGGGCCACGAAACCGGTCGTGCCCATGCGCAGGAAGCCGAAACTCCAGTACACGAAATTGAACAGCAACGCCCCCAGCGCCAGTGCGCCGAGATCGGCGGTGGTGCCGAAGTGCCCCATCACCGCGGTGTCCACCAGCCCCAGCATGGGCACGGCCGCATTGGCCAGGATGATCGGCCACGCGTCGCGCAATACGGCGCGGCGGGTCGACGTCTCGGCGGCTGTCACGCTAGATGGTCCCGGCCGCAACGCAGCGCATCGGCCGGCGGGACAGCGCGCGCGACCGGGCTGACGTGAGATGCCCGCAGGAAGGGGTCGGCATCTTCGGCCGGCTATCGGGGGATCTCGCCATGGCGAAAGTCTGCCACGGGCGCGATCGGCGACATCGTCCGCGGTTCTCTCCTACAGGGGATCGGCGACGCTCGCGCCACCGATCCGCCAGCCCGCCGGGATCAACCGGCGGGTGGCTCGTCCACCGGGGCGGATGCATCGGGCGCTGGTGCCGGCGTCGTGCCCGGCGCGGGCGAAGACGCGGCCCCCGCGGCTCCGGTCGGCACGATCCGCCAGATCGTGTTGGCGAGATCGTCGGCCACCAGCAGCGCGCCTCGCGGGTCCACGGTGACACCGACCGGACGACCGCGGGCCTTGCCGTCGGCGCCCAGGAAGCCGGTGGCGAAGTCGATCGCCTCGCCCGCCGGCCGACCGTCGCGGAACGGCACGAACGAGACCTTGTAGCCTACCGGCGGATTGCGGTTCCAGCTGCCATGCTGGCCGACGAACACGCCATTGGCGAACTCCGCACCCATCGCCGGGGTGGAGAACGCCACTCCCAGCGCGGCCACGTGCGAGCCCAGCGCGTAATCCGGGGTGATCGCGCGCGCCACCAGCTCCGGCTTCTGCGGTCGCACGCGTTCGTCCACGTGGCTGCCCCAATAGCTGTACGGCCAGCCGTAGAAGCCGCCCGGACGCACGCTGGTGAGATAGTCGGGCACCAGTTCGTCGCCGATCTCGTCGCGCTCGTTCACCACCGCCCACAACTGGTCCATACCCGGCTGCATCGCCAGCGCGGTGGGGTTGCGCAAGCCGGTGGCGAATACACGGTGGAAGCCCGTCTGCGCATCCACCTGCCAGACCATGGCGCGGTTCTCCTCGATCGCCAGGCCACGCTCGGTGATGTTGCTGTCCGAACCGATACCGACGAACAGGTAGCGGCCGTCGGCGCTGATGGTCAGCGCCTTGGTCCAATGGTGGTTCACCGCCGACGGCAAGCGGGTGATCTCCTGCGGCGCACCGGCCGCGTTCACCGCGCCTTCGGTGTAGGCGAAGCGCAGCAGGGCATCCTGCGTGGCCACGTAGATCGAGCCGTCGTGATAGGCGAGCCCGTACGGCGCATCCAGGTTGTCGGCGAACACCGAACGGCCCTCGTAGGTGCCGTCGCCGTCGGCGTCGCGCAGCAGGGTGAGCCTGTCGCCGCTCTCCACCTGCGTGTTGCCGCGCGCCTTGATGACGCCGGCGATGATGTCCTTGGGGGTCAGCTTCGGTGCGCGGCCGCCGCGGCCTTCGGCCACCAGGATGTCGCCGTTGGGCAGCACCAGCATCTGCCGCGGGATCAGCAGGTTGTCGGCGATGGCGGTGATCTCGTAGCCCTCCGGCACCTGCGGCAGCTCGTCGCCCCACTCGGCCGGCAGCGACACCTTCAGTGTCGGGAACAAGCCGCGCTGCGGCCGCGGCAGATCCGGCGACGTCCCGACGTAGGTCTCGTCGGGTGCGCTGCCGCAGGCGGCCAGGGCCAGGGCCAGCGCGGGCACCAGCGCACGTGTGAGGAATGTCGCCTTCGAGCGTCGGGCGTTCGGAACGTTCATGCCACCACCTCCCGGCGACGACGCAAGGTGCCGCCCAGTGCGAACCACACCGTGGCCGCGATCGTCAGCACGCAGACCACCGACCACACCAGCGCCTGCGGCATCTTCTGCCAGGCATCCATCGCGTGCACCAGACAATTGACGAATCCCAGCACGCACGTCAGCGCCAGCAGGCCCACGTACCAGAACCGCAGCGGAGTGCGCGCGGTGGGCAGCGCCAGCGACACCAGCCCCCAGACCAGCGCCGGTACCGCGAACACCATCGCCCCCACCAGCAGCCAGGACGCGAAGTTCGTCCACTGGATCTCGTAGGTCTGCGCGTAGGCGATGTCGGCCAGCAACGCACCGAGGAACAACGGGAACGCGCTGCTCACCAGCAACAGGTGCAGCGGATGCAGCGACCGGTACGGCGGCTGCGCGGGAACGGGATAGGTGCTCATGGGAGATCTCGTCGGCGACGGGCGCGGATCGCGCAGGGGCGACCGTTCCGGCACCATCGGCCATCGCACGCCAAGGCGTGGTGAATGCGGCGTGGCACGATCCCGCCGCGGTCGTCCTCACCATTCAACGACCGCGGCCCGACTCGGTCGCGCCAGGGGCCGATGTCCTCCCGCTTGCCGTGTCAGGGACTCGGCGGCACGATTTCGCCGGAGTAGTGCTCGCTCTTGTCCATGTAGACGGTGCCCGCGCCTCCTCAACGAACACGCCCGATTCCCTCATTGCCCGGCCCCGTCCCATCGCGCACGATGCGCCATCGGCCCGCCCGTGCCCGCCCGCCTGCGACGGCCCGCCCATCGCCCGCCCGGCCCGCGCCAGCCCGCCGATGCCCCTGCTCCGCCCCGCGGCCTGTGCCGCAGGCGGTCCGGCCGACCGCGGCCGTGCTTTCGTGTTGCCTTTACGGGAGTTGCCCCATGCTGCGCACGCTCGTCCTGTCCTCCGCGATCGCCCTGGCGCTGGCCGCCTGCGGCGAGCGCCCCGATTCCGGATCCACCATGCCCGCTACCGACACAACCGCCCCGGCCGCCGCGGCCGAGAACGCCCTGCTCGCCGCCAGCACGCTGCCGTTCCAGGCACCGCCGTTCGACAAGTTGTCCGATGGCAACTATCAGCCGGCCATCGAGGAGGGCATGCGGCAGCACCTGGCCGAGGTGCGGCAGATCGCCGACAACCCGGAACCGGCCACCTTCGAGAACACCATCGAGGCGCTGGAGCGCAGCGGCGAACTGCTCACCCGCGCCACCAGCGTGTTCTTCGCGCTCACCTCCGCCCACACCAACGACACCCTGCAGGCCGCCGAGGAAACGCTGGCGCCGAAGCTTGCCGAGCACAGCGATGCCGTGCACCTGGACCCGGCGCTGTTCGCGCGGGTGAAAGCCATCCACGACGAACGCGCCGGGCTGGATCTCAGCCCTGAACAGACCACGCTGGTGGAGCACACCTACCGGGACTTCGAACGCGCCGGCGCCCTGCTGTCCGACACGGACAAGGCGGAGCTGCGCAAGCTCAACGCCGAGGAATCCTCGCTGTCCACGGCGTTCGGCAACAAACTGCTGGCGGCCGGCAATGCCGGTGGCGTGTTCGTGACCGACGTGGCGCGGCTGGACGGGCTGGACGACGCGGCGATCGCTTCGGCAGCCGATGCCGCCAAGGCCGCCGGTCGCGAGGGCCAGTGGTTGCTCCCGCTGCTCAACACCACCCAGCAGCCGGTGCTGGCGTCGTTGACCGACCGCACGCTGCGCGAGGAGGTGCTGGCCGCCTCCACCGGCCGCGCCGAACGTGGCGATGGCAACGACACCCGCGCCACCGTGCAGCGCCTGGCCGAGTTGCGCGCGCGCAAGGCGCAGTTGCTGGGCTTTCCCAACTACGCCGCCTACAGCATCGCCGACCAGATGGCCGGCACGCCCGACGTGGCGCTGAAGCTGCTCACCGATACCGTGCCGGCGGCCACGGCGCGCGCGCGCGCGGAGCTGGCCAAGATCCAGGGTGTGGTGGATGCGCAGGGCGGCGGCTTCACCGCGGGTGCTGCGGATTGGGATTTCTACGCCGAACAGGTGCGCCAGGCCGAGTTCGACCTGGACGAGGCGCAGATCCGCCCGTACTTCGAGCTGGACCGCGTGCTCAAGGACGGCGTGTTCTTCGCCGCCCAGCAGCTGTACGGCATCACCGCGACCGAGCGCACCGATCTTCCCGTGTATCACCCCGACGTGCGCGTGTTCGACATCAAGGACGCCGACGGCACGCAGATCGCGCTGTTCTATCTCGATCCGTTCAAGCGCGACAGCAAGCAGGGCGGCGCGTGGATGGGCAATTTCGTCGAGCAGGACGGACTCACCGGCACCATCCCGGTGGTCTACAACGTGGAGAACTTCACCAAGCCCGCAGCCGGGCAACCTGCGCTGCTGAGCTGGGACGAGGTGATCACCCTCTTCCACGAGTACGGGCACGCACTGCACGGGTTCTTCTCCGACACCCGCTACCCGAGCCTGGCCGGCACCAATGTGCCGCGCGATTTCGTGGAGTTTCCGTCGCAGTTCAACGAGCACTGGGCCTTGGACCCCGAGGTCTTCGCCAACTACGCCAAGCACCACGGGACCGGCGAGGCGATGCCGCAGGAACTCGTGGACAAGATCGTCAAGGCGCGCACCTTCAACCAGGGCTACGCCACCACGGAGTATCTCTCGGCCGCGCTGCTGGACCTCGCCTGGCACACCCTGCCCGCGGGCGACGCGAAGCAGGACGTGGATGCGTTCGAGCGGCAGTCGCTGGAGAAGTACGCCGTCGCCTTGCCCGCAGTGCCGCCGCGCTATCGCACCAGCTACTTCAATCACATCTGGGGCGGCGGCTACGGCGCGGGCTACTACGCCTACTTCGGCGCGGAAGTGCTCGACCACGATGCCTTCCAGTGGTTCCGCGAGAACGGCGGACTCACCCGCGAGAACGGCCAGATCTTCCGCGAGCAGATCCTCTCCATCGGCCACTCGCGCGATCTGGCCGAGGCCTACCGTGCGTTCCGCGGCCAGGACCCGAGCGTGGAGCCGCTGCTGGAGCATCGTGGGCTGAAGTGAGGCCGGCGCGAATCGCGCACCGGGCGCGATCGCGCGGAGATCCGCGACATGTGCAGAGGGCGCCTTCGGGCGCCCTCTCGCGTTGCCCCTGCTCGTTTCGTAGCGTTACGCGCGCATGCGCACGCACGCGGCCACGGCGGCTCGCATCGGCATCGCCGGGGTGCGTGACGCATCGCGCATGGCTAGGGAACCGACCACACGGGCCGGGGTACCATGCCGACCCCGGCCTGCCGACGTGCGCCATGCGCCTGCGAGCCGGCGACACCGGCAGCGCCGTATCACCACCTCTGCCGCCGCCTGTCGCGCGATGCCTGCCGGGCCACCGCGCGACGCGCGACACCGCACCCCGGCCCCAAGGAGCACTGCCTCATGCAGTTCAAGGACATCGGCTATCGCTACCGCAGCGGCGCCGTGCGCTATGCCGACCTCGCCTACGTCCTGTGCATCGATCCCGATCTCCAGGCCGATGGCCTGCCGCATACCGCGTTCTACGCCTGGGATGACGGCGGGTGGGGCATGTACGACATCGGCCGCTGGGCGGCGCACTCGGTCTGCATCACCCAGACCCCCAAGGACCAGGCCATCGCGCTGGGCGAGAACGGCTGCGTTCGCGTGATGGGCAACAACGACGACTACGACGAATACATCGCCGGCCCCGGGGTGAGCCCGGGCACCCCGCGCGAGATACGCAACATCGGCGGCTTCGCCTACGTGTGCGGCATGGACCGCCAGGTGTTCAAGCGCGAGCAGCCGGGGCACTGGGTCGCGCTGCACGGCGACATGCCCGACCAACCCGCACCGGACGTCGTGTTCGGGTTCGAATCCATCCACGGCTACAGCGAGCAGGATGTCTACGCGGTCGGCTGGCACGGCGAGATCTGGCACGGCGACGGCCGGGCCTGGACGCGCTGCGACAGCCCCACCGACCGCCTGCTCACGCGGGTCGTCTGCGCAGGCGACGGCTGGGTGTACGCCTGCGGCCTGCAGGGCCTGCTCATACGCGGCTGGCACGAGGGCTGGGCGATCGTCGACCAGGCGGCGACCGACGCCGATCTGCGGGATATGGAATGGTTCGACGGCACGCTCTACGTCGCCACCGGGCATGCGCTGTACCGGCTGCACGACGATCGACTGGAACTGGTCGACATGGGCGGCGACCTCATCCCTCGCAGTTGCCACAGCCTCAGCAGCGCCGATGGCGTGCTCTGGTCCGTCGGTGAGGACGACATCCTCGCGTTCGACGGGCGGGCCTGGCGCCGGATCGAGTGATGCCACCTGGCCCGCGCGGCCAGGGTGATGACGGCAGGGCGGCGGTTTTCGTGGCGCAGCGCGTACGTTGCGATTTGCGATGCGACGCGACGGATGGGCGACGGGACTTCAACCGGGGGGCATTGGAGACGAGGCTGTACGCGCCAGATCCAGCTGCGTCAGCCACAGCCGCAGGTCGAACTCCAACTGGTGGTAGTCCGGCGCCATGTGGGTACACAGCTGATAGAACGCCTTGTTGTGGTCGGCCTCCTTCATGTGCGCCAGCTCGTGGACCACGATCATGCGCAGGAAGTCCGCCGGCGCGTCGCGGAAGACGCTCGCGATGCGGATCTCGCGGCTGGCCTTGAGCCGGCCGCCCTGCACGCGGGAGATGGTGGTGTGAGTGCCCAGCGCGTGCTTGAGCACCTGCAGCTTGCCGTCGTAGAGCACCTTGCCCAATGGCGCGGCCTTGCGCATGTGGCGCTCCTTGAGCGCTTGGACATAGGTGTAGAGCTGGCCGTCGTTGCGCACGGCGTGGACATCACGGTACTTCGCGGCCAACACGGCGCCCAGGCGATCCTGCGCGATGAGCGCACGCACGCGTGCCAGCACCTCGGGCGGATAGCCGCCGAGATACTTGAGGGCGGTGGCGGGCACGTCGGCGGTCATGTCGTGTTCGTCAGGTGCGGGCCGGTTCCCTTCGCCCGCTCGCGGGAGAAGGTGCCCCAGACATGCCGCGGCTGATTCCCTTCTTCCGCCTGCGGGAGAAGGTGCCCCGCAGGGGCGGATGAGGGGCTCCTCTGCCGCGCCCCCACCCCCCCCCCCCCCCCCCCCCCCCCCCCC
>NZ_KQ759763.1:916509-1089072 GCF_001482195.1 Luteimonas abyssi | reverse complement strand
CTGCCGCGCCTCCACCACCCTCACCCCTGCCCCTCTCCCGCAGGCGGGAAAGGGGTTCCGAGCATGTCGCGGCCGATGCCCTTCCCCCGCGTGCGGGGGACGCCAGGTTCCAGGGCTCAGGCGAACGGGTCCTGCAGCACCATGGTGTGGTCGCGGTCCGGGCCGGTGGAGACGATGGCCACGGGGCAACCGGCCAGTTCCTCCAGCGCGCGCAGGTAGGCGCGGGCGGCGGGCGGCAGCTTGTCCCACTCGGTGATGCCGTGGGTGCTCTCTTCCCAGCCGGGGAACTCCAGGTACACCGGGGTGCACTCGTCCCAACCCTGGGCATCCAGCGGGGCGTACTCGGTACGCTTGCCGTGGTACTCGTAGGCGATGCAGATCTTGAGCGTCTTCATGCCGTCGAGCACGTCGAGCTTGGTGATGCACAGGCCGGAGATGCCGTTGATGGCCACCGCGCGCTTGAGGGCGACGATGTCCATCCAGCCGCAGCGCCGCGGGCGGCCGGTGGAGGCGCCGTATTCCTGACCGCGATCGCGCAGGCCCTGGCCGATGTCGTCGTCGAGCTCGGTCGGGAACGGGCCGCCGCCGACGCGGGTGGCGTAGGCCTTGGCGATGCCCAGCACGTAGTCGATGGCGTCGGCCCCCACACCGGCTCCGGCCAGCGCGCCGCCGACGGTGGTGTTGGAGCTGGTGACGTAGGGATAGGTGCCGTGGTCGATGTCGAGCAGCGCGCCCTGCGCGCCTTCGAACAGCACTTTCTTGCCCTGCTTGCGCAGGTCATGGAGGATGCCGGCCACGTCGGACTTCATCGGCTGCACGTACTCGCCGAAGGCCAGCGCCTCGTCGTAGGTCTTCTGGAAGTCCACCGCCTCGACGCCGAGATACTTCGTCAGCACGAAGTTGTGGTAATCGAGCGCGGCCTTGAGCTTCTCGGCCAGCTGCTCCGGATAGTGCAGGTCGGCCACGCGGATGCCGCGGCGCGCCACCTTGTCCTCGTACGCCGGACCGATGCCGCGGCCGGTGGTGCCGATGGCCTTGCCGCCGGCCGCCTTCTCGCGGGCCTGATCGAGCGCGATGTGGTACGGCATGATCAGCGGGGTGGCCGGGCTGATCTTCAGGCGCGAGCGCACCTCCACGCCGGCGGTTTCCAGTTCGCCGATCTCCTTGATCAGGGCGGCCGGACTCAGCACCACGCCGTTGCCGATCAGGCACAGCGCGTCGTCGCGCAGGATGCCGGAGGGAATGAGGTGGAGCACCGTCTTCTTGCCGCCGATGACCAGGGTATGGCCGGCGTTGTGGCCGCCCTGGAAACGCACGACGGCGCCGATGTCCTGGGTGAGCAGATCGACGATCTTGCCCTTGCCCTCGTCGCCCCACTGCGCGCCGATCACTACGACTGACTGACCCATGTTGCTGACTCCTGTTGCGTGCGGCCATCGGGGCCGCGGACGGGACCGCACCGGGTCTGGCGAGGACAACTGCAGCCGGTTCCATCGGGGAACTGCCGCCACGCCGGGCCCTGACACGGAAAAAGCCGGCGGGGCTGCAATGCCCCTGCCGGCTTTTGTGCATTATCCGGGTTTGCGCCCCGCCTGCCACCCTGATGCCATGACGCGGTTGGGGGTGGGGTCAGGGACGTCGGCGGTGGGCGGCCCGCGTCGGCCGCCCTACCCGCGTACGGCGTACAGCGCGAGCACGCCGACCACCAACACCACACCGCCGATCGTGCGCAATTGCCGGTCCGGCATCTTGAGCATGTATTCGGCGTTGTCGCGCCAGATCCGCGGCAGGGCGAACAGCAACAGCCCCTCGATCACCGCGACCAGGCACAACGCCGCCCACAGATCGCTCATCGATCGCTGCGCATGTACTGCAGGAACGGGTCGTCGCGCTCGAGCACGATCACCGCGTCGCCGCTCTCGAACGACTTGCGGTAGGCGTCCAGGCTGCGCTGGAAGGCGAAGAACGACGGATCGCGGTTGGCGGCCTGGCCGTAGATGCGGGTGGCCTCGGCATCGCCCTCGCCTCGCAGGGTCTGCGCGTCGCGCTCGGCCTCGGCCAGGATCACGGCCTGGTCGCGGTCGGCCTGGGCGCGGATCAGGCGGGCCTGCTCCTCACCCTCGGCGCGCAGGCGGCTGGCCACCTGGTTGCGCTCGGCGCGCATGCGGTTGTAGACCTGCTGGATGACGTCGCTGTCGGTGGGCAGGTCGATCTGCTTGAGGCGGATGTCGATGATCCGCATGCCCAGGTTCAGCGCGCCCTCGTTGATGGCCTCGAGCTGCTTGGCGATCACCTCGCTCCGATCGCCCGACACCAGCTGGGTCAGGGTACGGGCGTTGATCTCGTTGCGCAGGGAGTCCTTGATGATCGGCGCCAGGCGCTCGCTGGCCAGCCGCTCGTCGCCGCCGGTGGCACGGAAGAAGTTGCCCACGTCGGCGATCGCCACGATGGCGACGAAGTCCACCGCCACGTCCTTGCGCTCGGAGGTCAGGTAGCGCTCGGGCGAGAAGTCCACCGCATCGAACCGGCGGTCGAACACGCGCGAGGTCTGGACCAGCGGGATCTTGAAGTGCAGGCCGGGACCGATGTCGGTCTGGCTGACGCGGCCCAGGTGCAGGATCAGGCCGACCTGGCCCTCGCGCACGATGTAGACCGAGCCCATCAGGCCCAACAGGAGCACCACCGCCAGCAGCGGAATCAGCGCGCGGAAGTTCATCGGGTGCCTCCTTCGCCGCGGACCGGCCGCGGGGTGTTGCGGTTCGGACGCGGCGCCTGCTGCGAGGCACTGCCGTCGGCCGGGATGCCCAGCGCCTCGGGCGGGATCACGTTCGGCGCGCCGCCGCTGCGGTTGCCGCCCTGCGTGCCCGGTGCGCCGTCCTGACCCATGGGGACATAGATCAACTGGCGACCGTCGCCACCGACCACGGTGCGGTTCTCGGCCAGCACGTCGGACACGGTATCCAGCCACATGCGGCGACGGGTGACGTCCGGGGCGCCGGCGTACTCGTCGAGCAGCAGCGAGAAGCGGGTGGCGTCACCGGTGGCGCGGGCCACGGCAGCGGTCTTGTAACCCTCGGCCACGGTGCGCGTGCGCGAGGCTTCGCCTCGGGCTTCCGGCACGATGCGCGCGGCGTAGGCGCGGGCTTCGTTGATCAGGCTTTCCTGCACCTGCTGGGCGCTGTTGACCTCGTCGAACGCGGGCTTGACCTCTTCCGGCGGGCGCGCGTCCTGCAGGTTGAGCTCGGTGACCACGAGACCGGTACGGTAGATGTCCAGCGAATCCTGCAACTGCTTGGACGCCATGGCCGACAGCGGGCCACGCGCGCCGAGCACGGTGTCCAGGTCGGCGCGGCCGACCTGCTCGCGCACCACACCCTGGGCCACCTGCTCCAGCACGCGATCGGCGTCGCGGGTACCGAACAGGTACAGCTGGGCGTCGCCCACGCGGTACTGCACGTTGAGCGAGACGATGACGATGTTCTCGTCGCGGGTCAGCACCGGCACGGTGTTGGTGAAGGTCTTGATCGCGGTGGCGTTGACCTTCTGCACCTGCTCGATCGGCCAGGGCAGCTTGAAGTTGGGACCCGGCTGCATGATCCGCACGGCCTGGCCGAAGCGCAGCACCACGCCGCGCTGCTGTTCGCCGACCAGGGTGAACGTGCTCAGCAGCAACAGCACGACCAGTGCGATGGCCACCAGGCGCAGCGGGCCGCCCAGGCCACCGCCGCCACCGAAGAGGTTGCGCAGCTGGTCGATCAGCCCGTCGAACCCACCGCCACCGCCGCTGCCGCGCCCACCGCCACTGGGCTTCCACGGACCGCGGTTGTTGCCGCCGGACCCGCCGCTGTTGTTCTTGCCGGGGATATTCCAGGCCATGCCTGCTCCATTCTGATGTCTTCTCGCCCCCGGGACCCTGCCGCGGGGAGCGCACATTCTACAAGGTGTCCACGCCCGGGGTTCCTTCCCGCGGCGAGACGGCTCGGATCACCAGCTGTCGGCTTCGTCGGGCTCGGCCACCAGCGCACGCAGCGGCCCGCCGTCGGATTCGGCGGCCAGCCGCGCGGCATCGGCATGCGGGAGGTCGATCTGCAGGTGCCAGCCGTGCTCGTCGTGGGCTTCTCCCTTCACCGCATCCAGCGCATGCAGGCGCGCGCGCAGACGGCCGGCCGACGGCGGCAGCTCGATCTCGGCCACGATCCTGCGCAGCCCCAACCGCACCGCCAGCGCCTCGCGCAGCAGATCCAGGCCGAGTCCGTCGCGTGCGGAGATCCACACCCGCTCGGCGACGGCCTCGTCGGCGACGGCGTTGTCCGGGCGGTCGTGACGCGGCTGCGCCCCCTCGACGCGGTCGATCTTGTTGAACACCAGGATCTGCGGCAGGTCGCCGGCACCGATCTCCTCCAGCACCTCGTCCACCTGGGCGATGCGCTCGTCGCGCAGCGGGTCGGCGGCATCGACGATGTGCAACAGCAGATCCGCTTCGCGCGCCTCGCTGAGGGTGGAGCGGAACGCGGCGACCAGTTCGTGCGGCAGATCGCGCACGAAGCCGACGGTATCGGCCAGCACCACCCCGCCACCGGGCAGCGCGATGCGACGGACGGTCGGGTCGAGGGTGGCGAACAGCTGGTCGGCGGCATAGGCGCCGGCGCCGGTGAGTGCGTTGAACAGGGTGGACTTGCCGGCGTTGGTGTAGCCCACCAGGGCCACGCGGGGCATTTCGCTGCGCACGCGGGCGCGACGCATCTGGGTGCGCTGCACCTCCACCTTCTCCAGCCGCCGCTGCAGTTGCTCGACGCGTTTCTGCAGCAGCCGGCGATCGGTCTCAAGCTGGGTCTCGCCCGGGCCGCGCAGGCCGATGGAGCCGCCGCGCTGGCGCTCCAGGTGGGTCCAGCCGCGCACCAGCCGGGTGGCCATGTGCTTGAGCTGAGCGAGTTCGACCTGCAGCTTGCCGTCGTGGCTGCGGGCGCGCTGGGCGAAGATGTCCAGGATCAGCCCGGTGCGGTCGACCACGCGACGCTCCAGCAGCTTTTCCAGGTTGCGCTCCTGCCCGGGGCTGAGGGTGTGGTTGACCAGGATCAGGTCGGCACCGACCGCATCGGCGGCCGCTTTCACTTCTTCCAGCTTGCCGCTGCCGATCAGGGTGGCCGGATTGGGCTTGTCGATGCGGGCGGTCAGCACGTGCGCGACCCGAGCGCCGGCGGAGCGCGCCAGCTCGCCGAACTCCTCCAGCGCACCCTCGTCGGGGGGACCACCGGCGTGCGGCTGGATCAGCAACGCGTGCTCGCCTTTCTTGCTGCGTTCAAACACGCGGTGCGTGCTCCTGGAAGGGGAATCGACTTCCGAAATGCGGGCGCCGAGACGCCAGTTCAATGGCCTGGCGGATTTCCCTGCGTGCCGCGGCGGGCACACGCCCCACCTCGCGTTGCGGGCCTCGCCGGCGGCATTCGGCGCCAGGCCGCGGGCGCGGGGCACGGCCCCATCCGGCGACGGCCAGTGCCTGAAGGTCGTCGCGGCGTACCGGGAACAGACCTGATCACCGGAGAACGCCGCGAGTCAGCGCGGTCAGGCATGACGCCGGCCGGCGCGTCCTTGCGCACGTGGGCGGCGGTCGAGCGCATCGCCGCCCAGCCGGACCGGGTATTACTCGTCGTTGTCGTTATCGTCGGCGTCGGACACGGTGCCATCGGCCTGCACATGGCCGCCGCCGGGACCGACGCGCACGTTGCGTGCCGGCACCACGGTGGAGATCGCGTGCTTATAGACCATCTGGCTGACCGTATTGCGCAGCAGCACCACGAACTGATCGAACGATTCGATCGTGCCCTGCAACTTGATGCCGTTGACGAGGTAGATCGAGACCGGCACGCGTTCGCGCCGGAGGGCATTCAGGAAAGGGTCCTGCAAGGACTGTCCCTTGGACATCGGAAATATCCCCAACTGTCATTGTTGTCGTCGCGCGGTCGGCGACCGCGCTGCCTGTCCCATCTCCCCAGAAACGGGAACAGACCGCCGATGTTACACAACTCTTCCGTCGTGGATGCGACATCGAAGGGGCCGGAATCGACGCCTGCATCGGGATGCCTCACGTCGCCGATCCACGAGCCGCGACGTCAACGCGGCCGGGACAGAAACGCCCCGATCGCAGCATGCAATTCATCGCTCTCGCGCGCGGGATCGAACCAGCGCAGATCGCCCTGCCCGCGCAGCCAGGTGAACTGGCGCTTCGCCAGCTGACGGGTGGCGGCGACGGCACGCTCGCGGAACCCGGCCACGTCGGTGACGCCGTCCAGATGCTCCCACGCCTGCCGGTACCCGACGGCGCGCAGTGCCGGCAGATCCAGCGGCGCGGCATGGTCGCGCAGCGCCGGGAGCGCGCGCAGCGTCCGGACCTCATCGAGAAAACCCGCGTCCAGCATGGCATCGAAACGCGTGGCGATGCGGCCGTGCAGCACCGCACGGTCGACCGGTGCGATCGCCAGCGGCAGCAGCGTCACCGGCAATCCGGCATTGGCCGGACGCTCGCGTTGCCACGCGGAAATGGGCCGTCCGCTGAGGGCGTGGACTTCGAGGGCGCGCTGGATACGCTGCGGATCGGTCGCGTGGATGCGGGCTGCGGCCTCCGGATCGATCGTCGCCAGCCGGGCGTGCAGCGCCGGCCAGCCGACCTGCGCGGCTTCGGCCCCGAGCCGCGCCCGCACGGCGGGATCCGCCGCCGGCATGTCCGACAGGCCCTCGACCAGTGCGCGGTAGTAGAGCCCGGTCCCACCGGCCAGGATCGGCAGGCGACCGCGCGCGAGCACATCGTCGAGCGCGGCGCGGGCATCGACGGCGAACTCGGCCGCCGAGTACGTCTGCCACGGGTCGCGGAGATCGAGCAGATGGTGCGGCACCCTCGCCCGCTCGGCGGCGTCGGGCTTGGCCGCACCGATGTCGAGGCCGCGATACACCAGCGCCGAATCGATGCTGAGAATCTCGCCGCCATGGCGCTCGGCCAGTTCCAGCGCGAGCGCGCTCTTGCCCGAGGCGGTCGGGCCCAGGATCGCCAGCGCCGGTGGCCGTGAATCGACCGGGCTCATGCGGTGCCGTCGATCACGCCCGACCGGAGCCGGACGTCAGTGGCCGGTTTCGCGCAGCGAGGCGCGAACCTGCGCGTGGGTGGCCTGGACCTCCGCCGAGGGCGCACGGCCGAGCAGGCTGACCAGGATCGTCGCGGCGCCGCCGGCCAGGAAGCCCGGCACCATCTCGTAGAGCTCCGAGCCCATGCGGTTGACCATGATCTCCTTCCAGAAGATCACCATCACCGCGCCGGCGATCATGCCGGCCACCGCGCCGTCGCGGGTCATGCGCTGCCAGAACAGCGCCAGCAACAGCACCGGACCGAACGCCGAGCCGAAGCCCGCCCAGGCATAGGACACCAGGCCGAGGACGCGACTGTCCGGATCGCTGGCCATCCAGATCGCCACCAGCGCGATCAGCAATACCGCGGCGCGGCCGACCCAGACCAGTTCGCCCTGCGAAGCATTCTTGCGCAGGAAGCCGCGATAGAAGTCTTCCGCCAGAACACTGGAACACACCAGCAACTGGCTCGACAGCGTGCTCATCACCGCCGCCAGGATCGCCGCCAGGATCAGGCCTGCGACCCACGGGTTGAACAGCAACTCGACCAGGGTGATGAACACGCGCTCCGGATTGTCCAGCACCGGGCCGGCCTGGCCGGGGTTGGCCTCGAAGTAGGCGATGCCGAAGAAGCCCACGATCACCGAGCCGGCCAGGCACAGGATCATCCAGCTCATACCGATACGACGCGCGGCCGGGATGGTTTCCACACTCTGCGCGGCCATGAAGCGCACCAGGATGTGCGGCTGGCCGAAGTAGCCCAGCGCCCAGGCCAGCAGCGAGACGATGCCGATGAACCCGACCTGCCCCCCGCGGAACCAGTCGAGCTGCAGCGGATCGTTGGCGCGGATCAACTCGACGCTCGCATCGAACCCGCCGGTGTGCATGAACACCAGCACCGGCGCCAGCAGCAGGGCGAACAGCATCAGCATGCCCTGTGCCACGTCGGTCCAGCTCACCGCGAGGAAGCCACCAACCAGGGTGTAGAGCACGGTGACCGAAGCCCCCCACCACATCGCCTGCGCATAGGTCATCCCGAAGACGTTCTCGAACAGCCGCGCACCGGCCACCACGCCCGAGGCGCAGTAGATGGCGAAGAACACCAGGATCACCACCGCAGTGAAGATGCGCAGCACCCGACTGCGGTCGTCGAAGCGGTTGGTAAAGAAGTCCGGAAGGGTCAGGGCGTTGCCGGTGCGTTCGGTGTACACGCGCAAGGGGCCGGCCACGAAGCGCCAGTTGAGGTAAGCCCCCAGGATCAGACCGACGCCGATCCATGCTTCGGACAGGCCACTGAGGAAGATTGCCCCGGGCAGGCCCATCAGCAACCAGCCGCTCATGTCGGAGGCACCGGCGGACAGCGCGGTGACACCGGGGCCGAGGCTGCGCCCGCCAAGGATGTAATCGTCGAAGTTCTTGGTCGAGCGCCATGCGGCGAAGCCGATCGCCACCATCGCGGCCAGATAGACCAGGAACATGACGATGGTTGGCGTATTGGTTCTGAGCACGCAGCCCCTCCTGTGTTCTCGGAAAAGAAGAAGCCGCGGCGAGCCACGGCTAGCGCACCAGCCTAACGCACCTTCAGCGCGCGGTCACATCCATGGAAACCGAGCCGCGGTATCGGGCCGCGGTTATGCACAACCCCTGTGGACAAGTGTCCGGGACAGCCTGTGGACAACTTTCAGCGAGCCAGCAACGGCGGGCATGGGTCACGTTTTGGTCAAATTATCGCCATCCGGCCGAAACAACTGGAGCCGACAGAAAAAACCCGCATGTCAAGGGCTTGGAGGACATTTCGCACCTCGACTCCGGCTTTCATCGCCACTGCACCGCGGCGGTGCCTCGAAACGTGCACGGTGTGGATAAGCATTTTCGGCAACGCCGGTGGAGCGGCGGATTTCGTTCGTCGATCGCCCTGCCGGTGCTTCTGCAGAACGGCCGGCGACCGGCTGGAACCCCGCACCCGTCGTCCCGGTCATGCGGGACGTGCCCCCAGCGCGTTTCCCCGCCTCGGTCCGCCTCAGTCCGCGTCGGGCCAGCGCAGACCACCGGAAGCCGCCGCAGTGCTGCGCGGGGTCGGCACGGCCGCGACCGCATTCCAGACCTTGAGCGCGTCCACCGTGGCGGCGACATCATGCACGCGGACCAGCCGGGCACCGCGCTGGACGGCGATCAGGTGCGCGGCGACGGAGCCCGCGGCACGCTCGGTGGCCACCTCGCGGCCGGTGAGCTCGCCGATGCTGCGCTTGCGCGAGAGGCCGGCGAGAACGGGTACCCCGAGCTCGGTGAACCGCGCGAAGCCCGCCAGCAGGGCCAGGTTGTGGGCGAGCGTCTTGCCGAAGCCGAAGCCCGGGTCGACCACCAGACGACGCCGGTCGATGCCGGCCATCTCCGCGGCGAAGAGACGTTCGGCCAGGAATCGATGCACCTCCCCGACCACGTCGTCGTATTGGGGGATGTCCTGCATGGTCCCCGGTTCGCCGAGCATGTGCATCAGCACCACCGCAGCGCCGCTCTCAGCCGCCGCGGCCAACGCGCCGTCCCGGCGCAGGCCGTAGACGTCGTTGATCATGCCGGCACCTGCGGCGACGGCGGCGCGCATGACCTCGGGCTTGGAGGTGTCGATGCTGATCGGCACCCCGGTCCGGTCGCGCAATTGCTCGATCACCGGCACGACCCGGCGGATTTCCTCGTCGGCAGGCACCGCGTCCGCGCCGGGACGGGTGGATTCGCCGCCGATGTCGAGAAGATCGGCCCCTTCGTCCACCAGCGCCAGCCCGTGCGCGACCGCCGCCTCGACCGTGTCGTGGCGGCCGCCGTCCGAGAACGAGTCCGGGGTGACGTTGACGATGCCCATGACCTGCGGGCGATCCAGCCGCAGGGTGCGTCCCAGGCAGTCGAGCTGCGGAACCGTATCGAACATGGCGTGCAGAGGGGGCCGGGTCAGCGCGCGCGGCGCCGATCGACACCGCGTCGATCCGCCGCATGCCCGTCGACGACGGCAGGCTGCGCGGCCGAGCGGCGCAGACGGCGGTTGCGGCCGAGGACGCCGGCCATGATCCCGCACGGGATGCCGAACACGAGGCCGAGCACGAAATTCCCGATGAACCAGCCCGCCACGATGCCGAGCGCCAGGCCCGCCATCAACCACAGCGGGTCCATTACAGCGTCGTCGTCGACATGCATGCGCGCTCCGGAAATGAGAAAGGCCAGAGGGGACTCTGGCCTTTCGTGCAGCGTGATGCAACCGTGAAGGTCACAAAGCGCGCGATTCTCCTACGAATCACCGCGACTCAGGTCTGCTCCGCAGGCCCGCCGATCGGCGCCGCGGGCTTGGCGTCGCCGCCCTGGTCGCCGCCATCGTTCCCACCGCCCTTGCCGGACTTGTCCCAGCCCATCGGCGGCGGCGGATCGCGACCTTCCATGATCGCGTCGATCTGCGGCGCATCGATGGTCTCGTACTGCAGCAGCAGGTTCGACATGCTGTGCAGCTTGTCCAGATTCTCGGTGAGGATCTGCTTGGTCCGGCGGTAGGCCTTGTCCAGGATCGAGCGCACCACTTCGTCGATCTGGCGCGCGGTCTCGTCGGAGACGTTCTTGTGCTGGGTGACCGAGCGGCCGAGGAACACCTCGTCCTCCTCCTCGCCGTAGGCCACCGGGCCGAGTTCATCGGACAAGCCCCACTTGGTGACCATGTTGCGCGCCATCTTGGTCGCGCGCTCGATGTCGTTGGAGGCGCCGGTGGTGACCTTGTCCTCGCCGAAGATCAGCTCCTCGGCCACGCGGCCGCCGTACAGCGAACACAGCTGCGACTCGATCGCGACACGGTTCATCGAGTACTTGTCGCCCTCGGGCAGGTACATCGTGACGCCCAGCGCGCGACCGCGCGGGATGATGGTCACCTTGTAGACCGGATCGTGCTCGGGCACGACGCGGCCGACGATGGCATGGCCGGCCTCGTGATAGGCGGTGAGCTTCTTCTCGTCCTCGCTCATCGCCATCGAGCGGCGCTCGGCGCCCATCAGGATCTTGTCGCGGGCGCGATCGAAGTGATCCATGCGGACTTCCTTCGCGTTCTCGCGCGCGGCGAACAGGGCTGCCTCGTTCACCAGGTTCGCCAGGTCCGCGCCGGAGAAGCCCGGCGTGCCGCGCGCGACGATCATCGGCTCGACATCGTCGTCCAGCGGCACCTTGCGCATGTGCACGCGCAGGATCTGCTCGCGGCCCTTCACGTCGGGCAGGCCGACCACCACCTGGCGGTCGAAACGGCCCGGACGCAGCAATGCGGGATCGAGCACGTCGGGGCGGTTGGTCGCGGCGATGACGATCACGCCCTCGCCGCCCTCGAAGCCGTCCATCTCGACCAGCAACTGGTTCAGCGTCTGCTCGCGCTCGTCGTGACCGCCGCCCAGGCCGGCACCGCGATGGCGGCCGACCGCGTCGATCTCGTCGATGAAGATGATGCACGGGGCCTGCTTCTTGGCCTGCTCGAACATGTCGCGCACGCGGCTGGCACCGACGCCGACGAACATTTCGACGAAGTCGGAGCCCGAAATCGAGAAGAACGGCACCTTGGCCTCGCCGGCGATGGCCTTGGCCAGCAGGGTCTTGCCGGTGCCGGGCGGGCCGACCATCAGCACGCCGCGCGGGATCTTGCCGCCCAGGCGCTGGAACTTGGAGGGGTCGCGCAGGAACTCGACCAGCTCGGACACGTCTTCCTTGGCCTCCTCCACGCCGGCCACGTCGGCGAAGGTGACCTTGGTCTGGTCCTCGGACAGCAGCTTGGCGCGGGACTTGCCGAACGACATCGCGCCCTTGCCACCGCCCTGTTGCATCTGCCGCATCATGAACAGGAAGAAGCCGATGATCAGCAGCACCGGCAGGAAGTTCAGCAGCACGTACCAGAACGCACGCGAATTCGAAGGCTGCTCCTGGCGGATCTCGACGCCGTTGTTCATGAAGTCGTCGATCATGCGGTCGTCGCGCGGCGCGATCACGCGGCCGCGGGCGCCGTCGGCGCGCTCGAAGGTGACCGTACGCCCGTCCTCGGCGATGTCGACCGAACGGATGCGGTTCTGCCGCACTTCCTCCATGAACTGGGAGTACACCGTCTCCTGGCTGGCCCCGGTGCGCGGGCTGAAGCTCTGGAACACCACCATCAGCACGACGGCGACGATCACCCAGAGCATCAGATTCTTGACGAGATCGTTCATGAAGTTGCTCGACTCTTGAAATGAGGCGGGACGGGCCCGCTTACTGCGTTTCGCTCGATGGTACTACTTCGGTTCAGCCGGGTCGCTTGCCCTGCGCCAGGGCGTAGACCTCGGGCGAACGTTGACGCGACGCAGCGGGCTTGCGGATGACGACCTTGTCGTAACGGCGGCGCAGGTCCCGAACGTAATCGTCGAATCCCACGCCCTGGAAGAGCTTGATCAGGAACGCGCCACCCGGCCGCAGATGGTCGTCCGCGAACGCCATCGCCAGCTCGGCCAGATGCATGGCCCGGGGCTGGTCGACCGCACCCACGCCACTCTTGTTGGGGGCCATGTCGGACAACACAAGGTCCACGGTGCTCCCCCCAAGCGCGGCTTCCAACTGGGATAACACCGCATCCTCCCTGAAATCGCCATGAAGAAACTCCACCCCGGCCAGGGCGGGCATGTCGAGGATGTCGAGGGCGATGACCCGGCCGGACTCGCCCATCGCCTGGCGGACCCACTGCGACCAGCCGCCGGGCGCGGCGCCCAGGTCGACCACGGTCATGCCGGGCTTGAGCAGGCGGTCGCGGGCGACCAGTTCCTCCAGCTTGTAGGCCGCACGCGAGCGCATGCCTTCGGACTGCGCCCGTTTCACGAACGGATCGGAGAAGTGTTCCTTCAGCCAGCGCTGGCTGCTCTTGCTGCGCGATGCCATTCGGGGAGGGACCGGCGGAAATGCCGTCAAAATCAGTATGTTCGGCCCGGCATGATAACCTGCCCTCCCTCAGACTGCCGCAGCGCCCCGCGTTTATGCCAATCGCCCTGACCGCCTCACAGACCCGTTTCCTGCGCGGCCAGGCGCACGACCTCCGCCCCGTCCTGCAGGTCGGCGGCAAGGGCATCACCGATTCGCTGCTGACCGAACTCGACGGTCTGCTGGAACACCACGAACTGCTGAAAGTGAAGGTGGCCGCCGCCGACCGCGACGAGCGCGACGCCCTGATCGACACCCTGATCGAGCGCAGCGGCGCGGCCCTGGTGCAGCGCATCGGCCATGTCGCCATCCTGTATCGCCCGGCCGCCGACAAGCGTCGGATCGTGCTGCCGCGGGCCTGAGGTCCCATCCGACCCGGCCAAGGGCGCCCCGCCCCCGCGATCGGCGGTACCCTGAACGCCAGGCCCCCGGACGTTCCCCCCATGCAGCTTCACCTCCAGAAGCCCGACTTCGACTACTTCCTGCGCGCGGCCGACGGCCGCAGCGCCCTGGTCAACGAGCGCCAGCTCGACCGCAGCTTCGTGGTCGCGCCCGACGCCTTGATCGAGGATTGGAATGTCCGCTCGGTCGCCGGCCTCGGTGTGGCCGACCTCGAGCCGGTACTGGCGCTGTCGCCGGAGCTGATCCTGCTGGGCTCGGGCCACCGCCAGACCTTCCCGTCCCCTGAAATCCTCGCCGCCTGCCTGTCGCGCGGCATCGGCCTGGATACCATGGCCAACGACGCCGCCGCGCGCACCTACCAGGTGCTGGCCGCCGAAGGCCGCCGCGTGGTGGCGGCGTTCATTCTCGAAAGCGAGGCCTGAGTCGACGCCCGCCAGCGGAACGCCGCGATACCGGACGAAACCGAGCGGTCTGAAACGGCATCCGAAAACCAGGACCACTCGACCGCGACACGTCCTCGAGAACATCGGCTGCGATGCCGATGCCCTACAGCGAAAACGTGCCGACTACGCCCGGCCAGATCCGGCGCACCGCATCTGCGTGGCGACCAGCAGGCGCCTGGGTGGCGACAGATACCCACATTGCCCCACGCAAGCGACTCCCGCGCTCAACGCCTCGGCAGGTACGAAAGCGGGTCCACCGGGCGGCCGCTGTAGCGTATCTCGAAGTGCAGCATGTCGCGGGCGGCGCCGCTGCGGCCCATCTCGGCGATCTTCTGGCCGCTGCGCACGCGCTCGCCCTCGTTCACCAGACGGGCGCGGTTGTGGCCGTAGGCCGACAGCCATTCATCGTCGTGCTTGACGATGATCAGCTCCCCGTAGCCGACCAGGCCGGAGCCGGAGTACACCACCACGCCGTCGGCGGCGGCGTTGACCGCCTGCCCGCTGGTGCCGGCGATGCCGATGCCCTGCTTGGTCGGGTCGCCTTCGGCGAACCGCGAGACCAACTGACCGTCCGCCGGCCAGTGCCAGGCGACGTTGCTGCGCACCGGCGGCGGCGGCGGCGCGGCCGGCTGCGTGGGACGCGCAGGCGCTGTGCCCGCCTGCTGCGGACGCGAGGTGGATGCGGGCGGTCGCGCGGCGGTCGCGCCGCCTTGGCCTGGATAAAGCCGCAGGCGCTGGCCCGGATAGATGGTGTACGGCGGCGAGATGCCGTTCCAGGTCGCCAGGTCGAGCGTGGTGATGCCGTTGTTGACCGCGATGCGGTACAGCGTGTCGCCCCGCTGCACGGTGACCGTCTGTCCCGGACGCGGCGTGGAGCCCGTCGCACCCGCTCCCTGGGTCCGCGTGACCGAACTCGTGCCGCAGGCCACCAGCATCATTGCCGCGAGCACCACGATTGCAAGCCTCATCGCATCCACTCCATCCAGATCAATGCCATACCCACCAGCACCACGCTTGCCCACCCCAGCCACTCCACATATCGGCGCAGCACGCTCTCCAGCCGCGGGCCGCCCCAGGCCACCAGGCCGGCCACGAGGAAAAAACGGGTGCCGCGGCCGATCAAAGACCCGAGCGTGAACGGTAGCAGCGCCACGCCGAGTGCACCCGACGCGATCGTGAACACCTTGTAGGGAATCGGGGTGAATGCTGCGATGAAGACGAACGCGAAACCGTGCCGCTGGAACAGCGCCTGCACTTCGAGGAATGCAGGCTCCCATCCCATCCGCTGCATCCATGGCCAGATCGCGTCGAGTGCCGCCGCACCGAGCAGGTATCCCAGCAGGCCGCCCGCGACCGATGCCAGCGTGCAGACCAGCGCATAGCGCCACCACGCTGCCGGCCGCCCCAGCGCCATCGGCGCCAGCATCACGTCCGGCGGGATCGGGAAGACCACGGATTCAGCGGCACTCAGGGCCGCCAGGTAACGCGGTGCATGTCGATGCCGCGACCACACGAGGCAGCGGTCATAGAGCGGTCCGAACAACCGCATCAGCCGAGTACGCCCGACAACAGCGGCACGAAGCTGACCGGTGCGAGATCGGTGCGCTCGATGCGACCGTCGGCATCGCGACGCAGGCGCACGAGCGTCTGTCCGCCGCTGCCGCCGACCGGGGCGACCAGCGACCCGCCCGGTGCCAACTGTGCGCTCAGCGCATCGACCAGCGCGGACGCCGCGGCGGTCACCACGATGCCGTCGAACGGACCGTTTTCCGGCCAGCCCAGGCGACCATCGTCGTGCTTGCTGCGCACGTTGAGGCCGAGCGAACGGAAGCGCTTGCGCGCGACGCGCAGCAGCTCGCCGATACGTTCGACCGTGTGCACTTCCACGCCCAGCGCCGCGAGAATCGCGGCCTGATAGCCGGAACCGGTGCCGATCTCCAGCACCTTCTGCGGCATCCGCTCTTCCAGCAGCACCTCGGTCATGCGCGCGACCACCCACGGTTGCGAGATGGTCTGCCCGTGCCCGATCGGCAGGGCGGTGTCTTCATAGGCACGCGTGGCCAGGGCTTCGTCGACGAACAGGTGCCGCGGCACGGTCCGGATCGCGTTGAGCACACGCTCGTCGGCGATGCCGCCCTCGCGCAGGCGCTCGATCAGCCGGTCGCGCACGCGCTGCGAGGTCATGCCCATGCCCAGCGCCTCGGGCTGCAGGCGCAGACGTGGCGCCATCATGGACGACCGTTCCGCAGCTCGTCGGCCAGACCACCGACCCAGCTGGCGACCTGCTCCAGCGCTTGGTAGCGGGTCAGATCCACGTGGATCGGCGTGATCGCGATGTTCTTCGTGCGCACGGCATGGAAGTCGGTGCCCGGCCCGGCGTCGGACTCGGCGCCGGCCGGTCCGATCCACCACCAGGTGCGGCCGCGCGGATCCTCCAGCGGCACACACGGCTCGGCCCGATGGCGGTTGCCCAACCGGGTGACCTCGAAGCCGGCGATCTCCGACCACGGCAGGTCCGGCACGTTGACGTTGAGGATGGTGTCGGCCGGCAACGGATCGGCGGCCAGACGCTCGACGATCTCCACCGCGGCGCGCGCGGCGGTGTCGTAGTGCTCGCCGTTGTGGTCGCGCGTGACCAGCGACATCGCCACCGCCGGCAGGCCCAGGAAACGGCCTTCCATCGCCGCGGCGACCGTGCCCGAGTAGATGACGTCGTCGCCCAGGTTGGCGGTGTTGTTGATGCCCGAGACCACGATGTCGGGCTCGAGCTCGAGCATGCCGGTGATCGCGACGTGCACGCAGTCGGTCGGCGTGCCGTGCACGCGCCAGGTGTTGTCATCCACCTGGATCACCCGCAGCGGCATGTCCAGGGTCAGCGAGTTGCTGGCGCCGGAGCGGTCGCGGTCGGGCGCGACCACCAGCACATCGTGCCCGGCGGCACGCAGGCCCTCGGCGAGAATGCGGATCCCGGGCGCGTCGACGCCATCATCGTTGCTCACCAGTACTCGCATGAACCCGCTCTGCCTCGCGCCTCTCGTCCGGAAGATGTGCGCGACATCATAACGGATGCCCGCCGCTCCCCGCCCCCTTGCGCATGCGGAAATGTCGGCAGGTGCACGCCCGGGGGCTAGACTGGCGGCGATGAGCACCGGATCCGAACCGCCCGAGGACGACGACGCCGCGCTGTTCCGGGCCGCGATCGGGCCCGTGCGGGCACATCAGGCCGACGCGCCGCCGCCGCCCAGGCCCAAGCCCCGTGCGCGTGCGCGCATGGCCGAACGCGACGACGACGATGCGCGCAGCGAGTTCCGGCGGCTGCTCGACGGCACTTCGCAGGAGATCGGTCTGCTGGCCGGCGACACCTTGCGCTACCGCCACGACGAGGTGTCGCCCCAGGTGCTCAAGCGGCTGGCCCGCGGCGAGTATGCCGCGCAGGACGAACTGGACCTGCACCACGCCACCGTGCCCCTGGCCGAAGCCACGTTGCGCAGATTCCTGGCCGAAGCGCGCGACCAGGGCATCGCCTGCGTTCGCATCATCCACGGCAAGGGGTTCCACGCCGACGGCACACCGGTGTTGAAGAATCTGGTGGATCGTCTTCTGCGCCAGCGTGCCGACGTGCTGGCCTATCATTCGGCACCGGCCGCGCAAGGCGGCACCGGCGCGGTGCTGGTGCTGCTCAGGACGCGCTGATCTCGACGCGGGCCTCGCATGGGCGTGCGCCTCGTGCGCGATCACCACATGCGCGCACGCCGGCGCCGCGCCGCGGCCCCTGCTGGAAGAAAGCGAACCGCCCGCCCCGGCGAATCAGCGCCTGGCCGGCGCCCGGGCCCGTTCGGACGGCGGATTGACCCATTCCACCACCATCCCGCGACGCCGCGCCTGGGCGTCGATCCTGGCGATGTACTGGGCATCGGCGTACGTACGATCGGTCGCGCGCGATTCACCGCGAACGGGCACGGGATCCGGCCCCGCGATGCGGTGCGGGCTCAGGGTGCAGGCGGACAGGACGAGCGGCAGAGCACAGGCCGCAACGAGGATCGGAAGGCGCACGGCGGTTCCTCCGCAAGGCCCATCAGGCGCGTCGGGGCCTGATTCATGGGGCCTGGCGTCACTTATACGCCGATCGCGCGACGGGACCGTCGGCAGCGTATGCGTTCCGACGAACGGCGCGGGCCTGCCATGACGGGGGCCCTGCTGGCCCGCCACCGAGCGCCGGGGGGCGCCTCACCTCAGGATTCGGTGCCGCGTATCTCGCCCAGCTCGCGCAGGACCGTGGTCGCATACGCCCCGGGCGGTAGCGAGAAGCGCAGCTCCAGTACATCGTTCCCCCGCCAGTCCCACGCAAGATCCGTGGGGCGCAAGCGCGCCGCGCGGCGCTCCTGTTTGAGCCCAGCTCCCTCCAGTCCGGCGCGCAGCGCGATGGCGTCGTCCTCCGTCAACGCAGCCTGCTCGAGGGCGAGCGCCTCGCTCTCGCTGCGCAGCGCCCCCCGTCCCCACAGCGGTGCGCTGGGGTGGATATCGAAAGCGGCCAGCCGCTCGGCCAACGCGTCGCTCCAGGGCTCGGGACCGAACACGCTGCGGCTGCCGTCCAGCATCCACACCTCGCCCGGTAGCGCCCGATCCCAGAGGTCGGCCTCCACCCGTTGCGCGAGCACCCGGTTGAACAGTTCGGAGCGGGCAGCCGACAACAGCAAGGTGCGCTCTTCGCGCTTGAGGCGGCGTGCGCGACGCGGGTCGGCGAACAGCGCCAGCGCGCGTTCGACATTGGCGCCACCGCGGCCGAACCGCTGCTCGCCGAAGTAATTGGGCACGCCACGCTGGGCGATCGTCCGCAGCCGCGCATCGATGGCGGCCGCGTCGCCCGTCACCTCGCGCAGGGTCAGCACGAAAGCGTTGCCCGCCAACGCGCCGCGGGGAAGTTTGCGCGCATGCCGTTGCGCCTCAAGCACCTGCAGACCCTCGACCTGCAGGGTGTCCAGCGCAGGCGCTTCGCGGCCCGGCAACTGCACGGTGAACCGCTGCCGGGTGACCGCATGCCGGTCCTTCAGGCCCGCGTAGCCGACCACCGACGCATCCACGCCCGCCCATTCGGCCAGCATGCGTGCGGCGAACGCGGTATTCATGCCGCGCTTTTCCACACGCAGCAGCAGGTGCTCGCCTTCCCCGCTGGCCTCGAAGGCATCCAGCTCGTCGACGCGGAAGTCCGCATCGTGCGTGCGCATCCGCCCGGTCATCACCGGCGCACCAAACGCACGTGGCAGATCCGCCCTGCTCATGGCATGACGCTCGCGACGGCCGTGCGCTTCCCGCGCAGCAGCGCGCCTCGGACACCGGCAGCGGACACCGCCCTCATGCTGCGCCCCGTACCAGCAGACACACGGCCTGCGCAGCGATGCCTTCGCCGCGGCCGGTGAATCCCAGGCGCTCGCTGGTGGTGGCTTTCACGCTCACCGCATCGACCTCGATACCCAGATCCACGGCGATCGCTTCGCGCATCGCGGCCGCGTGCGGGCCGATCTTCGGCCGTTCGCAGACGACGGTGATGTCGACATTGCCGACCCGCCAACCGCGCGCGCCGATCAGCGCGTTGCAGTGGCGCAGCAAGTGGCGGCTGTCGACGTCCTTCCAGCGCGCATCCGACGGCGGGAAATGCACGCCGATGTCGCCCAGCGCCAGCGCCCCCAGGATGGCGTCGCACAGCGCATGCAAGGCGACATCGCCGTCGCTGTGCGCGAGCACGCCACGCTCGTGCGGAATCCGGACGCCGCCGACCACGACGTGGTCGCCGTCGCCGAACGCGTGCACGTCGTATCCCTGGCCGATGCGGATGTCTGGAATGCTGGGCATGTCGAGGTCTGCGGAGAGCGGCCGGCGGCGCGGGGGGTGGCAGCTTGCCACGGAACCCGCGTGGCTCAAACGTGCGCGGCGCAGCGCCCCCGGGGGGGAAGATTCGGTCCTGCCGCGGATCGCGCCGATCGGCACGGATGAAGACCGCAAGAATCAGGAACCGGCTGCTGCCCACCTGATCCGCCCGTCGCAGGCGCGGCGGCGAAGCACCGTGCGGTTCCTATCCCCTTCGCGATCACCGACAGCCCGCCGCCGGAAGACGAGCCGGAACGCGCCCCGACGTGTCAGACGCCGCGTCGTGCCAGCACGAAGCGGAAACGATCCAGATCGGCGGCAGTGGTGATCTTGAAGTTGTCCTCGGCCCCCTCCACCAGCAACGGGCGCGCGCCCTGGCGTTCCATCGCCATCGCCTCGTCGGTGACCTCCACGCCGGCGTCGTCGGCCGCCTTCAGCGCACGATGCAGTTGCAGGCGACGGAACAATTGCGGCGTCAGTGCACGCCACAGGCGCTCGCGCGGCTCGGTGCCGTCGATACCGCCATCGTCGCCGGCGCGCTTGAGGGTGTCGCGCACCGGCGCGGCCAGAATCGCGCCGACCGGATCCTCGCGCCCGCGCTCCAGCAATGCGGCGAGGTCGTCGTGGGCGAGGTTGGGACGTGCGGCATCGTGCACCAGGACGAAATCGTCCGCGCGCACCGTGTCCGGCAGCGCATCCAGGCCGGCCTGTACGGACGCCGCGCGCGACGCGCCGCCTGTGCAGGTCAGCAGGGGGCGGCCCTCGAACTGGGTCCAGCCCGGCCAGAAGGCGTCGTCGGCGCCGAGCACCACCACCAGCCCCTGCACGGCGACGTGGGCGCACAGCGCCTGCAACGTATGCGCCAGCAGCGGGCGCCCGCCCACGTCCAGATACTGCTTGGGCCTGGCGCTGCCGAAGCGGGTGCCACGGCCGGCCGCGGGCACGATGACCCAGGTCATGACGTCGCCCAGGTCACGGCTGCGGCTCCGGCGGAGGCACCGCGAGTTGCTGCGGCGGCGGCTCGCCGGTGTCCCCGCCATCGTCTTCGATGTCGGCGCGCGGCGGTGCCGGCGGCGTCGCGGGCGCAGGTGTATCCACCACGCGATAGAACACCTCACCCGGCTTCACCATGCCCAGTTCGTTGCGCGCGCGCTCCTCCACCGCAGCCTCGCCGGTGGGCGACTTGAGATCGGCGACTTCGGCGGCGAGCGCAGCGTTGCGTTCGCCCAGGCCTTCGTTCTGGCGGGCCTGCTGGTTCACGCGCGCCTGCAGCTCGGCCACTTCGTGGTTGCCGCCGGTGCCGAACCAGAGCCGGTACTGCAGCCAGCCCAACAACACCAGCAACAGCACCAGCACGATCCGCAACGTGCGCATGGCTCAGGGCCCGTCGACGGTCAGCGTCGGATCGAGACGAACGCGTCGCGACCGGCGAAGCGTGCGTTGCCGCCCAGCGCTTCCTCGATCCGCAGCAACTGGTTGTACTTGGCCACGCGGTCGCTGCGGCACAACGAACCGGTCTTGATCTGGGTGGCGGTGGTCGCGACCGCGATGTCGGCGATGGTGGTGTCCTCGGTCTCACCGGAACGGTGCGACACGATCGCCGCGTACTTCGCCGCATCGGCCATGGCGATCGCTTCCAGGGTCTCGGTCAGCGTGCCGATCTGGTTGACCTTGATGAGGATGGCGTTGGCGGTCTTCGAATCGATGCCTTCCTTGAAGATCCGCGGATTGGTGACGAACAGGTCGTCGCCCACCAGCTGCACACGATCGCCGATGCGGTCGGTCAGCTGCTTCCAGCCGGCCCAGTCGTCTTCGGCCATGCCGTCCTCGATGGTGACGATCGGGTACTGCGCGGCCCAGTCGGCCAGGAAATCGACGAAATGCTCGCCGGTCAGACGCTTGTTCTCGCCGACCAGGTGGTACTTGCCGTTTTCGTGGAACTCGCTGGAGGCCACGTCCAGACCCAGCAGCACGTCGTCGCCGGCGCTGTAGCCGGCCTTGCCGATCGCTTCGAGGATGGTGTCGAGCGCTTCGACATTGCTGCGGAAATCCGGGGCGAAGCCGCCTTCGTCGCCGACTGCGGTCGACAGGCCCTGGCCCTTCAGCACCGCCTTCAGCGCGTGGAAGATCTCGGTGCCCGCGCGCAGCGATTCGGCGAACGAGTCGAAGCCCACCGGCAACACCATGAACTCCTGGAAATCGACGTTGTTGTCGGCGTGCGCGCCGCCGTTGATGATGTTCATCATCGGCACCGGCAGCACCGGCGCGCGGTCGCCGGCCAGCAGCTTCCACAGCGGGATCTTCTTCGATGCAGCCACCGCGTGCGCGTTGGCGAGCGAAACCCCCAGCAGCGCGTTCGCGCCCAGGCGGGCCTTGTTCTCGGTGCCGTCGAGGTCGATCAGGCGCTTGTCGAGCGTGGCCTGGTCGGCGGCATCGAAGCCCTTCAGCGCGTCGGCGATCGTGCCGTTGATATTGTCGACCGCCTTGCGCACGCCCTTGCCGAGGTAGCGGGTCTTGTCGCCGTCGCGCAGTTCCACGGCCTCCTTGGTGCCGGTGGAGGCGCCGGATGGCACGGCGGCGCGGCCGAAACTGCCGTCGTCGAGGACGACCTCGGCTTCCAGGGTCGGATTGCCGCGGCTGTCGAGGATTTCACGGGCGTGGACGGATGCGATGTTCATCGGGTCAGCGCTTTCTCGTAGTTGGACACGAAATCTTGGGTCGGCAGGCAGTCGCCTTGGGTCGCCTGCGCCTCGAAATGGTAGACGTAGGCCAGCGCCAGCGCCTGGTCGAGCGGGCGCACCGGCTGCCAGGCCGACATCGCCTGGAAGGATCGCATGATCGCCTGGGCGTCGTCTGCGGCGGCCTCCACGGCCGCGCGCGCGGGATCGTCGGCGGGCAGCAGCAGCAACGCCTGACCGCGGATCTGCTCGGTCAGGCCCAGCGCCTGCAGGGTGGCGACCGTCTGCGCCGGGGCGCGGCCGGCACGCGTGTCTTCCACGCACATCCGCAGGGTGTCGATGGCCATCGCGAAGCGGTTCCACTCTTCGCCGTCGAGCGGGGCGATCTCGGCGGGGCCGGGCGGCTGCGGCGCGGACGCCTCATCCGGCTCCGACAGGGGCGCCTGGGCCAGGGTCGCGAGCGACCACAACGCCCCCATCGCCAGCAGCCCCGCCATGCGGTGACGGCGATGCGCGCTGCGCCCGACGCGCCGTGGCGCAGGCTCAGGCAAGGGTGGTTTCCAGGAAGCCGCCCTGCTTCGCGGCCCGGTCCAGCGCCTGCATGGTCTCCAGCAACGCGCGCATGCGATCCAGGGGCCAGGCATTGGGGCCGTCGGACAGCGCCTTGGCGGGGTCGGGATGGGTCTCCATGAACACCCCGGCCACGCCCACGGCGACGGCTGCGCGCGCCAGCACCGGCACGAACTCGCGCTGGCCGCCGCTGGAACCGCCCTGCCCGCCCGGCAACTGCACCGAATGGGTCGCGTCGAAGACCACCGGACAACCGGTATCGCGCATCACCGCGAGGCTGCGCATGTCCGAGACGAGATTGTTGTAGCCGAAGCTGGCGCCGCGCTCGCACACCATGATCTGCTGGTTGCCGGTCGACTTCGCCTTGGCGACCACGGGCGCCATGTCCCACGGCGACAGGAACTGTCCCTTCTTGATGTTGACCGGCTTGCCGGCCGCGCACACCTTGCGGATGAAATCGGTCTGCCGCGCCAGGAACGCCGGCGTCTGCAGCACGTCGACGACGCTGGCGACCTCGTCCATCGGCGTGTATTCGTGCACGTCGGTCAGCACCGGCACACCGATCTGCCGCTTCACTTCGGCCAGGATGCGCAGCCCCTCCTCCATCCCGAGGCCGCGGAAGCTCTCCAGCGACGTGCGGTTGGCCTTGTCGAAACTCGACTTGAAGATGAAGGGGATGCCGAGCGTGCCGGTGATCTCCTTGAGCTGCCCGGCCACGTCGAGCTGCAGTTGCTCGCTCTCGATGACGCAGGGGCCGGCGATCAGGAAGAACGGACGGTCGAGACCGACGTCGAAGCCACAGAGATTCATGCGAACACCTTCAGTTTGCCGCGAAGCGACGCGGAGACACGCGGCCGAACACGACGCAGGCGGGGGGCGGCGCGCAGAGACCGGTCCGCGCCTGTCTGCGTGGACCCGAGGCGGGGCACCCGCATTACGCGTGCGCTTCCTGCGGCTGCGACTGCGCCGCGACGGCCGCCGGCGGCGCATCGGCCTTGCGGTCGCGCGCGGCGCGGATGAAACCGACGAACAGCGGATGGCCGGTGCGCGGCGTGGACAGGAACTCCGGATGCGCCTGGCAGGCCAGGAACCAGGGGTGGTCCGGCAGTTCGACCATCTCGACCAGCAGGTCGTCCATGGACTTGGCGCTGATCACCAGGCCGGCGTCCTCCAGCTGGGTGCGGTAGCGGTTGTTGAACTCGTAACGATGGCGATGGCGCTCGCCGACGACATCCTGGCCGTACATGCGATGGGCCAGCGTGCCGGACTTGATCCGCTGCTCCTGCAGACCCAGGCGCATCGTGCCACCGAGGTCGCTCTCCTCGGTACGCCGCTCCATTTCGCCGGTCTTGGTCCGCCACTCGGTGATCAGGCCGATCACCGGGTGCGCCGTCTGGCGATCGTTTTCGGTGCTGTTGGCGCCCTCGAGCCCGGCCAGGTGGCGGGCGGTGTCGACCACCGCCGCCTGCATGCCGTAGCAGATGCCGAAGTACGGCACACCCTGCTCGCGCGCGTACTGCGCGGCCAGCACCTTGCCTTCGAAGCCTCGGTCGCCGAAGCCGCCGGGCACCAGGATGCCGTCGATGCCGTCCAGCACCTGGGCCGCGCCGTGACGCTCCAGGTCCTGCGATTCCACCCACTTCAGCGTCACCCGGGTGCGCTGGCGGATGCCGCCGTGCTTGAGCGCTTCGCCGACCGATTTGTAGGCGTCCTTGTGGTCGACGTACTTGCCGACCACCGCGATCGTGACCTCGTCGTCCGGACGCTCGCTGGCGTCGACCACATCGATCCATTCCGACAGGTCGGCATGATCGACCGCGCGCTCGGCCAGGTGCAGGCGCTCGACGATCAGCTGGTCCAGGCCCTGCGCGTGCAGCCACATCGGCAACTTGTGGATGTTGTCCAGGTCGACCGCGGAGATCACCGCGCGCTCGGGCACGTTGGTGAACGAGGCGATCTTGCGGCGCTCGCCATCGGGCAGCGGCTGCTCGCTGCGGCAGACCAGGATGTCGGGCTGGATGCCGATGGAGCGCAATTCCTTCACCGAGTGCTGGGTGGGCTTGGTCTTCAACTCGCCGGCGG
Source organism: Luteimonas abyssi (assembly GCF_001482195.1). Lineage (GTDB taxonomy): Bacteria > Pseudomonadota > Gammaproteobacteria > Xanthomonadales > Xanthomonadaceae > Luteimonas > Luteimonas abyssi. Next base: position 1,063,964 of record NZ_KQ759763.1, on the reverse strand, counting down.
CGGCGATGTACGGCACCAGGGTGAGGTGCATGAAGACGGCCTTGTCGGCGCCGCGATCGGTACGGATCTGGCGGATCGCCTCCAGGAACGGCAGCGATTCGATATCGCCGACGGTGCCGCCGATCTCCACCAGGCCCACGTCGTAGCCCTGGGTGGCGGTGTCGATGGCGCGCTTGATCTCGTCGGTGATGTGCGGGATCACCTGCACGGTCGCGCCCAGATAGTCGCCGCGACGCTCCTTGCGGATCACGCTCTCGTAGATCTTGCCGGTGGTGATCGAGTTCTTGCCCGACAGGCGCACGTTGATGAAGCGCTCGTAGTGGCCGAGATCGAGATCGGTCTCGGCCCCGTCGTCGGTCACGTACACCTCGCCGTGCTGGAACGGGCTCATCGTGCCCGGGTCGACGTTGATGTAGGGGTCGAGCTTCATCATCGTCACGTTCAGCCCGCGCGCCTCGAGGATGGCGGCGAGCGAGGCGGCAGCGATGCCCTTCCCGAGGGAAGAGACCACGCCGCCGGTGACGAAAACGAGCGGAGTGACGGAACGGGAGGGGGAAGTCATGGGCGCAGCGGTCGCTGGAAAGCCCCATTCTACAGGTTCGCGACAGGCTACGTCGGCATCGGGTTCGGGTTCCGCCCCCGAAAGACGACGAGGGCGCCCTCACGGACGCCCTCGCTTCGACTCACGTTCGCCCCGGTCACATGCCGGACGGCACGTGCCGGCGGCCCTGTGCCGATGATCCGCCTGGGATCAGGACGGATCCTCTTCCTCTTCTTCGATCGGCTGGGCGCGCTGGGCCTCCCACTGCGCCGCTTCGGCCTGCTGCTGCGCCTGCTGCGCCTGGCGGTCGGCCGACCACGCGTCCTGTTCGGCCTGCTGCGCCCGGGTCTCGGCGGCATCGGCCGCCTGCGAAGCCTGGGCAGCGGCGCGCTCGGCGTCGCGCAATGCGTCCTGGTCGACTTCCTGCGCGAACGCGGCCGGCGCGGCCAGGGCGGCACCCACCAGGGCGGTCATCAGAATGCTGTGCTTCTTCATTTGGTCTCGTCTCCCAAATTAGGAATGAAAGGCGCGCAGCCGGGGCTGCGGAGATCGTCCGCCTCGATGGCGGCGACGGCGCCACCACAGCACAGCCCGGCCGGCCCGACCCTGAACAACGCGAACTTAACGATGCGATGGCGCAGGGCTCACGAAAAAACCGGGCACTCGCCGCAAAAACGCCTGTTTCCGCCGGATTTCCCGGAAACGTTTTCGTCCTCGCCGCGCAGGCGGGTACCGCACACGGCATCGGCGGCGTTGCATCCATTACCATGCGCGCCTGCCTTTCCCGCCAGCGTCCCGTTCCGTATGAGCAACCGCTACAACGCCGCCGACATCGAAGTCCTGTCCGGGCTGGACCCGGTCAAGCGCCGCCCGGGCATGTATACCGATACCGCTCGCCCGAACCACCTGGCGCAGGAAGTCATCGACAACGCCGTGGACGAAGCCCTGGCTGGCCATGCGCGCACGCTCGAGGTGACCTTGTACAAGGACGGCAGTTGCGAGGTGGCCGACGACGGCCGCGGCATGCCGGTCGACATCCACCCGGAAGAGAAGATCCCCGGCGTGGAGCTGATCCTGACCCGGCTGCACGCCGGCGGAAAGTTCAACAACAAGAACTACACCTTCTCCGGCGGCCTGCACGGCGTGGGCGTGAGTGTGGTCAATGCGCTGTCGACGCTGGTCGAGCTCCACATCAAGCGCGAAGGCAGCGAGCACCGCATCACCTTCCGCCATGGCGACCGCGCCACCCCACTGGAAGTCGTCGGCACGGTCGGCAAGAAGAACACCGGCACACGCCTGCGGTTCTGGCCGGACGCTTCGTACTTCGACACGCCCAAATTCAACCTGCGCGCCCTGCGCCACCTCCTGCGCGCCAAGGCCGTGCTGTGCCCGGGCCTGACGGTGAAGCTCACCGACGAGGCCAGCGGCGAGCAGGAGCAGTGGTATTACGAAGACGGGCTGCGCGACTACCTCAGGGGCGAACTGGCCGAGCGCGATGTGCTGCCGATGGAATTGTTCGTCGGCCGGCTGGCGCGCCAGACCGAGGCCGCGGACTGGGCGGTGGGCTGGGTGCCCGAAGGCGACCTGGTGCAGGAGAGCTACGTCAACCTGATTCCGACCGCCCAGCACGGCACCCACGTCAACGGCCTGCGCACCGGTTTCACCGATGCGCTGCGTGAGTTCTGCGATTTCCGCAACCTGCTGCCGCGTGGCGTCAAGCTGGCGCCCGAGGACGTCTGGGACCGGGTGTCGTTCGTGCTGTCGATGAAGATGACCGACCCGCAGTTCTCCGGCCAGACCAAGGAGCGGCTGTCGTCGCGACAGGCTGCGGGCTTCGTCGAAGGCGCCGCGCACGATGCCTTCAGCCTGTGGCTCAACCAGCACGTCGAGCTCGGCGAGAAGATCGCGCAGCTGGCGATCGAGCGCGCCAGCGCACGGCTGAAGACCGAGAAGCAGATCGTCCGCAAGAAGGTCACCCAGGGCCCTGCCCTGCCCGGCAAGCTGGCGGACTGCATCAGCCAGGACCTGTCCCGTACCGAACTGTTTCTGGTCGAAGGCGATTCGGCCGGTGGCAGCGCGCGCCAGGCCCGCGACAAGGATTTCCAGGCGATCCTGCCGCTGCGCGGCAAGATCCTCAACACCTGGGAAGTGGCCTCGGGCAGTGTGCTCGCCTCGCAGGAAGTGCACGATCTCGCCGTCGCCATCGGCTGCGATCCGGGCAAGGAAGAGATCGGCGGCCTGCGTTACGGCAAGGTCGTGATCCTGGCCGATGCCGACTCCGACGGGCTGCACATCGCCACCCTGCTGACCGCACTGTTCCTGCGTCACTTCCCTGCGCTGGTCGCGGCCGGACACGTGTTCGTCGCGATGCCGCCGCTGTTCCGCGTGGACGTGGGCAAGCAGGTGTTCTATGCCCTGGACGAGGAAGAGAAGCGGCTGCTGCTGGAGAAGATCGAACGCGAGAAGCTCAAGGGCGCGATCAGCGTGACCCGCTTCAAGGGCCTGGGCGAGATGAATCCGTCGCAGTTGCGTGAGTCGACGATCCACCCGGACACGCGGCGACTGGTGCAGTTGACGGTGGACGACGACACCGCCACCCGCGGGCTGATGGACATGCTGCTGGCGAAGAAACGATCGGGGGATCGGAAGACCTGGCTGGAGACCAAGGGTGACCTGGCGACCCTGGAGGTCTGATTCCGGCGATTCGTTGCCGTCGGCCGTGGCGACGGCCGTGGCATTGCCGTCACGGCCGGTCCTGCCTGGCGCGGCGACGGCGCACGCATCGTCACGACGCCGAGGGCTGCCTGGGACGACATGCTGACCTACACCGTCCCGGTCCTGCTGGTCGTCCTGCTCGGCGCCTGGATCCGGCGCTCGCGCTGGAGGCCGGAAGGCTTTTTCCCGGCGATCGAATGGTTCTCGTTCTACGTCGCGTTTCCCGCGCTGCTGTTCGCCAACACGGCGCGCCTGGACTTCACCGGCACCGCACTGCGCGATCTGGCCGTAGCGACCCTGGTGCCGACCCTCCTGCTGGTCGGTTTGCTGGTGTCGATCCTGCCGCTGGCGCGCGGCCTGCCCGGCCCCAGCCGGTCGTCGATCGTGCAGGGCGCGATCCGCCCGAGCACCTACTTCGGCCTGGCGGTGGCCTCGCTGCTGTTCGAAGCCGATACCGCCGCACTGGTGATGCTGGCGCTGGCGATCTGCCTGCCGCTGGTCAACGTGGTCGCGGTGGCCGCCCTGGCCTGGTGGAGCGGCACCCGGGCGAGCCCTGCCCGGGTCGCGTCGATGCTGGCGAAGAACCCGATCATCCTGTCGACGGTGGCTGGCGGCCTGTACAACGTCGCCGGCCTGCCGCTCCCCGGGATCGCCGCCAATGCGCTCGACATCCTCGGCGGCAGTTCGCTGGCGCTGGGGTTGCTGTGCGTGGGCGGCGGACTCGATTTCCGCTGGTCGTCCGTGCGCCCGGTGTCGCTGGCGGCCACCTCGCTGCTCAAGCTGCTGGCGCTGCCGCTGCTGGCGGTCTGGCTCTGCACCCTGCTCGGCGCCAGCCCGGCGGTGACGGCTGCCGCCTGCTTCTACGCCGCACTGCCCGCCGCGTCCAACGCCTACATCATGGCGCGCCAGATGGGTGGCGACGCGCCGCTGATGGCGTCGCTGATCACCTTGCAGACCCTGCTGGCGGTGGTCACCGTGCCACTGGCGATGCAGTTGCCGGCGTGGTTCGCGGCATGAGCCTGCTGCCTCCGCGCCCGGTCGCCAGCCTCTTCGCCCTGGCGATGCTGGTGATCTGGCCGGCGCTGGCCTGGGGGTTGATCCATGCGCTCTCCGATCCGATGCACTGCGGTCGGTGGGGCCTGGAATGTTTCGGCCGCGCCGTGATGTCGGCACTGGGTGGATGGGTGGTCGGCGCGATCTGCGCGGCCGCCGGGCTGATCCGCGGCGAGTCGCGCGGCTTCGCGGCGACGGTGCTGGCACTCAACGTACTGCCGCTGCTGCTGGTGCTCGCCGCGACCCTCGCCATCATGGCGCGCTGACAGCACGCGCAACACGATCGGCTGCGTGCCCCGGCGACGTCTGGGCCGCATCGCCCCCGTCACCCGATACGTTCGGCGCGCGTCCGCCCCCGCACAGGCGCACCGGTACGCCGTCGGTGTCGCAGGCACCGGCATCTACGACTGCTCGGTGGAGCCGACGACCTTTTCGGGAATCCGGTGGGTTCGCCCGAGCTGGGCGAAGATCGCCGCCGACGCGAGGGTCAATGCGCCGATGCACACGAACGTCCAGCGGAACGCCGACAGCACCGGTTCGCCGGCGGTCGCCGCGCCTTCGCCGCCGAACGCGGACAGCAGTCCGGCCGCAGTCGCCACGCCGAGACTCATCGACAGCATCATGACCATCGACAGCAGGCTGTTGCCGGCGCTGGCGTGCTCACCGTCCAGGTCGCGCAGCGTCAACGTGTTCATGGCGGTGAACTGCAGGGAATTGACCGCGCCGAACACCGCGAACTGGACCACGTGCAGCCACAGCGGCTGGTCCGGCCGGATCAGCGCGAAGCTCGCCATGGTCAGGCCGGTCAGCACGGTATTGACCACCAGCACGTTGCGGTAGCCGAAGCGCTGCACCAGCGGGACGACGATGCGTTTCGACGTCATGCCCGCGATCGCCACCGGAATCATCATCATGCCGGCCTGCGCCGGCGAGAAGCCGAGTGCGATCTGCAGCAGCAGCGGGATCATGTACGGCATGCCGCCGCTGCCCAGGCGCGCGAACAGGTTGCCGAGCACGCCGACCGAGAACGTGCGCGCACGGAACAGCGACAGCGGGAACAACGGCGACGGCGCCCGCGCGGCGTGCAGCCAGTACGCCACCAGCGCCGCCATGCCGCCGACCAGCAGCACCACCACCGCGGCACGGCGCCCGGCGTGTCCGGACAGGGCGTCCACCGACAACGAGACCGCGACCATGCCGAACGCCAGCAGACCGTAACCGACCAGGTCGAACCGCGACACCGGCACCCGCAGGTCCGGCATCCAGCGCAGCGCGGCGCACGCACCCACCACGCCCAAAGGCAGGTTGATCAGGAATATCCAGTGCCACGACGCCGCCTCGGACAGCCAACCGCCCAGCGAGGGCCCGATCAACGGTCCGATCAGGCCCGGTACGGTGACGAACGTCATCGCGGCGAGGAAATCGCGCCGCGGGACCGCGCGCAGCACCGCCAACCGCCCCACCGGCAGCAGCATGGCGCCGCCGACCCCCTGCAGGACGCGCGAAGCGACCAGCATTTCCAGACTCTGCGACAACGCGCAGGCCAGCGAACCCGCGGTGAACACCGTGATCGCGACGAAGAACACCCGCCGCGTGCCGAACCGGTCGGCCAGCCAGCCCGATGCCGGGATCAGCAACGCGACCGTCAGGGCGTAGGCCACGACCACCATCTGCATGCGCAGCGGCGGCTGGCCCAGATCCACGGCCATCGACGGCAGCGCGGTGTTGACGATGGTGGTGTCCAGCATCTGCATGAACACCGCGGCCGCCACCAGCCACAGCATGGGCCGATGCGCGCGCAGGGCTTCGGAGGACGAGGTCATCGCGCGAGCATGCGCCGGCGGGCGTCGGCATCGCGCCAAGACCGCCGGCGAAGGGCCGGATACGGCATGCGACAGGTGGCGCGCGCCCCCGCGCGCCTGCCGCGACGCGCGCTGTCGGCGCCCTCTCCGAGCCGGATCGACGCAGGCCCTGCCCCAGGGCGATCAGACGCCGCGGGCGTGCTCGATCGCGGTATCGAGCAGCCGGCGCAGCAGCGGCTGCAGGTCGCCGGCCAGATCCGGCCGCCAGGCGAAGCTGTCCTCGTCCATGTAGCAGCGCTGGCTGATCTCGAGCTGTACCGCTTCGACGCCATCGCCGGGGCGCCCGTACTGCCGGGTGATGTGGCCACCCTTGAAGCGACCGTTGGCGACATGGTCGTACGTCTCCTGTTCCGCCAACACCTCGCCCAGGCGCGCTTCCAGCGTCGGCGAACAACTGTGGCCGGCGGCGGTGCCGAGATTGAGGTCGGGCAACCGCCCCTCGAACAGGAACGGCAACAGCCCGCGAATGGAGTGAGCTTCCCACAGCACCACGCGCGGGTGCAGGTCGCGCAGCCGCGCGAGCTCGTCGCGCAGGGCCGCGTGGTAAGGCCGCCAGTAGGTATCCACGCGCGCGGCGATCTCGTTCGCGTCCGGCTCGGCGCCGTCGCGGTAGACGGGGCCGCCGTCGAAGCGCACCACCGGGCACAGGCCGGTGGTGTTCTGCCCGGGATACAGGGACACATCGTCCTCGGCACGATTGAGATCGACGACGTAGCGCGAATGCGTGGGCACCAGGACCGAGGCGCCCAACTCGCGCGCGAACGCGTACAGGCGGGCCACGTGCCAATCGGTGTCCGGGACGCGTCGCGCGTCCGGCGTCAGCCGCTCCGCGATGGCGTCGGGCACCCGGGTGCCGTCGTGGGGGATGCTCACCAGCAGGGGCGCATCGCCGCGATGCAGTTCGAAGATGTCGGTCATGCGGTCATTCTAGGCCGCGGGGCGCGCGGTCGCAGCGGACAGGTCGAAAGACGCCACCTCGCCGGCGAACCCGCGGGGCCAGGGGGACAGCCGCCGCGTGGCGGCTGCCCGAGGACGCTCGCTGTCGGGGCCTCCCGGGGCCTCCCGGGGCCTGCCGCCGGGAGCCGGGTCGGCCAGGTCGCGCCGATCCCAGGGAACACGGGACCGCAGCACGCGATCCGTTACAGCCGCCCCGCTCCGGCCGGATGCCCGCACGCTCCCGGCCCGATCCGGACCGGGAGAGCGCGACGGCAGCTACAGGTCCATCGACCACTCGATCTGCATCGAGCGGCCCAGGGCGCTGTACACGCCACGGTCGTAGAACGGCCAGTTGCCGTTGGTGCGGTCGATCGGCGGCTGACGGTCGAACAGGTTGTTCACCGACAGCATCACCCCGAACCGGTCGCCGAATCGATACGCCACGCTGCCGTTGAAGGTCGTCCACGGCCCGACATCGCGTGCCGTATCGGCCTCGTTCCAGGTGCGTGCATTGCGAATGCCCCACAACGTGGCGCGCACCGGACCGCGCTGCCAGCCCAGGCTGGCGGTGGTGCGGTGGTGCAACTCGTTGGAATTCGCGCAGCACAGCAGATCCTCGATCGGATCGCCCTCCTGCTGCTGGCGGCTGTGCCGCAGGGTGCGGTAGTAGCCGACATCCAGGTCGAAATCGCCGAAGTTGCCCGCGCTCCACCGATACTGCGCCGCCGCCTGCACGCCGGTCTGGCGCTGGTTGGCGAGATTGATCGGATACGTCGTGACCTCTTCGATCCCGTTCGGATCCACCGGATCGTCGCCCGGCCGCCGAATCACCTGCGCCAGCACGTCGCGGCAGGTGGGCGAGGCGATGTCGTATTCGGTCTGGCCATTGTCCGACACGCCCAGGCGGCAGTTGGCTTCGAGGGTGAGGATGTCGTCGACCCCCAGCAGCTCCACCTCGTCGCGGATCTTGATCGCGTTGTAGTCGAGCGACAGCGTCAGCGCGTTGCCCGGGCTCGACCACACCACGCCGTAGGTGAACGTTTCCGCGGTGATGTCGCGCAGATCCCGGTTGCCCTCGCCCACCTGCCGCGTGGACCCGCCCGACTGCAGGCACGCGTCGTAGTCGCCGGCGCCGAACCCGGCCTCGCGGCACCGGTAGTAATCGGTGGTGGTGGTGAAGCCGGCCGTCTCCGACGCGTACAGATAGAACATGTCCGGCGAGCGGAATGCGGTGGCGTAGCTGCCGCGCAGCAGCAGCGTGTCGATCGGCCTGAACTCCAGGCCGGCCTTCCATGTGGCCTTGCCGTTGCCGCCACCGCCTTCGAGCGAGTACTTGTCGTAGCGGCCCGACAGATTGACGTCGAAGTTGCCGGTCACCGGCACCTGGAACTCCACACCGCCCGCGTACAGGTCGCGCTGGCCCTGCGCCACCGTACCGCCGCCGTGTGCGCGGAAGATGTCCTGGGCGCCCGGCGCCGCGGAGCGGTTGGAGAAGCGTTCGCGCTGGCCCTGCACGATCGCGGCGAAACCCACCGGGCCCGCCGGCAGCGAGAACAGTTCGGTGTGGGTGAGCAGCGCCGTGGCGCCCTGGTTCCACGCCGTGGACTTGGCCCGGTTGGTCGCGCTCCAGTCGTCGTACAGGCCGCGGTCGATCGGCTGGTACAGCAGGTCGTCGTTGGGTGCGTGGATCGGATAGCCGGCCGCGTCGGTGCCCAGCTGCGGGCCGAGGTAGTACTCGTCCACACCGTTGCGGGCGAGGAAATCGGTGGCCTTGCGGATGACGCTGGACCCGGAGCGGTTGAGATAGACGTCGTAATCGAAGCCGCTCTGCCCGACCTGCCCGCGCACGCCGGTGGCGATGTTGTAGCTGCGCGTGTACACGCGCTGGTGCTTGGCATCGATCCCGACCTCCTCGGGCGCGAAGATGCGCTGCCATTGCTCGTAGCGCCCAGTAGTCTGGTTGTAGAAGCTCTGGGTCCACGACGGATTGCCGCCGGTGTAGCTCGGGCGGCTGTAGCCGAGCAGCACGTCGGTGTAGAACTCCGCCTGCGGTGAAACATGCCGACGCAGGAACAGGCTGCCGCTGGCGCTTTCCGAATCGCTGAGCAGAGACGCTCCACCGACATTGCGCGGGCTGCCGCAGTACCAGCCGCCGCCGTCGATGTCGCGATAGGTGTACCCGGTACTGCCACCGTGCAGATAGCCGAGCGGCTCGCACGCCGCCGCACCCGGGTCGATGTAGCCGCTCGCCCCGGCCGTCATGTCCTGGCGCAGGAAGGTGCGCGCGGGATCGATGGGTTCGGCGGTCGGGCTGTCGTCGGTGCTGTCGTAGTGGCGACGATCGAACGCGTAGACGGGCTTCTGGCGCTCGTATTGCACGCCGTAGCTGATGTCCCAACCGGCCAGCTCGGTGCCGGAACTGAGCTGGATGCGGTGATTCTCGCCGCCGCCTTCCGTATAGCCGCCGACGCGATAACGCACATGGGTGCCTTCGACCCGGTCCTTGAGCACGATGTTGACCACGCCGGCGATCGCCGACGAGCCGTAGACCGACGACTGTCCGCCGGTCAGCACGTCCACGCGCTCGACCATGCCCATCGGGATGTTGGCGATGTCGACGATGCTGGTATTGCCGTTGTAGGCGAGCGGATAACTGTTCACGGGCCGCCCGTTGATCAAGGTCAACGTGTAGCTGGGCGACATGCCGAACAGGCTGATGGTGCGCGCGCCCGGCGTGAACGAGCCGGTGGTCTGCGCGTCCTGGACGCCGCCGTTGGCCTGGGGCAGTGCGCGCAGCGCGTCGAACAGGTTGGTGAAGCCCTGCTCCTCCATCTGCTCGACACTGATCGAGGTGACCGGCGACGGGCCTTCGATCTGCGCGCGCGGAATCAACGAACCGGTGACGCGCACCGCATCGAGTTCGGTCGGAGACGACGCGTCGCCCGCGTCCGACGACGGCCCCTCCTGGGCGTGTACGGCGGCCGGCATCGCCGCGACGGCCGAGACCAGCAGGGTGGAAATCAACAACGACAGGGGATGTGGCTTCATCTGGATCTCTCCCATCTAGATGCAGGAAGCGCACGACGGACGTCGCGCGCCGGCACAGGTCGGCATCGCTGGCGGTCACGGACCCGGGGCGGCCACCACCCCCTCGGTGGCGCCCGGCAACTGGTTTAATCGTTTTAGTTTGTTCGGTCAACGTTGCATCGCCGCAATGTCGCAATTCGTGACCATGTCGCCAGATCCAAAAATGGCGGCGAAAATCACGCTTTTCTTGTGCGACTGCAGCATCGGACGCTGCGTCCGCGAACGATTGCCAAGCCGGCGAAACTTCTTCAGGATCGAGGCAACTCTTCAAACGATCCAGTCATGACGCCCCCCGAACCACGCCGCAGGGTCACCCTGGCCGATATCGCACGCGCCTGCGGCGTTTCGCCAGCCACCGTCTCGCTGGTGCTCGGCGGCAGCGCCGCCGTCGCGGCGGCCACCCGGCGCCGGGTCGAAGCCGAGATCGTCCGCCAGGGCTACGTCTACAACCGCGGTGCCGCGAACCTGCGCCGCAAGATTTCCACCAGTGTCGCGCTGGTGGTCAACGATCTCTCCAATCCATTCGTGGCGGAGTTCGCCGCCGGTGTCGACGAAGCGCTGACCGCGGTGGGGTGCGTGATGCTGCTGGGCAGCAGCGGCGAGTCGGTCGAACGCCAGCGCGCGGTGCTGGCTTCCCTGGTCGAACACGGGCCTGCCGGCGTCATTCTCACCCCCGCGGAAGGTACGGGCGTGGACGATCTTCGGCCCGCCGTCGGCCTGCACACGCCCCTGCTGCTCTTCAACCGCGAGGTCCAGGACGGCCCCTGGGATTACCTCGGCGCCGACAACGTCGCCGGCGCACGCATGGCGACCGAGCACCTGCTGGCGCAAGGCCACACGCGCATCGCGTTCTTCGGTGGCCATCGCGAATCGAGCTCCTGTCGGCAGCGTCTGCAGGGCTACACCGAAGCGCTCGAGGCCGCCGGCATCGAACCCGAGCCGCGCTGGATCGTGGAGTGCGCGCCGACCCGCATGCAGGCGGCCACGGCGACCGCTGCGCTGTTCGCGCGCGACCCCGCGCCCACCGCCGCGGTCACCTACAACGATGGCGTCGCCTTCGGCCTGATGATGGGCCTGCGCGCGCGCAACATCGCACCGGGCCGCGACTTCGCGATCACCGGCTTCGACGACACGCCGGAGGCCTGCGCCCAGGTGCCGGCACTGACGACGCTCGCGACCGGGCCGCGCGTGTTGGGCCGGCAGGCGGTGGAGATGGTGCTCGCGCGTGGCCGCGAAACCGATGCGCCCCGCCGCAGCACGATCGCACCGGTGCACCTGGTCGAACGCGACAGCTCGCTGACCTACGCGCAGACGCCGCCCACGACGACACGGCGACGTACCCGCACACCCCCATCCCCATCTGGCAGGAGCGACCGCGGATGACCGATTCTTCCTTCCGTCGACGCCTGCTGCGCGCCAGCCTGGCGACCGCGCTCGCCTGGCCTCTTGCGGCACTGTCCGGCGGCTTCGCGACGTCGTTCGAAGTCGGCGACCCGCGCATGCTCGAGACGGGCGACGGCGCGCTGTCGCTGCGGATCGGAACCGGTCCCGAGGCGCCGTATGCGGCGCGCGCCGGTGCGGGCTACAGCGGCACGCAGGCCTTGCGCTACGACGCGAGCGCGGCCGGTACGCGTCGCCTGTTCGACGTGGCGACGCCGGTGGACGCGGATACCGAGTTGTCGTGGATGGTGCTGCCCGAGATCGTCGATGGCGATGTCGAAGCGTCCACCTGGGTCTCGCTGGACCTGGTGTTCGACGACGGCAGCCGCCTGTCGGCGACGGACGCGCGCGACCATCACGGCATCGCGCTCGGTGCCCGCGCGCAAGGCGAGTCGAAGACCCTGTATCCGCAGCAGTGGGCCCGCAAGGCGGTCCGCCTCGGCGATGTCTCCACGCTCGTCGGACGCCGCGTGGTGGCGATCGAACTCGAAGTGCGTCCGCCCGAGGGCCGCACCGCCCGGGGCTGGATCGACGACATCGCCTTGGCCGACGTGCCGCGCAGCGCCGCCACGTCTCCGAGCGACCACGTGCTGACCACTCGCGGCACGCAATCCAATGCGCGCTTCTCGCGTGGCAACAACCTGCCCGCCACGGCGGTGCCGCACGGGTTCAACTTCTGGGCCCCGGTGACCGATGCCGGCGTGCTCAACTGGCTCTATCGCTGGAACGAGCACAACGACGACGCCAACCGCCCTCGCCTGCAAGCGCTGGCGCTCAGCCACCAGACCAGCCCGTGGATGGGCGACCGGCAGACCTTCCAGGTGATGCCTTCGGTCTCGCGCGGCATTCCGGATGCCGATCGCGAGCAGCGCGCCCTGAGTTTCGACCGCGCCCACGAAACCGCGCGCCCGCACCTGTACCGGGTCCGTTTCGACAACGGCATCGACGCCGCGCTGGCGCCGACCGACCGCGCCGCCGTCTTCGAGTTCGCTTTCCCGGCCGACGGCGACGCCAACCTGCTGTTCGACAATGTCGACGCACGCGGCGGCCTGACTCTCGATCCGGCCACCCAGACGCTCACCGGCTACACCGACGTGCGCAGCGGCCTGTCCACAGGTGCGACGCGCATGTTCGTGGTCGCGCGCTTCGACACGCCTTGGCGCGAGAGCGGCACGATCGACAGCGGCCGCCCCACCGGTTACGTGAAGTTCGCGCCTTCCGCCTCGCGCACGGTGCGCATGCACATCGCCACCTCGTTGATCTCGGTGGAGCAGGCCTGGCGCAACCTCGACCAGGAGCTGGGTGCCGCCGACACCGTCGCCGACGTCGCCGAGCGCGCGCGCGTGCGGTGGGACGCCTTGCTGGGCCGGTTCGACGTCGACGGCGCGCGCGATGACCAACGCGTCACCCTGTACTCCAATCTGTACCGGTTGTTCCTGTACCCCAATGCCGCCTACGAGAACGCCGGCAGCGCCGAAGCGCCGGATTGGCGCTATGCCAGCCAGATGAGCAGCGCCGACGACAACGCCGAAGGCAATGACCAGCGCACCTTCGCGCCGGTGCGCGACGGCCGGATCGTGGTCAACAACGGCCTCTGGGACACGTTCCGGACCGCATGGCCTGCGTATTCGCTGTTCGGCGCGGACAACGCCGGCACCTTGATCCGCGGCTTCCTGGAGCAGTACCACGCCGGTGGATGGGTGTCGCGGTGGTCGTCGCCGGGCTATGCCGACCTGATGGTGGGCACCAGTTCCGATGTCGCGTTCGCCGACGCCTGGCTCAAGGGCGTGCCCGGCTTCGCGCCGGAGCTCGCCTACGAGGCCGCGCTGAAGAACGCCACCGTGGTGCCGCCCGGCCGCCACGTCGGCCGCAAGGGCATGGCGCACTCGACGTTCCGCGGCTATGCGGACACCGGCGTGCACGAGGGCATGTCCTGGACGCTGGAGGGCGCGCTCAACGACTTCGGCATCGCCAACATGGCGCAGGCGCTGTCCGAGCGCGCGACCTCACCCGCCGAGCGCGAACGTTACGACGAGGAGGCCGAGTACTTCCGCTATCGCGCCGGTGTCTACGCGCACCTGTTCGACCGGCGCGTCGGCTTCTTCCAGGGCCGCGGTGCCGATGGGGACTGGCGTCTGGACGCCGACGCCTACGACCCGCGCGTCTGGGGCCACGATTACACCGAAGCCAACGGCTGGACGTTCGCCTTCACCGCGCCCCACGACGGCGAGGGCCTGGCCGCGCTGTACGGCGGCCGCGACGCGCTGGCCGCGAAACTCGACACCTTCTTCGCCACGCCCGAGACCGCCGACCCGGCTTTCGTCGGCTCCTACGGCGGCGTCATCCACGAAATGACCGAAGCGCGTGACGTGCGCATGGGCATGTACGCCCACAGCAACCAGCCCTCGCATCACATCCCCTGGATGTATCTCTACGCCGGGCAGCCGTGGAAGACCCAGCGCATCGTCCGCGACATCCTGGAACGCCTGTACCTGGGCAGCGAGATCGGCCAGGGCTATCCGGGCGACGAGGACAACGGCGAGATGTCGGCCTGGTACCTGTTCGCGGCGCTGGGCCTGTATCCGCTGCGCATGGGGGCACCGGAGTACGTCATCGGCGCGCCGCTGTTCGAGCGCGCCACGGTCGCACTCGACGACGCGCGTACGCTGGAGGTCCGCGCCATCAACCATTCGCGCGACAACGTCTACGTACAGTCGCTCACCGTGAACGGCCGCCCCTGGTCGCGCACCTGGATCCCGCACGATGTCATCGCAGCCGGCGCGACGCTCGAATTCACGATGGGGCCGGAGCCGTCGACGTGGGGCAGTCGCCCCGAAGACGCGCCCCCCTCGCTGACGCCGGTCGGACGGACGCCGCAGACGCTGGCGGACCTGATCGACGAGACCGCCACCGTCCGCGTCGGCGACACCTCCGCACCCGCCCTCGTCGACGACGATGCCACCACCGATCTGTGGCTGCGCGGCGATCAGGCCGGCGTGGAGATCGGGTTGGCCCAGGCCGGCACGCCGACGTTCTACACCCTCACCTCCGGCGAACGCACGATCCGCGATGCGGCCTGGACCCTGCAGGGCCGCAACGGCGACGGCCCCTGGCGCACGCTGGATACGCGCGGGAACGAGGACTTCGACTGGTCGCGGCAGACCCGCCCGTTCCGGATCGCGTCGCCCGGCAGCTACGACACCTACCGGGTGCGGTTCACCGCGCCAGGCCGCCTGCAGCTGGCCGAGATCGAATTGCTCGCCCCCTACACGCCGGGTACGCCCGACACGCGCGCACCCTCCGCACCGCGCACCGCCGCTTCCAAGGAGACCCGCTGATGCCCGTCCTTCGCCCGCAGACCGTCCGCTCGCCCCGCGGCACGCGCCTCGCTCTCCGCGCCGCCCCTCTGGCTGGCGCGCTGCTGGCCCTGCTGCTGCCTCTCGCCGTCCAGGCCGCCGACGATGTCCGCATGGTCCGCGACGACGTGACCCTGGTCTACCGCGATGCCAGCGGCGCGCTGGATGACGCGATGCGCGAGCACATCGTGCACACCTTCTTCGCGACCTATCTCCCCCAGCGCGCCGCATTCAACCCGGCCGCGGCCACGTCGGTCGACATCGTCATCGATCCCGATTACGAAGGCGTCGCTTTCGTGGACAACCAGGACGGCCGCGCGACGATGACGATCAACCCCGCCTGGCTGCACGACAAGCCGGGCGACGTCGACCTGGTCACCCACGAGGCGATGCACATCGTGCAGGCGTATCCGGGCTACGGCGACGGTGCTCCGGTCTGGCTGACCGAGGGCATCGCCGATTACGTCCGCGACGCCTACGGCCTGGACAACGCCGCCGGCGGCTGGGCGCTGCCGACCACGGTCGAGCCGGAGCATCGCTACGACACCGGCTACCGCGTCAGTGGCGCGTTCCTGAAATGGGCCGAGGGCGAGCATCCGGGCCTGGTCGCCGGCCTCGACGACGCCTTGCGACGTGGGCGCTACACCCCGGCCTTGTGGACCACGCTCACCGGCCACGATATCGACACGCTCTGGGCGACCTACGCCGAGACGCGGACGCGACCGGAAGAGGCGACCGGCTGAGACCGCCCCTCCCGGTACCGCGCGATCACCGCATCAGCACCAGCTCCTCGGCGCTGGTGGGATGCAGGGCGACCGTCGCCTGCAGATCCGCGAGTGTCGCCCCCATCTTCAGCGCCACCGCGAAACCCTGCAGGATCTCGTCGGCGGCATCGCCGATCAGGTGGATGCCGACCACGCGCTGCTGCGACGGCGCCTCGCCCTCGGCCACGCAGACGAGCTTGAACAGGCTGGACTGCGGCGTGTCCGCCAGGCCGTGCAGCATCGGCCGGAACTTGCTGCGGTACACCCGTACCGCATCGCCGTGCGCCTGGCGGGCCTGCATTTCGGTCATCCCGACACCGCCCAGCGGCGGATGCGCGAACACCACCGACGGCACATTGTCGTAGTCCAGACAGGCGTCGGGCTGGTCACCGAACAACCGGTCCATCAACCGGCGCGCAGCGGCGATCGCCACCGGCGTCAGCGTCACCTTGCCGGTGACGTCGCCGACCGCGTGGACACCCTCGACCGAGGTGTCCTGCCGCGCGTCCACGATCACGTTGCCCTGCTCGTCGCAGGCCACCCCGATGTCGTCGAGCCCCAGGTCCGCACTGTTGGCCCGGCGCCCCAGCGCCAGGATCACCTTGTCGTAGGGCGCGCTGCGGGTGCCGTCGCAGGCGCGCAGCCGGATGCCGTCGGCATCGCGCTCCAGCGCGGCGAGTACGTAGCCGAGATGCAGTCGCGTGCCGAGATGTCGGTAGTTGTCCTGCAGCAGCTCGACGATGTCGGCATCGGCGTAGGTCAACAAGCGCGAGGCGCGCGCGTGGATGTCCACCGCACTGCCCAGCGCCTGCAGCACACCCGCCATTTCGACGGCGATGTAGCCGCCACCCACCAGCGCGACGCGCGCGGGCGCCTCGCACCAGTCGAAGAAGTCGTCGGAGACGTCACCGAGCCCGATCCCCGGCAGGTCCGGCCGCACCGGCCGCGAGCCGGTTGCAATCAACACATGCGCCGCACGCAGGCGCACGCCGTCTTCGGCCTGGACCAGGCCCGGTCCCGCCAGGCGACCGCGGCACGGCATCCACACCACGCCGGCCCCGTCCAGCCGCTTGCGGTAGCTGGCATGGATGCCGGCGATGTAGCGCCGACGGTCGGTGATGAACTCCGCCCAATCGAATGCGGGGCGTTGCGGGATGTCGAAGCCGAGCGTGGCCGCCAGGTCCATGCGATGGGCGAGATCGGCCGCCAGCCACATCGCCTTCTTGGGCACGCAGCCGACGTTGACGCAGGTACCGCCGAGCTCCGCGGGCTCGAGCAACGCCACGCGCGCACCGTATTCCGCTGCACGGAAGGCGCCGGCCAGGCCGCCCGACCCGCCGCCGAGCACGATCAGGTCGAAGTCCATCGGGGAGGCGTCCATCGAAGAAAGGGCGTCGTCGCTCATGGGGCTCCTGCATCGGGTCTTGGAATACGGCCGCGGGCGCGGCAATCGCCCGTCACGATAACGTGCTGTGCATGCCCGCTGCGGTGACGGCGCCGGCCGATGCATCGCGACGACGCCGGCTGCGCGACGGCATGCCGAAGCGACTCCCGCTCATGTCGCGCCGCATCTTCCCGGCCGGGCGCGCTAGCCGAAGCGCGCCGGGTCGAACGGCGCCGGATCCAGGTGCGGTTCGACGCCTGTCACCAGTTCCGCCACCAGGCGCCCGGTCGCCGCGCTCATGCTCACCCCGAGCATCCCGTGACCGGTGGCGAGCCAGACATGCGGATGCCCCGGCGCGCGACCGATCAGCGGGATGTCGTCGACCGACAGCGGGCGCCAGCCGAACCACTCCTCCTCCTTGTGCGGACCGACCGGCTCGCGCAGGTATTCGGCCGCGCCGCGTTCGAGCGCATCGAGACGGCGCCGGTTGAGGCTGTCGTCGTAGCCGGAGAACTCCATGGTGCTGCCCAGGCGGAAGCCGCTGTCCCAGACGGTCACGCAGACCGCGCGCTCCTTGAGCACCATCGGTCGCTTCGGCACGAGCGCGGGCCGCCGGTACGTGATCGAGTACCCCTTACCCGGCTGCACCGGAATCCTCAGCCCCAGCGCCCGCCCCACCCGCGGCGACCAGGCGCCGCTGGCCAGCACCAGGTCGCGTGCGGCGAAGCGTCCGCGGGGCGTGGTCGCTTCGACGCCGTCGCGGGTGGATGCGATCGCCGCCACCGGCGCCTGCTCCTCGACGATGCCGCCGGCCGCACGCACCGCCCGCGCGAGGCCCGCGACATAGCGGTCCGGACGCAGCCGCGCATCGCCGGGAAAGCGCACCGCACCGGCGATCCCGTCGCGCAGGGCCGGCTCGTCGCGCAGATAGGCCGGCCCGTCGACGGTCTCCACAGCGATGCCCAACGCGCGCAACCCCGCGATCTCGGCGTCGAAACGGGCCAGTTCGCGCGGATCGCGATAGATGTAGTCCACGCCGTCCTCGGCGTACTCGCACTCCAGCCCATGGCGGACGATCCAGTCCGGCAGCAGCGCGCGCGAGGACTGGAGAATGCTCGCACGCGCCGCCATCGCCCGCGTCCAGTCGCGCGGGTTGCAGTGCGACGCGAACCCCAGCATCCAGCGCCACATCGCCATGTCCACGCGCGGCTTGACGTAGAACGGCGCGTCGGGCGTCAACATCCAGCCCAGCACCTTGCGAATGGTGCCCGGCGCGGTCAACGGCGCAGCGTGGCTCGGGGTGATCGTGCCGCAGTTGCCGTGCGAACTGCCGCGACCGGCGAGACCGGCCTCGAGCACGCGGACGCGGCGGCCGGTCTCCAGCAGCGCGAGCGCACTCGCCAGACCGATCACGCCGCCGCCCACGATCAGGACATCGTCGGGTGCTTCCATGACATCAGTGTAGGGCCTGCCACCCGGTGTCACGTCCGCGGCCTGCGCGGATCGCCCCGCCGCCCGTGAGGGGTTCAGGCGGAAGGCCCGCTGCGCAGAAACGGCGGACGCCGCCGGTACGACGCCCACCGCCACAGCCACTCGACCGGCCCGAACGCGAACCGCGCCAGCCACCAGCGCGCGAACGCGATCTGCGCGGCGAAGACCGTCACGCCGAACGCCAGCAGCACGGCCGGCCCCCACTCGTCCCACATGCCGAGGCCGTACCCGTAGAACACCCACGACGCGATCAACGACTGCAGGAGATAAAGACTCAGGGCCATCCGTCCACCGGCCGCCATCCAGACGCGCAGCCGTCCGCCCGCCCCCTGCCCGTGCAGCGCGAACAGCGACAGCACGCCGAGCGCCACCGGCAGCGCTGCCAGCTGCAGCAGCCCGCTCGCCAGCCACCACTGCCCTGCCCCCCCGGCCTGTATCGCATTGAGCCCCAGCACCGACGCGATCGTCACGCTGGCCAGCAATCCGGCCGGCAAGGCGACGACGACCATCGCCCGATGCCAGCCGCGATGCCGGTCGACATCGTGCAGGCGGCCACTTCGATACAGCCAACTGCCGAGCAGGAACACACCGAACGCCATCGGGACCGTGCCGATGTCGGCCAGGATCAGGCCGGACAGATCGCGCAGGCGCTGCAGCGTCACCGCACCGAACTCGCCGCCCGCGTAGATCTGCGCGGCCGTTGCCGAGGCGGCGGCATCGATCGGCGCCACCAGTCCCGCGCCGCGCCCCATCATCGCCAGCGCCAGCACGATCGACAGGCCCATCACCCCTCCGTAGGCCAGCAGCCCCAGCGTGCGCTGTCCACCCGGCGCCAGGTGGCGACCGGCCAGCAGCAACAGACCGGCCAATGCGTAGGTGCGGAGGATGTCGCCGGGCCACAGCAATGCACCGTGCGCCAGGCCGATCGCCAGCAGGACCACCATGCGCCGCTTCCACCAGGCCGCGAACCCGGCCTCGTCGACGCCGCGACGCGCCTGCACCAGTGCGAAGCCGATTCCGAACAGCAAGGCGAACAGCACCCAGGCCTTGCCGGCGACGAGCACCTGCACGCCCCAGGCGACCATCGCATCGGCGCCGGCCAGGCCCGGCCGCATGCCCCAGCCGAATGCCTGCCAGGGCCGGTTGAACCAGTCCAGATTGACCAGGAAGATGCCCAGCAACGCCAGCGCCCGCAGCACATCCAGCCAGGCCAGACGCGCGTGCGCGCCCAGCGGTTCCCGCGCGTCGTTCACCCTGTGCCCTCGTGCCCCGGATGGACCGACCATGCAGCAGGCATGCCGCGGCGACAAGCGCGCGCTCGCCCGGGCGCCCATCCAGCGCGGCATGGCCGTACACGACGACCGCGCTGCCCGGCCACGACCTGTGCCGGATGCGGCTGAAGACGACGGGCGTCAGGCCGGGAGATCCGCGCCGCGCGAACGCGAACGGCCCGCACAGGCGGGCCGTTCGCGCAACCGTCCAGGCGGAGTCCGCCGGACGGGATCAGTGTTCGTGACCGCCTTCGCCGTGCACGTGACCGTGCTCGATCTCCTCCGCCGAGGCTTCGCGCACGTCCACCACCTCGATGTCGAAATGCAGGTCCTTGCCGGACATCGGGTGATTCAGGTCGACGTCGACCACGGTCATGCCGACCTTCTCGATCGTCACCGCACGCGGACCGAAGTTGGTGTTGAGCACCACCTGCATGCCCGGCGCCAGACGCTGCGCACCGAAGTGCTTCTTCGGCACGCGCTGGCTCAGGCCGTCGCGACGCTCGCCGTAGGCATCCGCGGCCACCACGTCCGCGCCGAAGCTGTCGCCGGCCTCGTGGCCGTCGAGCGCCTTCTCCAGACCGGGAATGATGTTGCCGTGCCCGATCAGGATCGCCAGCGGCTCGCCGCGCTCCTTCGAACTCTCGACCGGCTCCCCGCCCTGCTCGGACACGGTGTAGTGAAAACGGACGACGCGGTCTTTCTCGATCTTCATGGGCAATCCTGCTGGCGCGGCACCGGGTGCCGCGGTGAATGAAAGGGCATCCGATACCGGAGGGCTCCAGGATCGGCGCCGGGACGGCTTCTCATCGTCGCGGCGATCGGCCAAGATACGGCCTCGATGACCGACGATTATCCCGGCTTCGGCCGCGCCGCGCCAATCGGCCCCCGCCCGGCTCCACCTCTGTGGATCGCCGCCGCCGTGCTTCCTCTCGCGCTTGCCGCCTGCGGTGGGCGGCCCGACGTGCGTCCGGCCCAGGCGCCCCCGCCCTCCGCCCCGCCCAGCACGCGCGTCTGGGACGTGGTCGCGCCCGGCGATCCCGCGGCGGCCAACTCGGTGGTGATCCGCGCCATCGGTCTGGTCGGAACGCCCTACCGGTTCGGCGGCAATACCCCGGAAGGCGGTTTCGACTGCAGCGGTCTGGTCCATTACGTCTACAGCGACATGCTCGACCTGCGGCTGCCACGCACCTCGCGAGAGCTGGCCGCTGTGCAGGGACCGCGGATCGCGCCCGATCGTCTGGCCGCCGGGGACCTGGTGTTCTTCGGCCCCCGCGGCAATGTGACCCACGTCGGCATTTACGTCGGCGAAGGCCGCTTCGTCCATGCCCCGAGCAGCGGCGGTACGGTCCGGCTGGACCATCTGGACGGCCACTATTGGCGCGACAACTATTCCGGATCACGCCGCGTCCTGTAGGCGTTTTGTGAAGTTTGTCCCGATTTCGTGAAGACCACGTCTATTTATTTCATAGACATAGCGCATTCATTAACTTTTTCATAACAAGTCGCCGCCCCGCGTCGGGCAACATCACGCCACGCCAACATTCCTGACCCGCGTGACGACTGCCGACCCTCAACCAGGCCGCTCTGCCGCCACCGCGAACCGTCGAATCCGGCGGATCTCCTCTCACCTCCTCATCGCCGCCGTACTCGGCGGTGGCTGCGTCCTGCCTGCATCTGCGGCGGGCCTGGCCGGAGACTCGGCCGACCAGCTGCCGCTGGCGCCGACCGTGAGCCAACAGCTGGCCGATCCGATGCCGGCCAATGGACCGGAGATGCTGTTCGCGTCCGACGTGAACCAGCTGATCGCCGCGGCCGACCTGATCCGCAAGAGCGCCCAGCAGGCGTCCGCGCAGCCGTCGCTGGCCGGCGGCCCGCAGAGCGCGGGCGTGCAGGGGCTGCTGCAACGCGCCATGACCCTGCTCGGCACGCCCTACCGCTGGGGCGGCACCTCCCCCGAGCGCGGCTTCGACTGCAGCGGCCTGGTGAACTATGTGTTCCGGACCGCGCTGGGCATCGAATTGCCGCGGGTGTCGCGCGACATGGCCAACTCGGGCGAGCGCGTCACCCGCGACCAGCTCGACGCCGGCGACCTGGTGTTCTTCAGCCGCCGTGGCGGCCGCATCGACCACGTCGGCATCTACATGGGCGAAGGACGTTTCCTGCACGCCCCGCGCAGCGGCCGCGACGTCACCGTCTCGGAGCTCGACACCGGCTACTGGGCCGGCAAGTTCATGCAGGCCCGGCGCGTCGCCGGCGTCTGAATCACCGCACCTCGTCGTACGGGCCGCCTTCGGGCGGCCTTTTTTTTACGGCGTCTGGACGGCACCGGGCACCTGGGCGTCGAACAGGCGCCGGGCGCGTTCGACCGCCGCTCGGTGCACGATCGCCCATTGCCCGAGCGCCGCGACCGGTTCCAGCAACGAACGCCCCAGGTCCGTCAGCGCGTAATCCACGCGCGGCGGGATGCTGGGCGTCACCGTGCGCGCGATCAGGCCGTCGCGCTCGAGTCCCCGCAGGGTGAGGGTCAGCATCCTCTGGGACACGCCCTGCACGGCGCGCTTGAGCTCGCTGAAGCGAAGCGGCCCCTGCCCCAGGGTGCCGATGACCAGGATGCTCCACTTGCCGCCGACCCGCGCGAGGACATCGCTGACGTGCATGCACTGCGTCGGATCGTGTTCTGGGGAATGACCGGTCACAGCGATGTGCCTCCCGTTACCTGCATGTGCCGTCTTGCGGCGTGTCGTGCCGTGGCGCATCGTCGCCACAGGCACAAATTGTAACCGAGGCACAAAATGAAACTTCTGCACATCGACAGCGCGATCACCGGCGAGGCTTCCGTCAGCCGGAAGCTGTCGGCGGACGTGGTGGCGCACCTCGAGCGCCTGCATCCGGCGGACCTCGAACTCACCTATCGGGATCTGTTCGCAGATCCGCTGGACCACCTCACGCTCGGCGACATGCCGGCCCCGGAGACCCCTCACGCCGTGCTCGACGAGTTCCTCGCGGCCGACATCGTGGTGATCGGCGCGCCCATGTACAACTTCGCCATGCCGAGCCAGCTCAAGGCGTGGGTCGACCGGATCCTGGTCGCCGGCAGGACATTCCGCTACGGCGACGCCGGCCCCGTCGGGCTGGCGGGCAACACCCGGGTGATCGTGGCGGTCTCGCGTGGAAACCTCTACGCCGACGATGCCCCCGCGGCATCCCACGAGCATCTGGAAACCCATCTGCGGACGGTGTTCGGCTTCATCGGCGTCACGCCCGAATTCGTGGTCGCCGAAGGCCTGCTGGTCGGCACCGGACAACGCGAGAAAGCCTTGGCCGATGCCGGGCGGGCGATCGAGGCCCTCGCGGCCTGATCCGCGCGCTGCACCGCCTGGACGATCAGGGGAGCGTCGGCGACGTCGATCGAATCCGCTGCACTGCGGCTTGCTCCGCTCCCTGCGCACAGCGATCCTCCCCGGACACGTCGGATCCCGGGGAGGGGATCGCGCATGCAGGCATCGCTCCTGATCAATCTGCTGTTGCCGCTGGCACTGGGCGTGATCATGCTCGGGCTGGGCCTCGGCCTGACCGTGGACGACTTCCGCCGCGTCGCCCGTTATCCGCGCGCCGTCCTGGTCGGGCTGTTCCTGCAGACCGGCGTGCTGCCGTGGGTGGCGCTGGGCCTGGCGCTGTTGTTCCGCCTGCCGCCGGAGCTGGCGGTCGGCCTGATGCTGCTGGCGGCCTCGCCCGGCGGCGCCACCGCCAACATCTACAGCCACCTGGCGCGTGGCGACGTGGCGCTCAACATCACCCTCACCGCGGTCAACAGCCTGTTGTGCCTGCTCACGCTGCCGCTGATCCTCAACCTGTCGCTGCAGTTCTTCCTCGGCGAGGGCCAGTACGTACCGCCGCCGGTCAACAAGATCGTGGAGGTCGCCGCGATCATCCTGCTGCCGGTCGCGCTGGGCATGGGCATCCGCGCGATGGCGCCCGGCTTCGCCGCACGGATGGAAAAGCCCATCCGGCTCCTGTCGGTGCTGGTGCTCGTGCTGTTGATCACGGGTGCGGTGGCGCAGGAGTGGCGGATACTGACCCAGTACTTCGCCGTGGTCGGCCTGGCCTGCCTGCTGTTCAACCTGATCAGCATGGGCAGCGGCTACGTCGCGCCGCTGGCGTTGCGCCTGCCGCGCCGGCAGGCGATCGCCATCGCCATGGAGATCGGCATCCACAACGGTACGCTGGCGATCTTCATCGCGCTCAACGTCCTGGGCAACGCCACCATGTCGGTGCCGGCCGCGATCTACAGCCTGCTGATGTTCTTCACCGCGGCGGGCTTCGCGACCTGGGCCAGCAGGCGGCAGGCCGCAACCTCCTGACGCCGCCTACCGAAGCGGCCATGGCCGTCGCCCGGGAGTGATGGCGGGCGGTCGAATTGGGCAGGCCCACCCCACTCGCCCCGCACCGCCCGACCGCGGCGGGTACGCCATACGGAAGAAGAAGCGGAGCCCCGTTTGCAGAACGGGCACCCGAGGGCGCCCGTTCCGTTCGCGCGATGCCGCGATCGCACCTGCGATCGCAGGGGATTTCCCGGTCAGTCGCTGGAGAAGTCCCCGTACTCGGCCAGTTGTTCGGCCACCGCTGCGTCGCCCACCACCACGATGTTCTGGGTGGCCGGGTCGAAGAACTCAAGGGCCACCGCCTGCACCTGCGCAGCGGTCACCTGCTGCGCGCGCCCGACGTACTGGCTGAGGTAGTCGGCCGGACGGCCGAGCAGCCAGTTGCCCGCCAGCGCCGACGCGACCGCGCCCTGCATCTGGTTCTGGAACAGGTAAGTGCCTGCGGTGAAGCGCTTGGCGCGCTCCAGTTCGTCGGCGCCGACCGACGTGGTGCGCATGGTCTCGAACTCCTTGAGGAACTCGCCCACCGCCGGGCCGGTGACCTCGTTGCGCACGTCCGCCTGGGCCTGGAACGCACCGCCGGCGCGGGCGAGGCCGAAGCCGCTGCGGGCCCCGTAGGTGTAGCCCTTTTCCTCGCGGAGGTTGCGCATCAGGCGGCTGTCGAAGCCGCCGCCGAGGATGGTGTTGGTCAGCGCCGCCGGGATCGCACGCGCATCGTCGGCGGAGAATGCCGGGCGCCCGATCCGCACCGCCGACTGCACGCTGTTCTCGCGCGGCACCAGCACGAACTGCGGCGTCTGCGCCGCCGGTGGCGCGGGCACGGCCGCGACCGGCGCCCCCTCGCCCCGCCAGTCGCCGAACGCCGCTTCGGCCAGCCGCTGCGCATCGTCCGCGGTGACGCGACCGGCGACCACCAGCAACGCCTGGTCGGGCCGGAAACGCGCGGCGTGCGCGGCCTGCAGGGCGGGAATGTCGGTGCCGGTGATCGAAGCCTCGGTCGGCAAGGTGTTGCCGTAGGGATGCGTGCCGTAGAGCACGCGGCCCATCGCACGGTTGGCCTGGTAGGCCGGCTGCGACTCGGCCACCTTCAGTCCCTGCAACGCATTGGCCTTGGCCAGTTGCACCTCGTTGGCCGGGAACGACGGATGGCGCACCACATCGGCGAACAACTCGATCAGCGGCTGCGCCGACGACGCCAGCCCAGACGCGCTCACCAGCATGCCGTCGTTGCCGCTGCTGGCCGACAGCGAAGCGCCCAGGCCTTCCAGGGTCTCGGCGATCTGCACCGAGCTGCGGGTGGCGGTGCCCTCGCTCAACAGGCCCGCCAACAGATTGGACATGCCCGGCAATCCGTCGGGATCGTTGGCCAGCCCGCCGCGCACGGCGAGCACGTAGTTGACCTTCGGCAGGCCGTCGGTGCGCGGCAGCACCCAGAGGGTCAAGCCGTTGTCGAGCCGGCGTTCGACCAGACCCAGCTCGGGCAGCGGTTTGTCCGCGTCGTAAGGCGGCAGGTCGGCCGGCAATGCGGACTCGGGCGCCGGCGCGGCACCGGTCGGCGACGCGGCGGACGGGGCCTGCTGCGCGGCGGCCAGACCCGCGACGCAAGCGCCGATGGCGAGCGCGATCAGGCGCGCGCGGAGACGGTAGGCGGAAATCTGCATGATCGTCGTCCTCAGTTCTGCGGTACGGCGGCCGGGGCCGCGGCGGTGGGCGCGGACAGGCCGCGGGCAGGCGCCATCGCCGCGGGCACCCGGTCGATCACGGTGCGGTTGGCCTCGGTGAGATACGTGCGGGCCACGCGCTGGACGTCGGCCGGGGTCACCGCCTCGATCCAGGCCGGAACCCGGTTGAGGGTCTCGGCGTCGCCCCACAGCACCTGCGCCTTGGCGATCTCGTCGGCGCGCGAAATGAAGGGCTCCAGCGCGTTGACGTAGTCGGCCAGCAGCTTGGTCTTGCTGCGCGCGAGCGCATCGGCGTCCACACCCTCGTCGACGATGCGCGCGATTTCCTCGTCGAGCGCGGCCAGCACCGCATCGGGGTCGACATCGGGCTTGTACAGTGCGAACAGCACCAGTTGGGTCGGGCCGGCGTAGTCCCAGGCGTGGCCCAGCGGCCAGTTCATGCCGCCGTCGAGATTGAGCAACTGCTCGCGGCCTTTCACCAGGCCCTGGTACAGGCGCGAGGCGTCGCCACCGGCCAGCAGCTGGGTCAGCACGGCCATCGGCGCGTGGTCGTCGCTGCCCTGCTCGGGCATCTTCCAGCCCACGGCGAGTGCGGGCACCTGGGCCAGGCGGTCGGCCTGGGCCTCGCGACGCTGCGCAGTGTTGAGCGGCTCGGACACGTCCGGTCGTTCCGGTGTGGCGCGGGCCGGGATCGCACCGAAGTATTCCTCGACCATCGCGAACACCGCCTGCGCGTCGACATCGCCGACCACGCCGATCACCGCGTTGTTGGGACCGTAGAAGTCGCGGTGGAAGGCCTCCACGTCGGCGAGCTGGGCGTTCTCCAGGTCCTCGAAGCTGCCGTAGCCGTCGTGGGCGTTGGCCCAGCGGTCGAACGCCAGCCGGTTGAGGTCGGTCCAGAAGAACAGGCCGTAGGGCTGGTTCTGCACGTTGACCCGGATCTCCTCCTTCACCACGTCCTGCTGGTTGCGCAGGTTCTCCGGCGAGAAGTCGAGGGTCTTCATGCGGTCGGCTTCCAGCCACAGGATCGGCCGCAGCGCCGAGACCGGCGCGGTCTCGATGTAATTGGTGAAATCGGCCCGGGTCGAGCCGTTGAGGATGCCGCCGCCGCCCTGGATCACCCGGTCGAAGACCCCTTTGGGAGCGACCGGCGTGCCCTGGAACATCAGGTGCTCGAACAGGTGAGCGAAGCCGGTGCGGTTCTCCGGCTCCAGCCGCATGCCGACGTGGTAGACCACGCTCACGCCCACGGTAGGCGAGCTGCGGTCTTCGGAGACCACCACGGTCAGGCCGTTGTCGAGAGTGTGGCTCTGGATCGGAAGCGTCCAGCGGTCGGTCTGCGCCGCGGCCGGGCCGGCCAGCAGTGCGAGCAGCGCGATGGCGCCGCCCAGAAGTGCGTGATATCGCATGTCGTGCTCCTTGGACCCATCTCCCCGGGCCGGTCGGGCGACTATAAGCCAGCCGGTCCGAGGCGCGAATAACAGTTTGCTCGCGCAGGGCCGGCTAGGATGTCGCGGCTTTTTCACCCTCCCTTTCCGAACGCCTCTCTCACCCATGCATCGACGCGAGTTCATCCACGGCGGCATCGCCGCACTCCTGCTCGCCGGCCTGCCGGCATCCGCACGCGCCGCGCTCCGTTTCGGCGATCCGCAGACGTTCGATTTCGCCGCACTCAAGGGTCGCGCCCGCGATCTGGGCGCGAAAGCGCATGTGCCGCGCACGCAGGAACTGCCCGCCGCGGTCGCCGCACTGGGCTGGGACGCTTACCAGGCCCTGCGGTTCCGGCAAGACCACGCGCTGTGGCTGGACGACCGGACCCGCTACCTGGCCCAGTTCTTCCATCTCGGCATCTACTTCAAGTCGCCGGTGCGGATGCATGCGCTGGCCGACGGCCAGGCGCGCGAGATCGACTACGACGCCTCGATGTTCGACTACGGCGACAGCGGCCTGGACGGCACCGCCCTGCCCGCCGATCTCGGCTTCGCCGGATTCCGCCTCAATCGCCGCAGCGACCCGCAGCGCGATTTCGCCGCGTTCCTGGGCGCCAGCTATTTCCGTGCGGTCGGCGAAAGCGGCCAGTACGGGTTGTCCGCGCGCGGGCTCGCCGTGGACGCCGGCATGGCGCGGCCGGAGGAGTTTCCGGATTTCACCGATTTCTGGCTGGAACAACCCGATCCCGAGTCGGACACGGTGATCGTCTACGCACTGCTCGATTCGCCCTCGGTCGCCGGCGCCTACCGCTTCGCGATCACGCCCGGCGAGCCGCTGATCATGGACGTGGATTGCGCCCTGTATCCGCGCACCGCGATCGAGCGTCTGGGCATCGCCCCGGGCACCAGCATGTACCAGGTCGGCGAAAACGATCGCCGCATGGCATGGGACTGGCGGCCTGAGATCCACGACAGCGACGGCCTCGCCCTGCACACCGGCGACGGCGAATGGGTCTGGCGCCCTCTGGAGAACCCGCGCGAGCTGCGTTTCAACGCCTTCGCCGACGAGAATCCGCGAGGATTCGGCCTGCTGCAGCGCGACCGCAATTTCGATCACTACCAGGACGATGGCGTCTTCTACGAGCGCCGCCCGTCGCTGTGGGTCGAGCCCAAGCCCGGCGAGGACGGGGCCGGTTGGGGGCGCGGCGAGGTGCAGTTGATCGAGATTCCGACCATCGACGAGACCTTCGACAACATCGTCGCCTTCTGGCATCCCGCCGCCCCGATCGAGCCCGGCCGCGAACTGCTGTTCGGCTATCGGCTGTACTGGGGCGAGGCGATGCCGTCCAAGCCGACGCTGGCGGTCTGCGTCGCCAGCCGCACCGGGCTGGGCGGACGGATCGGCTTCCCGCGCACCGAGTGGTCGCTGCGCTTCGCGGTGGATTTCAGCGGCGGGGAACTGGCCGACCTGGTCGCACGCGAGGTCGAGGTCGAACCCGTGCTGGAGACCTCGGACGGACGTCTGGAAACGGTGTCGGCGCGACCGCTGCACGCGATCGACGGCTACCGGGTGATGTTCGACGTCGTCCCGCCCGGCCCCGGCACCGAGCAGATCGAGACCCGCCTGTTCCTGCGCGATCCGTCCACAGGCCGTGCTCTCAGCGAGACCTGGCTGTACCAGTGGAACCCGCCGCCGCCGGACGAGCGCCCGCTGTACTGAGGGCGCGCGATGTCCAGAGCGGTGCGCGAGTTCGTCGCCGACACGCTGGCGCTGGTGACGTTCTTCACCGTCACCAGCGGCCTCAACGAGCGTTTCGTCGGGGGAATGGAGTGGAGCGAGGTGGCGGTGGCGCGCGCGGTCGGCTTTCCGCTGATGCTGCTGACGGCACGTCCCTACGGGGTCTGGCGGAGTTGGTGGCTGGCACGGGTGTCGCCGCGTTCGCGCCACGGTCGGCTGGCCGCCGACGGGCTCGGGCTGCTGCTGTTCCAGGTGCCGATCTACATCGGCATCGTGGTGGCCGGCGGTGCGCGCGGCCTGTCGGTGATGTGGGCGACGCTCGGCTTCGCGCTGCTGATGCTGGTACTGGGACGCCCGTACGGGTTGTGGCTCGGCTTCATCCGTCGCCGGTTCGGGCTCGACACGCCGGGACAGAAGCCG
Organism: Luteimonas abyssi; assembly: GCF_001482195.1. Classification (GTDB taxonomy): domain Bacteria; phylum Pseudomonadota; class Gammaproteobacteria; order Xanthomonadales; family Xanthomonadaceae; genus Luteimonas; species Luteimonas abyssi. Next base: position 1,034,409 of record NZ_KQ759763.1, on the reverse strand, counting down.
ATGTCGCTGGGCGGCTGAGGCCACCATGCCGTGGCATGGTCCCCTTCTCCCGCTTGGGGGAAGCCAGGTCAACGTGCGGGTTTCGGCAAGAGCGTCGCCGCAGCCGGGGCATGCTCCTCGGCTCGGTCGGACATCCATGTCTGACTCGCCGCCGCAGGCCCGCTCCGCGGTCCGGCCCCTCGCAGGGCCCGGGGCGTTCGAGTCGACGCGCGGCAGTGCCGCGCAAGCCGTCGGCTCTCACCCGTGGTCTGTTCTCCGCATACCCCGGCCGCAGCGCCCCGTCGACCATTCGCTGACGCGGCTTCTCCTAACCGAAACGCCGATCTCCATGCCGAGGTGAGCCGTGTCCAGGGGGGCGGGTGTCGCGTCAAGCGCGCCATGGAGGGCGCGCGCCCGAGTCAAGGCAGGATGCCTTGACCGAGGGAAGAGCGATGCCCGGACGCCTAGGCGCGGCGTCCACGGGAATCCGCGCAGCCAGCCCGCCCTGCGAGTCACGCGAGTCGGCGAGGAACCTTTTCTCGCTTTCGGTTCGCAGTGAGAACAATGTTGCGCGATCGCGACGTCCGCAGGGAGAGCGCCCTCGCCCTCCCGCCGGATCACGGCCTACCCGGCCCCGACGTCCTGGTCGCAGGATCGGGTGCGCCCGCATCCGCTCCGGACGCCGTAGACGTTGCCGGCGCCGGATCCTCGTCGGCCAGTCCGGCGTCGGCGCGTTCGTACACCGCCCGATCGAGCAGTCCGGTCTCGCGCGCGACCAGCACCGGCACCAGCATCTGGCCGGTCACGTTGGTCATCGTGCGCATCATGTCGAGGATGCGGTCGATCGCCAGCAGGATACCCAGCACCTCCAGCGGCAGGCCCGCCGCGCTGAGCACCACCGTGGCCATCACCACCGCGGTGCCGGGCACGCCCGCGGTACCGAAGCTGCCCAGCACCGAGGCCAGCAGGATCGCCACGTACTGCGCGAAGCTCAGCTCGATCCCGGCGTACTGGGCGGCGAACACCGCCGCCAGCACCGGGTAGATCGCACCGCAGCCGTCCATCTTGATGCTCGCGCCCAGCGGCACCGCGAACGACGCGTAGTCGCGGTTCACGCCCAGGCCGTGGGTGACCGAGCGGATCGCCGCCGGCATCGAGGCGAAACTCGACGAACTGACGAACGCGATCTGCATCGCCGGGCCGGCGCCGCGGAAGAACTTCAGCGGATTGAGGCCGTGCGTGAGCAGCAGGCCACCGTAGACCACCACGATGTGGAACGCGCAGGCCACGTAAAGCGCGATCACGAAACTGCCCAGCGGCAGCAGCCGCTCGAACCCGTAGGCGCCCACCAGCCCGGCGATCAGGCCGAAGGTGCCGATCGGGGTCATTTCCAGCACGAACCGGGTGACCTGGATCATCGTCTCGCTGGCCTGGCCGACCAGCCTGCGCAGGCCCTCGGTCTTCTCGCCGAGCTTGACCAGCGCGAAGCCGACCAGCCCGGCGAAGAAGATCACCTGCAGGATCCGGCCCTCGGCCAGCGCGGCGAAGGGGTTGGTCGGCACGATGTCCAGCAACACCTGCACCGGCCCGGGCACGTCGCGCGGCTGGAAATCGGCAGGCGGGGTGAGATCCACGCCCACGCCCGGATTGAATAGGAACGCGGCGCCGAGGCCCACGCCCACCGCAAGCGTCGCAGTCGCCGCGAACCAGCCGAAGGTCCGTCCGCCGAGCGCGGCCACCGACTGCTGCCCGTGCAGCGCGGACACGGCATTCATCACCGCGAAGAACACCAGCGGCACCGCGATCATCCGGATCAGGTTCACGTACAACGTGCCCAACGGCTGCAACCAGGTCTCCGCCGCCGGTCCCAGCAGCCAGCCCGCGAGCGCACCGAGCACGAAGCCGCCGGCCACCCGCTTCCAGAACGCGATCCGGAACCACCAATTCAACATGCGCACAATCCGGGGCCGGGGCCCCCAGGGACGAAAGCGCCGAAGATACCCGAGCCGGTGCCGGCCTGCAGTCTTCTGCGTGCAACACTGAAACGCATTACGGACGGCATAATGACGCGCTTCCTTTCCTCGTCATCCCGATTTCGATGCGCAAGCTGTCCCTCTGCATCCTCGCCGCCCTGCTCGGGGCGTGCGCCACCACCGAACGCCCGAGTGCCACGATCGCGCCGGTCGATGTGCCCGAGATCACCCGGCCCGACGGCGAAACCGCGGCCTGGTGGTTCCGCAGCGGTGCCGCCGCCGCCGCCGAGCGCGGCGCGATGGAAGGTCGCGCCCGCAACGTGATCCTGGTGATCGGCGACGGCATGAGCCTGACCACCGTCGCCGCCGCGCGGATCCTGGCCGGTCAGCGCGAGGGCGCGCCGGGCGAGGAGCGCCGGTTGAGCTGGGAGGATTTCCCGCATACCGCGCTCAGCCGCACCTACAACACCGATCTGCAGACGCCGGATTCGGCCGGCACCATGACCGCCATGGCCACCGGCGTGAAGACGCGCGCCGGCGTGATCGGCGTCGGCCAGGCGCGCGTACGCGGCGACTGCACCGACCTGGCCGGCAACGCGCTGCTGTCGGTGCGCGACCTGGCCGAAAGCGCCGGCATGGCCACCGGGATCGTCACCACCACCCGCGTCACCCACGCCACACCGTCGGGCACCTATGCGCATTCGCCCGATCGCAACTGGGAAGGCGACGTGCGCCTGCCCGCCGACGCGGCGGCCGCCGGCTGCACCGACATCGCCAGGCAGTTGGTCGAACGCCCCGGCCGCGGCCCGGACGTGATCTTCGGCGGCGGCCGTCGCTATTTCATGACCGCGCAGCAGCGGGATCCGGAACGCGCCGACAAGGTCGGGCTGCGGCTGGACGGCCGCGACCTCATCGCCGGCTGGCAGGCGCGCCACCCCGGGGGGGCCTACGTCTGGAACCGCGACGACATGGCCGCCGCTCGCGACCGGCGCCCGATCCTCGGCCTGTTCGAGTACGACCACCTGCACTTCGAACACGACCGCCCCGCCGATCCCGGCGAGCCGAGCCTGGCCGAACTGACGGTCGAGGCGATCCGCCGCCTGCAGGACGCGCCCGAAGGCTATTTCCTGCTGGTCGAGGGCGGCCGCATCGACCATGCCCACCATTACGGCAATGCCCACCGCGCCCTGGTCGACACCATCGCCCTGGCCGATGCCGTACAGGCCGCGATCGAGGCCACCGACGCGCACGACACGCTGATCCTGGTCACGGCCGACCACGCCCACACCCTGACCTTCGCCGGCTACCCGAGGCGCGGCAACCCGATCCTGGGCAAAGTCCGCGGCAGCAGCGACGAGGATGCGTCGGCCGGCTGGGCGCTCGATGGCCTCGGCCTGCCGTACACCACGCTCGGTTACGCCAACGGCCCGGGATACACCGGTGCCAGCGCCTCGCAAGCCGAGGGCCCGAAAGCGTTCTTCCACGTCGGCAGCGGCTTCCAGCCCGCCCGCGGTCGTCCCGACCTCACCGCGGTCGACACCGAACACCCTGACTACATGCAGGAAGCGATCCTGCCGATGGGCAGCGAAAGCCACGGCGGCGACGATGTCGGTATCTGGGCTCATGGGCCCGGCTCGCACGCCGTGCGCGGCAACGTCGAGCAGCACACCATCTTCCATTTCATGGTCCAGGCCGCCCCGCGCCTGCGCCAGCGCCTGTGCGCGCAGGGCCTGTGCAATGCCGACGGCGTGCCGGTGACCCTCCCCGACCCGGCGGATTTCGGCTTCGGGCCGAAGGACTTCGCCGAGGCCCAGGCCGGGACTGGCGCCGCGACCGCGGACTGAGCGCACCGGCACCCGCCTCTGGGGGATCGCGCCCTGCGTGGGCGCCCTGCGTCCCCGGACCGGGCACGCGCCCTTGGCCGTTGGTACGACACGCGGCTGTCATGGCGTTCGCTATGCTGGATCGGCATCCCCCCAGCAGGAGTTCCCATGAACCGACTCGACGGCAAAGTGTGCGTGGTGACCGGCGCGGCCAGCGGCATCGGCCTGCGCATCGCCGAGGTCTATGCGCAGGCCGGCGGCAAGGTCGCCATCGCCGATCTCAACCGCGAGGCGGCCGAAGCCGCCGCCGACCGCCTGCGCGACGCCGGCGGCGACGCCATGGCCGTGGCGATGGACGTCACCGACGAAGCGCAGGTGGTGGACGGGATCGCCGCCGTCGTCGCCGCCTGGGGCAAGGTCGACGTGCTGGTCGCCAACGCCGGCATCCAGATCGTCAACAAGATCACCGATTTCAGCCTCGCCGACTGGAAGAAGCTGCTCGCCATCCATCTCGACGGCGCCTTCCTCACCACCCGCGAGTGCCTGCGCGACATGGAGACGCGTCGCGAAGGCGGCGCGATCATCTACATGGGCTCGGTGCATTCGCACCTGGCCTCGAAACTCAAGGCGCCCTACGTCACCGCCAAGCACGGCCTGCTCGGCCTGGCGCGCACGGTGGCCAAGGAGGCCGCCGACTACGGCGTGCGCGCCAACGTCATCTGTCCCGGCTTCGTGCGCACTCCGCTGGTCGACAAGCAGATTCCCGAACAGGCGAAAGAGCTGGGCATCAGCGAGGACGAGGTGGTCGCCAACGTCATGCTCAAGGACACCGTCGACGGCGAATTCACCACGGTCGACGATGTGGCCAACGTCGCGCTGACGCTTGCGGCGTTCGAGACCAACGCGCTGACCGGCCAGAGCCTGGTCGTCAGCCACGGCTGGTTCATGCAATGAGCCGGGCGCGCGGACGCCACGCCGTCCTCGACCGGGTCGCGCGCTACCCCACCGTCGCGCTGGTGCTGCAGGGCGGCGGCGCGCTCGGCGGCTATCAGTGCGGCGTGTACCAGGAACTCCACGAGGCGGGCATCCGTCCGCACTGGTTCGCCGGCATCTCCATCGGCGCGATCAACGCCGCGATCATCGCCGGCAACCCGGTCGAGCGACGCATCGAGAAGCTGCAGGGCTTCTGGGACCTGATCGCCGAGCCCGCGGGCTCGATGCTGGCACTGCCCGCGCTCGCGGTGCGCAGCACGGTCGCCGCGCTGCCGCCGCACCCGGAGCTGCTCGCCTGGGCCAACGCGCTGTCGGCCTGGGGCGCCCTGCTGCAGGGCCAGCGCGGCTTCTTCGAAGCCCGGCCGCTGTCGCCGTTCCTGTTCGACGACGGCAGCGACGCCGCCACCAGCTTCTACGACGTTTCGCCGTTGCGCGAGACGCTGGAACGGTTCGTCGATTTCGACCGCATCAACCAGGATGCCGGGGTGCGCCTGACCGTCGGCGCCACGGCTGTGGGTACCGGCAACTTCCGCTACTTCGACAGCGCCCGCGAGCCGATCCGGGTCGAGCACATCCTCGCCTCCGGCGCGCTGCCTCCGGCCTTTCCGGCGGTGGAGATCGATGGCGAGGCCTATTGGGACGGCGGCATCGTCTCCAACACGCCGCTCGAATACGTGCTCGATTGCCGCGCGCCGGCCGACACCCTCGCCCTGCAGGTGGACCTGTGGAGCGCGCGCGGGCCGCGGCCGCAATCGATGATGGATGTGCTGGAGCGGATGAAGGACATCCGTTTCTCCAGCCGCACCCGCCACGGCACCCGCACCGTGGAGCTCGCCCAGCAACTGCGCAGCGCGCTGAAGGAACTGATCGCACGCCTGCCCGACCGCAAGCTGCCGCCGCACCTGGCCGATACGCTCGCGCCCTATCTCGACGACCGGGTGTTCAACATCGTCCATCTGATCTACCAGTCCGGTGCGCACGAACGCCAGCACAAGGACTACGCCTTCGGGCGCCTGCCGCTGCAGTACCACTGGGAACAGGGCCGCAACGACATGGCGCTGACCCTCGATCACCCGGCGTTCTTCGACCTGCCCGATCGCGACATCGGTGTCGCCACCCACGACGTCCACCGCCTCACCGCCGACTGAGCCTTTGACGCAGGGCAGCATGGCCCGCGCGCCGGCCGCGGTAGGATCGGACGCAGGGGTCCCCCACGGAAGCGCCGGCACTCGCGCCGGCCGGGAGGGCGGCCCGCTCTGGGGAGGTGGTATGGGGAGTTTCAGCCCGTGGCACGGGTTCTTCTTGCTGATGATGGTGGCAATTCCGGCGGCGATGGTGATGGCGCTGGTCTGGTGGGTACGTCGCGGACGACGAGACCCCGCCTCGGCCCGGGAACGCATCCCGGAGCGGAACATGCAGGCACCCGATGCACCGCCACCGCCCGTCCCGGGCGCCGTGGGGTCCGACGCCTACGAACGTCCGCACGTCACGCCTCGCGTGAGCTGACGCGCCCCGACACGACCTGACGGATTCCGGCAGAGGTCGCCCGCCGTCCACGGGCGGCCTCGCGCCGTCGATGTGCCTGCGGCGACGCCGGATACATGCCCACGCACGATGCGCCGGCCGCGTGCTGCAGGCCATGGCGCGGTCCGGGGACCGGCGTTCACCGGGGTGTCCCGGCGAAGATGACCCGACCCCCCTTCCCGCCGCGCCATCGACACACTCGCGTCGTCGCGACGGCCCCGCGCCGCCAGCCTTGGCATGCCGTCGGGCTGGCCCGACACTTGCATGGAGACACTGACGGGCCAGATACCCGCGGGAGAAGGCCATGACGGCGCAAGGACAGGCGGGGGATCAATCGGCAAGGCGCGCCCTGCCCGTGCTCGTCACGTTCTTGCTGTCGCTGGTGTTGGCGATGACCGGCGCCGCACGCGCTGCCGTGCCCACGCACCTGGTCAGCGGCATGCCCACCAGCGACGCCACCCCGATGCGGGCCTGCGATCCCGCGATGCTGACGACACTGCACCGGGTCGAGATTCCGGCACCGCCGGAGGGCTGGTCCGGCACGCCGCAGGCCGTGAGCGTGTTCAATGTGTTCGGCGGCGAGGTCATGGTGGGCCTCGGCGACCGCCAGGTCTGCGGACGGATGCACGACGCAAGGACCCGGGATTCGCGCTTCCGTACCGGCGTCGGCCTCGTGGTGGTCCCCGAGCGCGGCAGCCACGACCCGGTCCAGGTCGGCTGGCATCCGCCGGTCAAGCCGCACTGGATACCGACGGTCCGTCTGGGCGGCCCCAGCCCCGTGCAGCAGGAGGACACGCTTCGCCTGATGGTGCGGGCAGCGTGCCTGGCGATCGCGTTGGCGCTCGCCTTCTCGGCCCTGATGGGCTTCGTGGGCGCGCGCGACCGCTCGTTCCTCGCCCATGTGGCCATGTGTCTGACCCTGCTGCTGTGGCAGGCCACGCTGAACGGGCTGGGCGGCTATCCGCAACCGTGGCTGCCGGTCGATGGTCGCGAGACGCAATGGCAGGTCGCCTTCACCGGCTTCGGATTCGCGGCGGTGTCGTACGGCGCATGGCAGCAGGCTGGCACCGTCGGACGCTCGCCGCGCCTGCGGCGCCTTTCGCGCTGGATGATCCGCCTGTTCATCGGCGTGGGCGTGCTGGTGCCGCTGCTCCCGCCGTCGGCGCTCGCGTCGGCCTGGTGGCTGGTCGATCGCCTGTTCGCGCTGGGCGCGTTGGCGGTGACCGTGGCGGCCTGCCTGTCGGTATGGCGCGGCGACCGCCGTGCCTTCGCGGCGATCGCCGCGATCGTGCCCTTACTGCTGCTGTTCGTACCCCAGGTGGCCGGCACGCGGCCGGTGGTGGAGTACCGCGTCGAGATCGTGCAGCTGGCGCTGACCTGGTTCCTCATCGTCATGGCCTACACCCTGACCAACCGGTACGGCCGGCTGCGCGAGCAACGCGACGCGATGCGCCAGTTGGCCGACACCGACGCCCTGACCGGTCTGCCCAACCGTCGCGCCGGCCTGGCGCGGCTGGACGATTGCTTCGAGCGGGCGCGTGCCGAGGGCCTGCCGCTGTCGCTGGGGTTCGTCGATATCGACCGGTTCAAGCAGATCAACGACATGCACGGCCACGAGGCCGGCGATCGCGTCCTCGCCGCGGTCGGCGCGACGCTGGCCGGCTCGGTGCGTCGCCGCGAGGACGTGATCCGCATGGGCGGCGAGGAGTTCCTGGTCTTGCTGCCGGGTGTCGACGCGGCCGGCGCCCATATGCGCCTGGAGGCGATGCGGCACCGCATCGCCGGCACCGGCCCATTGCTCGGCATCCCCGGCCTGGTCATCACCGCCAGCATCGGCCTGGCGACGCTCGCCGACGACGATGCGGCACCCGCCGCCCTGTTGCATCGGGCCGACGGCGCCATGTACCGGGCCAAACGCGGTGGCCGGGACCGCGTGGAAGGCCACACGGACACGGCAGGCGACCCGCGACCCGCGCTCCAGGACTGACGCCGCGACGCGGCGCGACGCGGGTCAGAACGGCTTGGCCAGCACCAGCCAGACGATGGCGATCAGTGCGAGCACCGGGATTTCGTTGAACCAGCGCAGCCAGCGCGACGACGGCACCGAACGACCGGCGGCGGCGCCCTTGAGCATGCGACCGGCGATGATGAAGTGCGCCAGGACCAGCACCACCAGCGCCAGCTTGGCGTGCATCCAGCCGCTGCCCGGCGCGACCATCGTCGGGAAGCCGTCGATCGCGCGATAGCCCATCCACAGTCCCAGACCGATCACCAACGCCAGCCCGAACATCGCGTGGCCGAAGCCGTACAGGCGCTTGCCCATCAGCACCAGCCGTGCGCGCACCGCTGGTTCGTCGCCCGCCTCGGCGATGTTCACCAGGATGCGCGGCAGGTAGAACGCCGCCGCCATGAAGGCGATGACGAACACGAGATGGAAGGTCTTGACCCAGAAATAGGCTTGCATCATTGGCTCCGTGGGCGCAAGTGGCTGCGGCGCGAATCCGCCGCGCCCGGTATCGTACCGGGATGGAGAAACGATACGACCGCGCCTACTTCGATCGCTGGTACCGCCGCGGCGATATCGGCGGCGCGACGCGCCTGGCCCGCAAGGTCGCGCTTGCCGTCGCGACCGCCGAATACCACCTCGAGCGCCCGCTGCGCAGCGTGCTCGACATCGGCTGCGGCGAAGGTGCCTGGCGCGCACCGCTGTTGAAGCTGCGGCCGAAGGCGCAGTACCTGGGCTTCGACAGCAGCGACTACGCGATCGGGCGCTACGGCACGCGACGCAATCTGCATCTTGCACGCTTTTCCGATTTCGGCATGCTGCGCCCCTGCCCTCCCGCCGACCTGGTGGTCTGCAGCGACGTGCTGCACTACCTGCCCACGCGCGAGATCGACCGCGGCCTGCCGGGCCTGGCCGAACTCTGCGGCGGCGTCGCGTTTCTGGAAACCTTCACCCGCGAGGACGACGCCGACGGCGACGACGACGGCTTCCTGCGCCGTCCCGCCGCGTTCTACCGCAAGCGCTTCGCGGACGCCGGGTTCCGTCCGCTCGGCTCGCACTGCTGGCTGGGCCCGGCGCTGGCCGACAGCGCCACCTCGCTGGAGATCCCCGGCGCCTGAACGCCCGCCCGGCGGCACGGGCGGTCCCGGGCGCGATCCGCTATGCTGCGCCGCAGCAGCACGCCGTCCAGCGGAGATCCCGCATGTTCCTGTACCAACTCCATGAACTCGGTCGCGCTTGGCTGGCGCCGTACGCCTACTGGGCCGAAGCCAACGCCAAGGCGTTCTCCGCCCAAGGCAGCCTGTTGTCGCAGGCGCCGGGCGCCGAACAGATCTCGGCGACCAACGAGTTGTTCTACCGCGTCGCCAAGGATTACGAAAAGCCGGCGTTCGACATCCACTCGGTGGACGTCGACGGTAGCGTGTACCCGGTGGTCGAGCGCGAGATCGCCCGCAAGCCGTTCTGTCGCCTGCTGCGCTTCAAGCGCTTCAGCGACGATGCCGGCGCGATCACCGACCTCAAGGGCCAGCCCCCGGTGCTCGTGGTGGCGCCGCTTTCGGGGCACCACGCCACCCTGCTGCGCGACACCGTGCGCACGCTGCTGCGCGACCACAAGGTGTACATCACCGATTGGGTCGATGCGCGCATGGTGCCCACCGAGGACGGCGCGTTCACCCTGGACGACTACGTCGCCTACATCGAGGATTTCATCCGCGAAATCGGTGCCGAAGACCTGCACGTCATCAGCGTGTGCCAGCCGACCGTCCCGGTGCTGGCGGCGGTCTCGCTGATGGCCGCGCGCGGCGAGACCACGCCGCGCTCGCTGGTGCTCATGGGCGGTCCGATCGATACCCGAGAATCGCCGACCTCGGTCGACGATCTCGCCACCGAACGCCCGCTGTGGTGGTTCGAGAACAACCTGATCCACCAGGTGCCGGTGAACTATCCCGGCCGCGGCCGCCGCGTGTATCCGGGTTTCCTGCAGCACGCGGGCTTCATGGCGATGAATCCCGAGCGGCACTTCATGTCGCACTGGGATTTCTATCGCAACCTGGTCAAGGGCGACGACGACGACGCCCAGGCCCACCGGCGCTTCTACGACGAGTACAACGCCGTGCTCGACATGCCCGCCGAGTACTACCTCGATACCGTTCGCGTGGTGTTCCAGCAACACCTGCTGCCGCGCGGCGAATGGGACGTGGCCGGCGAGCGTGTGCGTCCGGCGGCGATCCGCCGCACCGCCATCCTGACCGTCGAGGGCGAACTGGACGACATCTCCGGCCTCGGCCAGACCCGCGCCGCGCACAAGCTGTGCAGCGGCGTGCCCGAGGCCGACCGCGAGCACTTCACCGTCGAAGGTGCCGGCCACTACGGCATCTTCAGCGGCCGCCGCTGGCGCAACGTGGTCTACCCGCGTGTACGCGATTTCATCGGGCGATACGCCAGCGAGAACGCCCCTGCGAAAACGAAGTCGAGGCCGGCTGGCAACGTCACCCCGATCCGCCGCGGCAAGCGCTGATCGCGCCCGCCGCGGCGAAGCCCGATCAGAACGATCGGAGCATGGTCACATCATGAACCATTCGCAGTGACCCCACGGGGAGTCGCAGCGCTTGTAGTAGACGAAACCTTCCGGCGTCTGCCACGTTTCTACGTAGCTGCCGTCACGATGCTGCTCGAGGTGGACCATCACGTCGTCCGGGTGCATGCCGGGACCGTACGCCTGGGCGCCCCCCGCGACACCCAGACCCGCGATCAACGCCAACGCGAACCAGACCTTCTTCCTTCCTTCCATAGCGGTTGCTCCTGATGGCGCCGGTGCCGAGATGCGCCGGCACCGGCACCATAGCGCGATCCGCGGGCCGGGTCAGGCCTCGGGCCCTGCGCGCGGTGTCGATCGGCACGCTCAAGGTTCGGCGGCCCGCAGCGGCACCCTGAGCACGCTGTCGTTGCGCCACTCCACGCGCAGCGGCGCCCCTGCATCGGCGACGGACTCGTCGCTGACGTCCCCCCCCGTGCCCATGTTGACCTGATGCATCGGGTCCTTCAGCACGTCCACGACCGCCAGCAGCCGGCTTCCCGCCGGCATGCGACGCCCTGTCATCCGGGTACGGGCGAACGGCAGCGAGGTCCACTCCCCGGGCACCAGACGCTGGCGACGGGACATGTCGTGCGCATAGCTGGCGCGGCCGACGTAGTAGGACAGTTGCATCGCGCTGCCATCCGGCCGCACCTCGTACAAGGACACGCTGAAATCGAAATCCTGCTTGTTGGTGCGCACCATGAGCTCGCCGGAAAACGTACCGACCACGTCGGTCGCGGCCTCGAACGGCGCACTGGCGAACGCGAATCCGCTGCCGGACTCCAACCGCTCGAGGACGATGGGATCGGGGTAGTAGCCGTGTTGCCGGGTGCTGCGATCGGCGAGGTCGACGTGTTGCGTCAGCCAGGCACGTCCGGGTGGCGCCTCCTGCCGGAGATGCAGTCCCTCCGCTGCATGTCCCGAAAGGAAGAAGTCGGTGACGGTGACATCCGCACCAAGCGAGGCGATGTGTCGCCATTCATCCGCACCCATGAGTTGGTAGTTCACCCGATCGCGCAGCAGCTGCGGCCGCGCAGCGCCTCGCAGCACGTGATCGAGCCACTCGAACGTCACCTCCTCGGTATCGAACTGGGCCGACGGGTCGATCGCGTATCCACGCAGCGACTGCTGCTTGGACGACGCCTGCGCGCCGAAGTGGTCGTACGGGCCGATCAGCAGGTAGTGCTCGGCGTCCGGGCGGTGGCGCAGGTGCTCGTTGAAGAAATGGAGCGCGGAGATCTGGCCGTCGTCGTAGTAACCGGTGATGGTCAGCACCGGAATGTCGATACGAGCGTACTCGTCGCCCTGAGGGACCATGGCCTGCCAGTAGGCGTCGTAGGACGGGTGCGACAACCACCGCTGCAACCAAGGGTTCGGCGTGCCGTCGACCTGGTCGATCTCACGGTACGCACGCCCGCTCGAGTACCAGGCCTCCGGCAATGCCTGCCACCGCGCCCGATCCGAGTAGGTCTCCGTCTCGAGCAGACGGCTGCCGGCCACGAAGAACGGCCATGCGTAGTTCGCCGAAAGGAACACGTTGTTCTCCATCGGCAACCCGAGTCCCGGGATCGCGGCCACGTACGGCACGATGGTCCTGAGTGCGGCGGGCATGCGTTTGGTCGCCGCCCACGCCGCGAAGCCGGAATAGCTTCCCCCGTACATGCCGACCCTGCCGTCGCTCCACGGCTGCGCGGCGATCCATTCGATGGCCGCCGTGGCGTCGTCGGCCTCGGTCTCGTAGGGACGGATGTCGTCCTCGCTCAGTCGTTTTCCACGCGCATCCACGACGACGCCGATGTAACCGCGTGACGCGGCACGTAGCGCGATCGCCCGGTTGGCGACCGGATCGGTGTAGATCGTGAACAGCATCGCGGCCGGCTGCGCCGCCACCGCCTCCCGACCGCGCACGACGACCGCCGACAGCGTTGCGCCCGACGGCGTCCTGATCAGCACCTGGTCGTCGATCAGGTAGCGACGCGACTCGTCCTGGGCGATCAACGCAGGCGACAGGGTGGCCGATGCCTCGAAGACCTCGACGAACGCCTGCCGGCGCGCGAGATCCAGCGCCTCCTCCAGCGACACCTCCGTCCGGCCCTGCAGTGCGGCCAACGACCCGGCCAGCGTTTCGCGGGCGCGCGGAGCGTCGGCGACGAACCAGGACGCGGTCCGTTGCGCCTGCAGGTCGTCCAAGGGCTCGAACACCGCGCGAAACGCCTCCGCATATGCGCTACCCGGCGCACCATCCGCGAGCGCCGCGCGCGCGTACACCAGATAGGGCATCCAGCGCTGCGCCCGCGTCTCGTCTCCGTCGCCGCGGGCCTGCTCGATCATCGCCTCGATCGAGGCGACCGCGTCGGACGAATGCCCGGCGGTCACGCGCAGATGCGCCAGGTTGCTGTCGGTCAGCGTCACCTGCAGGCGGGCATGCGCCGCAAGCACCTGATCCGAAAGCGACGCCAATGCGGCATGCCGTTCACCCGCCTCGGGCAAGATGAAGGTGTCCTCCACGGCACCAGCGGGTAGCGCGGCGAACATCAGCACCGCACCCAGCGACAGCGGCAACCAGCGCCACATCGACGGCGGTTTCACGCGTACTGCGCCGTCTTCACCAGCAGGTGCTTGGCCAGCAGCGCATGCGCTCGCCCGACCGTCCGCGCGACGTGCAGGGTCACGAACAGCAGCAACGCACCGACGACCGAGACCAGCGGCAGCAGCCAGGCGGCGTCGCGGGCGATGTCGAGGCCGAACAGCCAGACGCTGAATTCGACGCCGGGCAGCAGTGCGAGCGGCGCCAGCAGCATCGCGAGCGACGCACTGCCCAGGGTCACGGCGATGGAGAAATACACGATGCCCAGCGGCAGCATCAGCAGCATGTAGAACAGCGTGCTCCAGGTGCGCGGGTCGGTGAACATGTCGCCGATACGCTGCACGATGCCGCGCCCGCGCACCGCATACAGCGGACGCCGCGGCATGCGCTCGCCGAGCATCACCTCCACCAGCCGCCCTTCCACCAGCGACAGGATGCGCACCGAGCCGAAGAACAGGATCACGAACGGCACGCCGATGATCAGCACCGCCAGCCCCAGCGACACCGACAGGCCGGTCACCACCCAGGTGAAATAGAAGATGCCGGTCGCCAGCGTCAGGATCATGTAGAACAGCGATGCGTAGGCGCGCGGATCGGCCGCGACGCCGAAGAAGCGCCCCAGCCAGGAATCGCGCGGCGCGGGCTTGGGCGCCCGCAGCGCGGTTTCCACCTTGACCTCGGTGTCGCGATAGATGTCGGCGACCTCGTCCGGCGCACCGTAGCTCGAGGCGACCGCGGCGATCACTTCGGCCTCGCTGCGTTCCGGGTGCTCGGCCAGTTCGGAGCGCAGATACTCCTCGGCGTCGTACAGCGCGTCCTGGATCATCGCCGGGTCCGCGCCTTCCAGCGCACGGCGCAGGTGGGCGAGGTACTCGGGGATCGTGGTCGGCAGGCGGTGCTCGTTCATGGCTTCACTCCCCTCAGGACGGTATCGACGGAACGCCGGGTGGCCGCCCAGGCGCGCATCCAGTGCGCCAGGGTGTCGCGGCCGGCCGGCGTGATCCGGTAGTAACGGCGCGGCGGCCCGGCCACCGACGGCTCGACATGGCTGTCGAGCAAGCCGGCCGCCTCCAGGTTGCGCAGCACCGGGTACAGCGCGCTCTGCTTGCCGGCGAACACCCCCTCGCCGACCGCCTCGAGCTGTTTGGCGATCTGGTAGCCGTACATCGGTGCCTCGGCACCAGCCAGCACCGCCAGCAGCACCAGCGACACGGTGCCGGCGCTGAGTTCCTTCTGGAACTTGCGCAACTGCACGTCGATGGCGGACTCGTAGGCGGACATGGCGGCGGTGGAACCCGGCATGGCTATGTTGGGGTCGATACTAGTGCCAAGTTCGCACTAGTGGATGTGCCGGAGGTCAGGGTCTTCGATCCCGAGCGACTGTGGCCGGGTGCGTCGCCACCAAGGTGCGCCTCCGCCCGCACGGGACCGGCGGGATGAAGCCGCGGCCTGCGCGACGGATGCCGGCGAACCGTCGCCCCGATGCGCCGTTCGGGCGAGAATCGGGTTTCAACCCCGGGGAGCCCGATCACGATGCATGCCACCACCCTGTCCGTTCTGGGCGCCACCGCTGTCCTCGTCGGCATCGCCGGCATCGCGAGCGCCGAAGCGCCGCCGCCCGCGCCGACGATGCAGGCCCTGCTCGACGCCTCCCAGCCCGGCGACTGGCGCACACCCGATCCCGAAAACCTCCTGTACATGGATCTCGACGCCGGCCGGGTGGTGATCGAGCTGGCGCCGCAGTTCGCACCCGAGCATGTCGCCAACATTCGCGCACTGGCACGCGGCGCGTTCTGGGACGGCACCACCGTCTACCGGGTGCAGGACAACTTCGTGGCGCAGTTCGGCGCCAATGTCGAAGACGGTGCGCCGCCCAAGCCGCTTGGCGAGGCGCGCGACCACCTGCCCGCGGAGTTCGAGCGCGCCAGCGACGGTCTGGCGTTCCACCCGCTGGCCGACGCGGACGGCTGGGCAGCCGAGGTCGGGTTCGTCGACGGGTTTCCGGCCGCGCGCGATGCGGACGCGGGCGTTTCGTGGATGGCGCACTGCTACGGCGTGCTCGGAGCCGGACGCGGCGCCGAGGCCGATTCCAGCAACGGCACCGAACTGTACGTGGTGATCGGGCAGTCCCCGCGCCAGCTCGACCGCAACATCACCCAGGTCGGCCGCGTGCTGCAGGGCATCGAACTGCTGAGCGCCTTGCCGCGGGGCACGGGCCCGCTGGGTTTCCTCGAAGGCGAAGCACAGCCCACCCCGATCCGCGCGATCCGGCTGGCAGCGGACGTTGCGGCCGACGCCCGCACGCCGCTGCAGGTGCTGCGCACCGACACCCCGTTGTTCGACGCCGTGGTGGAAGCGCGCCGCAACCGCAGCGACGACTGGTATCTGCGCAAGGCCGGACACATCGACCTGTGCAATGTGCCGCTGCCGGTCCGGACGCCTGCCGGATGAGCGCGGCCGCCGCCACGATCGACACCGCCAGGCTGCATCTTCGCCCGCATCGGCTGGAGGACTTCGACGCGCTGCATGCGATGTTCGCCGATCCCGCGGTGCTCGCACCCATGGGGCGCGCGCCGTTGTCGGGCGAGGACGTATGGAATCGGCTGCTGCGCTACATCGGCCACTGGCACGCACTGGACTACGGGCTGTTCGCGATCATCGAGCGCGACAGCGGCGCGTTTCTCGGCGAAACCGGCTTCGCCGACTTCCACCGCGGGCTGGGGCCGCGCTTCGACGGCGTGCCGGAAGCCGGCTGGATCCTGCGCACGCAGGCACACGGGCGTGGCATCGCGGCCGAGGCCGTCGGCGCCGCGCATGCCTGGCTCGATGCCCGCCATTCCGGCGGCGCGCGCAGCGTCTGCTGCATCGGACGGCACAACCTGCCCTCGCAGCGGGTCGCCGCAGGCGCCGGGTATCACCCGTTCGGGGAGGCGCGCTATCACGACCAGGATGTCGTGCTGTACGAGCGCACCCGCGAAACGCACTGAATCCGATCGCGGATCCCGGATCAGGGAGCCCGATCATGCCCCTGCGAATCGCGGCCCTGGATCGCTGGCCCGGGATCGTGTGCCTCGAGCACGGGCACCGGATCGCCTCCGGTTGACACGTCTCCTGCGACGCCATAACTTAACAATTTAGTTAATTATTGAATTAGACAAATGAGCAGCGTCAGTGCCGTCTTCGAAGCGCTCGCCTCCCTGCCCCGCCGGCAGATCCTCGCCTACCTGTCGGCGCAGGAACTGACCGCCGGCGAGATCGCCGCGCGCTTCGAGATGAGCGCGCCGGCGATTTCCCGGCATCTGTCGATCCTGGAGCATGCCGGCCTGGTCGATGCCGAACGGCGCGGCCAGTTCGTGCATTACCGGCTGGTGCCGGACAACCTGGTCAATGCGCTGTCCGGGTTCGCTTTCGAGATCTGCCCGGGCGCCGGTCCCTTGAAGCGCGAGGCGCGCCGGCGCGCGGTCGGCCCGTCCAGGCCTGCGAAGACGGCGAAAGCGGCCGTTCCCAGGGACTAGAGGAGCGTCCGGCGTGGACACAGGCACGGTTTCCGGCTTCCCCTCGTTTCTGCTGCCGTCCCGCACCGGTGGGGCGCCGGTGGAGGTCCGGTTGATCGCACAGCTGGGCGCAGGTGCCGGGGATGCGCTGTGCGCCCAGGCCGGCGCCCGGCAACGCCGGCATGCCGGTTTCGTGGATGCGCTGGACGAGCCCACGGTCAGGCTGGGCGACATGCATGCCGACGTAGGCGACCACAGCGCGCTGCACGCCTTTGCGGTGGATCGCGGCGGCCACCCGTTCCACCGCCACCGCGGACGCCGCGTCTTCACCGCGGTCTCCGGCAGCGGCGGTGCACTGCTGCGCTTCGCCAGCGTTGACGATGCCTGCCTGCGACAAGCGCCCGGCGCATTCGCGAACGCATTGACGCAAGTGGAAATCCCACCCGATGCCCTGTTCTGTGTGCGCTTCGGCGGCGATGTCTGGCACCAGTTCGCGCCGGCCCGGGTCGACAGCCGGCATCCCGCGCTGTTCGCGCTGTCGGTCCATCCCGACGAGCTGGACGGCCTCGACGACCCCCGGCTGCATGCCCATGCCGCCACAGGCGATGCCCGCATTCCCGATCTCACCGAGTTGCTGCCGGCATCCGTACGCACGTGGCTCGAGGCGCATCCGGCCGCCCTCGCCGCGATCCCGACCACGCGTCTCGCGCTCGATGCGCGCGAGACGGCCTGGGGCCGGCGCGTGCGCGACGTCTGGCGACGCGCGATGGGCCGATACCGCTGCGGCGCCCAGGCGCGGGCAGGCGGGCGTGACGGCGTCGCCGCCGGACCTGGCGATCGCCTGCATCGCGCGACCACCCTGCCCGCCGACAGCCTGCTGGCGACGGCACTGCCTCGCCACCATCATCAGGACCGCGTCGAACTCCCGTTGCCGCTGGCCGCCCCGCACGCGCATGCGCCGCCAGGCGCCGAGACGTTGCTCGCCCGGGTCCTGGCGGGTTTCGTCGAATCCCCACCCCGCGGCGTCAGCCGCTTGATGCGCGCACGCAACCTGCTGGTGCGCCCGTTGCGCCTGCGGACCTCGCCCCTGGGGTGTCCGGTCTCCTCGTTGCTCGGCACAGGCGAGGTCGAGCGCTTCGCCGGCCGCTTCCCGGTGCTGGCCCAGCGCGCCGCCGCCGACGGCCGATACGCCGAAGTGTTGCTCGGCGCCGACGACCGCCACCTCGCCTTCCGCTGCAGCATCGATGTCCGCATCGACCCCGGTGGGCACGTCCGCGTCGGCATGGCCAACCGCGTGCAGTGTACGAACGCGTTCGGCCATGCGTACCTGGCGGCGATCGCAGGCGTACATCAGCACTACATCGTGCCCGCCATGCTCCGGCACGCCGTGGGCGCCGCCATGCGCGATCTGCCGCAGCCGGCACGCGTGCCCGTGTCGCCGTCTGCGGTCACACCGGCTTGATGCAGCCGCGCATAGCCTGCAGCCGACTTCATCACGGTGGTCCCGACATGCCCATGCTCCGCATCCGTATCACCGGCGAAGACGACGCCGTCCGCGGCATCATGAATCTGCTGCAGAGCCTGGACGGCATCGAACATGTCGAGGAAATCGCCGACCTCATGCCGCGCATGGACGACGAGGATTCCAGCTCTGCAGGCCTCGCCGAGGAGGAAGGCCCGAAGCTGCACGAGATCGAAGTGGACGCGCCGAACGCCGCCACCGCGCGCAAGGTCCGCGAAGCCGTCGACGAACTCGCCTTCCAGCTCGGCGCACTGGTCGAGTTCGAGGACGACGAGGACGACGAGATCTGACGACGGGACGGCGCGGTCAAACGCTCCGACGTCGACGCCGCAGCCGGCGTACGGCGAAGGTGCAGAGGCCGACCACGATCAGCACGGGGATCAGGAACGCGGCGGCCCGGATCGTCCACGCCGTTCCCGTCGCCAAGGTGGCTCCGAACTCGCGAACCGCGCGTCCGATCTCTCCACGGCCGCGCTGGCCGTGCGGCGGCTGGAACCGGATCGTCAGCAACTCGGTGTCGATGCGTCGGCGCTGTTGCGCACTCTCCTGCTCCACCCGTTCCTGTTCGGCCTCGGCGGTCGCGATGCGCTCGGACAAGGCGATCATGTCGGCAACCGAAAGATCGGATCGCGCCTGGAACTCGCCCAGACGCTGCAGCTCACGGCGCAGGCGATCCTGGGCCACCGCGTTGTCGCGTACCGCGACGGCCAGATCCTCGGCACGGGTATTGCGGGAACCGATGTCGCCGCCGGCCGACGCGAGCGCGACCAGCGGCTCCACGCCTTCCGGCACGATGCGCATCCGTAGCGACGCCGAACGCTGTGCACCGCCCTGCTCCCAGGCGCCCAGCACCGTGCACGCGCCGAACCGCGCAGCCGTGCACGCCGCCCGCACGTCGCCGGCGCGCGTCAGCACCTCGGCATCGGCGAGGGTGATCCCCACGTCGTGCTCGTAGGCCAGCATTGCCCCGGGCGACCGCGCGCGTTGCCCGGCGACTTCGGTCGAATCGGCAGCGACGCCACCCGCACCCGGGCCGCCCTCCATGTCGGCGCTTCGGCCGCACGCTGCCAGCAGCAGTACGCCGAGAAGCATCGCCGGCGTGCGTCTCGCCGTCACCATGCCGGACGCCCTGGACCGCCGTTCCGCACCGACGTCGGCGCGGATGGATGCTCGTGGCGTGCCCGACGCTGGCGATGCGCGCTTCACCAGCGGATTGCCGACATCGGACGGTCGGACGGTACGGCGGCGATGGCCACTGCGCGGATACGCCATGACGCGATTCCTTTCGTTTCCAGGCGCCGAGTGTAGGCCTTGCATCTTCGACCTGCAGGCAGATGGCGCCTCTGTGCGTCAGCCCGACGGCGACACCGCCGGGCGTCCCAGGCGGCTGCGTTCCAGCCACCACAACACGCCCGAGAGCGCCAGCCAGCCGAGCCACCAGGGCCAGGCCGGGCCACGCGGTGACGGGGCGTGCATCTCACCTCCGGCCGGGGCTTCGACACACGTCGCGCCGTCGCAGGCGACCGCCGCCGTACGCGCACGTCGCAGACCTGCCCGTACACCGGGCAACGCGTCGCTGGGGTGGACGAACCAGCGACCGACGACCTCTCCCCTTTCCATCACCGCATGCCAGCCCGGCCCGTGCGGCCAGAAGCCTGCACAGGCATCCCCGGCCCCCTGCCGTCGCTCGATCGGCAGGGGCGAAACGCGGCCATCGGGTGCCTCGACACTCGCCTCGTCGCCGAGACCGCAGATCGCGACCCGCTCGTCCTCGAATGCCGGAGCCTGGATCCTGGGCGGTCGCGTCGGCTGCGAACGCGCGATCGTGCCGACGGCGGTACGCCAGAGGTCGGCATGCAGGTCCGGTCGACCCAGCAATACCAGGCGATGGGTGTCCTGCGGACGCCACAGCAGGACCCGGCCGGCACCGCGTCCGCGCCACCAGCCCAACGGCGCCATCGCGGTGGAGACATCGCCCGCGTCGAGCGGTACGGCGGCGTGCCCGGACACGCGCAGATCGCGCAACGACAGCGGCGGGAGTGCGGCGCGGGCCTGCTCCGGATCGAACGGGGCATCCTCGCTGCCGGGACCCAGCCGGGCGCGCAGGACATCGGCATCCGGCGCAGCCGGCAACGTCCATGGCCACGGCTGCGTGCCCTGCGCGGCCTCGATACGGAACATCGCATCGGACAACCCCGCCGGGACGCCGGGACCGTCCATGCGCACCACCAGCCCGAGCCCCGCTTCCACCGCGGCCAGTACCGTCGCCCGGCCACCGGCTCCCAGCGCCTGCCACGCACGCAGGTCGACGATCAGGGCATCGGTCCGGTCCAGGTCCGCACGCGACGGCACGGCAGGCCCCTCGCCCAGACCCAGTCCCGCGCCGAGTGCGACATGGGCAGCGACCGGCAGGCCGGCATCCGTCGCCCAACGGCGCAGGAACCGACTCTCCGCATTGGCGGCACCAGCGAGCAGGCGCACGCGCGGTCGCGCGGGCGACGCCAGCCAGACCGGCAGCCCGGCTTCCTCGACAACCTCGCCCTCGGCGTCCAGCAGACGCAGCGTGAACGTGGCCGGCCCTTCGACGAAGGTCGGCGCATCGAGACCGAACATGCCGTCGTCGGCGAGCGATGCGGCATCGACCCGGACGCCGGCCGGATCGAGCATCTCCACCCGGCCACCGGGGAGCGCCAGCGCATGCCCTTGAAGCCGAAGCATATCGCCGGCGACCGGAGACGTCGGCACGACCAGGTCGCCGAGACCGGGCCTGGCCACGGATGGCACGAACCGCAACGTCGTCCGCGGCAGTGCGTCGAGGTCGCGCTGCTCCAGGCCGTCGCCGAAGACGTGCAGCGCGCGCGTCTCCGGGTACAGCCGCAAGGCCGTCGCCAGATCCGGCATCCGCGCCACCGTGGCCGGCGCCGTCATGGTCGATCCCGCATGCCCGCCCGTGTCGCCGCTCTCCGGGAGCGCCACCACACGGCCGGCCGGGCCGTCGGGCAGATCGTCAGCGGTCGCACCGGCCGTCAATACACTCATCGCCCCCGCAGCGGGCGGCAGCCGTGGCGGATGCACGGCGAGCAACAGCAGGACCGCCCAAGCCGGTTGCGCGAGCAGCAGAAGACCCAGCCGCCACGGCGCCGATCGCTCGGCGCGCGGCGCCCGCCGCTGCCACAGGAGGATCCGGATGCAGGCGGCCACGGCCAGCACAGCGAGCAGGCCGGCAGTGGTCGCGAACGCGGGCGACGCGATCATGGCGCGCCCTCCCGTGCGCGTTCGTCCGGCAGGCCGTCGTCTTGCTGCAGGCGACGCAGATAGTGCGCACCGGCCGCATCCACGGCGCGCGGCGCGATCCCGCCGACAGGACGCGGCATCGCGTGCCACAGCAGGCCGCGCAGCGTGTCCCGGCACGATGTGCAGGCCGGATCCTGGCGGACGCCGTCGATCGCGGCGACCACCGCCAGCGGATCGTCCAGCCGCGTGCCGGCGTCTCGCACCCAGTCCTGCAGCGCGTCCAGCACCGGCGTGATGTCCGTGTCGCGCGCGTCGGCCAGTGCCCGCCAGGCCGTGTGTGGCGCAGCGGCCGCTTCGACCGAAGACAATGGCGCCAACGGCCGCGAGGCCAGGCCTTCGCGGTCGCCGCCGAGGCGACGGTTCTCGTCGATCGGCGGCAGGCGGGATCCCAGCCGAGGCAGGTAGATCCGGTCCGCCTCCTGCACCTGCTTGATGAATTCCAGTGCGCGGTAGGCGTACGGCAGGGCCAGTGCGGGCTCCGCCTGGCGCAGGTGGAGTTCCGACTGCCACATCTCGCGCAATGCGCTGCGCAGGGTCTCGCGCGTCTTCGGGTCCAGCAGGGTCGCCGCCTCGGGCAGGTCGTGGGTGTGACCGAACGCCGCGACCACGTCGCCGGCCCGGCCGAACACGCCGTCGGCCGGGGCACCGTCGCCGTGATCGTGGTCGCCGTGATCGTGGTCGTCGTGATCGTGGTCGTCGTGGTCGTGGTCGTCGTGGTCGTGTGCGCCCTCCGCCGTGCCGGCGGTGCTGGCCGCGTCATGCGCGTGGTCGTGCGCAGCGACCTCGGCGGCGGGACGCTCCGGCGGCGCATCCGAGCCGTCGGCGAAGATGCCGCCCGGGGACACCGAGGGACGCGGCGGCGGCGCCTCGTGCGCCCGGTCGTGGTCGTGCGCATCCGCCGTCGGCGGCGGGCGCGCCGCGCCCTCCGACTCCTCGCCCAGGAACTGGCCGTAGCGCAGGCGCAGCAGCCGCTGGTCGACGCCCAGCGCGTCCGAGCGATCCGCGAAGCGTTCGGACGCCAGCGTCGGACGCGCCTCCAGCAGCGCTTCGGCATCGATGATGATCTGGCGCTGGCTGCGGAAGTAGGCCGGCAGAATGTCGCGCGCCAGTCCCTCCAGACCGTCGATATCGGGCAATGCCGGCGGCGGCCAGCGCAGGATCACGCTCGGGCTGCGCCCGGCCTGCGGCTGCGGGCGGCGCCCGTCGTGAACCTCGAGCTGGGCGACCAGATCCTCGCCCGGCTGCAGGCCGAAGGCATCGATGTCCAGCGTCGTCGCGAAACGCCGTTGCCGGGCCGGCCCCTCGCCGCTCAGGGTGCGTACGTGGTCGTGGAAGGTCTGGTTCTCGCCGGTGCCCTCGGTCCGTACGATCCGCAGCCGCGCCTGCGCGGCGACGCCGTAGTCGTCGCGCGCCTCGAAGACCAGCGACCACTGCCGCTGTCCGTCGGTGCGCAGCTGCAGCGTGGTTTCGGGCACCAGCACGCGCACCTGCGGCGGGCTGTCGGCCACCGCATCGAGGCGGTGCAGGGGCGCGCCGGCGTCCTCGGCGCCGGCGATCCGGACCCGATAGAGCTGCGAGGTCTCCAGGATCTCGGTTCCGGTCCAGACGCCGTCATCCAGCGCCAGCGGTACGTGGCGACCATCCAGGAACGCCAGCGCCACGGTCTCCGGCCGTCCGGAGACCGCCAACCGCCACCGCAGGCGGCTGCCGGCCGGCGCCTTCGCATCGAGACCGTGCGCGACCTCCGCATCGAGGCCGGTGTAGGCCGGCGGCTGGATGTCCAGCGTGGCGCTCTCCAGTGCGGGTGTCGTCGTCGCGTTGCCGCGAGCGGCGACGGGTGTCGTCTGCGTGCCGCGCGCTCCCGTCATCACGGGCCACAGCCACACCAGCGCCAGCACGCAACCGGCGCCGAGCCAGGCGAGCATCCACGTCCGCCACGCCCACGCAGGCCGCAGGTCCGGCAGCGGACGCTGTGCCAGGCGCGTGCGCAGACGCGTCTGCTGGAGCCGTTGCAGCGGACCGAGCGACGCCGTATCCGCGAACAGCAGCGCACTGCTGTCGTCGAGGTCGCGGCGTCGCGCATCCAGCGTCGCCGCGAGCCAGGCGGCGTCGTACCGGCGTACCCGGTGCCGTATCCAGAGCACCGATCCGGCTGCCGCGATCGCCAGCGCCACCGGCGCGCCGGCCGCACCCCACGCACGCAGGCCCAGCACGACCACCAGTACCACCAGCGGCAATCCGGTCGCGAACGCATCGAGCGCGATGCGCGTACGCACCGTGGCCAACATGTTGCTCAGACCCACGACGCTCACGGCGACGCGCTCCGGCGTCGCGAGGTCGCCAACCAGCGTTCGGCCAGCAGCAGGCCCAGGATCAACCACCACAGCGGCGGGCGCAGATCCCGCCAGCCGATCGGCCAGGCCGGAGCGCCGGCAACGGGTGCGTAATCCGCCGCGGGCGCCCGCGTCGGTGCGGGCGGCGGATCGACCGCACGGCGCAGGACATCGGGGAAATCGGCCTCGACCAGGCCCGGCCACAGGGCCGGATCGAACGCGTTGCCGAGTCCGACTACCCGCCCTCGCCCGTGGCGCAACGCTGTCGCCTGCAGGGTGCCGACGGGATCCCGTACGGGCGGCGCATCCACCAGACCCGGCCAGTCCGCATCGGCGGCCAGCAACGCCGTGCCGCCGTCTGCCACGAAGTCGCGGACCGCGTCCGGGACCGGGCCGGCCACCAGCCAGGCCAGGAGCGTTGTCGTCGCCGGCAGCGCGGGGGCGATCGCGTCGCGCACGGCGTCCGCACCCCCGGCCACGTCCACGCCGGTATCGGCGATCTGCACGATGTCCATTTCGACTGCGGCGCCGTCGGAACGCTCGCCTTCGGAAAGCTGGCTGCCGGCGCGCTCGCCGTCGGCGGACTCGTTGGCGGTGGCCGCATCGGATGCACTCGCCATCGGAGTCGCGGTGTCCCTTGCCGGCGTACCCCGACGGCCCGTTGCCGCTGCCATGTCCGCGCCGGTGGACATCGTCGCCGCGATCTCCGCCTGCCAGACCTCCGCCGCAGCGCGCAGATATCGCACCGCCCCCGCATGCGCGGCATCGTGACGGATCGCCAGCCGCGGCGGCGGCCGTGTCGGCGCAGCGTCGCGCTCGCCGATGCCGATACCGGGATCGCCTGCGGCCACCGCATCGACAGCCGCATCGTCATCCAAGCTCGAACGGCCGCCGTCGTCGCCGGAACCGATGACCCGGTGCATCACCCGCCATTCGACCTCGCGCGACAGTTGCGGTCGCTGCGCATCGGCACCGACGAGCGGATCGGGCACGTGCACCACGAGCGATGCGCCGGCCGGCAGGGTCATGTCCAGCTGTCTGAGCAGCGTCCCGACGCCGGCTTCGGCGCCCGCCGTGCCCGGCGGCACTGCAGCGCCGGCGCTGGGACCAGCACTGGCATCGACCACCGGCCATCCGGGTGCGAGCCAGCGTCGCGTCTCGCCGTCGCCCGGCGCCGGCAGCGCCAGCGGATCGATCCCCGGTGCCAGCATCACCCACCGTTCCGGCGGCGCCCCGCGCTGCAGCGCCGGCTGCGCCAGCCATGCCGCGAACAGCGCCAGCAGCAACAGCCGCAGAAGCAGAAGCAGCCATTCGTCCCAGCGCACCTGCCGCCGCGGTCGCGCGCGCGGCCTCAACCAGCGCAATGCCGCGAACGGCGTCGGCACCAGCGTCTGCCGCCGCGCCAGATGCACCAGCAGCGGAATCGCCAACGCCGCCAGCGCCAGCCATCCCATCGGCGACAGGAACGTCGGCATCAGCCGCGCCCCTGCGCGAACAGCGCCCGCAGCGGGGTGTCGAGCGGGGCATCGAGCACGTGGGATGCGTAGCGGATCCCGGCCGCGTCCAGACGCGAGACGAGCGCGCCCTGCGCCGCACCGAACCGGGCGAGGAAGTCCTCGCGCAAGGCCGCGCCGTCGCCGGGCACGGCCTCGCCCGTCTCGGGCTCGACGAAACGTCGCCCGTCGCGATAGGGAAAATCGCGCTCGCCGACCGTCAACAGCTGGATCGCCAGCACCTCGCGGCGCGCCGCGGCCAATCGTTCGGCCAGGGCCACGCTCGCCGGCTCGAACAGGTCGCCGAGCACGAGCACCAGATCGTCGGCAGCGATCCGCTCCCAGACCTGCGACAGGCGTGCGGCGTCCGGCCAGCCGCCTCCCGCCTGCAGGCCATCGAGCATCAATCGCACACGATCACGCTGTCGCGGGCCGGCGCCCGCCGGCGCGCCGTCGATGCGGTCCCGCCCGACGCACAGCAACCCGACCCGGTCGCCCTGCCCGATCGCCAGCTCGCAGACCGCCAATGCGAGCTGGCGAGCCGCATCCAGGCGCGCGAACGCAGGACGTTCCTCGTCGGCCTGGCCCATCGAGGCGCTGGTATCGATCAGCACCCACACCGTCAGCGGGCTCTCGCGCTCGGCCTCGCGCACGAACAGGCGATCGCTGCGCGCGTAGAGCTTCCAGTCGATCGCCTTCGGCGCGTCGCCGGGCTCGTAGGCCCGGTACTGCGAGAACTCCAGCCCCGTGCCCCGCTCGCGCCCGCGATGCTGGCCCATGCCCGCGCGTGCGAACGCACGCTGCGGCGTGATCCGCAGGCCGCGCAGGCGGGCGCGCAGGGCAGGATCGAGGGCGATCACGACATCACGCGCGGATCAGCGTGCGGCAGGCCGCACGGCGTCGAACGGCACCGCCTGCAGCAGCGCCGCCACCACGTCGTCCGGCCGCTTGCGCTCGGCCTCGGCCGCGAACGACAGCAGCAGACGATGACGCATGACCGGCGCGGCCAATGCCGCGACATCCTCGCGCGTGGCCGCCAGACGCCCGTGCAGCAGCGCCCTCGCCTTCGCCGCCAGCACCAGCGACTGGCCGGCACGCGGCCCTGCGCCCCACCGCACGTACTCGCGCACGACCTCCGGTGCCGCGTCGCCCGGCCGGCTCGCGCGCACCAGCCGCGCGATCCAGGTCAGCAGGTCGTCGCCGATGTGGACGTCGCGCACCAAGGCCTGCAACGCGAGCACGTCCTCGGCACCCATCACCTGCGGGATCTCCGGCCTGCGCGTGCCGGTGGTCTGGGCGAGGATGTCGCGCTCTTCGCCTTCGTCCGGGTAGTCGAGCGCGATGTGCAGCAGGAACCGGTCGAGCTGCGCCTCCGGCAGCGGATAGGTGCCGGCCTGTTCGATCGGGTTCTGCGTGGCCAGGACGAAGAACGGCGCCGGCAGCGCGTAGGTGGTGCCGGCATAGCTCACGGTGTGCTCGGCCATCGCTTCGAGCAGCGCGGCCTGGGTCTTGGGCGGGGTGCGGTTGAGTTCGTCGGCCAGCAGCAAGTGGGTGAACACCGGGCCGCGCTGGAACCGGAACGCGCGGTGGCCGGTGCCGTGATCCTCCTCCAGCAGTTCGGTGCCGAGCAGGTCGCTGGGCATCAGATCGGGTGTGAACTGGACGCGCCGGAAATCGAGCGAGAGCGCCTGCCCGAGGGTCCGGACCAGCAGTGTCTTGCCCAGGCCGGGCGCGCCCTCCAGCAGCGCGTGGCCGCCGGCCAGCAGCGCGGTGAGCAATTGCTCGACGACCGCGGTCTGGCCGACGATGGCCTGCCCGATCGCCGCACGCAGTGCATCCAGGCGCGCGCGATGGGCCTCGAGATCGGCTTCGGTGGGGGTGGCGGTCATGGCGGAATTCCGTGGAGAGTGAAGAACGTGGCGCCGGCGTCAGAGGCGGACGGAAGGCAACCGATGCCCAGGGCACGGCCGCGACGGGGGTGGGGCCTGCAGGGTCGGGCTCATGCGGTCAGCGCGTACACGACGATGTTGACCGCGAACTTGGTGTTGTCCTCGGCCAGGAAGCGCTTGTTACGCCAGTCGTAGTCCCACTCGCACCCGTAGTCCTTGTTGCTGTAGAGCACGCCCAGACGGCCGTCGATCTCGATGCCCTTGAGGTAATCGTGCACGAGATCGTCGCCCCAGCCGTTGAGCTCGAAGCTCGTGGTCGGCGGCCCGTCTGGAAAGCGGAAGAAGCTGTTGTAGATCGCGTGGTCGTTGGGCAGCTTGCGCAGCGCGGCGTCGCCGAAGATGTCGGCCAACTGCGCTTCGAAGGACCGCGCGAACAGGCCGTCGATATCGTGGTTGCAGTCGTCGGCGAAGACGAAGCCGCCGTTGCGCACGTAGCGCTCGAAGTTGCGCCGCTCGGCGGGATCGAATTCGACCAGCTTGTGCCCGGCCATGTAGCAGAACGGCGCCGACAGCATCTCCGGATCGGCCAGGTCCACGACGTGCTCTTCGGGATCCACGCGCAGGCTGGTGTAGTCGATCAGCGAGGTGATGACGTTGGACGGCATGCGCGCATCGACGTCCCAGTTGCCGGACTGGTAGCGCAGGCGGGTGAAGCGGAAGTCGTAGTTACCGGACTGGGCACGGGCCGCGGCCGGCAATGCCAGCGCGGCGGCCGCGCCGAGCAGCGCGCGCAGGAACTGGGCGCGGTTCATGGGGCGATGAGGTGAGGCGATGCGGACGCGCGAAGAGCGCCCTCATCCGCCCCTTCGGGGCACCTTCTCCCGTGAACGGGAGAAGGGCCGCACGCCCGGCCGCAACCTTGCCCCTTCTCCCGCCTGCGGGAGAAGGTGCCCGAAGGGCGGATGAGGGCAGCCCCCAACATGCCGTGGCCCGTTCCCTTCTCCCGCCTGCGGGAGAAGGTGCCCGAAGGGCGGATGAGGGCAGCCCCAGCCCTCACACCGCGTCGGACAGCGAGGTGAACGTGAAATCCCGCAACCGCATCGGCGGCAGCATCATCACGAAACTCGACTCGTCGCCGGCCACGCGAATCGGCCGGCCCAGCTCGTCGATGTTGTTGAGCATGATCACCGGCGATTCGTTGAAGCGGAAATTCTTCACCGGATGCGCGATGCGACCGTTCTCGATGTAGAAGGTACCGTCGCGGGTCAGGCCGGTCAGCAGCACCGTCTGCGGATCGACCATGCGGATGTACCAGGTACGGGTGACCAGGATGCCGCGCTCGGTGCCGGCCACGAGATCCGCCGTGGAGGCATCGCCGCCGGCCATGATCAGGTTGCCCGGACGGCCGGTCGCGCGCCGGCCCTGCTGCTGGGCCCAGTAACGCGAATAGTTGAGGTTGGCGATCTTGCCGTCCTGGATGATCGGCATCGCCTCGCGCGGCAGGCCCTCGTCGTCCCACGGCATCACCGGCGCGTCCGGATGCCAGGGATCGGCGGAGATGTTCACCCGCGGGTCGTAGACCTGCTCGCCGAGCTTGTTGCCGCCGCCGCGCTTGGACAGGAAGCTGCGGCCCTCGTCGGCCATGCGCGCGTCGAAGAAGCGCATCATGAACGACACCAGCCCGGCCACCGCGTGCGGCTCCAGGATCACGGTGTACTTGCCCGGCTCCAGCGCGCGCGCTTCCGCCGACTCGCTGGCCTTGCGCATCGCCACGCGGATGTCGCGCTCGGCCTGGAAGTCGCTGGCGTCCTTGACGCTGCGCCCCACCCAGCCCGAGCCCTGGCCGTCGGCGGTGCGCACGGTGCAGGTGTAGTTGAAGTTGGTGCCCTGCTGGTAGCCGAAGTTGCCATTGGAATTGGCGAACGCGGTGAAGTTCTGGCCGTCGAGCAGGAAGCCCGCGGCGACCAGGTTCTCGCTGCGACACGGCAGGATCGAATCGGCCGCCACCTGGGCACGGAACTCCGGGGTGATTGCCGCGGTGGATTCGCTGAAGGTCGGGCTCGGCCGGTAGGTCTGCTTCTCGATGGCCGGCATGAACTCGGGGTTTTCCGGCGCCAGACGCGCGAGATCCTCCGCACGCCGCACCACGCGCTCCAACGAGGCGTCGTCGAACTCGTTGACGGTCGCCGTGCCCACGCGCTTGCCGAACGCCACCTGCACGCCCAGTTCCACGTTGCTCACCAGGCCGCTGGTGGAGACGTTGTTGAGCGCGAAGCGGATGTTGCCGTCCTGCGAGCCGTTCAACGTGGCGGTGCACTCGTCGGCGGTCGACAGCGCGACGACCTTCTCCAGGAGGGTGCGCGCCTGCTCTTCGGTATAGATGGTCATGTCCTGCGGGTCTCCTGATCAGCCGAGCGAGCGGGCGGTGTTGATGATGTTGATGTCGTTGAAGCGCGTCGTGGACGAGCCGTGCGAGACCGCCGAGACCTGGCTCGGCTGGCCCTTGCCGTCGAAGAACGAGCCGCCCAGGCGGTAGTCGCTCTCGTCGCAGATCGCCACGCAACCGCCCCAGAATTCCGGCGTGCGGATCTGGTAGGCCACGTCCTCGACCATGCCGGTGATCTCGCCGTTCTTGATCTCGTAGAACAGCTGGCCGCCGAACTGCGCGTTGTAGCGCTGCTGGTCGATGGAGAACGAACCGTCGCCGATGATGTAGATGCCGTTCTCGACGTCCTTGATCATGTCGGCCACCGACAGCGGCGTGCGGCCCGGCGCCAGCGACACGTTGGGCATGCGCTGGAACTGCACGCTCGACCACGAGTCGGCATAGCAGCAGCCGTCGGACTCGGTCTTGCCGAGGATGTGGGCCTGGTCGCGGATGGTCTGGAAGTCGACCAGCCGGCCGTCGCTGACGAGATCCCAGCGCTTGGTCGCCACACCCTCGTCGTCGTAGCCCACCGCGCCGAGGCTGCCGGTCTGGGTCTTGTCGGCGAACAGGGTGACGATGTCGCTGCCGTACTGGAAGCGCTCGTTGCGACGGTCGAGGTTGGCGAAGCTGGTGCCGGCGTAGTTGGCCTCGTAACCGAGCACGCGGTCGAGCTCGAGCGGATGGCCGACGTTCTCGTGGATGGTCAGCCACAGGTTGGACGGGTCCAGCACGAGGTCGTAGCGGCCCGGCGTCACCGACGGCGCGCGCAGCTTCTCCTGCGCCTGGCGCGCCGCGGCGATGGCGTCCTCGCGCATGTCGTAGGACAGGCCGTAGTTGACCACGCCGTTGGGCGAGACGAACTTCTGCCCGGCATCGCGGTCGAGGTACTCGTAGCCCATGCCCATCGGTGCGGACAGGCCGGCACGGGTGCGGAACTTGCCGCTGTCCTGGTCGATCGCGGTCACCGTCATCGGCGTCCAGATCCGGTGCACGTCCTGGTCGATGTAGGATCCGTCGGTGGACGCGAAATACTTCTGCTCGTTGACCAGGAACAGCGTGGAATTGACGAAGCTCGCGCCTGCCCCCATCGCCGCGGCGTTCACGCCCAGCAGCAGGTCCACCTTCTCCTTGATCGGCACTTCCATGCCGTTCTTGCGGATCGGCGTGCGCCACGACACCTCGCCCACGCCCGGCGCGGCGGCCAGTTGCACCGGCTCGGTCTGGATCTTCGCATTGGCCCGCGCGATGGCGGCGGCCTGACGCGCAGCCGCCGCCACGCTGTCGTCGCTGAGCGTGTTGGTGGCGGCGAAGCCCCAGGCACCGTCGACGATCACCCGCACGCCCACACCGGTCGATTCGGTGTTGACCACGTTCTGGACCTTGTCCTCGCGGGTCATCACGAACTGCCGCAGATAACGGCCGATGCGCACGTCGCAGTAACTGGCACCGGCACCGGTCGCCGCCTGCAGCGCGGCATCGGCCAGGCGCTTCTTGGTGACGACATCAATCGTGGTGAGCAGTTCTTCGGCGGCGATGGCGCGCCCGAAGACCGATGGCAGCACCAGGCCGCCCAGACCGAGGCCACCGAGGGCCAGGAAGTCGCGTCGTTGCAAGGCAATCTCTCCCCATGGATGCACGCGCGGCGGTCGCCACGGCGCTT
Organism: Luteimonas abyssi; assembly: GCF_001482195.1. GTDB lineage: Bacteria > Pseudomonadota > Gammaproteobacteria > Xanthomonadales > Xanthomonadaceae > Luteimonas > Luteimonas abyssi. The sequence continues at coordinate 1,002,834 of NZ_KQ759763.1, read as the reverse complement.
GGAACATCGAACCGCGTTTCGTCCCGGCATCCCTGCCTGCAGGCCATCCCGATTCTTGCCGCGCATGCACCGCAGGGTCAAATGACTTTCGGCCTATTCGCGACGATCGGATGACGTCACCCGGACGATCGACCACCGGCGTCGAACGCGCCGATCGGATGCCGGCGCGTCTCGCGCGCGATCAGCGCCATCAACCAGTCGCCGAAGATCCTGAGCCGAGCCGAGACTTGCCGACGATCCGGATACAGCAACGTGATCGGCATCGGTTCGGCCCGGAATGCCGGCATGACCTCCACGAGCTGCCCGCGCGCGATCTCGTCCTGGACGTCGTAGGCCGGAACCTGGATCAGGCCGAGACCGGCCAGGCAGCAGGCGATGTAGGCCTCGGCACTGTCGACGGTCACCCGGCCCGCGACGCGTCGCGTGTGCACGCCGCCCCTATCCTCCCACTCCCAGGGCTCGACCCGGCCGCTGGTCGGCGATGCATAGAGCACCGCGAGATGCTCATCCAGGTCGCACGGGTGTTCCGGGGTGCCGTGGCGGCGCAGATAATCGGCGCTCGCGACGTTGATCAGCGGCAGCTGCCCCAGGCCGCGCGCGACCAGGCTCGAATCCGGAAGGGGCCCGACACGCAGCACGCAGTCCACCCCGTGCGCGACCAGGTCCACCGCCCTGTCGGTCATGCCGAGGGTGACATCCAGGCCCGGGTGGCGATGCAGGAAGTCCGGCAGTGCCGGCGCGACGATCAGTCGCCCGATCCGCGCGGGCAGATCCACCTTCAGCTGCCCGGACAGTGTCCTGGGGCTCTGGCGGAACATCTGCTGGGTGGCCTCCACTTCGGCCACCATGCGTTCGCAGCGGGCGTGGAACAGCAGACCGTCCCGGGTCGGTGCCACGCGGCGGGTGGTGCGGTGAAGCAGAAGCGCGTCCATCCGCTGCTCCAACTGGCGCACCGCCTCGGACACCGTCGACCGCGGCAGGCTCAACTGATCGGCCGCGCCGGTGAAGCTCGCGCAGGCCACGACGCGCATGAAGATCCGGCACTGGTCGATGTAGTCCACGCGATTATCCAGAAATTCCGACATGAGAAGCCATTAGGCGCCTCTTTATCCATGGTTTCCAGCAGATAGCCTGACGATCCCGGCGCCCCCGCGCCATTCGATCCGGAGTGCAGCCATGTCCGACCACCACATCGAAAGCAAGACCGTTCTGATCGCCGGCGGCGCCAAGAACCTCGGCGGCCTGCTGGCGCGCGACCTCGCCAGTCACGGCGCCGCCGCGATCGCCATCCACTACAACAGCGAGGCCAGCCGGCAGGAGGCCGAGGCGACCGCCGCGGCGGTCCGGGATGCCGGCGCGCAGGCGCACCTGTTCCAGGCCGACCTCACCACGGCCGACGCCGCCGAGCGCCTGTTCGCCGACGCCCGGCAGGCGATGGGTCGCATCGACATCGCGGTCAACACCGTCGGCCGGGTCCTGAAGAAGCCGTTCGTCGAGATCACCGAGGCCGAGTTCGACCAGATGGACGCGGTCAACAACAAGGCCGCGTTCTTCTTCCTCAAGGAGGCGGGCCGCACGCTGTCCGACAACGGCAAGGTCTGCACGCTGGTGACGTCGCTGCTCGGCGCGTTCACCCCGTTCTACGCCAGCTACGCCGGCACCAAGGCGCCGGTCGAGCACTACACGCGTGCCGCGGCCAAGGAGTTCGGCGAGCGCGGCATCTCGGTCACCGCGATCGGACCCGGCCCGATGGACACGCCGTTCTTCTACCCGGCCGAGAGCGACGACGCCGTGGCGTACCACAAGACCGCCGCCGCCCTGTCGCCGTCGTCGAAGACGGGACTGACCGACATCGAGGACATCGTGCCGTGGATCCGCTTCCTGGTCTCGGACGGCTGGTGGATGACCGGACAGACGATCCTGGTCAACGGCGGCTACACCACCCGCTGATCCGCGGGCGCGTGCGCCGGACGCACCGCGCGCTCAGCCCAGCGAGCGCGCGGTGTTGATGATGTTCATGCCGTCGAAGCGGGTGGTCGCCGAGCCGTGCGAGACCGCCGAGACCTGCCCCGGCTGGCCCTTGCCGTCGAAGAACGAGCCGCCCAGGCGGAAATCGCGTTCGTCGCAGATCGCCGAACAGGCGTTCCAGAACTCCGGCGTGCGGATCTGGTAGGCGGCGTCCTCCACCATCCCGGCGATCTCGCCGTTGCGGATCTCGTAGAACAGCTGACCGCCGAACTGCGAGTTGTAGCGCTGCTGGTCGATCGAGTACGAGCCGCGCCCGTGCACGTAGAGGCCGCGCTCGACGCCGGCGATCATCTCCTGCACCGACAGCGGCGTCGTGCCCGCGGCCAGCGACACATTGGGCATGCGCTGGAACTGCACGCTCGACCAGGAATCGGCGTAGCAGCAGCCGTCGGACTCGGTCTTGCCGAGGATGTGGGCCTGGTCGCGGGTGGCCTGGTAATCGACCAGCACGCCGTCGCGCACCAGGTCCCAGCGCTTGGTCTGCACGCCCTCGTCGTCGTAACCCACCGCGCCGAGGCTGCCGGGCTGGGTCTTGTCGGCGAACAGGGTGACGATGTCGCTGCCCCACTGGAACTCGCCGCGCTTGTCCAGCGTGGCGAAGCTGGTGCCGGCGTAGTTGGCCTCGTAGCCGAGCACACGATCCAGCTCGAGCGGATGGCCGACGTTCTCGTGGATGGTGAGAAACAGGTTGGTCGGATCGAGCACCAGATCGTAGCGGCCCGGCTCCACCGACGGCGCCGAGAGCTTCTCGCGCGCCTGGCCCGCCGCCGCCACGGCGTCTTCGCGCATGTCGTAACTCTGTCCGTAGGCGACCACGCCACCGGGCAGTTCGAACCGCTGCGAACGGTCGCCGTCGAGATACTCGTAGCCCAGGCCCATCGGCGCGGACAGCCCGTCGCGGGTGCGGAACCTGCCGCTGGACTGGTCCACCGCGGTGACCGTGAACGGCGCCCAGATCCGGTGCACGTCCTGGTCGATGTAGGAGCCGTCGGTGGAGGCGAAATACTTCTGCTCGTTGATCACGAACATCCGCGAATTGACGAAGTTCGCGCCGGCCTGCATCGCCGCCGCGTTCACGCCCAGCAGCAGGTCCACCTTCTCCTCCACCGGAACCTCCATGCCGTTGCGACGGATCGGCGTGCGCCAGGCGACCTCGCCCAGCGCCGGCGCCGGCGCGAGCTGCACCGGGCTTTCCTGCAGGCGCGCATTGGCGCGCGCGATGGCCGCGGCCTGGCGCGCGGCATCGGCGATCGCCTGCGTGGTCAGCACATTGGTGGCCGCGAAGCCCCATGCACCATCGACGATCACCCGGATGCCGGCACCGATCGATTCGCCGTTGACCACGTTCTCGACCTTGTCCTCGCGCGTCATCACATACTGGCGCAGGTAGCGACCGATGCGTACGTCGCAGTAACTGGCACCCGCGCTGCGCGCGGCCTCGAGACCGGCGTCGGCGAGCGGCTTCTTCAAGGCCTGCTCGAGCGGCGTGGCCAGCACGTCGCTGGCGACGGCACGGCCGAACCAGGCCGGCATGAGCGTACCGGCCGCAGCCAGGCCGCCGAGGGCGATGAAGTCGCGTCGTTTCACGGGGAGTCCTCCTGATGGGCACCGCGGCGCGATGCGAAAACCGCGGCACGGGGCCGCTGGACCCGGCGCGTCCTCGAACGCACCCGACCCATCCCCGATTCTCCGCACACCGCGTCGACACGGGCATAGGCCAATGGTCATGCATGCCGACATCAAGTGGCGACGGCGCGCACGCAATGCCGTGCGCATGACGTTCCGCCCTGTATCGTGCAAGCGCGCGCCACGACATAATCCGCCGGCCGTCGTCACCCGACGCCGGCGGGCCGGCACGGACTCGACACGCGTCCCGCCCCGATGCCGACGCGATCGGTCACCCGCTCCCGCAGCCGGTCGAATCGCACCTGCAGCGCCCGCGACACCCGCCACCGGCGCGTCGCGCCCGTTCCATTCCATCCGCGACGACGCGCCCCACGTCGCCCGTTCTTTCTGGAGTCATCCGATGCGTCACAGCCTGCTCGCTCTGTCCCTGCTCGCCGTCCTGGCCGGCTGCCAGCCGTCCACCCCCGCGCCCTCCGCCGACGCGCCGGCGGTCGCCACCGATGCCGCCGCGCAAAGCGAGGCCGACCAGGCGTTCGCCGCACTGTCGGAACGCGCCCTGGCCGAGTGGTTCGAACGCGCGCCGATCGGCGCCACCCGCACCGGCGAGCACCGCTATGACGACGCCATCGACGACCTGAGCGCCGATGCGCGCCAGCGCTCGGTCGATGCCAACCGGGGCCTGCTGACCGAACTCGACGGGATAGACGCCGGCCAGCTCAGCCGCGAGAACCAGGTCGACGCATTGCTGCTGCGCAATCGTCTGGAGGCCAACATCTGGAGCGTGGAGACCCTGCAGGCCTGGGCCTGGGATCCGCTGATCTACAACGGTCTGGCGGGCGGCGCGATCTACAACCTGATGGCGCGCGACTTCGCCCCGCTGCCCGAGCGCCTGGCGTCGGCCACCGCACGCATGGAGGCGCTGCCGACCCTGTTCGCGCAGATGCGCGAGAACCTCGACCCGGCGCGGGTGCCGAAGATCCACGCCGAGACCGTCTCGCGCCAGCACCGGGGCCTGCTGACTTTGGTCGACGAGTTCATCGTGCCGCATGCCGGCGAGCTCGACGGTGAGGCCCGGACCCGTCTCGACGCGGCCGTTGCCGGCCTGCGCAACGCCGTCGAGGAACACCAGACCTGGATCGACGACCCCCTGGTCCCCGCCGCATCCGGCGACTTCCGCCTCGGCGCCGAGCGCTTCGACGAGAAGCTGCGCTACTCGCTCAACGCGTCGCTCTCGCGCGAGGAGATCCGTCAGCGTGCCGAGGCCGAGATCGCCGGCGTCCGCGACGAGATGTACACCATCGCGCAGACCGTGCTGGCCGATCATGCCGATGCGCCGGAGATGCCGGCGCAGCCCGACGACGATCAGCGTCAGGCCGCGATCGAAGCCGCACTGGAGCTGGCCTACGCCGAACGCCCGGCGCGCGACGAAGTGTTCGAGTTCGCCCGCGAAACGCTCGACATCGCCACCGCGTTCACCCGCGAGCACGACCTGGTCACCATGCCCGACGCGCCGGTGAAGATCATCGAGATGCCGGAGTTCCAGCGCGGCGTCGCGGTCGCCTATTGCGACTCGCCCGGTCCGCTCGACAAGGGCCTGGAGACCTACTACGCGATCTCGCCGATTCCCGACGACTGGAGCGACGAGCAGGCCACCTCGTTCCTGCGCGAATACAACGACCGCATGATCCACCTGCTGTCGATCCACGAAGGCGTGCCAGGCCACTACCTGGAAGGCGCGCACTCGGTGGACCACCCGTCCACGCTGCGCGCGGTGTTGCGCTCGGGTCCGTTCGCGGAAGGCTGGGCGGTCTACACCGAGGACATGATGGCCAAGGCCGGCTATCTCGACCACGACCCGCTGTTCCGCCTGGTGCAGCTGAAGTTCTATCTGCGCGCGGTGGCCAACGCGATCCTCGACATCGGCGTGCACGTCGACGGCTGGGACCGCGACCGGGCGATGGAACTGATGGTCCGCACCACGTTCCAGCAGGAAAGCGAGGCTTCGGGCAAGTGGATCCGCGCCCAGGTCAGTTCGGCGCAGTTGCCGACCTACTTCGTCGGTGCACAGGAGCACTTCGACATGCGCCGGGCGGTGGAGGCCGCGCGCGGCGACGCGTTCGACCTCAAGGCCTACCACGACGAGGTGCTGTCCAAGGGCGCGCCGCCGGTGCGCTTCGTGCGTCAGCTGATCCTGGACGAGCCGATCGAGTGACGCCGCGGCCGCCGGCCGCACGCTGACTCCCGCAACGGCGCCGCCCCCTGGCGCCGTTCTTCTCGATCCCGTCGCCAACCCCGTGGCGCAGCCATCCATCCAGGTCATGGAGACCGCGACATGCCCGCTGCCAGTACCTCGTCCCACCCTTCCGCATCACCCAGGCCCGGCTGGCGCAGTCGTCTGCGCGCACGCTCCGAGGGCCTCCACCGGTCGCAGGATGCCCGCGCGATCTGGCGCGCCGCGGCCTGGGGCGCACTGGCCGCGGGCATCGTCATGGCCGGCCTGCCGTTGCTCATCGCCGCTCTCGGCGCTTCGGCGACCGATGTCGCCGGCATCGGTCATGCCGCGTGGCGGTTGGGCGTCCTGGCGGTCGTGACCTGCCTGCTGGTCGTCGCCGGCCGCCTGCTGTTCTCGCTGCCCGTGGCCTTCCTCTGCGCGGTCGCGGTCGCGGTCGCCACGGCCGTCCCGCTGCTGTCCTTCCTCGCCACCCGCAACGGCGCGATCCAGGTCACGCTCGCCTGCGCGCTGGCGACGGCGGCGGTCGCCGGCGGCACCCGCTGGCTCGTGCGCGCGCGCCGTCGTCGGGACCGCCCGGGCGTCCTGGTCGCCGTGGGCCTCGTGCTCGCGGGCGCCGGCACCCTGGCCTTCGCGGTGTGGTGGCTGGCCGACGCCGGCCGCCCGGGCAGTCCCGATGCGGGTGACTGGGCGCGCGGCGCCACGGCGCTGGCCGCGCCCGACCCGTTCGCGGCCGGCCAGTGGTCGCACACCGTCCTCACCTACGGCAGCGGCCAAGATCGCCGGCGGCCCGAGTACGGCCAGGATGCCGACCTCGAGGCCCCGACCGTCGACGCATCCCGGCTGCTCGACTGGGGCGACGGCGCTCCCGCGCGCATCCGCGCCGCATACTGGGGCATCGACCCCGGCCACCTGCCGCTGCAGGGGCGGATCTGGCTGCCCGATGGCGAAGGCCCCTTCCCGCTGGTGCTGATCGTGCACGGCAACCACCTCATGGACAGCTTCTCCGACCCCGGCTACGCCTGGCTCGGCGAACGCCTGGCCAGCCGTGGCTACATCGCGGTGTCGGTGGACCAGAACTTCCTCAACTCCGGCGTGGCCGACCTGACCCAGGGCGGCACCAGCGGCGAAACGCAGACCCGCGCCTGGCTGATGCTCGAACACCTGCGGTTGTGGCATCGCTGGAACGCGAGCCCGGGCCACCCGCTCGCCGGCCGCGTGGACACCGGGCGCATCGCCCTGATCGGTCATTCGCGCGGCGGCGAAGCGGTCGCGATCGCCGCAGCCTTCAACCGGCTCCCGGCCTACCCGGACGACGCCACCTTCGCCTTCGACTACGGCTACGACATCCGCGCCATCGTCGCGCTGTCGCCGACCGACGGGCAATACCGCCCCGGGCGGCGCGGCCCGCCGCTGCGGGACATCGACTACCTGACCCTGCAGGGCGGCCAGGATGCGGACATGTTCTCGTTCGACGGCGTCCGCCAGTTCGACCGCATCGCCTACTCGCCCGGCGGCACGGGATTCCGCAGCGCGGTGCACTTCGCCGGCGGCAATCACGGCCAGTTCAATACCGTGTGGGGCCGCTACGACATGCCGCGTCCGCTGGGTTGGCTGCTCAACCTCGCGCCGCTGATGCCGGGCGAACGCCAGCGCCACATCGCGGGCACCTTCGTCGGCGCGTTTCTCGAGGCGAGCCTGCGCGACGACGCTCGTTACCGCCCGTTGTTCCACGACCCGCGCACCGGCGCGGCGTGGCTGCCGGAAGGTGTGTACAACACCGAGTACGTCGCCGCGGGCGACATGCCGCTGGCGACCTTCGACGAGGATCTCGACCCCACCACCGCATCGCTGCCCGGCGTACGCCTGTCCCAACATCGCCTGACCGACTGGCGCGAACAACGCATCCAGTTGCGCCGCGGCCTGCGCGACACGAGCGCGGTCTGGCTGGGCTGGCGCGGCATCGCCGATCCGGCGCATTTCGCGCTGCGCCTGCCCGACGGGCTGCCCACCGCCGATGCACTCAGCTTCGCGATGGCCGATACCGGCGCGACGCCGCGCCGCACACCCGATACCGACGCCAGCGATGCGCCGGACGCAGGCGACCCCGATGCACCGCTCGACCTGAGCGTGCGCGTGACCGATCGCAGCGGGCAGACCGCCACCCTGCCGCTCGGCCGCTACGGCGCGCTGCAACGTGTGCAGCAGCCGGACCTGTTCAAGGCAGCCTGGGTGCGCGGGCAGGTCCGTCCGGAACCCCTGTTCCGGACCTGGATCCTGCCCTTGCGGGATTTCGTCGCCGAGAATCCGACGTTCGATCCCGGCGCCCTGCAGGAGATCGCGTTCGTGTTCGACCGCTCGCCGCAGGGGGTGGTCGCCCTGTCGCGCGTGGCCTTGGTCCCCGCCTCCGGCATCGATGCTGTCGGCAGCCCCGACGTGCCGGGACCGGCCCGGGGGCCATGATCCGATGCGTCACGCCCGACGGCGCACCGCCCCCCGCGCCATGCGCCGTCGGGATGCGCCGCGCACCGGTCCGCATGGCGGATTTCGGCCGGGCCGGTCAGTCGGCGTAATCCTGGAACTGCACCAGGCTCACGCCCAGTTGCGGCGCGAGCGCGCGGTCGATGTAGGCCTTGTGCGAACTGCCCACGACGAACAGCACCCGCTCCGGCACCGTCGACGCGGCGGCATCCATCGCATACGCCGCCATGCGCTGGTTGCGCAGCTCCCACATCGCGTAGCGGAACCGGTCGATGCCATCTGCGCGCGACTGGTCCAGCCAACCGATCCATTGTTCGGCATCGTCGCCCTGGCCTTGTTCGGAGTTCGTAGTGCGGTAGAAGTCCAGCAGGTCGCCGCTCTCACGCGCCTGCACCTGCGCGGCCTCGATGCGCCGCCAGGCGTCCGATGCGCGCCAAGCGTCGCCCCAAGCCTGCTGCGACGCTTCGCCGAGCGCCTGTTCCGGCAACGCCGACGTCCGCGCGCCTCCGTACTGGCTATCGACCGGGTACAGCCGCTGCAGGCCGAGCCGGTGCGCCAACGGGTGCACCAACAACACGATCTCGTCGCGACCCTGCAGCCGCCGGTCCAGCGCCTCGCGCACTTCGTCCGGCAGCCCATCCGTCTCCGCGCGCGCGGATGGCGCCAGATAGGACCATTGCAGGACCGCCGAGTCGTATTCGTATGCCGCGAGCAGCCGCGCGACCAGGGCGACGCGCGCGGTCTCGTCCAGTGCAGCGCCGCTGTCGGCAAGCATCGCCCCGGCCTGGCGCGCGGCCTCGATCCGGTCGATGCCCAGCGCGGCCTGCAGGGCCGCCCCGTGGGTCACGATCGCACGCGCGAACTGGTCGATCACCTTGCCGGCCACGGGGTCGTGCTGCCGGCGCTCGAGCAGCAGCGCGATCTCGTCGGGCGGCATCCGCTCGACGGCGATGCGGGTGGGCGCGAACCGCGCCAGGACATCCAGCGTGCCGTCCAGTTGGGCCGGTTCCAGCCAGTCGCGGAATGCGGCCAGGTGCGCAGTCCCCAGCACCATGATCTCGTTCTGCAGGCGTGGCGCCATGTGGCCGGTCAGGCGCGCCGCCACGGCCTGGCCGGGCGGGAACGCCCCGTCGCGCGCGTGGGCGAGCCCCAACGACAGCGACAGCGCCGCGACGGCAAGCCCCGTCATGGCCGAACGGTTCGGATCGATGCGTGCCTTCACGCCGTTCTCCCTTCGATGCGATGCGCTCATCCTCGCAAACACCGCGCCCCGGGCCGCAGTGCGGATCGTCACCCGGCCGATCGATCCCCACTCGGCATCCGCAGCGACGGAAACGCCTCGGGCAACGTCTGCACGCGGCCGCAGTAGCTGGGGTCGTAGCCGGGCAACTGCCCGAGCGCATGCCGAAACGTACTGCCGCGCAGCACGTCCAGCAGGTCCGCCAGGTGCCCTCCTTCGAGCGTCTGTGCACGGCAGACGAAGAAGTAGTGTTCGGTGGCGAGCGGCACGAACTCCAGCCCGTAGCGGCGTGCCGGTGGCTCCAGCGCGAGGCCGGCGTCGGCCAGTCCGCTGGCGACATATGCGGCCACGGCCGCATGCGTCAGTTCCTCGACGTCGCACGCGCCCAGTGCGGTGAACGCGATGCCCTCGCGCGCGAGCAGGTGCTCCAGCAGCAGGCGCGTCCCCGAGCCCGGTTGCCGGTGGATGAAGCGCAGACCCGGCGCGGCCAGGTCGTCCAGCGCGCGGATGCCGCGGGGATTGCCGGGCGCGAGCACGAGGCCCTGCCGCCGCATCGCCAGATGCACGACGCGATCGCCGACGAGGTCCAGCCGGTCCAGATAGTGGACCGCGATCGTGCCTTCCATCTCGCCGATCGGCAGATGCAGGCCGGCCAGATCGCAACTGCCGTTGCGCAAGGCCACCAGCGCATCGTCCGGACTGCGGTATTTGAGATCGAGCGGAATGCCCGCATCCGACAACGCGCGCCGCAAGGCTTCGACACCGAAGCCGTGCGACGCATGCAACCGCAGCGGCGAGGCATGCGCGCTGACCGCGCGCTCGAGCTCGGTTTCCAGCTCGGCCGCCAGACTGTCGAGCATCGGCGACAGGCGCGCGCGGATGCGACTGTCGGCCCAGACAAGGCGTTCGCCGATCGGTGTCAGTTGCGCACCCCGGCCGCGCGTCATGCGCAGTAACGGTTGCCCGAAGACCTCGCGCGCCTGGTTCAACTGGCCCCATGCGTAGCGATACGACAGGCCGACGCGGCGCGCCGCCGCCGCGAGCGACCCGCCCCCATGCACCGCGACCAGCAGTTCGATCAGGCGTGGCGGCAAGGCGTCGCCGGCACTGTTCTCGAGTTCCCAACCCGGCTGGATCCGCACCTTGTACATGTCCTCTCCCGTGAGTCGACCCGCATGCGGCGTCGCAGCACTGCGGATCGCCGATTAAATATGCTCAATAAAGCCTAATATTCGACCATCAGAAAACGCAAATATTGGACGTTTTGCACTAACCTTGCGGCACTTTGTCCCACCCAATATGCGGCTTAAAGCATATTTGCTGGGGAACCCAATAAATCAACCGCTCTACGGGGGGCCCATGGCCGGCAATGAAGGCGTTTTACCCGCATCCGCTCGGAAAGAAGGCAGCCTGCTGTCGAAGGAACGGATCATCGCGAAGCCGGGCTTCAACCGCTGGCTGGTGCCGCCGGCCGCGCTGGCCATCCATCTGTGCATCGGCATGGCCTACGGCTTCAGCGTGTTCTGGCTGCCGCTGTCGATGGCGGTGGGCATCAACGCTCCGGTGGCCTGCGGCCCCGAGATGGGCTTCTTCGCCCGCATCACCTCGGCCAGCTGCGACTGGAACATCAGCGAGCTGCAGTGGATGTACACGCTGTTCTTCGTGCTGCTGGGCTGTTCGGCGGCGATCTGGGGTGGCTGGCTGGAACGCGTCGGCCCGCGCAAGGCCGGCTTCGTCGCCGCGCTGTGCTGGTGCGGCGGCCTGCTGATCTCCGCGCTCGGCGTGCACCTGCACCAGATCTGGATGCTGTGGCTGGGTTCGGGCGTGATCGGCGGCATCGGTCTGGGCCTGGGCTACATCTCGCCGGTGTCCACGCTGATCAAGTGGTTCCCGGACCGCCGCGGCATGGCCACCGGCATGGCGATCATGGGCTTCGGCGGCGGCGCGCTGATCGGCAGCCCGCTGGCCGACATCCTGATGCGCCACTTCGCCACCCCGACCTCGGTCGGCGTGAAGGAAACCTTCCTGGTGATGGCGGCGCTGTACCTGGTCTTCATGATGGCCGGCGCGTTCGGCTACCGCGTGCCGCCCACCGGGTGGAAGCCGAAGGGCTGGACCCCGCCGCCGGCGAGCACCAACGCGATGATCACCCGCGGCCACGTGCACGTGAAGAAGGTCTGGGGCATCCCGCAGTTCTGGCTGGTCTGGGGCGTGCTCTGCCTCAACGTATCGGCGGGCATCGGCGTGCTGGGCCTGGCCTCGCCGATGCTGCAGGAGATGTTCGGCGGTCGCCTGATCGGCGTGGATGCCGGCTTCCGCGAGCTCACCGGCGAGCAGCTGTCGGCGATCGCCGCGATCGCGGCCGGCTTCGTCGGCATGCTGAGCCTGGCCAACATCATCGGCCGGTTCTTCTGGGCGTCGATGTCGGACAAGTTCGGCCGCAAGATGACCTACTCGATTTTCTTCGTGCTCGGCATCGCGCTGTACGCGATGGCGCCGACGCTCGGCAACGCCGGCTCGATCGCCCTGTTCGTCGCCGCGTTCTGCGTGATCCTGTCGATGTACGGCGGCGGCTTCGCCACCGTGCCGGCCTACCTGGCCGATCTGTTCGGCACCCAGCACGTCGGCGCGATCCACGGCCGCCTGCTGACCGCCTGGGCCACCGCCGGCATCCTCGGCCCGTTCGTCATCGGCTACATGCGCGAGTACCAGCTCGGCCTGGGCATGCCGCCGTCGCAGGTCTACAACACCACCATGTACATCCTCGCCGGCATGCTGGTGCTGGGCCTGATCTGCAACCTGCTGGTGCGGCCGGTCAACCCGAAGCACTTCATGACCGACGACGAGCTGGCCCACGAGAAGCAGCTCGCGCACGAGAAGGTCGACGAGAGCGGCAAGTCGTTGGTCTCGGCCGAGGAAATGGACCGCATCGGTGGCGGCGGCAACCCGGTCGTGATCGGCCTGGCCTGGGCCGCGGTCGGCCTGCCGCTGCTGTGGGGCATGTGGGTCACCCTGCAGAAAGCCATGATCCTGTTCAGCTGATCCGCCACCGCACGCCCACGCGGCGTGCGCCACGCTCGAGGCCATGCGAGACGACGCCCGCCACCACCGTCCACCGACCGACCGCCCCACCGGGGCGGCGGCCGGCAGCGCGCGACGCCCGGTGGACCGCTGGCGCGGCGGCACCCTGCAGCGCCTGGACGATCACATCGCCGAGGAAGTGCCGGTCGCGTTCGTCTACAACGACGCACCGTTCGCGGTGATGATGGCCACGCCGGCCGACCTCGAGGATTTCGCGCTGGGCTTCGCGCTCAGCGAGGGCATCGTCGAACGCGCGGGTGACGTGCAGGTCGAAGGCGTCGAGCACCTGCTCGAAGGCATCGAGATCCGCATTCGCATCCCCGACGCGCGCGCCGAGGCGCTGGACCGGCGCCGCCGCAGCATGAGTGGCCGCAGCGGCTGCGGCGTGTGCGGCAGCGAACTGCTGGAAGCCGCGCTGCGACGCCCGGATCCCGTGCAGGCCGATCCGCGCGTGGACACCACGGCCCTGCGGACGGCCCTGCAGGCGCTGCGCCGAATGCAGGCGCTCAATGCCGAGACCGGCGCCACCCACGCCGCCGGCTGGGCGGCGCTCGACGGCCGCCTGCATCTGGTGCGCGAGGACGTCGGTCGCCACAACGCGCTCGACAAGCTGATCGGCGCGATGCATGCCGCCGGCCACGATGCCGCCGACGGCTTTCTGGTGGTCACCAGCCGCGCCAGCTACGAAATGGCGATGAAGGCGGCCAGCGCCGGCATCGCGGTGATGGCCGCGATCTCCGCACCCACGGCCCTGGCGATCTCGCTGGCCGAACGCGCCCGGCTCACCCTGATCGGCTTCGCCCGCGACGACGGGCATGCCGTCTACACCCATCCGCACCGCCTGGTCGCCGCCCCCGCGACGACCGCGGGCAGGAGTTCTCCCGCATGAGCAAGCAACCGATCCGCCCCTACGATGGTCCCGCCGGCGGCTGGGGCGCGCTGAAGAGCGTCGCCCGCCACCTGAGCGAGCAGAAGGTCGCCGTCAGCGGCGCCAAGACCCTGCTGCGCGCCAACCAGCCCGACGGCTTCGACTGCCCCGGCTGCGCCTGGCCCGACCGCGACCACACCTCCACGTTCGAATTCTGCGAGAACGGCGCCAAGGCCGTGGCCGCCGAAGCGACGAAGTTCCGTGCCGGACCCGACCTGTTCGCGCAGTACAGCGTGACCCAGCTGGCCGAATACAGCGACTACTGGCTCGAACAGCAGGGCCGCCTGACCACGCCGATGCGCTACGACACGGCCACCGACCATTACGTGCCGGTGAGCTGGGACGACGCCTTCGCGCTGATCGCACGGCACCTCAACGCCCTGCCCTCGCCCGACGACGCGATCTTCTACACCTCAGGGCGCACCTCCAACGAGGCGGCGTTCCTGTACCAGCTGTTCGTGCGCGAGTACGGCACCAACAATTTCCCCGACTGCTCCAACATGTGCCACGAGTCCTCGGGCACCGCGCTGAAGAAGCAGATCGGCGTCGGCAAGGGCACGGTGTCGCTGCACGACTTCGAGCAGGCCGACGGCATCTTCATCTTCGGCCAGAACCCCGGCACCAACCATCCGCGCATGCTCGGCGAACTGCGCGAGGCGGCCAAGCGCGGGGCGAAGATCGTGTCGTTCAACCCGCTGCGCGAGCGCGGGCTGGAGCGCTTCGCCGACCCCCAGGACAAGCTGGAGATGGCGACGAACAGTTCCACGAAGATCTCGTCGGACTACTTCCAGCTCAAGATCGGCGGCGACCTGGCCGCGGTCAAGGGCATGATCAAGCACGTGCTCGAACGCGACCTGGAGGCCATCGCCGACGGCGGCGCCTCGTTGCTCGACCGCGCCTTCATCGCCGAACACACCACCGGCTTCGATGCCTTCGCCGCCGAGGCGCTGGCCGAGCCGTGGGAGACGATCCTGCAGGAGTCCGGCCTGGACGAGGCGCAGATCCGCCACGCCGGCGATCTCTACCTCGGCTGCGAGCGCCTCATCGCCTGCTGGGGCATGGGCATCACCCAGCACAAGCACTCGGTGGCGACGATCAACATGATCGTCAACCTGCTGCTGTTGCGCGGCCACCTCGGCCGCGAGGGCGCCGGCGCCTGCCCGGTGCGCGGCCACAGCAACGTGCAGGGCGACCGCACGATGATGATCTACGAGAAGCCGCCGGCCGCGTTCCTCGACCGCATCCGCGACGTGTTCGGCTTCGAGCCGCCGCGCGAAGACGGCTACGACACCGTCGGCGCGATCGAGGCGATGATCGATGGCCGGGCGAAGGTGTTCTTCGGCATGGGCGGCAACTTCGCCATCGCCACCCCCGACACCGAGGCCACCGCACGCGGCCTGCGCAGCTGCGCGTTGACCGTCAACGTCACCACCAAGCTCAACCGCAGTCACCTGATCCACGGCACCGACGCGCTGATCCTGCCCTGCCTGGGACGCACCGAGATCGACATCCAGGCCGCCGGACCGCAAGGCGTGACGGTCGAGGATTCGATGAGCATGGTGCACCTGTCGTCGGGCATCAACGCGCCGGCATCGGACACCCTGCTCTCGGAGCCTGCGATCGTCGCGCGGTTGGCCCACGCCACCCTCGGCGCACGCTCGAAGATCGACTGGCTGCATCTGGTCGAGGACTACGACCGCATCCGCGACCTGATCGCGAAGACCTTCGACGATTTCCACGACTTCAACACCCGCGTGCGCGTGCCCGGCGGCTTCCGCCTCTCCAACACCGCGCGCGACCGTGTGTGGGCCAACCCGGCCGGCAAGGCGGTGTTCTTCGCCTGCCCGGTGCCCACCGACAACCCGATCCACCGCGCGCGCCGCGAACATCGCACGCAACCCGTGTTCACCCTGGCCACCACCCGCTCGCACGACCAGTACAACACCACCGTCTACGGCCTCGACGACCGCTACCGCGGCGTGTTCGGCGAGCGACGCGTGCTGTTCATCAACGCCGACGACATCGAGGCGCTCGGCATGAGGGCCGGCGACTGGGTGGACCTGGAAAGCCTGTGCGACGACGGCGTGCGCCGGCAGGCGCCACGTTTCCTGCTCGTCGAATACAACATCCCGCGCGGCTGTCTGGCGGCCTACTACCCCGAGACCAATCCGCTGGTGCCGCTGTCGAGTTTCGCCGACGAATCGCGCACGCCGACCTCGAAATCGGTGCCGGTGGTGATCACCCCGCACGCGGCGCCCGCCGCCGCGCAGGCGCCGCGCCAGCGCGACATCCCCGCCGCCGTTGTCCGCTGACGAGACATTGCTGCATGCGCTGCTGGCCGAGCTGGCGGCGCATCCGGACGGCGTCTCGCTGCCGAAGCTGTGCAAGCGGCTCGGCATCCGCATGAGCGTGCTGATGCGGACCTTGACCTACCTGGGCGAGGACACCATCGGCGATGCGCCGGGGCCAGGATGGATCCGCACGTTCGAGGACGGCGAGCGCACACTCGCCCGGTTGACCGATGCCGGTCGTGCCGTGGTGGCCTCTCTGCCCGGCGGACAGGGCCCCATGCCGAGCCCCTGAACGCCGAGCCGGGCAGCGCCTGCGTGCCACGCCACGCCGGACCGGGCGTGGACAGTGCCCGACCGACGCCCGGTAGGTCTGCGCCGCCACAGCGGCGTGCCGGCCAGCCCCACGAGCCTGGACCACGGCATGGTCCCGATCCTGTCGCGCTGCAACGATCGCACGATGCCCGACGCCGGCGACGAGCCGAACCCGGCCAGCCTATCGGTGTAGAACGCTCGTGCGAGGCCGCGCACCGACGACTCGAAGACGGGCCGCGGCGCGACGGCGTCGCCGGGCAGGTACGGCCGGACCACCAGACGGCCCGGAGTCCGGGCGACGTGGGGCCGGTCGGCCGTCATCAATCGAGATACGTTCCGGTGTCAGCGCCATCGAGGTGCCGCACGCGCGCGGCGGCCAGTACCTCGACGGGAAACAGACGCGCATTGATGCCGCGCCGCGTGCGGGAGGCGTCGCGTGGCATCCAGTGGGTCACGCAACCGCAGGCGCGGCAGCGATGGAAATCCACATGACGGCCGTTCCACGCGTAGGTCGCGGTCAGCGCCGCCTCCGGCAGCGAGCGCACGTCGTCGGCGTCGTAGTACGCCCAGATCACGCCGTAGCTGCGGCACAACGAACAATTGCATTCGGTGACGACGGTGGGAAACCCGGCCACCTCGATCTCCACCGCGCCGCAGTGGCAGGCCGCGATCTTCTTCATGACCGGACGCTCGCATGCTCGGCCCCGCGGGCCATCGGACCGCATGATGCCACCCGCCCCCCTCGCGATGCGCCTCAGCCCCGCAGCGTGGCGCCGCCGTCGACGTAGAGATCGCTCATCGCGACGTGGCCGGCCTGGTCGGACAGCAGGTACATCACCGCGTGGGCGATGTCCTCGGGCTCGGCCAGCTTGCCCAGCGGGATGCCGCTCTTGAAGGTCTCCAGGGTCCCGGCGATCGTGCGCGCCTCGCCGCCGGCATCGGTCCACATGCCGGTCTGCATCGGCGTGCGGGTGGAGCCCGGCGCGACGATGTTGCAGCGGATGCCCAGCGGTGCAAGCTCCAGGCCGAGGCAGCGCACGAACATCGTGGCCGCCGCCTTGGAGGCCGCATAGGCGGCCATGTTCTGTCGCGGAATGCCGGCGGCGTTGGAGCTCACCGTCACCATCGCGCCGCGGCGGCGCGGCGCCATGGCGCGTGCCAGGGCCTGGGACACATGGAACACCCCGTCGGTGTTGACCGCGAAGATGCGCCGCCATTCGTCGGTCCCGAGATCGAGTACGGACGCCGTGGACAGCACGCCGGCGACATTGACGCCGAGATCGATCGGACCGAGTTCGGCCTCGATCCGGGCGACCAGCGCGGCCACCGCATCGGCGTCGGACACGTCGAGCGCATGGGCATGCCGCCGCGAGCCGGCCCCGAGGACAGGCCCCTGTCCGTCATCGAGGCCCGAACGCGACGAAGCCCGGCCGCCGCCCGCGGCGCGATCGTCGCCGAACGCCGGCACCGGCGTGGAGACATCAGGCGCCTCGACGTCGGTGGCCACGACGATGGCCCCGCTCTCTCGCAACAGGCGCACCACCGCGGCGCCGATGCCGCCCGCGGCACCGGTGACGAATGCGATCTTTCCCTCGAACCCCGTGAGACGCATGGCTGAATCCTCTCGAATCTGATGCCTGTGAAGTAGGGTTCCCGGCCGCGGCGCGCCTCATGCGAAGCCCTCGGTATCCGAAAGCCACGTCACCTGCGGACCGCCGCCTGCATGGCGGCACTCGACCCACGTGCCGAAACACGCGTTCGTGATGACGGGCCACACCCCGGCCGGAACGACGACATCTCAGTCCGGTGCCGCCGAACGCGCGAACGGGGCCAGACGCCTCTCCAGCAGCGGCGCGATACGCGCGGTGGCATCGCGACCGGTGAGTTCGGCATGCAGGAACGGCACATCGACCGCCTCGACCTGTGCCGCGTGCGGCTGCCACAGCGCCGCCTGCAGGTGCGGCCGGTCGACGTGGTCGTTGGCCGCGCGCACATGCAGCAGGGTCCCGTCGTAGCGCGCGTGACGATGCAGGCGCACGAGCCGATTGGTGTCGGTGACCGCACGGACCACGCCGTCGAGCACCGCGGCCGGCAGATTGCCGAGTGCGCTGTCGCCGCGACGCAGGAAGTCCACGATCGCCTCCCGGGTGCGCAGCTCCGGGTAGCGCTGCGGATCGTAGCCGGCGATCGCCAGCAGCGCGCGAAGGGCCGCGATGGCGTCCGGCTCGGGTTCGGCACGCCAGCACTCGGCCGGATAGGCATCGAGCAGCGCGAGCACGCCGACCTCGCGGCCGAGCGCCCGCAACCGCACCGCCATGGCCTGCGCGAGGATGCCGCCGACCGACCAGCCCAGCAGGTGCACCGGACCGGCCGGCTGCAGCGCGACCACGCGCTTCGCGTACTCCGCCGCCAGCACGTCGATGCTGCCGGGGAGCGCTTGCGCGAGATCGAGCGCGGGCGATTGCAGGCCGTACACCCGGCGCGCCGGCGCCAGCGCACGCGCCAGCTCCCGATAACACCAGGCGATGCCGCCGGCCGGATGCACGGCGAACAGCGGCGCGCCGGGAGCGCCATGCCCCCCGGTCAGCGGGATCACCGGCGCGAGGCCGTGATCGGGGGCGGTGTCCGCACCGGCGTCCAGGATCGCCGCGAGCGCGGCGACCGTGGGCGTGGCGAACAAGGCGCCCAGCCCCGGGTCGCGCCCGAACCGCTGCTGGACCGCCAGCAGCAGATGCACCGCCGACAACGAGTCCCCGCCCAGGGCGAAGAAATCCGCATCCGCGCCGACGCGCGTCACCCCCAGCGCCTGCGCGAACAACGCCGCCAGCGCCGCCTCGGTGGGCGTGCGCGGCGCGACGACCGCATCGGCCTCGAATGCGGGTGCCGGCAAGGCCTCGCGATCGAGCTTGCCGTTGGCGGTCAGCGGCCAGTCGTCCAGCGCGACGATGGCGGCCGGCACCATGTAGTCCGGTACCGTCGCGGCCACGTGCGCACGCAGGGCGTCGGCAACGAAGCCTGGGACCGGCTGGACATAGCCGACCAGGCGCCGGTCGCCGGCGCGGTCTTCGCGCACGATCGCCGCGGCCTGCCGCGCCTGTCCGCTGCCCAGCATCGCCGCCTCGATTTCGCCGAGTTCGATGCGCAGGCCGCGCAGCTTGACCTGGTGATCGCTGCGACCGAGAAATTCGACCGCACCGTCGGCACGGTAGCGGGCCAGATCGCCGGTGCGATACAGACGCTCCCCCGGCAGGTGCGGATCGTCGATGAAACGCGCCGCGGTGAGATCGTCGCGGCCGAGGTAGCCACGCGCGAGCTGCACGCCGCCGAGGTAGAGATCGCCGGCGACACCCGGGGGCAACGGCCGCAGGCGCGCATCGAGCACGTACAGACGCGTGTTCCACACCGGGAAACCGATCGGCACGGAGCGCGACGTGTCGTCGGCATCCGCCGCCCAGTAGCTGACGTCGACCGCCGCTTCCGTGGGGCCGTAGAGGTTGTGCAGTTCGGCGCGCAGGGTGGCGTGGAAGCGATCGCGCAGATCGGCATCGAGCGCCTCGCCGCTGACGAACACGCGATCGACCGCTAGCCCTTGCGCATCCGGCGCGGCCAGGAAGGCGGCCAGCATCGACGGCACGAAATGCAGCGTGGTGATCCCGGCCTCGCGGATCAGCCGCGCGACGGCCGCCGGGTCGCGATGCGCATCGGGTGGCGCGACCACCAGGGTGGCACCGGCCAGCAGCGGCAGGAAGAACTCCCAGACCGAGACGTCGAAGGTCGCCGGCGTCTTCTGCAGAATGCGGTCGTCGGCGTCGATGCCGTAATGGTCGCGCATCCACAGCAGTCGGTTGACGATGGCGCGGTGCTCGACGACCACGCCCTTGGGCTCGCCGGTCGAGCCCGAGGTGTAGATGACATAGGCCGCATCGCCGCCCTCGACCGGCGGCAGAGGCGCCGGTGTGGGATGCGTCGGCCAGTCGTGCGACGGCAGGCGCGGCACGTCGACGGGCCAGTCCACGCCATCGTCGTCGGCCAGCAACACCACCGGCTGCGCGGCGTCCAGGATCCGCGCACGGCGTGCAGGCGGATGCGAGGCGTCCAGCGGCAGATACGCGGCTCCGGCCCGCGACACAGCCACCAGGGCGACCACCAGTGCCAGCGACCTCGGCAACGCGACCGCGACGCGTGCGTCCCGGCCCGCCCCCCGGGCGCGCAGCGCCTGCGCCAGCGCGCGGCTGCGCGCATCGAGTTCGCGGTAGCTCAGCACCTGCCCTGCGAACGCCACCGCGGGCGCGTCGGGGGATGCGGCCATCGTCGACTCGATCAGCGCGGCCAACGTCGTGTCCGGCACCGGGTGCGCGGTGGCGTTGAGGTCGAACAGCGCGCGTCGCGCTTCGTCGGGCGTGGCCAACGGCACGTCGTCGAGGCACGCATCCGGTCGCACCGCGAGATCGAATGCGGCCGCCAGAAAGGCGCGCAGGCGCGCCGCATGCGCGGCCACGTCGTCGGGACGGTAGAGCGCGGGATTGGCTTCGATCTCCAGATCGAGCACGGCGGTGCCGTCGCCGCGGAAACCGAACGTCGCATCGTCGACCGGGCCGGTGCCGAGGATCTCCAGAACGGCCTGCGCGCCCGTCACGGACGGCGGCCGATAGAACGGCTGCACGTTGATCAGCGGGCCGTGCAGGCGACGCTGTCCGCCGATGAGGCCGAGGTCGCGGCGCAACTGCTCGCCACGGTAGCGGCCGTGGCGACGGCCGCGGACCAGCGCCTTCACGATCGTGCGGACGAAGGTCGCGGGATCGGCCTCGGCCATGGCCGGCACCCGCAACGGAAGGACATTCATGACCATCGCCGGCACGCGTGCCGATGCGCTGCCCAGGCGCCCCATGTAGGGGACGCCGACCACCGCCTCGCCCTGCCCGCCGAACCGCCGGCAGTACGCGGCGGTCAGGGCGGTCAGCACGTCCGGCCACGGGTGCCCGAGCGCCGAGGCGGCGCGCATCAGGCTGTCGCGGAAACCGCGGTCCAGGGGTTCGACATGGCGCACGCAATCGTGCGCGGCGGGCGCGTGGCCGCCGCCGAGCCCCGCCGCGGCCGGCATGCCCGACAGCGTCTCGCGCCAGTACGCGGCATCGGTCTCGCGCCGCTCCGCGCTGCGGTAGGCGGCGTCCTCGGCGAACACGCCGTCCAGCGATGCGAGGCGCTCCCCGGCGGATGGCACGGCGACCACGGCCGGCACGCCCTCCCCGTCGCCGACGGACACGGCGAGCCGCGACTGCGCATACAGCGCGCAGACCCGATCGGTCAGCAAGGCCATGCCGTAACCGTCGGTGGCCAGATGATGCACACGCAGATACCAGACCCACCGCTCGCCGCCCACGCGATACAGGCGCTGCAGCGCGAGCCGGTCACGGGTCGGGTCGACCGGCGTCCCGCGGTCGCGCGCCATGGCCACGCGCGCGGCCGCATCCGGATCCGCATCGGCGCTCAGGTCGACGACGTCCAGCCGCGGACGGTGCGCGGGATCGAGCCATTGCCGCGGCCCCTGCGCCGTCTCGCGCATGCGCAATGCCAGCGCGGACGCCTCGGCCGCCGCCCGGTCCGCCGCGTCCACGAACGCATCGACGTCCAGTGCGCCTTCGATCCACAGCGCATGCGCGGTGTTGAACGCCGGATTGTCCGGCGCCAGACGCTGCGCGTACCACAGCCCCGCCTGGGCCTCGGTCAGCGGCACCGGCGTCGACCATGAGGCCGCGAGCGACGTTCCGGCCGGACGCGCCACGGGAAGCCGGGACGGCGTCTCGCCCATCAGGCCTCCGCGGCGCCGCGCTGCAGGGTCTGCACCACGCCCCACCAGCCGGCCAGCGTGGTGTGCTCGGCCAGATGCGGGAACTCCAGCGCGATGCCGGTCTCGCTCCAGGCCATCACCAGGCCGAGCACGCGCATCGAGTCGAGGCCGAGATCCATCAGATGATCGTCGTCGCCGATGGCCTCGGGCGGTTCGTCGAGCAGCGCGGCGATGTCGGCGCGCATGCGCTCCAGGGTCAGCGGCGCAGAGGCAGCGGGGGTCATGCGAGTGTCTCCAGCAGGTCGGCGGTGGTCAGCGGCACGCCACAGGTACGCGCGATCCAGGCCAGCGCCATGTCGTGATCGGCACGCGAGAAATCGGCCACCGCATCGGCGGCCACGAAGGTTTCGATATCGCGCTGGAAGGCCTCGGTCGCGGTGGACAGGATGCCGATGTGGGCGTAGACACCGCCGATCAGCAACTGGTCGCGGCCGCGCGCACGCATCAGCGCGTCGAGATTGCTGCGCTGGAAGGCGCTGTAACGGTGTTTGACCAGCACGATGTCGGCGGCGGCCGGCACCAGCGCGTCGACGATCGCCTCGTGCTCGGCGACCGCCTGCATGCCCGGTCCCCACAGATCGGCCTGCAGGCCGCGGTCGCGCCGGTCCTGATCGCCACGCTGCGCGGTGTAGAAGACCGGGATGCCGCGCGCACGGCACCGGGCGATCAGGCGGGCGAGATTGGCCACGGCCGGCGCCAGCGGCGCGTTCCCGGCATCGAAAGCGGCGAGGAAGTAGCGCTGCATGTCGTGTACCAGCAGCGCCGCACGGCCCGCATCCAGCCGCCACGCGCCACGCGGGGCCGGCAGTTCGGCTGCGGTGGGCAACGCATACGCGGCGATCCTGGGCAATCCCATCACCGGGCCTCCTGCTCGGCGAGAAAACGCGCACGCAGCTGCGCGCGCAGTTCGCGCCGGCTGACCTTGCCGACCGCGGTGGTTTCGAAGGCGTCCACGAACACGATCTGGTCCGGCACCTTGAACGCCGCCAGCCCACGGCCGCGCACCCAGGCCTTGAGCTCGGCCGGGCGCGGCCGGGCATCGCCCGGAATCACGAACGCACAGCTGCGCTCGCCGAGGAAATCGTCGGGCATCGACACCACCGCCGCATCGAACACCTGCGGATGCGCGAGCAGGTGATCCTCGATCTCCTCGGCGGAAATCTTCTCCCCGGCACGGTTGATGTGATCGGTCGCGCGGCCCTGCACCACCAGGTACCCGCCGGGCAGGCGCTGGACCATGTCGCCGGTGCGGTAGAACCCGTCGTCGGTGAACGCACGCGCATTGGCCGCATCGTCGTCGTGATAGGCGCGGATCGTGTACGGCCCGCGCGTGAGCAGATGGCCCACCTCGCCGTCGGGCACGGGGCGGTCCTGATCGTCGACCACGCGCACCTCGTCGTCGGGACTGATCGGACGACCCTGGGTGGTCAACACGAGGTCGTCGGGGTCGTCGAGGCGGGTGTAGTTGACCAGGCCTTCGGCCATGCCGAACACCTGCTGCAGCCGGCAGCCCAGCCCCGCCACCACGCGGCGCGCGGCCTCCGGCACCAGCTTGGCCCCGCCGACCTGCAGCACCTGCAGGCTGGAGAGGTCGTGCGTCGTTCTCGAGGCGGCATCCGCCCACAGCAGCGCCAGCGGCGGCACAAGTCCCACACAGGTCACGCGTTCGCGCGCGATCAGCGGAAACGCCGCGTCCGGTCCCGGCCCCGGGCTCAGCACCACCCGCGCGCCGGCGTACAGCGCGCCGAAGAAACCGGGCGAACTCATCGGAAAATTGTGCGCGGCCGGCAGCGCCACCATGTACACGCTGTCGCGGCCGATCCCGCACAGGTCGTTGCTGGCGCGGAAGCTGTAGATGTAGTCGTCGTGGGTGCGCGGAATCAGCTTCGACAGCCCGGTGCTGCCGCCGGAGATCTGCAGGAACGCGACGGATTGCGGATCGGGGTCGCCGGGCAGTGCCTCGCGCGGGCCGTCGAGCGCGTCGAGCGCGACGAACTCCCCGGCGTCGCCCGCCACCACCACGTGCCGCACCGCCGGCACCGCGGCCTGGAGCTCGCGCGCCAGCGAGCGGTAGTCGAAGGTCTCGTAGCGCTCGCCGCAGACGTAGGCGCTGGCGCCGGACGTGCGCGCGAAGTGCGCCACTTCGGTCAGCCGGTGCGCGGGCAGCGCGTACACCGGCACCAGGCCGGCGCGGAACAGTCCGCAGACCACGGCGACGAACGCCGGTAGGTTGCCCAGTTGCACCACCACGCGGTCGCCCGGGGCGAGCCCCCGCGCGAGCAGGCCGGCGCCGATGCGTTCGGCCTCGGCCCACAGCCGGCCGTAGGTCAGCCGGGTCTCGCCGCCGACCACGGCCACGTCGTCGGCGAAGGCATGCGCGCGCGCGCGCAGGAAGCCGGGAAAGGTCTCGCCGCGCCAGTGGCCGGCCGCGCGGTAGCGCGCGACGAACTCGTCCGGCCAGGTCTGGCGCAGCGGCACGCGCTGCGGTGCGGGGGCGTCGGTCATCACATCCTCGAAGAAACGATCAGCCGACGCGCGGCTCGTCCATGCCCAGCGCGTCGAGCAGGGCGCGGAACTTGGCGGCGGTCTCCTCCACCTCCAGCCGCGGCTGCGAATCCGCCACGATACCGGCGCCGGCGAACAGGCGCATCGTCCGGTCCTGCACGCGGGCGCAGCGGATCGCCACGTACCAGGCGCCGTCGCCGCTGGCGTCGCTCCAGCCCACGGCGCCGGCGTAGAAACCGCGCGGCACAGGCTCCAGTGCGCGGATGCGCGCCAGCGCGGGCCGCCGCGGCGTGCCGCAGACCGCGGGCGTAGGGTGCAGCAGGCCGGCCAGCGCCGCCGCCGACACCGACGGGTTGCGCAGCCGGCCGGCGATGGGCGTGCCCAGGTGCCACATGGTCGCGGTGGCCTGCAGCGACGGCCGCGCGGGTACGTGCAGGTCGTCGCAAAGCGGCGCCAGCGCGTCGACGATCGCCTCGACCACGTGGCGGTGCTCCTCCAGGTCCTTGTGCGAGGCCAGCAACGCCTCGCCCGCGCGCCGGTCGGCGGCGGAATCGGCGTGCCGCCGCGCGGAGCCGGCGAGCGGGTGCGACACCACCTCGCGCCCGCGCCGCGACACCAGCAGTTCGGGCGACGCGCCGACCAGCCACGCCGGCGCGTCGCCGCTCGCCACCGGCAACGGTGCGACATAGGCGGTCACCGCGGGGTCCCGACCCAGCCGCGCGGCCAGCGCGAACGGATCGATCGGCGCAGCCGCCTCCATCCGCAGGCTGCGCGCCAGCACCACCTTGTGCAGCGCATCGCCGCCGTCGCCGGCCGTGCGCAGGCGGGCCACCGCATCGGCGACCGCGGCGGCGTAGCCGGCGACATCGGGCTCGGCATGCACCGGGCCGGCCGGCGCCGGCCAGCGGCCCGGAGCCGGATCGACCGCGGCCGCGGCCGCGTCGCAGATCACCCGGGGCTGGTGCAACGCATCGTCCTGGTCGGGATCGAACGGCAGCGCGCCGACCAGCAGGCCGGGGCCGTCGTGCGCGGCGGAGAAGAACGCCGCGGCGCGTGCGCCGAGGGTCATCGCCGGACCGGCCGGCAACCACGCCCGCGCCCCTTGGGTGCGCAGGCGACGCCCGGGGCCGTGCAGCAGGAAGGCCGGCTGCTCGGCCGCGACCGCATCGGGCACGGCCTCGACAGCGGCCGCCGGCGCAGGTCCGGCCACGTGGTGGACATCGTTCATCGAGTGACCTCCGGACGCTGCCGCCACGCGGTGATCGACAACGCCAGCAGCAGCGCGCCGACCAGCAGATAGGGGCCGCTGGGCGCGGCGCGGTACAGCAAGGTGCCCAGCAACGGACCCGCTACCATGCCCATGCCCTGCACCGACGCCACCGTGCCGGCGGCCACGCCGCGCTCGTGCGGCTCGACCGCATCCACCGCCAGGGCCTGGAACGACGGCATCACGAAGCCCATGCCGAACGCGGCCACGGCGTGCGCGAGCAGCAACTGCCACTGCGCGGCCACCGCCGCGACCGAGGCGAAACCGATCGCCGCCACCAGCGCCCCGATCGCGATCCAGCGCGCCGGCGGCACCGTCTTCAGGCGCATCACCAGCGCCTGCGCGGCGATCAGGCCGATGCCGACCGCGGTCAGCGACAGCCCCGCCACCCGCGCGCCGTCGGCCGGCGGCAGTTGCAGGCGGTCCATGGCGAAGAAACCCACCACCACCTGGGCGATGGTCACCGAGACCATCGCCACGAACACCGCGAACACCGGCAGCCGCAGCCTCGGATCGGCGAACGCCATCCGCGTCGGCGGCCCGGCGCGGCCGGTGTCGGGCGGCGGGTCGTCGGGCAGCCGCCACCACACCGCCGCCAGCGACACCAGCGGCAGCGCGGCGGCGATGAACAGCGCGGTGGAGATCCCGTGCAGCGCGATCCAGCCGGCCGCGGCCGGACCCAGCACCATGCCGACGGCGTTGGCGGTACCGAGACGGGCCATCGCCGCCCCGCGCTGTCCGGCCGCCACCTCGTCGGCGACCAGGGCCGCGGCGGTCGGCGGCACCGCGGCGTAGAACAGGCCGATCGCCGCGCGCGCGCCGACCAGCATCAGCACCGACACCAGCACCGCAGGCGGCTGGCGCAGGGCGGCATCGACGAACACCGCCATCGCCACGTAGACCACCGCGTAGCCGGCCAGGCCGATCAACAGCACCCGGCGGCGGCCGATCCGGTCGCTCAGCCGGCCCCAGCCGCGCGCGGTCAGCATCCACAGCAGCCCTGCCGCGGTGACCGACAGCCCCGCATGCCATTCGGCCAGACCGAGCAGGCGCACCAGGGGACCGACGACGGCCACGAAGGCCATCATCGCCATGGTGCCGGTCAAGGCGGTGAACGCGAGCACCGGAACGGCGGAGCCCGCCGGGCGCGGGCTGGAATCTGCGTGCATCTGGAGGTCGGACATCGGGACTTCGGGCGTGGGCACTTCGGGCTCGGCGGCCTGCCGGCCGGCATCGGCGGGCGCGCCGGGCGACGCGGCGGTGAGGTTCGCTGGCATTCGGCTCGCGCGGCCCGAGAATGATAACAGTTCTTATTCAACCCGATCGAAGCATCGTGATGCGGTTCGCCGGCAGTGTGAAGACGGCTTCGCCCGCCGTCGTCGTCCCGGCATCGGATGCGCCGTTGTTATTGAGAACAATTCGCATTGTCCTTATGATTCGTGGATGCCGTCACAGGCCTTCCGTCGTCTCTGCCGCCGCTCGAGACCGTCCTCCGTCCGAGCCCGTTCCGTCCCCGAACCCATGCGCATCCTCCGTCCCCGCCCGTCCGCCCCCGCCCTCCTGCCCGCCGCCATCGCCCTGCTGCTGTCCGCGCCGCTGTACGCACAATCCATCGGCGCCACGGCCGACCAAGACCCCCAGGACTTCGACACCATCCACGTCACCGCCGAGGTCATCGCCCGCCAAGCGCTCGGCACCTCGGTCATCACGGCCGAGGACATCGAGCGCCGGCCGCCGGCCAACGACCTGTCGGAATTGCTGCGCACCATGCCGGGCGTGAATCTGACCGGCAACAGCGCCTCCGGCCAATACGGCAACAACCGCCAGATCGACCTGCGCGGCATGGGCCCGGAGAACACCCTGGTGCTGGTGGACGGCAAGCCGGTGGGCTCGCGCGATTCGATCCGCATGGGCCGCAGCGGCGAGCGCAATACTCGCGGCGACACCAACTGGGTGCCGGCCGATGCGGTCGAGCGCATCGAGGTGCTGCGCGGTCCGGCCGCGGCCCGCTACGGCTCCGGCGCGTCCGGCGGCGTGGTCAACATCATCACCAAGCGCCCCACCGGGGACCTGACCGGCAGCCTGAGCCTGTACGGCCTGGTCCCGCAGCACGGCGCCGAGGGCGTGAGCCAGCGTGCCGGCATCAACCTGAGCGGGCCGCTGTCGGACCGGTTCTCGTTCCGCCTGTTCGGCAATCTCGCCAAGACCGACGCCGATTCGCTCGACCTCAACGCCGACTTCGCCAGCGGCGACACCCCGCCCGCCGGCCGCGAAGGCGTGCGCAACCGCGACGTCAACGCGCTGTTGCGCTGGGACGTCGACGCCGCCCACGTGGTCGAGCTGGAGGCCGGCATCAGCCGGCAGGGCAACGTCTACGCCGGCGACCGCGCGGTGAGCCTGGACGGCACCCCGCTACTGACCGAACTGGCCAATGCCGGCGCCGAGACCAATCGCATGTACCGCAACACCGGCGCGCTGACCCATCGCGGCGCCTGGGGCGCGGCGTCCTCGCGGCTGACGCTCGCCTTCGAGGGCACCAACAATAAGCGCCTCAACGAAGGCCTGGCCGGCGGCCCGGAGGGCAGCATCGGCTCGCCGGACCTGTGGTCCACCTCGCGCCTGCGCAACTGGCAGATCGACGGCGAGGTGAACCTGCCGACCACCCTGGCCGGCACCGAGCACGTGTGGACGCTGGGCTTCGAGCACCGCGACAGCCGGCTCGAGGATCCGTACTCGATGTCGCAGTCGGGCAACAACGGCGGTGGCATCCCCGGCCTCGATCCCGACCGCGGCGGCGGCAAGGCCGATGCGCAGATCTCCGCGGTGTTCGTCGAGGACAACATCTACGCCGGCGAGCGCTGGATCCTCACCCCCGGGCTGCGCTTCGACCACCACAGCCAGTTCGGCAACAACGCCAGCCCCAGCCTCAACGTGCAGTTCTCGATCAGCGACGACCTCAAGCTCAAGGGCGGCATCGCGCGCGCGTTCAAGGCGCCCAACCTGTACCAGTCCAACCCGAACTATCTCTACTACACGATGGGGTTCGGCTGCCCGGACAACTTCCCCAGCCTGGGCGCCGGCTGCTACATCCTCGGCAACCCGGACCTCGACCCCGAGACCAGCATCAACAAGGAGATCGGCATCGAGTGGGCGCCGCTCAGCGGCCACCATGCATCGCTGACCTACTTCCACAACGACTACGACGACAAGATCGTCTCCGGCTTCGTGCCCGTCGGCGAGACCGTCGGCACCCCGCCGGCGCGCACCTTCCGCTGGGAAAACGCGCCCGAGGCGGTCGTCCAGGGTCTGGAGGGCAACGTGGTGGTGCCGCTTCTGGGCGCGCAAGGCGACGTGCTCAAGTGGAGCACCAACGTCACCTACATGATCGAGAACGAGAACAAGGTGACCGGCCAGCCGCTGTCGGTGACCCCGGAGTACACCGTCAACACCTCGCTCGACTGGCAGGCCACCGAGGCGCTGTCGCTGCTGCTGACCGGCACGTTCTACGGCCGCCAGACGCCCGCCACGCGCGACATGAACAACGACGACCGTTGCGACGAGGCCGACGCCGACTGCGACGCGCTGCGCCAGGTGCGCGACCCGTACGCCCTGTGGGGCATCGGCGCGCGCTACCGCATCACCGACCGGGTCAGCCTGGGCGGCGGCATCAACAACCTCTTCGACAAGCGGCTGTTCCGCGAGTCCAACAGCAGCTACGCCGGTGCGGCCACCTACAATGAGCCTGGACGCGCCTACTACGTCAGCATGACCATCGGCTTCTGATCCCCTCTCGACGCGAACCCGCATGCCCGCCCGTCTCCCCCCCGCATTCCGCACCCGCGCCACGGCCACCGCCGTGGCCGGGCTGCTCGCGCTCTCCACCCTCGCCGTGCCCGCCACCGTGTCCGCCCAGCAGCGCAACCCGCAGCAGAGCATCGGCGAGACCGTCGCCGACCGCGTCTCGCCGCACTACGCGTTCGAGCGCTTCACCGTGGCCAGCCCCGACGGCGAGCGGACCTGGCGGGTCCATGTCGCCACCCCGAAGACGGCGCCGCCGCCCGGGGGCTTTCCGGCGTTCTGGATGCTCGACGGCAACGCCGCCCTGATCGAGTTCGACGACGCGCTGCTGGCCGAGCTCGCCGCCCGTCCCGAACCGCTCGCGCTGGTGTTCGTCGGCTACGACAACGCGCTGCGCATCGATTCCAACGCGCGCACCCGCGATTACACCCCGGTCGCGGGCGAACGTCCGGTGCGCGACGGCGCCACCGTCTCCACCGCCGCGGGCGGCGGCGGCGCGGACGCGCTGCTGGAGATCGTCGAACGCACGATCCGGCCCGAGGTCGCACGGCGCGTGGCCACCGACCCCGCGCGACAGACCCTGTGGGGCCACTCGCTGGCCGGCCTGTTCGCGCTGCACACCCTCTACACCCGCACCGGCGCGTTCGACACCTACGCCGCCGGCAGTCCCTCGCTGTGGTGGGCCGACGGCGCCATGCTGGGCGCGCCGGAGCAGCGCTTCGCCGCCAACAACGCCGGCCGCCGCGTGCGCGTGCTGCTGGGCCTGGGCGAAGGCGAACGCCGCAGCGACGTGCGCCACCGCGACCTGTCCGATCCGCGGGTGCAGGTGCACCTGCGGCGGATCGCCGCCGCGCCGCCGGATTCCACCGAGAAGCTGGCGCAGCGCCTGTCGGCGGTCGACGGGCTGGACGTGGCCTACCGCGAGTTCCCCGGCCTGACCCACGGCCCGATGTTCCGCGCCTCGCTGATGTGGGCGCTGCACGCCATCGCCGGCGTGGCCGACCGCAGCGGCACGCCGAGCCTGGCCGACGGGGTCGACCCCGACCGATGAACGCTTATGCGGCGGCCATCGACGCCTCCGCCGACGACCTCGTCGGCGGCGTCGCCTATCCGCCGCATTTCCATCGCGAGCAGATGCCGCTGTGGCTGCACGCCACCGCCACCGCGCTCGGCCACGCCGCGCCCGACCCGTCGCGGCCCTACCGCTGGTGCGAGCTGGGCTGCGGCGCCGGCCTGACCGCGCGCGTCGCCGCCGCCTGCAACCCGACGGGGCACTTCACCGCGATCGACATGGACGCCGCGCAGATCGCACGCGCCCGGGCCGCGGCCGCGGACGACGGCCTGGAGAACCTGGCGTTCGTCGAGGCGGACCTGCGCGATCCCGCGTTGCGCGACGGCGCGCCGTTCGATTTCGTCGTCCTGCACGGCGTCTGGGCCTGGGTGGACGCGACCGTGCGCGCGGCCATCCTCGCCCTGCTGCAGGCGCGGCTGGCGCCTGGCGGCCTGGTCGCGGTGGGCTACATGAGCCACCCCGGCGCGTCGCCGCTGCAAGGCGCGCAGCGCCTGCTCGCCGAGGCCGCGCGCCACCTCGAGGGCGACCCGGAAACGCGCGTGCGCCAGGCCCTGGGCCTGCTGCGTGCGCTCGCCGATGCCGGTGCCGGCTTCTTCGCCGAGCATCCCGGCGCATTGCGCCAGCTGGAGGCGATGGAGCGCGAGTCCCCGGCCTACCTGGTCCACGAGTTCCTCGGCGCGCACTGGCAGCCGCAGCACGCCGCCGACACGATCCGCGCGTTCGCCGGCACCGGGTGCGCCTTCATCGGCAGCGCCACGCCGATCGAGAACATCGACGCGCTGTCGGTGCCGGCCGCGCTGCAGCCCCACCTGCGCACGCTGCCCCCTGGCCCGCTGGCCGAGACCGCGCGCGATCTCGCGCGCAACCAGAGCCTGCGCCGGGATCTGTTCCAGCGCGTCCAGCCCGGTGCGGATGCGCCGCACCGGCTCGACCCGGTCGCGCACCTGGCCGCCCTCGACGCGCTGCGCTTCGCCGCGCTGCCCGGCGCTCCGGCCGCCGCCGACCACGGCCTGCGCCTGGACACCCGGATCGGCCCGGTCGACGCGCCCGGCGGCTGGGTCGGCCCGGTGCTGCGCGCGCTGGCCGACGGCCCGCAGCGGTTCGAGGCGCTG
Source organism: Luteimonas abyssi (assembly GCF_001482195.1). Classification (GTDB taxonomy): domain Bacteria; phylum Pseudomonadota; class Gammaproteobacteria; order Xanthomonadales; family Xanthomonadaceae; genus Luteimonas; species Luteimonas abyssi. The sequence goes on along the minus strand of NZ_KQ759763.1, from coordinate 971,015 downwards.
CGCCGGCTGCCGCCGTTCGCCGAAGCGCCCGGCCTGCTGAACCAGGTGCTGCAGTTGCTGATGTGGGCCGGCCACGTGCACCCGCTGCACGCCGCCGCCGATACGGCCGACATGTCTCATGCGTTCGCGATGCGCGCGCCATCCGCACCGGCGGACGGCCTCCAGCGGCTGCCCGCGGCCGGCACCGCCGTGCCCGCCGGCGCCGCGCGGGCGCCGCATCCATCGCATCCATCGGGGGCGCCGCGATGACGGCGCCCGCCACCCCCATCGCCCAGGCAGGCGCGTCCGGATGTCCGGACGCGCCGTCGCGTGCCCGTCGGGCAGCTCACCCCAGGCATGTCCGTCCGGCCCGTCGAGCGGCCGGTGTCCCTTTCGCAAGGAGTCCGTCATGAAGAGCCTGCAGTCCCGATCCACCCGCACCCCGCGCCCGCGACGGGGCATGCCCCTGCGTCTGGCCGTCCTCGGCCTGGCGCTGTCGCTGGCCACTGGCGTCGCCGGTGCGCAGGTGTTCGGCGCCCCCGATCCCGACTTCAACGGCAGCGTCCGCGCCGCCAGCGCGGTGGTGCTGCCGGGCACCCAGGCCGAGATCGCCGGCAGCGGGTTCGCCCCGGGCCAGTCGATCACCCTGCTGCGCGGCGAGACCGTGCTCAACGCACGGCCCTACGTCGCCGATGCCGAAGGCGCTTTCAAGGCCACGCTCGATATCCCCGCCGATGCGGTCGCCGGCCGTCACCCGGTGGTCGTGCGCGTCGCCAATCCGGATGCCGCGGCCGTGTTCGATCTGAAGATCTCGAAGGATGTGCCGCTGTCCGGGCAGGACCGCTTCGACGCTGCCGCCGAGCCGCTCGTGCCCGGCCTGTACCAGGTCGCCTACAGCGCCGCGAGCGACGCCCTGTTCGTCACCTCCGCCGTCGGCCGCCCGCCGGTCACCCGTTCCGAGCTGGTGAAGGTGGACCCGCAATCGCTGGAGATCGTCGCCCGCATCACCCCGGCGCAGATCCCGGGCCACGACGACCAGCGCGTGTTCGCCGTCTACGGCGTGGGCGTGGACGACGCCAACGGCAACGTCTGGGTCACCAACACCCGCGAGGACACCGTGGCGGTGTACCGCCAGTCCGATCTGTCGCTGGTGCGCCAGTACGACGTCGGCGCGGCGGCGCATGCGCGCGACGTCATCGTCGATCCCGGCACGGGCCGTGTCTACGCCTCGGCGTTCGGCGACAACACGCTGGCCGCGTTCGACGCCCGGACCCTGGAACAGCTGCCCGACGTGGTGATCGAGTCCGGCGTGCGCGGCGGCACGTTCAACGCGATGAGCCTCGCGCTGGACGGTCGCGGCAAGCTCTACACCGTGAGCATGACCACCAACGAGGCTGCGGTGATCGATACCGCCACCGGCACCGTGGACCGGGTGTTCCGCCTGCCGGGCGCGTCGGCCGCCTCCGGCGCAGCCGTCGACACCGAGACCGGGCGCCTGTTCGTCGCCTCGCAGGGCAGCGACAACCTGCTGATCGTCGACATCGCCAGCGGCGACGTGCTGCACGACGTGTACGTGGGCGCGGGTGCGCTCAACGTCAGCTTCGACCCGGTGTCGAAGCTGGCCTACGTGCCCAACCGCGGCGCCGGCACGATCACCGTCGTGAACGGCGACGGGCAGATCGTGGCCAACCTGGAGGGCGGCACGTTCCCGAACCACACCTTCGCCGACGGCCGCGGACACGTGTACGCGGTGAACAAGGCGCGTGGCAGCGACGACCCGCAGGGCGACCACATCCGTCGCATCACCCCGAAGGCCCGTTAAGATCGGCCCCGACGCACCGGCCGAGGCGCTCGCGCCCGGCCGGTGTTGCTTTGCTCCGCTGCTGGAAACTCCGATGCCCGACCGTCCCCTTTCGCCTCCCCACGTCCTGCACGCCCCTGCCGATGGTGCCGACGCCAGGGCCGCCGGCAGGCACATGCGGCGGACCGCGCCGCTCGCCGCGACGCTGGCCGTGCTGCTGGCGGCGTGCTCGCCGACGGCACCCGACACGGGCTCCGAACGTGCGACCCAGAGCGACGCGGCGTCCACGGCGGCCGCAACGCCGGGCGGCCCCCCGTCGCACGCTGCGACGTCGGCGCAGGCACCCGGTGGCGGTTGGCGCCAGGTCGCCGGCGCCGACATTCCGCGTGTGGCGCGGTCCACGCAGGATCTGCCGGCGACCGTGCGCTCCGATGACGGGGTCGAAGTCGTCGTCACCGACACCTCGCGCACCATCGTCGGCAACGACGACATCGTGATGGTCATGGATGCGCTGGGGTTGTCCGACCAGGTCTTCGCCGCACCCACCAATGCGGTCAGCGCCAGCGCGCGCGCCGCGCAGCACCACTTCCTGTTCAACCGCACCACGGGCGTGGAAGGCGTGCTCAGCCTCGACGGCACCCTGTTCGTGGGCAACAGCCTGCGCCGCCACGGCAAGCTCGCACAGCCGCTGCGCGATGCCGGATTGCCGCTGGTGATCGTCGACGAACTGCAGCCCGCGCCCGACAAGGTCCGCAAGCTCGCCGCCGTGTTCGGCCACGCCGACGAAGGCGAAACGCTCGCCGCGAAGGTGCGGCAACAGCTCGATCAGGCCAAGGTCATCGCCGCGGGCATTTCGCGCGCGCCCCGGGTGATCCACGTCTCGGCCACCGGCGGCGGCGGTGCGCCGGCCGTCGGCGGCGCCGATACCGCGGCCGCCGGGCTGATCCGCCTGGCCGGCGGCATCAACGTCGGCGACGAGGCACGGGTGGCCAATTACTCGCAGCTCAGCAACGAGGGCATCGTCGCCGCCGCACCGGAGGTGATCCTGGTCAGCGAGGACGACATGCGCGTGTTCGGCGGCGAGGACGGCCTGTGGGCGGCCTACCCGACGCTGCGGCAGACGCCGGCCGGTCTCGCCGAGCGCGTCTGGGTGATGCCCGACACCCAGCTGAAGGTCAGCAGCATCGCCGGTGGCACCGCCGCGATCGCACTGGCCAGTCACCTGGCCGAACTGGCCGACGAACTCGACGCGCATGCCGCGGTGCGGCCGTCCCCGGTCATGCCCGTCGCGTCGACCGCACGCGCGGTCGCGACCCGAGACCGCGCTTCCCCAGCGTCCGGCACGTCCTCGGCAGCGCCCGGCACCCCGCCCCATATGCCGGCCGCACCCGCACCCGGCGCATGAGCGCCGACACCGGTCGCATGCGGACCCGCCGCTCCGGCCTCGTCCGGCGACCGCCCGGCGGGCTGCTGTTCGTGGGTGGGGTCGCCGTGCTGGCGCTGGTGATCGTGCTGTCGTTCGGCATCGGTCCGCTGCGCATTCCCCCCGGCGACGTCCTCCACGTGATCGCGCACAAGATCGGTCTGGCGGATGCCGGTGCGCTGAGCCAACGCGACATCTCCGTGGTCTGGAACCTGCGCGTGCCGCGCGCGTTGCTGGCGGTGCTGGTGGGCGCGTCGCTGGCGATGGCCGGTGCCGGCCTGCAGGGCCTGTTCGGCAATCCGCTCGCCGACCCCGGCATCGTCGGCGTCACCCACGGTGCCGCGCTCGGTGCGGTGGCCGCGATCGTGCTGGGCATCACCACCTTCGGCATGTGGACGATCCCGTTCGCCGCCTTCGCCGGTGGCGCGGCCACCACCACGCTGATCTACCTGCTGGCACGGCCCGACCGCGGCAGCGGCACCGCGACCCTGCTGCTGGTCGGTATCGCCATCGCCGCGGCGTGCTCGTCGGCGATCGGCTTCTTCACCTACATCGCCGATGCCGACGATCTGCAATCGCTGGTGTTCTGGCAGATGGGTTCGCTGTCGATGGCCAACTGGACCTCGGCGCTCGCCGCGCTGCCGGCGTTCGCCGTCGGCGCGGTCGCCCTGCGCCTGCTCGCCACGCCGCTGGACATGCTGGCGCTGGGCGAACGCCAGGCGCAGCACATCGGCCTGGATGTGAAACGCACCCGCGCGGCCCTGATCGCGGTGTGCGCACTTCTGGTGGGTTCGGCGGTGGCGTTCGCCGGCGTGGTCGGCTTCGTCGGCCTGGTGGTGCCGCACTTCGTGCGCCTGCTCGCCGGTCCGGGCCACCGCTGGCTGCTGCCGCTGTCGGCGGTGGCGGGCGGGCTGCTGATCGTGATCGCCGACACCGCCGCGCGCAGTCTCGATCCGCCGTCGGAGATTCCGCTGGGCCTGTTCTCGGCCGCACTGGGTGCGCCGTTCTTCCTGTGGCTGGTGCTGCGCCGCCGGAGCGCGATGTGAGACCGACCTCCACCCTCGCCATCGAGGCGTCCATACCGGGCCGGGGGAAGGTGGCCCGCCAGCGCGCCGCGAGGACGACCGGCCCATGAGCGCGCCTCCCGCATCCGCCGCGCTGGCGATCGAGCAGGTCACCGTGCGCATCGACGGCCGCACGATCCTCGACGCGGTCGACCTGCACCTGGCCCACGGCACCCTGACCGCGCTGGTCGGCCCCAACGGCGCCGGCAAATCCACCCTGCTCGCGGTGGCCAGCGGCGACCTCGCTCCGGCCGGTGGCCGAATCCAGCTGGCCGGCACCGCCCTGTCGGCGTGGAAGGCGCGCCCACTGGCACGCGAACGCAGCGTACTGCCGCAGGACCACGCGGTGCGCTTCGGCTTCAGCGTGCGCGAGGTGGTGGCGATGGGGCGGCTGCCGCACGCCCCTGACCCCGCGGTCGATGCGCGCATCGTCGATGCCGCGCTGATCGATGCCGACATCGTCCACCTCACCGAACGCGACGTGCAGACGCTGTCGGGCGGCGAGGCCTCGCGGACCGCATTCGCGCGCGTGCTGGCGCAGACCACGCCGGTGGTGTTCCTGGACGAACCCACCGCCGCGCTCGATCTCCAGCACCAGGAGTCGGTGCTGCGCATCGCCCGCGGGCTGGCCGACGCCGGCGCCTGCGTGGTGGTGGTGCTGCACGACCTCAATCTCGCCGCCGGGCACGCCGATCGCATCGTGATGCTGCATGGCGGCGCGATCGCCGCCGACGGCAGCCCGCGCGAGGTGCTGACCCAGGCCACCATCGAGCGCGTCTACGCGCAGCCGGTGCTGGTGCTCGAGCATCCGACCCGCGGTGTGCCGCTGGTGGTGACCGACGACGCGCGTTGAGCCGGAGAGGCGCGGGCGCGGCGCCTTCGGCACGCGTCGACCATGTCCGGACGCCGGGAAAGGGACCGCTCCCACCGATGCCACTATGATCGGGGCACGACCCGTCACCGGAGCCCACTCCATGCGTACGCGCCGCGACTTCCTGACCACCGCCTCACTCGCCGCCACCGGCCTCGCCCTGGCCCCGCTCGCCGCCTGCAGCCGCAACGGCGCGCCGCCGCCCGCCGCAGGCGCCGGCGATGCCGCACCCGCCGCCACCGCACCGGCGCAGGCACCGGCCAGCGGCAGCCTCATCACCCGCGCGATCCCGGCCACCGGCGAGCAGGTACCGGTGATCGGCGCCGGCACCAGCGGCAGCTACGAGGTGCCGCTGGGCTCCGCCGACTACAACACGCTGGAAGAAACCATCCGCGTGTTCTTCGAAGGCGGCGGCACCGTCTTCGACACCTCGCCCAACTACACCAATGCCGACGAGGTGCTCGGTGCGCTGCTCGAATCCGGCGGCTGGCGCGACCGCTGCTTCCTCGCCACCAAGATCGCCGAGGACAGCCGCGAGGCGATGGAGGCGCAGTGGGCCGAGACCCTGCGCCGCCTGCGCACCGACCACGTCGAACTGCTGCAGGTCCATAACCTGCGCGAATGGGAGATCGCGCTGCCGTACGCGCGCGAGCTCAAGGAACAGGGCGCCACGAAGTACATCGGCCTGACCCACTATCTCGAGCGGGGCCACGCCGACCTCGAACGCATCATGCGCGCCGAGAAACCCGACTTCATCCAGATCAACTATTCGGTCAACGCGCCGCAGGCCGCGCAGTCGCTGCTGCCGGCGGCACAGGAACTCGGCGTGGCGGTGCTGATCAACCGCGCGTTCGACGACGGCAAGCTGTTCGCCGAAGCGCAAGGCAAGACGCTGCCGGGCTGGGCGGCGGAACTGGGCATCACCTCGTGGGCGCAGATGTTCCTCAAGTTCGCGATCAGCCATCCCGCGGTCACCGCGGTGATCCCGGCCACCGGCAAGCCCGATCGCCAGACCGACAATCTGCAGGCCGGCCACGGCGAACTGCTCAGCCGGGCGCAACAGGACGAGCTCGTCGCCCTGTTCGGTTGATCGTCGCGCCCGCCTGAAGGCGACACCCGATCCGTCACGCCTAGCGTGATGCCCGGCATGGCCGGTCGGGCATGCCGGACCGGCCGGGTCGGACCGTTGCCGGACGACACGCCGTGCCCGGGCCGCGTCCGGAAAGGCGGGTGCCCGCAGGTGCGCCCGCCGGCACCCGCGCCGGCGCTGTCCGGAGGACGTAGGCGTCCCGTCCGCACACGACCCACGGCCTCACTGGAGTTCGCATGCCGCCCACCTCCGGGACCTCCCCGTCCCACGACCGCCCGACAGGCCGCCTCGCGCGCCTGTTCGATGTCCGCCACGGCGAAACCGGCGCGGTCGCGGCCGGCTTCGCCATGTTCTTCCTGCTGTTCGCCGGCTATTTCATGTTGCGCCCGGTGCGCGAGACCATGGGGATCGCCGGCGGCGTGGACAACTTGCAGTGGCTGTTCACCGCCACCTTCTTCGCGACCCTGGCGGCGATGCCGCTGTTCGGGTGGCTCGCCGGACGCGCGCAGCGACGGCGGATCCTGTACTGGGTGTACGGGTTCTTCGCCGCCAATCTCGCGTTGTTCGGCGCCGGTTTCGTCGTCGCCCCCGACAACGTCTGGATCGCGCGCACGTTCTACGTCTGGCTGTCGGTGTTCAACATGATCGCCATCTCGGTGGCCTGGAGCGTGCTGGTCGATGTTTTCTCCGCGGCGCAGGGCAAACGCCTGTTCGCATTGATGGCAGCCGGCGCCAGTCTCGGCGGGTTGACCGGCCCCCTGCTCGGCATCGCCCTGGTCGGGCCCATCGGGCATGCCGGCCTGTTGTTCCTGTCCGCGGCGCTGCTGCTGGCGTCCGCAGCGATGGCGTGGGCGATCCACCGCTGGCGCGATCGCAACCCGATGCCCGCCGACGCCGCCACGCAACGGCAACGGCCGCTGGGCGGGCATCCGTTCGCGGGTGCCGTCGACGTGCTGCGGTCGCCCTATCTGCTGGGAATTGCGCTGTTCATGCTGTTCCTGGCCAGCGTCAGCACGTTTCTCTACTTCGAGCAGGCGCGGCTGGTCGAGGCCGCGTTTCCGGACCCCACCGACCAGACCCGCGTGTTCGGCCTGATCGACGCCATCGTGCAGGCGCTGTCCATCCTCGCCCAGCTGTTCGTCACCGGACGCATCGCCGGGCGTCTCGGCGTCGGCGTGCTGCTGGTGCTGGTGCCGCTGATCACCGCTGCAGGCTTCCTGTGGCTGGCGTTCGCACCCACGTTCGCGGTGCTGGCGGTGGTCATGGTCGCCCGCCGCGCCGGCGAATACGGCTTCGTACGGCCGGGTCGGGAAATGCTGTACTCGGTGCTGGCACCCGACGCCAAGTATCGCGCCAAGAACTTCAACGACACCGTGGTCTACCGCGGCGCGGATGCGGTGAGCGGCTGGGTCAAGGCCGGTATCGACAGCGTGACGCAGCATCCCGCCATCGCCATGCTGATCGGCGCCGGCATCGCTGCCGGCTGGGCGCTCAACGGCTTGATGCTCGGACGCGCGCACCGGCGGATCGAGCACGACGTCGGGGTCGAGAGTCCGTCCCATTGAGGACGGCTTGCGTCAGCATCGACGGCGCATGTGCGCCTGGGTATCACCGCCCAGCGCTCCGTTGGCTCACCGCCACGCTGCCCAGGATGATGGCGCCGGCGAGCGCCATGGACCATGTCACCGGTTCGCCCAGCAGCAACCAGGCCCAGGCGACGCCGAACAGTGGTACCAGATAGGTCACCGTGGACGCACGGCCCACGCCCACCCGTGCGATCAGGCGGTAGTACATGACGAAGGAGATGCCGGTACACACGACTCCGAGTGTCAATGCCGACAGCCAGGACGCCATGGGGATCGGCTGCTCCGGCCAGGCCACGATCGCCAGCGGGAGCAGCAGCAGCGCACTGGTGCCCGGTGTCGCCGACGCCACCGCCGCGGGCGGCAGGCCGATGAGATGGCGCCGCACCAGGTTGATGCCGAGGCCATAGAAAAACGCGGCACCCACACCGGCCACCACAGCCGCGCCCACGCTCATTCCTGCGACCTTGCCGCTGGCCAGAACCACCACACCGGCGAACCCGGCCAACAGCGCCACGGCGCGACGGGTGCCGATACGCTCACCGAAGAACATCAGCCCCACCAGCGCCGTGAACAATACGGTCATGGCGTTGGTGATCGCGCCGATGCCGGCCGGCACGCGCTGTACGGCCCAGGCGAACAGAATGAACGGCACCGCTGAGTTGATCACCCCGATCAACGCCATCTTCGCCCACGCATTCGCCGGAAACGCGGCCCGCGCACGCCACAGGAACGGCAGCAGAACCAGCGCCCCGGCCGCCAGCCGCACTTCGGCCAGCGGGACCGGACCGAAGTCATCCGCGGCCACGCGCATGAAGAGGAATGACGCCCCCCAGATCGCGCCGAGCACGCACAGCTCCAGCGCGGTACGCCGGTCCTCGCGTCGACCTGCCGGAAGCACCGGCTGCACACATGCGCTCATCGCCATCGAATCCTGTTGTTGCCTGACCTCGATTCTGCCCTTGCGCCATAGCCGCACAAGCGCGTAGTTTCAGCGCCAGCCACGCATCTAGTTTGTGCCTCGATGACCCTCCGTACCGACTGGCTTCCGGCCCTTGCCGCGTTCGAGACAGCCGCCCGGCACCAGAACTTCGCCCACGCCGCCGAGGAACTCCACCTGACCGCCAGCGCGGTGAGCCATCACGTGCGCAAACTGGAAGCCCGGCTCGGCGTCACCCTGTTCCAACGCCATGCGCGCGGCGTCTCGCTGACGGCAGAAGGTCGGCGCCTGGCCGATTCCGCCAGCCATGCAATCGGTGATCTCGACAACGTGATGCGCGAGTTGCGCGCCGGCCACGACACGCAGCGCACTGTCACCGTCACCACCCTGCATTCGTTCGTCCATGGATGGCTGTTGCAGCGCCTACCCGACTTCACTGCCGCCTTTCCCGACATTCGTCTGCGCATCGACACCGGATTCGCGCTCACCCGTTTCGACGACGAGGGCGGCCCCGACTTCGGCATCCGCTTCGGCCCGGGGCACTGGCCGGGACTCGCGGCCCATCTGCTGATGGAGGAGCGCCTGTTCGCGGCGGCGGCACCTCGATACGCCGGTCTGGATACCATCCGCGAGGCCGCCGACATCCCGCAGCATCCACTGATCGCGGACCTGTCTAATTTCGGCTGGCACGACTGGTTCCGTGCCAATGGCATCCAGGCCCCGTCCGGCGAGGCCAGGCTGGTCTTCAGCGACAGTACCGACATGCTGGAAGCAGCAGCGCAGGGCCTCGGGATCGCCCTTGCGCGCGAGCATGTAGCCGCCCCATGGATGCAGGCCGGTCGCCTGCGTGCCCTGCCCGGCGAGTGGATCCAGGGGCGGCGCGCGTATTACCTGGTACAGCCGGGGCATCGACGCCTGCGCCCGGCGGCGCGCTGCCTGTATGACTGGCTGGTCGCGCAGGCCGGGCGATAGTGCCGGCCGCATGCGCCATGGATAATGCGCGACCCAACGTCGCTCCCCCGGCCCGATGACGCCCACCGCCAAAGCGCACTGGCAGATCCACGTCTGCGTCCTGCTGTGGGGGTTCACCGCCATCCTCGGCAAGCTGATCAGCCTGCCCGCGCTCGCGCTGGTGTGGTGGCGCATGCTGCTCGTGGCCGGCACCCTGCTCCTGCTGCCGCGGATCTGGCGCGGCCTGCGCGCGCTTCCCCGGCAGCTGCTGGCCGCCTACGCCGGTATCGGCGTGCTGGTCGGCCTGCACTGGCTGACGTTCTACGGCGCGGTGAAGCTCGCCAATGCATCGGTGGCGGCGACCTGCATGGCGCTGGCGACGGTGTTCGTCGCCCTGATCGAGCCGCGGATGAACCGGCGGCCGCTCTCCTGGCGCGATCTCTCGCTGGGCCTCGCGGTGCTGCCCGGCGTCGCCCTGGTCGTGGGCGGCGTGCCCGACGACATGCGCATCGGCATCGCGGTCGGCGCGTTGTCGGCGTTGTTCGTGGCGCTGTTCGGCACGCTCAACAAGCGCCTGGTGGAGCGCGCCGACCCGCTGACCGTCACCACGATCGAGCTCGGCGCCGGCACGCTCGCGCTGACCGCGCTGTGGCCCGTGCTGGCCGTACTGACCCCCAGCCTGGCCGGCGGTTTCGAGACCCCAGGCCCGCGCGATGCGGCGCTGCTGGTGCTGCTCGCGTTCGGCTGCACCCTGTTGCCGTTCGCACTGGCGCTGGTGGCGATGCGCCACATGAGCGCGTTCTCGGCGCAGCTGGCGGTGAACCTGGAACCGGTCTACGCCGTGCTTCTGGCGATCGTGCTGCTCGGGGAGCAACACGAACTCACGCCGGCGTTCTACACGGGCGTCGCCATCCTGATGATCGCGGTGCTGGTCCACCCGCTGCTGTCCCGGCGCGATCTGGGACGTGCCGACGTCCATCCCGAAAATCTCGCCACCGGCGAGGCCAGACCCCTGCTCGACACCCCGCCCACGGACGACCGCACGACGCCTCGATGAGGCTCGCGCGGCACCAACGCGGCACCGGGCGATAGCTGCACCAGTAGCTCACGACCGAGCGCGGTCAGTTCGTAGGCGACACGGATGGGCCGCCGGGGTCAGGGTGCGTCCGACGAACCCGTCGCGCTCGGGATGACGCAGTGTCACCGTCAGCACTTTCTTGGACACGTTCCCGATCGATCTCTGCAATTCGCCCCAGCGCCGATGTCCGTCCGACAGACCGTCGATGACGGCGATCGCCGCCCTCATCCCACCGCGACCTGATTGCGCCCACCGCGCTTGGCCGAATACAGGGCGGCATCCGCCCGGGCGACGACCGCTTCTCCGTGCTCCCCCGGCGCACCTTCGGCCACGCCGATGCTGACCGTCAGCGGCAGCCCGACCGGCAGGTGCGCGATGGCCTCGCGCAGACGTTCGCATTGCATCGCCGCCGGTTCGCGGCCGGTGGCGGGAAACAGCAGCACGAACTCCTCGCCACCGAAGCGCGCCACGCGCCCGCGAGCGGCGTGCTGGTCGCGCAGCGCCGCAGCCACCGCGCACAGCACCCGGTCGCCCTCCGGATGGCCGTGGACATCGTTGATCGTCTTGAAGTGGTCGATGTCGCAGATCGCCACGGCATAGGGCACACCGGCCTCGGTGACCTCGTCCAGCGCCTGCGAGAACGCGCGCCGGTTGGGCAGGCCGGTCAGCGGGTCGGTCCGGGTGAGTTCCGTGAGGTCTGCGTTCTGCCGCTCCAGCTCGGTCTGATACTGCTGCAGCTGCTGTTCGTACCAGTCGCGCTCGCTGAGGTGGTGGCCGAGCTCGAGACCCAGCCTGTGCAGATCGATCAATCGCGACGCCTGCCGCGCCAGTGCGGTGAGCGCGTGGTTCTGGTCGTCGTCGAGTTCGCGCGGGCGGCGATCCATCACGCAGAAGCTGCCGAGGGGAAAGCCCTGCGGATCGAGCAGCGGAACGCCGGCGTAGAAGCGGATGTACGGCGCACCGACGACCAGGGGATTCTCGTGGAACCGCGGGTCGTCGAAGGCGTCGGGCACTACCATCATGGTCTCCGGGTCGAGGATGGCGTGCGCGCAGAACGAGTCGTTGCGGGATGTTTCCGAGACGTCCACGCCGATGCGCGCCTTCAGCCACTGGCGCTCGGCGTCGACCAGGCTGACGATCGCCATCGGTACATCGCAGATCGCGGCGGCGATCCTGACGAGGTCGTCGAACGTGGCTTCATGGGGCGTGTCGAGCACGCGAGCGCGCTGGAGCGCGGCCAGACGCTGGGCCTCGTTGGCAGGCCGCTCGGGTCGGAGCATGGGGGTTTCCACTGACAACACCCCCCAATGATGCGATGGCCGGATGCGCGGAAACAAATCGTGATTCCGGCCACACACTTCGATGCGAGGTCGGCCGACTCCACGGTGGTACCGATTCCATCGAGGCCACCGGAACGCAGAACGCCCGCTCCATCCGGAGCGGGCGTCACTGGAGGTCCGGCCTCACCTTGCGGATTCCGCCGATGGGCCCAGGGCCGTGAGGGTGCTCAGGGCTCGTTGGCGCGCAGGCTATAACCGGACACGCGCCAGACCTGATCCTCGTCGAGCCGGAAGGAGACCAGCTCGCGGACCGGCTCCGCCGTATTGGCGAAGCGCGAGGGGAAGATCACGTTGAGATAGATGCCCTCGGGCACCTGCCCACCGGCTTCGAACTGCGAACGCGTCACCACCGCCTCGCCACGCTGCGCGGGGGCGCCGAGATTGGCCCGGTCGCGGCCGATTTCCTGGACGAAGGTCTCGCGCGGGACCATGCCCTTGACGCGCTCGGTGGACATGTCCCAGACCTCGCCGGCCTGTCCTGCATCGATCATCTGCACGACCTGCTGCGCGGCGCGGGTGATGTCCGCGTCCTGACGCTCGAGCTGCGCCTGCTGTTCGGGCGTCAGCTGTTGCTGCGGCGCGGCCTGCTGCGGCGCGGCCTGCTGCGGCGCGGGCTGGGGGGCCTGCTGCTGGGCCCAGGCGCCGCCCGTCGCGGACAACGCGGCGATGGCCGCTGCGAGGGAAAGCCGCTGGACCGTCTTGTGATGCCTCATGTTGCCTGCTTCCGTGGTGCGAAAGGGGGCCTATCTATCGCACCCCGCGCGTCGCCGCGCAAGCCGGGGCGCTCCGCAGGGTGCGCGGTCGCGCCAACCGCTGCGGTGCACCAACCCGACGGGGCGCACCGCGCTCGACATCCCCGCCGGGATCAGAACGGGATGTCGTCGTCCGAAAAGTCGTCCATCGCCGGCTGCGGCTGCTGTTGGGGTGCCTGGCGACGCGGCGCTGCACCTTCCTGACGCTGCGGCGGACGCGAGCCGCGCTCGCCACGGTCGTAACCACCACCACCGCCGCCGCGCTCGTAATTGCCGCCGCCACCGCCGCCGCCACCGCCTTCACCGCGGCCGCCGAGCATCTGCATCTCGTCGGCGATGATGTCGGTGAAGTACTTCTCGACGCCGTCCTGGCCGGTGTACTTGTCGTAGCGGATGGAACCTTCCACGTAGACCTGCGAACCCTTGCGCAGGTACTCGCCGGCGATCTCGCCCAGCTTGCCGAAGAAGGTCACCCGGTGCCATTCGGTGCGCTCCTGGGTGTTGCCGTCGCGGTCCTTGCGCACGCTGGTGGTGGCCAGGCTGATCTTGGTCACGGCCATGCCGCCCTGGGTGTACTTGGTTTCGGGATCGTTGCCGAGATTGCCGACCAGGATCGCCTTGTTGATGCCGCGGGCCATGAGACCTTCCTCGTTCCGGTGCGTATGTTGCTTGGACGGGCATTATAGCGGCCGGCCCCGGCCGGCCGCTCGTTCCCCGGCACCACGGCGGCGTGGGAAAACACCGCCCCTCGCCGTCGGCCACCCCCGACGCCCGCGGGACGCGCGCCCGGTCCGTCGGCGGCCCACTGGCGGCATGTCCCCGGCGCGTCGTCGCGAACCCCGGCTGAACGTCCCCGTATACTGGGACGTTCCTCACGATCCAGCCGCCGATGCCGTCCGCCCAGCCGTCCGACTCCCGCCCGAACACGCTCGACCTGCCCGCCATCCAGGCGTTGGCCGCCCCGGACATGCAGGCCGTCGACGGCCTGATCCGGGGCCGGCTGGCGTCCGACGTGATCCTCATCAATCAGGTGGCCGAACACATCGTGTCCGCCGGCGGCAAGCGTCTGCGCCCGATGCTGGTGATGCTGGCCGGGCACGCCTGCGGCGACGGCGGCCCGCGCCACCACCAGCTCGCCGCGATCGTGGAGTTCATCCACACCTCCACCCTGCTCCACGACGACGTGGTCGACGAGTCCGACCTGCGCCGCGGCCGCAGCACCGCGAATGCCATCTGGGGCAACGCGGCCAGCGTACTGGTGGGCGATTTCCTCTACTCGCGCAGCTTCCAGCTGATGGTCGAGCTGGATTCCATGGACGTCATGCGGATCCTCGCCGACACCACCAACCGCATCGCCGAAGGCGAGGTGCTGCAGCTGCTGCACGTGCACAACCCGGACACCGACGAAGCCGCCTATCTCAACGTCATCGAGCGCAAGACCGCGGTGCTGTTCGCCGCCGGAACCCGTCTGGGCGCCCTGGCCTCCGGCGCCGATGCCGCCACCCAGCAGAAGCTGCACGACTTCGGCATGGCCCTCGGCTATGCCTTCCAGATCGCCGACGACGTGCTCGATTACGCCGCTGACGCCGCCGACCTGGGCAAGAACCTCGGCGACGACCTCGCCGAAGGCAAGGCGACGCTGCCGCTGATCCACGCCATCCGCCACTCCGACGGGGCCACCCGCACGCGTCTGCGCGGCATCGTCGAACGCGGCGACGCCGACGCGATGCCCGAGGTGCTGGCGGCGATCCGCGCCACCGGCGGCCTGGAATACAGCCGCGAGCGCGCCCTGACCTATGCCGATGCCGCCCTGCAGGCGCTCGACGGCCTGCCCGAAAGCGACGCCCTCGCCGCCCTGCGCGGGCTGGCCCGCTACGCGGTCGAACGCGCGCACTGAGCCCGATATGCCATGACCTTCTCCCTTCTCCCGCCTGCGGGAGAAGGTGCCCGAAGGGCGGATGAGGGCCACCGCCACCCCGCCGCCCCTCCTGGCGCCCCTGCCGCGAACCCGCGGGAGAGGCCCTGACCCCTCACCCCACCCCGAGTCCCGGAATGGCGGCGATCGCGTCGGGATCGAAACCGCCCAGCCGGGCGAAGTGCCGCCCACGCTCGGCGTAGTCTCGATACGGCCCGAAGCTCGGCGCACCCGGCGACAGCAACAGCACCCCGCCCTTCGGCCCGAGCGCCGCGCGCGCCTGGGCCACGGCCGTGTCGAGATCGCCTGCCTGACGCAGGTAGAATCCGGCGACATCAGCGGACGCCCGCAGGACGGCGTGGATGCGGGGCCCGTTCTGCCCCATCGTCACCACGGCCTGCGGCGGGCGGGCGCCCACGTGCGCGGCGAACGCCGCCCAGTCCAGGCCGCGGTCGTGCCCCCCCACCAGGATCGCCACCGGTACCTCGCGATAGAGCTCGAGCGCGGCGATGCTGGCGTGCGGGGTGGTGCTGATGGAGTCGTTCACCCAGGTCAGGCCATCGCGCGTGCCCAAGGCCTGCAGCCGGTGCGGCAGGGGCTGGAAGCTGCGGGCATTCGTCGCGAGCGCGGCCGCATCGAGGCCGTATGCCTCCAGCGCCGCCAGCACGGCACAAAGGTTGCCGCGGTTGTGATGACCGGGCAGCGGCAGGTCGCGGGTGTCGAGCACCGCGAGGTCGCCGCGGTGGACGGTGTCGCCGCGCAGGTGCCAGCCATCCTCGCGTCCGAACCAGCGTACGTCGCTGTCGGGCAGGGCGAGCGCCGCCAGCCGTGCATCGGCGGCGTTGAGCACCGCGATCCGCGGTCGCGCTTCGGTCAGCAGTGCGAGCTTGTCGGCCACGTAGCGGGCTTCGCCACCATGCCAGTCCAGGTGTTCGGGATAGACGTTCGTGACCACCGCGATCCCGGGCCGCACGCCCGAGGTCGCCACGTCGCGGGTCTGGTAGCTCGACAGCTCGATCGCCCAGGCGTCGGCCTGCGCGTCCAGCAGCTCCAGCAGGGGCACGCCGATGTTGCCGGCGAGTGCAGTGCGCACGCCGGCGGCACGCAACAGGTGGGCCAGCAGCGCGGTCGTGGTGCTCTTGCCCTTGGTGCCGGTCACGCACAGGGTGCGCGCGTCCGGCCGCTCGGCGAACCACAGCGCGGTGCCGCCGACGAACTGTGTGCCCTGCTCGTGCGCGGCGGTGGCTTCCGCCCCGTACGGGCTGATGCCGGGCGATTTCACCACCACCTCGCAAGCCGCCAGCGCCTGCGCCGAGACCTGCGTGCAGGGGCTCAGCAGGGGATCGCCGAGCGAGGCCGCGTCGGCCGCTTCGTGCGGCGTGCAGAACAGCGTCAGCGGCAGTTCCGGCAGGCGGTTGCGGATCGCGCGCCAGGCGGCGCGCCCCTCGCGCCCCCAGCCCCACAGGCCGACCCGGCGCCCGTCAAGCGTCGAAATGCGCACGCAGGCGATCCCACAGCGCAGGCGGCAGCTGATGTTCGTCGTCCAGCACCAGCAGCGGGGCGATGTCGAGTTCGCCGGCGTCCAATTGCGGGGCGATGTCCTGCGCGAAACGTTGCACCAGCGCATCCTCGCGCCATTCCGGGCGCCGGCCCAGCGCCGCCAGCGCGGCGCGGGATTCGCGCGCCTCGCCCACGCATTCGAACGGCTTGTGGTCGCGGTATTCCAGCAACGCGTCGTAGCCGGCGGTCTGCGCCGGATCGTCGAGCAGGTTGCGACCGAAGATGCCGACCAGCCGCGGCTTGGGCATGAACGGCGCCAGCGCCAGGAACACGAAGTGGCACTTCGGGCACACCCCGCACCAGCGGTTCACCGGCCGCTCGCCGAGCAGATGGAAATTGCGGTTGCAGCTGGAGAAGTGGGCGTCGTAGCGATCGGTTTTTGCGAACTGGCGCGCGACCGCCAGCTCCGACAGCGGCCGCAGCAGCGAGTAGTAGCGCAGGTCGGCGGCGACGTGCTGCCGCAGGTGGGCGCCGAACGCCCGCTCGAACGCCCAGCCCTTCGACCACTGGTGGTTCACCTCGCCGGTGCCCTCGATCAGGCTGCCGTAGCTGGCCGAGCGCTCGTTGGAGAACACCACCTGGTCGACGTCGAGCACCAGCGCGGCCAGCGCCAGGATCGCCGAGTTGATCGCGGTGACCGGAATGTGGCCGTTCCAGGCGCCCTGACGGTTGTAGTCGAACAGTTCCGGCGCGAGCTGGCGCTGGATGTTGAGCGTGGGCAGGCCGGTCCGCTCGGCGCAAGCGCGAATCAGCTGCGAACCGCCGATCCAGGTCACCGTCTGCGCCACCCCGGCCTCGCGCAGCGCCTCGATCGAGACCAGCGAATCCTTGCCGCCGCCGATGGCGACCAGGGCATGCGCCCGCAAGCCCAGAGATGCCCGGTCGCCCCCGGCGACCGCCTCGGACGCCCTTCTCCCGCCTGCGGGAGACGAATCGGCAGGGACTGCCGATTCGGACGACGACGGCGCCCGAAGGGCGGATGAGGACGACGCGCCCTCGCCCACCGGAAACCGCACCCGCCCGTGCAGGTCCAGCCCGTTGCGGTAGGCGAACTCGCCCAGCCCGTGGATGTAGATGTCGTCCAGCAGCGCGGCGGTCGCGGCGTCGATGGCATAGCCGTCGATGCGGATGTCCTCGGGCACCGCGGCCTTGTAGTAGCTCACACCGGCGATCAGGTGCAGCAGCCGCGTGGCCGCCTGTACCGCCTCCACTCGCGCATCGTCGAGCGCGAACGGCGCACCCGGCACGGTGACGGTCTCGACCAGCTCGGGGCCGTCGTCGAAGGCGTAGACCAGGCGCGCGACGCCGGTGGCGGCGTCGAAGCCGCAGTCGACGAAGCGGAAGCTGCGTACCGCTTCGCGGTCGAACACGGCGCTCATCGGCCCGCCTCCGCATCCGCGGCCAGCACCCGCTCGTCGGGCAGCGCGCGCTTGTTGTAGGTGTGGGCCATCGCATGGCCGTAGGCACCGGCGTCGGCGACCAGCAGCACGTCGCCCGGCGTGGTGGCGGCGGGCAGCAGGCGCTGACGGCCGAACACGTCGCTGGACTCGCAGATCGGGCCCACCACATCGAACGCGGCGACGGCCTCGTCGTCCAGCCGCGACAGGTTGTGCACGTCGTGCCAGGCGTCGTACAGCGCCGGGCGCATCAGCGCGTTCATGCCGGCGTCGGCGCCGACCCGGCGGATGCCGCTCTTGGCCACCACCTGGGTCGCGGTGAGCAGCAGCACACCGGCTTCGGCCACCAGATACCGGCCCGGCTCGATCGCCAGCCGGTAGCCGGGGTACGCCGCCTTGACCTCGGCCAGGCCGGCGCTCCAGGCCTCGAGATCGAACGGTTCGTCCTCGTCGCGATAGGGAATCGGCAGACCGCCGCCGATGTCGATGGTGACGATGCTGCCGATCCGGTCGGCGATGCCGCCGAGCTCGTCGCAGACCGCGCGCCAGTGCTCGGCGGTCTCCACGCCGCTGCCCAGGTGCGCGTGCAGGCCGCTGACCCGCACCCCGATCGCACGCGCCACATCCAGGAACGCGTCCACGCGGTCCACCGGCAACCCGAACTTCGACGCCAGCCCGCCGGTGCGGACCTTCTCGTGATGACCCTCGCCACGGCCCAGGTCCACCCGCAACCACAGGCGGCGACCGCGGAACACCTCGGGCCAATGCTGCAGCACTTCGATGTTGTCGATGGTGACGGTCACGCCGTGCGCGAACGCATGCGCGTATTCCTCCACCGGCGCGAAGCTGGGGGTGAACAGCACCCGCTCCGGCGCGAAGCCGGGCAGCGTGGCGAAGACGTGATCGAGCTCGCCGCGCGAGACGCACTCCAGGCCGAAGCCCTCCTCGGTCAGCACGCGCAGGATCTCGGGATGCGGGTTGGCCTTGATCGCGTAGAAGCGACGGTCGACCGGCGTCACCGCGGCCAGCGCACGGGCGCGGGCGCGCACGGTGTCGAGGTCGTAGACGTAGGCCGGCGTGCCGGCGGCGGCCTGGGCCAGCAGCGTGTCGCGCTGCGCGCGCCACCACGGCTGCGGACGCGGGCGGAACTGGCCGGCGATCTCGCGCCAGCGCGGACCGAACACGGCCGACTCGCGTACCGGCATCGCGCCGCTGGCGATCAGTTCCGCGTGCAGTTCCTGCAGCAGGCCGTCGGCGTCGGCCTCGTCGATGACGAAGGTCAGGTTGAGGTCGTTGGACGACTGCGAGATCAGGTGCACACGCTCGCGGCCGAAGGTCGCCCACACGTCGGAGAGCTTGTGCAGCAACGAGCGCATACCGCGTCCGACCAGAGTGATCGCCGCGCACGGCGCGATCACCTTGACCCGGCAGAACCGCGACAGGTCCTCGGACAGGCGCGCGAGGACATCGGTGTTGACCAGGTTGTCGCTGGGATCGAGCGAAACGGTGACGTTGGTCTCCGACGAGCCGATCAGGTCCACCGACAGCCCGTGCGCGCGGAAGCGGTCGAACACGTCGGCCAGGAAGCCGACCTGCTGCCACATGCCCACCGATTCCATCGACACCAGGACGATGCCGTTGCGGCGACTGATCGCCTTGACCCCGGGCACCGGCTCGGCACTGGCCTCGATACGGGTGCCGGGCAGCTCCGGGCGGCCGGTGTCGAGAATCGCCAGCGGCACCCCCGCATCGCGGCAGGGGCCGAGCGCGCGTGGGTGCAGGACCTTGGCGCCGGTGGTGGCGATCTCCTGCGCCTCGGCGTAATCCAGGCGGGTGAGCAGGCGCGCATCGGGCACTTCGCGCGGGTTGGCGCTGAACATGCCGGGCACGTCGGTCCAGATCTCCACGCGCTGCGCGCGCAGCAGCGCGCCGAACAACGCGGCGGAGGTGTCCGAGCCGCCGCGCCCCAGGATGGCGGTGCCGCCGTCGCCGTGGCGGGCGATGAACCCCTGGGTGAGCCGCATCGGCGCGGCATCGTGGGCATCGAAGCGCGCGCGCCAGGCGTCGTCGGCCTCGCGGCGGCAGTTGACCGACAGCCGTCGCGACCAGTCGCTCTGGTTGGGCAGTTCCATCGCATCGAGCCAGTCGCGCGCGTCGGTCCAGGCGAAATCGAGCCCCTGGCTGCGCAGATAGGCGGCGCCCAGGGTGGACGACAGCAGTTCGCCCTGGCCCAGCACTTCGGCCTGCCAGTCGTAGGCACGGGTGGCCGCGCGCGGGTCGGTCGCCAGCGCCCGGAGCATGGCGATACGTTCGGCCAGCACCGCATCCGGATCGAGCCCGAGTTCCTGGGCGAAGGCGCCGTGGCGTTCCACCAGCGCCTCCATCCGGCCGGCCGGATCCTCCGCGCCCTCGGCGACGGCCTGCAGTGCATTGGTCACGCCCGCCAGCGCCGACACGACCACCAGCACCCGCGCGTCCTGCCGCGCGTGGCGCTCGCGGGCGAGCCGGCCGATGGTGTCCCAGCGCATGCGTTGGGACACGCTGGTGCCGCCGAACTTGAGCACGATCCAGCGGGAGGGGGCAGCGGAAGACGATGACATCGGGGGGTCCTGGACGATCCTGGCGGGCCGCGACCGCGGCGCGAAGCCCTCCATTCTAGGGCGAATCGTCGGTCCGGCCTGCGCAATCCACCGCACGGGCGGCACACCGGCGCCCGGCATGCCCGATCACGGCGCCCAGCGCACCGCGATCCGCACTGCGCGCATTCGACATCACCACGAAGCGCCGGCCCGGAGGACGCTGTATCCCCAGTCGTGCCGTCGATCCCACCCGCGCCCGGTTGCTAAGCTGCGCAGCCCCCACGCCCGACCCTGCCATGACCGCCCGCCGTTTTCTCCAGCTCGACGTCTTCGCCGACCGCCCAGGTGCCGGCAATCCGCTCGCCGTGGTCCTCGACGCCGAGGGCCTCGACGACACCGCCATGCAGGCGATCGCGCGTTGGACCCGGCTGCCGGAAACGACCTTCGTCTTTCCGCCCGAGGACGGCGGCAGCTATCGCATCCGCATGTTCAGCCCACGCCGCGAAGTCCCCTTCGCCGGGCACCCCAGTGTCGGCACCGCGCAGGTGCTGCTCGCGGACGGCCGCATCGCACCGGGCGCCGACGGCTGCGTGCTGCAGGAAGGTCTGGCCGGTCGCCTGCCGCTGCGCGTGCGTGGCGAAGGCCCGGCACGCACGGTGGCGGTCCGCACGCCGAAGGCACGCGTGGTCGAAACCGCCACCCGTGGCGATCCGCGCCTGCGCCACGCGCTCGACGGTCTGCTGCCCGGCGCGCTGCCGCCCGCTCTGGTCGACGGCGGCCGGCGCTGGTGGCTGGCGGAACTGGCCGACGAGCACACCCTGCGCAGCGCGCAACCCGACTGGGACGCCATCGGCCAGCTCGCCGAATCGACCGAGAGCATGGGCCTGTGCGCGTTCGCCCGGGCCGATGCGGGGCAATCCTACGACCTGGTCGTGCGGGCCTGGGTCGGCGCACCGGCCCGCTTCGAGGACGCCGCCTCCGGCGCCGCCAATGCCACGCTGGCGGCCTGGCTGGCGGCGCAGGACGCACTGCCCGGCGGCAAGCGCCGCTACACGGTCAGCCAGGGACGCGAAGTCGGGTACGACGCGCGCCTGCAGCTGGAACTCGACGACGCCGGCGAGATCTGGTCCGGCGGCCAGGTCGCGTTCGTGATCGAAGGCACGCTCGACTGGGGCGTCTGAGTCCACGAACCGACTCGGTCCACACACCGCTCCGGCACGCGCAGCCGCTGCCGCGGTGCGCGCGGGCAGGACCCGCCGACGGACGCGGATGCGCCGCTCAGGGCGTGCCGTCGGCCTCGTACACCGGCCGACCGTCGACCCACGTCGAACGCAGGCGCAGATCGGCCAGACGCTCGACCGGCATCGCCAGGGGATCATCGACCAGCACCAGGAAATCCGCGCGTGCGCCCGGCCGCAGGCGACCGACCGTGGTGTCGCCGAAACCGGCATGGGCAGCGGCGGCGGTGAACCCGTGCAGGGCTTCGGCAGCGCTCAATCGTTGCTCGGCCAACCAGCCGCCGGGTGGACGCCTCTCGCGATCCTGGCGGGTCGCGGCCGCATACAGACCCAGCCGCGGATCGACCGATTCGACCGGGAAATCCGAGCCGAGCGCGAGCCGAGCGCCGGCATCGAGAAAGCTGCGCCAGGCATACGCGCCGGCCAGGCGCGCCGGCCCGACCCGGTCGCCGGCCCACGGCATGTCGGAGGTCGCATGGGTCGGCTGCATCGACGCGATCACCTGCAACGCAGGCACACGCGGAATGTCCTCGACCGCCATGATCTGCGCGTGCTCGATCCGCCAGCGATGATCCGTGCCGGCGCGCTCGCCGAGCGCTTCGGTGTAGGTGTCGAGCACCAGCCGGTTGCCGCGGTCGCCGATAGCGTGCGAAGCCACCTGCACACCGCAGCCCGCGGCCTTGTCCACCGCGGCCCGGAACGCGACCGGGTCGGTGACCAGCAGCCCGGTATTGCCATGATCGTCGCTGTAGTCCTCCAGCAACGCCGCACCGCGGCTGCCGAGCGCACCGTCGATGTAGAGCTTCACTCCGCGCATGCCCAGGCGACCGCCTGGATGCGCGTACAGGCCGTGCGTGCACAGATCGTCCAGTGCTTCGGCATCGCCGTCGGCGTAGGCCGATACCCGCAACGGCAGGCGACCGGCGTCCGCGAACGCGCGGTACAAGGCAAGCCCCTCGCGGGACACGCCCATGTCGTGCACGCCGGTGAGGCCATTGCGGACCGCCGCCTCGAGCGCCAGGGTCAGGGCGCGGTCGTGGTCCTCCGCCGAGGTCGGCGGCACCGCCTGCTCGATCAGCGCCATCGCCTCGTCGACGAACACGCCGGTCGGCACGCGGCCCTCGCGCACGATCCGCCCGCCGTCGGGCTGCGTGTCGCCGGTCAGCACCGCACCCGCGGCTTCGGCCGCGCGCATGGCGGCAGAATTGGCCCAGCCGGCATGGCCGTCCACCCGCCGCAGCCAGACCGGCCGCTCGGGAAATGCGGCATCGAGATCGGCGGCGGTCGGAAAGTCCGCCTCGGGCCACAGATTCTGGTCCCAGCCGGTGCCGAGCAGCCAGGCATCGTCGGGCAGGTCCTGCGCATCGCGTTGCAGGCGTGCGACCACCCCGGCCTTGCTGCGCACGCCGGCCAGATCCGATCGCAGCAACGCCAGGCCCAGCCCCATGAGGTGCGCATGGGCATCGATCAGGCCGGGCACCACCACCGCATCGGCGGCGTCGACAGGCAGCGCCTCCGGGTGACGTGCGCGCAGCACGTCCGCCTCACCGACATCCACCAGGGTGCCGTCGGCGCCCCAGACCAACGCCGTGGCATGCGGGCGATCGGGATCCATCGTGTGGATGCGCTCCGCCGTCAGCAGCCACAGATCGGTCGCCGACGACGGCATCGTCAGCAGACACAGCACAAGCCCCAGCCCCGCTCCCCGCATGACGCGCTCCCCGCTCACGGACGAAGCCCGACTATGGACGCGCCTGCCGCCGCGGGCAAACGGCGATAAAGCGGCCATCGCCGCCACCGCGCCGGTGCCCACGGACACCGGCGCCGAACGACCGATGACGGCGATACCCGCCTACTGCGCCCCGCGCGCTCCGGCATCAGCCGGCCCCGCCTCTGCCGGCAGCGCTGCCAGCCAGTCGAGCGCCCAGCGCGCCGAGGCGGCCGCATCCCTCCCGAACAGCGGCCCGGCGTGACCGCCCGGGGTGCGGACGAGCGATGCCTGCCAGGCCGCCGCCCACGCTTCGGAGATCGCGGGCGGTACGTCTTCGTCCCGCATCGACGCGAAACACAGGACCGGGCACGTCGGCTGCCGCACCGCGACGCCGGCATGGGCAGCACGCAGCACGGCGCCGCTTTCGTCGCGCCAGCGCCGGAATGCGAACAGCGCGGATGCGGCGTCCGCACCCGCCAGCGCGCGTCGTGTGCCGGCCAGACGCGCATGCCGTCCCCACGGCACCCGCGCGGGCCACGCGCGTGGGGGCATTTCCCGATGCCAGGGCGCGGGCGGCAGCGCATCGATCAGGATCAACGCGTCGGCCTCGTCCGCGCACGCGGCGGCCAGCAAGCCGCCCAGGCTCGCGCCCGCGACGACGCGTGGTCGGGGCAACCGCCGCAACGCCGATCCCACCTGCGCCCGGTAGTCCTCCAGGCAGGCCCCTTCGACGGTGCCTGCCGTCGGGCGCAGATCGGGGGCCTCGGCCCGGAGACCTGCCGACTCCATCACCTGCCGCCAGATGTTCCACTCCCAGCCTCCGCCGCCTGCGCCGTGCACGAACAGGATCGCGAACGGCTGCATCGAAGACGCCGTCAGCCGAGCAGTTCGGCGTCCAGCGTGATCGGAACCGCCGACAACGCCTTCGACACCGGGCAGTTCTGTTTCGCATCGTCGGCGATGGCGCGGAAGGCGACATCGTCGATGCCGGGCACGCGCGCCTTGCAGGTGAGCGTGATCCCGACCAGCGTAGGCCCACCGTCCATCGACAGGTCGACCTTGGCCTCGGTGTCGATGGCCTCCGGCGGGTGACCGGCTTCGGTCAACTTCGCCGACAGCGCCATGCTGAAGCATCCGGCATGCGCGGCCGCGATCAATTCTTCGGGGTTGGTCCCGGTCTCGTCGCCGAAACGGCTGTTGAACCCGTAGCGGGTCCCCGACAGCAGGCCGCTCTGCGGCGTGTCGAGCTGACCGCGACCCGACTTCAGGTCCCCTTCCCAATGTGCGGTGGCCTTGCGCGAAATACCCATGATCACGTCTCCGGTTGGAAGAATCGAATCACCGCGTGCGTCGCGGTTCGACACAGCCTAGGTGGCGCGACGTTAGCGGGACGCGCACACGCGCCGGGCATCGCGATGCCGGGACAGGCCTGGACGATCTACAGCCGCGAGCGGGCGGGGATCATCGACATCAGCCGGAAGGCGACGTCGGACCGCACGCGTCCGGCCCCCTCGCGCACGGCGCGCCGCCAGTCCGCGGCGTCGCCACCCGCATCGCGGGCGGTCGTGCGGGCCCGGCCAGGGACCACGACCGACTCGTGGCAGCTGCTGGCGGTCCCGCCCGAGGCGGTCGCCAGCGACGCGGGCGCCGCCGCACCGGCCATCAGATGCCACCACTGCCGGCCCGACAACAGCGAGGATGCGCCGACCTGCAGGGCAGCGCGCAACTCCGGCGTGCGCGGCGTCGGCTCGCCCGCACCCGCACCGCCCCCCCAGGCGGTCAGGCAGATCAGGCACAGGGCGAGTGGCAGCGAACGATTCATGGGGGACACCTTCTGGCGGGCTCACGTGCTTGGATGCGGCAGGCGCGCGAAGGGTTGCAATGGGCCGCTTCGGATCGCGCGCGCTCCGGCATGTGCCGGGCGCCGTACCGGCATCGACGGCCCGGCGACGCGGATCCGCATAGGCTGCGGGGATGGCGCTGTCTCCCGCTCTCGCCGCCCACCTTGCCGATCTGGTGCTCGCGCTGCATGTCGCCATCGCGGCATTCGCGGTGTCGATGCTGCTGGCAGTCCTGGTTGGTGGTCCGCGCGGCTGGCGCTGGGTCCGGGTGGCGTGGCTGCGCTGGACGCACCTCGTGCTGCTCGCCTTCGTCGCGCTGCAGGCCTGGCTGGGGCGGTTGTGTCCGCTCACCGTGTGGGAGCAGCTGTTGCGCCGGCATGCGGGTCAGAGCGTTCACGACGTCTCGTTCGTGGAGTCCTGGCTGTCGCGGATCCTGTTCTTCGAGGCGCCCTGGTGGATCTTCGTGGCCGCCTACACCGTCCTGGTCGCCCTGGCGGCATTGGCCTGGCGATGCTGGCCGCCCCGTCGCGCGCCGACCGAGATGTCCGAAGGTCGTTAAAAACCCGGTTTTTTCGCGGTTTCCTATTGGCGGCAGCGTGGACATGCCCTACATTTCGACTGCCGGCTGGATTTGGCCGACATTTCCAACCCTCCATCACGGAACAGGACACATGGCGAAGAAAGCAACCAAGGTGGCGAAGAAGGCCGCTGCTCCGAAGAAGGCTGCCGCGAAGCCGGCCGCTCCCAAGGCGATCAAGGAACCGCTGACCAAGTCGGGCCTGGTCTCGCACATCGCCGAGAGCACCGGTGTCGTCGCAAAGGACGTCCGCTCGGTTCTCGCCGCGCTCGAAGGCGCGATCCACGGTTCGATCAACAAGAAGGGCCTCGGCTCCTTCACCCTGCCCGGCGTGCTGAAGATCACGTCGGTCAAGGTGCCGGCCAAGGCCAAGCGCAAGGGCATCAACCCCTTCACCAAGGAAGAGCAGTGGTTCGCCGCCAAGCCCGCCTCGGTCAAGGTCAAGGTGCGCCCGCTCAAGAAGCTCAAGGACGCTGCCGCCTGACGGTTGCGCGTCGACGCGGCGACATGCCGCGTTTCGAGGGCCGGTCCGCTTCGTGCGACCGGCCCTTTTTCGTGCGCGGCCGACAGGTGCGGTTGGCGATCCGTTAAGCGACCGCCGGCTATTCCAGTGACCATCCCGCGCACAGGCGCCGACATCCGGATCGACACGTCATGAAACTCCAGGGCTTTCTCGACCACGTTCTCCGTTCCGCCCAGGGCGGCGGTGCCGCCGCGCCCCAGGACCGCACGCAAGGCGGCGGTGCGCTGGGCAATCTCGGCGGCATGTTCAATGCCGACTTCGGCCGCGGCGCGGCCGCGGGCGGCGCCTTGGGCCTGTTGCTGGGCCGCAACAAGACCACCCGCAAGCTCGCGACGTACGGCGGTCTCGCCGCGATCGGCGTCATGGCCTACAAGGCGTACGGCGATTACCAGCGCCAACAGTCCGGACAGCAGGTCGAGCCCCGTACCGTCGACCGCCTGCCGCCGCCGCAGGCCGAACAGCACAGCGAGGCGATCCTCAAGGCGATCGTCGCCGCCGCCAAGGCCGACGGCCACATCGACGCGCGCGAGCGCGAGCTGATCGAAGGCGAATTCGCCCGCGCCGGCACCGATGACGAGCTGCAGCAGTGGCTGCACGCGGAGCTCGAGAAGCCGCTGGACCCGGCCGAGGTCGCGCAGGCGGCGAGCACGCCCGAGCTCGCCTCCGAAATGTACCTGGCCAGCCTGATGATGGCCGACGAGCAGAACTTCATGGAGCGCGCCTATCTCGACGAGCTGGCGCGCAAACTGGATCTCGACGACACCCTGAAACGTCGTCTCGAAAGTCAGTTGCGCAGCGACGCCGCCTGACGCGCACGGCGGCTTCACCCGACACGGCTAGGCTGGTGCCGTGTCCGCATCGCCCCCGCCTCCCCGCCGCGACTACCGCCGAGCCGCCATCCGCCTCACCGGCTGGGTGGTGTTCCTGCTGCTGGCGTGGTTCGCCGCGAGCTGGGCCTGGCGGCAACCCTTCATGGCATCGGTGCGGATGGGATTCGAACTGTCGCGCATGCCGGCGCCGGACGCGATCGCGATGCCGGTGCGGGGCGTCGAGGCGTCCCGTGTCGCGGACACGTTCGGTGCGCCTCGCGGGCGCGACCGCCGCCACGAAGGCGTGGACATCTTCGCGCCGCGCGGTACCGAAGTCCTGAGCGCCACCCCGGGGATCGTGACGTCGATCCGCGAGACCGGACTGGGCGGGCGTCAGGTCTGGGTCCTCGGCCCCGCGCATGAGCGTCACTATTACGCCCACCTCGACGACTGGACGCCCGAGCTCGTCCAGGGGCACGTGGTGCTGGCCGGCGACGTGCTCGGCTACGTCGGCGATACCGGAAACGCCCGCGGCACCCAGCCGCATCTGCACTACGGCATCTACGGCAGCGACGGCGCGTACGATCCGTTGCCGCTGCTGCGCGCGGGCGCCCGCCGCGCCCGCGAACTCGAAGACACGCCCGTGCGAGGGCCAGCGCCATGAGAGACACGCCGTGAACGACCCGTCCGCATCGACGCATCGCGGCTGCCCGGTTAGCATCGGGTCTTTCGGGACCGCCGGCTCGACCCGGCCACGCAGACACCGGATGGACAAGCGATTCCTCGTATGCGGCGTGATGATCGGCCTGGCGGCGATGCTGCTGGGCGCAATGGTGCACGGCTGGCTGCTGCGTGCTGACTACCTCGCCCATGCCGAGCTCTACCGCACGCCGGAAGAGGCCAACGCGCGCCTGGGCTGGATCGTGGTCGCCTACGGTCTGATCGGCTTCACCATGACCTGGCTGTTCCGACGTCTGTACGCCGATGTCCGCACCCGTGCGCGCCACGGGCTGCAGTTCGGCCTGGCCATGGCGCTGCTGTCGTTCGTGCCGTGGCACCTGCTGGCCTATGTCGGCCAGCCGTTGCCGTTCGGGCTGATGACCCGGCAAGTGATCTTCGACCTGATCGCGATGCTGCTGCTCGGGCGCATGCTGGTGTGGCTGCGCCCGAATCGCGCCCCGCTGACGTTGCCGGAATGACACGCCGCCAGGCCGCGTCTTTCGGCTAGATCTCGAAGCGATAGCTCAGCTTGAGC
The DNA here is from genome assembly GCF_001482195.1 of Luteimonas abyssi. Lineage (GTDB taxonomy): Bacteria > Pseudomonadota > Gammaproteobacteria > Xanthomonadales > Xanthomonadaceae > Luteimonas > Luteimonas abyssi. Next base: position 942,738 of record NZ_KQ759763.1, on the reverse strand, counting down.
AGCAACTGCTCGTCGTCGCGCAGGTCGAAGCTGCGCTGCAACTGGTCGCCGACGCCCTCGGGGTTGTCGATGGACTCGTAACCGCCGCGCGCATAGACCACGTACAGGTGCGACAACGGCGCGAGCTCGTAGCGGTAACGGATCTGGAAGCCCAGGTTGCGCACGCCGAAGTCGTCGATCCGGTCGGCCGCCTCGAGAGCGTGGCCCGAGGGGTCGAAGCGCCAGGCCCGTCGTGCCCCCGCATCGATGCCGATCGCTTGCAGCTTCACCCGCAACTCCTGCCGCGCATCGATGTTCCAGTCCAGCCCGGCGCGCAGGCGCGCCTCGCGACCGTCGAACGCGCCGACCAGATTGCCCTCGCCCTGCCAGATCAGCCAGTCCGGCCTGCGGATCACGATGCCGCCCAGGTTCAGGCTGAGTGCGTCGCTGACGAAGAACGTGGTGCCGTACCACAGCGCGGACCCGATCCGGTCGTTGCCGGCGAGGCCGCCGCCGAACAGCTCCAGCTCCACCTCATGCGCCCACGCCCCTTTGCGCGGCCGTTCGTACTGGTAGAACGTGTTGAAGTTCGCGGGCATGCGGACCAGGCCGTTGCCGCGCAGCAGCTGGTCGTTGAGCCCGGCGCTGTTGACGTTGATCTGCGCGTACTCGTAGCTACCGTCGCGCAACCGGCCCTCCCGACTCATGCGGAACTGGTCGTTGAGATGGTCGCCGCGGTCGTTGTGGCTGGTGCTGGCACGCCAGCGCCAATCCTTCGAGGCGTAGCGGCCGTCGGCCGGCAGGTCGGCGAAACGCCGGCGCAGCTCCCAGTGCAGGTAATTGCTGCTGTTGCGGGCCAGGTAGCCGAAGTCGTTGAGCTGCAGCGCATCGCCGAAGTGCATCGCGAGCCATTGCTGGCGCCAGCCGCCGTCCATTTCGTAGTCCGCCCACAACGTGGCGCCGACATCCTCGGTGCGCACGCCGGCCTGATCGATGCGGCTGCCGAGCAGGCGCGTGCGTACGTTCCAGCGGTCGGTCGGCCGCCAGTTGTGGTCGACGCCCAGCACGAAGGCCTCGCGATCGAGCCAGGGACGATCGACGCGGGTGAGCATGGCGCCGAGATTCTGGTCGGCGAAATCGCGCACCAGCCGCAACGCCTGGAACGAGCGTCCCGCCGGACCGTCTTCCTCCGCCGCGAATACGCCGTACTTCGCTGCGCCGACGCTGCCGTTGAGCTTGATGGCCGCAGTGATGTCGCCAGCCCCGATGCCGTCGTCGGCCGGGCCGCCCACACGGCGGGTATAGAGTTGCTGGCTGAAGTCGGAGGGCGTGGTCAGTTCGAACAAGCCCTGGTTCTCGGTGAAGAACGGCCGCTTGTCGCTGACGAAGGTCTCGGTGGCGCTGAAGTTCACCACCAGGTCGTCGCTTTCGACCTGGCCGAAGTCGGGGTTGATCGTGGCCGACAGCTGGAACCGGCCGTTCGGCTTCCAGAACAGGTCCGCGCCGGCATCGCTCCGCGCCCCACCGCGTACGTTGTCGTAGAGGCCGGACATGTAGGGCGTCACGGCCAGCAGCGACTGGTCGTAGGCCGGCACCTCGAGCGGCGCGAACTCGGACACGAACCGCGGGCGCTCGTAGCTGGCCAGCGGCCAGGCCACGCGCTCCCCGGTGCTGCCGATCACCCGGTCGAGGTAGATCCGCAGCGTCCGCATGCCGTCGCGCCCGTCGCGCATCGGCGCGGTGTGCCAGGGGACGAGCATCTCCACCGACCAGCCGTCCGCATCCTCGGAGACGGCGTATCGCCACAACCCGTCCCAGTCGTCGTTGAACTGGTTTTCGTTGGTGATGACCGCGTCGTAGATGCCACCGGTCGACGACACGGTGAAGTTGTAGGCGGTGCGCCCGTCGCCATCGAAGTCGACCATCAGGTTGACCCGGTCGACCTGGGCATCGAAATCGCGCCGTACGCGCTGCCGGGTCCGCGGCACCTCCGGGGGCTGTTCGTTGCGGAACGCGACCGCGAGCCCGTCGGGCGTGGCCATCACCCAGGCCCGGGTCGGCAGCGACGCGGGCGCGCCGGACAGCGGCTGGGTCTTGCGGAATTCGACGATCTCCCGTGCGCCGGCCCACTCGTCCGGATCGATGCGGCCATCGATGACGACCGCGAACGCGGGCGACGAGCACAGCAGGCCCATCGGCAGGAAGACGATGCGAAACAGGTGGCGCATGGCGGCGATCCGTGCGGGGCGGCGCCCCGGATGCCCCGCACGTTAGGCGCGCCAAGGCCGCGCTTCGCCTGCCTTCGGTCATTGCAACCCTTTGCGGTCGCCATGCATCCCGGAGATGTCGGACGGTACGTTGCACGTCCGCGCGTACGGGTGTCCCGGGCGGAATCGCGACCCGGGACCGGCATGAAAACGCCGCGACGGTGAAGGGCCGTCGCGGCGTCGTGGACCCACGCGCGCTGCGCCGGGCGGGCGTGACGCCCGGACCGGCTGCAGCGTCTCAGCGCTTGGGCTGCAGCATGGTGCCGGTGCAGTTCGGCTGGCCGCAGCGGCAGCCCCAGAGCTTCTTGAGTTTCGGCGTATGCCGCTCGTCCAGAGTGATGCCGTAGTTGTAGGTCAGCTCCTCGCCGCGCTTGATGTCGCGCAGCGCCTCGATGTAGACCTTGTCCTTCTCCGGACGGCCCTTGTCGTCTTCCTCGATCACCGCCTCGCAGCTCGGGTCGCAGCTGTGATTGATCCAGCGCGCGACGTTGCCGCGCACATTGGCGTCGATGACGTAGTCGTCGTTGAGGGTGAACAGGAAGGTGTGGCCGTTTTCCTCGATTTCGCCGTAATCCTCGTCCACCTCCTCGTGCGAGCGCAGCGCGCCGACGTAGCGCACGATGCGCTCGCCCTTGCGGATCTTGTGCGTGGCGAACACGCCATTGCCGTGGATCGGGGACTTGCGGGCTTCGATCTTGAGGGGCTGCTTCGGCATCGGACTGCCATGTATGGAGAATGACCATTGTGTGGCATGCGACGACGGCATGCCACGGTGACGCGGGGTTTTTCGGCGTTCGCCCCCGGCATGCCGCGCCCGTGACGCCGCCGCCCTGCGGCATCGACCGCGGCGCGTCCACGCAGGTGAACGACGGCTGGGGCCGACGCTTGGTTGGGTGAACGCAAAAGAGTACAATTCCGGTCCTAATTAAGGACTGCCCCGCCCATGCTCCGCGTCACCCGCCTGACCGACTACGCCACCGTGATCCTGACCGCGCTCGCCGCGCGGCCGGACGCTGTGTTGAGCGCTGCGGAACTGGCCGAACTGGCGGGCCTGGAGGCTCCCACGGTCAGCAAGGTCCTGAAACCGCTGGCGCAGGCCGGGCTGGTCGAGGGCTTCCGCGGTGCGAATGGCGGTTATCGCCTCGCGCGCCCGGCCGAGGCGATCAGCCTGATCGAGATCGTCGAGGCGATGGAAGGCCCGTTGGCGATGACCGAATGCAGCCTCGACCACAGCCAGTGCGGCATCTCACACCAGTGCGGGGTGCGTGCGAACTGGCGCAGGATCAACGATGTCGTGGCCGATGCACTGCGCGCGGTCAGCCTGGCACAGATGCTCGACGATGCCCCGCCGCCGTCGGTCGCCGGCGCGTCCTCCGTTTCCTCCCCCTCCGCTTCGCCCTCGCGCCGCATCGACGCGCGCCTGGCGAGCGCCTGACAGTAGGCAGCCCCCATGGCCACCGAGATCATCGAACCCGTCACCGGCGAGCCGCTCGCCAACCGTGAGATCCACGAACAGCTCGGCCGCAAGTATTCGGCCGGCTTCGTCACCGACATCGAATCCGACTCGCTGCCGCCGGGTCTGGACGAGGACACCATCCGTGCCCTGTCGGCGAAGAAGAACGAGCCGGAGTGGATGACCGAATGGCGCCTGGCCGCCTACCGGCACTGGCTGAAGATGCCGATGCCGCAGTGGGCCAAGCTCAACATCGCGCCGATCGACTTCCAGGCGTTGAGCTACTACTCCGCGCCCAAGGGCCCGAAGTACGCCTCGCTCGACGACGTGCCGCAGGAACTGCTCGACACCTACGACAAGCTCGGCGTGCCGCTGCACGAGCGCGCGCGCCTGGCCGGCGTGGCGGTGGATGCGGTGTTCGACTCCGTCTCCGTCGGCACCACCTTCCGCAAGGAACTGGCCGAGAAGGGCGTGATCTTCTGCTCGATGTCCGAGGCCATCCAGGAGCATCCGGAGCTGGTGCGCCAGTACCTGGGCACCGTGGTGCCGGTGGGCGACAACTACTTCGCCGCGCTCAACTCCGCCGTGTTCTCCGACGGCAGCTTCGTCTTCATTCCCAAGGGCGTGCGCTGCCCGATGGAGTTGAGCACGTACTTCCGCATCAATGCCGGTCACACCGGCCAGTTCGAACGCACCCTGATCGTGTGCGAGGACAAGGCCTACGTGTCGTACCTGGAAGGCTGCACCGCGCCGATGCGCGACGAGAACCAGCTGCATGCCGCGGTGGTCGAGCTGGTGGCGCTGGAAGACGCCGAGATCAAGTACTCCACGGTGCAGAACTGGTACCCCGGCGACGAAGAAGGTCGTGGTGGCATCTACAACTTCGTCACCAAGCGCGCGGAGTGCCGCGGCGACCGCAGCAAGGTGGTCTGGACCCAGGTCGAGACCGGCTCGGCGATCACCTGGAAGTACCCGTCCTGCGTGCTGCTGGGCGACGACGCGATCGGCGAATTCCACTCCGTGGCGCTGACCCACCACCGCCAGCAGGCTGACACCGGCACCAAGATGATCCACGTCGGCAAGCGCACCAAGTCGAAGATCGTCAGCAAGGGCATCAGCGCCGGTCGCGGCCAGAACACCTATCGCGGCCTGGTCAAGGTGGACCGCGGCGCCGACGGCGCGCGCAACTACACCCAGTGCGACTCGCTGCTGATCGGCAAGCGGTGCGGCGCCCACACCTTCCCCTACATCGAGGTGAAGAACCCGGCCGCCACCGTCGAGCACGAGGCCACCACCTCGAAGATCAGCGACGACCAGCTGTTCTACTGCCGGTCGCGCGGCATCTCGGAAGAGGATGCGGTGAGCCTGATCGTCGACGGCTTCTGCAAGCAGGTCTTCCGCGAGCTGCCGATGGAGTTCGCGGTCGAGGCCAAGAAGCTGCTGGAAGTGAGCCTCGAAGGCTCCGTCGGCTGATCCCTGCTTTCTCCCTTCTCCCCCGCGGGAGAAGGTGGCGCGAAGCGCCGGATGAGGGCACGCCCCTCGCTCGCTCTCAACCCACCTCGCGCCGCACGCCGGCGCGGGGTTCAGGCCAACAACGGACACGCACATGCTCAAGATCGACAACCTCCACGCCCGCGTCGCCGGCAAGGACATCCTCAAGGGCCTCTCGCTCGACGTGAAGCCGGGCGAGGTCCACGCCATCATGGGGCCCAACGGCGCTGGCAAGTCCACGCTGGGCAATATCCTCGCCGGCCGCGACGGCTACGAGGTCACCGCCGGCAGCGTCGACTTCGACGGCCAGGCCCTGCTCGACCTCGAACCGGAGGAACGCGCCGCGGCCGGCCTGTTCCTGGCGTTCCAGTACCCGGTGGAGATCCCGGGCGTGAACAACACCTACTTCCTGCGCAGCGCGCTCAATGCGCAGCGCAAGGCGCGTGGCGAGGCCGAGCTGGACTCGATGCAGTTCCTGAAACTGGTGCGCGAGAAGCTCTCGGTGCTGCACCTGGACGACCAGCTGCTGCACCGCGGCGTCAACGAAGGGTTTTCCGGCGGGGAGAAGAAGCGCAACGAGATCTTCCAGCTCGCGGTGCTGGAGCCGAAACTCGCCATCCTCGACGAGACCGACTCCGGCCTCGACATCGATGCGCTCAAGACCGTGGCCGAAGGCGTCAACGCGCTGCGCTCGACCGAGCGCGCGTTCGTGGTGATCACGCACTACCAGCGCCTGCTCGACTACATCAAGCCCGACGTGGTGCACGTGCTGGCCGATGGCCGCATCGTGCAGACCGGCGGCCCGGAGCTGGCGCTGGAGCTGGAACAGCACGGCTACGGCTGGGTGGGCGAGCGCGTGGTGCCGGAGGCCGTCTGATGAGCGTCCTGCTCGAATCGCTGGCCGCCGGTTTCTCCGGCGATGCCGCCCGCCGCGCGATCCTCGACGAAGCCCTGCGCGACGGCCTGCCCGGCCCGCGCAGCGAGGCCTGGAAGTACACCCCGCTGCGTGCGCTGGAGCGGCGCAGCTTCGGCGTCCCGCCGGCGCAGGCGCCCAGCATCGATACCGCCCTGCTCGCCGGTGTTCCCGCGCCGCGCCTGGTGTTCGTCAACGGTCGCCACGCGCCCGCGCTGTCGTCGCTCGACGGCCTGCCGGCCGGGGTGTCGCTGCAGCCGCTGTCGGCCGCACTCGCCGATGGCGACGAGGCGCTGCGCTTCCTGCATCGTCGCTTCGAGCGCACCGACGAGGTATTCGCCCGCCTCAATGCCGCGCTCGCCGACGAAGGCGTGCTGCTGCGCGTCGAGGCCGATACCGTCGTCGACACGCCGCTGCACCTGGTGTTCGTCAGTGCGCCGGCGGATGCAGCCGATGCCCCGGCCGCCGATCTCGCCTGGCACCTGCGCCATCTCGTCGAGCTGCGTCAGGGCGCATCCGTGGGCATCGTCGAGCATCACCTCAACACCGGTGCGTCGCGGCACCTCGTCAACGCGCTGGCGCATGTGCACCTCGCGGCAGGGGCGCGCCTGGCGCATGCCCGTGTGCAGGACGAAGCCGACGGCGCCACCCTGCTGCTGCGCACCGATGCGGTGCTCGCCAGGGACGCGGACTACCGCCGCGTCGACGTGGAGCTGGGCGGCGCGCTGTCGCGTCACGAGCTCAACGTCCGCCTGGAGGGCGACCGTGCCCACCTGACCGCCAACGGCGTGCTGCTGGGCACCGGCCGGCGCCAGGTCGACACCCGCCTGGGCATCGACCACATCGCCCGCGACTCCACCGCCGAACTGGTCTGGCGCGGCGCGGCGACCGGACGCGGCAAGGTGGTCTTCCACGGCGGCATCCTGATCCGCGAGGGTGCCGACGGCACCGACGCCCGACTGTCGAACAAGAACCTGCTGCTGTCGGCCGATGCCGAGATCGACACCCAGCCGGTGCTGGTCATCCATGCCGACGAAGTGCAGGCGGCGCACGGTGCGACCGTCGGCCGGCTGGACGACAACGCCCTGTTCTATCTGCGTTCGCGCGGCATCCCCGAACCCCAGGCGCGCGCCCTGCTCACCGGCGCGTTCGCGCGCGAGCCCCTGTCCGCGGTGCCGGACCCGCTGCGCGAGGGACTCGACGCGGCGCTGACGCGCGGGCTCGAAGGCATCGTCGCAGGATGAACGCCTCCACCCCGGCCCCTGCTCCCCCACACGAAGCGCCTGCCGACTGGGCGCGCGTGCGTGCGGATTTCCCGTTGCTGCAACGGGCCGTCCACGGCAAACCGCTGGTCTACTTCGACAGCGCCAACACCGCGCAGAAGCCCGCGGCGGTGATCGAGGCGGTCGACGATTACTACCGGCGGTTCAACGCCAACGTCAGCCGTGCCGTGCACCAGCTCGGCGCCGAGGCCACGGAGGCCTACGAGGGCGCACGCAAGCGCCTGGCGCGCTTCCTCAACGTCCGCGCCGACGAACTCGTGCTGTGCAGCGGCACCACGTTCGCCATCAACCTGGTCGCCTACTCGTGGGCGCTGCCGCGGTTGACCGCGGGCGACATCATCCTGGTGTCGCGGATGGAGCACCACGCCAACATCGTGCCGTGGCAGTTGGTCGCCCAGCGCACCGGCGCCACGATCCGGGTCGCCGAGATCCACGAGGACGGCACGCTCGACCGCGAAGCGCTGGACCGCGCGATGACGCCAGACGTGAAGCTGCTCGCAGTGGCGCACGTGTCCAACCTGCTGGGCACCGTGAATCCGGTGCGCGAGATCTGCCGCGAGGCGCGTCGCCGCGGCATCGTCACCGTCGTCGACGGCTCGCAGGCGGTGCCGCACCGGCCGGTGGACCTGCAGGCGATCGGCTGCGACTTCTATGCCTTCACCGGACACAAGGTCTGCGGTCCGACCGGCACCGGCGCGCTCTGGGCGCGGCGCGAGCACCTGGAGGCCATGCCGCCGTTTCTGGGCGGCGGCGAGATGATCAAGGAGGTCAGCTTCGACGGCACGGTGTTCAACGACCCGCCGCACCGGTTCGAGGCGGGCACCCCCAACATCGCCGGCTTCGTCGGTCTGACCGCGGCGATCGACTATCTCGACACGCTCGGCATGGCCCGGATCGAGGCCCGGGAGACGGAGCTGCTGACCCATCTGACCGAGGCGCTCGACGCCGAACCCGGCGTGCGCATCTTCGGCCGCGCACCCGAAAAGGCGGCAGTGGTGTCGTTCCTGGTCGAGGGCGCGCACGCGCACGACCTCGCCACCCTGCTCGATCTCGAAGGAGTGGCGGTACGCTCCGGCCAGCACTGCGCGCATCCGCTGCTGCAGTTCTACGGCGTGGCGGCCACCTGCCGGGCATCGTTGGCGTTCTACAACACCCACGACGAGATCGAGACCTTCATCGCCGCACTGCGCAAGGTGCGCACGTTGCTGGGGTGAGCGTCGCACGCGCCGGATCGTGATGGCGATCGCCTGTCGGCCCGCGCCAACCTCCTACTTCCCGCATCCATGACCGATCGCACACTCGCCCATTTCCGCCTCGCCACCGATGCCGACGTGCCCGCACTGGTATCGCTGGTGACTTCGGCCTATCGCGGCGACGCAAGCCGCGCCGGCTGGACCACGGAGGCCGATCTGCTGGACGGCGACCGTATCGACCCCGGCCTCCTGCACGACGACATCGCGCGCGCGCGCAGCCGCGTGGTCGTCGCCGAAGACGCGGCCGGAACGTTGCTGGCATGCGCGCACGTGGCCGATGTCGAGGGTGCGGGCTACTTCGGCATGTTCGCGGTCGATCCGCTCCGCCAGGGCGGCGGCATCGGTCGCGCGACGATCGTCGAGTGCGAGCGTATCGCCCGGGACGAGTGGGCCCTGCCGGTCATGCGCATGACCGTCATCGACGCGCGGACCGAACTGATCGCCTGGTACGAGCGCCTGGGCTATCGCCGCACCGGCGACTTCCGCCCGTTTCCCTATGGCGACACCCGCTTCGGGGTGCCCAAGCGCGACGATCTGCGTTTCGAGGTACTGGAGAAGATCTTCGTCTGATCGCGGTCGCAGGTGTCCGCGGATCGCGTGACGGCGCCACTCTTCTACAATGCCGGCATGAGCATCGACTGGACCCTCGTCTGCCCCACGTCCGAGCTGCTGCCAGGCGAAACGCGGGTGGCCTGGGACGGCGATACGCCGATCCTGGTGCTCAATCTCGACGGCACCTATTACGCGCTCGAAGACCGTTGCAGCCACGAGGACTTCGAGTTGTCGTCGGGTGCCTTCGATGTCGCGGAAGGCAGCATCGAGTGCGTGCTGCACGGGGCCCGCTTCGACATCCGTGACGGACGTCCGCTGTGCCCACCCGCGTACGGTCCGGTGGTGACGTTTCCCGTCGAGATCCGCGACGGCGCGATCTGGACGCGCGACGACCGCTGACCACCGGCACCGATTTCCCCGCTTCTTCAGCCATGGCGCCAGCGCAGCCCTGCCGCGAGCCGCGCAATGTTCATGTGGCGTTGTAAATAAGAAATACTTTCATTAACATTCGCAACAGGTTCGCACCTGTCGGCAGTCCGCCGCGCCCGTGCGCCCCTCAGCGTCCAGCCCACTGCCAGAGACGCGGGTCGTTCCTCTCACCCATCTCCTGCTCTGGAGTCGCCATGATCACCCGTTCGCGCATCCGCGCGGCGTCGCGCCGCCCTGTCCGCACGCTTCTCTCCGCGACCATCCTGTCGCTGATGCCGTTGTCCGCCGCGCTGGCCGAAGACGCCCTCGATGCGCGCGCACCGACCGAATTCGATACGGTCGTCGTCACCGCCGCCGGCTTCGAGCAGAAGCTGACCGATGCGCCGGCCAGCATCAGCGTGATCACCCGCGACGATCTCGGCAAGCGGCCCTACATGACGCTTCTGGATGCGGTGCGCGACCTGGAGGGCGTCGACGTCGGCGAGACCCGGGACAAGACCGGCCAGGGCACCATTTCCATGCGCGGCATGGGCGCCGACTACACCCTGATCCTGATCGACGGCAAGCGCCAGAACAATCACGGCGACATCTACCCGAACGCCTTCGGCGGCAACCAGTTCAACCACATCCCGCCGCTCGACGCGATCGAGCGCATCGAGGTGATCCGCGGGCCGGCATCCACGCTGTACGGTGCGGACGCGATGGGGGGCGTGATCAACATCATCACCAAGCGCACGCTCGACCGCTGGCACGGCTCGATCACGTTCGGTCGCACCTTCGAGAGCAACGACGCATTCGGCGACGACACCAGCGCCGACGCCTTCGTGACCGGCCCGCTGATCGCGGGCACCCTCAACTTGAGCGCGCGCGCCAGCTGGTACGAGCGCGATGCGTCCAACCCCGTCTACGACACGGTCACCGATCCCAACGGCATCGTGCATACCCGCTCCCTGGGCTTCGGCGGCGGCGGCAAGACGGTCGACAACACCAACAAGGCCGGTGGCATCAGCCTGACCTGGACGCCGAGCGATGCGCAGACCGTGACGTTCGACTACGACACCTCGCGGCAGGAATACGACAACGCGATCCGGATCAACGACCAAGGCGAGGAGGAATATCCGGTCGGCACCGTCGACAGCATCAATTCCATCTGGCGCGGCAACACGCCGGCCTGCATCGCCACCGGCAGCTGCACGCGTGCCGACCCCCGTGCCGGCTACCGGCCCAGCCAGGAGTTCACCCGCGACAGCTGGTCGCTGACCCACGAAGGCACGTGGGCATTCGGCAACAGTTTCGTTTCGCTGTCGCACGTCGCGACCAACAACGAAGGGCGCACGCTGCCGTTCACCGTCGCCGAACGCGAACGCCTGCTGGAAATGCTCAACGGGACCGGCGACTACGCGGGGCTGTCCGTGGCGGAGCGCCGCGGCATCGCGGAAGCGACCTTCCTGCCGCGCCCCGACCGCACCCTGGAGAGCGCGCAGTACACCCTGGACGCGAAGCTGGACATCCCCTTCCAGGCGGCCGGCGAACACGTCGCGGTGATCGGCGCGCAAGTGATCCGCGGTGAGCTGACCGATGGCGTGTTCGGCATGGAACGCGGCGCGCCCGGCGGGGTGCAGAAGCACGACATGATTTCAGTGTTCGCCGAGGACACCTGGTACGTAATCGAACCGCTGGCCATCACCGCCGGCCTGCGCTTCGACGATCACGACGTGTTCGGCGACCACCTCAGCCCGCGCCTGTACGGCGTGTACACCGTCAACGACAGATGGACGGTCAAGGGCGGCGTCAGCACCGGCTTCAAGACACCCAAGACCACCCAGCTCTACGACGGCGTGATCGGCTTCGGCGGACAGGGCGCGTCGCCGATGTTCGGCAATCCCGATCTGCAGCCGGAAACCAGCACCAGCATGGAGCTGGCGACCTACTGGGAACATCCGGACGGCCACAATGCCAACGTCACGGTGTTCAGGAACACCTTCGACGACAAGATCGCCAGCCAGCCCTGCGGGCCGGGCACCACACAGGCCTGCGCCGGTGCCGGCGAGTACGCCGACCTCGGCTATGCCAACAGCAGCAGGACGGTGAACATCGACGAGGTGGTCATCGAGGGCGCGGAGCTGGCCGGACGATGGCAGATCGCCGACACGTTCGGCCTCCGCGGCAACTACACCTACACCGACAGCGAACAGAAAAGCGGCAGCGAAGCCGGCCTCCCGCTCGGCAACAGCGCCCGGCACATGGCCAACGCCACGCTGGACTGGCAGGCCACGGACCGCGTCAACGTATTCCTGTCGGCCGAAGCGCGCTCCAAGCGCTATCGCGGATTGCATGCCGTCACCCGCGAAGAGCTGTACTACAAGGATTACCAGGTCCTGCACCTCGGCGCTTCGTACCGCCTCAACGATGCGGTCACGTTCAACGCGCGGATCAACAACCTGCTCGACCGCGACTTCACCACCTACGACGCGGAGTTCCGCGATCTCGACGGCGATGGCGCCTACGATCCCTCGGTCGCCAACGAAGTGCTGTTCTTCGACCATTACAACAACAAGGACAAGGCCCGGAGTTTCTGGGTGAGCGTCAACGCCCGGTTCTGATCCGGGGGCACGGTGTCTTCCCGGCAGCGGGAAGATGCCGCGGCGCGGCGGCGGTACGGCTCTCCTTCAACCCGGACGCTGGAGACGCACCACCAGCAACTCGCCGCCGCCGTCGAGCAGAAAGCGGCGCCGCTGCGGCGCGAGGAGCAGCGCCGTGTCGCCTTGCGCGAGCGACGGCAGACTGCCGTCCTTCGCGAAACGCGCCTGCCCGGCAAGCAGGTGCAAGGCCCAACAGGTGTCCGGCTCGGCGAAGAAGAGCATCGGCCCCACCAGCGGCCGGTGCCAGACATCGGCCACGACGCGCCGGGGACGCCAGATCAGATTGAGCACCTCGACATGGCCCGTCGGCGTGGCCTCGGGGCAGCGGTCGCCCTCGAACCGCAACCGTCCGAAGGGCGGCGCCAGCCGCAGGGTGTCGCCTTCCGGGAACTCGAGATCGAGCGCATCGCCGCGCAGCAGGACCTGCTCGCGACGTGTGCCGGGAAACGCGGAGTACCCGGAACGGCTCTCGATATCCGCGATCGACAACCGCCAGTCCCAGTCGCCGTCGCTGGCGTCCTCGGTCCCGTGGTCCTCCCCCATCCGCATGGCGCAGATTTCGCGGGTCCAGCCAGCGCCGTTGCGCCAGCGACTGCGGACGTACTCGTTGGCCGGAATCACCCGGCTGTCGTGATCGTGCCCCATCGCCACAGTGTAGGGCGGATGGCGCTGACCGATCGGCTCGATCGCGGCGAGCGTCAAGACAGCGCCACGCACCCTGACAGTCCTGTGGGAATGTGCCGACGACCCGGGCGTCCCTGCCCGGATCGTTGGCGTCTGACATCCGTGTTTCCGGCGTCCTGCCGCGTCCTGTGCTGCATCCCTGCTCGTCGCCGGTCGCGGCACCTCCGGATGCCGCGACCGGGACCTCGGGGCCCGTTGCTCAGCGACCCGCCGTCGCCGTCGCGGTTGCAGCCGTGGCGCCGGCGGCCGGCGTCCGTGCCGGCGCCGCACCGAGCTCGATCAGCTCCCGGTTGAGTTCCACGGTGCGCAGGCCGATGCCCTTGACCATGGCGAGCTGCTCGACGCTGCGGAACGCGCCGTGTTCCTTGCGGTGCTCGACGATGGCCTCCGCCTTCGCCGGGCCGACGTTGGTGAGGACCTTGTCGAGGGTTGCGGCATCGGCGGTGTTGATGTTGACGGTCTCGCTTGCCCACGCAGTGCCGCCGATCAGCAGCGACAGCAGGAGGGCGACGAGCGGTTTCGTGAAGGTCTTCATGCTTGGGATTCCTTTCGATAAAGAGGGAGTGGTCTGCGCCGGCGATCCGATGCCGACGGGGACCAGTCTCCCGCGTCGACGCCACCCCGCCTATCGCCATCCAGCCCACCCATGAACGGGCAACCCCGTCGGCCTGCGTAGGAAAAACCCCTGCCCCGCGACGGGAGTAAAATGGCGGTCTCAGCCTTCACAGCAGGAGTCTCGAATGGACGCCAGCCAGACCGAACGTTTCGTCGCCCAGAAGTGGGACGACGAGATCGTGCCCCAGCTCGTCGAGTACATCCGGATCCCGAACAAGTCGCCGATGTTCGATGCCGACTGGAAAGCACACGGCTACATGGACGATGCGGTGAAGCTGATGGTCGACTGGGCGAAGCGCCAGCCGATTCCCGGCATGCAGGTCGAGGTGGTGCAGCTCGAAGGCCGCACGCCCTTGATCTTCATCGACATCCCGGCAGCGCACGGCGGGCGCGACGACGATTGCGTCCTGCTCTACGGCCATCTCGACAAGCAGCCCGAGATGACCGGCTGGGACGACGATCTCGGCCCCTGGAAGCCGGTGCTGCGCGACGACAAGCTGTATGGCCGGGGCGGCGCCGACGACGGCTACGCCATCTACGGCTCGCTGGCCGCGATCCTGGCCCTGCACGAGCAGCAGGTGCCGCATGCGCGCTGCGTGGTGCTGATCGAGGCCTGTGAGGAATCCGGCAGTTACGACCTGCCCGCCTACGTCGACCACCTGGCCGACCGCATCGGCAAGCCGTCGCTGGTGGTGTGCCTGGATTCGGGCTGCGGCAACTACGACCAGCTGTGGTGCACCACGTCGCTGCGCGGCCTGGCCGGCGGCAATCTCACCGTCAACGTGCTGTCCGAAGGCGTGCACTCCGGCGATGCGTCGGGCGTGGTGCCGTCGAGTTTCCGTCTGCTGCGCCAGCTGCTGTCGCGCATCGAGGACGAGACCACCGGTCGCATCCTGCTCGACGGCCTGCATGCGCAGATTCCCGACGAGCGCACGGCGCAGGCGCGGCGCGCAGCCGAGGTCCTGGGCACGGAGATCTACGACAAGTTCCCGCTGCTGCCGGGCATGCGCCCGATGCACGACGATCTGGCCGAACTAGTGCTCAACCGCACCTGGCGCCCGGCGCTGTCGATCACCGGTGTCGGCGGGATTCCGTCGCTGGATTCGGCCGGCAACGTGCTGCGTCCGCAGACGGCGGTGAAGCTGTCGCTGCGCCTGCCGCCGACCGTGGACGGCCGCCGTGCAGGCGACCTGCTGACCGAAGCGCTGACCCGCGACACCCCCAACGGCGCACGCGTCACCCTGGACCTGGAGAAGGCGGCCACCGGCTGGAACGCGCCGGCGATGTCGTCCTGGCTGACCCGCGCGATCGACGACGCCAGCCAGGCGGTGTACGGGCGCCCGGCCATGTACATGGGCGAGGGTGGCTCGATTCCCTTCATGGGCATGCTGGGCGAGAAGTTCCCCGGTGCGCAGTTCATGATCACCGGCGTGCTCGGCCCGCACTCCAATGCGCACGGACCCAACGAGTTCCTGCACATCCCGATGGGCAAGCGGGTCACCGCGTGCGTGGCACGGGTGCTCGCCGAGCATCAGCTGGCCAGCGCGCGCGGCGAGACCAGTGGCTCGGCCGTTGCGGCCGACAGCGGCCAGCGTCACGGCGATCACGGCTGCTGTTGAGCCCCGCAGGGGCCGCATGATGCCGCCCCCGCATCTGCTGGATCTTCAGCCCCGTGCCGCTCCGCATCGGGCAGATCGCGGCCACGGCAGCGCCTGGATCGAACGTGTCGGGCGCATCGGGGCAAGCGGCCCACGCGCGCCCCCTCGTCGCGCCACAAGGCGCGCGTCGCGAACGGGTATGCTGCCGCGGCACCGCCCACCCAGGAGACGCACATGGAACCGTTCGGCAGCAGCAACTGGCTGTACATCATCGTCATCGGGCTGATCGTCGGCATTCTGGCCCGCATCGTCACGCCGGGGCGTCGCCGGCTGGGCGTGATCCTGACCTGCCTGCTCGGGATCGGCGGCGCGTTGCTGGGCACCTGGGGCGGCCAGCAGTTCGGCTGGTACCGGATCGGCGAGGCGGCCGGCTTTCTGGGTGCGTTGATCGGCGCGATCGTGATCCTCGGCATCCTGCAGCTGCTGCGGCCGCGCTGAGCGCGGTCAATCCGCCAACAGGCGATCGATCACGCGGCGCGCCAGGGCATCGGCGTTCTCGCGCACGGTGTCCAGGCGCAGTTCCGGGGCTTCGGGCGACTCGTAGGGCGAATCGATCCCGGTGAAGTCGGTGATCTCGCCGCGGCGCGCCCGTGCATAGAGCCCCTTGACGTCGCGCCGCTCCGCCTCGGCCAGCGGCGTGTCCACGAACACCTCGATGAAATCGCCGGTCGCGAACAACTCGCGCGCCGCGGCGCGCCCGGCACGGCTGGGCGAGATCGCGCTGACCAGGGTCACCAGGCCGGCGTCCGTCATCAGCCGCGCCACCTCGGCCAGCCGGCGCTGGTTCTCCAGGCGGTCGTCCATGCCGAAGCCGAGATCGCGATTGAGCCCGTGGCGCAGATTGTCGCCGTCGAGCAGATAGGTGTGGATGCCACGGGCGTGCAGTTCCCGCTCGACACGGTTGGCGATCGTCGACTTGCCCGAACCGGACAGGCCGGTCAGCCATACGCAACGCGGCCGCTGCCGCTTGAGCGCGGCGCGGGCGTCGCGATCCACGTCGAGCGCCTGCCAGCGCAGGTCCTCGTGACCGTGCCCGCCCCGCCGCACCATGCCGGCACCGACCGTGGCACGGCTGAGCATGTCGATGATCAGCAGGCCGCCCAGGGTGCGATCCCGGTCGTAAGGCACATAGGCCACCGGCGCATCCAACGCCAGCGTCACCTCGCCGATGTCGTTGATGCCCAGATGCCCGGCCTCGGCAGGCGCCAGCGTGTCCGGATCCAGACGATGGCGCAGCTCGCCGACGCGCGCACCGACGGTGCGGGTGCCCAGTTTCACCAAGTAGCGCCGGCCCGGCTGCAACGGCACCTCGTCGAACCACAGGACGTCCACGGTGAGCCGGTCGCCCGTCGCCGGGCCCCGCTCCGTGGGGGCGACCACATCGCCGCGGGCGGCATCGACGTCTTCGGCCAGGCGCAGGGCGATCGCCTGCCCGGCCAGCGCACTCACCGCGACACAGCCGGCCACCTGCAGGCCGGCGACCCGGGCGCCGGTGGCGGTACCGGCGATCGCCAGCCGGTCGCCCACCCGCAGACGTCCGCCGCCGAGCGTGCCCGCGAGCCAGCGCCCGCCGTCGGCATCGCGCAACACCGTCTGCACGGGCAGCACGGGCAGGCCGCGTGCGGGGGCCTCCACGTGGATGCCGGCGAGATGTTCCAGCACCGAGGCGCCGGCATACCAGGACCAGCGCGTGCTGCGTGTCGCCACGTTGTCGCCGTCCACTGCCGACAACGGGATCGCCTGGACATCGGTCAGCCCCAGCCGTGCGGCGTGCGCGTGATAGCGCGCGGCGATGGCCTCGAACGTCCCCCGGGCATCGTCCACGCGATCCATCTTGTTCACCGCGAGCACGACATGACGGACGCCCAGCAACGCGGCGATGGCGGTGTGGCGGAACGTCTGCGCGGAAATCCCGCGGGTGGCGTCGACCAGCACCACCGCCACGTCGGCCACCGAGGCGCCGGTCGCCATGTTGCGGGTGTACTGCACGTGTCCCGGGCAATCGGCGATGAGGAAACGCCGCTGTGGCGTCTCCAGGTGGCGCCAGGCGACATCGATGGTGATGCCCTGCTCGCGCTCGGCCTCCAGGCCGTCGAGCAACAGCGCGTAGTCGATGTCACCGCCGCGGGTGCCGTGCCGCGCACTGATCTGCGCCAGCGCGAGCCGCTCGTCCTCGGAGACGCGGCCGGCCTCGTACAGCAGGCGGCCGATCAGGGTGCTCTTGCCGTCGTCGACGCTGCCGCAGGCGACCACGCGCACGAAGGTCTCCGCCTGCCCGGCGTCCGGCGCCGCGGCCGGGACCGCCGCCGGCGCGGACGGACGCCGCCACCCCTCGTCCGTCACCGCCACGACGTTGGCTGCGCCCGCTGCCCGTACGTTCATCAGAAGTAACCTCCGCGCTTCTTCTTTTCCATCGAATCGCCGTCGGCGTGGTCGATCAGGCGCCCGGCCCGTTCGGACTGCCGGCTGGCCTCCATTTCCGCGATCACCGCATCGAGATCACCGGCGTCCGACTCCACCGCGCCGGTCAGCGGATAGCAGCCGAGGGTGCGGAATCGCACCCGGCGCAACTGCGGCCGTTCGCCGTCCGCCAGGCGGAACCGGTCGTCGTCGACCATGATCCAGGTGCCGTTGCGACGCACGACCGGGCGTTCGGCGGCGAAGTACAGCGACGGCACCGGAATCGCCTCGCGGCGCACGTAGCGCCAGACGTCGAGCTCGGTCCAGTTGGAGAGCGGAAACACCCGCACGCTCTCGCCCTCGGCGGTCCGGCCGTTGTAGAGCTGCCACAGTTCGGGCCGTTGCCGGCGCGGATCCCAGCGCTGCTGGGCATCCCGGAACGAGAACACGCGCTCCTTCGCGCGCGACTTCTCCTCGTCGCGACGGGCACCTCCGATGGCGGCGTCGTAGCCTCGCGCCGCCAGGGCCTGCTTCAGGGCCTGGGTCTTCATGATGTCGGTGTGCACGCTGGCGCCATGGGTCTGCGGACCGATCCCGTCGCGCAGGCCGTCCGCATTGATGTGCACGCGCAACTCGACACCGGTCTCGGCGGCACGACGGTCGCGGAAGGCGATCATCTCGCGGAACTTCCAGGTGGTGTCGACGTGCAGCAGCGGGATCGGCGGCGGTGCCGGCGCGAACGCCTTGAGCAGCAGATGCAGCAGCACCGAGCTGTCCTTGCCGATCGAATACAGCAGAACGGGTCGCCGGCTTTCCGCGGCGACCTCGCGCAGGATGTGCAGGCTTTCGGCCTCCAGCCGGTCCAGGGAGTCGGACATCGTGGCAACGCTTCGCAGGTGACGACGGGACCTGCATTGAATCCGCCCTGCCGCCAGGGCTGAAATGACGCTTGGGCATCTCGCAATAACCAGACCGCGATCTCCCGGCAGGGCGTCGCGCACATGTCGGGCGGGCATGACCCGATAACCGCTCGTCCTTTCCGTCGCCGGTCCAGGTGCACGTAGCCTCGACACCTCCTCGATCCATGTCCGTGCCGATGTCCACCGCCTCCAGCCGTGCCGATCTGCCGCTGTCTCCACTCGCCGCCGACACCCTCGGACGGCTGGTCGCCGGTCTGGACCAGGCCGGCCTGTGGTGGCTGTCGGGCTATGCGGCGGGGCTGGCGAGCGCGGGTGGAGCCGCCGCGCCCGCGTCCACACCGACGCCGGCGCCGGTCGCCACGGACGCGCCCGCGGACGCCCCGCGCCTGACCATCGTCTACGGCAGCCAGACCGGGAATGCGCAGCGCGAGGCCGAACGCCTGGGCGCTGCGGTGGACGCCGCCGGCCTGGCGGTCCGGATCGTGCGCGCGGATGCGTACACGCTGCAGGCCCTCAAGCAGGAACGCTACCTGTGCCTGGTGGTCAGCACCCAGGGCGATGGCGAGCCCTCCGACGATGCCCGCGGCCTCGTCGCCCTGCTGTCGGGACGCCGCGCGCCGCGGCTGGAGCGGCTGCACTACAGCGTGTTCGCGCTCGGCGACTCCAGCTATCCACAGTTCTGCGCGATCGGACGGCAACTCGATGCGCGGCTGGCCGAACTCGGTGCGACGCGCTGGCGACCGCTGGCCGAGGCCGACCTGGACATCGAGGCCGCTTCAGCACCCTGGCGGACGGACGTGCTCGACCGCGCGCGCGAGGCGCTCAAGCCCAGCGCCACCGTGACCCCGCTGCGGACCCCGTACGCATCCGCCGGCAGTACCGGAGCGGCCAGCGACGCCGCGCCGTTCCGGGCACCGCTGCTGTCGGTGCAGCGCATCACCACGCATCACGCCGCGCGCGATATCCGACATGTCGAGCTGTCGCTCGAAGGCAGCGGGCTGCGCTACGCGCCGGGCGACGCGCTCGGCGTGCGCGCCCGCAACGAGGACGCGCTGGTCGCCGCTGTGCTCGCCCACAGCGGCCTCGACGGCGACACCGAGGTCGCGCACGACGGCACCACCCGGCCGCTGCACGACTGGCTGCGCGCGCATCGCGAACTCACCCGTCTGGCCCCGCCGCTGCTGCGCGCGCAACTCGAGCGAGGCGGGGGCCCGGCGCTCGCGGCGCTGCTCGATCCGGACGCGCGCGCGAACCTGGCCGCCTGGATGGCCACGCGCCAGGTGCCCGATGTCCTGCGCGAACACCCGGCCGAATGGGATGCGGCGTCGCTGGTCGCCGCATTGCGGCCCTTGCAGCCGCGCCTGTATTCGATCGCCTCCAGCCAGGCCGTGGTCGGCGACGAGGCCCATCTCGCCGTCGCCATGGTCGGCGGGGCGCCGGGCACCCGCGGCGTCGCCTCCTGGTTTCTGGCCGGTCGCGGCGAGGAGGCGGACGCACCTGTGTACGTCGAAGCCAATCCCCGCTTCCGCCTGCCGGCGGACGGCCACCGCGACATCGTGATGATCGGCGCGGGCACCGGCGTCGCCCCGTTCCGCGCCTTCGTCCAGGAGCGCGAGGCAGCAGGCGCCCGGGGCCACAACTGGCTGTTCTTCGGCGCGCCGCATTTCCGCACCGATTTCCTCTACCAGCTCGAGTGGCAGCGTGCACTCAAGACCGGCGCGCTGCACCGGCTCGACCTCGCATTCTCGCGCGACCAGGCCGAGCGCATCTACGTACAGCATCGTCTGCGCGAGCACGCCGACGCCCTGCTCGGCCGGCTGCGCGACGGCGCGCACCTCTATGTCTGCGGCTCCATCGCGATGGGTCGCGACGTGGACGAGGCGCTGGTGGAGCGCGTCGCGCAGGCCGCCGGCGGCGACCGCGAAGCCGCCATCGAAACCATCGCCGGCTGGCAGGCCGAAGGCCGCTACAGCCGCGACGTCTACTGAGGCACCCGCATGAGCACGCATTCCGTCGAGGACATCAAGGCCCGCAGCGCCCGCTTGCGCGGCGCATTGCTGGAGAGCCTGGCCGACCCGGTCACCGGCGCCCTGCGCGAGGACGACCAGACCGTGATCAAGTATCACGGCAGCTATCAACAGGACGACCGCGACGTGCGCGAGGCACGGCGGCAGGCGAAGCTGGAGCCGGCCTACGCCTTCATGATCCGCACCCGCACCCCGGGCGGCACTGTCACGCCGGCACAATGGCTGCAGCTCGACGCCATCGCCACCACCTACGCCGAGCGCGGCCTGCGCATCACCACCCGCCAGGCTTTCCAGTTCCACGGCGTCATCAAGACCGCACTCAAACCCACCATGCAGGCGATCAACGCGGCGTTGATCGACACCCTCGCCGCCTGCGGCGACGTCAACCGCAACATCGCCGTCTCCGCGAGCCCCAGCGTCTCCGCGATGCATGCGCAGGTGCACGCGCAAGCGGCGGCGCTGTCGCGTCACCTGCTGCCCCACAGCCGCGCGTACTACGAGATCTGGCTGGACGAGGAACGTATCGCCGGCGCAGGCCAGGAAGACGAACCGGTCTACGGCGAGCGCTATTTGCCGCGCAAGTTCAAGATCGGCTTCGCGATTCCGCCCGACAACGATGTCGACGTGTTCGCCCAGGATCTCGGCTTCATCGCCATCGTCGGCGACGGCGGCGAGCTGCTGGGCTACAACGTGACCGTGGGCGGCGGCATGGGCGCCGCCCACGGCGACGCCGACACCTATCCCCGTCTGGGCGACGTGATCGGCTTCATCGCGCCGGACGCGGTGATCGCGGTCGCGACCGCGGTGGTCACCGCACAGCGCGACTTCGGCAACCGCGAGATCCGCAAGCGCGCACGCCTGAAGTACACCATCGACGACCGCGGTCTGGACTGGTTCCGCGCCGAAGTGGAGCGCCGTGCCGGGCTCGCGTTCGAACCGCCACGACCATTCGACTTCGCCCACAACGGCGACCGCTTCGGCTGGCACGCCGGTGACGACGGACGTCTGCATCTGGGCCTGCGCATTCCGGCCGGGCGCATCGTCGACGGCGCGACGGATGGCGGCGACACGGTGCGGCACCTGAGCGGCCTGCGCGCGATCGCCGCGTTGCTGGCCGAACGCGCGGCCGATGCGGAATTCCGCCTGACCGCCAACCAGAATCTCGGCCTGCACGGCGTGCCGCCGGTCCTGCGCGGGGATATCGACGCCCTCGCCGCACGCTACGGCCTCGACGGCTGGCGCGCGGCCAGCCCGCTGCGGCGCGCCGCGCTCGCCTGCGTGGCGCTGCCGACCTGCGGGCTGGCGATGGCCGAGGCCGAACGGTACCTGCCGGACATCGTCGGCGCCCTCGAGAAGCGGCTGGCGCACCACGGCATCGCGGATGCCCCCATCCATCTGCGCATCAGCGGCTGCCCGAACGGTTGCTCGCGCCCGTATCTCGGCGAGATCGCCCTGATCGGCAAGGCGCCCGGGCGCTACAACCTCATGCTGGGCGCCGATCACCGCGGGCAGCGTCTCAACACGCTGTACCGGGAGAACATCGACGAAGCGGCGATCCTCGACACCCTCGACCCGCTGTTCGCCGCCTACGCCGCCGACGCGCGGGCCGGGGAGCGCTTCGGCGATTTCCTGCTGCGCGCCGGCGTGCTGCCGGCCCCGGCACAGGTCCGGCCCTCGCAGGCCGACGTGGAGATCGCCGGATGACGGCGCTGCATTCCAACGCCACCGCATCGCTCCCGGATGCGCACGCCGCCCTGGACGACGACGGCGCTCTGCATGCGCTCCAGCGCTGGCTGACCGCCCGCGACGCCGAAAGCCGGATCGAATGGGCACTGCACCACGCGCCCGGCGCGCCGGCGCTCTCGTCGAGCTTCGGCGCACAGTCGGCGGTGCTGCTGCACATGGCCACGCGCGTGCGCCCCGATCTTCCGGTGATCCTGATCGACACCGGCTACCTGTTCCCCGAGACCTATCGCTTCGTCGACGCTCTCACCGAGCGCCTGGACCTCAACCTCAAGGTTTATCGCGCGGCGCTGGGCCCGGCGTGGATGGAGGCGCGCACGGGCCGGCTCTGGGAGCAGGGCACGGCCGGCATCGAACACTACAACCGGGTCCGCAAGGTCGAACCGATGCAGCGCGCGTTGCGCGAACTGGGCGTCGGCACCTGGATCGCTGGCCTGCGCCGCCAGCAGTCGGACAGCCGTGCCGGCCTCGACGTCGTGCAGCGACGCGACGGCAGGCTGAAACTCCACCCGATCGCCGACTGGACCGACCGCGACGTCGGCCGCTATCTCGTCCGTCACGGGCTGCCCTACCACCCCCTGTGGGCGCGCGGCTACGTCTCGATCGGCGACGTGCACACCACCCGCCCGCTGGGCGACGGCATGCGGCCCGAAGACACCCGCTTCTTCGGCCTGAAACGGGAATGCGGGCTGCACGAGGACGGCGAAGGCGACCCGGGCCGCTGAGCCGCGTCAACCGGTGCGGAGCGTGTCCAGCAACGTCTGCCAGCTGGGCGGCTGCGGCCATGCCGGGCTTTCGTGACCCTGCAGCACCCGCTCCAGGTCGCGGCGGTCGATCTGCGGCGCGAGCGCGTGCACCACGGCCAGCGCGTAGTCGCGCAGCACCCGGCCGCGCGGGATGATCGCCCAGGTGATGCATTCCGGAATCTCCTCCGGTGCGGGCAGCTGGCACAGATCGTCGGCTTCGTGCGGGCCGACCGCCATTTCCGCGAGCAGGCCGGCACCGAGCCCCGCACGGACGTAGGTCTTGATCAGATTCGCGTCGCGCGCGGTCATCGCCACCAGCGGCTCGGTGCCGGCGGCGGCGAAGGCGCGTCGCAGCGATGACTCCGGCCGTACCGACGACTCGTAGCTGATCAACGGATAGCGCGCCAGTTCCGCGAGGTCGGGCGCGCGCCCCAGCGCCGCCAGCGGGTGCGTGGTGGGCAGCAGGAGCACGCGACGCCAGCGGTACAGCGGCACCGCGAGGCCGTGCTCGGGCACCTCGCCCGCGGTGCTGATCAACGCCAGGTCGGCGTCGGCCTGGGCCAGGCGCTGCAGCACGTCGGCGTCGCTGGCCGCTTGCAGGTCCACGTCCACCTGCGGGAAGGCCCGCCGGATCGCCGCGATCACCGTGGGCAGCACATAGCGCGCCTGGGTGTGGGTGGTGGCGAGGGCCAGACGCCCGCGATGCTCGCCGCGCTCGTTGGCGGCATACGCGCGGATGTTGGCGACCTCGGCCAGCACGCGCCTCGCGTGCTCCACCACGGGAACACCGGCCGGTGCGATGCGCTCCAGGTTGCGTCCGCGGCGCACGAACAACTGGAAGCCCAGCTCGTCCTCCAACTGCTTGAGCTGCTTGGACAGGCCGGGCTGGGTGGCATGCACGCGTTCGGCGGCCAAGGTGATGTTCAGGCCGGCATCGACGATCGC
Source organism: Luteimonas abyssi (assembly GCF_001482195.1). Taxonomy (GTDB): domain Bacteria; phylum Pseudomonadota; class Gammaproteobacteria; order Xanthomonadales; family Xanthomonadaceae; genus Luteimonas; species Luteimonas abyssi. The sequence goes on along the minus strand of NZ_KQ759763.1, from coordinate 918,738 downwards.
GACGAGATAACGCAATTGGCTGAGGGTCATCGCGAACGGGGGAGACGGGCGACGCTCCGGATACTGACATACCCCGGGCGCGACTCGACCGCTTCGGATCGCCCCTCAGCGTTCCGAATCGGAGCGGGCATCCCGATCGCGTCATGCCGATATGGAATGAAGACAGAGCGCGAGGCCATTTGTCCGCCCGGCGCCGCGCGGCTAGCGTCGGGGCTCGCCTTGCGAAGGTTCACGAGACGCCATGTCCGCCGCCGATACGCCTGCCCTGTTTCCGCTGTTCGTCGACCTGCGCCACCGCACCGTGCTGGTGGTGGGAGCCGGCGAGGTCGCCCGGCGCAAGGTCGAGGCGTTGCTGGAGGCCGGTGCGCACGTCCGGGTCGGCGCACCTCAGGTGGTCGACGCCACCCTTGCCGGCTGGGTCGGCGACGGGCGCGTCACCCATCTGCCTGGCGTCTTCGTCGAGCGTTGGCTGGACGAGGCCTGGCTGGTCGTGGCCGCCACCGGCGACCACGCGGTCAATCGGGCCGTCGCCGCCGCCGCGCAGGCGCGGCGGATCTGGGCGAATGTCGTGGACGATGCCGCGCTCTCCGCCTTCCAGGTCCCCGCACGCGTCCGCCGCGGCCCGTTGCAGATCGCGGTCTCCAGCGGCGGCGGCGCACCAATGGTCGCGCGGCTGGTCCGCGAGGATCTGGAAGCCCGCTACGACGACGCCTACGGCGCGCTGGCGGCCCTGCTCGATCGGCATCGCACGCGCATCCGCGCGCGCTGGCCGCAGACCGATGTCCGAAGGCGCGCGATTTCGGAACTGCTCGACGGGCCGGTGCACGATCTGCTGCGGCGTCGGCGCACGCTCGCGGCAGAGCGTGCATTCGAGGCCTGGTTGCACTGCACGGCCGCCACCCACGGAGCGGTGCACCTGGTGGGCGCCGGCGCCGGCGATGCCGGCCTGCTGACCCTGCGCGGGCTGCGCGCGCTGAATCAGGCCGACGTGATCCTGCACGACCGGCTGGTCGATCCCGGCGTGCTCGAGCTCGCCCGCCGCGATGCCGAGCGCATCGACGTCGGCAAGCTGCCCGGTGCCGACGCCACCACGCAGGCGCGCATCCACGCCCTGATGATCGAACACGCGCGCGCCGGCCGGCGCGTGGTGCGCCTGAAGGGCGGCGATGCCTTCGTGTTCGGACGCGGCGGCGAGGAACTCGAAGCCTTGCGCGACGCGGGCATCGACTACGAAGTGGTCCCCGGCATCACCGCCGCGCTGGCCTGCGCCGCGCATGCGGGCGTGCCGCTGACGCATCGCGATCATGCACAGTCGGTGCGCCTGATCACCGCCCATTGCCGCGAATCCCTCGACACCCTCGACTGGGCCGCACTCGCCCGGGAACGACAGACCCTGGCCGTCTACATGGGCGTCGGGCTGCTGGAGACCCTGCAGGCGCGGCTCCTCGCGCACGGCATGGCCGAGGCCACGCCGTTCGCCCTGATCGAGAACGGCGGCCGCGCACGGCAACGCACGGTCGTAGGCACGCTGCGCGACCTGGCGCAACGTGCGAACGAACACCAGGTCCGCGCGCCCGCGCTGCTGATTCTCGGCTCGGTCGCCGCCCTGGCGACGCGACTGCACTGGTACGGCGACGCACCGCTGACCGAGCCGCTCGGCGCTCGCGAAGCAGCGTGACGACGTCCGCCGCCTTCCTTTCCATCGCCACCATCCATCGAGACGCCATGTCCCTGCACGAGAACATCCTCGACACCATCGGTCGCACCCCCGTGGTCCGCCTGCATCGCATCGCCCCGCCCCACGTCGAACTCTACGCCAAGGTGGAGAGCTTCAACCCCGGCGGCTCGGTCAAGGACCGGCTGGCGCTGGCGATCGTCCTCGACGCCGAGGCCCGCGGGCTGATCAAGCCCGGCGACACGATCGTGGAAGCCACCTCCGGCAACACCGGCATCGCGCTCGCCATGGTCTGTGCCGCGCGCGGATACAAGTTCGTCGCCACCATGGTCGAGACCTTCTCGATCGAGCGCCGCAAGCTGATGCGCGCCTACGGCGCCAAGGTCATCCTGACCCCCGCCGCCGAGCGCGGCAGCGGCATGGTCCGCAAGGCCGAGGAACTTGCCGAGAAGCACGGCTGGTTCCTCGCCCGCCAGTTCCAGAACCCCGCCAACCCCGCCTACCACCGCAACACCACCGCCGCCGAGATCCTGCGCGACTTCGCCGGCCGCCGG
>NZ_KQ759763.1:910775-913002 GCF_001482195.1 Luteimonas abyssi | reverse complement strand
GGCACCGCGAGGCCGTGCTCGGGCACCTCGCCCGCGGTGCTGATCAACGCCAGGTCGGCGTCGGCCTGGGCCAGGCGCTGCAGCACGTCGGCGTCGCTGGCCGCTTGCAGGTCCACGTCCACCTGCGGGAAGGCCCGCCGGATCGCCGCGATCACCGTGGGCAGCACATAGCGCGCCTGGGTGTGGGTGGTGGCGAGGGCCAGACGCCCGCGATGCTCGCCGCGCTCGTTGGCGGCATACGCGCGGATGTTGGCGACCTCGGCCAGCACGCGCCTCGCGTGCTCCACCACGGGAACACCGGCCGGTGCGATGCGCTCCAGGTTGCGTCCGCGGCGCACGAACAACTGGAAGCCCAGCTCGTCCTCCAACTGCTTGAGCTGCTTGGACAGGCCGGGCTGGGTGGCATGCACGCGTTCGGCGGCCAAGGTGATGTTCAGGCCGGCATCGACGATCGCGACGAGATAACGCAATTGGCTGAGGGTCATCGCGAACGGGGGAGACGGGCGACGCTCCGGATACTGACATACCCCGGGCGCGACTCGACCGCTTCGGATCGCCCCTCAGCGTTCCGAATCGGAGCGGGCATCCCGATCGCGTCATGCCGATATGGAATGAAGACAGAGCGCGAGGCCATTTGTCCGCCCGGCGCCGCGCGGCTAGCGTCGGGGCTCGCCTTGCGAAGGTTCACGAGACGCCATGTCCGCCGCCGATACGCCTGCCCTGTTTCCGCTGTTCGTCGACCTGCGCCACCGCACCGTGCTGGTGGTGGGAGCCGGCGAGGTCGCCCGGCGCAAGGTCGAGGCGTTGCTGGAGGCCGGTGCGCACGTCCGGGTCGGCGCACCTCAGGTGGTCGACGCCACCCTTGCCGGCTGGGTCGGCGACGGGCGCGTCACCCATCTGCCTGGCGTCTTCGTCGAGCGTTGGCTGGACGAGGCCTGGCTGGTCGTGGCCGCCACCGGCGACCACGCGGTCAATCGGGCCGTCGCCGCCGCCGCGCAGGCGCGGCGGATCTGGGCGAATGTCGTGGACGATGCCGCGCTCTCCGCCTTCCAGGTCCCCGCACGCGTCCGCCGCGGCCCGTTGCAGATCGCGGTCTCCAGCGGCGGCGGCGCACCAATGGTCGCGCGGCTGGTCCGCGAGGATCTGGAAGCCCGCTACGACGACGCCTACGGCGCGCTGGCGGCCCTGCTCGATCGGCATCGCACGCGCATCCGCGCGCGCTGGCCGCAGACCGATGTCCGAAGGCGCGCGATTTCGGAACTGCTCGACGGGCCGGTGCACGATCTGCTGCGGCGTCGGCGCACGCTCGCGGCAGAGCGTGCATTCGAGGCCTGGTTGCACTGCACGGCCGCCACCCACGGAGCGGTGCACCTGGTGGGCGCCGGCGCCGGCGATGCCGGCCTGCTGACCCTGCGCGGGCTGCGCGCGCTGAATCAGGCCGACGTGATCCTGCACGACCGGCTGGTCGATCCCGGCGTGCTCGAGCTCGCCCGCCGCGATGCCGAGCGCATCGACGTCGGCAAGCTGCCCGGTGCCGACGCCACCACGCAGGCGCGCATCCACGCCCTGATGATCGAACACGCGCGCGCCGGCCGGCGCGTGGTGCGCCTGAAGGGCGGCGATGCCTTCGTGTTCGGACGCGGCGGCGAGGAACTCGAAGCCTTGCGCGACGCGGGCATCGACTACGAAGTGGTCCCCGGCATCACCGCCGCGCTGGCCTGCGCCGCGCATGCGGGCGTGCCGCTGACGCATCGCGATCATGCACAGTCGGTGCGCCTGATCACCGCCCATTGCCGCGAATCCCTCGACACCCTCGACTGGGCCGCACTCGCCCGGGAACGACAGACCCTGGCCGTCTACATGGGCGTCGGGCTGCTGGAGACCCTGCAGGCGCGGCTCCTCGCGCACGGCATGGCCGAGGCCACGCCGTTCGCCCTGATCGAGAACGGCGGCCGCGCACGGCAACGCACGGTCGTAGGCACGCTGCGCGACCTGGCGCAACGTGCGAACGAACACCAGGTCCGCGCGCCCGCGCTGCTGATTCTCGGCTCGGTCGCCGCCCTGGCGACGCGACTGCACTGGTACGGCGACGCACCGCTGACCGAGCCGCTCGGCGCTCGCGAAGCAGCGTGACGACGTCCGCCGCCTTCCTTTCCATCGCCACCATCCATCGAGACGCCATGTCCCTGCACGAGAACATCCTCGACACCATCGGTCGCACCCCCGT
>NZ_KQ759763.1:881257-910765 GCF_001482195.1 Luteimonas abyssi | reverse complement strand
TCGGCCGGACCCCCGTGGTCCGCCTGCATCGCATCGCCCCGCCCCACGTCGAACTCTACGCCAAGGTGGAGAGCTTCAACCCCGGCGGCTCGGTCAAGGACCGGCTGGCGCTGGCGATCGTCCTCGACGCCGAGGCCCGCGGGCTGATCAAGCCCGGCGACACGATCGTGGAAGCCACTTCCGGCAACACCGGCATCGCGCTCGCCATGGTCTGTGCCGCGCGCGGATACAAGTTCGTCGCCACCATGGTCGAGACCTTCTCGATCGAGCGCCGCAAGCTGATGCGCGCCTACGGCGCCAAGGTCATCCTGACCCCCGCCGCCGAGCGCGGCAGCGGCATGGTCCGCAAGGCCGAGGAACTTGCCGAGAAGCACGGCTGGTTCCTCGCCCGCCAGTTCCAGAACCCCGCCAACCCCGCCTACCACCGCAACACCACCGCCGCCGAGATCCTGCGCGACTTCGCCGGCCGCCGGCTGGATGCCTTCGTGACTGGCTGGGGCACCGGCGGCACCCTCACAGGCGTGGGCCAGGTGCTCAAGGTCGCCCGCCCCGGCATCCGCATCGTCGCGTCGGAGCCGGCCGGCGCGGCCCTGCTGCAGGGCGGCGACTGGGCCCCGCACAAGATCCAGGGCTGGACCCCGGACTTCGTGCCCGAGGTCCTCGACCGCAGCATCGCCGATGCCATCGAGCCGGTCGACGATGTCCTCGCACGTGACACCGCCCGGCGGCTCGCACGGGAAGAGGGCCTGCTGGTCGGCATTTCCGCCGGCGCCACCGTCGCGGCTGCGCTGCGCGTCGCCGAATCCTCGCCCGAAGGGTCGGTGCTGCTGGCGACCCTGCCCGATACCGGCGAGCGCTACCTGTCCACGTTCCTGTTCGAAGGCGTCGAGGACGGCAGCGACGATGCCTGGCTGGAAACGCTCGAACAGCACGCCCCGGCGGTCGCCTGACCGAGGGCCGGACCGATGGCCGGACGGTGACACGCCGCCGGCCATCGAAGCGAGCGAGCGCTCAGGAGCGCCCGTACACGTCGTCGTAGCGGACGATGTCGTCCTCGCCCAGGTAGCTGCCCGACTGCACTTCGATCAGTTCCAGCACCTCGTCGCCGGGGTTCTCCAGGCGATGCCTGGCGCCCAACGGAATGTAGGTGGACTGGTTCGCGTGCAGATCGAACACATCGCGGTCCCGGGTCACGCGCGCCGTCCCGCGCACCACGATCCAGTGCTCGGCGCGCTTTGTATGCGATTGCAGCGACAGCCGCCCGCCCGGGCGCACCTTGATCCGCTTGACCTGGAACCCGTCGCCGACGTCGATGGAGTCGTAACTGCCCCACGGCCGATGCACCTCGCGGTGCAGCACGGCGTGACTGCGCTGGGCCTCTTTCAGCCGCGCCACCACGTCCTTGACCTGCTGCACCCTGTCCTTGCGCGCGACCAGCACCGCGTCGTCGGTCTCCACCACGACCAGATCGTCCACGCCGACCAGCGCCACCAGGCGCCGCGCGTACGCATAGCTGTTGCGCGAATCCACCGCGATCACGTCGCCGTGGTGGGCGTTGCCGTCGGCATCGTGTTCGCTCACCTCCCACAGCGCCGACCACGAGCCCACATCGTTCCAGCCGATGTCGACCGGCAGCACCCTCGCCCGGTCGGTCTTCTCCATCACCGCGTAGTCGATGGAATCGGCCGGCGATGCGGCGAACGCATCGCGCGCCAGGCGCACGAAATCACCGTCCCGACTCGCACCATCCATCGCCTGTCCCACAGCGGCGAGGATGTCCGGGCGGTAACGCCCCAGCTCCTCCAGGTAGCGCGACGCACGGAACAGGAACATGCCGCTGTTCCAGACGTAGTCGCCGCTGTCCACGTAGGCGCGCGCGGTGTCGGCATCGGGCTTCTCCACGAAGCGCAGCACCGGCCGCACGCCCTCGCCCGGTGCCACCTGGATATAGCCGAATCCGGTTTCGGGGGCGCTGGCGCGGATGCCGAAGGTCACCAGCGCGCCGGCCTCGGCCTCGGGCAACGCATCGCGCACGGCCTGCTGGAAGGCGCTTTCGTCGCGGACCACACCACCTGCAACATGCGCTCACCTCGTTCCAGCGTTCGCCCGTGCGATGTCGCCCGGGCCGGTCGCGCAGTTTACCCTTGCGCCACACACCGCTCGCCGACCCGTTCATGACCGACCCACGGAGCCGCCCATGAAGGCGCTGATCTTCGCCGCCGGCCTCGGCGAGCGGATGCGTCCGCTCACCGACACCACGCCCAAGCCGCTGCTGGATGTTGCCGGCAAGCCGCTGATCGTCTGGCACCTGGAGAAGCTCGCCGCACTCGGGGTGACCGACGTCGTGGTCAACACCTCGTGGCTGGCGCGCCGGTTTCCCGCCGATCTCGGGGACGGCGCGCGCTGGGGACTGAACCTGCAGTTCCTGCACGAGGGCGAGACCCCGCTGGAGACCGGCGGCGGCATGTGGAACGCGCTGTCGCGGCTGGGCAATGCGCCCTTCATCGCAATCAACGGCGATGTGTGGAGCGACCTCGACTTCGCCACCCTGCCGACAGCGCCTCCCGGCGATGCCCATCTGGTGCTGGTCGACAATCCGGACCACCACCCGCAGGGCGATTTCGTCCTGGCCGACGACGGCACCGTGCTGGCCGACGGACCGGAGCGCCTGACCTTTGCCGGCATCGGCGTCTACCGCGCCTCGCTGTTCGACGACTGGCCCCGGGTGATCGGCGGCGCGCCGGGCGCGGATGCCGCGCCGCCCCGCTTCCGCCTCGCCCCGTTGCTGCGCGCGGCGATGCGCGAAGGCCAGGTCACCGGCCACCACCACCGCGGCCGTTGGACCGATGTCGGCACCCCGGAGCGCCTGGCCGAGATCGATCACGCCCTGCGTGCGGAAACCGCCTGACGGAGCTCCGCATCCGGACGCGGCCACCAGACCGCATCGCGAAGCGGCGATCCGGCCTTGCCAGGATCCGGTCGGCGTCGGTCCGCTACATCGCAGCCCCGCCGGTTGAAGATGTCTCAGTCGGCGGCGGAGTCCGCGGCCAGCACCTGGCGAAGGAACGGCACGGTGATCCGCCGCTTCGCCGCCAGCGAGGCGCGGTCGATGCGTTCGAGCATGCGGGTCAGGCTGCCGAGGTCGCGGTCCACGCGTCGCAGCAACCATTCGATCGCGGCATCCTCGATCACCAGCCCTCGCCGCTGCGCACGCAGGCGCAACAGTTCGCGCCGCCCGTCGTCGTCGAGCGGCGCCAGCGCGATCACTTCGCACGCGGACAGGCGCGAGCGCAGATCCGGCAAGCCCACGCCGAGCTCGCCCGCCGGTTGCCGCGCGGTGTAGAGCACGCGCCGGCCGGCATCGGCGGCACGATTGTGGAAATGGAACAGGGCAACGTCGTCGTCGTGTCCGCCGACCGCCGCATCGAGGCCGTCGAGCGCGATGAAATCATTGTCGTGCAGCGCATCGAGCGCGCTGTCCAGACGGCCTGCGGCACTGGCCAGCGGCAGGAAGGCACTGCGCAGTCCGCACGCCTCGGCGTGGGCGCACGCGGCCAGCGCCAGATGGGTCTTGCCGGCACCGGCAGGGCCGTGCAGCAGCAATCCGCCACGGCCGGTGCCCGACGACAGCGCGCGCAACTGCGCCAGCGCCCCGTCGGGCGCGCCGACGAAGGTCTCGAACCGCTGATCCGGCGGATAGCGCAGCGCCAGCGGCAGTTGCGCCGCGGCAGGAGGGACTGGGCGACTCACGACGACGTTCCGGCAGATCAGCGCGGGGTCCGGTCCGCGTCGGGGAAGGGCGGCGGCTCGGGCGTGCCGGGCGGCGTGGACGGGGCGGGATCGACGCTCACGGGCACCACGCCTCCGGACGTCCCGGTGTAGAGACGGCTGGCCTGGTAGCGCTCGTGGGCGAAGCGCAGCAGCACGTTCGCCACGGCCGCCACCGGCAAGGCGATCAGCATGCCCACGAAACCGAACAGCTGCCCGCCGGCCAGCACCGCGAAGATGACCGCCACCGGATGCAGGCCGATGCGATCGCCGACCAGACGCGGGGTCAGCACGTAGCTCTCCAGCAGCTGGCCCGCGGTGAACACGACCGTGCCGAGGATCAACAACTGCCAGTCGATACCCTGCGCCTGTACCAGTGCCGCCAGCAGCATCAGGATCGCGCCCACCGTGGCGCCCAGGTACGGCACGAAACTGATCAGACCGGCGACCAGGCCGACCAGGATGCCCAGGCGCAGCCCGATCAATTGCAGGCCGACCGCGTAGAACGCACCCTGCCCCAGCATCACCAGGAACTGTCCGCGCAGGAAGCCACCCAGCGATTCGTCGGATTCCTTCGCCAACCGGGTCACCGTGGCCACGTAGTCGCGCGGAATCAGCGCATGGACGCGGGCGACCAGCGTGTCCCAGTCGCGCAGGAAATAGAACGTCAGGATCGGCACCAGCACCAGGTTGACGATGAGCGCGATCACCGCGAATCCGGATCGCGAGACGTACGAGGCGAACGTCGCGGCGACGCCGCCGGCCTGCTGCCAGTGACCGCGCACGAGTTCGATCAGCCGTTGCGGGTCCAGCCACGAGGCCAGTTCGAAATCGAAGCGTGCCTCGACCCACGGAACCGCGGTTTCCATGATCCAGGCGCGGTAGACCGGCAGCGAATCGATCAGCGTCACCACCTGACGCTCGATCATCGGCACCAGGATCAGCAGCACCAGGACCAGCAGCAGCACCATCAGCAGGAAGACCAGCGACACCGCCACCGTGCGCGACCGCCCAGTGCGCTCGATGCGGTCGGCCAGGGGGTCGCCCAGCCAACCGAGCAACAGGGCCAGCACGAACGGCGTCAGGATCGGCCCCAGCGCGGCGATCAACCACAGGACCGCGAAGGCCACCAGACCCCATTGCAGCCGTTTCAGGAAGGTCGCGATCGCGACATCGGCCCGTTCGCTCATCGTCGTTTACCTGGCCAGGCGGAAGATCGGCACCCCGGTGTCCACCAGGCTTTCCACTTCGACGAGCTGTTCACCGTCGAGCAGCCTGCGGAAGCCGGGCAGGCCCGTCACCAATTCGAGTTCGAACTCGACGCCGTCGGCGGTGGCGCGTACCGGCACCACGCGGCGGACCACCGGCATACGCTGCAGCGTGCCGGACAGGCGGATGAAATCGTCGCTGCTGTTGATGCCGGTGAACAGGATCCGGTACTGGCCAGGCTCGCCGACCGGCTCGACCTTGGCGTAGCGCGCCACCAGTGCGTCGGCGGCGCCGTCGGCACCGGCGCTCATCGCACGGCGGGCGTCGCCATCCTCGCTGCTCCACTCCGACAGCACCCGGCCGTTGTCGACGAAGGTCCAGTCCGCGCGCCAGCCGCTGCCGGCGCGCTGCAGACGGCCGATCAACTGCATCGGCGGCTGGTAGCGTGCCGACAGCCGGGCGATCGCCGCGGTGTCGCCTCGCCAGATCGCGCCGACCGCCGCCTGCTCGGCGGCGCTGCCGCGCGGCAGACCGAGTCGGTAGCCGCGCTGGATCGCGCGCTGGGTGATCGGTCGCACCACGGTGTTCTGGTCCAGCGCCACCAGACGCGGCCCGGAGCCGTCGTCGATCGCCAGCCACAGGACCGGCCGCGGACGCGGCTCCGGCCACACCGGCAGGCCCATCGCCGCGGCGAGCCCCTCGACCGCTTCGCGGTCGAAGCGCGCCACCAGGGTGGTCTGGAAGGTGGGCGCCCCACTGGCGGAAACCCCCTCGTCCTGGCGGTAGTCGTAGCGCTCGACATATTGCGCCGCGCGCCTGAGCTCCTGCGCCACGCCGGGGCGCGACGACACCGAGGCGTCGCCCGAGAGCTTGCCGAGCACCTGCGCCAGCGCCCGGGCCAGCGCGGGATTGCGCGCCGCCTCCGATTGGCTGCCCACGGGCACCTCGGCCTCGTACAGGCTCTGGGCGCGCGCGGTGTCGCCCTCCATGCGCTGCGCCTGCACAGGCGCGGCCAGCAGGAGCGCCAGCAGCAGCCCCGTCATCCAACCTGTCGATCGACCCGCCAACGCCATGTCCTGTCCTTCGCGCCTCGTCACAACGGCGGAATGGTGCCACAAGGTGCCGTATCGCTGTGGCAATGCCGCCACGCGCCGCGCCCGAGCGGCAGATCTCCCGAGTCGGCCGCCGTCGGCTGGTAGAATCGCCGGCCCGCCCGACCTCGGCCCGCTCCCGTGACCTCCACCCCGCTCACCTACCGTGACGCCGGCGTCGATATCGACGCGGGCAATGCCCTCGTCGAACGCATCAAGCCCTTGGTGAAGCGGACCTTCCGCCCCGAAGTCATGGGCGGCCTGGGCGGTTTCGGTGCCCTGTTCGACCTCGCCGGCAAGTACCGCGAACCGGTGCTGGTCTCGGGCACCGACGGCGTGGGCACCAAGCTCAAGCTCGCCCAGCAGCTCGGCCGCCACGACAGCATCGGCATCGACCTGGTCGGCATGTGCGTCAACGACATCCTGGTCCAGGGCGCCGAACCGCTGTTCTTCCTCGACTACTTCGCCACCGGCAAGCTCGACGTCGACACCGCGACCTCGGTCGTCGGCGGCATCGCGCGCGGTTGCGAACTGGCCGGCTGCGCGCTGATCGGCGGCGAGACCGCCGAGATGCCCGACATGTACGCCCCCGGCGAGTACGACCTGGCCGGCTTCACCGTGGGCGCGGTGGAGAAATCCCGCCTGCTGGACGGCTCCGGCGTGCGCGCCGGCGATGTGCTGCTCGGCGTCGCCTCGTCGGGCCCGCACTCCAACGGCTATTCGCTGATCCGCCGGATCTACGACCGTGCAGGACGCCCGGCCGATCTCGACGTGGGCGGCACGTCGCTCATCGATGCCCTGATGGCGCCGACGACGCTCTACGTGAAGACCATCCTGCCGCTGCTGGCCGACGACGCCGGCGTGGACGTGCACGCGATGGCGCACATCACCGGCGGCGGCCTGACCGAGAACATCGTGCGGGTGATCCCCGAGGGCCTGGGGCTGTCGATCGACGCCGGCGCCTGGTCGCTGCCGCCGGTGTTCGACTGGCTCCAACGTGAGGGCGCGGTCGCCCGCGAGGAAATGTGGCGCACCTTCAACTGCGGCATCGGCTTCGTGCTGGTGCTGCCCGGCAGCGCCGTGGCGGCGGTCGAGCGGCATCTCGATGCGCAGGGCCTCGGCCACTGGCGGATCGGCGAGGTCGTGAACGCCGGCGACGGCGAGCGCGTGCGTATCGGCTGAGCGCGGCGTCTTGGCGCCCCCAGCTCTCGAAGGATCGGCGACGGCCGGCGCTCCGGACGGCCGCTCGACGCCCTGCCGGATCGCGGTGCTCGCGTCGGGACGCGGCAGCAACCTCCAGGCCCTGCTCGACGCCATCGCCGGCGGCCGACTGCACGCCACCGTGTGCGGCGTCTTCTCCGATCGCACCGATGCCCCGGCGCTCGCCCGGGCGCGCGCCGCGGGCATTCCCGCGACGGCGCTGTCCCCACGCGCATTCGCGGACCGGGCCGCCTTCGATGCCGCGCTGTTCGAGCGCGTCGACGCCAGCAGGCCCGACCTCATCGTCTGCGCCGGCTACATGCGTCTGCTCGGCGCCGACGTCGTCGCGCCGCGCAGCGCCCGGATGATCAACGTCCATCCGTCGTTGCTGCCTGCCTTCAAGGGTCTGCATACGCACCGACAGGCGCTGGCGGCCGGGGTGACCGAGCATGGGGCGAGCATCCACTTCGTCACCGCCGACCTCGACGGCGGCCCCGTCGCCGCACAGGCTGTCGTCCCCGTCCACGCAGGAGACGACGAAGCCATGCTGGCAGCCCGGGTCCTCGTCCGCGAACACCCGCTACTGGTGGCGACCGTGGAGCTGCTCGCGAGCGGGCGCCTGGCCCTGGAGTGTGACGGTATCGTGTACGACGGAGCGCGCCTGCAGGCGCCCCTTCAGCTGCCAGCCAACAACCGCTTCGCATGATGGCGCCCGCATGAAAACCCTCGTCCTGCTTGCTCTGGCGCTGTCGGCCCTCGGATCGCCCGCCGCGCGCGGGGCGACGCAGGACGCGGCCGCCCCGCCACCGGTCGCACAAACGGCCGTGGCACCGTTCGTGGCGACCTACGAAGCCTGGTACCAGGGCAAGCTTGCAGGCGATGCCAGCATGCGCGTGGAGCAAGTGGACGGGCCGAACTGGCGCGTGTCGCTGGACATCCACGGGCGCCGGGGCTTCGTCGGGCTGGCACGGGTCAACATCGAGCAGAGCACCGATTTCGATGTCTACTACAACCAGTTCCGCCCCCTGCGCCAGGAAACGGTCCGCAGGGCGTTGATGTTCAGTCGCCGGGCGACAGGGGTTTACGACTGGCACGCACGCAGCGCGCAGTGGACGGGCGACATCAGCAAGCGTCGTCGCGACGCGGTGCCGCTCCAGGACGGCGACATGAGCACGCTGCTGATCAACCTCGCGGTGATGCGCGACGCCGAGCCCGGCGCGACGCTGCATTACCGCTTCGTCGACGGCGGCCGGGCGCGCGAGCACGAGTATCGGGTATCGCAGGAACGGGAGATCGTGGAAGTCGGCGATCTGAGCTACAACGCGTTACGCGTTTCACGGGTCGAAAATGACCAGGATGAAATGATCATCTGGATCGCTGAGGGCGTCCCGACGCCTGTGCGTATCCTTCAACTGGACGACGACGGGACCGACACCGTCGATCTGCGCCTGACCGAATACCAGGGAGTGCCATGACCATGAACCGACACCACGCCAATCCCAGCATCCGCCGTACCTGGCAGCGCGTCGCCGCCGGCGCCCTGCTGCTCGCCACCGCCGGCGCGACCTGGGCGATGGACCCGTTCACCGCGCAGTACCGTGCCAACTTCATGGGCATGCAAGCGAACGGCACGATGCAGCTGCAGGCCGCGGGCAACGACCGCTGGACCTACAGCCTCGAGGTCGCCGGCATGGGTGCGCGGATGGCCCAGAGCACGACGTTCGAGCGGCACGGCGACCGCTGGCGGCCGCTGACCAGCACCGACTCGCAGGCCGGCGAGTCCGGCGTGGCCGCGATGCTGGTCAAGCGCAAGACGGTGGAGGCCAAGTACGACTGGAGCGCCAACCAGGCGACCTGGAGCGGCGATGTCGACAGCGATACCGGTGCCGTGCGGCTGCGCGAGGGCGACATGGACGGCATGTTGATGAATCTCGTCCTGGTCCAGGATGTGCAGGCCGGCCGTCCCCTGAACTGCCGGCTCGTCGACGAAGGCCGCGCACGCGAGCAGAACTTCCGCGTCGAGGGCAAGGAGACGATCTCGGTCGCCGGCCAGCAGCGGGAGGCGACCAAGGTGGTGCGCGAGGACGGCAGCCGCCAGATCACCGCGTGGATCGTCGACGACATGCCGGTGCCCGCGCGCATCCTGCAGCGCCGCAACGGCCGCGACCACATCGACCTGCAGTTGCAGTCGATCCAGTGATTCCGACGCTGCAGCAGTTCTGATGAAAAAGGCCGCCCCCGGGCGGCTTTTTTCATGGCCCTTCTCGGAGGGCGCGGGTCAAGCCGATGAGTGCGCAGGCTTCGGTACGGCGTCGCTCTCCCCTGATGTCGCCGAGAAAGCCAACGGTCCCCACCGGGTTCGGCTCACGGTCCGCGCGGCGTGCATGCCGCCATCCGCGCGCATTGACCTTGGCCCTCGCGCGCTCAGTCGATCCGTTGGATGCGCGCGCCGAGGCCGGACAGCTTGCGCTCGATGTGCTCGTAACCGCGGTCGAGGTGATAGATGCGGTTGATCACCGTCTCGCCCTCGGCCACCAGGCCGGCCAGGATCAGCGAGGCCGATGCGCGCAGATCGGTCGCCATCACCGGTGCGCCGCTCAGCCGCTCCACACCACATACGGTCGCACGATGACCGTCGATCTGGATGTCCGCGCCGAGGCGCATCAGTTCGTTGACGTGCATGAAACGGTTTTCGAAGATCCGCTCGTCGATCACACCGGTGCCCTCGGCGATGCAGTTGAGCGCCATGAACTGCGCCTGCATGTCGGTCGGGAAACCCGGATACGGCTCGGTGACCAGATCGACCGCGCGCGGGCGGCGCCCGTCCATGTCGACGGTGATCGCGTCGCCGACCACGTCGACCTTCGCGCCGGCCTCGGCCAGTTTGTCGAGCACCGCCTGCTGCGTATCGGCGCGCGCCGCGGTCGCGGTCACGCGGCCGCCGGTCATCGCGGCGGCGACCAGAAAGGTGCCGGTCTCGATCCGGTCCGGGACCACCGCATGACGGCCGCCCGACAGGCGCTCCACACCCCGGACCACGATCCGCGCACCGCCCTCGCCCTCGATGTCGGCACCCAGCGCGCGCAGGCACTCGGCCAGATCGACGATCTCCGGTTCGCGCGCGGCGTTGTCGATCACCGTGGTGCCCTCGGCCAGCGACGCCGCCATCAGCGCGTTCTCGGTCGCGCCGACGCTGACCACGGGAAACTCGATCCGCCCACCCCGCAGGCGGCGCGCACGCGCCTTGATGTAGCCGTGCTCGACCTCGACTTCGGCGCCGAGCGCCTGCATCGCATGGATGTGCAGGTCCACGGGGCGCGAGCCGATTGCGCAGCCGCCCGGAAGCGAGACCTCGGCGGCGCCGTGTCGCGCCAGCAGCGGCCCCAGCACCAGCACCGAGGCCCGCATCGTGCGCACCAGGTCGTACGGCGCGACGTGCCCGCGCGCGTCGCGCGCATCGATCAGGAAGCGCGCGCCGTCGACATCGTGCTCGATCGAGGCGCCCAGTTCGCGCAACAGCCGCGCGGTCGTCGCCACGTCGTGGAGGTTCGGGACATTGGCGATCTCGACCGGGCCATCGGCCAGCAAGGCGCCGCACAGAATCGGGAGCACGGCGTTCTTGGCGCCGGAAACGGTGACTTCGCCACGAAGCGGCACGCCACCTTGGACGACGATTTTCTGCATGCTGATGATCCGCCAGGGGGGGCTCGACGCGTCGCGCCGCTCCCGTCAGGCGTGCTCCTCCGGGGTCAGGGTGCGCAATGCGAGGGCGTGGATCGCACCGCCCATGAGATCGCCGAGGGTGGCGTAGACCAGCCGGTGCCGGGCCAACGGCAGCTTGCCGCGGAACTGGGCGCTCACCACCAAGGCCTCGAAATGCACGCCGTCGTCGCCCTGGACCTCGACCTGGGCATCGGGCAGGCCCTGCTGGATCAGATTCTGGATCGTAGTGGCATCCAAGATGCGCGGCTCCTGAAGACTCGAGCGGATTAAGGCCGCCTGAGCCGGCGCGCCCGGCGGCGGGCGCCAACGAGCGCTCGTGCCCGCCAACGCATAAAATGAACCGCTTAGCCTAACGGAAAGGGTGCCCCCGAGAAATGGCCGCAGACGACACGCAGTCCGGACACCGCCCCGCCCCCGGCTTCGATTTCGCCGCCAGCGGCCGACGCGTGCTGGAGATCGAGACCCAGGCCCTGGCCGCCATCGGCGCCCGCATCGACGGGGCGTTCTCGCGCGCCTGCGGCCTGATCATGGCCGGCCATGGGCGGGTGGTGTGCACCGGCATGGGCAAATCCGGGCATGTGGCGCGCAAGATCGCCGCGACGCTCGCCTCCACCGGCACGCCGGCCTTCTTCGTCCATCCCGGCGAGGCGGGCCACGGCGATCTCGGCATGATCACCGATGCCGACGTGGTCCTGGCGCTGTCGTACTCGGGCGAATCCGACGAAATCCTGATGCTGTTGCCGGTGCTCAAGCGCCAGGGCAACCCGCTGATCGCGATGACCGGTCGCCATGGGTCCACGCTTGCCCGCGAGGCCGACGTGCATCTGGACGTGGCGGTGCCCGCCGAAGCCTGCCCTCTGGACCTCGCCCCCACCTCCAGCACCACCGCGTCGCTGGCCCTGGGCGACGCGTTGGCGGTCGCCTTGCTGGAGGCCCGCGGCTTCACCGCCGACGATTTCGCCCGCTCGCACCCGGCCGGGGCGCTGGGCCGGCGCCTGCTGCTGCACATCGCCGACGTCATGCACGAAGGCGACGAGGTTCCGCGCGTCGCGGTCGATGCCAGTCTCGGCGACGTGCTGCTGGAAATGAGCCGCAAGCGTCTGGGCATGACCGCCGTCGTCGACGCCGACCAGCGCCTGCTCGGACTGTTCACCGACGGCGACATCCGCCGCACCCTGGCCGACGAGCGCACCGACATCCGTGCCACCAGGATCGCCGACATCATGACCCGTGCGCCCATCACGATCGGTGCCGACGCCCTGGCCGCCGAAGCGGCACGGCTGATGGAGACCCACAAGATCAACGCCCTGCTGGTCGTGGACGGTGAACGCCGGGTGGTCGGCGCGCTCAACATCCACGATCTGCTGCGCGCCCGCGTGGTATAGCTGCTGGCGCGCCCGCCGGCCCCATTCACCTGCTCCTCCCGACGATGCCCGCCTTCGAAGATGCCTGATTACGCCGACGCCTACCCTGCCGACCTGCTCGCCCGCGCCGCGCGGATCCGGCTGGCCTGCTTCGACGTCGACGGCACCCTGACCGACGGTCGCCTGATCTACGACAGCGCCGGCGGCGAGGCCAAGGCGTTCCATGTCCACGACGGCCAGGGGTTGGTGCTGCTCAAGCGCGCCGGCATCGAGGTCGCTCTGGTCACCGCGCGCACCAGCCAGGCGGTGGAACGCAGGGGGGCCGAACTCGGCATCACCGTGCAGACCGGCATCCGCGACAAGCTCGCCAGCGTGCAGGCGCTGTGCGAAGACCTGGACATCGGGCTGGAGGCCGTCGCGTTCATGGGTGACGACCTGCCCGACCTCGCGATCATGCGTGTCGCCGGCCTGGCCGCGGCTCCTGCGAACGCGCACCCCTGGACGGCCCGCCATGCGCACTGGACGGCCCGTGCCGCAGGCGGCGAAGGCGCCGCACGCGAATGCTGCGACCTGCTGCTGGTGGCACAGAACCGTGTCGACCTGATCCCGGGGGACGGCCAGTGAACTGGAAGGTCTGGCTCACCATCGTGCTGAGCGTGGCGGCCATCGTCACCGGCTGGTCCGCCTGGCTGCAGCGTGCGGATCCGGTCGCGGTGACGACCGGTCCTGTGCGCTCGGATTACGTGCTGCGTGACTTCGAGATGACCGCGCTCAACCAGGAGGGCCAGGAGTCCTTCACCCTGCGCGCGCCCCTGCTGGAACAGGACCCGAGCGAGCGCACCATCACCATCCAGACGCCGCTGTTCTTCGTGCCCGAGACCGAAGGCGGCCACTGGCAGGCCCGATCGAAGCTGGGCTGGATCAGCGCCGGGCACGACGAGCTGCGCCTGGAAGGCGATGTCCGCATGACCAGCCCCGAAGAAGGCGGTCGGGACATCGCCCTGGCCACCGAGCGGATGACCATCCTGCCCGAGACCAACCAGGCCCGCAGCGACGAGTTCGTGACCGTCCAGCAACCCGGCTCTAGAATCGAGGGTCGCGGCATGGAGGTCGACCTGGCCGACCAGCGCTACACGTTCCTTTCCGAGGTGAAACAACGCTATGAACCCAGGCGCCGCTAGCGTGGCGCTGGCGCTGGCCCTGCTGCTCCCGTTGAGCGCACAGGCCCGCCAGTCCGACCGCAACCAGCCGATGGACATCGATGCCGGCCGACAGGAGGGCTCGCTCGACCAGCGCGCGCCCACGGTGCTGTCCGAAGGCGTCGTCATCACCCAGGGCACCCTGCACATCGAGGCGGACCGCGCCGAGATCCACCTGCGCGACGGCGACATCGACCGCGCCGTGCTCACCGGCAACCTCGTGCGGATGCGCCAGGAGATGGACGACGGTTCGCCGATGAACGCGCGCGCGCGCAACGTCGACTACAACCTGTCCAACGACACCATCATCCTGACCGGCGACGCCCACCTCGAGCAGCCCCGCGGCACCATGGCCGGGCAGCGCATCGTCTACAACATGGCCACCGGCCACGTGGAAAGCGGCGGCCAGGACGCCGGCCGGGTGCAGATGCGGATCAATCCGCGCCAGCAAGGCGGCAACTGATGCTCGTCGCCGAGGGCTTGCGCAAGAAATACAAACAGCGCGGGGTCGTCCGCGAGTTCGGCCTGACCCTGGACGCGGGCGAGGTGGTCGGCCTGCTCGGCCCCAACGGCGCCGGCAAGACCACCTGCTTCTACATGATCGTGGGCCTGGTGCCGGCCGACGCCGGCAGGATCGTGCTCGACGGCCAGGACATCACCGGCGAGCCGATGTACCGCCGCGCCCGGCTGGGCGTGGGCTACCTGCCGCAGGAACCGTCTGTGTTCCGCAAGCTCAGCGTGGCCGACAACATCCGCCTGGTGCTTGAACTGCGAGAAGGTCTGGACCGCAAGGGCCGCGAGCAGGAACTGGCGTCGCTGATGGAGGAGTTGCAGATCACCCACGTCGCCGACCAGCTGGGCGCCAGCCTGTCCGGCGGCGAGCGCCGTCGCGTGGAGATCGCCCGCGCGCTGGCGGCGCGCCCGCGCCTGATGCTGCTCGACGAACCCTTCGCCGGCGTAGACCCGATCTCGGTCGGCGAGATCCAGCGGATCATCAGCCATCTCAAGAATCGTGGGATCGGCGTCCTGATTACCGATCACAACGTCCGCGAAACCTTGGGCATCTGCGACCGGGCGTATATCCTCGCCGAGGGTGGTGTGTTGGCGCAGGGGGCGCCGGATGCGCTGCTGGAGAATCCCGACGTACGCCGGGTCTATCTGGGGGATGCGTTCCGTCTGTAGGCCGGCCACGTCGTTCATGACCTCGTAGGGGATCGATGAAGGCACGCCTGCAGACATCGCTGGGACAACAGCTGGTCCTGACGCCGCAACTGCGTCAGGCCCTTCACCTGTTGCAGCTGTCGTCGCTCGAGCTGGATGCCGAGATCAGCGCCGCGGTGGAGAGCAATCCGCTGCTGGACTGGCAGGGCGAAGACGATCTCCAACTACTGCGCACGCCCACGCGTGCCGATGCGGAGCAGGCGTCCGCCGAGCGTGTGGCGACCGACGAACGCCGTGCCGATGACGGATCCGATCACTGGGACGCACCGGGGCCCGACGAGCGCTGGCACGGCAGCGGCAGCGGTGCAGGCACCGGCGACGACGACTACGATCCGGCCGACCGCATGGTGCGCACGGAAAGCCTGCGCGAGCATCTCGCCTGGCAGCTCGGACTGATCAACCTGTCGCCGCGCGACCGGCACATCGGCGAGGCGCTGGTCGATGCGATCGACGACGACGGCTACCTGCGCGCGTCCTTCGACGACATCGCCGCCGCACTGCCCGGCCCGCCCGCGCAGTGGGAACACGACGAAATCCTCGCGGTCCTGCGCCAGATCCAGATGCTCGACCCGGTCGGCGTGGGCGCACGCGACCTGCGCGAATGCCTCGAAGTGCAGCTGCTGGCCCTGCCCGAGGACGCGCCGGGCCGCACGCTCGCGTTGCGCATCGCCGCCGAGCTGATCGAATCCCTGCCCCGGCTGGGCGCCCGCGGCCTGGCGGACGCCCTGGCCTCCACCCAGGCCGATGCCGAAACCGCGTTGCATCTGCTTCGCTCGCTCGATCCCCGACCCGGCGCCCAGATCGGCGGTGTCGACAGCGACGCGTACGTGGCCCCGGATTGTGCGGTCGAACGCCGCAACGGTGTGTGGAAGGTGCGCCTGATCGGCGGCCCGCACTCGCGCCTGACCATTCACCGCGGCTACGAGCGCATGATCCAGCACGCCAGCGAAGCCGACGCCGGCTACCTCCGCGGCCGCCTGCAGGAGGCCCGCTGGCTGCTGCGCAACGTCGAGGCGCGCGGGGAGACCCTGCTCAAAGTCATGCGCTGCCTGATCCGGCAGCAATCCGGGTTCCTGGAGTTCGGCCCGCAGGCGCTGCGCCCGCTGACGCTGCGCGAAGTCGCCGCCGACATCGGCATGCACGAATCCACCGTGTCGCGCGCCATCGCGCGCAAGTACGTCCACACGCCCCGCGGCACCCTGCCCCTGCGTGCGTTCTTCGCCTCGGGAGTCGGCACCGATACCGGCGGCCAGGCCTCGAGCACCGCGATCCAGCAGATGATCCGGCGCCTGGTGGATGCCGAGAATCCTCGCAAGCCGCTGTCGGACGCCCGCCTGGCCGACGAACTCAAGGCCGCCGGCGTGCCGGTGGCGCGGCGGACCGTCGCCAAGTACCGCGAAGCGCTCAACATCCCGTCCTCGCACGACCGCGTGCGTCTGGGCTGACGCCCACGCGCCGGCACGCGGTCGGCCCGGTACTGGGGCCTCGGCCCGCTGTCGAACCGCACCGAGGCCCGACCGGAACAGCGCTGGAGCGCGTCTGGACTGCTGCGGACCGACCTGGCGTCGGCCGGGACCGAGGCGCGGAACCTTCCCCCCGGCATCGATGTCGCACCTCCTGCCCGGGCCGTCGACGGCGCCGCCGCCGGTTAACCTCTTTTCAACCACACCGGCGGCATTCCGGGCCATGCTGTTCCCGTCCGACACAGGAGGCTCAACCGATGCGTATCGAGATCCACGGCCACCAGATCGACGTCACGCCCGCGCTGCGCGACTACGTCGAAACCAAGATGGAACGTCTCGCCCGGCACTTCGAACGTCCCTGCGAGTTGCGCGTCCAGTTGGGCCTCGAGAAGCCGCAGCACAAGGCCGAAGCCACGGTGATCATTTCCGGCCGCAGCCTGCACGCCGATGCCCTCGCCGTGGACATGTACGCCGCCATCGACCTGCTGGCCGACAAGATCGATCGCTTGCTGGTCAAGCAGAAGAGCAAGATGGTGGATCACCATCGCGGAGAGAGCCCGGCGCGCAGCGAAAGTTTCGGTTGACCCGCCCGCCGGCGACCGCCATCGCGCGACGACCGCGCGATGGCGGTCGCCGATCGCTCTGGCCGGGCACCGGCGGCGCAAGTGGAGAGGCCAGCTGCGCGTCGCCCCCACGCCCGGCGCGAGAGTTCCGAACGACCGCGCGTCGACAGGATTACAGCCGACGCGATCTGCGGGTACTCTGGGGTCATGAACGCCAGCATCACCGCGCAGGATCTGTTCGACCAGTTGCAGGAGCGGCTGGACCTGCGCTGGGTCGCCGGACAACGTGGCCAGGAGCGGCTCCTCGAGGCCGTGGAAACCGTGGCGCGGCGCCCGTCGCTGGCCGGCTATCTCAATACGATCTATCCCAACAAGGTGCAGATCCTCGGCACCGAAGAGCTCAGTTGGCTCGATGGCCGCGATGCCCGACTGCGCTGGGAAGTGATCCAGAAGATCATGCTGTTCCGGCCGCTCGCGCTGGTGATCAGCAAGAACCAGTCCTGCCCCGAGGACCTGCGGCTGGCGGCCGAGGAGTCCGACACGCCGCTGTGGGTGTCGCCCCGTCGCGGCCACGAACTGCTCAACCACCTGCAGTACCACCTCGCCCGGGTGCTGGCACCGCGGATCACCCTGCACGGGGTGTTCATGGAGATCTATTCCATCGGCGTGCTGATCACCGGCGAATCCGGTTCCGGCAAGAGCGAACTGGCACTGGAGTTGATCACCCGCGGGCATCGCCTGGTCGCCGACGACGCGCCCGACTTCACCCAGATCGCCCCCGACGTGCTCGACGGCACGTGCCCCGAGCTGCTGCAGGATCTGCTGGAGCTGCGTGGTCTGGGCGTCCTCAACATCCGCGAGATGTTCGGCGACACCGCGGTGAAGCGGAACAAGTACCTGCGCCTGATCGTGCACCTCGCCCGGCCCGACCAGCATCCCGAGCCGAACGTCGACCAGGGCGGCATGGAGCGCCTGACCGGCGACCTCGGCGCACGCTCCGTGCTCGATCTCCAGGTCCCGATGATCACCCTGCCGGTGATGCCCGGCCGCAACCTGGCGGTGCTGACCGAGGCCGCCGCACGCATCCACATCCTGCGCGCGAAGGGCGTGGACCCCGCGGCCATGTTCATCGCGCGCCACTCGCATCTGCTCGAACGGGGAGGACCATGAGCGAACGTCCCACCATGGTCGTGGTGTCCGGCATGTCCGGCAGCGGCAAGTCCGTCGCACTCAAGACGCTCGAGGACCTGGGCTACTACTGCACCGACAATCTCCCCGCCGACCTGCTGCCCGCCTTCGTCGACAGCGTCGGCCGCGAGGCCGAGACCCCGCGCAAGCTCGCCGTGGGCATCGACGTGCGCAACCGGCATCAGGAACTCACTCAGGTCTCGCACTGGCTGTCGCAGGTCGGCAGCATGGGATTCGACCCGCGCCTGGTGTTCTTCGACACCGAGGATGCGGTGCTGATCCGCCGCTACGCCGACACCCGGCGCCGGCATCCGCTTAGCCACCTCGGCCTGTCATTGGCCGATGCGATCGCGCGCGAGCGTCAGGTGCTCAAGCCGTTGCGCACCCTGGCCGATGCGGTCGTGAACACCTCCGACCTCAACGTGCACCAACTGCGCCGGCGGGTGATCACCGAGCTGGGCCTGGCGGACACCTCGCTGTCGCTGCTGTTCGAATCCTTCGCCTACCGCCACGGCGTGCCTTCGGACGCGGATTTCGTGTTCGATGCCCGCGCCCTGCCCAACCCTCATTGGGATCCGCGCCTGCGGCCGCTGTCGGGGCGCGACCGCGAGGTGGCGGAGTACCTCGACGGCAGCCCCGAGTTCGGCGAATACCTGCAACAGGTCTCCGCCTTCCTCGACATCTGGCTGCCGCGGATGCGCTCGGCCACCCGCAGCTACGTCACCATCGCCGTCGGCTGCAGCGGCGGCCGCCACCGCTCGGTCTATCTGGCCGAACGCCTGGCCGCGCACGCGCGCGCTAGCGGTTGGGAAGACGTCGCCACGCACCATCGCGAGCTGGACTGACCGCGCCTGCAACGCCCGCGCGGCGATGATGTGAGGCAACGGCCCATCGCAAGGCGAAGAAATCCGCAGGCGAATCCACCGGTGGCTGCGCGCGCCGCCTCCGGGAGCACGAAGGGCGTCGCCCGCAGGGTCGACCGTGCGGAGCCGCCCGACCTTCGCGCGAACGGCGCGGCAACGCGAAAGCGCGTGCGAATCGCCTGCCCGGGTGCTTCCTGAGTTTCATACCCGTCTGTTAACTTGTGGCGATGGCTGTCGGCATCCTCCTCATCACCCACGAAGGCATCGGCCCGTCCCTGGTCGCGGTCGCACAACAGCTGCTGCGTAACTTGCCGCTGCGAACGGAGGCTTTCGAGGTTCCCTTCGACGCAGACCCGGACGCCCTGCTGCCCGCCGCCAGCGCCGCGCTGCGGCGGGTGGAAGGCGACGACGGCGTGCTGATCCTCACCGACCTCTACGGCGCGAGCCCGAGCAACCTCGCGGCACGTGTCGCGAGGCTCGGCACCCCCGCGCGTCGCGTGTCGGGGCTCAGCCTGCCCATGCTGCTGCGGGTCATGAACTACCCCGAGCTCGGGCTGCAGGACCTGCCCGCCGTGGCCGCCGCGGGCGCTCGTGCCGGGGTCATCCACGACGATGTCTGACACCGCGCCCCGTAACGGCTCCGGAGACCTGCCATGATCGAACGCGAACTGATGGTTTCCAACCGTCTCGGCCTGCACGCACGCGCCACCGCGCGCCTGGTGCAGTTGCTGTCGGGCTATGCCTGCGGTGCGACGCTGGTCGCCAAGGGACGCGAGGTCAACGCCAAGAGCATCATGGGCGTGATGCTGCTCGCCGCCGGCCCCGGTACGCCGGTCACCCTGCGCGTGGACGGCAGCGACGAGGCGGCCGCGGCCGATGCCGTGGCCGCGTTGTTCGAGCGGCGGTTCGACGAGGACAGCTGATGCGGCGCGCCTTCTCCGGGCATGCGGCCTCCAAGGGCAACGCCCTCGGCCACGCCCGGGTCAGGCTGCCGCACGTGTTCGAGATCGCCGAGCAGCAGATTCCCCCGGAAGCGGTCGCGCCCGAGCGGGCCCGCCTGCATGCCGCACTCGAACAGGTCCGCTCGGAGCTGCGGGCCGCGCGCGAGCGCCTGCACGGCGCGCTGGCGCACGAGATCGGCGAGTTCCTCGACCTGCACGCGCTGCTGCTGGACGATCCGGATCTGCTGCAGGGCCTCGACGACCTCATCCGCGAGGGCCGTTACAGTGCCGATTACGCGTTGCGCCTGCAGCGCGACCGGCTCGCCGCCGTGTTCGAAGGCATGGAGGACGACTACTTCCGCAGCCGCGTCGAGGATCTCGACCACGTCATCGGCCGGCTCCATGCCGCCCTGCATCGCGGCCGGGCCGATCTGACCGGCGTCGCCGGCGAAATCCTGGTCACCCACGCCGTGGCGCCCTCGGAACTCGCCCAGCTCCAGGCCCAGGGCGTGCTCGCCGTGGTCACCACCGGGGGCAGCCCGCTGTCGCACAGCGCCATCCTCGCGCGCAGCCTGCACCTGCCGCTGGTGGTGGGCACCGGCGACATCCTCCAGCACATCAACGACGGCGACGTGCTGGTGGTCGACGGCGGCGGTGGCCGGGTCGTGCTCGCTCCCGACGCTGACGACCTGCGCGCCTACCGCGTCCGCAGGCGCGACGACAAGCGCGAGCGCAAGCAGTTGCATCGGCTGCGCCGGGAGCCCACGCGCACGCTCGATGGCGTCGACATCCGCCTGTACGCGAATGCCGAATCGCGCGCCGACATCGCCGAGGCGCACGCGCTCGGCGCCGCCGGCCTGGGCCTGTACCGGACCGAGTTCCTGTTCCTGCAGCGCGACGCGCTGCCCGACGAGGACGAGCAGTTCGTCGCCTACCGCGACGCGGTGCTCGGCATGACCGGACGCACCGTCACCATTCGCACCCTCGACCTGGGCGCCGACAAGGCCGACCGCACCGGGCTCAGCCTCACCCGTGAACCCAACCCGGCCCTGGGCTGCCGCGGCGTGCGGTTGTCGCAGGCGCGCGACGAGGTGTTCGTCGCCCAGATGCGGGCGATCCTGCGCGCATCGGCGTATGGCCCGCTGCGCATCCTGGTGCCGATGGTCTCCGGACGCGAGGAACTCGAACACGTGGCGGCGACCATCCGGCGCGCACGGACCGCGTTGCGCGCGGAAGGCCACGACGTGGCCGATCACATTCCGCTGGGCGCGATGATCGAAGTGCCCTCGGCCGCACTGGCGTTGACGTCGTTCCTGGACCTGGTCGACTTCCTGTCGATCGGCACCAACGATCTGGTCCAGTACCTGCTCGCCGCCGACCGCAACAACGACGCCCTCGGCGATCTCTACAACCCGCTGCATCCCGCGGTCCTGCGGCTGCTGCGCGATGTGATCCGCACGGGACGACGGCATGCCAAACCTGTCTCGGTCTGCGGCGAAATGGCAGCCGACCCAAGCGCCGTGCCGCTGCTGCTGGCACTCGGGCTGGAGGAGTTCAGCCTGCATCCCGGCACCCTGCTCGAAGTCCGCCGCGCCATCCGCGGCTACGACCTCGGCGCATTGCGCCGCGCCTGCGGCGGCCTGTTGCGGGCACGCGATCGCGCCGGCATCGGCCGCTGGCTCGCGCGTCATCCGCTCGTCCCACCCGAGGCGTCCTGAGCGCCGCGCCTTTCGCCGTTCACGCCATACGGGCGATAATGCGGGGATGAACACCTGACCTGTCGCGGTTTGCGGATCGCGGCGGACCTCCACTCCGCGGGCACCCCCAGAACGCGACGCGTACCGGCTTCCACGTTCCCTCACGGACGTGCGGACCTGTTACCCGCGCTTGCGACCGCCCCCCAGACGCGACGCATCGTATGGCCGATACCTCCCGCCACGACAAGACCGCGCGCCAGTTGCGCATGCTCTCCGACGCGCTCGACAGCGGGCGGCTGGGTCCGGTGCGCCGCCTGGTCAACACGCTGTCGCCGGCGGAGATCGGCAACCTGCTCGAATCGCTGCCGCACGACAAGCGCATGGTCGTGTGGGGGCTGGTCGATGCCGAGGACGACGGCGAGGTGCTGGTCCACGTCGGCGACGAGGTGCGCGAGAGCCTGATCGCGGACATGGATCCGGACGAGCTGGTCGCCGCGGTCGAGGACCTCGACATCGACGATCTGGCCGACCTGGTCGAGGATCTGCCCGAGGCGGTCACCGGCCAGGTCCTGCAGTCGATGGATCGCGAGAATCGCGAGCGCCTGGAACAGGCGCTGTCCTACGAGGAGGACACCGCCGGCCGTCTGATGAACCCGGACGTGGTGACGGTACGCGCCGACACCACGGTGGATGTGGTGCTGCGCTTCCTGCGCCTGAGGGGCGAGCTGCCCGAGCACACCGACCATCTGTACGTGGTCAACCGCCGCCACCAGCTGATCGGCTGGGTGTCGCTGCAGGATCTGGTGACCCGCGAGCCCGGCACGCCGATCAACCAGCTCATCGACGAGTCGCTGACCGCGATCCATGTCGAGGAATCCGCACAGGATGTGGCGCGCCAGTTCTCCGATCACGACTGGGTGTCGGCACCGGTGGTCGACGACGGCAACGTGCTGGTGGGCCGGATCACCGTCGACGACGTGATCGACATCATCCGCGAACAGGCCGAACGCCAGGCGCTGGGCGCCGCCGGTCTGGACGACGACGAGGATCTGTTCTCGCCGATCCGCCGCGCGGTGCGCGGCCGCGTGGTGTGGCTGGGGATCAACCTGATCACCGCCTTCGTCGCCGCATCGGTGATCGGCCAGTTCGAAGCCACCATCGAGCGCATCGTCGCGCTCGCCGTGCTGATGCCCATCGTCGCCGGCATCGGCGGCAACGCCTCGGTGCAGGTGCTCACCCTGATGGTGCGCGGCCTCGCGCTGGGCCAGGTGGGCGCCAGCAATGCGCTGATCCTGCTGTGGAAGGAGGTGCGCGTCGCGCTGATCAACGGTCTGTTGATCGGTGCGCTGGTCGGCCTGATCGCGCTGGTCTGGTTCCGCGACTGGCACCTGTCGCTGGTGATCGCTGCGGCCCTGGTGATCAATTTCCTGTGCGCCTCCCTGGCCGGCGTGCTGGTGCCGCTGGCGATGAAGCGCATGCGTATCGACCCGGCGGTGGCCGGCACGGTGGTGGTCACCGCGGTCACCGACGTGATGGGCTTCCTGAGCTTCCTCGGGCTCGCCACGCTCATCCTGCTGCGCTGAGGCGGGCGTGGCGAAGCGTCCCGCCGCATTCGGCCGCATCGAACGCTGGGACGACGCGCGCGGCTTCGGCTTCATCGTCCCGGAAACGCCTGCGTCCGGCGATCCCGATCGCTTGTTCTTCCACATCCGCGACTACGGCGCCGATGGCGCACGCCCCACGGCGGGCGAGCGGGTCCGCTTCACCCCGCAGCGCGACGATGACGGTCGCTGGCAGGCGGTGCGCATCGCCTCGATTCCCACGCCGGCGTCGCACGCGTCCGGTCGAGCCCCGACCCGCACCTCCACGGCCAGCGCCTCGCGGACCGCGCGTCCGTCCGGCAAACGCGGGATCGCCCGATCGTCGAAGACCGCCTCCCGCGGCAAGACCTCGAACACGTCCAGGCGCCCTCCTGTCGCCCGATCGGCTCGCGCCGGCGAAGCGGCCGGAACGTCCGCGCGCGGCGGGCTGCTGACGCTGGGGTTCGTCGTCTCCGTCTGGCTGGGCGTGCTGGCCGCCGCGATCTCGGCCGGCCGCCTGCCGACGGCCGCCCTGGGCGTGCTGGCGGTCTTGAACGGCCTCGCGTTCGTGGCGTTCGCCCTCGACAAGCATGCCGCCCGGACCGGACGCTGGCGTACGCCGGAGGCGCACCTGCATCTGCTCGAACTGCTCGGTGGCTGGCCGGCCGCCGGCCTGGCCCAACAGGTGTTGCGTCACAAACGCGCCAAGCCGGCATACCGTAGGGTGTACATCGCGATGATCGCGCTGCACCTGCTGGCCCTGGTGCTGTGGACATTCGCCTGACGCCGCCGTACCGGAGCTCCGCCATGCCCGCGCCATCCAACCCGCACCATGACACCACAGCCGAAGCGCACACCGCCGGGCGCCGCCGGCTGCTCGGTGCGCTCGCCCTGACCGGGGCCGTCGGTTGCCTGCCGACGTGGGCGCGGCCGTCGCCGCCCCCCCAGATCGGCCGGCCGGGTGGCGGCGCCATCGGCGACGGCGACGCGCCGCCTGCGGACGAGACCGGGCATTTCGTGCGACGGACCCTGGGCACCGCGCAGGGCGGGCGGACGTATCAGGTCTTCGTCCCCGCGACGGCCCTGCCTCGGCCGTTGCCGGTGGTGCTGTTCCTGCACGGATCGGGCGAACGTGGCGACGACGGCGACAGCCAGACCCGGGCCGGACTCGGCCCGTACCTGCGGACCCGGCTGGCGGACTTCCAGGCTCTGGTCGTATTCCCGCAATCGCCGGCCGAGGCCTCCTGGGAAGGCGACACCGCGTCCATGGCGCTGGCCGCCCTGGACGCGGCCAGCGCCGAATTCGGCGGCGATCCGCATCGCACCACCCTCACCGGCATGTCGCGCGGCGGCTACGGCACCTGGTCGCTGGCACTGCGCGAGCCGGAGCGCTTCGCCGCGCTGGTGCCGGTCTGCGGCGGCATCACCCCTCCCGGCACGCGGCCCGACCTGGAGACGCTGTTCGTCGACGCGACGCACGAGGCAGCCGACCCCTTCGCCGAAGCCGCCGGGCGCCTGCGTGCGATTCCCAGCTGGGTCTTCCACGGCGCACGCGACGACGTGGTGCCGCCGGAGCAGTCCCGTCGCATGGTCGCGGCCCTGCAGGCCGTCGGCGCGGATGTGCGCTACACCGAATTCCCCGACGCCAACCACAACAGCTGGGACGCGGCGTACGCGACCCCGGCGCTGTGGCCGTGGCTGTTCGCGCAACGGCGCTGACGACGCCCCCGTCATCGCCGCCCGCGGCGACGACCAGGATGCCTCACACCCCTGTTCGGGCATCGGGCCTCCTGCAATCGACCCGACCCGACCCGACGTGGCGCCGGCTTTTCGCCCGGCACGAGGCTGGCACGAGGCCGGAGTGCGGGCTGTGCGTGACTATGCGGCGCGGCGGCGCGTCCGCTGCGCCAGCGCATTCAGGGCCGCGATGCAGACGGTCAATGCGGTCATGGACAGGAACTGCATGCGCGTCGCCGGCGACGCGACCAGCATCGCGAAGATCACGCCCAACGTCGCCAGCGCGACCAGTGTCGGCGCCGGAAACGCACGCATGCGAAACGGCAGCGGTGTACCCGCGCGGTCGGCCCGACGGCGCAGGATGAACTGCGACACCAGTGCCAACGTCCACACCAGCAGGCAGGTCGCACCGACGATATCGAGCAGCAGCGGCAGCACGCGCTGCGGGAACAGCAGTTCCAGCGCGGCCGCCAGGAAGCCGAACGCGACGCTCGCCAGCACCGCGGCCACCGGCACGTTGCGGCGGTCGCTGCGGCCCAGCAGGCCCGGCGCGTCGCCGCGCTGGCCCAACGACCAGATCATTCGCGAGGCGCCGTAGAGGTTGGCGTTGAGCGCCGACAGCAGCGCGATCACCGCGACCAGGGTGATCGCCGTGGCCGCGCCCGGAATGCGCGCGACCTCCAGCACCGCCGCGAACGGCGACGCCAGCGCCGCGCTGTCCCACGGCACCACGGCCACGATCACCGCGATCGAGCCGAGGTAGAACACCAGGATGCGCCAGGCCACGGTGCGGATCGCCCGCGCCAGGCTGCGCGCCGGGTCGTGGGTCTCGGCGGCGGCGACCGCGACGATCTCGGTCCCGCCGAACGCGAACACCACCACCAGCAATGCCGCACCGATGCCGGCCCAGCCACGCGGTGCGAAGCCGTCGGGCCCGAGCAGGTGGCCCAGCCCCGGCGACGCCACGCCCGGCAACCACCCTGCCACCAGCGCGATGCCGATGGCGATGAAGGCCAGGATCGCGAGCACCTTCAGGATCGCGAACCAGAACTCGAACTCGCCGAAGTTGCGCACGCCCAGCAGGTTGACCGCGGTGAACACGACCATGAAACACAGCGCCAGACCCGGCACCGACAGCGACGGCCAGATCGTGGCGAGCAGCCCCGCGGCCCCCACCGCTTCGGCGGCGATCACGATCACCACCTGCAGCCACCACAGCCAGCCCACCGTGGCGCCCGCGGTCGGCCCCATCGCGTCGGCGGCATAGACCGAGAATGCGCCGCTGGCCGGCTTGGCCGCGGCCATCTCGCCCAGTGCGTGCATCACCACGATCACCAGCGCGCCGGCGATCAGATACGACACCAAGACCGCCGGTCCGGCCGCCTGGATGCCCACGCCCGAGCCGAGGAACAGGCCGGCGCCGATCGCGCTGCCCAGGCCCATCATCACCAGTTGCCGCGGCTTGAGCGCGTGCGCCGACGACGCGGCCGCCTGGGCGCTCAGGGACGCATGGGGATCGTTCGACGACATGGGCGGACCGCGGGATGGGAAGGCGGCACGATACCGGATTGCCGCCTCGCCGAGGCGGCGCGCCGGCGCCAGGCATCCTGCCGTACCGCTATACGCCGATACCGCCGCCGACGGGTCGTGGACGGCTCTCAGCCCAGCAGGGTTTCCAGCACCGCCATCCGCACCGCCACGCCGTTGGCGACCTGGCGCAGGATCAGCGACTGCGGGCCGTCCGCCACGTCGTCGTCGATCTCGACGCCGCGGTTCATCGGACCGGGGTGCAGAACGACCGCGGCCGCGGCGGCACGCGCGAGGCGGCGCGCATCGAGACCATAGTCGCGGTGATAGTCCTCCAGCGAATCGACCAAACCCTCCACCATGCGCTCGCGCTGCAACCGCAGCATCATCACCGCATCCACACCCTCCAGCGCATCGTCGAGATCGTGCGACACCACGCAACCGGCCAGCGTCTGCGCATCGGGCAGCAGCGCCGCCGGCCCGCACACGCGGATCTCGCCGGCACCGAGGGTGCGAAGCGCCTGCAGATCGCTGCGGGCCACCCGCGAGTGGCGCACGTCGCCGACGATCGCGACCTTCAGCCCGGAAAAGTCGCGGCCCTTGGCCTGACGCAGGCTCAGCATGTCGAGCAGCCCCTGGGTCGGGTGCGCGCTGCGGCCGTCGCCCGCGTTGACCAGTGCCGAACCCGGCGCCGCGGCGGCGGCCAGTGCGGCGACGGCACCGTCGTCGGCATGCCGCACGACGAAGCCGCGCACGCCCATCGCCTCGATATTGCGGAAGGTGTCCAGTGCGGTTTCGCCCTTGGTGGTGGACGACGTGGACGCATCGAAGCCCAGCACGTCCGCGCCGAGCCGCTGGCTGGCGCGCTGGAAGCTCAGCCGCGTGCGGGTGGAGGGTTCGAAGAACAGCGTGCACACCGCGGTGCCGGCCAGTCGCGCATTGACTTCGTCGCCGTCGACCATCGCCTGCGCGCGATCGAGCAGAGCATCCAGCGCCGCACGCGGCAGGCCGTCGAGGGTGAGCAGATGGCGCAGGCGGCCGGAGGCATCGAACTGGTCGGTCATGGGCGTGGGCGGTGTGCGGGAACGGGAATGACGGGACGGCGTGCGGCGACACCCACCGCAGCGCTGTCGATCGCGGCGGATGAAACGACACGGTGCGCGGACGCCATCGAGGCCTAATCCGGCAAGGCGACGGCATCGCCCGGCGCGGCCAGCCAACGCTCGACGATGATCGCGGCGGCCATCGCATCCAGCGCGGCGGCATCGCGGCGCTTGCGGCGGCCTTCGGCGCGCTGTTCGGCGAAGCGCTGTGCGGCCTCGATCGAGCTCGACCGCTCGTCCATCAGCAGCACCGGCAGCGTGTAGCGCGTCCGCAACGCGCGCGCGAAGGCATGCGCGCGGCGCCGTGCGGGCTGGTCGCCATCGGCCAGGGTGAGCGGATCGCCGACGATGATGCCGTCGGGCTTCCACTCGTTGCGCAGGCGGTCGAGCGCGGACCAGTCCGGGCGCCCGTCGTGCACGTCGATCACCGCCAGCGCGCGCGCGCCGTGGCCGAACCGGCTGCCGACCGCCACACCGATGCGCCGCGCGCCGACGTCGAAGCCGAACACCGTGCCATCGGCGCGGATGCTCCCGTTGGCGTCGCCCGGGGCGACATCGGCGGGGTCACCGCTCATCGGGCGGCGCTCATCGAACGGGGGGCATCAGGCATGGCCGGCATAGTCCGCCACGCGTAACAGATCGACGCCGATGCGGCCGGCGGCGGCTTCCCAGCGCGCGTCCAGCGGCAGGGCGAACAGCAGCTCGGCATCGGCCGGCGCCGTCAGCCAGGTGTTCTCGGTCAGTTCGTGCTCGAGCTGACCGGCGCCCCAGCCGGCACAGCCCAGGGCGACCAGCGCCCGCGCAGGGCCTTCGCCACGGGCCATCGCCTCGAGCACGTCGCGCGAGGTGGTCACGTAAAGGTCGTCGGCGATACGCAGGCTGGAGTCCCAGCCGTGGTCTCCGTCGTGGACGACGAAGCCCCGCTCCGGATGCACCGGACCGCCGGCCAGGACCGGCTGCGCCCGCAACATCGCCTCGCCGCCGTCGATGCCCATCTGCTCGAACACGTCGCCCAGGGTGTACTCGGACACCCGGTTGACGAGCACGCCCATCGCACCGTCGTCGTCGTGCTGGCAGATCAACGCGACGGATTTGGCGAAATTGGGATCGGCCAGCGCAGGAAGCGCGATCAGCAACTGGCTGGCGAGCGGCGTGGGTTCGGTCTGCATGCGCCCATTCTAGAGCCTGTCCACCCGATGGTCGCGCCGCGGCCGGTCAGGGAATCCCGAACTGCAACTCGTCCGGCGTCGCCAGCCGCACCTCGACCACGTCGACCTCGGCCACGAACGTCTGTCCCGCCAGCGGATGATTGCCGTCCACGGAGATCGTGTCGCCCTCCACCGCCGTCACCACCACTTCCAGCGGGCCGCCGGCGGTCTGCGCCTGGAGTTTCTGCCCCACCACCGGCTCGGTGCCGGCATCGAGCATGCTCCGCGACACGGATTGCACCAGGGCATCGTGGCGCGGCCCGAACCCCTGCTCCGGCGCGATCTCGACGGAGAAACGCTCGCCCTGGGCGCGTCCCTCCAGCGCCTGCTCCATACCCGGCAGGATGGTGCCGGTGCCGTGCAGGTACACCAGCGGCTGGCGGCCCGCGGTGCTCAGGATCTCCCCGCCCTCCAGGTCGCGCAGGGTGAAGTGGATCGTGCCGACCCGGCGGTTCGCGATTTCCATGTCCTCGACTCCGGTATTTACGATGCGGGCGATCTTTGCGCGTCGGGCGTGAAGGACGCAAGCGCGCGAAAGGACAGTCAGGGCGAAAGCAGGTGAGTTTGGGGGCTTCGGCGGGGACGGCGCCGGAACCGGGGCATGCTCCTCGGCTCGGTCAGCCATCCATGGCTGACTCGCCGCCGCAGGCCATCCATGGCCTGCTCTCCGCACACCCCAGTCCCGACGCCGCATCGGCCATTCACTGGCGTGGTTTTTCTTCCCACTGGGCACCGAAGCGTCGCTGCGAGAGTCCAGATGAGCCGTGTCCAGGCGGCCGGGTGTCGCGTCAAGCGCGCCATGGGTGAGCTTACGGCGGCACTGCCGCGGGACTTGGCGAACGCCCGCCGCACAAGCGGCGGGC
>NZ_KQ759763.1:846015-881247 GCF_001482195.1 Luteimonas abyssi | reverse complement strand
GGGGGCCTGGGCGACCCCCCGCCGCACAAGCGGCGGGCCGGACCGGCTCGCGAAGCGAGACGGGCGCGCCCGAGTCAGGACAGGATGTCCTGACTCGGGGGAAGAGCGACACCCGGCCGCCTGGGCACGGCTCACTACGGAATCCACGCACACGGCCTCCGCCCCGTGAGTCGCGCACATCGGCGAAGAACAAAAAACGCCGGGACGAGCCCGGCGTTTCTCGGAAACATCAATGTCGCGACGGATCAGCCGATCGCAGCCTGGTAGCGGCGCTCGACCTCCTCCCAGTTGATGATCTCGAAGAAGGCCGAGATGTAGTCGGGGCGACGGTTCTGATACTTCAGGTAGTACGCGTGCTCCCACACGTCCAACCCCAGAATCGGCGTGTTGCCGGAGCCGATGCCGCTCATCAGCGGGCTGTCCTGATTGGCGCTGTCCTCGATCGCGAGCTTGCCGCTCTTGTCGACGGTCAGCCACGCCCAGCCGCTGCCGAAGCGACCCTTGGCGGCGGTGGCGAAGTCTTCCTTGAACTTGTCCAGCCCGCCCAGATCGCTGTCGATGTGCTTGGCGACTTCACCGGTCGGCTGGCCGCCCTTCGGCGACAGCACGGTCCAGAACAACGAGTGGTTGGCGTGGCCGCCACCGTTGTTGCGCACCGGCTTGCCGATCTTCTCCGGCAGCGCGTCGATGTCGGCGATCAGCTGCTCGATCGGCGTGTCGGCGTACTCGGTGCCCTCGATCGCGGCGTTGAGGTTGGTGACGTAGGTCTGGTGGTGCTTGGAGTGATGGATCTCCATCGTCTGCTTGTCGAAGTGCGGCTCGAGCGCATCGTAGGCGTACGGGAGATCGGGAAGCGTGTGGGCCATCTGGAGACTCCGGTGCGTGTCTGAACAGGGTGCCCATTGTGCCGGGTCGCGGGTAAAAAATGGATCAAGCGGGCGGGTACGCTGCATCCCACGCAACCTCGACCACGGTCGAGCCCGTCATGTCCCCTCCGCCCACTTTCCGAAGATCGTACGCGATGCGACCTGATGCCTCGGGGGCGTTCAACGCACCTCTGCGATCTCCACCCCGTCCAGCCCCTGGCTCAGCGTGCGCGCATCCCCGCCCTGGGCGAGCTTGATGCGCAGGCGCACCTCGTTGGCGGAGTCGGCGTAGCGCAAGGCGTCCTCGTAGGAGATCTCGCCGGCCTGGTACAGCTCGAACAGGCTCTGGTCGAAGGTCTTCATGCCGAGGTTGGTGGATTCCTTCATCACGTCCTTGAGCTTGTGGATCTCGCCGTCGCGGATGTAATCCTGCACCAGCGGAGTGCCGAGCAGGATTTCCATCGCCGCGCGGCGGCCCTTGCCGTCGGGAGTGGGAATGAGCTGCTGCGCGACCACGCCCTTGAGGTTGAGCGAAAGGTCCATCAACAGCTGGCCGCGACGGTCCTCGGGGAAGAAGTTGATGATGCGGTCCATCGCCTGGTTGGCGTTGTTGGCGTGCAGCGTGCACAGCACCAGGTGACCGGTCTCGGCGAAGGCGATGGCGTGGTCCATGCCCTCGCGGGTGCGTACCTCGCCGATCATGATCACGTCGGGCGCCTGGCGCAGGGTGTTCTTCAGCGCGGCTTCCCAGCTGTCGGTGTCGATGCCGACCTCGCGCTGGGTGATGATGCAGCCCTCGTGCTTGTGCACGAACTCGATCGGGTCCTCGATGGTGATGATGTGGCCGGTCGAGTTGTGGTTGCGGTAGCCGATCATCGCCGCCAGCGAGGTGGACTTGCCGGTACCGGTGGCGCCGACGAAGATGATGATGCCGCGCTTGGTCATCGCCAGCGTCTTGGTGATCGGCGGCAGGTTCAGTTCTTCGACCGTCGGGATGCGGGTCTCGATCCGGCGCAGCACCATGCCGACCTGGTTGCGCTGGTAGAAGCAGCTCACACGGAACCGGCCCACGCCCGACACGCCGATGGCGAAGTTGCACTCGTGTGTCTTCTCGAACTCCTCGCGCTGCGCGGGCGTCATCACGTTGAGCACCAGATCGCGCGCCTGCTGCGGCGTCAGCGGACTCTGGGTGACCGGCGAGATCTTGCCGTTGACCTTGATCGACGGCGCCATGCCGGCGGTGATGAACAGGTCCGAGGCCTTCTGGTGGGCCATCAGCTTGAGGAACGAGGTGAAGTCGATGCTGCTCATGGGGCGCTCCTGCGAGGCCGGGCGTCGATGACGGGGCGCCCGGAGGCGCGATGTGAAGGTCGAAACGTCGGAAGGCCGGGAACGGCCGTGGACGCGATGGCGCGGCACGCTGCCGCAGCCACCTCGCCTGCGGTCATTCGAAGATCCGCTTGTCCTTGGCGTACTCGCGCGCCTGGGCGCGGGTGATCAGGCCGCGCTTGACCAGGTCCTGCAGGTGCTGGTCGAGGGTCATCATGCCGTGCTGCTGGCCGGTCTGGATGGCCGAGTACATCTGCGCCACCTTGTCCTCTCGGATCAGGTTCCGGATCGCGGGGATGCCGACCATGATTTCCCACGCCGCCGTGCGTCCGCCGCCGACCTTCTTCAGCAGCGCCTGCGAGATCACCGCGCGCAGCGATTCGGACAGCATCGAGCGCACCATCGGCTTCTCGCCGGCGGGGAACACGTCGATGATGCGGTCGATGGTCTTGGCCGCCGAACTGGTGTGCAGGGTGCCGAAGACCAGATGGCCGGTCTCGGCGGCGGTCAGCGCCAGGCGGATCGTCTCGATGTCGCGCATTTCGCCGACCAGGATGTAGTCCGGGTCCTCGCGCAGCGCGGATCGCAACGCCTCGTTGAAGCCATGCGTGTCGCGGTGCACCTCGCGCTGGTTGATCAGGCACTTCTGCGAGGTGTGCACGAACTCGATCGGATCCTCGACGGTGAGGAGATGGCCGTACTCGTTCTTGTTGATGTGGTCGACCATCGCCGCCAGCGTGGTGGACTTGCCGGAGCCGGTCGGGCCGGTCACCAGGATCAGGCCCTGCGGCTGGTCGATGAGCTGGCGGAAGATCGGCGGGCAGCCGAGGTCCTCGAGCGTCAGCACTTCCGAGGGCACCGTCCGGAACACCGCGCCGGCGCCACGGTTCTGGTTGAACGCATTGACGCGGAAGCGCGCCAGGCCCGGGATCTCGAACGAGAAGTCGACTTCCAGGAATTCTTCGTAATCGCGGCGCTGCTTGTCCGACATGATGTCGTAGACCAGCGCGTGCACCTGCTTGTGATCGAGCGCCGGGATGTTGATCCGGCGCACGTCGCCGTCGACACGGATCATCGGCGGCAGGCCCGCCGACAGATGCAGGTCCGATGCCTTGTTCTTGACCGAAAACGCCAACAGTTCGGCGATATCCATAGCGAGCCCCCAGGTGCCCTGATTCTGTACGGCCCGGTGCGGCCGATGCCTGGCCGGATGCGCCCTGCGGCTGGCATCCGCCCACCCCTGCGGCGCAGTATAGCCCTCCGATCGCAGCCGACAGCCAGCCGGACGCACGCTTTGCGGGCGCCGTCGCATCCCGATACCGATGACCGAACATTCCGACCTGTCGGACCGTCTGGAGCAGGTCCAGACCCGCATCCGCACCGCCGCCGAACGCGCGGGCCGGCCACCACCGCGCCTGCTGGCGGTCGGCAAGACCCGCGATGCGGCCGAGATCGCCGCGCTGGCGAGGCTGCGCCGCGCCGCCGGCGAGGCCCTGCCGGGTTTCGGCGAGAACTACGTGCAGGAAGCCGAAGGCAAGTTCGACGCCGCGGGCGCCGGCATCGAATGGCACCTGATCGGCCACCTGCAATCCAACAAGGCGCGGCAGGCCGCGTCCCGTTTCGACTGGGTGCAGACGCTCGACCGTGCGAAACTGGTCGCCGCGCTCGCCCACGACCGCGATCCGGCACGCCCGTTGAACGTGCTGATCCAGGTCAACGTGGACGACGAGGCCAGCAAGCACGGCTGCCGCCCCGACGCGATCCCGGCCCTGGCCGAGGCGATCGCCGCCGAACCGGCGCTCGTGCTGCGCGGCTTGATGGCGATCCCCGCTCCGCATGCCGATCCGGAGCGGCGGCGTCCGGCCTTCACCCGCATGCGCGGGCTGTTCGACGCGCTGGCCGCGTCGCATGCCGGCATCGACACCTTGTCGATGGGCATGAGCGACGACCTCGAGCAGGCCATCGCCGAGGGCGCCACGCTGGTCCGGGTCGGCACCGCATTGTTCGGCGCCCGTCCGTCCCGGGGCTGAGCGCGCCACTTCCTTTTCGTTTCCTGAGGACCTCGATGACCACCCCGACACCGACGCCCGCCCTGCCCGCCCACCACACGCTCGCCTTCATCGGCGGCGGCAACATGGCCCGCAGCCTGATCGGCGGCCTCATCGCCGGCGGCATCGCACCCGAGCGCATCCGCGTGGCCGATCCAGGCGACGCCAAGCGCCAGGCCCTGGAGAACGACTTCGGCGTCCGCACCTTCGCCACGGCCGCCGAGGCGATCGAAGGCGCGGACATCTGGGTGATGTCGGTGAAGCCTCAGGTGATGCGCGAGGTCTGCGCGTCGCTGGTCGACGAGGTCCGCACCGGTCGCCCGCTGGTGATCTCCGTGGCCGCGGGCATCACCACCGCGCAGATCGAGCGCTGGCTCGGCGGCGATGCCGCCGTGGTGCGCTCGATGCCCAATACGCCGTCGCTGCTCGGCGCCGGCATGACCGGTCTGTACGCCACGCCGCAGGTGGACGCCGGTGGGCGCGCGCGTGCCGATGCGGTGTTGTCCGCAGTCGGCCGCACCGCGTGGGTCGACGACGAGGCGCTGATGGACGCCGTCACCGGCATCTCCGGCAGCGGTCCGGCCTACGTGTTCCTGTTCGCCGAGGCGATGGAAGCCGCCGGCCTGGCGCAGGGCCTGCCCGCGGCGACCACGCGCGCGCTGGTCAAGCAGACCCTGCTCGGGGCCGCGCGCATGATCGACGAATCCGGCGACGCCCCCGACGTCTTGCGCAAGAACGTCACCTCGCCGAACGGCACCACCCAGGCCGCGCTGGAGACCTTCGAGGCCGGCGGCCTGCGCGCGCTGGTGGCCGATGCGGTCGCCGCGGCCCGCCGCCGCGGCGGGGAGCTGTCGGCGGCCAATGACTGATCGGTGCAGGCGTGTCGCCAGCGGCGGCGACACCGAGACGACGACGGGCACGCGGCGTCGCGCACGGTCAGGCCGGCGGCTCGCCGGCACGCTGCTGCTCGCGGGAACGCTGGCGGCCTGCGGTGCCCCGAGCCCACCCGACGGCCATGCCACCCGGGCGCGCGAAGAAGCCGTGGCCCGCGCCGACGACCTGACCGTGCGGGCCAGCGTCGTACCGACCATGGCGATGGGCCAGGCGGTGGCGGACGGCTACCGGATCGAACGCGACCCGCGCACGCAGTTGTTGATGATCGCGGTCCGTCGTGGCGATGGCGTCGACGAAACCGCGGTTCCCGCCCGGGTCGTGGCGGACGCGATCGACCTGCGCGGCGTGCGCCAACGGGTGACGCTGCGCGAAGTCGCCCATGGCGATCTCACCGACCACATCGGCGTGGTGCGGCTGACTCCGCCGGACACGCTGCGCTTCCACGTCGAGGTGCAGACCACCGGCGCCCGGCCGATCACCCTGCAGTTCGCGCGCGACTTCTACCCCTGAACGAGCGGACGGGCCGGCCTTTGTGCGGCCGGCACCCTCCTCGCGCCCGCGGGAGATACCGCCCCGACGGGGCGCGCGGATGCGCTCAGCGCTGGTTCGCCGAGAACCGCCCCGGCCCCAGCAGGGCCACCGCGACCGCGCCGAACAGGAACATCGCCTGCAGCTCGAGCGCCCAGCCACCGGTGTTGTTGAGACGCCCGAGGTCGCCCATGTGCACCAGGAACACCGCGACCAGCATGTTGATCGCGATCAGCACCGCGCCGATGCGCGCATGCAGCCCGATGATGACCATCAACGGCGCGACGACTTCGCCGACCAGCACCAGGTAGGCAAACACCCCCGGAAGGCCGTGCGCCTGCACCATGCCCTCGATCCCGCCGAGGCCTCCGCGCAATTTGGCGAAACCGTGCAGCAGGATCAGTACGCCCAGCGCGAGCCGCAGGATCAGCCGGCCCATGTCCTGCATCGTCGCCTGGTTCATCGCCCGCTCCCGCCCTGTCCGTCTCGAAGGAAGCGCATCATCGCAGGGCGGCGGCGGTCGCGGAAGACGCCGGCATCGCCGCGTCGCCCGCCCCGCCCGTCGTCCGCCGCCACGCCGATCTCAATAGCCGACAGTGAAGCGCTGTCGTGAATGCGCGGGCGCCTCGACCTCATCCACCAGGGCGATGGCGTAGTCCTCCATCGAAATGCTGCTGCGGCCTTCCGCGTCCACCAGCAGCGTGTCGCCGCCGAGACGGAACCGCTGCGTCCGCTCGCCGGGCTCGAGCTCCGCCGATGGCGACAGGAACGTCCAGTCGAGGTCGTCCACGCCGCGCAAGGCCTCGAGGAAACGAAGACCGGCGCGGGCCTCGGCCTGGTAGGCTTCGGGAAAATCCGGGGTGTCGACGAGGGCGACGCCCGGTGCGACCTCCAGGCTGCCGGCACCGCCGACGACGACGAGCCTCGGCACCCCGGCAGCACGCACCGCGTTCGCCAGTCCATCGGCTGCGGGACCGCCCAGGAACCGCATGGCGCTGATCACGACGTCGTGGCCGGCCACGGCCTGTGCGAGGGCTCCGGCATCGGTGGCGTCGGCGGTGCGCCAGACCACCCCCGCGGCCGACGTCGATGCGTCCGGATTACGCGCGATCCCGGTGACCTGGTGCCCGCGTGTCACCAGTTCGCGCACGACGCGCGAGCCCACACGTCCGGATGCGCCCACCACTGCAATCTTCGACACGTCGATCTCCTGCCGGGCGACGGGCCCGTCAGGGGGCATCCTATGCCCGCACCCGCGCCGCGGCGGCGACGTTCGCGTACCGCTGCATTCCGCGAGCGCGACACCGGCCGCGCATCGGCGACGCCGGGCTGATCAGCCGCCCTGCCGCCGCGCCCAGCGCGCGACGATCGCGGCGATCTCCGCCACACCGTCGGTCAACGCCGCCGGCCCCGGCTGCAGGATCAGCGGCGACTTGATCTCGTGCAGTTCGCCGTCGCGCACCGCGGGGATCGCCTCCCAGCCCGGGCGTGCGGCCACGCGCTCGGGCCGGAACTTCTTGCCGCACCACGAGCCCAGCACGATGTCCGGCGCACGTGCGATCACCGGGTCGCCATTGGCGAGGATGCGCGCGCGGGCCAACGGTTCGGCCGCGAGCTCGGGAAACACGTCGTCGCCGCCGGCGATGCGGATCAGCTCGGCCACCCAGCGGATGCCGGTGATGAGCGGCTCGTCCCACTCCTCGAAATACACCTTCGGCCGGCGCGGCAGTGCGGCGGCCTCGCGTTCGATGGCATCCAGCCCCCGACGCAGACCGTCGGCGTAATCGCGCGCGGGGCCGGCCAGGCCGACCAGCGCCCCGAGCCGGGCGATGTAGTCGAGGATGCCCTCGACGCTGCGATGGTTGGCGATCCACACCTCCACCCCGCGGCGCACCAGTTCGGCGGCGATGTCGGCCTGGATGTCGGAGAACCCGATCGCCAGATCCGGCTCGAGCGCCAGGATGGCGTCGACCTTGGCGCTGGTGAACGCGCTGACCTTGGGCTTGTCCCGACGCGCCTGCGGCGGGCGCACGGTGAAGCCGCTGATGCCGACGATGCGGTCCTGCGCGCCGAGCGCGTACAGGGTCTCGGTCGGCTCCTCGGTCAGGCAGACGATGCGGCGCGGACCGGTCATGCCGGCCTCACGGATACAGCAGGCGCTTGGACCACTGCTCGGCCGCGTCGCACGTGTACAGATGCCGCTCGTGCAGGCGATAGTCGGCCCCGTACCAGAATTCGATGCGCTCCGGCCGCACCCGCAGCCCGGACCATCGTGGCGGCCGCGGGACCTCGCGTGCCTCGAACTCGGCATCGGCCGCCGCCAGCTGCGCTTCGAACTCGGACACGGAGGCCAGTGTTTCCGATTGCCGGGAGGCCCATGCGCCGACCTGACTGCCGCGCGGGCGCGAGGCGAAGTAGGCATCGGCTTCGTCGTCGTCGACCACGCTCACCGCGCCCTCGATGCGGACCTGGAGACCGTGACGCACCCGCGGCCAGTGGAACAGCAGCGCCGCCCGCGGGTTCTCCTGCAGTTCGCGCCCCTTGCGACCGTCGAGATGGGTGTAGAACACGAAGCCGCGCGGGTCGTGCGCCTTGAGCAGCACCATGCGCGCCGCGGGGCGGCCGTCCAGCCCCGCGGTGGCGACGGTCATCGCGGTCGGGTCGGGCTCGCCGGCGGCCGCAGCCTCGGCGAACAGGGTGTCGAAGGTCGCCAGCGCCTCGGCATACAGGGAGTCGGTGTCCATTGGGCTATTGTGGCGCGATGGCGCACGTCCCGCATCCGTCCCGCTCCGCGGCCCCCGCGGGCTTCGATCCGGCGCTGGTCGATGCCGTGCTGGCCGATGCCCTGGGAACGGCTGCTCTCGAAACGGCCGCGCGGCGACCGGCTGCTCTGGGACCAGATGACCTGCGGCCGGGTGCGCGGGTGTACGGCATCAGCGGCCTGCAGGGGACGGGCAAGTCCACGCTCGCCGCGCAACTGGCCGTCGCCGCACGCGGGCGCGGCCTCGCCGTGGCGACATTGTCGCTGGACGATGTCTATCTCGATCGCCCCGAGCGCGAAGCCCTCGCCCGCGAGGTGCACCCCCTGTTGCTGACCCGCGGGCCGCCCGGCACGCACGACCTGCCGCTGGCACTGGCGACGCTCGACGCCCTGAGGACGGGCGTGCCGACCGCGCTGCCGCGCTTCGACAAACTGGCGGACCGGCGCTGTCCCCGGACCGCATGGCCCCAGGTCGGGCCTGTGGACCTGGTCATTCTGGAAGGCTGGTGCCTGGGCGCGCCGGCCGAAGCGGATGCCGCGCTCGCGACACCGTTGAACGCACTGGAGCGCGACGAGGATCCGGACGGTCGCTGGCGCCGCAGGTGCAACGAAGCGCTGGCCCACGACTACCCTGCGCTGTGGTCCTGCGTGGACCGCTTGCTGTTCCTGCAGCCGCCCGGCTTCGACATCGTGCCGACGTGGCGCTGGGAACAGGAGCGCGCGCTGCAGGCCGCCGAGCCCGACCGTCGCGCGATGGATCGCGCCGGCATCGCGCGCTTCGTCCAGCATTACGAACGGGTCAGCCGGCAGGCGCTGCGCACCCTGCCCGACCGGGCGCATGCCGTGATCGCGCTGGACGCGCAGCGGCAGCCCATCGGCGGGATGCGCCTCCGCCAGCCGGGTGCGCGGTAGCGGCACGACCGCCGGGCCGTTTCCACCGGAGGCGTGTGGGTCGTTTCGCCGCTGCGGCATGTCGCCCATCGCGGGCGCCGGGGGCGCCGGCTAACATGGCGGGCGATGAACCCCGCTCCGAATCTCGTTTTCGTCGGCCCCATGGGGGCCGGAAAATCGTCGCTCGGCCGCCGCCTGGCCGGGCGCTTCGGCCTGCGCTTCGTCGATCTCGACCACGAAATCGAGCGCCGCGCCGGCGCGAAGATTCCGACGATTTTCGAGTGCGAGGGCGAACCCGGATTTCGCATGCGCGAGCACGACGTCCTGCTGGCGGTGCTCGCGGACGAAGGGCAGCTGATCGCCAGCGGCGGCGGCGCGGTCCTGGATGCCGACAACCGCACCGCGATGGTCGCGCGCGCCTTCGTCGTGCATCTGCACGTAGGCGTCGAACAGCAACTCGCCCGGCTGGAGCGCGACCGCACCCGACCGCTGCTGGCGACCGGCGACCGCGCGCGCACCCTGCGGGAGCTGGCCCGGCACCGCGACCCGCTCTATCGCGAGGTCGCCGATCTGCGCTTCGATACCGAGACCTGCATCCCCACGTTGGCGACCGCCCGCCTGGGCCGGCTGCTGCATCGGCGCTGGCAACGTCCCGACGACACGCCGCCCGCCACCGCGCCCTCATCGCCCTCCACGCCCCCCGCCTCCACGCCTCCCAACCCATGACCGCACCCCGCAAGACCGTCGATGTCGGCGGCGACTCGCCCTACACCATCACCATCGGCCCCGGCCTGATCGACGACGCCGCCCTGCTTGCCGCACCGCTGCGCGGCCGCCAGGCGCTGCTGGTCAGCGACGACCGGGTCGCGCCGCTGTATGCCGGCGCCCTGGCCGCCCGGTTGCGCGCCGCGCGCCCCGAGCTGA
Organism: Luteimonas abyssi; assembly: GCF_001482195.1. GTDB lineage: Bacteria > Pseudomonadota > Gammaproteobacteria > Xanthomonadales > Xanthomonadaceae > Luteimonas > Luteimonas abyssi. Next base: position 871,006 of record NZ_KQ759763.1, on the reverse strand, counting down.
CGCTGGAGACCTTCGTCCTGCCCGCCGGCGAGGCGTCGAAGACGCTGCGCGGTTTCTCGGGCGCCATCGACGCGCTGGCCGCGCTCGGCGCACGCCGCGACGCCTGCGTCTATGCCCTGGGCGGTGGCGTGGTCGGCGATCTCGCCGGCTTCGCCGCGGCGTGCTGGATGCGCGGCGTGGATTGCGTGCAGGTACCGACCTCGCTGCTGGCGATGGTCGATTCCTCGGTCGGCGGCAAGACCGCGGTGGACCTGCCGCAGGGCAAGAACCTCGTCGGCGCGTTCCACCCACCGCGCGCGGTGCTGGCCGACACCGCCGTGCTGCGTTCGCTGCCACCGCGCGAACTGCGCGCCGGTCTGGCCGAGGTGGTCAAGTACGGCGCGATCGTCGACGCTCCGTTCCTCGACTGGCTCGACGCGCATGCCGAGGCCCTGCTGGCCCACGACGCCGACGCGCTGGCCGAGGCGATCGCGCGCAGCTGTGCGCACAAGGCCGCCATCGTCGAGCGCGACCCGCTCGAACACGGCGAACGCGCGCTGCTCAACTTCGGCCACACCTTCGGCCACGCCATCGAAACCGAGCAGGGCTACGGCGGCCTCAATCACGGCGAGGCGGTCGCGGTCGGCATGGTCCTGGCCGCCCGTCTGTCCGAGGTTCTGGGCCTGGCCCCTGCGGCAGACGGCGAGCGCCTGCGCGCACTGCTGGTGCGGCTGGGCCTGCCGGTGGCCCTGCCTGAAGGCCTCGACGCCGAACGCCTGCTCGCGCACATGCGCCTGGACAAGAAGGCCCAGGCGGGCGGCCTGCGCTTCATCGTCTGGACCGGCGCCGGCCGCGCGCAGGTGCTGTCCGACGTGCCGGAAAGCGCGGTGATCGACGTCCTGCGCGCGGCCTGATCGGTCCTCCCGCAGCGTCGCGCGGGCGAACCCGGAGGCGGCTGCCGCTTCGGGCGCGACCATCGCGACACCCTGCCCCTCGGGCGTCCCCCGTACAATGGCCGTCCCATGCGATTGCTGCTGCAACAACCGGCCGAGGGCCACGAGGCGCCCCGCTTCGTCCAGCTGATGCTCCAGCCCGATCTGCTCGGCGGCTGGACGCTGGTGCGCGAGTCGGGCCAGATCGGCGGCCGCAGCCAGATGCGTCGCGAGCAGTTCATGGACCAGGCCAGCGCGACCCGCGCCTTCGAACTGGCCCGCGATGCGCAGCTCAAGCGCGGCTTCCTGCAGATGTCCGCACAGGACGAGGCACCGCGCGGATGAGCGACCGCTCCTCTTGCCGGCCCGACCCCCTTTCCGACGCTTCCAGCGAGTTCTTGCACGTGACCTCATCCCCCCCACCGACCAACGACCGCCTGCTGCGCGCCCTGCGCCGCGAACCCGTCGACCGCACCCCGGTCTGGCTGATGCGCCAGGCCGGTCGCTACCTGCCGGAGTACCGCGCCAGCCGCAGGGATGCCGGCAGCTTCCTGGCGATGGCCAAGAACCCGGACCTGGCCTGCGAGGTCACCCTGCAGCCGCTGCGCCGGTTCCCGCTGGACGCCGCGATCCTGTTCTCCGACATCCTCACCATCCCCGATGCGATGGGGCTGGAGCTGTACTTCGTCGAGGGCGAAGGCCCGAAGTTCCGCCATCCGGTGCGCGATGCCGCGGCGATCGCCAGACTCGGCGTCCCCGACATGGAAGGCGAGCTGCGCTACGTGATGGACGCGGTGCGGGTGATCCGCCGCGAACTCGACAACCGCGTGCCGCTGATCGGCTTCTCCGGCAGCCCGTGGACGCTGGCCTGCTACATGGTCGAGGGCGGCGGCAGCAAGGACTTCGCCCGCATCAAGGCGATGGCGCTCAACGACCCGAAGGCGCTGCACGCGCTGCTGTCGGTGAACACCGATGCCGTCATCGCCTACCTCGCCGCGCAACGCGCGGCCGGTGCGCAGGTGTTGCAAGTGTTCGACACCTGGGGCGGCGTGTTGTCGCCGGCGATGTACCGCGCGTTCTCGCTGCCCTACCTGACCCGCATCGCTCGCGAGCTCGAGCGTGGCGACGGCCCCGACCGCACCCCGCTGATCCTGTTCGGCAAGGGCACGGCCGCCTACCTCGAGGATCTTGCCGCCAGCGGTGCCGACGGCGTCGGCGTGGATTGGCTGGTCGGCCTGGACGAGGCCGCGCGGCGCACCGCCGGGCGCGTCGCACTGCAGGGCAATCTCGATCCGGCCGTGCTGTACGGCAACCCGGACGCGATCCGCCGCGAGGTCGCCAGCGTGCTCGACGCCTACCGCGACGGCAACGGCGGCTCGCGCGAGGGCCACGTGTTCAACCTCGGCCACGGCATGTCGCCGGACATGAATCCCGATCACGTCGGCGTGCTGGTGGAGGCCGTGCACGCGCACAGCGCACGCTGAGCCGGCTCACCCGCGCCGCCGTCTTCATCGCTGCGGCGCGTCACTGCTGACGGCTACTCTCGGTATGGCCGAGATTCCTTCACCACGCACGTCGCATCAGCGCGACGGCACGTCCACCACCGCGTCCGGCGCGCAGACGTAGATCCGCTCACCCCGCGCGGGTGCGAACGGCTGGCCGCCGGCGAAGGCGGTGAACGCGGGCAGGATGCCGACCTCGGCGAAGCGGAACACCGGCAGGCGCGGCAGGCCCGGCAGGCGCAGCACCGGGTGCAGGTGCCCGGCGAGTACGTAGCCCGCCTCGCCCCGGGGCGCGTCCTCGGCCGCGTGCACGAACAGGAACGGCGGCTCGCGCAGGTGCGGCGCATGCACCGCGAGGCCCATCGACGCGGCGCGCTCGGGGTGGCGACGCAGCGCGCGATCGTGGTTGCCGGCCACGACCTCCACCCGCACCGCGGCATGCCGTGTGCGGAACGCCTGCCAGCGTGCGCGCCAGGGCGCATCGGGCACCTGGCCGTGCAGCAGGTCGCCGAGCACGAGCAGGCGCTGCGCGCCGGTCCGGGCCAGCAGCGCGTCGAGGCGTTCGAGATCGAGCGACGTGCCGCCGGCCGGCAGCGCGATGCCGGCACGGCGGAAGTGGTCGGCCTTGCCCAGGTGCAGGTCGGCGATGATCAGCGTACCGGCACGCGGCCAGTACAGGGCGCGGTCGGCGAGCAGGATGACGGCTTCGCCGGCGACGTCGATCGTGCGCTCATCCGCCATGCCGGCGCTCGAGCTGTGCCGCGGCGCGCTCCACCCGTGTACGCCAGTCCTCGGTGCTGAGGCGGCCGCGGATCGCCTCGGCCCACAGGGGGAACGACAGCGGCGTGAACGACTTCGGCGTGGCCAGGACGAGCTCGCGCCGGGCGCAGTCGTCCAGGGTCTCGCGCATGCGCCGCACCTCCAGTTGCGCCGAGAACACCTCCCGCTCGGCCTGTTCGAGCAGCATGTGGTCGGGATCGAACCGCTGCAGGACATCGAACAACAGGCCGCTGGACGCCTGCAGCTGTCGCAGCGAGCGCGGCGCGCGCCCGGGCAGAGACGGCGGCAGCAGGCCGGCGACCCGGGCGATTTCGCGGAACTGGCGGCGCGCGAGCTCGCCGAGATTGAGGCTCTCGCGCAGGTCGTCGAGCAGCGCCTCGGGATCGAGCAGTGCGCGCAACGTGTCGTCGTCGATGCCCTCGGCGTGCGCGGATGCGATCGCCAGGCCGTAGTCGTTGGCCGAGAACGTGAAGCTGTCCGGCGCCATCCGTCCCCAGCGCAGCGCCATCAGCGACGCCATCCCCTCGTGGACCTGGCGGCCGGCGAACGGATAGACGAACAGGTAGCGCCCGCCGCGGGCGCGCACCCACTCCGCCAGCAGCCGCCCGGGGCCCGGCACCGCGGACAGGCGTGCCTGCAACGCGAGCAGGCCGTCGATCGCGGCGAGTTCCGGCGCGGCGAAGCGGCGGTCGAGCGCGCGCTCGACCTCGTGCCCCAGTTCGCTCGACAGCGGCATGCGCCCGCCCATCCACTTCGGCACCGTGCCGTCGCCGCCCGCGGCCACCCGCACGTAGGCGGTCATGTCCTCCAGCCGCACCAGCTCCAGCAGGCGACCGGCGAACTGGAAGCGGTCGCCGCGGCGCAGGCGACCGACGAAGCTCTCCTCCACCGAGCCCAGGCGGCCGCCGCGCAGGAAACGCACCTGCACCGCACCGTCGCTGGCGATGGTGCCGATCGACAGGCGGTGACGCAGGGCGATGCGGCGGTCGTGCACGCGGTACAGGCCGTCGTCGTCGCGGACCACGCGTTGGAAATCCGGATAGTGCGACAGCGCCCGCCCGCCCTGGACGACGAAATCGAGCACGGCCTGCCACATGGTCGCGTCGAGCGCGGCGAACGCATGCGTGCCGCGCACCTCCTCGTAGAGCGCGTCGGCGTCGAAACCGCCGCCCAGCGCGAGAGTGACGCAATGCTGGGCCAGCACGTCCAGGCTCAACCGCGGCGCCGGGCGCGCTTCGATCTCGCCGCGGGCCACCGCCTCGCGCGCGGCCGCGTACTCGGCCAGTTCGAGCGCGTGGGTGGGCACGCAGACCACGCGGCCGATCTCGCCGGGACGGTGGCGTGCACGTCCGGCGCGCTGCAGCAGGCGGGCGATGCCCTTGGGGCTGCCGATCTGCAGCACCTGGTCGACGGCGGGAAAATCCACCCCGAGATCCAGGCTCGACGTGGCCACCACGCAACGCAGGCTGCCGTCGCGCAGGCCTTGCTCCGCGGCCGCGCGTAGCGCGGGGTCGAGCGAGCCGTGGTGCAGCGCCAGGGTCTCCGGCGCCTCCGGCCACACCGATGCCAGCGCGCGGTGCCAGAGCTCGGCTTGCGCGCGGGTGTTGGCGAACAGCAGGCTGGTGCGCTCGGCCATCAGGGCGTCCAGCACGCGCGGCAGTTGCGCCAGCCCGAGGTGCCCGGCCCAGGCGAAGCGTTCGCCTGCGGCGGGCAGGAGGGTTCGCAGCTCGAAGCCGCGCGGCGGCGCGCCCGCGACCAGGGCGGCGTCGGGCGCGTGGGGCAGCAGCACGTCGCGCGCCTCGCCCAGGTTCCCCAGCGTCGCCGACAGGCCCCAGGTGCGCAGCGCGGGATTGAGCGTGCGCAGCCGCGCCAGCGCCAGTTGCAGCAGCACCCCGCGCTTGTTGCCCAGCAGTTCGTGCCACTCGTCGACCACCACGCAGCGCAGGCGCGCCAGCTGCTGCGCGGTGTCCGGATAGCTCAGCAGCAACGACAGCGACTCGGGCGTGATCACCAGCAGGTCGAGGCGGCCGGCACGCGCCAGGCGCTTGTCGCGTGCGCTGGCGTCGCCGGTGCGCAGGCCGATCTGCCAGTCCAGGCCGACCGCGTCGGTGGCCTCGCGCAGCGCACGCAAGGTGTCGGCGGCGAGCGCGCGCAGCGGGGTGATCCACAGCATCTGCAGGTGCGGCTTGCGCTTGCCGGCACGCGCGGTGCGACCCTCGCCGGCCGTCGCCGCGACCTGCGCGGCGCGGCCCGTTGCGGCGCCGCGCGCAGCATCGGCCTGGGCCGCCGCCAGCGCCTCCAGCAAGGGCCCGCCGAAGGCCGCGAGCGTCTTGCCGCTGCCGGTGGGCGTGTGCAACAGGCCGGACTCGCCGGCCAGATAACGGGTCCACGCCTCGCGCTGGAACGACGCCGGAGTCCAGCCGCGTGCGGCGAACCACGACGCGAGCGGACCGTCGTCGATGCCTGCACGCGGTCGCATACGGCGCCGAGGCGGCTTCGGCACGTCGTCATGTTGCGAGGTCGCTGGCGGCCCGGCGGCAGACGATGCATGCCCCGACCGTGCAGCGGCGGCCCGCCTGGTCGATGCCTGGCTGTGTTCCCGGGAAACATCCTCGTCGGGGCTTCGTTCCGATGAAGCGCCCACGCCTTCGGCGCTCAGGGGCGGCGCGCGCCTCGCCGATGCACGCTTCGACGGAGGACGCTTCGGCTTCGATTCCTCGGCCGCAGGCTTCGGGCCATCCACCGACCCGCTCACCGCGCCAGCGCCTTCAGCGTGTCCAGCCGGTCGGCTTCCGCCGCCGGCTTGTCCTGGCGCCAGCGCAGGATGCGCGGGAACCGGACCGCGATGCCGGACTTGTGCCGGCTGCTGCGGTTGACGGCCTCGAAGCCGAGCTCGAACACGTGGTGCGCGGTCACCGAGCGCACCGGCCCGAACCGCTCCAGGGTGTTGCTGCGGATCCAGCGGTCGAGCTTCAGGATCTCGCGGTCGTCCAGGCCCGAATAGGCCTTCGCCACCGGTACCAGCGTGTCGCCGTCCCACAGACCGAAGGTGTAGTCGGTGTACAGCGTGCTGCGACGCCCGTGGCCGGATTGTGCGTACAGCAGCACCGCGTCCACGGTCAGCGGATCGATCTTCCATTTCCACCAGTCGCCACGGCGACGGCCGGCCTGGTAGGTCGAGGACAGCCGCTTGAGCATCAGGCCCTCGACGCCGCGCGCGCGGGCATCCGCGCGCAACGCCGCGGCATCCGCCCAGCCGGCGACGTGCACGCGTGGCGATACCGTCAGGCGCGGATCGTCGTGCCGGGCGAGCAGGTCCTCGAGCATCGCGCGGCGTTCGTGCAGCGGGCGCTCGCGCAGATCCTGGCCGTCGAGTTCGAGCAGATCGTAGGCGCGTACCCGCACCGGCGCGTCGGCCAGGGTCTTCGCACCCGGCTTCAGCCGCTGGATGCGCTTCTGAAGCGCGGTGAACGGCATCGGCGCATCGCCGTCGCCCCAGGCCAGCAGTTCGCCGTCGATCACGCAGTGCCGCGGCAAGGTGGCGGCGGCCGCCTCGATCTCGGGGAAACGGCCGTCCAGACGCTCCTCGCCGCGCGACCACAACGCGGCATCGTCGTCGCGATGGATCAACTGCAGGCGGATGCCGTCCCACTTCCATTCCAGCAGCCAGTTGTCGATCGGGCCGAGCGCCCCCGCCACGGCGTCGGGATCGCCGGCCAGCGCGACCGGCGCGCCGTCGCCGTCCGCGACATCCTGGTCCGACACGCCCGCCTGCGCGGGGTCGGCGCGCAAGGCGCCTTCCAGCGGCGAGGCGAGGAAGAACGGATACGGCTGCTGGCGGTCGGCGGGCAGTTCGCCGGGTGCGAGCAGGTCGCGCATGAAGGCCGGCGTCGGCTGCCAACTGCCGAGCATGCGCTGCGCGATGCGGGCGATGTCGATGCCGCTCATTTCCGCGAGCGCCTGCTGCACCACCCGCTGCGAGACGCCCACCCGCAGTGCGCCGGTCAGCACCTTGTTGAACGCCAGCCGCTCCGCGAAGCACAGCGTGCGCCATGCGCCGACCACCACATCGCGGCGCACCTCCGGTTCGCGATTGGCGATCGGCAGCAGACGGGCCTCGATCCAGTCGGCCAGGCCCACATCCTCGGCCGGCTCGGCCGGATCGTCGAGCAACAGGGCCAGGGTTTCGGCCAGATCGCCGACCTGGTCGTAGCTGGCATCCCCCAGCCAGTCCGGCAAACCGGCTTCGGCGGCGATCCATTCGCGCAGTTCGCGGGTTCCGGCGATGCGCCGCTTCGGGCCGGCAACCTTGCCGCCGCTGAGCAGATGCAGCGCCCAGGCCGCATCGCGCGCCGGCGCGCTGGCGAAGTACGCGACCAGCGCAGCGCGCTTGTCGAGCGTGGCGGTGCTGCGGTCGAGCGTCGTGTAGAGGGCGGCGAAACGTTTCATCCGCGCCGCCATCGGGATGCTGCCACGGCAGCCTCGTCCATCGGCCTGCCGATCCGGTCAGTCCTCATCGCCGTACCCCGTCGCGAACGGCTCGGCGGCGATTCCGTCCTCGCCGAGTCGGCGCACGAACGCCTCGGTATCGCCGTGGGTCGCGATCACGCGCTGCGCACCGGTCTCGCGCACGGTGCGGATCAGATCCGGCCAGTCGGCGTGGTCGGACACCACGAAGCCGCGATCGACGTTGCGCCGGCGCCGGTTGCCACGGATGCGCATCCAGCCCGAGGCGAACCCGGTCTGGGCACGCCGGAAACGCCGCATCCAGGCACTGCCGGCGGCCGATGGCGGCGCCAGGACGAGCTCGCCGGCGAAGTCGCGGCCTTTTTCCTCGTCCGAAACCGGCCGGGTCGGCGGCAGTGCGACGCCGGCGTCGCGATACACCTGCACCCCCGTCGCGATGGCGCCATGCAGCAGCACCGGACGGTCGTCGTGGGCGCCGATTTCGGCCAGCACCCGTTGTGCCTTCCCCAACGCATAGCAGAACAACACCGCCGCCTCGCCGCGCGCCTCGCATTGCCGGCGCCAGTCCACGATGTCGGCCGCCACCGCCGAAGTATCGGGCCAGCGGTAGACCGGCAAGCCGAAGGTGGTCTCGGTGATGAACACGTCGCACGGCACGACCTCGAACGGTGCACAGGTCGGATCGGGCTGCCGCTTGTAATCCCCCGATGCGACCCAGACCTGGCCGGCGCATTCGATCCGCACCTGCACCGAGCCGAGCACATGGCCCGCGGGATGCAGCGAGACCTTCGCGCTGCCGAGCACGAACGGCGCGCCGTGCGCGTGGACGTGATAGCGCTGCTCGCCCAGCCGCCAGCGCAGGATCGGCAACGTACCGGCGCTGCAGTAGTACTCGCCCATGCCGCTGCGCGCATGGTCCCCGTGCCCGTGCGTGATCACCGCCCGCGGGACCGGACGCCAGGGGTCGATGTGGAAATCACCCTGCGGGCAATACAGGCCATCGGGCGTGAGAACGACGAGGTCGTCGCGAGGGGCGCGTCGGTTTCCGGACATGGCGGCATCTGCGCACGCGGCGCGTGCAGGTGGCGCCAAGCGTTCCGGCGGACCGTCTCAAACCGTGAGACATCCGCCGGAAACCGTTCAGGCAGCGCGCGGTCGCGCGCCGGTCATTCCACCGGTGGGTGCGCAGGCACGAAACGCACCAGCGCGTTCGCCAGGATCGCGCCGGTCAGCGGCTTGCGCAGGAAGCCGTCGAACCCCGCCTGCATGGCGAGCGGTTCGGCGTCGGCATCGGCACGGGCGGTGATCGCGATCAGCGGGCGCGAGAATCCCTGCGCCCGCATCTGCCGAGCCAGGGCCAGGCCATCGATGCCGGGCAGGTCGAGATCGAGCAGAGCCGCATCGACTTCTGCGGTCGCCAGCGACACCAGCGCCGCGAGGCCATGCGCCACGTGCAGGACGCGGTGACCCTGCGCCTGCAGCAGCCCGCTGATGACCTCCGCCACCGTCGGGTCGTCCTCCACCAGCAGCAGGAAGAGCGTCCCCGGCGCCTGCGGCACAGTCCTCGCTTCCTCGCCGGTCCGCAGAGAGACCGACGGCAGCGGCAGATCGACGGTGAACCGGGTCCCGGTCCCGGGGCCGCTGTCGACCTCGATGCGTCCACCCATTTCGGCGGCGAGTTCCTGGCAGATCGCCAGCCCCAATCCGCTCCCGCCGTAGCGTGCGGCGGTGCGTGGGCCATCGCCCTGCTCGAACCGACGGAACAGCCGTTCGCGCTGCTCCTGATTGAGCCCGGGACCGCTGTCGCCGACGACGAACCGGACGATGTCGCCCTGCGGCGCCTCGACGCACAGCTCGACGAAGCCGTGATCGGTGAACTTGATCGCATTGCCGAGCAGGTTCAGCAGGATCTGGCGCACGCGCACCACGTCGCCCAGCACGGAAGGCGGCACGTCGGGATCGATCCGCTCGTTGAACGAAAGACCGCGTTGGCTCGCCATCGGCGCCATCAACTGGATGCATTCCAGCAGCAGCGCACGCAGGTCGAACGGCTTGGGATCGAGTTCCAGGCGTCCGGCCTCGATGCGTGCGAGATCGAGCGCGTCGTTGACCAGGCGCAGCAGATGCTGGCCGGCGTCGCGGATCGATTCCGCGTAACGTTGCTGCTGCTCGTCGAGTCGCGTGCCCAGCAGCAGCTCGCTCATGCCCAGCACACCGGTCATCGGCGTGCGCACCTCGTGGCCCAGCGTGGCCAGGAACCGGGACTTGGCCAACGAGGCCTGTTCGGCGATCTCGCGTTTGTGCTCGGCGAGCTGCCAGGCGTTGCGCCTGCGCAGGCGCCTGCGATAGCCGGCCCCCAGCCACCAGAGGGCAACCAACCCCAGCAGGCCGAACGCCACCGCCGCCGGCCAGCGCTGCCACCAGGGCGGCGTCACCTCGAACTGCAGCGTACTCGGCGCCGACCACACGCCGTCCTCGTTGCGTCCACGCACCGTCAACGTGTGCTGTCCCGGCGGAAGCGCGGGAAACGTCCGCTCGCCCCCCGGCACCTCGATCCAGTCCGGGTCCTTGCCCTCGAGGCGGAAGGCGTAGGTGTGCGCCTGCGGATTGCGGAACGAAAGGATCCGCGCGACGACCTGCAGGTCGAGATCGTCGTGACGCAGCGAGAACGCCTCGGTCGAAAGCTGTCGCAGCGGCGCCAACGCTCCGCGCAGCGTGACCCGCTCGATCACCAGTTCCGGCGGATCGGTCGACGGGACCAACGCCCGCGGATCGAACTCCACCAGCCCGTCGGGCGAGCCGGCGAAGACGTGCTTCGTCACCGGGTCGAGCACCAGCGGCCTGGGGAACTCCTGACTCGGCAGCCCGTCGGCGATGCCGTAGGCGCGGACGCCGCGCGTGGCCGCGTCGACGCGATACAGACCACGACCGCTCGACAGCCAGAACACGCCGTCGGCATCCTGGACGATGCCGCTGAACGCCAGGCGAGGAAGCCCATGCGCGCTGCCCATCCGCACGCTCGAATGCAACCTGTCATCCTCCCAGCGGGCGACCTCCACCGTGCCGTGGCCGGCCAGTGCCACCGTCGATCGGGCCGCATCGACATGGATGGCCATCTGGGGAACGCCCGCTTCGACGCCCCCGACCCGCTCCCAGCGCTCGTCACGTAGCCGCCTCAGGCCTTGCGAGGTCGCCAGCCACGGCCTGCCGTCGGGGCCGACGGCCAGATCATGGAGCGTTTCACCCGGCTCGAAGCGCGCATCGTCGATCCCGTACCGCTGCAGCACGCGGCCCGCGCCATCACGCAGATGCACGATGCCGTCCTCGTACAGGAACCACACGCCCTGCTCGTTCTCGGCGGTACCGACGAGCCGTCCGGTCGTTCCGAACAGATGCCGGTCGCCGACCCAGCGTTGCAGGTCGCCGCTGACCGGGTCGAATCGTGCCAGCCCACCGTGCCAGCCGATCCATACCACGCCACGCGAGTCCTCGAAGACGTGCTCGAGCACGATGCCCTCTGCCACATCGTGCAGATGGCGGCGCAACCGGCCCGTCGCCGGTTCGAGCGTTTCCAGCGCGCCCCCGCTGCCGACCATCCACAATCGACCGTCGGCCCCCGGCGACATGCCGCGCACATGGGCGTTCTGGATACTGTCGTCGTCGCCGGAACGCGGGGACCGTACCGCGAAGACATTCCAGCCCGGCGGCTGATACCACAGGCCATGAGTGAAGCTCATCAGCCAGACGCCACCTTCCCGATCCTCGAAACCGCTGGTCCAGTGGGGTCGGACGATCTCCTGGGACGCCAGGCTGAACAACGGCACCTCGCGCACCTTGCCCTGTTCGATGTACCCCAGGCCCGCCGCCACATCGATCCACTGTCCGCCATCACGATCTTCCAGCAACAGTCCGATCGGCGACAACCGTGCGTCGTCGGCCTGCGGCGGTGCGACGGCCTGACCCGTGGGATCCAGCAGCAAGGCACCGTCGCTCGTACCGAGCCAGAGATTGCCTGCCCGGTCGAAACTCAGATCGCGCACCCGCAACGCCCTTGACGCCTCCAGGGTCCGGAAGCCGCCCCCTTCCCACTTCGCCACTCCGCCACGTGTCGCAACCCACAAACCGCCTTCCGCATCCCGCACGAGCCGCAGGATCGACGCATGCGGCAGGCTGCGCGGATCGTCCGTTCGCGGCATGAACCGTTCGATCCGGCCATCGTCGAACAGTCGATACAGGCCGGCATCGGCGGTGCCGATCCAGACCGCGTCCTCGTCCTGCGCATCCAACGCCCAGATATCGTTGCTGGCCAGACCAGGCAGATTCGTGCGATCGAGCGTACGCAGCGCTCCGGTACCCGGGTCGTAGATCGCCAGTCCATGCCGGCGGGTGCCGATCCACAACGTACCGTCGTGGCGCCAGGCCAGCGACCAGACGAAATTGACCGGCAGACCATCCTCTTCGCGCAGGATCTGCATCCGCAGGCCGTCGTGGCGAGCCAGACCGTCGCTGGTGCCGATCCACAGATAGCCGAAAGGGTCCTGGACCATTGCATTGACCCGCTGCGAGGGCAGGCCGTCGGAGACACCGATTTGCCGCAGACGCAGCTTTTCCGGATGGTCGGCCCAAGCCGCGCCACAGACCAGCAGCACGACCAGCAACACGATTGCCTGCAACCCGCAACGCGGCGCACGACGCATCATCCGACCCTCTCTTCATTCCCGCGCGCGATCATGGCGTCGCGCAACGCATCGGCCAGCGCCTGGCCGCTCAACGGTTTGCGCAGGAAGCCGGATGCATCGGCAGCGCGCGCATCGGGCTCGGCATCCGCGTCGGCACGAGCCGTGATCGCGATCATCGGCAGGCCCGGCACCTGCCGGCGCAGTTGCCGCATCAACGCAAGTCCATCGATACCGGGCAGATCCAGATCGACCAACACCACATCGGCCGGATCGCGTTGCAGCGCGACCAGCGCGGCCAGCCCGTGAGGCGTGTGTTCGACCCGGTGACCCTGCCCCTGGAGCAGTCCGACGACGACCTCGGCGACGGTCGGGTCGTCTTCGACCAGCAGTACACGCAACCTCCTCACCGGGGTTGCGCACGGGACGTCCCGCACGGATCCGGCCGGGGTATCCCGGCCCGGTGCCGCCACAGCGGGCAACGGCAGCATGACCCGGAACCGGGTGCCCTGCCCCTGCACGCTGTCCACGTCGATACGCCCGCCCATTTCGGCTGCCAGCTCCTGGCAGATCGCCAGGCCCAGCCCGCTCCCCCCGTAACGGGCTGCGGTACGGGCGCCATCGGCCTGTTCGAACCGACGGAACAGGCGCTCGCGCTGCTGCGCGCTGAGTCCCGGGCCGGTGTCGGCGACTTCGAACACGATCGATTCGTCGCCGTGTTCGGCCGTCAGCGCCACATGCCCCTGCTCGGTGAACTTGATCGCATTGCCCAACAGGTTGAGCAGGATCTGCCGGACCCGCAAAGCGTCGCCGAGCAACCATTGCGGCAGTCCGGGAGCCGGCGTTTCGTGGAATGCCAGGCCGCGCTGCTGGGCGATCGGCGCCATCAGCGCCGTCACATCCCGCAGCAGGGCGCGCACATCGAACGGCTGCGGATCGAGTTCGAGCCGCCCGGCCTCGATCCGCGCGAGATCGAGTGCATCGTTGACCAGGCGCATCAGATGCTCGCCCGCACCCCGGATCGCGTCGGCATAGCGCTTCTGCTGCGGCTGCAGCGGCGAAGCCAGCAGCAGCTCGCTCATGCCGAGCACGCCGGTCATCGGGGTGCGCACCTCGTGGCCCAGCGTGGCGAGGAAGCGGGTCTTCGCCAGCGACGCCTGTTCGGCGACCTCGCGCTGATGCTCCGCCAGTGTCCAGGCGTTGCGACGGCGCAAACGGGCCCGGTACGCCCACATCATCGCCAGCATCGCCGTCGCTCCCAGTGCCGCCCAGGCCGCGAGCGCCGCCGGCGTGCGCCACCAAGGGGGGTGTACCACGATCTCCAGCCGACGCTCCGCCGCCTGCACGCCATGCGCGTCCACCGCACGTATGCGCAACGCGTAGCGCCCCGCCGGCAGACCGAACAGGACCCTGTCGCCGTTGGCGCCTTGCGCGACCCAGTTGTCGTCGATTCCCTCGAGCCACGACCAGTAACGGTTGGAGGACGGATCGTCGAACGACAACAGCCGAGCGGACACCAGCAGTTCGGATTCGTTCTGCGACAACTCGAGGCGATCGTGTGGCGCACGCGCGAGCCACTCGCCGTGCCTGCGGATCGATACGCGGTCGAGCACAAGATGCGGTGTCCTCGGGGCACGGGCGTCCGCGAGGGTATCCACCAGCACCACGCCGGCATCGCGCGTCGCACCCGCCAGCATGCCGCCCTCGGTCAGCGCGAAGGCACGCTCGACGAATTCGTGATTGCGGAAGCCGGCGTGCACGCCCATGTGCTTCATCCGTCCGGCGTCGGGATCCCACTGGTAGAGGCCGCGGGTCGTCGAGACCCAGACCCGGCCCCGCCGGTCCACTTTCAACCCCGCGGCGGTGACCGCCGGCATGCCGCGATCCACGTCCACCCGGTCCGCCAGGCGCCACCCATCGTTGTCGCGCGTGTAGCGATCGAGTCCATCGAACGTCTGCAGCCAGAGGGTGTCAGCATCGACGAAGGTGAACGCCACCACGGTACGGCCGCCAACGTCGAGGACGGGCTCCAGGCGTGCCTGATCCGGGTCCAGCCGGGCCAGCCCGTAGCCCCCCGAGGTCCACAGCGCCCCCTCGGCGTCGAACCCCATGCCCTCATGTTCACCGAGACCGTCGTCGGGAATCTGGCGCAGGACCCGTCCGGTATCGGCGGCCCGTTGCTGGATCCCGCCGCGCCGCGCCGCGGTCCACAGCGTGCCGTCCGGCGCGATCAGGGCGTGATGGGTCAACATGCCCAGTGTCGGGTCGTGGATGCTGTCGGCATCCCAGCGATCGACAGCCCCCTGCGGGCCGACCCGGACCAGTCCTCCGCGGACACCGAGCCAAAGCGTGCCGTCGACGGTCTCGGCAACCGAAAAGACGTGATGACGCGACAACTGCTCGCGCAATGGCGCGTCGAACGACTCCACCTCGCCCGACGGCGACAGCCACTGCAGCCCGTTCGTATTGCCGAGCCAGATTCCCCCGTCCCGCGCGGGCGACAAGGCGGGGTAGAGGTTCGGCAGGAGGCCGTTGCGGGTGTCGAACTGGGCGACCTCCCGCCAATCCGAGCGCAGGTAGCCGATCCCCAGGCCCGGCATCGGCACCCACACCACCCCGTCGTCCTGCACCAGAACCGTCTGGATGCCGCGGTTGTGCAAAGGTGCGCCGGTCTCGACCGGACGCGGCACCTCGTCGACCGACATCCGCCACAGGCCCCGCTGCGAACCGATCCACATCGAGCCGTCCGGTTCGGCCGCGAAACTGACGGCCGTATTGGGCGCCGCGAACATGCCCGACCAGGCAGGCGCCTCCCAGTGCCCGGCCTCGTCCAGCCGGAAGACACCTTCCACCGTGCCGACCCACAGCCCGTCGTGCAGCCACTTGACTCCGTAGACACGCGGATAGGGTTCGTGGCCCGGCAGGGCGACGCGGTGCAGCGATCGTCCGTCCTCGCTCACGGCCAGACCATCGAAGGTGGCCGCCCAGATCCTTCCCCGAGGATCCACATCGAGATTGAGAATCGGCTCCGCAGCGCCTGCGTCGGCGGCGCCGTCGGGCACGAGCCGTTTCACCGCACCCTCGCCCGACCAACCATAGAGCAGACCGTCCATGCCGCCGAACCACAACGCGCCTTCGCGGTCGGCGAGCGCGAACATATTGGGATCGCGGATCGCCGGATCGGCCGGGATCGACTCGAACCGGTCCGTGTCGCGCCGATAGCGCGCCACGCCACCGAGCTCGGTCGAGACCCAGACCTGATTGCTGGCATCGACGTGCACGGCCTGCACGAAGTTGTCGCCGAGCGAGTCCGGCACCGCGGGGTCGTGCTGCCAGACCTGCATCGACATTCCGTCGTACCGCGCCAGCCCATCGCCGGTGGCGATCCACAGGAACCCGTCCTGGTCCCTGGCCATGCCCAGGATCTCGCTCGAGGGCAGTCCCTCCAGCGCCCCAACCGGCCGGAATCTCGGGGTTTCGGGCAGGGACGCGGCGGCCTGGGCGACGACGCCCAGCCACAACAAAAGCCCGATCAGCGCCCTGCGCATCCTGACGACCACGTCCCCTGACATCCGCGCGATCGGCGGTAACCCGCATCGTCGCAACGCTGCGTTTCCCGCGCAAGCGGCGATGCGATGGGCTTCGGACGCAGGCTGGGCCTAGAATCGACCACCATGTACCGGTTTCCCGCATTGTCGACGCGCATTCTCCAACTGGGCTGGGGTCTCGTGCTGTGTGTGTCGGCAGCACCACTGGCCGCGATGGAACGCTACGCGCTCGACCCCGTGCACACCCGGGTGATGCTGGCCATCGATCACGCGGGTTACTCGCAGGCGCTCGGCACCGTGTCCGGCAGCAGCGGCGTCCTCGCCTTCGAGCCCGGCAACTGGGGCAGCGCGCGGTTGGAAGCGCGGATCCCGCTCGAACACATCGACTTCGGCGACGCGCGTTGGAACGAGGCGGTGCGTGCGCGCCGACTGCTCGATACCGGGCGTTACCCGGACGCGGTCTTCGTGTCCGAGCACGTCGAGGCGATCGCCGACGATCGCTTCCTCGTGCATGGCCAACTGAGCCTGCGCGGCGCCACCCGGCCGGTCGCCCTGGATGTCCGCTTCAACGCGCTGAAACGCTATCCCTTGCCGCCGTTCCGACGCACGGCGGGCTTTTCCGCCACCGCCACGCTGAGCCGCAGCGATTTCGGCATCGACGCCTGGTCGTCGCTGATCGGCGACACGGTCGAATTGCGCATCGAGGCCGAAGCCGGCGCATCGCGGCGCGCACGTTTTTCCGAGGAGGGTCCCGCCCCCGCAGGCGAGGACGAGGACGACGACATCCCGGACGGCGCGCCCACTCCGGACATCGAGATCGCGCGCGATGACGCAGCGGGAGAACCGCCCGTCGAGCCGGACGAGGCCACCGATCCGGAGCCGGACGACCGCCCACACGACACCGGGTCGCCGCTGCCGCCGCCCGCCCCTTCCCCGGCCCGCCAGGACGACATCCCTTGACCCTGAAGAACACACCCCAGCGCTGGGGTCCGGTCAGCCAGGCGCTGCATTGGCTCGTGGTCGTCCTGATCCTGTTCCAGGGCGGGTCCGGACTCCGGATGATCGCGATGCCGAACAGCATCGCCAAGATCGAACTGTATGCGCTGCACAAATCGCTGGGCCTGACCGTGCTGGCGTTGGCGCTGATCCGCCTCGGCTGGCGTCTCGCGGCCGGGGCGCCGCGCCCGATCCCGGGAACGCCGGGCTGGCAGCACGCCGCGGCCGCCTGCGCGCACTGGCTGCTGTACGGATTGATCTTCCTGGTGCCGCTCAGCGGCTGGCTGTTCAATTCCGTGGCCGGCTTCCCGCTGCAGTGGTTCGGCCTGTTCAACGTGCCGCCGTTGACCTCGCCGGACACGACGTTGCGCGATCTCGCGCGCAATGCCCACGAATGGCTGTTCTGGCTGCTGGTCCTCACGGCCCTGCTCCATGCGGGCGCAGCCATCTGGCATCACCTGTTCCAGCGCGACGCCACCCTGGCGCGCATGCTGCCGCGCGGCTGGCTGCGCACCGCATCCGACGCTCCCCGCTCCGAGGATCCCCATGCCTAAGTTCCTGCTCGCCTTCGTCCTGATCGCCCTGACGCTGCCGGTGGCCGCCGCCGACTACGTCCAGACCCGCGGCTCCAGCCTCGTCTTCGCCGGCACCTACCAGGGTCAGCCCTTCACCGGTCACTTTCCCGGCTTTCGGACCACGCTGAGTTTCGATCCGGCCCAACCCGAAGCGGGACGTCTCGAGGTGAGCATCCCGCTCGCCACCGCCACCACCAACAATCCAGATTACGACCCGGAAATGCGCGGCCCGTCCTTCCTCGACGTCGCCCGCTTCGCCACGGCTCGCTACACCGCACACGGTTTCCGCGCGCTCGACGACGGTCGCTTCGCAGCCGACGGCACGCTGGACCTGCATGGCGTGCAGCAGCCGGTCACCCTGACCTTCACCTGGACCCCCGGCGAGCAGCCCGTGCTCTCGGGCCGCGCCACCGTACCGCGCCTGGCGTTCGGCATCGGCAGCGGCGAATGGGCCAGCACCTCGATCATTCCCGACGACATTTCCGTCAGCACCAGGGTCGTGCTCGCCCCGGCTCCCTGACGCCGTCTGCAGGTCCGCTTCGGTTCACATCTCCGAAGCGGCATCGAACGCGCGCGCCCGGGGGCTTGCACCGCATCGGACGCACCCGCATCGGCACCGCACGCAGCCGCGTACGCCGCGCCGGACCAGAGGCCGCACCTACGCCGAGATGAACCGGCGAAGCGTCGGTGCGTCGAACGGCCAGTCGAGTTCGCGCCCGTCGGATACGCGCAGGACCGGGACACGATGTCCGTATCGCGTCTCGAGGGCCGCGTCATCGTCGATCCAGATGGTGTCGAAATCGGGCGCCCGCGCCTCGGCCAGCACCGCCAGGGCCCGGTCGCACAGCGGGCAATGATCGCGTTGGAACAACTGCAGCGGGGTCGCTTCGGGCATACGCGGGAGCACGGTGGCCGGATACGCTGGAGACAGCGCGGCCACGTAGAATAGCGCGATGGCTGTCAGCACCTTCGACCTCTACAAGATCGGCATCGGGCCGAGTTCCTCGCACACCGTCGGGCCGATGCGTGCAGCGGCGCGTTTCGTCGAGAGGTGGCTGGCCGAGCCCGGCCGCCTGACCGATGTCGCGCGAGTCCGCGCCGAGGTGTTCGGCTCGCTCGCGCTGACCGGGCGCGGCCACGGCACCGACAAGGCGGTGCTGATGGGGCTCGAAGGCCAATGGCCGGACCGCATCGATCCCGACCTGATTCCCGCAGCGCTCGAACGCATCCGCGGCGAGCGCCGCATCCTGCTGCACGGCACGCATGCCATCGTCTTCGACGAGAAGCGCGACCTGGTGATGAACAAGCGGCAGAAGCTTCCGTTCCACACCAACGGCATGCGCTTCTCCGCATTCGACGCCGACGACCAGCTCATCGCCACCCGCGACTACTACTCGGTCGGCGGCGGGTTCGTCGTCAACCAGGACGAGGCCGCCGAGGATCGCATCGTCCCCGACGAGACCGAGGTGCCGCACCCGTTCTCCAGCGGCGACGAGCTGATCGCCCGCAGCCAGGCCACCGGCCTGTCGATCGCGCGGCTGATGATGGACAACGAGCAGTGCTGGCGCAGCCGCGACGAGATCGAGGACGGCCTGCGCACGCTGTGGCAGGCGATGCAGGATTGCGTGGCGCGCGGCGTCCGCCAGACCGGCACCCTGCCCGGCGGGCTGCACGTGTCGCGCCGGGCACCGGCGCTGTACCGCGAGCTGTCGGGCAAGCCCGAGGCGGCGATGCGCGACCCGCTGACCACGCTGGACTGGGTGAATCTCTACGCGCTGGCGGTCAACGAGGAGAACGCGGCGGGCGGCCGCGTCGTCACCGCACCGACCAACGGCGCGGCCGGGATCATTCCGGCCGTCCTGCACTACTACGATCGCTTCTGCCCGAACGCCAGCGAGCAAGGCGTGTTCGATTTCCTGCTGACCGCCGCGGCGGTGGGCATCCTGTACAAGGAAAACGCCTCGATCTCGGGTGCCGAAGTCGGCTGCCAGGGCGAAGTGGGCGTGGCGTGCTCGATGGCAGCTGCCGGCCTCGCCGCCGCGCTGGGCGCCAACGCGAGCCAGATCGAAAATGCCGCCGAGATCGGCATGGAGCACAACCTCGGCCTGACCTGCGATCCGATCGGCGGGCTGGTGCAGATCCCCTGCATCGAGCGCAATGCGATGGGCGCGGTGAAGGCGATCAACGCCGTGCGCATGGCCATGCGTGGCGACGGCAAGCACAAGGTCAGCCTGGACAAGGTCATCAAGACCATGCGCGACACCGGCCGAGACATGCGCGACAAGTACAAGGAAACCTCGCGCGGCGGGCTGGCGGTCAACGTCATCGAGTGCTGAACATGCCCCCATGAACGGGGACATCCTGCCGGTCGGCCGGAGTTCGATCCCCGGTAGGAAGCGAAGAAGTCAGGAAGCGACGACACGCGACGCCGCCTCAGCGGCGCCGCGTGTTTTCGTGCATCAATCCAGGTTGTCGGCGATGGCCCGGACCAGGGTCGCGTCCGCATCGTCGCCGCTGAACTCCCAGAAGAACGCGCCGCCCAGGCCCTGGACGTTCACGTACTCCATCTTCTCGGCCACCATCGCCGGGCTGTCGTACGACCAGAACGTGTTGCCGTCGTACTTCCAGGTCGCCCCGGCCTGCGCATCGGTGTACACGGTGCCCGGACGGGTCTGGATCACCTTGTAGTCCTCGATGCCCGCCTCGTAGGTCCCCGGCGCGGCGCTGCCGCTCTGGTAGAGGCCGTTGTTGGTCGACGACACACCGGTCCAGCCGCGGCCGTAGAAGCCGATGCCCAGGTTGAGCTTGGACGCCGGCACGCCGAGGTCGAGGAAGGCCTGGATGGCGTCATTGCTGTTGTAGAACGCCTCATCGCCGGTCGACGGGTCGTTCGGCGAATCGAACAGCGCGGAGTGATGGTTGGTCTGCGACGCCCACGCACCGTGGAAGTCGTAGGTCATCACGTTGATGTAATCCAGGTACTGGTGGTACTGGTCCGGATCGGTCACCCGGATCTTGTCCACGCCCGCGCCTACCGCCACGGTCAACAGCAGGCCCGGTCGTACCGCGTCGAGTTGGCGACGGAACTCGGCCACCAGCGCGTTGAAGTTCTCGCGATCGGCCGGGGTCCCGCAGGCCAGACCGCAGGCCACCGGATACTCCCAGTCGAGATCGATCCCGTCGAACACACCGGCCGCCGCGCCCGCACCACCGGCACCATCGGTGACCGGCAGGTTGCCGTGGATGTAGGCATCGATGCACGACGCCACGAACGCTTCGCGGTTCTCGGGACGCGCGGCTTCGGAGAACCCGCGCGACCACGTCCAGCCGCCCAGCGAGATCAACACCTTCAGGCCGTCGTGCCGGTCCTTGAGCTTGCGCAACTGGTTCCAGTTGCCGCGCAGGGCCTGATCCCAGGTATCGGCCTGCCCATCCACGCTTTCGGCCGCGGAGAACGCCTTGGTGTAGTCGGCGAAGGCATCGCCACCGGCCCCGGTGTTGGGGTCGGCCGGCTGGGTCACGCCCACCTCGCAGACATTGTTGCGGACGTTGCCGAACGCATAGTTGATGTGGGTCAGGTGCTGGGCCGAACCGCTGGTCTCGATATCGCGGACCTGGTAGTTGCGGCCGTAGATGCCCCACTGGGTGAAGTAACCGATGACGTACTTGCCGCCGTCGCCACCACTGCCGGCCGGAGCGGTGCTGGCCACGACTTCGGGGCTGGCGTCGGACGCATTGCCGGCGTTGTCGCGCGCGCGGACACGATAGGTGTAGGCGGTGTCGGCCTTGAGCGCACCGTCGGTATAGCCGGTGGACGTGGGCGAGCCCACCAGGTTGCCGTTGCGATAGACATCGTAACCGGCGACGCCACTGCCGCCCGCGTTGTCCTGCGAAGCCTCCCACGCGAGGGTGATGCTGGCCGCGGTGCTGGCGGTGGCCTGCAGACCGGTCGGGATGCTGGGCGGCGTGTCGTCGTCGGTCGGGCCGGCATCGACCGTGATCGACACCGTCGACGCCTGCGCCGTCGCGCCGTCGTCGTCGGTGGCCACTGCGCCGAGCACATGTGCGCCGATCGTCGCGTCGCTCCACGACAGACTGTACGGGGCGCTGGTGTCGACGCCGAGCGATACGCCGTTGGCAAAGAACTCCACCTGTGCGACCTGGCCGTCGGCATCGGTGGCATCGGCAGTGATGGTGATCGCGGCCCCTGCCGCGAAGGTGGCGCCGGACTGGGGCGCGGTCAGCGATACCGAGGGCGGCTGGTTGTCGCCGCCCGGCACGCCGCAGGCACCGAGGTCTTCGTACCAGCCGCATGTCGTGCAATGCGTCGGCGGCGCGTTCCAGATCTGGATGCGGGCCTCGTACAGCCGGTCCGCGTAGGTCAATCGATCCCCTGGCTGATAGACGGTACCGGCGTTCCACGCGGGAACGCCCGAACAACTTGCATCCTGTGCGACGGCCGAACTCCACACCGGACACGTCAGCAGGCACAACACGAGGCTTGCGGTTCTGCGGGACATCGCGGTTTCTCCTTGGCGACTGGGCCTGCGGGGGCAGGCCGGGGACGGTCGGCGATCCCCTGCCGTCCGATGGCGTAACCCTTTGCCTGGGGGAGGCGGCCGGCATCGGGCGATCTACCCGGACCGGCACGTCGACCTTTCGACCTATTTGACATCGTTGTCAACGACTGAATATCCGATTTGAACAGCCGATCACAAACCACGCCTGACAACGTTGGTCATTCAAGTCCCTCTACGGACAACGTCTCGATGTCGGCTGGTCGGCGCTTGCTGGACGGTCGTCTCACCGCCTCGCCGCAGGCGTCCCACCTGCGCTCCCCGGACGCCAGCCGTCTCATCGGCGGACCCGGCAGCGCTGCCATCCGATGGTCCACATGCCCCATCCATGGGCAAAGGTGCGTCCACGACGCCGCCCTCCGCAGGCCTGCCTGCCGCGGCGCCGACGGCAGGCTATCCTGCCGATTGCCGTCCGCTTTTCCCCGGAGCCGCCATGACTGCATGCCTGTCGCTGCGCACGCTCGCCGCCACCCTGCTGCTCATCCCCACCCTGCTGTCGGCCCACGAGGCGCCGCAGACCTTCGGCCCCCGACTCGAGGGCTTCACCTACCCATATCCGGTCGAGACATTCGCGTTCGAGTCGCAACGGCAGGCGCTGGAGATGGCCTATCTCGATGTCGCACCCACCGCATCCCCAAACGGGCGCAGCGTGCTGCTCCTGCATGGCAAGAACTTCTGCGCCGCCACCTGGGACTCGACGATCGACGCCTTGACGGGCGCCGGCTACCGGGTGATCGCTCCCGACCAGGTGGGCTTCTGCAAATCGGACAAACCCGACCGCTACCAGTTCTCGTTCGCCCAGCTCGCAGCCAACACCCGCGCGTTGCTGGCGAATCTGGGCATCGACCGGGCCGCCGTCGTCGGCCATTCGATGGGCGGCATGCTGGCCGTGCGCTATGCCCTGCAGTACCCGGATACCGTCGAACACCTCGCCCTGGTCAACCCGATCGGTCTGGAAGACTGGAAATCCCTCGGCGTGCCCTGGCAGGACGTGGATGCGTGGTTCGCCGGCGAGCGCCGGACCACCGTCGACTCGATCCGGGCCTACCAGCTCGACGTCTACTACAACGGGCAATGGCGTCCCGAGTACACCCGCTGGGTGGACATGCTGGCCGGGATGTACGCAGGTCCCGGCGGCGAGGCCGTTGCGTGGAACCAGGCCCTGACCTCGGACATGGTGTTCAACCAGCCGGTGGTGCACGAGTTCGGCGCGATTGCCGTACCGACCACGCTGTTCATCGGACAGAAGGACCGCACCGCGATCGGCCGCGACCGCGCACCCGAGGCGTTGAGGCGGACACTGGGCGACTATCCCGCGCTGGGCCGACGCGCCGCCGAAGCGATCCCCGGCGCGACCCTGGTCGCGTTCGACGATCTGGGTCACTCGCCGCAGGTGGAAGCGCCCGAACGCTTCGAACGCGCCCTGCTCGACGCGCTCGCGACGCCACGCCCGTGACCGCGTTGGAGGTCGTGCGCGCCGACATCACCACGCTGGCGCTCGATGCCATCGTCAATGCCGCCAACAAGAGTTTGCTTGGCGGCAGCGGCGTGGACGGCGCGATCCATCGCGCCGCAGGTCCGGGGCTGCTCGCCGAATGCCGTCTGCTCGGTGGCTGCGACACCGGCGATGCCAAACTCACCGGCGGGCACGGCCTGCCCGCCGGCCACGTCATCCACACCGTCGGGCCGATCTGGTACGGCGGCGACGCCGATGAGCCGGAGCTGCTGGCGGCGTGCTATCGCCGCAGTCTCGAGGTCGCCGCGGGCGCCGGCCTGCGCAGTCTGGCGTTCCCGGCGATCAGCACCGGCGTGTACGGCTACCCGAAGGCCGCCGCGGCACGGATCGCGGTGACCACCGTGCGCGACACGCTGCCGGCAGTGGACGGGATCGAACGTGTCGTGTTCTGCTGCTTCTCGGATGAAGACCGCCGGCTGTACGAGGCCCTGCTGGACACCTGATCCTCACCGACGGCTAAGACGCACACCGCGCGGCATGTCCGGTGTGCCCGGCCCCGTCGAGACGGCCAGGCCCCCGGTTCCACGGGCTCAGGCCCGGGCGCGGCTCTCCACGACGGTCAGCACATCGTCCAGCAAGGCGGCCGCGGTGACTTCCGCCCCGGCGCCCGGCCCCTGGATCACCAGCGGCTGCTCGTCGTAGCGGCAACTGTGGATCGCGACCCGATTGTCGGTCCCCTGCCCTGCGCACAGCGGATGGGTGGGCGGCAATGCCCGCAGACCGACCTGCGCGCCGTCGGCGTCGAACCGGGCGACGAACCGCAACTTCGCCCCGCTGCGATGCGCCTGCAGAAAGCGCTCGCGCACCGGCGCGTCGAGCGCGGTCAGCGCAGCATCCAGCGCGTCGTCGCCGGCCGCGGCCAGCGCCGCCGGCACCAGCGATTCGACCCGCACGTGATGCGCTTCCAGCCGTACGCCGGCCGCACGCGCGAGGATGACCAGCTTGCGCCGCACATCGTCGCCGCACAGATCCACCCTCGGATCGGGCTCGGTGTAGCCCAGCGTCCGCGCCTCGCGCACCAGATCGGAAAACGGGCGGCTGTCGTCGTACCGGTCGAGCAACCAGGCCAGCGATCCCGACAGGATGCCTTCGATCGCACGGATCCGGTCGCCGCCCGCGACCAGGGCACGCAGCGTACGCAAGACCGGCAATCCTGCGCCCACCGTGGCCGCATCGCCGTAGTGCGCGTGGCCCGCCAGCCGCGCTTCGTCGATCGCCTGGGCACGGGCGAGATCGCCGCCATTGCCCAGCTTGTTCGCGGTGACCACGTGGACACCGCGACCGAGCCATTCACTATGCCAGCCGCCCACGCTGTCGCTGGCCGTCGCGTCGACGACGATGTCGCCGGCGCGCAGGCCCTCCGCTTCGACCCAGGGCGCCCACGCACCCTCGCGCGCCGGCGCCTGCCGGACCCGCTCCCACGCAGCCGACGCACCTTACGGA
>NZ_KQ759763.1:706219-846005 GCF_001482195.1 Luteimonas abyssi | reverse complement strand
CGCGCGCCGGCGCCTGCCGGACCTGCTCCAACGCAGCCGACGCACCTTCCGGACAGGCGGCCAGCGCTCGTGAGTTCGACAACCAGAGGAACTGCGGCACCGCCAAGCCGGCGGCCTGCAGCCGAGCGCAGCGCGCGACGAAGGCACTGCCGACCACGCCTGTGCCCAATAGCGCGATACGCGGCGCCTGGACGTCGACGCGACGCCGGTGCGGCACCCCCGTATTCGCATAGGGCAGATGAACGACCGTGTTCATGCGTCCACCCGCTTGCGCGCATCGAGCGTGGCGGCCGCACGCGACAGACCGCCGGCGAGGTCGGCCTGCAGATCCTCCAGGGCTTCGATTCCCACCGACAGCCGCAACAGGCCATCCGGGATGCCGGCCAGCGCGCGCGCCTCGGGCGTCATCGCCGCGTGGGTCATGGTGGCCGGATGCGCGATCAGGCTCTCCACGCCACCCAGCGACTCGGCCAGGGTGAAGTGCTCCAGACCTTCGACGAAGGCGCGCACCGCGGCTTCGCCGCCGTGCAGCTCGACGCTGAGCATGGCCCCGGGTCCTTTCTGCTGACGCGCGGCGATCGCATGCCCGGGATGCGATTCGAGACCGGGCCAGTACACCCGCGCCACCGCCGGGTGCGTGTCGAGCTGGGCGGCCACCGCGGCCGCGTTTTCCTGATGCACGCGCAGGCGCGCGTCCAGGGTGCGCAGGCCGCGCAGGGTGAGGAAACTGTCGAACGGCGCACCGGTGATGCCGAGCGCGTTGGCCCACCAGCCGAAGCGTTCGTGCAGGTCCGCCGAGGCGGCCACGACGGCGCCGCCGACGACGTCGCTGTGGCCGTTGATGTACTTGGTGGTCGAATGCAGCACGACATCCGCGCCGAACGCGATGGGCGTCTGCAACGCCGGCGACAGGAACGTGTTGTCGACCGCCACCAGGGCGCCCGCGCGGTGCGCAGCGTCGATCACGAAGCGCAGGTCGGTGATGCGCAGCAGGGGATTGGAGGGCGTCTCCACCAGCACCAGCTTCGGCCCCGCGGCCAGCGCGTCGGCCAATGCGCGCGGATCGGTGAGATCGGCGGTGACCAGTTCGAAATGGCCCTTGCGTGCGAGCGCATCGAACAGGCGCCAGCTCCCGCCGTAAGCGTCGTGCGGCACGACCAGACGATCGCCCGGCTCCAGCAGTGCGTGCAGCAGCAGCGTGATCGCGGCCATGCCGGTCGGCGTGACCACACCGCCGGCGCCGCCCTCGAGCTCGGCCAGGGCTTCTCCCAACAGGTCGCGGGTGGGGTTGCCGCTGCGGGTGTAATCGTAGGAGCGCTTCTGCGCGAAGCCGGCGAAGCTGAAGTTCGAGGACAGCACGAGCGGTGGCGTCACGGCACCCCACGCCGGGTCGCGATCGATGCCGGCGCGCACCGCACGGGTGGCAGGTGCGCAGGGAGCGGGCTCGGGACGTGCACGCTCGGAACGTGCGGGGGCGGCGTCGGAACTCATGCGGCATCTCCAGGGTTGTGCAACGCCACCCGCAACAGGGCGTCGATGCGATCGTGTTCTTTGAGGAAGGCGTCGTGTCCATAGGGCGAGCGCAATACACGCAGGTGCCCGAGCGCACCGAGCCCCTCGACCAGGGCGACGGCGTCCGACAAAGGCACCAGCCGGTCGCCCTCGACCGCGACCACCGTCGTCGGCACCCGCACCAGCGCGGGATCGATGCGGTGCAGATCGATCGATTCGGACAGCCGCAACCAGGCGGTGGTCGGCGTGCGCGCGACGTACTGCGCACCGGCGGCGTCCAGGTAATCCTCCGCCGCCACCCGCACCCGGCCGTTGACGACTTCGGGCGGGGCGTCGAAACGCTCGCCGAACTCTTCGGCCGTGCGGTAGCTCAACATCGCGAACTGGCGCGCCAGCGCGAGGCCCTGGACATCGGCGCACTGCAATTGCCCCAACGCCACCGCGCGCCGCTGCAACGCACGCCACGCCGCGGCGTAGGGATGGGCCCGGTGCGCGCCGCTCACCGCGACCAGCCGGCCGAGCCGCGCCTGATGCCGGATGGCGAACTGGAGTCCGACCAGGGCGCCGTACGAATAGCCGACGAACGCCTGCACCCGGGCGACACCGAGGTGATCGAGGACCGCCGCGAACGCATCCGCCTGATCGGCGGTGTCCAGGGGGGCATCGAGGCGGCCGTCGGCGCCCAGATAATCGATGGCGAGCAGGCGCTGCCGGGTGGGATCCAGCGCACGGCCCGCGCCCGGCAGCCCCTCCAGCCAGCCCCGCTCGGGGAAGGCTTCGCCCGCCTGCAGATGCCGGTGCGCGGAGATGCCCCCGGCCACGAGCACCACCGGAGCGGTCGCCGGCCCGGCCAGTTCCCAGGCGATGCGGATCGTGCGTCGCCCCGCATGGCGCAGATCCAGATCGACCCGGATCTCGCCGCGCGAGGCATCGGCCACGCCGGCATCGCCGGACGCGACGCGCGGCCCCGGGTGGGACGTATCGGCGATCGGGGAGGGAAACTCGAGCAGGCTCATGGACGCGGACCGGAATGGACGAAAGCCATCGGGTCTGCGGGAAGCCGCGAGGATCGAACGCCATCGCCGCTTGAGCGGCGAGGCACGACCATCTGCCGGTGGACGCTCAGGTCCCCGCAGGAATTGGCACCTTGCCCAGGCGTGCGCCCGATCAGGTTGCCCCGGCATCAAAGGGCCTGCCCCTCCGCCGGTCTCGATGGATGGCCGCAGGTTGCCACCACCCGGACGGCCTGTCAATCGCTTCATGCGGATCAAGCGATGGAACCGCGAGCCGGGCGCGAACGACATTCGGGGCGCGCCCTATCGATGAATCTCACGGCGTTCGCGCATAATCGCCGCATGACCCTGCGCCAGACGTGTATCGCCATTCCGCTGCTCGTCCTGCTCGCCGGTTGCGCCAGCCTGGACTCGACGACGCACCCGCAGGCGCCATCGTCCACCGCAGCCGCGATCGAAGTAGCCGAGGCCTTCATCAGCGAGGCCCGCCCCGAGGACGAGCTCGATTCACTGGCGACCTGGATCGACGAGGGCGGCGGCACGCGGGTGATCGCGACCGCCAAGACCACGCACCGACTGGTGCTGTTCGACGGTGACAGCGGCGAGCGGCTGGATGCCTACGGCGGGCGCGGCGACGCACCCGGCGCATTCCGGCGTCCCAACGGCATCGCGACCTTCGGCGACCTGGTGTTCGTGACCGAACGCGATGCGCCGCGCGTGCAGGTACTGCGCATGCCGACATTGGCGCCAGTGGCGACCTTCGGCGAACGCGAGCTGCGCAGCCCTTATGGCATCTGGCTGCACGAGACCGCGCCGGACGTGCTCGACGTCTACGTCACCGACAGCTTCATGTACGGCGCCGACCACACCCGGGTACCGACGCCGGACGAGCTCGACCAGCGCGTGCGCCGCTATCGGGTCGAACTCGACGAGGACGGGGTGCACGCGAGCGCGCTCGGTCACTTCGGCCAGACCGACGGCCCCGGCGTGCTGCACATCGTCGAGTCCATCGCCGGCGACCCGGTCCAAGGCACGTTGTTGATCGCCGACGAGGATCGGCGCGCGGCCCCGACGCTTCACGAGTACGCCCTGGACGGCACCTTCACCGGCCGGAGCCTGCCGGCGGCCCACTTCGGCGGCGAGCCCGAAGGCATCGCCCTGTGGACATGCGGGCTGGACGCGGGCTACTGGGTCGCGGTGGACCAGGTCGTCCCGCGGACCCTCTTCCATGTGTTCGAGCGCGACAGCCTCGCCCCGCGCGGCAGCTTCCATGGCAGGACGACGGCCAATACGGACGGTATCGCCCTGCATGCGGCCGCCACGCCACGCTTTCCCGCAGGCGTGCTGTATGCCGTGCACGACGACCAGGCGATGACCGCGTTCGACCTCGGGCAGGTCGCCCGCGCATTGGGCCTGGCCGCCGCCTGCATGGAGTGAAGGCATGATCCGCGGCATGCGCCACGCACTGGTCGTGGCGGTCGGTGCATGGGCACTCGCCCCCAGCGCATGGGCGGCGACCGGAGAGGCCTGGCGCTGGACCGGCACCGACGGGACCCAGCATTACGGCGACCGGCCGGCGGCCGACGCACGGGCGCCACGCCGGCTGGCGGCCAGCGCCCCGGCGCCGCTGGCGCGCCTGCGCATGGAGCGTCGGAACGACGAGCACCTGGCCTGGGTGCAGAACCCGCTCGACGGGCCGATCGAAGTCCTGCTGCGCGCCGAGGGGCCACCCCCGCAGGCGATGCCGGCCCTGCCCGCCCGCGCCACCGTGCCCGCGCGCACCGAGCGCCTGCTGACGCGGATCGCCGCGCACGGCGCCCGCGCCGACGTCGCCCTGACCGCGATCCCCGGCCATCCGAACGCCCGCCCACGCGACGTGGAGTATGGATATCCCTTGGCCGGCGGCGCACCGCGCATTGGCCAGAGCTGGGGCGGCGGCTTCAGCCATACCGATGCGGAAAACCGGTACGCGATCGATCTCGCCGCGCCAGTGGGCACGCCGGTACTGGCCGCGCGCGACGGCGTGGTGATGCAGATCGAAGATGGTTTCGAGGATGCAGGCGACCTGGACGACGACGCGGTCGCCCGGGCCAACTTCGTGCGTATCCTCCACGACGACGGCAGCATGGCCCTGTACGCGCACCTCCAGGCCGAAGGCGTGGAGGTGCGCCCCGGACAGCGGGTCCGTCGCGGCGACCGCATCGCCCGATCCGGCAACAGCGGCCTGTCCAGCGGGCCGCACCTGCACTTCGCGGTGCAGGTCAACCGCGGCCTGACCCTCGCCTCGATCCCGTTCCGGATGTTCGGTCCCGGCGGCGTCCTGCGCCTGGCCTTGCCGCCCGACGACGCACAGCCGGTCCCCACCGGCGCGGCCCCGGCTGCCGCCGACCCCGAGCGCCTATAATGACCGGCTTCCCCGAGCCTCCAGGCGCCGACCGGCGCCCCGCCCCATGTCCGACATCCAGCTCAAAGCCGCCGCCGAAGCCGCCCGTCGCCGCACCTTCGCGATCATCTCGCACCCCGACGCCGGCAAGACCACGCTGACCGAGAAGCTGCTGCTGTTCGGCGGCGCGATCCAGATGGCCGGCTCGGTCAAGGGCCGCAAGGCCGCCCGCCATGCCACGTCCGACTGGATGGCGCTGGAGAAGGAGCGCGGCATCTCGGTGACCAGTTCGGTGATGCAGTTCCCCTACGAGGGCCGCGTCGTCAACCTGCTCGACACCCCCGGCCACGCCGACTTCGGCGAGGACACCTATCGCGTGCTCACTGCGGTGGATTCGGCGCTGATGGTCATCGACGTGGCCAAGGGCGTGGAGGAGCGCACGATCAAGCTGATGGAGGTGTGCCGCCTGCGCGACACCCCGATCATGACCTTCATCAACAAGCTCGACCGCGAGGGCAAGGACCCGATCGAGCTGCTGGACGAGGTCGAGACCGTGCTGGGCATCCAGTGCGCACCGGTGACGTGGCCGATCGGCATGGGCCAGCGCCTGAAAGGCGTGGTGCACCTGGTCACCGGCGAGGTGCACCTGTACGAGCCGGGCCGCAACTTCACCCGCCAGGACTCGACGATTTTCCCGTCGATCGATGCGCCCGGCCTGGAAGCGAAGATCGGCGCCGACATGCTCGCCCACCTGCGCGACGAGCTCGAGTTGGTCCAGGGCGCGAGTCACCCGTTCGACAAGGATGCCTACCTGCGTGGTCGGCAGACACCGGTGTTCTTCGGCTCCGGCGTCAACAACTTCGGCGTACAGCCGCTGCTGGACTTCTTCGTCGAGCACGCGCCGTCCCCGCAGTCGCGCGCGACCACGGGGCGCGACGTGGCCGCGACCGAGCCGAAGCTGACGGGCTTCGTGTTCAAGATCCAGGCCAACATGGACCCGCAACACCGCGACCGCGTCGCCTTCATGCGCGTGTGCTCGGGCCGCTTCGAAGCCGGCATGAAGACGTTCCATGTACGCACCGGCAAGGACATGAAACTCGCCAACGCGCTGACCTTCATGGCCTCGGACCGCGAGATCGCCGCCGAGGCCTGGCCGGGCGACGTCATCGGCATCCACAACCACGGCACGATCTCCATCGGCGACACCTTCACCGAGGGCGAGGCGCTGAGCTTCACCGGCATTCCCAATTTCGCCCCGGAACTGTTCCGCCGCGCGCGCCTGCGCGATCCGCTCAAGCTCAAGCAGTTGCAGAAGGGCCTGGCGCAGCTGTCGGAAGAAGGCGCCACCCAGTTCTTCCGTCCGCTGATGAGCAACGACCTGATCCTCGGCGCAGTCGGCGTGCTGCAGTTCGACGTGGCCGCGTACCGGCTCAAGGACGAATACGGCGTGGAAGCCGCGTTCGAACCGGTCGGCGTGGTCACCACCCGCTGGATCCGCTGCGACGACCCGAAAAAGCTCGAGGACTTCCGCGAAAAGAACGCGCCCAACCTCGGGATCGACGGCGCCGGGGAACTGGTCTACCTCGCGCCGACCCGGGTGAACCTGCAGTTGGCCCAGGAGCGCTGGCCCGACGTGCGTTTCCTGGCCACGCGCGAGCACGCGCACGCCGTCGCGGTGGACTGATCCGGGACTGACGCGGACCGGCGGAGCGCCCGCATCCGCGGTCAGGCGCCCCAAACGCTCACGCGGACCTGACAGCGCCTCGGCGTCTGGTCATAATCGCGGCAGGACCTTCCCCCCGAGGCCTGTCATGACCGCGTCAACCCTGAGCCTCCGCCAGAAGCGCGAGGAACTCGCCAGCGCCCTGACCCACGGCCTCGGCGCCACCGCCGCGCTGGCCGGCGGTGCCGTGCTGATCACGCTCGCGGCGCTGTACGGCAACGCCTGGCAACTCGGTGCCGCAATCGTGTTCGGCGTCAGCCTGCTGTTGCTCTATATGGCGTCCACGCTCTATCACTCGTTCCAGCATCCGGTGCTCAAGGGGCGCCTGAAGGTCTTCGATCACTGCGCGATCTATCTGTTGATCGCGGGTACCTACACGCCGTTCACCCTGATCGGATTGCGCGGTCCTCTGGGCTGGACGATGTTCGCTGCGATCTGGACGCTCGCCCTGGCGGGCGTGGTGTTCAAATTGTTCTACACCGGCCGCTTCAAGCGCCTCTCCACCCTGATCTACATCGCGATGGGCTGGCTGGTGATGATCGCGATCAAGCCCGTGCTCGATGCGCTCGACGCGTGGACGTTCGGCTGGCTCATCGCCGGCGGTCTGTTCTACACACTGGGCACGATCTTCTACCACCGCGAGTCGATCCCCTACTCGCACGCGATCTGGCACCTGTTCTGCATCGCCGGCAGCGTCTGTCACTACGTGGCGGTCATGGCGCAGGTGGCGACCCCGCTCGGGACGCCGCTCGTCTAAGATCGGCGTCTCCCGACACCGCTGTCGTGCCATCGCCATGAATGCTGCCCCGCTGCTGCCCGCCCTCGCCCTCCTCCTGCTGACCGCCTGCGGCGCGGACGCCCCGCCCGCGCCTCCGACGGAAGCGCCCGCTCCGGTCGGCGCGCAGCCGCCGACCGGCCCGGTGGATGCGACATACCTGTGCGACGGCGGCAACCGGGTGGACCTGGTCGACAACCGCACCCGCGCCCGGCTCGCGATGAGCGACGGCCGCGTGGTCACCCTGGGCGCGATGGGCAACAGCCGGCCCCCGACCTGGAGCGATGTCGGCCTGCGGTTCGTGACCGGCGAGGACTACGTCGAACTGCGCCAGGACAGCAACGGACGCACCCTGCGCTGCGAAGAGCAGGTCACCGACGATTCGGGCGATCCCGACACCGCGGACAGCTGAGGGGCCGGCACCCGGCGCGTCACGGAGTGCCGCACTCCGCCCCCTACCTACCCGATAACGCCTGCGCCCGGATGCGCTGACCACCCCGCGGCAACCTGGGCGGGGCGTCTCGGGCCCGCATCCGGCAGCCACCGCATGCCGCTTTCACTCTGGCTTGAGAGGGAGAGGCCAACCGTGGCGACGTGCCCGCCACGAGCCCACCCATGCCGACACCGGCCCCGCCACCCCCTCCGCCCCGCCCATCGGAACCCGACGCCACGGCGGCGTCGCCGACGGGCGCGCCGCCCCCCCGGTTGCAGTGGCTGACGGCGCATCCATGGCGAACGATAGCGGCCGTGCTGGCATTGCTGTGCCTGATCCTTGTGCTCCTGTGGGACTGGAACTGGCTCAAGGGACCGATCGAGCGCGTGGTGGAGGCGCGCACCGGGCGCAGCTTCGACATCCACGGCGATCTCGACGTGGATCTGGGCCGCACCACCACGATCCGGGCCGACCGGCTGGCGCTGGGCAATGCCGACTGGTCGGACGTGCCGCAGATGGCCACGGTCGACCGGCTGGAGATCGGCATCGAGCTCTGGCCGCTGCTGCGTCGTCAGACACGGATTCCGGGCATCCGGCTGATCCGGCCAGAGGTCCGCCTTGAAACCGGCCCTGACCGCGAAGGCAACTGGCAGGCGCTCGCAGGCGGTGGTGGTGGCGGATCAGTCGAGCTGCGCAGCCTCTGGATCGACGACGGCACGCTGGCGTTTCTGGACCCGGACGGCGAGACCGAGATCGAACTGGAGATCGCGAGCCGCGAACCGGGCGCGGAGGATGCCGCACCGCCGGTCGTGGTGAGTGGACGCGGCCGCTGGCGCGCAGCCGAATTCGAGCTCGACGGCAGTGCCCAGTCGCCACTCGATCTGCAGGACACCAGCAGCCCCTACCGGTTCGACCTGAAGGCACGCGTCGGCGCCACCCGGGCGCATGCGCGCGGCGCCCTGATCGACGCCTTCCAGTTCGAGACGTTCGGCGTCCAGATGGCGCTGTCCGGTCGCGACCTCCACGACCTCTACCCCCTGATCGGCGTGGCCCTGCCCCCGACACCGCCCTACGCCATCGACGGCCAGCTCGCCCGCGAAGGCGCGACCTGGCACTACCGCGATTTCACCGGCGAGGTCGGCGACAGCGATCTCGCCGGCTCGGTCACCGTCGAGACAGGCGGCGAGCGGCTCATGTTCAATGCCGACCTGACGTCGAAACGCCTCGACCTGGACGATCTCGCCGGGTTCCTGGGCGGCAACCCGGACGACGACGAAGCACCTGCCAGCGCCGAAAGCGGCGGCCGGGTCATTCCCGACACCCCCTATGCGCTGGATCGTCTGCGCGCCATGGATGCCGATGTCCGCCTGCGGGCGCAGCGCATCCAGACCGATCTGCCGATCGAAGACATGGATGCGCACCTGCTGCTCGACGACGGCATGCTTCGACTCGACCCACTGAATTTCGGCATCGCCAATGGCGACATCCGCTCCGTGGTCCGGATGGACGCGCGCGACACGCCCATCCGCACGCAACTCGATGCGGATGTGCGCGGCCTCGACCTGGGCGCGCTGTTCCCGGACTCGACGCTCGCGGGGAATGCGGTCGGCCGGATCGGCGGTCAGGCGCGCCTGACCGGCGCCGGCAATTCAATCGCCGCCATGCTCGGCAGCGCCGACGGCACCCTGGCGGTGGGCATGGGGCGCGGCGAGGTCAGCGCATTGCTGGTCGAACTGGCCGGCATCGACATTGCCGAAGCGCTGGGGTTCCTGATCACCCAGGACCGCACCATTCCGATCCGATGCGCGTTCGCCGACTTCGCGGTGGAAGACGGCGTCATGCAGGCGCAGGCCCTGGCTTTCGATACCACCGACACCCTGATCGTCGGCGAGGGCCGGATCGATCTCGGCGAGGAACAACTGGATCTGGTCCTGCGCCCGCGCCCGAAAGACCGCAGCCTGCTCAGCCTGCGTTCGCCGCTGCTGGTCGGCGGGACCTTCTCGGACCCGAGCTTCCGTCCCGATCTGCGGAGACTCGGCCTGCGCGGCGCGGTCGCGCTCGCCCTGGCCACCATCGCGCCCCCGGCGGCACTGCTGGCGACCTTGGAGCTGGGGCCGGGCGAGGACAGCGACTGCGGCGGCAGTTACGCCCGCTGAGGGCCGCTGTCGCGCCTCGCCGGAGGCGCGCCATCCCCCGACACGCCGTCATCCGGCGACGCGATCGGCGCGGCGACACGTCCGCCGACGGGCGAAACCGGAGGCGCTTGTTCCGGCGTCGCGGCGCCGGCTCCCGCCGCAGCTGGTCGCCAGGTCTCGATCAGGTAGAGCGGGCGCTGCTTCGACTCCTCGTACAGCCGCCCCAGGTACTCGCCGATCAACCCGAGCGCGATCAGCTGGATACCGCCGAGAAACAGGATCACCGCCATCATCGTCGGCCAACCCGCCACCGGATCGCGCCAGATCAGCGCCTTGAACACGATCCACACGGCGTAGACGAACGCCAGCATCGCCGAGCCCACACCGATGTAGGTGGCGATGCGCAGTGGCACGGTGGAAAAGCTGGTCACGCCTTCGAGTGCGAAGTTCCACAGTCGCCACAGGTTGAACTTGGTGGCACCGGCCAGGCGCGCATCGCGTTGATAGGGCACTGCGATCCGGTTGAAGCCCACCCAGGCGAACAGGCCCTTCATGAAGCGGTGCCGCTCGCGCAATTGCCGCAAGGCCTGCAGCGCCCGCGACGACAACAGGCGGAAGTCGCCGGTATCCATCGGGATCGGCGTCTTCGAAAGCCGCTGCATCGTGCGATAGAACAGATAGGCCGACGCACGCTTGGCCCAGGTCTCGCCCGCGCGCTCGGTCCGGGTGCCGTAGATGTCGTCGTACCCCTCCCGCCAGCGGGCGACGAACTCGGGAATCAACTCCGGCGGGTCCTGCCCGTCCGCGTCCAGGATCACCGCCGCCCCCGTGTCGACACGATCCAGCCCCGCGGTCAACGCCGCCTCCTTGCCGAAGTTGCGCGACAGGCGCAACAGCGAGACCCGCGGGTCGGCCGCGAATCCCTGGAGCACCTCCCAGGTACCGTCGCGACTGCCGTCGTCCACGTAGAGGATCGCGCCGTCGATGCCATCGTCGGCCAAGGTGTCCAGCACCGCGCACAGCCGCGGCTGCAACAGGGGCAGCGCCTCGGCTTCGTTGAAAGCGGCCACCACGACCGTCAGGCGTTCCCTAGTCATGGCGGGCATCGTAGCCGGTCGCGGGTCAATCGAACTGCTGCAGATGGGCTTCGCCGCCGATCTGCCGCATCTGTCGTTCGATCTGCACCGTGCGCCGCTGTACGTATGGGCCCGGCCGGGTCGCGCTGTAGCGCCGGGGGCTCGGCAATACCGCGGCCAGCCGCGCGCTTTCGAGCGCGCTCAACTGCGCGGCATCCTTTCCGAAGAATTCGCGCGCGGCCGCCTGTGCCCCGTAGATGCCGTCGCCGAACTCGGCGACGTTGACGTAGACCTCGAGGATCCGCTGCTTCGACCAGATCGTCTCCACCAGTACCGTGTACCAGGCCTCGAGTCCCTTGCGCACCCAGCTTCGACCGCCCCACAGAAACACATTGCGCGCCACCTGCTGGCTGATGGTGCTGGCGCCACGCATGCGTCCGCCACGCGCGTTGTGTGCGCGCGCCTGCTCGATGGCGTCGAAATCGAAGCCGCGGTGGCGACCGAAGTTCTGATCCTCCGAGGCCACCACCGCCAACGGCAATGAAGGCGCGATCCCGTTCCAGTCCCGCCAGCTGTAGCGCAGCCTCACCGGCTCGTCGCGACCGGTCCAGGCATCGACCTGGCGAATCGCCATGTACGTCGAGAACGGCGGGTCCACGAAACGCAGCACGACGACCTGCAGCACACTGAGCGCCACCAGCACGAGCGGGAGCTTCCACAGCCAGTACCAGCGGCTGCGTCGCGCCCGCCTTGGTGTCGCTTGCATGTCGGTGTCGTCGCCCCCACCCATGTCGTCTCGCCTTCGATGATCGAAGCGCCATTATCCGGCAATCGCCGCGCCACGGATTCCTCATGCCCCTGCCTTCCGACACCGACCGACTCGATCGCTTCCTGCTGCCGCATGCGGGCGTCCGGGGCGTCCGCGTCCACCTGCACGATGCCTGGCAGCGGATCCGCGCCAGCGACGACTACCCGGCGGGCGTGTCGACCACGCTCGGCGAGGCGGCGGCGGCGTCCGCCCTGTTCACCGCCCACGCCAAGGTCGAAGGACGGCTGTCGATCCAGTTGCGGGGGCATGCCGCTCTGCGCGGGCTGTTCGCCGAATGTACCGCCGCAGGCACCCTGCGCGGCCTGGCCCACTTCGAGGCGGACGCGGCCGGCGCGGCGGGCACCGATCTGCGCGCGCTCGTCGGCGACGCCCTTCTTGCCATCACCGTGGAGAATCCGGGGCCCGGCCGCGACCCCACCCGGTACCAGGGCCTGGTCGAAATCGCGTCCGACACGTTGGCCGGTGCGTTCGAAGACTATTTCCAGCAGTCCGAACAGTTGCCCACGCGCCTGCTGCTGGCGGCAGACGACACGGCCTGCGCCGGCCTCATGGTGCAGAAGCTGCCGGGCGACGAAGGCGACGACGATGGCTGGAACCGCATCGGCATCCTGTTCGACACCTTGCGCCCCGCCGAACTGCTGTCGTGGAACGCCGAAACCCTGGGCGCCCGCCTGTTCTCCGAGGAAGACGCTCGCTGGCTCGATGGGCGCGCCCTGCGGTTCGGCTGCTCCTGCTCCCGTGGGCGGGTGGCGGCCATGCTCGAATCGCTGGGGCATGAAGAGGCGACCGCCGCGACCCTGGAGCTCGGCTTCGCCGAGGTCCGTTGCGAGTTCTGCGGCCAGCGTTATCCGTTTTCGCAAGAAGAGATTGACGCCTTGTTCACTCCCCGGCAGGCTCCAATGACCGCGCCGGAACGGCTTCAGTGATCGTTCGGCAGCAGTACGGGGATTGTTAAATAAACATAAACGGGCTAGAGTCGGATCCCACTTCGGAGGGAACTTCCAGCTCCGGCCGCTGGTCGACGGACATCATGCCGCTGCGCCTTGCCAAGCTCGCGCTCGCCTCCCTGCTCGCCCTCGGCGCAGCAGCGGGTGCGCACGCACAGGCGCCCTCCGCACGCCCCGGCGACCAGACCGTCCTGCCGATCTGGAACAACAGCAACGGCCGTCTCGAAGCGTTGCTCGTCCTGGAACCTACTGACAACGGCGCGCCCGCCCAGGCCGGCGCCCGTTGGCGCTTCGGCGCCAACCGGCTCGATGCGGCGTTCGGCCTCCAGGGCAGCGACTCGCTCGGGCTGCTGTGCGATTACCGCGGCTCGATGACCCACGCCCTGGGCACCCTCGCCAACAATTGCGCGCTGGCCTCGATGGATGTGGATGGCAATCAGCCTGGCAGTGAGACCGCGCATCGCGGCATCGCGACAGCCGCCATCAGCCGGGATGGCGGCCGTGTCGGCGTCAGCGTCGGCGAGACCCGCGGCCTCCCGGTGTGGCTCAACTCGGGGCGTACGAATCCCACCACCGAGCTCGACTCCAACGACCTCACCGTCTTCGCCCAGCGCAACATCAGCGATCAGGGCTACGTGTCGATCGCCGGAACGGTCGCCAAGGCGCGGCTGATCCCGTACGCGCAGGCGCCGCTCGACCTCGCCGATCGTTGGGACAGCAAATCGCTCAGCGTCGGCGGCGGTTTCGGCAACTTCGGCGCCAGCATCATCGGCCAGGTGATCGACAGCCCGGGCCGCCAACGCTGGGAAGGCCTGGGCCTGGGCCTGACCTGGCGGACCCCGTGGAGCGGCCAGCTCACCGTCGGCGCCGACAACATCGTCACCCGGGGCCGCAACCCCTTCTCGCCCCGCGGCGAACCTGGCGAGGACGAGGGCACCGTGCCCTACGTCCGCTACGAACAGGATCTCTGATCCAGGCTGCCTGCCTGGCCTCAGTCCGCCCGTCTCTGTACTGCCGACAGATCGGCTTGGAAGCGCTTCACTGCTCCCTCAAGGGGCGGCGCTAGCACAGTCATTTCACGACTTCCATTCTTTTTGTTAACGACACTTTAATTTCTCTCGCAAGGGGGCTAGTATCGGCCCCGGCCTTGCCGGATTTGGCGTCTCGCTTGATGCCGCTGGCGGGTTCCCATGGGATTTTCCCAAGACTCACTTGGAGAGAGAGATGAATTTGAAGACCACCAAGCTCCGCGACGCGATCACCTTCGCGCTCGTTGCGGGCACGACCTCGCTGGTCGGCACCGGTGTCGCGGTTGCCCAGGACAGCGCGGAAGCGACCACCCTGGACCGCATCCAGGTCACCGGTTCGCGCATCCGCCAGGTCGAGATGGAGACCGCCCAGCCGGTCCTCACCATCACACGTGCAGAAATCGAGAATCAGGGCTTCCAGTCTGTTGCAGACATCCTGCAGAACATTTCTGCCGCCGGAACACCCTCGCTTTCGCGCGCCTCTCCGCTCTCTGCCGGTGAGACCGCCGGCGGCCAGTTCATCAGTCTGCGCGGCCTGGGCGCCCAGCGCACCCTCGTGCTGGTCAACGGCAAGCGCCTGGGCATCAGCACCGGCGGCCTGCAGGACATCTCGACGATCCCGTCGTCGATTGTCGAGCGTATCGAAGTGCTCAAGGACGGCGCGTCGACCATCTACGGTTCCGATGCGATCGCCGGCGTGGTCAACATCATCACCCGCAGCAACTTCGAAGGCGTCGAGGGCAATGTCTACTACGGTCAGTACGACGAGGGCGACGGTTCCGTCGAGCGTGGCGACATCGTGCTCGGCGCAGTCAGCGACCGCGGCTCGATCACGGCAGCCTTCGAATACTCGAAGGAAAACGCGGTGCGCGCCCCGGATCGGCCGTTCAGCCGCTTCCCGCAGGGCGATCGCTACCCGAACCTGAGCTGGACCTCGGTCGGCGAAGTGGGCGGATTCGTCTCCTCGCCGACGCAGAACCCCGTTCCGGGCTTCGTCTATCCCGATCCCACCGGCAGCAACCCGACGCAGTCGGTCCGACTCGTCCTGCGCGATGGCGGCAACCCGCAGAACCCCGCGGACTACCGGGTCCAGAACCTGTCGGCCCCGGACGGAGACGTCACCAATTCGTCCGAACAGATGGACCTGCGCACCCCGACGGAAAGCAAGTCGATCTTCGTCAGCGGCAGCTACGATCTGACCGACAATGTCCGCTTCCGTGGCGACGCCAACTACACCAACCGCACCTCGGCGCGCACCGTGGCCGGCTATCCGTTCCAGTCCGCGAGCTTCAACAGCCCGACCGCGGACTTCTCGATCTCGCCGGATAGCGCGTTCAATCCGATTGACGAGCCAATCGCGAACTGGTGGCGTCGGACCTGGGAAGTGCCGCGCTACTCCGAGAGCGACCTCGATACTCTGCGCCTGACCGGCGGTCTTGAAGGGTTCTTCGAAGTCGGCGACCGCATCTTCGATTGGGACGTGAGCTATCTCTACAACAGCAACAAGGTTGTCCAGTCCTCGTACGGAAATCTGAACCTGGCCAACGTTGCACGCTCGGTCGGCGCTTCGTTTATCAACGCCGACGGTGTCGTTCAATGCGGCACCGCAGCTAATCCGATCGCGTTGGGTCCGGATGCGGGCCAGTGCATGCCTTGGAATCCCTTCCTGAGTTCGGGCACGGTCGGACCTGGCGGCCTGACCGGTAACCAGGCTCTGCAGGACTACCTGTTCCAGGAAGAGCACGCGACCGGCGAAACCACCACCAACGTGGTATCGGCCAATATCGCGGGCACCTTGTTCCCCATCCAGGGTGGCGATGTTGCGTTCGCGCTCGGCGCTGAGCACCGTCGTGAGCGGGGCGAGTTCATCCCCGACGCACTGTCGGTCAGCGGCAACTCGACAAATCTCGCGTCGCGCCCGACCAGCGGTGGCTACGAAGTCAACGAAATCTACACCGAGTTCCAGATTCCGCTGCTGGCTGACCTGCCCGGCGCTCAGGAATTGGTGTTGACCGCCGCAACTCGTTACTCCGACTACGACACCTTCGGCGATACGATCAACAGCAAGTTCGGCTTCACGTGGCGTCCGATTGACAGCCTGATGGTC
This sequence comes from Luteimonas abyssi, assembly GCF_001482195.1. Lineage (GTDB taxonomy): Bacteria > Pseudomonadota > Gammaproteobacteria > Xanthomonadales > Xanthomonadaceae > Luteimonas > Luteimonas abyssi. The sequence continues at coordinate 830,044 of NZ_KQ759763.1, read as the reverse complement.
CGCGGCACGTGGTCCGAAGGCTTCCGCGCACCGACCATCTCCAACCTGTACGGCGGCGGTTCGCAGAGCTTCGTGTCCTATACCGACCCCTGCGATCCGGTCTATGGCGCAGCTCGCAGCAATGCGGCCACCGCCGCGCGCTGCGCAGCCGCTATTGCCGATTACGCGAACTTCCGTCAGCTGCAGCAGGGCTTTGTGCCGAGCACAAGCTCCCAGCCGCAGACGCCGGTCGCGTTCTTCCAGGGCGTCGCCAATCCGAACCTGCAGCCCGAGACATCGATCTCCAAGACGCTCGGCTTCGTGTGGAGCCCCGGTTTCGTCACCGGGCTGAACATGAGCCTGGATTGGTGGCAGATCGAAATCAAGGACATGATCGTGGCCGACACCGCCGGTCAGATGCTGACCGACTGCTATGTCGAAAACATCGCTGAGCGCTGCGTCGACTTCAGCCGCGATTCCGTGCTGGGTTACGTCAACAGCATGAACTTGAGCACCCGCAACGCCGCAATCCAGGAAGTCGAAGGTTATGATTTCGACTTGAGCTACCGTCTCGACACCGATTTCGGCAATCTCAGCCTGGACTGGCAGACCACCTACATCTCGCGTAACGAGTTTTGGTCCTCCAGCTCGGCGGCCCTGCCGACCCAGAACGTGAGCTTCGCCTCCTCGGGCGGTTCTACGTTCCGAGTCCGCTCCAATGCCAGCCTCAGCTGGACGTTGGGCGACTTCGGTGCGACCTGGGGTGTGCGCTACTACTCGGGCCTGAAGGAAAGCTGCCTGAGCGCGGTGTCGTTCCCCGATCAGTGCAGCAACCCGGGCTACATCGCCGGCAACCCGTCGCAGACACGTGCAATCAACGAGTCCGGCAGCGTCACGTTCAACGACCTTCAGCTCCGCTGGAACGCACCGTGGAATGCGACCGTCGGTATCGGTGCGAACAACGTGTTCGATCGACTGGGCCCGCCGATGTACTCGCAGCCGAACGCGAACTTCCCGTACAACGGCGAGTTCGACATCGGTCGCTTCGTGTACATGCGTTACCAGCAGCGTTTCTGATCGCGCACTGGACAAGTAGAAGAACGGCCCCCGCAAGGGGGCCGTTTTTTATCGGGAGGCGGTTCGGAAATTCACGGAAGGAACTGCGCCACGGAGGCTCGTACCTCCCGGGCGCATCACAGCGGGATACAGAAACCGCGATCGTCACACCAGTACTGCAGCAGGAAGTACCAGGACGAGCCATCGCATTCCCAGAGAATGTAACCTTGCCCGACAGGCGTCGTAGTCTGCTGACCGGGCGTCGTGCAGGGAACGTCGGGATAGGCCAGCGCACTGCCACTCAGAGACAGACCCGCAACCAGCAAAGCCGTCGCACCCAGCTTGATCATTCCTTTCATCATTTCTGCATCTCCGAAAGCCGCCAAATGGAAAGCGGACCAGCAGCAGGCGGCATCCTGCCGGCACACCGTCCGAGCCTAGCAGCGGCCGTTGCAGACAGGCGTGACCACAGTCTCCGGATGCGATATGGGAGCCGAGCCGGTGAATCCGACCCCGAGTCGAGAAATCTTAAACAGGGTCACCGCACAGACTGCGAACCCGTGACACAAACGTTCAACCCGCTGGCGGAATCAACGTCGCCATGACATGGGCGATGTAGGCGTCGTACTGCTCGTGATCCAGGCGCGATTGCGGGAGCTGGATCGACAGCTGCAGGAAGCCGACATAGGCGGTGTAGGCAAGCCGCGCGCGATGGCGGGCTTCGCTCTCGCCGAAGCCGACCTCGCGATAGCTGCGCGCGAGGTACTCCAGCCGACGCTCGGACACACGGCCGATGACCGGCTTGACGATGGGATGGTCGAGCGCCTGCAGCAAGGCGCTGTAGACGACATGCAGGCCGATTTCGTTGGCGACCATCTGGATCAGGGCGCGCAAGCGTTCGCGCGGGTCGGAAATCTTCTCGAGCTGGCCGAAGACGGCCTCCTGTTCGACGCTTTCCCAGCGCTCCAGTGCTGCCTGCAACAGCGCATCGCGTGACGGGAAGTGCCAGTAAAAACTCCCCTTGGTGACGCCCAGACGCCGCGCGAGCGACTCCACCGCCACCGCGGCCACGCCCTGCTCGGCGATCAGTTCGAGGGCCGCCTGGGCCCAGTCGTCGGCGCTCAGGCGCCCCTGGCGTTCGCTGCTGCGCGGCGAAGCGGCGGCTTTGGCGGCCGCGGTCGTGGTCTGGCTCATGGGGCGCGAGTTTACCGTACGCATGCAGCTGCCGGCGTATCGTCGGCGGTATCGAGAAATGACGCACTGCACGATTGACAGCGCCTTTTTCGCCACACCATACTATCGCGTATGGTGATGCCGGGTGTCCTGGCCGCCTTTCCCATCTCCGCAGCTCCCCGGAGTCAGCCATGAGCGTCGTCGTACCGTTCCTCGCACTTCTTCTGACCGGCATGTTCGCCGCCTATCACCGCATGCGCTTTCCGGTGTGGGTGACGATCGCGGCGACCGCGCTGGTCGCGTGCTGGCTGCTGGGGGCCAACGCCACCGCGACCGTCGTCGCCGCCGTACTCCTGGTGTTGGTCGCGGTGCCGTTGCTGGTCGCGCCGTTGCGCAAGTCGCTGATCACCGCCCCCATGCTGGGCTTCTTCCGTAAGGTGCTGCCGCCACTGTCGCAGACCGAGCGCATCGCGCTGGAAACCGGTTCGGTCGGCTTCGAGGGCGAACTGTTCACCGGCGATCCGGACTGGAACATCCTGCTCAACTACCCCAAGCCGCAGCTCACCGCGGAAGAGCAGGCGTTTCTCGACGGCCCGGTCGAAGACCTGTGCCGGATGATCAACGACTGGGAGATCACCCACGTCCACGCCGACCTGCCGCCGGAAATGTGGGACTACATCAAGAAGAACAAGTTCTTCGGCATGATCATTCCGAAGGAGTACGGCGGTCTCGGTTTCTCCGCGCTGGCTCACCACAAGGTGATCCAGAAGCTGTCGTCGATCTCCAGCGTGGTCAGCTCCACCGTCGGCGTGCCGAACTCGCTCGGTCCGGGTGAACTGCTGGTGCACTACGGCACCCAGGATCAGAAGGACCTGTATCTGCCGCGCCTGGCCGATGGGCGCGAAGTCCCCTGTTTCGGCCTCACCGGGCCGTTCGCCGGCTCCGATGCCACCTCGATCCCCGACTACGGCATCGTCTGCAAGGGCGAGTGGAACGGCGCCCAGGTGCTGGGTGTGCGGCTGACGTTCGAGAAGCGATACATCACGTTGGCGCCTGTCGCCACGTTGATCGGCCTCGCCTTCCGCATGTACGACCCCGATGGCCTGCTGGGCGACGTCGACGACATCGGCATCACCCTGGCGCTGCTGCCGCGCGAGACGCCAGGCGTGGACGTCGGCCGACGCCACTTCCCGCTGAACTCGCCGTTCCAGAACGGCCCGATCTTCGGCAAGGACGTCTTCATTCCGCTGAGCCAGCTCGTTGGCGGCCCCGACAAGGCTGGCAAGGGCTGGAACATGCTCAACGAATGCCTGGCGATCGGCCGCTCCATCACCCTGCCCTCCACCGCCAGCGGCGGCGCCAAGGCCGGTGCGGTCATCACCGGCGCGTATGCGCGCATCCGCAAGCAGTTCGGCCTGTCGGTCGGCCGCTTCGAGGGCGTGGAAGAAGCGCTGGCCCGGATCGGCGGCAAGGCGTACGCGATCAGCGCGCTGTCGCAGGCCACCGCGGCCGCCGTAGACCGCGGCGACGTGCCGGCGGTGCCGTCGGCGATCGCCAAGTACCACTGCACGACCATGGGCCGCGAGGTGATCAGCGACGTCATGGACGTGATCGGCGGCAAGGGCATCATCCTCGGGCCGCGCAACTTCGCCGGTCGCAACTGGCAGGCCGCGCCGATCAGCATCACGGTCGAAGGCGCCAACATCATGACCCGCAGCCTGCTGATCTTCGGCCAGGGCGCGATCCTGTGCCATCCGTGGGTGCTCAAGGAGATGCAGGCGGCGCAGAATCCCGACCGCGAGGCCGGCCTGGAGGATTTCGACCGCAACCTGTTCGGCCACATCCGCTACGGCATCTCCAACGCGGTGCGCTCGTTCTGGTTCGGCATCACCGGCGCACGCATCGGCGCCGCCCCCGGCGACGACTACACCCGTCGGTTCTTCCGCAAGCTGGACCGCTACTCCGCCAACCTCGCGCTGATGGCCGACGTGTCGATGATGACGCTCGGCGGCAAGCTCAAGTTCAAGGAATCGCTGTCCGGTCGCCTGGGCGATGTGCTCAGCCACGTCTACATGACCAGCGCGATCCTCAAGCGCTATCACGACGAAGGTGCGCCCGAGAGCGACAAGCCGCTGCTGGCCTGGGCCTTCCACGACAGCGTGCACAAGATCGAGACCTCGCTGTCGGCGGCGTTGCGCAACTTCCCGATCCGTCCGGTGGGCTGGCTGATGTGGGTGCTGATCTTCCCGTTCGGCCGCCGCGCCGAAGCCCCCGGCGACCGCCTGGGTCATCGTGTCGCCTCGCTGCTGATGAATGTCAACGAGGCGCGTGAGCGCCTGGCGCAGGGCGTCTTCCTGACCCCGTGCGAGAACAATCCCGGCGGCCGCATCGCCAGCTATCTCGCCAAGGCCGTGGCGGCCGAGCCAGTCGAGCGCAAGTTCCTCAAGGCGCTCAAGGGCAAGGGCATCCAGGCGCGCGATTACGACGGGCAGCTGGAAGAGGCCGTGCGCGAGGGCGTCATCACCGCCGACGAGCGCGCATTGCTCGAGGAACTGCGGGCGATCACGCTGGACACCATCACCGTCGACGACTTCGACGTGCACGAACTGCGCGCGGCGACCTACTACGACCGCGAACAGCACGGCTCCGGCAACGCGCGCGAAGCCGCCTGACCTCACGCCTCCAGGACGCCCGGCCGACGCCGGGCGTCTTCGTGACGGCCCAAGGTTCCAAGGAGCCCGCCTCATGCCCAGCCGGCTGCTCGACATCTACCAACGCCTGGCCCGCCTGCCCGGCGGGCGCCGATTGTTCTCGCGCCTGGTCTGTTTCAAGGCGCCCTACTTCGGCAGCATCGGCCCGGCGCTGGACAGCTTGGCACCGGGCACTGCCACGGCCACGCTGGAGCACAGGCGCCGCATCACCAACCACCTCGGCACCGTGCACGCCATCGCGTTGTGCAACCTCGCGGAGTTCGTCGGCGGCCTGGCGACCGAGGCATCCACACCGCGGGGCATGCGCTGGATTCCGAAAGGCATGCAGGTCGAGTACCTCGCCAAGGCCAGCGGCCGGCAGCGCGCCACCGCGCACGTTCCGGCGCTGGACGTACGCGAGGCGGGATACGAGGCGCCGGTGACCGTGGAAGTGCGCGACACGCGCGATACCGTCGTGTTCCGCGCGAACATCGACATGTGGATCTCGCCGCACAAGGCAGCGGCGCGCAGGCCGTAACGCACGCGCGTCGGTGCTGCTGTGCGCACTGCACAGCATCGGATTCGCCGCGTTCCATCCGGCATCTTTGGGCTTGTTCGACTGGCGCCTTCGGCTGACTGCCGCCCCCCCCCCGGGGGTCGCGCGATCGTGCAGATATCGAATCTGCACCTGACCTACGTCTTCCTTACCGTCGGCGCGCTCGCCCTGTTCTGCACCGAGGCGTTGGCGACGACATCGCTGGGCCATGCGTTGCCGCTGACGATGGCACTGTTCTGGGCCGCGCGCACGGTGGCGCGATGTGTGCTCTTCCGCGGCATCCGCAATCCGGCGATGCCGGTGCTCACGGCCTTGTTCGTGGCGGGTGCGCCGCTGTTCGACTGGCCGCGGTGGTGGCCCGCGCGCTCGCCGGTTCGAGTGCGACCGCCTCACTGCGCAAGCGCAGGCGCGAGATCTCCGGCGGCATGCCGAAGCGGAACGGCAGGATGCTGGTCCCGATGCCCGGCGATACGAACAGATGCCCGCCGCGCTCGACGAGATGTCCGGCGAGGTAGTGCCCCCCGACCCTGGTCGGCAGCGGCGGATCGCCAGGCCAGGGAATCCCCAGTTGCCCGCCATGGGTATGGCCCGCCACGGTCAGCGCTGCCCGGGCCGGGATATCGGGGAACAGTTCGGGATTGTGGGTCAGTGCAAGCGTCGGAAGATCCTCGGGTAACGCAGCGAACGCGCGCCGGGGCTGCGGGTCGCCCTCCCATTTGTCACCGATACCCGCGATACCGAACCGGCAGTCGCGTACGACAACTTCGGTCGATGCATTTTCCAGCACCTGCACCCCGGCGGCTTCCAGCGCCCGCCGGACACGCCCGCCATCCTTCCACCAGTCGTGGTTGCCCAGCACGGCATAGACCGGCTTGCGTGCGGCCAACCTGGCGAAGCGCGGCGCGATACGCTCGGCCGGGATGTATTCGCCGAGCATGACGCTCAGGATCACGTAGTCCCCGGCGAGCAGCACCAGGTCGGCATCGCTGGCGACGAGCCGGTCGACCACGCGGTCGAGATTGTCGAGACCGTTGAACGGCGAGCCGGTGTGCAGATCGGCCACCACATCCACACGCAGACCGTCGCACTGCGCCGGCCAGCGGGGAAGAACCAGCGCGTAGTCGCGCTCCAGCAGGCGCGACGGTTCCCAGACGAACGCCCAGACGAGCAACACGACCGCCAGTGCGCCCAGCGCGCGGAAGGTCCCGCGCGGCCGCCGGATGCGGGCGAATCGCCGGGGTGGGCGATGACGACGCATCTCGTTGCCGGAGGCTGACATGGCGCGCATTGTCGCCATGCCCGAGCGTTCGGCCCAGGCCTCGCGTACGGCCCGTTCAGGGGCGGGCGTGATTCGACGGCGCGTCGTCCACGTCGCCAGGCCACGCGGGGATGTCTCACATGCGCTCAGCCCGGATCCGCGTCGCATGCCGTGCAACGTCGACGCTCCGGCACCGCGTATCCCGTGTTCGCGACATGTCTGCGAATCGAGGCAGGTCGCTAGGTTCTGTCGTCCGAAACCGGCCTCACCCGGAACTGCGCGTACGTGCGGCCTCCGCAGCGTGCCAGGCCTGCAGGACTTCGGCTTCCCGCTCCAAGGCCAGCCCGGCACCTGGCTCGGCCCGCCGCGCCTCCGGCAGCGATCGCCACCAGGCCAGGGTGTCGGCCACCGTCGTCTCCAAGGGGCGGAACGTCAATCCTGCCGCGACGGCCCGCGCCGCCGAAGTGCGCGCGAATCCGGCATAGGCGCCGTCCGGCGGCATCCACACCGGCATGTCCTGCCAGGGGCTGACCTGCCGTTCGGCGAGAAACCCCGCCGGCACCCAGGTCGCGCGCGTGTCGTGACCCGGCGGTTGATCACAGGGCGCACGGACGCACTGCACGGTGTTCGCCTCCCGGGCGACACGCAGGCAGGTCTCGACGACATCGCCCATGCTCAAATGGCCGGGCCGTGTGAGCGCATTGAGGACCCCGGTCGCACCACGCTCCAGCAGGCGCAACTGGAATGCGGCCAGGTCGCGCACGTCGATCATCTGTACTGGATCGCGCGGAGTCCCGGGCGCGAGCATCTCCCCACCGCGGTCGGCACGAGCGGGCCAGTAAGTGAACCGGTCGGTGGGATCGCCAGGCCCCACGATCAGGCCCGGGCGCACCACGCAGGTCCGTCCCGGCAGCACGCGCTCGGCCGCGGCCTCGCACAGCGCCTTCAGCCCGCCGAAGGTCTCGCCGTCGACCCGCTCGACGGACGGGTCGTCCAATGCCGCCAGCGCGCTGTCTTCGTCGTTCGGCATGTCCTGCCGCGCATAGACCGAAATCGACGACACGATCTGGTAAAGCCCCACCCGGCTCGCCAGCAACGTCGCGCTGCGCACGACATCCGCGGGGAAGTAGGCCGATGTGTCGAGCACGACATCCCAGCGCCGGGTCGCTCCCAGCGCCGAGAAGTCGCTGCGGCGATCACCGCGCAACTGTTCGACGCCGGAGAACGCCGCGCCATCGAAGCGGCTGGGGGCACGACGCCCGCGGTTGAACAGGGTCAGTCGATGGCCCCGCGCGAGCGCAGCTTCGACGAAGTGCGGACCGAGAAAACCGGTGCCGCCCAGCACGAGGATATCGAGCGGCCGCGGCGCGACAGCGGTCGCCTCCTCGTGCTCGGCTGCCTTCGCCCGCCATGGCCACCACGCCAGCGGAAACGCCGCCAGCCCCGCCTTCAGCACATCACGACGATCCACCATGTCCCGCACCTTCGCCCGGGGAGTTCGTCGGAAGCCTGCGCTGTTCGCGCACGACCCGCCATGCGCCGAAGGTCATGCCGGCCGCGATGCCCAGGCCGGCGAGGAACACTACGCTCGAGCCGAAGCCGGCCAGCAGTTTGTGCACCCAGACGAACGTGAAGTCGCCGGTACGGTAGACCGCGGTGTCGATCACCGATTTGCCCTTGTAGCGGGCTTCGCGGTCCATCCGCGTGTACAGGGTCTCGCGGGCGGGCTTGGCCAGGGAGAACTCGCTGGCGCGGGTCATCACCTGCACCGTCGCCACCAGCAACGGCAGCGGCGAGGCCGACAGCAGCGCGAATCCGACCAGGATCGCCAGCGCCGGCAGCAGCAACAGCGGCACGATCCCGAACCGGCGCATCAGCCAGCGGGTGAGCAACAGCTGCACCAGGATGGTCAGGCCATTGACCGCCCAGTCGAGCGTCGAGTAGTACCGCGTGGCCGCCTCGGCGGTCGGGTAGAAACGGCGCACGATCGCCGCCTGTTCGTTGTAGAGCAGCGTGCCCACGCCAACGCCGAAGAACATCAGCAGGGCCAATGCGCGCAGCAGCGGATCCTGCGCCACCAGGCGCAGCCCCGCCCACACCGAACCGCCCATCGCCGCCTCGCCGCTGGCCTCGCGATGCGCGCGCTCGCGGGCCACCGCCCATGGCCGCAACTGGACGATGCACAGCAGGCACAGGCCGATGAAGCCCGCTGAAACCAACAGCAGATTGGCGACGCCCACCTGCTCCACCAACAGCCGGGTGATGCCCGGCCCGCACAGCGCGCCCAGCGTGCCACCCGCACCGATATAGCCGTAGACGCGCCTGGCGTGTTCGTTGTCGAACACGTCGGCCATGAAACTCCAGAACACCGTCACCGCGAACAGGTTGAACACCGCGATGAACACGAAGAACAGCGCGCCCCGTCCCGGCAGCGCCGCATCGAATGCCCACCAGAACCCGAACAGGCAGGCGATGAAGAACAGATACACGACCGGCAGGAACACCCGCCGCGGAAACCGTGCCACCAGCGCGCCGTACACCGGCTGCAACACCAACATCGCCACGAAGGTGGCGGTGAACAGCAACTGCAACGTGTAGTCGGCCGGCGCCACCCCGATCCGGTCGCCCAGTGCCAGCAGCCAGTGCGGGAACACCGCCGTCGGATCGGCCGAAGCCCCCATCGCATCGCGTACGGGCCGCAGCAGGTAATAACCGCACAGCAGGCAGAAGAAATAGATCAGTGCCCACCACAGCGCCGGCGATGCGGACAATGCCTCGCGGAAACGGGCGACGCGCGAGGTCGGGACTACGGGGGGCATGGGAGGCGCATCCTCGGGCGTGCGCGCACCTTAGCCGATGCCGCGAGGCGATGCCATGCGCTTGCCGCGTGCGCAGGGGCGGGCGGCTGCCCGCCCCTGCCTGGCTGTCCGCTCAGTCGAAGCGGAAGGTCACGCCGAGGGTGATGAAGCGACCGATGGCGTCGTAGTACGTCGGGAAGGTGTTACCGCTGTTCTCCGCGGTGGCACCGATGGTGTTGCCCACGATCGGCGGACGCTTGTCGGTGAGGTTGTTCACCGACAGGTTGATCTGCGCGTTGAAGGGGGCGTCGTAGGCGAAGCTCAGGTCGAAGTAGCTGAAGGACGGGATGTTCCGATAGGCCTCGAACCAGGTCCCGGAGGCCGGCTCGACCTCCATCGAGCTGCTGTAGCGCCAGGCCAGCGAGGCAGTGAAGTCCTCGATGTTCCAGGTCGTGCGCAGCGCCGACCGCAGCTTGGAGTTGGGGCTGCACGACACGCTGTAGTAGCCGAGGCAGTCGCGGTCCACCGACACCGGCGTGGCCTGGAAGCGGTTGCGGGTGACGCGGGTGGCATCGAGCGAGAAGGTCAGCCGGCCCCAGTCTTCCAGACCCAGCGCATAACGCGCACCGAGATCCACGCCGGTGCGGGTCAGGCGGCCCTGGTTGGTGAGCGCCTGGAAGATACCGGGCGAGCTCGTACCGTTGAAGGTACCGGTGATCGGCGAGCGACCGACCAGCTCGCAGGTCTCGTTGAAGGTCAGGCCCGGATTGAGCTCGGTGCTGTAGCAGCCGGCGATGATGTCGTCGACGCTGGGCGACGAGATCACGTCCTCCATCTCGATCTTCCAGTAGTCCAGCGTCACTGCGAAGTCGTTGGTGGGGGTCCAGACCAGGCCCAGGGTCTGGGTATCGGCCAGTTCCGGACGCAACTGCGGATTGCCGCCGCCGAGCACGTTGACCTGACCGGCCGACGGCTGCTGCAGCGAACCGATCGAAGCGAGCGGCACGCCCGTTTCGCGGCACAGGTTGGCCAGCGTACCCGGAGTGTTCGCATCGGCCCGGTTGACCGCGCCGCCGCCGCAGGGGTCGACGCTGAGATTGTCCAGACCCGTGACAAGCGGTGCGAACAGCTCGTTGATGCCCGGTGCGCGGGTGGCGCGCTGGAACATGCCGCGGAAACGCAGCGATTCGATCGGGGCCCATTCCAGGCCGTACTTGTAGCTGCCGTAATCCTCGTCGGCACCACCGCTGGCGGAGAACTGGGTGTGGCGATAGCCGCCCTCCAGCGACAGCGAGTACACGCCCGGCACGTTGCTGATCAGCGGCACGATCACTTCCGCATAGGCTTCCTGGAGATCGAAGGAGCCGCTGCGGTCCGGGGTCGGCGCGCCGGTGCCCATCACCTCACCGGCGATCTGAGAGGCCGCGTCGGACCGGGTCGATGCTTCGGCCCGGCGGTACTCCAGGCCTGCCGCCACGCCGATCGGGAGATCGCTCCACGGCGAGGAGAAATCGCCGAGGTCGCCGGCGATGTTGAAGGCCGCATTCTGCTGCTCGACCTTCTGCAGCGACAGCGAGCTCAGGTTGATAAAGTCCAGCATCTCCTGGGTGATCGAGCCGTCCGGGCCCCAGACATTGAGCGGCACGCAGCCATTGGACGGATCCAGGCAAGCCGTCGGATCGACCGCGAGCAGCGCCTGGCGCACGCTCGACAGCGAGCCCCAGTTGATCAGTTCCTGGGTCTGCTCGGACTCGCCGTGCGACCAGAACATGTCGTAGTTCCAGCGATCGCCGAGGTCGCCGCGCAGGCCGACCGTGGCCTGGAAGGTCTTGGTGTCGTAATCGCTGCGTCGCGCACCGAGCTCGGTGAGGCGACGTGCGATGGTCAGGCCGCCACCGGTCCCCGGATCGGTCAGCAGGGTCGGATTGCCGGCGACGCACTCGGCCGCGGCGATGCCGTAGGCCAGACACAGCTGCTGGCGGGCCGGCTCCGGAATGAACGGATTGCCGACCGGCACCTGGAAGTCCTCGAAGAACAGACCACTGGGCGCCAGCGAGGAATCCACCCGCGAACGGGTGTAGTTCAACTGCGAATACACCTCGGCATTCGGCGTGATCTCGAAGCGGCCCAGCGCGGTGGCCTGGTAGCGGTCCAGACCGGTCTGGTAGTAATTGAGCGGGTTGAAGTTGTAGGTGTTCACGTCGGGCACGATCGCGCCGGTGACCGGATCGATCTGCCCGAAACCGTCGAGCACGCCGTCGTCGTCAGGCGCACCGAATCCGCCGGGCGGCCCCAGGATCACCGAGGGCACCGCGGTGGCCGAGCCCTCGGCATTGCCGCTGACCGACGAGCGCGAGACCTGCGACCATGGGCGATCGCCTTGGAACACCGGGTCCACCTTGGTGTACCCCATGCTCAGCACCACGTTGCCGCGGCCGTCGGCAAGATTGGAGCCCAGGGTCAACTCCGTGCGCTGACGGCCCCCATCGCCCCGGTTGGACTGGCCGTAGGAGGTGGTGAGTTCGGCGCCCTCGAAGTCGCGACGCAGGATGAAGTTGGCGACGCCGGAAATCGCATCGGCGCCATAGACGACCGACGCACCGCCGGTCAGCACGTCCACGCTCTGCAGCAGCGCCAGCGGGATGGTGTTGGAGTCGACCACGCCGGACAGGTTGTAGGGCACCGGCCGACGACCGTCGATCAGCACCAGGGTGCGGTTGGATCCGAGACCGCGCAGGTCGATCTCCGCCGCGCCGGTGGTGCCGTTGTTGGTGCCCGGGCCGATCGACGGCAGCACACTCGGCAACTGCTTGACGAACTCTTCCACTGCCGCGGGCTGGGTCCGCAGGAAGTCGTCGCGCTCGATGCTGGTCACCGGACTGTTGGTGGTCAGGCCAGGCGTGGCGATACGGCTACCGGTCACCGAGACACGGTCCAAGTCGGTTGCCGTAGCGGAAGACGCTGGAGCGTCCTGTGCGTGGGCAGGCAAGACAAGGCCGGCACTACCGGCCAGCAGGGCGCACACGATCGCGTCCCGCAGCAACGAGGTCTTCAACTCCATCTGCAGTTCTCCAAGAAAGGGGGTCGGGCCGAGCCCCCTGAACGGCCCTGATCGGAACTTAGCAGAACGTTTCGGATTTGTTAATTAAGCATAACCTCGAATGAATTCCAGGCAGCAGTCGAAGGGCACCATGACCTTCGCATAACTGAATCGTTCAGGCTCGACCGCAGAAGAATTTCCAGCCTCAGGTTTGGCTTCCCTTCGCGCAGACGCTATTGCGATTCGACACCCGGCATCGCGCCCAGATGGAGCAACAGGCTCCGCATCGCTGGCGACAATCGATGCCACTCGCGATAACACAGGGCCAACCGGCGCCGCGCCCAGGCGTCGGCCAGCGGCACCGTGCGCACATCACCTCGCCGCCGGTATCGGCGGGCAGCCTGCCGGGGCAGAACGGCGATGCCGATCCCATGGGCCACCATCTCGCACAGACCGTCGAAGCTTTTCATGCGGATCCGTGGCGACAGCGCGCGCCCGAGCGTACGCGCCTGTTCGTGCACGTGCGCCTGCAGCGCGCTGCCCGATTCGAGACCGACGAAGGATTCGTCGAGCACGTCTCCGAATCGCACGGGCGCAGACGCCGGAAGCCAGTGTCCGGACGCCACCAGCAAGACCAGATGGTCCTGCGCGACCGGCTGCAACTGCATGCCAGGCGCCGGCACCGCATCCGAGACGATGCCGGCTTCGGCCAGCCCCGCCGAGACCAGAGCGACGATCTCGGTGCTGGTGCGCTCTTTCAGTCCGACATCCAGTCGGGGGCGGTCCGCCAGCCAACGCGCGAGCCTGCGCGGCAGGTACCCGGCCAGCGCTGCCGTATTGGCATAGAGGTGCAAGGTGCCTCGTACGCCCTCGGCGAAACCGCGCAGCTCATCATCCAGCACGCCGTGCTGCTGCAGCAGCAAACGCGCGTGATGGGCGAATGCCGCCCCCGCTTCGGTGGGCGCGACACCACGCGCATGCCGCTCCAAAAGCGCGACGCCCGCATCGGTTTCGATCCGACGCAGGCGCTCACTGGCCGAAGCCAGTGCCAGATGCGACTGCGCAGCGCCGCCTGTGATGCTGCCGGCCTCCACGATGGCCAGGAACAGGCGCAGGTCGGCGAAGTCGATCCGCATGGGCAGCGCGACGGCGAGGCTTCGGCCCGGCCGAAGCCTCGGAGGAAGATTCCGCATTGTGGCAAAGGCCTGCCCGATCTCCAATCGTTGTAATGGACATCGCCACCGACGACATATCCCTGGCCCTGTTGTTCGGCACGTTCGTCTTGGCCGGACTGGTCAAGGGCGTGACCGGCATGGGCCTGCCGACCGTCGCCATGGGCGTGCTCGGCGCGAAGATGTCTCCACTCGCGGCGGCCGCACTGCTGGTCGTACCCTCGCTGGTCACGAACATCTGGCAGTGGCTGGACGGTCCCGCGCGCGGCCCGCTCACCCGGCGCCTGTGGCCGATGATGCTCGGCATCGTCGCGGGCACGCTCGCGGTTACCGTCGTCCTGGTGCGGGTCGATCCGCTGTGGTCGGGCAGCGTGCTCGGCGGTGTCTTGATCACCTACGCGCTGTACGCGCTGTGCGGGCCGGGATTCACCACCTCCGCGCACCGCGAACGCCGATGGTCGCCTGCGGTCGGTCTCGGCACCGGACTGGTCACCGGCGCCACCGGCGTATTCGTCGTTCCCGCAGAGCCCTACCTGCAGTCCCTCGCGCTGACACGCGACGAACTGGTGCAGGCCCTCGGCCTGTCGTTCACCGTGTCCACGATCGCGCTGGCGATCGGGCTGTCGCTGCATGGCGCCTTCCGGCTGGAGGCCGCAGGCCTGTCCGCGCTGGCGATCGTTCCGGCGCTTGTCGGCATGTGGGCGGGTCAGGCGATCAGGCAACGGATCAGCCCCGCGCTGTTCCGTCGTTGCTTCCTGGTGTTCCTGCTGTTGCTCGGTGCCGAATTGGCCCTGCGTCCCCTGCTGCGGTGAGCCCGCAACGGCGCGCCTGTTCGGCCTGTCGATGCGTCCGCCCCGCACATCCGATCCGCGCCCCCATCCCGTCCGACTTCGTCCGACCATGACCGATCACGACCTGCCCGTCCTGGAATTCCTGCGCGCCCATGTCCGCGGAACGCACCCGGATGCCGCAGGTCTGCGCATGCGCTACCCCACGGCGATCTCGCGACTGCTGGATTTCCGCATCGTGGCCGTCGACCGGGCGATGGCCGCGCTCGAACTCGATGCCGATGCACAGCGGCACGGCAACCAGCAAGGTACCGTCCATGGCGGCCTGCTGTGCGAACTGGCCGACGCCACCATCGGCACCGCGCACTCGACCCTGATGGTGGCGGGCGAAAGCTTCGCCAGCATCGATCTGAGAACAACCTTCCTTCGCCCGGTCTGGCGGTCCCGGTTACGTGCGCACGCCTGGGCCGAGCACCGCGGACGCACCATCAGCCACTACGCGTGCGAGATCCAGCGCGAGGATGGCGCCGTCGTCGCCCGCGCGGCGAGCGCGATCGTGACGCTCCGTGACGCCGCGGCTTCTGGGCGCTGATGCAACCGTGAATGCAAAAATGCACAGGCGGCTCGGCCTGGAACATGGACAGCGTGCTCCCTGATCGCCTCACCTGGACAACGCACCGCTTGCGCATGAGGCCTTTGCCCCCCTGTTCCGGGGAGCGTCCATGCAAATGCGCTTCGTTTTGCCGGCCATCGCGGTCGCCGGCGTTCCCGCCATGTCGTCCGCGGCTGCCCAGTCGCGCTCGGACGGGGGCCGTCTTCACCCCCGGCGAGTCGCCGCGCCCGGCATCACCGCGCCCCAGGACAGCAACGGCCGACGCAACGAGCACGACATCTTCGTGCGTGGCTTCGGACGTTGGCAGGATGCGCGCAACCGGCTACGACGGCGCGCCGCCGTCGTGCGACAGGCGATCGCGCAACCAGGCCAACTCGTCGGCGGCGACCTGCGCACTCTTGGCTTCGATACGGCGATAAGCCGCCAGGACCTGCTCGCCGAACGGCGTCAGGCTCGCGCCTCCACCGCCGCTGCCGCCCTTGCTGGTCTGCACCACCGGCGTATCGAAATAGCCGTTCAACGCCACCACGAGATCCCAGGCCCGCTTGTAGCTCATCCGCATCCTGCGGCCGGCCGCCGAGATCGACCCGGTGGCCCGGATCCCCTCCAGGAGGTCCGCCTTGCCGGGGCCGAGCACGATGCCGGGCTCGAAGAGCACACGCAGCCGCAGTCGGCCATCGCGTTCGCTGACCATCGTCGATGTTCTCCTGATACGTCCGGCGCTTCGGCCATTCTAGGACCGCGCGCGCATCGCGACATCGCGGCTCCGGCACGCCGCGTAGGAGCGCGTACCGCAACCTGTCCCGCCACAGCGCAACCTGCTGCAGTGAAGGGATCTGATCGATTTCGCGTCCTGGCAACACGGCGCGCGCGCCGGCATGGCCTGGCTCACGCCGGCCGGGGTTCGCTTGATGGCTCGGGTGCGCAACAGGCCCGCTGCGCGCAAGACGCACGCCGACGCGCCTCCGGCGACGGCGTGCATCGAAAGCGCGTGCGTATGCGGCCGGACGCCGATCGATTGCCTGGACGCCAAAACATAGCGCCCGCTATGAATAGGCAAATGCGAAAGTCCGCTGCTAGCATGCGCGTCCCCTTGGGGAGTAGCCGACTTTCGCGACGCGAAAGCGCCTGTATCAACACACTCGATCCAGTGCGATCGTGGTGCAGGCAGCCGGTCCAGGCAGGCGAGACCAACGGTTCCCGGGCGCAGAAGGGTTGGGCGCGTCCGGTGCCGTTCGTCGTTGCGCCCGGCCCGAGATCATCGCCATGTCACCCCTCGCCATCGCCCTGCTGGGCTTCGCCATGTCCACCGACGCCTTCGCCGCCGCCATCGGCAAGGGCGCGTCGATGCACAGGCCCCGATTCGTCGACGCGCTGCGCGCGGGCGCGATCTTCGGCACCATCGAGGGGCTCACGCCCGTCATCGGCTGGGCGCTCGGCATGGCCGCCGCGGCCTACATCACCCGTTGGGACCACTGGATCGCATTCGTCCTGCTCGGCCTGCTGGGCATCCGGATGGTGATCGCCGGCCTTCGCAAGGACGACACGTCGCAGGGCGAGGCGCGCACCGAGGGTCACGGATTCTGGAGCCTGGCCGCCACCGGGTTCGCGACGAGCATCGATGCGATGGCCGTCGGGGTCGGGCTGGCGCTGCTGGAGGTGAACATCGTCGCCGTCGCCATCGTGATCGGGCTATGCACCCTGGTCATGGTCACCCTCGGCGTCATGCTCGGTCGCGTGCTCGGCAACGTGGTGGGCAAGCGGGCGGAAGTGCTCGGCGGCGTGATCCTGATCGGTATCGGGTGCACGATCCTGTACGACCACCTCTCCGGCAACGGCGGTGTCCTCGGCCTGGCCTGATCGCTGCGACCGCAACGCCTGGAACCAGCTCCTCGGCACATCGCGACAGGACCGTGCCGACGCCGGTTACGCTGCCGCGTTGACATGTGCCCACACGTGCGACATCACCACCGAGCCTTCGCCGACAGACGACGCGACCCGCTTGACCGAGCCGCCGCGCACATCGCCCACGGCGAAGATGCCGGGGCACGACGTCGCATACGGCGACGCCGCATCGACGCTGCTGCCGGTCAACACGAAGCCCTTGTCGTCCAGCCGCACCAGCCCCTCCAACCAGCCGGTATTGGGCACCGCGCCCACCATGACGAACAGGGCGCAGGTGTCGACGGTCTCTTCCGCGCCGGCCCTGTCGCGGATCGTCACCGTCTCCAGCTGATCGTCACCGGCCACCCTCACCACCTGGGCGCCGTACTGCACCGTGATCGCGGGATCTGCCTCCAACCGGTCGGACAGATAGCTCGACATCGAGCTGGCCAGCGAATCGCCGCGCACCAGCAGCCGCACGCGCTGCGCCACCCGGCACAGGAACATGGCGGCTTGCCCGGCGGAATTGCCGCCGCCGACGACCACCACCTCGGCATCGCGGCAGTAGCGGGCCTCGTTCTCGGTCGCCGCGTAGTACACGCCCGCGCCGTCGAACTCGGCGAGCCGGTCGATCGGCAGGCGCCGGTACTACACCCCGGTCGCCACCACCACGGCGCGCGAGCGGACGCGCTGGCCGTTGTCGAACGTCGCGCAGAAGGTGGCGTCGTCCAACTGCTCCAGTCGCTCGACCCGCAGCGGCATGGCGAAACGGGTCCCGAACTTCATCGCCTGGACCTCGCCGCGCCACACCAGGTCGGCACCGGAAATACCGGTCGGGAAGCCCATGTAATTCTCGATCCGGCTCGACGTGCCCGCCTGCCCGCCGATGGCGGTGTCCTCCACCACCAGGGCGTTCAACCCTTCCGCTCCCGCATAGACGCCTGCCGCGACGCCCGCGGGACCGGCACCCACGATCAGCACGTCGACCGCCTCGTTGTCGACGAATTCGCGGTTGAGGCCCAGCAGCTTGGCGACCTTGTCCGGCGTCGGATCCTCGACGACGATGTTCCGGCCGAAGATGACCGCAGGCCGATCGGAAACGATCTCGCAACTCGTCGCCACCGCCTGCGCCTCCGCGCTGCCCAGAGGGTACGAGGCATAGGGAAGCCGGTTGCGGCACGCGAAGTCGCCGACGCGGCGAACATCGCGATCGGCCTCCTCACCCACCAGCACGAGCGAACTGTTCCCCGATTCCAACTGGCGCCGGCGCCGGGCGGCGAGCACGGTGATGATGACGTCCGACATCTCCGGCGTGCGCGCCATCAGCGCGAGCATGCGCTCGCGCGGCACCTCGATCACGCGGGTGTCCCGAGCCGCGCGCATGGCCATCGACCAGGTCCCGCCGCTGAGAAACGAGATGTCCGCCATGAACTGGGTCGGGCCCATCGTGGCATTGGTCAGACGGTCTCCGGTGAACACGTCCACCGCCTCGATCTCGCCATCCTCGACATAGACGAACCGGTCGGCTGGATCGCCCGGCTGGACCAGGGCCTCGCCGGCCGCATAGCGCACCTCCCGGCCGGCCTCACGGAGGGCGGCGACATGCGCCTCGGTCAGCGGCACCCGCTGCATTTCGCGCAAATCGCGACCAATCGTTTCCACTCTGATCTCCTGGATCGCCCGACCTGATCGGTGACACCCGCTCCCGACCGCTCCGGCCCCAGCTGCGCGACGCCGCTGCCGGGCATCGCCGCGATCCGGTGAGCTCGCTCCGCAGGCTCAGGAACACCACGATGGCGCCGCGAACGGCTCGGTCTGTGCGCGCACCGACATCACCCGGTCGTACACGGCAGCGGCCACAGCGCGGAACGCCCGCCCGGCCTCCCGAGCGACTCCAGACAGTGCCATGTCAATCCCGGCGGTGATAGCGCGCTTCGCCGGAACGCGGTGTCGCTGATCCAGGAACGCGGCATGGGAGCGCCTAGCCGGCGCCCCCACGATCGACCCGATCAGCCCGGAAACTTGGGAAACTTCTCGTCCGGGTGACGCGCCTTCCATTCCTTGTAGGCCGACGTCTCCTGCCAGGCCGCGAACGACCTCGGCGTGCGGCCGCGGCCGGTCCAGGTGTCGCCGGAATGCGGCAGCCAGTACTTCGGCGGCACTTCCCGCTTGACCCCATTGCCGGCCGGCTTGCGGGATGGCGTCGTACCGCCCACGGCGGCGACGATGTCCGAACGCTGGCGGCCGTTGAAATGTTCGGCGTACTGCTCCAGCAGCGTCATCACCTGCGAGAACGCGCCTTCGGCCTGCTGCTGCCGAAGCTCGGACTCCTGCGTCTCGAGCTTGCGCAGCTCGTCTTCCAGTTTGGCGCGGGCCGAAGCGATGGAGTCCAGGGTCGGTGAGTTGCTCATGCGGGGTAACGCCTCGGAGAGGGGAAAAATCGGAGCGCGGAGCTTAGCACCGCGGCCCTTGTCGCCTTGTGGCGGTTCGGCGGATGCATGCCGCACCGTATCCGAGGGCACCCTGAGACCCCTGATAACCAGCGCTCACTGGTGCCCTGGCCCGGATCGCGGGCACCCGTCGTCCCTGCGGATCGACAGCCGTCTGGCGTGTGCGAACGCCCCGACCTCAGATCACAGGGCTGGCAGAGCGGCAAGGAGAACTCGCGGCCGGAACCTCGCGAGGATCACGCGAGACCTATGCTTCAGCCAAGCCCGGGACACCGGCTACTTCAGGACTCGACCGTTCGAGGGCATGCCACTCGAGACCATGGCCGAAGGGAAATGGAGCGGGTGATGGGAATCGAACCCACGCTATCAGCTTGGGAAGCTGAAGTTCTACCATTGAACTACACCCGCGTCGGGGCAAGTCTAGGTCGGCGGCGCGCTGCTGGCAACGTGCCGCCGCTTCTCCGGCCGGAGCCGCCGCCGGACGGCGGCGGCTCCGGCTGATCCGGCTCAGAACGCCCGATTGAGGCTCACGAAGACGGTCGAATTACCGCCGTCGCGATGCGACAGCGTGCCACTGACGCCGAAGTTGGCCTGCATGCCGTACAGGCCGGTGCGGGCACCCAGGGTCACCGTGGCGTAGCGGTCGTCGTAGGCCAGTGCCGGCACCGCGAACTCGCCGGTCGACGGCAGCGACAGCACACGCGCGAACGCTTCCTCGGGCGCATCCTCGAACTCCCGGTCCCAGGTGGCGCGCAGATAGGGGCGGATGGCGCCGTCGCGCAATGCGACCTGCCAGCCCACGCTGCCGACCAGGGAGTCGTAGCTCTGGTCCGGATAGCCCAGCGCGGTGGACAGCTCGCTGTCGCTTTCCTCGAAGCCGTCGACATCGATGCGCTGCGAGATCACCGCCAGCACCGGCCCGTGGGTGAGCGCGCCGGACTCGAAGTTCCAGCCGGCATGCACCGCCGCGGTGAGGTTCTCGCCGTCCGCCGAGCCGCGGTGCTGACGCAACGCCGGACCGAGACGGACATGGCGGTTGGTGTCGATGTCGATACTCGACCAGCTGACCTGGCCATTGACCCAAGCGCCGTTCTCGCCGTACCAGCCGACGAAGCCGCCGATGGTGGCGTCCTTGTGACGGAAATCGCCCCGGCTCAGGCCCCAGTCCTGCCGGGTGACGCCGTAGCCGCCGAACACCCCGAACACGGTATTGCCGCGGGTCCAGTCGAAACCGACCGTCAGGGCCGGCGCCAGGCCGTCGTAGGCATCGCCGTCGTCGTAGCGCTGGTAATCGCCGCGCAGGTCGAACCACATGCCCTGCCCGTCAGCCTGCGGGCGACCATCGACATGCCAGGCCACGCGTTCGGCGCGCGAACGCCCCACCACGGCGACCGACTGCGGCAACACCGCGATCTGCGCCGGCGCCTCGAGCACCGAGATGGCGAAATCGCCCAATGCGGCATGGCCGCCGGTCGTCGGATGCACGCCGTCGGCGAACAGATAGGTGTTCGCCGCGTCCGGCGAGACCAGCGAATTGGGATTGCAGGTGATCGACTGTTCGACGGTGCACGCCACGCCGGTCACGTTGCCGAATCCGTAGGTGCCCGGGTCGGCGATGACCTCCTGCAGGAACGAGAACGTATTGAGCGGAATCACCCGCAGCCCTGCCGTATCGAGCCCGGAGAACAGCGCGTCGTTGTAGGCGCTCGCCAGCGCAGTCAGTTGCGCCTGAGCGGCCGGTCCCTGCGCGCGCGCGGCCGGTGTCTGGCCCATGTCGGGCAGGGTCGGCACCAGCACGTAACGCGCACCGGCCGCCTGCAGGCCACCGATCACCTGGACCTGGCCGCCCACCGCCGTGGCGAGCGTGCTTTCCACCGGCGCGCCGGCAGCGATGGCGAAGAGGTCGTTGGCGCCCGCCCACACCGTGTAGAGCGCATCCGGATCCGCCGCACCACCGGCAAGATACGTCCGCACCTGGGTCGTCACCGAGGGCGTGGGGCCCAGCGAACCGACCGTGTCCTCGGTCACCCGCGCACCGCTGACCGCATAGTTGTCGCCGCCCTGGCCGTTGCCGTTGGCGAACCGGTCGGTGCCGTAATGGCTGGCCACGTGCTGCGCCCAGACGAAGCCCGGATTGGTGGTGGACTGGCCGATCAGCGCGCCCGACGGCCCGATCGCGTCGATCAGCACCGGCCGGTAGTGACCGGCGTCGGTCAGGCTGTCACCGAAGAAGAGGGTGCGCGAGAACTGACCCTGCTGGGCCAGGACGGGGGCGGCGGCCAACGCGAGCGCAGCGGCCAGGGTGGAGCGGGCGAGCAGACGCATGCGTCCTCCGGAGTCACGTGAAACGCCAGCCATGCGCCGGCGAATGGGGCCGTCATGTTCCACGTCCCCCCGACACGACTCACGCCGCACTGCGTCATCGACCGCACCCGCGTGCATGCGTCCCGAGAAGCGGCGACAATGCGGCCATGCAGATTCTCATCAACGGCGACACCCTGGAGCTGGATGCCGCCCGCACCATCGCCGAACTCCTGGTCGCCCGTGGGCTGGCCGGCCGCCGGGTGGCGGTGGAGGTGAACGGCGAGATCGTCCCCCGCAGCCGTCACGAGGCGCACCGGCTCGCCGAAGGCGATCGCGTGGAGATCGTGCACGCGCTCGGCGGCGGCTGAGGCATCGCCGGCACGCGAACGCGCGACCGAACCACACGCGGCCGAACGCGGCACAGGTTCGCGCCCGGAAGGGCGACGACGGCCGGGCCGGTGCGAGCGGCCCGCCCGTGGAGGCGGACCGACATTCACGCCACGATGCGCAGATCACCGCCAAGCACGGGGCGCGATGGGCGATAATGCGCGGATGCAATCGACCGATACCCTCAGCATCGCCGGCAAGACCTATGCGTCGCGCCTGCTCACCGGCACCGGCAAGTTCAAGGACCTCGACGAGACCCGCCTGGCCACCGAGGCCGCGGGCGCCGAGATCGTGACCGTGGCCATCCGCCGCACGAACATCGGGCAGAACCCGGACGAGCCCAACCTGCTCGATGTCCTGCCCCCCGACCGCTATACCCTGCTGCCCAACACCGCCGGCTGCTACACCGCCGACGATGCGGTGCGCACCTGCCGCCTGGCGCGCGAGCTGCTCGACGGCCATGCGCTGGTGAAGCTCGAGGTGCTGGGCGACCAGAAAACGCTGTTCCCCGACGTGGTGCAGACTCTCACCGCCGCCGAGCAGCTCGTCGCCGACGGCTTTCAGGTGATGGTCTACACCAGCGACGACCCGATCCTCGCGCGCCGCCTGGAAGAGATCGGCTGCGTGGCGGTGATGCCGCTGGCGGCGCCGATCGGCTCCGGCCTGGGCATCCAGAACCGCTACAACCTGCTCGAGATCATCGAGAACGCCAAGGTGCCGATCATCGTCGACGCCGGTGTGGGCACGGCCTCCGATGCCGCCATCGCGATGGAGCTCGGCTGCGACGGCGTGCTGATGAACACCGCCATCGCCGGCGCGCGCGAACCGGTCCGCATGGCGCGGGCGATGAAGCTGGCAGTGAAGGCCGGACGCGAGGCGTTCCTGGCCGGGCGCATTCCGCGCAAGCGCTACGCGAGCGCATCCTCGCCGGTGGACGGGCTGATCGGCTGATGACCCGCCCCCCCGAGGACGAGGACCCCGCACCGCTGCCACCGGCCGCCTCGGCCGAGACCACCGGCGCCGCGGACCTGCTGGCGAAGAAGCCGTTCACGGTCACGCCCGGGCATCGGGCGGTGCGCAGCTTCGTCCTGCGCCAGGGCCGGTTCACCGAGGCGCAGCAGCGGGCGTTCGACGCCCTCTGGCCGCGCTTCGGCCTCGACTACGCCGGGACGCCCCGCGATTTCGACACCGAGTTTGGTCGTCGCGCGCGTCGCGTGCTGGAAATCGGTTTCGGCAACGGCGAAGCGCTGCGCTTCGCCGCGCGTCAGGATCCGGATCGCGACCACATCGGCATCGAGGTCCATGCGCCCGGCGTCGGCCGCCTGCTCAATGCGCTGGCCGAGGACGGCAGCGACCACGTCCGGCTCTACCACCACGATGCGGTGGAAGTGATCGAGCGCGAGATCGCCGACGGCGCGCTCGACGAAGTCCGCATCTACTTCCCCGATCCCTGGCACAAGAAGCGCCACAACAAGCGGCGTCTGGTGCAGCCGGCCTTCGCCGCGCTGCTCGTGCGCAAGCTCGCCGCGGACGGGCGCTTGCACCTGGCGACCGATTGGCACGACTATGCCGAGCACATGTGGGACGTGCTCGACGCCACCGAAGGACTCCGCAACCGTGCAGGACCGCGCGGCCAGGTGCCGCGCCCCGCATGGCGCCCGCAGACCCACTTCGAGACCCGGGGCCAACGCCTGGGCCACGATGTGTGGGATCTCCTGTACGACCGGTGTTGAGGCGCTGACGCCACACGACAGGCATGGACACCACGCTCGCGCTCACCAACGACATGGCGATCGTTCTGGGACTGGTGGTCCTGACGATGCTCCTGTTCGTCTTCCAGCGCGTGCGCGCCGACCTGGTCGCGCTGGTGGTGCTGGTGTTGCTGGGCCTGACCGGCCAGGTCGCGCCCGAGGACCTGTTCAACGGGTTTTCCTCCAATGCCGTGATCAGCGTGATCGCCACGATGATTCTGGGCATGGGCCTGGACCGCACCGGCGCACTGAACCGGCTCGCCGGCTGGCTGCTGCGCCGCGCGCACGGCATGGAGCGTCGGCTGCTGTTGCTGACCTCGGCGGTGGCCGGGCTCAACTCGTCGTTCATGCAGAATCCGTCGGTGATGGCGCTGTACCTGCCGGTCGCCTCGCGGCTGTCGTCGCGCACCGGCGTGCCGCTGTCGCGGATGCTGATCCCGATCGCGGCGGCCATCGTGATGGGCGGCTCGCTGACGATGGTCGGCAACTCGCCGCTGATCCTGCTCAACGATCTGCTGGTGGCCGCCAACAGCAACCTGCCGTCGGGCGTGGCCACGCTGGTCCCGCTGAACATGTTCGCCCCGATGCCGATCGGTATCGCGCTGCTGGTGCTGGGCCTGGCCTACTTCCACTTCTTCGGCGGCAAACTGCTGGCCGACAAGGAAGACGGCAGCGTCGCACCCGGCCGCACGCAGAGCTACTTCGCGCGTACCTACGGCATCGAGGGCGATGTCTTCGAGCTCACCGTGACCGCGGAGAGCCCGCTGGTCGGCATGACCTTCGGCGAAGCCGAGGCGCTGCACGACGCCCCGGTGATGCTGGCGCTGAAGTCCGAGGACGATGCCAAGCTCGCGCCGGCCGCCGACGTCCGCATCTGGGTCGGCAGCGTGATCGGCGCCATGGGGCCGCGCCAGCAGGTGGCGGATTTCGCCCAGAACCAGTTCCTGCGCATGACCACACGCCTGCGCAACTTCGGCGACCACTTCAATCCCAGCCGCGCCGGCATCTCCGAGGCGGTGGTGCCGCCGACCTCGACCTACATCGGCAAGACCGCCAACGAACTGCAGCTGCGGCGCCGCCTCGGCCTGCGCTTGCTGGCGATCAACCGTGACAAGGACGTCATCACCGAGGACGTGCGCGACGTCACCCTGCGCGCCGGGGACATGCTCGTGCTGCACAGTTTCTGGCATGCGCTGGCGGAGAACGCCAAGGGCCGCGACTTCGTGGTGGTCACCGACTACCCCAAGGGCGAGCAGCGCCCGCACAAGTTCAAGATCGCGATGGCGATCTTCGCGGTGACGGTACTGATCGCCCTGTCCTCGCGCATTCCCACCTCGATCGCGTTGATGACCGGCGTGGCCGGCATGCTCGTGTGCGGCGTGCTGAAGATGGACGAGGCCTACAGCGCGATCAACTGGAAGACGGTGTTCCTGATGGCCTGCCTGATCCCGCTCGGCTGGGCGATGGATTCCAGCGGTGCGGCCGCCTGGGTGGCCGGCCACAGCGTGGAGCGCTTGCCGGACTGGATGCCGATCTGGTCGCTGGAGATCGCCGTGGCCCTGCTGACCATGGCGTTCTCGCTGGTGATCAGCCATGTCGGCGCCACCATCGTCATGGTGCCGATGGCGATCAACTTGGCCCTGGCCGCAGGCGCCGACCCGACCGCGTTCGCCCTTGTCGTGGCGCTGTCGGCGTCGAACAACTTCATGACCCAGTCGAACCCGGTGATGTCGATGGTGGTCGGCCCGGCCGGCTACAGCGCGGCCGATCTATGGCGGACCGGCTTGCCGCTGTCGCTGGCCTACACCGCCGTGGTCGTGGCGATGGTCAACCTGGTGTTCTGACCTGGCGTGCAGGAACCGCCCGGCGACGCGGGCGTCCGCGCGTGCGCGTCGGCTTCATCGCGCAATGCCCCCGCGGCACGCGCACGGGATCGCCGATCAGGCCTCCCCGAGCAGGACCGCATCACCGCGGACCGTCACCGCCACCGCACGCAGCCGCTCACCTCGACACGGGCCGGCGATGCAGACGCCATCGCCGGTCTCGAAGCTCGCACCGTGCGCCGCGCAGACCAGCGCACCGTCGCGCGACTTGAGAAACTGACCCGGGGCCCAGTCCAGACGCCGTCCCGCATGGGGGCAGACATTGAGCCAGGCACGCACCTGCGCGCCCTCGCGATAGAGCACGATCGATTCCGCCACGCCGTCGACTTCCGCTTCGATCTCGGCGAACCCGCCCTCCGGAATACCGTCGATCGCGATCAAAGAGACCGCATGGGCCGGGGCGCGATCGTCGTTACCGTCACTCGAACTTAACGAACTCATTACTTCTTTGAACCTTCGTGGCCCGATACTGTCGAACACAACGCCTTCACATTGTCACACGGTCCTGATGATCTCCAGCGCACTTCACACCCTCCGCCTGCGTCTTCGGTCGTCCATGTTCGATGCCGTCTTCGCGCCCCGCAAGCCGCGTCACCCGCTGCTTCGTGTGGGCCTGGGCCTGGTGGGGCTCGCGCTTCTGGCGGTGTTGCTGGTGTTCGGGGTGATCATTGGTGTCGGCATGCTCGCCGTCGGCATGGTGACCCGCGTGTTGGGCCAGCGCGGCCGTCCGGCGCGCGCGCGTGCCGATGCCACTCTGGACGGCGAGTTCCGCGTCGTCGACAAGCCTCTGCTCCGCTGAGGATTCTTTCATGCGCGATGTGATCCCGGCGCCGGACGTGCCGCGTGTCCCCGTGCGCGGCGGCGGGACGTTCCCCGTGCGTCGGATCTACTGCGTGGGTCGCAACTTCGCCGATCATGCGCGCGAGATGGGCGCTGCGGCGCCGGTCTCGCCTGAAACGCGCGGCACGCCGGTGTTCTTCATGAAACCGGCCGATGCCATCGTGACCGGGCCGGACGTCCCATATGCATCGGCCACCCACGACCTTCACCATGAGGTCGAACTGGTCGTCGCCATCGGACACGATGCGCCTGCAGGCGTGTTGTCGACCGCGAACGCGACCGACCTGATCTTCGGCTACGGCATCGGCCTCGACCTGACCCGCCGCGACCTGCAGGCGGCCGCCAAGGCCAAGGGCCTGCCCTGGGACATCGCCAAGGGCTTCGATGCCTCCGCACCGATCGGCGAGCTCGTCCCGGCCGGCCAGGTCGACGCGGCCTCGCTGCCGACCCGGCTGCTGTCGCTCGCCGTCAACGGCACGGTGCGACAACAGGCCCCGCTCGGCGACATGATCTGGAACGTGGCCGACATCCTGCACGAACTCTCGCGCCTGTACCGGCTGCGCGCCGGGGATCTGGTGTTCATGGGCACGCCGGCCGGCGTCGCGGCGCTCGTGCCCGGCGACGTCTGCCGCGCCGAACTCGAAGGTGTGGCGCTGTTGAACTGTCGGATCACATCTGCCGTCGTATAGTCCCGCCGTCTTCCCCTTTGGAACGAGGTGTGTGCGATGGGTGTCCTGTCTGAGTTCAAGGAGTTCGCGGTCCGCGGCAACGTCATCGACCTCGCGGTCGGTGTGATCATCGGTGCATCGTTTGGCAAGATCGTCACCGCATTGGTCGACCAGATCATCATGCCGCCGATCGGGCTGTTGATCGGCGGCGTGGATTTCTCCGAATGGGCGATCACCTTGCGAGGCGAAACCGTGGACGCGGCCGGCGAGGTCGTGCCCGCGGTGACCGTCGGCATCGGCCTGTTCCTCAACACGCTCATCCAGTTCGTCATCGTCGCGTTCGCGATCTTCCTGGTGGTGAAGTTCATCAACCGCCTCAAGCGCAAGCAGGAAGAGAAGCCGGCCGAAGCCCCCAAGCCGGCCGAGGACATCGTGCTGCTCCGCGAGATCCGCGACAGCCTGAAGGTGCGTTCCCCCGACGGCCCCACGGTCTGATCAAGACCGCAGGAGCGCTCCTGCGAATGCGAACAGCCGCGAGTGCTAAGCTCGCGGCTGTTCATGTTTACGGTCCGGGAGTTCCCATGCGCCTTGCCGCCCTGCTGCTCGCACTGTCCGCGGCCTGCTCCGCGCAGGCCCAGACGCCCCTGCCGCCCGAGGCCCTGCGAACCGC
The DNA here is from genome assembly GCF_001482195.1 of Luteimonas abyssi. Lineage (GTDB taxonomy): Bacteria > Pseudomonadota > Gammaproteobacteria > Xanthomonadales > Xanthomonadaceae > Luteimonas > Luteimonas abyssi. The sequence goes on along the minus strand of NZ_KQ759763.1, from coordinate 802,084 downwards.
CGACACACTGCGCGCGCAGGCGCTGACCGACGACACGGGCTACCGCATCATCGAGGCGCTGACCACCGAGATCGGCCCGCGCCTGCCCGGTAGCGAGGCCGATGCGCGCGCCGTGGCCTGGGCGCAGGCACGCTTCGAATCGCTGGGCTTCGACCGCGTGTGGACCGAGCCGGTCACCTTTCCGAAGTGGGAGCGTCGAAGCGAACACGCCAGCGTGCTCGGCACGCACGCCCAGCCGCTGGTGGTGACCGCGCTGGGCGGCAGCCCCGGCGGCACCGTCGAGGCCGAGATCGTGCGCTTCGCCGACTTCGCTTCGCTCGACGCCGCATCGCCCGACGAGGTCGCCGGCAAGATCGTCTTCCTCGATTTCCGCATGGAGCGCACGCGTGACGGTTCGGGCTACGGCGCCGCCGGGCCGGTGCGCAGCCGCGGCCCATCGGTGGCCGCGGCCAAGGGCGCGGTCGGCTTCCTGATGCGCTCGATCGGCACCAGCCCGAACCGCGTCGCCAACACCGGCATGACCCGATTCGAAGACGGCGTCACCCCGATTCCCGCGGCGGCGACCTCGCTGCCCGATGCCGACCAGCTCGTGCGTCTGCTCGAACGCGGTCCGGTGCAGGTACGACTCGCCCTGGATTGCGGTTTCAACGGCGAGTACACCTCGCAGAACGTCATCGCCGAGCTGACGGGGCGCGAGGCGCCCGACGAGATCGTGGTGATCGCCAGTCATCTGGACTCCTGGGATCTCGGCACCGGCGCGGTCGACGATGCCTCCGGTGTCGGCATCACGATGGCTGCCGGCCACCTGATCGGGCGATTGCCCGAGCGGCCGCGCCGCACGCTGCGGGTGATCGCGTTCGCCAACGAGGAGCAGGGCCTGATCGGCGCGCGCCAGTATGCCGAGCGCCACGCCGACACGTTGACGACCACGCACATCGTCGGTGCCGAGAGCGACTTCGGCGCCGGCCGCATCTATGCCTTCAACACCAGCGCGAAGGACGCATCGCACCCGCTCACCCGGCAGATCGCCGACGCGCTCGCACCGCTGGAGATCGCGTTCGCGCCGGACGACGGCAGCCCGGGACCGGACATCCTGCCGCTGGCGCAACGGGGCATGTCCTGGGCCTGGCTGGGACAGGACGGCACCCACTATTTCGACCTGCACCACAATGCCGACGACACCCTCGACAAGGTCGATCCGGACGCGGTGAAACAGAATGTCGCCGCCTACAGCGTGTTCGCCTATCTGGTGGCCGAGTCCAGCGAGCGCTTTCCGCCCTCGACCACCGACGGGGACTGAGCCTAGGGCGTAACCCGAGGGGCGCCGCGGGAACCGGGGATGCCCCGAGCGAATGCCGCACCACACCCTCGGATGTGATGGCCCGGGAGACGCCAGGCCAGGAAGAAGCCATCACCCTACGTGGCGACCGGTGGCCTTCGCTGGAAGGGGCCGCCGACCACGGCGCGCCCATCGGGCCGTGGCGACAACAACGCGAAGCGCCACACCCCTACACCGTCCCCGTCACCGACCGCCCCGCAGTCGGGCGAAGAATCGCATCGACGCCCGCCGCCCTCCGACAGACCTAAGGGATCCACAGACCTAAGGGATCCAGCGCCGGGACATCAGGACGCGCGTCTCGGAGATCGGCCGGGCTCAGCCGTGCGCCGCGCGCCAGCTCGCCAGCAACACGCCGGTGGCGGTCGCCACGTTGAGGCTCTCGACCGCGCCGGTACCGGGAATCGATACCCGCCGGTCGCAGGCCGCTGTCAGCACGGGGTCCATGCCCTCGCCCTCAGCACCGAGCACGTAGACGACACGCGCCGGAGGCGCATTGCGGAAGAGATCGTCGCCATCGCGCGCGACCGTCGCGACCAGGCGGTAACCGGCCGCGTGCAGAGAGCCGATCGCCTCCGCTGCCGGCGGCAGCCGGACCAATGGCACCGCCTCCGCACCGCCCTCGGCCACGCGCGCGGCCGAACCCGACAACGCCAGCCCACCTTGTGCAGGCAGCAACACGGCATCGATGCCGAAGTGCGCCGCCGAACGCAGGATCGCGCCGAAGTTGTGCGGATTGCCGACGCCGTCCAGCCACAACAGGCAGCTTGGCGATGCGGTGTCACGCCCCGCCAACCAGGTCTCGAGCACGGGCACCGGCGCACGGGTCACGTCCGCCACCACACCTTCGTGATGCGCGCTGCCGGCGAGCTTGGTCAGGTCGTCCTCCTCGACCACGCGATACCCCAGCCGCTGCGATACGCACCACTTCAGCAATGGCTGCAGACGATGGATCCGCGACTGCACCAGATAGAGCTTGCGCAGCGCGTCGGGACGCCGCGCGAACATCGCCTCGACCGCATTCAGGCCATGCAGGCGCAGCTCATCGCGGCGCTCGGGGCGCGGGGCGGCCGCCGCTTCGCTATCCGGCGCGGGCCATGCCGCGGCGCGCGGCGGACGCGGGCCACGGGGCGCGCCCGACCCGCGCGATCCAGCGTCTGTACGTGGAGCCGCATCGGCATGTGGCCCGTCCGCGCGAGATGGCCGCGGGGTCGTTCGCGGCGTGTGCCGCGGCGGGTCGTCGCGTCCGCCACCACGGCGCCAAGGGTTGCCGCCACCACTGTCACCATGTCCGGTCATTTCTTCTTGATCCAGAAATCGGCGTTGGGAATCCCGAGCTTCAACGGATCGAACACGGGATCCAGGCCCATCTTTTTCTGTGCCTCGTAGTCCTTCAGTGCCAGCAGTGCGGGCTTCTGCAGGATCAGGATCGCGATCAGGTTGAGCCACGCCATCGTTCCCACACCGATATCGCCGAGCGTCCATGCCATTTCCGCAGTGCGCACGCAGCCGAACGTCACTGCGGCGAGAATCGCGATGCGCAGTGCGAACACCATCCACGGCCGATGGGCGTTGCGGTTGATGTAGGTGATATTGGTCTCGGCCATGTAGTAGTACGCCACGATGGTCGTGAACGCGAAGAAGAACAACGCCAGCGCCACGAACCCGGCCCCGTAGCCGGGCATCACCGATTCGACCGCGAATTGCGCGAACCCCGGACCGACTTCGACACCCGGCAAGGCCTCGACCACCATCTCGCCGGCGCGCCCCACGACGTTGTACATGCCGGTCGACAGGATCATGAACGCGGTCGCCGAGCACACCAGCAGCGTATCGACATAGATCGAGAACGCCTGCACGAAGCCCTGCTTGGCCGGATGCGACACCTCCGCCGCGGCGGCGGCGTGGGGTCCGGTGCCCTGACCGGCCTCGTTGGAATAGATACCGCGTTTGACGCCCCATTCCACCGCCAGTCCCAGCATCGCGCCGAAACCCGCGTGCATGCCGAACGCGCTTTCCAGGATCAGCCTGAACATGTCCGGCAGCGCGGATGCGTTGAGGAACATGATCACCATGGCCATGAGCAGATACGCCAGCGCCATGAACGGCACCACGATCTCGGCAAACCGGGCGATGCGCTTGACGCCGCCGAAGATGATGAAGCCGAGCCCGATCACCACGATCACCGCCGTCACCGCTGGCGGAACGTCCCAAGCGTTGAACGCGGCCGAAGCAATGCCGTTCGCCTGCACGCCCGGCATCAGGAAGCCGGCTGCGATGATGGTCACGATGGCGAACAACCATGCGTACCACTTCTGCCCCATCGCCTTTTCGATGTAATAGGCCGGGCCGCCGCGGTAGCGGCCCTCGTCATCGGTTTCCTTGTAGATCTGCGCCAGTGTGGATTCGATGTAGGACGTCGACGCACCGAGGAACGCCATCACCCACATCCAGAACACCGCACCGGGGCCGCCGAATGCGATTGCCGTGGCCACGCCGGCGATATTGCCGATGCCCACACGACCCGACAACGACATCGCCAGGGCCTGGAACGACGACACACCGGCTTCGGATTTCGAGCCGGTGAGCATCAGCCGGATCATCTCACCGACCTGGCGGATCTGCATGAAACGGGTCCGCAGGGAGAAATAAAGCCCTGCCCCCAGACACAGCACGATCAGCGGCGGACTCCAGATGAGTCCGTTGAGCGAATTGACGAATGGTTCCACGCAGCAGCTCCCCGGTCGGTGGGCCGAAACCGTCGGCGGGACGGCCGGGCCGATTGTCTACGATTCTCGGGAACAGGCCTCGTCCCCGACACACAGTGTGCGCGAACACGCCCGCGCGGTCACCGGCATCGTCGAGGGATCGGTTGCTTCACCCCACGGACGGGGTTCCAAGCCCTGGCGCGCTCAAGGGACGCAGCCGTGGTCCGGCTCACGCAACCGCGCGAACATCCGCAGGTCGTGCAGTTGCCCGCGCTTGCGCAGGGCGCGCCGGTGTACGCCTTCCTCGGTGAACCCGTTCTTCTCCAGGACGCGCGCAGAGCCGACGTTGAAGTCCAGCACTGTCGCCTGCAGGCGCTCCAGCGCCAGCGCATCCATCGCCCAGGGTGCGAACACCGCCACCACCCGCGTCATCAGACCCTGCCCCCAGTAGCGCTGGCCCAGCCAATAGCCGAATTCCGCACCGACGCGCCGTTCGCCGGCGAACGGCCGCACGCCGATACCGCCGGCGGCACGGCCATCGATCTCGATCGCGAACACCGGCACGCTCATATCCACCACGCGCCCGGCCAGGAACGCCTCGCCGTCGGCACGCGTATAGGGAAACGGGAAGCGGTCGCTCACGCCGCGGGACACGCGCGCGTCGTCGGCATGCGCGACCAGGTCGTCGAGGTCGGCTGCACGCCAGGGCCGCAGCACGATGCGATCGTCCACACGCGGCGGCGCGTGCGTGCCGGCCGTGGCGGACGCCTCAGGCATGGCCGCCCACGGTCGGGGTGGCCTGTTCCAGCCGTTCCAGCTCCTGCGCCAGCGCCTCCGGCGAACGGGTGTACGGCGCCAGCAGCGAATAGAACGCGGGCACCACATAAAGGGTCAGGAACGTGGCGAACGCCACGCCGGCAATGATCACCACACCGATCGTGGCGCGGCTGGCCGAGCCCGGCCCAGTCGCCACGATCAGCGGGATCGCGCCCATCACCGTCGCCGCGGCGGTCATCAGGATCGGACGCAGGCGGATCGCGGCCGCTTCGGCGATCGCCTCGCCCACGCTGCGTCCCTCGTCGCGCAGTTGGTTGGCGAACTCCACGATCAGGATGCCGTTCTTCGCCGCCAGGCCGACCAGAATGATGATGCCGATCTGGCTGAAGAGATTCAGCGTGCCCCCGGTGATCCACAACCCGGCCAGCGCGCCGAGCACGGCCAGCGGCACGGTGAGCATGATCGTGATCGGATGGAGGAAGCTCTCGAACTGCGCGGCCAGCACCAGGTAGACCACCAGCAACGCGAGCGCGAAGGTCAGCACCACCGCTCCGCCGGTCTCCTGGTACTCCCGCGCCTCGCCCTTCCAGTTGATCTGGGCGTAGTCGGGCAGCTCCTCGGACGCGACCTGGTAGCTCCACTCGAGCGCCTCGCCCATGGTGTAGCCGGGCGCCAGGCCGCCGGAGATGGTGATCGCGCGCATGCGGTTGAAGCGGTTGAACTGGCCGGGCTCGGCGATCTCGCTGAGCGTGACCAGGTTGGACAACGGCACCAGTTCGCCGGTGCGGGCACGCACGTAGGTGTTCTCGAGATCGGAGGGCTGCATGCGGCTGCCACGGCTGGCCTGCAGCATGACGTCGTACTCCTCGCCGTCGTCGACGTAGGTGGTGACCTGGCGAGCGCCCATCATGGTCTCGAGAGTGCGGCCGATCTCGGTGACCGGCACGCCGAGATCGGCGGCGCGCACGCGGTCGATGTCGACGCGCATCTGCGGCCGGGTTTCCTTGTAGTCGGAATCGACGTCGACGATGCCGGGGTTCTCCTCCATCCGCACCATCATGCGGTCGCGCCACTCGGCCAGTTCCTCGTAGTTCGGCCCGCCGAGCACGATCTGGTAGCGCTGTCCGCGTGTGCTGATCAGGCCGCCCGGCACGTTGGCACGCACCTGCACCCCGGGCAGCGAGTTGAACTCCGGGCGCAGTTCGCGGATCACGTCCTCGGCCGTTACCGAGCGCTGGTTCCAGTCCTGCATGAACACGATGATCTGCGCGGTGTGCATTTCCTGGCCACCGCCCCATCCGCGCGGCGCGCGGGAGTTCACCCGCTGGATCGGCTGGTCGTCGCCGATGAAGCCGGCCATCATCCGCTCCACCTGCTGCAGCTGCGACACGGTGTAGTCGAAACCGGCACCTTCCGGTCCGTCGACCATGACGAAGAAGCGGCCGCGGTCCTCGGCCGGCGCCAGCTCGCTGGGCACGCGGGTGAACAGCAGCGCGGACGCCACCAGGCACAGCGCCATCACCCCGAGCATGATGCCAAGCGTGCGCTTGCCCGGCAGGCCGACGAGGCGCGACACCTGGCGGCCGTAGGCCTGGCTGACGCGGTCGAGCTGGCGGTTGATCCACTCGTTGAAGCGGCTCTGCTTGGTGCCGTGCGGCCGGACCAGCTTCGAACACATCATCGGCGTGAGCGTCAGCGCGACGAATGCCGACAGCGCCACCGCACCCGCCAGCGCCACCGCCAGCTCGCGCATCAGGCGGCCACTGTTGCCTTCCATGAACCCCACCGGCAGGAATACCGCCACCAGCACCGCGGTGGTCGCGATCACCGCGAAGGCCACCTGTTTGGTCCCGCGCGCCGCCGCCACCAGCGGAGGCTCTCCGAGATCGGCGCGGCGCTGCACGTTCTCCAGCACCACGATCGCGTCGTCGACCACCAGACCGATGCACAACACCAGCGCCAGCAGGGTCAGCAGGTTGATCGAGAACCCGAAGACGTACAGGCCGATGAACGCCGCGACCAGGCACACCGGCACGGTCACCGCCGGGATCACCGCCGAACGGAAACTGCCCAGAAACAGCCAGATCACCAGGATCACCAGCACCATCGCCTCGCCCAGCGTCCAGTACACGCGCTTGATCGACTCCTCGATGAAGACGGTGCCGTCGTAGGCGACGAAGATGTCGGTGCCCGGAGGCAACGTGTCCTGGACACGCTCGGCCTCGTCCCGGGCCAGGCGCACCACGTCCAGCGGGTTCGCGGTGGAGGTGCGCACGATGCCGAGCCCCACGTTGGGCACGAAGTTGCTGCGCAGATAGGCACGACGTTCGCGCGGCCCGATCTCGACCTGGGCGATGTCGCCCATCCGGACCACGTAGCCGTCCTCGCCCTTGCGCAGCGGCATCTGCGCGAACTGCTCGGGTTCGCGGTAGCCGCGCTCGACGCGCAGCGTGAAGTCGCGGGTTTCCGACTCGATGCTGCCGGCCGGCAGCTCGACGTTCTCGTTGCGCAGCGCGGTCTCGACGTCGCTGGCGGTGATCCCGCGCGCCGCCATGGCGTCGCGATCGAGCCAGATCCGCATCGAGTACCGCTGGTTGCCGCCCAGTACCACACGGGCCACGCCGTCGAGCGACGACAACCGGTCGACCACGTAGCGGTCGGCGTAGTCGGTCAGCTCCAGCGTGTCCATGGTGTCGGAGCGCATGTTGAGCCAGACGATCACGTCGCCGTCGGATTCGGCCTTCTCGACTTCCGGCGGATCGGCCTCGATCGGCATCCGGTCCATCACCCGGCTGACCGCATCGCGCACGTCGTTGGCGGCGGCCTCGATGTCGCGGTTCACGTTGAACTCGAGGGTGATGCCCGAGCTGCCGTTGCGGCTGCGCGATTCCAGCGAGCGGATGCCCTCGATGCCGGCCAGCGCGTCCTCGATGATCTGGGTGACGCGGGTCTCGACCACCGCCGCGGATGCGCCGGGATAGTTCACCGACACCGACACGATCGGCGGATCGATGTTGGGCATCTCGCGCAGGGTGAGGCGGGAGAACGACATGATCCCCAGCACGATGAGCAGCAGGCTCATCACCACCGCGAATACCGGACGCTTGATGGACAGATCGGAAAGGCGCATGGGAACTCGGGGCTACGTCAGGCGGGCGCGCGGGCTCAGCCCTGCGGAACGGCGTCGGGCGACGGGTTGAGGGTGGTCTCGGGCACGATCGCGCGCTCGTCGTCGACCTCGGGGGCTTCCGGGTCGGGCGCGCTTCCGGGTACGGCTTCCTCGATCGACATGCCCGGACGCAGCTTGCCGGTGCCGTCGACCACGATGCGGTCGCCCGGGGTCAGGCCCTCGACGATCTCCGCCAGGCCCGACACGCGCGCGCCGATGCGTACCGGCACCTGCTCGACGGTATCGTCGGGCAACACGCGGTAGACGAAGGTGTCGCGCCCGACCTGCACCACGGCGATCTCGGGCACCACCAGCGCCTGGCGCGTCGGCCGTTGCAGGTCGATCTGCACCAGCATGCCCGGACGCAGGATCCGATCCGGGTTCGGGAAGTCGCCGCGTACGGCGACTGCGCGGGTGGAGGGGTCGATTCGCGGGTCGACCGTGCTGACCCGGCCCTGGAACGTGCGGTCCGGGTAGGCGACGCTGGTGCCGAGCAGGGTCTGCCCCACGGCCAGATTCGCCAGTTGCGCCTCCGGCACGGTGAAGTCGACATAGACGCTGGAGATGTCGTCGAGCGTGGCGATCTCGGTGCCCGGCTGCACCAGCGCACCGGGGCTCACCCGGCGGATGCCGAGCACGCCCGCGAACGGTGCGCGGATCTGGCGGTCGCCCAGATTGGCGCGGATTTCCTCCACCCGCGCCCGGGCGACATCGCGCAGCGAGCTCTGGGTGTCCAGCGACGCGGTCGAGATCAGCCGCTGCTCGGCGAGCTGCTTCTGCCGCTCGAACAGGCGATCGGCTTCCTGCGCGGCCGCCTCCGCCGCGACCAGGGCCGCCTGCTGCTGGTTGCCGGCGAGCGTCACCAGGGTGGCCCCCTGATCGACCTCCTGGCCACTTTCGAAATGCACCCGCTGGACGACCTCGCTCACGTTCGCGGTCACCATGACGGACTCGCGCGACTGGACGGTGCCCAGGGCGGGGATGGTGTCGTTCCAGTCGCGCATGGCCACGCCCGTGGTGGTGACCACGGCCGCCTGGCTGCCTTGGGGTGCCGCGTCGCCACCGCCTCCGCATGCGACCAGCAGGACCGACAGGAGGGGGGCCGCCAGACGGAGTGGCGACGGAAGGAAACGCGATGGCTGCATGGGGGCTGCGCGGGGAGCGAGTCAAAAACCACGCGATGTTAACGGTCTGATGCGTGATTTCCCTGTGTCGTCAGGCATGGGCCCGCACAGACTGTTCCATGTCAACCGGTGGCGCCCCCGGGCGTTACGAGCGATGCTCGGGCGGACCCGGCGCCCCCTGCACGTGGGCCGGCTCCCGTCCCCCTTCAAGGAGCAGCGGCATGATCCACGACTCGATCCTCGACACCATCGGCCGGACCCCCGTGGTCCGCCTGCATCGCATCGCCCCGCCCCACGTCGAACTCTACGCCAAGGTGGAGAGCTTCAACCCCGGCGGCTCGGTCAAGGACCGGCTGGCGCTGGCGATCGTCCTCGACGCCGAGGCCCGCGGGCTGATCAAGCCCGGCGACACGATCGTGGAAGCCACTTCCGGCAACACCGGCATCGCGCTCGCCATGGTCTGTGCCGCGCGCGGCTACAAGTTCGTCGCCACCATGGTCGAGACCTTCTCGATCGAGCGCCGCAAGCTGATGCGCGCCTACGGCGCCAAGGTCATCCTGACCCCCGCCGCCGAGCGCGGCAGCGGCATGGTCCGCAAGGCCGAGGAACTTGCCGAGAAGCACGGCTGGTTCCTCGCCCGCCAGTTCCAGAACCCCGCCAACCCCGCCTACCACCGCAACACCACCGCCGCCGAGATCCTGCGCGACTTCGCCGGCCGCCGGTTGGATCATTTCGTCACCGGCTGGGGTACCGGCGGCACCCTCACCGGTGTCGGGGAAGTCTTGCGCGTCGCCCGGCCCGAGGTCCGCATCACCGCCTGCGAGCCGGCCGGCGCTGCCCTTCTACAGGGCGGCGACTGGGCCCCGCACAAGATCCAGGGCTGGACTCCGGACTTCGTGCCCGAGGTGTTGAATGCGGACGCCGCGCACGCGGTGTTGTCGGTCGCCGATGCCGACGCGATCGCGACCGCCCGCCGCCTGGCCGCCGAGGAAGGCATCTTCGTGGGCATCTCCGCCGGCGCCACGCTGTCGGCCGCACTGGAGGTCGCGCGGCAGGCCCCGGAGGGCGACGTCGTCCTCACCATGCTCCCCGACACCGGCGAACGCTACTTCTCCACCCCGCTGTTCGAAGGCGTCAACGAAGGCACGGACGAGGACTGGCTGGCCGGTCTGCCCTGACCGCGCCGGACGGCCGTCGAGAACGCGCGTGCTCGAAGGGGCGCTCCCGGGTCGGCCGGCCGGTGGCCCGGGGCCCGGAACGAGACCGGGCGCGTGTCAGCCCGTGCCGCCGGCCTGCCAGAACGCCATGCCGCCTGCGGCCACCAGCAGGAGCAGCACCCAGCCCAACCAGCCGAGCTGTCCGCTGTCGCCGTGCACCACGGTCTCCGTGCGCGCCTGCCGCATCAGCGGCGAGGCGTGCCGCTCCACGGTCTTCTGCGCTTCCTCCTCGCTCAACCCCGGTTGCGTCTCGCGCAACCGCCGCGCCGCGTCGCGCGTGTTGCCGGTGGCCAGCTTGGCCGCGACCTCGGTCGGCAAGGTATCGCAATCGCCTGCAGGCGCATCCATGCCCTCCAGCTGGCCGGGCGGGTGCCGGGCCACGTCGGCCACCGCTGCCTTCGCGCGCGCGGGGTCCAGCCCGGGATTGGCCTCCCGCAGCAGACGCGCGGCCTCGCCAGGACGTCCGCGCCGCAGCGCGTCCTGCACCGACAACGGCACATGCAGGCGGGCGGAGGCTTCGGCAGCGCTGCGCATGGCGATCTTCTCCTTCGGAGGCAATGCCCGGAGCCTAGCGCGGCCGTCATGATGGCAAGGTCGCGACGGCGCGCATGACGGTCGACCCACGCGACGACGCCGGCCCGAGGCCGGCGTCGCGGAGACGGCAGGGGCAGTCCCGTCAGCCGCCGTGGGTCCACTGGCCGAGCGCGGCCAGGCCGTTCTCGCGAGCCCGTGCGTAGACCGTCTGTTGCGCCTTGGCGATGTTGCCGGTCAGGTCCTGCGACCACAGCTTCAGCGCCGCCTGCTGCATCGCGCGGCCGTACGAGAACGACAGCGGCCACGGGTTCGGCCCCAGACGGTTCATCGCGTCCAGATGCGCGGTCGCCGCTTCGTCGGACTGCCCGCCGGACAGGAACACGATCCCGGGCAGGATCGCGGGCACCGCCGACTTCAGGCACATCAGGGTCGAGGTCGCGACCTCGTCCACTTCCGCGCTCTCGTCGCTGTCGGCACCCGGCACCACCATCGCCGCCTTCAGAATCGTGCCTTCAAGCATCACGCCCTGGTTGTACAGCGCCTCGAACAGGGACCGCAGCACCACCTCGTTGACCTCGTAGGCGGTTTCGATGTCGTGGTCGCCGTCCATCAGGACTTCCGGCTCGACCATCGGCACCAGCCCGTTCTCCTGGCACAGCGCCGCGTAGCGGGCCAGCGCGTGGCTGTTGGCCTCGATGCAGCTGCCCGAGGGCATGTCCTCGCCGATGGTGATCACCGCACGCCACTTGGCGAAACGCGCGCCGAGCTTGTAGTACTCCTTCAGGCGCTCACGCAGGCCGTCGAGACCTTCGGTGACCAGTTCGCCCGGGAAACCCGCCAGTGCGTGCGTACCGCGGTCGACCTTGATGCCCGGAATGATCCCGCTGTCGGCCATCACCCGGGTGAAGGGCACGCCGGCCTTGGTCGACTGGCGGATGGTTTCGTCGAACAGGATCGCGCCGCTGATGTACTCCCCCAGCTTCGGCGTGGTCAGCAGCAGTTCGCGATAGGCGCGACGGTTTTCCTCGTTGTTCGGGATGCCGACCGCCGCGAAGCGCTTGGCGAGCGTCGAGGTCGACTCGTCGATGGCGATGATGCCCTTGCCGGGGGCCACCATGGCCTGGGCGGTCTCTGCAAGCTGTTCGATGCTCATGGGTACGGGGTGGGCATTTGCAAAAGGGCCACGATTGTAGCCCGGAGACGGGGTGGGCCCGCCCTCGTCCGCCCTTTCGGGGCCCCTTCCCCCACAGGCGGGAGAAGGGAATCGGTTGCGGCATGCGTGGCCCCCCTCGCCAACGGACGGGAGACGGGGCCGCACGGCATCCGGGAGACGCTAGAGCTCGCCCAGGCCTTCCGCCTTGCCGTCGGCACCCACCTGCAGCAGGCGCAGCGTATTGGTCGCCCCGTGGGTTTCCATGTGCTCGCCGCTGGTGAACGCCACCCGCTCGCCCGGCGACAGCATGCCGGCCTCGACCAGGGTCTGGATGCTGCCGCGCGCCGCCTGACGGGGTGTCTGACCACGGCTGTCGTAGTCGAACGCGAACACATCGCGCATCAGCCGCATGCGCCGCCGCGCGCCGGCGTGACGCGAGAACGCGAAAATCGGCGCCTTGGAGCGGAACCGCGACAGGAAACGCGCGGTGCCGCCGGATTCGGTCATCGCCACGATGGCGCGCACGCCGATGTGCTCGGTGAGGAACATCGCCGCCATCGCGATGGCCTGGTCGGCACGCTCCAGGTTGCGCTGCGCCTGCTCGAAGTCGGTGTCGTGGCTGAACTGCTTCTCGGCGCCGATGCAGATCCGCGCCATCGCCTCGACGGCACGCAGCGGATAGTTGCCCGCAGCGGATTCGGCCGACAGCATCACCGCATCGGTACCGTCGATGACCGCATTGGCGACATCGAGCACTTCGGCCCGGGTCGGAATCGGCGAATCCACCATCGATTGCAGCATCTGGGTGGCGGTGATGACCACACGGTCGCGCGCCAGCGACTCGCGGATGATCTTCTTCTGCAGGCCGGGCAGCTCGGCATCGCCGATCTCCACGCCCAGATCGCCGCGCGCGACCATCACCACGTCGCTGGCATCGATGATCTCGCCCAGATTCTCGATCGCCTCGGCACGCTCGATCTTCGACACCAGCGCGGCGTCGCTGCCCGCCGCACGGGCCAGTGCGCGCGCCTCTTCCATGTCGGCGGCGTTGCGACAGAAGGACACCGCGATGAAGTCCACATCCAGTTCGGCCGCCACCTTGATCAGCGAGCGGTCGTGATCGGTCAGCGCGCCCAGGGACAGCCCACCGCCGAGCCGGTTGAGCCCCTTGCGGTCGGACAGCGTACTGTCGTTGAGCACGGTGGTGACGATACGCGGCTTGTCCACCGACTCCACCCGCAACTGCACCACGCCGTCGTCGAGCAGCAGCACATCGCCCGGCCTCACGTCGTCGGGCAGGCCGAGGTAGCTCAGGCCGACCTCGCGCTCGTTGCCCGGCGGTGCGTCCTCGCTGGCGACCAGATCGAAGCGCTCGCCCGCGCGCAGCTGCACGCGGCCGTTCTCGAAACGCTCGATGCGGATCTTCGGTCCCGGCAGATCGGCCAGGATGCCGACCTCGGCGCCGACGCGAAGCGCGGCCTCGCGGACGGCCTGCGCACGTGCCTTCTGCGATGCCGGATCACCATGGGAGAAGTTCAGCCGGACCACGTCGACCCCCGCCTGGAGGATCGCGTCGAGAACGCCGGGGGCATCGGTCGCGGGACCGAGCGTGGCGAGGATACGGGTACGGCGGCGGTGTTCGTCTGTCACGTCGGGCTCCTGTGCGAGCCCGGAAACCTAACACACGTGAACACGACGTGACCTCCGTACCGGAGCGCATGTCCCGGTTGTCCGCGGGACACGCGCTCCGTCATGGCGCGGCGTGGACTACTGCGACAGGCCGCAGCCCGCGCGGGTGACGACATTCTCGGTCACCACGCCCCAAGCCTGGTTGGGGCGGCAGTTGAAGTTCGCCTCGCCCACAAGCACACCGTCGTCGTCGTAGTACATGTCCGTGCCGGCGAAGTTCGCGCCGGCGACGCCGACGATTCCACCACCCACCAACAATGCGGCCGCGGCCGCTGCGATCCATCCCTTGCGCATGCGTGAATACCTTGCGTTTCGTCGCGGCCGGAGCGCCGCACCCCAAACGCTGGGCGCCTGCCGCGGAAAAAGGGAAAACAATGCGTTAAACGGTGCATCTCCGTCGCGGAAGCGCAGGACGCGTCTCAGTTCATGTGCGGCGCGGGACACGCGCTTGCTGCGGGCGCGTCATCGGGCGGCACGGTGAGCGCAGCGAGCAATGCGGTGGGCGACTCGACCAGCAGATTCGCTCCGGCCGCGCGCAACTCAGCCGCATCGCCGAACCCCCAGAGCACGCCGACGCTGCGCATCGCATGCTGGCGTGCGCCCTCGATGTCCATCCGCCGGTCGCCGATCATCCGGCATGCCGACGCGACCAGATCGAGCCGTCGCAGCGCTTCGGCGATGAGTTCGCGCTTGTAGCGTCGGGCACCGTCGTCGCTGGCGCCGATCACGTCGTCGAACGCCGCGCCGAACGGCAGTGTCTCGACGATCCGGCGCGCATACCGCTCGCTCTTGGACGTGACCACGGCGAGGCGGTATCCGGCCTCGTGCAGCCTGCGCACGGCGGCGCCAATTCCCGGATAGATCAGATGTTCGCGCCAGCCGGTGCGGTCGTAATACGCCCGATACGCCGCCAGCGCGCGGTCGGCACGGTCGGGATCGTCAGGGAACAGAAGCGCCAGGCTGTCGCGCATGGGCGGGCCGATCCAGGCCCGCAATGCCTCGCGTGCCGGCACCGCCGCGCCCACCGCCATCAGTGCATGCCCGATGCCGGCGACGATGCCGGCTTCGGAGTCGATCAGGGTGCCGTCGAGATCGAAGAACAGCGCATCGTGACCAGCATCGGCCGAAGGCAGCGCGGCGGTCACCCCGCGCGGGCTTCCAGCGCGGCCACGGCCGGCAGTTTCTTGCCTTCGAGGAACTCCAGGAACGCGCCGCCGCCGGTGGAGATGTAGGCGATGTCGCCGGCCACGCCGAACTTGTCGACCGCGGCCAGCGTATCCCCACCGCCGGCGATGGAGAACGCGTGGCAGCGCGAGGTCGCGCGGGCCACCGCCTCGGTGCCCTTGGCGAAGGCATCGAACTCGAACACACCCACCGGGCCGTTCCAGACCGTGGTGCCGGACTCGCCGATCAACTGGGTGTAGCGCTTGGCGGTCTTCGGCCCGATGTCGAGGATCATGTCGTCGGCATCCACGGCGTCCACGGGCTTCACCGCCGCCTCGGCGTCGGGCTGGAAGGCCTTGGCGACCACGACGTCCTCGGGAATCGGGATCTCGGCGCCCTTGGCCTTGGCCTCGGCCAGGATCTGCCGCGCCGTGTCGAGCAGTTCGGGTTCGTGCAGCGACTTGCCCACCGCGTAGCCCTGCGCGGCGATGAACGTGTTGGCGATGCCACCACCCACGATCAGCTGGTCGACCTGGCCGACCAGGCTGGTCAGCAGTTCCAGCTTTGTCGAGACCTTGCTGCCGCCGACGATCGCCAGCAGCGGGCGCTCGGGTTCGTCGAGGGCGCGCCCGAGCGCATCGAGTTCGGCCATCAGCAGCGGCCCGCCGACGGCGATCGGCGCGAAGCGGATCACGCCGTGGGTCGAGGCCTGCGCGCGATGCGCGGTGCCGAAGGCGTCCATGACGAACACATCGCACAGCGCCGCGTACTTGCGTGCGAGCGCTTCGTCGTCGGCCTTCTCGCCGACATTCATCCGGCAGTTCTCCAGCAGCACCAGCTCGCCCGGCTGGACCTCGACGCCGTCGACCCAGTCGCGCACCAGCGGGACATCGCGCTTGAGCAGCGCGCTCAGGCGCTCGGCCACCGGCGCCAGCGAGTCCGCCTCGCTCCAGGTGCCCTCGCTGGGACGGCCCAGATGCGCCATCACCATGACCGCGGCACCCTGCTTCAGGGCCCGCTTGAGCGTGGGCAGCGACGCGAGAATGCGCTGGTCCGAGGTGATCCGTCCGTCTTCGATCGGAACGTTGAGGTCCTGTCGGATCAGCACGCGCTTGCCGGACAGGTCGAGGTCGGTCATTCGCAGGATGGTCATGGCGTCTGCAACTCTCTGACGTAAACGTTGGGCGTTGGCGGCGACGGACTCTGGCAGGTCGCAGGTGAAGACGTCGCCGCCGGGAAAAGGGAAGCTCACGAACGGCAAAGGCCCCGCCGGAGCGGGGCCCTGCCTGGATCGACCGGGTCAGGCGGCGACGACGCGCACCATCTCCAGGCACTTGTTGGAGTAGCCCCACTCGTTGTCGTACCAGCTCACCAGCTTGACGAAGGTGCCGTCGAGCTGGATGCCGGCCTCGGCATCGAACACCGAGGTGCAGGTCTCGCCGCGGAAATCGGTGGCGACCACCTTGTCCTCGGTATAGCCCAGCACGCCCTTGAGCGCGCCTTCGCTCTGCGCCTTCATTTCCGCGCAGATCGCCTCGTAGGTGGCGTCGTTCTCGAGCTCGACGGTCAGGTCGACCACCGACACGTCGGAGGTCGGCACGCGGAAGCTCATGCCGGTCAGCTTCTTGTTGAGCTCGGGGATCACCACGCCGACGGCCTTGGCCGCACCGGTGGACGACGGAATGATGTTCTCCAGGATCCCGCGGCCGCCGCGCCAGTCCTTGTTGGACGGTCCGTCCACGGTCTTCTGGGTCGCGGTGGCGGCGTGCACGGTGGTCATCAGGCCGCGCTTGATGCCCCACTTGTCGTGGACGACCTTGGCCAGCGGCGCCAGGCAGTTGGTGGTGCACGAGGCGTTGGAGATGATCGCCTCGCCCTGGTAGGTCTTGTCGTTGACGCCGAACACGAACATCGGCGTGTCGTCCTTCGACGGCGCCGACAGGATCACCTTCTTCGCACCGGCATCGATGTGCTTCTGCGCGGTGTCCTTGGTCAGGAACAGGCCGGTGGATTCGATGACCACCTCGGCGCCGACGGCGTCCCACTTCAGGTTGGCCGGGTCGCGTTCCTGGGTCAGGCGAATCTTCTTGCCGTTGACGATCAGGGTGTCGCCCTCGACCGACACCGTGCCCTTGAAGCGGCCGTGGACCGAATCGTACTGGAGCATGTAAGCCAGGTAGTCGGGCTCGAGCAGATCGTTGATCGCCACGATCTCGATGTCGTCGGCGAAATTCTGGACCGCCGAACGCAGCACGTTGCGACCGATGCGGCCGAAACCGTTGATGCCTACCTTGATTGCCATGGTGCGGGCTCCTCTCGGCCGCCTCGCGGCCAGGACGGGTGGATGCGGGATGGATTCGCGGGATGGATCGCGAGGGCGCCGATTCTACCAGCCTGCGCACGCGGGCCGCCTGCACGCCTTGATCGCGATCAAGGCGTGCGCCGCGGAAGCTGCGGAGACTGCCGGCAGTCCTTCACGAGGCACCACACGATGCATACGCCCCCTGCCCCGTCCCGTATCGCGCGCCGCGCCGCCCTTCTCGTCCTCTCCCTGGCCCTCGCAGCGCCCGTGCTGACTGCCCATGCGCAGGCCGCCGGCGACTGGACGCTGGCGATCGGCGCGCACCGGGTCGCCCCCGCCTCGGACAACGGCACCCTCGCCGGCGGCAGCCTGCCGCTGTCGATCGATGCGAGCGCGCGGCCGACCCTCGCCCTGGAATACTTCGTGCGCGACAACCTCGGCATCGAACTCCTCGCCGCGGCGCCGTTCCAGCACCACATCACGATCGACGGCCTCGGCCGCGTGGGCAGCACCCGTCACCTGCCGCCCACGCTCAGCCTGCAGTACCACTTCGGTCGCGGCGGCCGCGTCACGCCTCTGCTCGGCGCGGGCGTGAACTACACCGCGTTCTTCGGCGAGCGGACCGAGGGCGCACTCGCCGGCAGCGACCTGACGCTCGCCGAGTCCTGGGGGCTGGCCGCACACGCCGGCATCGACATCGCCCTCGGCGGCCGCGGTGCGCTGCGCATCGACGCGCGCTGGATGGACATCGACAGCCGCGTGCGCGTCGACGGCGCGGCGCTCGGCACCGCGCGCATCGACCCGTGGGTGTACGGCGCCGCCTGGGTGTGGACGTTCTGACCGGTCGGCCCGGGCGCCGTCCGGGCGCTCCGGCCGCGCTCGGACGGCGCCCGTTCGATCCGCGCCGCTAGAATGTGCGGATGACCGCGACTCTCCGTTCCGCCTCCCGCATCGCTGTGGCGACCGCCTGCCTGCTGCTTCTGTCCAGCCCGGCCATGGCCTGGGGCCCTCGCGGGCACCGTCTGGTCGCCGATCTCGCCGATGCGGGGCTGACGCCCCACGCGCGCGCCCAGGTCGACAGTCTGCTGGCCGGCGAGCGCGAGCCGACCCTGGCCGGCATCGCCAACTGGGCCGACCAACTGCGCGAGCACGACCCCGATCTCGGCCGCCGCAGCGCACGCTGGCACTACGTCAACATCGGCGAGTCCGGTTGCACCTACGAAGCCGCGCGCGACTGTCCCGGCGGCGACTGCGTGGTCGAGGCGATCCGCGCCCAGGCGGCGATCCTGGCCGATCCCGCAAGACCCGTCGCCGCACGGCGGCAGGCGCTGAAGTTCGTGGTCCATTTCGTCGGCGATATCCATCAGCCGATGCATGCCGGATACGGCCACGACCGTGGCGGCAACACCGTGCAGATCAACCAGCCCGACGGCACCCGCGACGGCTACGGCAGCAACCTCCACCGGCTGTGGGACAGCGGGCTGTTCCGCGACATGGACGAATCCGAGGCCGCGCAGCGCACCCGGCTGCTCGCCGAGGTCCCGACACCCGGGCCCGCCGTCACCGCCGCCGATGCCGCCCTCTGGGCCGAGGCCGCCTGCCGGATCGCGACGACCGATGGCGTCTACCCGCCACGTCCGCGCATCGATGCGCGCTACATCGCCACCTGGCGGCCTGTCGCCGAGCGGCAGATCGTGTTGGGTGGCGCGCATCTGGCCACGGTGCTCAACCAGGCGCTCGACCCGCAGGGCGAGTGACCACAGGCACGGCACGCACCGGTCTCGCGAGGCCGTGCCCTGTGCCCGCGACCGGGGTCGCGACCGACGCGCCGCATCGGCATGCCGGCCTGCCCGGCGCCTGCGACATCCACCAGCCGGAATCACCGGGCCCCACAGGCGGGCGCGCACCATGTGCGCAGGCACACCGATATATACGATTGGCAATATCGAACGCGTACACTGCGGCCGAACGCCCTGTCTGGAGTCGCACGATGGTCCCGCATCTCCTCCGCCTGTCGACGGTGCCGCTGGCGCTGCTGCTGGCCGCCTGCACGGCGGCGGGCCCGGCCCGCGAGCCTGCCCCGGACACCGGCTCGCCCCCCGGTACCTCCGCCGCCGCAACCGCATCCGCGGCGGTCCGGGCCACGCCCGACGCCCCGCAGCGCCGGCACGATCCGCGTCAGCGTGCGTCCTCGCCACCATCGCCGAGCGTGCCGTCGCCGGTGGCGGTCCGCTTCGACACGCAGACCCTGGCCGCACTCGACCGGCAACCGGTCACCGCCCAGGTCCATCGCACCACGCTGCAGTGCGAAGGCGTGCCCCTGTACGACCTGTTGCGCGCGAACGATGCGGTGCCCGAAGGCACGCTGCGCAGTCCGCATCTGGCCCGCTATGTGCTGGTGGACGCGCGCGACGGCTACCGGGTGGTGTTCTCGCTGGCCGAACTCGATCCCGGCACCGGCAACCGCCCGGTCTACGTGGCCGACCGCTGCGACGGCGAAGCGCTGAGTGCCGAAGACGGCCCGGTGCGCCTGCTGGCCCCCGGCGACGTGCGCGCCGCACGCAGCGTGCGGCAGGTCGAGGCGATCACCGTGGTGGTGGCGCCATGAGCCGGGCGACCTCCACGCCGTTCGCCCGGCTGCGGTCGCTGCTCGCCGCCGGCGCCCTGCTCGCCCTGCTGCTCGGCTGCGCGCCGCGCGAGGACGCCGGCACCGACGCGACCGCGGGCCGTTCATCGACACCGCTGAACGTGTTCGCCGCCGCCAGCCTCAAGGAGTCGATGGACGCCGCGGCCGAAGCCTTCCGGGCCGAGACCGGGCAGACCGTGCAGGTGTCGTACGCGGCCAGTTCCGCGCTCGCCCGGCAGATCGATCAGGGTGCGCCTGCCGACGCCTTCGTATCGGCCGACCTGGAATGGATGGACTGGCTGCAGGCGCGCGACCTGATCGACATCGCCAGCCGTCGCGACCTGCTCGGCAACACCCTGGTCCTGGTCGCGCCGGCCAGCGGCGACACCGCGCCGGTCGAACTGACGCCCGGCGTCGACCTGGAGGCCCGCCTGCAGGGTGGTCGCCTGGCCCTGGCCCTGACCGAGAGCGTGCCGGCCGGCAAGTACGCCAAGGCGTCGCTGGAGGCGCTGGGGCTCTGGACGTCGGTCGCGCCGCACGTCGCCGAAGCCGACAACGTCCGCGCCACGTTGATGCTGGTCGCGCGCGGCGAAGCGCCGCTGGGGGCCGTCTACGGCAGCGACGCACAGGCCGAGCCGGCCGTACGCGTGGTCGGCACCTTTCCCGAAGGCAGCCACGACCCGATCGTCTATCCGATCGCACGGCTGGCGCGCAGCGCCCATCCGGGCACCGAGGCCTTCCTGGCGTGGCTGGGCACCGAGCCGGCGCAGGCGATCTTCGTCGAACGCGGCTTCACCCTGCGCTAGGCCGAGGCGATGCTGACCCCGGACGAGTGGCATGTCGTCGCGCTGAGCCTGCGCATCGCGCTGGCCGCGTCACTGGCGAGCCTGCCGTTCGCGGTGGCGATCGGCTGGCTGCTGGCGCGGCGCCGCTTTCCCGGCAAGGCCTTGCTCGATGCGTTGGTGCACCTACCGCTGGTGTTGCCGCCGGTGGTGATCGGTTACCTGCTGCTGGTGGGTTTCGGCAACCAGGGGCCGTTCGGCCGGGCGCTGGCATCGGTGGGGATCGAGTTCGCCTTCCGCTGGACCGGCGCCGCGCTCGCCTGCGCGATCATGGGCTTCCCGCTGATGGTGCGCGCGATCAGACTGTCGATCGAACACGTGGACCGCCGCCTCGAGCAGGCGGCGGCCACCCTCGGCGCTTCGCCGTGGCGGGTGTTCTGCACGGTGACCCTGCCGCTGGCGTGGCCGGGACTGGTGGCCGGCACCGTGCTCGGCTTCGCCAAGGCGCTGGGCGAGTTCGGCGCCACGATCACCTTCGTTTCGGCCATCCCCGGCGAAACCCGCACGATCGCCTCGGCCATGTACGGACTGATGCAGGTGCCCGGCGGCGAGGCCGGCATCTGGCGGCTCGCAGCCGTCTCGCTGGCACTGTCGCTGGGTGCGCTGCTGCTCTCGGAATGGCTGGTGCGGCGCCAGCGCGGCGAGAGCCCGGACTGAGGCCGCCGCATGCTGAAGATCGACATCGAACTCGTCCGCGGCGATTTCCGACGCCGGGTCTGCATCGAGGAGACCGCGCGCGTCATCGCGCTCGCCGGCGCCTCCGGGGCCGGCAAGACCTCGGTGCTCAACGCCATCGCGGGCCTGTCGAGGCCGACGTCCGGGCGGATCGAGATCGATGGCCGCGTGCTGTTCGATGCGCAGACCCGGATCGACCTGCCCGCACACCGGCGCGACATCGGGTACGTGTTCCAGGACGCGCGTCTGTTCCCGCATCTGGACGTGCGCAGCAACCTGCTCTACGGCCGCCGCGATCGCGCCGTGCCGCGGTTCGCGTTCGATCCGGTCGTGGACCTGCTGGGCATCGCCCCACTGCTGGAACGGCGCACCGCGAACCTGTCAGGCGGCGAGGCGCAGCGGGTCGCGATCGGCCGCGCCCTGCTTTCGCAGCCCACACTGCTCCTGCTGGACGAGCCGCTGTCGGCGCTCGACCAGGACCGCCGCGAAGAACTCATTCCCTATCTGCAACGGGTCCGCGACGAGACCCGCCTGCCGATGCTCTACGTCAGCCACACGCTCGACGACGTGCGCCGTATCGCCGACGCGGTGCACCGCCTGGACTGACGGAACCGCGACGCCGCCCGGGCGCCCTTCTCGCGCTCTCCACACCACGCCGTGGATAACGCCGGCCATGCGTATGCACACTTCGCCCGGCACGCTCGCAGCCCGCCCGTCGCCAGGCGGATCCCCATGAGCGGCGAGGACTGGATCGGCTGGGCCGCCACCGCGGTGCTGATGGCGACCCTGATCCGCCAGATCCACACCCAGTGGCGCGCCGAAACCACGGAGTCGGTCTCGATCTGGCTGTTCCTGGGCCAGATGGCGGCATCGGTGCTCTTCATCGTCTACAGCGCGCTGCTCGACAACCTCGTCTTCGTGGTGACCAACGCGCTGATCCTGTGCACGGCCGTCGTCGGCCAGATCCTCACGGTCGTCAAGAAGCGCCGCCGCTGACACCCCGCAGCACGCGCTTCGCCACGCGAGCCGGTACGCTGGCCGCATGACCGACTTCCTCGACGATCTCGACGCGGCCGCGGCGGCCATCCTCGACCGCGTCCAGGGCCCGCTGCATCTCGGCGCCCCGCTCGGCCTCGGCAAGCCGCACCGCCTGCTCAACGCGCTCTATGCCCGCGTCGCACGCGACCCGACGCGGCCGATGACCCTCTACACCGCGCTGTCGCTGGATCCGCCGCAGCCGGGCGACGGTCTGCAGGGCCGCTTCCTGCGCCCGTTCCTGGAACGCCACTTCGGCCCCGATTTCCCGCGGCTGGCCTATGTCGACGCGATGCGCCGCGACGCCCTCCCCGCGCATATCGAGGTGGAGGAGTTCTACATGCAGTCCGGCGCCCTGCTCGGTTCGCGCCAGGCGCAACGCCGCTACGCCAGCCTCAATTACACCCACGTGCCCGCGGCGCTGGCCGACCGCGGCGTGAACGTCGTGGTGCAGAAGGTCGCCGCCGGCGAGGACGGTCGGCGCCTGTCGCTGTCGTGCAATACCGATCTCACCCTGGACACCGTCGATGCGCTGGCCGCGGCCGGACGGCCACGGCCGCTGCTGGTGGCCGAGATCGACCCGGAACTGCCATGGCTGGGCGGCAGCGCGTCCGTGGACACCGCGTTCTTCGATCTGGTGATCGCCCCGCCGCCGCCCTACCCGAAACTGTTCGGCCTACCGCGGCAGCCGGTCTCGGATGCCGACTACGCGATCGGCTTCCGTGCGAGTGCGCTGGTGCGCGACGGCGGCACCCTGCAGATCGGCATCGGCGCGCTGGCCGACGCGCTGTGCCATGCGCTGGTGCTGCGGCACACCGACAACGCCGCCTACCGCCGCGTTCTCGATGCGCTCGATCCCGGACTCGCCACACATCCGGCAGTCGCGACCCACGGCGGCCTCGACCCGTTCGAACGTGGCCTGTTCGGCTGCAGCGAGATGATCAACGAGGGGTTCCGCCGCCTGGTGCAGACCGGCGTGGTGCGCCGTCGCGTGGTGGACAAGCTGCCGCTGATGCAGCGGCTGGACGGCGACGACGCCAGCGAGCTCGACCGCGAGCTCGCCGGTCGCGACGGCGAATTCCTCCACGGCGCCTTCTATCTCGGCTCGCCCGAGTTCTACCAGTGGCTGCGCGATCTCGACGACGACACCCGCCGCGGCATCGGCATGAAACGGGTCCTCGAGGTCAACGCGCTGGCGGACGACGACGCCGGCCTGCAGCGCCTGCAACGCCGCGACGGCCGCTTCTTCAACACCTGCATGATGGCCACCGCGCTGGGCGCGGCGACGTCGGACGGTCTGGAGGACGGCCGCGTGGTCTCGGGCGTCGGCGGTCAGTACAACTTCGTCGCGATGGCGCATGCGCTCGACGACGGCCGCTCGGTGTTGCTGCTGCGCGCCGCACGCGACAAGGCCGGCACGAATGTGTCCAACATCCTCTGGCATTACGGCCACACCACCATCCCGCGGCATCTGCGCGATCTCTACGTGACCGAGTACGGCATCGCCGATATCCGCGGGCTGACCGACGAGGACTGCGCGATCGCCATGACCGGGCTGGCCGACGCGCGCCATCAGACCGGCCTGCTCGACGCCGCGCGCGAGGCGCGCAAGCTCCGCGAGGATTTCGCGCCGCCGGCGCAATGGAGCCGGAACTCGCCCGACTGGCTGCGCCGGACACTGTCGCCGCTGCGCGCGGATGGCACGCTGCCCGACTATCCGCTAGGCAGCGATTTCACACCCGTCGAGCAACGCCTCGCCCGTGCGCTGGCCTGGCTGTCCGGCGCGACCGCTTCGCGCGCCGGCAAATTGCGCACCGTGCTGGGAGCCGTACGTCACGACGGGAGCGACGACGAGGACGCCATGCAACGGATGGGCCTGCTACGCGCGACAGGTGCGAAAGCCTGGCTCGAGCGCCGCCTGCTGGCTTTCGCGCTGGCCCGCACTGCGACGCCATCGGCAGCCGACGCCGGGTCGCATCGCTGAACGAAGCGCGGAGCGCATTCACGTGCGCCATGCAGCGCGCGCGCCATGGTGCGCTCGACTCCCTGCAACGGGCTGCCGCCATGCCTCTTCGTGTTCCGACCCTCGCCCTGTTCGCGCTGCTGATCCCGCTCGCCGCTCCGGTTCTGGCGCAATCGCCCGCGAGCGCGCCGGCGGAGGTCGAACGCGCGGGTTCGTTGCAGGAACGTCAATCGCCCGAAGAAACCGGACGCCTGTTGCGCGCCCAGGTGCTGTTGGCCCGGGCGCGGTTCTCGCCCGGTGAAATCGACGGCGTGGAAGGTTCCAATCAGGCCCGTGCGCTGCGCGGCTTCCAGGCCGCCCGCGACCTGCCCGAGACCGGCGAACTCGATGCCGACACCTGGAAGGCGCTCAACGCCGACGACGCGCCCGTGCTCGTCGAGCATGCGCTCACCGACGAGGATCTCGGCGGCCCTTACGTGGATGTCCCCGACGGCATGATGGCCAAGTCCGAGCTCGACCGTCTCGGTTATGCGTCGGCCTGGGAGGCGCTGGGCGAGCGCTTCCACGCGAGCCCAGATCTGCTGCGTTTCCTCAATCCCCGCGTGGAGCCGCGCGCCGGCAACCGGATGCGCGTGCCCAACGTGCGCGACCTGCCGCCGCTGGGCACCGCCGCGCGCGTGGTGGTGTCCGAATCCGCCGCGACGCTGACGCTGTTCGACGCGCAGGACCGGCTGATGGCGCAATTCCCGGTGACCTCGGGCAGCGAGCACGACCCGCTTCCGATCGGCGAGTGGCGCATCGAGGCGGTGGTGCACGACCCCACCTACCACTACAACCCGGAGCTCTTCCACAGCGCCCCGGCCTCCGACCGCAAGGCGACCCTGCAGCCCGGCCCCAACAACCCGGTCGGCCCGATCTGGATCGACCTGTCCAAGCCGCACTACGGTATCCACGGCACACCCGAGCCCCGTGATGTCGGCAAGACCGCGTCCAATGGCTGCGTCCGCCTGACCAATTGGGACGCGCTGATCGTGGCCGAGGCGGTCGAGGTCGGCACGCCGGTGATCATGAGGCAGTAAGCGATGCGCGCGACGACTGCGGTCGCGGTGCTGCTCGGCGCGTCGCTCGCCGCTTGGTTGTGGCTCGCGCGACCAGTGCAGGTCGCACCCGCCGCCGCTGCGCAGGCACGCCACGATGCGACGGCGGCCGTTCCGGTTCCGACCGCCGTCGACGCGAAGGCCACCGCCGGCTCCCTGGCGGCGGCGGGGTCACCGGCATCCAATGGACCCGCGACGTCTGAACCGTCCGCGCACGGCGGTGCGCCGTACCCGTCCGATGCCGTCCCCGACCGTCACAGGCGAACGCGCACCGTCGGCACCGATACATCGGCTCGTCCCGAGGCGCAGGCGGTCGACGCAGCCGAGCCGGGGCATGACGACGGCCGTGCGCTGCGCGTCCCCGTCGAAGGGGTTGCGCGCGATGCGTTGTGGGACACCTTCGAGGATGCCCGCAGCGAGGGACGCCAGCACGACGCCATCGACATCATGGCGCCGGCCGGGACCCCGGTCGTCGCCGTGGCGGACGGGCACATCGAAAAACTCTTCGACAGCGAACGCGGCGGCCTGACGGTCTACCAGTTCGAACCGTCGGGGCGCTTCGCCTACTACTACGCGCATCTCCAGGCATACGCGCCCGGGCTCGCCGAGGGCCAGCGCGTGCGCCGCGGCGACCCGATCGGCTACGTGGGCAGCACCGGCAATGCCGATCCCGCCGCACCGCACCTGCATTTCGCGATCTTCCGGCTCGGTCCCGAGCGGAACTGGTGGGAGGGCGACGCGATCAACCCCTTTCCCCCGCTGCGCGACGGACGGATGCCGGACTGAGCGACCTGCGGACGCGTGCCCACCCTTGCGTCCGCGACGGACGCAAGGATGGCGCACCGTGGCACGCAGGCGCGATCAGGCTTGCGCGCGCACCGCGTCGGCCACCGCCTGCGCGGTGAAGCCGAAGTGCTTGAACAGCACCCCCGCCGGCGCCGAGGCACCGAAGCGGTCCATCGCGACCACGGCGCCGTCGAGGCCGACGTACTTGCGCCAGAAGTCGCCGACGCCGGCCTCGACGGCCACGCGGCGGCGCACATCGTTCGGCAGCACCGACGCACGGTAGGCGGCGTCCTGGCGGTCGAACACATTGGTGGACGGCATCGAAACCACGCGGGTGGCGATGCCGTCGGCCTCCAGCAACGCCTTGGCCTCGACCGCCAGCCCGACCTCGGAGCCGGTCGCGATCAGGATCGCCTGCGGGGTGCCGCCATCGGCTTCGGCCAGTACGTAGCCACCGCGCGAAATCGCGGCCAACTGGTCGGCGTCGCGCGGCTGATGCGGGAGGTTCTGGCGGCTGAAGATCAGGCAGGACGGGCCGTCGTGACGTTCGATGGCGAACTTCCAGGCCACCGCGGACTCCACGGCATCGCACGGACGCCAGACATCGTTGTCCGGGATGTAGCGCAGGCTGGCCACGTGCTCCACCGGCTGGTGGGTCGGACCATCCTCGCCCAGGCCGATCGAGTCGTGGGTGTAGACGTGGATCGCGTGCGCACCCATCAACGCGCTCATGCGCACCGCGTTGCGGGCATAGTCGGAGAACACCAGGAACGTCGCGTCGTACGGGATGAACCCGCCGTGCAGGGCCAGGCCATTGCTGATCGCGGTCATCGCGAACTCGCGCACGCCGTAATAGACGTAGTTGGCGTCGGGGTCGTCGCCCGCGGCGTCCTTGCTGCCGCTCCACAGCGTCAGATTGGAGCCGGCCAGGTCGGCCGAACCGCCGATGAGTTCGGGCAGGTGCGGCGCGAAGGCCTCGATGGCCATCTGCGAGGCCTTGCGCGAGGCGATGGTCGGGCCGTCGTCCTGCAGCGTGCGGATGTAGGCATCGGCCGCCGCCGCGAAGCCTTCGGGCAGGGCTCCGGCCGTGCGGCGCTGGAACTCGGCCGCCAGATCCGGATGCGCCTGGGCGTAGGCATCGAACAGCGCGTCCCACTGCGCCTCGCGCGCATCGCCGGCATCGCCCTTGCGCCAGCCGGCGTAGACCGCCTCGGGCACCTCGAACGCACCGTGTTCCCAGCCCAGCGCCTTGCGGGTGGCGGCGATCTCGTCGCCACCCAGCGGTGCGCCGTGCGACGCCTCCTTGCCCTGTTTGCCCGGCGAGCCGAAACCGATCGTGGTGCGGCAGCAGATCAGGGTCGGCTGCGCATCGGCCGACAGTGCGTCCTCGATGGCGGCCTTGATCGCGGCGGCATCGTGGCCGTCGACGTCGCGGATCACACGCCAGCCGTAGGCCTCGAAACGTTTCGGGGTGTCGTCGGTGAACCAGCCCTCGACCTCGCCGTCGATGGAAATGCCGTTGTCGTCCCAGAACGCCACCAGCTTGCCCAGTTTCAGCGTGCCCGCCAGCGATGCGGCTTCGTGCGAGATGCCTTCCATCAGGCAGCCGTCGCCCATGAACACCCAGGTCCGGTGATCGACGACGGTGTACCCGGGGCGATTGAAGCGCTGGGCCTGCAGCTTCTCGGCGAGCGCGAAGCCGACGGCGTTGGCGAACCCCTGGCCGAGCGGGCCGGTGGTGGTCTCCACGCCGTCGGTGACGAAATTCTCGGGGTGGCCCGGGGTGCGGTGGCCGAGCTGGCGGAAGTTCTTCAGCTCCTCGATCGGCAAGTCGTAGCCCGCAAGGTGCAGCAGGGCGTACTGCAGCATCGAGCCGTGGCCGTTGGAGAGCAGGAAGCGGTCACGGTTGGCCCACTTCGGATTGTTGGGGTTGTGCGCGAGGAAGTCGTTCCAGAGCACCTCGGCGATGTCGGCCATGCCCATCGGCATGCCCGGATGACCGGACTTGGCGGCCTCGACCGCATCGGCAGCAAGGAAACGGATGGCGTTGGCGAGATCGCGACGGGTCGGCTGGGTCATGGGCTTCGGCGGGAGCGGAGACGAGCCCGCAATTGTCCCACGACCGCGCCGGCGCTGCCCGCGGGAGGGCTGGCGCGGTCGTCGGACCGAGCGGCCGCAGCACCTGCAGGCGGGCCTCGACCGGGGCGAAGAGATCGCATGCCCCCGGTCGAAGCGAAGCGGGGCGCCGGCTTCGAACGGCGTGCCGCCGCAGCCGGGGCGTCGCCTCGCCATTTCGCTGGCACGGAATCTTCTTTGTTCCGAGCCACCCGAAGCGTCGCCCAAGACGTCCAGGTGAGCCGCGTGCCGGCGGTCGGGTGTCGCGTCGAGCGCGCCATGGATGGCGCGCGCCCGAGTCAGGGCAGGATGCCCTGACCGAGGGAGGAGCGACGCTCGGCCGATGGCGCGCGGCGTCCAAACCAGGCGACGGGAGCGATCCGCCCACACCCTCGAGACACCCGCACTGTCAGGACGCGCGCGCCTCTCGTCGGCCACGCGAATGCCGTCGAAGGAACCCTTCTTTACGGTGCGCTCAGGCCCGCTGCGGCGCCGGGTCCACCGTCACCACGCGGACGGGCTCCTCGTCGTCGGGCTCGCTGCGCGCGATCACCACCGAACCGACCATGTCGCCACCGATGTTCACCGTGGTCCGGCACATGTCGAGCAGGCGGTCCACGCCCAGGATGATGCCGATGCCTTCGGGCGGAATTCCGAACATCACCAGGATCGTCGCGATCACCGGCAGCGACCCGCCCGGCACGCTGGCCGCGCCGATGCCGCCCATGATGCACATCACCAGGATCATCACCTGTTGCACCAGCGTCAGTTCGACGCCGAACAACTGCGCCAGGAACAGTACGGTCACGCCCTCGTAGAGCGCCGTGCCGTTCATGTTCACGGTCGAACCCAGCGTGCACACGAAGCGTGCGACGCGCCGCGGCACGCCCAGGTTCTCCTCGGCGACCTTCAATGAAGTCGGCAGCGTCGCCGCGCTCGACGACGTCGAAAACGCCGTCAGCAACGCCGGCTGCGCCTTGCGGAAGATCTCGAGCGGCGATCGCCGTCCGATCGCGGCGATCGCGACCGAATACGTTCCGAAGAAATGCAGGCCCATGGCCACGATCGCGGTGAGCACGAACCACATCAGCTGCACCATCAGATCAAGGCCCATCCGCGCCGTCAGCGTGAACAGCAGCGCGGCCACCGCGTACGGCGCCAGGCGGATCACCCAGTCGATCAGCTTCAGGCTGATGTCGTACACACCCTGCACCGCACCCACGAAGTTGCGCGTGCCCGCAGTGTTGAGGACCGTGGCGGCGATGCCGAACATGAGCGAGAAGAACATCACCGCGATCAGGTCGGTCTGCGCCGCGGCCGCGATCGGGTTGCGCGGCACCATGTTGAGCAGCATCTCGACGAAACCAATCGGCATGTCGCCGGTCGGCAGCGCCGTGCCCGACGCGGCCACATCGGCCATGACCCGGTCGCGCAGGGCGTCCGGAATGCCCGCACCGGGTTGCATCAGGTTGGTGACCACCATGCCGATGATCACCGCGATGAACGTGCTGCCGAACACCCAGACCAGGGTCTTGCTGCCCAGTCGACCCAGCGAACGCGGGTCGCCGATCTCGACCACGCCCAGGATCAGCGCCGAAAACACCAACGGCACCACCAGCATGAACAGCAGGCGCAGGAACAACTGCCCGATCGGGTCGGTCACGTACTCGATGATGGCCGCCAGCCAGGCCGCCTCGCCGATGAGGATGTTCGCCGCCAGGCCGAGGCCTGCACCGACCAGGAAACCGATCAGCATGCGGGTGTGCAACGGCATGCCGCGTTCGGCGGGAGGAGCTGACGTCATGGGGCGGCTCGGGGCGGGACAGCGCGCAAGCTTAACAAAGCCCTGCCCCGGCGCCGCACGGGCCGTCGGTCATGCCCTCAGCGCGGATAGAGCGGCGGGAGCGGCGGCGGCGCCCCGGTGTCCGCCGCCTGCCAACGCGGCCCGTCGCGGAACGCGCTGCGCACGGCGTCGCGGGCCGCCGGGGCATCGCCATCGGCCCAGCGCGCGCGCTGCAGGCGCTCGATCGCATCGCGCTGCGCCGGATCGGCGAGGCGTTCGGCCAGACGGTCCAGGCCGTCGGCCGGTGGCGAATCCAGTCCGCACAGCGCTTCAGCCACGTCGTGCAGATCGCCCGTCTGCAGGGCGTCGCGCAGTGCGCGCATGCGGACCCGCTCGTCGTCGGCACCCGCGATGGTGGGCGTCTGCCTGCGCGCACGGGGCGGCGGCCCTGCAGCCGCGGGCGAGCGCCGGTGCAGCGCCCAGCCGAGCGTGAGCAGCCACAACAGCGCGAACACCACCGTCCCCAGCGCCCAGGGCTGCACGAGACCCTGGATCCCTGGGATGCGCAGCCCCCCGGATGCACCATCGGCGATGCGCGGCTCAATGCCTGCTCCCGCGCCCGCAGCGTCCACCCCCGCGGCGGCGTCGGCCGGTCCCGGCGCGCCGGCGCCACCGACCACATCGATCTGCATGTCGGGCAACGACGCCATCTGTGCCGCATCGGCGCCCACCGACCACCAGGCCTGGCGCACTCCGCGCACCTGCAGGGTGCCCGCCGCCGACGGCACCACCGAGAACCGGCGCACCATCCGCACCTGCGGGCGCCCCTGCTCGAAGCGCTCCTCGAACTCGGCCGGTTCCGGGAACACCTGCGCAGGCCCGTCCACCGACAACTCCAGCGGCGGCAACTGACTTCCGCTCGCACCGTCCGCGCGCGCTTCCACCACGATCTCGACCGCCTCGCCCGCTCGCGCCTGCTGTGGTGTGGAGAGGTACTTGAGCTGGAGGTCGCGCAGGGGCAGCCACGGCTGCGGCGCACCGTCGGGCACCGGCCGGACTTCGATCGAGCGCGGCGCACCGTCGGCGCGCAACTGGCGCGCGCCGTCGCGGAACAGGTCGTCGAAGAAACTGCCGGTGCCGCGCCCGCTGAAGCGCGCCCCCGGAATCTCCAGCGTACCGCTGCGCTCGGGCACCAGCACGAAGCGGCGCTCTACCACGGTGTAGCGGCGCCCGTCGATGTCCCGGTTGAACTGCACGTCGTTGCCGATGCGCTGCAGTGCGGCGCCTTCGGGCGCGGGCTGCTCCAGCTCGCCGGACACCAGCGGCGTGGCGTAGTACAGGCGCAGGGTGTAGCCGACGGTCTGCTGCACGTAGGCATGGTCGACATCGACCTCGGATTCGACGAACGCCGGTGCACCGGCCCGCGCGGGCACCGCATCGCGCGGGCCCACGGTCAGCGTCAACGGTGTCGTGCGCTCGCCTCCGATCTGCAGGGCCGGCACGGTCAGCCGGCCCTGCCGGCGCGGCTCGACCGCCACCGCGAACAGCACCCGCGCCTGCGAACGGCCGTTGATCATCTCGACCTGGCGGCTGCTGGTGTGCCCACTGAGACGGAAATCCTGTTCCAGGGCCGACCAGTCGGGGGCGCCGACATCGGCCGTGGTGCTTTCGACGTTGAGGGTCGCGGTCTCGCCGAGCGCGATGCGGTCGCGATCCAGCCAGGCCCGGACCTCGGCATGCGCGTGCGACGACGGCCAGCAGGCCAGCAGCAGCACGGCACACAACAGACGGGCGGTGGCAGGTGACATGTCAGGGACCTCGGCGGAGCTGGCGGCGTTCGTGTTCGAGACGGAATTTCTCCCGCAGCAGGCCGCCCGGGTCGTCGGGCACGCGGCGCAGCCAGGCCTCGTTGGCCTCGCGCTGTTCACGCTCCTCGCGGCTCTCGGCGGTCTCTTGCGCGTCCGCGTCGCGCGTCTCGGCGGCGGCGCGCTCGGCCCGCTCCAGCGCCTCGTCCATGCGCTGGCGCTGGGCTTCGTCGGCGGCCTGCTGCGATTGCGGGTCGTCCGCGGTGGCGTCCGCTTCGTGCGGGGCGTCCTGCGGCGGCGGGTCACCGTCCCGGGGTTCGCCCTCTTCGCCCCGACCGTCCTGGTCCTCCTGTCCGCTCGGCGGTTGCTCCGGCGGCGCCCGACCCTGCTGGCGCGACGAGGCGGAGGGGTCCTGCTGCTGCCCCGACGGCGGCGGCTGCTGTTGCATGGCGTCGAGGACGGCCTGTCGGTTGGCGACCGCGTCGGCCATGCCGGGCGCGCGGCGCAAGGCTTCGTCATAGGCATCCACCGCCTCCTGGTACTGCCCCGCACGTGCCAGCGCGTTGCCCAGGTTGTAGGCCGCATCGGCACCGGGCAGGCCGCGCCAGGCGGCGGCGGCGGCGGCATGCTCGCCGGCACGATAGGCATCGACGCCCGCACGCAGGCGCTGGTGCGCGGCCTGGTCGGCACGCCGCCAGAGACTGCCGCGCGGTGCCTCGGCAGGTGCCGCGTCCACCGTGCGCGCCTGCGCATGGACCGGCGGCGGCAAGGCGAGCCCCGGCAACCAGAGCGCCAGCAAGACCGCACCGAGCGCACCGCCGCGACGGAACGCCAGTGCCGCGAGCGCCAGCAACGGCAGCAGCAACCAGTAACCGTCGTCGAGCCGCACACCGCCCCGCACGGCGCCCGCCGGACCGTCCGTGTCCTGCGCCTCCTGCGCGTCCAGCACACCCAGCGCGCGCAGATCGCCGTCATCGGCCCGCAGCGTCTGATAGCGCCCGTTCCCGGCAGCCGCCAAGGCGCGCAGGCCATCGGCATCCAGGCGGGCATGGCCGAAGCCGCCCTCGGCGGCGCGATAGGCGCTGCCGGCCGCGGTGCCGAGCCCGATCACCGACACCCGGTACCCGTCAGCGGCGGCCGTGGCGGCCGCCCGCGTCGCCGCGCCCGACCCTTCGCCGGTCATTAGCAGGATCTCCCCGCGCCCGAACCCCGCCTGCTGCAACAGGCGCGCCGCATGCTGGATGGCGCGCTCCGGGCGGTGTCCGTCCACCGGCATGATGCCGGGCGACAACGCCTCAAGAAACAAAGCGACGTTGGCCGTGTCGGCGGTCAACGGCGCGACCGTGAACGCGTCCTCCGACCACACCACCAGCCCGGTGTCGCCACCGGCGCGTCCGGCCAGCAGGGTGCCGATCTTCGCCCGCGCCTGGGCCAGCCGCGAGGGCGGCAGGTCGCCGGCGAGCGCCGCCCCGGACAGATCCAGCGCGATCACCAGCGGCGCCGCCGAGCGTGCCAGCGGCTGCTCCCCGCTGCGCCAGCTCGGCCCCGCCAGTGCCACGATCGCCAGCGCGAAGACGAGCGCGGCCCCGGTCAACGACCAGGCGACCGCCCGATGCCGCGCACGTCCGAGCAGGTGCGGCAGCAGATGCGGATCCACGGCGCCGCGCCAGCCTTCGCCACGATCGCGCCAGCGTCGCCAGGCCAACAGCAGCAGCGGCAGCGCGAGCAGCGCCCAGAGCCACCCCGGACGCAGGAACACCAGCCCGCCCAGGCCGCTCATGCCACGCCTCCGTGATCGGGATCGCGCCCGGGCAGGCGCCATCGCCGCGGCCAGGGCAGCAAGGCGCATGCGCCCAGCAGCAGCGCCCAGGCCAAGGGCACGTGATAGCGCTCGATACGCGGCCGCACCGCTTCGGCCGGCCGCTCGACCGGTTCGAGCCGGTCGATCTCGGCGTAGATGCCGGCCAGTGCTTCGGTATCGCGCGCGCGGAACATCCGGCCGCCTGTCATGTCGGCGATCCGCCGCAGGCCGGCCTCGTCGATCTCTTCCGAAGGCCCCGCGGACGGAACGCGGAAGCCGAACACCGACAGATCGCCTTCGCCGCCGAAGGCGATGGTGTGCACCCGTACGTTCGCGTCGCGCGCCAGTTCAGCGGCCTTCAGCGGCTCCAGCAAGCCTGCGGTGTTGACCCCGTCGGTGAGCAGGATCAACACGCGCTGACCTTCGGACTGGGTGCGCAGGCGCTTGACCGCCAGCCCGATCGCATCGCCGATGGCGGTCTCGCGGCCGGCCAGGCCCACCACGCTGGTCATCAGTTGCTCCTGCACGCTGTCGTGGTCGAGCGTCAGCGGCGCGACGACATACGCACGGCGTCCGAACACCAGCAGGCCGACACGGTCGCCGGCCCGGCGTTCGAGAAAATCGTTGATCACCGCCTTCGCCGCGGTCAGCCGGTCGACCACACGGTTGCCGAGCAGCATGTCTTCTTCGGCCATGCTGCCCGACAGGTCGACCGCGAGCATCAGGTCGCGCCCGGCCTGCGGCGGCTGCACCACCTCACCCGGCTGCTGCGGGCGGGCCGCCGCCACGCACAGGCAGGCCCAGGCCGCCGCGGCCAGCCACAGGCGGCCGCCGCCACGCGAGGTGCCCGCACCGGCGCCGCCGGCGATCGGTGCGAGACGCTCGGACCACGGCACCCGCAGCGCACCGCCCGCCGCCGGGACCGACGGCAACAGCCACCGGACCAGCCACGGCAACGGCAGCGCCAGCAACATCCACGGCCAGGCGAACGCCGACATCACCGGCGCAGGCTCCAGGCGAGAAACACCCCGCGCGCCTCGCGGCGCAGGGCTTCGACGGCGACCGGATCGAGATCGCGGCGAAAGCCGCCGTCGCGGACCAGTGCAGCGGCCTCCGCCCCGAGCCCGGTGCCGCCGACGCGCGGGGCACGCAGGAACTGCTCCCAGGCCTCGGCCTGCAGCGCGGTCGCGGTGCGATCCCGACGCCGCGCGGCGCGGCGCATCAGCTCCGAGATGGCCGCGACTTGCTCCGCTGGCGATCCGGCACGTTCCAGCGTTTCGTCGAACAGCCGCTCCAGCTGCTGCCGGTGCCGACGCGCACGCCAGCGCCACACGACCAGCGCCGCGATCGCGAGCGCCAGCACACCGGCCAGCACCCACCAGCCCGGTGCGGGCGGCCACCAGGCCGGCGCGGCCGGCTGGTGGATATCGCGCAGGACCAACGGCGAGGCGCTCATGCCGCTGCGTTCCCATCCGCCGCAGGATCGAGGCGCCCGCGACCGAGCCAGGCATCGCTCGACGCATCGCTCGACAGGGTCCGGAGGCGGACGCCACGCCCCGGCAGATCGGCCAGCAAGGTTTCGACCGGGCGCACGAAGCTTTCGTGCCACCGCGCGCGCTGCGCATCGGCGCCGAGATCGAGGTCGATCCTGCGCCCGTTGGCCTCGAACCCGAGCGCCCGCTGCGGCGGCGCGGTTTCAAGCGGATCGGTCAGCAGCAGCACGGTGGTGTCCGCACGCCGCCCCAGACCCGCCCAGCGCTCACGCGGAATATCCGCGAGGCTGGCGGCATCGGCCAGCACCAGCAGACGCGCACCGGGCCGAATCAACCGCAACGCGTGATCCAGCGCCACCGCCAGACCTGCATCGTCGTCGGGCGGACGCGAATACCAGCGCACCAGCGCGTCCAGCACCCGCAACACGCCACGCGGGCCACCCCCGGGCGGCACCGGCGCCTCGCGCACGCTGCCGCGCAGGGCCGCGACGCGGTCGCCGGCCGCGGCCGCGCGCCAAGCCGCGACCGCACCTGCGCGCGCCGCCTGCACCGACTTGAACCGCACCCGGGTGCCGAAGTAAAGGGACGGTGCGGTGTCGGCGACGATCAACGAAAGACGCTCGCGCTCGGCCTGATAGAGCTTGGTGTGCGCGTGGCCGGTGCGGGCGGTCAGGCGCCAGTCGATGTGGCGGGCATCGTCGCCGGCCGTGTACTCGCGCGACTCCGCATACTCCATGCCGCGGCCACGCTGCTGCGACGGCGACTGGCCGCCCATGCCGTGCTCGGCACGCCGCAGGGCCCGCCCGTGCCGGGCTTGCGCCCGCAGCGCGACCAGTTCGGCCAGCGCGGGCCGGATGCCATCGCCGACGGCGTCGCCCATGGCGTCGGCACGCGCGTTCATGGCGACCGCCGGCGCGACGATGCCGGGAATCGCCCTCCCACGGCGCCGCTGCGCGTCGCACTCGGCCGGACCGCCGGATTCAAGGCAGCGGCACCCGCTCGATCAGCTCCTCGACCAGGCGGTCGCCATCCCAGCCTTCCGCGGTGGCTTCGTAGCTGGGCAGCACCCGGTGGCGCAGGACATCGGGCGCGATCGCGCGCACGTCTTCGGGCGTCACGTAATCGCGTCCGGCCAGCCACGCGCGCGCCCGCGCGCAGCGCTCCAGGGCGATCGACCCGCGCGGGCTCGCGCCCCAGTCGATGCGTCGGGCCAGCGCCGCGTCGTAACGGCCCGGCTCGCGCGACGCCAGCACCAGTTCGACCAGATAGCGCTCCAGCGCCGGCGAGAGGTGCAAGTCAAGCACCGCTGCGCGCGCGTCGAAGACGTCCTCCAGCGGCATCCGTTCGGGAGCGGGCGCCGGCGTACGCAGGGTGTTGCGCGCCCGCTCGCGCGCCAGGCGCAGGATCTCGGTTTCGGCGGATGCATCGGGATAGCCGATGCGCACGTACATCAGGAAGCGGTCCAACTGCGCTTCGGGCAGGGGGAAGGTGCCCTCCTGCTCGATCGGATTCTGTGTCGCCATGACCAGGAACAGCGCCGGCAGCGGGTAGGTCTCGCGGCCCACCGTCACCTGCCGCTCGCCCATCGCCTCCAACAGCGCGGACTGGACCTTCGCCGGCGCGCGGTTGATCTCGTCGGCCAGCAGCAGCGGGTGGAAGATCGGCCCCGGCTGGAACTCGAACCGACTGTCCTGCGCGCGCCAGATCTCGGTGCCGGTCAAGTCCGCAGGCAGCAGGTCCGGCGTGAACTGCACCCGCGCGAACCCCGCATCCAGCCGCGCCGACAGCGCACGGATCGCGGTGGTCTTGGCGAGCCCGGGCGCGCCTTCGACCAGCAGGTGCCCATCGGCCAACAGCGCGATCAGCAACCGTTCGACGAGCGCGGACTGGCCGACGATCTCGGCCGAGAGATCGTCGCGCAGGGCACGGAACGCATCGTGGAGACGGGCGGTCTCCCCCTGCGGGAGCTGGACGGGCGGGCGCGGGGCTTCGGCTTCCATGGAGTTCCGGACGGCGGCGCGGACTGCGCGGACCCAAGTTTGACCGAAACCGCGCCAGGAGTTCAGTCCGGCGCGCAAACGACGACGGGGCCCCTCAGGGCCCCGTCATCTTTGTCACTCGGGATCCGCCGGATCAGCTGCGCTGCGCGACCCGCAGCACCTTCGGCGTCACGAACACCAGCAGCTCGGCCTTCTCGTTGCTGCGGCTGCGGTTGCGGAAGAGATTGCCGATGATCGGAAGGTCGCCGAGGAACGGGATCTTCGCCAGGTCGTTGCGGTTGCGGAACTCGTACACGCCGCCGATGGACACCGTCTGGCCGTCGTCGATCAGCACCGCCGTGGTGATGGTGCGTGTGTTGAGGTTCGGGATGGAACCGATGCCATCGACGTCGGTGAAACCGCTGATCTCGTCCTTCTTGATTTCCATCGCCAGGAACACGCGGCCGTCGGCGGTGATGGTCGGCGTGACCTTCAGCTCCAGCAGCACGTCCTTGAACTGCACCGTCGGGATGTTGTTGCTCTGGCCGCCGGTCACCGTCAGGTAGCCGACTTCCTGACCCTGGCTGATCGTCGCCTCGCGCTGGTTGCTGGTGACGATGCGTGGGTTGGAGATGACCTCTCCGCGGCCCTCGAGCTGGAGCGCGGAGATTTCAACATCCCAGTTCACATAGTTACCGAGGATTGTCAGTGCGAGCGATCCGGCTGAGCCTGACGTGCTGGACACAGGCCGTGCAAAGTTAAGCGGATTAGTAAAGGTTGGAGGACCATCATCGTCCGCCAACGAATCAAGAAAGGACTGATTGCTCGCGATCGAACCCGACGTCACCAGCCGGTCCCGCGCACCGTACACGCCGAACCGCGCACCGAGATCCCGCGCGAACGACTCGTCCGCGATCACGATCCGTGCCTCGATCACCACCTGATCGACCGGCTTGTCCAGCGCCTGCACCAGCCGCTTGATCTCCTCCACTCGCGACGGAATGTCGATCGCCAGCAGCGTATTGGTACGACGGTCGAAACTGAGGCTGCCGCGCGACGACAGGAAGCCGCGGTTGCTCGATTGCCCGCCCGATGCGCCGCTGCCGCCGCCACCGCGGCTCTCCTCGGTCAGCAGGCGCGCGATCTCCTCGGCGTTGCCATAGCTGATCGCGATGTACTCGGTGACCATTTCCGCGCGATCCTCGATCGCCAGGCGCGCGTCCTCGCGGGCCTGTTCGAACGCGGCGATCTCCGATTGCGGCGCCACCCAGACCACGTTGCCGTTACGGCGCTTGTCCAGCGAGCGGGCCTGCAGGACGATGTCCAGCGCCTGGTCCCACGGCACCTGGATCAGGCGCAGGGTCACGTTGCCCTGCACGCTGTCCGACGCCACGATGTTCAGCCCGGACTCCTCGGCGATCATCTGCAGCACGGTGCGGACGGGGATGTCCTGGAAGTTGAACGTCACCGCCTGCCCGGAGTAGGCGCGCGGGCCCTGCTCCATGACGCTCGTGGCCGACGACTGCGCGGTCGCGGCCACCGCGGTGCCGCCGACGGCGCGCTCGCGGCCGGCCGCACGCGGCACCATCTCGACGATGAAGTCGCGCCCGGTCTGGTAGGCCAACGGCTCGAAATCGCCGGTCGCGGTCAACACGATCCGGGTGCCGGTGCCGCTCTGCACCGCGTCCACGCGCTGCACGGGGGTGGCGAAGTCGGACACGTTGAGCGGACGTTGCAATGCCGGCGGCAGCGCGCTGTTGCCGATGTCGACCACGACGCTGCTGCCCTGGGTGCGCATGTCCGGCACGGCCCCTTCGCCGTCGAAGGTGAGCACGAGCTTGCCGGAACCGCCTTCACCGCGCCGGAAATCGATGTTGGAGATGTTCACCGCACCCGGCAGACGATGCGCCGGATCGACCGCGGCCGGCAGGGCCGTCTGGGCGAGCAGCGGTACCGCCTGGACGGCGGGCTGGGCCGCGTGCACTCCCGCGGTCGCCGCGAGCAGGCCGGTGGCGAGTCCGAGCAGCACGCCCCTGGCGTGACCCCGGGCCTGCGAACGGCGCGCCGGCATCGGGCCTTGCGCTTTGTTAACGATCATCCTGGAATCCCCTTTCAATTGTCATTGAGCGCGATCGAGGCCGGCCGCTCCAGCCAGCCACCGGCGCCGTCCGGCACGAGTTCAACCAACTCCACGCGACCCTCGTCCACCGAGGTCACGCGCCCGTCGCTCTGCCCCACGTAATCCCCCGGGCGGACGCGATGGGTGACCCGGTCGGGCGCCATCAGCAGGGCCACCACGCCGCTGCCCTGCCCGATCGTGCCGACCATGTTGATGCTGTCGAGCGGAAACTCCTCCAGCGGCTGTCGCCGGCGGTTGGAATCCGGCCGCGGACCGCTGCCGCCGGCATCGGCGAAGGCATCGCTGAACGGATCGCGCAGCCCCTGCGCGGCGTACTCGAACGTTTCGAACTGCTGCATCACCGGCAATGGATCCAGCGGCGGTGCAGGCCGCGCCTGCACGTCGGCGACCCACTCCTCCAGGTTCGGCGCACCACCCGGCGAGCTGGTCACGTCGCGCCCGCATCCGGCCAGCGCGATCAGCGCACCCGCCAGCGCGACCGCCCGCAGGGTGCCGCGAGCCATCTTCTGCGTCGTCATGTCAGCGCGCTCCCCCGGCCGTGGCCTGCTGTTCCTGGGTCTCGTCCTCGTCCAGGTAGCGGTAGGTCTTCACCGTCCCGGCGAGCTCCAGCGTCGCGCCGGGGCGAATGGCGCCTCCGTCACGGGGCCGCAGGGAGATGTCGTGCATGGTCATGATCACCACGCGCGGCAACGAGGCCACGCCGCTGACGAACGCGCCGAACTGGTGGTAGCTGCCCTGCATGCGCAACGCGATCGGTTGCTCGGCGTAGAACTCCTGCGGCGACTCGGCGCCCGGCTGGAACAGGTCGTTCTGGATGCCCGTCGCCAACGCGGTCTGCGAGATGTCGATGATCAGGTCCGGCATCTCGGTGCGGCTTGGCAACTGGCGCAGCATCTGCTGGAGTTGCTGCTCCATCTGCGCGAGCTGCTGCTTGAGCGGCTCGAGGTTCGAGGCGCGGCCCTGCTTTTCCTCGTACTGGGCACGCTTGTCGGCCTCCTGCCGCTCCAGCCCCTCGAGCTGGGTGCGCTTGTCGCGGATCACCACCCACCACAGCAGGCCGAAGATCAGCA
This sequence comes from Luteimonas abyssi, assembly GCF_001482195.1. Classification (GTDB taxonomy): domain Bacteria; phylum Pseudomonadota; class Gammaproteobacteria; order Xanthomonadales; family Xanthomonadaceae; genus Luteimonas; species Luteimonas abyssi. Next base: position 761,701 of record NZ_KQ759763.1, on the reverse strand, counting down.
GGCCGACCAGGATGCAGAAGCCGATCTTGTACTCGCGCGGCCAGGCGCCGGTGTTGTTGAAGTCGAGCTCGCGCAGCGACATCTTGCGGGGCTTGCTCACGGCGCGGCTCCTTCTTCGGCGACCGCCGCTTCGTCGTCGGCGCTGTCGGTGTCGCTGGGATTGGCCAGCGTCACGGTCAGGTTGAACATGTACGGCAGGTTGGCGCTCGCGCCGGGGCCGTCACCCGGCCGCGACTCGATGATCGACAGCTGCGGCCGGGTCATCCAGCCCGAGCCTTCCAGGTTGCGCATGTAGGTACTGACCCGGGCGTTGGACTGCGCGCGGCCTTCCAGCGTCAGGCGCTCGCCTTCCTGCTTGAGCGAGGTCAGCATCAGACCGTCGGGAATCGTGCGCACCAGCGAATCGAACAGGTGCACCATCTGCGAGCGGCTCGCCTGGAGTTGCTCGATGACGGCCTTGCGCGACAGCAGACGCGCGCGCTGGCGGTCCAGCTCGTCGATCTCGCTGATCTTCTCCTCGACCTGGGCGATCTGGCGGTCCAGATAGGCGTTGCGTGCCTGCTGTCCCTCGATCTGGGCGTTGTAGTAGCCGTTGACCAGGAACCACAGCACGACACCGGCCAGGGCGGCCAGGCCGAGCATGATGCCGAACTCCTTCTGGCGCTGTTTGCGGCGTTCGGCGCGCCACGGCAGCAGATTGATGCGCGCCATCAGTCGAAACTCCTCAGGGCGAGGCCGCAGGCGATCATCAGCGCCGGGGCGTCCTGGGCCAGCGCGTGCGCCTGGACCCGCGAGCCGAGGGTCATCTGCGCCAGCGGGTTGGCGATCACCGTCTGCACGCCCAACTGCTCCTCGACCATGTCCGGGATCCCGGCGATCGAGGCGCAACCGCCCGCCAGCACCACCTGGTCGACCCGGTTGAATTCGCTGCCGGCGTAGAAGAACTGCAGCAGGCGGCTGATCTGCTGGACCAGCGCCTCCTTGAACGGTTCGAGCACCTCGATCTCGTAGCTCTCGGGCAGCCCGCCCTGGCGCTTCGCCAGTCCCGCCTCCTCGTAGCTCAGGCCGTAGCGGCGCATGACCTCGTCGGTCAGCTGCTTGCCGCCGAACACCTGCTCGCGCGAGTAGATGCTGCGGCCGCCACGCAGGATGTTGAGCGTGGTCATGGTGGCGCCGATGTCGACCAGGGCGACGATGCCGTCGTGCGGCGTGTTCAACGAGCCGGCCAGCAGGGCGTAGGCGTTCTCGATCGCGAAGGCCTCGACGTCCATGACCTTCGCCGCGAGGCCGCCGAGTTCCAGCGCGGAGGCGCGCATCTCGACGTTCTCCGAGCGCGAGGCCGCCAGCAGTACGTTCACCATTTCCGGATTGCCGGGCACCGGGCCCAGCACCTCGAAATCGAGGTTCACTTCCTCGATCGGGTACGGGATGTAGTTGACCGCCTCCAGCTCGACCGCGGATTCCAGCTCGTCCTCGTCGAGCTCGCCCGGCATCGGGATGGTCTTGGTGATCACCGACGAGCCGGCCACCGCCGCGGCGGCGTGCTTGGCTTTCGAGCCGGAGCGGGACATCGCGCGACGGATCGCCTCGCCCACCGCCTCGACCTCGACGATGTTCTTCTCCACCACCGCATTGGGCGGCAGGGGCTCGACGGCATAGTGCTCGACGCGATAGCGGTCTCCCGACCGCGACAACTGCAGCAGCTTGACCGCAGTCGAGCTGATATCGACGCCCACGAGCGGCGTCTGATGCTTGGTGATGAACCCCACTGGAAATTCCCCTTATGCCACGGGCGCTTGAACGCGCTTCGTGCCCCGGCGCACTAGATAACGGACTTTTTACCCCTTGGCAACACGCGAACCACGGGATCGTGCCGCAGTGCGCGCTTCGGCCTCCAATGCCTTCCCCCACCGCCCCCCATGTCCGGGCCTGAACGACACTCCGACAGGCCGGCCCGACCAGCCTCTATACTCCGCGGCGTCCATGATGCATGGCTCCACGCCCGCAGGAAACCCTCGATGTCCCGAATCCGCCGTGTGTTCCGCTGGTCCCTGGTCGCCGCCCTGGGCGTGGCCGTGCTGGGCGTCCTGGCGGCCGCCACCTTGTATTTCGTGGTCTCGGCCCGACTGCCGGACGTGCACACCCTGCGCGATGTGGAGATGCAGGAGCCCCTGTACGTCTACGCCAGCGACGGCCGCCTGATCGCACTGTTCGGTGAGACGAGGCGCTACCCGGTGCGGATCGAGGAGGTGCCGGAGCGGATCAAGCAGGCCTTCATCGCGATCGAGGACAACCGCTTCTACCAGCACCACGGCATCGATTACCGCGGCATCGGCCGTGCGGTCTGGCTGCTGGCCACCACCGACGACCGCCGCGTGCCGGGCGGCTCGACCATCACCCAGCAGGTCGCACGCCAGTTCTTCCTCAGCTCCGAGTACAGCTACACGCGCAAGTTCGCCGAGATCCTGCTGGCGATGAAGATGGAGCGCGAACTGACCAAGGACGAGATCTTCCAGCTTTATCTCAACAAGAGCTTCTTCGGCAACCGCGCCTACGGCATCGGCGCGGCCGCGGAGTTCTATTACGGCAAGACGCTCGATGCGCTGACCCTGGACGAAATCGCCACCCTCGCGTCGATCCCCAAGTTCCCCTCCAGCGGCAACCCGATCACCAACCCCGAACGCGCGCGGATCCGTCGCGACTACGTGCTGCTGCGCATGCGCGAACTGGGCTTCATCTCCGAACCCGACCAGCGCCTGGCCCAGGCCGCCGAGATGCATGCTCGCCCGCACGAGCGCCCGGTCGAGGTCTACGCCCCGTACGTGGCCGAAATGGTCCGCCAGGAGATGATCGCCCGCTACGGTGGCGACGTGCTGACCCGTGGCTACCATGTCACCACCACGATCGATCCCGATGCCCAGATCGCCGGCGACCGCGCCCTGCGCGACGGCCTGATCGCCTACGACCGCCGCCACGGCTTCGCCACGCCCGAGCAGCAGTTCGAACTCGCCGAAGACGAGGATGCCGCCACCGCCGCCGCGCGCCTGCGCGGCATCCCCGCCCAGGGTGGCCTGCTCCCGGCAGTGGTGCTCGCAAGCGGCGGCGGCACGGCCGAGGCGGTGTTGAGCGACGGCAGCACGCTCACTCTCGATGCGGCGTCCAGCCGCTGGACCAACCGCACGCCGTCCGCGCTCGTCAATCGTGGCGATCTGATCCGGGTCCGCCGCATCGAAGTCGCCGCCGCCGATGACGCCGAGCCCGATGCCGAGCCCACCTACCGCTACCAGTTGGCGCAGATTCCACGCGCGCAGTCCGCCCTGGTCTCGCTGGAGTACGACACCGGCGCGCTGCGCGCCCTGGTCGGCGGGTTCAGCTTCGCCGGACAGAAGTTCAATCGCGTCACCCAGGCCCGGCGCCAGCCGGGCTCCAGCTTCAAGCCCTTCATCTATGCCGCCGCATTCGAGCGCGGGTTCAATCCCGCCTCGGTGGTGCCCGACGCGCCCGTCGTGTTCCGAATGCGTCGCGGCCAGGAATGGCGGCCGCAGAACGACGACGGCAAGTTCGCGGGTCCGATGCGCCTGCGCGAGGCGCTGGTGCGCTCGCGCAATCTGGTTTCGGTGCGCCTGCTCGACACCATCGGGGTCGACTATGCGCGCCGCTACATCAGTCATTTCGGCTTCGACGAATCCGAGCTGCCGCCGAACCTGTCCATCTCCCTGGGCACCCCGTCGCTGACCCCTCTGGAGATCGCACGCGGCTACGCGGTGTTCGCCAACGGCGGCTCGCGGATCACGCCGTGGTTCATCGACGAGGTCAAGGACCGCGACGGTATCTCCATCTTCAAGGAACGCCCGGCCGTGGCCTGCCGTGGTTGCGGTGCCGACGGGCGCCCGACGACCTCGTCCGGTACCTACGTCGTCGACGGCTTCAATCTCGGGCCGACCCAGGCGCCGCGTCCGCAACCGGCGCCCGAACCGGCCGCGGACGCCGACGCCCCGGCGGCGGATGCGATCCAGATCACCGAGGATGACGAGGAAAGGCCGATCGCACCCCGGGCCATCGACGAGCGCGTGGCCTACCAGCTGATCTCGATGATGCGCGATGTGGTGACCCGCGGGACCGGCGCGGCCGCCCGCGTCCTCGAACGCGAGGACATCGGCGGCAAGACGGGCTCGACCAACGATCACCGCGACGCCTGGTTCTCCGGTTTCGGTGGCGATCTGGTCACCACGGTCTGGGTCGGGCGCGACGACAACCGTTCGCTGGGCTTCCGCGAGTACGGCGGTCGTGCCGCGCTGCCGATCTGGATCGACTTCATGCGCGTGGCCCTGGACGGTGAACCGATCGCACCGAACACCCCGCCCGCCGGCATGGTCCAGGTCGCGGTCAGCGCCAGCGGACGCCTGCTGCCGGGAGGCGAAGGCGGTCTGCTGGAGTACGTCAAGGCCGAGGATCTGGACCGCATGGCGGCCGACATGGACGACGGTTTCAACGATGCGCCGGGCGAGGAAGCGTTCGACATCTTCTGACCGCACCGCCCTGTCGACGCGACCTGAATCGGCCACACGGCCTGCATTGACGCGTCATCCGGATCGGCTAGAGTCGCCTCAGGTCAACGCGGGAAGGGGTCTCATGCATCGCGCCCGACAGCACGCCGAAACGCGCACCCGTGAACGCCGGCATCGCCTCGCCCACGAAGCCGCGCGGTTGATGGCCGAGGGCGGCATCCGCGATTACCACCAGGCCAAGCTCAAGGCCGCCGACCGCCTCGGCATCCACGACGATGCCTCGTTGCCGCGCAATCGCGAGATCGAAGCCGCATTGCGCGAGTACCAGCGCCTGTTCCAGGGCCAGGACCAGGGCGAAGCGCTGCACGAGCGGCGCCTCGCAGCGGCCCGCGCGATGGAGTTCTTCGCGCCGTTCCAGCCCCGTCTGGTCGGCCCGGTGCTGGACGGCACGGCCGATAGCCACTCCCCGGTCGCCCTGCACCTGCATGCCGACGACGCCGACGCGGTCCCGCGCTTCCTCGACGAGCACGGTATCCCCGCCGAGGCGCGCGGCCGGCGCCTGCGCCTGGACCGGACGCGTCACGGGGATTTCCCGGTGTGGGTGTTCGCGGCCGAAGGCCTGACCTTCGATCTCGTCGTGCTGCCGGTGCAGACGTTGCGGCAGGCGCCGCTGTCGGGCCTCGACGAGCGCCCGATGGCGCGCGCGTCGCTCGGTCGGCTACGCCAGTTGATCGCCGAGGACGAAATCGCGGACTACGAACGGTCGCGACCCGCGACCGCCTGAGTCCGTCGGGCCATCGCCCCACATGCGCCCCCGCCTCGCCCGCGCTGCGCGACGGCCCCGTGCGCACGGCCACCCGCGGGATTGTCCCTGGATCAGGACTCGGACGAGGAGATCCGCCGCTCGCCGGTCGACGCCGGTCCCGCGAGTCCGAACACATTGAGCTCGATCGCGGCAAACGCGGCCAGCCACAGGCTGGCGTCCCACGCGTCGAGCCACGCCTCCGCCTCGCCCGCCGCAGCCAGCCCCCACCAGGCCAGTGCGAACCCCGCCAACGCCAGATAGAGGCCCCTGGCCGCCCACTGCCGCGCACGGTGGAAATGCAGGTGCTCGGCGGAGACCCGCAGTTCCAGCTCCAGCGCGAGGATCACGCCCAGCCAGGTCAGGGCGTTGGCGAAATCCAGACGTTCGCCGGCCAGCGCGTAATCGATGCAGGCCCACACCACCACCAGCCCGGCCATCGCGCGCAGGCCGCGCACCAGGGGCTGCGACCACGGCGGCAGCCGCCAGCCGCCGGTTTCCCATTCGAACAACAGGAGCAACAGCACCCAGGCCCCGGTGTCGATGCTCTCGGTCGGCGATCCTTCCAGCGCATACAGCGCCACGTTGGCCGCCAGCAAGCCGTACACGGCCCACTTGAAAAGCACGAAGCCGCGGACGGACCGCGGCTTCGTGAGGTCGCCATCGGCGTCCCGGTGCATCAGCGCTTGTCGACACCCACGTAGTCGCGGACGTCCGAGCCGGTGTAGATCTGCCGCGGACGGCCGATCTTGGCTTCCGGATCGACCTGCTGCTCCAGCCAGTGCGCGACCCAGCCGGCGGTGCGGCCGATGGCGAACATGACGGTGAACATCTCGGTCGGGATCTTCAGCGCCTTGTAGATGATGCCGCTGTAGAAATCGACGTTCGGGTACAGCTTGCGCTCGACGAAGTAGTCGTCCTTCAACGCCGCTTCCTCAAGCTTCATCGCCACGTCGAGCAGCGGATCGTCGATGTTGAGCTCGCCCAGCACCTTGTGGGTCATCTCGCGGATGATCTTGGCGCGCGGGTCGAAGTTCTTGTACACGCGATGGCCGAAGCCCATCAGGCGGAACGGGTCGTTCTTGTCCTTGGCCCGCTTGATCGCGGTCTCGACGTTGTCGGCACTGCCGATCTCGGCGAGCATCTTCAGCACCGCCTCGTTGGCGCCGCCGTGTGCGGGACCCCACAGCGCGGTGATGCCGGCGGCGACCGACGCGTACGGATTCGCACCGGTGGAACCCACCAGGCGCACCGTCGAGGTCGAGGCGTTCTGCTCGTGGTCGGCATGCAGGATGAACAGCAGGTCCAGCGCCTTGGCGATCACCGGATTGACCTCCAGCGGCTCGCTCGGCACTTCGAACATCATGTGCAGGAAGCGGTCGACGTAATTGAGGTTGTTGCGCGGGTAGCGGATCGGCCAGCCGATCGAGTACCGGTACGCGGCCGCAGCCAGGGTCGGCATCTTCGCCAGCAGGCGGATCGCCGCCAGGCGACGCTGCTCCGGATCGTTGAGATCCAGCGTGTCGTGGTAGAACGCCGACATCGCCGCCACCGAACTCGACAGCATCGCCATCGGGTGCGCGTCGTGGCGGAAGCCGTGGAGGAAGTTCTTCAGCGACTCGTGCATCATCGTGTGATGCGTGACTTCGTGCTCGAAGCGCGCGTACTCGTCCTTGCTCGGCAGTTCGCCGTTCATCAGCAGATACGAGACTTCGAGGAAGTTCGACTTCTCGGCCAGCTGGTCGATCGGGTAGCCGCGGTACAGCAGCACGCCTTCGTCGCCGTCGATGTAGGTGATCGCAGACTTGCACGACGCGGTCGCGGTGAAGCCCGAATCGTAGGTGAAGCAGCCGGTTTCTTTCGGCAGCTTGGAGATATCGATGCAGGGATTGCCGAGGGTGCCGGTGAGCACCGGCAGGGTCACCGACTTGTCGCCGGCGCTCAGCGTGACCTGGTCAAATTCCGACACAGCACACTCCTTTCAGGGTCGTGGCCGCCCGCGGCACGGGGCGCTGCAGCACGGCACGGGAGAACTAGGGAGAGATCCGCGGCGATCGCCGCGGGGAACGCGCATTATCGCATACCCCATCGTAGGGACTGCCCGCCATTGGTCGTAGCCGCGACCGGAGACGGACACGCAAACGCCAGCGGCCGCCACGAGGGCAGCCGCTGGATACAGCATCGCGGAGCGCGCCATCTCTCGACGGGCGACACTCGGGCAGACCCGTCCAGACCAAGGCGGACGAACCCCGGCGGCGACCGCCGCCGGTGCGGAACGCGGGTTTACTTGGCGTAGCGGCGACGGAACTTGTCGACGCGACCGCTGGTATCCATGATCTTGTTCTGGCCCGTGTAGAACGGGTGCGAAGCCGACGAGACTTCGATCTTGACCAGCGGATACTCGTTACCGTCTTCCCACTTCACCGTCTCCTTGGAGGTCGCGGCCATGGTGGAACGGGTCAGGAAGCGGAAATCGGAGGTCACGTCCTGGAACACGACCGCGCGGTAATCGGGATGGATGTCGGCCTTCATGGCGGCACACCGGAATTGCGGGAAGCCGCGCATTATGCGGGGTTCCCGACCCGGATGCAATCGTCCCGATGCACTCAGCCGCCTGCCGCCAGCGCCTGCCGCATCGAGGCCTGGAAGCGGGCCTGATCATAGGCCATCAGGATGCGGGCATTGTCCGCCGCGCCGTCCTGACGCCGCCAGTCCACGACCGTCGTGCCACGGGTCAGGCGCCCATCCAGCTCCACCCCGACCGGCCGCTCCGCCCACTCCAGCGCGCCATCGGGCGCGAGCGCGCAGGCCATCGCCAGGGCGTCGGCCGCGTGCCAGTGGTCGCCGCGCCGATCCTCCGACCAGAGGCGCGTCCGCCGCGAGATTCCCTCGTAGAACCGGGCGCGCGGCGATTCGGCCCGCAGCCACTGCTCGGCGTCGGCATGCGGGAATCCGTGCGCCATCGTGGCCTCCCAGTCGACCAGGTCGAACCGGGGGAATGCCTGGAACACCAGGTGCGCGGCTTCCGGGTCGAACGCCACATTGAACTCCGCGGCCGGGGTGATGTTGCCGTGCGCGGTCACCGCCCCGCCCATCACCACGAACCGCCCGACCCGCTCCGGCAAGGTCGGATCGAGCTTCAGCGCCAGCGCGATGTTGGTCAGCGGCCCGAGCGCGACCAGCAACAGGCGCCCCGCGTGGACATGCGACAGCCGCAGGATCGCCAGCGCGGCGTGCTCGGCTTCGGCCTCGCGTGCCGCGCGCGCGTAGCCGATGTCGCCGAAACCATCGCTGCCGTGCACCTCGCCGGCATCGCGCGCGGGATGCAGCAGCGGCGCGTCGGCGCCGACGAACACCGGCACGTCGACATCGCAGACCTCGACCAGCTTGAGCGCGTTGGCGACGGTGTGCTTCAGGCCGACATTGCCGGCGGCGATCGTGAGCCCCACCACCCGGTGACGGGGGTCGTCGAAGGCCATCAGCAGGGCCAGGGCGTCGTCGACGCCTGGATCGGTATCGATCAGAAGGGGGATGCGGTCGTCCATGCGCGGATTATCGCCTGTCACGGCGCCCGACGTGATGCCCCCTCATGCCGAGGCGAAACGCGACGCGCCGCCGACCCAGCGCTCGACCAGGCGATCGGCCGCGTCCGGCGCATCGGCCTGCAGCCGCTCGGCCATGACGTGCACCCGCGGCAACAGACCCGCATCGCGGAGGAGGTCGGCCACGCGGAAGCTGGCGATGCCGGTCTGCCGGGTGCCGAGCAACTCGCCGGGGCCGCGCAAGGCGAGATCGCGCTCGGCGATCAGAAATCCGTCGCTGGTCTCGCGCATCGTCGCCAGCCGCTGCTTCGCCAGCGCCGACAGTGGCGACTGGTACAGCAGCACGCAACTCGACGCGTTGGCCCCGCGCCCCACCCGGCCGCGCAGCTGATGGAGCTGCGCCAGGCCGAGGCGCTCGGCGTTCTCGACGATCATCAGCGACGCATTGGGCACGTCCACGCCGACTTCGATCACGGTGGTCGCGACCAGCAGATCCAGCGAACCGTCCTTGAACGCACGCATGACCGCCTGCTTCTCCGCGGCTTTCATGCGCCCATGGACCAGGCCCACACGCACCCCGGGCAGCGCGGCCTGCAGCAATTCGAACGTCGTCTGCGCGGCCTGCGCGACGATCTCGTCGCTGTCGTCGATCAGGGTGCATACCCAGTAGGCCTGCCGCCCTTCCGCACAGGCGGCCCGGATCCGCTCGATCAGTGCCGATCGCCGCTCGGCACTCAACACCACCGTCTGCACCGGCGTCCGCCCTGGCGGCAATTCGTCGATGGCGGAGACATCCAGATCCGCGTAGGCCGACATCGCCAGCGTCCGCGGGATCGGCGTGGCCGTCATCACCAGTTGGTGCGGCACCAGGCCGCCCTCGGCGCCCTTGTCGCGCAGCGCCAGGCGCTGATGGACGCCGAACCGGTGCTGCTCGTCGACGATCGCCAGCCCCAGACGATGGAAGCGCACGCCCTCCTGCATCAACGCATGGGTGCCGACCACGACCCGGGCCCGTCCGTCGGCGATGGCCTCCAGCGCGCGCACGCGCGCCTTGCCCGCGACCTTGCCCGCCAGCCACGCCACCTCGATCCCGAGCGGCTGCAGCCAACCCGACAGGTTCACGAGATGCTGCTCGGCCAGCAGTTCGGTCGGGGCCATCAGAGCGACCTGATGGCCGGCCTCAACCGCCAGCAATGCGGCCAGCGCCGCGACCACGGTCTTGCCCGAGCCGACATCGCCCTGCACCAGCCGCAGCATCGGGCGGGGGTGGCGCAGGTCGTCGCGGATCTGCGCGAAGACGCGCTGCTGCGCTCCGGTCAACGCGAACGGAAGCGTGTCCAGCAAACGCTCGACCAGCGCCCCCGGCCCGGCGCAGGCCGGCGCCCGGTGCTGCTGCAGGGCGATGCGCTGACGCCGGAGGCTCAGGTGATGGGCCAGCAATTCCTCGATCGCCAGGCGCTGCTGGGCCGGATGCTGTCCGGCCGACAGCGCGCCGAGGTCGGCATCCGGCGCCGGCCGATGGACCTCGAGCAACGCCGCACGCAGCGACGGCATGCCGTCGCGGAGGGCGGCGGGCAACAACTCCAACGCATCGTCGCCCGGCAGCCGCTCCAGCGCCTGCCGGACCAGCCGCCGAACGACCGCCGGCCCCACGCCTTCGACCTGCGGATAGACCGGCTCGAGCTGGTCGTCCAACGCAACCTCGGCGTCGCCCAGCACGCGGTAGCTCGGATGCACGATCTCGAGTCCGTGCTGACCGGGACGCGGCGTCCCGAACGCACGCAGCCGCACCCCGACCGCGAACTGCGCGACCTGTGCCGCGCGGAAGTGGAAGAAGCGCAGCACCAGCGTGCCGCCCGATCCGTCGCCGATGGCGACCTTGAGCATCGGGCGATAGCGGAAGCCGCGCTCGACCGCCTCCACCGTGGCCTCCACCTGCGCCGGCATTCCCGGCCGCAGATCGCGCATCGGGGTCAGCCGCGTCCGGTCCTCGTACTGGCGGGGCAGCAGCAGCCAGAGATCCTGCAGCGAGCCGATGCCGCGCGCGGCCAGTTTCTCGGCCGTCCGTGCGCCGACGCCGGACAGCACGGTGAGCGGCACCTGCGCCGGATCCAGCATCGCCCTGGCGGAGGAGACGGCATTCATCACGCGCGGCGCGTGCTCAGGGCAGGACGAGGATCGCGTCGACCTCGAACGCGGCCGCCTTGGGCAACGCCGACACCTCGATCGTCGAGCGCGCCGGGAAGGGCTCGGCGAAGAATTCGGCCATGACCGCGTTCACTGCGCCGAATTCGCCCAGATCGGTCAGGTACAGGCCCACCCGCGCCACATCGTCCAGCGAGCCACCCGCCGCGCGGCACACCGCCTCGAGATTGCGGAACGCCTGACGGGCCTGCGCCTCGATCCCGCCGGCGACCAGTTCGCCGGTCGCCGGATCGAGCGGGATCTGGCCGGACAGGAACACGGTGTTGCCGGCCCGCGTGGCCTGCGAATAGGGGCCGATGGCGGCAGGCGCCTGGTCGGTGCTGATCGGCGAACGGGGCATGCGCGGCTCCAGGGCGTGGAAACGCCCGATTCTACCGTCCGCACGCCTCGGCCCGCGCCCGGCGTCGCCGATCGCGCCGGCCTTGCGGCGCTACTGCCGCTGGACGCCGTGCACGACGTTGAGCCGCCGCGTGCGGCGGATCACATCGGCCAGATGCTTGCGGTCGCGCACCTCGATCGAGAACCGGATCGCGGCGACGTTGCTGTCGCGCTCCAGATACTCGACTCCGTCGATGTTGGAATCGACCTGCGCGATCGCCGCCGCCACCTGCGCCAGCACGCCGGGCCGGTTCTCCACCTCGATGCGGAGCGCGACGCCGTAGTCGCCGGACACCTCGCGATCCCAGCCGATCTCGACCCAGCGCTCGGGAGACTTCCGGTACTCGGCGACATTGGGACAGTCCAGCCGGTGCACGACGATGCCGCGGCCGGTGGTGTGATACCCCATGATCTCGTCACCGGGGATCGGCATGCAGCAGTTGGCGAAGGTGACCACGCCACGCTCGCTGCCGGTGATCAGGATCTTCTCGCCGTGGCGGACGACGTCGCGGCCGCCTTCGGCCTGCGTGGGCGCCTGCGCCAGCGCGTGCGCGACCTGGACCGGCATGCGGTTGCCCAAGGCGATGTCGGCCAGCAAGGCTTCCAGACGCGGGTAGCGCAACTCGCCCAGATACCCCTCCAGACGCGGCGCCGGCACCCGCTCGAGCGAACTGCCCACATCCTCCAGGGCGCGATCCAGCATGCGATGCCCCAGCTGCACCGCGTCCTCGTGCTCGAGCTGCTTGAGCTGCTGGCGGATCGCGGTCCGCGCCTTGCCGGTGGCCACGAATTCCAGCCACTGCGGCTTGGGCAGCGCGGAGCGCGCGGTGATGATTTCGGCCTGCTGTCCGCTGACCAGCTTCGTGCGCAACGGCACCAGTTTCCGGTCGACGCGCGCCGCGACCGCGTGGTTGCCGACATCGGTATGCACCGCGTAGGCGAAGTCCAGCGCGGTCGCATTGCGCGGCAACGACAGGATGTCGCCCTTGGGCGTGAACAGATAGACCTCGTCCGGGAACAGATCGACCTTCACGTTCTCCAGGAACTCCAGCGACGAGCCGGTCGAACGCTGCGACTCGAGCAGGCTGGCGATCCAGGAATGCGCCCGGGTCTGCGCGCTGGTCGGCGAGCCGCCGTGCTTGTAGGCCCAGTGCGCGGCGATGCCGCGCTCGGCGATCAGGTCCATTTCCTCGGTGCGGATCTGCACCTCGATCGGCGAACCGTACGGACCGAACAGCACGGTGTGCAACGACTGGTAGCCGTTGGCCTTGGGGATCGCGATGAAATCGCGGAAGCGGCCGTCGAGCGGCTTGTAGACCGAGTGCGCCACGCCCAGCGCGTGATAACAGTCGGCCACCGAGCGCACGATGACCCGGAAGCCGAACACATCCATCAACTGGTCGAACGTCTTCCCCTCGTTCTGCATCTTGTTGTAGATGCTCCAGGGCGACTTCACCCGGCTCACCAGCCGGTACTGCAGGCCGTCGTTGGTCAGTCGCTGGGCGAGTTGCGCCTCGATCGTCGACATCGCCTCGCGACGCACCAGCGGCTGCGAACTGATCCGCTTCTGCAACACCGAATGACGCATCGGATGCAACGCGCTGAAACCCAGATCCTGCAGCTCGGCCTTGATCAGGTTCATGCCCAGGCGCTGTGCGATCGGCGCGTAGACCTCCAGGGTCTCGCGCGCGATCCGCTCGCGCGCCGCGGTCGACTGCGCGCCCAGGGTGCGCATGTTGTGCAGGCGGTCGGCGAGCTTGATCAGGATGACGCGCAAGTCGCGCGCCATCGCCAGCATCATCTTGCGGAAGCTCTCGGCCGCCGCTTCCTGCCGGCTGCTGAATTGCAGCTTGTCCAGCTTGGTGACGCCCTCCACCAGCTCGGCGACCTGTTCGCCGAACTGCTCGGCGATGTCCGCACGGGTCAGCGCCGTGTCTTCGATCGTGTCGTGGAGGATGGCCGCGACCAGGGTTTCCAGGTCGACTTTCTGCCCGGCGAGTACGCCGGCCACCGCCACCGGATGGGTGATGTAAGGCTCGCCGGACTTGCGGAACTGGCCTTCATGGGCCTGCGCGCCTGCGGCCCATGCGCGCCGCAGCACCTGTCGCTGGGACGCGTCCAGATAGCCGGTCGCCCGCTCCAGCGCGCGCATGTACTCGGGCACGGCGTCATCGGACGGCACCGTCGCGAGTGCAACGTTGGGGGAAGCGGGGGACATCATCGACGCAGCCTAGGCGAAAAGCCGATGCTTGGGGAGATCCCCGTATCGGCCCTGCCTCGAGGGGAACGCAAGCGCCACAACGGAAAACGGCCCCGTCGCAAGGGGCCGTCCGGCAACGGGCGCGCGGCGCCCGCGATACCCGCTTACAGGTCGTCGCCCTTGGCGAGGTCCTCTTCCGCAACGACTTCGGCCGCGGCCCATTCCAGCGCCTCGCGCTCCTTGCGCTCGCGCTCGGCCTTGTCCACGGCCTCGATGTAATCGGTGTCGATGCGGCGCGCGGCGATCTCGCGCAGCGCCAGCACGGTCGGCTTGTCGTCGTGCTCGCTGTTGTCGAGCTGGGCATCCACACCGTTGGCGAGCTGACGGGCACGCTTGGCGGCCATCATGACGAGCTCGAAACGGTTGTCGACGACCTGCAGGCAGTCTTCCACGGTGATACGGGCCATAGGGGCTCCCGGCGACCTTGGAAGGCCGCGCGATGTCTGTAAGGGATCGGGCGCGAACTTTAGCGCCATCCACGGCGGGGACGCAAGTGCATCCCTTGTTTATCAAACAGTTACAGATTCCCGCATGCGTTGCTGCCGTCCAACACCGGCGCACCCGCGCGCAGGCCAGCCGGCGCGAAGGGATCGAGCGGGCGCGCGGGTAATTGCCATCGCTATGATCATTTGCCCGCATCGCTATACTGGGCGCATGGCCGACTCCAGCGAGTTTCAACCGCCGCCCGCCCTGCTCATCTTCGATTGCGACGGCGTGCTCGTGGACAGCGAGTCCATCTCCTGCGCACTGCTGTCGAACCGCCTCCGCGCACACGGTCTCGCAGTCGACGCCGGCTACGTCAAACGCCATTTCCTCGGCCGCAGCCTGCGTTCGGTCCGCGAGCACGCCGACGCGCTCGGCATGCCACTGCCGGCGGACTTCGAGGCCACGCTCAACCAGGCACTGCTGGCGCGCTTCGGGACCGAGCTGCGCCCGGTTCCGGGCGTCGACGGGCTGCTCGCACACCTGCGCCGGGCCGGCATCCCGGTCTGCGCCGCCTCCTCCAGCCACCTGGCGAGGGTCAAGCTGAGCCTGGACGTCACCGACCTCGCCCATTTCTTCGGCCCCCACGTCTACACCACGGAAATGGTCGCACGCGGCAAACCCGCGCCCGACATCTTCCTCTACGCGGCCGCGCAGATGGACACGGCCCCTGACCGCAGCCTCGTGATCGAAGACAGCGTCAGCGGCGTGCGGGCCGGTGTCGCGGCCGGCATGCGCGTCTGGGGGTTCGTCGGCGGCGACCATCACGGCGGCGACGATGCGGTCGCCTCGTCGTTGCGCGACGCCGGCGCGGCACGCGTGTTCGACCGCATGGATGCGATCGTGGCCGCCCTGGCCGGACCTGCATCGCCCGCATCCTCGCGCGCCTCGGGCTAGGATAGGGCGGGATTTTCGAACCGCGCGCCATGGCCACGCCCGACAACAACGACGCCTCACGCCTGGATACCGCCGCCCGCGCCGGATGGCTGTACTACATCGCCGGCAACACCCAGGACCAGATCGCGAGCAAGCTCAGCGTGTCGCGCGCGACCGCGCAGCGCCTGGTGTCGCTGTGCCTGAGCCAGCGCCTGATCACGTTCCGCCTGGAGCACCCCATCGCGGCCTGCATGGACCTCGCGGCCCAGCTGCAGGAACGCTTCGAGCTCCGCTATTGCGATGTCGTCCCCACCGACCCCGCCGATCCCACGCTCGTCGCGGGCGTGGCCGAACGCGCGGCCACCCTGCTCGAATCCACCCTGCGCGGCGAATCGCCGAGCATCGTCGGCATCGGCACCGGCCGCACCATGCGCGCGATGGTGGAGCGCATCCCGGCCATGCAGGCCGACAATCATCAACTCGTCTCGCTGGTCGGCAACATCTCGCCCGACGGGTCGGCCAGCCCGTTCGATGCGGTCGCGCGCCTCGCCCACATCACCGGCGCACAGCACTATCCCATGCCGCTGCCGGTCTATCTGTCGTCCCCGGAAGAATGCCGGTCGCTGCTCGAAATCGATGCTGTCTCGCGCGTGCGCACGCTGGCGGCCAAGGCGGATCTGCGGCTGGTCGGTGTCGGCCAACTGGACCAGAGCGCCCCGCTGTTCGTGGACGGTTTCATCAGCCGGTCCGAACTGCTCGAACTGCTCCGCCTCGGCGCGGCCGGGGAAGTGATCGGCTGGGCGCTGGATGCCGAGGGCCGGATCATCGACGGCGGCACCAATCGTCGCCTCACCAGCATCCCGCATGCGGTGCCCGCGGCCAGCCTGACCATCGGCACCGCGGTCGGCGCGTCCAAGGTCGGCCCGATCCGCGCCGCCCTGCGCGGTCGCATCATCAACGGACTGATCACCGACGAAGCGACCGCACGCGCGCTTCTCGATCGCTGATCCGTAGCGCGCCGAACCGCGCCGTCCACCGGCGCCGCCGCGCATCTCCCGTTGCGGGCCCTGTGTCGGGCGCCGCCCGCACGACATCCGTGCCCGGACCACTTCGAATCGTCCGCGAGCATCCGCATGTGACGGATGCGCATGTTGCAGTGCACATTTACACACGCCGCTCGATGTAAGCATATGCGCACTCAATGAGCATTTGCTCACACAGCGTCGGAGCACCCATGAGCACACGCAGCAGCACGATCCTCGCCACGGTCCTGATGGGATCGCTCGCCGCGTGCGGCGGCTCGGGAGGATCGGGCGCCGGCGACAACACGCTGGTGATCGCCACGGTCAACAACAACGACATGATCCGCATGCAGCGGCTGACGTCGGACTTCACCGAGAAGAATCCCGACCTGCGCGTGGAGTGGGTCACCCTGGAAGAGAACGTACTGCGCCAGCGGGTGACGACCGACATCGCCACGCGCGGCGGCCAGTTCGACATCCTGACCATCGGTACCTACGAGGTGCCCATCTGGGCCGAACGCGGCTGGCTGACGCCGCTGGAATTCGATGCCGACTACGACGTCGACGATCTGTTGCCGCAGATCCGCCAGGCCGCCAGCCACGACGGCACCCTGTACGCGGCCCCCTTCTACGGCGAGGGCTCGATGCTGATGTATCGCACCGACCTGTTCGAGGCGGCCGGCCTGGAGATGCCCGAGCAACCGTCCTGGAACTTCGTGGCCGACGCCGCCCGCACCCTCACCGACGGCAACGGCACCTACGGCATCTGCCTGCGCGGCAAGGCCGGCTGGGGCGAGAACATGGCGTTGCTCACCGCGATGGCCAATTCCTTCGGTGGCCGCCTGTTCGACGAGAACTGGCAGCCGCAGTTCGACTCCCCGCAGTGGCGCGAGGCGATCCAGACCTATGTCGACCTGATGCGCGAGGCCGGCCCGCCCGGCGCCGCCGCCAACGGCTTCAACGAGAACCTGGCCCTGTTCAACGCCGGCCGCTGCGCAATGTGGATCGACGCGACCGTCGCCGCCTCGTTCATCACCGATCCCCGCGAATCGACGGTCGCCGATTCCGTCGGTTTCGCCGCCGCCCCCGACAACGGGCTCGGTCGCACCACCGGCTGGCTGTGGGCATGGAACCTGGCCATTCCGGCCAGTTCCACCAAGACCGAGCAGGCGCAGCGCTTCATCGCATGGGCCACCAGCAAGGGCTACACCGAGCTCGTCGCCAACGCGGAAGGCTGGTCCAACGCGCCTCCGGGCACCCGTATCTCGCTGTACGAAACCCCCGAGTATCTCGAGGCCGCTCCGTTCGCCGCGCCCACGCTGGCTGCGATCGAGAACGCCGATACCCGGAACCCGGCCGTCGACCCGGTGCCGTACGTGGGCGTGCAGTACGCCTCGATCCCCGAGTTCCAGTCGATCGGGACCACGGTGGGCCAGCAGTTCTCGGCGGCCGTGGCCGGTTCGACCAGCGTGGACGCGGCGCTCAGGAACGCCCAGTCCGCTGCCGAGCGCGAGATGTCGCGCGCCGGCTATCCCAAGTAACGCGGCCGAGCACCCGGGTGACACGTTTGCCCGGCCCTCCCCTCCCTCCGTGCGTATCCGGCCAAACCGGATCGGCCGCACCTATTCCCGGAACACCGTCATGAAGACCCTCACCCTCACCGTGGCCGGCCTGGCCTCAGCCCTCGCCTGCGCCGCCGTCCAGGCACAGCCCGCGCCGCAGTTCGACGGCAGCCAGTACATCACCGGCGACTGGAACGGCACCCGCGCCCGCCTGTTCGATCGCGGCATCGATCTGCGCCTGAACTACACCGGCGAGGTCGCCCACAACACCTCCGGCGGCGACAGCACCGAAACCGCCTACGCCGACCAGATCTACTTCGGCAGCACGCTCGACCTGGAGCGCCTGTGGGGCTGGCGCGGTGCCGAGTTCAATCTCGAAATCGTCAACCGCAACGGTGATCTGCTCAACAACGAAGCCAATATGCCGACCCTGCTGCAGGTGCAGGAAATCCACGGCCGCGGCTCGGTCACCCGCCTGACCCAGTTCTCGCTCACCCAGCACCTGTTCGACGAACGGCTGAGCATCACCGGCGGTCGGCTGTACGCCAACGGCGATTTCTTCGGATTCTCTTGCCGCTTCCAGAATCTCAGCTTCTGCGGCGGCCTGCCCGGCTACATCACCAACGGCTGGTTCACCGATCCGATCAGCCAGTACGGACTGGTGGTGACGGCGCGTCCGAACGACGCCTGGGCGTTCAAGGTCGGTGGTTACGAGGTCAACACCCAGAATCTCGCCTACGACCAGGGGCTGCGCCTGAGCACCCGTGGCGACAGCGAGGGCACGCTGATGCTGGCCGAGATCGAACACTCGCCGTTGTTCGGCGACGGTCTACGCGGCGATTACCGACTCGGTGGCTGGCGCAACAGCGCCGACTACGAGAACCTGGTCGATGTGGACGGCCTGCCCACCAGCCTGACCGACAATGCCGCGCCCGTGGAAGGCAGCGAACGCGGCTGGTACGTGCGTGGCAGCCAGCAGGTCTGGCGGAATGCATCCGGCAGCACGCTGGAGCTGTTCGCCAACCTGGTGCAGGCCAGCGAGGACACCAACCGCGTGGATCAGATGATCACCCTCGGCGCGTGGCTGGAAGCGCCGTTCGCCGGGCGTCCCGACGACCGGATCGGCTTCGCCGTGGGCCGCACCCACGTCAGCGACCGGCTGACCGATGCGCAGCGCCGTTTCAACGCCAGCCTGCCGGCGGGTTCGACCGATGCGGTCGATGTGCAGCGCGTCGAGTATCCGATGGAACTCAACTATCACGTCGCCCTGGCGCCCGGCCTGTCGATCATGCCC
The DNA here is from genome assembly GCF_001482195.1 of Luteimonas abyssi. Taxonomy (GTDB): domain Bacteria; phylum Pseudomonadota; class Gammaproteobacteria; order Xanthomonadales; family Xanthomonadaceae; genus Luteimonas; species Luteimonas abyssi. The sequence continues at coordinate 742,769 of NZ_KQ759763.1, read as the reverse complement.
GGCGTGCAATACATCCGCCGCGCCAACGGCGTGGACGGACAGCGCGCCGTGGTGTTCGGCATGCGCCTGGCGATGAGCCTCTGATCCCACCGAGGAGTTCCCCCGCCTCTCATGGCCACTCAACAGACGCAACGCCTGGCACGCTTCCTGATCGCCCCATCGGTGATCCTGTTGCTGCTGTGGATGATCGTGCCGCTCGGCATGACGATCTGGTTCTCGACCCAGCACTACAACCTGCTCAACCCCGAGACCAGCTTCGCCGGGCTGGACAACTTCCGCTACTTCCTCGGCAGCCCCGCATTCCTGACCGCGTTGCGCAACACGCTGATCCTGGTGGGCTCGGTGCTGGGCCTGACCATGGTCTTCGGCGTGCTGATCGCGTTGCTCTTCGATCAGGTGTTCGTCGGGCGACGGGTCGCGCGCCTGATGGTCATCGCGCCGTTCTTCGTGATGCCCACCGTCAGCGCGCTGATCTGGATGAACCTGCTGATGCATCCGGTCTCCGGCTTGCTGGCCTGGTTCTGGGGGCTGTTCGGGGCGACGCCGATCGACTGGTTCACCCAGTATCCGATGCTGTCGATCATCATCATCGTGACCTGGCAGTGGCTGCCGTTCGCGGTACTGATCCTGCTCACCGCGCTGCAGTCGCTCGACGGCGAGCAGCAGGAGGCCGCGCTGATGGACGGCGCGGGGGCGTTCGACCGCTTCTTCCACCTCACCCTGCCCCACCTCGCCCGGCCGCTGGCGATCGTGATCCTGATCGAGACGATCTTCCTGCTGACCGTCTTCGTCGAGATCTACGTCACCACCAGCGGCGGTCCCGGGTTGCGCACCACCAACCTCGCCTACCTGATCTATTCGCAGGCCCTGCTGCAGTACGACGTGGGTGCGGCCTCGGCCGGCGGCATCATCGCCGTGATCCTGGCCAATATCGCCGCGCTGTTCCTGGTGCGCATCGTCGGCAAGAACCTGGAGACCTGACGACATGGCGTTGCGCGCTTCCCCGCTCCGTATCGCCGTGACCACCGTGTTCGCCTGGCTGGTCGCGCTGCTGCTGTTCTTCCCGATCCTGTGGATGTTCCTGACCAGCTTCAAGACCGAGATCGACGCGTTCTCCACGCCGCCGGCCTTTCTGTTCTTCGACTGGACACTGGAGAACTACGCGGCGGTGCAGGCGCGCAGCAACTACGTGGCCTTCGCCATGAACTCGGTGATCGTGGCCCTGGGCTCGACCGCCATCGCGCTGGTGATCGCGGTCCCGGCCGCGTGGGCGATGGCGTTCTCGCCCACCAAACGCACCCGCGGCATCCTGCTGTGGATGCTGTCGACGAAGATGCTGCCGCCGGTCGCGGTGCTGGTGCCGATCTATCTGATCTTCCGCGATAGCGGGCTGCTCGATACGCGCATCGGCCTGATCGGCGTGCTCTGCATGAGCAACCTGCCGATCCTGATCTGGCTGCTGTTCAATTACTTCAAGGACATCCCCAAGGACATCCTCGAAGCCGCGCGCATGGATGGAGCCACGATCGGCAAGGAGATCCTGTACGTGCTCGCGCCGATGGCCGTGCCGGGTATCGCCTCGGCGGTCCTGCTCAACGTGATCCTGGCCTGGAACGAGGCGTTCTGGTCGCTGAACCTCACCTCGTCCAAGGCCGCGCCGCTGACCGCGTTCATCGCTTCCTATTCGAGCCCCGAAGGCCTGTTCTGGGCCAAGTTGTCCGCCGCCTCGATGATGGCCATCGCGCCCATCGTGATCCTGGGCTGGTTCTGCCAGAAACAGCTCGTCCGCGGCCTGACCTTCGGCGCCGTCAAATAATTTCCGAGAAGAGACCCCCATGGGACGCATCACCCTGGAATCCGTCCGCAAGCAGTTCGACGACACCACGATCATCCACGGTGCCGACCTCGACATCGAGGACGGCAGCTTCGTGGTCTTCGTCGGCCCGTCGGGTTGCGGCAAGACCACCCTGCTCCGTCTGATCGCCGGCCTCGAGGACGTCACCGACGGCCGCATCCTGATCGACGGCGAGGACATCACCCGCCTGCCGCCCTCGCGGCGCGGGCTGTCGATGGTGTTCCAGTCCTATGCGCTGTATCCGCACATGACCGTGCGCGGCAACATCGCCTTCGGACTGAAGATGTCGCGCATGCCCAAGGACGAGATCGAGCGACGCGTACAGCACGCCGCGAAGATCCTCAACCTCACCCAGTATCTCGAGCGGCGCCCGGCCGCGCTGTCGGGCGGTCAACGCCAGCGGGTGGCGATCGGCCGCGCGATCGTGCGCGAGCCCAAGGGATTCCTGTTCGACGAACCCCTGTCCAACCTCGACGCGGCATTGCGCGTGCAGATGCGCCTGCAGATCACCACGCTGCAGAAGCAGCTCAAGACCACCGCGATCTACGTCACCCACGATCAGGTCGAGGCGATGACCATGGCCGACAAGATCGTCGTGCTGCAGGGCGGCCGGATCGAACAGGTCGGTTCGCCGCTCGACCTCTACGAACGTCCGGCCAACCTGTTCGTCGCCGGCTTCATCGGTTCGCCGCGGATGAACCTGGTCGAAGGCGCATCGGCACGCAGCCAGGGCGCGACCACGATCGGCATCCGTCCCGAGCACATCGACGTGCGCCCCGGTGCGCACGAGACCGCCGCCGACACGCTGGCCTGGCAGGGTCGCGTGATCCAGGCCGAGCACCTGGGCAGCGACACCTTCGTCTACGTCGACGTCCCCGACATCGGCACCATCAATGCCCGTTGCACCGGCCACCTCCGCATCGAGGTCGACGACACCGCGACCCTGATCCCGGACCCGTCCCATCTCCATCGCTTCGACGAGCAACAGCAGGCGATGCGCTGAAACGCCCCCCCTCCCCCTCTCCCCACGTCGGGCCTTCCCGGGCCCTGCAAATCGAGTAGCCCCATGTACCTAGACAAGTTCAAGCTCGACGGCCATGTCGCCGTCGTCACCGGCGGCGGCCGCGCCATCGGCCTGGCCATCGTGGAAGCCCTGGCGGAAGCCGGCGCCAAGGTCGTGATCGCCGATCACGACGAAGCGGTGGCCGCCGAAGGCATCGCCGCGTTGCGCGCCAAGGGACTGGATGCCGAAAGCGTGTTGATGGATGTGACCGACAGCGCGCGCGTGGACGCCGTCGTCGAGGAACTGGCCGCCCGGCACGGCAAGATCGACATCCTCGTCAACAACGCCGGCATCGCCCGCAGTCAGACGCCGGCCGAGACCGTCGCCGACGAGCATTGGCTCAACGTCATCGACGTCAATCTCAACGGCACGTTCTGGTGCTGCCGCGCCTTCGGGCGCCACATGCTGGCCAATGGCAGCGGCGCCATCGTCAACGTCGGTTCGATGTCCGGCTTCATCGTCAACAAGCCGCAGGCACAGGCGTACTACAACGCCTCCAAGGCCGCGGTTCACCACCTCACCAAATCGCTGGCCGCCGAATGGGGCGCCCGCGGCGTTCGCGTGAACGCGGTGGCACCGACCTACATCGCCACGCCGCTGAATGCCTTCGTCAAGGAGGATCCGGAAATGTACAAGGCCTGGATCGACGGCACGCCGATGGCCCGCCTGGGCGAAGTGGACGAGATCGCTTCGGTCGCGCTGTTCCTCGCATCGCCCGCAGCGAGCCTGATGACAGGTAGCATCGTGCTGGCCGATGGCGGCTATACCTGCTGGTAACCCTATGCAGTCGGAGCACGACAAGATCTACATCGGCGTCGATGTCGGCACGGGCAGCGCCCGTGCCGGCCTGTTCGACGCCAGCGGCCGGATGATCGCCGCCGCGCGGCATCCGATCCGGACCTGGCACCTGCCCGACGGCATCGTCGAACAATCGACCCAGGATATCTGGCAGGCCTGCGCACAGGCGATCGGCGCGGCCATGCGCGAAGGCGGCGTCGCCCCCGCGCGCGTGGCCGGCATCGGCTTCGACGCGACCTGTTCGCTGGTCGCCGTGGATGCCGACGGCGCACCGGTCACGGTCAGCCCGAGCGGCGACGATGCGCGCAATGTCATCGTGTGGATGGACCACCGTGCCATTCCCGAAGCCGCCGAGATCAATGCCACGGGCCATCCTGCGTTGCGCTATGTCGGCGGCCGGATTTCGCCGGAAATGGAGACGCCGAAACTGCTGTGGCTCAAGCGCCACCTGCCCGAGAGCTTCGCGCGCGCGCGGCACCTGTTCGACCTCGCCGACTGGCTGAGCTTCCGCGCCACCGGCAGCCAGGCGCGTTCGTTGTGCACGGTGACCTGCAAGTGGACCTACGCCCAGCACGAGGGCGGCTGGAATCGCGACTATTTCGAGCGCATCGGCCTGGCCGAACTGCTCGACGACGACGCCGCCCGCATCGGCCGCGATGTGGTCGCACCCGGTAGCACGCTGGGCGACGGACTGAGCGCCGACGCGGCCGCTGAACTGGGCCTCGTCGCCGGCATCGCCGTAGGAGCCTCGCTGATCGACGCGCACGCTGGCGCCATCGGCACGATCGCCAGCCCGGACGCCGACGGTGGCGCCGTCGCGCCGACCGCGCGCATGGCCTACATCATGGGCACATCGGCCTGCGTCATGGCCACCACCGACACGCCCTGCTTCACCCCCGGCGTCTGGGGACCGTACGACTCGGCCATGATCCCCGGCCTCTGGCTCAACGAAGGCGGCCAATCCGCCGCCGGCGTCGCGATCGACACGCTGGTGCGTTCGCATCCCGGCTTCGCCGAGGCGAGCGAGCGGGCCGCGGCGGCGGGCGTCGATGTGCTGACCTGGCTGGAACGCCGCGTCCTCGATCGCGTGTCCTCGCCGTCCCATGCCGCCCTGTTGGCGCGCGACCTGCACGTGCTCCCCGACTATCTGGGCAACCGCTCGCCGGAAGCCGACCCCGGCGCGCGCGCGATGATCGCCGGCCTGACCATCGACCATGGTCCCGAAGGCCTCGAGGCGCTGTACGTCGCCGGCATCTGCGGCCTCGGCTACGGACTGGCCGGGATCATCGACGCTCTGCGCGCGCAAGGCGTCCGCTTCGACAGCGTGATCATGAGCGGTGGCGCAAGCCAGAGCCGCCTGGTGCGCCAGCTGATCGCCGACGCCACCGGCGTGCAGGTCCAGCTCGCGGCCACGCCCGAGCCGGTCCTGCTCGGCAGCGCCATGCTCGGCGCGGTCGCGGCCGGCGGCTTCCCGGACCTGCCCGCCGCGATGGCCGCGATGAGCGGCCTCGGCGCCAGCACCCAGCCGACCCCGATCGAGATCACCCGCTTCCACGCGGCCAAGCGCGAGGCCTACACCGCGATGCAGGCGCTCGACCGTCAACTTCGCGACCGCATGTCCGCGGTCGCATCGACCTGAGTTCTCCATGTACGTCATCTGCGGCGAAGCGCTCTACGACGTCTACACCCGGCCCGCCGAAGGCGACGCGCTGCCGCTGCTCGCCCGTCCGGGCGGTTCGCCGTTCAACGTCGCGATCGGTCTGGCCCGTCTCGGCACCCGCGCAGGCCTGCTCGCCGGGCTGTCGCGCGATCCGATGGGCGAACACCTGCGCGCGATCCTGCAACGCGAAGGCGTGGCACCGGATTACCTCGTCGCGCGCGACGAACGCACGACGCTGGCCCTGGTCGCGTTGGATCCCGAGGGCGTGGCCCGGTACGCCTTCTACGGCGATGGGTGCGCCGACCGTTCTCTGGTCGAGGCGGACCTGCCACCCCTGCAACCCTGGGTGACCGGGCTGCACTTCGGCTCCTACACCCTGGTCGCGGAACCGACCGCCTCCACCTTGCTCGCACTCGCCCGACGCGAGCGCGGCGCACGGCTGATTTCGCTGGATCCCAACGTGCGACCGACCGTCGAACCCGACATGGACCGGTGGCGCGAACGCGTGGACGCGATGGCGGGCCTCGCCGACGTGATCAAGGTCAGCGACGAGGACCTCTCCCTGCTCCATCCCGACCGCACCCACGAGGCGATCGCCGCACACTGGCTGGCCCAGGGTGCCGGACTGGTCGTGGTGACTCTCGGCTCGGACGGCGCGGTCGGCTTCGGGCCGGGGGGCATCAGCGCACAGGTCCCGGCGCGCCCGGTCCGCAATGCCGATACGGTGGGTGCAGGCGACAGCTTCCAGGCGGCGCTGCTCAACCGGTTGCCGGATCGGGACACGCTGCGCACCATCGCCGCCAGCGCAGCGGAGATCGAAGCGCTGCTGCGCTACGCCGGCACCGCCGCCGCGATCACCTGCAGCCGTCCCGGTGCCGATCCGCCGACCCGTGCCGAACTCGATGCTGTGCTGGACGCCGCCTGACCCGCACCGTCAGCGCGATCGAACGCAACGTCCTCGCGACGCCGGCGCCACACGCCTCTCTCCAACGCCGACCGCGCGTACAGCCGTGCGCGAGGGCACATCGTCCGCCAGCGCATGCGCGCAGCACCACCAGGTCATGGCTCGGAGAGCAACGCCTCGATCAGCCGATGATGACGCTCGGCCTGCTGCCGCTGGCGCAGGCGACTGGCGGTGAACACCGAGCACATCTCCCCGACCGCGGTGTCGAAATCCTCGTTGACGATCACGTAGTCGAACTCGTGGACGTGCGACATCTCCTCGCGCGCGGCCGCGAGCCGCTGCGCCATGACCGCCTCGCTGTCCTGGCCGCGCTTGCGCATGCGCTGGTCGAGCGCAGCGCGCGACGGCGGCAGGATGAACACGCTCACCGCCTCGGGCACCTGCTCGCGCACCTGGCGCGCGCCCTGCCAGTCGATCTCCAGCAGTACATCGTGGCCCGCCGCGAGCTGCGGCTCCACCGATTGCCGCGCGGTGCCCTTCCAGTCGCCGTGCACTTCGGCGTACTCGAAGAACTCGCCGGCCCGGATCATCGCCTTGAATGCGTCGGCGGTGATGAAGTGGTAGTGCTCGGCATGCCGCTCGCCGGGACGCGGCGCGCGCGAAGTGAACGAAATCGACAACCGGATCGAAGGATCGCGCGCCAGACAGGCGTTCACCAGGCTGGATTTGCCGGCGCCCGACGGCGCGGCGACGATGAACAGCGTGCCGCGCATCGGTGCGTCCGGTGCCGGAGCCGAGGTGGCCTGAGAGGTGTCACTCAATGTTCTGTACCTGTTCGCGGATCTGGTCGATGAGCACCTTCAGCTCGACCGCGGCTTGCGACGTGCGCCGGTCGACCGACTTCGAGCCCAACGTGTTGGCTTCGCGGTTGAATTCCTGCAGCAGGAAATCCAGGCGCCGTCCGACCGGCTCGCGCTGGTCGAGCACGCGGCGGATCTCGTCGATATGACTGGCGAGGCGGTCGAGTTCCTCGTCGATGTCGAGCTTCTGCAGCGCCAGCACCAGCTCCTGCTCCAGACGCCCCGGATCGAGCGGCTGCGGCAGGTCCGCCAGGCGCGTCTCCAGCCGGGTGCGCTGCCCCTCTCGGATGACCGGCACCAGCGTGCGCACCTCGTCGGCGATGCGCACGATGCCGTCCACGCGCTCGGAAATCGCCGCCGAGAGCTTGTCGCCTTCGCGTTCGCGGGCGGCCACGAAGTCGTCCAGCACCGCATCGAGCAGCGCCAGTGCGGCCGCCTGCATCGCCTCGGGATCGACCGCCCGCGCCTGCAATACGCCCGGGACCTGCAGCAATTCCGCCAGGCCCGTATTCAGGCGCGGAAACCGCGCCTCCAGCGACGTCGCCAGCGTCGACAGTTGATCGAGCAGCCGTTCGTTGAGTTCGAGCGAACCGGTCGCCTCGCCGTTGCGCAGCCGCACGGTCAGATCGACCTTGCCACGCGACAGGCGGGCCGAGACACGCTCGCGCAGCAGCGGCTCCAGCGCGCGCAGTTCGTCGGGCAAACGGGTCCCGACCTCGAGGTAACGGTGGTTCACCGCTCTCACCTCGCAGGCGAGGGTGCCCCAGGGCGTGCTGCGTTCGCCGGAGGCGAAGGCGGTCATGCTACGGATCATGCGGGTCGGGCGGTGGCCGGCGGCCGTGCAGTATAGGCCCGGGGCCGGCGTCGGGCGCGCCTGCTAGACTGCCGCGCCCGACGCCGCGCCTGCGCGCGCCCCATCGAGCCCCGCATGACAGAGTCCGTTGCACGCCCCAGTGGCCGCCAGCCCGATCAACTGCGCGAGATCCGCATCGAACGCGGCTTCACCCGCCATGCCGAAGGCTCGGTGCTGGTCGCCTTCGGCCACACCCAGGTGCTGTGCACGGCCAGCGTCGAGAACCGCGTGCCGCCGTTCCTGCGCGGCAAGGGCGAGGGCTGGGTCACCGCGGAGTACGGCATGCTGCCCCGCGCCACCCATACCCGCAGCGACCGCGAGGCCGCACGCGGCAAGCAGGGCGGCCGGACCCTGGAGATCCAGCGCCTGATCGGCCGTTCGCTGCGTGCCTGCGTCGATCGCTCGGCACTCGGCGAGCGCACCATCACCCTCGACTGCGACGTATTGCAGGCCGACGGCGGCACCCGCACGGCCGCGATCACCGGCGCCTACGTCGCCCTGGTCGACGCGATCCGCGGCCTCCAGGCCAAACGCGAGATCACCCGCGACCCGGTGTTCGGCGCCATCGCGGCGGTCTCGGTCGGCGTCTATCGCGGCGCACCCGTCCTCGACCTGGACTACGCCGAGGACAGCGGCTGCGACACCGACATGAACGTGGTGATGAACGATGGCGGCGGCTTCATCGAACTGCAGGGCACCGCCGAGGGGCATGCCTTCCGCCGTGATGAGCTCGACGCCCTGCTCGGCCTGGCCGAACGCGGCATCGGCGAACTGCTGAACCACCAGCGCGAGGCGCTGGCGCGATGAGGCGCCGGCTGGCGCTGACCACCGTCGTGGTCGACGATTACGACCGTGCCATCGCCTGGTTCACCGACTGCCTGGGCCTGGTGCTGCTGGAAGACACGCGCCTGCCCGACGGCAAGCGCTGGGTCCGGATCGGCTCGCCCGGCGGCGGGTGCGGCCTGCTTCTGGCACAGGCCAATGGCGAGGCGCAGCAGGCCCGGATCGGCGACCAGACCGGCGGCCGCGTGGCCTTCTTCCTGGAAACCGACAATTTCCTGCGCGACCACTCCGTCATGACCTCGCGCGGCGTGCGTTTCCTCGAAGAACCGCGCACCGAGGCCTACGGCACCGTGGCCGTGTTCGAGGATCTGTACGGCAACCGCTGGGATCTGCTGGAGCCGGTGCGGTGAGACCGCTCGTCCTGGCCAGCGGCAATCGCGGCAAGCTGCGTGAACTGGAAGCCTTGCTCGGCGATGCGGGCTTCGCACTGTCGGTGCAGGGCGATCACGGCGTCGAGGACATCGAGGAAACCGGGCTGAGCTTCGTCGAGAACGCCTTGCTCAAGGCTCGCCACGCTGCGCGCGAGACCGGCCGGCCGGCCCTGGGCGACGACTCCGGCATCTGCGTCGACGCGCTCGACGGGGCCCCCGGACTGTACTCGGCGCGCTACGCCGGTCGCCATGGCGATGCAGCAGCCAACAACGCCAAGCTGCTCGACGCGCTGCGCGACGTCCCCGACGCGGCGCGCGGCGCGCGCTTCTACTGCGTGCTGGTGCTGGTCCGCCACGGCGACGACCCACAGCCGTTGATCGCCGAAGGCATCTGGGAGGGCCGCGTACTGCACGCCCCGCGCGGCGCGCACGGCTTCGGCTACGACCCCTTGTTTCTCGACCCCGCATCGGGACGGAGCGCGGCCGAACTCGACCCCGTCGTGAAAAACCGCGTCAGCCACCGGGGCCAGGCGCTGGCCGCGTTGCGCGCCCGCATCCTTCAGGCATTGCCTGCGGCCGGGTGAGCACGCGCTTGCCTGTCGGTGCCGCGCCCCCATCTCGGATACCGCAGCCGCCCTCCCGCCTCCTCCCGTCCCACATGCTCACCCCGCCGCCCCTCGCGCTCTACGTGCATCTGCCGTGGTGCGTGCGCAAATGTCCGTACTGCGACTTCAATTCGCACGAAGCCCGTGGCGGCACACCGCCGTTCGCCGCCTACGTGGATGCGTTGCTGGCCGATCTCGACCAGGACCTGCCGCTGGTGTGGGGCCGGCCGGTGCATTCGGTGTTCTTCGGCGGGGGCACGCCCAGCCTGTTTCCGGCGGCCGAGATCGACCGGTTCCTGCAGGGCGCCGCCGCACGCCTGCGCTTCGCGCCCGCGCTCGAGATCACGCTCGAAGCCAACCCCGGCACCACCGAGCACGGCCGCTTCGAGGACTACCGCGCCGCCGGAGTGAACCGGATCAGCTTCGGGATCCAGAGCTTCGACGATGGCTGCCTGCAGCGTCTCGGGCGCATTCACGACAGCGGCGAGGCCGAACGCGCGGTGAAACTCGCGCAGGACGCCGGCTTCGACAATCTCAACCTCGATCTGATGTACGCGCTGCCCGGCCAGGACCTGGCGATGGCCGAGACCGACGTCGCGCGTGCGGTCACACTCGCGCCGGCGCACATCTCGCATTACCAGCTCACCCTGGAACCCAATACCGTGTTCGCGGCCCGCCCGCCGGAACGGCTGCCGGACGACGATCTCGCCTGGGACATGCAGGAGCGCTGCCAGGACCTGCTCGCCGGCGCCGGCTACGGTCAGTACGAAGTGTCCGCTTACGCCCGTCCGGGCCGTCAGTGCGCGCACAACCTCAACTACTGGCGCTTCGGCGACTACCTCGGCATCGGCGCCGGCGCCCACGGCAAGATCACCCTCGGCCACGACCAGAGCATCCTGCGTCGCTGGAAGCAGCGTCATCCCACCCTCTGGCTGTCTGCCGCCGGCCAGCCCGCGGCGATCGGCGGCGACGAGCACATCCCGCCCGAGCGGCGTCCGTTCGAATACATGCTCAATGCGTTGCGCCTGCTGGAAGGCTTCCGCACCGCCGATTTCCAGGCCCGCACCGGCCTGACGGATGCGGCGATCGCACAGCCTTTGCAGACGGCGTTCCAGCGCGGCTGGCTGGAGGCCGTGGACGGTTACATCCGCCCCACCGCGCTGGGCATGCGCTTCGGCAACGACGTGATCTCGCTGTTCCTGGAGTCTTCCGACAACGGGCCCGGCGACGACGCCGACTGAAAGCGACGCCGCCAGCCGGCATCGGCAGGCCGGCGGCGAATGCGGGACAATGGCCGGACATCCGTGTCGAGAGCCCCATCGCCCGCAATGACCGCAGACCTCGCCCAACGCTACGCCGACCACCTCGCCATCCTCCAACGCCGCGCGGCCGCCGCCCTCGAGCGCGGCGGGTTCGATCACCTGGTCGTGCCCAGCGGCACGCAGCACTTTCAGGTGTTCGACGATCGCGACTACCCGTACGCGGTCAACCCGCAGTTCAAGGCCTGGGTGCCGCTGACCCGCAATCCGGGCAGTTGGCTGGTCCACACACCGGGCGAGCGCCCCAAGCTGCTGTATCTGCAGCCGTACGACTACTGGCATGTGGTACCCGAGGCGCCGTCGGGCGTCTGGGTCGAACACTTCGACATCGTGGTGATCCGCACCCCCGAGGAAGCCCTGTCGCACCTGCCCGCGAATCCGTCGCGCTGCGCGATCCTGGGCGAGCCGCAAAGCGCGCTGGGCGACTTCACGCCCAACAACCCGGAGCCGGTGCTGCAGTACCTCGATTACCACCGCGCCTACAAGAGCGCCTACGAGATCGAGATGATCGCCCAGGCCACGGTGCGCGGCGTGCGTGGACATCGCGCGGCCGAGCGCACGTTCCGCGCCGGCGCTTCGGAGTTCGGCATCCACCTGGCCTACTGCCAGGCCGCGGGGCAGGACGCCACCGAACTGCCTTACGGCAACATCGTGGCGCTCAACACCCATTGTGCGGTGCTGCACTACACCCAGCTCGACCGTCTGCCGCCGAAACCGCTGCGCAGCTTCCTGATCGATGCGGGCGCCAGCCACGCCGGCTACGCCTGCGACATCACCCGCACCTGGGCGCACGACCGCGACAGCGAGTTCCAGGCGCTGATCGACGCGGTGGAGCGTGTCCAACTGGACCTGTGCGATCGCTTCGTCGCCGGCGCCGACTACCGCCGTCTGCACCTGGACGCCCACCTGCTGCTGGCCGGCGTGCTGCGCGAGTTCGGCGTGTTGCGCATGAGCGCCGAATCCGCACTCGAGTCCGGTGTCAGCGCGAAGTTCTTCCCGCACGGCCTGGGCCACGGCATCGGCCTGCAGGTCCACGATGTCGGCGGCTTCGCCGCCTCCGATACCGGCGGCACGCTGGACAAGCCGGACGGCCATCCCTACCTGCGCCTGACCCGCACGCTGGAACCGGGCATGGTGGTGACCAACGAACCGGGCGTCTACTTCGCCGATCTGCTGATGCAGGAACTGCGCGACGGCCCGCACGCGGCGGACGTCGACTGGGATCGCGTGGATGCGTTCCGCCCCTACGGCGGCATCCGCATCGAGGACGAACTGGTCGTCGCCGAATCCGGCGTTCCGCGCAACCTGACCCGCGAGGAATTCGCGCGCACCGCGAGCTGAGCGACGCCATGCGCCGCGCGGGCTCCCACCTGGCAATCGCCACAGGCGGGACCGTCAACCGTTCGCCGGCCCGGTACGCACCGGGCCGGCGTCGACGCGAAGCAGCACGCCGCGCCGGACCGCTCAGCGCGAGGCCATGAAGTCCTCGATCTCGTCGGCGCTGCGCGGCAGGCCCGGCGTGAGCAACTCGTGGCCATCTCGGGTGATCGCGAAATCGTCCTCGATCCGGATGCCGATGCCACGCCACTTGTCGGCTACCCCGCGCGCGTCCGCCGGCACATAGAGACCGGGCTCGACGGTGAACACCATGCCGGGCTCGAGCAGGCGCGACTCGCCGTCGATGCGGTAGTCACCGACATCGTGCACGTCGAGTCCGATCCAGTGCCCGGTCTTGTGCGGGTAGAAACGCTTGTAGGCGCCTTCTGCGATCAGCTTCGCGGCCTTGCCCTTGAGCAGCCCGAGCCGCAACAGCCCCTCGACGAGCACCGCCACGGCGGTGTCGTGGATGACCCCGTAGGCGACACCCGGCCGCGCCTGTGCCGCCGCCTCGGCATGCGCCTGCGCCACCACGTCGTGCAGGGCGCGCTGTTCGGCGCTGAAGACGCCATCGACCGGAAACGTCCGGGTGATGTCGGCGGCGTATCCGCCGAACTCCGCGCCGGCATCCACCAGCACCAGATCACCGGCGTCTGCCTTCGCCCGGTTGGCGCGGTAGTGCAATACGCACGCGTTGTCGCCGGCGCCGACGATACTTTCGTAGGCCGGTGCGGCATCGTGGCGTCGGAACACGTACTCCAGCTCCGCCTGCAGCTCGTACTCGTGCACCCCGGGGCGCGCGGCGCGCATGACCGCGGCATGCGCCTCCACGCTGATCCGGCCGGCACGTTTCATCAGCCGCAGCTCCTCGCGCGACTTGAACAGGCGCATTTCGTCGAGCAGGTGGCCGAGCTCCAGGAACTCATGCGGCGGTTGCGCGCCCAGCCGCACCTGCGCTCGCACCCGGTTGAGCCAACCGATCAGCTTCAGATCGAAATCGGTATCGCGGCCGAAGTGGTAGTACACCCGGCTGCGGCCCTCCAGCAGACCGGGCAGGATCTCGTCGAGGTCGTCGATCGGATAGGCGTCGTCCAGCCCCAACGCGTCGACCGCGCCCTCAGGCCCCACGCGGGGACCGTCCCAGGCTTCGCGGTCGGGGTCGCGTTCGCGGCAGAACAACAGCGTCTCGCCGTGCGCACGGCCGGGCACCAGCACCAGCACCGCATCGGGTTCCTCGAACCCGGCGAGGTACCAGAGGTCGGAGTCCTGCCGGTACGGGAAATGGGTGTCTCGGCTGCGCACGCGCTCGGGCGCGGCCGGCAGCACGAGGATTGCGTCGTCGCCCGCCATGCGCATCAGCTGGCGACGGCGGCGGGCGTAGGTGGCGGCGGAGAACTTGGCGTTGAGCGACATGCGGTCTCAGGATCCGGCGACAGCGGCGTTCAGTTCAGACGTTCACGGTGGCGCGGGCCGAGCGTGCAGTCGCCATGCAGCAGCAACACCGCGACCCTTACGAATTCCTCGATCTCGGCCAACGCGGCCTCTTCCTCGTCGTCCTCGCCCTCCTGCGGCGCCGCCGCGGCAAGCTTGGCGATATCGGCCATCGCCTCCCGTCCCTCTTCCGACAGCGCACGCGCATCGCCCGCGGCCAGGCCGAAGGCACCGAGGAAACCGCGGCACCATTCGAACAACGCACCGCTGCGCTCGTAGAGAGAGGTGTCTTCGGAAGGCAACAGCAGTTCGAACGCGAAGCTGCGATCCTCCAGCTGCGCCACGGTCACCGTCCGGAGCCGTTCGAGGGTCTCGTCGGTCTCGAACGCCGCGTCCGCCAGGGCGCGTCCCAGCCAGCCGTCGTCGCCGTCGCCACCGCCGGCGAGCCAACCCGCGACCGCACCATGCAGCTCCGCGGCGGACATGGCCGCTCCGAGGCGGCGAATGGAACGGCCGACGTCTTCGGCGGCAGGCAGGGCGTCTTCGGACACGGCAATGACCCGGGTGAAAGAGGCCACCAGTCTAGTCGTTCGACAGGCGCACGTCCCGGAATGCGCATCGCGTTGCCCGGGTGCCTTGTTGGCCCACGGGAGCTGTGCATACACTCGGAAATACCGCCCTGCGCGGCCAGGGGACCGTATATCCGTGGGTGACCTTTCTGACCCCCGCCTGATGCTCGCGCTGGGCATCGCCCTGGCGGCCTGCGCCTTGTTCGTCCACACGCGCCTGCGCCTGCGCCGCATGCGCGCGGACATGGACATCCTGCGCGAGCGCACCGAGCGCCTGAAGATGGCGCTGTGGGCCAGTGGCGAGCGGTACTGGGAGTACGACCCGGCCACCCATACCGCCAGAGTCCTGGAGACCGAGACCGCTCCCGCCGCCATCCTGCTGCAGGAACGGCAGATCGCGCTGGACACCTCGCTCCATCCCGACGATGTCGACATCGCGCTCCAGCGGCTGGCGGACTATCTCGCCGGCCGCGTACGCACGTTCGAATGCGACATGCGCACGACCGGAGACGATCCGCGCTGGATCCGGTTGCGCGGACGCGCGATCGAGGTGGACGCGGCACAGCAGGTGCGCAAGGTCGCCGGCACCGTGGTCGACGTCACCCGGCTTCGCCGTGAGGATCGGGACCGCAGAATCGCCGCGGAGGTGCTGCGCAGCATGAACGAGGCGGTCTCGGTCGTCGATGCGGGCTTCGACTTCGTCACCGTCAACCCCGCCTTCTCCAGGATCACCGGATTCGCGGCCGAGGACGTGATCGGCCGCAACGCCCGCATGCTCGACAGCCGCCAGCACGATGCGGCGTTCTACGATCACATCCGCCGCGAGCTGGTGCGCAACCGTCGTTGGAGTGGCGAGATGTGGCAGCGCCGCAACGACGGCGAGGAATTCCTGTGCGCGATCGAAGCGGCGGCGGTGGCATCGGACGACGGTGCGCCTCTGTACGTCACCGTGCTCAACGACATCACCCAGCAAAAGCGCGCCGAACAGGAGCTCCGCTACCTGGCGAGCTTCGACACGCTCACCGATCTGCCCAACCGCGCGTTGCTGTCCGAGCGGTTGTCGCGGGCGATCGTCCGCGCCCGGCGCGAACGGGGCCGCATCGCGGTGCTGTTTCTCGATCTCGACCGGTTCAAGGACATCAACGACTCCTTCGGCCATGCCACCGGCGACCGCCTCCTGCGCGCAGTCGCGAGACGGCTGCAGGAGACCGTCGGCCCGCACCAGACGGTCGCCCGCCTGTCGGGCGACGAATTCACCATCGTGCTCGAGAACATCGAGACCGCTCAGGATGCCGAACAGGTCGCACGCGACATCATCGCGGCCTTCGAGGCGCCGCTGCTGCCCGATCGCGGCCACGAGATCAAGATGTCGCCGTCGATCGGGATCAGCCTCTACCCCGAGCACGGGCAGACGCCCACTGAACTGCTCAAACGGGCCGACACCGCGATGTACCAGGCCAAGAATGCGGGCCGGCGGACGTTCATGCGCTACGACGAGGTCATGGATGCCAGCACGCGCGAGCGGGCCCTGCTGTCGAACGCCTTGCGCAAGGTGCTCGATCGCGGCGAGCTGCGGCTGGCCTTCCAGCCGCGACTGGATCTGGCCCGCTCGCGGATCGGCGGCGTGGAGGCGCTGTTGCGCTGGCACAGCGACGAGCACGGCGAGATCGCGCCGGACGACTTCATTCCGCTGGCCGAGGAGAGTGGCCTGATCCTCGAGATCGGCGACTGGGTCCTGCGCGAGGCCTGCCGGGTGATGCAGCGCTGGCGTCAGCAGGGCATTTCGGACCTGCGGGTTTCGGTCAATGTCTCGATGCTGCAGCTCAATCGCGGCGACTTCCCCGACGTCGTTCGGCATGTGCTCGAAGACACCGGCATGCCGGCCAGCGCCCTCGAACTGGAGTTGACCGAAAGCGTGTTGATGGCCGACGCCGAACAGAACGCCCGGCATCTGCGCGCGCTCCGGGCCCTGGGCGTCTCGCTGGCGATCGACGATTTCGGCACCGGCTACTCCTCGCTGGCCTATCTCAGGCGGCTGCCGATCCAGACGATCAAGATCGACAAATCCTTCGTCGACGGGGTGCCCGAGAATGCCGAAGATGCGGCGATCGCCGGCACGGTGATCTCGATGGGGCATTCGCTGGGTCTCAAGGTGGTCGCAGAGGGCGTCGAGAACGAAGCCCAGGCGACGTTCCTGGCCGAGCAGCAGTGCGACGAGGTCCAGGGCTTCTGGCTGTCTCCGCCGCTGGACGCCCAGGCCACCCTCGCCCTGATCCGCCACTGGGCCGCCACCGGGCCGGCCGCCCGGCCGGCGCCCCCGCTCCCGCCTTGACCGCCCCCCGGCGCCTGCCTATCGTTCGCGCATGGATCAGACCGACGTCGTCGAGCAGCTACGTACCGTTTCCAGCCGCATCGACGGCCTGGTCGAGCGCATCCAGCGGCTGAGCGAGGAAAACCGTCAGCTGCGCCAGCAGCAGGAACACCTGAGCGGCGAACGCTCGCAGTTGCTCGCCAAGAACGAGCAGGCCCGCTCCCGGGTCGAAGCCATGATCGCGCGCCTCAAGGCGCTGGAGCAGCACACATGAGCGCCGGCGAGCCCGTCAGCATCCGCGTGCTGGATCGCGAGTACACCATCGGTGTCGTCCCCGAAGAGCGTGATGCGCTGGTCGAGGCCGCACGCCAGCTCGACATGCGCATGCGCGAGATCCGCGGCAGCAACAGGATGGCCGCCGTCGACCGGGTGGCGGTGCTTGCAGCGCTCAATCTCGCGCACGAACTCAAGCAACTGCAGGCCGAGCAGCACAGCCGCGAACGCGCGCTCCGGCAGGCGCTCGATGCGCTGGAACGACGTCTCGACGCGATCGACTGAGCCGACACCACGGCGTCGCGACATCGTCGGATGCGGGCTGAATGCATCGCGCGATGTGCCGACGGAAGGCGATGCATGCGGATGGTCGCGCGCTATACTTCGTGCTCGTCCTCTGCTGTGTCGACAGCGAGCCAACATTCGCCTTGTCCCTTAATGACGACCTCGGGGACGCGAGGGCATCCGGGTGTGCATGTCCGCTCCGTGCGGAAAGCCCGATGGATCCTGAGCTTCCCCACTTGAACCTCGGGTTCAAGGTCGTTTGCACGCATCTTCATGGCGGAGGACGTATTTCTTTCGGGCCGCGGGCGCGACGGAAGCTTCGGCAACGCCGGGGTTTCCGTCGCGCCCGCGGTGTTTTGGTCGGCGGGAATTCGTGGACGCAACTCCCGTTCGGACACGGCTTCGGCGACAATGACCCGATGACGCCGTATCGCCTGTCATGGACATGACCGCTGATCGCCGCCGCCTGCGCGGCACGCTGCGCGCAGGCAGGCGCGACCTTCCCGCCGCCACACGCCTGCGCGCCGCGGAGACGGTGGCCGAACGCCTGTTGGCGCTGCCCTTTCTGCCCGACCGCGGCTATGCCGCCGGCTACTGGGCCTTCGATGGCGAGCTCGCACTGCATGTCTGGCAGATGCGGCTGCCGCCCGGCCTGGTGTACTGCCTGCCCGTTCTCCATGAGGACGGCCGCCTGCGCTTCGCACCCTGGCGGCCGGGCGATGCGCTGGTGACCAACCGCCACGGCATTCCCGAACCCGATGTCGCGCCCGGTGGCCTGCTCGATGCGCAGGCATTGTCATTGGCAATCGTGCCGCTGGTGGGCTTCGATCGGCGTGGCCATCGGCTCGGCATGGGCGCCGGCTGGTACGATCGCACCTTCGCGTTCCGCTCCGCATCGCCTGCGCCCCCCTGGCTGGTGGGCGCCGCCCACGCGACACAGGAAGTCGAACGGCTCGACGTCGCACCGTGGGATGTCCCCCTCGACGCGATCTGCACCGAACGCGAAACCCTGATTCCGGACCCTGCATGAGCGCACGCAAACGCTACTGGCTGATGAAGTCGGAACCCACCGACTTCTCCATCGACGATCTCGAACGAGTCGGCACCGAACCCTGGACCGGCGTCCGCAATTATCAAGCCCGCAACTTCATGCGTAACGGCATGCAGATCGGCGACGGCATTCTGTTCTACCACTCGAACACCCAGGTTCCCGGGATCTACGGCATCGCCGAAGTCGCGACCGAAGCGTATCCGGACCCGACCCAGTTCGAACGGAAATCCAAGTATCACGACGAAAAGGCGACACGCGAGGAACCGCGCTGGTTTCTGGTCGACGTCCGGTTCGTACGCAAGCTGCACGCGCCCATCTCGCTGGAGGAGATTCGCCAGCAGGCCGATGCGCTCGGCGAGGAGTTCGCGCTGATCCGGAAAGGCAGCCGCCTTTCCGTCCTTCCCGTCACCGCCGCGCAATGGAAGATCCTGCTCGGCCTCGAACAGACATCCTGAACCCGTACCCATGTCAGAAGCCAAACGCCTGGCCGGCGAAAAAGCCATCGAATTCGTCGAGGACGGCATGATCGTCGGGGTCGGCACCGGCTCCACCGTGGCCTACTTCATCGACGCCCTGGCCCCGCTGCGCCACCGGATCGAAGGCGCGGTGTCCAGCTCGGAACAGAGCACCGCCCGGCTCAAGCAACATGGCATCCCGGTTCTCGACCTCAACGCCACCGGCCCGCTCGCGCTCTACGTCGACGGCGCGGACGAGTGCGATCCCGGCAAGCACCTGATCAAGGGCGGGGGCGCGGCCCTGACCCGGGAGAAGATCATCGCCGAAGCCAGTGAGCGCTTCGTCTGCATCGTCGATGCCGCGAAGCAGGTGCCGGTACTGGGACGCTTCCCGCTCCCGATCGAGGTCATTCCCATGGCCCGCAGCCTGGTCGCCCGGGCGGTCCTCGAGCAGACCGGAGGACAGCCGGTCTGGCGCGAGGGCGTGTCCACCGACAATGGCAACTGGGTCCTGGACATCCATGGGCTCGAGATCACCGACCCGGTCGCGCTGGAAGCCCGCCTCAACCAGATCCCGGGCGTGGTCGCGGTCGGCCTGTTCGCACGCCGTCCGGCCGATGTCGTCATCGTCGGCGGCGACCCGATCCAGGTGCTCTGATCGCACGACCTCGAGCGCGCGCCCATCGGGCGCAGGCTCATCTGCCAGAAACCCGATCTAGTGTTCTGAAAGGGCATCCTGCCTGCGTTCTTTTTGTGGCCGCCACTCGGTACGGACCTGCGCTCCGTGCCGGCCGTGGATCACAAGGCCCTGACCGACCACGCCGCTCGGGTGACCTACCAGACCAACGAGGTTCTTCGGTACTTCGAGGGGTTGGGCGTGAGGGCTTCGACAGGCACGTCGCCGCAACCGGCGCATCGGCCGGCCTCCTTCAACGAAGCGCCGAGTCCGACGCCGAGGTGAGCCGTGTCCAGGTGGCCGGGTATCGCGTCGAGCGCGCCATGGATGGCGCGCGCCCGAGTCAGGGCAGGATGCCTTGACCGAGGGAAGAGCGATGCCCGGCCACCTGGGCGCGGCGTCCCGCCGAAGCGGCGCAACAAGGTGGCACCAGCAATGCAGCCCGTGAATCGAGCCAATCCGTCGAAAGCGGACGCGCAAAGAAAAACCCCCGCCGGAGTCCGGCGGGGGTTTTGGGGTAAAGACCCTGGCGATGACCTACTCTCGCATGCTAGATGCACACTACCATCGGCGCGTACGCGTTTCACTTCCGAGTTCGGAATGGGATCGGGTGGTTCCACGCAGCTATTGTCACCAGGGAGAGGGTGGAGGGTCGCGGTTCGGTCTGGACGGAAGTCCGGAGACGGATCGCGCTCACGCTCTCATGGGGTTGGGTTTGTAGCGAGCATTTGAATCGAAGTTGTTCGACGTGTTGCGAGGCTTAGACGCTTCGCATTGGCGAAGCCACTTGAGGTTATATGGTCAAGCCGCACGGATCATTAGTACTGGTTAGCTCAACACATTGCTGTGCTTACACACCCAGCCTATCAACCACCTGGTCTTGATGGTTCCTTTAGGGGAGTCAAGCTCCCGGGAGATCTCATCTTGAGGCACGCTTCCCGCTTAGATGCTTTCAGCGGTTATCGTTTCCGAACGTAGCTACCCGGCAGTGCCACTGGCGTGACAACCGGAACACCAGAGGTTCGTCCACTCCGGTCCTCTCGTACTAGGAGCAGCCCCTCTCAAATCTCCAACGCCCATGGCAGATAGGGACCGAACTGTCTCACGACGTTCTGAACCCAGCTCGCGTACCACTTTAAATGGCGAACAGCCATACCCTTGGGACCGACTACAGCCCCAGGATGTGATGAGCCGACATCGAGGTGCCAAACACCGCCGTCGATATGAACTCTTGGGCGGTATCAGCCTGTTATCCCCGGAGTACCTTTTATCCGTTGAGCGATGGCCCTTCCATACAGAACCACCGGATCACTAAGACCTACTTTCGTACCTGCTTGATCCGTCGATCTTGCAGTCAAGCACGCTTATGCCTTTGCACACAGTGCGCGATGTCCGACCGCGCTGAGCGTACCTTCGTGCTCCTCCGTTACTCTTTGGGAGGAGACCGCCCCAGTCAAACTACCCACCATACACGGTCCCCGACCCGGATTACGGGCCTAGGTTAGAACGTCAAGCACGACAGGGTGGTATTTCAAGGATGGCTCCACCACAGCTAGCGCCATGGTTTCAAAGCCTCCCACCTATCCTACACAGACGAACTCAACGTTCAGTGTAAAGCTATAGTAAAGGTTCACGGGGTCTTTCCGTCTTGCCACGGGAACGCTGCATCTTCACAGCGATTTCAATTTCACTGAGTCTCGGGTGGAGACAGCGCCGCCATCGTTACGCCATTCGTGCAGGTCGGAACTTACCCGACAAGGAATTTCGCTACCTTAGGACCGTTATAGTTACGGCCGCCGTTTACCGGGGCTTCGATCAAGAGCTTCGCCTTGCGGCTGACCCCATCAATTAACCTTCCGGCACCGGGCAGGCGTCAGACCCTATACGTCCACTTTCGTGTTTGCAGAGTCCTGTGTTTTTGATAAACAGTCGCAGCGGCCTGGTCACTGCGGCCCCCGATCGCTCAGCTGCGCATGCAGCCACGATCAAGGGCGCACCTTCTCCCGAAGTTACGGTGCTATGTTGCCTAGTTCCTTCACCCGAGTTCTCTCAAGCGCCTTAGAATTCTCATCCTGCCCACCTGTGTCGGTTTACGGTACGGTCTGCGTAAGCTGAAGCTTAGGGGCTTTTCCTGGAAGCGTGGGATCAGTGACTTCGCTCCAAAGAGCTCGTCTCGGTGCTCGGTCTTAAAGGGACCCGGATTTGCCTAAGTCCCAAACCTACCGCCTTTCCCCGGGACAACCAACGCCCGGTACACCTACCCTTCTCCGTCCCCCCATCGCACTTACGCGAGGTGCTGGAATATTAACCAGCTTCCCATCGACTACGCATTTCTGCCTCGCCTTAGGGGCCGACTCACCCTGCGCCGATTAACGTTGCGCAAGGAAACCTTAGGCTTTCGGCGTGCGGGCTTTTCACCCGCATTGTCGTTACTCATGTCAGCATTCGCACTTCCGATACCTCCAGCAGACTTCTCAATCCACCTTCGCAGGCTTACGGAACGCTCCTCTACCGCGCATATTGCTATGCACCCCAAGCTTCGGTTCAGTGCTTTAGCCCCGTTAAATCTTCCGCGCAGACCGACTCGACCAGTGAGCTATTACGCTTTCTTTAAAGGGTGGCTGCTTCTAAGCCAACCTCCTGGCTGTCTGTGCCTTTCCACATCGTTTCCCACTTAGCACTGAATTGGGGACCTTAGCTGTGGGTCTGGGTTGTTTCCCTTTTCACGACGGACGTTAGCACCCGCCGTGTGTCTCCCATGCAGTCCGTCTCGGTATTCGGAGTTTGCCATGGTTTGGTAAGTCGCGATGACCCCCTAGCCATAACAGTGCTCTACCCCCGAGAGGATTCACATGAGGCGCTACCTAAATAGCTTTCGAGGAGAACCAGCTATCTCCGGGTTCGATTAGCTTTTCACTCCTAATCACACCTCATCCCCTACCTTTGCAACGGGAGTGGGTTCGGGCCTCCAGTTGATGTTACTCAACCTTCACCCTGGGCATGACTAGATCACCCGGTTTCGGGTCTATTGCCCGCGACTATGCGCCCTTATCAGACTCGGTTTCCCTTCGCCTCCCCTATACGGTTAAGCTTGCCACGAACAATAAGTCGCTGACCCATTATACAAAAGGTACGCAGTCACCCCGAAGGGCTCCTACTGCTTGTACGCACACGGTTTCAGGGTCTATTTCACTCCCCTCTCCGGGGTTCTTTTCGCCTTTCCCTCACGGTACTGGTTCACTATCGGTCGGTCAGGAGTATTTAGCCTTGGAGGATGGTCCCCCCATGTTCAGACAGGGTTTCTCGTGCCCCGCCCTACTCACTTTTCATCTGCGTGGCCCTTTCACATACTGGGCTATCACCGTCTATGGCCGGCCTTTCCAGACCGTTTTGCTAGAACCATGCAGACTTTTGGGCTGTTCCCCGTTCGCTCGTCACTACTCAGGGAATCTCGGTTGATTTCTTTTCCTACGGTTACTTAGATATTTCAGTTCACCGCGTTCGCCTCGTATGGCTATGTATTCACCATACGATACCTCTTGCGAGGTGGGTTCCCC
Source organism: Luteimonas abyssi (assembly GCF_001482195.1). GTDB lineage: Bacteria > Pseudomonadota > Gammaproteobacteria > Xanthomonadales > Xanthomonadaceae > Luteimonas > Luteimonas abyssi. The sequence continues at coordinate 719,653 of NZ_KQ759763.1, read as the reverse complement.
CATTCGGACATTGCCGGATCAAAGCTTGTTGCCAGCTCCCCGACACTTTTCGCAGGCTACCACGTCCTTCATCGCCTCTGACCGCCAAGGCATCCACCGTGTGCGCTTATTCGCTTGACCATATAACCCCAAGTCGCCTCGGAGTTGCTGTGTCCAGGGGTACAAAGCCCGGACGCGAATATTGCAACGACTCAAATTAGGAATCTTGCGATTCCCGCCTTAGCCTCACGACACGTCGTAGACAACACTCATCTTCAACGCTCGCTACAATCCCAATTTTCAAAGAACCGGCACAGCTTCAGCGCTGCTGCCGTTCAAAATCTTGATGTGTACGCTTTCATCCAGAAATGGTGGGTCTGGGAGGACTCGAACCACCGACCTCACCCTTATCAGGGGTGCGCTCTAACCACCTGAGCTACAGACCCAATGTCGCTTGCCCTGGTGGAGCCAGTCGGGATCGAACCGACGACCCCCTGCTTGCAAAGCAGGTGCTCTCCCAGCTGAGCTATGGCCCCGTGTAAGGGACTGTCCCGTCGAAACGGAACTTCTGGATGCAGGTTACTTGTGCGGACGCCTGGAAGGCAAAAGCCATCCGGTTCTCTAAAGGAGGTGATCCAGCCGCACCTTCCGATACGGCTACCTTGTTACGACTTCACCCCAGTCATCGGCCACACCGTGGCAAGCGCCCTCCCGAAGGTTAGGCTACCTGCTTCTGGTGCAACAAACTCCCATGGTGTGACGGGCGGTGTGTACAAGGCCCGGGAACGTATTCACCGCAGCAATGCTGATCTGCGATTACTAGCGATTCCGACTTCACGGAGTCGAGTTGCAGACTCCGATCCGGACTGAGATGGGGTTTCTGGGATTGGCTTGCCCTCGCGGGTTTGCAGCCCTCTGTCCCCACCATTGTAGTACGTGTGTAGCCCTGGCCGTAAGGGCCATGATGACTTGACGTCATCCCCACCTTCCTCCGGTTTGTCACCGGCGGTCTCCTTAGAGTTCCCACCATTACGTGCTGGCAACTAAGGACAAGGGTTGCGCTCGTTGCGGGACTTAACCCAACATCTCACGACACGAGCTGACGACAGCCATGCAGCACCTGTGTCACGGTTCCCGAAGGCACCAATCCATCTCTGGAAAGTTCCGTGCATGTCAAGGCCAGGTAAGGTTCTTCGCGTTGCATCGAATTAAACCACATACTCCACCGCTTGTGCGGGCCCCCGTCAATTCCTTTGAGTTTCAGTCTTGCGACCGTACTCCCCAGGCGGCGAACTTAACGCGTTAGCTTCGATACTGAGTTCCAAAGTGAACCCAACATCCAGTTCGCATCGTTTAGGGCGTGGACTACCAGGGTATCTAATCCTGTTTGCTCCCCACGCTTTCGTGCCTCAGTGTCAGTGCTGGTCCAGGTAGTCGCCTTCGCCACGGATGTTCCTCCCGATCTCTACGCATTTCACTGCTACACCGGGAATTCCACTACCCTCTACCGCACTCTAGCCTGCCAGTATCCAATGCAATTCCCAGGTTGAGCCCAGGGCTTTCACATCAGACTTAACAAACCACCTACGCACGCTTTACGCCCAGTAATTCCGAGTAACGCTTGCACCCTTCGTATTACCGCGGCTGCTGGCACGAAGTTAGCCGGTGCTTATTCTTTGGGTACCGTCAGAACACTCGGGTATTAACCGAATGCTTTTCTTTCCCAACAAAAGGGCTTTACAACCCGAAGGCCTTCTTCACCCACGCGGCATGGCTGGATCAGGCTTGCGCCCATTGTCCAATATTCCCCACTGCTGCCTCCCGTAGGAGTCTGGACCGTGTCTCAGTTCCAGTGTGGCTGATCATCCTCTCAGACCAGCTACGGATCGTCGCCTTGGTGGGCCTTTACCCCGCCAACTAGCTAATCCGACATCGGCTCATCCAATCGCGCAAGGTCCGAAGATCCCCTGCTTTCACCCGTAGGTCGTATGCGGTATTAGCGTAAGTTTCCCTACGTTATCCCCCACGACAGGGTAGATTCCGATGTATTACTCACCCGTCCGCCACTCGCCACCAAGAGAGCAAGCTCTCTCGTGCTGCCGTTCGACTTGCATGTGTTAGGCCTGCCGCCAGCGTTCACTCTGAGCCAGGATCAAACTCTTCACTTAAGTCTTACTAAGGCCGAAGCCCTATATAGCTTGAGTGCAGTCGTCGTCCAGAACTCGTCATCAATCACTCGCATTTGCATGCTTGGAATCGACTTTGTGCTCTTTCGAACGTCTGCGTTTTGTGGATGGTCATCCACCCGCCAGACGTCCGCACAAGTCTCCTGCGTACACTGTCAAAGATCTTCGGAACCGGCCTCAGCGCCGCATCCCTTTCTTCTTTCGCACTCCGACGTTTCCGTCGAGGTGAGCCGCCCATTCTAGCGTGCTTTTCGCTTCCGTCAACACCTTTTTTCGAAGGCTGCTTCAGCGTCCCGTTCGTCTCTGGCCCGGAGGCGTTTCGTCGAGGGGAGCCGCGTATCTTACCGCGACACGAGCGGCCGTCAAGGCCCGGTGAAGCTTTTTCTGGCCCGTCTTCCGTTCGAGCCGTGCGGCCGTCTGGAAGCGGGCGCGCATTGTGCACACAAACGTCACAGCTGCCAACTTGACGTGTCCAGCGAGCTGCCCGATGGTCCTGAGCCAGTCACGGGTCGCGCCCGTGCCCTTCCTGCAGCCGAGGCCTCTTCAATGCTTGCTCGCACCGTCCGTTACGCCATTGCGCTCTGTACGGCACTCCTTCTGTCTTCCTGCGCCGCTGCCAGCGAGCCGTGGGTCGAGCTCGCCGGCGAGCGTTACACCGTCGAAATCGCCGCCGACGACGCGAGCCGCGCGCGCGGGCTGATGTTCCGCGACGAGATGGCGCGCGACCGCGGCATGCTCTTCATTCATGACGTGGAGGCGCCGCAGGCGTACTGGATGAAGAACACCCGCATCGCGCTGGACATCCTCTACTTCGACTCTGAATTGCAGTTGGTTTCCCAGCAGCGGGACGTGCCGCCCTGCACCTCCGGCGATCGGTGCCCTCCCTACCCCAGCCGTGCACCGGCCCGTTATGTGCTCGAACTCAATGCCGGCGAAGCGGCGCGCCTGTCGCTGCAGGACGGCGCGACGCTGACCGTGGATCCCGGCATCGACCTGCCCCCGGCGCGCTGAACGTTTCACGCGTGGCCGCCTTGCATCGTCGAGGGTCGCGGCGCAGTCTGACCCCATGAGCGCGCCTTTCGCCCTGCCCCAGTGGAACAGCCTGATGGCGCTGGAGGACGGCGACATCCCGCTGTTCGCCACGACGCTGCTGATCGCACGCGACGAGTACCCCGACCTCGATCCGCAGGTCTATCACCAGCTGCTGGACGTTCACGTGGACGCGCTACGCGGTCGCGTCGATGCGCTCTCGCCCTGGCCGCTGAAGATGATGGCGATCAACCAGTACCTGTTCGAGGAGCAGGGCTACGCGGGCAACCACGAGGCCTATTACGACCCGCGCAACAGCTATCTCAATCAGGTGTGCGAGCGGCGGCTGGGCATTCCGCTCTCATTGGCGGTCGTGCAGATGGAGGTCTCGCGCCGTCTGGGCATGCCGCTCGAAGGCGTCTCGTTTCCCGGCCATTTCCTGGTCCGGCTCCCGGTCGACGACGGCGTCCTGATCATGGACCCCTTCAACCGCGGCCGGCCGCTGGATGCGGACGAACTGCGCGAGCGCGCACGGACGCACCTGGACGGCAGCGCGATGGACGACGAGGTCCTTCAGCAGATCCTGCATCCTGCTTCGCACCGTTCGATCCTGGTCCGCATGCTCCGCAACCTGTACGGCGTCTACGTGGAAGCCGACGACTGGGAGCGCGCCCTGCGCTGCGTCAACCGCATCCTGCAGCTCGTGCCCGAGCAACCCGAGGCCCTGCGCGACCGCGGGCTGTGCTATCTCCAGGTCGGTCATCTGCGCGGCGCGCGTCACGATCTCGGACGTTATCTGTCGTTGCAGCCCGGCGCGCAGGACGCACGCGGGATCCGGGAGGCGCTGATCGGCGCCAGCGGCGAAACCGCGCGCCTGCACTAGAGAAAGGGCGTCGGAGACGCCTACAGCGGCATCATCTCGAAGTCGTCCTTGGTCACGCCGCAGTCGGGGCACGTCCAGTCGTCCGGCACATCCTCCCAGCGTGTCCCCGGCGCGATCCCTTCGTCCGGGAGCCCCTGGGCCTCGTCGTAGATGAAACCGCACACCACGCACATCCAGGTACGAAAGGCGGCTGCGGGCGCTGCGGGTTCGTTCATCGCGTTGGATAATCGGGCTGTGGAGACGACACATTCTCACACAGCGCCCCGCAGCATGAAGGACCGCCGATGACCGCTCCGCTCCACCCCGCCCGTACGGCACGTCCACGCGGGCTCTATCTCATCACGCCGGATGAGACCGACACCGCACGCCTGCTCGAGCGCGTGACCGCGGTGCTGCCGCAGGCGCATTGGCTGCAGTACCGCAACAAAGCGGCGCCCGCCGCCCTGCGCGAAACGCAGGCCGCCGCCCTGCGGGCGCTGACCCGCGACCACGGGGTGGCGTTGATCGTCAACGACGAGATCGGCCTGGCCGCGCGTGTCGGCGCCGACGGCGTCCATCTGGGCGAGGACGACGGCGGGCCCGAACAGGCCCGGGCCGAGCTCGGGCCCGAAGCAATCATCGGCGTGTCCTGCTACGACGATGCCGACCGCGCACGCGCGGCCGTCCTCGCCGGCGCGGACTACGTCGCCTTCGGCGCGTTCTTCCCCAGCTCGACCAAACCCGGTGCACGGCACGCCAGCCCCGCCCTGTTACAGGAGGCCGCCGCGCTCGGCGTGCCGCGGGTGGCGATCGGCGGCATCACTGTCGACAATGCGCGCAGCTTGGTCGACGCCGGCGCCGACCTGGTGGCCGTCATCAGTGGCGTCTTCGACGCGTCCGACCCAGCGGCCGCCGCGCGCGCCTATCGCGCCGCGTTCGAAGGCCCGGTCTGAAAACACCGTCCACGCGCCACCCCGCGTCCCTCAGGCCGCGCCATCTCACGATCCAGGAGTTCCGCATGTCCCGCCCGCCGTCCCACACCCTGCCCCGAACCCGCTCCCACAACCTGTTCACCCGAGCCGGGGACCTCCTGCCCGGCGGGGTCAATTCGCCGGTGCGCGCGTTCGGCTCGGTGGGGGGCGAGCCGTTCTTCGTCGAGCGTGCCGACGGCGCCTATCTCTACGATGTCGACGGTCATCGCTACATCGACTACGTCGGTTCGTGGGGACCGATGATCGCCGGCCACAACCATCCCGCGGTGCGCGAGGCCGTGGCGGCGGCGCTCGGCAACGGCCTGTCCTTCGGCGCCCCCTGCGCTGCGGAAGTGACCATGGCCGAGACCCTGACCCGGCTGGTGCCCTCCTGCGAGATGGTGCGGATGGTGAACTCGGGCACCGAGGCGACGCTGTCGGCGATCCGTCTGGCGCGCGGCGCGACCGGGCGCAGCCGGATCGTGAAGTTCGAAGGCAACTACCACGGCCATGGCGACTCCTTCCTGGTGAAAGCAGGCAGTGGCGCACTCACGTTCGGCGTGCCGAACTCGCCCGGCGTACCGAAGGCCCTGGCCGACCTCACGCTCACTCTGCCTTACAACGATTTCGATGCGGCCACCGCGCTGTTCGAGGCCTCGGGCGACGACATCGCGGGCCTGATCGTCGAGCCCGTCGCCGGCAACGCCAACTGCCTGCCACCGCGCGAGGGTTTCCTGCAGCATCTGCGCGAGCTGTGTTCGCGGCATGGCACCGTGTTGATCTTCGATGAAGTGATGACCGGCTTCCGCGTCGCGCTGGGCGGCGCGCAAACGCGTTATGGCGTCACCCCGGACCTGAGCACGTTCGGCAAGATCATCGGCGCCGGCATGCCGGTGGGCGCCTACGGCGGACGCCGGGACCTGATGTCGCAGATCTCGCCGGCCGGTCCCGTCTACCAAGCCGGCACGCTGTCGGGCAATCCGGTCGCCATGGCGGCGGGTCTCGCCCTGCTCGAGGTGATCCAGGCGCCAGGCTTCCACGATGCGCTCGAAGCCCACGCCAATGCCTTGTGCGACGGACTCGAGGCGCTCGCGCGCGACGCCGGCGTGCCGTTCACCACCAACCGGGTCGGCGCCATGTTCGGCCTGTTCTTCACCGACGCGCCGCGCGTCGATACCTATGCGCAGGCCACCGCTTGCGATACCGCCGCATTCGGCCGCTTCTTCCACGCGATGCTCGATCGCGGCGTGTTTCTCGCGCCCTCCGCCTTCGAGGCAGGATTCGTGTCGTCGGCCCACGACAACGCGACGCTGGAGGCCACCCTGGCGGCGGCACGCGAGGCGTTCGCGGCCGCCAGGCCGGCGTAGGTCCGGCAGGCGCAGCATCTCGCGCGCCGACCGGTCGCCCTGGTCCAGCTCGATTTCGGCGGCCTGTCGGCGGATTGCGCGCACGAGGCGCGCATCGCCCATCTTTGCGAAACATGCAGGGCGGACGCCGCGCACGTCGCCGAGGGGCTGCTCGCTCCGGCCCGAAAACGGAATGCGACAGCAGCCCGATCGATACCGGCGCCCGGGCCGTCGCGCCGTTGCGGCGACGGCCCGGGCCATTCGGTGGAAGCGGCACGCGCTCGCGGCACGTCGTCGGCGTCCTTTCGCTGCCCGGGTTCAGCGGGCAAGTCCAGGCGGTTGCTCCGAAGAGGGTGCGGTGCAGCCTACGCGTGAGCGGCTCCGACCACGTGCGAAGCCTCGATGTCCGCCAGCGTCGCGCACCCGCAGACGGCCATCGTCATCTCCAGCTCCACCCGGAGCAGGTGCAGGACGTGAGCGACGCCCGGCGCACCGGCCGCGGCCAGCGCATGCACGTAGGGACGTCCCACGAGCACCGCGCGCGCACCCAGCGCCAACGCCTTGAAGACGTCCGTGCCACGGCGGATGCCACCGTCGAGCAGGACCGGCACGCGGCCGTCGACAGCCGCCACGATCGCCGGCAGCGCGTCGATCGTCGCCAGCTGCGTATCCAGCACGCGACCGCCGTGATTGGACACGATCAGGCCATCGACGCCGTGCGCCAGCGCGCGTGTGGCATCCGCCGGATCGGTCACGCCCTTGAGCAGCAGCGGCATGCCGGTCTGCGTCCTCAGCCAGGCGATGTCCTGCCAGGTGGGTGCGGCCGTGATCAGGGGGTTCGAAAACAGGCTCTCGCCCGGCGCCACCTGCGGGGCCGGCCTCGCGCCCGGGCCTGCCGGCAGCGGCTGGCCCAGACGCTGTTCGCGGTTGCGGGGGCCGTTCACCGGCGCGTCCACGGTCACCACCAGCGCGCGGCACCCGGCGGCTTCGGCACGTCCGAGTTGCGCCAGCGCCCTGTCGCGGTCCGTCGACAGATACAACTGCGACCACAATGGCGTGTCGGCTTCGCGCGCCAGGGCATCGACGGCCACATCGGCCTCCGCCGAGACCACCATGCCCGCGCGCATCGCCGCAGCGGCCAGCAGGCTGGCACGCTCCCCGTCCGGATGCGCGAGGGCCTGCCGGGCGACCGGCGCCAGGAGGATCGGATACTCGTGGGCGACGCCGAACAGATCGAGCCGGCTGTGCCCCGACGACAGGTCGGCCAGCACCCGGTTGCGCAGCTTCAGGCGGTCGAAGGCGGCACGGTTGTCGGCGACGGTGAGCTCGTCCGCGGCGCCGCCTTCCAGATACGCCCAGGCCGCCGGCGTCATCCGTTCCCGCGCGTAGGCCGCGTAGTCGGCGACGCAGGCGATCGCGGGGGGGATCCGCGCCAGCGGCGGCAGCGGAGCGGCTTCGGTCGCATCGGATCCGGTCATCGTCAGGTCTCCGACCATCGCCGCAACAGATTGTGGTAGATGCCGAGCAGCCGCGGCACCTCCGCGCTGTCCGGGTCGCGCGCGAGCAGCGACTGGATGGCGCCGTCGAGCTCGTACAGCATGGCCCGCTGGGCATCCTCGCGGACGAGGCTCTGCACCCAGAAGAACGAGGCGATGCGCGCGCCTCGCGTCACCGGCTCCACCCGATGCAGGCTGGTCCCCGGATACAACGCCAGATGGCCTGCACGCAGCTTGATCCGCTGCGTGCCGTAGGTGTCCTCGACGACGAGCTCGCCCCCGTCGTACTCGTCCGGCCCGCTGAAGAACAGCGTCGCGGAGACATCGCTGCGGATGCGGTGACCACTGCCCGGCACGCTCAGGATGGCGCTGTCGACATGGTTGCGGTAGGCGCCGCCATCGGCGTAGCGGTTGAAGCGCGGCGGCAGGACCTTCAACGGCAGCGCCGCCGACATGAAGACCGGGTGGGTGCCCAGGGCCTGCATCACGACCTCCGCCACCCGGGCCGCGACCGGATCGTCGGGCGCGAGCTGCTGGTTGCTCTTGACGCGCTGCGCCTGGTGCCCGGCAGTCGCGCGGCCGTCCTGCCAGCCGGCGCCTTCGAGCAGAGCGCGACAGTGTCGAACCTGATCCTGGCTGAGCACATCGGGGATATCGAGCAACATCCGGGGCGGTCACCTCGGCGGAACGGGCGCTCAGCCTACCCGAACGCATATGGACGCGAAGGCGGATGTGAACGATTTGCTAAACTGAATGCGAATTACTAACATTTACAGCAACGCGCCGGTGGAACCGGTGCATTCCGCTTGAAGATCCAGAGGACTTCCATCGTGTTCACGAGCCCGCACCGCCGCCTCCGCCGCAGCCCCCTCGCTGCCGCCCTGTTCATCGCCGTCGTCACCCAGGCCCACGCGGACAACGCATTGCAGCAGACGGATCGCACCTTCGACCCGGTCGAGGTCCGTGGCGAGGCCGTGCAGCGCGCGTCGTCCCCGAAGTTCACCGCGCCGCTGCGCGACACCCCCCAGACGGTGTCGGTGGTGCCCGCCGAGGTGTTCAACGCCCAGGGCGCCCGCGACCTGACCGATGTCTTGCGCAACACGCCGGGCATCAGCTTCAACGCCGGCGAGAACGGTTTTTCGACCAACGACAACAACTTCAGCCTGCGCGGGTTCGACACCAGCGGCAGCATCTTCGTCGACGGCGTCCGCGATTCGGGCAACTACGCCCGCGACGTGTTCAACGTCGAGCAGGTGGAAGTGGTGAAGGGACCGGCCGCCGACAACGGGCGCGGCGGTCTCGGCGGCTACGTCAACCTGGTGACCAAGACGCCGCAACTGGGCTACTTCGTGCGCGGCACCGCGAGCTTCGGCTTCGACGAGACCGACGCGCACGCGCGCTCGCGCGGTACCGTCGACATCAACCAGCAACTGGGCGTCAGCAGCGCGCTGCGCCTGAACGTGCTGGCCCAGGACGGCGGCGTCGTCGGGCGCAAGTTCGCGTCGAGCGACGCCGTCGGCATCGCCCCGTCGCTGGCGTTCGGGCTGGGCACGTCGACCCGGTTCACCCTCGCCGCGCAGTACCTGAGCCAGAGCGGCCGTCCCGATTGGGGCGTGCCGGGCGCCTCGATCGAGGACACGGTGAACTACGACCCGATCGCCGGCGGCGCGTCCCGCGACACCTTCTACGGCCTGCGCACCGATTACGACGACACCACCACGCAATCGGCGCTGGCGCGGATCGAACACGACTTCAGCAACGGCCTCACCCTGAGCAACCAGACCCGGTGGGCGGAAACCGACCGTACCGCGGTCTACACGGTGCCGTTCGGCTACGACGCGGCCACCGAGCAGGTGGTCGGCCAGACCCAGGCCTACCAGCGCGAGAACCGCAGCCTGTCCAACCAGACCGACCTGAGCGCCACCTTCCGCACCGGCGCGATCGAGCACACCGTGTCGGCCGGCATCGAACTCAGCCGCGAGGAATCGGACGGCCTGCGCTTCGACACCCGCGACCAGCCGCCGACCAACGTGCTTCATCCCGATTACCTGCGCGCGGTCGCTCCGCGGTCCGATGAGGTCCAGAGCAACCGGGTCCGGATCGACACCGTGGCCGCCTACCTCTACGACACCGTCCGTCTCAACGAACAGTGGCAGATCACCGGTGGCCTGCGCGCCGAGCGCTACGAGGTGGACATCGGCAGCACCGATCTCGTCAGCGGCCGACCGCAGGGCCCGGATGGCTACGAGACCCGCGACACCAGCCTCAGCGGCAAGCTCGGCGTGGTCTACAAGCCGGTCGAGAACGGCAGCATCTACGCTTCGGTCGGCATCGCCACCCTGCCGCCGGGCGCGTACCTGTCCAATCCCGACATCTCGCGGACCGGCGACAACGCGTTCCCCGGTCTGGTCGGGCAGAACAATGACGAGGCCAAGCCCCAGCGCGCGGTCAACCACGAGATCGGGGTGAAGTGGAACTTCTTCGACGATCGCCTGGCGACCAGCGCGGCCGTGTTCCAGACCCAACGTCGCGGCGTCGCGATCTCGGGCGTGGACCCGGACGTGCCCGGCAGCCCGACCCTGTTGCGCGGTTACGGCAAGCAGGTGGTCCGCGGCGTCGAGCTGGCGGTCACCGGCACCCTGACCGAGGCCTGGAGCGTGTTCGCCGGTGCGGTGTTCCTGGACAGCGAGCGCCAGCACAGCGCGTGGCTGGATGCCGCGCGCCGCGGCGCGAACCCGGGCGACTACGGCAGTTTCCTGAGCACCGATGGTGACGAACTTGCGTTCACGCCGAAGCGCTCGGCCAACCTGTGGACCACCTACACGTTCGCCAACGGGCTCACCCTCGGCGGTGGACTGCAGCATGTGGGCGACAGCTGGGCCGGCCGCCCGGACGATGCCGACCGCATCATCCCCAACGGCCGTTTCGGCAAGCTGCCCAGCTACACCGTCGGCAATCTGATGGCGTCCTACGCGGTCAACGATGCGCTGACCCTGCGCCTGAACATCGACAACGTGACCGACGAGACCTACGCCACCTCCATGACCTGGGCGATGACGCGCGGGTTCCTCGGCCCGTCGCGGAACTACCTGCTCAGCGCCGACTTCCGGTTCTGAGCCTGCGGCCGGCATTCGCCGGCCGCACCGATGTCGCCAGAAAGCCCCCGGCCAGGATGCGGCCGGGGCTTTTTTCATCGTCGGGCGACAGCCGGCCGAAGACCGCCCCAGGCGATGCAGAGCCCCGCAGCGAGAACCGGGTAGCTGCGATCCGGTGACATCGGGTTGGTCAGGGGCCGGACGCCGAGCGTGGCTCGATCACTCCACGAAGGCACGCAGCGCCGCCTCCAGGCGTTCGAGCCCGTCGGCGAGTTCCGCATCGGTGATGGTCAGCGACGGCACGAAACGCAGCACGTCCGGCCCGGCCTGCAATGCGAGCAGGCCCTGGCGCGCGCAGGCATCGAGGATCTCGCCGGCGCGGCCGGCGTACTGCGGCCGCAGCTGCGCGCCGATCATCAGGCCGCGCCCGCGGATCTGCGCGAACACCTCGAGCGCGTCGTCGATCCGTTGCAAGCCGTTGCGCAGCGCCGTCGATTGTCTGGACACGTTGGTCTGGATGGCGGGAGACGACAGCTTGCGCAGGGCCACCCGGGCGACGGCGCTCGCCAGCGGATTACCGCCGAAGGTGCTGCCGTGCGCGCCGAACTGCATCACCTCGGCCACCTTGGGACCGGCCAGCATCGCGCCGACGGGGAATCCCCCACCGAGCGCCTTCGCCAGGGTGACGATGTCCGGCACCACATCGTCCTGCCAGTGCGCGAACAGGCTGCCGGTGCGCCCCATGCCGCACTGGATCTCGTCGAGCACCAGCAACGCACCGTGGCGGTCGCACAGCTCGCGCACGCCACGCAGGAAGCCGGGCGCCGCCGGGGTGACACCGCCCTCGCCCTGGATCGGCTCGAGCATCACCGCCGCCACGTCGCCGGCCGACATCGCCACTTCGAGCCCGGTCAGATCGTTGAAATCGACGTAACGGAAACCGCCCGGCAGCGGCTCGTAGCCGGCTTGATACTTGGGTTGCGCGGTGGCGGTCACCGTCGCCAGCGTCCGTCCGTGGAAGCTGCCGCGGAAGGTCACGATCACCCGCTGCTGCGGCGCACGCCCCTGCTCGGACGCCCACTTGCGCACCAGCTTCATCGCCGCCTCGTTGGCTTCCGCACCGGAGTTGCACAGGAACACGCGCTTCGCGAAGCGCGAGGCGGTCACCAGCTCCTCGGCCAGTCGCAGCGGCGGCTCGCTGTAGAAGGCATTGCTGGTATGCCACAGCCGTCCCGCCTGATCGACAAGGGCCCGGGTGAGGTCCGGATCGCAATGACCGAGACTGCACACGGCGATACCGGCGGCCAGATCCACGTAGTCGCGACCGGCGCTGTCCCACAGCCGGGCACCTTCGCCTCGCTCGAGCACGAGATCGCGCGGACGGTAGACGGGCAGCCAGTAGCGGCCGGCGAGCGCGGTCAGGGAATCGGCGGGCACAGCGGTGGTGTCGTTCATGGCAGAGTGGCATCCGGTACGCGGCCCGCAATCCGGGCCCGGCCGCATTATCCGCCCTCTCCGTCCGGCCCGCATGTCCACAGATTCCGTCCCGTCCCACGCGCCCCATCCCGACACCCTGGCCGCACACGCCGGCGTCGCACCCGACCCCGTCAACGGCGCGATGAACGCTGGGCTGCAGCTGTCGACCACGTTCGAGCACACGCCCGACGCGCAGACGCCGCTGGGCTACCTGTACCAGCGCTACGACAACCCCAACCAGCAGCAGCTCGAACAGGCCCTCGCCGCCCTCGACGGTGCCGCGCGCGCCCTGTTCTTCGCCACCGGCATGGCCGCCGGCGCGGCCGTGCTGCAATCGCTCCCGCCGGGCGCACACCTGGTGATCGCCGACGACACCTATTTCGGCTATCGCGCGTTGATCGATCGGTTCCTGGCGCCGCATGGCCTGCGCCACACCGTCGTCGACGCGACCGATCCCGACGCGGTCCGTGCGGCGCTCACGTCCGATACGCGCCTGCTCTGGGCGGAAACGCCTTCGAACCCGCGCCTCAAGGTCTGCGACATCGCCGCCCTCGCCGATCTGGCCCACGCGGCCGGTGCACGACTGCTCGTCGACGGGACCTTCGCTCCGCCCACGCTGCAGCAGCCACTCGCGCTCGGCGCCGACGTCGTGCTGCACTCGACCACCAAGTACCTCAACGGCCATGGCGACGCGATGGGCGGCGTGCTGACGTTCGCCGACGACGACGCGCTGGCCGCCGATTGTTACGACGCGCGTCGCCTGTACGGCAGCAGCGCATCGCCGCTGTCGGCCTGGCTCACCCTGCGCGGCCTGCGCACGCTCCCGGTGCGCATGGAGCGGCACTGCGCGAACGCGAGTCGGGTAGCGGCGTTCCTGGCGGCACACCCCCGCGTATCCGTCGTCCATTACCCGGGACTTCCGGATCACCCGGGACATGCCGTCGCCACCCGGCAGATGCGCGACTACGGCGGCATGCTCTCGTTCGAGGTGGAC
>NZ_KQ759763.1:444458-706209 GCF_001482195.1 Luteimonas abyssi | reverse complement strand
GCCGGCGGGCCCCCCCCCCCCCTCGCCCGCGCCGCGCGCCTGAGGCTGTTCACCAACGCGACGTCCCTGGGCTCGACCGAATCGCTGGTCGAGCATCGCGCCTCCATCGAAGGGCCGGCCACGGACACCCCCGCCGGCCTGTTGCGGCTGTCGGTCGGGTTGGAGCATGCACCGGACCTGATCGACGACCTGGCGCAGGCGCTGGTTCAGTGATCCCCCAGGGCCGCGCGCAGGCGCGCCGCGACCCGTTCCCGCTCGGCGAGCCCCGCATCTGGCGGCGGTACCGTGCCGGGATAGACCTGCAGCAGGCCGTCGCCCCGCGTCCGCGGCATGAGGTGCAGGTGCACGTGAGGCACCTCCTGTCCGGCGGCCGCGCCGTTGGACTGCCAGAGACTCAGGCCCTCCGGGTCGAACGTCACCTGCAGCGCAGCGGCGACGCGCACCGCCAGTGACATCATCCCCCCGGCGCTCGCATCGTCGAGTTCATGGAACCGCTCGACATGTCGCGTCGGAATGACCAGCACATGGCCGGCCTGCGCACGGCGCGGATCGACCAGGGCGACCGCGACGCCCGAGCGCGCGACCCAGGCGGCCGGCGCGCGCCCGGCGACGATGTCGCAGAAGATGCAGGCGACGGGCTTCAATCGAGGAAGAGGTCCGGCAGCAGCGGCTGCGACGGATCGACCGCGTAGCCGGACAGGTCGTCGACGCCGGCCTCGGCCAGCACCTCGTCGTCGATCAGGAACTCGCCCGCGAAGCCTTCCGCCGGGCGGGTCAGCACGACATGCGCGGCGTCGGCCATGATCGCGGGGGAGCGGCCATTGGCGGTGGACACGCCCGGGATCATGTTGAGCGCATCGGTCGCGATCAACGTACGAGGCCACAGGGCATTCACCGCCACGCCCTGGGGACCGAACTCGGCGGCCAGTCCCAGGGTCACGAAGCTCATGCCCATCTTGGCCAGGGTGTAGCCGGTGTGCGGCCCCCACCATTTCGGGTCCAGCGACGGCGGCGGCGCGAGCGTGAGGATGTGCGGGTTCGGCGCGGCGAGCAGGTACGGCAGGCAGGCCTGCGCACACACGAACGTACCGCGCGCGTTGACTTCCTGCATCAGGTCGAACCGCTTCATCGGCGTATCGAGCGCGCCGCGCAGCCAGATCGCACTGGCGTTGTTGATCAGGATGTCGATGCCGCCGAACGCATCCACCGTGGCCGCGACCGCGGCGCGCACCTGATCCTCCTCGCGGATGTCGCATTTCAACGCCAGTCCGCGACCGCCGGCCGCGTTCACCGCCTGGGCCGCGCTATGGATGGTGCCGGGCAGTTTCGGGTTGGGCACATCGGACTTGGCGGCGATGGCGACATTGGCCCCGTCGCGCGCGGCACGCTCGGCGATGGCCAGCCCGATCCCGCGCGAAGCACCGGTGATGAAAAGGGTCTTGCCGGCAAGCGATGTCATCGCGCTGTCCTCACGTCGGGTGGGCCGGGGCTCGACTAGCCTGTCCCCGCGTCCGGGCACTGGGCCCGGTCAGGAGGACATCATCCCATGCGAGCCCCTCTCGTCGCCTGCGGCCTGGCCGCCGTACTGCTGACCGCCTGCCAGCCCGCACCGCCGAGCGAACCCGATGTCGACACCCCGGCCGGCGATGCCGCCACCGGAGCCGCCTTGCCCGCCGACGAGGTCGTCCCGCCGACGCCCGCCGCCGCGTTGGGTCCGGTCCGGGTCGGCCCCGACTCGGTCTGGAACGGCGACATCGAGGCCTGTCGCGGCGCCGACGACGCGCCGGTCCAGGCCTGTCTGCAGGACACCATGCGCACCTCGGGGGCGTCCGGCGCGGCCGTGGCGACCGCGGAGCGTATCGGCGGCGGGGGCGACATCGGCTACGTGAGCGATTGGGAAGAGCGTGAGCGCGTGGGCATCGCGACGGTCACCTACCCGTTCCGTGCGAACACCAACACCGGCACCTGGCTGGTCGATCGCGACGGCGAGCCCGTCGATGTCGACGCCGGCACCCTGCCCGATTCGGCCCTGTCGACGCCGTCGATTCAGCGGTTCACCGAAGCGCATCCGGACGCCGGGCCGTTCCCGCCTGCCGAGCTGCTCGCCACCGAACCGCAGGGCGACGGCGGCATCCGTTTCGTCTACGCCACCCCGATGCGCGACTGCCATGCCTGCGAGACGCTCGGACAGCTCCGGATGGCCTACGATTTCGACAGCTCGCGCCACTTCTCCGGACAACAGGTGCTGGGCATCGAGCAGGTGTCGGCCGCCGAGTAGCGCCGGCCGGCGGGACTCAGGGTTTCGGCCCCTGGCCTTCGTTGTCTTCCCATTTCAGGATCCGCCGGGTCACGAACCGGTAGACCGGCTTGCCGGTGCGGAACCACAGGTCGCGCAGCCACGAGCGGCGCTTGAGCAAACGCTTTTCCACCGGCGTCAGCGATTCCCGGCAGTACATCCGTTTGTGCTTCAACAGATGCCGCAGATCCTCGCGACACAGCAACCGCATCCACGGTGCGCGCGGATCGCCTCGGGTGGCGAGCTGGAAATCGATCAGCGCCGGACGACCGTCTTCCAGCACCAGCCAGTTGGCCTCCTTGGCGAGATCGTTATGGGCCACGCCGCGCCGATGCAGCTCCTGCAGCAGGCGGCGGGCCTGGTGGAAGTAGGCCAGATCGCCGCGTGGCGGGCGCTGGTACATCGCATCGCCGGCCATGAAGCTGCGGTCGAGGCGACGACCGGTCCAGTCCAGCAACTGCGGCGTATCGCGCATGCCGCGGATCGCCTGCAGCGCGCGGGCCTCGCGCCGCGCCAGCCACCACGCCGGTGCCCGCAGCCACAGCGGCACGTGCGCCAGATCCCGTCGCACGAAGAGACCCTGCGCATCCTCCATCAATGAAATCCGGCCGAAACTGTCGGCCTTGAGCGCACGGCGTTCTGTCGCGTCGGATCGAGTCATCCGCCGATTGTACGTGGCGTCCTCGCCCGGGGCGCTCGGCTCCGTGACGGCGCCGGTCGGCGCCTGTCCGCCAGCCGACCACGCAGGACGACCGACACGGGAACCATCATCTTCGCTGTCATAATTGCGCGATGCTTTCCAACCTTTTCGACAACACCGTCAGCTGGATCGGGGAACATCCCGTCGCGGCCGGTCTCGTGATCTTTCTGATCGCGTTCGCGGATTCGGTGATCATCCTCGGCGCGATCGTTCCGGCACTGCCGTTGCTGTTCGGGATCGGTGTGCTGATCGGCCTGGGTGAGATTTCCGGCCCCTATGCCGTGGCCTGCACGGCGCTCGGGGCGATGGCCGGCGATGCGCTGAGCTACTGGGTGGGCCGGCGCTGGGGAGGGGAGCTGCGCCAGATCTGGCCGTTCCACCGCTATCCGCAGCTGCTCGACCGCGGCGAAGTGCTGTTCCGCCGCAACGAGATCAAGAGCATCCTGGTGGCGCGCTACGTCGGCGCGGTACGTCCGTTCGTGCCGGCCATCGCCGGCATCGCGAAGATGCCGTTGCGCCGTTACCTGCCGATCAGTCTGGTCGCGTGCGTGTCGTGGGCGGTGATCTTCCTCGCACCCGGCTGGCTGTTCGGCGCATCGTACGACGCCGTGGCCGCCGTCGCCGACCGCCTGGCGATCGTGCTCGGCGCGCTGGTGCTGGTCCTCGCCGCGGCCTGGGCACTGGTCGTCTATACCTACCGCTGGTTCGATTCGCATGCCAACAGCCTGCTGGCACGTGCGCTGGCCTGGTCGCGCGCGCATCCGCGCCTGGGCCGCTACACGGGCGCATTGATCGACCCCAACCGTCCGGAATCCCCGTCGCTGGCGATCCTCGCCGTGTGTCTGCTGGCCATCGGCTGGGCCTGGTTCGCACTGCTGACGATGGTGCTGATGCGCGGCGAGCCGCTGGCCCTCGACCTCAGCCTGTACCAGACGATGAACGCGCTGCGCAATCCGCTCGCCGACCGGCTGATGGCGGGGCTCGCCTCGATCGGCGACGCCGCGGTGCTGGTGCCGGCCGCCGGCCTGGCCCTGCTGTGGCTGGTCTGGCGCAGGCGCTTCATCGCCGCGGCGCACTGGCTGGCCGCACTGGCCTTCGGCCTCGTCCTCACCGCGGGACTGGAAGCGGTGATCGACGTGCCGCGCCCGCCCACTGGCCTGAGCGGCTTCGGCTTTCCGTCGATGTCGGTGACGATGACCACGATCACCTTCGGCTTCTTCGCGATCCTGATCGCCCGGGAGCTGCCCGGTCGTAACCGGATCTGGCCCTATCTGGTGGCCGGAGTCATCGCGGTACTGCTCGGATTCGCCCGCATCTACCTCGGCGCGCACTGGTTGAGCGATGTGGTCGGCGGCATGCTGCTGGGCATCGTCTGGCTGCTGGTGCTGGGTATCGCCTACCGGCGCCATGTCGCGCGGTCGTTCTGGATGCGACCGCTGGCGCTGATCTTCTACATCACTTTCGCCATCGCGGCGATCTGGCATGCCCCGCGTGCGGTGGATCCGCTGCTGGACGAGTTCCGCCCGCCCGCGGCGGAACGCGTGATCGACGAGGCTGCGTGGTGGGACGACGCCTGGAAATCGCTGCCGTCGCGCCGCAACGAGCGCAGTGCGGATCTGCGCTGGCCGCTCGACCTGCAGGTTGCCGGCCCGCTGGCGCCGCTGCAGGCGCACCTCGAAGCGCAGGGCTGGGTCAGCCAGCCGCAGGCGGACTGGATCACCACGCTCGGCCTGCTCGACGACGATACGGCGCCCGCCGACCAACCCATTCTGCCCGCCACCCTCGATACCGAGGCCGAAGTACTGCTGATGCGCCGCCCCCTGGCCGAGCGCGAAGCCCAGGTGCTGCGCTTGTGGCACGCGCCGGCCCTGCTCGGCGACGGCCAGCCGCTGTGGGTGGGTACGGTGCAGACGCTCGAGTACACCGAGCCGCTGTTCGGTCTGTTCAACCTCTGGCAGCCACGCACCGATGCGCACGATGCGTGGCGCGCGCTGCGCGGGGAGCTCGTGGACGGGTTCGAGACTGCGGAAGCGGTGCACCCGCAGTCCGGCGTATCGGTCCTGCGCGTGCGCACCCATGCCGCGAAGGACGCGCCAGCCGCGCCGTAACGGCGGCGCCCACCGTCACCACCCACCCGTGGCGATGACGCAGGGCGGCGAAGCTCAGGCCACGTGTTCGAGCAGGCGTTGCAGGCGTGCGTGCGGATCTTCGACCTGCAGCAGCGCCTGACGGTCGGTTTCGCGCAGCGGCAGCAGTTCGGCCAGACGCCAGCCCACCCAGCCGGCATCCTCGAAACGGGCCTCCGGGACCCGGGCGATGTCGGCACCCACCGCCCGGTCGAGCATGCGACGCAGCATGTCGCCCAGCACCGCGTGCTCCGGCAACACCGCGGCCGGCCGTGCCTCGTCGAGCCATTCGATCTCGCCGACTACCAGACCGTTGTCGCGCACTCGGGTACGCCGCACGCGGAACCGCTGGCCGCCGCGCACACGCAGCACCAGCACGCCATCGGCGCCGCAATCGAAGTCCTCGATCGTGGCCGCGGTCCCGACCGCGGCGGGAATCGCCGGCGCACCGACCTCCGCCCCCTCGAGGATCAGGCAGACACCGAAGCCGCCGCCGGTCCGGCCGCAATCGCGCACGAGATCGAGATAGCGCGGCTCGAAGATGCGCAGCATCCGCGCGGCGCCGGGCACCAGCACGGTCGAGAGCGGGAACAGCGGCAGAACGTCCGGGACGGCACGAGCGTTCATGCCGCCCTCTCCCGCCGAACCTGCCGAACCCGCCGGACGCACGCCATCAGGCCCGCGTCCGCCCGTGCAGGGCTGCGGCGAACCGACTCGGGGCGTCGTCGAAACCGCCATTGGACATGAACACCACATGGTCGCCGGGCTCGACCAGTTCGACCAGTGTCGCCAGCAGGGCATCGGCATCGGGCACCGCCCAGGCCTTGCCGCGCACGGCGGAAACGACCTTGCCGGCATCCCACTCCAGCGCCGGCCGGTGCAGGAACACCACTGCGTCGGCGGCGTCGAGCGCCGGCGCCAGTGCATCGGCGTGTGCCCCCAACCGCATCGAATTGCTGCGCGGCTCCAGCGCCACCACGATGCGGGCATCGCCGACGCTGGCGCGCAACCCGGCCAGCGTGGCCGCGATGGCGGTGGGATGATGCGCGAAATCGTCGTACACCACGGTGCCCGCGACTTCGTCGACCCGTTCCATACGCCGCTTCACGCTGCGGAATGTCGAGAGCGCCGGCAGCGCGGCGGCCACGTCGACGCCCACCGCCGCGCAGGCTGCACAGGCGGCCAGCGCGTTCATCACGTTGTGCCGGCCCAGCAACGACCAGCGCACGGTCCCGACGCGCTCGCCCTGGCGCACGACATCGAACGCGCTGCCGTCGGCGGCCTGCAGGCGCGCGGTCCAGTCGAAATCGCCATCGATGCCGAAACGCTCCACCGGCGTCCAGCACCCCAGCGCCAGCACTTCGGCCAGATGCGCATCCTCGCCGTTGACCACCAGTGTCCCGCTTCCCGGCACCGTCCTCACCAGATGGTGGAACTGCCGCTGGATCGAGGCGAGGTCGGGAAAGATGTCGGCGTGGTCGTATTCCAGGTTGTTCAACACCGCCACCTGCGGCCGGTAATGCACGAACTTGCTGCGCTTGTCGAAGAAGGCGGTGTCGTACTCGTCGGCCTCGACCACGAACAGCGGGTCGCTGCCCAGTCGCGCCGATGTCCCGAAATCCTCGGCGACGCCGCCGATGAGAAATCCGGCATCACGGCCGGCCGCCTGCAACAGTCGCGCGACGATCGTGGTGGTGGTGGTCTTGCCGTGGGTGCCGGCAACCGCGAGCGTGGTGCGCCCGGGCAGCACCGTCTCGGCCAGCCACTGCGCGCCCGAGGTGTAGCGTCGACCCGCATCCAGCACCGCCTCCACGGCCGGATTGCCGCGCGACAGCGCATTGCCCACGACCACGGTGTCGACGTCGTCACCGATGTGTTCGGCCCGGTACCCCTGGCGCAACGCGATGCCCAATTGCTCGAGCTGGATCGACATCGGCGGGTACACGGCCTGGTCGCTGCCTTCGACCTCGATGCCGGATTCGCGCGCCAGCGCGGCCACCCCGCCCATGAAGGTGCCGACGATGCCCAGGATATGGAGTTTCAAGTCGGTGCGCTTTTCGCTGTGAACTGCGCGCACTCTAGCCGACCGCGGCGGGACGTGGGCAGCGGCGCGCCCAGATCAGGCCCAGGCCGCCTCGATCAGCAGCAATGCCACCGCCAGGGCGAGCAGGATGCCGGCGGCGGTACGTGCGCCCACCTGCAACGCCTCGCGCCACAGCTGCAGATAGCGACGTATCAACCAGGCCATCGCCGCCACGGTGACCAGAGCGACCAGCAGGAACACGCCCAGCACCGTCGCCGACGCCGCCTGCGCAGCGGCGATCACCAGCAGCACCGGCGCCAGGATCAGCGTGCGCGCGACGGCCAGCCATGCGGTCGCCTGCAGGGCCTGCACGAGCGGCACACGAACACGTCGGCGCTTCGCCACGGACAGCACGGCGGCGACCAGGCCGAGTTCGATCAGCAGCGGTCCCAGCGCACGACCGGGATCCAGCGCCAACGGCGAGACCGCCTCGATCAACAGGGCCGCGAGCCCGGCCGTTCCCCAGGCCAACACGGTGGGCACCGGCCTGTCCGGCAAGGCGCCCAGCGGCGCGCGCCCGCGCAACCAGCGCCACGCGCGCACCGCAGCGTCCAACGCAGGCGCCTCAGCCGGGCGTGCGCGAGACCTTGATCGCCGCCAGGATGCGGTCGAACACCTCGTCCAGCGTGCCGACGCCGTCGACGACGGTCAGCTGGTCCTGCTGGCGGTAGAACTCGATGACCGGCGCGGTCTGGTCGTCGTAGACCTTCAGGCGCTTGCGCACCGAATCCGGATTGTCGTCGGCGCGGCCTTCGGCCTGCGCACGACCGGCGAGACGCTCGATCAGCAGTTCGTTGTCCACGTCGAGCTGGACGGCGGCGTCGAACTGCTGGCCGAGGCTGGTGAGCAGTTCGCCGAGCGCGGCGGCCTGCGCCAGATTGCGCGGGTAGCCGTCGAGAATGAAGCCGTCGCGGGTGTCGTCGCGCGAGAAACGGTCCTTCAGCATGCCCAGCAGGATCTCGTCGGACACCAGATCGCCCCGGGCCATGACTTCCTTCGCCTGCAGGCCGAGCGGCGAACCGGCTGCGACTTCGGCGCGCAACAGATCGCCGGTGGAGATGTGCGGCACTTCCAGATAGGACTTCAACCGTGCCGCCTGCGTGCCTTTGCCCGAGCCGGGCGCTCCCAAAAGAACCAGTCGCATCGAAGACTCCACATTACCGAGCGGGGGAAGGTGGGCCGGCCTCCGGCCCGCGATTCCGGCGCGCTACACTGCGGGCCGGCGCGATGAACAGGCGTCACTTTACCGTATCCGGTCGGGTTTCCACGAACCGCGCGGCCGGAGCCCCCTCCGCCCACCGTCGAGATCGCCATGCCATCCGGAACTCTGTTGTATGCCCAGTCGGGCGGCGTCACCGCCGTCATCAACGCCACCGCCTCGGGTGTGATCGCCGAGGCCCGCACGCGCAGGATCAAGGTGCTCGCCGCCCGCAACGGCATCCTCGGCGCGCTGCGCGAGGAGCTCGTCGATACCGGCCGCGAAACCGCCGCCAGCATCCGCGGCCTCGCCCACACGCCCGGCGGTGCGTTCGGCTCCTGCCGCTACAAGCTGAAGTCGCTCGATGTCGACCGCAGCAAGTACGAGCGCCTGCTCGACGTGTTGCGCGCCCACGACGTGCGCTGGTTCCTCTACAACGGCGGCAACGACTCCGCCGACACCGCGCTCAAGGTGTCGCAGCTGGCGGCCGAGTTCGACTATCCGCTGACCTGCATCGGCGTGCCGAAGACCATCGACAACGACCTCGCGGTCACCGACTGCTGCCCGGGCTTCGGCTCGGCCGCCAAGTACACCGCGGTGTCGGTGCGCGAGGCCGCGCTGGACGTGGCGGCGATGGCCGACACCTCCACGCGCGTGTTCGTCTACGAGGCGATGGGCCGCCATGCCGGCTGGCTGGCCGCGGCCGCCGGTCTCGCCGGCGAGGGGACCGACGATGCACCGCATCTGATCCTGTTCCCGGAGCGCGCCTACGACGAGGCCGATTTCCTCGCCCGCGTGCGCAAGGTGGTCGATCGCGTGGGCTACTGCGTGGTGGTCGCCAGCGAGGGCATCCGCGATGCCGGCGGCCGCTTCGTCGCCGATGCGGGCGGCGGCACCGATGCGTTCGGCCACGCGCAGCTCGGTGGCGTGGCCTCGTATCTGGCCGGTCGGGTCAAGGACGAACTCGGCCTCAAGGTGCACTGGACCCTGCCCGACTACCTGCAGCGCTCGGCCCGCCACATCGCGTCCAAGACCGACGTCGACCAGGCCATCGCGGTCGGCCGGGCGGCGGTGAAGTTCGCGCTGGCCGGTCACAACGCCACCATGCCGGTGATCCGGCGGACATCCGACAGCCCGTACCGCTGGAAGATCGAGGCGGCCCCGCTGGAGAAGGTGGCCAACCACGAGAAGAAGATGCCGGCCGGCTTCCTGCGCCGCGACGGCTACGGCATCACCGCCGCCGCGCGCCGGTATCTGGAGCCGCTGATCAAGGGCGAAGCCTATCCGCCCTACCGCGCCGGCCTGCCCGCCTACGTCTCGCTCAAGCACGTCGCGGTGAAGAAGAAACTGCCGGCCTGGACCGGCTGAGGACGTCGGCGCGGCGCTGCAAGCGGTGCCGCCGAACGGCGCCGCGATACGGCGCGACGCCCGTCCTCGCGGTCGTCGCCCGGCAGGCGATCAAGCTGCCGGGCGCTGCTCCAGTGCCGGCGGCAGCGGGCAATGCAGCACGCCGCAGATCGTGCGCAGCAGCTCGGACTCGGCCACCGAGATCCGGCCATCGTGCAGGATCGCATCGGTGATGGCTTCGACCAGCACCTGCTTGGCGAGCGGGTCGAGCCGGTCGAGCGGATCCCACACCGTATCCAGCGCCTGCACGCCCGCGGCGGGCGGCGTATAGGGCACATGGTCGCGCGGCAGCACGCGATGCATGCCGGCCAGGTACGCGCGACGCGCGCCCTCGGCGTCGCCGACGTGGCCGGCCTGGGCCACCACCGCCAGCAACGTCGCGAATTCCTGTTTGACGTTGCCGGCACGCTGGCGACCGAAGCGCGCATGGCGTGCCGGGTCCAGGGACTCCATCACCTGCACCTGCAGCAGCTGGCCCAGGCAGTACTCGAACAGCGACAGGGTGCCGTCGGTGTGGGTCACCGCATGCACCGCATCGACGAAGGCACCCAGCTCCGGGCGCGGGCGCAGCCGCAGCACCGGGAACGCGAGCTGCGCCAACGGCAGGCGATGCATCGGATGCAGCTGTGCGAGGCCCTCCTCGCGCAGCTGACGCGTGGCCTCCGCCAACGTCGGCCCCAGCCGGGTGGCGATCTCGTCGAGCTGGTGGCCGCGGATGTCGGCATCGGCATCCAGCAGCAGACCCAGTAGCAGCGGCATCACCGCATCGCGTCGGCGGGCGGCCTGCCGCAGCGGCTCCGGGATGTCCTGCACGATGCGGCTGGCGCAGACCCAGTCGCCGTCCTCCGGCGTGGCGACGTGCGCCGCCACCCGGTCGGGTGTCACCGCGATCTCGGCCCGATGCGCGGGCAACGGCACATCGCTGCGGTCGACCAGGCCCAGTTGCAGGTCCTCCTCCAGCCCGCTCGGCGGCGCCTGCAACCAGCGTTTACTCAGCGCGGACAACTGGGCGTCGGTGAAGCCCGGCTCCAGCGCCTGGATCCGCGCGAGCACCGGCGGATGCGTGGCGAACAGCCCGCGCAGGCCGACGCCATCGCCGAACAGCATGTGGCTGATCTCCTCGGCATCCGCCCGCTCCTGCAGCTGCGATCCGGCGGACACGCCTGCGATCTTCTTCAGCGCACCGGCCAGCCCCTGCGTCTGACGGGTGAACTGCACCGCCGAGGCATCGGCGAGCACCTCGCGCGAACGGCTCACGCCGGCCTTGATCATGCGCCCGAAGAACACGCCCGCGTAGCCGATCGCCGCGAACGCGGCCGCCAGCAGGAGCACGAACGCACCGTCCCGGCCGCGGGCGGCGCCTGCATGCAGCATGATCCGGCGACCGATCAGGCCGATCATCAGAATCCCGAACAGGATGCCCATCAGCCGGATATTGAGCCGCATGTCGCCGTTGAGCACATGGCTGAACTCGTGTGCGACCACGCCCTGCAATTCGTCGCGATTGAGCCGCTCCAGCGCACCTCGGGTCACCGCGACCGCCGCATCGGACGGCGAGTAGCCGGCCGCGAACGCGTTGATGCCCGCCTCGTGCTCGAGCACGAACAACGCCGGCATCGGCACGCCCGAGGCGATGGCCATCTCCTCCACCACGTTGCGCAGGCGGCGCAGTTGCGGGTCGGTGGTGTCTTCCGGCACCGCCACACCGCCCAGTTGGGTGGCGACACGCTCGCCACCGGCACCCAGGCTGGCGATGCGGTACAGCGAACCGAGGCCGATGACGGCCAGCGTGATCACGCTGGCGCCGATCAGCACATCGACCTGCGGCCCGAGCAGAAACACCACGCCGAGATTGACCAGCACCACGATGCTGATCACCGCCAGCGCGAACAGCACCACCAGCCGCGTGGTGTTGCGACGCGCCTGCGCCTGGCGCTCGAAGAAATTCATCGGCGTCCGTCCCGGCGCGCATCGCGCCGGTCGACACGATCGTGCCGACCCCAGCGCGAGAGCAGCCCCCTCAACCGCACCCGCACCTCAGAACTGCACCTTGGGCGCTTCGCGCACTTCGGCCCGGTCCTCGGGGATGTCGAGCAGCGCAGCCGGCTCGAACTTGAACATGCCGGCGACGATGTTGGACGGGAACACCTCGCGCCTGTTGTTGTAGGCCATCACCGAATCGTTGTAGGCCTGCCGCGCGAAGGCGACACGGTTCTCGGTGCTGGTCAGCTCCTCGGTGAGCTGCATCATGTTCTGGCTGGCCTTGAGATCGGGATAGGCCTCGACCACCGCCAGCAGCCGGCCCAGCGCTCCGTTGAGCGCGCCCTGGGTCTGCGCGAGCTCGGCCATCGCGGCCGGATCGCCCGGGTTCGCCTTGGCCGCCTGCAGGCCGCTCACCGCCGCGCCGCGGGCGGCCACCACCGCGTCCAGCGTCTGCCGCTCGTGGGCCATGTAGCCCTTCGCGGTCTCCACCAGATTGGGGATGAGGTCGAATCGACGCTGCAGCTGCACATCGATCTGTGCAAAGGCGTTCTTGAATGCATTCCGGGCCGTGACCAGGCCGTTGTAGATGCCGACGCCCCAGAACACGAGCACGGCGGCGGCGCCCAGAAGAATTACGAGCAGGATCAACGCGCTACCCATCAAAGCTCCCCTTATTCATGCAAAACGAAATTCAGGCGTTATGATCGGCCCGCAGGGCAAGCATACGCAGGGGGCGGACCCGATGAAAAGCAAGCGACGCACCGGATGGGCCTGGCAGCTCGGGCTGGTCGGCATGCTGATGCCACTGGCGCTCGGGTCGGCCGCCCAGGTCCTCGACCGCAGCCATGATGTCGCGCCGCGACCGGGCAGCGAAGGGATGGCCCAGTTCCCCAGGCCGACCGACGGTCGCCCGGATCCCGCACCCCCGCCGCCCAGTGCCACTCCGCTGGCCCCCGGCTTCGATGTGCGCCAGTTCGAGGCGATGGCACAGGCACTGGTCGCCGACCAGCGCATCCCCGGCCTGGCGATGGCGATCGTGCACAACGGTCGCGTGCTCAGCGCGCGCGGCTACGGCATCACCGATGTCCGCGCCGCCGAGCCGGTCGATTCGCATACCGTCTTCCGCCTGGCCTCCCTGTCCAAGTCGTTCGCCGGCACGATCGCCGGCGTGCTGGTCTCCGAAGGCACCATGCGCTGGGACAGCAAGGTCGTGGATTACATGCCCGGCCTGCGCATGTCCCAGCCCGAGGCCGCGCAGCGCATCACCGTGGCCGATGTGCTCAGCCATCGGGTCGGCCTGCCGCGCCACACCTACGACCGCGACATCGAGCGCGGCGCGGACTACCTCAGCCTGGTGCAGAACCTCTCGTCGGCACCGATGAGCTGCGCACCAGGTGACTGCTACGGCTACCAGAACGTCGCCTTCAGCCTGGTCGGCGACGTGGTGTTCGCCACCTCCGGCCAGTTCTTCAACGAGGCCGTCTCGCGCCGGCTGTTCAAGCCACTGGGCATGAACGACGCCAGCTACGGCCTGGAAGGCATCCAGAGCAGCCCGCGCTGGGCCAAGCCGCATGTGCGCGCCGGTCGCAGTGGCTGGACCTCGTTGATGCCGAAGCCGACCTACTACCGGGTCGCTCCGGCCGCCGGCGTCAATGCCAGCATCAGCGACATGGCGCAGTGGCTGATCGCCCATACCGGCCATCGCCCGGACGTGCTGCCCGCCCCGTTGCTGGCGACCCTGCACTCGCCGATCGTGGGCACCCCGGGCGAGATCCGCGGCGGCGCCGGCTCCTGGCGCAGGCAGCGCATCAACGCCGCCGGGTACGGCCTGGGCTGGCGGGTGTTCGACTACGCCGGCCACCGCGTCGTCTTCCACGGCGGCGCGGTCCAGGGCTATCGCGGCGTGATGGCGGTCGTGCCCGAACACGATCTCGGCCTGGTGGTGCTGTGGAACAGCGAAAGCAGCCTGCCGACGGCGCTGCTGCCGACCATCCTCGATCGCGCGATGGGCATGCGCGGCCAGCAATGGCTGAACGTCGATATCGACGAGTCGATGTTCGCCAGCGACGACGACAGCGCGCCTTCCGGCCCGGCCTCGTCGAACGCGATGGCGCGCCCGGACTGAGGTCACCGCCTCGCGCCGGCCTCGGTGCCGGCGCGTCGCACATCCGATACGTTCGACGCCGGCCACTGCGCCGGCGTTTTTCTTTCGCGACGCCCGTCCACTCGTGCCGGCCGACGAAACGGCTCCGGCCAACGTGCCCGCAGGGGGCGAAGTGCGCTTCCGAGCGGAGCGTGAGCATCGCCCGCACGCCCGTGACGAGCCCCGGCAGGCACAAAAAAAGAACCCCCTCCGACTGGGCTGCGGAGAGGGTTTCTTCAGATAGCGAGCAGAAGCGACTTACATCAACGGCGTGGGAGCTGCCGGAATCGCCACAGGAGCGGACTTCTTGGTCGCACGCTTGGTGGTCTTCCTCGCGGTCTTGCGCGGAGCTGCCTTCTTGGTCGCCTTCTTCGCGGTCTTCTTGGCCGGACGCTTGGCGGTCTTCTTCGCGACCTTCCGGGTGGCCTTCTTGGCGGTCGCCTTCTTGGCCGTCTTGCGGGCCGGCGACTTCTTGGCGGCCTTCTTCGCGGTCTTCTTGACCGCCTTCTTCGCGGTGGACTTCTTCGCGACCTTCTTCGTCGCCTTCTTGGCGGTCTTCTTCGCTGCCGACTTGCGGGCGGTCTTCTTGGCCGCCTTCTTCGCCGCAGGCCGCTTGGCCGTCTTCTTCGCGGTCTTCTTCGTCGCCTTCTTGGCGGCGGTCTTGCGGGTCACCTTCTTCGCGACCTTCTTGGCGACCTTGCGGACCGCCTTCTTCGCCTTCGCAACCTTCTTGGCGATCTTTTTGACCGCCTTCTTCACGGGACGTTTTTTCGTAGCTTTCTTCGTGGCCATGGGATGGCTCTCCTCGTCTATGGAACTACAGGTGTTGCTGGCCCAGTTCGCGAACGCCGCGGGGATCGGACCCGCGACCAACCGTCGACGCGCACCGCGCGTCGGGACGGATTCCTGCGCCGCCAACCGTGCAGTCCCCGACCGGGAATCCGCGCGTCCCGAAGCGGGACCGGCGTGCGACGCGCCCGAACGCATTCGCCCGAGCCTGACCGGCGCGGGCGAGTTCGAAAGGGCAAGATGTTTTTGCAGGGGAGACGGACACTGATTCCACCTTCTGGTCGTTCGGGGCGGAAGGTTGCGTTGTCGCGTTCGATGTCGTCCCGGGTTTGATCACTCGTCCCTGCGGCGGCGTTGTTTCGGCGAAACCTAATCACCGTTTTTTCCACTGTCAACACCCCGCATCGCGATACGCGCGCGGCATCCACACGCCATCTCGACATCGATGTTCCGCAGCCGGTGCCGATGAGGCCGCATCGTGCGCCGCGTCAGCACGACGGGAAATACGCGCACGCGAAACCACAGCTGTTTTCAAGCGCTTTTCTTTCGCTTGAAGAAGCGCGCATCGCGCATCGATCGAAAACCGAATTCGCTCGGGCGATGCACGGATGCATCCGGCGCGCGATTTCCGGCGGTTCGAAAAAAGTCAGCCGGCCTGTCCGCATGGCGCGCCGCAACGTGCGCTTTGCGCGAATTTGCGCGAACTCCCGACTGCGGTTTCGCGCCTGCGACGACGTCTCGATGCGGGCGGCCGGACCCCGAACGCAACGCGCCGCCCGAAGGCGGCGCGTCGATCGAAGCAGTTGTCTGGATCGCGACGACATCGCGATCGTCGGTACGTCAGTCGGCGTCTTCAAGCTGCGTCGCGTAGTCGTCGGGGCCGAGGAGTTCGCCGAGCTGGTCGGCATCGTCCATCTCGACGACGAAGATCCAACCGTCGCCGTAGGCGTCCTCGTTGATGGTCTCCGGCTTGTCGGCGAGGTCGCTGTTGACCGCGACGATGGTCCCCGACACCGGCGCGTAGACGTCCGACGCGGCCTTGACCGATTCCACCACGGCCACGCCGTGGCCGGCCTGGACGCTGTCGCCCACCGTGGGCAGGTCGACGTACACCAGGTCGCCCAGCAGGCCCTGCGCGTGATCGGAGATCCCGACGGTGACCTTGCCGCCATCTTCGACGCGCGCCCACTCGTGGGACTTCATGAACTTCAGGTCGCCGGGAATCTCGCTCATCTTGGGCTCCGTTGCAGATCGGCTGGTAGGGCGTGGACAGGGCGCGCGTGGCGCGGCGCTAGTGTAACGGCGCGCGCAGGCACGCGCACCGGGGCGCCGCGCCCGCTCAGGCCAGCACGCCCGGCTGCGGCTGCCCTTCGCGCACGAAGGGGAACTTCACCACCCGCACCGGCACCGCCTTGCCGCGGATATCGACCTGCACGCCGGCATCGCCACCGGGCGCGAGCTCGCCGGCCGGCACCCGGGCGAAGGCGATCGACTTGCCCAGCGTGGGTGAGAACGTGCCCGACAGGATCTCGCCTTCGCCGTGCGGCGTGGTCACCTTCTGACCGTGCCGCAACACGCCCTTGTCGTCCATCACCAGGCCGATCAGCTGACGCGCATCGCCCGCGGCCTGCTGGCGCTCCAGCCGCTCGCGACCGATGAACGCGCGATCGGCGTCGAGCGCGACCGTCCACCCGAGCGCAGCCTCGTAGGGCGTGACCGTTTCGTCCATGTCCTGTCCGTACAGCGCCATGCCCGCTTCGAGTCTCAACGTGTCGCGCGCGCCGAGCCCGGCCGGATGCACGCCCGCCGCGGCCAGCGCGGTCCAGAACGCGACCGCATCGGACGCCGGCAACACCACTTCGAAGCCGTCCTCGCCGGTGTAGCCGGTACGCGCCACGAACAGCGCCGCGCCATCCGCACCGCGCGCCTGGGCGGCGGAGAAGCGCGCGAGACCCGCGACACGGTCGCGGTCTTCGGCATCCACGAGTGCCACCACCCGCTCGCGCGCGTTCGGTCCCTGCACCGCGATCATCGCCAGCTCGGGGCGCTCCTCGACCTCGACCGCGAACGGCTCGGCCTGGCGCACGATCCAGGCGAGATCCTTGTCGCGGGTGGCGGCATTGACGACCAGGCGGAACCAGCGGTCTTCCATGAAGTAGACGATGAGGTCGTCGATGACGCCGCCGTTCTCGTCGAGCATGCAGGTGTAGAACGCCTTGCCGGGCTTCTTCAGCTTGTCGACCGAATTCGCCACCAGCGTGCGCAGGAAGGGCCGCACGCGTTCGCCGCGCAGATCGACCACCGTCATGTGGCTGACGTCGAACATACCGGCGTCGCGGCGCACCTGATGGTGCTCCTCGATCTGCGAACCGTAGTTGAGCGGCATGTCCCAGCCACCGAAGTCCACCATCCGCGCCCCCTGGGCCCGGTGGGTGTCGTTGAGGATCGTCTTGCGGGTCATGGCGGCGCCTCGGATGCGAAAGGCGCGATTATCCCAGACCGCCGGCGCCGGCGACCATGTGCGGCGCGGCGACGATCCCCGCACCGGCGTCGGATCAATCCTCCGCCGGCTCCACCTGCAGGGTCATGCCGTCCACGGCGATCACCCGCACCGGGGTGCCGACCGGCGCATCGGGTCCGGCAACGTTCCAGAACGCATCGCCGATCTTGACCCGCCCTTCGCCGGCCACGATCGCCCGTTCCACCGGCACCACCCGTCCGATGTGCTGGGCGGCACGCCGGTTGAGCGTGGGGTGGTCGCTGGTCCGCGCGCGCGGCCGGAACCAGGTGCGGTAGATCTGGATCGAAACGAAGCTCAGCACCACGAATGCGATGGCCTGCCAGAGCACGCCGACGTCGGGAAACACCAGCACCCCGACGAACACCGCGGCGGCGGCGAAGCCCATCCACAGCATGAAGGCGCCGGGCGCCAACGCTTCGGCGGCGAACAGCAACAGGGCCACGGCCGCCCACACCACGACCTCCCAGCGCATGGCTCAACCTCCTCCGGTGCGGGTCCCGGCGCGGTCGCGCTGGGCGTTCTGCTGGCTGCTCAACGCCTCGCGGGCCAGTTCCGCGACACCCGCGATCGAGCCGATCATGCCGCTGGCCTCCATCGGCATCAGCACGAACTTCTGGTTCGGCGCCGTGGCGAGCTTCTCGAACGCCTCGACGTACTTCTGGGCGATGAAGTAATTGATCGCCTGCACATTGCCCTGGGCGATCGCCTCCGACACCATCTGCGTCGCCCGGGCTTCGGCCTCGGCCAGACGCTCGCGCGCCTCGGCCTCGCGGAACGCGGCTTCCTTCTCGCCCTCGGCCTCCAGGATCGCGGCCTGCTTCTCGCCCTCGGCGCGCAGGATCTCGGACTGCCGGTGGCCCTCGGCCTCCAGGATCACCGCACGCCGGTCGCGCTCGGCCTTCATCTGCCGGGCCATCGAATCGACCAGGTCGCGCGGCGGCGCGATGTCGCGGATCTCGATCCGGGTGACCTTCACCCCCCAGGGGTTGGTGGCGTGGTCGACCACGTTGAGCAGCTGCGCGTTGATGGTCTCGCGCTGGCTCAGCGACTCGTCCAGGTCCATCGAGCCGATCACGGTACGGATGTTGGTCTGCACCAGGGCGATCATCGCGATCTCCAGGTTGGCGACCTCGTACGCGGCCTTGGCCGCATCGAGCACCTGGAAGAACACCACCCCGTCCACCCGCACCACCGCGTTGTCCTTGGTGATGACGTCCTGGCTGGGCACGTCGAGCACCTGCTCCATCATGTTGACCTTGCGCCCCACGCCGTAGACCACCGGGACCAGGAAGTGCAGCCCCGGAT
Organism: Luteimonas abyssi; assembly: GCF_001482195.1. Taxonomy (GTDB): domain Bacteria; phylum Pseudomonadota; class Gammaproteobacteria; order Xanthomonadales; family Xanthomonadaceae; genus Luteimonas; species Luteimonas abyssi. The sequence goes on along the minus strand of NZ_KQ759763.1, from coordinate 687,658 downwards.
CCAGGGTGTGGGTGTACTTGCCGAACCGCTCGACCGTCCATTCGTAACCCTGCGGCACCATGCGCACGGTCTTGAAAAGGATGACGATCCCGGCCAGCAGCAGGACTCCCGTCAGAATGCCTGTCGCGCCCATCGGTGCTCTCTCCTGAGTTGCGTCGCGGATGTTTCCGAAAACGATGTCCCCGAAGACCCAGTATAGGCAGGCGATGTGACCACGCCGTCGGGTCCGTGCAGGGCTGCGACGGTTCCGCGCCCTGGCGCATCCTTGCCTTCCGAATGACCACGACAACGCCCACCGCCGTGCCTCCGACCGCCCCCCCGCCCGCCGCGGCGGCGGTGGCGACCGCCACCTCGAGCTTCGCCATCGACGTGCCGGCGGCCCTGCTGCGGCGCGCCCGGGCCGGCGAAGGCCGCGCCCTGGAACAGCTGTACCGCTGGTTCGAACGCCCCGTGTTCAATCTGGCGCTGCGGATCTGCCACGACCGCGAGGTCGCTGCCGACGTCCTCCAGGACACCATGCTCAAGGTCATCGGTCGCATCGGCGATTTCCGCGGCGACAGCCCGTTCTGGGGCTGGCTGCGGCAGATCGCGGTCAATGAGGCGCTGATGCGGCTCCGCCGGGGACGGCGCCTGGAGGCCGAATCGGACATCGACGACCACGCGATCGCCGGCGACGTGCCGCCACCGTCGGCAGCGGCGGATGCCGCCGCGCTGCAGCGCGCGATGGCCGAGCTGCCCGAAATCACCCGCAGCGTGCTCTGGCTCTATCACGCCGAAGGCTTCACCCACGACGAGATCGGCGCGCTGATGGCGCGCACGCCCAGCTTCTCCAAATCGCAGGTCGCCCGCGGCACCCGCCGCCTGCGCGAATTGCTCGAGTCGCCCCGAACCGCCCCCACACGAACCACCGGTACCGCCCCATGAGCGAGCTCCGCCCGACCGACACCACGCGCCCCGCGACCTGGCACGACGCCTTCGCGCAGCTGCCGCACGAGGCACCGCCTCCGGGCGGCTGGGATGCCCTGCAGGCGCGCCTTGCCGACACTGCGCCCGTCTCACGTCGCACGCGATGGCCGCTGTGGGCGGGTCTGGCGGCATCGCTGCTGCTGGCCGTCGCGTTGCCGATGCACTGGCTGGCCGACGACGCGCCGGACGCCACGTCCACGCCGTCCACCACCGGCGCCTCCATCGCCGGCGCACCGGCCGCCGGCCCGTCCACGGACCGGCGGCTGGACGCGCTGCGCGACGAATCCGCACGCCTCGAAGCGCTGCTGCCGCTGGTCAGCGACGATCGCGTCGCCAGCGGCAGCAGCGCGCTGATGACCGGCGAACTCGAGCTGCGCCTGGCCGGAATCGACGCCGACCTGCGCGCGCCCTCGCTGACGCCGCAGGCCGAGCAGACGCTCTGGGAAGCGCGCGTGCACACCCTCCACACCCTCGCCCGCCTGGAAACCGAGCGCAGTTGGCTCGCCGCCCAGGGCAGCCGCTTCGACGCGGCGCTGGTCCGGGTCGACTGATACCCCCTTCGAGGAGACCGCATCATGTTCCGAACCTTCCCGCCCGCCGCGCTCGTCCTGGCCGCGCTCGCGGCCCTTGGATCCGGCGCTGCCGGCGCACGATCGCCCGAGACCCCTGAATTCGAACGCGCACGCGCCGACCTTCAGCGTGCCGCGACGCGCATGGCCGAACTCGGCACCGCGGGCATGGCCGAACTGACCTCGGCCCGTCCGGTCCTGGGCGTGGTGCTCGCCACCGACCCGGAGGCCGGGGTCCGGATCGCCGCGGTGACCCCGGGCAGCCCGGCGGAGACCGCCGGGTTGCGCAGCGGCGATCGCCTGCTCGCCATCGGCGGCAGCCGGATCCTCGGCAGCCGCGGCGACCTCCGGCTGCGCAACGCACGCGCGTTGCTGCGCGACCTCGATGCCGGAACGCCGGTGCCGCTGCACTACGCACGCGACGGCCGTACCGCCACCCTGTCGGTCACACCGGAAACCGGATCGTCGATGGCGATGCTCGCCGGCACGCTCGACCAGGTGCGCAGCCAGCTGGACAACGTCGATTTCGATGCACTGGTGCGTGTGGACAGCGCCGGCATCGCCGCCGATGTCCGACGCGCGCTGGACGCGGCCGGACTCGGCGCGGACTGTACCGGCGATGCCTGCGCTTCCCCGGTGCTGATGGCGGCGATGCGCTGGAACGGACTCAATCTCGCCAGTGTGGACGCCGATCTCGGGCGCTACTTCGGCACCGACCGCGGTGTGCTGGTGCTGTCCACCGGCAACGTCGAAGGCCTGCGCGCCGGCGACGTGATCCAGCAGATCGACGGCACCGCCGTGAGCACTCCGCGCGATGTGATGCGCCAGCTGCGCGGGCGTCCGGAGAACGCCCGGGTCGAGATCGCCTACCTGCGCGACCGTCGTCCGGCGACGGCGAGGATCGCGGTCCCGGCACTGCCGACGATGCGGGTGCTCACCCCTCCCACGCCGCCGGCTCCGCCGGCCGCCCCGGCATCACCCACGGTGTCACCGGCGCGACCCGCAGCACCTGCGCCCTCGCCGCCCCGCACGCCGGCATCTGTCGCACGCTGACTCGACGGGCTCTCCCGCCACAGGAGAGCCCGGCGGCGGTCTCCGTGCGTTTCACGAGCCCGCACCACGGCGACGGGCCATCGCCCGCCGCGACATCGTCAGATCGCGACGTGGCGGATCGATCTGGCGGGCCCGCCCGTGTCGGCGGGCGCACCGTGCCCAAACTCGGAAAGAGCCCCCGAATGCAGGCGTGTCAGCAATGCGGTCGCACTCAGCGGTCGGCGGCCACGCCGACGGGTGCCGGCTCGACGTACTGCGTGAACAACCCGTCGATCTCGGCGTCGCCCACCGCTCCGCCGTCCTGTATCCGCTGCGCCTGCTCGAACAGCGGCACGATCATCGCCATCCCGTCCACCGCGGTCTTCAGGCGCATGCCGGGCGCCTGCGACAGGTATGCCGCCCAGCGCGACCTCACGCGCGCCCAGTAGGTGGACGTGGCGGCCCAGTATTCGAGCGCGGGGGTGAAATCGACACCCTCGTGCCTGCGGTAATCGTTGAAGCCGAACTCGCGCACCAGCCGTCGTTCGAGGCTGCCGTCGGTCGCACGTACCGTCTTGAGGTTGTCCTGTTCGTGCGTCCAGCCACCGGGCACGACAGTGTGGCGGTTGGTCACCGCCAGCGCGTTGTAGTCCTCGCGGGTGGTGTACTCGCGCCGGGGCAGCGGCCGCCAGCCGCTGTCCGAAGTCCAGCTGGCCGCATCGCCCTCGTAGGTCCAGCGACCGGTGCCGCAGTAGCGGGGCGCATCGCTGACCTCGTACACGCACTGGGTCCAGGCGCCGCGGGTGACCTCGGCCGGAATCGCATGCACGCCCCAGGTCTGGTCGGCATCGAACTCGAAACGGTACGTGGCCTCGTAGGTCCAGTCCTGCCGCCAGTGCTTGGTCACGTGGCCGGTCGGCGCGTGTACCAGGATGTGCTGCAGGACGATCTTCTCCGGGGTGTCCTCGATCACGATCACGATCTCGCTGGCGCCACTGCGCTTCGGCTCGACGCGTGCGTAGCCCGGCGCGTAGACCACGGTCTCGTGGAACTCGAACCCGACGTCGTACTCGCCCTGCATGGCGAGGATCGAGGCGCGATCGCGCGCCGGGTCCGGCCCATGCACCGACGGCGCCGTGCGGTCGTCGGCGTGCACGACGGCGGGTAGACACAGCAGCAGGCAGGCAAGCGGAAGCGTGCGGGCGGACAGCGTACGGATGGAGATCATGGGGCGGGGTGGCTCTTGTCGAAGCGAAGGGGATGCCAGGACGGTGCCTGGCGCGAAGGCATCGCCTGCGCGGCGCGCGCGCAGCAGCAATCGTCGAAACGCGCGCCGTCCACGATGCCTTCGGCATGGGCGATGCGGCGCGCCAGATCGGCGCCGAGCAGCGAGGGCGTGCTCAGGCAGGCCGCCAGCCGGGCCGGGCCGCCCCTGTCGTCGAGGGCGAACCGCAGGATGCTGCCGCGCCACGCCGCACCCGAAACGCCCTCGGCGAGGCGCCGCCACAACCGCTCCGCCACACCGGCCGGTTCCCGCACCATGCCCGGCAATCGCCGGGCCAATGCCTCCCAGGCCAGGAAATCGGAATCAGGCAGCAGACAAAGGCGCCAGCAACAGCGTCCGTCGACGTCGTGGAAGCGCAGGCTTTCATAGGCGCCGTCGGCCCACGGCACGCTGCAGGTGCTGGCGCGGACGGCCTGGCGCCAGCCGTCGAGCTCGGCGTACCGCGACGGATACAGGCACAACACCGACCCGAGCGCGGACAGTTCGGCCGCGCTCGGCAATGCCGACGCGGATGCGGCCCCGGGCATGGCCTGCATGGACGGCGCGGGGCGCATCGCTAGAAGTCCACCGCCAGGTTGACGGCGACGTTGCGCCCGGGCGCGGTGTAGCGATCCAGCGTGCCACTGGTCGCCAGCACGGCACTCGGCAGGTCGCCTGCCGCCCAATAGGTGCGATCGGCCAGGTTGCGCACACCCGCATCGATGCGCAGGTTGGGGGTGACGCGCCAGTGCGCATAAAGATCGATCACCGCATGACCCGGCGTCAGGTAGAGCGTGTCCGCCGACGCGCGCGACTTGCCGCGCACGGCGCGACCGATCAGTTCCGCGCCCCAGGCGTCGTTGCCGTACGCCACCCCGAGGGTGGCGGTGAGCGGGTCCACCGAATCCAGGGGGACATCGGCGGTGCGGTCGTCGCCGCGCGACCAGGCGGTCGCGCCCCGGATGCGCCAGCCCGTCCAGGCATCGGACAAGCCACCGAGGTCGAGGTCGGCCTGCATCTCCACGCCGTAGATGCGCGCCTCGGCGATGTTCTGCGATTGATAGACCATCAATCCGTCGGCGTTGAGCCCGATGAACCGCATCGACTCGATGAAGTCGTCGTACCGGTTGTGGTACGCCGTCAACGAGGTCTCGAGGACGCTGCCGACGTGCCGGATCCCCATTTCCACGCCGCGACTCGTTTCCGGCCGCAGATCGGGATTGGCGATCGCGGTGTAGCCGAACATCGCGTTGGTGAACCCGATGTTGACGTCGTTGTAAGGCGGTGCCCGGAAGCCGTGCGCATAGCTGGCGAACAACGACCAGTCCGGCTGGAACCTCCACACCGCGCCGAGCTTCGGCGACACTTCGGTCTTGCTGAGCGTCGACACCTGCACGCCGGGATTGTCTTCGGCGAAGATCGGGTCGAGCTCGGGCTTGAGCTCGTACCGGTCCACGCGCACTGCCGGCACCAGCCGGAACGTGCCGTCGGCGAACACCATCTCGTCCTGCAGATACAACGAGGCGGTATCGGTGCGACTGACCGGGAAATCGCGCACCGGGAAGACATCCGGCAACATCGCGTTGCTGCTCGCGCCGGTGAGCAGATTGGTCACCTGGCCGTCGCGCTTCTGGCGGGTGTCGGCGCGGACCAGTTCGATGCCGTAGGCCAGGGTGTGCCCGACCCCACCGGTGGCGAACGCCTTGCGCAGGTGCGCCTGCGCGCCGTGGGCGCGCTGATCGAAGTTGAAGCGGCGCGCGCGGCGCTCGGGCAGGCCGGCGGCGGTGACGCGCTCTTCCATCGTGTCCTGCGTGGTCTCGCTGTCCTGACGGTACACCTGCCAGTCCAGCGCATCGGCGAAGCCGGCATCGAGCGCATCGAAGACGTGGGCGAAGCTGACCCGGGTGCGGGTCTGGCGGTCGTCGGCCAGCACCTGCCGGTTGACGGCGCGCGTCATCGACTGGAAGCGGCGCGAGGTGAGCATATCGGTCAGCGCGCGGTCCTCATGCCCTTCGACCGTCAACTTGAACCGCTGCCGCGCATCGGGCTCGAACACGAGTTTCGACAACACGCTGCTGGTATCGCGGTCCTGGGGATTGGGCCGGGTGCGGGCGGCGCCCTCGCCGCCGACACGCCCCTGGTTGTCGGTCTCGTGGCCGTCGCGATGGCCGACATTGATCAGGCCGGACCAGCGTTCGCCGCCCCACGCGCCGGTGGCGCCGAGGTTCACCCCGTCCCAGTCGCTGGCGTAGCCGATGCGGCTGCCGACATGGACGTCGCGCCCCGGCTGCAGGTAATCCTCCGGATCCTTGGTGACGAAGGACCCCACGCCACCCAGCGCGTCCGAGCCGTAGAGCGAGCTGCTCGGGCCACGCACCACTTCGACGCGCTTGAGCGTGTCGGGGTCGACGAAGTTGCGGTTGGCGTCGGAAAAGCTGCCGATCGAGAACGCATCCGAGACCGGGATGCCGTCGGTCAGGATCCGGACCCGGTTGCCACCCAGCCCGCGCACGCGGATATCGCCGATGCCGAAGCGGCCGAAGCCGCTGGTGACGGTGATGCCGGGTTCGTAGCGGAACAGGTCGCGCAGGTCGCGCACCAGCAACGCGTCCATGCGCGCGCGGTCGATCGCGTCGACGGTGTGCGGCACGTCGAGCAGGGCGCGTTCGGTCCGTGTGGCGGTGACCACCACACGGTCGAGCGATCGCGCATCGGCGCCGCCATCGGAGGCGGCGAGCACGGGAAGCGTACAGGCGAACAGGGACAGGCCGACGGCCAGTGACAGGGCATGAGGACGCATGAAGGCTCGCACGTTGTAGCGGGCGGCGAGCTGGCGACGGGTCATACGACCGAGGCGGGCGGGCCCAGGAGAGAGACGGTGGCCGGGGCCGCATCGCGTGCGGGCCCGGCGGACATCACCGCGCCCTGCGGACGCGGCACGTGCGCTCCACCGCAGACCCGATGCACCGCAAGGCGGCGCATCGAAGGCGCTGGAACGACACGGGGGATTACTTGGTCAGGATCAACTTGTCGTTACGGGTGTGGCGGAGCCGATAGACCTCGTTTCCATGGCGGATCCGGATCTCGCGCTGACCGTTCAGCAGGCGCCTGCTGTCGAGGACCACCTCCCACGGGACCGGGGTCAGGTGGCTGACGCTGGCCGATTCGGCCGGGGCGGCTTCATGCGTGCGTGCAACGAACATCGGTGATCTCCAACGGCGAGAGAGAACACGATAGTAATGATTCTCATTTGCCAGTCAAGTGTCATCCGCAAAGTTTTTGCTGCCGATCGTCAGCGCTCCTGCGTCGCCGCCTCGATCCGCCGCCACACGGTCTTGTCGAAGCGCTCCAGCAAAGCCGGCGCCTGCACGTTCTCCAGCAACTGCGACACCCGGCTGGCGCCGGTGAGCACGGTGGAGACATGCGGATTGCGCAGGCACCAGGCGATCGCCAACGGCGCGGGCGCGACGCCCAGTTCGTCCGCGATCTCCACGAACGCGCGCGCACGCGCCTGACGATCGCCCGCCTCCAGCACCTGGCCGCGGAGATGGGCGTAGTCGGGATGCCCCAGGCGGCTGTCGACGGCCACCCCGTCGCGGTACTTGCCGGTCAGCAGGCCCGAGGCCAGCGGCGACCAGACCGTGGTGCCCAGGCCGAGTTCGCCGTACAACGGTGCGTATTCCAGCTCCACCCGGCGCCGGTGCAGCAGGCTGTACTCCGGCTGCTCCATGGTGGGCGGGTGCAGGTGATGCCGACGGGCGATGTCCGCGGCTTCCATCACCAGCGCGGCCGGCCATTCGGAGGTGCCCCAGTACAGCACCTTGCCCTGCCGGATCAGGGCGTCCATCGCCCACACGGTCTCGGCCACGGGCGTGTCCGGATCGGGCCGGTGGCAGAAGAACAGATCGAGGCACTCCACCCGCAGCCGTGCCAGCGCGGCATGGCAGGCATCGTGCACGTGCTTGCGCGACAACCCGCGCTGGGTGGGCCGCGGTGCGTCCGCGGACCCGAAATAGACCTTGCTCGACACGCAGAACCCGTCGCGCGGCAAGCGCAGGTCGGCGATCACGTCGCCCATGATCCGTTCGGCTTCGCCTTGCGCGTAGACCTCGGCGTTGTCGAAGAAGTTGATCCCGTGGTCCCAGGCGGCGGCGACCAGCTCCCGCGCCTCGCCACGGCCGATGCGCTTGCCGAACGTCGCCCAGGCCCCGAACGACAAGGCGGACAGCTGCAGGCCGGACTGGCCGAGGCGGCGGTACTGCATGGTGTGGCTTCCAGACATCGACAGGCGGCCAGTCTAGCGGCGTCGCACAGGTGCGCGGGGAGGTCCGGCGCATCCCTGAATGCGCAGTCGGCACGAATGTGAAGAATGCGTGATATTGCCCCCGCCCCCGGCCTCCCCTACCCTGCGCGGTCTGCAAGCGCCCAGGGGCACGCGATGGAAGGTCTGGCACGGGTCGGGTTCGGCCTGTTCGGTTTGGCGGTGCTCGTCGGCATCGTCTGGCTGTTCTCGAACAACAAGCGCCGGGTCGACTGGCGCCTGGTCGTCACCGGGCTGTCCCTGCAGATCGCGTTCGCGGCGGTGGTGCTGCTGGTCCCGGGCGGACGCGAGGTGTTCGACTTCCTCGGCCACGGCTTCGTGCGGATCCTCGGCTTCGTCAACGACGGCTCGCGTTTCATCTTCGGCGACCTGATGAACACCGAAACCTACGGGTTCATCTTCGCCTTCCAGGTGCTGCCGACGATCATCTTCTTCGCCGCGCTGATGGGCGTGCTGTACCACCTGCAGGTGATGCAGTTCGTGGTGCGCATCATGGCGCTGGCGATCACCAAGGTGATGCGGGTGTCCGGCGCCGAGACCACCAGCGTCTGCGCCAGCGTCTTCATCGGCCAGACCGAGGCGCCGCTGACGGTACGCCCCTACATCTCGCGGATGACCGAATCCGAACTGATCACGATGATGATCGGCGGCATGGCCCACATCGCCGGCGGCGTCCTGGCCGCCTACGTGGGCATGCTCGGCGGCGGCGATCCCGAGGAGCAGGCCTTCTACGCCAAGCACCTGCTGGCCGCCTCGATCATGGCCGCGCCGGCGACGCTGGTGATCGCCAAGATCCTGACCCCCGAGACCGGCGAGCCGCTGACCCGCGGCACGGTGAAAATGGAGGTCGAGAAGACCACCAGCAACATCATCGACGCCGCCGCGGCCGGTGCCGGCGACGGCCTGCGCCTGGCGCTGAACATCGGTGCGATGCTGCTGGCTTTCATCGCGCTGATCGCAATGATCAACGCGCCGCTGACCTGGGTGGGCGAAGTCACCGGCCTGGAAGAGATGATCGGCGCGCCGCTGAACCTGGCGACCATCTTCGGCTTCGTGCTGGCGCCGATCGCCTGGGTGATCGGGGTGCCGTGGCAGGACGCCGGCGTGGTCGGCTCGCTGATCGGTCAGAAGGTCGTCATCAACGAGTTCGTCGCGTACCTGCAGCTGGCCGACATCGTCAACGGTCGCGTCGAGGGCATCGAGCTGACCGAGCAGGGCCGCCTGATCGCCACCTACGCGCTGTGCGGCTTCGCCAATTTCAGCTCGATCGCGATCCAGATCGGCGGCATCGGCGGGCTCGCCCCCGACCGCCGCCAGGACCTGGCCCGCTTCGGCCTGCGCGCGGTGCTCGGCGGCACCATCGCCACGATGATGACCGCGACCATCGCCGGCGTGCTGACCCACTTCGCCTGAGACCGGCATGTCGCACGTCGTCGTCGTCGGATCGTTCAATGTCGACCACGTCTGGCGGGCCACGCGCCTGCCGCGACCCGGCGAGACGCTGGGCGGCGCCTACACCAGCGGCCCCGGCGGCAAAGGCTTCAACCAGGCCGTGGCCGCGCGGCGTGCCGGGGCCGAGGTGCGCTTCGTCTGTGCGCTGGGTGACGATGCCGGCGGCGCGCTGGCGCGCCGCCTCGCCGCAGACGACGGCATCGAGCTGCAGGCGCAGCCGAGCGATGCGCCGACCGGGACCGCCGGCATCTACATCGACGATGCCGGCCACAACTCGATCGTCATCGGCCCCGGTGCGAATGGTGCGCTCGATGCGGGCCACGTCCGCGCCCAGGCCGCTGCGCTACGGACCGCGGCCGTTGTGCTGGCACAGCTGGAATCGCCGCGCGACGCCATCCACGCGGCGCTCGCCACGGCCCGGCACGGCGATGGTCTGGCGATCCTCAATCCCGCGCCGGCCAATGCGACCGTCGACGCCGATCTGCTCGCAGCCTGCGACCTGATCACACCCAACGAAACCGAGTTCGCCGGCCTGCTGGCTGCCCACGGCGGGCAGACCCTCGATGCCGGACGCGTGGCCGATCAGGACGATGCGCGGCTGCACGCGCTGTGCCGCGCCCTGCTGCCACACGGCAGCGTGGTGATCACCCTGGGTGCCGCCGGTTGCTTCGTCTCCCATGCCGAACCCGCCCGTTTCCGGGATGCCGACGCCTGTTACCGCATCGCCGCGACGCCGGCGCAGGTCGTCGACACCACCGGTGCCGGCGATGCTTTCAACGGCGCGCTGGCCGCGGCGCTGGCGCTGCAGCCGCGCGCCGCCTTCGCCGACGGGATCCGGTTCGCCGGTCGTTACGCCGCCGTCTCGACCGAGCGCGAAGGCGCGGCGATCGCGATGCCCGCGATGCGCGTCGACACCCCGACCGGCTAAGGGCGCGGTTCACCCGCGACTCAGTGCCGGCAGCGCAGCGTCGGCCGCCTGGCCGCTCAGGAACCGTCGACGATGCCCCGCCTGCCCGCCCATGTGATCGCGCTGCCGATCGCCCTGATCCTCACCGCCTGCTCGCCGCAGGACGAAGCCGACACCGATGGTGCGGCCGGCACCCCGCCGCCCGCCACCGCGGTCGCCGACGACATCGGCCCCGGGCCCGCCGCGTCCGCGCCCGACGGCGCAACCGAAACCACCGACCTGGATGCAGCGGCCGGACTGCCGGCGGCGCGCGACCCGCTGGCGTTGTCGCCGCCGCCCGTTGATCCCGAACCGGACGACGTCGACGCGGCCTCCGCATGGCGGGCCTCGGCGTGGCCGGCGCACGCCGAGACGATCGAGCGGATGCCGACCCTGCTCGAACGCATTCCGGGCGATGGCGAGGCCGTCGAGCAGGCCGGCGCCCTGCTCGCTCGCGCCAGCGCACCGCAGCCGGCCGGCCGCATCGATGGCGACTGGCAGGTCCGGTCGCTCCAGTTCCTCCCGAATTTCGCACATGCGTATCCGTGGTTCCGCGCGCGCATCGAAACCGACGGCGACGGCTACCGCTTCGCCAAGACCGCCGGCTCGCAACGCCGCACCGGTCGGCTGCTGCCCATCGACGGGTCCGCCTACGCGTTTCTCGGCGCCCGCTCGGTCAACGACGACCCGCCGCGCACGTACAGCCGTGCGGCCGGCGGGGCTGGACCGAGCGACGACGACAGCATCGGGCGGCTGGTGCGGATCGGCGACGACGAGCTGCTGATGCTGCTCGACCCGGGCCCGGGCAGTTTCGAGCTCTATCACCTGCGCCGGCAGCGGCGCTGACGCCCGACCGCGCCCCGATCTACAGATCCGGCGTACGCGGACGCGCCGTCTCCCGCCCGTACAATGCCGCCATGCAGATCGGCCCGTATCGCATCGACCCGCGCGTGGTCCTCGCCCCGATGGCGGGGGTCACCGACAAGCCGTTCCGGCAGCTGTGCAAGCGGCTCGGTGCGGGCCTGGCCGTGTCCGAAATGACCACCAGCGACCCGCGGTTCTGGCATACCCGCAAGTCGGTGCACCGGATGGATCACGACGGCGAGCCGGACCCGATCTCGGTGCAGATCGCCGGGACCGAGCCTGAGGTGATGGCCGAGGCGGCCCGCCACAACGTCGACCATGGCGCGCAGATCGTCGACATCAACATGGGCTGTCCGGCGAAGAAGGTCTGCAACGCCTGGGCCGGCTCGGCACTGATGCGCGACGAGGCGCTGGTCGGGCGGATCGTCGCGGCGGTGGTGGCGGCCGTGGACGTGCCGGTGACCCTGAAGATCCGCACCGGCTGGGATGCCGATCACCGCAATGCGCCGGAGATCGCACGCATCGCCCAGGACGCCGGTATCGCAGCGCTCGCGGTGCACGGCCGCACCCGCGATCAGCACTACAGCGGCCAGGCCGAGTACGACACCATCGCCGCGATCAAGGCGGACCTGTCGATTCCGGTGCTCGCCAACGGCGACATCGATTCGCCCGAGAAGGCCGCCGCCGTACTCCGCCACACCGGCGCCGACGCGATCATGGTCGGCCGCGCGGCGCAGGGCCGGCCCTGGATCTTCCGCGAAATCGCGCACTTCCTCGCCACCGGCGAGCGGCTGCCGCCGCCGTCGCTGGTCGAGGTCCGCGACGTGCTGGTCGGCCACCTCGAAGCACTGCACGCGTTTTACGGCGAACCGGCCGGGGTGCGCATCGCCCGCAAGCACCTGGGCTGGTACGCGAAGGATCGTCCGGAGCATTCCGAGGACCAGCGCGCGGCGTTCCGCGCGGTGGTCAACCGCGCCGACACCGCGCAGGCGCAGATCGCGATCACCCGCGATTACTTCGACGCCTTGATCGCGGGTGCGCGACCGGCCCTGCCTTCGGCGGCCTAGACCGCCACGTCCGCGCCGCGGCCGGACACCGCCTCGCCGTGCCCGCGCTCCGCTCGCGAACGTCGCCGCATCCTTCGACGCCCCTGCGAGGCGCGAGGGCCTGATCGCGCTGCACGCCCCGGATCCCCGGCAGCATGGAAGGCCGGCGATCCCGCCCACCGCGACGCATCAGGGTGCAGCGTGCGCGTCGACCTCCGGACCGGGCGTCTCCACCTCCGGTTCGTGCCAGATCCGGGTCCACATCTGCGACAGCTCTTCGCTGCGGGGCCGGGCCATCGGCAATTGCCTCGGCGACACCGCCTGCCAGCCTGTACCGTCCTCACGGCCAACGACGAAGTTGAAGCTGTAGTCGGGTTCCAGGCCCATGCGAAGATCGCTCAGCACCAGCTCACCGTCCACGACCTGCGCGCGCATGAAGCCGCGGTTGAACCACTGCAGCCGTTGCACCGCGGGCAGATCGGACGCGGCCGACAGCGCCGGCACATCGGAGCGATGCTGCTGGAAGCGCATCGGACCGCGATCGGCGACGACCGAACGATCGCCGATCAAATACCCGTCCGGGGTCATCGCCACCACCCGCCACAACAATGTGTTGAGCGGCATCGGCACCGAAAACCGCGGCGCATCCGCATAGCCCATGGCAGTCAGTGCGCGGGTCGCCTCGCGGTCGACCAGCGTCTTCGCCAGCAACGACCAGCCGATGTAGGCGCTGCTCAATGCCAGCCCCACCACCAGGGCGTGCCGTCCGAGCGGCTTCGGACCCACCCAGAGCGCGACCAGCACGCCGAGCAGCAACCACACGGTATAGCCAGGGTCGATGATGAACAGACTCGACCACATCACCGGCGGCGGCGTCAGCGGCCACAACAACTGGGTGCCGTACACGGTGAACGCGTCCAGCAGTGGGTGCGTCACCAGCGCCAGCTGGATCGCCCAGAACCAGGCACGCGGCGCATCGGCCACCCGACCGCCGCGGCGTCGGAACCAGGCCCAGATCGCCCACGCCACCAACGGCAGCACGAACAGCGAATGGGTCAGGCCACGATGCAGCGTCATCAACGCGATCGGGTCGTCGGTGAGCAGCATCAGCGGGAAGGAGTCGAGGTCGGGCAACGTGCCGAGCACGGCGCCGGCGCCCATCGCCGCCCGTCGATGCCGTGCGGGTACCACGGCCGCGGCGACGGACGCGCCGAGCAGAATCTGGGTCAGGGAATCCATGCCGAAATGCTAGCAGCGACCCGACGACAGCGTCGCTTACCCCAGGCTTACGCCTAGCGCTTTCGCCGGCGAGCCTTCCAGGCACAACGATGCCGCCCTGTGCACCGCGATCTCAATGCACGGACGAACCGCAGCAACGCTTCCATTTCGAACCGCTGCCGCACGGGCACGGATCGTTGCGCCCGGGCATCGGCAGGCGACGAATCGGCTCGCCCGGTGCCAGCGCTTCCTCACGCCGCTGCATGTCGAGATCCGCCAGCAGCGCCGGCACCGACGCCAGCAGGGCCAAGCGCTCGTCGAGCGTCATCCGCGCCTCGGCATCCACCCCCATGCTCGCCGCGGTCTCGTCGTCGAACACCGTCATCCGCTGCAGGTCGGACAGGTCGTCCGCGAGCGCCTCGTCGTCTTCGAGCCAACGCTCCCACGCCTCCGCGCGCAGGCCCACGCCCTGCAGGAATCCCGCTGCCCACATGGCACCGACCGGAAACGTCTCCGCGTCGGCGGCATCCTCGTCGGGCATGACCAGCAACGGCAGGAGGTCGTCCGGATCATCTCCTTCGGAATCGCCCCCCTCTGGATCGGCGCCCTCGTCGGGCAGCGGTTGCGCGAGACGCCAACCGATGTGGTGCCAGAACCCCGCGATCAGCGTGCAGGCCGTCTTCTCGTCCTCCTCGTCGGCCCAACCGGGTCCGTCCTCGCCCAGGACCAGCGGAAGATACTCATCGGGCGAGGCCGGGCGTCCGGGCCCGACCCTCAACGCGCTGAAGAAACCGTCCAGGGCTTCCAGCGGCATGCCGCCGACCTCGACGCGCCGGTCCAGCAGGAGTTCGAGGGCCTCGATCTCGCGGTCGGAAAGGGCGCCCGACGTGGCCGAGGAAGGGATCATGGCGATGGGTTCCAGCCGGGGCGCCACAGTGTAGCAACGCGCCGCCAGCCCCCCGCTTCCTCGGCAAATTCACGTCGGCCTCGAGGCAGACATCCGCCCCCTTCGGACGTCGCCGCGATCCGTGGCTCACGCCGCTCGAGGCCAGTGCACGGGTGCAGGCGCTGGCGCGCGCACGCCCTGCCGGGCGGGCAACTCGGCCAGCACCTCGCCGGTATGCGCGAGCAACCTCAGACGGCCGTCGTGCGCTTCGGCCAGCGCGGTGAGGTTTTCCACCCAGTCGCCGTCGTTGGCATAGACCAGACCGTCGCGAAGACTCAGGCCGGGCCGATGGATGTGCCCGCAGACGATCCCGTCCAGGCCGCGTCGGCGCGCGTCGTCCAGCCCGGCCTGCACGAACCGCTCGATGTAGCGCTCGGCGGCGCCGCTGCGACGCTTGAGGAACTCCGACAGCGACCAGTAACGCAGCCCCGCCCGGCGCCGCGCCCGATTGAGCCACTGGTTGCCGGTGAGGATGCGCGCGTAGAGCCAGTCGCCGAAGCGCTCCTGCAGGCCGCCGAAGTGGGTGATGGCGTCGTACTCGTCGCCGTGCACCACCAGCAGGCGGCGGCCGTCGGCGGTGGTGTGGATCGCGCGCCTGCGCACCTGCGCGGCCGGCAGCAGCAGGCCGCACAGACGGCGCAGGCTGCGGTCGTGGTTACCCGGGATGTAGATGATCTCGGTGCCCGCCGCGTGCAGCGCGTGCAGGGCCTCGACCACCTCGCTGTGCGGCTGCCCCCAGCATGCGCGCCGTCGCGCCAACCACCACAGGTCGACGATGTCGCCGACCAGATAGAGCCGCTCGCAATCCAGCGTGGCGAGGAAACGCGCGAGTTCCGCGGCATGGCAGTGACGGGATCCGAGGTGGGCATCGGACACGAAGACGGTCCGGTGGCGGGCTGGCGGCATCGTCATGCGGTGGCTCCGGCGGGGGGTGGACAACGCTTGCGCGACCGCAGCCGCTGCAGGCCGACGGCGATCGGGTGATCGATCGGGACACGGACGTCCGGGGCCACACCGACGGCGGGGACATGCGCGCTGCCCGGCGTCCCGACGGGGTGGGCGCGCCGTCCGCCGAACCAGTGGGCGTGACGCTGCCGCAATCGGTTTTCGAGCTGGCGCATGGGCTCGGTGCGGCCGGAGTTGGCCGGCAGCCTGCGCTCGCGATGCGACGCGGGCATGGCGGCCCGATGTCGCCCGCATGACAGTGCCCGCCTGGCTTAACCTGACGGCAACGCCGACCCCGGCAGCATGTTCGATGCAGGCGCGGCGTGTATCATGCGCACCCATCTTTTCATCCGAATACAGGGATATCGTCGATGTCGAGCTATCTGTTCACCTCCGAATCGGTGTCCGAAGGCCATCCGGACAAGGTCGCCGACCAGATTTCCGACGCCGTGCTGGACGCCATCCTCGCCCAGGACAAGCGTGCCCGCGTCGCCTGCGAAACGCTGGTCAAGACCGGTGTGGCCATCGTCGCCGGCGAGGTGACCACCACCGCGTGGGTGGACATCGAGGACCTGACCCGCAAGGTCATCAACGGGATCGGCTACACCAACTCGGACGTCGGCTTCGACGGCCACACCTGCGGCGTGCTCAACCTGATCGGCAAGCAGTCGCCCGACATCGCCGCCGGCGTCGACGGCACCAGGAAGAAGGCCAAGAAGCCCGAGGAACAGGGTGCCGGCGACCAGGGCCTGATGTTCGGCTACGCCTGCAACGAGGCGCCCGAGTACATGCCCGCGCCGATCTACTACAGCCACCGGCTGGTCGAGCAGCAGGCCAAGGTGCGCAAGAACGGCAAGCTGAAGTGGCTGCGTCCGGATGCGAAGAGCCAGGTCACGCTGCGCTACGACGAGAACAATCAGGTCGCCGGCATCGATGCCGTGGTGCTGTCCACCCAGCACGATCCGGGCATCAAGCAGAAGGACCTGATCGAAGCCGTGCGCGAGCACGTGCTCAAGCCGGTGCTGCCGAAGAAGTGGCTGGAATCGCTGCCCAAGAACAAGGTGCACATCAACCCGACCGGCATCTTCGTCATCGGCGGCCCCGTCGGCGATTGCGGCCTGACCGGGCGCAAGATCATCGTCGACACCTACGGCGGCATGGCCCGCCACGGCGGCGGCGCGTTCTCCGGCAAGGACCCGTCCAAGGTCGACCGCTCGGCCGCCTACGCCGCGCGCTACGTGGCCAAGAACGTGGTCGCCGCCGGCCTGGCCGACAAGTGCGAGGTGCAGGTGAGCTACGCGATCGGCGTGGCCGAGCCGACCTCGATCTCGGTCACCACCTTCGGCACCGGCAGGATCCCGGATGCGCAGATCGAGAAGCTGATCCGCGGCCACTTCGACCTGCGCCCGTACGGCATCCTGAAGATGCTCGACCTGATCCACCCGATGTACCAGGCGACTGCCGCCTACGGCCACTTCGGCCGCAAGCCGAAGGAGTTCAGCTACGTCGACAACGACGGCAAGACCGTGTCGGCCACCGCGTTCTCCTGGGAGAAGACCGATCGCGCCGAGGCGCTGCGCAAGGCCGCGAAGCTGTAATCGCGGCGCACGCCGACGAGCACACCGGACAGGGCCGCGCGAGCGGCCCTGTTCCGTTTCCGGTCACCGAAGGCGCCTCGACGATGTGCGAAGCGCTCACCTCGAGCACGCACGGGCGAGACAGCGGACGCGGGGGCCATGCCCGGTATCGTGCAGTCACGCATCCGCCTGTGCCGCCTTCACGAGCATTGCCCGCGGCGGCATGCTATTGATGTCCCCGAACCGACCCCAGGGTGCGCGATGGCGGCAGTCCACTACGATGAGATGCACGATGCCGACGGCGGCGTCCGTGCCCATTACAGCGTCCTCGACGAATGGCTGCGCAACACCCCACCCGACCAGCTGGCGCACAAGCGCCGCGAGGCCGAGGTCTCTTTCCATCGGGTCGGCATCACCTTCACGGTCTACGGCGAAGAAGCCGGCAACGAACGGTTGATCCCTTTCGATCTGGTTCCGCGCATCCTGCCCGCGGCGGAATGGCGCATGCTCGAGGCCGGCCTGCGCCAGCGCGTGCACGCGCTCAACCTGTTCCTTGGCGATGTATACGGCGAACAGCGGATCCTGCGCGAGCGCCGGATCCCGGCCGAGCTTGTGCTCGACAACAGCGAGTTCCGGCGCGAGATGCAGGGCCTGGACGTCGCGCGCGGCATTTACTCGCACATCTCGGGGATCGACCTGGTCCGCGCCGGCGACGGCGAGTACTACGTGCTCGAGGACAATCTGCGGGTGCCGTCGGGCGTGTCGTACATGCTCGAGAACCGCCGGATGATGGCGCGCCTGGTGCCCGAACTCTTCGCCACCCAGCAGATCGCGCCGGTGGAGCGCTATCCGGACGCGCTGCTGGAGATCCTGCGCCAGGCCGCACCCGCCAATATCGACAATCCCACCGTGGCCGTCCTGACGCCCGGCGCCGCCAACTCGGCGTATTTCGAGCATGCCTTCCTCGCCCAGCAGATGGGCGTGGAGCTGGTGGAAGGTGCCGACCTGTTCGTCCGCGACGACATGGTCTACATGGGCACCACGCGCGGCCCGCAGCGGGTGCACGTGATCTATCGCCGGATCAATGACGACTATCTCGATCCGACCGTCTTCCGGCCGGACTCGATGCTCGGCGTACCGGGCCTGTTCGCTGCCTACCGCGCAGGCAACGTGACCCTGGCCAACGCGCCCGGCGCCGGGGTCGGCGACGACAAGTCGGTGTATCCGTACGTACCGGAGATGATCCGCTTCTACCTCAGCGAGGAGCCGATCCTGCACAACGTGCCCACGCGCATGCTGCGCGACAAGGACGACCTGAAGTACACCCTCGAGCACCTGCCCGAGCTGGTGGTCAAGGAAGTCCACGGCGCCGGCGGCTACGGCATGCTGGTCGGGCCGGCGGCCAGCAAGGCCGAGCTCGCCGCCTTCCGCGAACGGATCCTCGCCGACCCCGGCAACTACATCGCGCAGCCGACGCTGTCGCTGTCCACCTGCCCGACGTTCGTCGAAAGCGGACTGGCGCCGCGGCACATCGATCTGCGCCCGTACATCCTCAGCGGCGAGCGCATCCACGTGATCCCGGGCGGGTTGACCCGGGTCGCGTTGCGCGAAGGTTCGCTGGTGGTGAATTCTTCGCAGGGTGGCGGCACCAAGGACACCTGGGTTCTGGAGGGCTGATGCTCTGTCGCACCGCCAACGATCTTTACTGGGTGTCGCGCAGCATCGAGCGTGCGGAGAACACCGCGCGCCTGATCGACGTGACCCTGCGCATCTCCATGCTTCCCGAGCGGCTGGATCGCGGCAAGGCCGAGGCCGCGCCGTGGCGACGCGCGCTCGATGCACTCGGACTGGCCGAGCAGTTCCCGGAGCTGCACGGCAACATCAGCGCCGACAACGTGCTGCGGCACATGCTGCTGTCGCCCGACAACCCGTCGTCGATCTACAGTTGTTTCCGCGACGCGCGCGAGAACGCGCGTGCGCAACGCGTGGCGATCACCTCGGAGATGTACGAGGATCTCAACACGTCCTGGCTGGACTTCCGCACCCGTGCCTGGCCCGCGCTGCGTGCCGACGGCATCAGCAACGTGGTGGAGTGGGTCAAGAGCCGCTCGGCGTCGTTCCGCGGCGTCACCCTGGGTACCCTGGGACGCGGCGAGGGCTATCACTTCCTGACCCTGGGCGCGTTCATCGAGCGCGCGGACTGGACCGTACGCCTGCTCGACGTGATCGGCAGCGAGGACGACCTCGCCGCCAGCGGCGAAGCCCGGGATGCGGTGGAGTATTTCCAGTGGAGCGCCCTGCTGCAGTCGCTCTCGGCATTCGAAATGTACCGGCGGCTGTATCGCGAGTCGGTGACACCGGTCGGCGTCGCCGAACTGATGCTGCTGCGGGGGGAGAACCCGCGCTCGCTGCTGACCTGCCTGGACACCCTGCACCGCGTGCTGCGCCGGCTGTCGGGCGGCGAGGCGCTGGAGGTCGAGCGCCTGGCCGGCGCGCTGTGGGCGCGTTCGCGCTATGCCCGCATCGACGAACTGGTCGCCGACGGCCTGGAGCCCTACCTGCAGGACACCATGGGCCGGCTGGGCGCGCTCGGCAACGCGATCCACGCGCAATTCATGGTGCCCACGCTGTGGCGCGATGGCGAACCCCCGCCGCAGCTGCAATGGCAGAGGATGGGCTGAAGGTCAACTCTTTCCGGGGCTGGCCGGCCCCGGTATCTTCACACGTCGTCGACACTCCGTGCACCACGCCGATGACGTATTGCGTTGCCCTCAACCTGGACGCCGGCCTGATCTTCGCCGCCGACTCCCGTACCAACGCCGGCGTCGACGATATCGGCCGGTTCGGCAAGATGCGGGTGATCGTCGAGGACGGCGACCGGGTGATCGTGACCCTCTCCGCGGGCAACCTGTCGGTCAGCCAGAACGCGTTGAACCTGCTGGAGCAACGCGCCCGCCACGCGCCGGACCAGCTCAACCTGCGCAATGCGCGCTCGATGTTCGAAGTCGCCACCCTGCTGGGCGACGCCATGCGCGAGGTGCGCGCGCGCGACGAGGCCTATCTCAAGGCCAGCCATGTCGATCCGTCCGCGAGCTTCCTGCTCGGCGGGCAGATCGCAGGCGAGGCACCGCGGCTGTTCCTGGTGTACTCCGAAGGCAACTTCATCGAGAACTCCGACGACACGCCGTTCTTCCAGACCGGCGAAACCAAGTTCGGCAAACCCATTCTGGACCGCGTGATCGGACGCGGCACCTCGCTGACCGAAGCCACCAAGTGCGTGCTGGTGTCGTTCGATTCCACCATCCGATCCAACCTGTCGGTCGGCCTGCCGATCGACCTGCTGGTCTACCGGCGCGACAGCCTGCGCGTGGACGCGCAGCGCCGCATCGACGAGAGCGATCCCGATTTCGAGCGCATCCGCGCGCAGTGGAACGACATCCTGCGCGAGGGCATCCGCGAATTGCCGGCGCCCGTCTGGCTGTCGACCGACGGGTGAACCGGGTGGCCGCGCATGGGCCTCCCGAAGGCGGCCCGCGCGCGAGCCGGGCGATGCAGCGACATCAGGATGTGGATTCGACCTGCGCCATGATGCGTTCGTAATCGCGATTGGCGATATCGCCGTCGGCACCCGAGGAAATGTTGAACAGTCGTTCCACGAAGCCGTAGTCGGTGCCGCCGATGTTGCGGGCCATGGCGATGGCGAACTCCATATTGTCGTTGACGGGGGCGCCATGTTCGCCGCCGACCAGCAAGCGCAGGTCGTTGCCGCCCATCTCCATCCCGTCCACGGTATCTCGGGTCTGCTGGCGCAGCGCGCTCATCTGATCCTCGCTGAAGGTCAGCGTCACCTTGTCGCCGGCCGACACCGGCGTGCCGCTGCCACCGCCTGTCAGCGACCAGTTCAGCAGATCGGCATGCGATTGCGCCACGCTGTCGTTGTCGTGGGCGGTGTCGATCTCGAACGCGTAGCTACGCTCCGACAGCACCTCGGTACCCGATGCATCGAAGCGCTGGACGACCTCCAGCGGCACGTTGCCCGAATACTGCAGCTGGGTGTTGAGCGCGTAGGAGCCGTCCGGGAACGTGGTCTGCACGAGGCTGCCGGTGTTCTCCGGCCCGCCGAGTGAACCGCTGATCGGCCCCAGCTCGCCGCGCAGCTGCGTCTGCGAGGCGTAATCGACGCGCGACACCGTCGCCACGTTGGAGACCCCCGGCGTCTCGTGGGCCACCTGCCCGGTCGCGTTGAAGTGCTCGTACGCGGCCTGACCGTCCGGTGTCGAGATGTCGAACTGGGCGGTGGAGAAGTTCGCGCCGGAGAGGTTGTCCTGGCGGCCGAGCATCACCGACAGGTCGCCTGCGCGCACGCCGACGCCGTTGAAGGCCTCGATGGCTTCGGTGGGACCGGCCACGACGGACACCGTGTCTTCGTCGACGCGCTCGACGGTGTAGCTGACGCCCGCGGACTGCTCGATGTCGGTCTCCGTCCCGATGTAGCGGAACGACCCCGCCATGGCCGTTTCGGTGAACGCACTGCTGTCCAGCGTCACGCTGCCGCCGACCGGAATCGTGGTGGGATCGAAGGGATTGACGCCGACCGCCTCGCTGACGTCGCGGTTCTCGCCAGGCAGCGTGACCTGGTAGGACGCGGTGAACCCCGCCCCGACGCTGTACTCGCCTTCCACCGTACCGGGTCGGCCGCGTCCCTCGGCCGACACCGAGTCGGTGACCCGTGCCTCGGCCGAAAATGTCGTGTTGCCGTCGCTGGTGTTGCCCGAGAGGGTCACCGCGCCTTCCCGGCCGGCCTCCACCTTGTAGCCCGGACGCCCCGGCTGGCCCCCTTCGATGCTCGCGGCCTGCTTGGCGCTCAGGGTCACGCTGCCGCCATCGGGATTCCAGGAAATACCGCCGCCACCGGCGTCGCCCTTGATGTCGACGTTGACCTCGCGATCCAGACCACCGTGTCCCGGATTGCCGACATCGATCGGATCGTCGGTCACGCTCATCGGCGCCGGCGGAATGTTCACCGCCTCGCCGGTGTAGATCACGCTGCCGGTCTCTTGGGCGTTCATGCGCCGGATCGCGGAGTTGTCCTGGAAGATCGCGGGATTCGCCTCGCGGATCGCCTGCGGGGTGACGCCGTATCGATCGGCGAGACTGGTCAGGGTGTCACCGCTGCGGAACGTGTGTTCCTGCGCTTCGTTTCTCGGGGTGGGGACGTAACCGCCCCCGTCGTGAACCGCATGCACCATGGTGAAACTCCATCCGGACGCTCGGATGCCGAGTGTCCATCGGACGGTGCCCCCCTGCATCTGGGGTCGTCCCTAGGGCCGCCTTCGTCATTCATCTCAGGGTGAAGTCCGGCGGAGACCGCCCGACGTGCGACACACCCGATGGATGTCCGCGGGGCACGCCGCTGCGGAGGCCGTGCCCCCACGGCGCGGCCTCCGCAGCACACGATCAACGCGTCGTGTCTTCCTCCGCGCGCGGCGGCGCATCGCGTACGTGCGTCTCCAGCCAGGCATGGGTCTCGTAGAGCATATGCAGGATCGATTCGCGCGCCCGGTACCCGTGCGACTCGCGTGGCAGCATCACCAGCCGCGCAGCGCCCCCCAGGCCCATCACCGCCGCGTACAGACGCTCGCTCTGCATCGGGAACGTGCCGGAGTTGTTGTCCTCTTCGCCGTGGATGAGCAGGATCGGATCGCGGATGCGATCGGCATAGTTGAACGGCGACATCTCCAGATACGTGTCGCGGGCCTGCCAGTAGTTGCGCTCCTCGGCCTGGAAGCCGAACGGCGTCAGCGAACGGTTGTAAGCGCCGCTGCGCGCGATGCCGGCACGGAACAGGCGCGAATGCGCGAGCAGGTTGGCGGTCATGAAGGCACCATAGGAGTGCCCGCCGACGGCGATCCGGTCGCGATCGGCCACGCCACGCCGCACCACCTCGTCCACCGCCGCCTGGGCGCTGCCGACGAGCTGCTGCACGTAGGTGTCGTTGGGCTCGGCATCGCCCTCGCCCACGATCGGCATCGCCGGGTCGTCGAGTACGGCGTAACCGGCCGCCAGGTAGGCCAGTGGCCCCCAGTAGCTGATGCGGTTGAACCGATGAGGCGAATCGGTGACCTGGCTGGCGACCTCCGCCGAACGGAACTCCTGCGGGTAGGCCCACATCAGCAGCGGCAGCGGCCCGTCGCGCTGCGGATCGTGACCGGCCGGCAGATACAGCGTGGCGGTCAACTCGACACCGTCGTCGCGGCGATAGCGGATCTGCTCCTTGCTCACGTCGCGCAGTTGCGGCGTGGGATGCGGAAATGCAGTCAACGCGCGTGGCGTATCGCCCGCATCCCCGAGCGTCCGCGCGAAGAAATTCGGCGGCTCGGTCGGCGACTCCCGCGTGGTCAGCACCTGCCGGGCCTCGGGATCGAGCAGCGCCTGCGGAAGTTCGTAGTACGGTGCCTGCGAATGGAACAGGCGCTGTGTCTCGCCGCTTGCCAGGTGCTGACGGTCCAGAAACGGACGGTCGCCCTCCGGGGACGCGCCCTCGCCGATGCGGTAAATGCTCTCGCCGTCGGCGGCGATCAGGAGGCGTCGGAACCCGCGCGCATCGGCCACGGTGACCGGATCACCCGGGTCGGCGTAGCGGTCTTCGTACGAGCCCTCGCGCAGCAGCACGGGCGCGGTTGCGGCCACGCCGGGCGCCAAGCGCCATTCGCGCAGCTGGCGGTCGCGCCACCAGAACTCGGTCAGCAGTGCCAGCGCATCGTCGCCCCAGCGAATGCCGGCGTAGCGCATCGACAGATCGGCAAGGGTCTCCGGCGGGTCCTGGAACGGCGCCGCGTGTGCGAACACGCGATCGCGCACCTCGGCGTCCACCGCCGGATCGCCGCCGTCCTGGGCCTCGGCCCAGACCAGCGTCGCCGGTGCGTCGCTGCGCCAGTCGATCCGGCGCACGCCGGTGGGCACCGCATCGCGACCGGTCGGCAGACCTTCGATCAGCGGCAGTGTCGCCACGGTGTGCACCACCGCGCCCTGCAGGTCGATCACGTCGATCCGGCGTGGAAACCGCGAGTACGGCACCTGGTAGGAAAACGGATGCTGGATGCGCTGGCGCAGGATATGGCGACCGTCCGGCGAGACGGCCAGACCGACGTGCAGGTCCGGCGTCCCGATCGGCGCGATCCGCCCGTCCAGCCCGACCCGGGCCACCTGGGTGGTCAGGAAGTGCGCGAACACGCGCGCGTCCTGAGGATTGCGCAGCAGGTCCTGGAAGGTGCGCAGGCTCTGGACCCCACCGCCGCCGGCGGTCTCCTGGATGTTCGGCCCGCTGGGAATCCCGGCATCGGCCGGCGGCTCGCCCTGACCCTCCGGCCGCAACTGCACCAGCAGACCCTGGCTGTCGGGCAACCATTGCACGCCGCTGCCGACGACGGTGTTGAGCGGTTGCTCGATCAGCCGCCGCGCCCGTCCCGCCGTCACATCGACCAGCCACAATTCGACCCGGCCGGCCGCCGCGTCGACCTGGGTGAAAGCGATGTGCCGCTGGTCGGGCGACCACGCCATCGCAGCGATGGCCAGCGGCTGTGGAAGCCCGACGATCCGCTGTTCCTCGCCGTCGGCCACGGTCTGCAGCCACAGGTCGTCGACGAAGGCGAAGCTGCTGGAGGCATAAGTGCGGGGGTGGATGCGGATGCCGCCGAGCTTCAACTCGGGCTGCGCGACCACCTCGATGCCGGGCAGCGCCGGCGTGCGCATGTAAGCGATCAGGTCGCGCTGCGGCGACAACGACAGCCGCGGGGCCGTCGGCGCATCGACCAGCGCCTGCAACGCGGCCGGCGGGTGGCGGTAACCGGCGTCCGTGGCGTCCTCGTGGGCAGCCGACGCCTCGACGGCGGAGGTCTGGCTGGCGAGCACACAGGCCGGCGCGGCCCAGAACGCGAACAGGAGCAACAAGCCGGCGTGGCGGCGTAGACGCATCGTCATCGAACAGGATCCCTGGAGCAGGCGAAGCCACCAGCATACCCAGCAGGGCATCCACCGGGCCGGCGCCCGGGACGAACCGATCGGACTTGCGCCCCCTGTACCGGCGGGGGCCACCTTTCGCTGCGCCCGGCGTCATCGGGATGCATCCGCTCGGTGGCCCGCACCCTCACGCCGGAAACGGCCCGTCACCCGGACCACGTCGACACCTGCGAGGCGTCGCTCCACAAGGTGCCGGCACCGGCGCATGAACAGGCGCCACGCACGGCAGGCAACCCGGCGCGTTGCCCGCTAAAATGAGCGCTTGCCCCGCCGAGGGGCGCTGCGACCGCCGGACCGGGCCTGCCCCGGCCGCGGCCAGGCTCGGCGCGGTTCTCTCGCACCAACGGCGCCCGTAACGCGATCCGCGCACCGCTGCGCGCGTCGCCACTACGGAGCCACCATGAACGCACAGCTCAAGACCTTCTCCCAGGACGGCGACTACAAGGTCGCCGATCTTTCCCTGGCCGACTGGGGCCGCAAGGAAATCGACATCGCCGAGCACGAGATGCCGGGCCTGATGTCCATCCGCCGCAAGCACGCCACCGAAGCGCCGCTCAAGGGCGTGCGCGTGACCGGCTCGCTGCACATGACCATCCAGACCGCGGTGCTGATCGAAACCCTCAAGGACATCGGCGCCGACGTGCGCTGGGCCTCGTGCAACATCTTCTCCACCCAGGACCACGCCGCCGCGGCGATCGCCGCCACCGGCACGCCGGTGTTCGCCTGGAAGGGCGAGACGCTGGAGGAGTACTGGGACTGCACCCTGGACGCCCTGAGCTTCCCCGACGGCAACGGCGGCTTCATCGGCCCGGAGTTGGTCGTCGACGACGGCGGCGATGTGACCCTGCTGATCCACAAGGGCTTCGAGCTCGAGCAGGGCGACGAGAGCTGGGTGAACGCGCCGGCGGGCAGCCACGAGGAGTCGGTGATCAAGGCGCTGCTCAAGCGCGTGCGCGGCGAGCGTCCCGATTTCTGGACCCGCACCGTCGCCGAGTGGAAGGGCGTGTCCGAGGAGACCACCACCGGCGTGCATCGCCTCTACCAGCTGGCCCAGGACGGCAAGCTGCTGGTGCCGGCGATCAACGTCAACGACTCGGTCACCAAGTCGAAGTTCGACAACCTCTACGGCTGCCGCGAGTCGCTGGCCGACGGCCTCAAGCGCGCGATGGACGTGATGCTGGCCGGCAAGGTGGCGGTGGTGTGCGGCTATGGCGACGTCGGCAAGGGCTGCGCGGATTCGCTGCGTGCCTACGGCGCGCGCGTGGTGGTCACCGAGATCGACCCGATCTGCGCCCTGCAGGCGGCGATGGAAGGCTACGAGGTCACCACGATCGAGGACACACTGGGCCGCGGCGACATCTACGTCACCACCACCGGCAACAAGGACATCATCCGCGTCGAGCACATGCAGGCGATGAAGGACCAGGCCATCGTGTGCAACATCGGCCACTTCGACAACGAAATCCAGGTCGATGCGCTCAACGCGCTGTCGGGCGTGGAGAAGGTCAACATCAAGCCGCAGGTCGACAAGTACGTCTTCGGCAACGGCAACGCGATCTTCCTGCTCGCCGACGGCCGCCTGGTGAACCTGGGCTGCGCCACCGGCCACCCGAGCTTCGTGATGTCGAACTCGTTCGCCAACCAGACGCTCGCCCAGATCGAGCTGTGGGCGCACAAGGGCGACTATGAGAAGAAGGTCTATCTGCTGCCCAAGCACCTGGACGAGGAAGTGGCGCGCCTGCACCTGGAGAAGATCGGGGTGAAGCTGACCACGCTCACCCAGGAACAGGCCGACTACATCGGCGTGCCGGTGTCGGGCCCGTACAAGCCCGAGCACTACCGCTACTGATGCCCCGCGGCGCGGCCTCCGGGCCGCGCTTTTTTTACATGGACAGGAGTTCTTGCGTGCCCACACACTCAGAGGCGCTCGCCCGGCTGCAAGCCCGGCACACCGGCGCCATCGCCGACCTCGCCGCCCGGCTGCTCGAGATTGGCGACGACTGGCAGATCCTGCCGGCCCAGCGGCACACCGCCGCGACCGCCTGGCGTCCCGATGCACCGTTCGTGCTGATCGACGGCGATCTGGATGTCGAGGGCAACCTCGTCGTGACCACCGGTCGCCACGACCAGGGCGCGCTGATCGTCCTGGGCGACGTGCGCTGCCGGCACGCGATCACCGGCCACGACCAGCATCTGCTGGTCACCGGCGACCTGGTCGCGACCCATGCCGTGGTCGCCGAGCTCGGCAACAGCAGCACCCATGTCGGCGGCACGCTGCGCACCGACACGCTGCTGTCGGGCCGTGGCGCCTGGCTGTCGTTGGCGTCGGCCGAGGGTTTCCAGGCCACGCATTGCTCGGCATATGTGATGGTCGGCGACACACCGCTCAAGCCGGCCGTGCCGGCCTCCATGGCCGACCGGCTGGTCGATGAGGTGCTCGACCGCGAAGAGTGGGACGACATGGATCCCGAGGATCGCGAGCAGGAGGACATCGACGACCTGGTGATGCTCGACGAGTCGGCCGCCTTGCGCCATCTCGCGGCCGGCGGCGACCTACTGCGCGCCTGAGCCGCGCGTCCATTGCGCACCCTGCCCCGCGTCAGGGCCACGACGCGTTGAACCGGATCGCCTGTCCGCGGACGAGGCGGTCGCTCTCGATGGCGACCTGCACATCCTGCACGGCGCACTGCCCGGCGCACCGCGACCTGCACGGGCACCCGGTCCGTAGGGCCGCGGCACCACATCGACGGCGTCGCCGTCTCGCGGCGCCTGCGGTGTCGCCTGCCGTGCTGGCGCGACGCGGGCGGGCATCGCACCATGCGGCGATCCCTGCGACGCAGCGGTCGCAGCGGTCGCAGCCGCAACCATCCATGCCGACGGCCCGGGCTCCACCGCGCCGGCACGGTGATCCGTATCCATGCTGCATCGGCATGGCCGACGCGTGATCTCAGCGATCGACCGATATGGCGCGCGCCGCCGACCTTCCAGCCTGACGGTGAGCCCATGCCGAATGCGCGGGCCATTGCCAAGGAGCACAGGGATGCCGATCACGCTCTACCGCGGAGAAAACCGCGAGCCGCAGCACATCCGCGACGCCGGCGGCTTCACCGCCAGATTGCAGTTGGACACGGACGCCGTCCGCGCCGTGCTCGTCCACGCCACGATCGACGCCACCCGCGACATCGCCGGCATCACCGGCAGGCGAACCTCGCAGATCGTCGACTACCTGCTTCAGAATCCGGGGCGCTGCGGTCTCGGGCCGCTGTACCAGCAGATCAAAAAGGAACGCGAAGCGAGTTCGATCCACATTTCCACCGAGACCACGCCCGGCGGCGGCGGCATGGGTGGCGGCTACGTCTACCGTATCCAATGCCCGACGCCCCTCTACGAGTGGGGCCCGACACGCGGTGGCACCATGAGCGGGATCGATACGCCTCCGAGAACGATCGCGATCGACGCCGATCTCACGCAGCAGTCGGTCCGGGCGTTCCTGCTCACCGATACGCTCGCGGCGAACGTCGCGCTCGACGCGGTCGAGACGGCCGACGTCGTCGCGATCTACAGCCCGGCGCAATTGAAGGAAGTCGCGTTCCTGACCGCCTTGCCGTATGCATGGATCACCGGATACCGGCAGGACCAGGGGGCGTGGCATCCCATGCCGTGAGCGCGCGTCCGGCGGTCCCTCGACAATGCCGCGATCGGGGCACCGGCTCACGCCGGGGCCGACGTCTGGACACGTCCATCGACGGATGAAACCCGCCTGACATCGTTCGCGGGATGCGGCCTGCGAAGAGCCGGAACGCCGAGGCGGCGCCGCACGGCCGCCTCGGCGTCAGAACCAGAACCCTTACGGCAGCGACGCGTTGAACTGGATCTGCTGCCCCGGCACCAGCCGATCGCTCTCGATGCCGACCTGGAGAGCCGTGCCGGTATGCGGCCCGATGCACCCCGCCCCGGCCTGCTCGGCACCCGGCGCCAGTCCCTTGAGCGACGGTCCGATCCGCTGTCCGTCCACCGCCGGCCATGCGTCGTAGTAGATCGGTGCGACGCCCTCGTTGCGCACCGCCAGTTCAACGCATTCGCCGTTGCTCGACAATGCGGTGATGCGGAACGCATAGCCGGTCGCCATGGCCGCCTGGCGGATGCGCGCAAGCGGCTGGAACAGCGGCTGGTCGTTGCCGATCATGTAGCTGATGCGGTACTGCTCGACGAAGGACTCGAAACTGCGGCCCCATGCGCCGTTCGGGAGGTTCAGGACATTGGCCTGGTCGTAGTCGCTGTAGTAATTGAGCTCCCCGCCCGCCGGCGAGGTGAGGTAGCGCTGGTCGCCGAAGAACAGCCACGAGGCGCGGTTGTACTCCTGGTTGGTGGCCGAGTGGTTCTCGTGCATGAACGAGTCGTCGAACACCCCGAAGCGCTGCTGCCGCAACGACGGCACCGCCGAGAACGGCGAGTAGGTGCTGCTGGCCGCGTCGATGGACACCGACCACGACGTCTCGACGAACGCATCGTCCAGATGCTCCAGGAACTGCTGCTGGAACGCCTTGGACGGGAACGTGTGGCCGAGCGTCAGCGGCCCGGCCCACAGGTGGTACTCGGCATACGAGCCGAAGCCGGTCTGGAGGAAGGCGATCCGCGGATCGAGGTCGTAGCGCTCGGCGAAGCGGGTGTAGAACTCGAGGATGAAGGCGCGCAGCGTGGCCGAACGCCAGTCGGGCACGAACGTGGTCTGCCCCTCCACCTGCACGTACGAGGCCGTGTGGTCGGACGCGGCGTCGACGTAGGCGGGAATCGAGACCTGGGTGTGCCCGGGATAGGTGTCGTGGAACCGCAGGATCATCGGGTGCCCGCGCGCGGCCGCCGATGCCAGGCGGGCCTCCACCGCCGACCAGTCGTAGGTCCCCGGGCTCTGCACCACGTCGCTGTACTTGAAGTAGGCGAACTCCAGTTGCACGTCGTCGCCCAGCGCATTGAGCGCGGAGACGTTGTCGTTCCACAGCACGATGCCGGTCATCGGTTGCACCCGGTCGATCGTGGCCTGCAACGGCACCGGCACGTAGGCCGCCTGCCGCGCGCCGCCGGCCTGCGCCGCGCCCATGCCCACGGCGAGCGCCACCGCGATCGCACCACCCAGAAAGAACGTCTGCCTGTCCATACGTCTGCTCCTTGCGTCCACGAAAAGGGAATCGCGGACGTGGCGCCCCCGTGCCGCCACGCCCGATCTCAGAACCGGTAGCTCAGCCCGAGCTTGAGCGCGCGGCCATAGCGGTAGTACCCCTGCGACAACAACGGATTGCCGTTGATGCTGTAGGTGTTTTCCTCGTCGAGCAGATTGCTGCCCTGCAGGGTGACGCTGAAACGGTCGTTGAATTCGTAGGAGGCGTGCGCGGTGAGCCAGGTGATCGGATCGGCCTCCTCGTTGTAGCCCTCGCCGAGCACGTTGATGGCGGTGACGAAGCCGTTGGTGCGGTCGGCGGTGACGCCCAGCGACCACGGCCCGCGCTCGTACATCAACCCGAGCGAGTACACCGATGGAGCGATGCCCTCCAGGGGACGCTCCAGGTCGCCCACCCAGCTGCGCGCCCAGTTGCGCGTGTACTGCGCGCGGAACCCGAAGCCGTTGTCCCAGAAATGCTGCAGGCCGGTCTCGACGCCTCGCACCTTCGCATAGTCGCCGTTGATCGGTCGCATCACGTTGAACAGCGTCGGCCCGTCGGTGACCGGTGCGCCGTCGGCGCCGATGATCGGCCCCACGCCGATGTCTTGCCCCGGCTCCCAGCTGGTGGTGATCTGGTTCTCGATGCGCTTGTAGAACACCGCGACGTTGAAGATCGACTTGTCCGCGAAGTACCACTCCAGCGACAGGTCGCCCTGCTTCGCGCTGTAGGGCTGCAGGTCCACGTTGCCGCCGTAGATCTGGGTGAACTCGCCCCAGGCCACGCTGGCGGTGGTGTTGGTCGGCGCGAGGTTGTCCACCGGCGGCCGCGCCATGGTCTTGGCCGCACCGGCGCGCAGCTGCAGGTCGTCGGTGAAGTGCCAGGTGAAGTTGGCCGACGGGAGGTAGAAGGTGTAGTCGCCCTCCTGCTCGATCGCGGTCGGCGTGTCGTAGACCGCGGTGTAATTGAACGCCCCGTTCTCGATGATGCGCAGGATCTGCGCGTCCCAGGCGTGGGCGGTGGTGTCGGTCTGGACCACGCGCATACCGATGTCGCCGCGCCAGCGCTCGCCGCTGAAGTCGGCCTGCACGTAGAACGCGTGCGTTTTCTCGGAGACCCGGTAGCTCTCCAGCGGATTGAACGTCGCCGCGGCCTGCGAGAAGTCGTAGGGCGTGCCGTCGGCGCGCAGGTTGCCGTCGTAGCCGGCCAGGTATTCCAAGTAGTTGGGGACGTCGAAGGCGACGAACGAACGCGGGAAGACGGCGTTCATGCGGCTCATGAAGTTCGGCAGCGCGAACGATTGCGAGATCACCCCCGCCCCCAGGGCGCCGACGTTGATGGCGTTGGCGCCGGAGTAGTAGTCGGCGCCTCCGGTCAGGGTGTTGTTGACCAGGTCGCGGGTCTTCTTGCGGTCGGTGATGCCGACGCCGAAGTTGAGTCGATCGAACACCGAGCGGCCGACGAACAGGCTGCCGTCGAGCGTGCCGCCGGTGATCTCGTCGACGATGTCGTCGCCGCGCAGTTCCATGTAGTGGGTGTTGAAATCCGATGCGCCGAAGTTGCCGGCGAAGCCATCCTGCAGCGAACGCCCGTCGTCGAGATCGACCCAGACGTTCGGCACGCGGTCGCCGCCCAGCTCGATGCGCGCGGTGTTGGGCTGGTTCATGCGCAGCACCACGTAGGAGTCCTGTCCGCCGGAGAAGCGCTTGGACGTGGAGCGGTAGACGTCGCCGGTCAGGGTGAAGTTGTCGTTGACCTGCCACTGCGCGTTGACGCCGTAGAGATCGGTATCGACCACCCGGTGCTCGGTCATGTTGAGCAGTTCCGGATTGAGCCGCATCTCCGGGTCCGGATTGTTCATGGTGAACCCGGTGACGATGCCGTTCTCGATCCGCATGTCGGACCATCGGCCAGGCGCGAACAACGGGTAGTACGACTGCTGGTAGCCGATCTGCGGCGAGTCCAGTCGCGTGGTGAGGCCGTCCACGGTCAGGCGAAAGCGGTCGTTGGGCCGCCACTCGAGCTTGCCCGACAGCGCGCGACGCTTCTTCTCCTCGATGATCGAGCCCACGCGGAACTGGCCGGGGCCGATCAGGCCGTACTCGTCCTCGTCCAGCACTCCGTTGCCGTTGGGATCGATGTGGCCGCCCCAGGTGTTGCCCCACAGCCAGCTTTCGTCGTTGGGATCGGCATTCCGGCTCCAGCCGCCGTCGTTGCCGGCGATGTCGGTGCGGTCGCGGCGCTTGCCCACCACCACGCCCAGCAGCACGCCGAGCGTGTCGTCGGCGAAGGTGTTGCTGTAGGCGGCGGAGAACTTGCGCCCGTTCTCCTCCGACATCACGTTGCGGTCGCCCTCGATGCGCACGATGCCGTGCTGGCCGGCGTTGTCGAACGGGCTGGCCGAACGCAGGTTCACCAGGCCGCCGATCGCGCCTTCGGTCAGCGACGCCTGCGAGCCCTTGATCACGTCCGCCCCGCTGATCACGTCGGCCGGCAGTACGTCGTAGGCGAAGTCGCGGCCGGCGCCGTCGGTGGCCAGGATGCGCCCGTTGAAGGTCGTGAGCGTGTACTCCGGGCCCAGACCGCGCACGCTGACCGACTGCCCTTCGCCGCCGGCGGTGCGGGTGATCGACACGCCGGTGATGTGGCTCAACGAGTCGGCGACGTTGTCGTCGGGGAACCGCCCCAGCTCCAGGGCGCTGATCGAGTCCTGCACGGTGGCGGCGTCGCGCTTGAGTTCGACCGCGCGTGCGAGACTGCCGCGTACGCCGGTCACGACCACGGTGTCGAGCGATTCGATGTCGTCGGCGCGCGTGCCGGCCGCCTCGCTGCCCGTCTGCTGGGCGAACGCGGCCGCGGGCGCCATCAGCGCCAGTACGATGCAACAGGACAGCGGGGTGCGGCGGGGACGGACGGTCTTCACAAAGGCTTCCTCATGACGGGTGGCTGTGGGGGCTACCTAGAGAACGAAATCGAGCCTAACTTATGTTTCGTTTAGCATCAACAACGAAATTTAACGAAATCACGATATACTCGTGCTCCCGCCCGGAGCGCCCATGACCGTCACCCGCGACACCAGCCAGCGCCGCCTGTTGATCAGCGAACTCGTCCGCCAGCAGGGCAGCGTGCAGGTCAATCCGCTGGCCGAGCGGTTCGGCGTGAGCGTGCAGACCGTGCGCAAGGACCTGCGCTACCTCGCCGAGCGCGGCGTCATCACCCTGACCTACGGCGGCGCCATCGACAGCAGCGCGGTCGGCGCCCCCGCGGCCGAGCCCGCGTACGAAACCAAGCGCACCGTGCACCTGGACGAGAAGCGCCGGATCGGCAGGCGCGCGGCCGCACTCGTCACCCCCGGCGACACCATCGCCATCGACTCCGGCACCACCGCGATCCAGCTCGCCGAGGCGCTGCCCGACATCGAGGTGACCGTGGTCACCAACGATTTCGGTGTCCTGACCGCGCTCACCCGCAAGAGCCAGATCAGCATCGTCATGCTCGGCGGCGAGTTGCGGCGCAAGAACATGGCCTTCTACGGCGGCCTGACCGTCGATGCGCTGGATGCGCTGCACGTGGACGTGGTGTTCCTCGGGGTGGACGGGTTCGACCTCGAGCGCGGCATCACCACCCATTACGAACCGGAGGCGCTGCTCAACCGCAAGATGGTCGGCGCGGCGCGCAAGGTGGTGGCGATCACCGACAGCTCGAAGTTCGGCAGGATCTGCCTGCACCGCATCCTTCCGGTGTCGGAACTGGACGTCCTCATCACCGACACCGGCGCGCCCGCCGAGATCCGCGAGGCCAGCCACCAGATCGGCTTCGAGCTGCTGCTGGCCTGAGCCCGCCGCCCTCAGCCCCCGTCGGGCAGGAACACCCGGCGGGCGTTGGCGTAGTAGATCCTGTCGATCGTCTCGCGCGGCAGCGCCAGACCGGCCACGTCCGCGCCGATCGTGTCGATGCGCTGGACGTCGCCGGTGGCCAGGAACATCCAGTCCGAGCGCCACACCGCATGCGCCGCCTGCCGGAACGCCTCCGGATCGCCGTCCGGATCCTGGGTCAGGTCGGTGCCGTACAGCAGCCGGTCCTGGTAGGCGATGAAGAACGCGCGCACCCGCGCCGGGTCGCGCACCGCCTGGTGCTGCACCTGGGCCATGCGCGCGGCCAGGTCCACCGTCGCCTCGGGGAACCGGTCGAGGAAGGCGGCCAGCCGGTCGACGTCCCACTCCAGGCTGGCCATGTGCGCCCCGACGAACCGCAGTCCGGGATGCGCCTCGAGCACACGGTCGCGCACCGCCATGTGCGTCTCGTAGTCCGGCTGCTCGGGGTGCAGGTACATGTGGTATTCGGGGTGGTTGGCGAAGTACTCGCGATCGTTGTCGGTGGTCATCTGTTCCAGCGGCAGCCAGCAGTTGTGCGGCTCGCCCTGGTGGCCGATCAGCGGCACGCCCAGCGCCTGGATGCGCTGGATCACCGGCGCCAGCCCCGCGTGATCGAGCATGATCAACGCGCCGTCGGCATCCCGCTCGGCCATCCCGACGTTCTTCCAGATCTTCACCGCGCGCGCGCCGCGCGCGATGTCGGCGGCGAGCGCGTCGCCGGTCGCCGATGTCCAGTTGGCCCCGCCGAACCCCGTCATCGGGAACGTGGCCGCCCAGTGGAAGCGGGCCGGCTCGGCGGCCGCCTGCGCCAGCGCGATCGCGTGCTGCTCGGCGACCGGCGGGAACGCCGGGTAATCGACGTTTATCGACAGCAGCTCGAAGCCGTCCGCGCGGGCCTGTTCGAGAAATGCCGCGGAGTCCGCGTTGGCGTGCACGTGCGCGTCGAACTTGCGCACCGAACGGAAATCGTCGAGTGCGTACGTCGCGGCATCGCCGGTGGAGACGTCGCCGCGGGAGGGCGTGTCGTCCGCGCATGCGACCAGCGCACCGCAGACCAGCACCGTCGACAGTATCGGGAAACACCGCATGAAGACCTCACACAAACGATCAGACCGAAACTTTTCTAACACATAACGAAACAAAATTGTTGCGCAAGCATTGTTTCAGGGGCAGACTCGAACCACACCGACTGTCAAGGGAGTGCACCCGCCGATGCCGCCGATCGATCGCCGCGCCGTTCTGAAGCTGCTGTCCGCCAGCGCCGCCTATGCGGCCGTCCTGCCCCTGGCGCAGGCCAGCGACCGTGGCACGCCCACCCGTACCGTGGCCGGCGACGAGGTGCTGTCCATCGAGTTCGATCCGTCGCTGCGCACCCGGGTCTCGGCCGGCGGCAAGGCGATCACCGGCTTCGACGCCAGCGAGGCGTTGCTGCTGGCCGACGGCTCGGCGATCGACAGCTTCGCCTTCCTGGACGCGCGCGACGAGCGCGTGCGCGATCGTCGCCACGGGCCCGGGCGACGTCACACGGTGCGCGGCCGGTCGCGCGACGGCATCGAGAAGACGGTGACGGTGACCTTCCACGAGCGCCATCCCGGCCTGGCCGTGGTGCAGACGCGTTATCGCAACGACGGCGGCGCCCCAATCGAGGTCGCCGGCTGGCGCAACGCGGCCCACGAGATGGAAGACGCGGGCGACGGCTTCTGGAGCTTCTCCGGCGCCACCCACACCGACCGCCGCGACTGGGTGCAACCGGTCGTGGACGGCTTCTCCCAACGCAACACCCTGGCGATGGATTCCTCCGACTACGGCGGCGGCACGCCGGTCGCCAACATCTGGCGCCGCGACGTGGGCCTGGCGGTCGGCCACGTGGAGCCCAAGCCGCGCCTGCTGGACCTGCCTGTCGAGCGCACCGCGGCGGGCGCTCGCCTCGCCGTCGAAGGCCTGCGTGCGACCACCCTGGCCCCCGGCGACAGCCTCGCCAGCGACCGCAGCTTCGTCAGCGTGCACACCGGCGACTATTTCGCCGCGTTGCTGCACTACAGCGCCTGGATGGCCGACGAGGGCATCGCCGCGCCGGAAGTGCCGGCCTCGGCGTTCGCGCCGATCTGGTGCGCCTGGGGCTACGAGCGCGATTTCACCACCGAGCAGGTGCTCGGCACGCTGCCGAAGGTCAAGGAACTGGGCTTCGAATGGGTGGTGCTCGACGACGGCTGGCAGACCAACGAAGGCGACTGGCAGATCGATACGCGCAAGTTCCCGCGTGGCGAGGACGACATGCGCGCCTTCGTGCAGGCGATCAAGGCGCAGGGTCTGCGCGCTCGCCTGTGGCTGGCGCCGCTGGCGGCCGATCCGGGCAGTGAAGTGCTCTATCGCCACACCGACATGCTGCTGCTCGACGAGTACGGCGGCAGCCAGCACGTGACCTGGTGGAACGCTTTCACCCAATGCCCGGCCTACCACAAGACCGTCGACTTCTACGTCGCCCTGGTCAAGAAGATCATCGGCGACTGGGGCTTCGAGGGTCTCAAGCTCGACGGCCAGCACCTCAATGCGGTGGCGCCCTGCCACAACCCGGCGCACAACCACGCCGATCCGATGGAATCGTGCGAGGGGGTCGCCACGTTCTGGCAGGCGATCTACGACGCCGCGCACGAGGCCAACCCCGATGCCGTGGTCGAACTGTGCCCCTGCGGCACGGCGTTCGCGTTCCACAACATGCCGGCCACCGACCAGTATCCGTCGTCGGATCCGCTGTCGTCGTGGCAGGTCCGGCACAAGGGCAAGACCATCAAGGCGCTGATCGGCAAGCGCGGCAGCTACGCCGGCGATCACGTCGAGCTGGCCGACGGCGGCGCGGATTTCGCCTCCAGTGTGGGCATCGGCGCGGTGGTCTCGACCAAGTTCACCTGGCCCCACGACATCCCCGACCCCAAGCTCGACATGCCGCCGGGCGGCCTGGTGCTCAATCCCGAACGCGAGGCGCTGTGGCGCAAGTGGATCGACCTGTACCGCGAGCACATGCTGCCCCAGGGCGACTATCTGGGCACGCTGTACGACATCGGCTTCGACGCGCCCGAGACCCATGTGATCGGCAAGGACGGCGCGCTCTACTACGCCTTCTACGCCGAGCGCTGGGACGGCCCGCTGCAGTTGCGCGGCCTCGGCGGTGGCCGGTATCGCGTGCGCGACCTGTTCGCCGGTGCCGAGCTCGGCACGGTCGACGCGCACAACGACACGCTGCCGGCCGCCTTCGACACCTTCCTGCTGCTGCAAGCGGTCCCCGAGGGAGACGCGGCATGAGCGCGGTCGCGACGACGGCCCCGTCCCACGACCGGACGTGGCTCTGGTTCGCCCTGTCCACGGTGGTGCTGTGGGGCGTGTGGGGGGCGCTGTCCGGGCTCACCGCGGGCCCGGCGTTCCCGGAGACGCTGGTCTACTGCGTGTGGGCGCTGACGATGATCCCGCCGGCCGTGTTCGTGCTGTGGCGCAATGGCTGGGTCGTGGACCGCACGCCGCGGGCGATCGGCTACGGCATGGCGATCGGCCTGCTCGGCGCCGGGGGCCAGATGCTGCTGTTCCACGCGCTCGTGGACGGCCCGGCGTACTTCATCTTCCCGATCATCTCGCTGTCGCCGGTCATCACCATCGCGCTGTCGTTCTCGCTGCTGGGCGAACGCACCACCCGTGTCGGCGCGGTGGGCGTGGTGCTCGCCCTGCTCGCCCTGCCGCTGCTGGACCTGTCGCTGGGCGACGGCGACGCCGACGGCGTGGGCTGGTTCGTGCTGTCGCTGCTGATCATGGCGGCGTGGGGGGTGCAGGCGTACTTCATGAAGCGGGCCAATGCCGACGTCCGCGCGGAGAGCATCTTCTTCTACATGGCGGTCGGCGCCCTGCTGCTGGTGCCCGTGGCCTGGCACATGACCGACTGGACCCAGCCGATCGACACCGGCCTGCGCGGACCGTGGCTGACCGCCGCGATCCAGGTGCTCAACGCGATTGGCGCGCTGTGCCTGGTCTACGCCTTCCGCTACGGCAAGGCGATCGTGGTCGCGCCGCTGACCAATGCCGGCGGCCCGCTGATCACCGCGGCGCTGGCCTTGCTGCTGGCCGGGGTGCTTCCGGGCCCGCTGAAGGCGGTCGGCCTGGTACTCGCCCTGATCGCCTCGGTGCTGCTGGCGCGCGAACCCGAACGCGCACCGCCGCCGGCGGCCCCCTGACCGACGCGTCCACTTCACGGATATCGCCCATGCACGCCCTGCTCGACCTGGTCGCGCGCCACACGCGCGGCGACGCCACCGGGATCACCTCCATCTGCTGCGCGCACCCCTGGGTGCTGGAAGCCACGCTGCGCCACGCGCAACGACACGATCAGCCGCTGGTGCTGATCGAGGCGACCTGCAACCAAGTCAACCAGGATGGCGGGTACACCGGCATGACGCCGGAGGACTTCGTCGCGTTCGTGCACGGCATCGCCGCACGCGTGGGCGTCGATCCGGCGCGCATCGCGCTCGGCGGCGATCACCTGGGCCCGAACCCGTGGACCGCGCTGGACGCGGCCGCGGCGATGGACAAGGCCGAGACGATGGTGGCGGCCTACGTCGCCGCAGGCTTCCGCAAGATCCATCTGGACTGCTCGATGGCGTGCGCGGGCGACCCGGTGCCGTTGCCCGAGCCGGTCATCGTCGAGCGTGCGGTGCGCCTGTGCCAGGCGGCGGAGGCCGCCCACGCGCAGGCCGGCGGCGAGCCCCCGGTCTACGTGATCGGCACCGAGGTGCCGGTCCCCGGGGGCGCGACCGAGGACATCGCCGGGCTGGCTCCGACCACGGCCGAGGCCGCGCTGGCGACGATCGATGCCCACCGGCGCGCCTTCGACGATGCGGGCCTGCAGGCCGCGTGGGCGCGGGTGATCGCGTCGGTGGTGCAGCCCGGCGTGGAGTTCGACCATCACCAGGTGATCGATTACGCACCCGAGGCCGCGCGCGCGCTCAGCGCCGCGATCGAAGGCGTTCCGTCGATGGTGTTCGAGGCCCATTCCACCGACTACCAGACGCCCGACGCGCTGGCCGCGCTGGTGCGCGATCATTTCGCGATCCTGAAGGTCGGCCCCGGTCTGACCTTCGCGCTGCGCGAGGCGCTCTGGGCGCTCGACGCCATCGAACGCGAATGGATCGCGCCCGACGACCGCGCGGACCTGCGTCGCGTCGCCCTGGCGCGGATGCGCGAACGCCCCGATCACTGGCAACGCTACTACCACGGCGACGGCGAGGCGCTGACGATCGACCTGCAGTACAGCCTCAGCGACCGCATCCGCTACTACTGGCCGGACCCGGCCATCGACGACGCCTGCCAGCGCCTGATCGACAACCTCCGGACCGACCCACCCCCGATGCCCCTGATCGGGCAATACCTGCCGCACGCCCTGCGGGCGCTGCGCGACGACCGCGCGCCGCTCGACCCCCTCGCCCTCGTGATGGCCCACATCGCGACCACCCTCGACGACTATCGCCATGCATGCCTCCCCCATGAAACCCGTTGAAACCCTCGGCATTCCGGAGCCGGACCTGGACGCCGGCGGCGCCCTGTGGACGGCACGCGAGATCGAACAGCAGCCGGCGATGATCGCGCGGACCCACGCGCTGGTGGCCGACCTCGCCGACCGGCTCGCCTCCTTCGTCGGCCCGGTGACCGGCGACCCGGCCGCGCGGGTGATCCTCACCGGTGCCGGCACCTCGTCCTACATCGGCGAGTGCCTGGCGCCGTTGCTCGACCGCCAGTTGGCCGCCCGCGTCGATGCCGTGGCCACCACCGACCTGGTCAGCGCCCCCCGGCTCTACCTGGATCCGGCCCAGCCCCTGCTGCTGGTCTCGTTCGGCCGCTCAGGCAACAGCCCCGAGAGCGTGGCGGCCGTCGAACTCGCCGAGACCCTGGTCGGCGACGTGCGCCACCTGATCGTGACCTGCAATGCCGACGGCGCCCTGGGCAAGGTCGCGGTGCGCGAGACCATGACCCTGCTGCTGCCAGAGGAGACCCACGACGTCAGCTTCGCGATGACCTCCAGCTTCAGCTGCATGATGTACGCCACCCTGGCGGCGCTGAGTGCCCCGCACGTGCTGGACGACCGGGTCGGGGCGATCGTCGAAGCGGCCGCGCGGGTGCTGGAGGATGCGGGCGCGCCGACCCAGGCGCTGGCGCTGCACGGCTTCGAACGCGTGGTCTATCTCGGCAGCGGCCTGTTCAAGGGCCTGTCGCGCGAGGCGTCGCTCAAGCTCGGCGAACTGACCAACGGCGGCGTCGCGACGGCATTCGAATCCCCGATGGGCTTCCGGCACGGCCCGAAGACCTTCCTCAATCCACGGACGCTGGTGTTCGTGTTCGTCTCCAACGACCCGACCACACGCCGCTACGATCTCGACCTGCTCGAGGAACTGCGCAACGACGGCGTCGCCGCGCGCGTGGTGGCCGTCGCCACCCGCCCGGTCGCCGACGGCGATCGCGACGCCATCCTGGTGCCCGACATGGCGCACGCGCCGGACGTCGACCTGCTTTGGCCCTACGTCATCGTGGCGCAGTTGTTCGCCTTCCACGCCTCGCGCGCCGCAGGCCTCACCCCCGACAACCCGAACCGCCAGGGCACGGTCAACCGCGTGGTGCAGGGCGTGCGCCTGCATCCGCTGGACGCATGAGCGCGACCTGCTACCTCGGCGTCGACGGCGGCGGCACCAAGACCCGCTTCGTGCTGATCGATGCGGCCGGCCGGGTGCTGGCCGAGGTCCGGCGCGGCACCACCTACCACCCGCAGGTCGGTCTCGACGGCGTGCGCGCGATCCTCGCCGACGGCATCGGCGAGGTGCTGGCGCTGGCCGGTGCCGACGCCGGCGCCATCGGGCACGCGTTCGTGGGCCTGCCGGCCCACGGCGAAGACAGCGCGGTCACGCCCCAGCTCGACGCGATCCCGCAGGCGCTCCTCGGCCACGACCGCTACACCTGCGGCAACGACATGATCTGCGGCTGGGCCGGCTCGCTGGCCTGCGCCGACGGCGTCAACATCGTCGCCGGGACCGGCTCGATCGGCTACGGCCAGCGGCAGGGCGCGGCCGCCCGCGCCGGCGGCTGGGGCGAAGTGCTGTCCGACGAGGGGTCGGCGTACTGGATCGCGGTGCAGGGCCTGAACGCCTGCTCCCGGATGAGCGACGGGCGCCTGCCGCGCAGTCCCTTGCTGGACGCGTTCGCAGCGCACCTCGGACTGGCGCAAGAGCTCGACCTCTGCGCGCGCATCCACGGCCCCGACGCCCTCGCCCGAGACCAGGTCGCACGGCTGTCGCTGCTGGTGGCCCAGGCCGCACGCGAGGGCGATACGGTCGCGGCCGGGATCTACCGGCGCGCAGGCGAGGAACTCGCGCTGATCGTGCAGGCGGTGCGGCAGGCCCTGCATTTCGAGGACGACGAGACGATTCCCGTGTCCTACTCCGGCGGCGCCTTCAGCGCCGGCGACCTGCTGCTCGCGCCCCTCTCGGACGCGCTGCGCACGCACGGACCCGTGTTCGTCCTGCAGCCGCCCCGCTTCGAGCCGCACTACGGTGCCGCGTTGTATGCGATGAAACTGGCCGGTGATCCGCTGCCTGTGTCGGCACCCGATCCATAGGACACCGGGCACGCCACGCCGCGTCCACCGTCACGCCACACTTCGCTGCAGCAGTCGCCGACCATGCTGGCGCGAGGCGGACGGGTACCGCACCATGCGGCGACCCCGCGCGAGAAGGATCTTCCGATGGCACGCACGTCTCGTTCCGCCCGCAGCATCCCGGTCGCCTGGAGCGCGCTCGTCATGCTGTCGATGGTATCGATCGCGCAGCCGGCACCGGCATCGCCACATCCGACGGCGCATCTGCCGGCCCTGGCCGGCGATCACTTCGAGCAGCCGTCGCGGTACACCGACCGCACGTATCACATCCATGTCAGGCTGCCCGAAGCCTACGAGGCCCAGCCGGACCGACGTTGGCCGGTCGTCTACGTCCTCGACGGCGACAGCCTGTTTCCGTTGCTGGCGCCCACGCACCTGTTCCTGCACTACGACGTCCGTCTGCCGGACGCCATTGTCGTGGGCATCGCGTACGGCAGCTTCGATCCAGCGGTGAACAAGCGTCACGTCGATTTCTCGGCGCCGGGCGCCGACACGCCGGCGGACGAAGGCGGCGCCCCGGCGTTCCTGGACTTCCTGCGCGAGGAGCTGCTCCCGGCCACCGAGGCCCGCTATCGCATCGAGACGACCCGGCGGGTCCTGTTGGGCCAATCGCGCTCGGGCTACTTCGTGCTCTGGTCGGCGCTGCAGGCGCCTGACCTGTTCTGGGGGCGGATCGCGAGCAACCCGGCCCTCAGCCGCGATCGCGAAGCGCTGTTCCTCCCACCGGCCACGCCGCGACCGCCGGCCACGGAAGAGCCCCGCGTGGTGCTGGCGAGCGGCGCACGCGACGCGGGATTCCGTGTGGTGGGCGCGCAGGCGTGGTACGCGCACTGGCACGCCCACCCGGATCGCCCGTGGGCCCTGCAACTCGATGTCCTTCCGGACGGCACACACGCGGCCAGCATCGGTGAAGCCTACGGGCGCGCGATGCGCTGGCTGTTTCGCGAGGACATCGCGCAGGCCGCCACCGCGGCTGCCGAGTGAATCGCGCGGGGCCGACGGGCCCCGCGTGGTCGGCAGGCGCCGACGCGCCCACCGCCCGGATCAGAGCGCCTGCATCCGGCGATCGAGTTCGCGCGTCGCCGCGGCATCGGGCGCCGCATCGTCGTTGGCGGCATCGGGCTGACCGTCACCGACCGGCGCGCCCGGCACCTCCAGATGCGGCAGTTGCAGCGCGCGGCTGGTCATGCCGCGGATGCGATTGGTCAATGCCACGTCAGGATTCAGCGACTGTCCGTACGACGGCACGATGTCGAGAATACGTTCGCGCCAAGCGCCCTGCATGCGCTCGGGCCAGGCGCGCTGCAGCACGTCGAGCATGATCTTGGGCGACGTGGAGGCGCCCGGCGAAGCGCCCAGCAGGGCGGCGATGCTGCCGTCGGCATCGCTGACGATTTCGGTCCCGAACTCCAGCACCGCGCCCCGCTCCGGATCCCGCTTGATGATCTGCACGCGCTGGCCGGCGGTCACCAGACGCCAGTCGGCGGGATCGGCGTCCGGATAGTATTTGGCGAGCTCGGCCTGCCGATCCGCGTCGGACAGGCGCGCCT
Organism: Luteimonas abyssi; assembly: GCF_001482195.1. Lineage (GTDB taxonomy): Bacteria > Pseudomonadota > Gammaproteobacteria > Xanthomonadales > Xanthomonadaceae > Luteimonas > Luteimonas abyssi. The sequence goes on along the minus strand of NZ_KQ759763.1, from coordinate 644,231 downwards.
GCTCGATCAGATAGCCCACCAGGTCGCGGTTCTCCGCACCGACGCGCAGCATGCCGAGCACGTTGTGGTTGTTGACCGACGAGAACAGGTCGAACCACGACCCGTGCTTGAGGAAACGCGTGCTCTGCAGCGCGAACGGGCCGAACAGCAGCACCGGCTTGCCGTCGAGCATGCGCGCGTCCAGGTGCGGTACCGACATCGGCGGCGATCCGTCCTCCGCCTTGCCGTAGGCCTTGACCTCGTGCCGGGCGGTGATCGCGGGATTGTCGGTCGCCAGGAACTGGCCGCCGACCGGGAAACCGCCGTAGCCCTTCGCTTCGGGAATGCCCGAGTGCTGCAGCAGCGTCAGCGCCGCGCCGCCGGCCCCGACGAACACGAAGCGCGTCCTGACCGAGCGCGTGCTGTCGGTCGCCAGGTCGTGCACACCGACGGTCCAGGTGCCGTCGTCGTTGCGTTCGAGCTGGCGCACCTCGTGTTGCAGGTGCAGCGCGAAGTTCGGACTGCGTTGCAGACCCTCGGTGAGCTGGCGGGTGATCACGCCGAAGTTGACGTCGGTACCCAGCGGCATCCAGGTCGCGGCGATGCGCTGGGCCGGGTCGCGCCCCTCCATCATCAACGGCGCCCACGCCGCGATCTGCGCCGGGTCCTCGGAGTACTCCATGCCGTGGAACAACGGGTTGGTCGACAGCGCGGCGTGGCGCCGGCGCAGGTAGTCGATGTTGTCGTCGCCCCACACGAAGCTCATGTGCGGGGTGGCGTTGATGAAGTCGGAGGGCGTACCGAGCCGCCCCTGCTCGACCTGGTGGGCCCAGAACTGGCGCGCGACCTCGAACTGTTCGGCGATGTCCACCGCGCGGGCGGTCTCGATGCTGCCGTCGTCGCGTTCGGGGGTGTAGTTGAGTTCGGCGAAGCCGGAGTGGCCGGTGCCGGCGTTGTTCCAGCCGTCGGAGCTTTCCAGGGCGACACCGTCGAGGCGCTCGTAGAGCTCGATGCGCCAGTCGGGCTCCAGCTCCTGCAGGTACGTGGCGAGCGTCACGCTCATCACGCCGGCGCCGATCAGCACCGCGTCGACGGGCTGGTCGTTGTCGGCAGGCGGCGGCGAACGCTGGAACAGCGGCCAGTACAGGAACACGCCGCCGACAATCGCCAACAGCACGAGCAGGCCAACCAGGGCCTTGAGCAATCTCTTCATGACGTCCGCAATCCTTGGGGGAGGGAAGGGTCGGCGACGGGCTTGACCCGGAAGGTCTGGCGGTCCGGCCGGGGGCCGGAGGGCTGTTCCGAGTATAGATCCATCGGGTGCAGGCGCCGTGCAGGCAGGGTCGTTGCGCATGAAGCCGTTCCCCTCGGCACGCGTCCGCCGCGCGGGGCACCCGGCGGACGACCGTCGCTTCAGCCGCGGCGTTTGCGTGGCGCGGCGCGGCCGCGCTTGCGCCCTTCGGCCACGCGGCCGGCGTCGGTCGAACCGTCGCCCAGCCCCGGCAGCCGCTCCAGGCCCGACAGGGCATCGACGTAATCCAGGAAGTGCAGCAGATAGCCCGGTGCCGCGGCGCGCATCGTCGCGAACGCCCGATGCACCAGGTGGGTGGAGTTGAGCGGTCCCGCATCCTCCGGGGGGGGCGCCATCGCCGCCTGCAGCCGGCTGTGGCTGCGCACGTCCGCCCATTGCCTGCGCGCGGGCTCCAGCGCGGGCAGCGCCGTCGGAAACGACGACATCGGCCCGGCATCCTGCGCCGCGCCCGCACGCATCCGGGCATGCTGCGCCAGCGCGTCGACCACCGATGCGAGCGGATGCGGCGGATCGACGGCGCGATCGCGGCCGGCCGACGACGCCCGCCTCGGCATGTCGGGCTGCGCCAGTTCCTGCGCGCAGGTGCGCAGCAAGGCGACGACCCGCGCGTCGAGCGCGTCCCGAAGCGGGCCCTGCGCCTGCGCGGCACGACGCCGCAGCGCCGCGATGTAGTGGACGCGCACGGGGTCCCGGCACGAACCGCCCTGCGCCAGCCAACGCGCGAGCAGCGCGTCCCTGTCCGCATCGCCCATGGCGTCGATCTCCGACGTCATGTCCGTCGCATCCGCGAGCGGCGACGCATCGCCGGGGTCAGCGCGCATCGGGCGCCTGCGCTTGCGACCCGCCCGCTCCGGGTGCGCGATCGGCTTCAGGTCCGTGGCCGGCCCCGGGTACCGCAGCCGCCTGCCGCGGCACCGGTGCCATCTCCACCCGGCGGTTGCGCGCACGCCCGGCCTCGTCGGCGTTGGAGCTCACCGGCTGCTCGGCGCCGAACGCCGCTGCGAACACCGACGCGCGCGGCACCCCGGCGGCTACCAGCGCGCGGGTCACGGTCAGCGCGCGCTGCGCGGACAGCTCCCAGTTGTCGGCGAAACGCCGGTTGCCGCCGTGGATGGGACGGTCGTCGGTGAACCCGCTGACCATCAGGATCTCGTCGCGCGACTGCAGATAGTCCGCCAGTGGGCCCGCCAGGCTCGCCAGCAGATCCTCGCCCTCCGGCTGCAGGCGATCCGAATTCAGCGCGAACAACACATTGCCGCTGATGCCGATCCGCCCGTCGACCAGGGTGATCCGCCCGGACGCCAACGGCGCGGCCAACGCCTGCTCCAGTGTCTGCAGGCGCTGCGCTTCGGCGGCACGCTGGCGCACCTCTTCCTGCAGCCGCGTTTCCAGCTGCAACTGCACGCCGATCACGCCGACCAGGATCAGCACGAAGGCGCCCAGCAGCACCGACATCAGATCGCCGAATGCGGCCCAGACGGGCGAGGTATCGCCCGCCTCGCCCTCGAATTCCACGCTCATGCCGGGGTGGCTCCGGCGGCGGCGTCGCGTGCGCCCAGGCGCTGCAGGTCGTCGACGATCTGCTTCTGCGCCAGCAGGCTGAGATCGACCACCTCACGTGCCTGCGCGACGTAGTAGGCCAGCTGTTCGTCGCTGCGGGCGATGGATTTCTCCAGCGCGGACTCGACGCCTTCCAACCGCGTGGACAGCTGCAGGCCGGTCTCGCCGAACGTCCGCACGGCCGCCGCGAACGCCTCGCCGAGGCTGGCGACATCGGCCGCGCCGATCGCCACCCGCTCGGCGGCGGCGTCGAGGCGCCCGGCCTCGGCGTCCACGCGTGCCGCGAAGCCGCTGCCGACGCGCTCGAGCAGGCCGGCGGATGTCTCGACCAGCGCATCGACCGCCGCGCGCTGCTCGGTGGACGCATGGGTCACGGCGCCGAGCAGGGTTTCCAGCGTCGCCAGCAGGCGATTGCGCTCCTCGACCATCGCGGTGTCGCGCACCATGCTGTCGGACAGCTTCTCGCGCAACTCGGCCACGACGTCGGCGGCCACGCGCGGCGCCTCCGACGCGGCGTCGACCAGCCGCGAAATCTCGGCGAGCGTCTCGCCGGCATGCGTGCGCGTCTGCGCGGTGATCTCCTCCGCGGTACTGACCAGCGTGTCGCACACCGCCTGGTGCTGCGCCGCCATGTCCGCACCCGCACGCGTCCAGTCGTCGCGCAGGGTCGCGCCCATTCCGGTCAGCGCCGTCGTCCATGCCGACAGCCGCTGGGTGTCCTGTTCGGCCAGGGCCGCCTGTTGCCGGGCCTGGACCTGCTCGATCGCCGCCAGCGAAGCACTGTTCTGGCGCTCCAGCGCCGTCGCCGCCTCGGCCATGGCCTCGGCCTGGCGCGCGGCCTGTGCGGCATGAGCCGCCTCCTGCTGCGCCAGTGCCTCGCGCCAACCCGTCGCGAGGCGCTCGCCCGCGTCGTGGAGATGTGCGGACACACCATCGATCAGGGCGTCCGCGCGTCGCCCGAAGCCGACACCGGCCTCGCTCAACGCCTCGCGCAATGCCTGGACCAGGGCCGCGTGGGTCTGCTGCTGATCGTCGTGAACGCTGCGCCAGCCGGCATCCACGTGGGCGGCCGCGGCTTCCAGGCTCGCCGACACGCCGGCCACCTGGCGGTCCACTGCCTGACCGATGCCCGCATGCAACTGCGCTGTCTCGCGCGCGATCGCGGCCATCGTGGCCTCCACGGTCGGCTGCAACGCATCGCTGGCCGCGCGCGCGCTTTCGGCGACGCTCTCGCGCAGCGAGCGCTCGACCGCGCCCGCCAGCTGTGCGTACACGGCCTCGGTGCGGGCATGGAAATCGTCCTGCCGGCTCGTCAATGCGTCGTTGGCGGCGCGCTGCTGGCGCTCCAGGCCATCCATCATGGCCTGGAGGCGTTCGACGAGCGCCGGCATCTGCTCGGTCTGGCGCTGCAGCAACGCGAATGCCGCTTCGCGCTGCTGCGCCCGGGAGAAACCGCGCAGATGGCTCGCAGCGGCGGCGTCGAGCCGCTGCACAGCGCGCACGCGCTCGCGGCGCACCCATGCCGACAGCCAGCCCAGCGCCGCGGACGCCGCAACGCCCGCGATCGAGGTCCCGAAGGCCACGCCCAGGCCACGCACGGGCGCAGCGAGGGAATCGCGCATGGCCTGCAGGTCCACGGCGCTTTCAAGCGCCAGACCGGTGCCCCGGAGCATGATCGTCATGCCCAGCAGCGTGCCCAGCATGCCCAGCAGCACCAACAGGCCGACCAGATACGGCGTCAGCGCCGGCCCCGGCAACGGAACCCGCTCGCCCTCCACACGCAGCCGCACCGGCGCGCGCAGCGCCGGATCCATCCGCTCGAGCCAGGCCTCCAACGCCTGTGGCGGCTCGGACAACGCGTCCACCGCGGCGTCCAGGGTCGCGGTGACCTGGCGGTCGCGCACCAGTTCGCGCACACCCGCCAGATACAGCGCACCGATCAGTGCGGTGACGGTCAGCGCCAGCAGGTGGGTGCCGACGTAACCGGCGGCGATCCAGCCGATGATCGCCAGGCCGGCGGAGAACACGAACAGGGGGAGGAGCAACTTGCGCATGGCGTTACCTTGGGTCGGCCCGCAACGCCGCGAGCAGGGCGTCGATGGGGAGAAAACGGACATCGAGTTCGGCCAGCGCCGCGTCGTGCATGTCGCGGCGGAAGGCGTCCAGCCAGGGACCCGGCCGCGCCGGATCCGTTGCCGCGGGGGCGGCGTCGCGCAATCGCGCGTAGTGAATTTCGAGCACGTCGGGCACCTTCGCCAGCAGCGTGTATTCGCGTGGACCGAGCACCCGCTCCATCGCCGCGTCCACCTCGGCCAATCGAGCGAGGTCCGGAGAGACCCGGGGCAGGCGGTCGCGCAACTCCCCGCGCAGGCGGCCGGTAGTGGCCTGCATCGCCTGCTGCAGCTTCACGTACCGCTTGCGGAACACCGGGAACTCAGGGGGGGCGTCCGCCGGTACCGGCGCGGCACGCTCATCCACGGCCGCACGGCGCAGCGCGTCGCGGGCGGCCGCACAGGCCGCATCTTCCGCGTCGTCGAACAACGGGACATCGGAATCGGGAGGCGGCGGGCGGCCATCCAGCGCGGTCGACAGCGCCACCGCGCGATTCCAGTCGATCCATCGGCTCAGCGGCTCCGCCAGGGGTGGCCCGACGGCAACCGGACCGGCATCGGCCAGGCGGGCCAGCAGGCGCACGAAGGTCGGGCCACCCGTCGGCGCCTGTGGGAGAGGTTGCATCTTCTGGCTGGCGAAAAAACGACCATTTTACAGCCGATCCGGGTCCGCCGGCGTCCGCTCGCCCCCCCTGGGCGACGAAACCGGACGACGAAGCGCTTTCCGCCCCGCCTCGAGGCTCTTCCGACGCGCTTCGACGCGTCCGCGGGCGGCACCTCAGCGCCAGTTCGCATTGCGCTCCCAGAACGCCACGCTCCGGCGGTAGGCGTCGCGGTCCAGCGGCACGCCCGACCCACCCTCCTCCACGCCCAGCGCGTTGCGCAGCATGGTGATCGGCGCCATCGGGATTTCCTCCGGGGCCATCGTGTACAGGCAGCCGACCACGCCCCAGTCGGCCTCGATCGGCACCCCCTCCACGGCCAGCTGCTCCCGGCTGTAGAGGATCGGCAGCAGATACCGCGCGACCGGTGGCTCGACGCCCTCGAACCAGCGCACCAGCACCGGCAACTCCTCGCGCGAGCGCGCTTCGTAGGCCGACCGCAGCAGGTGGCGGTTGTCTTCGGTGATCGGCGCGGTGAGACAGCGCGTGGACGTGACATTGCGGTGCGCGTGCAGGCGGCAGAACGGCGCATAGCCTTCGAGCACGCGCTCCGGCACGTCGTCGTTGAGCCAGCGCTCGAAGGCCTCGGCGGTGAGGTCCTGGATGGTGTTCGGGCGCGGCGTGGACGGGAACAGGCGGGTGCGTGCGAAATCGGTCAGGACGATGGACATCGGGCTGGATCGGGGCGCGATCGGGAAGGGGCCGGCGCGCAGGGTACCGTCAGGACCGAGTTCGCGCCGCCCCGCGATCTCTCGACACCCATGGCCTCTTACGACCTCTAAACATCCATCGCGATAAAGAGATACACTGCTTCGGCCATCCTCGATCCGCCATCCGATGATCCCGCTCAGTTTCGAGTTCTACCCGCCCAAGACCGACGAGCAGCGCACGCAACTGGACCGGTCCGCCGAGCGTCTGAAGGTGCATGCGCCGGAATACGTTTCGTGCACGTTCGGCGCCGGCGGCTCGACGCTCAGCTACACGCCCGAGACCGTGCGCCGCCTGCATCAGCGCCACGGGTTCGACGCGGCCCCACACCTGTCGTGCGTGGGTGGGACGCGCGAGGAAATCCGCAAGTTGCTGGCGCTGTATCGCGGAATCGGCTGCCGCCGCCTGGTGGCGCTGCGCGGCGACCTGCCCTCGGGCATGGGCCGCCCGGGCGATCTCCGCTACGCCGCCGACCTGGTGGCCTTCATCCGTGCCGAAACCGGCAGCCACTTCCACATCGAAGTGGCCTGTTACCCGGAAACCCATCCCCAGGCCGACGACGCGCTGACCGACCTGCGCCACTTCAAGGCCAAGATCGACGCCGGCGCCGACAGCGCGATCACCCAGTACTTCTACAACGCCGATGCGTACTTCCAGTTCGTCGACGATGCGCGCGCGGCAGGCGTCGAGGTGCCGATCGTCCCCGGCGTCATGCCGATCTCCAACTTCTCCCAGCTGCGACGGTTCTCCGAAGCCTGCGGCGCCGAAATCCCGCGCTGGGTCGTCAAGCGCATGCAGGGCTACGGCGACGACAGCGGGGCGATCCGCGAGTTCGCCGCGGACCTGGTCGCACGGCTGTGTCGGCGCTTGATCGACGGCGGCGCTCCCGCGCTGCACTTCTACGCGCTGAATCTCGCCCGTCCCAGCCAAGCGGTGCTCGCCCGGCTCGACTGAGCGTCGCCGTGCATTCAGCGGCCCGGTCCGTGCCGGGGTACGCTTCCGCCATGCGCCGCCTGTGCACTCTCGCCGTCCTGCTCGCCCTCGCCGGCCTCGGCCCGGCCGCCTCCGGGCCCGCAGCGGCACAGACGCAGATCAACCGGTGCATCGGTCCGGATGGCTCCGCGATCTATACCGATCGCCGCTGCGGCGACATCGGGGCGCTTGCCCGCCCGGTACCGGGCGAGAGCGCCGGCGCCCAGCGTCGGATCGCACTCGGCTGCGCGCGCACGCTGCGCGACCTCGTCCACGAAATCAGCGCGGCGGTCGACAACCGGGACGTCAACCGTCTGGCCGGCGTCTATCACTTCGCCGGGATGTCGCATCGCGGCGGATACGGCGTGATGGATCGCCTGGATGCGATCGTGCAACGCCCGCTCGTCGATATCGCCGCCGTCCGGCCCGAGGCCGCGGCGGTCGCTGCCACCGCCCGCAGCAACAGCTTCGCCGCATCGACCTTTCCCCAGCCCCCCGCGGCCGCAGCGCCCGCGCCGCGCCGCAGCGCCCCGACCGCCTTGCGTCTGGAACAGACCGTCGGCGACCGCATCACCCCCCGCAGCACGGTGCTGAACCTGCGCCGGCACATGGGCTGCTGGTGGGTCAGCCTGTAGACCGCCGAACATCGTCGCCAGCTCCGGACGACCGACCCACGACGGCGCGGCACGCGGCCGGCTGTGCCGCAGCGCAGCGCGCCGGGCGGGCTTTCACCATCGTGGTCACACCTCCGAAAGGATGCCGCTCGCAGTCCTTGCAGCCCACGGCACCCGAGGCGCCCCGACGGCCCGATGCGTGCCAGAGAACTTCTAGGCTGGCGAGGCGTCGCATCTTCCGCCGACGCGGACACCGCCGAAAAAGGAGTTTTGCCATGACCGTCCGCCGTACTTTCCGCAGGCGCCTGCTGGCCGCCTCGATGCTGACCCTGTTCGCCTCCACCGCCGCCGCGGCCGGAAGTGCCGACACGCTGTTTTCGATCGCGCCCCAGGCCAAGGCGTCGGTGGCCGCGAGCGACGACCGGGTGCTCCAGGCGATCCAGGCCGAGCCCGCCAGCCGCGATCTCGTCGCCCTGGCGGTCGAGGCCACCCTCCTGGACGAGGCCGTGCAACATCTGGACATGGAAATCGCACCCGGCGTGCGCGTGCAGGCCGAACAGCAGTACGCCTACACGAACCCCGACGGCACCATCGTGTGGTCCGGCACCTTGAATGCCGACGACACGCGCGCACGCCTGCAGCGGTTCGGCGAAAAGGAAGCGCTGGAAGATCCCGATGCGTCGGTGCTGGTGGTCCGCAACGGCGACCGCCTGACCGGCACCATCCGCAGTGGTGGCGAGATCTATCAACTGCGGCCGCTGGCCGACGGCGGCCATGTGCTCACCCGCATGGACACCGCGTCGATGCCGCCCGACCATCCCGCCGGCCATCGCCATACGCCGATCCAGCCCCTGGTCTTCGACCATCTGGAAATCCCCGAGAACAAGAACAACACCGTCGTCCGCGTCGGCGTGCTCATCTCCAACGCGGCGGCCAGCGCGATCGGCGACATCACCGGCTTCGCCAACCTCGCCGTCGCCGAGAGCAACCAGGGCTTCGCCAACAGCGGGGCGCAAGTCACCCTGCAACTGGCGCACGTGGGCACCACCACCTACACCGGCACCAATTTCAGTACCGCCCTCGACCACTTCCGCGGCACCAGCGACGGCTTCATGGACGGCTGGCACGCCACCCGCAACAGCACCGCCGCCGATCTCAGCGTGCTGGTGATCAACAACAGCGCGTCGTGCGGCATCGGCTACCTCAACGCGAGCGCCGCCTATGCCTTCAGCGTGGTGCATTACGGCTGCGCGACCGGCTACTACACCTTCGCCCACGAGATCGGCCACAACTTCGGCGCGCACCACAACCCGGAGATCGCCACCAACAACGCGTATCCCTACGGGCACGGCTACCGGCATCCCGGCAGTGCCTTCCGCACGATCATGGCCTACAACTGCAGCCCGGGCTGCACCCGGGTCAACTACTGGTCCAACCGCAGTCGGACCTACAACGGCGCGCCCATGGGTACCGCCGCCACCCACGACAACGCGCGCGTCATCAACAATCGACGCGCCACGGTGGCCGGGTTCCGCTGAGCCACCCGGTCACGGCGGCCGCGGTGGTCGGATCCGGCGAAGCCCGCTCCGACCCCGCGGTCCGCTGCGCGACCGTGTCCGCACGGCCGGGGAATGGCAGAATGCCGCCTTCCCGGCCGACGGACATATGCGCATGCAATACCCCGAATGGATCTGGCACAACGGCACCATCAAGCCCTGGGCCGAAGCGACCACCCATGTGATGGCGCACGCCATCCATTACGGCTCCTCGGTGTTCGAGGGCATCCGCGCCTACCGCACCCCCGACGGCCCGGCGATCTTCCGCCTGAGCGACCACAACCGCCGGCTGTACGCCTCGGCCAAGATCCACGACTTCGAGATCCCGTACACGCTCGACGAGCTCAACGACGCCACCCGCGAGGTCCTGCGCCGGAACAACCTCGACGCGGCCTACATCCGCCCGGTGGCCTTCCGCGGCCTGGGCGGCTTCGGCCTGACGGCCGAGACCCCGATCGACGTCTCGATCGGCGCGTGGTCGTTCGGCACCTATCTGGGCGAGGGCGTGCTGGAAACCGGTATCGACGCCTGCGTGTCGAGCTGGCAGCGTTTCGCACCCAACACCATCCCGGCCGGCGCCAAGGCCGGCGGCAACTACCTCTCCGGCCAGTTGGTCGCGCGCGAAGCCCGGCGGCTCGGCTTCGGCGAGGGCATCGCGCTGGCCTCGACCGGATTGCTGTCGGAAGGCGCTGGCGAGAACCTGTTCCTGGTGTTCGACGGCGTGCTGCACACCCCGCCGGTCAGCGCCGCGCTGCTCAACGGCATCACCCGCCACACCCTGATCACCTTGGCCCGCGACGCCGGCCTACACGTGGTGGAGCGGGACCTGCCGCGCGAGTATCTGTACCTGTGCGACGAGTTGTTCATGTGCGGCACTGCGGCGGAAATCACCCCGATCCGCTCGGTCGACGGCCGCGCGGTCGGCACCGGCAAGGTCGGTCCGGTGACCCGCCAGCTCCAGCAGGCGTTCTTCGGCCTGTTCGAAGGCACCACGCCCGACACCTACGGCTGGCTCGACCGGTTCTAGGGCGCGCCCTCCTTCAGGCACGCCATCAGCGATTCCCTCCTTTTCTGCGGGAGAGAGGCCCGAACAGGCGGATGAGGGTGTCTTGAAAGACACGAGCGCTTCAGACGATGCCGCGCCCTACCGCCCTCACCCCTGCCCCTCTCCCGCACGCGGGAAAGGGGTTCCAAAGCTGCCCCCTGCATCTTTTTCTCTACCCGGGCAGATTCCTGCCGGAGAAGATGTCCCGACAGGACGCCAGCCCCTTCTTCCGCCTGCGGGAGAAGGTGCCCCGAGGAGGCGGATGAGGGCGTCTTCAGCCAGGAAGGTTCTCCGAACAGCACGCCCTCTCACCCACGCCCCGCCACCCACCGGTACGTCAGGTTGATCCGCGGCCCCACCGGTCGCGCGGTCTTGGGCAACGCATGCCGATAGTGACGCTGCGTGTCGCCCCCCATCACCAGCAGGCTCCCCGGCGGCAGTTCGAGTGCGAGCCGCTCATCGCCCACCCGCGCCTTCAGCACGAACCGCCGCGGCGCGCCGAGACTCACCGAAGCGATCACCGGCTGCGTGCCCAGTTCCGGCTCATCGTCGCTGTGCCAACCCATGCCGTCGCGCCCGTCGCGATACAGGTTCGCCAGCACGCTGTTGAAGCGCGTGCCGATGGCGGTCTCCAGCCTGTCGCCCAGCGCGCGCAGCACCGGCGTCCACGGCCGGGGCGCGAAGCCGGCGCCCGAGTAGCGGTAGTGCGCGTCGGGATCGCCGACCCATACGCTGCGCCGCGGGCTGTCGACTTGGCGGCCGAACAAGTGGATGCGATGGGTTTCCCACGCCAGCCCCGCGTGCAGGGCCTCGAACACGGCATCGGCCTCCGGCCGCGGCAGCCAGGCGGAGTCGAAACGCAGATCGGCACCGGGAAGTTCGAGCGAGCGCAGCATCGGGTGTGGCAACAAGACGGGAACGACTCTCAATTTGCCGCGTTCACGCCGGAAACGCGACAATTGCGTTCTGCAACCGGAGCCCGAGCCAGCATGAACCAGCCAGCCGACGCCGTCGAACGCGACGTGATGGAATACGACGTCGTCACCGTGGGCGCCGGCCCGGCGGGTCTGTCGTTCGCGATCCGCCTGAAACAGATCAATCCCGACATCTCGGTCTGCGTGATCGAGAAATCGAGCACCATCGGCGCGCACATCCTGTCCGGCGCGGTGATCGAGCCCGGTCCGCTCGACGCTCTGCTGCCCGGCTGGCACGACAACCCGCCGCCGGTGTGCGTGCCGGCCACCGAGGACGAGTTCTGGCTGCTCGGCAAGGACGGCGGTCGCAAGGCGCCGATCGTGCCGCCGGGCATGCGCAACCACGGCAACTACATCGTCAGCCTGGGGGCCATGTGCGCCTGGCTCGCGCCGCAGGCCGAAGCGCTGGGCGTGGAGATCTACCCGGGCTTCGCCGCCGCCGAGACCCTGCACGCCGAAGACGGCACCGTGACCGGCGTGCGCATCGGCGACATGGGCGTCGCCAAGGACGGCACCCACAAGCCCGGCTACACCGCCGGCATCGACATCCGCGCCAAGGTCACCGTGCTGGCCGAAGGCGCGCGCGGGCACCTGACCAAGCGTCTGGTACGGCGCTTCGATCTGGACGCCGACAGCGACCCGCAGGCGTACTCGATCGGCATCAAGGAACTGTGGCAGGTGCCGGCCGGCCGGGTCACGCCCGGCAAGATCGTGCACACCCTCGGGTGGCCGGCCGACAACCACACCTATGGCGGCAGCTTCATCTACCACCTGGACAACGATCAGCTCGCGATCGGCTACGTCAGCGGCCTCGACTACCATGACCCGAACTACGCGCCCTACGAGGCCTTCCAGCAGTGGAAGCACCACCCGATGGTCAAGCCGCTGCTGGAGGGCGGGAACATCCTGTCGGCCGGTGCGCGCGCGATCGTCACCGGAGGCTGGCAGTCGCTGCCGAAGGTGGAGATGCCGGGCGCCCTGCTGATCGGCGACACCGCCGGCCTGCTCAACGTGCCCAAGATCAAGGGCACCCACCAGGCGATCCGCAGCGGCATGCTGGCCGCCGAACATCTGGCCGCCGGCGCGCTGGCCCCGGCGGGCTTCGACGCCAAGCTGCGCGCCTCCGATGCGATGGCCGAGCTGCGCAAGGTGCGCAACATCAAGCCCGGTTTCAAGAAGGGCCTGTGGTTCGGCCTGCTCAACGGCGCCTGGGAGACCGCCACCGCCGGCCTGTCGCCGTGGACGCTGAAGGTGAAGGCGGACTGGTCCGCGCTCGACAAGGTCGGCAGCCATGAGCAGCCCAAGCGCGACTACATCGCCCGTGACCTGCCGCCGCGCGACCGCCTGGCCGGCGTCTACTTCGCCGCCACCGAGCACGACGAAGACCAGCCCGTGCACCTGCACGTGCACGACACCTCGATCTGCGTGACCCGCTGCGTCGAGGAGTACAACAACCCCTGCACCCGCTTCTGCCCCGCCGCGGTCTACGAGATCGTCGAGGATGCGCAGGCCGAGCACGGCAAGCGCCTGCAGATCAACGCCGCCAACTGCGTGCACTGCAAGACCTGCGACATCAAGGACCCGTACGAGATCATCACCTGGGTCACGCCGGAAGGCGGCTCGGGGCCGAATTACCAGAATCTGTAACGCCTGTGATTCCGCTGTTCCGTCGCCTCGTGCTCAGCATCGGGCGTTCCATCGAACGCCACGGCGGAGGACTGGCCGGAACGTACGCGGTGACGCGCCGCGCCCTGCAGATGGCCGGGGCCATCGGTGTGCGCGGCTTCATGGCCCGTCTGCGTCAAGCGGCGCACCCGCCTCCATCGCCTCCACCCCTCGTCGTCGCCCATCGTTTCGCCGCGCCGGCACCGCTCGAGCAGGTCCGGCTCAAGGTCGGCGTCATGCTGCACGCGTTTTATCCCGACCTTCTCGATGAGTTCGCGGATCTGCTCGCGGCGATGCCGGTGCCGTTCACCCTGCTGGTTTCGGTGACGGATCCGGACACGGTCGCCGAGGTTGAATCCCGCTTCGGCGCCACCTCGGGTATCGAGCGACTGCTTATCGAGGTGGTCGCCAACCGAGGACGCGACATCGCGCCGTTCGTCTCGACGTTTCGCGACGACATCATCCAGCTCGATATCGTCGCCCACCTGCATACCAAAAAATCCCTGTACACCGGGAGTTCGCAAAATGCCTGGCGGCGATACCTGACCCACGCACTGCTGGGCACCCGCGAACGTATCGCCTGGCAGCTCGGCATGTTCGTATCCGAGCCCCGCCTGGGCCTGGTCTATCCGGACAGCTACGAAAGTGTCCCCCTGTGGGCGCACACCTGGCTGAGCAACCTCGACGCCGCCCGGGCACTGGGCGCGCGCCTCGGGATCGGCGTTCACGCCGGCGCCTATCTGGACTTCCCGGCCGGATCGATGTTCTGGGCACGCGTGGACGCGATCCGCCCCCTGCTCGACTTACGGCTGGCGACGGACGATTTTCCCGAGGAGCGCGGGCAGGTGGATGGCACCCTGCAACATGCGATCGAGCGCCTGCTGGTCCCCTCGGCCCGTGCGAGCGGACACCTCGTCGGCATTCTCCCCAGAGACGGCACGCTGGCCCTGACATCGGAAGGCGACCGCAACTGGTCCGAGTACTTCGCCCTGCCACTGCGCGATCGCCTGCCCATTGCCGCACTGGATGCGCAACTGATCTCCAGCGATGTGTTCGATACGCTGGTGGTGCGTCCGTTTCTGTCGCCCGAGGCTGCACGCGCCTGCCTGGGGCGCCTCGTGGAGAAGACGTTCGACCTGGCCGATTTCGTCTCGCTGCGCGAACGGGCAGAGGAAAGGGCGCGCGTCGCGGGCGACGGGCACGATCCGTGCCTACAGGCCATCTATCGCTCGATGGCGGAGCTCCTGCCTCGAAACGCGCCCTCCATCGACGCGCTCCGCGCACTCGAGGAATCGAGCGAAGCCAAGTGGTTGCGCCCGCGCGAAGGCGTGCTGGCGGCCGTGCAGCTCGCCGCGCGCGGCCGGCGTCTGGTCGCGCTGTCGGACATGTACCTGGATACCGCGACCCTGAAACGGATCCTGCCGCCTGCGGTCGCCGGGCTGCCGTCGGCCTGGTACGTCTCCTGCGAAACCGGTTGGCGCAAGGACACGGGGAGCGCGTGGGCTGCCGTCCCGGAGGTCGAACGGGTCCCCGCAGGACACTGGCTCCATATCGGCGACAACGAGCAGGCGGACATCCAGGTCCCGCAGTGGCACGGCCTGCTCACGCCCGCGCATGTCCTGCGCCCTGCGGCGATGCTGGACGTGGTGCCCGGCCTGCGAGCGCTGCGAGGTGCGGTCACCGACCCGACCGATTGGCAGAACGCGCTGTGGCTCGGCCTGGTCGCCAATCATTTCGCGGATCTCGCGGATCGGGATCCGTCCCAGCTCGCCCCCCGGGTCGTGCTTTCGCCGCATTCGCTGGGCTACTGCATGCTCGGACCTCTCGTTCTGGACTACCTCGTCTGGCTGCTGGGGACCGCACGGGCACGCGGCGCACGCCGGATCCTGTTTCTGAGCCGGGAGGGCCACCTGCTCAAGCGCGGATTCGACCGTCTGTCGGACGCGGTCGGGTCCGATCGGATCACCGGCCATTACTTCCTGGCATCCCGACAGGCAGCGGGGCTGGCGGCCCCCCATCACGTCGAAGATCTGCGCTCGCTGTTTTCGGGCACGTACAACGGCACCCTCGACGGGCTGCTGCGCGCGCGCCTGGGCTCCGCCGCCACCGCTGCCATCACCCCGCTCGTCGAACACGCGACGCTGTCTCGCCAGGTCTTCCTTCCTGAGATGGGCGACGCCATCGTCGACATGCTCGAACCGGCGCACGACCGTGTTCTGCAACTCGCCGCATCGGCACGCGCCGCCTATCGGCTGTACTGGCAGTCGCTCGCCGGCGACGATCCGGTGCTGCTCGCCGACATCGGCTATTCCGGCACCATCCAGCGCCACCTCGCCCGCATGCTGGGGCGCCCTCTGGACGGCGCTTACTTCGCGTTGAACGCCGGTGCCCTTGCATACGGGGACGCGGGATGGATGACGGCACGTTTCCACGACGGGCGCACGGACGGGGCGGAGAGCGCCCAGGTTCTGCGCCACGATCTGCTGCTGGAGAGCCTGCTGACCGCACCGGACCCGCAATTCGCCGGATTCGGATCGGAGAACGGCCAGCCTGTCCCGCGTTATGCGGACGCCGATGTCTCGGCTCCGCAGTGGTCGCTGATCACGCAGGTCCATGACGGCGCGATCCGCTTCATCGAGGACATCTGCTCTGCGGCCGGCCCCCTCGCCGACGAGCTGGTCTTCGACGCGACGGCGATTCAGAAGCCTCTGGCCTGCGTCGGCGACGGCTCGTGGTCCGCCCCGTGGCTGCAGGCCCTCGGCATCGCCGACACCTACACCGGCCGGGGCGCGGTCCCCGCTCTGGCGGGCACAGCGCCCCCGGCCGCCTGGAAAGGTGGTCAGTAGCGAGGGGAGCGGTGCCATCGCCATGCACTGGCGATGATGGCCTCGATGTCGGCGGATCTTGGATGCCAGCCCAGCACGCTGCGCGCCCGCTCACTGGACGCGACGAGCACGTCCGGGTCTCCGGAGCGCCGCTCCTCGATTGTGTAGGGAATCGAATGTCCTGCCACGCGCACGGCCGCTTCGATCACCTCGAGGACACTGAAACCGTTGCCGTTGCCGAGGTTGAAACTGTGCGCGCCCGGCTGCGTCTGCAGGTACTCCAGCGCCGCCAGGTGCGCCGATGCGAGATCGTCCACGTGGACGTAGTCGCGAATGCAGGTGCCGTCGTGGGTCGGATAGTCGTTACCGAACACCTTCAACCCGGCGCCCTGCCCGAGGGCGGCGCGGAGCACATTAGGGATCAGATGCGTCTCCGGGTCGTGCGATTCGCCGATCTCGCCGGACGGCGTCGCGCCCGCGGCGTTGAAGTACCGTAGCGCCACCGATCGCAAGCCGTACGCAACCGCAGCATCGGCGAGGATCCGCTCGGCCATCGCCTTGCTGGCCCCATAGGGATTGATCGGCGCGATCGGATGCGTTTCGTCGATGCGATCGGCCTGCGGCAGGCCGAACACCGCCGCGGTGGACGAAAACACGAGCCGGTCCACCCCGGCCGTACGCATCGCCTGCAGCAGGTTGAGGGTACCGACGACATTGTTGTCGTAGTAGTCGTACGGCTGCATCACGGATTCGCCGACGAGCGAGCGCGCGCAGAAATGCATGACCGCGTCGAACCGGTCGCCCGCCAACACCGCCTCGAGATCCGCCTGGCGGCGAAGGTCGCCGACCACGAGCTGCGCGTCGCCCACCGCGGCGCGATGGCCGGTGGACAGATTGTCGAACACCGTCGCGACATGGCCGGCGGCACGCAGACGCCGCACCATATGCGAGCCGATGTAACCCGCGCCCCCACACACCAGCACCCTCATCCGCGCGGCTCCTTGTCCAGAGGCGCCTAGTCTAGGCCAACGGGGACGGATGGCCGCGGGGCGCGGGGATACGACTCGCGCGATTCCTGGCCCGCGCGGCACGCGGATGGGCGCGCCCGTAGCGTCGCGTAGTCGGCCACCGGATGACCCCGTCGACTACATGGACGCATCGCCGGGGCGCGGCCTCCGCACGGCGACGGTGCGGCCGAAACCGCAGCACACGGGCGTCAGGCGTGAGGCGTCAGGCCGCCTGAGCGAACGGCACGCCGGTGCGCTCGCGCAGGGTATCGATGTCGACGCCCTCGGCGGCCTCCACCAGCACCAGGCCGTCGGCGGTCACGTCGAACACCGCCAAATCGGTGATGATCCGGTCGACCACAGCGACACCGGTCAACGGCAGCGTGCATTCGGGCAGGATCTTGTGGCTACCGTCCTTCGCCACGTGCTCCATCAGCACGACCACGCGCTTGACCCCGGCCACCAGATCCATCGCCCCGCCCATGCCCTTGACCATCTTGCCGGGCACCATCCAGTTGGCGAGGTCGCCGCCGGCGGTGACCTGCATCGCACCGAGAATGGCGAGATCGATATGCCCGCCGCGGATCATCGCGAAGGAATCGTGGCTGCCGAAATAGCTCGCACCCTGGCGTGCGGTGACGGTCTGCTTGCCGGCGTTGATCAGGTCGGCGTCCACCTCGTCCTCGGTCGGGAACGGACCTATGCCGAGCAGGCCGTTCTCGGACTGCAACCAGACGTCGACGCCTTCGGGGATGTGGTTGGCGACCAGGGTCGGCAGGCCGATGCCGAGGTTCACGTAGGCGCCATCGGTGAGTTCGCGGGCGGCGCGCTGCGCCATCTCGTCGCGGGTCCAGGCCATATCGGATTCTCCAGGAGCGGGGGTATGCGCACAGGTTGAGGGTGCGCGGAAGGGCGTCGACGTCGCGGCGGCTCAGCCCGCGCGGACGGTCCGCTGTTCGATGCGCTTCTCGGGCGTCGGGTTGTGCACGATGCGATCGACGTAGATGCCCGGCAGATGCACGTGATCGGGATCGATGGCACCGATCTCGACGACCTCCTCGACTTCAACGACGCACACCTTGCCCGCCATCGCGCAGGCCGGATTGAAGTTGCGTGCGGTCTTGCGGAACACGAGGTTGCCCGCCTTGTCGGCCTTCCAGGCCTTGACCAGGGCCACGTCCGCGGTGAGCGCGGTCTCCAGCACGTAGTGCTTGCCGTCGAACTCCCGGGTTTCCTTGCCCTCGGCCACGACGGTTCCGTAGCCCGTGGCGGTGAAGAATGCGGGGATGCCCGCGCCGCCCGCGCGCAGGCGCTCGGCCAGCGTGCCTTGAGGATTGAATTCCAGTTCGAGCTCACCGGACAGGAACTGCCGCTCGAACTCCTTGTTCTCGCCCACATAGGACGAAATCATCTTGCGGATCTGCCGGGTCTCCAGCAGCAGGCCCAGGCCGAAACCGTCCACGCCGGCGTTGTTGGAGATCGCGGTCAGGCCCTTGACCCCGGCGTCGCGCAACGCCGCGATCAGGGCTTCGGGAATACCGCACAGACCGAACCCACCGACGGCGAGGGTCTGGTCATCGGCCACGATGCCGTCCAGCGCACTGGCGGCGTCGGGATAGAGCTTGCCGGCGCGCGCGGCCGGACGCTCGGTGGAAATCGCTTCGCTCATCGGGCGGACTCACGCGGATGGGAAATGCCGATTCTACCGGCCGCGTGCCGGGGATGCGTTGGACCATCGGCCAGTCCACCATGACCGCCGCGACGATCCCGCGGCGAAGGTCACCCCGTGCCTGGCGCGAGCGTGTCGAGCACCTGGTCGAGCCCTTGCTGCCAGGTCGGCAACACGACCCTGAGATCCCGCTGCAGGCTGTCCGTATCCAGACGCGAATACGCGGGCCGGCGCGCCGGTGTCGGATAGTCCGCCGTCGTGATCGCGTCCACCTGTGGCGCCCGGGCCAGCAGCCCACGCGCCACCGCGCCGGCGAAGATCGCCTCGGCGAATCCGTGCCAGCTCGTCTCGCCCTCGGCGGTCAGATGCCAGGTGCCGGACGGCACATCATCGCGCCTCAACACCTGCGCGGTGACATCGGCGATCAACGCCGCAGGCGTGGGCGTGCCGATCTGGTCGGCCACCACCCGCAACACGTCGCGCTCGGCCCCCACCCGCAACATCGTACGCAGGAAGTTCTGGCCGTGCGCCGCGTAGACCCACGCGGTGCGGAAGATCAGGTGCCGGCCGCCGGCAGCGCGGACCGCGGCCTCCCCGGCGAGCTTGCTGGCGCCGTAGACGCCGAGCGGTGCGGTCGCATCGTCGGGCCGGTACGGGCGCGTGCCGGTGCCGTCGAAGACGTAGTCGGTGGAGTAATGAACGAGCGGCACTCGCTGCGCCGCGCACCACGTCGCGATCGCGCCTGGCGTGGTCGCGTTGGCGGCGAAGGCGGCATCGGCCTCTTGCTCGGCCCTGTCGACGGCGGTGTACGCGGCCGCATTCACCACCACCTGCGGCCGCACCCGCTCCAGCAGATCGACGACAGCCCCGGAATCGCCGAAGTCGGCCTGCAGGCAGGCGCTACCATCCGCCAGCGTGCCGCTGCGGGTCACGCCGCGGACCCCGTCGCCGGGCGCGAGTGCACGCAGCAACTCCTGCCCGACTTGCCCATTGGCACCGAAGACCAGCACGGTCATGCGGCGAACACCGGCAGGCGCGCTTCGTCGATGTCGGCCAGCAGCGGCGCCGCGGTGTCCTTCTCGGACAGCAGCGGCGCGTCGACAGGCCACTCGACCCCGACCGCGGGATCGTCCCAGCGGACGCCGGCGTCGGCCTCCTTCACGTACACGTCGGTGCACAGGTAACTGAACACCGCGGTGTCCGACAGCACCGCGAAGCCGTGCGCGAAACCTTCCGGAATCCAGAACTGGCGCTTGTTTTCCGCGCTCAGCATCACGCCCTCCCATTGCCCGAAGGTGGGGGAGCCGCGGCGGATGTCCACCGCCACGTCGAACACGTCGCCCACGAGCACACTCACCAGCTTCCCCTGCGGCCGCGGCCACTGGTAATGCAGACCACGCAACACGCACTTCGCCGACGAGGACACATTGCTCTGGACGAATCGCGTCGGCAGGCCGTGCTGACCGAAGCGCTCGGCGTTCCAGGCTTCGAAGAAGAAGCCGCGAGCGTCGCCGAACACGGCCGGCTCGATGACGACGCAACCGGGCAGCTTGGTCTCGATGATCCTCAACGCACGACTCCACGCTGGACGAGGGACTGCAGATACTTGCCGTAACCATTCTTGGCCAGCGGCGCCGCCAATGCTTCCAATTGCCCGGCATCGATCCAGCCGTTCCCCCAGGCGATTTCTTCCGGACAACACACCTGAAGGCCCTGCCGGTCCTGGATGGTCTGGATGAAGTTGGACGCTTCGTGCAATGACTGGTGGGTTCCGGTATCGAGCCAGGCATACCCACGACCGAGCTGCTCGAGATAGAGCGCATCGTCGTCCAGGTAGCGACGATTAAGATCGGTGATCTCCAGTTCGCCGCGCGGCGACGGCTTCAGTTCCGCCGCGTAGTCGGCCGCACGACCGTCGTAGAAGTAAAGGCCGGTGACCGCGTAGTTCGAGCGTGGATGCTCCGGCTTCTCGGCGATATCGACCACCTTGCCCGCCGCATCGAACTCGGCCACCCCGTAGCGTTCGGGGTCGTTGACCCAGTAGCCGAACACCGTGGCGCCGTCAGCGCGGGCGTCGGCGCGCTTGAGTGTTCCGGTCAAGCCATGCCCATGGAAAATATTGTCACCCAGCACGAGGCAGCTGGGCTTCCCGGCGACGAAGTCGCGGCCGATCAGGTACGCCTGGGCCAAGCCATCAGGGCTGGGCTGCACGGCATAGCGGATGTCCATGCCCCACTGCGAGCCATCACCGAGAAGATGTCGAAACAATGCCTGCTCGCGAGGCGTGTTGATGATCATCACCTCGCGGACGCCCGCCAGCATCAACACGCTGAGCGGGTAGTAGATCATCGGCTTGTCGTAGACAGGCAGCAACTGCTTGCTGACGCCTTGGGTAATCGGATACAACCGGGTGCCGGAGCCGCCGGCAAGAATGATGCCCTTGCGCTGGGTCATGGGTGTCTCGCCTGATTCGGTAGTAAAACGGCGCTCAGGCCGCGGTGCCGATACGTTCCAGCCGATAACTCCCGTCCAGGATGCGTTGCACCCAGTCCTGGTTGTCGAGATACCAGTCGACGGTTTCGGCGATGCCCTGTTCGAAGGTATGCCGCGGACGCCAACCGAGCTCCCCCTGCAGCTTCGAGGCATCGATCGCGTAGCGCCGATCATGTCCGGGACGGTCTGCGACGAACGTGATCTGGCTACGATGAGATCGCCCGTCATCGCGCGGGCGTCGCGCATCGAGCAGATCGCAGATCGCCTCCACGACCTCCAAGTTGCGCCGCTCTGAATCGCCACCCACGTTGTAGGTCTCGCCGACCCGGCCCTTCTCGAGCACGGTACGGATCGCCTCGCAATGATCGGTGACGAACAGCCAGTCGCGCACGTGTTGCCCGTCCCCGTAGACCGGCAGCGGCTCGCCCGCCAACGCCTTGGCGATGACCAGCGGGATGAGCTTCTCCGGAAAATGGTAAGGACCGTAGTTGTTGGAACAGTTCGTCGTCAGCGTCGGCAGGCCGTAGGTGTGGTGGAACGCGCGCACCAGGTGATCCGAGGCGGCCTTAGAGGCCGCGTACGGGGAATTCGGCGCATAGGGCGTGGCCTCCGAAAACTTGCCGATCTCGCCCAACGAGCCGTATACCTCGTCGGTGGAAATGTGCAGAAACCGGAATGCGGCGCGCTCCTCTTCCGAAAGCGCCCTCCAATGATCACGCGTCGATTCAAGCAAGCCCAGCGTGCCGACCACATTGGTCCTGATGAACGGCGCAGGGCCGTCGATGGAACGGTCAACGTGACTCTCCGCGGCGAAGTTGACCACGGCGTTGGGCCGGTGCTCCGTCAACAGGCGGGCCACGAGCGCGCGGTCGCCGATGTCACCGTGAACGAAGACGTACCCCGGCTCCTCGTCGATCGGGGTGAGCGTCCGCAAGTTGCCCGCGTAGGTCAGGGCATCAAGGTTGATCACCCGTACGCCGAGGCGTACGGCCTCGATCACGAAATTTCCGCCGATGAAACCGGCACCTCCTGTCACGAGCCAGGTCGGCACTTGCATTCTCCTGCTCGGACCCGAACGGGTCCCAATTGGCTGGTCGCACAGGATACCCGGGACCTGAACCACACCGCGCCCCTGGGTCCGACTCGCGGCGAACAGGCGGCACCGGTAGAATCCGAGGTTTGCTCGCTCGGCCGCGCGGCAGAGCGCTTCCTCCGTTCGAGAAGGACCCAAGCCCGATGAAGATCCTCGTCGCCTACAAGCGCGTGGTGGACTACAACGTCCGCATTCAGGTGAAGCCCGACGGCTCCGGCGTCGTCACCGACGGCGTGAAACTCTCGCCGAACCCGTTCGACGACATCGCCTTGGAAGAGGCCCTGCGCCTGCGCGACAGCGGCAAGGCCACCGAGGTCGTGGTCGCCACGATCGCCCCCGCCGATGCCCAGGCCCACCTGCGCAACGGCCTGGCCATGGGTGCCAACCGGGCGATCCATGTGGTCTCCGACCAGCCGATCCAGCCGCTGACCGCCGCGCGCACCCTGCTCAAGCTGATCGAGAAAGAGCAACCGGACCTGGTGATCCTGGGCAAGCAGGCGATCGACGACGACGCCAACCAGACCGGCCAGATGCTGGCCACGCTGTGGGGCCGACCGCAGGCCACCTTCGCCAGCAAGCTGGTGCTCGACGACGGCAAGGCCACCGTGACCCGCGAGGTCGACGCCGGACTGGAGACGCTCGAGGTCGACCTGCCGGCCGTGGTCACCACCGATCTGCGCCTGAACGAGCCGCGCTTCATCAAGTTGCCCGACATCATGAAGGCCAAGAGCAAGCCGCTGGAGACGATACCGTTCGCCGAACTCGGCGTGGAGAGCGGCGATTTCCTCAAGACCACCCACCATGCCGCGCCGGCCAAGCGCAGCAAGGGCGTGATGGTCAAGGATGCCGCCGAACTGGTCGCCGCCCTGAGGGACAAGGGCCTGCTCTGATCCGCTTTTAACTCCCTCTCCCGCTCTTGGGAGAGGGCTGGGGTGGGGGCGCGAGACGCGTCTGCCGTCGCGACCCACCCTTCCGAAACGACACGGAGAATCCTCATGTCCAACGTCCTGATCGTCGCCGAACATCTCGAAGGCCGGCTCAACGGCTCCACGGCCAAGTGCGTGGCCGCCGCCCAGGCCCTGGGGGCCGATGCCATCGACATCGTCGTGCTGGCCGCCGACCCCGCCGGCGTCGCCGCCGAGGCCGCGAAGATCGACGGCGTGCGCAAGGTCCTGGCCGTCGCCGACGCCGCGAACGCACATGCCGTCGCCCAAGTGCTCGGTCCGCAGGTCGCCAGGTTGGCCGACGGTTACAGCCACGTCTTCGGCCCGTCGACCACGTTCGGCAAGGACTTGATGCCCGTGGTCGCCGCCCTGCTCGGCACCGCCCAGGTCTCGGACGTGATGACGGTCGAGGGCAGCCACGTGTTCAAGCGCCCGATCTACGCCGGCAACGCGATCGTGACCGTCGAGGCACCCGCCGACCGGCCGGTCGTGGCGACGATCCGCAGTGCGTCCTGGAAGGAAGCCGGACGCGGCGGCTCGGCGACGGGGGAGACCGTGTCCGTCGACGCAGAGCTGCCCACCCACACCCGCTTCGTCGACCTCGCCGCCGGCAGCACCGACCGCCCGGACCTGCAGAGCGCCAAGCGCGTGGTCTCCGGCGGCCGCGGCGTGGGCTCGGAGGAGAACTTCAAGATCGTCTTCGACTTCGCCGACAAGCTCGGCGCCGCGGTCGGCGCCTCGCGCGCCGCGGTGGATGCCGGCTACGTGCCCAACGAGCTGCAGGTCGGTCAGACCGGCAAGATCATCGCCCCGGAACTCTACGTCGCGATCGGCATCAGTGGCGCGATCCAGCACCTGACCGGCATCAAGGACGCCGGCACCATCGTGGCGATCAACAAGGACGCCGATGCGGCGATCTTCGAGATCGCGGACATCGGCTTGGTCGGGGATTTGTTCAAGGTACTGCCCGAACTCGAGGCGGCACTCGACTGACCGACCGGCGACCACAGGCACGGAACTCTCATGACGCTTTCCTGTTTCAAGGCATACGACATCCGCGGCCGAGTCCCGGATGAACTCGATACCGACCTCGCGCGCAGGATCGGCATCGCCATGGCCGGCGTACTCGGCCCGGGGCCGGTCGTGCTGGGGCGCGACGTGCGCCTGAGCAGCCCGGGCCTGCAGCGAGCGCTCGAGGCGGGCTTCCTGCACGCCGGCCGCGACGTCGTCGACATCGGGCTGTGCGGCACGGAGGAGGTCTACTTCCAGACCGATCATCTGAATGCGGCCGGCGGCGTAATGGTCACCGCCAGCCACAACCCGATGGACTACAACGGGATGAAGCTTGTCCGAGAAGGTGCCCGCCCGATCAGCGGCGACAGCGGCCTGTTCGCGATCCGCGATGCCGCCGCGGCGGCTGACGAACCGAAGGCCGTGGGCGGCGGCATCCGCAGCGAAGCGCCTGACAAGTCCGCCTACATCCACCATCTGCTGTCTTATGTTGACGCTGGGGCGCTTCGTCCGCTCAAAATCGTGGTCAACAGCGGGAACGGCGGTGCAGGCCAGGTGATCGACCAACTCGCGCCGCACCTGCCGTTCGAGTTCATTCGTATCCAGCACGAACCCGACGGGCGCTTCCCCAACGGCATTCCGAATCCGCTGCTCCCCGAGAACCGCGCCGCCACCGCCGAGGCAGTGCGCGCACACGGTGCCGACTTCGGGGTGGCCTGGGACGGCGACTTCGACCGCTGCTTCTTCTTCGATGCCGACGGCGACTTCATCGAGGGCTACTACTTGGTCGGCCTGCTCGCGACCGCGTTGCTCGAGCGCGAGCCCGGCGGCCGTGTCATCCACGACCCGCGCCTGACTTGGAACACCGTGGACATGGTGCGCGCTGCGGGCGGGCAGCCGGTGATGAGCAAGACCGGACACGCCTTCATCAAGGAACGCATGCGCGCCGAAGATGCCATCTACGGCGGCGAGATGAGCGCGCACCACTACTTCCGCGACTTCGCTTACTGTGATTCCGGCATGATCCCGTGGCTGCTGATCGCCGGCCTGGTGTCGGGCAGCGGCCAGACGCTGGCTGAACTGGTAGGCGACCGCATGCGCGCGTATCCGTGCAGCGGCGAGATCAACTATCGCGTCGCCGATGCCTCGGCGACTGTTGAGCGTGTGCTGGCCCACTACGCCGACCTCGCGCCGACAATCGACCGCACAGACGGCATCAGCGCCGACTTCGGCGACTGGCGCTTCAACCTGCGCAGCTCCAACACCGAACCCCTGCTTCGCCTCAACGTCGAAACACGGGCGGATACTGCGCTGCTGAAACAACGTACCGACGACCTCGCAGCCCTCATCGGCGCAGAGCCCGCATCCCATTGACCCCTCGGACATCACCCATGCTCCCCATTCTTCCCGTCATCTTGTCCGGCGGCTCCGGCACGCGCCTCTGGCCGCTCTCGCGCGAGGCCTACCCGAAGCAATTCCTGCCACTGGTCGGCGAGCAGACCATGCTGCAGGCCACCTGGCGTCGAGTCGCCCCGATCGCCGGCGCTGCGCCGATCGTGGTCGCCAACGCCGAGCACCGCTTCATGGCCGCCGAACAGCTGCGCGAGTGCGACGCGACCCCCGCGGCGCTGATCTTGGAACCGGTGGGGCGCAACACCGCGCCGGCCATCGCCATCGCCGCCCTGCAGGCGCAGGCCCTGCACGACGATGCGCTGCTGCTGGTGCTGCCGTCGGACCACGTGGTGCGTGACGAGGCGGCATTCCACGCGGCCGTTCACGAGGCCGCCGCCGCGGCGGGGGCCGACAAGCTGGTGACGTTCGGCATCGTCCCCGCCGCGCCCGAGACGGGCTACGGCTACATCAAGGCGGCCGGCGGCGAAGGCGTGCGCGCGGTGGAGCAATTCGTCGAGAAGCCCGACCTCGCCACGGCGCAGGGCTACGTCGCATCCGGCGACTACTACTGGAACAGCGGCATGTTCCTGTTCAAGGCCTCGCGCTACCTCGAGGAGCTGCGCACGCTGAACCCCGCGATGCTCGCCGCCTGCGAGAAGGCGCTCGAAGGCGCCGCCCGCGACGCCGACTTCATCCGTCTCGATGCCAAGGCCTTCGCTGCCTCGCCCAGCGACTCCATCGACTACGCGGTGATGGAGAAGACCCGCGACGCGGCCGTGGTGCCGCTGGACGCGGGCTGGAGCGACGTGGGGTCCTGGTCGGCGCTGTGGGAGGTTTCGGACAAGGACGCCGCCGGCAACGCGCACCACGGCGACGTGATCGCGGTGGACTGCAAGGACACGTACGCCTACGGTTCGCGGCTGATCGCCATGGTCGGCCTGGACAACGTGGTGGTCGTGGAGACCGACGACGCGGTCATGGTCGGGCACCGCGACCGCGTGCAGGAGGTCAAGGACGTGGTGGCGCGGATCAAGCGTGACGGCCGCAGCGAGGCCGCCGCCCATCGCAAGGTCTACCGCCCCTGGGGCGCGTACGACTCAATCGACAACGGCGCCCGCTTCCAGGTCAAACGCATCACCGTCAAGCCGGGCGCCACGCTCAGCCTGCAGATGCACCACCACCGCGCCGAGCACTGGATCGTGGTCAGCGGCACCGCCGAGGTCACCCGCAGCGACGAGGTGATCCTGCTCACCGAGAACCAGAGCACCTACATTCCGCTGGGCGTGACCCATCGGTTGCGCAACCCGGGCAAGCTGCCGCTGGAGCTGATCGAGGTCCAGTCGGGAAGCTATCTCGGAGAAGACGACATCGTCCGGTTCGAGGACGCCTATGGACGAACCAGCTGACGCTTCGGGATTCGCGGGCGGCGAAGGCGCCCATCCGCCCGAATCGCATCCGGTACGACATTCGGCGCACGCCGACCCGCTAGAGAGGACGAGAGTTTCGACCGCATGAAATTGATCATCCAAATCCCATGCTTCAACGAGTCAGGCACGCTCGCCGTCGCTGTGAACGCGCTGCCCCGGTCCGTGCCTGGCTTCGACTGCGTGGAATGGCTGGTCATCGACGACGGCTCGGACGACGACACCGCGAAGCTGGCCAAGCAGCTCGGCGTGCACCATGTCGTGCGGCATCCGGTCAACCGGGGCCTAGCGGCCGCCTTCATGACGGGGCTGGACGCATGCCTCAAGCTGGGCGCCGACGTCGTCGTCAACACCGATGCCGACAACCAGTACGAGGCGGACGACATTCCCCTGCTGACGTCCCCGATTCTCGCGGGGCGTGCCGACATGACGATCGGTGCACGGCCCATCAACGAAACGGACCATTTCTCCTGGGTCAAGAAGAAACTGCAACGCCTCGGCAGCTGGGCAGTGCGCGTGGCCAGCAAGACCGAGGTCGCCGATGCGCCCAGCGGGTTCCGCGCGATCTCGAGGGACTGCGCGATGCGTCTGAACGTCTTCAACGCATACACCTACACGCTCGAGACGATCATCCAGGCCGGGCTGAGCAACCTGCGCGTCCACTCCGTGCCCGTCCGGACCAATCCCGACCTGCGGCCTTCACGGCTCGTGAAGAGCATCCGCAGTTACGTGCAGCGCTCGCTGATCACGATCCTGCGCGTCTTCGCGACCTATCGCCCGTTCGTCCTGCTGCTCTGGCCGGGCACCATCCTGATGGTCGCGGGGCTTCTGGCCGGCTTGCGCTATCTCTACTTCGTGGCCATCGGAAGCGGCGACGGCCATGTCCAATCCGTCATCTTCGCGGCCCTTTGCCTGATTCTCGGCGCCCTCACGCTCATGATGGGATTCTTGGCCGACCTGATCGCGGTGAACCGCAAGCTGATGGAACGCATCCATTTGCGAGTACAGCATGTGGAACACGCCATCTCGGAGCAGCGAAAGGACGCTGGCGTCCGTCGGGGCGATTGACGTTCCCGTGGTGCCGACCGGGCCACAGCCCGCTTGGTGCCCACCGGGTCCGGCCGTGATGCATGCGCCGCCGAGGCGCGCCGGCTGTGCGCCGATCCCCTGGTCGGCGGCAGCTTGGCCATCCATACCGCGTGCGCCTCACGGCGTCGCGCCCTCACGCGGCGGGCTCGGCCTG
Organism: Luteimonas abyssi; assembly: GCF_001482195.1. Taxonomy (GTDB): domain Bacteria; phylum Pseudomonadota; class Gammaproteobacteria; order Xanthomonadales; family Xanthomonadaceae; genus Luteimonas; species Luteimonas abyssi. Next base: position 615,972 of record NZ_KQ759763.1, on the reverse strand, counting down.
CGGCCGTCTCCGGCGGGCGCGATCCACGGCGGCCATCCCCACACCTGAAGCGGCCCGCGCGCGGGAGGCGGCGGCGCAGGGCCATTCGTGCCCCGCGCTGCTCGTCAGTGGCCGGACGCGTCGTTGCAGGCGTCGTGGTAGACACGCATCTTGCTGCGCACCGGGGTCTCGCAGGCGGCGCCGTCTCGCGGGTGGTTGGTGATGAGCGCCCCGTCGGGGCCGGGAACGGGCGCCGAATTGCCGATGGTCTTGAACGGCGCATCCATCATCATCTGCACCGAGTACAGCCACAGCGACTGCCGGTCGGCATCGGTCCAGTGCAGATTCGGGAACTGCTGCAGGACGCCAACATCCCGCTCCATGTTGCGCTCGACGGCCCTGGACTGCTTCGCCACCTTGGGGAACAGGAACGCCATCTGCGCGACCAAGGCGAGCGAGATCACCGCCGCACGGCCGATGCCGCTTCTCACGCAAAGGAGCATGATCGCCGCCACGAACAGGCCGATCGTCGGACGGCCGACGACCATCCACACCGTGTTCGGATGATCGAAGTAGGCGGCGATGCCGGCCACGTTGTTGGGATGCGCCGCAGCCAGTTCCGAGACGGGTGCCGACTGGATGAACACCAGCAACGCAACGCACGAGAAGAGGAGCGCCGCGAAGAACGTCACCGCGGTCTCCTTCCAGCTCAGGGTTCGCCCGAGCAACGCCACGAGGCCGCACCAGAAGACCACGATCGACGCACCGTCGAGATAGCGACCGTAAACCAGATGATCGACCCGGCTGGCGCCCAACATCTGGGCGACCGAGGCGGCGGCCACGGCGGCCACGCTCAGGGCGACGAAGAGAAGGCCCACGTCCCGCTGCAGAAGGACCCTCTTGCCGATCCAGTAGCAGCCGATGGCGAAGATGCCCAGCGTCGACACGATCTGGTACCAGGCCTGGCCGACCAGGACGTTGAACGCGTTCACGGTCTTGTCGCCATCCGACAGCGCGCCGGTGAACTGATCGATCAGATACCCCATGCCTCTGGACGTGCTGCCGCCCCAGACCGCCTCCACCAAGTGCCGGTTTAGCATCGTCGCGAGGATGAAGAACGCGACCAGAAGGGCCAAGCCCGCCAGGCTCTTCTGCGCGGACTGCGCCCCCCACCACCAGAGGACCAGCAGATACACGACGGCGAGCGGCACCAGCGGGAGCCCGCGGGCGTGGGCGAGGAACGCCAGGACGACCGCCGCGCAGAACGTCAGGAGCCAGCCCCAGCCCGCCTGCGCCGCCAGCCGGAGCGCCGCCAGCATCGCGAGAAGGAACACGGGGCGGAACGCCGACTCGGCCCATCCCATGGCGGCCGGGTAGGTATAGGACGGCCACAACGCCACCAGCACGGCGCCCCAGACGACGAGCCGGTTGCGCTGCCTCAGCCCGATCGCATCGGCGATGCCGAGCAGCAGCGGCACGCAGGACGCGACCAGCGCGCAGTTTATGACGATGATCGCCCGATAGACTAGGTAAGGGTCGTCGAACAGCGCGAGCGCCGGCGCATAGAAGATCGCCGCCAGCGGGCTGTAAAACGGGGCCGCCGACATGTCGATGAACGGCCGGCCGACGAGATACTGGGCGATGGCGTACACGCCGGCTTCGTCCGGCGCGACGGTCGGCGTCGCCCGGTAATGGAGAAGCGCCAGCGACACCAGGAACACCACAACGGTGGCGATCATCCGTTCCGGACGGAACCGCACGACGTCCGCCAGCCCGGCCCCGTCGGTGGCCGAGACCGCTGCGGGCACGCCAGGCGATCGCCACCACGGCATGGCGACGCCGGCCGGTGCGTCGATCCTCGCACCGATCGGCGGCCCGACGCGCTCCGAGGCGCTTTGCGCGGTGTGGTCTTCGGGCAGTTCGAGCCTGGCGCGGACGAACGGGACCAGCAGACATGCGATCGCGGCCACGCTCCACACCGCGTAGGGCCAGCGTGCCTCGTCGAACAGCTGCCACACGCTGCCCGTCACGAAGGGACGCCACAGCGCACTGAACTCCGGGACGTACCAGCAGAGGAACTCGCTGGCATAGTTGTCGACCCAGCACATGTCCATGTTGGACTGCGCGAAGACGTAGCCGCTCACGGCCACCCACACCGAAAGCACGACGATCGACACGACGGCAGCCAGGCGAGCGATGGACACGCCCCGCTCCTGCAGCGCGCTCGCCATCAATAGACACGCCGGCGCGCACATGAACAGGAAGAACCTCGGACCCCAGAAGCTACCGCCGTACCAGGCCCACCACTTCGAGTAGATCAGCACCGGTCCGACGAACGCCGCCAGGGCGATCCACCGGAGCCGCGAGTCGAGACCCAGAGCGGCGCGGCTCCTCGCCGACGCGGCGAGCAGGAGGGCGGGGATGTAGAACACCAGACCCTTGCCGAACGACAGCAGGATCGACAGCAGGCCGAACACCATCGGATAGCTGAATCCCGGAAGCCCGGAGTAGGGCAGGATCGTCTGGAACCCGCGTTCGCCGGCCGACAGATACCCGCCTCCGACGCCGCTGCCCTTCAGCCACATCTCCAGCAAGGCGACCGCCACCGCGGCGACGGTCGCGACCAGGGGCACGACCTTCCTGTCGACGAGGAACCAGACGGCTGCCAGCCCGGCGAACGGAACCAGAAGCGCCGGCGTGGCCGCGCACGCGGCCGCGAGGAGGAGAACGGACAGCCATCGGCACCGGTCCATCCACAGGATGCCGACGAAGAAGCACATTCCGGACAGCACCTCGCCGTAGTAGTGCTGCAGGTGATGCGGGAACATCGACGCGCCCAGCATCAGCAACAGCCACGCCCGGCCTACCGCAGGGGAGTACCGCCGTGCGATCTCGACGTAGGCCAGGCCCGACAGGACGACGAACGCGGCGAAATTGAAGTAGGCCACCCACTCGGCGGGATTCACACCCGCGACGACCGCCGCCCACGCCAGCGGCATGGACAGCAGCGGCATCACCAGCGAGAACTTGGAGTAGGCCGCTTCGCCCCGCAACCAAGCGTCGACGGTCTGGAACCTGACGCTGCCGTCCCCGCCGATCGAGGGCGACAACGTGGTGACGACCACGATCAGGCCGACCACGATCAGGCCCCATTCCCAGAAGGATCTCGACGCTCTCATTTCCGCACCACCCCGGTTCGTGTCGCGATCAGGGCTGGCCCCCTCCGATCGCCGATTCGGCCATCGCGAGACCATGCTCGTGCAGCCATACCCTGCCCTCGAGCACGGCGCTGACGACGACGCGTGCGCCGGCCTGGCCGGGATCGGGGACGGTGAACACCATCTCACGGACCTCCCCCGGCGCCAAGTTCGGGCCGCCGGACAGATCGACTCGCGGCGTCCAGGCGGACTGCGTGACCGCATCCCCGGCATTCACGATCTGCCACGATAGGCGCACCGGATACGGCAGATCGACGTCGACGTTCATGGGCGCCTCGGTCGGGTTCAACGCCACCACGCGCACACGATAGCCCGGTTCGTTCGGCAGCTTCTCCACCGAGGCGATGTCGAGCGACAGCCTGACGGCGTCCGAGATCCGCATGATCGGCGCGGACATCGGGCCACACGGCGGGCTCCCGATCACGACCAAGGTGCTCTCTTCGAGTGCCTTCACGGTCTCGGCGGACACCAGGCCGCTGTCCAGGGCCCCCCGCATGCGGGCCTGGGCCTGCGCGCACGGGATCTCGAACGAACGTGGCCCGTACCCGGACGGCGTGTTGCCGGAGTAGCCGTTGAGCGTGGGCCGCCCCACCTCCTGCGCCAGGATCACCGTATCCAGCTCGGGGATGTGGAACGGCACGCCCGGATGGATCTGGTTGAAGAGCACGGCGTCTTCGGGCAAGGGATCGGGCAACGCTGCACGCAACTGGTCGACGCGCGCCTGCGAGTACGCCGGGTCGTAGTTCGTGATACGCAGCGTCGCAGACTCGACCACCATCAGCCCCGCCAGCACGACGATCGCCCAGCGTGCCGCGGAGCTCCGCTGGTGGAGCGCATCCACGCCCATCGCGACCAGGATCGAGAGCGGCAGGATCATCACCAACCCGATTCGCGCGACCGCGCGCACGGAATCCGCACCCGGCAGGTTCGCGACCAGCGAGTACAGCGAAATGCCACCGATGGTGATGGTCAGGATGAACAGCAGCACGAAGCTCCGTGACGCCACCCGGCGCATGGCGAGCGGCGAGAACAGGCGCCCCAGCACGGCGAGGCCGACGATGCCCACGCCGAAGAACATCTGCTGCTCCTCGCGCGCCGGCATCCCCGCGCCGATCCGGCTGCTGAGCGGTTCCCAGAGCCCGGACTCGTCGGCCAGCAGGTAGCTCCGCAGGCGCGGCGTCATCGACATGATCTCGTCGAGGCTGCGCTGGAACGCGTAGAGCTCGGAGTAGTGCAGATAGGGATACATCAACAGCATCAGCGCTATGCCCGCCAGCGCGATGGCCACGACGCTGGCAACCAGCTCGCGACGATCGTCAGGCTGCCGCCAGCGCCGCCACTGCGCGAACCAGGCACGGGGACCGACGCCCTCGAGATGCCACTGCGCGATCGCCCAGGCGGCTAGCAGCAGCAACATGAAGTAGCCCAGGTAGATCGAGATGTAGAACTGCCCCGCCACCGCCAGTGCCAACCCCGCCAGCCAGCGCCAGCCGCCATCGGCAGCGAAGCGCTGCCAGAGCAACAGGCCAACGGGAATCAGAAACCGGTAGGTGAGCTGCGCGTGCCCGTGCCGGGCGAGCACCGGCATGGCGAAAGTGAAGGCGAACGCAGCCACGGCGCTGGCCAGCGACGAGAACCCCATCTTCCGGAACACCACGTGGCTGACAACGAAATTAGCGGCGAAACCGGTGAGGTACCAGAGACTGAACGCGCCGTAGCGATCCCAGCCCAGGGCACGATAGATCGAATAGATCCATGCCGTTCCCCAATGATTGTCGGAGAACGTCAGGGTGCCGGGCATCGGATGGTAGAACGGCAGATTGAACAGGCTGGTTTCCTGGCCCGTCAACCACCGGTAGAAATGTTCGAGCACGATGCCGTTGAAACGGGCGTCGCCGAGATCGCCGGGCACGCAGGCCAGCTGGCACGTCTGCGCCAGCGGCACCAGCCACATGCCGATCACGAACAGCGCGAGCGGCGGCAGCCAGTTCGGTACGCGGTCGCCGGTGGCCGACCCGGCACTAGTGCTGAGGGAACCGATCATGGGGTGGCCGGTTACTGGCAGCGGTAGTCGGACGTCATCCTGCTGTCCCGGAAGGGATCGGTCAGGTCGTCGGTGTACTCGCCCATCAGAAGACGATGGGTGGGTAGGAGATTCTGCCGGTAGAACCGGCTGAAGGACGCCAGCCGCTCGCCGCGCGCCGTCAGTTTCACGCAGCCGTTCTGGAGCTCGACCGTGCCGGATTCGAGCTGCTCGGTCAGCCGCACGTCGACCAGGCGATGCTCGCGCACGTACTCCTCGGTAAAGATCTCGCGGAATGCGTCCTCGCGGATGCCGCCGCCGCGCTGATCGAGCTTCTCGAGGATGTAGAAGGACAGCGACCGGTCGATGACCGTGGGCACGGAGATCGCGAACGCGTAGCCGCCGAGCAGCCAGATCGCCGCCAGCTGGATCAACTCGAGACGGCTGAAGTCACGGAACCACTTGAGAAGATGAAGTGCCGCGAACACGACGATCACGGCGAGCACCGCGTCGAACATGCTCGCGTACAGCACGACGTCGACCCTGAAATAGCGCATGTGCACGTAGTAGATCAGCAACAGTCCGACGACGAACGCCACCGTGGCCAGGAATGCACGCGAGTACTTGTTCATTTGAATACCAGGAATTTGTTTGCGAGAAAGCTGAAGGCCATCTGCATGGCCGTGGCCAGCAGGAAGCCGATGGTGTAGTCGCCGCCGAGCCGGTCCGCCCAGACGTACATCACCAGCGCATGCAGCAGGGCGATGGCCGCGTACACGAGGACGAACATCGTCCCCTGCCTGGCCATGCTGCCCTGGCTGCCCCGGAACACGAAGTAGCGGCTGCCGAGAAACGACACGGCGATGCCGAAGACCGCCGCGATGGCATTGGCGACGCCGGCCAGCGGAATCTGCAACACCTCGATGTTGAAGCGCAGCACGGCGTAGTGCACCCCGGTAGCGACGACGCCGTTGATCAGGTATCTGACGAGTTGTCCCCTCAGCGCGTTGTCAACCGCGGCGGGCATGCAACACCTCGTCGATGAAATCCCGGTAGGTGCCGGCGACGAGGACGCCGCCGCTGCGGATCATGCCCGACAGCATCAGGATGATCAGCGTCAGCGCCGCGGTCTGCAGGAACACCAGCACGAGGATGCCGAACGCGAGCGAGAACCAGCCGGGTGTCGCGAAGCCGAATGCCTTGAGCAGCATCGCCAGGACACCGCCCGCCACGGCCATGCCGGCGACGATGATGCAGGCGATGCCGACACGGACGAGCACGTCCTCGGCGAACACCATCAACGCGCGGAAACCGTGCAGGGCGAGCCCGACGAAGTTCATCTTGCTGCGGCCGGCGTACCTCGGGCCGCGATCCAGCGCGCACGCCTGCACGCGCAGCTTGGATCCCAGCACGGCCGCGGCCACGTGGGTCCACAGTTCCTGCATCGCGGCCAGTCGGCGCACCGCCGGCATCTTGGCGGCCATGAAGTTGCCGAAGCTGATCTTCCTGCCGCTGAGCAGCGAGAACAGGAACTTGTAGACCACGTAGAACGCCTTGAACTTCAGCGACTCGACCCGGGTCCTGCGCGCGGCCACCACCACGTCGGCATCGGGCAGGGCCAGCCTGTCCAGCAGCTCGGTGATGCTGTGGGGCGTGTCCTCGCCGTCGGAATCCATGGCCACCACGACGACGTCGTCACCGAAGTGTTCGGCAACGTAGCTCAGGCCAATGGCGATGGCGCGCTGGTGCCCGACGTTGCGGCGAAGCTTGATCACCACGCCCTCGAGCCCGGCGGCCTCGATCGCCGAGGCATCGAGTGGCTGGCGGACCGAGCCGTCGTCGACGGCGACGATGTAGGTCTCGGCTCCCTGCGCACGCGCCAGTTCGACGAAGAGCTTCGAGGACGCTTCGAGGTCCTCGTATACGGGCATCACCACGATCTTGCGCATCGTCGTCGTCCTCAGGCGCTCAAGCGATGACGGAAGTAAGCGATGGTCTCCTTCAGGCCGTCCTCGAGGGCGATCTTGGGTTCCCAGTCGAACGTGGCCTTGGCGAGGCCGATATCGGGCTGGCGCTGCTTGGGGTCGTCGGAAGGCAGCGGGTGGAAGACGATCTTCGACGTCCCGCCGACCAGGCGCAGCACCGTCTCGGCGAGTTCCAGCATGGTGAACTCGCCCGGATTGCCGATGTTCACCGGACCGGTGAAGTCGGCCGGCGTATCCATGAACTTCAGCATGCCCTCGATGAGGTCATCCACGTAGCAGAAGCTGCGGGTCTGGGTGCCGTCGCCGAAGATGGTGATCGGTTCGCCCTGCAGCGCCTGCACGATGAAGTTGCTGACCACGCGCCCGTCGCTCGGGTGCATGCGCGGGCCGTAGGTGTTAAAGATACGCATCACCTTGATCTCCAGCTGGTGCTGGCGCCAGTAGTCGAAGAACAGCGTCTCCGCGCACCGCTTGCCTTCGTCGTAGCAGCTGCGGATGCCGATTGGGTTCACCCGTCCCCAGTAGCCCTCGACCTGGGGATGGATCTCCGGATCACCGTAGATCTCGCTGGTGCTCGCCTGCAGGATGCGCGCGCCCACGCGCTTGGCCAGGCCGAGCATGTTGATCGCACCGTGGACGCTGGTCTTGGTAGTCTGCACCGGATCGTGCTGGTAGTGCACGGGCGAAGCCGGGCACGCCAGATTGAAGATCCGGTCCACTTCCACGTACAGCGGAAACGTCACGTCGTGACGCATCAGTTCGAACCGGGGGTGCCCCAGCAGGCCGGCCACGTTGGCCTTGCCGCCGGTAAAGAAATTGTCCACGCAGAGGACGTCGTGCCCTTGCTCGATGAGGCGATCGCACAGGTGCGAGCCCAGGAAGCCGGCGCCGCCGGTTACTAGCACGCGTAGGTCAGTTGACGACATGATCGGTCGGGATCTCGTTGGACGCGCCTGATCGCGGCGCCTGCAACCCGCAGGACCTGCGGGCGTCGTATTGTAGGGTCAGGCTCGGCCGGCGTGGTGCCGTGGAAGGACGGGCGCGGGTGTTCGGTCGCGTGCCGCGTCGGGCTGATCGATGCCCCGGAGCCGAGCCCCCGGATCCGCCCGTCGGATGCGATGCGCCCGACCTGAATCCCGCGACCCGGCCTGGTTGCCGCGCGCCGCGGGCGGCGCGGCCTAGCCGCGCTCGGCGGCCGTCAGCATCCAGCGCAGGGTCTCTTCCAGCGGAGGCACGTCCCAGTCGCACACGAGACGGCGCAGCAGACGGTTGTCGCCCAGTAGCTCGCGCACCTCGTTGGCGCGCACGAAGGCCGGGTTCACCCGGACCTCGAGCGAGTGCCCGGACAACGCACTGCACATCGCCAGGATGTCGCCCAGCGAATGGCCGATCCCCGTGCAGACGTTGACCGTCTTCCCGGCCGCGTCGGCGGACTGCAGCAACTGGCGGTAGGCGAGCGCCACCGCCCGGACGTCGCCGAAGTCGCGCGAGACCTCCAGGTTGCCCAATTCGATCTGCGGTGCGCGGCGCGCGAAATGGGCGACGATCTTCGGCACGAGGAAGTTCTCGGCCTGCCCCACCCCCGTGTAGTTGAACGGACGGGTGATGGTCAGCGGCAGCCGATCGCTCCACAGGTGGGCCATGTGCTCCATGGCCAGCTTACTCACCGCGTAGTCGTTGGCCGGTGCAGGCGGCATGGATTCGTCGAGGGCGCCCGACGAGAGGTTGCCGTAGACGTTGGCACTGCTCGCCAGCAGCACCCGCTCGGGGCGGTGCCCGGCAGCCGCGAGCGCCTGCAGCAGGTTGCGCGTGCCGAGCAAGTTCACGCGGTAGAAATCGTCCACGTTGCCGTGCCCGACGAAGGCCACCGCGGCCAGATGCACCACGTGGTCCGCCGCGACCTCGCCGACCATGCGGTCGACCGCCGCCTGATCGCGAAGATCCACGACATTGAACTCGTCCGGCGTCTCGGCATCGGGGGCCGGCGGTGACTGCCCACCCACGCCGATCACTCGGCAGCCGTGCGCCTTCAGCTCGGCAGTCACGTAGCGCCCGGTGAATCCGGACGCGCCCGTGACCAGGACGCGCTTGCCGGTCAGGTCAGAAGGAGAAGCCACGCGCATTCCTCTCGAGGTCGGCCTCGACCATCATCTGGCAGAGTTGCTCCAGCGTGGTGGCCGGCTTCCAGCCGAGGATGCGGCCCGCCTTCTCGGGGTCGCCGATCAGGAGATCGACCTCCGCCGGACGATGGAACTTCGGGTTGATCCGCATGACGGTCTTGCCCGTCCCGATATCGACCGCGGTCTCGTCGACATCCGTGCCGCGGAACTCGACGTCGATCCCGGCGCCGCGGAACGCCATCTGCACGAAGTCGCGCACGGTCTCGGTGCGGTTTGTCGCAAGCACGAACGTGTCCGGCTGGTCGGCCTGCAGCATGCGCCACATGCCCTCCACGTACTCCTTGGCGAAGCCCCAGTCGCGCTTGGCATCGAGGTTGCCGAGCTCCAGAACATCGAGCTGGCCGAGCTTGATCTTCGCCACCGAGTCGGTGATTTTGCGGGTGACGAACTCGCGGCCGCGCAGCGGGCTCTCGTGGTTGAACAGGATGCCGCTGCTGCCGAAGATGTCGTAGGACTCGCGGTAGTTCACTGTCATCCAGTGGGCATAGAGCTTGGCGACGCCGTACGGACTGCGCGGATAGAACGGCGTGTCCTCGACCTGCGGCACCGCCTGCACCTTGCCGAACATCTCCGACGTCGACGCCTGGTAGAAACGGATCTTGGGATTGACGATCCGGATCGCCTCGAGCAGGTGCACCGCACCGATGCCGGTGATCTGCGCCGTCGTCGCCGGCTGGTCGAACGAGACGCCGACGAAGCTCTGGGCGGCGAGGTTGTAGACCTCGGTCGCACCGGTGCTCTCGAGAAGGCGGATCGCCGAGCCCAGGTCGGTCAGGTCGTACTCCACGAGGTGAAGGTTCTCGGCCTGCGCGACGCCGAGTTCCTCGATCCGCCAGAAGTTGACGGAACTCGTGCGTCGGTAGGTGCCGTAGACGCGGTAGCCCTTGTCCAGCAGCAGCTGGGCAAGGTAGGCGCCGTCCTGGCCGGAAATTCCGGTGATTACCGCGGTCTTCATCGATTGGGCTCCTCAGAATTCCCTGAAATTGAATGGCTTTCGACCGGTGCGGGCACCGCGTCGGGAATGATTTCCAGCTTCGATACACGAACGCGGTGGCTGGCGTCCACCACGATCCTCACTTCGAGATCGCTCACGTCGCGGGGCACGTCGAACAGGGTGTCCGAGAGGACGCCGTCGTGCGAGGCGGACACCGACCAAACGGCTATCTCGAGCCGCCCCTGGTCGGCGACGATGTCGAATCCCACACCCTGCGCCGGGCAGGCGTCCATGTCGCCCGACACCCGGAGCCGGTGACGGCCGGCGTGGAGCGGCTCGTACGGTCCGTACAGCAGAATGCCCGCTCGCCCGGCGGTGACGATGTCGCCCCGCGAGCGCTCGCCTGCGACGGTGATGAGGCGAGCATTGTAGCCGCTGAAGATGCGACGGTCGCTCGTCCGCGTCCAGCGTCGGTACGGTCGGTGCGCGATCAACGCGGCCACGAACTCGGCGCTGGATTCGGACCACGTTTTCCAGGCGATCGTGCCGGTGCCGCGGGTGTCGCCACCCGAGCGCCAGGCGCGCAGGGCATCGGCCAGCGCTTCGGGCGTGTACCCGGAGAAGTAGAAAGCGGCATCACCCGCGATCTCCTTGAAGACCGGAAGATCCCGGCACACCACCGGCACGCCGTATTGGGACGCCTCTATCAGCGGCAGGCCGAACCCCTCGCCTTCCGAGGCGGACAACAGGAACGATGCATGCCGGTAGAGGTTCACCAGCGCCGCATCGTCGATGCCCGCGAACCAGTGCAGGCGGCGTCCCAGCTCGGGATGGGTGTTCAGGCGCTCGACGAAGCCCGCCATGAGCCAGCCCTGCTTGCCCACGATCACCAAGGCGAGGTCCTCGCCGTCGGCCCACAGCAGCTCGAACGCGTCGAGGGCCTGGACGTAGCCCTTCCTAGGTTCGAGTGTGGACACCATCAGCGCGTAGTCGCGGCCGTCGAAGGGGGCTGGCCCGGCCTCGGCCGGCGCGTCGCCGGACAGGATGTCCGCGCCCAGGTGGAAGTAACCGACATCGATCGGCGTCGCGCGCCTGGGCGCGTACTCGTCCAGCCACGTGACGAACTCGTCGGCCACGGCCCTGGAGATGCACAACACCCCGTCGGCCAGGTCGGCGACCGCCGCGTACCACGCCCGGAACAGATCGACGACACGGGGGTCGAAGGCTTCCGGCCGCTGCAGCGGCAGCAGGTCGTACACGACGAAGTGGATCGGAATGCCCAGCCGGCGCATCCATTCGAACCGTTCACGGTAGCGGGGCACGATGTGCGCTGAGAGGTCCAGGCCGAGGAACACGTCACCCGGACGCGGCACAACGACGTCGTCGTCGGGAATGTCGTAGGGCAGGTCCATGAAGCGCGCGTAGAATCTCGCCGCCTGGCGGCAACGGCCGTCGTCAAGGAAGGCAATCGGCACGATCCGGGCCTGGGCCTCGGCCGCCAGCAGCGTCTCCAGATGCCTGAGCACGTTGCGGACGACGCGCTGGATCCCGCTCTTCGCGTCGAACTTGGCCAGTGCGGAGATGTCGACCAGGATCCGGCTCTCACCGGCCCCGACCTGCGCGACATCGTCGCGCAGGTCGCGATCGTCCGGCGCGCCGGCACCGGACGCGCACAGGCGATCGACCTGCGCATCGAGGTCGCGACGCACGACGTACCAGGGATCGGCGTCGGTCACCACGCGTCCACCACGTGCGACGCCGTGAAGCCATCCCAGGACATCCGGGTGCGGCAACGGTTCGCCCTGCTGGACCCGCCGCAAGAGGCCGTAGCCGCCGGCGGCGTGCGCGAGCCGCAGGGTCGTCTCGAGCGAAAGCTCGGACATCAAGGCGCCCAGGTCCGCGCCCTCGTCGACGACGTGCCCCCCGCCCCGGAGCAGCTGACGCATCGTGGCGTCGAGACCGGCGGCGTCCGATCCACCGATGCGGTACACGGCATCGCCTCGCGCCGACCTCGGCGCGGGCAGGGCTCCGTCGGGCCCCGTCGCTGCCCGCAGCGACTCGACCGACGCGTCCGACGGCTGCGCCAGCGTCGCCCAACCGTTGGCCACCAGTACAGCCAGCCCCTCCCGGGACACCGCATGCGCGGTCACGTCCACCCCCGCCATCGCCTCGCGGGGATGCATCGCGGCGAAGGGCAGCAGGGTGGACAGGCCGCCGAGCGCGCCGTCTTGCTGCGTCTCGTCGCACGCTCCGAGGCACACGTCGACCACGACCTGCGGTTCGCGTTCCGCCACGCAGCGTTGCCAGCGCAGCCGCCGGATCTCCGGGCCGGTGGACGCATCGTCGCCGCCCTCCCCCGCATCGCGTCCCCAGACCCGGGTCCTGGATGCCGGAACGGCGGCCAGCATCAGGCGCAGGCGTTCGATGTCCGCACCGAGCGACGCATCGAAGACCGCGCCCAGGCGTGATCCCTGTCCGGCGAAAGTCTCGTACACGCGCGAGACGATCTCGCCGGCGCGCGCCATCGCACCCTGGTCCACGTCGGCACCCGCGCGACGCACGCTGATCAACACATCCATCACGACGCTCCTGCGGTCACGGGCCGTTCGAGCGTCGTCGAGGGACGCCAGCGCCGGTCCTCGCCGTAGCGCACCGACGCGACGACGGTCGCGTCGCATCGCTCGATCACGATCCGGGACATCCACAACGCATCGCCCTCGCCCACCCAGATCCTCACTTCCAAGTCGTGCACGTCGTCGTCGAGCACGAACTCCACGTCCAGCAGCGGCCCTTCGACCGTCTGCCCGGCGAGGTCGAACCGGGCGACCTGCGCCTGTCCCCGGCTGTGCACGACCTCGGCCCAGGCCGACGAGCCGTGCGCGGTGACGTGCCGGCCGTCCATCAGCAGCCGGTGCCGCCCTTCCACGACGCGGATGTAGGGCCCGTGCAGCAACAGCCCGGCTTCGCCCGTGGTGCCGAGGCCCGACCGCTGCAACGCACCGACCTGGGTGCCGAACCGCGTGCAGAACGCGGGCAGGACCCAGCGATTGCCCGCGTTCCAGTGCGCATACCAGTTCCCGTGCAGCACCACGTCGAGCAACTGCTGCGTGCTGGACTGCCAGGTCTCCCACGGCAGGCCGCTGGCCAGCGGAACCTCGCCTCGGGTCGATGCGCCCAGCCATTCGTGGATGGCGCGGGCCATCTGCGCCCCGGAATCGGCGGTGAAGTAGGCCGCGTGCGCCCCCGCCACTTCCCGGAACACGGGAATGTCGCGGCACAACAGCGGCACGCCCAGCTGCGCGGCCTCGATCAGCGGCAGGCCGAAGCCCTCGCCTTCCGACGCCGCGAGCAGGACGTCCGCACGCACGTACAGGGACTGCAGCAGGCCGTCGCTCGCCGCCTCGAACCAGAACAGGCGGCGCATCCATTGCGGGTGCGAGCGCAGCCTCTCGGCGAACGCATCGAACATCCAGCCGCGCTTGCCGACGATGGTCAGCACCACGTCCTCGCCGTCCCGCCACAGCACGTCGAACGCGTCCAGCGCCTGCTGGTAGCCCTTTCGCGGCTCCAGCGTGGACACCATCAGCACGACCGGCACCTCGCCGGGGATCGCGGCGGCCATCTCCGATTCGGCGGCCGTGATCGCCCTGCGCGACACGTCCGCATCGAGGTCGGCGCCGAGGTGGAAGAAACCGATCTTGAGCGGCGTCCTGTTCGGTGCCGAGGGCTCGACCAGGGCTTCGAGGTTCGCGATGAACTCGTCGGCCACCGCGCGCGAGATGCAGATCACGCCGTCGGCGACCGCGGCCAGCGCGCGCAACCAGCCCTCGAAATTGGGCCGGGCGCCGGGATGGAAGAACTCCGAACGCAGCCAGGGCAGCAGGTCGTAGATGACGAAGTGGACCTCGACCCCGCCCGCCCGCAGGCGCTCGAACCACGCGGCGGAACGGATGACGCACTGCTGCGCCAGGTCCAGGCCGAGGAAGAGATCGCCGCGCGCGTAGTCGATCGGATCATCGCCGCGCAATGGACCTTCAAACCCGAGGAAGCGGGCGGTGAATGCGGCGGCATAGCGGTACTGCCCGTCGGCGGCGAAGTACACCGGCTCGACCCGCGTGCCCGGCATGCGCCGGTCGAGCAGCGCCGACAGCACACGGCGCACCACGCGCTGGATACCGGTGGCCTGGTCCTGGTGCACCAGTTCGGACACGTCGACCAGGATCTGCCTGGCGTGCAGGCTGGTGGCGTGATTGTTCGCCGCAGCCTTGGCGAAGACCTGGAGATCGGCTTCATCGCATTGCGCCTCGTCGGGCAGTGCATTCACCCGCGCGACGAGTCGCTGCAGCAGCACGGCCGATCCGGACGCGTGCGCCTCGAACGCCAGCGCGAGCGCACCGGTGGCGAACGCATCAGCTGTCCCGGTGGGCAGGATGCGCCAGTCGCTCGGCCAGCGGATGTCGTCGCGCGAAAGCGCGATCCTGCGCGCCGCGATCGCGTCCACGCCCACCCCCGCCGTGCCCGGCGGCGGCACCCAGGCCGCCGGCGGCGCGGGATCGAGGCGTTTGCCGGCATGCCGTGCGAGGGCGAACGCATAGCCGTGGGTCGCGTAGAGCGCGGCGGGATCGGCCGGCGGCTCTTCCCAGCGCGCACCGTCGACGACGAGCGTCGTGCTGGTGGTGTCGTCTGCCCCCTCCTCGGCGATGACCAGTGCGATCTCGCCGCTGCCGTGTGCATCGGCCACGGCGGGCTGCACGGACGAAGCGCGCGCGAGCGCGTCCAACCGCGCCGTGTCTGCATCGGCGGCGTGCTCGATACGGGTCACCCGGAAGCGCCTGGGCGCCTGCCGGGCATGCAGGGCCTCCAGTGCCGTGAGGGTGCTGCGTGCGCTGCGTTCCCAGGAAAACCTGCGGCTCTGCGTGCCGGCATGGCGGCGCAGACGCTCAGCCATGGCCGGATCGTTGAGCACGCGGTCGAGTTTTTCCGCGATCGACGCCTCGGACATCGGATCGAACAGCGCCTCATCCAGGCCGACCACCTCCGGCAGGGATGTCGCGTTCGCCGCGACGACGGGCGCGCCGCAGGCCATCGCCTCCAGGATCGGCAGGCCAAAGCCTTCGTGGAACGAGGGAAAGGCGAAGACCGACGTCACGCTGTAGAGCCGGACCAGATCCTCGTCGGACACGTACCCGACGAAGTTCAGGGCCCCTTCCGGCAAGCCTGCGGCCGCAGCGATGGCCTTCAGCTCGCCGACGGCCGTCGGCTCACCGAGGCCGGCGAAGACCAACTGTGCGCCTTCCGGCCGCGTGACCTTCGCCCACGCGCGCACCAGGCGCGCCAGGTTCTTGCGCGAGTCGAATCCGCCGGTGTAGAGCGCGAAACACTCGCTGAGCCCGAATCTCCGCCGGAACGCGGCGACCTCCGACACGGTCCCCCGCCAGGGCGAGAACACGGGGTCCACGCCCGAGGAGATCATGGCGACGTCGTCGGGTGCGGCACCGAGGTGCTCGATCGCTTCGTTGCGCGACGCCTCGCTGATCGCCAGCAGCATGCCCGCCGCACGGAGATCCTCGATCCGCTCGCGGTACCAGCGTTCGATCAGGGGATGCTGCAGATACTCCGCCGGTCTCACCAGCGGGATCAGATCGTAGAGCGTCACCGCGGTACGCGATGCCAGCCCTTCGGGACTGGCGATGCGCACCGCGGTGTCGTCGCCGAAGCCCTCGAACAGGCTCGCCGTGTGGATGACGTCCGGTTTCAAGCTGGCCAGGTAGGCATCGCGCAACAGGCAGGCGTGGCGTTGCCGGACACGCGCCTCCTTCCGATCGTGGGTCGTCGCGATGCCGGGCATCGACGCCCACGTCCGGATGTGCTCGCGCGGCATGCGCCGGCTCAGGCGCTCGACCAGCGGATAGACCCCGCCGTCGCCGGCGATCTCGTTGAGGCACACGATGATCTCGTGCGACCCCGCGACATCGAGCATGTGCTCGAATAGGTTGAGCGAGTACCGGCCGATACCGCGGAAGCGGCCGTTGAACTGGCAGGCCTGGAGGTCGACGACGATGCGCATCAGGGCTGCTCCGACGCGCGCTTGCCCGAGAGCGCATCGAAGACCGCGCGTGCCCGGACGCCCATCATCGCCGGCGCCGGCACGTCGACAGGCGTCGGCTCACCGTGTGTCGCCGCTCGCTGCAGCCACGCGTGCAGCCGCGGTTGGACCGCGACGATGCGCTGCAGGCGCTGCGCGAGCTGGGTCCGGTGGCGAATGCGCACCCAGAGCGCGCGCACGCTGCCACGCGCGATCCGCCTGGCGGCCTCGCGCGGCGGAATCTCGTGGCGGGCGACGCTGGTCGCCAGTCGCAGCGGCGCGGTGACCAGCCATGAGGACGAGCCGCGGATCGCCGCCAGTTCTTGCTCGAGTTCGCCGGCACGCGCGGCCTGGGCCCGCAGAGGCCCAAGCTCGCCATTGAGCTGGCGACGCATCGCGACGCCACGCCGTCCCTGCTGCTCAAGTTCGAACGCCCACGCCTCAAGCACACGGTTCTGCTCCTCGCGCACGGCCATCCGGTCCAGCGTCTGCCGCGCTTGAAGCTCCACCGCCTGCAGACGCGCAATCTCGTCTTCGAGCCCCTTGATCCGCGCCACGTCCTGTTCGAGTCCCGCGATCCGCGCGACCTCCCGTTCCAGCCCCGGGATCCGCGCGAGCTCCTGCTCCAGTCCCGGAATCCGTGCAGCCTCCTGTTCCAGTCCAGCGATCTTCGCCACGTCCTGCTCGAGTCCGGGGATCCGGGCGACCTCCTGCTCCAGCCCGGCGATCCGCGCGACGTCGCGCTCCAGCGCAGGGACGCGCGAAGCCGCCTGCTCGAGCGCCGCGACGCGCGAGGCCATGTCACCGCGCTGCTGCTCCGACTCGAACAGCCGCTGCGCGGCCTCGTGCGCCCGCCGATGGACGATGTGGGCGCGGCGGGCGAAGCGGGTGATCGTGCGCACCGTCTCGGCCAGCTGCACCTGGTCGAAAACATTGGGCGGGCGCGAGAATGCAGGTGCCAGTGCCATACGCTCCTCGGCCACGTAGAACACGTTGAGGCCGTCCCAGTACACACGGCGGTAGCGCGCTTGCGTCACCAGGTGCTCCCACTCCCCGGCGACGACATCTGGTGTCCCGGGTCGCGTGGCCTCGATGACCAGGATCCAAGGTCGGTGCACCTCCAGCGAGAGGCTTTCCAGCACTTGCGGTTCCGCACCTTCCACGTCGATCTTCAGGAAATGGATGTCCTTCCCGGCATGCGCCGCTAGCACGTCGTCCAGCCGCCGGGCCGCCACCTGCCGCGGACGGACAGGGAGGCCCTCGTCGCGATACCTCTCCGCGTAACGCGTGACGCTGGTCGACAGGCCGCCGGGCACTTCGTGGATTTCGATGGCGTCCGCCGTGGGATGGATGGCCAACTCAAGATTGATATCCCGAGGACGCAGTCGACGCAGCATTCGAGCCCACTTAGGCACAGGCTCGATGTTGATGCCCTGCCAACCACGCTCGTAGAACGCGGCGGTCACGGAGTCGCGCACCGCATGCTGCGCGCCCACATCGACGTAGAAACCGCTCTCGATGTGACCGAGAGCGCGGTGCAACATCACGTCTTCGAAATTCTGCGCATAGCTGATGAAACTCATGATCTCTGCACCGAGATGCGCGGCTGCATCCATGTGCTGCCGATGAAAAATGGATGGTTCATGTTGACGACGGTGAACACCAACGCGAGATCGCGCCACTCGTAATTGTTCACGAGATGGGTCTCGGTGCTCACAAGCGCCGTGGAGACGGAATAGCTACCCGGTCCGATGATCACATCGAAGTCGACTAGGAACTCGACCGCCGCGCCCTCCGGCAGCCCCTCGATCGCCTGCTCGGTATGATGGGTGTTGGTCCCGTAGATCGACTGACCCAGCCGATCCTTGATCATGTAGCCGAATACGAGTCGAGGAATCGAGGAATTTGCCACCGCGCGCACACGTAGGCGCACTTTGTCGCCCACGCCTACAAATTCAACCGGTTCGCCTGCGCCGTTGAGCAGCTCGATGCGGTCAACCACCACCTCACCGGTACCGGACCTCGTCTGCACGCGCCCACCTGCGTTCTCCACACGGATGGTCCTGTTCTCATGCTCGGCGATGAGTGCGTTGTAGAGATCCATGACCTCTTCCGGCGACCCATCCTTCACGATGTGCCCGCCGTCGAGCAGGATCGCCCGACTGCACAACCCCTGCACCGCTGCCTTGTCATGGGACACAATCAGTAAAGATGTGCCTTCGCGCTGGAACTGCCTGATCCGGTCGAAACTCTTGTGCTGAAAGTAGGCGTCGCCCACGGACAGCGCCTCGTCGACGATCAGGACATCGGGGCGAAACGCTGTGGCCACCGCAAATGCGACCCGCATCTGCATACCTGTCGAATAGATACGCACGGGCTCATCGAAGTATTCGCCGATCTCGGCAAATTCCTCGATTCCCGCCATGGCGCCATCGATCTGAGCGGGTTGGTAGCCCATGAGCCCCGCGGAATGCCGTACGTTCTCCCTCCCGCTGAGGTCTGGATTGAACCCCATACCCAGCTCTAGAATTGCGCTGATGCGGCACTGACTGGACACGCGGCCTTCCGTCGGCCGCATCGTACCGACGATGAGCTTCAACAGCGTGCTCTTTCCCGCGCCGTTTTCCCCGACGATTCCAACAGCCTCGCCCCGGCGCAGTTGGAACGAGATATGTCGCAACACCCAGTGCTCATCCACCTGACCTATCCGCAGGCCGAACCAGTTCGCCATGCGTTGAAGCTCGGATCCATACTGGCGGAACGACTTTCCAACGGACTCCACACTCAGAATGACCTCGCTCATAGTACGTCCACCATTTCCGCCGAAGCACGCCTAAATAGTAAAAACGCTACAAACATCAATACAAATGAAAGTCCAAGCGGCACGAGAAGACTCTGAAGATCGGGCGCCTCGTTTCTGAGAAGGACGTTCTGATAGCCAGCCACGACGTGAGTCATTGGATTAAGCGCCACGATTGCACGAAACTGCTCCGGAATGATGTTTGCAGGATAGACAATCGGAGTCAGCCAGAACCACAGTTGGATTACAACGCCGGTCACTTGGCCGACATCACGTACGAAGACGTTGAGAACACCCAGAAACAATCCCAAACCCACTGCGAACAGAGTGGTGACGAGAACCAGCAGAGGCAGGTATGCGATGGCGACGCCAGCCCAGTGGCCGAGCAGCGCGAACACAACCAGAATCGCCAAGAACAACATGGCGTTGTTCACCAATGCCGTCCCCGCTACAACGACGGGTAGACAGATGCGTGGGAACGAGATCTTCTTGAGCAGGTTGGCGTTGTCGATGAACACCGTGGATGATCGCAACACAATTTCGGAGAACAACGACCACGCCATCAGGCCTGCTGTCAGATAGATCGCGAATCCGAATTTACTCTCGATGCCTGGCAACCTGGCCATGAGCACCTCCGAGAGTACGATCGCGAAGATCGCCACCTGCGCAAGCGGCTGCAGAATGACCCAGAGTGCACCCAGCCGGCTGCGGGCAAATCGGCTCTTGATGTCATTCACGATAGAAGACGTCACGAAGTGCCGATACCGATAAAGCGCGATCGCCCATGAATTCATAATTTGACCCAGATAAGGTAACTAAGTAAGCCGCTCAACATCAGCTATTCGAGGCCGCGTTTTCGAGCATGCCCGCTTTGTCATTCGGCCGATCCGTAACATGTGCGGAGGCAGCGAAGATCCGAGCATTGAAGATTGCCGCTGCCGTCTTCGGACAGAGGGATCGAAGCACGTCGTCTTTGCCGCGCGCACTTCGATACGCTCTCAACGCGGCATCGTCTGCGACCTCCTGCATACAGCGGCTCGCTTGCTCGATCGAGGGCTGTGCCCATCGCTGCCCCTCTGCGGAGGGATAAGCGCCCGAAGGGACCGGAACCAGGTCGTAGCCAACCAACCAACTGTTCTCGGAGGTCATGAATTCGAGATTCCCAGACCATCCGGTGGCGATCACAGGCTTGCCGATCGCCATGCTTTCCGCCATCCCGAGACCAAATCCCTCCGCTCGATGAAGCGAGACATAGGCGTCACAGCAACGTTGCAGCGCGTGCATGTGATCTCGTTCCAGCACGCCATCGCGGACAATAATGCGCGAATCTTGCTTGGTGCACTCTAGCAGCTCGACGAGTTTTTCCTCATGGCGCTGGCCGTTACTCGTCTTGATGAGCAATCTGACATCCCGCCGCTCCTCCGGGAACGCACGCCGAAATGCAGCAATTACATCGGCTGGATTCTTCCGGTCTATGGATGAGTTGAAATCGAAACTGGTAAGAAAAACGAAAGCATCCGGTGCGATCCCGAAAGCATCGCGCCCCAGTCCGCTATCAGCCACAACGCCTAGCGGAAGTGGTACGCGTGTAACGGGCTTGTCGGTAGCGCCACGAAATGCACGTTCCACGAATGAAGAAGCGACTACGATCTCGTCTACCTGCTGGATCACATGCCGCCATGCCTCTGGGACCGTCTCCAACTCCCAGAACCAGACCGCCACGATATAGCGCGAGGCCGGCTCCTTGCGAAGTTTGGCCACATTCCTCAGAGCCTGTTCGAAAAGATCGGGATTGACGAAAACGATATCGACCGGAGACGGTGCCGTAAGTGCCAGTAGATGCTCGAATTGTCTGTCCTCCTGCTCATGCGGAATCTGCAGACCGACATCATGCAACGTCAAAGGCATGCCGGACGCCAACAAGGCCTCGACATAGAGCCTCGCACTTTCGCCGAGCCCAAACTGCCCACGCAGAAACGCAAACGCGTTTGCCCCGACCTTGCCCCCACCCAAAGGGTTTAGTGCCGAACCGGGCTGAGGAACAAGTAGCCTCGACGCAGCCGGAGGTAATGGAGGAAACGCGACCAAGTCCCTCACCCAAGCAAGGCGCCCCGAAGCGAGGCGTCGGCGTACGACACTCGGGAGCCGCGCAGCCATCCATGACAGCCCAGGCATTCGACGTGCCCGGCCCAGCCACGCCATGGCGGTGAGCTTGAAAGATGACTTGCGGGTCACGGCGACAACTTCCAGGGCAGACAGGGGGCGAGGGCGGTCAGTTACGAGTCGAAAGCGCGGACGCTACATCGCTCTGGAGATCCCCAACATCCTCCACCCCAACACTCAACCGCACCAAGTCGTCCGCGATCCCCAACGCCGCCCGCCGCTCCACCGGCACCGACGCGTGCGTCATCACCGCGGGGTGGTTGACCAGGCTCTCCACGCCGCCCAGCGATTCGGCCAGGGTGAACAATTCGGTGCGCTCGCAGAAGCGCTTCGCGGCCTCGTAGCCGCCCTTGATCCGCACCGAGACGATGCCGCCGAAGCCGGACATCTGCCGCTTCGCCAGATCGTGCTGGGGATGGGAGGCCAGGCCGGGGTAAATCACCCGCTCCACCGCGTCGTGTCCGGCCAGGAACTCGGCGATGGCCTGGGCGTTCTCGCAATGGGCGCGCATGCGCAACGGCAGGGTCTTGAGCCCGCGCAGGGCCAGGAAGCTGTCGAACGGCCCCTGCACGGCCCCGGCGGAGTTCTGCAGGAAGGCGAGCTGCTCGCCGAGCTCGGCGTCGTCGCCGGCGACGACCATGCCGCCGACCATGTCGGAGTGGCCATTGAGGTATTTGGTCGCCGAGTGCAGCACCAGGTGCGCGCCGAGATCCAGCGGGCGCTGCAGGATCGGCGAGGCGAAGGTGTTGTCGACCAGGACCAGCAGGCCATGCTTGCGGGCGATCTCCGCGATCCGGGCGATGTCGACCAGCTTGAGCATCGGGTTGGTCGGGGTCTCGATCCAGACCATCCGGGTATCGGGGCGGATCGCGGCCTCGAACGCGGCCGGGTCGCTCAGGTCCACCCAGCTCACCTGCAAGCCGGCGGTGCGGCGGCGGACGCGCTCGAACAGGCGGTAAGTACCGCCGTAGACGTCGTCCATCGCGATCACGTGGCTACCGGCGTCCAGCAGTTCCAGCACGGTGGCGGTCGCGGCCATGCCCGAAGCGAAGGCGAAGCCGCGGCTGCCGCCCTCCAGCGCCGCCACGCAGCGCTCGTAGGCGAAGCGGGTCGGGTTGTGGGTCCGCGAGTACTCGAAGCCCTGGTGCTCGCCGGGGCTCGACTGGGCGTAGGTGGACGTCGCATAGATCGGCGGCATCACGGCCCCCGTCGAGGGGTCTGGGCGCTGGCCGCCGTGAATGGCCAGGGTCGCCAGCGACAGCGCGCGATCGCCGCGTGCGGGGGAGGAAGCGGACATGGAAGCTCCGGAAAAGTGGCGGGATTCTAGCAGTGGCGAATGAACGAGCCGTTGGACCGAGCGCCGCTTCAGCAGCGCTGCGCCCGACAGGCCGGGCCCGCCGTCACTGCACCCTTCGCCGCAGGTAATTGAGGAGGTCGATCCGGGTGATCAGGCCCAGGAACCGCTCGCCGTCGACGACGATCGCGACCTGGCCCCGGTCGAACACCGGCAGCAGCGCCTCGATCGGCGATTTGACGTCCAGCCGATCCAGCTTGCTCACCATCGCGGTGGAGACCGGGTCGCGGAAACGGGCCTCGTCGCCATACACGTGCAGCAGCACGTCGGATTCATCGACGATGCCGACCAGGCGCTCGTCTTCCATCACCGGCAGCTGCGACACATCGTAGAGCTTCATGCGCTGGTACGCGGTGATCAGCGCATCGCCGGGGGCGACCACCACGGTGTCGCGCAGGCTGTACGGGCGCAGGATCAGGTCGCGCAGGTCGCCGTGCTGCTCACGCTCGAGGAAGCCGTTGTCCAGCATCCAGTAGTCGTTGTACATCTTCGACAGGTACTTGTTGCCGGTGTCGCACACGAACACCAGCACCTTCTTCGGCGTGGTCTGCTCGCGGCAGTAGCGCAACGCCGCGGCCAGCAGCGTCCCGGTCGAGGATCCGCCGAGCACGCCCTCGGTGCGCAGCAGTTCGCGCGCGGCGAGGAAACTCTCCTGGTCGGGGATGGCGTAGGCCTTCTTCACCCGCGAGAAGTCGGAGATCGACGGCAGGAAGTCCTCGCCGATTCCCTCGACCATCCAGCTCGCGGACTTGTCGCTGAGCGTGCCCTCGTTGATGTACTCGGTCAGGATCGACCCGACCGGGTCGGCCAGGATCAACTCCACGTCCGGCGCGTGCTCGGCGAAGTGCCGCGACAGCCCGGTCATCGTGCCGGAGCTGCCGCAACCGAACACGATCGCATCGAGCCCGCCCGCCTCGGCCATCTGCCGCAGGATCTCCGGGCCGGTGCCGTGCTCGTGCGCGGCCGGGTTGTCGGGGTTGCCGAACTGGTTGATGAAGTACGCGCCAGGGGTCTCGTCGGCGAGCCGGGCCGCCAGGTCCTGGTAGTACTCGGGGTGTCCCTTGGCGACATCGGAACGGGTCAACACGACCTCGGCCCCCATCGCCTTCAGGTTGAAGATCTTCTCCCGACTCATCTTGTCGGGCACCACCAGCATCAGGCGATAGCCCTTCTGCTGCGCGACCAGCGCCAACCCGATACCAGTATTGCCGGCCGTGCCCTCGATCAGGGTGTCGCCGGGACGGATGTCGCCGCGCGCCTCCGCTGCCTCGATCATCGACAGACCGATGCGATCCTTGATCGACCCGCCCGGATTCTGGCTCTCCAGCTTGAGATAGAGCTCGCACACCCCGGTGTCCAGGCGCTGCGCGCGCACGATCGGGGTGTCGGCAATGAGGTCGAGGACGGAGTCGTGGATCGGCATGGGGCAACCGGTGTTCGATCGGACCCGCGATTATCGCATCCCAGCCCGCCGGATTCCCCGCGGATGCCGCCGGCCGACGAGGAGGCCGGCGACATCCGCGGATGGAAAGGGAGCGTCAGCCCCCCCGAGGCGCCAGGGGCGTCAGTGCTGCTGGATGTCGTCGAACATCTTGATCAGCCGGTCCTTGGCCTGGAGCTTCTCGCGCTTCATTTGCGCAAGCGTCGTCTCGTCGATCGGCAATACGCCGAGTTCGGCATCCATGACCTTCTTGTCGAGCTCCTGATGGTGGTGATACAGGCGCCGGAAATCCGGATTGGCCTGGAACACCGCTTCCATTTCCGCGTGGGGTTGCGCTTCGAACATGTGGATCGCCTCCTCGGTCAATGGGACATGGGCAGGACCTGCGGCCGGGCCGCACACACGAACGCCCCGACCGGAGCCGGGGCGTTCGTGTGGAACTCGGACGAAGAACCCGCCATCGGTACCAGCAACACCTCCCGACGAGGATGACGGTATTCCTGGGCAATGGGCGGGTACGTCGTCGTCATTGGCCTGGTCGGAGCGGGCCGGACGGCACCGCTTCGACCTCGACCCTACTCCTCGCCCTTCGGACCGACAAGAGCCGATTTTCCACTTCGGCAACGCGCCGCGCCGGGGCCTGGCGAGGCGCGGCAAACGCCGCGAGCGCAGCATGATGCGGCGACGCCCCATTCACCCAAGCCGTTGATTTCCTTGAACCGTTGCCCAACTGAGGGGTCAATCGTCGCCCAGATCGACTTCGAGCTCACGCATCAACTCGGCCTCGCGGCGTGCGAGCTCGGCCTCACGCGCCCGAGCGGCCCGCAACCGGGCCGCCTCGCCGCTGGCGACCCCTTCCAGGGCCGTTTCCGCCTGCTGGCGCGCGGTGAGCTCGTAATCGGCCGCAGCCCGCAGCCGCGCGGTTTCCTCGGCCTGGATCTGCGCCTCGATGCGCAGCCGCTCGGCCTCGGCCCGCGCACGCGCGGCCTCCTGCCGGCTGGCCTCGACCAGCAGATCCGCGCGGGTGCGATCGAGACGATCGACCTCGCGCCGGACGGTCTCCGTCCGTGCGGCGATCTCGGCCGTCTCGACCCGCCAGCCCGCCACCTGGCCGAGCACGTCGCGCTGGCGCGAGCCGGCCGCGAGATAGGCGTCGATCGCCTGCCGCGCCTGCAGGCGCTCGAGCATGGCGACACTGGCGGTCGCAGGATCGGCTTCCAGGGCACGCAGGCGTTGCGACAGCATTTCGGCATCGGCGCCTCCACGCTGCTGGGCCTGCACGCCCAGCGGCAGCACCACGGCGCAAGCCATCCCCGCGATCAGGAGGTAGCGTCGGATTCCGGCGGTCATCATGATCATTCCCCCTCCATGCCGATACGACGACGCAGATCGGTGATCTGCGCCCGATGCTGCGCGAGCTCGGACTGCGCGGCGGCCTCGCGGCTGCGCGCGAGCGCGAGATCGGCCAGCGCGGCGGACGACAGCGCGGCCCCACGGGCCTCGTCGTCGCGCCCTGCCGACAGCGCCGCCTGCGCCTGGCCCAGCAACGTGCGCGCCTGCTCGAGCTCGTCGAATGCGTACTGGTCGGCATCCGCCGCAGCCGCGCGCGTCACGGACTGCTGGGCCGTGGCGACCTCGGTGGTCGGCGGCGGCAGGCGGGTGGCGCAAGCTGTGAGCACGAGCACGCTTGCGAGGGCGCAAGCCTGCAGAAGCCGCTGGAACTGTGCGAAAGTGGGCGTCATCGGGCCGCACCTCATGGGGAACATGCGGCCAATTGTCGACAGCATATGCCCGCCGCGCAATGACCGGCCGGGCTCCCGGGGGGGATGATTCATGGACATCGGCTATTTCCTGAAGCTGATGACGGAAAAGAACGCGTCGGACATGTTCCTGACCACCGGCGCACCGGTCTACATCAAGGTCGAGGGCAAGCTCCATCCCCTGGGCAACACGGGCCTGCCGCCGGGGATGGTCAAGAAGATCGCCTACTCCCTGATGGACGAGGGCCAGGTGCCGATGTTCGAGCGCGAACTCGAGCTCAACATGGCCCTGTCGCTGCAGGATTCCGGCCGCTTCCGCGTCAACGTGTTCAAGCAGCGCGGCGAGATCGGCATGGTGATCCGCTCGATCCGCAGCGCGATCCCGTCGATCGAGGAGCTGCAACTGCCGCAGGTGCTCAAGCAGATCATCATGGCCCCGCGCGGCCTGGTGCTGATCGTCGGCTCCACCGGCTCGGGCAAGTCGACCACGCTGGCGTCGATGATCGACTACCGCAACGCGCACACCTCCGGGCACATCCTCACCATCGAGGATCCCATCGAGTATCTGCACCGGCACAAGAAATCCATCGTCAACCAGCGCGAGGTCGGGCTCGACACCCACACCTTCCACAACGCGCTGAAGAACGCGATGCGCGAGGCGCCCGACGTCATCCTGATCGGCGAGATCCTCGACGCGACCACGATGGAGGCCGCGATCGCGTTCGCCGAAACCGGCCATCTGTGCCTGGCGACGCTGCATTCCAACAACGCCGACCAGACCATCGAGCGCATCCTCAACTTCTTCAACGAGGCCGCGCACAAGAACGTGCTGATGAACCTGGCGCTCAACCTCAAGGCGGTGGTCAGCCAGCGCCTGGTGGTCGGCACCGACGGACGCCGGCTGCCGGCGGCGGAAGTGCTGATCAATACGCCGATGATTCGCGACCTGCTGCGCCGCGGCCAGGTGCACGAGATCAAGCCGGCGATGGAAGACACGCTGGAAGAAGGCATGGAGACGTTCGACCAGTGCCTGTTCCGCCTGCACAAGGAAGGCAGGATCGAGATGGAAGAAGCACTCAAGGCGGCGGACTCCCGCGACGGCCTCGCGCTGAAATTCCGCCTGTCCGAAGGCGGCGACGTGCACGACCCCTACGCGGACGTGTTCGCCGCGGACGACCCGGTGCGCGGCTGACCGCCGTCCGGAGACGTGACGCCGCTCCTGGCGGCGCACGTCGATGCTGTCGTCGCGGCCCGCCTCCCGAATCGGATGCCGGATCCGCCATCCGATTCGAGCCGCCCAGCCAGCCCCTGGCCATCCGGCCCAGGCCTCGCGACACGTCAGGGCGCGTCGGGCTGCTGCTCCGGCCGCGCCCGGTCGAATGCGTCCAGGGCCAGGCAGGCGGTCTCGATGCGCAGCAGGCCGGGATACGGCGACAGGTCCACGCCGAACCGGCGCGCATTGTAGAGCTGCGGCACCAGGCAGCAGTCGGCGAGCCCGGGCCGATCGCCCGAGGCGAACGGCCCCAGGAGCGCGCCCTCCACCGCCAGCAGCGCTTCGAACGCCCCGAGCCCGCTTTGCACCCAGTGCGCGATCCAGCTTTCGCGCTCGGGCTGCGGCACACGCCATTCGTGTTCCAGGAAGCGCAGCACCCGCAGGTTGTTCAGGGGATGGATCTCGCAGGCGACCAGTTGCGCCAGTTCGCGCACCCGCTGCCGCGCCGCGGCGGTCGACGGGAGCAACGGCATCTGCGGCCAGGTTTCGTCGATGTACTCGATGATCGCCATGGACTGCCGCATGCGGCGCTCGCCGTGCACCAGCATCGGCACCAGCGCCTGAGGCGCGTGGGCGGTGTAGTCGGGCTTGTGCTGCTCGCCGCCGTCGCGCACCAGATGCACCGGCAGCGTGTCGTAGGCGAGCTGCTTGAGATTGAGCGCGATGCGCACCCGGTATGCGGCACTCGATCGCCAATAGGAATACAGCGCCAGGCGCTCGCTCATGTCACCCCCCTCGCTCAAGACCATGCGGCCGCCGCAGCACCTTAGCGTGTCGGGCATGCGTACGGCGTGCCGCCGATCCCACCCGAGCGCGGCTTCGTCAGTCCTGCCGTTCGATGCGTTGTTCGATCGCGCCGAAAATCGAACGTCCCTCGGCGTCGAGCATCTCGATGCGCACCCTGTCGCCGAACGCCAGGAACGGCGTCTGCGGCTTGCCGTGCTCGAGGGTCTCCACCGTGCGCTTCTCGGCGAAGCACGAGGCGCCCTTGGCGGTGTCC
The DNA here is from genome assembly GCF_001482195.1 of Luteimonas abyssi. Lineage (GTDB taxonomy): Bacteria > Pseudomonadota > Gammaproteobacteria > Xanthomonadales > Xanthomonadaceae > Luteimonas > Luteimonas abyssi. The sequence goes on along the minus strand of NZ_KQ759763.1, from coordinate 587,777 downwards.
TGATTGGCGATCGTGCCCGAGCCGACGATGGCGCCCGCCGACAGGGGCCGCGTCTTCGCCGCATGCGCCACCAACTGGGCGAAATCGAACTGCATGTCCACACCCGCCTCCGGCGCGCCGAACCATGCGTCGTTGACGTGGGTGACCAGCGGCAGGTGCAGCTTGTTGTCGCGCCAGGCGTCGCCCAGTTCGTCCGGGGTGACGAACACCGGCGACAATGCCGAACGCGGCTTCGATTGCAGGAAGCCGAAGCCCTTGGCCAGCTCGCCGGGGATCAGGTTGCGCAGGCTCACATCGTTGACCAGGCCGATCAGCTGGATGTGCCCCGCGGCGTCCTCGGGCGACGCCGCCATCGGCACGTCGTCGGTGATCACCACGATCTCGGCCTCGAGGTCGATGCCGTAATCCTCGCTGACCACGCGCACCGGGTCGCGGGGACCCAGGAACCCGGCGCTGGTGGCCTGATACATCAGCGGATCGGTGTAGAAGCTCTCCGGCACCTCGGCACCACGCGCGCGCCGTACGCGCTCGACATGCGGAAGATAGGCACTGCCGTCGACGAACTCGTACGCACGCGGCAATGGCGACGCCAATGCCGCCATGTCGACATCGAACGCACCTTCCGCCTCGCCCACTTCGAGCTGCTCGGCCAGCGCGTTGAGGCGCGGCGCCAGGTTCGACCAGTCCTCCAGCGCGCGCTGCAGCGTGGGCGCGATGCCGGTGGCACGCACTGCACGCGTGAGGTCGCGGGACACCACGATCAGCGTACCGTCGCGACCGCCTTCCTTCAGGGAACCGAGCTTCATGGATATCTCCGGACGAATTGATTTCAATTGTAACCAGTTGCGGCGGGGCGCCGACACCGCCATGCCTCGCCGCCGACGTACGGCATTTTTTCGCAGGAGTGGCGCCGTGCGGTCCTGAACGCCGTCAGCGCCCTTCCGCGGACACCGCGCCGATGGGTATCGCGCGAAGCTGGAAGCGCCCGCTCCCACCCGGCGCCCGATCGTCGACCGGACCTCCGCGAGGCGCGGCTCAGTCGTCTCCCTGGAATCCGCCTGCCCGCAGCGTCATCACCAGCGTATCGCGATGGCCATGACCGGCCAGCGGCTGGATCGGCGTCGACTCGTGAATCACGCGGGTGTCGTCGAGCAACAACAAGGACCACGGCTCGGCCAGCGTGAACCGCTGTCCCCGCGGCCCGTCCGCCTCGAACACGCGCGTCTCGCCGCCCTTGATGGCATGCCGGCCGACCACGCAGACCGCCACCAGATCGACGCCGTCTCGATGCGCGCCTTCCGGTGTCGGCCGGCCGATGCCATCGCTGGTGTCGATACGGAACTGGTGCGCTTCCACATACCAGGCGCGCGGGCCGCGCAAACCGTCGGCCAGGCCCGCCAGGCCGACGATGAGGCCCTGCCAACCGGCCAGCGCCTGCACCGACGGCTCCACCGGCTCGAACCAGCGCCGCATGCCGCCATGCAGGGCGTTGTAATCGCGCGGCTGCCAGTGCGCTCGATGTGGCGCGAGCGCCAGCACACCTCCGCTGACTTCCCAACAGGAATGCCGGCGGCGCCGATACCGGCCGCCGTCCATCAGATACGTATCGGGTGGAAGGCGGTCCCAGCTTTCACGCATCGCCTCGAACGCGGCGATGTCCACGCCGGCCAGGTGCGCGGCCGCCGCCGGCCCGAGCACGGCGAATCCATCTGCAGCGAGCGCGCCCGGCACGTCGGCCAGGGCAGTCAGGGGGGGAGCGAGCATCTGGGTCATGGGCGCGTACCGCCGGCAGCCGTGCCGGCCATGCACGCATTTTCCGCGTCGCCGTGCACGGGCGCCAGCGCCACGTCGAAGACGCGGGCACATTCATCCATGCGTCGTCGGCATGACTGAAACCGCACCCGGACGCGACGGCCGAACCCGCAGAGCACAGACCGCCGGGGCCGAACGAAAAAAACCCGCCGAGCGGCGGGTTTTTCTGGATCTGGCGGACCAGATCGGAAGATGGCAGCCCCGGAAGGATTCGAACCTCCGAATGCCTGAGTCAGAGTCAGGTGCCTTACCGCTTGGCGACGGGGCTATGGGTGCATTGTAACGTCGAATCCACGGATGTCCGCAAGACCCGACGCCTGTCGTCTCCGCGCCGGCAGCGCGAAGACGACGGAACGCATTAACGCTTGGAGAACTGGGTCGCGCGGCGGGCCTTGTGCAGACCGACCTTCTTGCGCTCGACCTCGCGGGCGTCGCGGGTCACGAAGCCCGCCTTGCGCAGGTCCACCTTCAGCGCTTCGTCGTACTCCACCAGCGCACGGGCGATGCCCAGGCGGATCGCACCGGCCTGACCGGTGGTGCCGCCGCCGCTGGCGGTGACGAAGATGTCGAACTTGTCGGTGTTCTGGGTCAGCTCGAGCGGCTGGCGCACGATCATGCGCGCGGTCTCACGGCCGAAGAACTCGTCGAGCGGACGGTCGTTGACGGTGATGTTGCCCGAACCCTTGCGCAGGAACACGCGGGCGACGGAGGACTTGCGACGGCCGGTGCCGTAATTCTGGGAAATAGCCATGACTTAGAGTTCCAGGATCTGCGGCTGCTGGGCGGTGTGCGGATGCTCGGCACCCTTGTACACCTTGAGCTTGCGGTACATCGCGCGGCCCAGCGTGTTCTTCGGCAGCATGCCCTTGACCGCGATCTCGATCACGCGCTCCGGGTGGCGCTCCAGCGCCTGACCCAGCGACTCGGTCTTGAGGTTGCCGATGTAGCCGGTGAAGCGATGGTACTTCTTGTCGGTCAGCTTCTTGCCGGTCACCGCGACCTTCTCGGCATTGACCACGATGATGTAGTCGCCGGTGTCGACATGCGGGGTGTAGACGGGCTTGTGCTTGCCGCGCAGGCGGCGGGCGATTTCGCTGCTGAGGCGGCCGAGGGTCTTGCCGGTGGCATCGACCACGTACCAGTCGCGCTGGACGGTCTCGGACTTGGCGCTGAAAGTCTTCATGACGGAGTTTTGGATACTCGAAGGGGTCACTGGTCGGGCTGGTTCCGGTGGCGGCCATTGCGGCCGGCGGAACGTCGCCACGCGTTGTGAGGGCGAAACAGGAGCGGAATCATAGCCGGCCGGCGGACTCACCGCAACCCGACCCCGTCCTCCCACGGTCAACACGTCCTCCGCCCCGGCTCGCCGGGCTTGGCGCGAGGCCGACGGAGGGCGAACATGATATGCCTCGCATCGCCCCACCGCCTGCCGATGACCCACCGCCGCCTCAGCCCGCTCGATCGCCTCCTGGCCCAGTCCCAGCATGCGCTGGATACCCTGTTCGGCGACCCTGCGGCCACACGCGCCAACCCGGCCGCCGACACGCCCGATGTCGCGCTCGACCCCGGCGAACGACGTCACGCGGCCGGGCTGATGCGGATCAATCACGTCGGCGAGATCTGCGCGCAGGCGCTGTACGTCGGACAGGCGGCGGTGGCCCGCGACGCCGCGACCCGAGACCACCTGATGCATGCCGCGCAGGAGGAAACCGATCATCTCGCCTGGTGCGCCGAGCGGCTGCGCGAACTCGACGACCGCCCGAGCCTGCTCAATCCGCTGTGGTACGCCGGCAGCTACGCCATCGGCGTGGCGGCCGGGCTGCGCGGGGACGGCTGGAACCTGGGCTTCGTGGTGGAGACCGAGCGCCAGGTGGAAGCACACCTCGACGAGCATCTGCAGACCTTGCCGCCGGCCGACCTGCGCAGCCGCGCCATCCTCGAGACCATGAAGGCCGACGAGGCCCGGCACGCCGACGAGGCCGAGCAGGCCGGCGCGAGGATCCTGCCGCAGCCGATCCCGACGCTGATGGCCGGCGCATCGAAGCTGATGAAGGCGGTCGCCTACCGTCTGTAGCGCCGCCCGGGCCGCGATCCGGGCATCGCTGCCGCCCGGCGTCCGCCCTTGCTGGGCGCGGGCACCGGAAACGGCAAGGCCCCGCCTGAGCGGGGCCTTGCGCAACCTCGGGCGGAATCGGCGCGGGCGATCAGTCGGCCAGGTTGCGGCCGTGATAGAGCTCCTCGATCTCGCGCTTGAGCCGCGCCTCGATCTTCATCCGCTCCTTGAACGACAGGTTGCGCGCCTTTTCCTCGAACAGGTACTGGTCGAGGTCGAAGTCCTTCAGGTGCATCTTCGTGTGGAAGATATTCTCCTGGTAGACGTTCACGTCGAGCATTTCGTAGCGCGCGCGGATGTTCTTCGCCAGATAATCCTGGATCGAATTGATCTTGTGATCGATGTAGTGCTTCTTGCCCTTGATGTCGCGGGTGAAGCCACGCACCCGGTAATCCATGATGACGATGTCGGACTCGAGGCTTTCGATCAGATAATTCAACGCCTTCAGCGGCGAGATCACCCCGCAGGTCGCCACATCGATGTCGGCGCGGAAGGTCGCGATGCCGTTGTCCGGATGGGTTTCCGGATACGTGTGCACCGTGATGTGCGACTTGTCCATGTGCGCGACCACCGCATCGGAGATCACGCCCTTGGCGTCCTTCCTGTCGATCACCGGCTCCTCGGAGATCAGGATGGTCACCGACGCGCCCTGCGGGTCGTAGTCCTGCCGCGCGATGTTGAGGATGTTGGCACCGATGATCTCGGCCACATCGGTCAGGATCTGCGTCAGCCGATCGGCGTTGTAGACCTCGTCGATGTACTCGATGTACCGGCGGCGCTCGTCCTCGGACGCGGCGTAGCAGACGTCGTAGATGTTGAAGGACAGGGCCTTCGTCAGATTGTTGAAGCCCTGGAGCTTCAGACGGGGCAGCGGCTTGACCACTGTGGGCGACCCTCACTGGCGGAACGGCGAAAACACGAATTATGGGGCAATCGTCCGAACTTCGCAGGCGGGGGTTTGCCGGAAGCGCCCCAACCGCCTACTCTCGCAATCTTCCCCCATCCGTTCAGGAAATGAGCGCACTCAACGTGGCCGTCATTCCGACACTCCAGAGACCGGTTCATCCCCTCATGCCCACACCGGCAACGATCGAGCGTTTTCTCGCCCACTGCCATCGTCGCCGCTATCCGGCACGCACGGACGTCTTCCGCCCCGGCGACCCCGCGGGCACCCTCTACTTCGTGGTCAGCGGCTCGGTCAGCATCATCGCCGAGGAAGATGACGGTCGCGAGCTCGTGCTGGGCTACTTCGGCAACGGCGAGTTCGTCGGCGAAATGGGGCTGTTCATCGATTCCGACAGCCGCGAGGTGATCCTGCGCACTCGTGTGCAGTGCGAACTGGCCGAGATCAGCTACGAGCGCCTCCAGGCCTTGCTGGAAGGGCCGCTGGCCCACGACGCCACCCGCATCCTGTATTCGATCGGCGCCCAGTTGTCCCGGCGCCTCATCGACACCAGCCGCAAGGCCGGGCGGCTGGCGTTCCTGGACGTCACCGACCGCATCACCCGGACCCTGCACGACCTGACCAAGGAGCCGGAAGCGATGAGCCATCCGCAGGGCACCCAGTTGCGGATTTCCCGCCAGGAGCTCGCCCGGCTGGTGGGCTGCTCGCGCGAAATGGCGGGCCGGGTGCTGAAGAAGCTCCAGGTCGACGGCAAGCTGCACGCCCGCGGCAAGACCATCGTCCTCTACGGGACACGCTGAGCACATGTCCGCGGTGGGTCTCGACGCGCTGCCCGGTGCCGATCTGCGCAGCGCGTCGTTGATCGACGCCGACGACGTGGCCACCCTGCTGTCGGAAATGGGCTATCCGTGCGATGTCGACGACGCCGCACGACGCATCCGCAGCATCATCGACAACGATCGCCAGGCCCTGGTGGTCGCGCGCTGCGGCGGCGAGGTCTGCGGGCTGCTCGCACTGGACTTCATGTACTACCTGCCCTTGGGCACCACCACCTGCCGGATCACCGCCCTGGTCGTGCGCAACGACGCCCAGGGACGTGGACTGGGCCGGCAACTGCTGAAGGAAGCCGAGCGGCGGGCCCGCTTCGGTGGCGCGGCGCGGCTCGAGATCACCAGCGGCTCGCAGCGCACCGACGCCCATGCCTTCTACAAGGCCTGCGGCTACAGCGACGGCACCCTGCGCTTCATCAAACGACTCGGCGACGCCTGAGCGAGACCGCAAGACGCGCGCCCCTCAGCGACCACGCCCACTCCCGCGACGACCACATCCGCGGCCGAGGGCCGCCTCGCCCACGCACGACGCCCGCTGGCTGGCCAGCGATCTCCGGCCCGGCCGCGTCTCCAGCAGCCGCCCCGAGCGCGAACGCGGCAGCGAAGGTGCGTCCGGCAACGGTCTGGTCATTTCCTCGCCACACTGACCCGCAGGGCTTCGCGGTCAATCGTTTGCGTCACTTGTCCACAGGTTTGCCCAGCCACGATCCACACCTTGTGTGGATAGACCTGCCTCAGCGAGTCTCGTCGCCCGGCGCAGCCGGCGCTCCCCCCCGGTCGCGACAGCCCCAGTTGAGGATCGGCGTGCCGGCGGGCAACACCCGCCGGAACAGGTCCACCGCCCCGTGCTTGGGGTTGACCACCACCGGCGTGTGCGCGGCGCGCAGTAGCGGCAGATCGGCGCTGCTGTCGGAATACGCCACATCCACGCCCGGATAGCCCGCGTCGCGCAGCATGCGCATCTTTTCTTCGGCGTGACAGTGACGGGTGACGAGGATCGCGCCGGCGCGCGGCCCGGTCAGGCTGCCGATGACCGGCACCGTCTCGTGGGCCACGAAGGCCAGGATCGCGCGCGCCAGTTCCGGCGGCGCGCCGGTCGCGACCACGACCCGATCGCCGGCCATCCGGTGACGGTGCAGCACCTCCAGCGCGGTGGGCAGCAGACGGTCACGCAGGATCTGGGTGTGCCCGGCGACGTAGCGGTCGATCATCGCGTCGAGCGTCGTCGGACGATGCAGGCCGACCGTCCCGATCCAGACGAACCCGGAAATACCGCGGCGCCGGGTCGGCAGCCAAGCGATCATCGGTCCGAGCACGGGCGCGGCCAGGGCGGCCAGCACAAGACGCCAGGCGCTTCGCCGGATCAACCAGGCGAACAGGTGACTGCCGGAATCGCCGTCGTAGAGGGTGTGGTCGAAATCGAACACCACGGTCGGCGCATCGGCACGCTCGGGCGGGAACGCCTGCCCGACACTCATGCCGCGGCGCCCCGTGCATCGGGAAACAGCGCGCGCAGCGCCTGTCCGGGATCCTCGGCACGCATGAACGCCTCGCCGACCAGGAAGGCATGCACCCCGCCCGCGCGAAGACGCTCGACGTCGGCGCGCGCGTGGATGCCGCTTTCGGCCACCAGCGCACGGCCGCCGGGCGCCTGGCCACGCAACGCGAGCGTGGTGTCGAGCGACACCTCGAACGTGCGCAGGTTGCGGTTGTTCACGCCGAGCAGCGGTTGCCGCCCCCCCGACGACGGCAACCGCAAGGCACGCGCGAGTTCGTCCGCATCGTGCACCTCCACCAGCACGTCCATCCCCAGGTCGAGCGCGAGCGCGGCCAGCGCGGCCAGCGTATCGTCGTCCAGTGCGGCGACGATGAGCAGGATGCAGTCGGCACCGAGCACGCGCGCTTCGTAGACCTGGTAGGGGTCCACGGTGAAGTCCTTGCGCAGCACCGGCAGGTCGCAGGCCTCGCGCGCGGCCACCAGATACTCATCGGCGCCCTGGAAGAAATCGCGGTCGGTCAGGACCGACAGGCAGGTTGCCCCGCCCGTGGCGTAGCTGCGCGCGATCGACGCGGGCCGGAAGTCGGGACGGATCACGCCCTTGGAGGGGCTCGCCTTCTTGACCTCGGCGATGACCGCAGCGCGCCCGGCGCCGATCGCCGCGTCCATCGCGGCCGCGAAGCCACGCGTGGCCGGCGCGTCGGCAGCGCGCGTGCGCAGTTCATCGAGCGGGCGTGCGGCACGGCGTTCGGCGATCTCGTCGCGCTTGCGCGCCAAGATGCGTTGAAGGATGTCGGTCATCGGCGATCGGGTCGGGCAGGCAGTAGCGCGGTCGACCATTGTCCCCGTTCGCGCCGTCACGCGCGAACCCCGACGCAGCCGCCCGCCCCCACCCGGCCGGGACGGGCCGTCGTCGATCTCCGGATGGCGCCCTCCTGGTGGCACCGCGACGGATGCCGCGATGGCCGGGCGATGCCAACAGGCCCGGCGCGTGCGGCAGACACGGCGCGGATCGCACGCGACCCGTCAGGTCGACGCCGGCGGCGCCGCGGCCAGCGCCCGGGTGGTGGCGACGAAATCGTCCAGGCGTCGACGCGCCTGTCCGCCTGCGATCGCGGCGCGCGCGCGTGCGATGCCGTCGGCCAACGATTCGGCCACGCCAGCCACATACAGCGCGGCGCCGGCATTGAACACGACGATGTCCTGCGCCGGCCCCGCCACGCCATCGAGCACGTCCAGCAGGATCGCCTTCGACTCGGCCGCGTCCTCGACGCGCAGGTTACGGCTGTGCGACATGGCGATGCCGAAGTCCTCCGGATGTACCTCGTACTCGCGCACCTCGCCATCGCGCAGTTCGCCGACCAGCGTCGCGGCACCGAGAGAAAGCTCGTCCATGCCGTCGCGACCCCAGACGACCAGGGCCCGCTCCGCGCCCAGGCGCTGCAGCGCGCGCGCCTGGATGCCGACCAGGTCGGGGTGGAAGACCCCCATCAGGATCGACGGCGCCGCAGCCGGATTGGTGAGCGGCCCGAGGATGTTGAAGAGCGTACGCACGCCCATCTCTCGGCGCACCGGCGCGACCACCTTCATCGCCGGATGGTGCACCGGCGCGAACATGAAGCCGATGCCGATCTGTTCGATCGACGCGGCCACTTGCTCGGGCTGCAGCTCGATCGACGCCCCCAGCGCCTCGAGGACATCGGCGGCCCCCGACTTCGACGACACGCTGCGGTTGCCGTGCTTGGCGATCTTCGCGCCGGCCGCCGCCGCCACGAACATCGAGCAGGTGGAGATGTTGAAGGTGTGCGCGCCATCGCCACCGGTGCCGACGATGTCCACCAGGTGCGTGCGGTCGGCGATCGCCACCGGGCGCGAGAACTCCCGCATCACCGCCGCCGCGCCGGCGATCTCGCCGATGGTTTCCTTCTTGACCCGCAACCCGGTGAGGATCGCCGCGGTCATCGTCGGCGAGACCTCGCCGCGCATGATCTGGCGCATCAGATCGACCATTTCGTCGTGGAAGATCTCGCGGTGCTCGATCGTGCGCTGCAGCGCTTCCTGGGGGGTGATGGGCATGGCGGGCACCGTGGGACGGAAGGGACGCTTCGCCACAGGGGCCTGCGACGAGGCCGCCTAGTGTGCCATCCACCTGCGGCCTTCGCGCCGCGCCGGCCACCGCGAGGCGACGGCCGCGCATCGCATCGATGCCCTCGGGACGCGCGCACGCACGTTTCCGCCGATCCGATCGCGCCCATCTCGATGGCGCTTGCGCCCACGCGCGGGCGTTTCAGCCCTCGCGCGGCCGGAGCCCGGACACGCCGCCTGCGATCAGCGTTCCAGGAAGTTCTTCAGCAACGCATGGCCGTGTTCGGTCAGGATCGACTCGGGATGGAACTGCACGCCTTCCACGGGATGCTCGCGGTGGCGCAGCCCCATGATCTCCTCGAAGCCGCCGTCGTCGTGCTCGGTCCAGGCGGTGATCTCCAGGCAATCCGGCAAACTGCCCCGCTCCACCACCAGCGAGTGGTACCGCGTGGCCTCGTAGCGGTCGGGCAGCGCCGCGAACACGCCGCGCCCCTCGTGCCGGATCGGCGAGGTCTTGCCGTGCATGATGCGTCCGGCACGGATCACGTTTCCGCCGTAGGCCTGCCCGATGGCCTGGTGCCCGAGGCATACGCCGAGGATCGGCGTGGTCGGGCCGAGCCGATCGATCAGGTCCAGCGAGACCCCGGCCTCGTTGGGCGTGCACGGCCCGGGCGAGATGACGATGCGCTCGGGCGCGAGGCGGACGATCTCGTCGACACTCAGCGCATCGTTGCGCTCCACCCGGACCTCGGCGCCGAGCGCCTGCATGTACTGCACGAGGTTCCAGGTGAAGCTGTCGTAGTTGTCGATCATCAAGAGCACGTGTTCGTCATCCCGTTGATTGCAAGTGACAGGTCAGGATTTCGACGGCTCTTGGACACGTGGACTCATGCACATCGGCAGCCGTCAAGCAGCCTAGCCGGCATTATCCGACGAAGCGGCGAGCCGGGACAGTTCGCCGCCGCGCGTCCGCTTCGTCGCGGCATACTGGGGCAGCCACGACAGAGCGCCTCCCGTTTCGAACCGATTGGAGCCGATCCCGATGTCCCTGCCTGCCGACGGCCGCACGCCGCCTGCCCCCCGTGCGCTGCACCGCCTGTTCAACCTGCAGCCCGGCGAACTCGCCCCGGTGCTGATCGCCGCGCTGTTCTTCTTCTGCGTCCTCACCGCACTCATGCTCCTGCGGCCCGCCCGCGACGCCCTCGGCATGGAGCGCGGCATCGACAGCGTCCGCTGGCTCTTCATCGGCACCGCGCTCGTCACCCTCGCCGTCAATCCGCTCTTCGGTCTCATCGTCAGTCGCCTCAGACGCCTCCAGTTCATCGGCACCACCTACGGCTTCTTCGTCGCCAGCCTCGTCGGCTTCTGGGCCCTGCTCGTCTTCGCGCCCGGCGCCATCGGACAACGCAGCGGCCAGGTCTTCTACGTCTGGTTCAGCGTCTTCAACCTCTTCGTCACCATGGTCTTCTGGGCACTGCTCGCCGACCGCTTCACACCCGACCAGGGCAAGCGCTTCTTCGCCCTCATCTCCGTCGGCGGTACCCTCGGCGCCATCTTCGGACCCTGGCTCACCTCGCGCCTGGCCGAGCCCCTGGGCACCCCCAGCCTGCTGCTCGTCGCCGGCGGTTTCCTGCTGATCGCCGTCCTCGCCGCCTGGGCGCTGATGCGCGTCGCCACCGATCGCGCCAGCCAGGCCGGCAGCGTCGCCTCCGCACGCGACCCGTCCGAACGCATCGGCGGCAGCGCCTGGGCCGGCATCCGCGCCGTGTTCCGCTCCCCCTACCTCAGCGGCATCGCCGGCTACGTCCTGCTCATGACCGTGGTCGCCACCTTCATCTACTTCACCCGCCTGCAGATGGTCGCCGCCGTCGCCGACGACACCGATACCCGCGCCGCCATCCTCGGCAACATCGACATGTGGACCCAGGTCGCCGTGCTCGTGCTCCAGCTCACCCTCACCGGGCAGATCGTCAAGCGCTTCGGTCTCGGCGTGGCCCTGGCCATCCTGCCCATCGCCACCGCGATCGGCTTCGTCGGCCTGGCCATCTACGGCTCCTTCGTCGTCCTGGTGCTGCTCGAGGCCACCAACCGCGCCGTCCAGCGCGGCATCACCCGGCCCGCCCGCGAGGCGCTATTCACCGTCGTCGACCGCGAGGACAAGTACAAGGCCAAGGCCTTCATCGACACCTTCGTCTACCGCGCGGGCGACGTCGTCGGCGCGCAGACCGAAGGCGCTCTCGGACGCCTCGGCCTCGCCCTCGGCGGCCTGGTCAGCGTCGTCGTCCCGCTCGCGCTGGCCTGGGCCGCACTCGCCGTCTGGCTCGGGCGCGCGCAGGGGCAAAGGGCTGAGGTGCAACGAGGCCTGGCGCCCGGTGTCCGGCAGGCGCAGGACGGTCCGCGGTCTGGCGCTTCGCCCTGACGCACCGGGTGCGGTGCAGCGTGGGCAGGACCTCGAGCGGCATCTGCCCGCCGCCCGTCGAAGGCGTGCCGGCACCGTAGCCGACGGCGGTGCGGATTGCGGACTCGGCGACAGGGACGCGGGCCGGGCGGAATTCGCCGTCCGGCCGCGGGTACGCCCGCGCAGGGCGCCCTAGAGTCCCCGCGCCGCCTGCGCCACGGCGCGGAACAGCGCGCGTCCCTTGTTCATGGTCTCCTCCCACTCCTTCTCGGGGTCGGAGTCGTAGACGATGCCGGCACCGGCCTGCACGTGCAGGCGCCCGTCCTGGATCACCGCGGTGCGGATGGCGATGGCGGTGTCGGCGTCGCCATGCCAACCGATGTAGCCGACGGCACCGGAGTAGACGTTGCGGCGGATCGGCTCCAGGTCGCGGATGATCTCCAGCGCACGGATCTTCGGTGCCCCGCTCACCGTACCGGCGGGGAACGTCGCCCGCAGGACATCGGCGTACGACATCCCCGCGCGCAGGCGCCCGGTGACCTCGCTGACGATGTGCATGACGTGGCTGTAGCGCTCGATGGTGAAGCGCTCGCCGACCTCCACGCTGCCCGCCTCCGAAACGCGCCCCACGTCGTTGCGACCGAGGTCGATCAGCATCAGGTGCTCGGCGCGCTCCTTGGGATCGGCCAGCAGCTCCGCCTCCAGCGCCGCGTCGGCCTCGGGCGTGGCGCCGCGCGGACGCGTGCCGGCGATCGGCCGCACGGTCACGGTGCCGCCCTGCTGCCGGACCAGAATCTCGGGCGAGGAGCCGACCACCTGGGTCCCGCCCACGTCGAGGAAATACATGTAGGGCGATGGGTTGAGCGCACGCAGGGCGCGATAGACATCCACCGGCCGCGCATGGAAAGGCACCGACAATCGCTGCGACAGCACCACCTGGAAGATGTCGCCGGCGCGGATGTACTCCTTCGAGCGCTCGACCGCGTCGATGAATCCCGCGCGGGTGAAGCCCGAGACGAAATCGCCCTCGTCGAGCGCGGCCGGCTGCAGGGTTTCCGGATAGCCTGCGCCGCCGTGGCGCAGACGATGCGCCAGTGCATCCAGGCGGCGGTTGGCGCGTGCCCAGGCCTGTGGTTGCCGGGGATCGGCATGGACCACGAGGTACAGGCGACCCCGCAGGTTGTCGAACACCGCCACTTCTTCCGACTGCATCAGCAGGATGTCGGGCGTGCCCAGCTCGTCGCGGCGCGCGGGCGCCTCCGCGGCGTCGGCCAGCCGCGACTCCACGTAGCCGATGCACTCGAATCCGAACCAGCCGACGAGACCGCCCGTGAACGCCGGCAGGCCCTCGACCTGCGGGACCGACTCCGCCGTGCGCAGGCGCTCGACTTCCGCGAACGGGTCTTCGACCGGACGCGTCTCCACGACATCGCCATGCTCGCTGACCGTCATCTCGTGCCCGCGGAAGCAGATCACGCGCGTCGCCGGCAGGCCGATGATCGAATAACGGCCGAACCGCTCACCGCCCTCCACCGACTCGAACAGATAGGTGTACGGGCCGTCGGCGAGCTTCAGATAGACCGACAGCGGCGTATCGAGATCGGACAGGACCTCGCGCGCGACGGGGATGCGGGTGTGGCCTTCGGTGGCGAAACGATCGAACTGCTGCTGGGTGATCAAGCGGGGGCTCCACGATGGACGGACGGGCAACGACGCGGGCGCGTCACCATCGCCAAGCGTGGCCGGTCATCGCGATCGGAAGAGGCAGGTGCATGTCGCGTACTTTAAAGGCTCGCCACCGGACATGCGACGCACGCCGTCATTCGCCGGAATCCCCGGCCGGCGACGCACCCGGCGTACCGGCGGCACCGAGCACCGGCGCGTCGTCGGGGAGGACCATCCGCAGCCGCCCCGGGACGCAGTCGATCCGGATCGCCCGCGCATCGACGGGTTCGCCGTCGAGGTTCAGCGTGAGCGATCCGGGCGCCTCGATCTCCACCCACGGCAACTGCGCCCGCACCGCCACCCGCTCGAGCGCCGCCGCCTTGCCCTCGCTGATCACCGAGCCCAGCGTGCCGGCCACCTCACCGTCGAGCTCGGGCACGAGGGTGAGATCGAGCAGGCCATCGTCGATCAACGCATCCGGGCACAGGACCTGGCCGCCGCCGGCCTGACGACCATTGCCGACCCCCAGCGCGATGAACGCGCCCGACCAATCGAAATCCGGGCCACGCACCCGCGCCCGGGTCGGCTCGATCCGGCCCAGCCGGGAAATGCCGGTGATCAGATACGCCAGGCCGCCGAGCATCTTCTTCAGACCCTCGTTCGTTTCCACCGTGATCCTGGTGCCGAATCCGCCGCTGGCGAGGTTGGCGCACCAATGATCGACGCCGTCGGCGCGCACGCACAGCAAGTCGACCGGTCGTGGTCGCGCCATCGCGATCAGCGACAGCGCGTCGCCGGCCTGGTCGGGAATCGCCGCCGCAGTGGCGAAATCGTTGGCCGTCCCCAGGGGCAGGATGCCCAACACCGGCAGTGCATCGGCATCGTCACCGGCCGAGGCCAGTGCGGCGGCCACCTCGCGGAGCGTGCCGTCGCCGCCGCCGGCGATCACGTGCGTGGCCTGCGCCGCGATCGCTTCGTGCACGTAGCGCGCCGCATCGCCGGCCTCCCACGTCACCCGCACATCGAGCGTTTCGCCCGCCTCCCGACGGACCTCGACCGCAGCGCGGACATCGTCGTCTCCGGCGGACTTCCCGTTGAGGATCAGGAACCAGTGCGAGGCGACCATGGGGGCTGGATCGTGTAGGCGGCGGAGTGCCGTGCGGCAGTGTATGCCTGCGCCGGCGACAACGGCGAGGCCGCCCGCGCCGCCTGTCATACCGCGGTCATGCCGCGTCCGGAGAATGGGAGTCCATCTCAGGGACGACGGGCGGAGGCGGGATTGCCTCCAACTCTTCCAGCCGGGAGCGCAGATGCGCTCCCGGCTTTTTCCTTGCCTGCATTCCGGCTCCGGGACGGCCGAAAGACGGTCTGCGGATCGGCGCCCGGGCGCAAGAGGAGATGCGCCCTGGCCTACCGGCTGACGGCGTCGATTTCGTTGCGCATGCGGGCGATCACCTCGGCGTAGTCCGGCTGTCCGAAGATCGCCGAGCCTGCCACGAAGGTATCCGCGCCGGCCGCGGCGATCGCCCCGATGTTGTCGGGCTTCACGCCGCCGTCGATTTCCAGGCGGATCGGCTTGCCGCTGGCACCGATGCGCTCGCGCACACGACGCAGCTTGTCGAGCGTGGACGGAATGAACGCCTGTCCGCCGAAGCCCGGATTGACCGACATCAGCAACACCAGATCGAGCTCTTCGAGCACGTAATCCAGCACCTCGACCGGCGTGGCCGGGTTGAGCACGAGGCCGGCCTGGCAGCCTTCGGCCTTGATCAGCTGGATCGTCCGGTGCACATGACGGCTGGCCTCGGGATGGAAACTGATCAGGCTGGCACCGGCCCTGGCGAAGTCGGGCACGATCCGGTCGACCGGTTCGACCATCAGATGCACATCGATCGGTGCGGTCACGCCGTGCTTGCGCAACGCATCGCACACCAACGGGCCGATGGTCAGGTTCGGCACGTAGTGATTGTCCATCACGTCGAAGTGGACCCAGTCGGCCCCGGAGGCGAGCACGGTGTCGACCTCCTGGCCCAGACGGGCGAAATCGGCAGAGAGGATGGAAGGAGCGATGACGGCAGGCTGCATGGCGGGTCCGCGAGGAGAAGACGGGAGACCGGCGCGGGCGCCGGACCGCCCATTCTAGCGGTCGGCGATCGTCACGCCGCCGTTGCATCCATGAACCTCCGCTGCCTGCGGCCATGCGCGATGCGATACCCGTCTGCATCCTGAACACATCGCGTCGCGTACCCCTGCAAGCGCGCCTTCCCTCGGCGCGCGACCGGCAGACCCGCCGGTCCGGACCGGCCCGACCCCAGGGCCAGACTCAGGAGAGCTCCCCGATGCACCATCACAACAAGATCGCCCGTCTCGCCCTCGCCGTGTGCGTGATCGCCGCACCCGCCGCGGCCGCGCCCGCCTTCGCGCAATCGACAGACGCCTGGACCGGCGGCCACGTGGGTGTCTACCTGGGTCGCGCCTCGTCCCCGGACGATGGAGGCGACCGCTTCCTGTTCGACACCAACCTGGACGGCACCTACGACGACACGGTCCGGACCGCGGCCGGGGCCGACGCCTTCTCGCCGGGGTTCTGCAATGGTGCCGCGCAGGGTCCGACCCCAGACACCGGCTGCAGCAGCAATTTCGGCGGCGCCGAGTGGGGCCTGCGGGGCGGCTACGACTGGCAGGCGGGCCAGTGGGTGTTCGGCGTGCTGGGCGAGATCGGCAAGGTCGACATCCGTGATGCGGTGTCGGCCTACAGCACCACGCCGGCGTTCTACACGATGACCCGCAAGATCGACACCATGGGCGCGATCCGCGGCCGCGCCGGCTTCGCCTTCGGCGCGGAATCGGAGAACCTGGTCTACCTGACGGCGGGCTTCGCACGGGCGCGGGTGCAGAACCGCTTCGCCACCAGCAACGCCGCCAACAGCTTCGACGGCAATGGCAGTCACAACGCGAACGGCTACCAGTACGGCATCGGTTACGAGCGTCTGCTCACCGAGAACCTGTCGCTCGGCCTGGAATACCTGATGACGAGCCTCGACGACGACGACTATCGCGTGCGCACCGGCCCCGGCAGCGCCCCCGCGACCAACCCCTTCCTGATCGTCGATCCGCGCGGCACCGACATGCGCCGCAGCGACACCGATTTCGACTTCGACACGGTGCGCGCCACCCTCAGCCTGCGCTTCTGACCCCGCGCCGGCCCCTGTTCAGCGCCGCCTGCGCTTGCCCCGGATGCGGGTGTAGGCGGCGTTGATTTCCGCTGCGCGCTGCGCGGCCTGTTCGCGCAGTTCCGGTGCCGCGTTCGCCACCCGGTCGGGGTGGTACTGGGACATCAGCTTGCGGTAGGTCCGGTCCACGTCCTCATCGCTGGCGTCGCGGGTCAGGCCGAGCACCTTGTAGGGCGCCGCGCGCTGCGGCAGCAGCCAGTCCGCATCGAACGCGTGCCCGATCGCCAGGCCGAGCACGCCGCCGGCGGGATGGCGCATCAGCAACCATCCGGCGACGAAGCCCAGCAATTTGCCGTAGTAGCGTTTCATGGCCGCCAAGTGTAATCGCGGCGGCGTCGCGCGGGCGGCTTGACCCTCCACATGACGTGCATGCACGCGCGCGATAACCGCACTACACTGGCCGACCTTCAAGACCCGGGCCCACGCCCTTGTCCACCACGCTGATCCAAGCCGACCTGCCCACCCTGCCCCTGCGCCACCGCGGCAAGGTGCGCGACGTCTTCGACGTGCCCGACGCACGGCTGCCGCCCGATGCCCAAGGCGACGGCGACCATCTGCTCATCGTGGCCACCGACCGCCTGTCCGCGTTCGACGTGGTGCTCCCCGACCCCATCCCGGGCAAGGGCGAGATGCTGTGCCAGATCAGCAACTTCTGGTTCGCCAAGACCGCCCACCTGATGCCCAACCACCTCACCGGGATCTCGGTGTCGAGTGTGCTCCCGGACGGCGCGGATCCGGCCCTGTACGCCCAGCGCGCGGTGGTGACCCGCCGCCTGCGCCCGGTGCCGGTGGAGGCCATCGCCCGTGGCTACCTGATCGGCAGCGGCTGGAAGGACTACCAGCGGACCGGGCGGGTCAGCGGCATTCGCCTGCCCGATGGCTTGCGCCAGGCCGAGCAACTCGCCGAGCCGATCTTCACCCCGTCGACCAAGGCCGCGGTGGGCGAGCACGACGAGAACATCGATTTCGACACCATGGTGCACCGTATCGGAGCAGAGCTGGCCGAGCAGATCCGCGACGCCACCCTACGCCTGTACCGCTATGCCGCCGAGTACGCGGCCGAGCGCGGCATCCTGCTGGCCGACACCAAGTTCGAGTTCGGCACCGACGCCGACGGCCGGCTGTACGTGATGGACGAAATGCTCACCCCCGACTCCTCGCGGTACTGGCCGGCCGACGAATACGAGGTGGGCACCAGTCCGCCGAGCTACGACAAGCAGATCGTGCGCGACCACCTCGAAACGCTGGACTGGGACAAGACCGCGCCCGGCCCGAACCTGCCGGCCGAAGTCATCGCACGCACCCGCGCCCGCTATGCCGAGGCACTGCAGCGGCTGGCCGGCATTTCGGTCGACTGATCGGTCGCGCCGGACCCGCGCCGTTCCAACCGGACGGCGCGGAGCGCGGCACGTCCGACGGACTCCGGGGGACAGGCCCTGATGGCTGCGCACACGGCCGGGACCTGGCCAGCGGTGTACTGGTTTTGCAGCTATTCTCCAAAACCGGCGCGCACTGATCCCCGGAGGGCACGATGGACGCGACACACGACGACGTGGGCGCACGCCCGATCGACCGCTGGTTCGCCAGCTACTCCGCCGATCACCGCAACGACACCAACCAGATCATCCACGTGTTCGCGGTGCCGATGATCCTGTGGAGCGTGATCGCCCTGCTGTGGTGCATCCCCGTCGCCGAAGGCGGCCTGTTCCGGCCTGGCATCTGGGCGGCGATGGCGATGTTCGCCGCCTGGCTGTTCTACTTCCGCGCCTCGCGCGCACTTGGCCTGGGCATGGCCGTGGTGTTCCTGGCGATGGCGATGCTCACCCAGGCCCTCCACGCGCGCATCGGTGCCGGTCAACTGTTGTGGCTCGCCATCGGCGTGTTCGTCGTGGCCTGGATCGCCCAGTTCGTCGGTCACAGCAGGTTGTACGAGGGCAAGAAGCCCAGCTTCCTCACCGACCTGCGCTACCTGCTGATCGGACCTGCCTGGGTGCTCGCCAAGGGCTACCGGCGATTGGGACTGCGCTGGTGATCGCATGAGCGTGGCGGCGGCCCCGTGCGGCATCGTGCGGCGAAGCGGGGCCATGACTGGCCGGGGCACCGCGCGCGCGGATGGCGTCCGGTGCGCCCATCCGCTGCCCACCACCGGCGGTAGGCGGTGAACCCCGGGCTCGGCCCGCGCGACATCGGCCTGCTCCTGCTGATCTGTCTGTGCTGGGCGATCAACTTCCTCACCTCGGCGCATGCCTTGCAGGAACTGCCGCCGTTCCTGTTCACCGCGGTGCGCATGGCGATCCTGGTCGCACTGCTGGTCTGGTGGTTGCGCCGGCCGCCGCCCGGGCAATGGCCGCGCCTGCTGACGGTGGCGATGCTGGTCGGTGTCCTGCATTTCGGCTCCAGCTTTCTGGCGCTGCACCTGGCCGGCAATCTGTCGTCGCCGGCCATCGTGATGCAGAGTTATGTGCCGATGGCGGCACTGCTCGCGTGGTGGATGCTGGGCGAGCGCTTCGCGTGGCGGACCGGCCTGGCGATCGCGATCAGCTTCGCCGGCGTGCTGGTCCTCGGGTTCGACCCGCTGGTCCTGCGGTCGCCGCTCGCGCTGATGGTGATGCTGGTGTCGGCCGCGCTGCTGGCCTTGGGCACGGTGCTGATGCGCAGGTTGCGCGGCTTCGACATGGTCAACCAGCAGGGCTGGATCGCGGTGCTCAGCGTGCTGCCGCTGTTCGCGATCAGCCTGATGTTCGAACCCGACCCCCTTGGCGCACTCCGCGAGGCGAGCTGGATCGGATGGGGCGGCGCCGTCTACGCGGCGGTGTTCGGCTCCTTGCTGGGACACGGGCTGTTCTTCGTCCTGGTGCAACGTCACCCGGTGGCCGACGTCACCCCGTACCTGCTGTTCACCCCGGTGCTCGCGGTGGCCCTCGGTATCGTGTTCTGGGGCGATCGGCCCGGGCCGGCGATGTGGGTGGGCGGCGCCATGGTGCTCGGTGGCGTCCTGACGATCGCATTGCGCACGCGGCGGAAGGCGCGCACGCCGCTCAACGACACCGCGCCGGGTGCCTGCGTCGCGGCCGGGGTCGAACCCGGCGCAGGGCGAGGCGGTGTCGACGAACCCTCGCGTGGAGGGCGTTGACAGTCTTCGCGTCTCGCACGCAGTTCAACGGCTCGCCGCACACGGCAAACGCTCCACACTGCCGGGCAGATGCGCGAACGGAGCCGGGCAGCCGGCGGTCCGGCACGCCGAGGACAGACGTCCACGGCGTGCCGGTAATCGGCCTATCGACGATCAGGGGCGATCAGAACCGGAAGGTCAGGCTGGTGAAGATGAAGCGTCCGGCCTGGTCGTAGCCGCCCAGCGAGTTGCCGTTCAACGACAGCGCCCCGCCGACCAGCGGCGGCGCCTTGTCGAACACGTTGTTGACGCCCATCGTCCAGGTGGCCAGGTCCCACAGGTCTACCGAACCGGACAGGTCGAAGAAGCTGTAGCTGCCCAGCTGGCCGCCGTTGCCGACCAGCAGCTGGTCGGTGGTGCCGGGCCGGCCGTCGATTTCCTCGTAGTCCATCCCGCCGATGTAGCGCCAGCGCATGCCGATGGTGTAGCGGTCGAACCCGTACCGGGCACTCAACACGTGCCGCCATTCCGGTGCGCTGCAGGAGGGATTGATGATCCCCGCGCAGTCGTACGCACTGGATTCGTCGCCCGGCACCGGCTGCACCGTCTGTTCGAGCAGATACGAGCCCGTCAGCGATGTGGTCAGCCGCCCGGGGCCCAGAGTCCACGCGTACGACGCGGTCAAGTCCAGGCCCCGGTAGTCGAAGCTGCCGAAATTGCCCAGCGTGTTGACGATGACTCCGGAGGTCTCCGGGTTGCTGCCCAACCAGAGGTCGCCGGTGGTCGGGTTGCGACGAATCAGGCCGCACATCGCGTCCTGACCCTGCGCGCACAGGTTCAGGATGACCGGCGAACCGATGCTCCTGATCGCATCGGTCACCTCGATCCGGTAGTAGTCCAGGCTCAGGTTCAGATCGCGGATGGGGTTGGCGGCGAAGCCGACCGTCCACGTGCGTGCGGTCTCGGGCTGCAGATCCTCGTTGCCGCCGGAAATCTGGTTGTACTGGTTGGCCGGATTGGCCGGCACGAACCCATACTGCCCAGCCGCCACACCGGTGAGCGCGCACTGCTCCCGGGTCCAGGTGGGCGACGCGCCCGCGCAGGGGTCGGCGCCGCCCCACAGCGCGATGCTCTGCTCGTTGTAGAGCTCGGTGATGCTGGGCGCGCGGATCGCCCGGTTCCAGCCCGCGCGGGCCAGGTAGCGGCCATCGTCGAAGCTCGCGCCCAGGCCGAGCTTGTAGGTGTTCACGCCGCCCGAGGTGTCGTAGTCCGAGTAGCGGTAGCCCAGTTGCATCTCCAGGCTGCTCAGCGCGCCGGCATCGACCAGCAGCGGCACCGCGCTTTCCAGGAACAGCTCGTCCACCGACATGTCGCCCGAGACCTCAGTGGTCGGACCGCCCAGGCCGGTGAAGTTGCCGGTCTGCATGTTCGTGTCCGGCGTGCGGCTGTAGGTCTCCTCGCGCCACTCGTAGCCGGCCACCAGGCCGATCGGACGGCCCTTGGCCGACGGCAGGCCGAATCCGAGGTCGCCCGAGGCGTATGCGTTGAAGACCTTCATCGAGGTGACGTAGTTGACGATCCCCACGCCCTGCAGCGCCTCCGCGGCCTCCACCGTGACCGCGTCGTTCCAGACGTCGTAGAACTGGCATCCCGAGAACGCGCCTGCCGGACAGCCCAGCAATGCGGAACGCACGCGGTCGGTCACGAAGTCGCCGCGGCTCTCCGCGGTGACCGAACTACGGTTGTACATGAACGAGGCGTCGTAGCTCCAGTTGTCGCTGATCAGCCCGGCCAGGCCGCTGGTGATGCTGTAACTGGTGGTTTCGCGGCTGGTCGACCGGGGGCCGCCTTCGACATTGCGCTTGTTGACCAGCACGGTGACCGTGTCGTCGGTGATGCCGAGATCCCCACAGAGCGTTCCGATGAGTTCGTCGTCGCAAGCCACATCGACGTCGGTGTTGAAGGTGCCGGTCGGTGCGATCTGGGTGGAACTGCGCCGGTTGACCAGCATCGCCTCCAGGTACGGCCGGAAGTGGTCGTTGATCTCGTACTGGACGCGGGTGCCCGCGGTGTAGCGGGTGTCGGGCCGCTGATAGAAATTGACCGGCGCGAAGTTGTACAGCGCACCGGTGCCTGCGACCCAACCGCCGTCGTCGCCCAGGTAGGCCGCCGTATTGCCGCCGGTGAGCGATGGCGCCAGTACGGTGAAGTTGGCGGGATCCGCAGCCGATGAGCCACCGCACGCGGTGCCCGCATTCGACAGCGCGCACGCGGAGTAATCGCGCTCGCCCTGGTACAGGGCTTCGTTCTTGCGCCAGGTCGCCCACGCGATCGCGTGACCGCTTTCGCCGAACCGCCCGCCGATGGACAGATCGATGTTGCGCGAAATGCCGTCGAAGCCGGAGCCGCCGGTCGGATAGTCGTAACCGGCCGCATCCATCAGTTCCTGCATGTAGCGGTTGTCGTTGTCGTGCTGGTAGGCCGAGTAACCGAAGTTGATGTTGACGCCCTCGAACTGGTCGTCGAGCACGAAGTTCACCACGCCGGCAATGGCGTCGGACCCGTAGACCGCCGAGGCACCGCCGGTCAGCACGTCCACCCGCTGCACCAGCGCGGACGGCACGATGCTCAGATCCGGTGTCTCCCCGGTGCCCTTGGGAATGCGGCGTCCGTTGACCAGGCTCAATGTGCGATTTGCGCCGAGGTCGCGCAGCGAGACCGTGGCATAGCCCTGGGACGGGTTGTTCTGGAAGTTGTCGAACGACAGGCCGAGCTGCGGATACTGGTTGACCAGATCCTCGACCTTGGTCGCGCCCGAGTACTGGAACTCCTCGGCCTGGATCTCGGCGACCGGACTCGATGCGGTCATGGTCTGGCTGCGCAGGCGGGTGCCGGTGACCGTCACCGTATCCAGGGTCGCCGCGGTCTGGCCCTCGGTCGGGGCCGGTACCTCGGCGTCCTGCGCCAATACCGCAAAACTGGTGGAACAGCACACGGCGGTGGCCATGGCGGCGAACAGCCGGTTGCGACGTACAGAAATACTGTTGCGGAAATGCGTCATCACTCTCTCCCCTACGTTTGAAGAACGTTGCGGAAAGACCACCCCCTCCCCCCGATCCCTGGCTGGGGTCTCCATGACGCGGCTTCATCCAAAGCCTGAATGGGAACCTAACACGAAAATTTCACACTGCCTGCACGGAGTTGAAACTTTCTCGATTTTGCGACCGAGTGGCAGGATGGCCCGCTGCACGGTCCTCCGGCACGACGACGCGGATCACACGAATGGTTCGGCGACGCCTGGGCACCCGACAGGCTCGAGCGGCCCGTCTCCATACCGAGGCTCGTGAAGTCGTCAGTGGACTCTCGCCGCCACGGCGGCCGTGCGACGCACCCTATCGCACAGGAATGAACTGGCCCGCTTCGGGCCGGAACGGACGCGGCGCGTAGCCGAGATCGCGCGTCGCCGGCTCGGCATCGAAGGCCAGATCGTCGCCCAGCCGGGCTACCGCTCCAGCCGGCAGACCGCGCAGGCGCCCGGTGGCATGTGCAGCCGTCAGCGCCATACGGAAAAGCGGCGCCGGCAGCAGCCACAGGCGCGGCCGCCGCGGCAACACGTCAAGCATCCGGGCGACCATCTCCCGATAGGGGAGGGTTTCGCCACCGGGCAGGGCATAGACACGACCCGCTGCCTCGGCCGCATCGACGGCCGCGCAAGCCGCCGTGGCCAGATCGTCCACATGGACCGGCTGCCTCAGGCCGGTCGCACTCCGCGGCAGAACGAACACACCGGTCTTCTCGGCCAACGCGGCGATGCGGCTGAGATTGGCATCGCGTGCGACGCCGTACACGAGAGTGGGCCGCAGGACAGTGGCCCCAGCGCCACGACGGCGCGCGGCGTCGAAGACCTTCGCTTCCGCTTCGAGCAACGTGGCGGACAACGCTCGCTCGCCGGCATCCGCGGCGGTCTGTTTGGTGTCCGCACTGGTCGACCCGAACACCACCACGCGCGCGTGCGCCAGATCGCAGCCGGCGTACCAATCGGCGAAGAGGTCCAGCGGGCCGCAACTGAAGACCGCATCGCATGCGGCGTCCGCGACGAACTCGGGAAAGCCCCCGCCACGCCAGCGCAGACCCACGGGGGCCTGTGCCTGCCGCGGCGGCGGCGTCCGCGATACCGCGTCCACCGACCATCCTGCAGCCAGCAGGCGACGGCACACCGCAGCACCGATCTGCCCGCTGGCGCCGAACACCAGCGCACGCCTGCCCGCGCCGCCGCTTCCCGAGGCGTCGCTCATCGGCGCGCGGCGCCTGTCGAAGGGAAAGCGGGCTGCAACGGAGCGGACATCCCTACAGCATAGCCGTCCGGGCGGCATCCTTGATCGCGACGCGACACGGGTGCGCCCCTCCCGACACCGAGCCGGTGTACGCCATCCCCACACCCGAATTGATGAATGGCCGGTCACCATGTGCCTGCTAGAATCCGATGCCTTGCTCGCGAATCACGTATTCCCTGCATGCCCCTGACGCTCGATATCCTCCTGACGCTGCCCTTTCTGGCCGCGGCAGCGGTGGCGGCACTGCCGCGCACGCTGTCGCGAGGCACGATTGCATGGGTCGCCGCGCTCGGCCCCCTCCTCGGCCTGGCCGCCCTGGCCACGCTGACGCCCACCGTGATGGGAGGCGAGATCGTCCGGTCGGTATTGCCCTGGATTCCATCGGTCGGGCTCGATATCGCCTTGCGTCTGGACGGCCTGGCCTGGATGTTCGCCGGGCTGGTGCTGGGCATCGGCGCGCTGGTCGTGATGTACGCGCGGTACTACCTCAGCGCCGAGGATTGCGCGCCGCGCTTCTTCTCCTATCTGTTGTTGTTCATGGGCGCCATGCTCGGCATGGTGCTGGCCGGCAACCTGTTGCTGCTGGTGGTGTTCTGGGAGCTCACCTCGATCAGCTCGTTCCTGCTGATCGGCTTCTGGACCCACCGCGAGGATGCCCGCCAGGGCGCACGCATGGCACTGACCATCACCGGCATGGGCGGCCTGGCGCTGCTCGGCGGCGCACTGCTGATCGGCCGCGTGGTCGGCAGCTTCGATCTCGACGTGGTGCTGGCCTCGGGTGACCTGATCCGCGACAGCGCCCTCTACCCGGCGATCCTGGCGCTGGTGCTCGGCGGCATCTTCACCAAGAGCGCGCAGTTCCCGTTCCACTTCTGGCTGCCGCAGGCCATGGCCGCACCGACGCCGGTGTCGGCCTACCTGCATTCGGCCACGATGGTGAAGGCCGGCGTGTTCCTGCTGGCGCGCCTGCATCCGGCACTCGCCGGCACCGAACTGTTCTTCTACGTGGTCACCACCATCGGCGCGATCACCCTGCTGGTCGGCGCGTGGTACGCGATCTTCCAGCACGATCTCAAGGGCCTGCTGGCGTACTCGACGATCTCGCACCTGGGCCTGATCACGATGCTGTTCGGCCTGTCCACGCCGATGGCGGTGGTGGCCGGCGTCTTCCACATCCTCAACCACGCCACGTTCAAGGCGTCGCTGTTCATGGCCGCGGGCATCATCGACCACGAATGCGGCACCCGCGACATGCGCAGGCTGGGCAATCTCAGGCGGTTCCTGCCCTGGACCAGCGCCCTGGCGATCATCGCCTCGCTGGCGATGGCCGGCATCCCCCTGCTCAACGGCTTCCTGTCCAAGGAAATGTTCTTCGCCGAGGCGGTGGAGCTCGAAGGCGTCGGCCACTTCGGCGTGTTCGTCAGCATCGCCGCCGGCCTGGCCGGCGTGCTGGGCGTCGCCTACAGCCTGCGCTTCGTCCACGACACGTTCTTCGGCCACGGCCCCCGTGATCTGGACACCGAGCCGCATGAGCCGGTGCGCTGGATGCGCATCCCGGTGGCGGTGCTGGTGGTGCTGTGCCTGGCCGTCGGCATCCTGCCGGCGCTCGTGGTCGAGCCGGCCCTGCGCACGGCGGTCCTGGGCACCCTCGGGCCGGCCGCACCGGAATTCAGCATCTCGATCTGGCACGGCTGGAATCTGCCGCTGGCGATGAGCATCGGTGGCGTCGTCGGCGGCCTGCTCCTTTACTTCGGCCTGCGCCGGCTGTTCGCCCTGCACGACGCCATCCTGCGCTCCTGGGGCAAGCAGTTCTTCGAAGGCAAGATCGATGCGCTGTTCGGCATGGCCGGCCGCTTCACGGAGCGCGTGGCGGCCGGCGGCATCCGACGCAGCCTGTTCTGGCTCGTGGTGGTCGTCCTTGCGGTCGGTGCGGTGCCCTTCGTTCCGCACCTGGGCGGCACCGCCGAGACCCTGCAGGCGCCGACGTCGATGCCCATCGTGGGCTGGCTGGTGTGGGCGGTGCTCGTGGCCGCGACTGTCGGCACCGTGGTCGTGCACGGGCGCAGGCTGACCGCGCTGATCGTGATCGGCGCCGTGGGACTGATGGTCAGCGTCGCGTTCGTGTTGCTGTCCGCGCCCGACCTCGCACTCACCCAGATCCTGGTTGAAATGGTCACCATCGCGATGCTGATGATGGCGCTGAACTATCTGCCCAAACAGTCGAAGCAGAGCCGGACACCATTCCGTCGCTGGCGCGACGCCAGCCTTTCGATTGCAGCCGGCATCGGTGTCGCCCTGCTGGCGTACACGATGCTGATGACGCCGTCCCAGACCGTGGCCGGCGAGCTGCTCGCGCGGTCGCTGCCCGAAGCCTATGGCGCCAATGTGGTGAACGTGATCCTGGTCGACTTCCGCGGCTTCGATACGTTCGGCGAAATCGTGGTCTTCGCGGCGGCCGCGCTGGTCGTGCATGCGCTGTTGCGCTGGGCGCGCCTGCAACCCGACGAGGTGATCCCCGGGCCGCCGGCACAGATGCCGATCGCCGCCGATCTCACTCAGTTGCTGTTCCCGCTCGCGCTCACCGTGTCGATCTACCTCTTCCTGCGCGGCCACAACGCGCCCGGCGGTGGCTTCATCGCCGGCCTGGCCATCGCGGTACCGATGCTGATCAAGTACGTCCTGCAAAGCGCGCGCGCGGTGGAAGCGACCTTCGGTTTCGACTACCTGCGCGGCGTCGGCATCGGTCTGCTGGTGGCGATCGTCGGTGGCCTTGGATCGTTGGCGTTCGGCTTGCCGTTCCTGACCAGCGGCCATATCGACCTCGACCTTCCGATCATCGGTGAACTTCCGATCGCCAGCGCTCTGGTCTTCGACATCGGCGTCTATGTGGTCGTGTTCTCCGGCGCACTGCTGATCCTGTCGACGATGGGTACGGTCAAACACCGCCTGCGGGCAATGGAAGGAGCACCCTGATGGAATTCGCGATCGCCAGCGCCATCGGCGTACTCACCGCGGCCGGCGTCTATCTGCTGCTGCGGACCCGGACCTTCGACATCATCCTCGGGCTGACCCTGCTCTCGTATGCCACCAATCTGCTGATCTTCGCTGCCGGACGCCCGGTGGTCGGCATGCCGCCCGTGCTCAAGGAAGGCCGTGACGCGCTGCTGAGCAACTACTCAGACCCGCTGCCCCAGGCCCTGGTGCTGACCGCGATCGTGATCGCCTTCGCGATGACCGCGGTCACCGTGGTGGTCGCGATGCGTCACCACAGCGACCTCCACAGCGACCACGTCGACGGACAGGAGCCGGGTCGACCGCAATGACGCATCTCCTGCTCGCTCCCATTCTCATCCCCCTCGTCACCGGCGCGATCCTGCTGCTGCTCGAGCGGACCCACAGCACCACGGTGCTCCGGACCGGCGCCTGGATCGGCATCGCGGTCCTGCTGGCGGCGTCGGTCCTGATGTTCGCGCAGAGTTACGGCGGCGACATCACCGTCTACCTGCTCGGCGACTGGCCCTCGCGGCTGGGCATCGTGCTGATGGCCGACCGCCTGAGCGCACTGATGGTCCTGACGACCGTGCTGCTGGCCATTCCCTGCCTGCTCTATGCCTGCGCAGGCTGGGACCAGCGCGCCCTGCACTTCCACGCACTGTTCCAGATCCAGCTCGCCGGTCTCAACGGCGCCTTCCTGACCGGGGATGTGTTCAACCTCTTCGTGTTCTTCGAGGTCCTGCTCATCGCCTCCTACGGCCTGCTGCTTTCGGGCGGGCGCGGCGCACGGATCGGCGCCGGCATGCATTACGTCGTGTTCAACATCGTCGCCTCGACGCTGTTCCTGATCGCACTGGGACTGCTGTACGGCATGCTCGGTACGCTGAACATGGCCGAGATCGCCGTCCGTATCGCCGAAGTCCCGGAGGAGAGCCTGGCCATGGTCCGCGCTGCCGCCGGGCTGATGCTGGTGGTCTTCTGTGCCAAGGCCGCACTGCTGCCCATGTACCTGTGGCTGCCGGAAACCTATTCACGCGCGCCGGCCGCGGTCGCCGCACTCTTCACCATCATGACCAAGGTCGGCCTGTACACGGTGCTGCGGCTGACCACCCTCGTCTTCGGCGAAGGCGCAGGCGAGATGGCAGGATTCGCGCAGGACACCCTGCTCACCTTCGGCCTGGTCACCCTCGCCTTGGCCGGCCTGGGCGTAGTGGGCGCGACACGTCTGCGCATCGGCGCTGCCTATCTGGTGCTGATGTCGTCCGGCACACTGTTCGTCGCCTTCGCGCTGGCCCAGCCGGGCACCATCGCCGCCGGCCTGTACTACCTGCCCCACAGCTGTTTCGCCGCCGCGGCACTGTTCCTGATCGCGCACATCGTCCAGCGCGAGCGTGGACGCCTGGGCGATCGTCTGCTGGAACCCGGCCAGCCGCTGCGTCGGTTGACCGGGGTGCTGTACATGATCGCCGCGATCGCAGTGGTCGGACTGCCCCCGCTGTCGGGCTTCATCGGCAAGTTCCTGCTGCTGGACGCCACGCCGCTCGACGATGCCGGCTGGGTGTTCGCCGCGGTGCTGGGCAGCAGCCTGCTGGCGCTGGTCGGGCTGAGCCGGACAGGCACACGCCTGTTCTGGCGCGTCGACACCGACACGCTCCCGTCCCCGGCACCGAGCATCCGGCGCACGGAAATCACGGCGACCGTCGTCCTCCTGGCATATGGGCTCGCCATGACCCTGGCGGCCGAACCGGTCGTCCGCTATGCGCAAGCCACTGCGGACCAGTTGCTTGACGCGGATGCGTACATCCGCGAGATCCGCGGGACCACGCCGCAGGTGAGGGCTCCCTGACATGAAGCGTATGTTCCCCTCCATTCCCCAGAGCATCACCGTCTTCCTGTTCTGGCTGCTCATGGCCGAGGACTACAGCGCAAGCAACATGCTCATGGCGCTGCTGCTGGCGTGGCTGATGCCCCAGATCGCGACCCGGCTCGAGCGCGAATTCGCCCAGTTGGGCAAGCTGCGGATCCTGCCCAAGCTGGGTGCGATGCTGGTCTGGGACATCATCAAGGCGAATGTGACCGTGGCCCTGCAGGTACTGGGCCCGGAATCCAGGCTCAAGTCCGATTTCCTGTGGGTGCCGCTGGATCTGACCAATATCCACGCCATCTCCGCGCTGGCCGCGGTCATCACCCTGACCCCGGGCACCGTGACCGCCCAGCTTTCGTCGGATCGCCGTTACCTGCTCATCCATTGCCTGAACGTGGATGACCCCGAGGCGATGATTGCCGACATCAAGCGCCGCTACGAGGCGCCGTTACGCGAGGTATTCCCATGATCGAAATCGCCATCGTCGTCGCGCTGCACGTCATCGGCCTGGCCATGCTGCTGTCGCTGTGGCGCCTGCTGCGCGGCCCGACCGCCCCTGACCGCATCCTGGCCCTGGACACCTTGTACGTCAGCACGATCGCGCAATTGATCCTGTTCGGGATGTATCTCAACACCGAAATCTATTTCGAGGCCGCCCTGGTCATTGCCATGCTGGGCTTCTTCGGCACAGTGGTACTGAGCAAGTACGTCATCCGCCGGGATATCGTCGAATGAGCACCGCCCTCGACATCCTGCTCGTCCTGTTGCTCGCCATCGGCTGCTTCTTCACCTTTCTCGGTTCGTTTTCCCTGGTGAAGCTGTCGAGCTTCTTCCTGCGCATCCACGGTCCCACCAAAGCCAGCGCGCTGGGGGTGGGCTGCATCCTGATCGTGTCGATCGTCTACCACACCTTCTACGGTGCCGGCCTGCATCCGCGGGAGGTGTTGATCACCGTGTTCGTGTTCCTGACCGCGCCGGTCAGCGCCATCCTGATGTCGCAGTCGGCCTTGTCGCTCATGGACAACACGCCGATCGATCCGTCGCACACCCCGGACCCGGAAGCGCCGATCCGCGAGGACATCGACAACCGCAATACGCGCCGAGGTGACGAGCCCCAGGACGCGGCGGACACTACGACATCCGGCCCTCAACCGCCGCGCGCGTCCTGATCGGCCCCCGACTCGGCATCGGGCACCGCCCGCAGTTCGTCCTCGGTGTAGGCATGGCGGGTGGCCGCCCGGGCCAGCATGTGCGAAGCGACCGGCAGTGTGATCAGCAGCAGGACCAGGATCACCGCGACCCGCCCCCACCAGGCGGCGTCCCCGCCCTGCAGGCCGACGCCGATCAGCAACAGGCCCAGCGCAAGCGTCGCGGATTTCGTGGCGGCATGCTGGCGCGACAGCGCATCGCGCAGCAGGAACAGGCCGAGCGCCGACAACACCAGCAGTGCGGCCCCGCCCACGATCAGTGCGATCGTCAGCATCTGCATGTCAGCTCTCCTCCCGGGGCGAGGCCTCGATCAGGCGCGCCCAGACAATCGTCGCCACGAAACCGACCACGGCCAGGCCGATCGCCACGTCGAGAAACAATGCCCGACCGCTGGCCAGCGCGGCGCCTGCCGCCATCGCGATCGACGACGAGAACACGACGTCCAGCGCCACCACGCGGTCGGCCTGGGCAGGACCGCGCAGCAAGCGCACGAACGCGAGGAGCAGCGCCAGCAGCGCCGCGCCCACGATGATTGAAACGGCCAGTGTCGAATCACCCATCGTTTGCTTCTCCAGCCGGATACAGCCGTTGCAGGGGGCGCTCGAACTCGCTGCGGATTCCCGCAACGGTGCCCGCGGGATCGTCCGCGTCGAGCAGGTGCAGCAACAGCTCGCCGCGCTCGGTGTCGATGTCGATCGTGGTCGTTCCCGGCGTCAGCGAAATCAGGCAGCCCAGGATGGACACACCCACGTCGTCCAGGTTGCGGTAGCGCATGCGTACCAGCCCGGGCCGTGGCCGGGCCGGCCGCACGATCAGCCACGCGGTGGTGAGGCCGGACACGATCAATTGCCAGACGAAGCGCAGCAGCAGGACGAGAGCCACCACGGGTTTCATGATCCGGCTCCCATCACGCGCGCAGCCTCTTCGGCGAAGACATACAGCGGCTGGGGCATCAGGCCGATGACCAAAGTGATCGCGGCCAGCCCCACGGTCACGACCCATGCGGGTCCGAGACGGACGTCGGCCGGCGGCGTCCACGCGTCGTCCGGGTGCTTGGCCCAGAACGCCTGCATCCAGAT
This sequence comes from Luteimonas abyssi, assembly GCF_001482195.1. Taxonomy (GTDB): domain Bacteria; phylum Pseudomonadota; class Gammaproteobacteria; order Xanthomonadales; family Xanthomonadaceae; genus Luteimonas; species Luteimonas abyssi. The sequence goes on along the minus strand of NZ_KQ759763.1, from coordinate 556,647 downwards.
CTTCATCATCGAATACATGGTCAGGAAGCCGACCAGCAGCGCCGACGCCGCCCAGACGACCTGGCCCTGGGTCAATGCCTCGCGCACGACGATGTACTTGGCCCAGAAGCCCGACAGCGGCGGGATACCGACCAGCGACAGCGCCGGGATCAGGAACAGCACGCCCAGCCATGGCCGCGCCTTCCACAGCCCGCCGGCGCGGCGCAGGTCGTAACTGCCGGTCAGTGCGAACACGATCGCCGCGATCAGGAACAGGTTCGCCTTCACCACGATGTGGTGGAGGATGTAGAACACGGTGCCGACCGTGCCCTGGGTCGAATCGAGCGCGATGCCCAGCAACATGTAGCCGATCTGGCTGACGATGTGGAACGACAGGATGCGCCGCATGTCCCAGTGATACGCGGCGCCGAGCACGCCGGTGATCATCGTCGCCACCGCGATCCACCCCAACGCCTGATAGGCCACATCAGGCACGGCGACGAAAACGTCGGCCAGCATGCGCAACACCGCGTACACGCCGACCTTGGTCAACAGGCCGGCGAAGAGCGCCAGCAGCGGTGCCGGCAGCGTGTGGTAGCTGGCCGGCAGCCAGGCGAACACCGGGAACGCACCGCCCTTGATCAGGAAGGCCAGGCACAGCAGCGCGACCACCGGCAGCAGCCGCATCGGCTCGATGCCGCCCGAGGCCGACAACAGCGCGTCGTAGTTCACGTGCCCGGTCATGGCGTAGACGCTGGCCACACCGATCAGCAGCAGCAACGTCCCGACCGCGTTGAGCACGAAGTACTTCAACGTGGCTTCGAGGTGCCGCCGCGCCATGCCCAGCGCCAGCAGGCCCAGTGACGCCAGCAGCATCACCTCGAACCACACGTAGAGATTGAACAGGTCGCCGGTGACGAAGGCGCCGCCGACGCCGGCGAGCAGCGCATGCACCAGCGGATGCAGGGTCGGGCCCTCGGGCGCGGGATCGGCCGACGAGCGCTGGAACACCAGCGCCGCCACGCCCATCAACGCGGTGATCACCGCCATGCTGGCGCTGAGCGGATCGACCACGAACTCGATGCCGAACGGCGCATCCCAGCCGCCGAACGCACTGCGCTGGACACCGTCGCGCACGACCCGTACCAGCAGGGCCAGCGTGCACGCCAGCAACGCGAAGGCCCCCGCCAGGCTGAGGTTCGCCACCCGCTGCGGTCGGCCGTGCGCGAGCGCGGTGATCAGCGCGAACGCCAGCGGCACCAGGACCGGAGCCACCACCAGGAACCCGCTCATGCGCGTGGCTCCCGATCGGGGGCATCGTCTAGCACGGCCGGCATGCCGTCGCTGCCCGCAGGCGGCTCGGCTTCGACCAGGTGATCAGCATCACCCTGGTCACTGCTCTGTCGAACCGCGAGTGCCAAGATCAGCGAGAAACAGGTCAGGGCGAACCCGATCACGATCGCCGTCAGCACGAGGGCCTGCGGCAGCGGATTCGTTCCGCCGTCCAGCGCCTGCAGACCCGCCTCGATCACCGGTGGCGTACCGCCCAGCCGACCGGAGACGAACAGCATGAGGTTGGCGGCCGCACCGATGAGCGACACTCCCACCACGACCCGCAGAAGATGCCGCGACATCGCCAGAAACAGGCCCGCCGCCAGCACGGCCCCGATCGCGAACACCAGCACCGCGCTCATCGCACGGCCTCGTCGATCGCGATGGCGGATGCACAGACACCGCCCAGAGCGCCCCACACCGCCGCGAACACCCCGATGTCGAACAGCAGGACGGTCGACACATCGACGTCGGTGAAACCCAGCGGCAGCGTGCCCCAGAGATGGGTCATGTAAGGCAATCCGAGAAACAACGCAGGCAACCCGCTGATCAGCGACAACAGGACACCGGCCGTGGCCAGGCGCATCGCGCCGCCGGGCATCCGGCCCATCGCGACATCCGCACCGTGGGCGACCGCCAGCATCGCCGTCGCCGAAACCGCCACCATGCCGCCGATGAAGCCACCGCCAGGCTCGTTGTGCCCGCGCAGCAGAATCCAGGCCGACACCAGCAGCATCAGCGGATAGATCGCCCGCGCGGCGACGGTCAGGATCAACGCGCGCGGCGTCATGGGTGCGCTCCCGGCCGCCCGGTGACCGTGCGGCCCGCCTGGCGTCGCCGCAACAGCGCCAGCAGTGGCAGCAGTCCCAGCAGGGCGATGGCCACCACCGAAATCTCACCGAGGGTGTCGACCGCGCGGAAGTCCACGAGGATCACGTTGACCACGTTGCGGCCGTGCGCTTCGGGATAGCTCGCCTGGGCGAAGTAGTCCGGCAGCGCGGTGTCGAACGGGCCGTCCAACGCCCCCAGCAACACCAGCATCATGGTCACCGAGGCCGCCACCGCGATCAGCAGCCTCGGCAGCACCGGCGCATCGCCGCCGACCCCGGCGCCCAGGCGTCGCATCCGCAGCAGCACCGCCGCGATCACCACCACGAAGGCCACCTCCACAGCGAACTGGGTGAACGCCAGGTCCGGCGCAGCCAGGAAGAGGAACAGCAGCGCCGAGCTCAGTCCGATGAAACCCGAGACCAGCAGCATCAGGAAGGGGTCGCGCACGAGACACACGCCGACCGCGGCGGCGATCATGGCCAGACTTGCACCGGCCACGGTCAACGATGGTGTCCCCATGTCCGGCACCACCACGGCGCCGCCCAGCCACAGCGCGCCGATCGTCAACACCAGCAACGACACCAGGATCAACAGCACCGCCGTGGTGAGCCGGCCGTTCTGCAGCCGCGGGGTCAGCGCCGTGGCCAGTGCCGGAATGGCGGCCATCATCCGTCGATACCAGGCAATGGACGAGAGCGGATCGGCGCGCAGCAGCACCTGCTCGATCAGCCGGTGCAGACGATCCCAGAACACGAACACCACCGCGCCCAGTGCCGCCGCGATCGCGATCGCGGTCCAGGCGTGGAAATGGGTGACCGCCGGCTCGATCCCCTCGAACACGCCGCCCGGGCCGGTCGAGGACACGGTGCCGCCGATCAACGGATCCAGCAGCCAAGGGAGCAGGCCCAGCGTGATGCCGAGGCTGCCGATCAACAGCGGGGGCAGCAGCATCGTCCAGTGGGCCTCGTGGATTTCGCCGGGAACGCCCTCCTCGCCGCGACGGCGGAAAAACACCCGGATCGTGGCCACGGCCGCCACCGCAACGGTGATGGCGTTGACGAACACACTGGAGTAACTGATCCAGGCCAGCGCCCCACCCTGCTCCTTGGCGATATCGATCAGGTCCTTGGCCACGAATCCCATGGAGAACGGCATGCCCGCCATCGAGATGGCCGCCAGCGCGGCGGCGGCAGCCGTCCACGGCATCCGCGGCGCCAGGCCGGTGACGTGGTCGATGTTGCGCGAGCCCGTGCAGTGGTCGACGTTGCCGGCCACGAAGAACAGCGGCGCCTTGTAGAGCGCATGGGCCAGCAGGAAGGTCCCCATCGCCGTCGCCGCAGCTTCGCCGGGCAGGCCCACCAGCATCACCAGAGTGCCCAGTGCGGAGACGGTCGACCAGGCCAGGATGCGCTTGAGATCGCGTTCGCGCAAGGTCAGCAGCATCGCCCAGGCGGCGGTCGCAGCACCCACCGGCACCAGGATCTGCTGCCACAGCGCGAGATCGTCGAACGCGGGATCCAGGCGCGCCAGCAGGTACACACCGAGCTTCACCATGGTCGCCGAATGCAGATAGGCGCTTACCGGGGTCGGCGCGGCCATGGCGTTGGGCAGCCAGAAGTGGAACGGCAACTGGGCGGACTTGGTGAACGCACCGACACACAACAGCCCGATCGCCGCACCCAGGCGTGGATCGTCGCGCCATGCCGGCGCGGTGGCGATGAGTTCCGAAATGGTCAGCGTCCCGGCGATGTTGCCCAGCATGATCACCCCGGCCAGCAGCACCAGGCCGCCGCCGAAGGTCACCATCAATGCCTGTTGCGCGGATTTGCGCGCGTCGGTGTACTCGTGCTTGAAGCCCACCAGCAGGAACGAGGTCAGGCTGGTCATTTCCCAGAACAGGAAGGTGACCACCAGGTTGTCGCTGGTCACACAGCCGAGCATCGCCAGCATGAACAGGAACAGCAGCACGAACAGCCGTTCACGCTGGGCCATGCCGGCCATGTAGCCACCGGCGTAGACCATCACCATGGCGCCGACGCCGGTGATCAACAGCACGAACTGCAATGCGAGGCCGTCGAGGAGAAAACGCAGATCGACGCCCGCCGAAGGAAACCAGGCCAGATCGAGCACCCGGGGAGGTGCATCGCTCAACAGTTGGTGCAGGGCCAGACCGAACAGTGCCAGCGGCAGCAGGGCGAGCCACCCGAGTCTTGAGGCATTGCCCGGGTGCGGCGATGGAGCGCCGTTGATCTTCGCTTCGGCCATTGCTCTCCAGAACGGGCGATAGTGGCGGGAATGGCGCCTGGACAGGGCCGACCAAGACCTCGATGTTAGCAAACGTGCGATTTGACGGGCAAAGGTCACGACCGGAATCGGTCAGGTCCCGCAGCGCAGGTCGCACATGCAGGACATGGATGCCGGATGTGGGCGTGCGAAGGCCGCCCCCGCGCGCGGCAAGTCACGGGATCCCGGCCCCGTGCATCCGGAACCGGCCCGGTCGCCGTGGGCGTGGCCTGGGTCTGCCGCTACGTCAGCGCCGCGAACGTCTCCACCCGGTCCGTGGCGCCCGAGACGATCAGGATGTCCCCGGCCTCGACGATGGTGTCCTCGCGGGCGTAGGCGAAGTCCGCACGCCCACGCTTGTAGCCGACGATCGTGACCCCGTATCGGGTGCGCAGCGCCGACTCGCTCAGGGTCTTTCCGGCGGCTTCGCGCGGCGCGCGGGTCTTGGCGATCGCGAAGCCGTCGTCGAACTCGATGAAGTCGATCATCTTGCCTGTCACCAGGTGGGCCGTGCGCTCGCCCATCGCCGCTTCCGGATACACCACGTGATGCGCGCCGGTGCGCTCGAGGATGCGGCCGTGCTTGCTGCTGTTGGCCTTGGCCCAGATATCCGGCACCCCGATCTCCTCCAGCGCGAGCACGGTCAGCACACTGGCTTCGATGTCCGACCCGATGCCCACGACGGCGCGCTCGAATTCGTGCACCCCGAGCTGCTTCAGCGCCTGGGTGCTCGTGCTGTCGGCCTGGACCACGTGGGTCAGCCGGTCGGCCCAGCGCTGCACGGTCTCGGCGTCTTCATCGATCCCCAGCACTTCGTGACCGAGCCGAAGCAGCGAGGTCGCCACCGCGCTGCCGTAGCGGCCCAGGCCGATGACGGCGACGCTGTCGCCACGGTGGATCGTCCGGTTTCGATTAGCCAACGATGGGGCGCTCCTGTGGATAGCGGTAGGCACGCGGGGCGCGGCGCAGCGCCAGGGCGGTGACCAGTGTCACCGATCCGACCCGGCCGATGAACATCAACGCCACGATGACCGCCTGACCGGCAGGCGGCAGTTCGCCGGTGATGCCGGTCGAGAGGCCGACGGTGGCCGAGGCCGAGATCACCTCGAAGATCGCATCGGCAAGCGCGATGTCGGCGACCGTCAGCAGCGCCAGTACGCCGAAGGCGACCACCGTCAGCGCCATCAACACGACCGCGAGTGCGAGACGGAGCGCCTGATGGGGAATGCGCCGCCGGAACACCACCGTGTCCTCACTGCCACGCACTTCCGCCCAGATCGCGTAGCCCAGTAGCATGAAGGTGGTGATCTTGATGCCCCCGGCGGTGCCGCCGCTGCCACCGCCGATGAACATCAAGGCCCAGTTCACGGCCTGGGTCTCCACGCGCATCTCACTGACGTCGATGGTGTTGAATCCCGCGGTACGCGCGGCCACCGAGTGGAACATCGCACCCAGCGCGCGCTCCGCACCGCCCAACGCGCCGAACGTGGCAGGATTGCGCCACTCGTACACGCCGATCAGCAATGCGCCACCGACAATCAGCAGCGCACTGCCGTACAAGGTCAGGCGGGTATGCACCGACCAGCGCCGCCAGTCCAGCGGGCGCTTGCGCAATTCGTTGAGAACGGGGAAACCGAATCCGCCCAGGACCACGGCCAGTGTGATCGGAAGAATGACGAATGCATCGCCCGCCCAACCGGTCAGACTGTCGGAGCGGGTGGAGAAGCCGGCGTTGTTGAAGGCAGACACCGCATGGAAGAAGCCGTCCCACAGCGCCGCCCCCCAGTCCATGCCATAGGCGAACCGGAAACGCAGCGACAAGAGTGCGGTCGCGACGGCCTCCACCACCAGCGTCACCAGCACCACCACACGCAGCACATCGCGCAGGTCGCCGAGCTGCACGCCGCGGGTCTCGGACTGTGCGGCCAGACGGGACTCCAGACCGAGCCGGCCGGCAACGAACAGACCCAACACGGTCGCACCGGTCATGATCCCGAAGCCGCCGACCTGGAACAGCCCCAGAATCACCCATTGGCCGAACACCGACCAGTAGCTCGGTGTATCGACCACGATCAGACCGGTCACACATACCGCGGACGTCGCGGTGAACAGTGCGGTCATCAGGGGCGCGCCGGCATCGCCGACACGGGCCGCGGGCAGCATCAACAGCACGGTACCCAGCGCGATGAGCACCGCGAAGCCGACCGGCACCAGCCGCGCAGGATGACGGATACCTCGGGTCAAACCGCTCTCCGCTCAGGGAGCCATCAGGACGACGGCGCGCATTGTGTCACGACGTGCAACGACGTGCGGGCGCCCCCCGCAGGCCGGCTCGCCGCCGCGTCCGGAGCACTCGGACGCGACGGCGTGAACGACGACGCGACGCCTGTCGTGCGGCCTCGCGCCGCGCCGTCGACCGCTAGCCGCAGCGCTCCACGTAATCCACCTGCGGCGGCAAGCCGACGCGCCACTGCTGCACGTCGCCATCCGGCGCGGTCTCGAACACGAGCGCGCCCGGCCGTCCTTCCGGCGCCGGAATGCGCAGCGTGTGCGCGCCTTCTTCGTACTTGTGTGGCGACGTCTCGATCATCCCAGGATAGAGCCGCTCGATCTCGGCGGTCGGCATGCCGACGCGACCGCCGCCTGGCGCCTCGACCTGCGGGTCCCGCACGTCGATACGCACGAACCGATCCTGCTCGATCATGAAACCCACGCCGTCGGTGCCGGCCGGCTGCGGCATCAGGTAGTAGCAGCCGCCCGGCTCGGAGGGGCGCGCGTCGCCGAGATCACGTCCCCAGGCCATGCGGACCGCTTCCTGGTCGGCACCGAACTCGGCCGGGCCGAAGCCTTCCCAGGTGATCGTGCCGGGTGCGGGCTGTCCGCCCGGCGACGGCTGACCGGTACCTTCCGCGGGCGCTCCGGCTGCGGGATCGGCCATCGGCGGCGGCGCGGACGGGTCATCCATTGCGTCGCCGGCCGGTGCCGTCGGCAGACCGGCGTGTGTGTCGGCATCGCCGCCGCGATCGCAGCCGGCCAGGGCGAGCGCGGCGATCAGCGCAACGGCCAGCGGCAGGGTTTTCTGCGCCATGGGACATCCTTCGTGTTAACGGACGCCCAGCCTCGCGCCGCCCCCGTTAACCGGCCGCGAACGCGTGTCGGACCCTCACGCTAGGCCGGCGGGGAGAAGTGCCGCTGCAGGCCGGCCCAGCAGGCCTGGTAGTCGCGCTGGCGATGACCGGCCTCGATCGCCTGCCGGCTCGGGCGCAGCACCGCGCGCGACTCGAACATGAAGGCCATGGTGTCCGCGATCACATCCGGCTTCGAGAGGTCGGCGTTCGACGCTTTCTCGAACGTGGCCGCATCCGGCCCGTGGCCGGTCATGCAGTTGTGCAGCGAACAACCACCCGGCGCGAAGCCGTCCGCCTTGGCATCGTAGGCGCCATGCACCAGCCCCATGAACTCGCTGGCGACGTTACGGTGGAACCAAGGCGGCCGGAACGTGTGCTGTGCCACCAGCCAGCGCGGCGGGAAGATCACGAAGTCCATGTTGCCCACGCCGGGCGTGTCGCTGGGCGAGGTCAGCACCAGGAAGATGCTGGGATCCGGATGGTCGAAACTGATCGAGCCGATCGCGTTGAACCGCCGCAGGTCATACTTGTAAGGCGCGTAGTTGCCGTGCCACGCCACCACATCCAGTGGCGAGTGGCCGATGCCCGCGCGCCACAGGTGTCCCTGGAACTTGGCGATCAATTCGAACTCGCCTTCGAGGTCCTCGTAAGCCGCCACCGGGCTGAGGAAATCACGCGGGTTCGCCAGACCGTTCGACCCGATCGGCCCGAGATCCGGCAAGCGCATCGCGGCGCCGAAGTTCTCGCAGACGTAACCGCGCGAGGCGCCATCCGGCAGTTCGACGCTGAAGCGCACGCCGCGCGGGATCACCGCGATCTCCTGCGGCTCGACGTCCAGCACGCCGAACTCGGTGGCGATGCGCAGGCGCCCTTGCTGCGGCACGATCAGCTGTTCGCCGTCGGCGCTGTAGAAGTAACGCCCCCGCATGGAGGCATTGGCCGCGTACACCCGGATACCGATGCCGGTCTGCGCCTCCGCCGAGCCGTTGCCGGCCATCGTGTAGAGGCCCTCGACGAAGTCCACCGGCATGTCGGGCAGCGGCGCCGGGCTCCAGCGCAGCTGGTCCGGCGACACCGGACCGACGGCGAAGTCGTCGTGCAGGCGAGGTTGCTCGAAGGGCTCGAACGTCCCGTGCATCGCCGCCGGCCGGATGCGATACAGCCAACTCCGCCGGTTCTCGGCGCGCGGCGCGGTGAACGCGGTGCCCGACAGCTGCTCGGCATACAGGCCGTGCGCCACCCGCTGCGGCGCGTTCTGCCCGACCGGCAGCGTGCCGGGCACTGCCTCGGTCGCAAACTCGTTGCCGAAGCCGCTCATGTAATTCATGTCCGCACCCATGTTCGGAACCGGATTGAAAGGATCGCCGGCACTCAGCCGACGGGTTGCCGGAGATCGTCGCGCACGACGGGCCGGCCCGCCATCACCTGGGGGATCAGCACCCGGTCCAGGCTGCGGAATGCATTGTCGTCGAACGCCTCCAGCATGTCGGGCGCCATGTCGAACACCGCCGACCATGGGTCGCCACCGAAGAGCGTGTCGAACCTGCGCCCTTCGAGTCGGCCGCGGATCTCGAGGTGGTGATCCATCGTGACCACCGCCGGCGCCCGGAGCGCGGCGCCGAATGTCAGCACGCCGTCGTTGTAATGACCCAGCACGATGTCGTCCGCCTGGACGTCGCCTTCGAACAGGAACTCCGCACCGCCGGCGATGATCGCACCCGCCCGGGTGCGGCCGCCGACGAACAGGAACGGACCGCTTTCCATCTCCGCATTGACGATGGCGCCGTTCACCTGCAGATCGCCGGTGACGACCAGGCCCAACGTTTGCCAGTAGTCCCAGTCCAGGCACAGGTTGCCGTCGATCGTCAGGTCGCCCTCGACGACGCGCACCGCGCCCCCGGGATCGAGAGCCGCGCGGGCCGGGTCGAGCGAGATCATCCGCTCGCCCAGCGCGTAGCGCGCCACGGCCTCGACCAGGCCCATCCGCTCGCCCTGCTCCGGCGCGATCGGCAACGGCGCGGGCACGCCGGGCGCGTCGGAAGGCGATGTCACGTCAGAGCACGCCGCGCTTCATCTGGTCGCGTTCGATGCTCTCGAACAGCGCCTGGAAGTTGCCTTCGCCGAAGCCTTCGTTGCCCTTGCGCTGGATGATCTCGAAGAAGATCGGCCCGATGGTGTTCTGGGTGAAGATCTGCAGCAGCTTGCGGCTCTTGGTCTCCTGATCGGCATCGATCAGGATCTTGTTCTTCGCCAGCCGCGCGACATCCTCGCCATGGTCCGGAATGCGCTGATCGATCACGTCGAAATAGGTCTCGGGCGTGTCGAGGAACTCCACACCCTGCGCGCGCATCTTCTCGACGGTGTCGTAGATGTCGTCGGTGAAGCAGGCGATGTGCTGGATGCCCTCGCCCTTGTAGGCGTCGAGGTACTCGTTGATCTGCGACTTCGGATCGCTCGATTCGTTGAGCGGAATGCGCACGATGCCGTCGGGCGCGGTCATCGCCTTCGACTTCAGGCCGGTCTTGGCACCCTTGATGTCGAAGTAACGGATCTCGCGGAAGTTGAACAGCCGCTCGTAGTAGTCCGACCACTTCTGCATGTTGCCCAGGTACAGATTGTGGGTCAGGTGGTCGATGAAGGTCAGGCCGAACCCGGCCGGATTCTGGTCCGCGCCTTCGATCGCCACGAAGTCGGCGTCGTAGATCGAGCCGGCGTCGCCGTAGCGGTCGACCAGATACAGCATGCAGTCGCCGATGCCCTTGATCACCGGGGCCGGCACCGCCTTGGAACCCTCGTCGTCGAAGGTCTCGCCGCCGTTGTCGAGCGCGGTGGCCTTGACCTCGTCGGCCGGGCGCTTGAAGCGGATCGCGAAGCCGCAGGCGCTCGGGCCGTGCGCCTTGGCGAACTCGGCCGCGAACGAATCGGGATCGGCATTGACCAGAAAGTTCACCCCACCCTGGCGGTAGACGGTGATGTCGCGCGTGCGGTGCCTGAGGACCGCGGTGAACCCCATGCGCTTGAACAGCGCATGCAGCAGTTCGGGATCGGGTGCGGCGAATTCGACGAATTCGAAGCCGTCGATGCCCATCGGGTTCTCGAAGGTGGTGACCTCCATGCCAAGATTGGGGCCCTGGGTCGAGGTCTGCGGTTGCGCGGTCATGATCGCCTCCTGGAAGAACGGCGGCCGGCCGCGAGGCGGCTGGCCGGATGATGACCTCCTTTGTAGTTTCAAATGAAACCATTTGCAAGGTGCACTGCCACAATGGCCGAACGTCAGCACGCCTCAACAGCACCCGCAGCCGAAGGCGAAACGGCGCCCGACCGCCATGCCGGCGGCCTGCTGCTGGAGCAGTTCCTGCCCTATCGCCTGAGCGTGCTGTCCAACCGCATCAGCTCGGCGATCGCGCAGATCTACTCCGAGCGCTACGGCCTGGCGATCACCGAATGGCGGGTGATCGCGGTGCTGGGGCGTTTTCCGGGGCTGTCGGCCAATGCGGTCGCCCAGCGCACCGCGATGGACAAGGTGGCGGTCAGCCGCGCGGTGTCGAAACTGCTGGAGGCGGGGCGGCTGGAGCGCGAGCTCCACGACGACGACCGCCGCCGCTCGGTCCTGCGTCTGAGCGAAGCCGGCCTGCAGGTCTACCGCGACATCGTGCCGCTGGCGCTGGATTACGAACGCCGGTTGCTGGCCCACCTCCAGGACGACGAACGCGCGGTGCTGGACCGGCTGCTGACCCGGCTGGAGGATGTGTTCCCCTCCTGACCCGCCGGCAAGGACGTCTCACGACGGGGCGTGTCCACGGCATTCCGCGCACGCGGCGCTTCATCCCGGGTCAGGACGTACCGCGAGAACGAGGGCGGCCATGGCGAGGACGCGATCGGGACGCGGCCTCGATCCGGCCCACCGGCGGAGCGGCAAACGCACGCCCCGGAATGCGTTCCGGTGCGGACCCTCGCGGCAGGCGATGCGGAACCCGGCTCAGCCCGGCGCGTTGTGGACCGTCAGCCGTTCCAGTCCGTGCCCTCCTGGGCCGGACTCGGTGCGCCACAACAGATAGGCGAACCACAATCCCAGCAACGACAGCGCGGTGTAAAACCACATCCCCGGCGCATAGCCGCCCGGATGCGCGGGCCCGGCCAGGAAGCGGTCGTTGAGCAGGCCGACCACCAACGGCACCACCGCCCAGCCGAGCTGCTGGCAAAACGTCATCAGGGCGTACGCCGAACCCAGCCGGCGCGCGTCGACGATGTAGGCCACCGAGGGCCACATCACCGCCGGGATCAGCGAGAACACCCCGCCCAGCAACAGCATCACCACCAGCAACGTCAACGGCACCTGCGCACCGCCGATGAAGGGGATGGCGATCGTCACGGCCGGCCCCGGCGGCAGGTACGTCACCAGCAGGAACAGCGGCAGCATCACCAGCGAACCGACCGCCATGAACAGCGAGCGCCGCCCCACCCGATCCACCCAGAGCCCGAACAGCGGCGTGGCGAAGATCGCCGCCAGCGGCAACAGGCTGCTGAGCAGCCCGGCCGCTTCGCGGTCGAGCCCGTGGGCCTGCTGGAAGTAATCGATGGCGAACGTGCGGAACGGGAAGACCGTCGAGTAGAACACGACGCACAAGGCCACGATGTACCAGTACGACGCGCTGAACGCGTACAGCCGCTTGAGTTCGAGCTTGTCGGTCTCCGGCGGCGCGCCGAGATCGAGGCGGCCTTCGGCGCGTCGCTCCATCAGCCAGTACAGCAGCGCCGCACCCACCGCCGCACCGGCCACACCCGTAGCCAGCCACAGCGGGTCCTGCCAGTTGGCGTACAGCGGACTGGCGAACGAGGTCGACCAGTCCGCCGAGGCCGAGCCCAGTCGCGAGATCGACAGGTTGATGCCGAACGCGAAGCTCAGTTCCTTGCCCTTGAACCATTTCGCCAACACCGTGGTCGCCGCGACGATGAGCGGTTCCGCACCCAGCCCGAGCATGAAACGGCCGGCCAGTACGGTTTCGTAGCGCGCCGCGGCCGCGGTGGTCGCCGCGGCGGCCAGGCAGATCAGCGCGAACACGGTGATCGCACGCTTGGTGCCCCAGCGGTCGATGATGTAGCCGCCGGCCAGCAGCACCAGCAAGGCCGCGACGTTGTACGCCGTGGACAGCATGCCGATCTGCCGGTAACTGAAGCCCTCCTGCGTGCGCATCAGGTCGATGACCGGGTTCAGCGCGTCGTAGACGTAGTAATTGCCGAACATGGCCAGGCTGACCAACACCAGCACCAGCCAGCGTTGCGAGGCCGACGGACGCGGCAGGGGTGCGGTGGCGGTGGCGGTCGTCGTCATTGCGGATCGTCGCGGCTATCGGCCCAGGCCACGACTCTACACGCCGGCAGCCGCGCTGCGCCTTGCAGTAGCATGCGGGGCCGATCCAGCGCCCGGACCCTGCTTGCAGTGACTTCCCGCTTCCGTATTCCCCACACCCTCGTCCTGCTGTTCCTGATCATGATCGCGGCGCTGGTCGCGACCTGGCTGCTGCCCCAGGGCAGTTTCCAGACCGCACCGGACGAGACCGGGCGGATGATGGTGGTGCCCGGCAGCTACGCCGTGCACGACGAACGCGTCCGGCTGTCGCCGGCGGCGCTGTTCACCGCGGTGCCGCGGGCGCTGGCCGATTCGCAGGCGATCATCTTCTTCCTGCTCATCGTCGGTGGCGCCATCGCCGTGCTGCGCGCCACCGGTCTGATCGATGCCCTGCTCGGCTGGCTGCTGCGCACCATCGGCAGCAAGCCCGGTGTGCTCATCCTGCTCGGCACCGCCGCGTTCGCCGCAGGCTCTGGCACGCTGGGCGTATCGACGGAATACATTCCGTTCGCCGCGGTGCTGGTCGGCCTGTGCGTGGCGATGCGGCTGGATGCGATGACCGCGATGGGGATCATGATCGGCGGCTATGCGGTGGGCTACGGCGTGGCGTGGACCAATCCGTATACCGTGCTGGTGGCGCAGGAAATCGCCGAGCTGCCGCCGACGTCGGGCATCGGCTACCGGCTCGCGCTGTTCGCACCCTTCGTGCTGATTTCCGCGCACCACGTCTGGCGCTACGCGCGCCGGGTGGCGGCCGATCCGGGCAAGAGCCTGATGGTCGGCGTGGACACGCCCGCTCCCGAAGCCACCGCACAGACGCCGTTCGAGCGGCGGCATGCGCTGATCGCGCTGATCGTGCTGGCCGCCGTGGCGGCCATGGTCTACGGCATCTCGCAGCACGGCTGGTATCTGACCGAACTCGGCGCGCTGTGGCTGGTGGTGGCCCTGGCCGCCGGTCTGGTCGGCCGACTCGGCGTCGACGAGACCGCGAAACGGTTCGCCTCCGGCGCCGCGGAACTCGCCGTGGTGGCCTTGCTGGTCGGCTTCGCGCGTTCGATCGCCCTGCTCCTGGAGGACGGCCAGGTGCTGCACACCCTGGTGCATGCCGCCTCGATGCCGCTGTCGCGACTGGGACCGGAGCTGTCGGCGGTCGGCATGCTGGTGATGCAGACCTTCATCAATTTCTTCATCCCGTCGGGCTCGGGCCAGGCCTTCGCCACGATGCCGATCATGACGCCGCTGGCCGATGTGGCCGGCATCGAGCGCCAGGTCGCGGTGCTCGCGTTCCAGTTCGGCGACGGTTTCGCCAATCTGATCCTGCCCACCAACATCGTGCTGATGGCGATCCTGGGCATGGCCGGCGTGCCCTACGACCGCTGGTTCCGGTTCGCCTGGCCGCTGATGGTCAAACTGATGCTCGCGTCCGCGCTCGCGCTGGTGATCGCGGTCTGGATCGGCTACGCGTGAACCGCGGCCGGCCACGGCCTGTCGCCATAGACACACCCCTCGCCTGCACACGCGTGGTGATCGGACGCGCACCGGCATGCAGCCGCCGTCGCGTCCGGACGCAGGCCGGTGCGCCACCCGGCTCCCCCGTGTCGCCGCCCCCGCGGGCGACGGTTCGTGATAACGGTCACAGCCCTGCGCGTCGGTGATCCCGGCCATGCGTCGCGCCGCAGCGGCGGATGCTAGCGTCGGACGCACGACGGTTCGGGGAGGCCGCCGCCACCTCCTTGCGGGTCCGGGCACGCGTTGATCGTACCGGCGCCCGGCGCCGTCGCTCGTGCCCATGCGGGCACGCGTCCGGCGGCGACCAATGGAGAGACATCATGACTGGATCGTTTCGAATCGGAGCCGCGATCGCCCTGACCGCCGCCGCCATGGGACTGGGCTCGACATCGGCGCTCGCCACAGAGCCGACCTATGCCTGCACGACGGAGACCGAAGGCCACATGTTCCACGCCGTCGCGGACCCGGCGACCCCCAACGTGTTCTTCGCCTACCAGTGCCGGGGCGGCGCCTGGCGTTTCCTGGGCATGTGCGAATCGGGCAACTGTCCGTCGCCGGACCCGGGCGGTCCGATCATCGAAATGTGAGCCGCTGCGGCCCCGGCGCCCGACCCGCGCCGGGGCCGTGGATACGACCTCCCTGCAACCCGCAGGCAGGGATTCCCCCACACCGCGTCCGCCACTCGCCCGACCTCGGCAAGGGCGACTCCGGCCCCGGAATCCGGGCGCGCGGCGGTATCCTGTCCGCCATGCAATCGCCTCATCCTTCACGCGCGCTCGAAACCCTGCAGCGCGTGTTCGGCCATGCCGACTTCCGCGGCGAGCAGGCCGCCATCGTCGACCACGTCGCCAGCGGCCACGATGCTCTGGTGCTGATGCCCACCGGCGGCGGCAAGTCGCTGTGCTACCAGGTGCCCGCCCTGCTGCGCGACGGCACCGCGATCGTGGTCTCCCCGCTGATCGCGCTGATGCAGGACCAGGTCGAAGCGCTCCACCAACTCGGCGTGCGCGCCGCCTATCTCAATTCCACGCTCGATGCCGAGCAGGCCCAGGCCATCGAGCGGGACTTGCGCGAAGGCGCGCTCGATCTGCTCTATGTCGCGCCGGAGCGTCTGCTGACGGCGCGCTTCATGGGCCTGCTCGACCGCAGCCGCATCGCCCTGTTCGCCATCGACGAAGCCCACTGCGTCTCGCAATGGGGCCACGACTTCCGCCCCGAGTACCGCGAACTCACCGTGCTGCACGAGCGCTGGCCCGACGTGCCGCGCATCGCCCTGACCGCCACCGCCGACCCGCCGACCCAACGCGAGATCGCAGAACGTCTGCAGCTCGACGACGCCACCCGCTTCGTCAGCTCGTTCGACCGCCCCAACATCCGTTACCACGTGGTGCAGAAGGACAACGCGCGACGCCAGTTGCTCGCCTTCCTGCAGGCGCACCGCGCCGAGGCCGGCATCGTCTACTGCCTGTCGCGGCGCAAGGTCGAGGAGACCGCCGAATGGCTGGTCGCCCACGGCATCGACGCGGTGCCCTACCACGCGGGCCTCGATGCGCGCGTGCGCGCCGAACACCAGCGCCGGTTCCTGCGCGAGGACGGCGTGGTCGTCTGCGCCACCATCGCCTTCGGCATGGGCATCGACAAGCCCGACGTGCGCTTCGTCGCCCACATGGACCTGCCGAAATCGATCGAGGGCTACTACCAGGAAACCGGCCGCGCCGGCCGCGACGGCGAGGCCGCCGACGCCTGGATGTGCTACGGACTGGGCGACCTGGTGCTGCTGCGGCAGATGATCGAACAGTCGGAGTCCGGCGAGGAGCGCAAGCGTCTCGAACACCGCAAGCTCGACCAACTGGTCGGTTACGCCGAGACCATGGCCTGCCGCCGCCGCGTGCTGCTGGCGAGCTTCGGCGAGACCTACCGCCCCACCGGCGCGATCGGCGCCGGCGACCACGACTGCGGCAACTGCGACAACTGCCTGCAACCGCCCGAAAGCTGGGACGCCACCATCGCGGCGCAGAAGGCGTTGAGTGCCGTTTTTCGCAGCGGGCAGCGCTTCGGCGCTGCCCATGTCATCGACATCCTGCGCGGCGCGGACAACGACAAGATCCGCCAGTTCGGCCACGACACGCTGTCGACGTACGGCATCGGCGGCGAACTCGACGCACGCGCCTGGCGCGGCGTGTTCCGGCAACTGGTGGCGCAAGGCCTGCTGGGCGTGGATGCCGAAGGCTACGGCGCGCTGCGCCTCACCCCGGCCAGCCGCGGCGTGCTGCGCGGCGAGGACGGCGTGCGCCTGCGCAAGCTGGCCCCGCCGACACGCGGCGGCACCGGTGGTGCGCGCGCCAGCAGCGCGGCCGCCGCGGTGGAGGCACCCGACCAGCCGCTGTTCGAGGCCTTGCGCGCGTGGCGCGGCCGCTTGGCGCGCGAACAGAACGTCCCCGCGTACGTGATCTTCCACGACGCCACCTTGCGCGAGATCGCCACCCGGCGCCCGAAGAGCCTGCCGGAACTCGGCGGCATCGGCGGCATCGGCGCCGGCAAGCTGGAACGCTACGGCGAGGCGGTGATCGACGTGGTGTTCGAACACGACTGAGCGCCGTGACCCGCCGCTCGGCGCGCAAAGAATGCGACGAGAAGGTGCCGGCGACGGGCCGGCACCGATGCGGCTACGCGTCGGCCGGCATCACCGCTTCGAGGCAATGCTCCGGCAGCCAATGGAAACGCTGCCCGCGGTAGTCGCGATCGAAGATCACCTTGTACTGGCAGGTGACCACGCCGTCGGCGGTGCGGAACTGGAACAGGTAGTCCCATTCGCGCACGCCGATCAGCCCTTCGCGGAAATGCGGCCGGCCGAGCGCCTGGTAGAGCTGGTCCTTGGTGACGCCCGGACCGATACGGCGCAACGCGTCGGGATCGGGGAACGTCCCCCCGGCCAAGAACGCATGTGCGGGGTCGGGGAAGACGACCTCGGCGGCGACGCCGTCGGGAGAGATGTCGCGGCTGACGTGGCGCGTCCCGCACGCGGCCAGCAGGCCGGCCGCTGCGGTCGCGACCAGGGCCAGGCCGGTGAGTCGGGCAATCTTGGGGATATTCATGGTGTCGGTTCTCTGCATGGGAATGCGCCCGAAGGCATCGGAAGCGGCACGACCGCTTCCCTGGGTCGAGGCGCGGGCCCGGCGCATCCGCCGGGCCCGCGGGGGATCACCACTGGATGCCGGCGCCGACGGAAAAGCCCCATTCGCTGGCGGTGTTGCCGCTGGCCTGGGCCCGGTAGACGTAGCGGCCGTTGTCGGTGATGCCCGACAGACCCACCGCCATGCCGTACTCGCTCTGGTAACCGCCGAAGCCGACCGACAGCATGCTCTTGCCGGGCAGGTAGGCCTGCGGCAGACCGGCCATCGCCATCGCCGAGGCGGTCGCGCCGCGGTAACCGCGGTTGATCGCCCACATGTCGCCCTCGACCTGGGCGATACGTCCGTCGGTGTACTGGTTGGATGCGGTGATGGCGTGGTTGACGCCGGCATTGAGCTGATTGACGTTCACCGCGTCGGTGCCGGCCACGCCCGGCGCCACGCCGGTCACGGTGCGTCCACCCACGTTCACCTCGCCGGTCGACTGGCTGCTGCCGACGTAGGCCGCGGTGTAGTTGGCCTGGGCGCCGACCGTGGTCTGCGACCCCGCGCCCAGGGCGACGCTGTTGTCGTGGCGAGCCACGGCCCCCTGGCCGAGGGCGGTGCTGTCGGCCGCCGACGCCGTGGCCCCCTGACCGAGCGCGGTGCTGCCCGCACCGCTGGCCACGGCCTGGTTGCCGATCGCCACGCCGTTGTCGCCACTGGCCACCGCGCCGTTGCCACCCGCGGTCGCATTGCGCCCGCTCGGGTTCGGGGCCACGTAGGTCTCGCCCTGACTGATGCGGAACGGACCGCTGGCCCCGGCCTCGAGCTGGTCCAGGCGATTGCCGGTGTCCACCACGACGTTCTCGATGCCGGTGACGCGATCGCCGACCGCGGTGATGTCGCCGCGGATGTCGACGATGTCGCCCTGGATGTCGGTGATGTCGCCGCGGATGTCGACCAGGTCGCCCTCGATGCGGGTCACCCGCCCGTCGACCTGATCGATGCGATCGTCCACCGCATCGAGCCGGGTGTCGGTGTGGCGGTTGGCCTCGGTCACGGCGTGATCGACACCGGCCTGCAGCTGACCGACGTTGACCGCATCGTCGGCGGCCGAGCCCGCAGCGATGCCGGTCACCTGCCGCCCGCCGACGTTGAGCTCGCCGGTCGAATCGCTGGTGCCCACGTAGGCGCCCTGGTAGCCGCTGCGGGCGCCCACCGTCGTGGCCGAGCCCGCACCCAGCGCGATGCTGTTGGCGTGGCTGCTCACCGCGCCGCGGCCGATGGCGAGACCGTCGAGCCCCAGTGCCTGCGCGCCCGAGCCGATCGCCTGCGCACCGTCCCCGGCGGCACGGCTGCCCAGGCCGATCGCCACGGCTTCGTCGCCCTGTGCGGTCGCATCCTTGCCGGAGGCGATCGCATCGTCGCCGGTGGCGCCGTCGCCGTTCTCGTTGCCGCCGCCGGTCGAGTTCACGCTGTGATAGCGCGTCCGGCCCGCGGCGACGGTG
The DNA here is from genome assembly GCF_001482195.1 of Luteimonas abyssi. Classification (GTDB taxonomy): domain Bacteria; phylum Pseudomonadota; class Gammaproteobacteria; order Xanthomonadales; family Xanthomonadaceae; genus Luteimonas; species Luteimonas abyssi. Next base: position 537,614 of record NZ_KQ759763.1, on the reverse strand, counting down.
TCGCGCAGCTGGCCCATGTTGACCGCGTCGGTGTCGTTGGAGCCGGCCGCGACATTGGTGATCACGGCGCCGCCGGCATCGAGCCCTGCAACCGTCACACTCGGGCCGCCGGCGATCGTCAGCCCGGTGTCGCCGAGGCGCACCCGGGTGCCGATCGCGACGCCGGTCGTGTCGATCACGGTGTCACCGGCGCTCAGGCTGTCGATGTCCAGCGCGCGGTTGAGCGCGATCGCGACCACGCCGTCCTGGTCGGCGCCGGTCTGCGCGACCGTCAGGTTGGCGTCACCCTGGAACGTGACGGTGCCGCCAGGGCCGATGGTCGCCGCGTTGCCGTCGACATCGGTCACCGTCCAGCCGGCGTTCGCGGTCCGGCTCACCAGTTGCAATTGCTCTTCCGTCGCGGCGCGGCCGGAGCCGTCGGCGAACGCGGCATCGTCGAGGGTCCGGTTGCCCAGACCGGTGATCGTGCCGCTCGCACCACCGATCGTCACCGGGCTCGCACCGCCGACGGTGATCGTGTCGCCGCCGACCGACGTGATGCCGGCGGCGTCGGCAACGGTCAGGCTGCCGGCACCGATCTGCGTGCTGTTGCCGGCCGCATCGTCGGCGATCAGCGTGCCGGCCTGGATGCGCGTGCTGTTGCCGAGCGCGTCTTCCACCGTCATGCCCTGCCCGTCCACCACGGTGCCGCCCAGGGTCACGGTATCGACGTCGAGATCCCGGTTGAGGCTGATCGCCACCACGCCGGCCTGATCGACACCGGTCTGCGCGACCGTCATGTTGCTGTCGCCTTCGAACGTCACCACACCGCCGGGCGCGATACCGGCGGTACTGCCTTCCGCATCGGCCACCGTCCAGCCGCCGTTGACCGCGTCCACCGCATTGCGCACCTGCGCCAGCTGGTCCTCGGTGGCCGCGCGCCCGCTGGTGAAGTTGTTCGGATCGAAGGTGCGGTTCTGCAGCCCGCCGATGGTGCCGCTGGTGCCGCTCACCACGATCGGGAACGCGCCGCCCACCGACAGCGAGGTCGGCGAGAGCGTGCTGATGTGGACGCCGTTGCCGACCGCCACCGCGCCCGGTGCGATCGTGACGGTGCTCGCGCCGACGCTCGCGGTCAGCCCGCTGGCGGTCAACTGGGCGACCCGCCCGGCGGTCCCGGTCACCTCCACGCCGGTGGTGTCGAGCACCGTCGCACCCGCGGTGACGCGCTCGACTGCGATCCGGTCGGCCAGGTCGAACACCACGGTGTTGTCGTCGTCGGCCTTCGACACCACGATGTTGCCGTCGGCATTGCGCAGGTCGACGCTGTTGCCGGTGGCGCTGTCGATGCCGACCTCGGTCGCGTTGGCACCCTGCGCGCTCACGCTCCAGCCCGCCGATGCCGCGGTCAGCGCGTTCTGCACGCTGTCGTAGCTGGCCCCGCCCACGGTCAGGCCGGCGGTGACGCGATGGGTGTCGGGATCGTAGGCGGAGGCCCCGCCGAGCGCGCCGGCCACACTGGTGCCGAGCGTGTCGACATCGTCGGCCACCGCCTCGGTCGCCTGGTGCGCGGCGTACAGCTGGCTGCCGTTGACGGCGTCGGTGCTCTGCGCATCGACCCGGCCCGCGGCGAGGTGGGTCAAGGTGCGGGTCTCGCCCGTCCGGCCCACGCTCACCGTGGCGATGGGCGCGTCGCCCGCGTAGTCGTAGCGCACGCCGTCGATCTCGGCGAATGCGGTCTCCACCGCCGCGGCGGTCGCGGCGTTGTGGCCCAGCGCGACCGCGTTCTCGTGCGTCGCCTGTGCGCCCTGGCCCAGGGCCAGCGCATGCAGGCCGGTGGCGCGCGCGTTCTGGCCGAACGCCGCCGCGCCTTCCGCCGTGGCGCGGCTGAGCGCACCGAGCGCCAGCGCGTTCTCGGCCAGCGCCTGCGCGTCGTGGCCGAAGGCCGCCGCCGCGAGGCCGCTCGCGCGCGACGCATGGCCGACCGCGGTCGCATTGATGCCGGTGGCGCGTGCGTCGTCGCCGACCGCGGTGGCCGAGGTCTGCGTCGCCTGCGCGCCGCGGCCGAGCGCGGCCGCGCCCTGCCCCTGCGCGCGCGACGCCGTGCCCTGGGCGATCGACGACAGCCCGCTGGCGCGCGCGTCGTCGCCCTGTGCGATGGACGAACTGCCGCTGGCGGCGGCGTTGCGCCCCAGCGCCAGCGCGGCGACGTTGCCGGCGTTGGCGCTGTCGCCGAAGGCGGCGGCGGCGGTGGCGGTCGCCCGCGAGGCGCGGCCGATCGCGGTCGCGTCGCGGAACGTGGCCTGCGCGCCGTTGCCGATCGCGATCGTGTTGACGTTGCTGCTCTCCTGGCCAGGCAACGGGGCGAAGCCCGAGATCGCGGCAGTACCGATCGCCACACTGTTACCGGCCAGGCCCTGGCTGCCGGTGCCCGTGGCGACCGCATTGACGCCGGAGGCCAGGGCGTCGGTGCCGCTGGCCTGCGCGCTGATGCCGTTCGCCAACGCACCGGTGCCGTACGCCATCGCGTCCAGGGCGAGCGCTTGCGCGTCGACACCCTGCGCCGCCGAGCGGATGCCGGCCGCCACCGAATCACGGCCGACCGCGATGCCGTCCTCGGCCGTCGCCTCGGCGCGCGTGCCGATCACCACCGCATTGTCGATGGAGACGCCGGGCGACTTGGGATCGGCCTCCGCACCGGTGCCGATGACCACCGAATTCAGGCCGCGCGAGATCGCGCGCTGGCCCAGCGCCACGCCGCCTTCGTCGTAGACCTGGCTTCCGTTGCCGATCGCGGTGGCGTTGGCCGAGAGCGCGGCGACGTTGTAGCCCAGTGCCACCGACTCGTCGCCGAGCGCGCGGGCCTGGTGGCCGACCGCCAGCGACGACACGCCGTCGGCATCGGCCTGCGGGCCGATCGCGATCGCGTCGGCGCCCGAGGCGCCGGCATTGTCGCGGTTGGCCGCATCGGCCGAGTTGATGCTGTAGTAGCGTGCGGTGTTCTGGTCGATCGCCGCGTTCATCTGCCCCAGGCTGACCGCCTGGTTGGCCGCGCCGGCGGGCGCGTTGAGGGTGATCGAGCCGTCGCCGTTGTAGACCACGGCGTTCGCGGGCAGGCCCACGTTGACCTCGCCGCTCGACACCGCGCGCAGTGCGCCCTCGACGCTCGTGTAGCGCTGGGTGACGCCGTCGGCGTCCACCAGGTCGATGACGTAGCCGCCGTAGGTGCCGTCGGGGTTCACGATCAGATTGGGGCTGACGAGGTTGGCGGTCGCCTCCTGCGCGGCGCGCAGCTGGTTCACGTTGACCGCGTCGTGGCCCTGCGCGCCGTCGGCCACGTTGACGACACGGCGGCGCAACGCCGCACGGCCGCCGTCGACCGGGGTCGCACCCACCGACACCACGGTGCCCGCGCTGTGGATATCGCCGGTGAGAAAGCCGGCGCCTTGCGCATCGGCCTCCTCGGCCACCGAGTTGAAGCCGAGCGCCACGCTGCCGCCGCTCGCGCCGGCGTTGCGGCCGAGGGCGACCCCGTCGGCTTGGGCGATGGATTCCGAGCCCACCGCGATGCCGCCCACGCCGACGGCGTTGGCGCGGTAGCCGAACGCGACGGCGTCGCGTTCGGCCCGGGTCGACGCGCCGACCGCGGTCGCGCGGTCGATCTCGCCGGCGCCGAGATTCGCCTGAAAACCGATCGACACGTTCTCGTCGCCGCGCAGATTGCTGCCGGCCTGTGGGCCGACGGCGACGTTGTAGTCCCCGACGACGCTGCGCCCCGCCTCGTAGCCGAGCGCGACGGTCTGGTTGCCCTCCACGCCGGTGCCCGCCCGGGTGCCGATGGCGATGTGCGAGGTGCGGTCGCCGGCGCTGCTGCCGTTCGTGCCCACGCCGGCACCGGTGCCCAGCGCGATCCCGTCCGGCGACCCGCCCAGGGCGCCGGTGCCCAGGGCGATCGCATTGGCGCTGTTGGCGGATGCCTGACCGATCGCGATGCTGCTCGCGCCGGACGCGAACGCCGACGCGCCGACCGCGGTCGCGCTCGCCGCGCTGGCGTGCGCCTGGTTGCCGATGGCCAATGCCTGGCTGCTGAAGGCGCCGGAGACGCGGGCATTGCTGCCGACGGCCAGTGCCTGGTTGATCGAAGTCGATTCGATCCGTGCACCGTCGCCGATCGCCAGCGTGCTGGCGCCGGTCGCCACCGCGCTGCGGCCCAGCGCCAGGGTGGCGGCGCCGGACGCGCTGGCGAGATGGCCGATCGCCGTGGCGCTGGTGCCGCTGGCGGCGGCCTGGCGGCCTATCGCCAGCGCCTGGCTGCTGGCGGTCCCGTTGACGCGCGCGCCGCTGCCGATCACCAGCGCGTGGTCGACGAACTCCGAGGTCACCCCGGCGCCGTCGCCGATCGCCAGCGTGCTGTTGCCGGCGGACACCGCATTGCGACCGATCGCCACGGCGCCGACGCCGTCGACGCGCTGCGCGCCCGGCGCCGGCGTGCCGGCGCGCGCGCCCTGGCCGACGGCGACGCTGCCCGTCGCGCCTTCGGTGGTGCTGGCGCCGTTGCCCGCGGCGAGGCTGCTGGCGCCGTTGGACACCGTGTTCGGGCCGATCGCGACCGATTCCTGGCCGACCGCCTGGGAGTCCTCGGCCACCGAGTTGGCGTGGAAGTACTTCACGCCGATACCGTCGGCGAACAACTCCTCGCGCAGCATGTAGAGCTGGTGGCCGGTCACCGCCTGCTGGCTGTTGGCCGCCACCAGGCCGTCGGCGACGTCGCCGATCTGCAGCCCGCCCGCGTCGATGCCCGCGCCGGTCACGCTCGGCCCGCCGGCCACGGTCAGGCCGGTCGCGCCGAGCGTGGCCGCGCCGATGGCGACACCGGCATCGGACACCCGTGTCGCGCCTGCGGTGAGGCTGGTGACGGCGACATCGGGCGCGAGCCCGATCTGCACGCTGGCCGCATCGTCGGTGCCGCCGAGCGACACGCGCACGTTGTCGTCACCAACGAAGGTGACGCGGCCGTCGGGCCCGATGTTGCGGGTCTCGGCGCCGACCGTTGCGTTCCAGCCCGCGGCCGCCTGCGCCTGCACGTCCTGCAGCTGCGCGAGGTTGACCGCGTGGTCGGCGGCGGTGCCGCGTGCCACGCCGCCGATCACCAGGTCGCCGGCATCGATGCCCGAGGTGGTCAGGCTGGGCGCGCCCGCGCCGAGGGTCAGACCATCGGCACCCAGAAACGCATTCGGGCCGATCGCCACACCAGTGGTATCGAGCCGCGTCGCGCCCGCGCTGACACTGTCGACCGCCAGGTCGGGATCGAGCGTGATCTCGACGACGGCATCGCCATCGCTGCCGGTCTGGCGGACGCCGATGTTGTCGTCGCCACGGAACGTCACGGTGTCGCCCGGAGCGACCGAGGCGGGCGTCGTACCGTCGGTCACGGTGAACTCCTGCGCGGCGGCGGGCAACGCGAGCGATGCGGCACACAGGACCAGCAGCGCGCTGGCGAGAGGCTGCGGCCGCGGCGCCGTCGTGGTCGCCGCGATCACACGGGCCGGGGTGTCGCCCGTGGCGAACTCCGAGGCCACCACCCAGTGCGCCAGGCGCGTGTTCCAGACTTTCCGAAATACCCTGTTCATTGCCGATCTCCGTTGTGGCCCGAGGCCATGTTCTATGTCACGATTTTTATGTGACACGATTCACACAAACGAAGCACGATCAATGCCAACTCGATCACGGTTTATCTAAAACGTTTCACACTTCCTTCGATTCGGACGGATCGACTCTCGGTGACTGTCAACAAGTGACGAAAAAGGACCATTCCATGCCTCTGCAACAGCTCGCCGTGCGGTCGTGCCGGTCCATTGCCCGGATCATGTCCAGCGCTGCGCTTCTCATGTGCGTCAGCAGCGTGGCCGCGCAGACATCCGCCGACGGTTCGTCGCCTCGCGCCATCCACGCCGTCAGCGCCGCCGGACTGGCGAGCGCCATGAGCTATTGCATCGCCCGACACGGACCGCTTCGCCAGGGCTCGGAAGCGGCCGATTGCTACGCGCGCAGCCGCGCCATCCTGGCCGCCTCCGCGCTTCGCCAGCGCGCGGCCGAGGTGGATGCGCGCTGTGCCGACCCGGCTGCGTTCAACGACTGCCTCACGCCGGAGATCGGACGCCTGGTGTACGAACTCAACGACCGGTTCGTAGCGGCAGGTCTCTGATCGCCCGGATACGCCTTTCCGAGGGGCTGGCCCGCAGTTCCCGCTCGATCCCGGCATGCGCGTCGTCGCCCACGCCAGGGCCGAACGCGACGACGTCCCCGACCCGCGTACCGACGACACGCCCATCGCACAGCACCAGGCGCGCGCCGGGCGATCTGGGCACCCGCTCGCCCGGCAGCACCGTGCCGGCCAGATTCAAAGGATCGTGCGCCGACACGCAGATCAATTCGCCGTCATGCGGCCGCTTGCGCACCGCACGCAGCAGGCCGATCGCTTCGGGCAAGGCGTACTGCTCGCCCGACAGTCCGGCCACGAAGCGGCCACCGCGGATCTCGCCACGCGCCTCCAGCCGCCGGTACACGCGCACCAGCTCGCGCCATGGCGGCAGCCAGTCCGGCTCGCGCTCCAACATGCGCCAGCCGATCACGCCATAACGGCGCAGCAGCACCCTCGCGACGTACTCGATATCGTCGGACTCGGCCGCCGCGCCCGCACCGACCGCACGCGCGGATGGGCGGGCCGGGCTCCAGCGGCCGGCATCGGCGATCCCCGACATCGGAATGCCGCGTGCGCGACGACGGACGGACGACGGACGCCGCGACGGCGGCACCAGCAGCGCCCGCAGACCGGCGAAGCTGTCGCAATGCACCAGGCCCGCCGCGACGAGTTCCGACAGCGCATCCTCGAGTTCCGTCCGCAACAGGCGTGCATCGGTTTCCAGTTCGTCGAAGAACGACGCCCCCTGCCGCTGCAGCACCCCGTACAGGCGCTGCGCGCGCGAGGACAGCGCATCGGCCGCGGCTGGCGCGGGCGCAAGCCGCACCCAGGACGCACTCTCGCGCCGCGGCAATAGCACGACCGGCGTGGTGCGCAGGCTGCCGCCGCGCGCGGGCGCCGTGTCGGCCGCGCGCGGCCGCAGGCGCAACCAGGTGGTGCGACCGGCCGTGCACAGTTCGTCGAGCCAGCCGCTGGCGTAGTCGCGCAGACGCAGCGCGAGCAACTCCGATTCCCAGGCGATGGCCGGCGCCTCGAAGCCTTCCAGCTGCGAGAGCACCCCAGGCAGCGCCTCCTGTCCCCCGGCGCGTGCATGCCCACTAGCGCGCTGCCAGTCGCAGAGAAAGCGCACGTAATCGGCCACCGGCACCGGCTCGATCTCGCGCCGCAGGCGTCCGAGCGTGTCGCGATGGATGCGTGCCAGCAGGCCCCGTTCGCACCACTCGTCGTCGTGGTCGCCGGTGAAGCGGCCGCGCATCGCGGTGCCGGCCTGCTCCAGCGCCAGCAGCGCCTGCAGCGCTTCGGCGACATCGAGGCCGAGGGGCTTCGCCAGCGCGAGCGTATCGACCGGGCCGAGCGCGCCGAGCCGGGCGCGCACGAGGTCCACGCAGGCGGCTTCACAAGTCCAGTCCTGGAGGTACTCGCGCGGCACCGCGACCTCCGGCGCCACCGGCGCGTCGGGATGCAGCGCGCGCAGCAGCGGCAGACGCTCGGTCGCCAGATGCAGCGTCCCACCCGCCAGGGTCATGCGCGTCGCGCGGCCGTCGTCCAGCAGGCGCGCCAGCAGTGCGGGGCCGTCCGGCATGGTCTGCAGTTCGGCGTCGTCCAGTGCGCCGAGCGTCATCAAGGCGTCGTGGAGCTCGTCGGCCGTCGCCGGCGCGGGCCAGGCATCCTCCCGCACGCGCGCGATCGCGCGCGGATCCAACCGGCCCAGATCGTCGGCACCGGTCGGGTCGGCATGGCGACGATGCTGCACGGCCTGGGTCCGTCGCTCCTCCAGCGGCGCATCGTCGAGAAAGGCGTAGGGCCGCGCGTTGCAGGGCTCGGCCGCCAACGGCGACGGTGCGACCAGATCGCGCGCCACCATCGCGATGTCGCCCGCCTCGATGCCGCGCAGCACCGCCAGCCAGCCGGGGGCATCCATCGCATCCTCCAGACAGTCGCGCAGGGTCTGCGCGACCAGAGGATGCTCGGGAATCTCGCGCTCGCCCACGATGTTCTCCAGACAGGCGACCTGATCGGGGAACACCGCCGCCAGCAGGTCCTCCGACCTCATCCGCTGCAGTTGCGGGGCCACCTTGCGACCGCCGGCGAAGCGCGGCAATGCCAGGGCGGTGGTCGCGTTCCAGCGCCAGCGCACGCCGAACAACGGCGCGTCCAGCAGCGCCTGCACCAGCACCTCCAGCGCGCTGGACGAATGCAGGAACCGTGCGACATCGTCGAGAGGGAAACTGTGGCTGGTCGACAGCGACAGCACGATCGCGTCCTCGGTGGCCGCGGCCTGCAGTTCGAAGTTGAAGGTGCGGCAGAACCGCTTGCGCAGGGCGAGGCCCCAGGCGCGATTGATGCGGCTGCCGAACGGCGCGTGGATCACCAGCTGCATGCCGCCGCTGGCGTCGAAGAAGCGTTCGAGCACGACCTGGCGCTGGGTCGGCAGCACGCCCAGCGCAGCGTGGGACGCGGCCAGGTACTCGACGATCTGCCGCGCCGCCGCTTCGTCCAGGCCGACCTCGCCGGTCAGCCAGGCGCATGCGGCATCGGCATCGCCCTGGCGGTCAGGCGTCCGGCGCGCGATCGCAGCCGGCTCGCCGTCGCCGATCCGGACCTCGCCACGGGCCGCGGCACGCGATGCGCCGGCGGCGGCCGGATCCATCGCGGCCATGGCCGCCGTGCCGGCCTCGACGGCTGCACCCGCCACGTCGCTCGCACGCATGCCGTCGGCGATGTCCGCAGGCGCCCCCAGCCGCGCCTCGATCGTCTCCCGCAGCCGCGACACGCTCGCCGACAGCGCATCGGTGCGGCCCGGCGCCTCGCCGATCCAGAACGGGATGTTCGGCGGCTGTCCCTGCGCATCCTCCACCCGCAATCGCCCGGACTCGATGCGCAGGATCCGGTAGCTGGCGTTGCCGAGCTGGAACACGTCGCCGGCCAGGCTCTCGACCGCGAAGTCCTCGTTCACCGTGCCGATGCCGTGGCCGTCGGGTTCGAGCAGCACGCTGTAGTCGCCGGTCTCCGGAATCGTCCCGCCCGACATCGACGCCACCCGGCGCGCACCCTTGCGCGCGCTCAGCCGGCGGTGCACCGCGTCGCGATGCACCCAGGCGGCACGCGGGCCGTGCCGGCCGACGTAGCCCTCGGCGAGCATGCGCACCACCGCGTCGAAGTCCGCGCGCGCCAAGGCGCGGAACGGCCATGCGCGAAGGAACATCGCGTACAGCGCGTCCTCGTCCCAATCCTGCGCGCCGGTCTCGGCCACGATCTGCTGCGACAGCACGTCCAGCGGGGCCTGCGGCATCCGCAGCACGTCGAGCTCGCCGCGGCGCACGCCGTCCAGCAACGCGGCGCACTCGACCAGTTCGTCGCGGCTGGTGGGAAACAACCGCGCCTTGGGCACGCCGCCCACGTGGTGACGCGAGCGCCCGGCGCGCTGGAGAAACGCCGAGATCGAACGCGGCGAGCCGATCTGGCAGACCAGATCGACATCGCCGATGTCGATACCCAGTTCCAGCGACGCCGTCGCCACCAGCGCCTGCAGATCGCCGCGCTTGAGCCGCTGCTCGGCATCGAGCCGCGCCTCCTTCGCCAGGCTGCCGTGATGCGCGGCCACGTGCTCGCGTCCCAGCAATTCGCCCAGATGCCGGGCCGCCCGCTCGGCCATGCGCCGGGTGTTGACGAACACCAGCGTGGTCCGGTGGTGCTGGGCGAGGTGCGCGATGCGCCGGTAGACCTGTTCCGCCTGATCGTTGGACAGCACCGACGACAGCGGTGTGGGCGGGAGTTCCAGCGCGAGATCGCGCGGCCTGTCCGCACCGACGTCGACGATCGTGCAGGCCGGCGGCGCGGTCGCGTCGTCGCTGCCGCCGACCAGGAACCGGGCGACGGTCTCGATCGGCTTCTGCGTCGCCGACAGCCCGACGCGCACCAGGCGCCGGCCCGCAAGCGCATCCAGCCGCTCCAGGCTCAGGGCGAGGTGGCTGCCGCGCTTGCTGCCGGCCACGGCGTGGATTTCATCGACGATCACGCTGCGCGCGGTCTGCAGCATCGCGCGGCCGGAGTCGGAGCCGAGCATCACGTAAAGCGACTCGGGCGTGGTCACCAGGATGTGCGGAGGCCTGCGGCGCATCCGCGCACGTTCCGCCTGCGGCGTATCGCCGGTCCGCACCGCGGTACGGATCGGCACATCGGCCAGGCCCAGTCCGGCCAGCGCCTCGCGGATCCCGGCCAGCGGCGCCTCCAGGTTCACCTGCACGTCGTTCGAAAGCGCCTTGAGCGGCGAGACGTAGATGACCGAGGTGACATCCGGCAGCCCATGCGGCGCGGCCAGCCCCTCGCGGACCAGGCCGTCGATGGCGGTGAGGAACGCGGTCAGCGTCTTGCCCGATCCCGTGGGCGCCGATACCAGCACGTCGTGGCCCGCCCGGATCGCCGGCCACGCCGCGGCCTGCGCCGCAGTCGGCGCGGGAAACGCGCCGTTGAACCAGCGCGAAACGGCAGGGTGGAAGGCGTCGAGGGGCATGGCGTCGTGGTCGGTGCGCCGGTTGCGACCTTAGCGGGTCGCGGCGCATCTGGAGGATCTGACGGGAGCAGCGCGATGGCACGTCCGCGGCCCCACCAATCTGCGCCCGAAGCCGGTCCGCTTCAACCGCCGGCCCCTGTCGCGTTCAGCCTCGCCATCGGAGTTTCCATGCGATTTCGCCTCGTTCGACTGTCCCCGGTCCTGTGTTTCCTGTCCGCACTGGTGCTGAGCGCATGCAGCCCGCCGCCTCCGGCGGATGCGGTGCTGCTCGGGCGCCTGTTCGACGCGCGCAACGGGCGGGTGATCGACGACGCCGCGATCGTGATGGCGAACGGGCGCATCCTCTGCGCAGGGCCACGCATCGCGTGCCGCTGGCCGCGCGATGCGCCCGTGCACGACCACGGACGGGCGATGCTGCTCCCGGGCCTGATCGATCTGCACGTCCACGCGCGGCCGCACTACGCCGATACGTTCGTACCCGCCGGCGTCACCACGGTCCGCGACGCCAACAACACCCTGGCCATGCTCGACGCCGTGCGCGCACGCCCGTATGCGCCCACGCTGATCGCCAGCGGACCGATGCTCGACGGCCCGCACGGGGTTCTCGTCGGCGCCGATACGTCCCCCCTGGGCGACGGCGAGCCGCTCGCGCCCGACACGATGCCCCTGGTCGTCCACGATGCCGCGCAGGCGCGCGTGGCGGTCGCCGCACTGGTCGCCGCCGGCATCGACTGGATCAAGCTCTACGAACGCATGCCGGCGGACGCCTTCCACGCCGCACTGGCGGCCGCGCAAGCGGCCGGCCTTCCGGTGATGGTCGATCTGGGCATGATGCTGACCCGCGGCCTGTCCGGTGCCGACATCGATGCGGTGCAGGCCGGCGCGGCCGGGGTCGGGACGCTCGAACACCTCGGCGGCGTCGCGCTGGCCTATCGCCGGCTCGGCGGCGATCCGACCGCGGCCACCTTGCGCGACGACCTGCTCGATACGCTCGCGCTCGACATCGCCGCCAGCGGCATGGCGGTGGTGCCCACCGTGGCCGCGACACACCGCTTCGCAGGCTCGGACGCTGTCGCTCCAGACACGCTGCCGGGCGCCGCCCTGCTCGTGCCGCATTTCGAGGCCTACTGGACCTGGCTGTCCGGCCACGTCGTGGCCCCGGGTGCGCAGGCGAACGCGGCCGCCGACCTGCGCCTCGCCCGCGCCCTGCTGCCTCGGCTCGCGGCGGCGGGGGTCCGCATCGGCGCCGGTTCGGACTTGCCGGCGGCCCCCGGTCTGCTCCCGGGCGCGGCCCTCCATCAGGAGCTCGACGCCCTCGTCGCCACCGGCCTGTCGCCGGTGCAGGCGCTGCAGGCTGCGACGTCGGTCGCCGCCGACATCCTGCGCCGTGACGACCTGGGACGCCTCGACGCCGGCGCCCGCGCGGACATCGTCGTCGTGGATGGCGATCCGACGCAGGACATCCTGGCCACCCGCCGCATCGTCGCGGTGTGGACGGACGGGCGTCCCGTCGACCTGGCCGATGCCTGGCGCACCGCCACGGCGGCGCTCGACGCCGCCGCCGCGCAATGAGGACCCGTCGACGCCCATCATCGGGTCTTCGTGCCGATTCCGCCCATCCAGCGGCCGATTCCGGACACCCGGCGGCCGCTCCAGGCCGCACTATCGTTCCTGCGGCACCGGCGCCGACGAGGGGATCGCTCCCTCGACGCCGGCCGGCACGGGGCATCCGGCACGTCGCATGCCGCCACGGGACGAACCCGCGGCGACCGCCCGGCATTCGAGGAGCAGGACATGATCGCCATCGCCGAATGGGTCGAGACCTTCGCCAACCAGTTGCACGGCGTCGCCGGCTGGCTGCGCGGCCGCGCCATGCAGGCGCATACCGACCCGTGAGACATGCGCGCCGGGGTATCGGTTGCACGATCCGTGTCGTCGCCCTGCTACCCACGACGGATGAGCGGACGGACGGCCTGCGGAACATCGGCAGGGGCGCGACTCTGCACCCCTCCCTTGCCCCTGTCGGCCAGGAGCGCGTCGAAACGTAATCGGCTCCGGCGCCGCGGAGCCATCACCTGTGATGCGAGCATCATGTCCATGGCTGCAAGCCGTCGCCGTTGCCGCCGCGAACGCCATCGCCACGATCAACTTCCCGCCGGGCAGCGACGTTGCCCATCCCTTTCATGGATGTCCAGCCGGGCGGCACGGCACTCGATGCATGCCCCGGCATCGCAGCGTTCCGTCGCGAATCAGGACAACGGAACGCACCACTGAAGGCCCGGTCGCCTACCGCCGGCCGTCCGCGCCGATCGCGGAGACAACGACACCCGCAGGCGCGTCGCGTCGAGTCGAGTCGAGTCGAGTCGAGTCGGGAGCATCGGCCCCTTGAGCATTTCGCGGCACGCCGCGGCAGAACCGCTACGCACCGGCGTCCAACCCCGTCTGAAGACGCGGAGTCGTCAGGACATCAATTCAAGGGCGCGTGGCACAGCCAGAAACGGCTGATTCGATGGTGGGTCGTGTTGGATTCGAACCAACGACCAGCGGATTAAAAGTCCGATGCTCTACCGACTGAGCTAACGACCCGAAAGACGGTGCGCAGGGCCGATCGGCCCGCGCAGGGGGCGCATTCTAGCGCAATGCGTGCCGCGGGGTCCGCGACGCGTTCAGACGGGCGGCGACGCCCCGTCGACGTAACGGGTCGGGTCCGGCAGCCCGGCCGCCGCGAAACCCTCGGCGCGCAGCCGGCAGGCATCGCAGTGGCCGCAGGCGCGGCCGGCATCGTCGGCGCGGTAGCACGACACCGTGCCGGCGAAGTCCACGCCCAGGCGCGCCCCTTCGGCGGCGATGTCGGCCTTGCTCATGCGCAACAGCGGGGCATGCACGCGCAGTCCGGCACCTTCGACCCCGGCCTTCGTGGCGAGGTTGGCGAGACGCTCGAACGCGTCGATGAATTCCGGCCGGCAGTCCGGATAGCCCGAATAATCCACCGCATTGACGCCACAAAAGATGTCGCTGGCGCCCAGGACCTCGGCCCAGCCCAGCGCGATCGACAGCATGATCGTGTTGCGTGCGGGGACGTAGGTCACCGGGATGCCGGCGCCGCCGGCGTCCGGGACCTCGATGTCGTCGGTCAACGCGGAGCCGCCGATGCTGCGCAGGTCCACGGTGACGGTCTTGTGCGCCACCGCGACCTCGGCCGCCAGGCGTGCCGCGGCCTCGAGCTCGGACGTGTGCCGCTGCCCGTAGCGGACGCTGAGCGCATACACGGCGAAGCCCTGCTCGCGCACCAGCGCGGCGACGACGGCGGAGTCCATACCGCCGGACACGAGGACGACGGCTTTTTTCGTGGGTTCGGGTCGATTCGGTAACGCGGTCAAGGTAGCGGGTCCGGAGAGATGGAAGACGGAAGGCGAGGACGGGAGTCGCGCACCCGATGCGGGCCGGCAGAAAACGAGGGTTCCGGGCCGTGCTGCGACGGTGCGGCCTCAGCGGCCGGGCGCGTCGTCCCAGAGCAGTTTGTGCAGCTGCAACTGGAAACGCACCGGCAAGCGATCGGCGACGATCCAGTCGGCCAGCGCGCGCGGATCCACTTCCTGCTTGCTGGGCGAGAACCAGACCGTGCAGCGCGCGTTGAGCGCGTGCTCGAGCACGACGCCCCGCGCCCACTCGTAGTCCTCGCGCGAGCAGATCACGAACTTGACCTGGTCGTGCGGCGTGAGCAGAGGCAGATTGTCCCAATGGTTGCGGTGCACCTCGGCCGAGCCCGGCGTCTTGATGTCGAGCACCCGCGACACGCGCGGATCGACCTGGCCGATGTCCAGTGCGCCGGAGGTCTCCAGCGACACCGCGTAGCCGGCATCGCACAGTCGCTGCAGCAGCCCGATGCAGCGCTTCTGCGCCAGCGGCTCGCCACCGGTCACGCAGACGTGGCGAACGCCGTGCGCGGCGACCTCGGCCAGGATCGCGTCGATCGTGTGCCACTCGCCGCCATGGAAGGCGTAGGCGGTGTCGCAGTACTGACAACGCAACGGGCAGCCGGTCAGGCGGACGAACACCGTCGGCCACCCCGCATCCAGGGCTTCGCCCTGCAGGGACAGGAAAATCTCGGTGATCCGCAGTCGGTCGGCGACCGGAGGCGCGGAGGCTGTGGGGGCCTGGGGAGCGACGCCGTGCATCGGCGTATTGTAACGGTCGTGCTGGATCCGGGCGATGCGGCCGCGCGGTCAGTTCCCGCGGCGGCCGTAGGCGGCAATCACTGCGGCGCCCGGCGACTGGACGACTGACGCCAGGGCGATGCCACGGCCCGATCAGGGCCGGAGCGGATTCGCATCGGCCGCGAGGCCGGTTCGTTGCTCAGCGCAGGCGACCGATCTGGATCGCGCGCAGGCGATCCTCGGCGGTGCGTGCGGCATCGGAGGCGGGATACCGCTTGCCGACTTCCGCCAGCGTGGCCTCGGCCGCGTCGAGTTCCTGCTGCCCGTACTGCGACAGGCCGATCTTCAACAACGCGCCGGGCGCCTTGTCGCTCTCGGGATGGCGGGCGATGAGCGCTTCGAACTGCTCCTGCGCCAACGCGTAGTTCTGGGTGACGTAGTAGCTCTCGCCCAGCCAATAGACGGCGTTGGCGGTCAGCGCGCCGTCGGGATGCTGCTGCAGGAAATCCTGGAACAGGTTGGCCGCGTCGGCATACTGGCCGGCACGCAGTGCATTGAAGGCCTGGTCGTAGGCTTCGCGCTCGTTGGCCGCCGGCATCGCGATGGGCGGAGCCGCCGGGCGGCTCCCCTCTTCGCCCCGGGCGGGAGGCGGCGCGGGCGCTGCCTCGCCGGTCGCGGCTTGCGGGTCGGGCAGTTCGAGCCCGGCACCGCCGGCACCGCTCTCGATCCGGTTCAGACGACCGTCGACATCGAGATACTGGGCGCGGACGCTTTCGCGCAGCTGGCCATTCTCGCTCTGCACTTCTTCCATCTGCGAACGCAGCGTCTGAACTTCAGAGCGCAACTGGGTCAGCTGGTTGAGCAGATCCATGTTGCCCTGGTTGCTGGCCGCCTGCTGCTCGAGCAGGGTGACCCGGTCGGCCAGGCTCGCGCGCTGGGCGGACGCGGGCGCGGCCGCCACGAGGGCGGCCGCGACCAGGCTTGAAACGATCAATCCACGCATGCCGATCAACGGGCGGTGTAGACGATCTCGACGCGACGGTTGCGAGCCCAGCAGTCTTCGCTGGTCTCGGTGCAGACCGGACGCTCTTCGCCGTAGCTGACGGTGGTCAGCGAGCCGGCCGAGCCACCATTGGCCTGCAGGGCCGACGACACCGCATTGCCACGACGCTCGCCCAGGCCGAGGTTGTACTCGCGGCTGCCGCGCTCGTCGGCGTTGCCTTCCAGGGTGATGCGGGCCGACGGACGGTCGCGCAGGTACTTGGCGTGGCAGGCCATCGCGGCCTGGAACTCCGGACGCAGGGATTCCTGATCGAAGTCGAAGTACACCACCCGCTGGCGCAGGCAGGCGTCGGTGTCGAGGTCCTCGGGACCATAGGCGCCGGCGGTGGGCTGCTGCGGCTGGGTCACCGTGCTCGGAGGCGGAGCCGTGGTGGTCGGCTCTTCCCGGACTTTACGGGCACAACCGACAACGGCGACGCACAGTGCGGCGGCGAGCAGGACTCGGGTGGTGGTGTTCATCTCGTCGTTCCCTAAGTGGTTGAACAGGCGGTTCAGATTGATTGGTTATATGTGCAGACCGCGTCAGCGCTGCTCGCGATAGGGCCCCCAGGCCGGCTCGCGGACATCGCCGTCCGACAGCACCAGCCGCTGCCGAACCCGTCCATCCGCCGAAACGGCATACAACACCCCTCGCCGCCCCTCGCGTGCCGCGTACAGGATCATGCTGGCGTTCGGGGCGAAACTCGGCGATTCGTCGAGCGACCCTGGCGACAGCGTGGACCAGCGGGGCGAACCCAGACTGCGATCCAGCACGGCAATACGGTACACGTTCCCTGAACCCTGCGCTACGGCGATTTTCTGCCCGTCGAAGGACACGCTCGGGTCGGCGTTGTAGTTGCCCTGGAAGCTCACCCGGGTGGCGCTGCCGCCGCTGGCGGGCACCTGGTAGATCTGCGGGCGGCCGCCGCGATCGGAGGTGAAGTAAATGGTGCTGCCGTCATGGCTCCACGCCGGCGAGGTGTCGATGGCGAAGTGGTTGGTGAGCTGGGTCAGCGCCTTGCTGCCCAGGTCCATGACGTAGATCTCGGGGTTGCCGCTGCGCGACAGGGTCATGGCCAGACGGTTGCCGTCGGGCGAGAACGCCGGTCCGCTGTTGATGCCGCGGAAGCTGGCGACCAGCTCGCGGCTGCCGGTGTTGATGTCCTGGATGTAGATCGACGAGTTGCGGCGCTCGAAGCTCACGTAGGCCAGGCGATTGCCGTCGGGGCTCCACGCCGGCGACAGCAACGGCTCGTTGGAGCGCACCACCGTCTGCGGGTTGTAGCCGTCGGAATCGGCCACGATCAGCGCGTAACGTGCGCTGTCACCCACGCCGGTCTGGGTGACATAGGCGATCCGGGTCCAGAACGCGCCGCGCACGCCGAGAATCTTCTCGTAGATGGCATCGGCCATCTGGTGGGCGACGTCACGCATCGAGCCGGAGCGCGCGGTCATCGCCATGCCGATCAGGCGCTCCTGCTTGGCGACGTCGAACAGTTCGTACTCGACGCGGTAGGTGCCGGCGCCGGCATCCAGCACACGGCCGATGACCAGGAAGTCCTGCCGGAGCACGCGCCAGTTCTGGAACTGGACGTCGCTGCCGCGGGTCGGGCGCTCGGCGATGTCGCGCTCGGGCAGCGTACGGAACTGGCCGGAACGATCGAGGTCGGCACGGATGACCGCTGCGATATCGGTATCGGGGGCCTGGCCCGAGCCCTCGTACGGCATCGGGACGACCGCGATCGGCAAGGCCGAGGCATGGCCGCCGACGATGTCGATCTCCAGCCCCTGTTGTTGCGCCGCAGCAAGCGACGGCAGCATCAGGGCGAACAGGACGAGCAGGCAACGCACGATTGGTTTCATCGGTACACCCGGTATGGACTTGGATTTCGGAAAGAACAGCGTGCTCACCACGGGAACGGATTCCGTTCGCCCGTGGCGGGCCGGCGGACAGCTTGAACGCGATACCCGCAGCGCAAGGTGAACGCGGAACCGGTCAGCGGTCCTGCGCAGTGAAATTGAGGTTCAAGCGGCGATTGAACACCGACTCGAACCCGGCATAGGGCAACGGCGCCGCACGACGTACCGCCGCCTCCATCGAGCGACGGCCGAGCGCGTCGTAAGGACAGGAAGCGTCGAACTCCACACTCATGACCTCGCCACCAGGCAGCTGCGTGATGTACATCCTGCAGCGTTGGCCCAGCGGCACGTTGTCGGGCCGGGTCCATTCTCGGGCGATCGCCTCCTGCAACGCTGCGGCGTACTTCGCGGCCAGGTCGTTGCTGCCGTCCGGGCGGCCGGGCGGCGGACTGGCGGACGCGCTGGCCGCCTGCTCGGCGGCCTGGCGCGCGCGCGCATCGGCGATCTGCTTGAGCCGCTGTTCGGCCTGGGCCTCCTCGCGACGGTTGCGCTCGCGCTGCTCGCGGATCTTGGCCAGCTCTTCCTCGCGCTGCTGCTGGGCCAGCCGGCGCTTTTGCTCGGCCTCCTGCTGGCGCTGGCGCTCGGTCAGGTCGATCTGCTCCTGGCGGCGACGCTCTTCCTGCTCGCGCTGTGCCGTGAGCTCGGCTTCGGCCTGCTCGCGCGCGGCATCCTGATCGACGGTGTCGGGCTCGGGCACCCGCTCCTGCGGCCGGGGCTGCGGCGCGATCTCCGCGTCCTCAGGCACCGGGGCCGGCAAGGGCTGGGGCGGCGGCGCGCTGTCCTCGACCGGCTCGGGCGAAGGCTCCGGCTCGGGATCGGGCAACGGCGCCGGTACAGGCTCGGGCAATGGCTCGGGTGCGGCATCCAGCGCACGGCGTTGCGCGGCCGAGAGTGCGTCCGGATCGAAGATGTCGGCGCTGACCGGCGACCCGAAGGCCGGATCGGTGTTGCTGCGGCTCAGGCCCAGCCCGAACACCAGCAACAGGATCAGGACGACATGCAGCCCGAGGGCGAGGACGACCGCCTGGACCGTGTCGGCACGCTGCTGCCGCATCAGCCACCCGACTCGAGCGGACGGCTGAGCAGACTGACCTTCGTCACTCCGGCCTCGTTGATCGCGCTGATCGCGTCCATGATCAGCTGGTAGCTGGCGGACCCGTCACCGCGCACGAGGATCGTCGCCTCCGGATTCTGCGCGTGGATCGCGCGCAACCGGACCAGCAGGTCCTCGCGGGTCACCGACTGGTTCTGCTGCTCGACCATCAGGGCGAGCGCGCCGTCGGGGTACACGCTGACGATCACCGGATCCCGTGGCGTGCTCAGCGAGCGCGCGTTGGAATCGGGCAGGGTGACATCGGTGCCCAGGTTCATCAGCGGCGCGGTGACCATGAAGATGATCAGCAGCACCAGCATCACGTCGATGTAGGGCACGACGTTGATTTCGTTCTTGAGTTTGCGGCGCTTGCTGCGGCGCATGGTGACGGACATGGTCGGTCCTCGCAGTCGGGTCGGATCAACGCGCGACGGGCGCGCGCGGGGTCAGCCCTCGCTGGACTGGCGTTCGAGGATCGAGGAGAACTCCTCGGAGAACGCCTCGTACCGGCCGGCGATGCGTTCGACGCGGGTGGCGAAGCGGTTGTAGGCCCAGACCGCGGGAATCGCCGCGAACAGGCCCATCGCGGTGGCGATCAACGCTTCGGAGATACCCGGTGCGACGGTGGCGATGGTGGCCTCGCGCACATTGGCCAGGCCCTGGAACGACACCATGATCCCCCACACCGTGCCGAGCAGGCCCACGTACGGGGCGATCGAACCGACGTTGGCGAGGAACTCCAGGTTCTGCTCCAGACCGTCGATCTCGCGCGCGCCGGAGACCCGCATGCCGCGCTGGGCGGCTTCCAGGCGCGAGCGCGGATCCACGCTGCGACGCGGGCGCGAGTACTCGCGGAAGCCGGATTCGAAGATCGCCTCCAGCCCCTCGATCTCGCGGTTGCGCTCCGTGGCCGAGGCATGCAGCTTGGTCAGCTCGGCGCCCGACCAGAAGCGCTCCTCGAAACGGTCGGCTTCCCGGGTGGCGCGATCGAGCAGACGCTTCTTGCGGAAGATGATCACCCACGATGCGATCGAGGCGAACAGCAGCAGCAGCATGACCAGCTGCACCGGCAGCGATGCATGCAGGATCAGCTCCATGACGTTCATGTCGGTGCCCAACATGACCGCCTCGCCGGCCGCCTCGCCACCCGCCTGCAGCGCCTCGGCGCTCGCCGCCGCCTGCTCGGGAAGGGGCTCGACCTGGGTGGCCTGCAGCAGCATCGTCAATGGGATCATGCATCCGCTCCGATTTGGGGTATCCACGCGCGGTCGACCGCGCGCCATGATGCCCGATCGCGTCCTCGCGATGCGGGCCGATTCGTTGAAGGCCGGGGAGGCGTCCTTGTCAGTCCGGCACGACTTGCAGCGATTTCAGTTCCGGGTACAGCGGCTCCGGAATCGGCCGCGGCCTGAAGCCCGCCGCATCCAGCGCCGCCACCCGCACCTCCGCATCCAGCAGCAGGGTGTCGCCGCGGCGGATCGACTGGGCGATCACCAGGCTGGCGCGCCGGCACTCGACCAGCGCCACCGACACCTCCAGCGCATCGTCCAGCCGCGCGGGCTTTCGGAAATCCATCCGCATCGCCCGCACCGCGAACACCAGATCGTGCTCCGTGCGCAGCCGCTCCTGTCCGTGGCCGAGCGATCGCAACCATTCGGTGCGGGCCCGCTCGAGGAAGGCGACGTACTGCGCGTGGTAGACCACGCCGCCAGCGTCGGTATCTTCCCAATAAATACGAACCGGATGGCTGAACATTGCTTGAAAACCCGATGGACTCATGAGACGGACCGGATCCGCAGGGACGCGGCCCGCGACGCGGCGCCGGCACGATAGCGGTCAGTGTGCATCGGCGATGTCGTCGCCTCCACCGCCCGCGAACAGGTCCGGCCGCGCTCGCGGGGTCAACCCGAGGTGGCGATAAGCCTTGTGGGTGGCCATGCGGCCGCGCGCGGTCCTGACCAGGTAGCCCTGCTGGATCAGATAGGGCTCGATCACGTCCTCCAGGGTGCCACGCTCCTCCGACAGCGCCGCCGCCAGCGATTCCACCCCGACCGGCCCCCCGTCGAAATGCTCGACGATCTGCCGCAGCATGCGGCGGTCGAGCTCGTCGAAGCCTTCCGGGTCGACCTTGAGCATCTGCATCGCCGCATGGGCCACGTCGCGGTCGATGCGGCCGCCGGCCTTCACCTCGGCGTAGTCGCGCACGCGGCGCAGAAGGCGGTTGGCGATGCGCGGCGTGCCGCGCGCGCGCCGCGCCACCTCGGCCGCGCCCTCGCCCTCGCAGGCGATGCCGAGGATCGCCGCCGAACGCCGCACGATGCGGGTCAGCTCCTCGGCGCTGTAGAACTCCAGCCGCTGGACGATGCCGAAGCGGTCGCGCAACGGCGCGGTCAGCAGCCCGGCGCGGGTGGTGGCACCGATCAGGGTGAACGGCGGCAGGTCGAGCTTGATCGAACGGGCGGCCGGGCCCTCGCCGATCATGATGTCGATCTGGAAGTCCTCCATCGCCGGATAGAGCACTTCCTCGACCACCGGCGACAGCCGGTGGATCTCGTCGATGAACAGCACGTCGTGCGGCTGCAGGTTGGTCAGCAGCGCGGCCAGGTCGCCGGCCTTCTCGATCACCGGGCCGGACGTCACCCGCAGGCTGACCCCGAGCTCGTTGGCGATCACGTGCGACAGCGTGGTCTTGCCCAGGCCGGGCGGCCCGAAGATCAGCACGTGGTCGAGCGCCTCGCGGCGCCGCTTGGCCGCCTCGATGTAGATGCCGAGCTGCTCGCGCACCGGCTGCTGGCCGAGGTAATCGGCCAGGCGCTGCGGGCGGATGCTGGCCTCGGCGGCGTCGTCCTCGCGGGTGGCGCCGGCGGCGATGATGCGGTCTTCGGTCATCGCGCTATGGTCGCACGCCACCGGCTTGCCGCGACAACGCTACGCCGTCTCGCGCGCCGGCGCCCGCGGGTCGCGGCCGGCCCGGCCGCCCAGCGCCCACAGCGCCTCCAGCGGCCCGCGCCGGAACCAGCGCAGCCACAGGTGCGCCGCCAGCACGATCAGCGGGACCAGCGCCAGGTACAGCGCGACCGTGGCCGGCAGGCGCTGCGTGTCGTCGATGCGGCCCGCCAGGTCGAATCCCCAGCCGTAGCAGACGATGGAGGCGAGCACGTTCTGCAGCACGTAGCAGCTCAGCGCGGTGCGCCCCACCTCGGACAGCCGCCGGCCGACCCAGCCGGGTGCCGGCCGGCACCGGTAAAACGCCGCCACCAGCCCAAGGATGCCCAGCGCCACCAGCGCCGCCGTGCCCCAGCGCGTGTAGAACCACCAGGGCATGCCGGCGAACACCGCGATGGCCATGTCGACCGGCCAGGCCAGTAGACCGATCAGGATCAGTCGCCGGCGCAACACCGCCCCCTCGGGCTCGAACACGCCTGCGCGGAACAGCCGGGCACCGAGCAGGAACAGGGCGATCGTCGCCGGCAGGATCAACACCGGCTCGACGATGCGGAACAGCGGCAGGTGCTCGACCCGGTGACGCACCATCTCCCACCAGTTGCCGTCGCGATACGGATTCCAGTCCAGGCTCGCCGCGTACGCCGCCGGATCGGCATGCGCCGACGCCGGCAGCGCCAGCATCGCGAGGGCTCCGAGCGTGAGCAGCACCCCATGCACCGCCACCAGGACGACGCACCAGCGATGCTGGGCCCGCTCGCTGGCGCACAGCAGCCACGCCACCACCGCGCCGGCGACGGCGTAGCCCATCAACACATCGAATTCGACCACCAGGATGTAGTTGAGCGCGCCGTCCAGGAACAGCAGGGCCGCGCGCCACAGATACGAGCGCGGCCACGGGCGGCCGGCGGCCAGCGCCGCGCGCTGCTGGATGGCCAGGCCGATCCCGAACATGATCGACAGCAGGCCGAGGAACTTGCCGGTCGACAGCTGCCGCAGCAGCACCTCCGCCAGGTCCGACGGCGGTGGCCCGTCGATCTCGCCCAGCAGGCCGGCCGGATGGGTGAACACCCAGACGTTGGTCGCCAGCGTGCCGAGGATGGCGATGCCGCGCAGGACGTCGAGCGCCGGCAGGCGGGCGGTGTTCGTGATCATCGGGAGCCCCTGGACGCGCCGCACGACCCGGCGCTTCGATCAGGATAGCGGCTCGCCGCACCGCCTTGACGGATGCGGCGGCGAGACCGGGCATCTGTGCCCGGCCCGGGTCTGGCCGCCCGAGCCAAGGGGTTTCAGCGGCGCGTGGTCTCCGCCGCCCGGGGGCTTCAGGCGTAGGCCGCTTTCGCCAGCTCGAAGCTGCGCACGCGCGCGGCGTGGTCGTGGATGTTGGCGGTCAGCACCAGCTCGTCGGGATGGTGGCGGGCGACGAAGTCGCGCAGGCCGGCGCTCACCTGGGCCGGATCGCCGATCACCGCGCAGGCCAGCGCCTGCTCGGCCATCGCCTTCTCCGCCGGACTCCAGAATGCTTCGATATCGTCGATGGGCGGTGGCACCAGGCCCGGCTGGCCGCGGCGCAGGCGCACGAAGGCCTGCTGCTGGGTGGTGAACAGCCGCTTCGCCTCGGCCTCGGTGTCGGCCACCACCACGTTCACGCCCAGCATGGCGTGCGGGCGATCGAGCCGGGCGGAAGGCTGGAACTCGCGACGGTACACCGCCAGCGCCTCGGCCATCGCGCCCGGCGCGAAGTGCGACGCGAATGCGAACGGCCGCCCCAGTGCGGCCGCCAGCCGCGCGCTGAAGAGGCTGGAACCGAGTAGCCACACCTCCACGTCCGCCCCGGCACCGGGTACTGCGCGCACCGGCTGCCCCGGGCGTGCGGGCTCGAAGAAATAGAGCAACTCGCGCACATCGTCGGGAAACGCATCGGCGCTGTCGAAATACCGGCGCAGCGCACGGGCCGTGGCCTGGTCGGTGCCGGGCGCACGACCCAAGCCGAGGTCGATCCGCCCGGGATACAGCGCATCGAGGGTGCCGAACTGTTCGGCCACCTGCAGCGGCGCGTGGTTGGGCAGCATGATGCCGCCGGCACCGACGCGGATGGTCGACGTGCCACCGGCAACATGACCGATCAGTACTGCCGTGGCCGCCGACGCGATGCCCGGCATGTTGTGGTGCTCGGCCAGCCAATAGCGGCGGTAGCCGAGGCGTTCGGCATGGCGGGCGAGATCCAGCGACTGCCGAAACGCGGCGGCGATGTCGCTGCCTTCGCAGACCGGCGCGAGATCGAGGACGGACAGGGGGACGGGTGTGCTCATGCCGCCCATCTTGCCGCGCATCCCGCGCGCGCACGAGCCCGCGGCGCGGGACGCTGCGGCCCATCACCGATCACCCGCACAGGCGGCCGCGCGCAGGAAGCTCCGCTTGTGCGACAGCAGCGCCGCGGCGAAAGTCGGCACGTGCGTCGGCGTGCGCTCGCCCGTCGATGGCAATCATTCATGAATGCCGCGACACGGCGCGGCCCTTGCTTCCCGCTACAGAGCCGGCGCGTCGGACACCCCCCGCCACACGCCCACCACGATGCTCAGTGGCGCCTTCCGCAGCGCTGCGCTGCGCACACGTTTCATCCGAAGGCACAGGCAACGGATTTTCGATCCGTCCTTTCTTGTCCTACCTTTCCCGCTCGTTTGCGCCCCGGGGAGCCGAAGTCCGTCGCCCACGTCTGCAGTCGCAGTGCTGTGGCTGTGGCTGTGGCTGTGGCTGTGGCTGTGGCTGTTGATCTTGATCTTCGAGCCGTAAAGCGAGCCGAGCACCGGAGCCTGGCGCGGCCGAAGAGGCGCCCATGTTTGAGCGCAGCGAGTTTGGGCGCCGTGCCGGGTCGGGCGAGGCGCGCAGGGGACCGGCGCGGCGCAGCCGTGCCGGCTCGCGTCCGGCGAAAGGACTTTTTGGTTCCTTTCTGGTCCTGCAAAAAGGAACTCGCGCGTGTCAGCGTGCGAAACCGCTCTTGATCCTGCTCGCGCTTTTTGCTCCCTCTGCAGCAAGACATGACGGAGCCCGGCAGGAAGCCGGAGCAACAACAAGATCAACAGCTTTCGCGCTGAAGCGCGACTCACTTTTGTCGCGACAAAAGTAAGCCACGACGCCGCGCAGTGGCGGCGAACGGCGAAGCCGGCCCGAAGGGCGAGCGCTGCAAGCGCGAGTCAAACCGCTTTCGCCGGACGCGATCCGGCCGGGCTGCGCCCGACCGGGCCCCTGCGCTTCTCGGACGACGGGGCACGCTGCCCAAACTCGCTGCGCTCAAACATGGGCAGCTCTTCGGCCCCGCCGTCCTGCGATGCTCGGCTCGCTTTACGGCTCGAAGATCAAGATCAACGACAAGATCAAGATCAAAGGCAAAGGCAAAGGCAAAGGCAAAGGCAAAGGCAAGCGTGCCGTCAGATCTCCACCTGGGTCCCCAGCTCCACCAAGCGGTTGCCCGGAATCCGGAAGAACCCCGACGCCGGCGCCGCATTGCGATGCATCACCGCGAACACCTTCTCCCGCCACAACGCCATACCCCGGTGCGCACTGGCGACCACGGTCTCGCGACTGGTGAAGTAGGTCGTCTCCATCGGATCGATACAGAACCCCCCGTCGAGATCGCTACTGCCCATCAACGCCAGCGGTACATCCGGCGTCTCCATGAAGCCGAACCGGATCAGCACGCGATGGAAGTCGTCGCCGATCGTCTCGATCTTCAGCCGCCGGTGCGCGTAGGGAACCGTCAGCGTCTCCACCGTCAGGAATACGTTGCGCGCGTGCAGCACCTTGTTGTGCTTGAGGTTGTGCATCAACGCCTGCGGTACCACACCACGATCGCTGGTCAGGAACACGGCTGTACCGGGCACCCGGACCGGAGGCGCCAGCATCAGGCCGGGAATGAATGTCTCCTGGCGAATGCCCTGTTTCTGCACCTCCTGATGCAGCAGGTGACGCCCCTTGCGCCAGGTGCGCAGCAAGGTGAACAGAGTCAGGCCCAGCACCACCGGGAACCAGCCGCCCTGGAGTACCTTGGCGATGTTGGCCACGACGAACCCGACATCCATCACCAGGAACACCGCGCACAGCGGCAGCACCCAGCGCCGCCAGCGCGGCCACAGCGCACGGGCCACGATCGCCAGCAACAACGTGTCGATGAGCATCGTCAGCGACACCGAAATTCCGTAAGCGGTCGCCAGTGCCGACGAGGTGCGGAAACCCAGCACCAGTCCGATCACGATGACCATCATCATCCAGTTGATCGCCGGGATGTAGATCTGCCCGATGGTCTCGCGCGAAGTGTGCAGCACCTTCATGCGGGGGATGTAGCCGAGCTGCATCGCCTGCCGTGCCACCGAGAAGCCACCGGTGATCACCGCCTGCGACGCGATGACGGTGGCCATGGTGGCCAGCACGATCATCGGGATGCGCCCCCACTCCGGCACCCCGATGTAGAACGGATTGCGGATCGCCGACGGGTCCTCGAGCACCAGCGCACCCTGGCCGAGGTAGTTGAGCATCAGCGCAGGCAGCACGAACCAGTACCACGCCAACCGGATGGGCCGCGGGCCGAAGTGCCCCATGTCGGTGTAGATGGCCTCGCCGCCGGTCACCGCCAGGATCACCGCACCGAGAATGAAGATGCCGCCGAAGGTGTGGGCCTGGAAGAACTGCACCGCCCACCACGGATTCAGGGCCTGCAGCACCTCCGGCTCGTGGACGATGTTGAATATTCCGAGTACCGCCAGCACCAGAAACCACACCACCATGATCGGCCCGAAGATCCGGCCGACCTTTTCGGTGCCGTAGCGCTGGGTGGTGAACAACGTGATCAGGACCACCAGCGCGATCGGCACGATCCAGTTGTGCATCCTCGGCGCGACCACTTCCAGACCTTCCACGGCCGAAAGCACGGAGATCGCCGGCGTGATCACGCCGTCGCCGAAGAACAGCGACGCCCCGAAGATGCCGAGCAGGCCGACCAGATAGGCCGACCGCGACCCCGTCGGGAGGCAGCGCTGCGCCAGCGCCATCAGCGCCATGATCCCGCCCTCGCCGTCATTGTCGGCGCGCATGATGATGGTCACGTACTTGGCCGTGACCACCAGCATCAGCGACCAGAAGATCATCGACAGCACGCCGAGTACGGTATCGTGATCGGCGACCAGACCGTAGTGCGGCGAGAACGCCTCGCGGATCGTGTAGAGGGGGCTGGTGCCGATGTCACCGAAGACGACGCCGATCGCGCCCACGGCGAGGCCGGCGAGACCGACCTTGCCATGGTGACCGGCTTCCTGGCGGGCGATGGGGCCTGCGGGGTGGGGACGGGTCATGTCGTGGGCGCGCGGACGGTGGGGGCGTCAGCGAAGCGCGGACTTTAACGCCTTTCGGATGATGATTTCAGCGGAATCCCCTTCCTCGACCGCGGCCTTGGCCATCTTCTGCGCCTCGGCCGGTTTGTAGCCGAGCTGCTGCAGCGCCACGATGGCTTCCGACAGCGGATCGGCCGGTACCGGCCCGGCGCTGGGCAGCCCGCCGGGCGCCCCGGCCGCGAGATCCACGGCGCGATCACGCAGTTCCACCACCATCCGCTCGGCGGTCTTCTTGCCGATGCCGGGGATCCGGGTCAGCGCGGTCACGTCGCCGGTCTGCACCAGCCGCGCGAACTCGCCCACACTGACCCCGGACAGCACCGCCAGCGCGATCTTCGCGCCGATGCCACTGACCTTCTGCACGTCACGGAACAGCCGCCGCTCGGCCTCGCTGAGAAAGCCGTACAGCGACACGCTGTCTTCCTTCTGCGCGTAGTGCGTGAACAGCGCCACCTCGCGTCCGACCTCGGGCAGATCGTAGAAGGTGCTCATTGGCGCCTCCAGCTCATAGCCGACGCCATGCACGTCGATGACCAACCAGGGCGGTTGCTTGTGGGCCAGCAGGCCTTTGAGGCGGCCGATCATGAGGGTCTCCTGGAGCTCGAACGGGAATGGGGGGCAAGTGGCGCATGCGGCGCGCGGTCGGCCCCGCGGATCGGCCGACCTCGGCGGTCTCCGGACCCGCGGCGCCCGGCCGGAGGGATCGCGACCACCAGGCGGACCTGCCGCGGTACGGAGCCCTCCCGGCATCGGCGCCCGGACGCTGCCGGACCGATCCCGACGCCGCGCACCGGCATCACCGGCTCCAGGCCTGGCGCGTGCCGACGCCCAGGCGTGCGGCGCTCGCGCGGACGTGGGCGTGGGTGATCGCGGCGGCCAGCGCATCGGCGGCATCCGCCTGCAGCTTGCCCTGCAGGTTCAACAGCACGCCGACCATGTGCTGGACCTGGGTCTTGTCGGCCTTGCCGCGGCCGACCACCGCGAGCTTGATCTCGGTGGCGGCGTATTCGTGCACGGGCAGGTCGCGCAGCACGACCGCACAGATCG
Source organism: Luteimonas abyssi (assembly GCF_001482195.1). Lineage (GTDB taxonomy): Bacteria > Pseudomonadota > Gammaproteobacteria > Xanthomonadales > Xanthomonadaceae > Luteimonas > Luteimonas abyssi. The sequence continues at coordinate 509,335 of NZ_KQ759763.1, read as the reverse complement.
CCGCACCACGGGCCTGGCCCAGCTTGAGCGCGGAATCGGGATTGCGCGACATGAACACCTGTTCGATCGCCACCTCGTCGGGACGGTGGGTGTCGACCACCTCGCCGAGCTGGTCCAGCAACCGCCTGAGGCGATCGGGAAACGCGCCGGCACCGAGCAGGTTCAACGGTGCGTGATAGACGTGCCGCATGCGCCCGTCGGGCGCGACATCGACGATCCCCACACCGGTACGCTGCGAGCCGGGATCGATGCCGAGGATGCGGGTCATCGCCGGGCCCGCCCGCTGCACAGCGTGCAGACCGATCGACGCCCCGACCGAAGGCGCGTCGCCGTCGCCGACACGCGGCACCGAGGTGTGGCGAGCAACCGGCGCCGGGCGGGTACATCCATGACGTCGGCCTCGCCCGCGGCGCGCCGCGGGATCAGCCTTGCTCCAGCGACGCCTGGTCGGCGTTGGAGTAGACGTCCTGCACGTCGTCCAGGTCCTCGAGCATGTCCAGCAGCTTGCGCACCTGTGGCGCGGTGTCGGCATCCACGGCGATGTCGTTGTCGGCGCGGAACGTGATCTCGGCATGGTCGGGCACCAGACCGGCGGCCGTCATCGCGTCGCGCACGGTGGCGAAGTCCTCGGCCGAGGTGAGCACATCGATCGCGCCGTCCTCGGGATAGACCGTCACGTCCTCGGCTCCGGCCTCGATCGCGGCTTCGGTCACCCGATCCTCGTCGGCACCGGCGCCGAAGCTCAGCACGCCCAGACGCTTGAACATGAAGGCCACCGACCCTTCGGTGCCCATGTTGCCGCCGTTCTTCGAGAAGGCGTGGCGAACATCGGCCACCGTGCGCACGCGGTTGTCGGTCAGGCAATCGACGATCACCGCGACACCGCCCGGGGCGTAGCCCTCGTAGCGGATCTCCTCGTACTCGACGCCTTCCAGCTCGCCGGTGGCCTTCTTGATGGCGCGCTCGATGACGTCCTTGGACATGTTGACCGCCAGCCCCTTGTCCATGGCCACGCGCAGTCGCGGGTTGTTGGCGGGGTCGCCACCACCGTCGCGCGCGGCCACGCTGACCTCGCGGATGATCTTGGTGAACATCTTGCCGCGCTTGGCGTCCGAGGCGTTCTTGCGCGCCTCGATGGAAGGTCCTCGACCCATCTGACAGTCCGGAATGTGGTGATCGGAAGATCGCGATTTTACACCGCGCCGGTGCCCGCCCCGCCTCGCAGGAAACGCCCGGTCCGCAGGAACTGCGCGGTCTGCGCGGCAGCGGCCCGGGAAAACACCAGTCCGGTATGGCTGGCGGCAACTTCGCAATGGTCGGCCAGCCCGGGCAGGCGGGTCTCGTCCAGCCCCACCGTGCCATCGGAGCCGCCCTCGAAACGGGTGAGCAGGCGCCCCACGCCGTGCGGTACGTTGCCCGCGACCATGCCGACCGGCACGGCGCCCTGCCAGGGCGTACAGCCATCGCGCAGCAGGGTGCCGCTGCGCCCGAGCACCCACGACGACCACGCGCGCGCGACCAGACTGCGCGCGGTGGCACTGCCGCACAGCGGCGAACCGAGACAGACCATCCGCCGCACCGGCAGGGCGGGCTCCCGGCGCAACGCTTCCACGCCGATCATGCCGCCCAGGCTGTGGCCCACCACGTGGGTCGGTCCGCCATCGCGCAGACACGCCACCAGCGCCTCGACGGCCGGCTCCGGCCCGCCGAACACACTGGGATAGCCGAACGTGCGCACCCGGAAGCCATGCCCCCGCAACAGGCGCGCCATCGGCACCAGCCAGGATTTCGCGTTCCAGATGCCATGGACCAGCAGGATCGACGTCGCATCGTCCTGCCCCGGCGCCGCAAGCGCGCTCATCCGGCACTCCCGGGCGCATGCGTGCGCTTCCATTCCCGCGGCGACACGCCGCTGTACGCCTTGAATGCGCGCGAGAGCGCCGCTTCGCTGCCGTAGCCCACATCGCCCGCCACCACTTTCAACGGCTGGCCGCGGCGCAGCCCCTGCTGCGCCAGACCGACCCGCCAGCCCTGCAGGTACTGACCCGGCGTCACCCCGACCGCATCGCGGAATCCGGTGGCGAACGTGCTGCGCGACATGCCCGCCACGTCCGCCAACGCCTCGAGGGTCCACGCACGCGCCGGCGCCTCGTGCATCGCCACCAGCGCATGCCGCAGCCGGGGATGGGCGAGGCCGCCGAGCAGGCCGACCTCGACCGCGCCCTGTTCCATCAACTGCCGCAGGATCTGGATCATCACGACCTCGAACAGCCGGTTCACCAGCGCGACCCGCCCGCAGCGCTGCGCGAACGCCTCGTCGAACAGCACCACCAGGACTTCGGACAGCCCGAACACGTCGTCCAACGGCATGCAGACGACCCCGGGCAGGCCGGCCGCAATGGGATTGGCCGTCCCGCCTTCGAAACGCAGGTTCGCGCAGACCATGTCGGCGCCGCGATTGGGATCGGTCACGAAACGATGCGTCATCGGCCTCGGATACAGCAGCAGGCTCGGCGTCTCGATCCGCATAGGCGCGCCTTCGTGCACGACATCGACCGGCCCCCTGCGGATCAGATGCAACTGCCCCAGCCCGGTATCGGCTTCCAGGAGATTGATGCCGCACAACGCACCGGCGTGGAACACGTCGGCCTCGACGGCGAAGCGGTCGAGCAGGATGGCGAGCCGGTCGGTCACGGGAACTCTCGATCAAGTAATGAGGATTTTATATCACCTTCCGTATGAAGGTCCCGCGCACAGTGTGTTCACCGGGCGGCCGGGCCACGAACGGCATCGGCGCCTCCATCCCAAGGAGATCCCATGAACACCCTGCCCCGCCTTCTCGCCACCGGCCTGCTGGCCACCAGCATCGGCCTGATCGTCGATCCCGCACAGGCCCAGGCCACCCCTGCGACCGCGGAGCACGCGATCCAGCGCACCGCGGACACCATCACCACCGCCGACGGCGTGCAGCTCTACTACAAGGACTGGGGCCCGAAAGACGGTCCCGTCGTCGCCTTCAGCCACGGCTGGCCGCTGAGTTCCGACAGTTGGGAGTCGCAGATGCTCTTCCTGGCCGAACGCGGCTATCGCGTGGTCGCCCACGACCGCCGCGGCCATGGCCGCTCCAGCCAGCCCTGGGACGGCAACGACATGGATCATTACGCCGACGACCTGGCCGCCGTGATCCAGGCCCTCGATCTGCGCGATGTCACCCTGGTCGGGTTTTCCACCGGCGGCGGCGAAGTCGCCCGCTACATCGGCCGCCACGGCACCTCGCGCGTGAGCAAGGCCGTGCTGGTCTCCGCGGTGCCACCGTTGATGCTGCGCACCGACGACAACCCGGGTGGCCTGCCGCAGGAGGTCTTCGACGGCCTGCGGGTGGCGTCGGTGGCGAACCGCTCGCGGCTGTATCTGGACATCGCCTCGGGTCCGTTCTTCGGCTTCAACCGCCCCGGCGCCACGCCCGACGACAGCCTGGTCCAGTCGTTCTGGGCGCAGGGGATGCAGGCCGGCCACAAGAACACCTACGACTCGATCGCGGCGTTCTCGGCCACCGACTTTCGCCAGGACCTGGCGAAGTTCGACGTGCCCACTCTGGTGATCCACGGTGCCGACGACCAGATCGTGCCGCTCGACCTGTCCGGCCGCGCCTCCGCCGCGCTGATCGACGGCGCCCGCCTGATCGTCTACCCCGACGGCCCCCACGGCATCACCGACACCCACAAGGACCGGCTCAACCAGGATCTGCTGGACTTCCTGCGCGAGTGACGTCCGATCCGACACCGGCCCGCCCAGCGACAGCGGACGGCCAGGACCGGCGCCGGCAACGGCGTCGGTCCTGTCTTGCATCTGGGTGCCGGATCTTCGTGCGGCCACGGTTCGCACCAGCTTGCCGGCCTCTCCCGTCGGCGCATCGCCACGACGCAGCGCCATCATCGCCGCCCGGGCCGCGCCTGCAGGAACGGCTCACGCAAAGCAGGTGCCCGGCACCAGTGATCGTTCCGGTCAGGCGGACGCAGCCGGCCGTCGCAGGATGAACTCCAGGTCGCGCGTCTCGCCGACCGGGAACAGATAGTCGCCGACCTTCTCGAATCCGTAGCGGCCGTAGAACCGTTGCGCACCGAGGTTCTCGGACCACACGCCCACCCACAGCGTGCGCGGGCCGGCCTGCAGCAGCCAGTCCATCGCCACATCCATCATCCGCGCGCCATGGCCGGTGCCCTGCCACGCCCGCAGCAGATACAGCCGCTTGATCTCGCCGTCGCCGGTCGCACTGCCCGCATGCGGCAGACCGCATGGGCCGGCCGCCGCATGGCCGACCGGCTCGCCGTCGGCCTCGAGCAGCCATACCGCATAGTCGGCGTGGCCGAGGATGGTCCGTTGGCGCTCGACGTCGTACGCCTCCGACAGGAAGGCGTCGAGATCCTCGCGCGGATACAAGTGACCGAACGTTTCGGTGAACGTGCGTGCGGCCAACTCGGACAGGGCCTGCGCATCGTCGACGGTGGCACGACGGAGAACGACCGGCATCGTGATGCCTGTGTGGGGAAGACACCGCCAGTATGCCTGCCGGACCGACGCCGCCCAACGCGGAACCTCCCACCGGGCACGGCATGGTGTATCCGGACATCGCCGGCGCACGACCGCAGCGCTCGCTGCGGCCGCGACGCCGGTTGACTCACGCACGCGCCGGTGCGCTCAGGTCACGGGCAGGGATACAGCGTGAACGGACCCGGGCGGCCCGGGTCGCCCCAGGTCCGCATGTCGCCTTCGCACTCGATCCGGCCGCCGCCGATCGCATTGCCGGCAGCGTCGTAGTTCGTCCATTCCGCCCACTCCACGCCGGGAATCGGCCAACGCGCCGAGGTAGTCCCGGCCAGCATGACCAGGACGAACGCCAGCATGGCGCCCTGCAGGACGCGGAAACGGATGCGGCGCGCTCTGGAGCCTGAAACGGTGGATGTCATCGTGATGCCCTCCATGGATGCCCCTGCCCCGGCGAGCCTACACCCATGCCGTCGCGATGCCCGGCGCGCCCCGCAAACCCGGAGCGCGGTCACGTTTACCGTCACATCGGCAGCGACGGCCGCACCGCCCCCCGGTGCGACGCCGGATCCGGGCGCATCACTCCTTGGGACGCACCGCCACGTGCACTTCGGCCAGCTGCGCGTCGGGGATCGGCGACGGGGCACCGGTCATCAGACACTGCGCGCCGGTGGTCTTGGGGAACGGAATCACGTCGCGGATCGATTCGGTGCCGGCCATCAGTGCGGCGATGCGGTCGATGCCGAAGGCGATGCCGCCGTGCGGCGGCGCACCGTACTTCAACGCGTCGAGCAGGAAGCCGAACTTGGCCTCGGCCTCGTCGGCCCCGATGCCCAGCAGTTCGAACACCGCGCTCTGCATGTCCGGACGGTGGATACGGATCGACCCGCCGCCGATCTCGTTGCCGTTGAGCACCATGTCGTAGCCGCGCGACACCGCGGTCTTCGCGTGCGTGCGCAGATCGGCGATGTCGTCGACGGCAGGCGCGGTGAACGGATGATGCAGGGCGACGTAGCGCTGGTCGTCCGCGTCCCATTCGAACATCGGGAAGTCGGTGACCCACAGCGGTTTCCAGCCCGCGGCGACGAGGCCGAAATCCTTGCCGGCTTTCAGCCGCACCGCGCCCATGAAGTCGCTGACCTTGCCGTAGGCACCGGCACCGAAGAACACGATGTCGCCGTTGGCCGCGCCGACCTGGGCCAGCAACGCGGCGAACTCGGCTTCGTCGAAGAACTTGGCGACCGGCGAGTTCACCGCGCCGGCGTCGTCGATCTTGGCGTAGGCCAGGCCCTTGGCGCCGTACTTGGCCGCGTGCGCGGCGTACTCGTCGATCTGCTTGCGGCTCAGGCGCGCGCCACCGGGAATGCGCAGCGCGGCCACGCGGCCGTCAGGGTCGTTGGCCGCGGTGGAGAACACCGCGAAATCGCTGTCCTTGACCCGTTCGGCCACGTCGACCAGTTCGAGGTCGATGCGCAGGTCGGGCTTGTCCGAACCGTAGCGGCGCATCGCCTCGGCCCAGGTCATGCGCGGGAAGGACTCGACCAGGTCGACGTCGACGACCTCCTTGAATACCGCGCGGATCATGTCTTCCACCGCGTCCTGCACATCCTGCTCGCGGACCCAGGCGAACTCGATGTCGAGCTGGGTGAACTCGAGCTGGCGGTCGGCGCGCAGCGCCTCGTCCCGGAAGCAGCGCGCGACCTGGTAGTAGCGGTCGAAGCCGGCCACCATCAGGATCTGCTTGAACAGCTGCGGGCTCTGCGGCAGGGCGTAGAACTCGCCCGGATGCATGCGCGCCGGCACCAGGAAGTCGCGCGCGCCTTCGGGGGTGGCCTTGGTCAGGATCGGCGTCTCGATGTCCTGGAAGCCACGTCCGTCCAGATACCGCCGCAGCGCCTGCACCAGCTTGATCCGGGTGCGTTGCATGCGCTGCATCTCGGGGCGACGCAGGTCGAGGTAGCGGTACTTGAGGCGGGTTTCCTCGCCCGGGTTCTCGTGGGCGTGGAACGGGAGCGGCGCGGCCTTGTTGACGATCTCGATCGCCGTGGCGACCACTTCCACCTGACCGGTGGGGATCTTCGCGTTCGGGCTGTGCCGGCGGCGCACGGTACCGGTGATGCGCAGGCAATCCTCGTAGCCCACCTGCACCGCGGTGGCGACGACCTCGGCGTTGCCCGCAGCGTCGCTGGGCTCGGCGACGATCTGCACGATGCCCTCATGGTCGCGCAGGTCGATGAAGCAGACCCCGCCCAGATCGCGGGCGACGTCCGCCCAACCGCACAAGGTGACGGTCTCGCCGATCAGGGCTTCGTCGATCAGGCCGCAGTAATGGGTACGCATGGGGGCTCCGGGGGCAATCGATCCCGGCACCGGGCCGGGAGAACCGGCTATTTTGGGCGTTCCGGCCGGTCGAGGGAAGCGAAGCCGGCGCGCGCTCCCCGTTCCAGCGCTCCGAGCGGTGCCGGCAGCGCCCCGTCGCCACGAGGGATCCGGCCCGGACCGCTCGAGCAGGCCGCCCATGCGGACGACCTCGAGACGATCCATGGCCGGTGGCACGAACGCCTGATCGGGACGCCGCAGTTAGCGGCGACTAGTACCGCTGCGGTCCCCGGCCACGATGCCGGGCCGTACGACCGTCTACGCGGGCGTCCCGTCGCCCGCCTCGCCGAAGAACGCCTGGACCTCCGCGAGCGCCCGGGTGACGGGAAACGGCGGCAGCGATCCGAGAAACGTCCGTCCGTACCCGCGGGTGGTCAGCCGCGGATCGCACAGCACCAGCACGCCGCGGTCGCGCTCGCTGCGGATCAATCGCCCCACGCCCTGTTTCAAGGCGATCACCGCCTGCGGCAACTGCTCGTCGGCGAAAGGGCGGCCACCGGCACGGCGGATCGCCTCGAGACGCGCTTCGAAGACCGGGTCGTCGGGCGCCGCGAACGGCAGCTTGTCGATCACCACCACGCTCAGCGCATCGCCGACCACGTCGACGCCCTCGCGGAAGCTGGCCGCGCCCAGCAGCACCCCGTTGCCCGATTCGCGGAAACGCTGCAACAGCACATGACGCGGCGCCTCGCCCTGCACGAACAGCGGCCACGGACCGTCGCGCAGCAGGGCCGCGGTCTCGCGCAACGCGCGGTGCGAGGCGAACAGCAGGAACGCGCGCCCACCGGACGCCTGCAGCACCGGCAAAACCGCCTCGGCCACCGCCGCGGTGTACTCGCGCGCCGACGGCGGCGGCAGGCCCGGCGGCAGGAAGCACAAGGCCTGACGCGTCCAGTCGAACGGGCTCGGCGCGAACAGCGTGCGCGGGGCTTCGAGGCCGAGCCGTTCGGCGATGTGCTCGAAATGACCGTCCACCGCCAGCGTGGCCGAAGTGAACACCCAGGCGGCGGCGGACCGCTCGCGATGCGCGCGCAACGGCGCCGAGACATCCAGCGGCGTGCGTTGCAGCCGGAATCCCCGCGGCGACAGTTCGTACCAGCGCACGTCGCCATCGGCCGCGACGGGGCCACCGCCCCCTGTGTCGGCGTCGTGCCCGTCGCCAACTCCGTCCGGGGTGTCGAACGCGCCCGGACCGTCCCAGGCCTGCCAGCGCCGCAGCCTGGCCAGGAAGTCCTGCGCGCGCGCATGCGCCGCATCCAGCCCGGGGCTGGCCTCGCGCAGCGGCGCGACGGCATCGGCGAAACCGTGCAGCGCATCGGAAAGCCCTTCCAGACCGTCCTGCACCCGGGCATCGTGCAGTGCGCGATCGAGCGTACCGCGCGGGGGCAGTGTCTCCATGGCCGCACGCAAGCCGTGCACCGATTGTTCGAGCTGCAGGGCGGGATCTTGCAGGGTGGCCCGCGCACCGGGCACGTCGCGGCATTCGCCGATGCCGTCGCGTGCCAGCTCGACCAGCGGCCGCGCACTGAGGCCTTCGCCGAAGAACTGCACGGCCAGCTCCGGCAACTGGTGCGCCTCGTCGACGACGAACGCCTGCGCGCCGGGCAGGATCTCCCCGAAGCCCTCCTGCTTCAGCGCGAGATCGGCCAGCAGCAGATGGTGGTTGACCACGACCACGTCGGCCATCTGCGCGCGCTGCCGGGCCTGGACCACGAAGCATTCGCTCCAGAACGGACATTCGCTGCCCAGGCAGTTGTCGACGGTGGAGGTCACCATCGGAATCAGCGGCGAGTCCTCGGGCAGGGCCTCGATCTCGGCCAAGTCGCCCATGCGGGTGCGCCCGCTCCAGGCGACGATGCGCTGGAACAGGGCCACCTGGTCGCGCGCGGTGAAGCGCGGCTCGCCGCGGGTGCGGGTCATCCGGTAGAGGCACAGATAGTTCGCCCGCCCCTTGAGCAGCGCGGCCTTCAGCCCGACGCCCAACGCATCGCGCACCCGCGGCAGGTCGCGATGGTAAAGCTGGTCCTGCAGCGCACGGGTGCCGGTCGAGACGATGGTGCGCAGCCCCGACAGCAGCGCCGGCACGAGGTAGGCGAAGGTCTTGCCGGTGCCGGTGCCGGCTTCCGCCAGCAGGGTATCGCCGCGCGCGAACGCATCCGCCACCGCTGCCGCGAGCGCCTGCTGCGGCGGCCGCGCATGGAACTGGGGCAGGGCCTGCGCGAGCGCACCGCCCTCGTCCAGGGCCGCGTGGACGCGACCCGGCAGATCGCCGCCCGCCGCGTCCGGCAGCCGTACGTCGTCGCCCACGATCAGAACCGGTCGAGTGCCCCGACCCGGCAGCCCTCGATCTGTGCCTGCGCCTGCGCCGCGCCGGCGTCGTCGCCCTGCCGTTGCCGCAGGTGCTGCAGTGTCGCCCAGTGCCGACGGCACAACGGACCGACCTGCGAACCGAGCGCGTAGGCGCGCTGGGCGAGACGGTCGGCCGTAGCGGTGTCGCCCTGCAGGATCGCCACTTCCGCGCGTTCCTGCAGGATCGCCGGATCTTCCGGCACGATCGCCAGCGCTTCGTCCAGGCGGGCCGCGGCGCCGGCGACATCGCCCGCCGCTTCCTGCTGCGCGGCCTGGTGACGCAGGTCCTCCACCCGCCCGTCGCGCAGCGGCTGCACCGACAGTTCGCCTTCGCCGTCGCCGGCCGCCGCGCGGATGGCGGTCACCGCCTCGACGGCAGATACCGACGCCGGCGCACCCGCCGACCGGGGCGACGATGCCGGCCCCATCGCACAACCGGCGAGGAACGCCGTCGACAGAATGCAGCCCAACAGGCCGTGGGCGGTGCGGAAACGCAAGGTCATGGCGGAAAACTTCCTTCAGGAGACGGCGGTGTGGGCGGCGGCTCGCCGCGGTCGTGATCGCCGCTGCCGAACACGCGACGCCAGAAGCCCTCGCGCTGGGGCTCCTGGACCTGTTGCGGAGGCGGCGGCGGTGCCGGCCCGTAGGCGTCCTGCGGCGGCGTCGGCACGTCCTGCGGGAGCGGACGTTCGCCCGGATAGGTCGCGTACGGTGCGGACGGATAGGCGTAGCACGCCTCATAGCGCGGTGCGTAGCCATCGATGAAGGCGAACCGCCGGGCCTCCGGACAGCCGGCGTCGGTCGCCGCGCTGCGGGCGACCCACTGCCAGTCGAGGCCGCGGTCGGCGACCTGCAGCGGCGCACTGGGCAGGCGGCCGAACAGGTCCGACCACACGCGCATCGCGCCGGTCGCCCCGTACAGCCCGGTGGATTCGTTCTGGTCGTTGCCGATCCAGACCACGGCCAGGTGATCGCCGGTCCAGCCGGCGAACCAGCTGTCGCGGCCGTCGTTGCTGGTGCCGGTCTTGCCGGCAGGCTGCAGGCGGCCGAGTCCGTCGTTGACCAGTTGGCGGCCGGTGCCGGAGCTCACCGCGTGCTGGAGCGCGAGGGTGATCAGACCGACGGCCACCGCATCGCCCGGCTGCGCATCGGGCGGGGCCGCGTCGTAGCGGCGCAGCACCCGGCCTTCGCTGTCGAGCACGCCGCGCACCATGCGCAGCGGCTGACGCTCGCCGCCCGAGGCCAGGAACTGATACAGCTGCGCCATCGCGTACGGACTCTGGTCCACCGATCCGAGAATCAACGCGGGGTTGGGCTCGGAGCGGATGCCCGCCAGTTCGCGGACCAGATCCGCGAGCGCCTGCGGCCCCACCATCATGCCCACACGCACGGTGGCCTGGTTGTAGGAGCGCGCCAGCGCATCCATCAACCGCACGGTGCCGTGGCTGCGGTTGTCCGCGTTCGCGGGATTCCAGCGCTGACCGTTGGGCAGCACCATGTTGACCGGCGCGTCCTCGACCCAGGTGGCCAGGGAGAACTCGGTCGGCCGGGCCAGCGCCAGCAGATAGACGAACGGCTTGAGCAGCGAACCGACCGGGCGCTGCGCCTCGATGGCCCGGTTGAAGCCGTGCACCGTCGGCTGCGACGACCCCACGACGGCGATGACCTCGCCGCTGTGCGCGTCGGTCACCACCACGCCGGACTGCAGCTCGGGCCGTTTGTCGTTGCTGAGCGCCTCGATCGTGCGCCGCACCGCGCCTTCGGCATAGCCCTGCGCGGCGGGCGACATCGCGCTCATCACGCTCAGTCCTGCGCTCTGCAGCACATCGGCCGGATAGTCGGCGGCGAGTTGCCGGCGGATCAGATCCACATACGCCGGAAAGCGGTTCGCCGCCAGCATGCCCGGTGTGTCGCTGATCCCCAGCGGCGCCTCCAGTGCGCGGCGGTACTCGGCCTCGTCGATCAGTCCGGCGCCGAACATGCGCGAGAGCGCGAAATCGCGGCGGACCTTGGCGCGCTCGGGCTGACGCCGCGGGTCGTAGTAGGACGGGCCGCGGATGATGCCCACCAACAGGGCGACGTGCTCGGTGTCGAGATCCTCCAGGCGCCGGGAGAACCAGTACTCCGCTCCCGCGGCCACGCCGTGGATCGCCTGCGCGCCGCGCTGGCCCAGGTACACCTGATTGAGGTACGCCTCCAGGATCGTGCCCTTGTCGTAACGGGCCTCGATCAGCATCGCGTAGAGAATCTCGTTGAACTTGCGCGTGTAGGTCTGCTCGCGGCCGATCCCGAGCAGGCCGGAACGGGCCAGCTGCTGGGTCAGCGTGCTGCCGCCCTGGCGCGCCTCGCCGGCGCGCAGGTTGATCCAGGCCGCGCGCAGCATGCCGGGCACGTCGATACCCCGGTGATGGGCGAAGTCCGAATCCTCCACCGCCTGCAGGGCATCGGTGAGCAGCACCGGCACGTCCTCCACGCGAACCAGACGACGCTCCTCCTGGTTCTGCCCGTAGAGCGTGGCGATACGGGCGGGATCCAGGCGCGCGCGTTCGATCCCGGCATCCCCGCCGACATCGCGCAGGCGGGCGATGCGACCGCCCGACAGTCCCACCTCGACCCGCCGTGGCGCGACCGCGCCATCGACATCCTGGAAGCCACGGCTGGAAATCGTCCAGCGGCCGTTGTCGCCGGCCAGGTAGGTGCCGGGCCGCTCACCGTCGCCTTCACGATAGCCGGCCGACTCCAGCTCCAGGCGGAGCGTCTGGGCGTCCAGAGCCAGCCCCGGCGCGAGCTGCAACGGCCGCGCGTACACGCGCGTGGGCACCTGCCAGCGCAACTCGCCGAAGCGTTGGTTGACCTGCTGGTTGAGGTGGATGGTGTACGGCACCAGGAAGCCGAGCCCGAGCCCGGCGAACGCCAGGATCAGGATCAACGCCCTGCGCAACCACGTCCGGCCGGGGCGATCGCCGCCACCGCCACCGCCGCCGTGGTCGTCTTCGTCGTAATCGATGCGCGCTAACGAGTCCTGACGCTTGGGCATCTGCAGGACGCTCTCCGGGATGCGACAATGGCAGGCCGCAGTCTAGCCCAGCCTCGTTTCGCGCTGACGGCCACACCCTCGCCCAGTCAGCTGGAGTTCCACAGGATGTCGTTTTCGCTGACTGATGCGCGCTTCCGGCTGGCCCGGGCGCTCGGCCTGTTCCGCCGTACGTGGGCCAGCCTGCATACCCGTGGCGGGCGAGCCACCTGGGAGCGCATCAGAACACGCATGGCCAAGGCGTTACGCCCGTCGACTCCGCCCTCAGACCCCCTCTGGCGGCCCGAGCCGATGACGCCCGACACCTTCGCGCCGTTCTCGCTGCCTCGTTCGGATGCACCACGGGTCAGCATCATAATTCCCGTATACGGCCAGCTCACCCACACACTGGCCTGCCTTCGCAGCCTGTCGCTCCAGCCGCCACATGTAGCGGCTGAGGTGTTGGTAGTCGACGATTCCAGCTCCGATTCGACCCCGACCTTGCTTCCCCGTATCGACGGCCTGCGCTATCTACGCAGGGAGCACAACGGCGGATTCATCGCGGCCTGTAACGATGGCGCCGCTGCCGCGCGCGGCGACATGCTGGTGTTCCTCAACAATGACACCGTGCCCCAGCCGGGCTGGTTGGAAATGCTCCTGGAAACCTTCACGGCAGTTCCCGATGTCGGTCTGGTCGGTGCACAGCTTCTCTATCCCGACGGCCGCCTGCAGGAAGCAGGGGGCACGATCTTCAGCGATGGCAACGCCTGGAACTATGGTCGCTTCGAGAATCCCGACGATCCGCGTTACGGATATGTCCGCGAGACCGACTATGCAAGCGGTGCGGCGATCGCGATTCCCGCTAAACTGTTCCACCGTCTGGGAGGTTTCGATCGACGCTATGCGCCGGCTTACTACGAAGATGCCGCGCTGGCATTCGCTGTCCGCAAGGCGGGATTGAAGGTCCTGTATCAGCCGCGCGCCCGCGTCCTTCACGATGAAGGCACGAGCGCAGGCACGGATCTCTCCACTGGCATGAAGGCCGCGCAGATACGTAATCGGGATGTTTTCGCCCGCCACTACGCGGACTCGCTTTCGCATCAACTCTCGCCTAGACAGACCCCCTCACCGGCCTCGTTGCATCGCAACCAACGGCAGATCCTGATCGTGGACGAGTCCACCCCACGGCCCGACCACGACTCCGGCTCGCTGCGCTTGGTGACGCTGATGCATATGCTGATCGACGATGGCGCCCACGTCGTGTTTGTGCCCGCTGACGGCCATCACGCAGGCCATCACACGCGCGCCTTGCAGGCGCGGGGCATCGAGACTTGGTATGCCCCCTTCCTCGGCGGACTCGCCCGCTGGGTGGAGCGCAACGGTGCGCGCTTCGATGTGGCGATGCTCAGCAGGCACTTCGTGGCTGCACCCCTTATCCCGTTGCTGCGCAAGCATGCACCGAAGACCCGCATTCTTTTCGACAGCGTGGATCTGCACTACGTCCGCGAACGAAGATCCGCCGAAGTGCATGCGGATCCCGCCATGCTCGCCGCGGCAGTCCGCACTCGATCCCGCGAACTCGCCGTGATTGCCCAGGCCGACGTAACCCTTGTGGTCAGCACTGCTGAATCCCGTGTATTGGCCGAAGATGCACCCCATGCACAGGTCAGGCTGCTGTCCAACCTCCATGTCGCTGGCGATGGCGGACCTGATTGGTCCGAGCGGGATGGTGTCGTGTTCGTCGGCGGCTTTGCACACCCACCGAACGTGGATGCGATGCGCTGGTTTCTGGACCGGGTATGGCCGCTGGTACGGCTTCGCCTGCCGGCATTGGCGTTTCACTGCATCGGGAATGCGCCACCAGATACGATCACCGCACATCACGGACACAACGGAGTCCACGTGCATGGGCATGTCCCCGATCTGACCGCCTGGATGGAGGGATGCCGTGTCGCGGTTGCCCCACTTCGTTTCGGAGCCGGCGTGAAGGGCAAGATCAACCTGAGCATGGCCCAGGGCCAGCCCGTCGTCGCCACCACCATCGCTGCCGAAGGCATGCATTTGCTGGACGGCCATGACGTTCTGCTCGCCGACGACGCCAAGCAGTTCGCCGAGGCGATCGTGCGACTGCACGAAGACCGCGATCTGTGGAAGCACCTGTCGGAGCGGGGACTCGACAACGTGAACGAGCATTTCTCCACGAACGCCGCACGGGATGTCGTTCAGGCGTTGTTTCTGGCGCCCCGCTAGTCGTTGATCACCGCGCGACAGATCCCGCCACGCGCAGACGCTCGGCGAACTCGCTCAGTTCGGGCAGCCCCGGGTCCAGCTCCCTTGCGGCATCGTAGGCAGCGCGCGCGCCGCCGATCTCGCCCGCTCCCAGCCGCTCGGCGCCTACCGCCAGCCAGCGTTGCGCCAGCCGCCGGCGCGCGGTCGCCAGGGCCGACTCCGTCTCCGCGAGCGCGACCCGCGCGTCCAGGCAGGCGCGGGTGCGCGCCAGACGGTTCGCGCGCAACTCACGATCGAAGCACGCCACCGCGGCAGGAAGCAGCCGCTCCGATGCCGCTCGGACCTCCGGATCGTCGGGGGCGAGCGCGCGTGCGGCGCGCAGCCGGTCGTATGCGCTCTCGCCGGGTGGGGTCAACAGGTCGCCCCGGCGTTCCGCGGCTTCGAATTGCGCGAGCAGGGTCGCGACCTGCTCGCGGCGCTGGTCGCGGCTCCCTTCCGGACGCAGGCGCGCATGCGCCTGCCGCGCACCGTCGACCTGACGCATCGCCGCCAGGACCGCCGCACTGTCGGGCGCGATCCGGGCCGCTTCCGCGAGTGCGGCGTCCGCATCCGCGAAGCGGAAGTCGGCCGCCGCACGCTCGGCGCGCCTTCCGTGCGCCGCGGCCACCAGCGCCAGACCTTCGCCGGCATCGACCGCATCCGGATCGGCTTCGAGCAGATCGCGATAGGTCGCCTCGGCGCGCTCCAGCTGCCCGGCGTCCCGATCGCGATCCGCGCGTGCGAGCAGTGCATCGCGCTCCTCGCCCAGCCGGGCCTGCGTATCGGGAAGATCGACATGGCCGGCATCGTGCGAACGCGCCACCGCGACCGCGCGTGCGGCCTGCGCATAGTGACCGCGGCGCAACGCATCGCGTGCCTGTTGCAGGAGGTCGCCCAGCGCATCTTCGCGACCGCGCAACGCATCGGCGTCGTCCGGCCAGAACCCGAGGATCCGCTGATAGAGCGGAAGTGCGGCGTTGGCGCTGCCGTACAGATCGCCACGCGCGTAAGCGGCTTCGGCACGGGCGTGCAGTTCCTCGCGGCCGGCGAGCCCGGCCTGGCGGGCGTGCGACGCGGCGGCGACACGCTCGACCTCCGCGCGTGGCGCCGACAGCGCACGCGCCAGTGCGAGCGCAGCCGTGGTCGCATCGACATCACCGGCATCGTTCGCGGCCTCGGCCTGCGCCAGCGCCGCCAGCGCCACACGCGCCAGGCCCTCGCGTGCCTCGTTGCGATCCGGGTCCATGGCCAGCGCGGCTTCGTACAGTTCCCGCGCGCCGCTCCCGTCCTCGGCGGTCAATCGCCCTTCGGCCAGTGCGATCGCCGCCTCCTCGCGCAGGACCTGCGCCCGCGTCTCGGGCCACAGCCGGTCCGCGAGGGGTTGCCGTACCAGTAACAGGATCAGGAACAGGGCACCCGCACCGGCCATCGTCGGCCGCACCCAACGCGGCCAGCCCGCCATCCGGTCCGACAGGCGCCCGGCGGCTGTCGCAGACGGATGCCGCCGGGTCGCGAGGGGTTCGCGGCGGTCCGGATCGGGCATGGTCGGAGGATCGGGGCGGCGGCTCACCGGCGCAGCATAGAAGATGCCGATGAATGCGTGCGTCACCGGTCGGCATGCGCCGTCAGCAGCATCCGCCTGCAAGCTGCGATGGCGACCTCGAGCCACAGTTCCCGGCCCGGCCCGCAGACCGAGGCGGTGCTGCCTCAGGCGCGGCGCACGCGCTCGATGCCCGGCACCGCCTCCAGCTTGCCGAGCAGACGCGCGAACTGGCCGTGGTCCTGCACCCGCAAGTGCAACCGCAGGCGGATCCGTCCCACGCCCCGCGTCCCTTCGCTGCGGATCGCGAGCACGTGCGCGTCTTCCTGTGCGATCAGGTTGGTCAGGTCCTTGAGCAGATGCCGCCGATCGACGCCATCGACGAGCGCCTCGGCCTCGTGCGCACCGCCAGCCCGTCCCCAGGCCACCGGCAGCACCCGCTGCGGCTCGCGGGCCGCCAGGCGCTGGAAGGCGGCGCAATCCGGGCGATGCACGCTGATCCCGCGGGTGCGGGTCAGGTACCCGGTGATCGCCTCCCCCGGCAGCGGGCGACAGCAGCGGGCGATCTGCACCAGCAGGTTGTCCACGCCGACCACCGTGAATTCGGAGCTCGCCTTGGGCAACTGCCGCGGCGGCGCGCGGGCGAAGTCCGTGGTCTGCGGTTCGGGCTTGCGCGCCTCCGCCTCGGCCTCGCCCAGTGCGCGCACCACCTGGTGCGGCCCGACATCGCCCAGCGCCACCATCACGTGGAGGTCGTCGAGCGTGGCGGCGTGGAAACGCTTGAGCGCGGGTGCGGGATCCGCCTGCTGAAACCCCAGCCGCTTGAGTTCGCGCTCCAGCAACTCGCGCCCCGCCTGCACGTTGCGCTCGCGATCGAGCTTGTGGAACCACGCGCGCACCTTGTCGCGCGAGCGCCCACTGGCGAGATACCCGTTGGCCGGCACCAGCCAGTCGCGTCGCGGCTCGGGCGTCTTCGCGGTCAGGATCTCCACCCGGTCCCCGCTCTGCAAGGTGTGGCCGAGCGGCACGATGCGTCCGTTGACCTTCGCGCCGCGGCAGCGGTGCCCGACCATCGTGTGCACGTGATAGGCGAAGTCCAGCGGCGTGGCACCCCGCGGCAGGTCGATCACCTCGCCGCGCGGGGTCAGGGTGTAGATGCGGTCTTCCACCAGCTCGGTGTCGAGGGCGCCGGCCAGGGCCATCTCGTCGCCGCTCTCCTGATGCGACTCGAGCAACCGCCGCATCCATTCGATCTTGCGTTCCAGCGCGGCGTCGCCGCTGCCGCCTTCCTTGTAGCGCCAATGCGCGGCCACGCCCAGTTCGGCCTGCTCGTGCATCGCGAAGGTGCGGATCTGCACCTCCAGCGTCTTGCCCTCGGGCCCGACGACCGCGGTGTGCAGCGAGCGGTAGTCGTTGCGCTTGGGGCGCGCGATGTAGTCGTCGAACTCGCCCGGCACCGGGGTCCACAGGGCGTGCACCACCCCCAGCGCGGCGTAGCAGGCGGGCACGTCGTCCACCAGCACCCGCACCGCGCGCAGATCGTAGAGCTCGCCGATGGGAACGTCCTTGCGCTGCATCTTCTTCCAGATGCTGTAGATGTGCTTGGGCCGTCCGGCGACATCGGCACGCAGGCCCTGTGCATCCAGCGCCTCGTCCAGCCGCTGCCGCACTGCATCGATGTAACGCTCGCGCCCACCGCGCTTGTCGTCGAGAAGACGTGCGATCCGGCGGTAGGTGTCGGGGTCGAGAAAACGGAACGCCAGGTCCTCCAGCTCCCATTTGAGCTGCCAGATGCCCAGGCGGTTGGCCAGCGGCGCGTGAATGTCGCGGGTCAGCTGCGCCAGCGCCCGCTGCTCGTCTTCGGGCCCTTTCGCCGCCGCGCGCAGGTAGGCGAGCTGGCGCGCCAGCAGGATCGGCACCACCCGCAGGTCACGCACGATCGACAGCAGCAGGCGGCGCAGTCCCTCCTGGTTGCCGTGGCCGGCACGCTCTGCGTGCAGCGCCCAGACCTGGCGCGCGGCGCGCTGGCCGTCGATCAGCGCCGCCACGGCAGGATGTTCCCGGACCAGCGATGCCTGCAGGCCAGCATCGTCCTCGGGCAGGGAGAACAGGATGGCCGCGGCGATCACGTCGCCCTCGGCGTTCAATCGGCCGAGCGCTTCCAGCATGTCGGCGATCACCGGCCAGGGTTCGAGCGGCTCCAAGACCGCCCCCGCCGGACGCAGTATCGCCTCCAGCCGGTCACGCAGCGGCGGGCCGAGGACACTGGGGGGCGGCAACGACAGGGGCGGATCGACGGACACGGCCGGACACGTACGCGGTGGAAAAGGGACGATCTACACTAGCCGTCCACCGCCACGAGGAACAGACCATGCGCCGTCACCACAGTGTTGCCCTCCGCGCCCTGTGCGCCGCGATCGCCCTGGCGGCCGTCGGCACCGTGGCCGCCCAGCAGGCCCCGCCACTGCAGGAGCAGATGAGCGCCGACGAATTCCGCGCGGCGGGCCTCGACAAGCTCTCGTCGGCCGAACTGGCCGCCCTCAACACCTGGCTGGAGCGCCGGGTGGGCGTGGAAACCGCCGCCGCGGTCGAGCAGGCGCGCGCGGAAGGCCGGCGCGCAGTGGTCGAGGAGAACCGCGGCTTCTTCCATTTCGGTTCGCAGGAGCCCATCGAGAGCACGATCGCCGGCGAGTTCACCGGCTTCGGCAAGGGCCGCCGCTACACCCTGGCCAACGGCCAAGTGTGGGAGCAGACCGACAATGCGCGCCTGGCGGGCGTGCGCCGTCAGGACGTCGGCGTGCGCATCCGGCCTGGCTTCATGGGCGTGTGGTGGCTGCAGGTGGACGGCTACAACTCGACCGCAAAGGTCCAGCGGGTGGAGTGAGCCACTCTCGAAAGCCGCCGCGCACAGCGCGGCGGCCGGGAAGCAGGACGCTCGCGACCTCAGTGCAGGACGCAGTTGTCTTGCGCATCGCAGGTGCCCACGAGGACCCACTGGGGCCCCAGACACATGTAGAGCGCCCCACCCCCAGCACCGAACGGCACGATTTCCTGGGCGCCCTGATTGTCCGCGGTGCACGGTGTGGTCGGAGCTGCGGCTGCGCTGGCTGCGAACCCTAACGAAAGCGCCACGAATGCGCTCAGAGCGAGTTGCTTCTTCATCGTGTTCTCCTTGAGATCGACAATGCGGCCGTCGGATTTCTTCCCATGCCAGTGGCGCGGGACGGCGTCTGCGCCACCCATCGGTCCCGCGTCAGATCCAGATACAGCCTCCAAAGTCGTCGCAGATCGCGACGCGGTGCCAGCGCCCGTCCCAGCATTGGAAGATCGCCCCCCCGCCTCTGGGGAAGTTGTTCGGCACGTATTCTTCCGCGCCCTCGTTCTCGGCGGTGCACGGCGTGGTCGGGAATGCCGCGGCGTTACCGACGAATCCGAGCGAAAGCGCCAGCAGCGCGCCCAAGGCCAGTTGCTTCTTCATCTTCTCTTCTCCCTGTGTCGATGAGCCAAGCCGCCGTGGATGTCGTGCGGGGTGCCCGGGGCGGCGTCCGTGGCGACCCTGATCTCGCGGCGTGGCCCGTGCGCGAGCCACCCGCCTACGTGATCGGAGCGGGATGTGCTAGCCGAGGCTGCGGAACACGTCCGGCGGGCAGCAACCGATCGGCGGCCCGTGTCCGCCGATGCAGTCGTACACCAAACCGATGGGGAAGCCCCCCGCCATGACACCGGACACCAGCCACTTCGCTCGTGCTCCCATCGGACACGTCTCGTGGTTGGGGAAGACCGTCAGGGCGGTGGATCGCTCTGTCGACCCGGCGACGCCGGAATGCGCCGCCACACCGGACGAGACGCGCTGGCGGCGCGAACGCAGCGGGGCGTCGGTAAGAACAGGGGCGAGCAGAACCTGGGCCAAGCCAACCTCCATGTTCGTTGCGGGTCGATAACCTGCAGGCCGCCGGGCATCGTGCGCCGGCCGTCCGCCGCGAGGGCGGTGCATCGTGTGCGGCGACGACGCTAGCACGCTCGCCCCGCCCCGGTCGAGGCGACTGTCACGATTCCCGGTCCAGGTCCTCCAAGCCGGCGAGCCGTGCCGCGAGCTTCTTCGGCGACACGCCCCCGCGCGCGCCCAGTTCCTGCGCGAACATCGACACCCGGAGTTCTTCGAGATCGTGCCGGAAGGCGAGGTAAGAGGGCCGGTCCGTCAGGCCCGCCGCGCCGGCCTCGGCCAGCGCATCGACGAACGGCTTGAGTTCCAGCATGCGCTGCTGATCGCGCAGCGGGTCGCGCAGCGCGCGCTCTGCGCGCAGCGAGAGCGCCTGCAGGTAGCGCGGCATGTCCTCGAGCAAGGCATCCGGCGCCGTGCCCAGGAAACCGGACGGCGCGAGCGTGTCCAGGTGCAGGCGCATGTCGTCGAGGTTCGCCCGCGCCCACCCCATCAGGCCGCCGTCGAGCCGGCCGCGAATCTCGGCGATGCGCTCCAGCGCGGTCTCCGCCAACGCGAGGCGCCGCATCGCTTCACCGAACAGCGCACGCCCGACCGCATCGCGACGCTCGGCGAACGCGGCCGCGTCGCGGATGTCATCCAGCCCCTCGGTCGTCAGTGCGGCGAACGCCCCCTCCACCAGGTCCGTCCGCAACGGGTCGCCGGACACGTCCGGTCGCGGCGCACTCGCCTCCATGGCGGCGTACGACAAGGCGGCCTTCGGCTTGGCGGGCAACTGCTTGCGGGCCTGCCGCAACTTCTGTTCGAGCGCGATGCGCAGCAACCGGCGCACGCCGCGTGGATGACGTCGCCGCGCTTCGGCCGGATCGGCGTAGACCGCCAGGGCGGCGCTGTCGCCCGTGTCGTCGAGCGCCGGGTACGCGATGATGCCGCCGGCGCCGGGCACCTCGCGCGGCACCGGCTGCTCGGGAAAGGCGGTCAGCCCGGTCTGCGCGAGCCCCTCGGCGGCTCGCGACGCGAACGCGGCGTCGGCCTCGGCGCCGAAACGGGCGCGCAACGCGGCGAGGTCGCGCGACTCCGCCAGCACCGTGCGGCCATCACGTGCCAGCAGTCGCAGATTGATGCGCAGGTGCGGGTCCAGCCCGGATTCGTCGTAGTCGGTCGCGGCCACCGCCACGCCGACGAGCCGCGCGAGAAAACGCGCGAGCGTGCCGGTGATCGCATCGGCCGAAGGCGCCGGATGCGCCTGCGCGAAAGCGCGCGCGAAATCCGGTGCCGGCACAAAGTTACGCCGCAGCGCCTTCGGCAGGCTACGGATGAGCGCGGCGGCCTTGTCCTCCACGAACCCGGGCGCGAGCCAGGACAGTCGCGCGGGATCGAGCGCGTTGAGCAGGTGCAGCGGAACGCGTACGGTCATGCCGTCGTCCGGTGCGCCGGGTTCGAACCGATATCGCACCTCCAGGCGCGCGTTGCCGACCGCCAGCACGGGCGGAAAGCGCTCGGCATCGGTCTCGTCACCGACCAGCAGATCGTCGCGGGTCCACGCCAGCGCGCGCCGCGTGGCGGCGTCGGCCGTGCGCCACCAGGTGTCCAGCGTCCGCGCATCGACGATGCCGGCCGGAAGCCGCGCGTGATACCACTGCGCCATCCAGTCCTCGTCCACCACCAGCCCGACCCGGCGCTGCTTGGCCTCTTCCTCGCGCGCCTGCGTCAGCACCTTGAGATTGGCCGCCAGGAACGGCGCGCGCAGGTTGATCTCGCCGGTGACCAGACCGTCGCGCAGAAACATCGCGCGCGCCTCGTCCGGATACAACCGCCCATAATCGACTGGCCGTTTGGGCGCGAGCACGAGGCCGAACAGACTCACCTGCTCGCTGCCGATCACCCGGCCCTGCGCGCGCGACCAGTGCGGATCGTGATGCCGGCGCGCCAGCAGATGCGGCAGTTCGGCGATGACCCAGTCCGGCTCGATCGCGGCATTGGTCAACGACCAGACCCGTTCGGTATCGAGCAGATTCGCCGAAAGCACCCATGGCGGCGGCTTGCGTGCCAGTGGCGAGCCGGGGAACAACTGGAACCGGCGACCGCGCGGACCCTCGTACTGGCCACGGTCGCCGCGATGGCCGATCTGGGTCGGCAGGCCGGCGATCAACGCGCGGTGGAGAATCGCGTAGGGCGTGCCGGTGTCCGCTGCGGGCGATGCGCCATCCGGTGCCCCCCCGGCCTGCGCCTGGTCGGTGTGCGTCGGGGCTGACGCGCCACGCCCACCCCGGCGCCGACGGCGACGCGCGCCGGGTGGCGACGATGCCGGGGGCGCGTCGCCCGATATGGTCGACGGCGCATCCGCGGCCAGCGGCACCGACCGCGGTGCGACACGGCCGCCCTCGGCACGCCAGCCCAGGCCCTCGCATTGCAGCTTGAGCTGGCGGTGCAGTTCGCGCCATTCGCGCATGCGCAGGAAGCCCAGGAACCGGGTCTCGCACCAGCGGCGCAGCTGGGACTGGGTCATCGCCTCGTGCGCCTCGCGATAGCCTGCCCACAGCCTGAGGATGCCCACGAACTCCGACTTGGGATCGGCGAACAGCGCGTGCGCATTGTCGGCCGCAGCGCGCTGATCGGCCGGGCGCTCGCGCGGATCCTGGATACCCAGAAACGCCGTGATCGCCAGCATGTCGTCGAGGCAACCATGGGCCTGCGCGGCCACCAGCATACGCGCGAGCTTCACGTCGACCGGCAGTTTCGCCATGCTGCGCCCGATCGCGGTCAGGCGCCGCTCGGCGTCGATGGCGCCCAGTTCGGTCAGCTGCTGCCAGCCGTCGGCGACCGCACGCGGATCCGGAGGCTCCACGAACGGAAACGTCTCGATATCGCCCAGCCCCAGCGACAGCATCCGCAGGATCACGCCGGCCAGCGCGGCGCGACGGATCTCGGGATCCGTATACGGCGCGCGCGCCTGGAAATCGGCTTCCGCGTACAGGCGCAGGCACGTCCCCGGCGCGATCCGGCCGCAGCGGCCCTTGCGCTGGTCGGCGGCCGCCTGCGACACCGGCTCGATGTGCAGGCGATCGAGCTTCTGCCGCGGACTGTAGCGCTTCACCCGCGCCAGCCCGGGATCGACCACGTAGTGGATCCGCGGCACCGTCAGCGAGGTCTCGGCCACGTTGGTGGCCAGCACGATGCGCCGCTTCGGGCCGGGATTGAACACCCGGTCCTGGTCGCGCGCGGAAAGGCGCGCATACAGCGGCAGCACCTCGGTATGGCGGTAGTCGCGACGCTCCAGTGCACGATGCGCATCGCGGATTTCGCGCTCGCCGGGCAGAAACACCAGCGTGTCGCCGATGCCGCGCTCGCGCATGATCTCGTCGCAGGCGGCGACGATGCCGTCGATGACCGACATCCCGCCCTCGCCGTCTCCCCGGCCGCGGGCCGCGGGCCCGCCGGGCGCGTCCGACGCGGCGTCGGCGCCTTCGCCCAGCGGTCGCCAGCGGACCTCGACCGGATAACCGCGACCTTCCACGTCGACCACCGGCGCGTCGTCGAAATGCTTCGAGAAGCGCTCGGTGTCGATGGTCGCCGAGGTCACGATGACCTTCAGGTCGGAGCGGCGCGTGAGCAACTGCTTGAGATACCCCAGCAGGAAATCGATGTTGAGGCTGCGTTCGTGCGCCTCGTCGATGATCACGGTGTCGTAGGCCGACAGCCAGCGATCGGACGCGATCTCCGCCAGCAGGATGCCGTCGGTCATGAACTTCACCGCCGTGCGCGCACCGACCTGCTCGTTGAAGCGCACCTGGTAGCCGACCACGTCGCCCATCGGTACCTGCAACTCCTCGGCCACCCGGCGCGCCACCGCGCGTGCGGCGATCCGGCGCGGCTGGGTGCAGCCGATGATGCCGGCCTGGCCCCGGCCGGCCGCCAGACACAGCTTCGGCAGTTGGGTGGTCTTGCCCGAGCCCGTCTCGCCGGCGATGACCACCACCGGGTGTTCGCGGATCAGCGCGACGATGCGCTCGGCTTCGCCGGCGATCGGCAGCGCGGGATCGACATCCGCACGCGGCAGCATCGCCGCACGGGCCTGGCGGGCATCGACCGAAGCGGTCAGCGCGGCCTCGAACGCGGTCCGCGCGGCGGCATCGTCGGCACGCTGGCGCCAGCGTGTCCACAGTCCGTATAGCCGCCCTCGATCGCGCGACAAGGCACCGTCGATCGCGGCGCGCGCCTGGCTCAAGATGGCATCGGGGCGCCCGCCGGACCGGCGCGGGGCGGTCGGAGAACCGGTCTTCATGGCGTCTTGCAATCCACAGCTGTAAGTCACATATCCGCTACGAAGGCCGACGTATTGTGGCCGCTTTCCATCCCCAACCGGAGCTTCCCATGGCCAAGAGCAAGTCCCCGAAGCAGAAGTCCGGCGCCAAGGCGCCGCATCCGGCCGCCTCGCCCTCACCGCAGTCGAAGGCGCCGGCCATCGATATCGGGATTCCGGACAGGGAACGCAAGAAGATCGCCCAGAGCCTTTCGGTGTTTCTCGCCGATGCCTACACGCTGTATCTGAAGACCCACAATTTCCACTGGAACGTCACCGGCCCGATGTTCAACGCGCTGCACAACATGTTCGAGGACCAGTACACCGAGCAGTGGAACGCGCTGGACGACATCGCCGAACGTATCCGCGCGCTGGGCTTCAACGCGCCCGGTTCGTACGGGGAGTTCATCGCGCTGTCCTCGATCAAGGAAGAGCCGGGTCTGGAAAAGGCACCGGACTGGCGTGAGATGGTGCGCCAACTGGTCGAGGGCAACGAAGCCGTCTGCCGCAGTGCACGGACCGCGTTGGACGTGGCCGACGACGGCGACGACGATCCGACCGAGGACCTGCTGACCCAGCGCCTGCAGACCCACGAGAAGTACGCCTGGATGCTGCGTTCGCTGCTGCAGTAAGCCTGCCGGCGCGACCGACCCGCCTCCCTGGACGGGTCGCCGAAAAGGCCCCGCGCCGTTTGGCCGCGGGGCCTTTTTTCGCGCAGAGCATCGCCGCAGCCGACACGTTCTCGCCCGGGAGAAGACCCAAAAAAGGGGCGACCGAAGCCGCCCCCTTGTTATGGCGAAACCGCGCGAACCGCGTCAGCGTTTGCCCGCGTCCTCGACCGTGGTGCCCGCCGCCGCCGGCTCGCCGATGCCGGGCTCGCCCGCGACCGGCTCATCGTCGCGCAACGTATCGAGGTGCATCAGGCGCCGCACGAACGGCGAGATCACCAACATGCCGATGCCCACGCCCACCGCCAGCCAGCCGACGTTGCTGTAGACCTCCAGCACCCGCTCCGGCCCCGCGCCCTCGCCGCCGGTGGCGGCCGAGATCAGGCCTGCGGCGAAGTTGCCGGTGGCGGCGGCGAAGAACCAGGTCCCCATGATCAGGCTGGCCATGTGCGCCGGGGTCAGCCGGTTCATCGCCGACAACCCGACCGGCGACAGGCACAGCTCGCCGGTGGTGTGGATCAGGTAGATGAGGAAGATGAAGATCACCGGCGTCATGTTGCCCGCGCCCGTGGCGTGCGCGCCGGCCACCAGCACCAGGAAGCCCAGGCCGACCTGGATCACGCCGAGCGAGAACTTGGCCGGGGCCGAGGGCTCCATGCCGCGTCGCGCGAGCGCCGTCCACAACCAGGCGAATACCGGTCCGAGCAACACGATGTAGGCCGCATTGAGCGACTGGAACATCGACGCCGGCACTTCCCAGCCGAAGATCGTGCGGTCCACCGAGCGGTCGGTGAACAGGTTCAACGAGGCGCCCGCCTGTTCGAACAGCGCCCAGAACAGGATCGAACCGAGGATCAGGTACAGCGCCGCCAGGATGCGGTCGCGGTCTTCCTTGGGCAGCCGGAACACCGACGTGTACAGCACGTAGCCGACCAGCACCGCGCCGGAACCGCCGAGCAGGAAGCCCACCAGCTTCTGGTGCTGGATCATGAACCACACCAGCAGCACCGCGGCGAAGCCGAGGGCATACAGCAGCCACTCGAACTTGATGCCGGCGACCGGGCGCGCCAGGCGCTCGGGATCGCGCGACTCGCCGCGGCCCATCAGCAGCGGCTTGCCGATGATGAACACGATCAGCCCCAGCAGCATGCCGACGCCGGCAGCGCCGAAGCCCCAGGCCCAGCCGTAGGTCTGGCCGAGGTAGCCGGCGATCAGCGAGCCCAGGAACGCGCCCAGGTTGATGCCCATGTAGAAGATCGTGTACGCCGGGTCCCGACGGATGTCGGTGCGCGGGTACAGCTGACCGACCATCACCGAGATGTTGGCCTTCAGGAAGCCGGAGCCGACGATGATGAAGGCCAGCGCCAGCCAGAAGATGTTGAGCTCGGCTGCCCCCTGCCCGCCATCGCCCTCGAACGCCATCAGGAAATGACCGAAGGTCAGCAGCACGGCGCCGAACAGCACCGCCTTGCGCTGGCCGAGATACCGGTCGGCGAGATATCCGCCGATCACCGGCGCGATGTAGACCAGCGCGGTGTACGCGCCGTAGATCACCGACGCCTCGGAATCCGAGAACATCCAGTGCTGGACGAGATAGAAGATCAGCAGCGCGCGCATGCCGTAGTAGGAGAACCGCTCCCACATTTCGGCGAAAAACAACACGAACAGGCCGCGCGGATGACCGAGGATGGTCTTCTGCTCCTCGGCGGCGTAGGGATTGCTGGACAAGGCGGGTAGACTCCTGACGTAAGCGGCCGCCCCGTGGGCGGCCTGATCGACGCGCAAAGCTAGCCCTCTCCCCCCTATTCAGGGAAGAGAGTGACTAAAACAGTCGGTTTGCGATCCGGGATCATCCCGGGTAGCGGTAGCTCGAACCGATCCCCAGCGGCAGGCCGAGTCCCCAGAACGCCAGCAGGAACAGCGTCCACACCACCAGCAAAGTGAGCGAATAGGGCAGCATCAATGCCAGCAACGTGCCGATACCGCTGGATTTCACGTAGCGCTGGCAGAACACCACGATCAGCGGAAAATACGGCAGCAGGGGGGTAATGATGTTGGTGCTCGAGTCGCCGACCCGATAGGCCGCCTGGGTGAGGTCAGGCGAAATACCGAGTTGCATCAGCATCGGCACCATGATCGCGCCGATCAGCGCCCACTTCGCCGACGCCGAACCCACCAGCAGATTGACGAACCCCGACAGCAATACGATGCCGATCAGCGTCACCCCCATCGGCAGGCCCATCGCCTGCAAGCCGTTGGCGCCCTTGATCGCCAGCAACGCGCCGAGGTTGCTCTGTCCGAACGCGTAGATGAACTGCGCAGCGAAGAACGCCATGACGATGTAATACCCCATGCCGCTCATCGCCTTGCTCATGCCCTCGACCACGTCCCGGTGCGTCCGGACCGTACCGGCCGCGACGCCGTAGACGATGCCCGGAATCACGAACACCACGAAGATCAACGGCACGATCGACTGCATCAACGGCGCGGACGCCACCAGCAGTTCCCCCGCACCGCTGGCCGCGTCGGCCGGAGCCCTCCACGGTGAACCGAGCGGCAGACTGGTCGCCACCAAGGCGGCCACCAGCAGCAGCGCAGAGCCCACCGCCAGAACCAGGCCACGCCGCTCTCGCGGCGACAGGTGCTCCATCGTCGGCATCTCGCTCATGTCGCCGTCGACGACGGTGCCTTTCAGCCGCGGCTCGATGATCCGGTCGGTCAGGAACCAGCCAACCAGGACGATCAACGCCGTCGACGCGGTGGTGAACACGTAGTTGTTGAGCGGGTTGATCACCATCGCGGGATCGATGATCCGGGCCGCCTCTTGCGTCAGGCCCGCCAGCAGCGGATCGAGGCTGGACGGGATGAAGGTGGCCGAGAAGCCACCCGAGACACCCGCAAACGCTGCCGCAATGCCGGCCAGGGGATGCCGTCCGGCGGCATAGAAAATCACAGCACCGAGCGGAATCACGAGCACATAGCCGGCGTCGACCGCCACGTGGCTGAAGATACCCACCGCGATCAGGACCGGTGTGAGCAGCATCTTCGGCGTCACCGAGAGAATCGCGCGCAGCGATGCATTGATGAATCCGGTGTGCTCGGCAACCCCGAGCCCCAGCATCGCCACCAGCACGACCCCCAGGGGGGCGAAGGTGACGAACGTGGACACCATCGTCGCCATGAACGCGGTCAGACTGCCGCCGGCCAACAGATTGTTGATCTGGATCGGTTCGCCGCTGCGGGGATCGATCTCGGCGAAGTTCACCTGCGCCAGCAACGCCGACACGAGCCAGACCACGATCATCAGTCCCAGGAACAGAATCGCCGGATCGGGCAGTTTGTTCCCTACCCGCTCGACCGTATCGAGGAAACGGGCGATGCCGCCGCGCGGCGTCGGCGCGGCCTCCGGACCTGGCTGGTTCATGCTCGGGAATCCCCTGATCGTCGGCGATGACAGGCCCGCATCCTAGCAGCCCCGCGAACATCCGCCGCCCCCGGCACGCCTAGGGACGGCCCTCCGCGCGTGCACGCGGTCCGGCCAGACCGCGCGTCAGGCCAGGCGCGTCCGGACCTCGAACAGTTCGGGAAAGAAGGTCAGCTCCAGCGCCTTGCGCAGGAAGCCCACCCCGCTCGAACCGCCGGTCCCGCGCTTGAAACCGATCACCCGCATCACCGTGCGCATGTGGCGGAACCGCCACAGCTGGAACTGGGATTCCAGATCCACCAGATCCTCGCACAGCGCGTACTCGCGCCAGTGGCGGTCGGTGTCGCCGTAGATCGCCTCGAACACCGGCACCAGCGTCTCGTCCATCGCGTGCGGCTCGGACCAGTCGCGCTCCAGGTGCGCGGCGGGCACCGCGTGCCCCCAGCGCGCGAGATAGCGCAGGAACTCGTCGTACAGGCTCGGCGCCTCCAGCGTCTCGCGCAGCTGCGCCTGGCCGGCCGCGTCGTGACCGAACACCCGCAGCATGTCGGCGTTCTTGTTGCCCAGCAGGAACTCCACCGTGCGGTACTGCAGCGACTGGAAGCCCGACGACGGCCCCAGGACCTCGCGGAACTCCATGTACTCCGACGGGGTGAGGGTCTCCAGCACCGACCACTGCTCGGTGAGCTGGCGCAGCACCTGCTTGCAGCGCGCCAGCACCTTGCGGCAGCGCCAGACCTCGTCGCGGCGCAGATGCGCGGCGGCGGCAGTCAATTCGTGGATCATCAGCTTGATCCACAACTCCGAGACCTGGTGCTGGACGATGAACAGCATCTCGTCGTGATGCGGGGGAACCGACAGCGGCTCCTGGGCGGCCAGCAGGCGGTCCAGGCGCAGATAGCCGGCATAGGTGGTCCGGCCGTCGAGGTCGGTATGGATCCCGTCCTCCAGCGGCCGCGCATTGCGTTCGGTGCTCATCCGGCGAAGGGTAACCGATCGCGCCAGGCGCTTCCGGACGCGGTGCGATCGATCGAACGCGCCGCCGCGCCAGGTGTCCGCTGACGCGAAGCCGCGGTTCGACGCGTCGCCACGCGCGGCCGGCGGTGAACAGCCGCGGCTTCGGCCCTCACCCTCCCCGGTCATCGCCCCCCGTCATGCAGCCGCCACGGGAACGTTGCAGAATCGGTCCGGCAGGGGGTGGTCTTTCAAGGGGAGAAGCGCGATGCGCAGGCTCATGGGCCGGCTTTTGCTGGCCATCGGGGGAGTGTGCGCCCTGGGGGGAACCGCCCAGGCGCAGGTGGTCGTCAGCCAGATCTACGGGGCGGGCGGCAACAGCGGTGCGGCGTACAACGCCGATTACGTGGAATTGTTCAACCGTGGCGACACGCCGGTCCCGCTGGGCGGCACCTCGCTGCAGTACGCCAGCGCAACCGGCACCGGCAACTTCGGCAGCGGCGCCGGGCAACTGGTCGTCCTGCCGGCGACCACCCTGCTGCCCGGCCAGTACTTCCTGATCGGTCTGGCCGGCGGCAGCACCGGCGCGGCTCTGCCCACGCCGGACGCCAGCGGCACCATCAACATGTCCGCCAGCGCCGGCAAGGTCGCGCTGGTCGACGGCACCGCCGGCCTCGGCTGCAACGGCGGCAGCACGCCCTGCAACGCCACCCAGGAGGATCGCATCCTCGACCTGGTCGGCTTCGGCGGCGCCAATTATTTCGAAGGCAGCGGTCCGGCGCCGGTCCTGTCGGCGGCGAATGCCGCATGGCGCGGCGACGACGGTTGCCGCGACACCGACGACAACGCCGGCGACTTCGGCGCACGCGCACCCGGGCCGCGCAACGGCGAGACGCCGTACGCGCCCTGCGGAGGCGGCGGCACCCTGTGGCTGTCGATCGCCGACACCGCCGCGGCCGAGGGCGACAGCGGGCTCACTCCGTTCTTCTTCACCGTCACGCTCAACCAGCCGGCCGACGCCGACGGCGTGACCGTGGACTTCGCCACCGCCGACGGCACCGCCACCGTGGCCGACAACGACTATGTCGCCAAGTCCGGCACGCTGCGCTTCGCCGCGGGCGAACGCTCGAAGACGATCGTCGTCGACGTGGTCGGCGACACCACGCCGGAACCCGACGAGACCTTTTTCGTCGACCTGTCGAATGCGGTCGGCGCCGAAATCCAGCGCGCGCAGGCCACGGGCACCATCCTCAACGACGACGTCGTGACCCTGCCGATCCATGCGATCCAGGGCAGTGGCGGTCGCTCGCCTTACGAGGGCCAGGCCGTGGCGACCGAGGGCATCGTCACCGGGCGCAAGAACAACGGCTTCTTCATCCAGACCGCCGACGGCGAGGACGACGGCGATCCCATGACCTCCGAAGGCGTGTTCGTGTTCACCTCCAGCACGCCGCCCGATGCCGCTGCCGTCGGCAACCGCGTTCTCGTGCAGGGCACGGTGATCGAGTACGTGCCGGCCGCCGACCCGCACCAGCTGCCGCTGACCGAGATCACCGATGCCAGCGTGATCGCGCTGTCGAGCGGGCATCCGTTGCCGGCACCGGTGGTCCTGACCACCGCCGTGCCCAATGCCGAGGGCGGCCTCGACCAGCTCGAGCACCTCGAGGGCATGCGCGTGACCGCGCCGAGCTTCACCGTGGTCGCGCCCACCGGCGGCAACGTCAACGAGCGCCAGGCCAGCGCGACCAGCAACGGCCGCTTCGCGGTCGTGGTCACCGGCACCGCACGCCCGTTCCGTGAGCCGGGCATCCCGCTGCTCGATCCCGAGCCGCTGGGCAGCACCGCCACCGACATCCCGCGCTGGGATTTCAATCCGGAACTGATCGCGGTCAACAGCACCACGATCGGCGCCCCGACCGCGAACCTCGCCGTCGGCTGCCGGATCGTCGACGGCAGCCTGGTCGGGCCGCTCGACTACACGTTCCGCCGTTTCACGATCTATCCGGAAGCCGAACTCCAGGTCGAGTGCGACGGGGCCGATCAACCGCGCCCGGCACAGTTGCCGGATCCGGACCACGCGACGTTCGCCGCCTACAACCTCGAGCGCTTCTTCGACGACATCGACGACCCGACCATCGGCGAGCCGGTCCTGACCCCGGAGGCGATCGAGCAGCGTCTCGCCAAGGCGTCGCTGGGCATCCGTGGCTATCTGCACATGCCCGACGTGCTGGGCGTGACCGAGGTGGAGAACCTGGACGTACTGCAGCGGCTGGCCGGGCGCATCAACCAGGACGCCGTCGCCGCCGGCCAGCCCGACCCGGGCTACGTCGCCTGGCTGGAGGAAGGCCTCGACATCGGCGGCATCGATGTCGGCTTCCTGGTCCGCAGTGGCGACAACGGTGCCGGCGCGGCGCGCGTGGACGTCCACGGCGTCACCCAGCACGGCGCCGAGGAAAGACTGCAGAATCCGGACGGCTCGACCAGCACGCTCAACGACCGTCCGCCGCTGCTGCTCGACGCCACCGTGCAATTCGCCGATGGACGCACCCTGCCGCTGGCGGTGATCGTGGTGCATCAGCGCTCGCTCAGCGGGGTCGACAACGACACCAACGGCAGCGCCGGCTGGATCAGCACCGGCGCACGCGTGCGTGCCAAGCGTCACGCGCAGGCCGAGTACCTGGCCGGCCTGGTACAGGGCCTGCAGGATGCGGACCCTGCCCGCAAACTGGTGGTGCTGGGCGACTTCAACGCGTTCGAGTTCAACGACGGCCTCGTCGACGCCATGGGCACGGTGACCGGCCTGCCGTCGGCCGACGAGACCACCGCCGTGGACGGCGACGGCGCGGTGCTGGTCGACCCGGTGCTGCGCAACGTCACCCTCGATGCGGATCCGGAAGAGCGCTATTCGTTCGTGTTCGATTACCAGGCGCAATCGATCGACCACATCCTGGTCAACCAGGCCTTGATCGATTCGCCGCTGGTCGCCGGCTACGACGTCAGCCACGCGCGCATCAACGCCGACTTCCCGGAGATCGCGCGCAACGAGCCCGATACGCCGACCCGGCTGGCCGACCACGATCCGGTGCTGCTGCTGGTGCGGCTGCAACCGGTCCGTTTCGCCGACCTGTCGGTCCAGGCGGAGGCCGCCAACGCGGAGACGATCGTCGGCACCCCACTCGTGTTCGCGACCACCGTGACCAACGCCGGTCCGGATGCCGCGGCGTTCGCCGGCGTCGGCTTCGCGTTCGACCTCGCCCTGCCCGACCTGGAGGTCGATGCCCCGGCAGGCTGGAGCTGCGATACGCCGACCCACGGCAGCGACACCACCACCGTCGCCTGCACGGTCGACATCCTCGACGCCGATGCGGACGCGGTGTTCGGTCTCGCCGCCACTGCACCGGACACCGCACTCGGCGACACCGTGACCCTGGCCGTCGCGGCCACCTCGCAGACCGCCGATCCGGACGAGACGGACAACGCCGCACAGGCACGCACGACGGTCGTGGACGACCCGCAGGCGCTTCCCGCACTCGCCAACGGCGTGCCGGTGACAGCACTGTCCGGCGAAGCGGGCGACGCGCTCATGTACCGCATCGAGGTGACTGTCGGGGGCCGCCAACTGCGGGTGCAGACCTACGGCGGCAGCGGCGACGTCACCCTTACCCTGCGCCACGGCGAACAGCCGACCGCGCAGGACTGGGACGCCCGTTCGGCCCGCCCGGGCAACAACGAGGTCGTCCACGTCGCGACGCCGGCCGCGGGCACGTGGTACGTGCGCGTCGAGGGCGTGCGTCCCTTCGCCCGGCTCACATTGAGCGGGCACTGGGTCGAGTAGGCCCGGCCACCAGACCCCGCCTGTTCCGAGGCGGTCGACGGAACCCCGGCTTCGGCCGGGGTTCTTCGTTTCCGGGCCGCACCGAAACGCCACCTCGTGCGCCGCGATGACCCGCGCCCCGGCGGCCGGGGCGCGGCATCCCTGCACACCACACGTGCCGGACCCCCCCGCGATGCCACGCCGACCGCTCCGCTGTCATGACGCATTGCGCAACGGGACTTTACGGGCCGCTCGCTATCATCGTCGGCCCCGTGGAGCGCGCAGAGAACTGGAAATACGCATGACAGTCGCCGCCACCTTCGAAATCGAATACCTGCAGTACCTGGGCCCTGACGGACGCTTCGTCGCCGAACCGCCGAAGGACATCGCAGACCCCGGGCGCATCCTCGAACTGTTCAAGCAGATGCTGTTTGTGCGCACCTTCGACAGCAAGTCGATCGCCCTGCAGCGCACCGGCAAGCTCGGTACCTACGCCGCCTGCCTGGGGCACGAGGCGACCCATGTCGGCATCGGCGCCGCGATGCGCCCGGAAGACCTGTTCGCCCCGAGCTACCGCGAGTACGGCGCCCAGTTCATGCGTGGTGTGCATCCGCGCGAAGTGCTGATGTACTGGGGCGGCGACGAGCGCGGCAACGACTTCGAGATCCCGCGCCACGACCTGCCCTGGTGCGTGCCGATCGCCACCCAGTGCCTGCACGCCGCGGGCGCCGCGCTGGCGTTCAAGCTGCGCAACGAACCGCGCGTCGCGGTGACCTGCTGCGGCGATGGCGGCAGCTCCAAGACCGATACCTACGCCGCGATCAACTCCGCCGGCGCCTACGAGCTGCCGTTCGTCCAGTGCATCATCAACAACGGCTGGGCGATCTCGGTGCCGCGCAAGGCGCAGACCGGCGCGAAGACATTGGCGCAAAAGGGTCTGGCCGGCGGTCTGCACTGCCTGCAGGTGGACGGCAACGACCTGTTCGCCGTGCTCGAAGGCATGCGCCGCGCCATGGAGCGCGCCCGCAACGGTGAGGGCGGCAGCGTCATCGAATTCATGACCTACCGCCTGCACGACCACACCACCGCCGACGACGCGCGCCGCTACCGCGACGAAGCCGAGGTCAAGGCCGCGTGGGACAAGGAACCCATCGCCCGCCTGCGTACCTGGCTCACCGCCCAGGGCCTGTGGGACGAGGAACAGGAAAAGGCCTGGGCCGTCGACTGCGGCAAGCGCATCGACGTCGAGATCAATGCCTATCTCGAATCCAAGGTGCAGCCGGTCGAAGCGATGTTCGATTATCTCTATGCCGACCCACCGGCCGACCTGCTCGCCCAGCGCGAGGCGGCCATCGCCCGGGAGGCGCGCCGATGAACGTGGCGACCAATGCGAAGCCCGCCGCCGAGACCGGCGCCGATACGGCGGCGAAGACCGACACCCCGATCACCCTGATCGAGGCGATCACCCAGGCCATGGCCTGGGAGATGCGCCACGACGACAGCGTCGTGGTGCTGGGCGAGGACGTCGGCGTCAACGGCGGCGTGTTCCGCGCCACCGCTGGCCTGCAGGCGCGGTTCGGTTCCGAGCGCGTGCTCGACACCCCGCTCGACGAGACCACCATCGCCGGCCTCACCGTCGGCATGGCGCTGCAAGGCATGAAGCCCGTCGCCGAAGCGCAGTTCGACGGCTTCATGTACCCGATGGTCGACCACATCGTCTGCCATGCCGCGCGCTTCCGCACACGCACCCGCGGTCGCCTGCACTGCCCGATGGTATTGCGGGTGCCGTGGGGCGGCGGCATCCGCGCCCCCGAGCATCACAGCGAGGCCAACGAGGCGATCTTCACCAACGTGCCCGGCCTGCGCGTGGTCATGCCGTCGTCGCCCGCGCGCGCCTACGGCCTGCTGCTGGCGGCGATCCGCGAGCCCGACCCGGTGATCTATTTCGAGCCCAAGCGCATCTACCGCCAGTACAAGGAGCTCGTGCCCGACGACGGCGAGGCGCTGCCGCTGGACGTGTGCTACGTACTGCGCGACGGCACCGACGTCACCCTGGTCAGCTGGGGCGCTCAGGTGAAGGAGGCGCTGGAAGCCGCCGACCGCCTGGCCGAGGATGGCATCAGCGCCGAAGTCATCGACGTGGCCACGCTCAAACCGCTGGATTTCGACACCATCGCCGAGTCCGTGTCCCGGACGGGCCGCTGCGTGATCGTGCACGAAGCCGCCAAGACCGCCGGTTTCGGTGCCGAGATCGCCGCCCGTCTGGCCGAGGAATCCATGTACGACCTGCTCGCCCCGGTCGAGCGCGTCACCGGCTACGACACCCACATCCCGCTGTTCCGGCTGGAGATGAAGTACCTGCCCAGCACCGAGCGCGTGGTCGAGGCGGCGAAGCGGGCCCTGGCGGCGGGCTGACGTGCGCCGCGCGCGCATCCTCGCCGACCATCGTCCGCCCGACCGGCCGCCGATCCGCATCCGCGTCGGCGAGCAGGTCACGCTGGGCGAGCGCGACACCGAATGGCCGGACTTCGTCTGGACCGTGAACGCCGCCGGCGACGGAGGCTGGGTGCCGGCCAGCCTGTTCGATCGCGCCCACGGCACCGCCACCGCGCTGGACGACTACGACACCCGCGAGCTTTCCGTCGCGGCCGGCGAGCGGGTCGAGCTCGACCAAGCGCTCGCCGGCTGGTGGTGGGCTCGCAACGCCGCCGGCGCGACCGGCTGGATACCCAAACGCGTCATCGCATCATCCGAGGACCACCATGGCTGACACCAAATCCTTCAAGCTTCCCGATCTCGGCGAAGGCCTGCCCGATGCCACCATCGTCGAATGGGCGGTCCAGGTCGGCGACGTCATCCGACTCGACGACCCGCTGGTCTCAATGGAGACCGCCAAGGCCGTCGTGGACGTGCCTTCGCCCGTGTCGGGCAAGGTGCTCAAGCTCGCCGGCGACCCCGGCGACATCGTCGAAACCGGCGCGGTGCTGGCTGAATTCGAGATCGATCCCGACCTGCCGCAGCGTGCCGAAGGCCAGGACACCGGCCATCACCACGGACCGCCCAAGCCCGGCAAGGGCGTCGGCCAGCCCGACCCCGCCCCGGACGACAAGGTCGTCGCCTCCACCGAGGGCGGCGCGATCGACGCCAGTGACGACGCGCCTCCCGAGGAGAAATCCTCGGCGGGTGGCGAACGCGCCGACAGCGGCACCGTGGTCGGCGCGATGCAGTCCTCCGACACCGTACACGCGGAGCGCGCCAGCGCTGCGGGTGGGGTCAAGGCGATGCCGGCCGTGCGCGCGATGGCGCGCAAGCTCAAGGTCGACATCGCACAGGTGCGCGGCACGGGCGCCGATGGTGTGGTCACCATGGCCGACGTCAAACAGGCCGCAGCCGACGGCAGCGCACCGGCGGGCCGGTCGTCGTCTTCGACCGGCGGCAATGCAGCGTCCCCGCCCGTTGCAGGCGGGCGGGCCGCGACACCCGCTTCGGGCGAGGGAACGACCGCGCGAGCCGCGCCCTCCGCGCGCGGACGCAGCGAACACGAACGCACCGCGCTGTCCGCATCCGGCAAGCCGATGCGTACGCAGCCGCCGTCGGTCTCCGCCAGCGGGCAACCGGAACAGCTCAAGGGCGTGCGCCGCAACATGGCCCGGGTCATGGCCGACGCCCATGCCAAGGTGGTGCCGACCACACTCACCGACGACGCCGACATCCACGCCTGGACGCCCGGCAACGACGTCACCGTGCGCCTGGTGCGCGCGATCTGCGCCGCCGCTGCGGCCGTGCCCGCGCTCAACGCCTGGTTCGACGGCGACAAGCTCACCCGCACCCTGCACCCGCACGTCGACATCGGCATCGCCGTGGACACCGACGACGGCCTGTTCGTGCCCGCCCTGCGCAACGCCGACGTGCTCGATGCCGCCGGCGTGCGCGAGGGCGTGAACCGCCTGCGCACCCAGGTGCTGGACCGCAGCCTGCCGGCCGGCGAACTCACCGGCTACACGATCTCGCTGTCGAACTTCGGCATGTTCGCCGGCCGCTACGCCACACCGGTCATCGTGCCGCCGTGCGTGGCGATCGTCGCCGCCGGCCGCGCGCGCCACCAGATCACTCCGGTGATCGGCGGCTTCGAATCGCACAAGGTGATCCCGCTGTCGCTGACCTTCGACCACCGCGCCTGCACCGGCGGCGAAGCCGCACGCTTCCTGCGCGCGCTGCTCGACGACCTCGCGCGCCCGCACTGAGCATGACCGCACCGGGCGACCTCCACGATCGCGCCGATCCCGCTCCCGCCGGACCGGCGCAGCCGGCGCGCCCGCACGGTGGCCGGCGCGTGCTCGTGGCCGGCGGCAGCCGGGGCATCGGCCTGGCGATCGCCGAGGCGTTCGCCGCGGCCGGCGCTTCGGTGTCGGTGTGCGCCCGCGGCGGCACCGACCTGGAGGCTGCCGCGCAGCGGCTGGCGGCGCATGGCGGCAGCGTCCACCGGCAGGTCTGCGACCTGGTCGACGCGTCGGCCATCGCCGACTGGGTCGAATCCGCCGCCGCCGCGCTCGGCGGCATCGACGTGGTGGTCAACAACGCCTCCGCACTCGCCCACGGCGCCGACGACGCGGCCTGGCAGGCGGGCTTCGAGCTCGACCTGATGGCCGCCGTGCGCTGCAACCGCGCCGCCCTGCCTCACCTGCGCGCCGGCGACGCGCCCGCGATCCTCAACGTCAGCTCCATCAACGCGCTGCAGCCCACGCCGCGCGCGGTCGCCTACTCCACCGCCAAGGCCGCGTTGAACTACTACACGGTGACCCTGGCCGCGGAACTCGCGCGCGCGCGCATCCGCGTCAACGCCGTCGCACCGGGCTCGATCGCGTTCCCCGGCGGCCTGTGGGAGCGCCGTCGCCAGGACGACCCGGCGCTGTACGCACGCGTGCGCGACAGCATCCCCTTCGGCGGATTCGGGAACCCGGCGGATGTCGCCGCCGCGGCGCTGTTCCTGTGCTCGCCGGCGGCCGCCTGGATCACCGGCCAGGTGCTGGCCGTCGACGGCGGGCAGTCGCTCGGCGCCTGACCCCGCGCGGTGTCGCCCTGCCTGCGACCGCGACCGCGTTCGCACCCTCCGCGAGCGGGATCCGGCATGGTGTGCGGACCACGCCCCGGGAGCCGCCGCCATGCCGCACCACAGCCGCCTGTCCACGTTCGTGCTCGACTGCGAGGTCGACGATCTCGCCCCGCACGTCGCGTTCTGGTCGCAGGCCCTCGGCAAGCCGGTCGGCACCGCCGATGCGGACGGCGACGGCAGGTACGGCGAACTGCGCACCGCCGCCGACGAGCCGATGTTGTTGCTGCAGAAGGTCGCGCATCCGTCGCGCATCCACCTGGACATCGAAACCGACGACATCGAGGCGGAAGTCGCGCGCCTGGAAGGCCTCGGCGCGAAGCGCATCGAGCAGATCAGCACCTGGTGGGTGATGGAGGCGCCGAGCGGCCACCGCTTCTGTGTGGTGCGGCCGCAACGCGAAGCCTTCGGCCCGCACCTCAACCGTTGGGACTGAGGGCCGTCTCG
The DNA here is from genome assembly GCF_001482195.1 of Luteimonas abyssi. Classification (GTDB taxonomy): domain Bacteria; phylum Pseudomonadota; class Gammaproteobacteria; order Xanthomonadales; family Xanthomonadaceae; genus Luteimonas; species Luteimonas abyssi. The sequence continues at coordinate 470,581 of NZ_KQ759763.1, read as the reverse complement.
CGGGCCAGCCACACCGCCAGGCCCTGCGCGTTGAGCTCGATGTCGGTGCCCAGCAATGCGGGGATCCGCTGCGCCGCCTCCTTGATGCCGTGACGTTGCGCGCGGTCGGTGTACAGGCGCTGCAGGCCGTCGACCAGGCGCGCGTGCCCCTCGGGGCCGGCCTGGCGCGCCAGCGACACCATCGCGTCGATCTGCGCGATCAGGTCGGTGCCCAACCGCTGGCAGTCGGACACCGCACCGAAGTGGGTCAGGTACACCCGCGCCGGCGCCTCCGCCAGCATCCTGCGCACCGATTGCTTCATCGCGTCGGGATCGAACTGCACCGGCGAGCTGGTCGGGATCACGAACGGACCGCGCGGCGTGTCCAGTTCGCGGTAGGAGATGCCGAACACGTCGCCGCTGAACCAACTGCGGCTGCGCCCGTCCCACACCGACAGATGGTGCTTCGCGTGCCCGGGGGTGTGCGCGCACACCAGCCGCCGGCCGGCCAGCTCGACCACGTGGCCGTCCTCGGCGGCGATCACCCGCTCGGCGGGCACCGGCGTCAGGTTGCCGTAGCTGCGTTCGAACTCCTCGTCGCCGTAGACCTGGCGCGCGCTGGCCGAAAGTTTCGCCGGATCGATCATGTGCGGCGCGCCGCGCGGGTGCACCACCAGGGTCGCGTTGGGCAGGGCCTGCATCAGCAGGCCCGCGCCGCCGGCGTGGTCGAGGTGGACGTGGGTCAGGATCACCCGGTCCACGGCGTCGCGCGCCACCCCGTGTGCGTCGAGCGCGCCGAGCAGATGCGACACGCTGCGCCCGGTGCCGCTGTCGATGAAGGCCGCGCGGCCGTCCTGCACCACCAGGTACGCCGCGCAGAACGCCGGGCGCTGGTAGCCGGTGTCGATGGTGACGATGCCATTCGGCTCGCTCATGGGGTGACTCGTGCTGCGTTCGGGGACTGCAACCAGTCTAGGCAAGCGCGGCGGGAACCGGGATGCGGCTTTGGTCGCAGACCCGCTCAGCGCGCGCGCCGGTGCAGCCAACGCCTGCGCACCAGGAATGCGATCAGCATCACGCCCAGGAACACACCGTAGCCGACGGCGGTGGCCAGCACCTGCCGCCACATCCCGCCGAACGCAGGGTCCGCGCCACGATGCGCCCAGTGCACGGCTAGCAGGAACGCCGCCACGGCGAGCAGCAGCGAGCCGATGTCGAACACGCGGCGGGCCGCGTCGCGCGGCTGCCGGGGATACGCCCAGTAGAGCGTGCCGAGGATCGCGAACCACGGCAGGAACAGGATCAGGGCGAGGTTGACCTCGACCAGCGCGTTCACGTCGCGGCGTCCTCCGCCAGGCGCGCCAGCGCGGCAGCGAACGCGGCGGCGTCGACACCTTCGGCGAGGCGCCCGATCTCGATGCCGTCGGTACGGACCACGCCGTCGGCATCGACGTCCGGCGACACCGCGCCCGATTTCAGCCGGCCGATCCACTGCCCGGCATCGCGCGGCGCGGCGAAGGCCGCGCCCTGCAGCAGCAGGGTGTCGCCGTCGACCAGCTTGAACGAGAACCGGCCGTCCGCCTCGCGGTACTGCTTGAACACCGGCGGTGCCGGCCGGATCGCGGTGTCGCCGCTGTCGTCGCCGGACGCCTCGGCGGCACCGGCCGACAGGTCGCGCAAGCCGACGGCATGGCGCAGTTCGGCAAGCAGCGGGGTCGCGTAGCGCTCGCGCAGGCGGCGGGCGCCGTCGCGCAGAATCGCCTCGATGTCCTGGGGCCGAGCCATCAGCGTCTCGTAGCGATCGCGCATCGGCGCGATCTCCGCGTCGATGCGCTCGAACAACTGCTGCTTGGCGTCGCCCCAGCCGATGCCGTCGGCGAACGCCTGCGCGAACGCGGCCGTCTCGGCCGGCGTGGCGAACGCCTGGTAGAGCTGGAACAGCGCCGAGCCGTCGGTGTCCTTGGGCGTGCCCGGCGGGCGCGAGTCGGTCACGATCGAGAACACCAGCTTGCGCAGGGTCTCGCGCGGCGCGAACAGCGGGATCGTGTTGCCGTAGCTCTTGCTCATCTTGCGGCCGTCCAGGCCCGGCAGGGTCGCCACCTGTTCGTCGATCACCACCTCCGGCAGCGTGAACCAGTCGCGGCCGTAGACGTGGTTGAAGCGCTGGCCGAAGTCGCGCGCCATCTCGATGTGCTGGATCTGGTCGCGCCCGACCGGCACCTTGTCGGCGCCGAAGATCAGGATGTCGGCGGCCATCAACACCGGGTACATGAAGAGACCGGCGCTGACGCCCGCGTCGTCGTCCTCGCCGTCGGCGCGATTGCGATCGACCGCGGCCTTGTAGGCGTGCGCACGGTTGAGGATGCCCTTGCCGGCCACGCAGGTCAGGAACCAGGTCAGCTCGGGGATCTCGGGAATGTCGCTCTGGCGGTAGAACCAGACCTTGTCCGGCTCAAGCCCGGCCGCGAGCCAGGTCGCCGCGATCTCGAGCGTCGACCGCTGGGTCCGCACCGGATCCTGCGCCTTGATCAGGCTGTGCAGGTCGGCAAGGAAGTAGAAGCTTTCGGTTTCCGGGGCCCGGCTGGCGGCGATGGCCGGCCGCACTGCACCCACGTAATTGCCGAGATGGGGCGTCCCGGAGGTGGTGATGCCGGTCAGGACACGGGTGGCGCGAGCAGCGGACATCGGATACGGATCGTCGTGGACAGCGGTCCGGTGTAGCCGCCCGGTCGGGCGACCGCCTCCGCCTTCCACGCCCATGGCCGCCGATGCGGGGGTCCGCTCGCCGACCGCAGCCGGACGACCGGTGACCAGGGCGGACGAGCGCGCCAGATCGCTGGCGACGCGCCCCGGCCGGCCGTTCCCGATCAGCCGCCCACGGCCGACAATTCCAGGCAATAAAAAAGGACCGGCGATGCCGGCCCTTCGTCTGGGGTCTGGTGTGATCGAACGTGCGCGTCCGCGAGGTGCCGGAGCGCGCCCGACCGACGCTCAGAGATCGCGTTCGAAATCGCGCACTTCCTTCTCGGCGCGCTCGCGCTCCCAGCCGTAGGTTTCCTGGAGCTTCCCGGCGAGGTACTTGCTGTCGCCTTCCGCGACATCGAACACGTCGTCGGTCAGGTCGCCCCACTTCGCCTGGGCCTTGCCCTTCAGCTGCGTCCACTTCCCGGAAATGATGTCTTTGTTCATGTGGGCCTCGATCGTCGGATCACGGTGGAATACCGTGTTCCCAGCGTCACGCAAGGCAGCTTCAAAGCGCATCAAGATTGCGTTGCCTGCGCCATCAGTTCGATGAACGCTTCATCCGGTCGCGCATCGCCATTGCTGGTCGGCCTGCCGCGAACAGGCCCGTCGCAGACGGCCCTGCCGCAGAAAAAGAAAGCCGGCTTGCGCCGGCTCTCTCTGATGCCTGAAGGCGGGCCGATCAGTTGCGGCCGGTGCCACCGGTGTTGTCGGCCGCATCTTCGAGCTTGCCGCCCACCTTCTGGACGTCCTGGCCGGCGCCCTTCATGGTGTTGCACGCGGTCAGCGTGCCGACGGAGAACAGGGCGAGCAGCAGCAGGGCAGTGAAACGCTTCATGTTGGAAGTCTCCTGATCGGAAAGAGGGGCCGTTCCTTTCGACGCAACCCGCGTCGACCCGCGGCCCGCACCTGCATGAAAGCCCAGTCAGGCGTGAACGCCGCGTGGAATCACGCGCGATCGCGACCCCGACGCGCCCTCCTGTTCATATTCTCCTGAGGCGTTTCAATTCCGCATCAGCGTCGACTTGCCGAACAGGCTCTCGACCAGATCCACCGCGAGTTCCGCGGTCGTGTTCCGGATATCCAGCGCCGGACTGACCTCGACCACGTCGAGCGACCCCATCCGACCGCTGTCGGCGATCATCTCCATCACCAATTGCGCCTCACGGTAGTTGAGGCCGCCGGGCACCGTGGTGCCGGTCCCCGGTGCGATGGTGGGGTCGAGCACGTCGACATCGAAGCTGACGTGCAGGTGGGTGTTCTCGTCCAGCCCGTCGAGCGCCGCCTCCATGGTGCGTTTCATGCCCACCTCGTCGATGTAGCGCATGTCGTAGATGTCGAGACCGTGCTCCTTCACCAGGCGTTTTTCGTCCTGGTCCACCGAGCGGATGCCGACCTGCCGCACCTGCGACGGCACGATGGCCGGAACATGGCCGCCGATCCGCGTGAGCACATCCGGCCCCAGTCCGCACAGGCAGGCGACCGGCATGCCGTGGATATTGCCCGACGGCGTGACGTGGCTGGTGTTGAAGTCCGAATGCGCATCGAGCCACAGCACGCGGAGCTTGCGTCCCTGCGCGCGGCAGTACGCGGCCACCGCCGCGATCGAACCGATCCCGAGGGAATGGTCGCCGCCCATCACCAGCGGCATGCGGCCGGCCTCGAGCTCCGCGAGCGAGGCCTGCATCAACGCCTCGTTCCATGCCACCACACCGTCGAGATGGCGATAGCCCTCGACCGGCGGCCGCACGGGGTTGGCCGGACCGGCCAGATCGCCACGATCGACGACGTCCACGCCGCGCGCGCGCAACGCCTCGGCCAGGCCCGCGATACGCAGCGCATCAGGCCCGAGGCGTGCGCCGAGATGCCCCGCTCCGATGTCGGTGGGCGCTCCGATCAGGGACACGGGGGGATACGAACGACTCATGTGGACTCCTGCGGCGATGGTCTCGGACCCGGCGCGGAGCGCACGCGCTCGTGCAGCGTTGGAACGTGCGGTGTGGGGCGCCCAGGGCAGCGCGGAGTCTAGCATCGGCGCCTTTCCGCCCCTGCGCGCGGGAAGCCGCGGCGTCCTCGGACCGATCGCACCACACCCGGAAAAGAGAGAAGGCGCCGTATCGACTGGCGATACGGCGCCTCCTTCGTGCCGGCCGCCTCCATTGCGGAAGCGGCACACGTTGGACCGTGACAGCGACAAGGGGATGGGGAGTCGCAGCACCGTGCTACCGGCCCGCAAAGAATGCGCGATGCGCGGCGCGCTGTCTGTCGGGGCGTTCCCCACGATGTCGGGCGCTTCCCGGCTGCCGAAAGTCATGCCCGGGCTGCACGTTTCCGGCACCCGCGCTGCGCACGGTGCGCGGCCGAACAACGTATGGGACCAGGATGGTGCCGACAGTCCGAATCGAACGGACGACCTACCGCTTACAAGGCGGTTGCTCTACCAGCTGAGCTATGCCGGCACGGGTGCGCAGTGAACGCGTGCGGGGAGGATTCTAGCGGAAGCGGCACCGTCGACGGCGACGAACGCAATACAGGAGAGCGCCGGTCCCTACGTCATGTCCGCACAGTCGATCGCGCGGGCCCGGTCGGCGCCGCTCGCGCGGCGCGCGGCGTCCGCCTGAACCGAATCGTCGACCGCCACGTCCAGCCAGTGGCGGGCGTCGCCACCGACGGCCTCGGCACGCGCGGGAAAGCCTGCGGCCCGAAGTCGGTCGGCATGGCCGCGCGCGGCGCCTTCGCTGCTGTAGCGGCCCAGCGCGATCGCATTGGCATCGTCGCCACCGAGAATGAAGTGGTCGTCGAAACCGGCGGCCGAGAGACGGGCGGTCGCGTCCTGCGCCGCCTCGCGATCCGCCTCGGGCCCCATCAGCACCCGCCAACCGCGCGCGGCCACCGTCTCCTCGCGCAGACGCGAGTGCCGGAGGTGCGCCGGCAGCGCGGCCTGCGCCTGCACGGCGGCGGCACGGTCCGCGAATGGGCCCAGACGCTGGCACTGACGGCGCGACGGCTCCGCCACGGCGGACGTGGCCGGCGCCGCCTCTTCCTCCTCCGGCAAAAGCGACGGCGGCGCCGGTTCGCCCGCCGCGACCGCGTCGCCGGTCGCATCGCGCTCAGCCAGCGGCCCCTCCTGCGCCGGTGTCGACCGGGCCGCCTCCGCAGCCACGCCGCGGGCATCCGGTGACGCTTCGGCGAGCAATTGCAGCCGAGGCACGCCCTGAGGCTGTTCCGGCGCGGCGGGTGGCGGCGACGGCGGACGCAGCGCCCACCACATGGCGACACCGAGGTTCAGGACGATCAGCAGGATGACGGCGGCGCGGGCGAGCATGGGCGCATTCTAAGGCGCGCGTCCGACGGCCGCGTCGGGGGCGCTGGCATCCGGCGCGGGCGCGGCACGAAGCGCCGTCGCCCACCGCGCCAGCCCCTCGAGCACCAGATGCGGCGACGACTCTGCCCGGGGCACTCCGGCGAGGATCGCCTCCGCGCCGCCACCGTGGACGAACACGCGCGGCGACGCACCGAGCAGGCGGCACGCATCGCCGACGCTGGCGGCCACGAGTGCACGCACGGCGCCCTCGCACCCGGACGCCAGCGCATCGTCGGTGTCGTCGGCGAAGGCGCGGTAATGCCCGCCCGTGGCCGGCAGGTGCGGCGCGCGTCGGTGCAGGCTCTCGCGCATCAATGCGGGAGACGGGGCGATACGGCCTCCGCGATGTACGCCCGCGGCATCCAGCAGGTCGATCGTGGTCGCGGTGCCGACCCCCACCACCAGGCAAGCCGCGCCCGGCACGCGCGTGCGTGCGCCCAGCAGCGCCAGGAAACGATCGACACCGAGTCGTTGCGGTACCGCATAGGCGATGCGTAAGTCGCCGAACCGGTGCGGCGTCGCCACCCGGACCACCCGGCCGCAGCGCCCGGCCAGCGCGGACAGCAACGCCACCCGCAGCGCGGGCGCGGCTACGCTCGCCAGCATGACCGCGTCGAGCCGGGTCGGCAGTCGCTGCAGCCAGTCGGCGGGCAACGCACGTCCATCGTGGGCCACCGCGAATCCTTCGCCGACACTGCCATCGGTACGCAAAGGCGCGCACTTGAGACGGGTGTTGCCCAGGTCGAACAGCCACTCAACCATGCGTATGCCGCCGGACACTGACCTCGCCCGCATGGAAGGTCCGCTCGCCATCGGCCAGGCGCACCCGCAACGCGCCGTCCGCGGCGATACCCGATGCCACTCCGGCACAGATGCGGTCGCCGTCGTGGACGACCACGGGCAGATCACGCAGGGCATCCAGCGCCGCGTAGCGCGGTAGGCACGGGCCCAGGCCGTCGCGATCGAACGCATCCAGCGTCGGCAGCAGACGGCTCAGCACCGCTGCGGCGAGGCGGTTGCGGACCGGGCCTGCCACCCCCAGCGCGCGCAGATCGCTCCATGGCTGATCGATCTCCGCCCCGGCGTCGGCCGGCATGGCGACATTGATCCCGATCCCGATCACCGCAGCGACCGGGCCGGCGTGCTCACCGCCGCCTTCCACCAGCAGCCCACCCAGCTTGCGCAGGCCGCCCAGGCCGTCGTCGACCACGAGATCGTTGGGCCACTTCAAGCGCGCCTCCACCCCGAGCGCCTGCACCGCCTCGGCCACGCACACGCCGGCGACCAGGCTCAAACCGCCCAGGCGAGCCAGACCGCCTGCGAAACGACGCGAGACCGACAGGTAGAGATTGGCGGCCAGGGGCGAGCGCCAGGACCGACCGCGCCGGCCGCGCCCACCCGTCTGCCGTTCGGCCAGCAATGCGCTGGCGCCGGCCGCGGGCCGGGCGCGCCGCAACAGCTCGGAACTGGTCGAATCGATCGACCAGAGCACCTCCAGCTCGGCCAGCCCATCGCGTACGTCCGAGGGCAGCGCCGAGCGGATCGTGTCCGCATCCAGCAAATCCGGTCGCTGCGCCAGCGCATAGCCCTGGCCGGCCTGTGCGATCACCTCGACACCGGCCGCGCGCAGCGCCTCGATCCGCTTCCAGACCGCGGCCCGGCTGAGGCCCTGCTCACGTGCGAGCAGATCGCCGGACACGGGCCCGGCGGCCAGCCGCTCAAGCAATGCTCGTTCGAAGGACATAAAATGAGATCCGACGCCGCATGGCCGATGGCAGCGTCGCTCGGCGACACGGGCCGGGCAGCATGCCGGGCCTGCAGACGGCGCGCAACCGCGCTATAGTTCAAGATTGCCCCTTGCCACGCAAGAGCCGCCTCATGAGCCTGCGACTCGCGTTGTTGTTGCTGACCCTATCCGCCGCACTGCCCGCCTGGGCCGCGGACGAGGTGCGCCAGGCGCCCAGCCCCGATGGCTGCGAGGTGGTCGGCGGTGATCCCACCAACCCGAACGTCGGCACGGATGGCAGCGGCGGCGGCGGGCACGCACGGGAGCCGGTGGGCGGCGTCACCGGGAGCAATCCGGATGGCGGCGCACGGACCCCGCGCTGGCACAGTTTCCTGCCGGGCATGTTCCGCTGAAACCTTCGCCCCGGTGATCGACTGGCTCCGTGGCCTGCGGCGCCGACCCGAGCCGGTCGCACCTGCGATGTGGACGGCCGTGCGACGGCGCGCGGCCTGGATCGGCCGCCTCGACGACACCCGTGATCGCACGCTGCAGGCGCTGACGTCGCGTTTTCTGCACCAGAAGACGATTTCCCCGGTCGCCGATCTCGAACTCGACGACGCACAGCGTGTCCTGCTGGCCGCGCTGTGCTGTCTGCCGTTGCTGGAATTCGGCGAGGAAGGCCTGCACGGCTGGTCGCAGTTGATCGTCTATCCCGACGCCTTCCGGGTGAACCGGACCCACCTCGACGCCGCCGGGGTGCTGCACGAGTGGGAAGACGAGCTGATCGGCGAAGCCTGGGAGAGCGGGCCGCTGATCCTCTCCTGGGCCGATGTGGAAGCCGACCTGGCCGCACCCGACGCGGGCTTCTGCGTGGCCGTGCACGAGATGGCGCACAAGCTCGATGCGCTGGACGGCGTCCTCGATGGCACGCCGGCCCTTCCCCGCGAATGGCAACGGGCCTGGGCGCGTGACTTCCAGCAGGCGTTCGACGCGTTCGTCGAACGGGTCGACCGCAGCGACGACTCGCTGGCGATCGACCCGTATGCGGCCGAAGCGCCCGAGGAGTTCTTCGCGGTGTGCAGCGAATACCACTTCAGCGCACCCGACGTGCTGCACGACACCGTCCCCGGCGTGGCCGCCCACCTGCGACGGTTCTACGGCCCATCGCCGTTCGAGCGCTGAGCGACGCCGGGCGGTACCCGCGGGACGACACGACGATTACAGGCCGGGCGGCAGCACCACTTCGAAACGCGCCCCGCCCAGTTCTTCCGAACGTCCCACGTGCAGTTCGCCGCGATAACTGCGGATGATGTCCTGCACGATCGCCAGCCCGATGCCGTGGCCATGCACGCGCTCGTCGCCGCGCACGCCGCGCTGGAGCACGTGTGCGATCCGGTCCGGCGCGATGCCGGCACCGTCGTCGTCCACGGCGATGACCAGTCCCGGCCGCCGGTCCGGTTGCGGCGCACTCGGGCGCACGGTGAGCAGCACGCGGCGCTTGGCCCATTTGAACGCGTTCTCGAGCAGATTGCCGAGCAGTTCCTGCAGATCGCCGGGCTCGCCGTGGAAGCGTGCCTCCGCGTCGAGATCGAACTCGCAGATGACGCCCTGGGCCGCGTAGATCTTCTCCAGACCGCGCACGAGTTCCTCGGCATACGGCTCGATCTCGACCGGTGCCGAGAACAGCTTGTGTCCGCTCGAGGCGGCGCGCCCGAGCTGGTAACCGACCAGGTCGTTCATGCGGCGAAGCTGGATCGCCAGCTCGGCGCGCAGCTCATCGTCGCCCGCGCCGGCCTCCAGCCGCGCATGCAACACCGCCAACGGGGTCTTCAGGCTGTGCGCCAGATCCGACATGGTGTTGCGTTGATGCTCGAGATTCTGCCGTTCGCTCTCGATCAGCGCGTTGATACTGTCGGTCAGCGGCTCCAGCTCGCGCGGATGCAGTTCGCCCATCCGGTTGGCCTGCCCGCGCTGGACCCGCTTGAGTTCGGCAATGACGTTGCGCAACGGGCGCAGGCTCCAGCGCAGCACCAGGGCCTGCAGCATCAGCAGGATCACGCCCGACACGCCCAGATAGCGCCACAGCGCCTGGCGGAACACCTGCACCTGACGCGGCAGCGTTCCGGCGTCCTCGAGGATGTAGACCGTATACGGCAGTTCGCTCTCCACACCACCGATCTCGCGCACGAGCGCGAAGCCACGCCCGTAGCGAATCACCTCGCCGGGGCGACCGGCGCTGTCGATGATCGCGATGGGTCCGTCGATGCGTTCCTGACCGGGTTCGAGCAACTCCGACTCCGGCAGGGTCGGACCGTGCGCCGAGCCGGACATCCACACGCTCGTTTCGGCCACCACCACCGCGTAGGTCCCGCTGCCGGGGCGTTCGAAACGTTCGTCCGGCGGCGCCTCCGGCGGGATGATGTTGTCGTCGCGGGCGAATTCGACATCGCCGGCGTAGTTGAGCGCGAAACCACGCAGCCGGTCGCGCTGCCCCTGGCTCGCGACGTCGACGAAGGCGCGGTCGAGCGCGTAGCCGGCCAACGCGAGGAAGGCGACCAGTCCGAGACTGGCCGCCAGCATCTGTCGCGCCTGCAGGGAACGAGGCCGCCAGGGCAACTCCCGCTTGGGTCGGAGGTTGGAGCTCATCGCGCGGACATGATCACACGCCGCTCATCGCACGGGGTCGAAATGCGACGCCGGACGTGGCGATGGCCCCGCCGCGTTCACCCTTCGTTCGTGCGCGGAATCGCGAAACGATAGCCACGGCCGCGGACGGTCTCGATCGGCTTCAGACCGCCCTCGGGATCGAGCTTCTTGCGCAGGCGACCGATGAAGACCTCGAGCACATTGGAGTCGCGATCGAAGTCCTGCTGATAGATGTGTTCGGTGAGATCGGCCTTGGACACCAGCTCGCCGGCATGCATCATCAGGTACTCGAGCACTTTGTACTCGTAACTGGTGAGATCGACGTTGTGCCCGTTGACGCTCACGGTCTGCGCGGCGAGGTCCAGCGTCACGGCGCCGCACTCCAGCGTGGGCTTGCTCCAGCCGGCGGCACGCCGGACCAGCGCGTTGATCCGCGCCAGCAGCTCCTCGACATGGAACGGCTTGACCAGATAGTCGTCGGCGCCCTGCTTCAGCCCGTCGACCTTGTCCTGCCAACTCGAACGCGCGGTGAGGATCAGCACCGGGAACTGCTTGCCTTCGTCGCGCAGAGCCTTGATGAGCTCCATGCCCGACATCTTCGGCAGACCCAGATCGATGATGCCCACGTCGAACGGGACTTCGCGGCCCATGTACAGGCCTTCCTCGCCGTCCTGCGCAGCATCGACCGCGAAGCCTTCCCGCTTGAGGCGGGCGGCCAGGGTCTCGCGCAGCGGCGCTTCGTCTTCGACGAGCAGAATACGCATGGATGGAAACTCCGTGTCAGAGGGCCGGGACAGCCCTTGCGTTCAAGTATCTGAACTCAGTCGTCGCGGCCGCGTGTACGCGGACGGGCCTCGGCCGAGCCGCGGCGATGAGGATCGTCCTCGTAGACGCGGACCCGGCCCCGTTCGTCCATCACCTTGATGCGGTTGATCTCGCGTCCGTCCATGTGCATGCGCTCGGCACTCAACACCTGACCGCGCGACTCGTTGCGCACCCGGCGGATCGAATCGCTCATCCCGTCCTGCCCTCTCGGCCAGGTCGCCTGCGCGGCCCGCGCCTGCCGCTCCTGCGACTCCCTGGCCTGGGCCTGTGCAGTACCGACCGCTCCCACCAGCAAGGTGGCGGCGAACAGGCTACACAGCGGCAGTCGAAACAGCGTCGGCATTGCGGAACGAACCCATATGACGGAGCGAGGAGACGTGCGGAATGCCGGAGCACTTGCGCACGCCACCAGTCTCGAAGTCACGCAGTGAATCCGTCCTTAACTTTTTCGTCAACACCCTGAGGGCGTTCAGCTGAGCGCTCGGCACGTCGTCGCGTCATCGACGCGAACCGCGGAGTGCGCCACGGCGACGGCACCGCGCAGTCACGCCCCGCTCCAAGGCCGTCAGGCGGCGACGGCCTGCGGCGTCCAGCCGGTCGCGGCCAAGGCACGCTCGACCAGCGGCCACGCCGCCTCCGGGCGGTGTGCGCCCTCGCTGAGGATCTGGCGGAACACGCGCCCACCCGGTTGACCGTGGAACAGACCCAACACGTGACGGACCAGATGCTTGAGCGATACGCCCGCCTCCAGCCGATGCGCCACATAGGGTCGCCAGGCCGCGAGCAGATCGCCCCGCGCCCGCGGCGTGCGTCCCGCAAGCGCACTGTCCAGCCGATGCAGCAGATACGGGTCGTGGTAAGCCGCGCGACCCAGCATGACGCCGTCGACGTGCGCGAGCTGCGCCAGGGTGCCGGCCTCGTCCTGCAGTCCCCCGTTGAGCACCACCGTCAACGCCGGCCGCTCCTGCTTCAGCCGCCGGGCCCAGTCGTAGCGCAAGGGCGGGACCTCGCGGTTCTCCTTCGGACTGAGCCCCTTGAGCCAGGCGTTGCGCGCATGCACCACGATCCGCTGGGCGCCGGCGGCGGCCACGGTGTCCACGAACGCGAGAAACACGGCGTAATCGTCGTCATCGTCCACACCGAGCCGGCATTTCACCGTCACCGGCGGCGCTCCGCCAGGCTGCGCGGCGACGGCGTCGCACATGGCCGCCACGCACGCCGCCACCAGGGCGGGCTCGCGCATCAGACAGGCGCCGAACCGGCCCGCCTGCACCCGGTCGGACGGGCAGCCGCAGTTGAGGTTGATCTCGTCGAAACCGTACTCGACGCCGATACGCGCCGCCTGTGCCAGCGTCGCCGGCTCGCTGCCGCCCAGTTGCAGCGCGACCGGGTGCTCGTCCGGGCCCCGGGCCAGCAGGCGCCCCCGGTCGCCCAGCAGCACCGCGTTGGCGTGCACCATCTCGGTGTACAGCAGCGCGTCGGGGGCGAGCAAGCGGTGGAAGGCCCGACAGTGGGCGTCGGTCCAATCCATCATCGGGGCGACCGACAGCCGCCGGTGCGCCCGGTCCACCTGATTCAACGCTTCGTCCTGCATGCCCGCCTCGTACGACACCCGGCGCTCATTGTCCCGCAACCGGCGGCCACCGCGGTACCCGGCCACCCGGCCCGATCGTCACTGCCTGCCCTCGCCCCCGCGACCACCGATGCGCTCGCGAGCGAGTGCGCGTGGTGTCACGGGGGCCGGGCCAGCCATCCGCGCATGTCGGCACGCCCGCGGGTGTCAACGCGTGCGGTCGCCGTCTACCGAACGCAGTGGTCTACACCGGCCCAGCGGTATGCCCGGTCCGCGGGCGCGTTGGGATGCATGACCCAACCCTGCGCGGAGAAACATTGATTCCTGGAGACCTGCAGGGAAACGGGTCCGGCGTAGTAGGCGTAATCGCCCTGGTCCTGGACGATCTGCCCGGGACCCGGGCACCGCCCCTGTATCCGCTCGCTCTGCCAGCAGCGCCTGATGAAGACGCCGGTGTGGAGCCGTTCGCCCCAGGTCCGGTTGGAATGCACGGTCATGGCGCAGTACCGGGCGCCGGTGCCGCTGGCCTGCCGGTAGATGCGCAGAGTGCCCAGGCTCGGCACGTAGGGGCCGTCGGGCGAATAGCTGGCGATCTTGCGCTCAGCCACCAGGGTCCCGGCGCATGTCGAGGCGACCGCGGCTCCCGATGCCGAGGCACCCGCGAGCGCGAGACAGGCCAACAATCGATACTTCATGGAGATCCTCCTTGAAACGTGGGTCATCATCGGCCGCGTCCGCCCGCACCGACCTCGCCGGCCCAGGGCGCGGCGTCGCGCGCTGCGCGGTAGAGCCGGTAATCGTCGGCATCCAGCGCGAAATCATGCAACGCCTCCAGCGCGAGGAAACGGCGGCGCGCGTCCGCGGCTGCGTCGTTGGCGTAGACCAGCAGAGCATTCTTGACCGCCTGTGAACGCACGGTGCTCAGCCCGACGGCACCGATCGCGGCATCGACCACCGCCGGCTCGGGATCGTAGAGGCCCTGCAGGAGCGCCATCTCGGCGCCCGGCCCCCGGTCGAACTGGATGACCAGCGGCAGGCCGTGGGCGCGGATCTCCGGCGATGGCGCGGTACGCAGGTCGTCCAGCGCGTCGAGCAGTGGTTTCTTGTCCTCGTCGGACAGCGGCACCGGGGTCATCAGGCTCGCGATGCGCGCCTTGTGCTCGAGCGTGGACGCGCGGTCCAGGGCCGCGACGAAGGCCTGCAGGACCTCCGGCCGGTGCAGCGAGTGCGTATCGAGCGCGCGCAGGCACTGCAGTTGCGTATCGGGATCGGGATCCTGCGCACAGGCCAGCGCGGCGCCGAGATCGCGCCCAGGATCGATGGACGATGCATCGGCGCGCGGCCCCGTGCCCGCGCGCGCCTCGATGGGCGCAGGGGCGCGGAGAACGCGTGCGGGGACCGCCGGGCGTGCGGTTTCGCGGGCGCCGTCCGCGACCGCCATCGCAGGCCCCTGCGAAGCGGGCATGCTGGCCGGCGGCGGCGAACGCCCGCAGAGCCAGCCGAGCGCGAACGCGCAGGCCGCGATGCCCGCAGCGTAGACGGCCAGGCGCCGCACGGCACGCTCAGGCATCGGTCGTCCGGTCGGGCTGCCGGACGCGCAATCGGGCCGCCGCGTACGCGCCTCGCACGGCACGCATCCGCAACGCGGCGTCCGCCGGTCGCGGGCTCACGCGTCGTCGGCGGCGGTCGCGGGCGACGGGGCATCGGGCACCAGGGGACGCCCCCAATGCCGGTAGCTGTCGGCCACGCCGCGCTTGATCCGCTGGAACGACGCCGAGCCCGGCGCCGCGCCGAGTTGCTCGGCCAACTGCGCCCAGGGCGCGGCGCGATCGGCCTCACGTTGCGTCACCACCGCCCGGCAAGGACGGCCGACCACCTGCGCCAGGGCACAGGCCATGTAGAGGTCGCCTGGCGTCCAGGCCGCGTCCTCGCGCGACTGCAGTTCCTCCACCAGGGCCCGCGGCGCGTCGCGGTAACGGACCAGTTCGTCGACGAACGTGGCACGGTGGCGCACGGCGTAGCGATCCATGTCCGCAAGCCGCGCATCGAGCCAGGCGTCGCCGGTCCCGACCGTCGCGACTTCCTCGCCGGCATCGCCCGGCGGATCGCCGGCGGTGGCCGGCGCCGGCTGCGCCCAGGCGCCGGCGGCGGCCAACGCGCTGGCGAGCACCCAGCAGACACCGACTCGGGCCGGGCGCGTCATGGCACCGCCCCTCCGACCGGCATCAGGACATGGCCTCCGCTCGCGGGCGCCTCGCCGCCCGCCCCGTGCGAGCGCAACCGCCCGTCGGCGAGCACGCCGTAAGCGCGAGCGCCACCCGCGTCGCCCTCGAGCAGCAGCAACGCATCCTGCAGTTGCCAGGCCCCGGTCTCGACGAACGGCTCGCCGCCGTCCGCGGTCAGGTA
Organism: Luteimonas abyssi; assembly: GCF_001482195.1. Classification (GTDB taxonomy): domain Bacteria; phylum Pseudomonadota; class Gammaproteobacteria; order Xanthomonadales; family Xanthomonadaceae; genus Luteimonas; species Luteimonas abyssi. The sequence goes on along the minus strand of NZ_KQ759763.1, from coordinate 455,320 downwards.
GGTCTCCGTGAGTTCGTAGCGGCGCTCGGCCTCGTCGTGCTCGAGCACCAGCAGGGTCTCGATGCCGGAACAGTCGGCGCAGGCCTGCAACCCTTCCCAGGCCATACGGTGCGCGTCCGGCAGCGCGGTGGTCCCGGGCGGCGGAGCGACACCACAGCCGGCCAGCAGGAGGGCTGCGATCAGGGCGATGACACGGTCCATGGGTCGATTGTGCCGCAGGGCCGGCGCGCGCGTCTGCACACGGCAGCGACGCCTCCGGTTCCTACACTGCCCGACCGGTCCCGAGGCCGGCCTGCCGATACAGGAGTCAGCCATGTCGAACCGCGATCCTTCCTCGGACGGCCGCCCCGTTGCGCGGCGGCGGTGGCTGCGCTGGCTGGTCGGACTGGGCACGCTCGCGGTGTTCTTGGCCGCGTATGCCTTGGTGGTGCTCAACGTCAGCGGGCAGATCGGCGACCGGATCGAAGGCGACCTGCGCAGCCTCCCGGTCCTGGAGGATCACCATCATCGTGCGGCGCCGCGTCCCTGATCGAACGCGTCGGGGCCGGGGCCGCCGCGCGCCGTGTCAGCGACGACGGCCGCGGTGATCGCGATCGAAGCGCGGATCGTAATACTGCACCGTACAGCGTCCTCGCTTGTCGCAGCGCGTGGCGCCGCGATCGCGATGGCCGTACGACGCCCGGTAGCCGTGCGCGGGGGCGTGTGCAGGCGGTCCCGACCGGCGGTGACGATGGTGGCCATTCCCGCTGCGCGCCACGTTCCGGTAGTACACCGGCCGGCCGTGGCGGTCGCGCTCGACCACCAGGCGGTCGCTGTACCCGTGGCGACCGTCGCGGTAATAAGGATCGCCGCCGCGCAGGATGACATCGGCCGCATCGACGATCACCCGGACCAGTTCGTCGTCGGCATGCGCGGTGGCCGGCGCGAAGGCGGCGGTACCGCCAAGACCGGCGGCCAGGGCGACGGGTGCGAACCAGCGAACGAGCAAGGACATGGGCATACCTCCTGCAGTCTGTCGGGACCGGTGCATGCGCACCGCGACCCCAACATGCCGCCGCGTTCGTGAATCGATACTGCATCGCGAACGGCGGCGCGGCTCGCGACGTCGCGCGTGTTCAGACGTAATCGTTTCCATCGCGACCGCCAGGTCAGCGCGCCTCGAACGCACTGAACGACCGCACCGCCTGCGCCGGGTAGCCGCGCAGGGGCCGGTCCCGCCGACTCCACGTGAATGCTGGCGCGACTAGGGCGTCTCGGCGGCCTCGTCGCCGCCCATCGGCGTACCGCCCTCCTGTCCGCGCGCCAGGCGCTGCAGCGCCGCCACCGCGTCCGGCAATGCGTGCGGCGCGTCGACCTCGCGCAGGCGACGGCGCGACGCGGGCGCGATCTCCGCGTCGAGCTCATGCGCCCATGTCAGCGCGTAGGGCATGTGCACCGCCCAACCGCCGAGCCGCAACACGGGTGCGATGTCGGACCGCAGCGAGTTGCCGATCATGCAGAAGCGTTCCGGCAGCAGCTGAAACTCCTTCAGCACCCGGTGATAGGTCGCGTCGTCCTTCTCACTGACGATCTCGATCCTCCCGAACAGATCGGCCAACCCCGACTGACGCACCTTGGCTTCCTGGTGGAACAGATCGCCCTTGGTGATCAGCACGATGGCGTAATCGGCGGCGATCGCATCCACCGCTTCGCGGATGCCCGGCAGCAGTTCCACCGGATGTCGCAGCATGTCCTTGGCGATGCTCACGATTTCGTGCACATGGCGCGCGTCGATGCGCTGTCCGGTGATGTCGACCGCCGCTTCGATCATCGACAGCGCCATGCCTTTCACACCGTACCCGAACAACGCGAGATTGCTCTTCTCGATCGCCAACAGACGCTGCCGCGCGCGCGCGTCGTCGAGATCGATGTACTCGCCGACGATGCGCTCGAAGGCGGACTGCGCAGCGACGAAATAGTCTTCGCTGCGCCAGAGCGTGTCGTCGGCGTCGAAGCCGACCAATCCGATACCTGCCGACGACACGGGAGCGGGAGAGGATGCCATGCGCGCATTCTAGGGCCTTGCACCACGACGGCGTTTCCTCGTCGGATGCCCGCGCCTGCTTGGCGCTTCGGCGCCCACAGGTGGAACACCCCTGTAGAAGATGGAAAAAGGCGACCCGGAGGGCCGCCTTTTCCTGATTCCACACGATCCGCCTGCGTCATGCAGGCGGTCATGGATGCGGCACCGGAACGCAGCGCCGCCGTGTGGCGCCGTCAGTACTCGCCTTCGGCGCTACCGCCGGCCGGATCGCCTGCGCCCTGCGCCGCGGCGAACGCCTGGTATTCCTGCGGGGTGAGCTGACCGTCGCCGTCCGCATCGGCTTGGTCGAAGACGGCCGCCAGCGGCGGATAGGCCGCCGCTTCCTCGCGGCTCAGGTTACCGTCGCCATTGGTATCGAGATCGGCCCAGGTCAGCGGCTCCGCCTGCTGCGTCGCGCCGCCGGCCGGCGGAGCCTCCGTCGGCGTCGGGTCCTGCGCGAAGGCCAGCGGCATCGCCAGCGCGGCGCCCAGGGCGAGGAGACCGGTCAGGGGCTTGCGAACATTCGTCATGGAACTCTCCAGAAATTCGGAACAGGTTGCGTGCGGCAGAAGCGATGCGAGATTCGTCGATCCAGATGTCCCTTCCGCACGGCCCGAACAGTGCCGCCACGCAGATGAACACGCAGGGGAAGGCGGCCGTTAAGGCTACGTTTCCTTAACCCCGACGTCGGGTGCCTGTACTAGGCGGCACTGTGACCGCCTTCGCGCGATCGAGCCGAATCAGGCGGTTACCGCGACCGCACCCGCCCGCACGACGGATCGCGCATACGCCGCCGCACCCGTTCGCGATGAACACAACACAACCTTGATGCCTTCATTCGTCGCCTCTGGCGATCGTAACCGTTTCCGCGCCGTCGACCCCGACGTCCACGGCCACTTCGATCGGGCGACAGCACACCGCGCAGTCCTCCACCGTCCGATACGCGCCTGACCCGACATCGACCTGCAGCTCGATCGACTCACCGCAGTACGGGCAATCCACCCGGGTCCATTCCGATGCATCCACTCTCGAGCCTCCGCACGCACTTTGCCGACTCACGTTATCTTACGTGCCATCCAAGCCCGTTCCGGAGCCCCGCATGACCCGACATCTTCTCGCCGCTGCCTGTCTCGCCGCCTTGTTGAGCGCCTGCGGCGCCGATTCCAGCACGCCCGCCGACTCGTCCCCCACGGCTGACGCCGGCGCTTCGTCCGACGCAGTCGCGGCCGAGACCCGCCCGGTGGCATTGCCGGCGGAAGACGGACGCCCCTTCGTCACCGAGGAGGTCGCCACGTTCGATGAGCCGTGGGCGATGACGTTCCTTCCGGACGGCCGGCTGTTGGTGACCGAAAAGCGCGGCACGCTCCGCCTGTTCGACCCCCAGTCCGGCGCACGTGGCGAAATCGCCGGCATCCCGGAGGTGGCTTACGGTGGTCAGGGCGGACTCGGCGACGTGGTGTTGCATCCCGGTTTCGAAAGCAACCAGCGCGTGTACATCAGCTACGCGGAATCCGGTGAGGGCGGCAATGGCGCCGCCGTCGCGTCCGGCACCCTGGATATCGGAGATGACGGCAACGGCACCCTGCGCGACGTCGAAGTCATCTGGCGGCAGGTGCCGAAGATGTCGGGTGAGGGGCACTACGGTCATCGCATCGCTTTCGACCGCGACGGGATGCTGTGGCTGACATCCGGCGAGCGCCAGCATTTCGACCCGTCCCAGGACATGGCGTCCAACCTGGGCAAGGTCATCCGCCTCAACGACGACGGCAGCGTGCCCTCGGACAATCCGTTCGCGGACCAGGGCGGCGTGGCCGCGGAAGTGTGGTCGCTCGGCCACCGCAATCCGCTGGGGCTGGCCTTCGACGGCGACGGCCGCCTGTGGGTGCACGAGATGGGTCCCCAGCACGGTGACGAGCTCAACCTGATCGAGCGCGGCGAAAACTACGGGTATCCGCTGGTCTCCGAAGGCGAGCACTACGACGGCCGACCGATCCCGGATCACAGCACCCGACCGGAGTTCCGCGCGCCGGTGATCGTGTGGACGCCGGTGATCTCGCCGGCCGGTTTCATCATCTACAGCGGCGACCAGTTCCCGGCTTGGCAGGGCAGCGGCTTCATCGGCGGCCTGTCCTCGCAGTCGCTGGTGCGGGTCGCCTTCGATGGCGACAACGCCCGCGAGGCCGAGCGCTTCGCGATGGAGACCCGCATCCGCGAAGTCGAGCAGGGCCCGGACGGGGCGATCTGGTTACTGGAAGATGGCGGTCGCGGCGGCAACGGCCGCATGTTCCGGCTGGTACCCGAGCAGGACGGTGCCGCGGCCGACGCGACGGCGAGCTGACACCTTCGCTGCCGGTTCCAGGAACGAAAAAAGAAGGGCGCCTCGGGGCGCCCTTCTTCGTTCAGGTGATGGCGACACGGCCCGCCTCTGGCTTCGCATGGCGCCCATCGACGCGCCGGAACACGACGACGATGCATAAAAGAGGGTCCGCGATGAGCGGACCCCTGTGAAGCGCCGTTGCGTTGTTGTCGTGATCAGCGCGGTCGTGTCGTTGTGGTTATGCCGGGACCGGAGCGCGTGACACACGTGAGCGCGATCAGTTGTAGACGCGACTGCAGCGCTGCTCGACGACACGGTCGCCGCGCGCTTCCTGCTGGTTGCCCTGCACGTTGCGGCCGATCGCACCGCCGGCCACTGCACCGCCGACGGTCGCCAGACGACGTCCGGTACCGCCGCCGACCTGATTGCCCACCAGGCCACCGATGACCGCACCCGCAGCCGTGCCGCCGATCCGGTTCGGATCGCTGTGGGCGCGCTGGACCTCGACGTTCTCGCACACCACGCGGCTGCCATCGTTGAAGCGGCGACCCTCGTCCTGGGGCCCGTACTGGGTTTGCGCATACGCGGTACCGATGGCCGCCAGCGACAGCACGGCGGCACCGGCGAGGCGATTGATCTTCTTCATGGTGTCCTCCGTTTACTCGCTCGAATGTGGGAACGATGCTCCACCTCACGACGCGAACGAGCGGTGAAACATCGCTTCCGAACATGGCTGCCGACTTAATCGCCTGCGTCCGCAGCGCTAACATCGCCGCTTCTACAGCCGACCGTAAACACGACGATGCCCGCCTGGCACACCTTGATCAGAACCGTTCCGGACTTCCCCGCCGCCGGCGTCGCCTTCAGCGACATCACGCCCGTCCTGGCCGACGCCACCGGCTTCGCGGACTGCATCGACGCGATGGTGTCGCCCTGGCGCGATGCGGGTATCGAGGCGGTCGCCGGGATCGAGGCGCGCGGTTTCATCCTGGGCGCGGCGGTGGCGCACGCGCTGGGTGCGGGTTTCGTCCCGATCCGCAAACCGGGCAAATTGCCCGGCACCACCCTGCAAGTGGAGTACGCACTGGAGTACGGCACCGATCGCCTCGAGATGCACGCCGATGCGCTTGGCCCCGGCCGACGGGTGCTGCTCGTCGACGATGTGCTGGCGACCGGCGGCACGCTGTGTGCGGCTGCCCGCCTCCTCGAACGCCTGGAGGCGGATCTGGTGGGCGCCGCGGTGCTGGTCGAGATCGCTTCGTTGGCGGGACGGGCGCGCTGGTCGTCCGATGCGCCGTTGCGTGCGGCGCTGACATCCTGAGACCCAACGCGAGAAACCCCGGCCGGGGCCGGGGTTTCTCGCGGACCCTCACGAGGATCGTCGGGTCAGTTGTGGCGAGCCTGCAGGGTGACGTTGCTGAAGGCACGCACGCCGACCAGCTTGATGTAGTACACACCGGCCTGCGGGGCGGCGATGCGTACGGCCTCGCTGTTGCCCGGACGGGTCGAGCGGTAGTCGGCCGCGTCCGCGGTCGGCTCGGCCTCGTAGCTGACGTAGAGCGAGACGTCGCCGCTGCCACCGCTGGTGCTGATGCTCAGCGGACCGGTCACGCCGGCCGGCACTTCGATCGCGTACAGGGTTTCCTGCCCGGCCGAGCCGCTCAGCGCCCGCACCGGCACCTGGTTCTGGATCGGCGTGGCGGTCGGACCGCACTCTTCGACCTCGGGGTCGCACGGCTCTTCCGTGGCCTTGTCGAGCAGCGCCTTCAGGTCGAGGATGCCCGTACCCATCGGGGTGGACGCCGGGATCGACACCGGGAACGCACGTGCGGTGGAGGTGAGCAGGTCGCGCATCTCCTGCCAGTCCAGCGGCGTTTCCGCCACGCTCTGCACCATGGCCGCCGCCGCCGCGACGTGCGGAGACGCCATCGAGGTGCCAATCATGCCGCGCAGGATCCAGTTGCCGTCTTCAGGGCCTTCCTCGCCCCCGTTGGTCACTTGCCACACATACCCGTTGGGATTGCCGTCCACCGCACCACCGCCACCGGGCGCGGAGAGGTCGATCCGCTCGCCGAAGTTGGAGTAGCTCGCCCTGCCGCCGGTGATCCGGGTCGCGCCCACGCTGATGACGTTGTTGCACGCGGACATCGTGTAGAGCGCTGCATCGTCGTTGGAGTTGCCTGCAGCCACGACGATGATCGAGCCGGCGGCGTTGACGTCGTCGATCGCATCCTGATACAGCGCCGAGCAGGTGGTGCGGCCGCCGCTTCCGAGGCTCATGTTGAGGATCTCGGCAGGATTCTCGTTGGCGGGAACGCCTTCGACGTCCAGGCCGGCCGCCCACAACATGCCATCGGCGATATCGGTCCCGAAGCCGCCGCAAGATCCGAGCACACGCACCGGCATCACCTGTGCATCGTGGGCGATGCCCGCCAGGCCGGTGCCGTTGTTGGTCTCCTGCGCGATCGTGCCGGCGACGTGGCTACCGTGCCAGGAGCTGATGTCGGCGGGGTGCGGCAGGGCCGTCGCCCAGCCCGTGCAGTAATCCTGCTCGATCCAGTCGCCCAGGTCCCAACCACCGGGAACCTGGTCGTCGGTATCGCGCCGCGAGATACGTGCGTCGGTGATCATGTCGTAGCCGGGAATCACATTGGCGGCCAGATCCACATGATTCTGGACGATGCCGGTGTCGAGCACCGCCACCACCACGCCCTCGCCCGTCGCGATCTCCCAGGCCTCCTCCGCGCGCACGCCGCCAGCGGCATTGTTGAAGTTCCACTGGTACTGCGCGTAGTTCGGATCGTTCGGCGCAGCCGCCGGTGCGACCGTGCTCATGTGGCGGAAGATGAGATCCGCCTCGGCGGACAGCACGTTCGGATCGGCCTGCAGCTCACGCAGGAAGCTCGCCGACTCTGCGGCGCTCAGCGGGCGCGACGTGGTGACCACACGCCAACCCGGCGACGCCATCTCGCGCTTGATCTGCGCAGTCACACCGGCGCGCGCCGCGGCATTCGCAGTCGCATTCAACGGCCGATCCAGACCCGCGCGTCCCAGCGCGCTCTGCAGCGCGGCCGTTTCCGCGCTCCGGGCCGAGGCCGATTTCGTGGTGGTGCGGTACTTGACCGCATACCGGTCGCCGGTGGTTGCGATCTCGGGCGCATTGGAACGGTCCAATACCTGAGCGCCCTGGATCCGGTCGGCGGCGGAAACGCCGATGCCCATGCCGCCGACGACGATCGCCGTGGCGATGGCCACACTGATCTTGCTCTGCTTCATCACGGTCCTACCTCTTGTTGATGTGGAATGCCGCACCAGCGATCCCGGCGTCTCGACCGGGGATCGCGAATCCCTGGAGTTCCCCGTTGCGCATGCGGCCGCCGGGTCCGCGGCCGCATGCCTGTTCCGTTCCGGCGCTTACCAGCCGAAGCCCGCACCCACGCCGACCGACGACTCGTCGCCGCTGAACGCACCGCCCACGGTCACCGTGGCGCGGTCGCTGATCGCACGCTGGTAACCGATCGAGAGCGCGCTCTCGCCGCTCTGGAAGCCGACACCGACGCCGACGCGGTTCTGCGTCCGCACCCCTGCCGCACTGGTGGCCATGTTGAGCATCGCGGCGTTCATCGCCCCCTGGCGATCCACCCGGCGGTCGACATCGCGGAAGCGACGGTCGACATCGCCGCGGAACGACTCGAAGTTGTCGTTCCAGGCGGCGAACTTCGCATCGGTGTAGGAGTTGGCCGAGTTCAACGTTTGCGTCGCGCTCGAGCGCACCTGACCGACATTGGCCGCATCCGTGTCCGCGGTGCCGGCCGCCACGTTGGTGACCTGGCGCTCGTTCCCGGCGCTGCCCACCGACACTGTGTTCGCACGGTCGGCCACCGAGCCCTCGCCCAGCGCGACCGCACCCTGCGCGGTCACCGAAGCGCCTTGACCGACCGCGGTGCCCGATGCGGCGCTGACGTTGCTGCCCTCGCCCATCGCCACCGCATTGGTCGCGTTCGTGGAGACGTTGGCCGTGGCACCGACCGCGGTGCTGCCCTGCGACTCGGCCGCTACCGCGGCGTTGCCGGTGACGGCCGCCGGGGTCTCGGACGATGCCGCGGTTTCGGTCGGCGTATCGAGCGCATCGCTCGACGCCGCCGCCACGCGCGACTGCCCGGCCGCGGCGGTTCCCGAACGGCCTTCCATGCCCGACACGCGGTTGTCGAGATCGCCGATCTGCGCATCCAGCGCGCCGAGCGCATCGCCGACGCTGTAGTAGTTGGAACCCTGGACGGTGTAGGTCGGCGCCGAAATCGTGCCGAAAGCCGTGACCGTGGCGCCGCCACCCAATGCATCGGCGGTCGCGTTGAGCGCGCCGTACATCTGACCGCCGGTGATGGCGTCCGTGCTGCCCGCCGAGACCGCGCCCGCAGCCAGGTTGGTCAGACGGGTGCCGCCTTCGCCGGCGAAGGTCATCACCGAGCGCGAATCGTCGTCGTAGGTCAATGCACGTTCGGCCAGTTCGCCCACGCTGCCGGCCACCTCGTTGAGCTGGGCGACGTTGGCGGCATCGGTGTCTTCGGTTCCCGCGGCCACGTTGGCGATCTGGCGGTCGCGCGCCTCGTGAACGACGCCGTAGTCGTCGGTCCACGACTGCGCGGCACCCACCGAGACCGTATCGGCCCGGTCGGCGAGCGAACCCGCACCCAGGGCGACGCTGTCGGGCGCGTTGGCGAAGGCGTTGGCACCCAGCGCGAGCGCGTTCGTACCGTCGCGATGGGCCGTCGCCCGCCAGCCGATCGCCACGGCGTTGTCGGCCAGGCTCAGCGTGCCGCGTCCGAGGGCCACGGCGTTGGTGCCGTCGGCCAACGACGCCGAGCCCGCTGCGATGGCGTAGTCGGCGGTGCTCAGCGCACCGCGGCCGATGGCGATCGCACTGATGCCGTTCGCCCAGGTGTCCATACCGAGCGCAGTGGCACCGGCCTCCGCCGCCCATGCGCCGTAACCGAACGCCGATGCATTGGTCGCGGTGGCCCAGGCGGACGTGCCGTATGCGGTCGCACCGTTGGCCGTCGCCCAGGCGTAGGCGCCGGTCGCGGTGGCGTCGCCACCGCTGGCCCAGGCGTTGCTGCCCACCGCCGTGCTCCAGTTGCCGGTGGCGCGCGCCTTGTGACCGTTGGCGACGCTGTTGTCGCCCAGCGCCTGCGCGCCGTTGCCGAAGGCGGACGCGTTCAACCCCGTCGCCAGCGCGCCGCCGCCCACGGCGGTGCCGTTGGCTTCGGCCTGGGTGGCGACGAGCACCGGCTCGCCGTTCTCGTCGACGATCGGGAAGTTGAACTCGTCGTAGGCCTGGCCCATGCCGCCGATGGCGACTGCGCCGTCGCCGGACGCAGCACTGTTGAGACCGACGGCGACGCTGTTGTCACCGTCCGCGGTCGCACCGCTGCCGATCGCCGAAGCACCGAAGCCGTAGGCGCTGCTCGCCGAGCCCACCGCGGTGGCGTAATCGGCCTCGGCGTAGGCGCCCGAGCCTGCGGCCGTGGACTCTTCGCCCAGTGCGTAGGCATCGCTGTCGCCGGTCGCGCTGAAGTAGCGGCTGTCGGCCGTGGCCGCCTGCAGCTGCGCCACGTTCACCGCATCGGTATCCTCGGTGCCCGCGGCCACGTTCGCGATCTGCCGCTCGCTGCCCGCACTGCCCACCGACACCGTGTTCTCGCGATCGGCCACCGAACCCTGGCCCAGCGCCACGCTGCCGTCCGCCAGCGCCACGCTGTCCGAACCCAGCGCCACCGTGTCGTCGCCCGAGGCGTCCGAGAAGTTGCCCAGCGCCGTGCTGTTGAATCCGCTCGCGCTCGCCGCACCGCCCACCGCCGTGGCGTAGTCGCCCGACGCCACCGTCGGAATCAGGCCCCAGAACGCGCCACCCACCGCGACGCTGTTGTCGAATCCGCTCGCGCTCGCCGCACCGCCCACCGCCGTGGCGTAGTCGCCCGACGCCACCGTCGGAATCAGGCCCCAGAACGCGCCACCCACCGCGACGCTGTTGTCGCCGGTCGCCTGAGCATTCGCACCGATCGCCGTGGCGTCGAAGTTGCCCGCGCTGGCGCCGAAGCCCACCGCCGTGCTCGACTCCGCCAACGCCTCCGAGCCGTAGCCCAGTGCGGTCGCGCCGAAGCCATCGGCCACCGCGTAGCCGCCGTAGGCCGACGAACCGTCGCCGTTGGCTTCCGAGCGGAAGCCGCTGGCCGTGGACTGCAGGCCCGAGGCCGTCGCTTCCTGGCCGACCGCGGTCGCGTACGCCGCGTCGGCGCTCGCACCCGCACCCAGCGCGATCGCGCCGTCGTCGGCTGCGTAAGCATTCGCACCCAGCGCCAGGCTGCCCTCGCCCCAGGCTTCCGAGTACGCGCCCAGCGCCACCGCGTCCACGCCGGCGGCCACCGTGTTGAAGCCGATCGCCGTCGAGGTCTGCTCCATGGCGAACGCGCCGCTGCCGAATGC
>NZ_KQ759763.1:73622-444152 GCF_001482195.1 Luteimonas abyssi | reverse complement strand
AGCTGCGCCACGTTCACCGCATCGGTGTCCTCGGTGCCCGCGGCCACGTTCGCGATCTGCCGCTCGCTGCCCGCACTGCCCACCGACACCGTGTTCGCGCGATCGGCCACCGAACCCTGGCCCAGCGCCACGCTGCCGTCCGCCAGCGCCACGCTGTCCGAACCCAGCGCCACCGTGTCGTCGCCCGAGGCGTCCGAGAAGTTGCCCAGCGCCGTGCTGTTGAATCCGCTCGCGCTCGCCGCACCGCCCACCGCCGTGGCGTAGTCGCCCGACGCCACCGTCGGAATCAGGCCCCAGAACGCGCCACCCACCGCGACGCTGTTGTCGCCGGTCGCCTGAGCATTCGCACCGATCGCCGTGGCGTCGAAGTTGCCCGCGCTGGCGCCGAAGCCCACCGCCGTGCTCGACTCCGCCAACGCCTCCGAGCCGTAGCCCAGTGCGGTCGCGCCGAAGCCATCGGCCACCGCGTAGCCGCCGTAGGCCGACGAACCGTCGCCGTTGGCTTCCGAGCGGAAGCCGCTGGCCGTGGACTGCAGGCCCGAGGCCGTCGCCTCCTGGCCGACCGCGGTCGCGTACGCCGCGTCGGCGCTCGCACCCGCACCCAGCGCGATCGCGCCGTCGTCGGCTGCGTAAGCATTCGCACCCAGCGCCAGGCTGCCCTCGCCCCAGGCTTCCGAGTACGCGCCCAGCGCCACCGCGTCCACGCCGGCGGCCACCGTGTTGAAGCCGATCGCCGTCGAGGTCTGCTCCATGGCGAACGCGCCGCTGCCGAATGCGGATGCGCCTTCGGCCTGCGCCTGCGCGCTCGAACCCACCGCGGTCGTGTAGTCGCCTTCGGCCATGGCGTTCGAACCGGCCGCGGTCGCACCCTCGCCCAGCGCGTAGGCCTGACCCTCGCCCGTGGCCTGGAAGTACGCCGTATGCGCCGTCGCCGCTTCGAGCTGGCCGAGGTTCACCGCATCGGTGGTCTCGGTGCCGGCGGCGACGTTGGTGATCTGGCGCTCATCGCCGGCACGGCCCACCGACACGGTGCCGGCGCGGTCGGCGACCGAATTCGCGCCGAGAGCGACGCTGTCGTCGGCATCGGCCAGCGCGTTGGTGCCCAGCGCCGCACTGCCCACGCCCGTCGCGGTGCTGAAGTAACCCAGCGCCGTGCTGCTGAGCCCGCGCGCCCAGGCCTCCGCACCCATGGCGGTCGAGTTCACGCCCTGCGCGTAGGCGAAGTAGCCCGATGCCGTCGCGCGCACGCCATCGGCCTGCGCCAGCGCGCCCATGGCGGTGCTGAAGTTGCCCCAGGCGCCCGAGCCCGCGCCGAACGCGGAGGCCGCGTTGCCCGCCGCTTCGGCCGGGACCAGGAAGCCCAGGCCCGGCACCAGATCGCCGAGGCCGCCGACGGCGGTGCTGCTCAGCCCGCTGGCCGTGGCGTTCGCGCCGACCGCCGTCGCGTACTGGGCGCCCGCATCGGTGCCGTAGCCCAGTGCGGTGCTGTAGCTGCCCGCAGCGGTGCTGAAGCCGCCGCTGGCGAGGCTGTAGGCGCCGGTCGCCTGGCTGCTGTAACCGGTCGCGGTGGCCTGCAGGCCTTCGCTGGTCGCGGCTGCGCCGGTGGCGGTGCTGAAGGCACCGCTGGCATGGGCGCCCGCACCCAGTGCAGACGCCCCCACTTCGGTGGCCGCCGTGGTGCGATCAAGCAGCACTTCACCCGTGTCGGGATGTTCGTAGTACAGCGTGCCGCCGACGGCGGTGCTGGAATCGCCTTCGGCCACACTGTTGTAGCCGGACGCGTGCGCGTAGGTCCCCCACGCCGTCGCACCGCTGCCCAGCGCCGATGCGCCGACGCCGTACGCACTGCTGCTGGCACCGATGGCGGTCGCGTAATCGGCGTCGGCAAAGGCGTTGGAACCCGACGCGGTCGCGTCGGTGCCCTCCGCATAGGCGTCACCGTCGCCGGTCGCGCTGAAGTAGCGCGTGTCGGACGTGACGGCTTCGAGCTGCGCCAGATTCACCGCGTCGGTCGCCTCCGTGCCCGCGGCGACATTGGCGACCTGGCGCTCGGCACCTGCACTGCCGACCGACACGGTGTTCTCACGGTCGGCGACGGAATTCGCGCCCAGCGCGACGCTGCCGGCGGCGGCCGCATCGGCCAGGAAGCCGACGGCCGTCGAATCCTCGGCACGCGCGACGCTGCCGCTACCCAGCGCGCTGGCGCCGTCTTCCAGTGCCGCGGCCAGCGTGCCGACGGCGGTGGCCTGGACCCCGAGCGCATCGGTCAGGGTCCCGACGGACGTGGCGCCGATGTCGGTCGCACGCGCACCGTTGCCCAGCGCGGTCGAGGCGATGCCGCTGGCCTCGGTGGTCTGCAGGATGAAGCCCGGCAGGCCGATCAGCAGGTCGCCATAATCGGCGATGCCACCCACGGCCAGGCCGTAGTCGCCGCTGGCCACGCTGCCGTAGCCCACCGCGGTGGCGAAACCGCCGGTTGCTTCGGAGAACGAGCCGAGCGCGCTCGACCCATCGGTCACGGCACTGCTGCTGTAACCGAGCGCCGTGGCCTGCGTGCCCTCGGCGGAGGCGGCCGCGCCGGTCGCCGTGCTGAAGGCGCCGCTGGCCTGCGCACCCGCGCCGAATGCCGAGGCACCGACTTCGGACGCGGTGGTGGTCTGGTCGAGCAGTACCTCGCCGGTGTTGGGATCTTCGTAGTACAGCCAGCCGCCGACGGCGGTGCTGGAGTCACCTTCGGCGACGCTGTTGTAGCCCGAGGCGTTCGCGTAGGTGCCCCACGCGGTGGCGCCGCTGCCGACCGCCGAGGATCCGGTGCCGTAGGCGCCGCTGCTCGAGCCGACGGCGGTCGCGTAATCGGCCGCGGCGTAGGCATTCGAGCCCGACGCGGTGGCGTCGGTGCCTTCGGCGAAGGCCTGGCCGTCGCCGGTGCCACTGAAATACTGAAGGTCGGCGGTAGCCTCATCGAGCTGCGCCACGTTCACCGCATCGGTGTCCTCGGTGCCCGCGGCCACGTTCGCGATCTGCCGCTCGCTGCCCGCACTGCCCACCGACACCGTGCCCGCGCGATCGGCCACCGAACCCTGGCCCAGCGCCACCGTGTCGTCGCCCGAGGCGTCCGAGAAGTTGCCCAGTGCCGTGCTGTTGAATCCGCTCGCGCTCGCCGCGCCGCCCACCGCCGTGGCGTAGTCGCCCGACGCCACCGTCGGAATCAGGCCCCAGAACGCGCCACCCACCGCGACGCTGTTGTCGCCGGTCGCCTGAGCATTCGCACCGATCGCCGTGGCGTCGAAGTTGCCCGCGCTGGCGCCGAAGCCCACCGCCGTGCTCGACTCCGCCAACGCCTCCGAGCCGTAGCCCAGTGCGGTCGCGCCGAAGCCATCGGCCACCGCGTAGCCGCCGTAGGCCGACGAACCGTCGCCGTTGGCTTCCGAGCGGAAGCCGCTGGCCGTGGACTGCAGGCCCGAGGCCGTCGCTTCCTGGCCGACCGCGGTCGCGTACGCCGCGTCGGCGCTCGCACCCGCACCCAGCGCGATCGCGCCGTCGTCGGCTGCGTAAGCATTCGCACCCAACGCCAGGCTGCCCTCGCCCCAGGCTTCCGAGTACGCCCCCAGCGCCACCGCGTCCACGCCGGCGGCCACCGTGTTGAAGCCGATCGCCGTCGAGGTCTGCTCCATGGCGAACGCGCCGCTGCCGAATGCAGACGCGCCTTCGGCCTGCGCCTGCGCGCTCGAACCCACCGCGGTCGTGTAGTCGCCTTCGGCGAGCGCGCCCGAGCCGAGTGCGGTCGCGTCCTGACCCTCCGCGATCGCCACGCCGTCGCCGGTCGCATCGAGATACTGGTCGGCCTCCGCGGCCATGTCGGCCACTTCGTCGAGCTGGCCGCGGTTGACCGCGTCATTGGCATCGATGCCGTCGGCGACGTTGACGATGCGGCGCGTGGCCGGCGCACCGCCGGCGCCCGTGCCGTTGCCCACCGACACCGTGTTCGCCTGGTTCGCGATCGCGCCGTGGCCGAGCGCGACACCGTTCTCGGCGCCGCTCTGGACGATGGCCGCACGACCGATGGCGATGCCGCCGGTCGCCAGCGTCTGGGCGTTGAAGCCGACCGCAGTGCCCTGCGCCGCGCCGGCGCGCGCGTTGGAGCCGAGCGCGGTGGTTCCGGTGGCCTGGGCGTTGGCGCCCGCGCCGATGGCCGTCGCGTTGCCGGCGGTCGCGCGGGCATTGGCGCCCACGGCCGAGGCGCTGGTGGCCGACGCCTGGGCGCCGCCGCCGATACCGATCGAATTCGCGCCGTCCGCCTGCGCCTGGCGGCCGATGGCGACCGCCTGCGCACCGCTGGCGCGCGACTGGCTGCCGATGGCGACGGCGTTCGTGCCGCTGGCCTCGGCCGAACCGTCGACCACGCAGTCGTCGATCAGCGGCAGCCCGATGGTCAGGCAGGGGCGATTCTCGCCGACCTCGACCGACTGGGCGATGGCGGCCGGGGTCATGGCCCCGAACAGCAGCGCACCCAGCGCGACGCCGAGTCCGCTCTTCACCGCACCGACGGTCCCTCCGCCACGCACCCCCGGGCTGTCGCTGGAGGCGAGCTCCGATGCGACGACCAATTGGCCCAACGACTTGTTCCAGACCTTGCGATAGATGCGGTTCATCGATGCCTTCCCTCGGAGATTGAAAAACGGCTGCCCGGCTCGCGGCTGCGAGCCCGAAACGCGGATGGACGGTTCGACGATCAGCTGCCGACGACAGGCCGGAGCGGATCGCGATCTCACCGACGGTGGAGACGCACGCCGGTGAAACTGAATCCCCCTTCAACAAACGCTTGACGCCGGATACTGGAGGCGAGTGACGCAAAGAGTCAAGTGCCGACGCAAACAGCCAAATTTGTGCGCTGGTTGGCATTTTTAATGGGTCTTTTGGCGGAAGTTCCGCCAAAATCCTTTTCAACCCCCATTCATATGAACAAGAGGCAACGAACCGGTAGGGGGGCTGGACGGATTTACGTCGTCGATGCGGGGTGGTTTTTTTCGCCGAATTCGACGAACGGCGTCGTGCGCCGCACGAAGCAGGACGGGCCGCCGTCGGGGCATGCATGAGAGATCACACGTACGGGCGCGCTGCCGCTTCGCCGTCGCGCGTCCAGGACACGGGGATTCCGGTGACCGGCATCGGTCATCGGGCGACCGGACAGGCTGTCGATGCGCGTCGACCGGGGCCCTGGGACGCCGCGAGCGCCCCACGGACGCATTCCGATTTTCCACCGGAGCCGGCCCGCAAGCCGCGAGACTCCGGCGACGTCTGCACGCGACGCCACACGGATGGCGCACCGCCCCTACGCCGCGCCGCGGGCCCCCGGTTCACCGGACGTCACCCGCATCGGCACTTCCCGGTGCGACCGTGCCGCGAAAGCGCATTCCCAAAAAAAAGCCCGCCAGATGGCGGGCTTTCTTACGCACCGGCGGGCACTCAGCCCAGCGCGCGGCGCGCGTTGCGGAAGATCCGCATCCAGGGCGAGGTGTCCGGCCAGTCGGGCGGATGCCAGCTCAGGTTCGCCGTGCGCAGCGTGCGCTCGGGATGGGGCATCAGGATCGTGGCGCGGCCGTCGCGACTGGTCAGACCGGCGATCGCCTCGGCGGAACCGTTCGGATTGGCGGGATAGGCCGTCGCCGGCTCGCCCGCGCCGTCGAGATAGCGCAACGCCACCGTCGCCGCTGACAGGTCGGCGTCGGTGTCGAACGTCGCACGCCCTTCGCCATGGGCGATGGCGACCGGAATCCGCGACCCGGCCATGCCCTGCAGCAGCCAGGACGGCGACTCTTCGACACCCAACAGACCGAAGCGCGCCTCGTACTGCTCGCTGCGATTGCGCAGGAATCTCGGCCAGTGCGTGGCGCCGGGGATGATCTCGCGCAACTGCGACAGCATCTGGCAACCGTTGCATACACCCAGCGAGAACGTCTGCTGGCGCGCGAAGAACGCCGCGAACGCATCACGCAGATCGGCGCGTTCGAGGATCGATGTGGCCCAGCCGCGGCCGGCGCCGAGCACGTCGCCGTAGCTGAAACCGCCGCAGGCGACCAGGCCGTGCATGTCGTCGAGCGTGACACGCCCGGCGATCAGATCGCTCATGTGCACGTCGATGGCGGAGAAGCCCGCGCGGTCGAAGCCGGCGGCCATCTCGGTCTGGCTGTTGACGCCCTGCTCGCGCAGGATCGCCACCCGCGGCCGTACCCCCGTCGCCACGTAGGGCGCGGCGATGTCCTCGACCGGATCGAAACGCAACGCCGGCTGCAGGCCGGGCCCGTCGAACCGCCGCGCGGCTTCGCGCTCGGCATCGGCGCATTCGGGATTGTCGCGCAGCCGCTGCATGGCATGGGTCACCGACCACCACGCATCGAACAACGTCTCCCACCGCCATTCGGCACGAATCTGCCCGTCGTGCAGCACGCGCACGGTCGGGACCGTGGTCGGGCGCGCGATGCGCTGCGCGCATTCGACCAGACCGTGGCGCGCGACCAGATCGGCGAACTCCACCCGGTCCTCGGCGGCGATCTCGACGATCGCGCCGAGTTCCTCGTTGAACAATGCGCGGAACACGTCGTCGATGCGGTCCTCGCCCCAGCCGGCCAGATCGATGTCGAGCCCGACGTGCGAACAGAACGCCATCTCGCACAGCGCGGCGAAAGCACCGCCGTCGGACCGGTCGTGGTAGGCCAGCAGCAGGCCGTCCTGGCGCGCATCGCGGATCAACTCGAACAGCGCGCGCAGACGCTGCGGGTCGTCGAGATCGGGGCAAGCGCCGCCGAACGCGTCGTGGCATTGCGAGAGGATCGAGCCGCCCAGGCGCTGGCGCCCACCGCCCAGGCCGATCAGCCACAGTTCGGTGTCGCCGCGGCGGCGCGACAGCAGCGGCGTGAGCTGGGTGCGCACGTCGGCGACCGGCGAGAACGCGGTGACCACCAGCGAGACCGGCGACACCGCCTTCTGCTCGCCCTCGGCCGCCTGCCAGCGCGCCTGCATCGACAGCGAATCCTTGCCGACCGGAATCGACAGGTCCAGCGCCGGGCACAAGGCCATGCCGACCGCATGCACGGCATCGAACAGCCGCGCGCCTTCCTGCTCGTGACCGGCCGCAGCCATCCAGTTGGCCGACAGCTTGATCCGCTCCAGCGCGTCGACCGGCGCCGCGCAGAGATTGGTGATCGCCTCGCCGACGGCCATGCGCGCGGCGGCGGCCGGATCGATCAGCGCCAGCGGCGCGCGCTCGCCGATCGCCATCGCCTCGCCTGCGTTGCCTTCGAAGTCGGACAGCGTGATCGCGCAGTCCGCCACCGGCATCTGCCAGGGGCCGACCAGCTGATCACGTGCGGTCAGGCCACCGACCGTGCGGTCGCCGATGGTGATCAGGAACTGCTTCGATGCGACCGTCGGGTGCGCCAGCACCTTGAGTGCAGCCTGCTGCAGGTCGACCGACTTGCCGTTGAGCGCCGGCCAGCGCACCGGCGTCGGACGCACGGTGTCGCGCTCCATCTTCGGCGGCTTGCCGAACAGCAGATCCATCGGCAGGTCGATCGGGTGCGCCGGCGCATCCGGCGTGCCCTCCACCTGGCCCACCGTCGCCCCGTAGCCGACCACCAGCCGCTCTTCGGCGGTGGCATGGCCGACGACCGCGAACGGGCAGCGCTCGCGCGCGCACAGCGCGGCGAATTCGTCCACGCGCTCGGGCGCCACGCCCAGCACGTAGCGCTCCTGCGACTCGTTGCACCAAAGCTGCATCGGCGACAGCGAGGGATCGTCGCTGGGCACGCGGTCCAGATCGATCACGCCACCGACGTCGGAATCGTGCAGCAGTTCGGGGATGGCGTTGGAAAGCCCGCCCGCGCCCACATCGTGGGCTGACAGGATCGGGTTGTCCGCACCCAGCGCCACGCAGCGGTCGATGACTTCCTGACAGCGGCGCTGCATTTCCGGGTTCTCGCGCTGCACGCTGGCGAAGTCGAGCGCTTCGTCGCTGCTGCCGCCGGCCACCGAACTGGCCGCACCGCCACCCAGGCCGATCAGCATCGCCGGACCGCCGAGCACGACCACCGCCGAACCGGGCTGCAGGCGCAGCTTGGTCACCTGGTCGCGGTCGATCGCCCCCAGGCCGCCGGCGAGCATGATCGGCTTGTCGTAGGCGTAGCTGTAGCCCGCGTCGGGATGCGCGAGTTCGAAGCTGCGGAAATAGCCGGCCAGGTTCGGGCGGCCGAATTCGTTGTTGAACGCCGCCGCGCCGATCGGCCCGTCGAGCATGATCTCCAGCGCCGGCGCGAGACGTGGATTGAGGTCGCGCGCGTGTTCCCAATCCTGGGCCAGACCGGGAATGCGCAGATGCGAGACCGAGAACCCGCACAGCCCCGCCTTCGGCTTGCCGCCGCGGCCGGTCGCACCCTCGTCGCGAATCTCGCCACCGGCACCGGTGGCGGCACCGGAGAATGGCGAAATCGCGGTCGGGTGGTTGTGGGTCTCGACCTTGATGCAGAACGCGCTGTCGACCAGGGCCTCGGCGCGGTACTCACCGGTGACCGGATCGGGCCGGAAACGCTGCGCCGGGAAGCCCGCCACCACCGCCGCGTTGTCGCTGTAGGCGGTCAGGGTGTGCTCGGGCGTCTGGGCGTGGGTGTTGCGGATCATGCGGAACAGCGAACGCGGCTGCGCCTCGCCGTCGATGGTCCAGCTGGCGTTGAAGATCTTGTGCCGGCAATGTTCGGAGTTCGCCTGCGCGAACATCATCAACTCGACATCGGACGGGTCGCGACCGAGCTGGCCGTAGCGCTCGCGCAGATAGGCGATCTCGTCGTCGGCCAGCGCCAGTCCCAGACGCTCGTTCGCCGACTCGAGCCCATCGAGCGGGATGCGCTCGAGGGTGCCACGCTCGGGCACCGCGAACAGCCGCTCGGCCTGCGCCTGCGACGACAGCAGCGACTGCGTCATCGGGTCGTGCAGCAACCGCTCCAGCGCCTGCAGATCCCCGTGCTCGGGCCAACCGGCGATATCCAGGCGGGTACCTCGCTCGACCCGCCGCACCGGCAAGCCGGCGCCGCGCACCAGTTCCGTGGATTTGCTCGCCCAGGGCGAAATGGTGCCCAGGCGCGGCGCCACGAAGCGCGACACCGCGCCGGCGGGCAACGGTTCGGCATCCGGTCGGGCCTGCAGGATCCGTTGCAAGGTGGCGGTGTCCGGGGCGGCGCCCGGTTCGGGCTCGACCCAGTACACGTGCCAGGCGCCGAGCAGGCGCAGGTCGGGCGAAAGGGTCTGCAGTCGATGCTGGAGGCGTTCCAGGCGGAACGCGGACAGGGCCGGCAGGCCCTCGAGGACGATCATGTCCGGCGGCTGTTCGAGGCGGGCCGTCTATTGTAACGGACCCGGCGAGGCCTCACGGCACGCTGCGACTCCGAGGCCCGCGAGGCGCGCCTGCCCTGGCGAGCACCGCCTGGATGCGAGGTCGCACCGGATGCGGGTGCCGGGGAATCACGCTCGCACCGGACCGCCGGTCGCGCCGATCAGCGGTTCTGCAGCTCGTCCAGCGCGGTCCGCAGCGCGGCCGGCGGCATGTAGCCCGGCAACTGGGTGCCGTCCTCGGCGATGATCAGCGGCGTACCCGCGAGCCCGATCCGCTGGCCCAGCGCGTACTGCGTGGCGACCGGGTTGTCGCAGGTGCGCGCCGGCACGGTCTTGCCTTCCTTCGCATCGGTCAGCGCCTGGCGACGGTCGGATGCGCACCACACCGCCTGCATGGTGGCGAAATCGGGGCTGTCGGGCCCCATCCGCGGGAACGCCAGATACTCGACCGCGATGCCCTGCCGGTTGTACTCCTCGATCTCCGAATGCAGCTTGCGGCAATAGCCGCACTCGACATCGGTGAACACGGACACGGTATGGGTCGGCGAGGCCGGCGCGAATACGATGCGGTCGGCCTCCGGCACCTCGTCGAGCAGCGCCTTGCGCACCTTGGCCAGACCGCTCTCGCTGAGATCGCGCCGCTGTTCGACGTCGAACAGGCTGCCCTGGAGCAGGTAGCGGCCATCGTCGCTGACGTAGAGCACCTGGCCGCTGACGATCACCTCGCGGAAGCCGTCGATGGGCGCAGGCCCGACCGCGTCGACCTCGATGCGCGGATTGATCTTGCGGATCGCCTCCACGGCGCGCCCGTCGGCGCTGGCCGGATCGACATCGAGCGCGGGCGAGGTCGGCGCGTCCGGCGCCGCCGTGGCCTGCGTGCCGCCGGCGGCGGCCTGCGGATCCTGCTGGGCGCAGGCGGTCAGGCTGAAGGATGCGGCGACGAGCGCGAGCAGGAGCGTCTTGGGATCGGGCTTCATGCGGTTTCCGGCTGACCGCGGAGGCGGCCGTTCATGCGAACCGGCATTGTGGCATGTCCGGCCCCACCGGCTGCTGAGCGCTACGCGCGCGGATGGTGGCGCGCGTGCAGGCGCTTGAGCTGTTCCCGTGCGACCAGGGTGTAGATCTGCGTGGTCGACAGCGAACTGTGCCCGAGCAGCATCTGCAGGGTCCGCAGGTCGGCGCCGTGGTTGAGCAGATGGGTGGCGAAGCTGTGACGCAGCCCGTGCGGGCTGATCCTGGAGGCCTCGATGCCGGCCACCACGGCGCAGGCCTTGACCGTGCGCCAGAACCGCTGGCGCGACAGCACGGCACCACCCTCGCCCACGAACAGGGGCCCGGTCGACGCGCGCGCGGCCGGCGGTCGCCCGCTGCGCGCCGCGCGCGTCGCCGCGTCGCGGGACAGCGGCTCGCGCGCTTCGCCCAGATAACGTTCGAGCCAGTGCTGCGCTTCCTCGCCCAGCGGCACCAGACGATCGCGGCCGCCCTTGCCGGTGACCCGCAGCACGCCCTGGCGCAGATTCACGCCGTTGGCCGGCAGCGTCACCAGTTCGCTCACGCGCAGCCCGCAGGCGTACATGAGCTCCAGCATCGCGCGGTCGCGCAGGCCGGCTGGGGTGCCGGTGTCGGGCGCGGCCAGCAGCGCTTCGATCTGCCGCTCGGTCAGCGCCTTGGGCAGCAGGCGCCCCTGCCGGGGCGCTTCGAGCAGCGCGGTGGGATCGTCGGCGCGCGCCCCGCGCAGCGACAGGTGCGAGAAGAACGCCCGCAGCGCCGACAGCAGCCGCGCATTGCTGCGCGGGCTGAAGCCCAGCCGCGCGCGCCAGGCGAGGTAATCGAGCAGCCCTGCACGGTCGATCCGGGCCAGCCCGCCGTCCCGTCCATCGAGCCAGCGCGCGGCGAGCGCGAGATCGCGCCGATAGCTGTCGAGACTCTGCCGCGCCAGGCCGCGCTCGGCCCACAGTGTCTCGAGACAGCGATCGATGGCGTCTGCATCGCCATCGCGCAGCGGCGGCAATGCCATCGAGGCTTCACGGCGGTCGGCGGCGGTCGACATGCGCGCAGGGTAGCGGCAACGCGGCGCGCCGACGAGCGCGCGGCGGCGTGCCGGTATCCTTGGCGGATGACCGACACCGACTCGTCGCCCGCACCGCCTCCGGATCCGGCGCCGCCCCGCCCGCGCGCCTGGGTCGGTTGGCGCCTGGCCGCGCTGTTCTACGACCTGTGGCCGGTGGTGGCGATGTGGTTCGCGCTGTCGTTCCTGTTCGCGCTCGCGCATACGTTCATGGGACACCACGATCCGCGCGAGAACATCGCGCCGTTCAGTGCGCTGCAATGGCTGCTGTGGGCCGCATGCTGGGGCGTGACCGGCCTCTACGCGGTGGCCAGCTGGGCGCGCGGCGGCCAGACCCTGGGCATGCGGCCCTGGCGGCTCCGCGTGGTCCGGCCCGACGGCGCGCTGGCCGGACGCGGCGCGCTCTGGCTGCGCTACGGTGTCGGCACGCTGTCGCTGCTGGCCGGCGGACTCGGCTTCTGGTGGGCCTGGATCGATCGCGATCGGCTGACCTGGCACGACCGCCTCAGTGGCACCCGACTGGTGCGCGACCCCAAAGTCTGAGCACGAGGGCGAGTGCGGCGAAGGCGCGTGAAGCGGTCGCCACGCGCATCAGCCTGTCATGCCCATGCGCCGGCCTGCGCTCGTCCGCGCCCATGCGCGGCGACGACCACGCCCCCCCTCAAAGCCGTGCGCGCTGAGCCGCGAGGCCCTCCCGCTGCGCATTCCAGTCGGCCAGGCGCTGGCGCTCCTGCTCGACCACTGCGGCCGGCGCATTCGCGACGAACGTGGCGTTGCCGAGCTTGCCGTTGCACTTGGCGATCTCGCCGTCGACGCGCTTGAGCTCCTTGTCCAGGCGTGCGCGCTCCGCGTCCAGATCCACCAGACCCTCGAGCGGCACGAACAGGCGCAGTTCGCCGACCACCGCCGCGGCGGCCGGCGGCGGATCGCCGGCCACGCGGTCGACGCGGTCCAGCCGCAGCAGGAACGACAGCGAGCCGGCGAAGCGCGCCAGTCGCGCGTCCTCGCGCTCGCCGCCGCCCTGCACCAGCAACGTCACCTGCCGGCTCGGCGAGACGCCCAGCTCGCTGCGGATGCGGCGCAGCGCGGACACCATCTGCTTGAGCCATTCGATATCGCCTTCGGCCGCCGCATAGGCCGCCGCGTCCACATCGGACGCCTGCGGGTAGGGCTGCAGCGAGATGGTCGCACCCGCGACGTCCAGCCGCGGCGCGACTTCTCGCCACAGCACTTCGGTCACGAACGGGGTCAGCGGGTGCAACAGCCGCAACAGCGACTCGAGCACGTAGAGCAACGTGTGGCGGGTGCTGCGCGCGGCGGCTTCGTCGTCGCCGTTGAGCGCCGGCTTGGCGAGCTCGAGGAACCAGTCGCACACCTCGTTCCAGGCGAACTCGTACAGGCCCTGCGCGAGCAGGTCGAAACGGTAGCTGGCGAAATGCGTCGCGGCCTCGGCGCTGGCGTGCGACAGCCGCGCCAGGATCCAGCGTTCGGCGTCGGTGTGCGGATGCGGCACGCCGGCGAACGTCGCACCCTCGGTGTTCATCAGCACGAAGCGCGTCGCGTTCCACAGCTTGTTGCAGAAGTTCTTGTAGCCTTCCGCGCGACCGAGGTCGAACTTGATGTCGCGTCCCGGGCCGGCCAGCGCCGCCATGGTGAAACGCAACGGGTCCGCGCCGTGGGCGGCGATGCCGTCCGGGAACTCCTTGCGCGTGGCCTTCTCGATCTTCGCCGCCATCTGCGGCTGCATCAGTCCGGTGGTGCGCTTGGCGACCAGGGCGTCCAGCGCGATGCCGTCGATGATGTCCAGCGGATCGAGGATGTTGCCCTTCGACTTGGACATCTTCTGCCCGTCCTTGTCGCGCACCAGGCCGGTCATGTAGATGTCGTGGAACGGGATCCGCCCGGTCAGGCGGTCGGTCATCATGATCATCCGGGCGACCCAGAAGAAGATGATGTCGAAGCCGGTGACCAGCACGCTCGACGGCACGAAGTCGTCGAAGCCGCGCTCGGCCATGGCGTCGGCGTCGGGCCAACCCAGCGTGCTGAACGGCCACAGCGACGAGGAGAACCAGGTCTCCAGCACATCGTCGTCCTGGCGCAGCGCGACGTCGTCGGCCAGGCCGGCGCGCGCGCGCGCCTCGGCCTCGTCGCGGCCGACGTAGGCGTTGCCTTCGGCGTCGAACCACGCCGGAATGCGATGGCCCCACCAGAGCTGGCGACTGATGGTCCAGTCCTGGATGTTCTCCATCCAGTGGCGATAGGTGTTGATCCAGTTCGGCGGTACGAATCTGACCGGGCCGGGCTGTCCGTCCACGCCCTCGACGAGCTCCAGACCGCGCTTGCCCATCTCGTCCATCCGGACGAACCACTGGTCGGTGAGATAGGGCTCGATGACCGAACCCGAGCGATCCCCGAACGGCTGCATGATCGGCTTGGCCTCGACCACCGGCACGCCTTCGGCGTCGACGACGGCCAGGCCCTCGACGGTGATCGCTTCGACCACGCGGGCGCGCGCCTCGTAGCGGTCGAGGCCACGCAGCTCCTCCGGCACCAGATTGATCTCGCCGACGTCGCCGGCCTCGCGCTCGCCGCGCGCGATCGCACCGGCGATGCGCGCGCTCTCGGCATACGACAGACCGTCGGCGCGCATGCGCGCGGCGCCGTCCATCAGCGCGTACAGCGGGATGCCGTTGCGTGCGGCGACGGCGTAATCGTTGAAATCGTGGGCGCCGGTGATCTTCACCGCGCCCGAGCCGAAGTCCGGATCGGGATAGGCGTCGGTGATGATCGGCACCAGCCGCCGGTGTTCCTTCGGCCCGACCGGAATCTCGCACAGCTTGCCCACGATCGATGCGTAGCGCGCGTCCGACGGATGCACCGCGACGGCGCCGTCGCCGAGCATCGTCTCCGGACGCGTGGTGGCGATCGAGATGTAGTCGCGGGTCTCGCGCAGGGTCACGTTGCCGTCGGCGTCGCGCTCGATGTATTCGTAGGTCTCGCCGCCGGCCAGCGGATACTTGAAATGCCACATGTGGCCGGGCACTTCGCGGTTCTCCACCTCGAGATCGGAGATCGCGGTGTTGAGCACCGGGTCCCAGTTGACCAGCCGCTTGCCACGGTAGATCAGCCCCTGCTCGTGCAGCCGCACGAAGGCCTCGATCACCGCCGCCGACGGCTGCGGATCCATCGTGAACACCTTGCGCGACCAGTCGCCAGAGGTCCCCAGGCGGCGCATCTGCCGCTCGATGGTGTCTCCGGACTGTTGCTTCCAGGCCCACACCTTTTCGATGAAACCGTCGCGCCCGAGCGAGTCGCGGCTCTCGGTGTCGCCGGCGAGCTTGAGGTTGCGGGTCACCACCATCTCGGTGGCGATGCCGGCATGATCGGAGCCCATCTGCCACAGCGTGCGGTAGCCGCGCATGCGGTGGTAGCGGATCAGCGCGTCCTGCAGCGTGTGCTGGAACGCGTGCCCCATGTGCAGGGTGCCGGTGACGTTGGGCGGCGGCAGCAGGATGCTGTAGGCCGGGCCATCGCCTTGCGGCGCGAACGCGCCCGAGGCCTCCCATTCCGCATACAGGCGCGATTCGAAGGACTGCGGTTCGTAACTGGCGGCGAGGGTGTCGGTCATGGCGACGGGTCGTGTCCGGTGACGCGGTGAAGGGGAAGGTCGTCGCGATGCGGACGCCGGACCGGCACGGGGCGATTCGAATCGCCGCCGCGACGGCGGGCGCGCGCGACGGGTCTACATGTCGTACTTGTTCGGCTCGATGCCGCGCGCCTTGTACTGCTTCCAGCGCGCGCGCAGCGGCTCGCGGGCGGACGGGTCCGCCGGCACCACCTCGAGCACACGCTCGAAGCCGTCGGGCACGGCATCGTCGCGCAGGTTGATCACCACGGGGCGTCCCGGCGGGTCGAACTCCGGCGTGGCGATCAGCACCGGACAGACCTCGTCGTCCTCGTCGGCCTCGGCGCCGGCGATCTGGTGCGGGATGAAGACCTCGTCGCCCATGTCCCAGAGCTGGTCGTCCAGCGCCTCGGCCTGGGCGCGATCGCGCGCGAGCACCAAGGTCCAGAGGTCGGCGTCGTAGGCCTTGCGCGCGAGTTCGGCGACCAGCCGCAACGGGTCGTCGCGGAAGCGGGGCTTGGCGATCAGGTAGAAGTCGGCACGCGGCATGTCGGGTCCTCCGGAAGCGCCGGTCTCCGGTCCGCGCGCGGACCGGGGCCGGCGCCGCGGCTCAGCGCGCGGCCTGTTCCATCAGCCACTGCGACAGCAGGCCGACCGGGCGACCGGTCGCCATGCCGAGCTTGCCGCTCTGGCTGCCGCTGCCGGCGATGTCCAGATGCGCCCAGCGCTGGCCTTCGGCGAAACGCGACAGGAAGCAGCCGGCGGTGATCGCGCCGCCCCAGCGACCGCCGATGTTGTAGACGTCGGCGAACGCGGAGTCCAGCAACCCCTGGTACTCGTCCCACAGCGGCAGGCGCCAGGCGCGGTCGAAGACCGCTTCGCCCGCGGCCAGCAGCTCCTCGGACAGGTCGTCGTGCTTGGTCATCAGGCCGCTGGCGTGGGTGCCCAGCGCGACCATGCAGGCACCCGTCAGCGTGGCGACGTCCACCAGCGCGTGCGGCTCGAACCGCTGCGCGTAGGTCAGCGCGTCGCACAGGATCAGCCGACCCTCGGCGTCGGTGTTGCCGATCTCGATCGTCTTGCCCGACATGCTGGTCAGCACGTCCGACGGCCGGTAGCTGTTGCCGTCGATCGCGTTCTCCACCGCCGGCACCACCACCCGCAGGTTGATCGGCAGATCGAGCCCGACGGCGGACACGAAGGCGCCCATCACGGTCGCGGCACCGCACATGTCGAACTTCATTTCCTCGATACCGCCCTGGGTCTTGAGGTTCACGCCGCCGGTGTCGAAGGTGATGCCCTTGCCGACCAGCACGTAGGGCTTGGCATCGCCACCGTTGTTCCACTCCAGCACGATCAGGCGCGGGGTGTTGGCCGAGCCGCGGGCCACTGCCAGCAGCGCCCCCATCCCCAGCGCCTCCATCTGCTCGCGCTCCAGCACGGTGCAGCCGGCCTTGTCGAAGCGCGCGGCGAACGCCTGCGCCTGCTCGGCCAGGTAAGCCGGCGTGCAGATGTTCGGCGGCAGGTTGCCGAGCTCCCGGGCGAACTCGACGCCGTTGGCGATCGCACGGCCCTGCGCGAGCGCGTCGGCGTCGTCGCCGGCCACGACGAACTGGCGCAGGCCGGGCTCGTCGCGCTTGCGGTTCTGCTCGCCGAGCGTGGCGGTGTAGCGATAGGCCGCGTGCTGGGCGGCAACCACCGCCTGGCGGATGCGCCACGCGGCATCGCGGCCGGGCACGTCCAGCTCGCTGAGGGTGAACAGCGCGGTCTCGACCGGACCGCTGCGCAGCGCGCGCACCGCGTCACCCACGACCTTGAGGTATTGCGACACGCCGAACTTGCCCGCCTCGCCGAGGCCGACCACCAGTACCCGTGGCGCGGTCACGCCGTCGAGGTCGTGCAGCATCGCCACCTGCCCCGCCCGGCCGGCCAGATCACCACGTTCGACCAGCTTCGCCAGCCGGCCACCCGAGGCCGCATCCAGCGCCTGCGCCGCCGGGGACAGGCGCTTGTCGGCGAACAGGCCGACCACGATGCAGCCGGTTTCGACGGTGGCGGGGGCGTGCTGGTTCAGGGTGAATTCGAGGGTCATCGACGAAATTCCGGTTGCAGGAGGGTGTGAGCCGCGCTCGGCACTTTCTTTACGGCCATTCCCTACAATGAGGCGCTCTCGATCGCGGCGGCACCGGCGGCGGCCCTTCGGCCGACCCGGCGCGGCGTCCGGGAATGGACCCCCTAGTCTAAAGCAACCCACCCCACGATGCCGAAGCTCGACAGCTACCTGTTCCGCGAATTCGCCCAGGCCACCTTCGCGGCCCTGGTGGTGCTCATGGTGGTCAGCCTCGGCGGCGTGTTCGCCGATGTCCTCGGCGACATCGCGCGCGGCCGGGTGCCGGCTGGCTTGATGCTGTCGCAGCTCGGCCTGCAGGTGCTCAACTATCTGCCGCTGATCCTGCCGCTGGGTCTGATGATCGGCCTGCTGCTGTCGGTCGGCCGCCTGTACCGCGACTCGGAGATGCCGGTCCTCACCGCCACCGGCGTCGGCCCGCGCCGTCTGCTGCGGCCGGTGCTGATGCTCGTGGTGCCGATGGTCGGCTTCATCGCCTTGTGTTCGCTCTGGCTGGGGCCCTGGGCGCGCGACTATTCCCAGCGGATGGTCGAGGCCGGCAACCGCAGCCTGCTGCTGGCGGGCCTCGATGCCGGCCGGTTCGTCGAACTGCCCGGCGGCCGCGGCGTGGTCTACATGGGCGGCATGTCCAACGACGGCAGCCACATGGCGCGCGTCTTCGTCTACCAGCAGGACGAGGACCGCATGGACGTCACCACCGCCGCGACCGGCGAGCTGAAGGTCGAGGACAGTGGCGACCGGTTTCTCGAGCTCGGCGACGGCTTCCGGGTCGAAGGGCCGCTGCGCGAGGGCATGGATTTCCGGATGATGCGCTTCGCCAGCAATGAGCTGCAGTTGCCCGATGCCGATGGCCGGCGCGACGAGGACGACCCCGCGACCGCCTCCACCCTGGCCCTGTTCGGCGACGACCGCCCCGAGGCCAGCGCCGAACTGCATTTCCGGATCGCACCGCCACTGCTGGCGCTGGCGTTCGCGCTGATGGCGGTACCGCTGGCGCGAAGCCCGCCGCGACAATCGCGCTACGGCCGCACCATGCTGGCCTTCCTCGGCTATTTCGTCTCGGTGAACCTGATGATGCTCGGGCAGGACTGGATCGCCGACGGCAAGATCGGCGCCGGTATCGGCCTATGGTGGTTGCTGCTGCCACTGCTGGCCCTCGGCATCTGGAGTTATGCGCGCGATGGTCAGCCCGGCCGCCGCCGGAGGGTCGCCGCATGACCCGCCTGCTGCCCGGCCTGCATACGCTCTACGTCGCCCGCACGGTGATCGTCACCGTCCTGCTGACCTGGGCGGTCCTGGTCGGCGTGGACCTCGTGGTCAGCGGCCTGCTGTCGGAGATCGACAACATCGGCGAAGGCGGCTACACCACCGTGTCGGCGCTGACCTACGTGCTCTACACCGTGCCTCGGCGCGCCTACATGATGTTTCCGACCGCCGCGGTGATCGGGTCGCTGATGGGATTGGGACAGCTGGCGGCGACCTCCGAACTGACCGCCCTGCGGGCGCTGGGCCTGTCGCGGCGGCGCATCGCACTGGCGGCCGCGGTACCGCTGACCCTGCTGACCGCCCTGATGATCGTCAACGGCGAGACCCTCGCCCCGTGGGCGCAGCGTTCCGGCGACACGATGAAAGCGGCCGCGCGCTCCAACGATCTCGTCGTCGCGCGCTACTCGGGGCTATGGGCCCGCGAGGGCAACACCTTCCTCAACGCCCAGATCGGTCAGCAGCGCAGCGAGGCCGGCCGCAACTGGCTGGAACTCGGCGACGTGCGCCTGTTCGAATTCGACGACGACGGCCGCCTGGTCTCGGTGGCGCGTGCCGACGTGGCCGAGCACACCGGCGACGGCTGGCTGCTGCGCGGCGTGGATCGGACCTGGTTCGAGGAGCGATCGGTCACCCAGACCGAAGCCATGGAAGAAACCTGGACATCGCAGCTCGATGCGGCCTCGCTGGCCACCGCGGGCAATCTATGGCGACCGCGCTACCAGACCGCGGCCGACCTCAGGCGCGGCATCGACTATCGCCAGCGCAACGGCCTGGATGCCGCCGAGTACGAAGAGCACTACTGGGGGCGCTGGTTCTATCCATTCAATGTGCTCGCGCTGTGCCTGGCGGCGATTCCGTTCGCATTCGGCAGCCTGCGCAGCGGAGGCCTCGGCCGGCGGCTGTTCATCGGTGTGGTGTTCGCCCTGGGCTTCTGGCTGCTGCAGAACCAGTTCGTGCGCATGGCCGGCGTCTACCGGTTCGACTTCAGGATCGCGTACCTGATGCCACCGCTGCTGATGATGGCGGTGTCGTTCTTCCTGTTCCGGCGCCGCAGCGGCTGAGCCGGGGACTGCATCCATCCGCGCGGAACCCGGCCGCTCTCCGTGACCCGCTCGACGCCGTCGCCGATCGTCAGCGCGCCGGCTCGGCCGGCGCTCCGGGCGGCGTCCGCGGGTCCGGCCCGGACCCTGTTTCGGGCATCGCATCACGCGTCGCGTCGATCTCCGGCTCGGGCATCAGTTCGAGCGCCATGACGATCGCATCCTCGCGGCCGTTCGCGGCCGGGTAGTAACGCGGCCGCCGGCCGATCTCGTTGAAACCTTCGTCGTGGTAGAGCGCGACCGCGTGGGGATTGGAAGGACGCACTTCCAGGAACACACGCTGCGCGCCCTGCGCGCGGGCGATTCGCAGCAACGTGCGCAGCAGGCGACGGCCGTGACCGCGCCGTTGCGTCGACGGATCCACGCAGACGTTGAGGACATGCGCCTCGTCCGCAGCGAGGCTCAGGACGCCATAGCCGATCAGCGTCGCCCCGTCGTGGAGCAACCACGCCTGATAACCGGCGCGCAGGCAGTCGCGGAAAATGCCCTGTGTCCAGGGAAACGGATAGGCGCGACGCTCCACCGCCATGACCGCGTCGAGATCGTCCTCGCGCATCGGCCGCAACGGCAACGGAGGATCGCCCCCGATCGCGCGGGCGCTCACGGCGCGCGGCTCCGGAGTGCGCGCAGGCGCGGCCACAACGCGCGCTTGGCCGCGGCGTCGCGCAACTGCGCGACCGCCGGCCACTCGCGGCACAACCGGGCGGCCTCGGGATCGTCGAGCGACCGGCCGGCCGCCCGCAACAGCGCTCGCGACAACGGATCGTCCGGAGGTGCACCGGCATCGGCACCCGCCTCTCCGACGCGCCGATAGAGCCGATAGCCGAACGCGGACAGGGCATCGCGCTGGGCCGCGTCCCAACTCACGCCGTCGCTCCGCTCCGGCGTCGCCAGAACCACTGCACCGGTCCCGACAGCAGATACAGCGACGAGGCCGCCAGCAGGGTCTTGGGGGGGTCGATCCACAGCGCGATCAATACGGCCACCGCGATCAGCAGGGCCACGAACGGCACACGATCCGCCTTCGGTCCACTGCCGCTGCCCTTGAAGCTGGTGTAACGGATCCGGCTGACCATGGCGAGTCCCGCGATCACGGTCACCGCGAGCGCGGCGTAGCGCAACTCGCCGCCACGCAGACCCAGTTCGTGGCACGTCCAGACGAAACTCGCCACCAGCCCGGCGGAGGCCGGACTGGCCAGACCGACGAACCACCGCTTGTCGACAGTGGCGACCTGACTGTTGAAGCGCGCCAGCCGCAACGCAGCGCAGGCCGCGTAGAGAAACGCGGCCAGCCAACCGACCCGCCCGAGCGTCGCACCGTCCAGGCGCAGCTCGATCAGCGCCCAGTGGTACATGACCAGCGCCGGCGCCATGCCGAAGCTGATCAGGTCGGCCAGCGAGTCGTACTGCACACCGAACTCGCTCTGGGTGTTGGTGAGCCGGGCGACCCGGCCATCCACCCCATCCAGGATGGCGGCGACGAAGATCGCCATGCACGCCGCACCGAACCGCCCCTGCGACGCGGCGATGATCGCGAAGAAGCCCGCGAACAACCCGCCCGTGGTGAACAGGTTGGGCAGGAGATAGATGCCTCGGCCGCGCTGGCGCGGGGCTGCGGCGATGTCCTGATCGTGATCCATCGCCCAAGTTTAGCGGTACGCGGCCCCCTTCGCGGAAGCCGCGGGTTGCGTCGCCGCGGCCGCGGTGCTGCAATCCCGCCTACGCCTTCAGGGAGTTTCCGCCATGCGCTTTCCGCTTTCCGGGCTCGCCCTGGGTGTCTTCGCGCTGCTGCTGCCGGCCGTCGCCGTGGCCCAGGAGATCTACCAGTGGAAGGACGCCAATGGCGTGACCCACTTTTCGGAAACCCCGCCGGCCAGCGGCGCCTACAGCCAGCGCCGCATCACCCAGCACAGCGTGACCCCGCCCGCGGCCGCACCCGCGGTCTCGACAACCGCCACCGCCGCGCCCGCCAGGCCGCAGGAAAACCCCCGCGCCACCCAGTGCCAGACCGCCAGGGCGAATATCGACGCGCTGACCAGCGACGCGCAGGTCCAGCAGGACGACGGCAGCGGCACCCCGCGCGTGCTTTCCGACAGCGAGCGCGCAGCCCAGCTCGATTTCGCCCAGGCCGCGGCACGCGCGTACTGCGACTGAGCGGTCGAAACCCCGCGAAACCCCACCGGCTGGACATGCCGCTGGTGTCGGAGCGCGTGGCACAATGCCCGGCCCCGATCAGCCCCGGCATCCCGATGCGCCTGTCGCAGTTTCACCTCCATACCAGCAAGGAAACACCGGCCGATGCCGAAATCGTCAGCCACCGGCTGATGTTGCGCGCGGGCCTGATCCGCAAGCTCGCCGCCGGCATCTATACCTGGTCGCCGCTGGGCCTGCGGGTGCTGCGCCGGGTCGAAATGGTGGTGCGCGAGGAAATGGAACGGGCCGGCGCGGTGGAGTTGCTGATGCCTTCGGTACAACCGCGCGAATTGTGGGAGGAGACCGGGCGCTGGGAGAAATTCGGCGGCCAGTTGCTGAAACTCCAGGACCGCAAGGAATCCTGGTACTGCTACGGCCCCACCCACGAAGAAGTCATCACCGATTTCGCCCGCGCGGAACTGTCCAGTTACCGCCAGTTGCCGGTCAACTTCTTCCAGATCCAGACCAAGTTTCGCGACGAGATCCGTCCACGCTTCGGCGTGATGCGCGCGCGCGAATTCCTGATGAAGGACGCCTATTCGTTCGACATCGACGATGCCGGCATGGCCCGCCAGTACCAGGCGATGTACGACGCCTACGTGCGTATTTTCACCCGGCTCGGGCTCGAGTTCCGGGCCGTGGAAGCCGATACCGGCGCGATCGGCGGCAGCGCGTCGCACGAATTCCAGGTCCTCGCGGAATCCGGCGAGGACGCGATCGCGGTGTCCACCGGCTCCGATTACGCGGCCAACGTGGAAATGGCCGAGGCCGCCGCGCCCAGACCGCGTCCGGCACCCGGCGCCGCCATGCAGCGGGTGGACACGCCGACCCAGAAAACCTGCGAAGCCGTGGCCGAATTGCTCGGCATCGCGCTGGCTCGCACCGTCCGCACCGTGGCCGTGATGGGCAGCGACGGTTTCACCGTCGTCCTGCTCCGCGGCGACCACGCCCTCAACGAAATCAAACTCGCCAAGCTCCCGGGCCTGGGCGATTACCGCATGGCGACCGAAAGCGAAATCGCCGACCATCTCGGCAGCGAGCCCGGTTTTCTCGGCCCGGTCGCGACGGCCCGCCCGGTGCGGGTGGTCGCCGATCGCGAAGTGGCGGCCATGGCCGATTTCGTCGTCGGCGCGAACGCCGCGGGCCATCACCTGACCGGCGTCAACTGGGGTCGCGACCTCCCCGAGCCCGACCAGGTCGCGGACCTGCGCAATGTCGTCGCCGGGGATCGCGCCGTCGACGGCGGCACGCTCCGGCTCGTGCGCGGCATCGAGGTCGGGCACGTGTTCCAGCTCGGGCGGCGCTATGCGGAAGCCATGGGGTTCCACGTGCTCGACGAACAGGGCAAGGCGGCGGTCCCGGCCATGGGTTGCTACGGGATCGGCGTGTCGCGCATCGTCGCCGCGGCCATCGAGCAGAGCCACGACGACGCCGGCATCGTCTGGCCGGAGCCGATGGCGCCTTGGCAGGTCGCGGTCTGCGTCATCAACCCGAAACAGAATCCGGACGTGATCGAGGCGGCGGAAGCCCTGCATCGCGAACTGATCGACGCGGGCCTGGACGCGGTGCTGGACGACCGCGGACTGCGCCCCGGGGCGATGTTCGCGGATATCGAGCTGATCGGGATTCCGCATCGGGTGGTGGTGTCCGAGCGCGGCCTGGCGGCCGGCATGTTCGAATATCGCGCCCGCCGTGGCGATGCCGCCGAAAATCTCGATCGCGGCAGCCTGCGCGCCCGCCTCGGCCTTTCCGCGTAACACCGCGCCACGCGCGCCTGGCGCCTGGCGCTCTCCGCTGTTGTCGGCAGCGAGGCCGGTCATCCGCCGGCCCGTCGCCCCATGCGCCCAGGCGTCTCCCGGGGAAAGCCGAAGGGAATGACGCATCGATTATGCGACCGACCGCCGCATTTTCATTTCCCGCCCCACCCCTGCCATTCGACAGGGTGTAATCGCCTGCGGCCTTGCATTATGATGCGCCGGATACTCCAGGGACGGCCCATCCAAAACCCCTAAGCCGGAGCCCCGAATGGCCATCGATCTGAATCAACTTTCCCCCCGCGAGCTGGATTCGCTGATCAACCAGGCGAAGAAGCGCAAGACCACCCTCAAGAAGCGCAAGTCTCCGGCCGCTGTACGTCGCAAGGTCGAAGCGCTGCTCAAGACCGAGGGTTATACCGCCGAAGAACTGTTCGGTTCGGGCAAGGCCGCCGCGCCGCGCCGCGCGAGCAAGACTGCCGGCACCGCCCCGGCCGCCGGCCGCAAGCTGGGGAAGGTGGCACCGAAGTACCGCAATCCCGGCAACAAGACCGAAACCTGGACCGGTCGCGGCAAGCAACCGCGCTGGCTGGCGGCCGAAGTCGCCAAGGGCAAGAAGGTCGAGGATTTTCTGATCAAGTAAGCCGTGCATCCCTCGCAGGACCCGATTCGAAAACGCCGGCCATGCCGGCGTTTTTCGTTGGGATCCGCCAGAACCCGCCCATGCAGGCCCTTCGGCCCCGCGCATTTCGAGCCTCGATTTATTTAGATGGCCGTTAAAGGCTCTTGCGCGCCGGCAACAGAAGGTTGCCGAAAATCAGTCCTGCCAGCAGTGCCAGGATGATGTTGAGCACCCCGAGCATCGCTTGCTGGCCGACGGCCACGTCCTGCTGCTGGAAGAGGGTCAGCACCCCCCGCAGCGCGACACTGCCCGGCACCAGCATGATGATGCCGGGCACCCGCACGATGGCGCCGGGCCGGTTGGCCCAGCGCGCATAGCCGTTGCCAAGCGCGGTGATCGTGAGTGCCGAGGCGAACAGGCCGATCGAAGCCCCCAGTGCCAGGCCCACATAGCGCGAAATGAGATATCCGCAAATCGCCGCGGACATCACCAGCAGATAATCGCGGCGACCTGCGCGGAACAGTACGGCGAACGCGAACGCGGCCACCAGCAGCGCGACCCATTCCACCCAGTCGGGCTGCGGGCGCCAGGCGCGCACCTGCGGTTCGAGACCGATCAACTGGGCGACGGTCAACGCGATCATGGTGCCCACCGTGAGCTTCATCACCGTCGTGACCGCACCGGCGAACCTCGCGGTCCCCGACACCAGGTGCTGGCTGGTCAACTCGTTGACCGCATTGGTGAGCGCCATGCCGGGCAGCATCACGATCAGCGAGGCGATGATCACCGTGTTGAGGTTCAAGGGCGCGAGCAGCGCCGCGACGGCGATCGCGACCAGGCCGGCGAGCATGCCGGCCACCGCATCGGAGGCTTCGCGCAGACGCTTGCTGCGCCGGGTGACCACATCGAGCTGCCCGATCAGCAATCCGATCAGGGCCGCGGTGCCCAGATCCAGCCAGGGCAACCGCCACAGGCCGGCCACACCCGCGGCGACCATGCCGTAGGCGAGTACGTGAACGAGATTGCCGCGCCAGCCGGGGCGGCGCAGCTCCAGTGCCAGCAGCGCGGAGTGCCCTTCCGACAGCCCCAGCCGCCCCGCCACCACTTCCTCGGTGATACGGTCGACCTCACCGAGTTTGTACAGGTCGACCTCACCGGGCGACATCCGGATGACCCGGGTGGTGTCGCTGTCGCCCGGCGGACGGTGCGGGTCGCTGAACGACAGCACCATCCCCGTCGGGTTCACCCAGGGCTCGCAATCCAGACCCAGCTTCTGCGCGACCTCGATCACCGCCCCTTCCAGACGCTGCGCCGTGGTGCCGTAGGCGTGCAGGTGCTCCGCCAGCTCGACCACGAAGGCGATGCGGGCGGCGTAGCCATAGGAACTGGGGGACGGGTAATCCATCCGCACAGGATGGCATGCGGGCGGCGCCTACGCAGCTTCATGCACAGGCTTGTCACCGGATTGCGTACTCTATGGCGACCTGCCACCGCCGTCCCGCCCACGCATGACAGACGCCGCTCCCACCCTCGATGCCGACACCCAGGACGGGTGTCTGGTGTTGCATGGGCGCTGGACCCTGGAGCACGCCGGCGCCATCAGCACCCTCCTGCGCGGCGCGCCCGAACAGATACGGAACATCGACGTCACCCGGGTCGAACGGATCGACTCGGTCGGCGTACTGCAGCTGATGCGCTTCGCCCAGCGTCGGGAGCTGGCGTTCGACGGGTTCCGGTTCCGCGACGACCATCGCGCGCTGGTCGCGGCGATCGAGGACGTCAACGACGACCGTCCCTCGAAGAAGAAGGAGTACGGCTTCGCCGCCGCGCTCGCCCGGCTCGGCTATGCCGTGGTCGACAACGGCCGCGAGATCCTCACCCTCATCAGCTTCCTTGGCGAGAACCTGGTCAAGCTGATGCGCCTGATCAAGGAACCGTCGCGCTTCCGCATGACCCCGACCGTGCATCACATGGAGCAGGTCGGCCTCGACGCGGTGCCGCTGGTGGTGCTGCTGTCGTTCCTGGTCGGCGCGGTGATCGCGTTCCTGGGCTCGACCATCCTCGCCGAGTTCGGCGCGCAGATCTTCGTGGTGGAGCTGGTCAGCATCGCCTTCCTGCGCGAGTTCGGCGTGCTGCTGACCGCGATCATCCTGGCCGGCCGCACCGCCAGCGCGTTCACCGCACAGATCGGGGCGATGGTCAGCCGCGAGGAAGTCGACGCGATCCGTACCCTCGGCCTCGACCCGATCGACCTGCTGGTGCTGCCGCGGATCATCGCGCTGATGGTGATGCTGCCGCTGCTGACCTTCCTGGCGATGATGGCCGGCCTCGCCGGCGGCCTGACGGTCGGGGTCTTCAGCCTCGACATCCCGCCGCAGGGTTATCTGGCCCGGTTCCAGGACACGTTCGAGCTGCGTCACATGATCGTCGGCCTGGTGAAGGCGCCCATCTTCGCGCTGCTCATCGGCCTGATCGGCTGCCTGGAAGGCCTGCAGGTGGAAGGCACCGCGCAGTCGGTCGGCGAGCGCACCACTTCCAGCGTGGTGCAGTCCATCGCCCTGGTCATCATTCTCGACGCGATCGCCGCGATCTGGTTCATGGAGGTGGGCTGGTGAGTGCGCAGACGACGTCCGCATCCGGTGCGCCGGGCGGAGACGACGAGCTGATCGTACGCGTGCGCGGCCTGGTGAACCGCTTCGGCGAGCAGGTCGTGCACGACGAACTCGATCTCGATGTGCGCCGCGGCGAAATCCTCGGCGTGGTCGGGGGCTCGGGAACCGGCAAGTCGGTGCTGATGCGCTCGATCCTCGGTCTGCGCCGGCCCAACGCCGGCAACATCGAGGTCTTCGGCATCGATGCACTGAGCGCCGACGCGGACGCCCAGGCGCGCATCGATCGCAATACCGGCGTGCTGTTCCAGGACGGCGCCCTGTTCTCGTCGCTGACGGTCGGCGAGAACGTGGAGGTGCCGCTCAAGGAGCACTACCCCGACATCGGCGCCACGCTGCGCTACGAGCTCGCGCTTCTGAAGATCAAACTCGCCGGCCTGCCGGCCGACGCGATCGGAAAACTGCCGGCGCAACTGTCGGGCGGCATGCGCAAGCGCGCCGGTATCGCGCGCGCGCTGGCGCTGGATCCGCCGTTGCTGTTCCTGGACGAACCCACCGCGGGCCTGGATCCGATCGGCGCGGCGGCCTTCGACGATCTGGTCAAGACCTTGCAGCAGGCGCTCGGCCTCACCGTCTTCCTGATCACCCACGATCTCGACACCCTGTACGCCATCTGCGACCGCGTCGCGGTCCTGGCCGACCGCAAGGTCCTGGCCAATGCGCCGCTGTCGGAGATCGAGCAGGTGGACCACCCCTGGGTGCAGTCGTATTTCCACGGACCGCGCGCACGCGCGGCACGTGGCGACGGCGACACCGGCGCGCACGCGAAAGCACTGGAAACCTGACGATGGAAACCAAGTCCAATTACGTTCTCATCGGCGCCTTCACCATCGCGGTGTCGGTGTTCGGCCTGTTGTTCGCGCTGTGGGCGGCCAAGTACGCCTCCGACCGCAGCTGGCAGAACTATGCGGTGGTCTTCAACGAGCCGGTGACCGGGCTGTCGGAGGGCAGCAGCGTGCAGTACAACGGCATCGCGGTCGGGACCGTCACCGGTCTCCAGCTCGCGCCGGAGGATCCGCGCCAGGTCGTGGCCGAGCTGCGCCTGGACGCGCGCGCGCCGGTGCGCACCGACACGCGCGCCCGGCTGTCGATGACCAGCCTGACCGGCGCACCGATCATCCAGCTCACCGGCGGCAGCCCGGAATTGCCGCGCCTGATCGACGTGTCCGAACGCGACACCCCGATCATCCTCACCGAACCGTCCGCACTGCAGAACATCGCCGACACCGCCAACCGGCTGGTCGAACGCATGGACCAGGTCCTGAGCGAGGAGAACGTCGAGCGCATCTCGCAGACGATGGCCAACATCGAACAGGCGACCGGCTCGCTCGCCGACAGCCGCGAGGACATCCAGGGCCTGCTGGCCGCTGCGCGTTCGGCCAGCGAACGGCTGGAGGAGACCCTGGGCACGACCAACCAGACGATCCAGACCATCGACCGCGAACTCGTGCAGGAGCTGCCGGGCATGGTCGCGCGGCTCGACGCCACGCTCGCGAAGTTCGACTCCGCCGCGGACGGCGCCGACGCCATCCTCAACGAGAACCGCGCCGCGATCCACAGTTTCGCCAACGACGGCCTCGCCCAGCTGGGCCCGACGCTGTCGGAGCTGCGCGCGCTCACCCGCGATCTGCGCCGGATCAGCGACCGTCTCGAAAGCAATCCCGCCCGTTACCTGCTCGGCCGCGACGCACCCAAGGAGTTCGAACCCGAATGAACGCTATTCGCCCACACGGTTCACGCCCGCTCGCCTGGATGGCCCTGGGCCTCGCCACCGCGCTGCTGGCCGGTTGCGGCAGCCTGCTCGGCGGCGGCGACCGCAACGCGCGCGCCACCCTGTACGCCCCGCAGGTCGCGGTCCAGGCCGACCCCGCGTGGCCCCAGGTGGACTGGCAGCTGAGCATCATGCGCACGACCGCACCGCGCATGGTCGACAGCCCACGCATCACCGTGCGTCCGACGCCGGCCGAGCTCCAGGTCTATGCGGGCGCCTCCTGGGCCCAGCCGGCCACGGAGCTGGTCGAGGGCTCGATCCTGCGCACCTTCGAGGATTCCGGCCGCATCGCGGCCGTCGCCGCGGCGGGCGCCGGGATCCGTGCGGACTATCGGCTGGTGATGGAACTGCGACGCTTCGAGTCCGACTATGCCGGGCAACAATTCCCCAGCGCCACGATCGAACTGTCGGCGAAGCTCCTGCACAACCGCGAACAACGCGTGGTCGCCTCGCACACCTTTCTCGAGGCGGTACCGGCGGCCGGCACCGATGTCGGCCTCGTCGTCGATGCGTTCGGCGACGCCCTGACCCGGCTGTCCCACGACATCGTCGGCTGGACGCTCACGCACGGGGCGGCCGACGCCCGTCGCACGCCCGCCGTGGATCCCAACGCCCCGATGTCCCTCACCCCGGGCGACTGAGCGCCACGCCGGCGCTCGCCGGGCGCGGCATCGAGGCTGCGCCGCGCCCGGCTTCGGCCTTGTACCCGGACGGACCGGCAGCGGTGCCGGCTCGACTGCAGCGCGGCCCGCTCAGCCCGCGTGCGGGTCGCTCATGCGGTCGGGACTGAACACCAGGGTCGCGATCACGCCCCGCACCTCGCCCGGGACCACGCGGACGTGCCATCCGTAGAGATCGCACAGCCGGCGCACGATCGACAGGCCGATGCCGCCGCCCTGGGAATGCTCGGCATGCGAGCCGCGGTACCCACGCTCGAACAGGCGTGCCGCATCTTCCGCGCTGAGGCCGGGCCCGCTGTCGATCACGTCCACCGCACCATCGCGCACCCGGACCACGACGTCGCCGGACGCCGTGTACTTGACCGCGTTGCCGATCAGGTTGCCCAGCGCCACCGCGATCGCCGCCTCCGGGGCGTCGATCACGAACTCGCCCTCGCCCAGCCCCTCCAGCCGAAGCTCGAGCGATTTGCCGCCGACCTGGGCACGATGCGCGTCGAGCAGATGATCGGCTGCACGCGCCACATCCGTCCGTCCCGGACCGCGCTCGTTGCGCGACAGCAGCAGCAGCGCGCTGATCAGATCCGTGCATTGCTGCTCGGAACGCTGGATCCGCAGCAGACGGGCCTGGGTTTTCTCGTCGATGCCGGGGCGGGCGAGCAGCAGCTCCACGGCGCCCTTGATCACCGCCAGCGGCGTGCGCAGTTCGTGGCTGACGTCGGCATTGAACTCGCGGTCGCGCTGCACGACCTCGGTCAGCCGCACCGAGTAGTCGTCCAGCGCGCTGGCGAGCTGGCCGACTTCGTCGTCTGCGAACTGCGGCGCCAGCGGCGCGTGCTGGCCCGCCGCACCGTAACGGCGCAGGCGCAGCGCGAGCTCCGACACCGGACGCATCACCCGCGATGCCGCCCACCAGCCCACCAGCAGCGAGAGCAGCGAGAACACCACCACGGCCCCGTAGATCGCGCGCTGGAACTGCGCCTCGCCACGGATCGCCTGGGTCATGTCGTAGGCGAGGAAAAACCATTCCTCCGACGTCTTCCGCACCGCGAGCTTGTAAGCGAACGCGTTGCCGTCGTCGTCGATGCCGCTGAGGTTGTGGATGCCGTTGCCCAGGTTCACCCATTCCGGGAAATCGCGGCGCAGGCGCGCGATCCGGTCGGGCGTGAAGATGTAGCCGCGCATCTGCTGCACGGGCAGGTCCGGGCTACGCGACGGATCGCTGTAATAGAGGTGTGCGTACTCGTCGATGTTGCGATTCATCACATCCTCGACCAGCGTGTTCTCCACCCGGTTGCGCGCGTACTGGGTGGCGAAGGCGAACAGCAGGGTCAGGCCGAGGCCGAGCAGCAGGAACGAGAGGATGATGCGGCTGCGCAGGCGCCGCCGGTACCGGCGCGCGCCCCGCAATGCGGGAGCCGCGGCTTCAGCTTCCGCCATCGGGCGCGGCGATCCGGTAGCCGATACCGTGGCGGGTCTGGATGTAGGGCACCTCGAACGGCTTGTCGACCACCGCGCGCAGACCGTGGATGTGCACGCGTAGCGAATCCGAATCCGGCAATTCCTCGCCCCACACCCGGGTCTCCAGGTCCTGGCGGGTCACCACTGCCGGGGATGCTTCCATCAGCGCCTGCAGGATCTTCAGCGCGGTCGGGTTGAGCTGCAGCAATTTGCCCTGGCGGCGCACCTCGAGGGTGTCTAGGTTGTATTCCAGTTCGCCCACGTCGAGCACCCGCGTCTGCACCCCGCGACCGCGGCGCGACAACGCATTGAGCCGGACCTCGACTTCCTGCAGCGCGAACGGCTTGATCAGGTAGTCGTCGGCCCCGGAATCGAAACCGGCAAGCTTGTTGTCGAGCGAGTCGCGGGCGGTGAGCATCAGCACCGGCGTCTGCTTGCGCGCATCGTTGCGCAACTTGCGACAGACCTCGAGCCCATCCATGCCGGGCAAATTGAGGTCGAGCACGATCGCATCGAAGTCGTGCACCACGGCCAGATGCAGGCCCGTCACGCCGTCCGCGGCGAAGTCGACGGTATGGCCGCGGTCTTCCAGGTAATCGCCGAGATTCGCGGCGATGTCCTGATTGTCTTCGATTACGAGAATTCGCATGGGCAGACCCTTGGGAGACGGGTGAACAGAGCGAGTTTCCACATCCCAGGCATCTCCGGCGTGAATGCGGGATCGCAGTATCCCACAGACCTGCAGGGAGCTCGCCGAAGTCCGAAGCGCATCACACACGCCTCGTCCCGTGCCAGCCGACGTGGGGACAAAAAAACCCAGGCGAGGGAACATCGCCTGGGTTCAAAGTCGGTATCGCCCCGATGACCGTCGCCCGATGGAGCCGTTGCCGGCACCCGCGAGCCACGGGACGATACGTTAGCGCGCGACCGGTTAGACCGGTGTTAACCGGTCGATACGCCGACGTTACGGCGCCGCCTGCCGGTGCTGCGCGCGGGCCGCTGCGCCGCTTGGCCGGCCACGTGATCGACGATCAGGCCTGCCACGTCCTCGCCGGTCGCCCCCTCGATTCCCTCCAGCCCGGGCGAGGCATTGACCTCCAGCACCAACGGTCCACGCTGCGAGCGGATCAGGTCCACGCCGGCCACCCGCAACCCGAGCACGCCGGCGGCACGCACGGCCAGCTCGGCCTCTTCCGGACTGGCGGTCTCGGCGGTGCCGGTCCCGCCCCGATGCAGGTTGGAGCGGAAGTCGCCCACCGGCGCCTGCCGCCGCATCGCCCCGACCACGCGATCGCCGACGACGAAGCACCGCAGGTCGCAACCGTCCGCCTCGCCGATGAACTCCTGCACCAGGAACGTCGCATACAGGCCGCGCAGCGCCTCGATCACGCTGCGCGAGGCGGACGGCTTCTCGGTCAGCATCACCCCCGCACCCTGCGCGCCCTCGTTGAGCTTGATGACGTGCGGCGGCGGACCGAGCATCGACAGCAGATCGTGGGTATCGTCCGGGTTGTCGCCGAAGACGGTGACCGGCAGACCGATCCCCTGCGCGGCCAGGACCTGGTGCGCACGCAACTTGTCGCGCGCGGCGGTGATCGCCGCCGACGGGTTCGGCGTGTAGGCGCCCATCAGCTCGAACTGGTGCAGCACCGCATTGCCGTACCGGGTCACCGACGCGCCGATGCGCGGAATCACCGCGTCGAAATCGGCGATCGGGCGTCCCTTGTAGTGCATGGTGAAACCGTCCGACGCGATCCTCAGATAGCAGCGCAACGGATCCAGGACCCGGACCGTATGTCCCCTGCCGCGTGCGGCCTCGACCAGCCTGCGGGTCGAATACAGGCGTGTGTTGCGCGAAAGGATGGCGAGTTTCATGGGGCGGAAGCAGCCTGAGGTCCGCCCTTATACCGCAGTGACCGGCAACGGGCGCCTCACCACGCGCCGGCCACGCCGATCGCACCCGCATCCGGCGCTGCGGCCAGCGGCGCGATCACCAATGTATCCGGGATGTCGCGCTCGCCGGCCAGGCGGCGCGCGTCCTGCAGAGCGGCTTCCCACGAGCTCCGCTGCCCCAGCGTGTGGAACAGCCGGACCTGCAGCAGGGCCAGATCGAAATCATGCCGCGCCCACGGCGCGATCCGGCCCGACAGCGCGATCGCATCCTGCAAGGCGCCTTGCTCCAGCAACCAGGGCACGTAGGCCAGCACGACGTCGGCGATCTCGCGCGGTACGCCACGATCCTCGGCCCGCGTGAGCGCCCTCCGGTAGGTCCGCACCGTCTGCGGCGCCTGGTCACCGGTCCGGGCCAGGGCGGCGTCGAGCAGGGCCGACAGGGACGGCGCCGCGCCCCCCGCATCACCCGCCACCCCGTCGGTCTCTCTCTCCACTTCCTGCCTCGGCGCCCGCCCCAGTTGCAGCGCGATTTCTTCGCGCGCGAGCCGGACTTCGAGATGGCGCGAGCGCCAGGCATCCTCGGACCACCGGTCGAGCGCCGCATCGGCGATCG
Organism: Luteimonas abyssi; assembly: GCF_001482195.1. Classification (GTDB taxonomy): domain Bacteria; phylum Pseudomonadota; class Gammaproteobacteria; order Xanthomonadales; family Xanthomonadaceae; genus Luteimonas; species Luteimonas abyssi. The sequence continues at coordinate 410,931 of NZ_KQ759763.1, read as the reverse complement.
CCAGCGCCGCCTCCGCTTCGCCCTGCCCACGCGCCAGCGCCACGCGCAGCGCGTCGACACGGTGCAGATCGCCCGGCAGCACCGGCCCATCGCCGTGAAGGTCGAGCAAGGCCTCCGCCGCGTCGAACTCGCCCTGACGCATCAGGACTTCGGCACGCACGAGCGCCAGATGGGTGGACTGCGTTCTGTCCGCGATGCGGTCGCGCCACGACCAGGCGCGCTCGACGCTGGCCCGAGCGCGCTCAGGCTGAAGCAGTTGCAGATGCACCATCGCCAGGGTGGCCTGCACCGACACCACTTCGTGCACGGCGTCGTAGCGCTCGAACTCCGTGGCGGCGCGCGCGAAGAACTCCACCGCCTGCGCCGGCCGGGCCCGCTGGACTTCCAGATGCCCCAGATTGGCATCGACCCGCGCGACCGAAAGCGGATCGCCGGTGCGGGTCAGCAGGATGCGCGCCTGCCCCAGGTCCTCCAGCGCGCGATCGAAATCGCCGAGCGCCGAGCGGGTGATGCCACGTCCCATCAGCGCCGACCCGAGCAAGGCCGCCTGTGACTCCGAATCCAGCAGCCCGATGGCGTCGTCGTAGTCGCGCTCGCCGTCGTGATAGCGATCCAGCCGGACATTGATGGCGCCGCGGGTCATGTGCGCACGGGCGCGGAACGCGGAATCGTCGCGCGCCGTGTCCGTGTCCAGCAGCCGGTCCACCTGGGCGAGGCTCTCGCGGTACTTGCCCTCGCGAAAGTCCACCTGGACCAGACGCAACAGCAATTGCGGTTCCGCACGCTGCTGTTCGGGAGCCGCTTCGAGAATGCTGCGGGCGGTGTCCAGTTCGTTGCCGAGTATCGCCGCCTGGGCCCGCTGCAGACGTTCGGTCAGCGCGAGCGCGGCATCATCTCCGGGATCGGGGCTCCCGAGCGCCGCCAGCAGCCGACTCGTCGCCACGTCGGCAGCCTGCAGCAACTGCACATCGGCACCGGCCCCGCGACGCCGCCCGCCCTCCGCATCTTCGGCACCGACCTCGACATGCCACACGCCGTCGCGCTCGTACGCGGCGCTGGTGACGGTCCACCCGTGGCCGGCCGCCTGCCGAGCCCGTTCGCTGCGCGCCTCCGACGAGGCCGCACCGTGCAACAGGGCGAGCACGCTGTCGGTGGGCGGCACCGCCATGCCACTGCGGCGAAGACGATCACCGATGTAGTCCATCAGCCCGAAACGGGCCCAGCTCGCCGCGTCCGATCCGGTCACGATGGTCGGCAACACGATGACCGCAGCATCCACACGCTCGACGCTGACCGGCAGCAGACCCTCGGACGATGTCCAGGGTCGATGCGTGAGCGCCCACCATGCCCCCAGCGTGGTCAACAGGGCCACCGCGATCGCAGCCGCCAGCAGCCCCCCGGCACCATCGCGTCCGATGCGCGCTCGCGCGCGGGCGGCGGTGCCCACACCCACACGCGCTGGAACGCGCACAGACGCGGGCTCGGGCTCGAGCTTGGGCTTGGGCTCGGACGCCGGCGCAGCCACGGCGGGTGTCGGCTCGGCCGTCAGCTGCGGCGTGGCCGCAGCCTCGTGTGCGATTTCGCCGACCCAGCGGAAGCCGAATCGCGGCACGGTGCGGATGCAGCGCTGCTCCTGACCGTCGTCGCCCACCGCCCGACGCGCACGCAACACGATCTGCCCGAGTTGGGCATCGGATACGTTGTCGCGCGAAAACACCGCGCGTGCGAGCTCGTCGCGACCGACTGCACGGTCGCGGGCTTCGATCAGGGTCTGCAGGCACTCCAGCGTCCGCGCGGGCAGTACGACGGGCACGCCGTCCCGGCGCAGCTCGCGCGCGCCGCAATCCAGAACATAGCTGTCAAAACGATAGATGGCGCTCGACATCGATCGAACGATACGTACGCGCCCGGCCCCCTTCCGGACACGCCGGTACTCCACGGCGAATGTGCCCGCCCAGTATGTCCCAATTCGCCCGGTCGGCGGAGCCGTCCGTGATGGCCTACTGCCCGCCGCAGGCACGGCCATCACTCTCATGCCGCACTGCGGCAGCCCCATCCCGAGGCGGTGTGCCATAGTCCGGGCGCATCACCGCTGTGCAGAAGAGGGCCACCCTCGTCTTGGCAGGTGGCTCCGGCATTCCACTCTGGGAGGGGTCATATGCTCGAGCAACACGGTCTGTGGCTGGCGCTCGCGTGCGCCGCCGTCGCAATTCTCTATGGGGTCGTGTCGGCACGCTGGATCGCCCGGCAGCCGGCAGGCAATGCCCGCATGCAGGAAATCGCCGGGGCGATCCAGGAAGGCGCCCGCGCCTATTTGAACCGGCAGTACCTGACGATCTCCATCGTCGGCGTCGTCCTGCTGCTGGGCGTCGGTTTCGCCCTGGACTGGGCGACCGCGATCGGCTTCCTGATCGGCGCCGTCCTCTCGGGCGCGGCGGGCTACATCGGCATGGTCGTGTCGGTACGTGCCAACGTTCGCACCGCGGAGGCCGCCCGCCAGGGCATGAGCAAGGCCATGGACGTCGCGTTCCGCGGCGGCGCGATCACCGGCATGCTGGTGGTGGGCCTGGGCCTGCTCGGCGTGGCCGGCTACTGGTACGTGCTCAATGCCATGGGTCTGGCCGGCGACAGGGCGCTGCATGCCCTCGTCGGGCTGGCGTTCGGCTCGTCGCTGATCTCGATCTTCGCGCGGCTGGGCGGCGGCATTTTCACCAAGGGCGCCGACGTGGGCGCGGACCTGGTCGGCAAGGTGGAGGCCGGGATTCCGGAAGACGATCCACGCAACCCTGCGGTGATCGCCGACAACGTCGGCGACAACGTCGGCGACTGCGCCGGCATGGCGGCCGATCTGTTCGAAACCTACGCGGTCACCGTGATCGCGACGATGCTGCTGGGCTATCTGATGGCGACCGAGGTCGGCGGCAACGGACCGTTGTACCCGCTGGTCCTCGGCGGCGCGTCGATCCTGGCGTCGATCGTCGGCGCGATGTGCGTCAAGGTGAAACCGGGCGGCTCGATCATGGGGGCGCTGTACCGCGGCGTGGTGGTCTCCGGCGTCATCGCCGCGGTGCTGTACTACCCGATCACCCAGGAACTGATGGCCGAGAACCTCTACGGCCCGATGAATCTCTACGTGTGCGCCCTGATCGGTCTGGTGCTGACCGGTGCCATCGTCTGGATCACCGAGTACTACACCGGCACCCAGTACAAGCCCGTGCAGCATGTGGCGGCAGCCAGCACCACCGGACACGGCACCAACATCATCGCCGGGCTCGGCGTGTCGATGAAATCCACCGCGTTGCCGGTGGTGGCGGTGTGCGTCGCGATCTGGGCCTGCCACGCGCTGGGCGGGCTGTACGGCATCGCCATCGCGGCGACGTCGATGCTGTCGATGGCCGGCATGATCGTGGCGCTCGACGCCTACGGCCCGATCACCGACAACGCCGGCGGCATCGCCGAGATGGCGGAACTTCCGCCGGAGGTGCGCGACATCACCGATCCGCTCGATGCGGTCGGCAACACCACCAAGGCGGTCACCAAGGGTTATGCGATCGGTTCGGCAGCGCTGGCCGCGCTGGTGCTGTTCGCCGACTACACCCACAACCTGCAGGCCAACAATCCGGGGCAGAGTTTCGCGTTCGACCTGTCGGACCACTACGTGATCATCGGCCTGCTGATCGGCGGCCTGATCCCGTACCTGTTCGGCGCGCTCGCGATGGAGGCCGTGGGTCGCGCCGCCGGCGCCGTGGTCGAGGAGGTGCGGCGCCAGTTCCGCGAGATCCCGGGGATCATGGCCGGTACCGCGAAACCGCAGTACGACCGCGCCGTCGACATGCTCACCCGCTCGGCGATCCGCGAAATGATCGTGCCGTCGCTGCTGCCGGTGGCGGTGCCGATCGTGGTCGGCCTGCTGCTGGGACCGCGCGCGCTGGGCGGCCTGCTGATCGGCACCATCGTCACCGGCCTGTTCGTGGCGATCTCGATGACCACCGGCGGCGGCGCCTGGGACAACGCCAAGAAGTACATCGAGGACGGCCACCACGGCGGCAAGGGCAGCGAGGCGCACAAGGCGGCGGTCACCGGCGACACCGTGGGCGACCCCTACAAGGACACCGCGGGCCCGGCGATCAATCCGTTGATCAAGATCATCAACATCGTGGCCCTGCTGATGGTCCCGCTCCTGTAGACCCGAAAGCAGGGCGCCCGCACCGCCCTCGCCGCCACGCCCCCATCGAAGCGACTCCCGTACGGCACCACCGCCCCTCTCCCGCTTGCGGGAGAGGGGTTGGGGTGAGGGCCATCGGGCGGCATGCCTCGGAAAAGCGCCCTCATCCGCCCCTGCGGGGCACCTTCTCCCGCAAGCGGGAGAAGGGATGCCACCCCTGGCATCCGGACGGCTTCTTACCCAGGCACGCGCGGGACCATCGCGGGCATACTGGTCCCGCACCCACCCAAGGGAACGCCACCATGCCGCTGACGCGCCGCACGCTGCTGTCCACCGGTCTCGCCCTGTGCTGCCTGGCGCCGCTGCGTCGGGCGCTTGCCGCCGCGGAGTCGCCCCCCGTCGACCCCGCCAACCTCCAGCCCGGCCAGTTCGTCTGGCATCCGGAGATCGCCCCCGACGGCCCGGTGGTGCTGGTGGTCAGCCTCGACGAACAGCGGGCCTACGCCTATCGCAACGGCATCGCCATCGGCGTGTCGACGATCAGCTCCGGCCGAGAAGGCAAGGAGACGCCGACCGGAGTGTTCACGATCCTGCAGAAGAACCGCGATCACCACTCCAACCTCTACAACAACGCGTCGATGCCCTTCATGCAACGACTCACCTGGGACGGCATCGCCCTGCATGGGGCGGGGCGATCCCCGGGTATCCCGCGTCCCACGGCTGCGTGCGCCTGCCGCAAGCCTTCGCCGAGAAGCTGTTCGGCATCACCCGCAACGGCGATACGGTGGTGGTGGCCGACGCCAAGGCCTCGCCGGCGAGCCTGGTCCACCCTGCCCTGCTCGCACCTGTGGACCGCCAGGGGCAGGCTGCCGCGCTTCCGCAGGCATCCGACGGGACCGATGCGGCATGGCGCGATGACACCGCCGACGCGCAGGGACCGCTGAGCGTCCTGGTCAGCCTGCAGCAACGGCGCGTCTACGCCATGCGCAACGGCGTGGTCGTCGGCGACGCAGCCCTTGAGGTCCGCCCCGGCTTCCGGGTGGGCGGTTCGGTCCTGATGGTGGTGGGCAGCGAAACCGAAGCCGTCCCCAGCCTGATCGATCCCAGCCGGCCCCGTCATCGCTGGAGCGCCTACCCCCTGCTGGGCGTGGATGCGCATGGGCTGGAAGTGCTGCAGATGCAGCTCGAACAGGGCGCGCTCCACGTCGACCCCGCCTTCGCGCATCGGCTCTACGCGGCGCTTCAACCCGGCACCACCGTGCTGCTGACCGACCTGCCCGCGGTGCGCGACGACCCGGCGGATGGCGGGATCGCGCCGGTGCTGGAGTCGGATGAGGGGCAAGGCTGACCGGTTCAGCACCCCGACCTTCCGCTGAACGCGACCTTCACACCGCCGTGATCCCTCACGCCGGCCCGGTATCCTCGCGCCCCATGCGCCGCTGTCTCTCGACCTGCACGCTCGTCGCGCTCCTGCCCCTGGCCGCCACGTCCGCCGCTCCCGTCGCGACGGTCACGCCGGCGCAGACGCCTGCCCCGGCACTGTCCACGCTGCCCGCGATCCCTGTGGGGCCTCCGGCACCGGACACCCTGTTCGACCACCTCGCCAGGGTCGCGCCCGCGCTCGACCGGGATGTCCTGCGACTCGCCACCCGTGCACTAGGGTGCGCGTTGCGCCAGCCCGGCGTCGACGCGCCACGCACGCTCAGCGTCATCGACTATTCGCTCCCGTCCACCCAGCAGCGGCTTTGGGTGTTCGACCTGGCCGACGGCGACCTGCTGTTCGAAGAATGGGTCGCCCATGGGCGCAACACCGGCGGAAACCTGGCCACCGCGTTCTCCAACATCTACGGCAGCTACCAGTCCAGCCTGGGCACGTTCCTCACCCAGGAAAGCTACGTGGGCAGCAACGGGTACTCGCTGCGCCTGAAGGGCCTCGAGCCCGGTTTCAACGATCTCGCACGCGAACGGGCGATCGTCATCCATGGCGCCCCTTACGTGAACCCGGACGCGGCGATCGCACAGGGCCGGCTGGGGCGCAGCCTCGGCTGTCCCGCGGTCCGCTCCGCGGTCGCGCGGGAGCTGATCGACACCATCCGCGACGGTTCTCTGGTGGTGGCCTATTACCCGGACCCGGACTGGCTCCAGCGTTCGGAATTGCTGCTGTCGGACTGCGGCACACCGATGCTCGCCGGCGCGACCGCGCACGCGGACTGAGCACGCGACGCCGGGCGTCGCCCACCTTCAGTGCGCCGCGCGCACCGGCTCGGCCGCATCGAAGCGACCGGCCTCCACGTCGAACCAGTCCGTGCACAGCAACGTCTGCTGCTCCGCCTGTTCGAAGCCGGCCCGCCAGACCTCGACCCCGTCGCGGGTCTCGGGTGCGGAGAACGCCGCAGGATCGAACGGCGCCACGCCCAGGCACCAGCGCACGCGGCGCAGCGGCTGCTCGGTCGGAGGCGCGAGGACGAACGTGCCTTCCAGTGCATCGCCGCCGGCCAGCTTCGCCGCCAGCGGCGTCGGCGGCACCGTCGGCGTCGGCTGCGACAGCGCCCTGGCGGCGTGATACAGGCTCACCTCGCCGGGAGCGTCCTCGACGAAGATCGGCTCGCCCACCACGCCTTCGGTCTGGCGGCCGGTCAGCACCGCATGACGGTCGCCGCGATCGAACACGGCGACCGGGTCCGCGCCGCCGTTCTCCAGCCGGTACCGGACCGAGACCGCACCGGTCTGCTCGGCGAACGCGAACGTCGCCGTGAGGCGCAGGGTATCGGATGCGACCTCGGTGGTCGCGGGATCGTCGGTCGCCGGGGGCGGGCTCATGGGGGCTCCTGGAGAATCGGGCGCGGTGGCGTGGGCACAGGCGCCGACCAGCCCGGCCCCGATCAGGCAGGACGCGGCACACAGGCGGACGCGGGAGGCAACGGAGAGCATGGTCGATAGCCTAATCAGCGATGGGGCGACCCGCGTGAACGCGGGCCGCCCCGATCCCTTCCCGAAAGGTCTGCAATGCCAACCGAAGGTGGATTACAGGGCGTAGCTGGGGCGATCCGGCAACCCGAGCTCCCGGCGCAGGCCGTTCTCGGTCAGGTGGATCGGGTTGCTGCTGGTGGGAGGCGTGCTGGGATCGCCGTCGAAATCGAACGGGGGCGCCGAGGTCTCGAGACCCACGGCCTGTCGTTCGGCGTTGGGCACTCGACCGCTGTCGGGACCGCTGTCGACATAGGTCCCGGGCTGGAAGGTGCCGGTCACGCCGTTATAGGCGTGCGACATCTCGTGGTACAGCACCACGGTCGGCGACGGGAAAGCGTCCATGTGGAAGGACGGGTTGTAGCTGATGGTCACGTTGCCGCCGGGCCCGGCCTGTCCGTTCGTGATCTCGGCGCGGCCGAAGGTCTGGGCATACCCGTTCTGCTCGTTGGCCAGCTCCTGGATGGTCACGCGGTTGCCCTTGTTCGCGGCGGCCGCGTCGAACTCGCCCAGCATCTGGGCACCGGCGGGCGAGCTGCGCAGGAAGTCCATCTCGGCACCGATGCGATCGACGAACTGCTGCGAACCCGTCACTTCCACGGTCCGCCCGGCCCGCGGATCGATCTCGACATTGACGACGGTCGGACGTGCGCCGGTCGATGCATTGATCACGTCGCCGACCTCGGCATAGACCACGTCGTTGTCGCCCGCGCCGTGCACCGTGTCGTCGCCCAGGCCGGTGTAGACGTGGTTGCGCCCGTTGGCATCCAGATGGAATTCGGTGTCGCCGCTGCCACCGGACAGGATGTTGTGCCCACTGCCGCCGTGGATCTCGGACGTGCCGTTGCCGCCGTCGATGAAATTGAAGCCCGCGCCGCCGCGGATCACGTTGTCGCCCTGTCCGCCGAAGATGATGTTGTCGCCGTCGAGCGCGGTGATCTCGTCGTCGCCGCGGCCGCCGTCGATGTCGTTGCGGCCGCCGATCACCTCGATGGTGTCGTTGCCTTCGCCGCCGAAGATCCGGTCGTCGCCCATGCCGGTGCGGATGAAGTCGTCGCCGGCGCCGGCATCGATGACCAGGTTCACGGTGACGTTCGGCGCGGCGATGATCGTGTCGTTGCCGTCGCCGGTGCGGAGGCTCAGTTCCTGCTGGGTGTTGAGGCGCAGCGCGTACTGCTCGCCGTTGACGTCGACGTCCAGGGTGCCGTCGTCGCGCTGGCTGATCTGGACTTGGTCGTCCTTGCCGCCCTTGGTCTCGAGGACGATCATGTCGCTGCTGACGCGGCCGTCGGCGCTGGTGCGCTCGCGCGTCACGGTGGCTTCGGTGCCCTCGTGGAGACCGCCCACGACGATCGGCTTCCCGTCCGGGGTCTGCTTCGAGGGCAACTGGCTGCCGCGATCGTTGCCGTTGATCGCGATGCCGGTTTCGGCGGCATTGAGCTGGGCGCCCATCCGCACGTCGGCCGACTCGCCCGGCGCCAGCGGCGCATCGAGGAAGTTGTCGCGCTCCGATGCCTGGGCTTCCTGTTCGCTCCAGTACCCCTGCGACTGGGAGGGCAACTGGGACGGCGAGACGGTCGACAAATCGTTCATGACGGGCCTGTGACTGGATACGGTGGGGTATAGATACGCCCGGGTACGGGGGGTCGCCAGCTAGGGCGTACCCCACCCTCGGGATCACCCGAGATCCGTCATGTGCTGCGGCGCAACAGCCCGGCGACGTAGAATGACGCCCCCTTTCACCCCCGGCGCGTCGCGCCGATCTTCAGTGGAGCCGCCATCGCCATGGGCCTGGACCTCGTCAGCACCGGCAAGAATCCCCCGCACGAAATCAACGTCGTCATCGAGATCCCCAAGGACTCGGAGCCGGTCAAGTACGAAGTCGACAAGGAAAGCGGCGCGATCTTCGTCGATCGCGTGCTGTCGACGCCCATGCGCTACCCCTGCAACTACGGCTACGTGCCCAACACCGTCTGCGGCGACGGCGACCCGGCCGATGTCATGGTGATCCTGCCGCTGCCGCTGGTCCCGGGCTCGGTCATCCGCTGCCGTCCGGTCGGCGTGCTGAAGATGTCCGACGAGGCCGGCAGCGACGAGAAACTGCTGGCGGTACCGGTCGACAAGGTCTTCGCCGGCTACGCGCACGTGGATGATCTGGACAAGGTGTCCGGCCACTGGCTGGAACGCATCGGCCACTTCTTCGAGCACTACAAGGATCTCGAGAAGGGCAAGTGGGTCAAGATCGACGGTTGGGGCGACGCCGCCGAGGCGCGCAAGATCCTCGAAGACGCGATCGTCGCCTTCGACAAGGACCGCTGATCCGGCGGACCGCGGCGCCGGTCGCATTTTCCCGATCCGCGCCGGGCCTCCGGCGCGGTCGGTTGTTATGATCGGCTCGGCCGCGGCGCGAGCGCGCACGGTCGACCGGGGGGAGTACCGCGTGCATATTCTGTTCGTCGGCGGCGAAGACAGCCTGCCGACCGATCTCATCGATCTCGTGGCCGGCGTCGACGACGCCTGGCAGATCCAGCATGTCGCCGACGGCGGCACCGCCATGGCCATCGTCGCCGACGCACCGCTCGATGTGGTCGTGGTCGCCCCGACGCTTCCGGACATGCCGGCCGCGACCTTGCTCGGACAGGTTCGGGCGCTGCGGCCTGAAACCTCGCGTATCGCGCTGATCGCCAGCCAACAGGCGCCGCCGGTGCGTGTGCTCTCGCTCGCGCACCGCTTCCTGCCGCTGCCGTTGAGCGAAGAAGCCCTGCTCGAAGCGATCGGCAGCCTCGAAGAACTCCGCGAACTGCTCGACAACCCGGCGCTGCGCGAGTGCATCGGCCGTATCGACCGCCTGCCGTCCCCGCCGCAGACCTATCTGGCGCTGATGCAGGCGCTCGAAGCCGACGAAGACACCAGCGCGATGGACATCGCGCGCCTGATTTCCGGAGACCCCGCGATCGCGGCCAAGGTCCTGCAGCTGTGCAACTCGGCGTATTTTTCCGCCGGACGCACGCTGACCGACCTGCGTTCGGCGGTCACCCGGCTGGGCCAGGCGACCTTGCGCGACCTGGTCCTCGCCAGCGAAGTGTTCTCCCATGCCGGCGACGACGGCCCGGGGCGGTACGCGCTGCAGCAACGCGCCCTGATCGCCTCGCAACTGGCACGACGGATGCTGCCCGACGCCAGCGCGGAGCTCGGCGCCACCGCAGCGCTGTTGGCGGACATCGGACTGCTGCTGCCCGGCGTACGCGACGAGCGCGACCCGCAGGCCGCGACGAGCGGCGACATCCCGGGCCACAGCGAGGCCGGCGCCTATCTGCTCGGCCTGTGGGGCCTGCCGATGCCGATCATCGAGGGGGTCGCCTTCCAGCGCGATCCCGCGCGTTCCGGCACCCGCAGCTTCTGGGTGGCCGGTGCGGTCCATGTCGCCACCGCCCTGGTCAGCGGCGACACGCTCGACGAGGAGTACCTGCGCCGCACCGGCATGAGCGGACGCATCGACGGTTGGCGCGAACAGGCGGCCGCCATGATGACGTCTGCACGGCCGACTGCCGTCGCCTGACGTTGCGCGTCCCTCGCGATCCGCGCGGGATCTCGGCGTCGGCGGCAGATGTCGTTGCCGCCACACCCATCGCGCGAGGCGCCTGCAGCCCCGCGACACGGGGCGGCGGTGACGACGGGCGGTTCGCGGCACCGACGAAGCGTCGACGCATCGCGCGAAAAAGATGCCTCGTCCGACTGCGGCGGCGCCCGGTGGACCGAGGCGGTGTGATGCCTCGTTTCACCGGATGGCGGTGACCGGCCGCCCGGGCACGACATCAATGGGAGGCACGAAAATCGGCGAAAAGCCAAAAGAAAGAGGCGGGCATCGCTGCCCGCCTCTTTCATGCCGCATGTGCGATTCGGATCAGAACCGCTGGGTGTAGCGCATGTACATGAAACGACCGATGTCGAACCCACCGTAATACGGGAAGTTGCTGTTCGGCTGGCTGTACATGATCGGGCCTTCGCGATCGAAGACGTTGTTCACGCCGAGCGAAACCGTTGCATCCCACGGGGTGTTGTAACGGAACTGCACGTCGTGGAACGTGTTCGAACCCACCTGGTTCGACGGCTGCTCGAGCGTGTACTCCGAGGTGAAGTTCGGCAGGTTGCACTCGGGACCGCCGTCGAGGTCGTAGCTGCACGCTTCCTTCATGCCGGAGTAGTAGCGCACGCCCCAGTTCACGCCGACCGTCTCGTTGATCGCCCAGTCGATGTTGAGGTTCGACTTGATGCGGAAGTCGCCGGCCCAGCCGGTGTACTGCTCGACCGGGGTGCCTTCCTCGTTGTCGCGGCGGTACTCGCTGTAGTCGACGTACGTCGTCTTCCAGTCGAACGAGATGCGGCCGAACGCGGTTTCCGGCATGCGATAGCGCACGCCCACGTCGTAACCCGCGGTCTCCTGGTAGCCACCGTTGATCAGCGTGCGGGTCACGTCGACCACCTGGCCAGCATCGGAACGCACGAAGCGGTCGCAGGCGGCGTCGATCGACAGCAGGTAGCACTGGTTGAGGATCGAGGTCACCGTCTCGGCGGCGATCACGTTGTCGATGCGGATCTTCCACCAGTCGAGGCTGACGTCGAAGCCGTCGATGAAGGCCGGGCTGTAGACCAGACCCAGACCCCAGCTCTTCGACTCTTCCGGCTGCAGCTCGGGGTTCGAACCGGACTCGTAGGGCACCGCCGACTGCGAGCCGGGGCCGGTCGCGTCCACGCCGCCCGAGGCGACCTGGCGGAAGTCCGCCGCCACGCCGGCCGCCGCACACGCCGCCGCGACGGACGGATTGCGGGTCGCCGCACCGAACAGGGTGTCGCAGGGGTCGGTGTAGAAGTCGAAGGTCTGGCTGGTGCCGCCGAACAGATCGCCCACGGTCGGCGCGCGGAAGCCGGTCGCGTAGGTGCCGCGGACCAGCAGGTCCTCGAACGGACGCCACTTCAGGCCGGCCTTGCCGTTGCTGGTGCTGCCGAAGGTGTCGTAGTCCGAGTAGCGGCCGGCGAGGTCGAGCGACAGTTCCTGCGCGAACGGCACGTCGGCCAGCAGCGGGATCTGGAACTCCAGGTAGGCCTCGTTGAGCGAGTAGTCGCCCTGGGTCGGGCCACCGGCCAGGCTGGTGCTCAGGCCGGACTGCAGCAGCGCGTCGGGCGTGTAGCGGGCTTCTTCCTTGCGGTGCTCGATGCCGAACGCCACGCCCAGGTCGCCTGCCGGCAGGGTCGCCAGCACGCCGCCGATGTTGGCGCTGAAGATGTGGGTGGTGGTCTCGGAGGTGTCGTGCGACGGCAGCATCAGGTACTGCTGCAGCGCCGGGTCGTTGAGCGTGTTGGCGTAGTCGGTCGGATCGCCGAAGCGGGTCAGCGGGTTCCACGGCGTGCAGCCGGCGATCACGTTGCCCGGGGTGCCGCACTTGACGATGCCGTCGGTGTCCATGAACGACGCGCCGAGCGCATTCTGGGTGTTGGGCAGGAACAGATCGCCGTAGCCCGACACGGTGCCCTTGTTCTGGTTGTAGACGTAACCCACGTCCCAGTCCCAGAACCGCTCGCCGGTCTCGAAGGTGCCTTCCAGCGCACCGCTGAAGCGGTAGGTGGTCAGCTCGCGGTTGGTGCGGCGCGGCACTTCCGAGGTACGACGGATGACCGAGACGTCCTCGTCGAGCGGGTTGTAGTAGCTGTCGCCCGACATCACCAGGCCGAACGCGCCGGTCTGGAACGGATAGCCCGCGATCTGCTGGTCGGTCTCGCGGTTGGTGTAGAGGAAATCACCGCGCAGGCGCAGGTTGTCGTTGAAATCGAACGAGCCGTTGGCGAACACCGAACGACGCTCGATCCCGGTCTGCAGGTACATCTCCTGGCTCGGGTTGGCGTAGTCGGTCAGCGGATCGGTCGGACGATAGTCGTCGAAGTTGGTCGGATCGCCACCCGGACGCAGCGTGAAGCTGTCATTACCGACAATCAGACGGCCCTGGTTGGTGGCGGCGCTCCAGCCGTTGGCGCGCGGTTCGCCGGTGGCCGGGTCGATATCCGGCACCGGATGACGCGGGCCGTTCGGGAAGCGGCTGAAATCGCGGTCGGCCGCGAACACCGGATCTTCCTTGCTGTACTCGGCGCCGAGCATGAAGGAGCTGCGCTCGCCGACGGTGCCGGCGACGATGTTGAAGCTTTCCTTCGCACCATCGCCCTGGCCGAACTGGCCGTAGTAGGCGCTGGCCTCGAGGCCGTCGAAGTCGCGACGGGTGATGATGTTGATCACGCCGGCGACGGCGTCCGAACCGTAGATCGCGGACGCGCCGTCGGTCAGCACTTCGACGCGCTCCACGACCGAGGTCGGGATCGAGGCGAGGTCGGAGTAGCCGTCCGACGTGATGCCCATGCGGCGGCCGTTGAGCAGCACCAGCGTGCGCTGCGGGCCGAGGCCGCGCAGATCGACGTACTGGCCGCCCACGTTCTCGCCGGAGGCGAGCGCGTCGGCGCGGCTGATCGCCGGCGAGCCGGTGTTGCTGATGTTCTGGATGATGTCGGCGACGCTGGTGAAGCCCTGACGCTCGATGTCCTGGCGCTGCAGCATGACCACCGGCTGGGAGGTCTCGACGCTGGCCTGACGGATGCGCGAGCCGGTCACCTCGATACGGTCGAGCGTGGTGGCGCCTTGGTTGGCAGTGGTGTCCTGCGCGGCCGAGATCGCCGGCACCATGGCGGCGACGATGGCGGCAGGAAGCAGGCCCTTCCGCAAAGCGGGAGTGCGAAGTTTCATTTGTTTCTCTCTCCAGAGGTCTTCGTTACGGACGCGTTAAAGCGTCCATGCACGTTAAGCCTCCGGACACCTTCGGCGCTTTGCCGACACGACGCGGACGGTTTGCCGAATGTGTCGCTATGCCGCCGAAGTCAGCCGCTGTTCACCTGCCGCCGCCTGGTGATTCACGGGAAAACGCGTGGCGACCGCACGGTAGCGCGTGGCGCTGGCGCCGAAGTGCGCGCGAAAGGCCCGGGCGAAGCTGCAGCAGTTCTCGAACCCGCTCGCCGCGGCCACTTCGCCGACCGTCATGCTGCTTTCGCGCAGCAGACGCGACGCGCGTTCGAGCCGCAGCCTGACCGACAGCGCCTGCGGACTTTCGTCGTACAGCGCCTGGAAGGCCTTGGAGAAGTACCAGCTGGAAAAGCTGGTGAGATCGGCGAGTTCGCCGATCCGCACGACCCGATCGCTGTGGCCCTCGAGATACAAGCGGGCCCGCTGCATGCGGCCGAAGACCTGCCGCTTGCGGCTGCGGGATCGGCCTGGACACCGGCCCACACGCGCGGCGATGGCGCGCTGCGCACGCGCCATGTGCAGCAGGATCGGACGCAACCCCTCCGGCTGGCCGCTGGCGCGTGCCGCGCGCCACAGGCGAAGCGCCGCGCGCAGTTCCCCTGGCGGCAGCCGACCGCGCCCGGGGTAGAGCACGTCGTCGGCCACCTGCTCGAGACTCTGCAGATCACCGGCGCGCAACAACAGACCGATCGCGAGGCCATGCTCGTCCACCTGCATCACCGGCCCGGAATCACGGTCCAGGATCATCCATTCCCCCTGCGCCAGCGGAAACCGACCTTCCTTGCTCTCGAGCCAGGCATGCCCCCGCAACACGATCCACACGAAGCTGGCGGCCCCCCGGGCGCGCATCCCACCCAATCGCGATGCGCCCACGTACCGGGCCGCTGCCGCCTGGGCCTCGTCGATCTCCACGCTCAGGGTCTGGCCGCGATCGGCCCAGTCATTGGCATGCATGTCCGCTGTCCACAAGATTTCAGGGACAGCCTTTTTGCCGAAACCGGCGCCGGTTATCCGGAATTTGTGGCGAAGCCTTTGCGAAATCTGCCGGATGTTCTTCCGAAGGATTTACGACGTCGATTTTCCTAGTGAAATCAACCGCCTGACGACATGGAGAACGCTGTCCGCATTGTTCTTCGCGCGTGAGGGAACGGTGGTGAGCCCGATGTCCATTCCGTCTTCGACCACCATCGACACGTAGAGGGCGCCGCTCCTGGGGTCGATGCTGAATCCGCTGCTGGACGCCTGCCGGTCGGCGCTCAAACAGATCTCGGACGATGGCATCGATGCGCCCTTGGCGATTGGCCAGCGTGTCAGCCCGCTCAGGCAGTGCGGCCCTTCCGCCAACGCCGACACCGTCGCGCCGTCCGGTGCCACGGCCCATGCACGATAACCGCGCCGCGTCGGGCGCGTGTCGTGAAGCCGCTGCAGCGATGCCTCCTTCAGCGAACCGTCGATCTGCCAGAGGCCATCGCCCGACATGCGCGTGAACAACACGCGGTCCTCGCCGGGAACGTAGTGGAACTGGGAGACGTCCGGCAATTGCGCACTCCGCCGCCAACCGGACGACTCCGTGTGCTCGAACCGGATGAGATCCATGCCGTCACGGCCGTCGTGCGCGATCGCGATCAGACTGCCGTCATCCGCATAACCGCCCTGCACGATGCGCCCGACCGGAAGATCGAGCGCCACCGCGCGTCGTCGGGCGACGTCGACTTCGAACAATGCCGTGGACGTCGCCTCCGCGGCGCCCGCCACGACACCCGCGACGAGCACCTCGCGACCGCTCGGCGACCACACCGGCGCATGGCTTCCTTCCAGCACCAGGCCTTCGACCGGTACGGGCACTGCGTCGGGCGTATCGAGCTCGGCCAACCAGAGCTCGTAAGGACCGGCACGATCGGACGCGAATGCCAGTTGCCGACCGTCGGGGGAGATCACCGGCATGTTGTCTCGCCCTGCCGAAGCGAAGACCCGCGTCTGGACGACCGCGCCTTCGGCATCGGTGTCGACCTTGAACAGCCCGAACTGCGGCTGCCTCCTGATGAAGGCCAACGTGCCGCGCTCGGCCGAGGTGCTGGGCGCCTGCGCGTCGTCGAGCCCCAGGTCGGCGAGTGTTCCGCTCGCCAGATCCAACCGGTACAACCGCACCTCGGCATCGACCCTGCGCCCGAAGACCACCGCACTCGAGCCCGCCCAGCTCCAACCCCGCAGATCGGCATTCAACCGGGTCAATCGCTCGGCCGCTCCGCCCTCGACAGGGACCCGCCAGAGATCGCCCAGCTGCGGATTGCGGGCGAACAGGATCCAGCGTCCATCCGGCGAAACGCGCGGCGCCTGATCGACCCCGCCCGCTGCGGGCGAGTACTCCAGCGGGCGCAGCGCACCACTCGCCAGATCCAGCACCTGCAACCCGGTGCTCTCCTGCGATACACCCGACGCCCCCATCACCAGTCCGGTGCCGTCCGGCAACCAATCGAAACCGATCTTCTCCGTACCGTCGCAGGCCAGTGCCTCTCGGACCGCCGTAGGCACATCGACAGCCGCGACGAGTACAGCGCATTCGTCGGCACCGGCACGGCGCACGAACGCGATATCCCGCCCGTCGGGCGACCAACTGGGATCACTGTCGCGGGTTCCGGGCGTGCTGCCGGGTAGTAGTGGCCGCGCGGGCGCATTGCGGGCAGGCTGGACGAGGATCTGCGAACCGTCACCGTCCGCCTGCGCGGCGGCGTAGGCGACGCGCGCGCCATCAGGCGACAGGGCAGGTGTCCACTTCGTGCCCTGGTCCGAGGTGATGAGCCTGTAGGACGGCACTGCGCTTCTCGCTTCGGCCGGCCACAGGGGCAATGCACCCCAGACCAACAGCGCGCACAGACCCAATGCCAGCAAGGCCAGGGCAGCGAACACGGGGACGTAGCGTCGCGCGGGCGGCGAGGCGTCCGCGCGGGATGCAGCCAGCGGCCGCGCCTCGGTGACGTCGGCCGGGAGCGCCGTCGCCGCGATGTCGACATTCGACGCGGGCAGGATATCGTCGCTTCCGGAAACGGAGGCGGTCTCCGGCGCAGCAGGAGCCAGCGGGACCTGCGCATCGCCGACGTCCGCGGACACCGGCTGCTTCAGGCGATAGCCGCTCTTGGCGATCGTCTCGATATAGCTGCGTCCGACCTTGGGCCCGGCCGACCCGCTGCCGAACGCCTTGCGCAGCTGGGTGATCGCTTGCGTGAGCACATCATCGGTCGGCAGCGTCTCCGGCCACACTTCAGCCAGGAGCGCCTGCCGCGTCACCACCTGCCCGGACTGTCTGGCCAGCGCTTTCAACACGCCCAAGGCCTTCGGCGTCACCCGTACGGGACTACGCGCGCCGGGCATGGCGATCTCACGGATCGTCGCATCGACGGATGCGTCGCCGACCCGCCATCGCTCTCCGTCCATGATATCCGCGTGTGGCAATTCCGCTCAGATCTGGTGATGAAGGCCGCGATGATGTCTGCCCTTCACTGAACGCAGGGCAAGGCAACCGCCACATCCCGCAAAATCAGCACTTGCCATAACGCGGCCGTCACGCGGCGATCACATTTCCATCGCGAAACGAGATCCGATCCCGGCGTCAACACACACACGCCACCGAGGTTCCGCCTCGCCGCGAGGCGGAACCGAAAAGAGCGGCCGACGCGGCGCAGTCGATTACATCGGCGCCCCGGCCGCGCCGGCCTGATGCGGGTAACGGGCGAAGATCTCGGCGATCGACCCATTGACGCGGGCATCGCGTTCGGCCGGCGTATTGCTGCTGCCCACCCGCCCGACGGCGATGCCTTCCCAGACCAGGCGGTTCTGGGCCCGGTCGATGATGTCCACGTTCATCGTGCCCTCGGTGTAGCGGTACACCTGGGTGCGCTCGTTCCAGTAGGGCACGGCGACGTAGCCGCGCGCGCGATAGCTGTAGTAGTACCCGTAATCGACCGTGGGCATGCTGGTGACATCGGTCCGGCGCTCCAGGTATGCATTGATGTTCACCCAGAGATCCGGATTCTCCGCCACGTAACGGTACCCACGATTCTCCATCTGCGCCTGCACGGCCGCCCGGGCGGTCTGGCTGCCCGCGGTCGCGTAGCCATTGCGTTCCATCGCCAGCGGCTCGTAGAACCCCCCCGTCCGGTACTGCGAGAAGTCGGCGCGCGGATCGGCCTCGGTGGTGACCCGAGGCCCGGTGGCGCAACCCGCCAGCAGAGCCAGGGCACAGGCGGCGAGCATCCAGTGGGTGGCGCGACGTGCGATGTTCATGATCATTCTCCCTGTGGCGGGGCCCGGCAGCCTGTTGCCACCCCATGTCCAACCCTACGACGGCCGCCGTCACGCGGATGCGAGCGTCGCCCGTCCGTTCAGCCGCAGTTGGCCGCCCGCGCCGCCGCGCGACGCTGACGGCCGCGCCCGCCTCACTCCGGCCGGTAGACCTCGGCCCCCTGGGCGCGGAACTCCGCCGATTTCTCCGCCATCCCCGCGGTCAGCGCGTCGTCGGTCGCGACGCCCTTCTCGGCCGCGTAGTCCCGGACGTCCTGGGTGATCTTCATCGAGCAGAAGTGCGGACCGCACATCGAGCAGAAGTGGGCGACCTTGTGCGCATCCTTGGGCAGGGTCTCGTCGTGGAACTCCTTGGCCTTCTCCGGATCCAGGCCGAGGTGGAACTGGTCCTCCCAGCGGAACTCGAAGCGCGCCTTGCTCAGCGCGTTGTCGCGCACCTGCGCGCCGGGGTGGCCCTTGGCCAGGTCCGCGGCGTGGGCGGCGATCTTGTAGGTCATGATCCCGTCGCGCACGTCCTGCCGGTTGGGCAGGCCCAGGTGCTCCTTGGGCGTCACGTAGCAGAGCATCGCGGTGCCGTACCAGCCGATCATCGCCGCACCGATCGCGCTGGTGATGTGGTCGTAGCCGGGCGCGATGTCGGTGGTCAGCGGCCCCAGGGTGTAGAAGGGCGCCTCGCCGCACTCGCGCAGCTGCTTGTCCATGTTCTCCTTGATCAGCTGCATCGGCACATGGCCGGGGCCTTCGATCATGGTCTGCACGTCGTGCTTCCAGGCGATTTTGGTCAACTCGCCCAGGGTTTCGAGCTCGCCGAACTGCGCGGCGTCGTTGGCGTCGGCGATGCAGCCCGGGCGCAGGCCGTCACCGAGCGAGAACGCCACGTCGTAGGCCTTCATGATCTCGCAGATGTCCTCGAAGTGTTCGTAGAGGAAACTCTCGCGGTGGTGCGCCAGGCACCACTTGGCCATGATCGAGCCGCCACGGGAGACGATGCCGGTGACACGTTTCGCGGTCAGCGGCACATAGCGCAGCAGGACGCCTGCGTGGATGGTGAAGTAGTCCACGCCCTGCTCGGCCTGCTCGATCAGGGTGTCGCGGAAGATCTCCCAGGTCAGCTCCTCGGCACGGCCGTCGACCTTCTCCAGCGCCTGGTAGATCGGCACCGTACCGATCGGCACCGGCGAGTTGCGCACGATCCATTCGCGGGTCTCGTGGATGTGCTTGCCGGTGGACAGGTCCATCACCGTGTCGCCGCCCCAGCGGATCGCCCAGACCAGCTTCTCGACTTCCTCGGCGATGCCGGACGACACCGCACTGTTGCCGATGTTGGCGTTGATCTTGGTCAGGAAGTTGCGGCCGATGATCATCGGCTCGCTCTCGGGATGGTTGATGTTGTTGGGCAGGATCGCCCGGCCGCGCGCGATCTCGTCGCGCACGAACTCGGGCGTGATGATCTTCTGGATGTTCGCGCCGAAGGCCTCGCCCGGATGCTGCATCAGCAGGCCGGCATCGCGTACCGCGTCGAGGCGCTGGTTCTCGCGGATCGCCACGAACTCCATCTCCGGGGTGACGATGCCGCGCCGCGCGTAGTGCATCTGGGTGACGTTGGCGCCCGCCCGCGCCCGTCGCGGCAGCGTGCGCGCGGGAAAGCGCACGTCGTCGAGCCGGCGGTCGGCCTCGCGCGCGCGACCGAAGTCGGAACTCAGCCCGCCGAGCGCTTCGGTGTCGTCGCGCTCCGCGATCCAGCGCGCGCGCAGCGGCGCTAGGCCGCGCGCGAGGTCGATCGCGGCGTCCGGATCGGTGTAGGGACCTGAGGTGTCGTAGACCGTCACCGCCGGGTTGTCCTCGCCGCCGAACAGGGTCGGCGTGCGGCTGAGCGCGATCTCGCGCATCGGCACCTGCAGGTCCGCGCGCGATCCCTCGACGAAGATCTTGCGCGAGCCGGGGATCGGCCGGGTCACCGATTCGGAGAGCTCGCCGGTGCGTTGCAGCAGGCGGGCGGAGGCGTCGTTCGGCATCGCGTTCATCGGCATCGTCCTGTCGTTGGCGCCCGGGAGAAGTCCCGGGCATCTGGACGAAGCGAAGACGCACCGGCGGCGTCTGCGCGCCTGCCGT
Source organism: Luteimonas abyssi (assembly GCF_001482195.1). Taxonomy (GTDB): domain Bacteria; phylum Pseudomonadota; class Gammaproteobacteria; order Xanthomonadales; family Xanthomonadaceae; genus Luteimonas; species Luteimonas abyssi. The sequence continues at coordinate 390,547 of NZ_KQ759763.1, read as the reverse complement.
CGCGAAGCTTCCCTACGGCGGTATCAACCGCGTCAGGTTCGAAGGGACTGTCTCAACCCACCGGCCCGATGGCCGCAGGTACCCCCGCTTCGGCAGGAATTAGAGCACGAAACCCGCCCACCCCGAACACCCGGCGGACGGTGCGCTCCGCGCGTGTCGCCCGGTCGGTTCGTCTCGACAACGGCCCAGCGGCTATTCACACTTCGCCGCCCGAATCCTCGAGAGGTTCGCGCGAATGGCATCCGATCCGACACGTCGCGCGCTGACCGTGGCCGAAGCCGAGGCCCTGCAGGCAAGGCGACCGGCGGCGTGGGACCATGTGCGCTTCCACGGCGGCGCCGACGGTTTCGAAGCCTGCGACGGGCCGCTTGCGGTCGATGGCGAGTTCGAGCCCGGACCTGGTGTCCTGGTGGTTCTGGGCGATCTGGACTGCGACCTCCTCTTCGTCGACGACATCGCCAGCCTGATCGTCACCGGCCGTCTGTGCGCCCGCGCGATCATCGGCAACGGCGGCATCTACGTGTTCGGCGACCTCGAATGCCAGACCCTGGTGGGTCTGTCGTACGGCGACCGGATGTTCGGCTGCCACGGCCACGCACGCGTGGGCACCTTGATCGAGGACGGCCACACGTTCGTGTTCTCCGGCCGCGCGGAGGTCGACGTACTCGCACCGGTCTCCAATCTCGTCGTGCTTCCGGCCGACGCGCGCGTCGCACGCGACTTCCGCGCGGGCATGGCCCCGGCGCAGATGCGCGACCTCTTCGTCGACGACGTGCTGGGCGACGAGGCACTCGATGTGGACGCCGTCTGCAGCCTGCTCTGGGACGGCCGTTCGCCCCGGCGCTGACGCCGCCCGACGGCGCCCGCAGCCGCATTGCCATCGTCGGCACACCCGACGCGCCGCGTCCTTGCCTCGTGCCTCCCGCATCGGAAGCCCCGCCGCAGGTCCGGCTTGACGCGACGCAGCAGACTCGGGTATTGCTGTCGCCATGCCGCATCAGCCCGCCACCGCCGACGCCCGTATCGCCCATGCAGCGGGCCGGGCGGCGGCCGTGTCCACGGCGGGCGTCACCACCATTACCACCACCGGCACCGGTACCACTGGTCCCGGGATGTGGATGCGCGCGCGCAGTTGACCTGACCTCGCCGCTCCGCGTCCCGCCCCGGGAACGCGGACGTACCAGGTCCCTCTCCCGAACGAGCACGCGGAGCCCCCACCGGAGCTTCCCGATGTCGTCCACCGTCCTGTCCGATCCGCCCGACGCCCCCGTCGCCTCTTCCGCGCCCGCCGGCTGCCGCCTGCACAAGTTCGGCGGCAGCAGTCTTGCCGACGCCGGGCGCATCCGTGCCGCTGCCGCCCTGGTGGCCGGGGACGAGGGACCACGGGTGGTCGTGGTGTCGGCGATGCGCGGCGTCACCGACGCCCTGGTCGCATTGACCGCGAGCGCCCGCGACGGCCATGACTGGCGCGAAGGCTGGCATGCCCTGCGCCAGCGCCATCGCGGCGCCGCCCTGGCCCTGTTGCCGACCGGCCACGACCCGCTGCTGGCCGCGCTCGACGCCGAGAGCGACGCGCTGAGCGCCGACCTCGAGACCCTCGCCGCCGGTGACGGCCAGGGCAATCACCTGGCCGAGCGCGCGTGGGGGCACGGCGAGTTGTGCAGCGCCTGGCTGATGCACGCGGCGCTCGGCGGCCACGCGGCCGGCTGGACGCGGCTGGACGCGCGCGACGTGCTGGTGGTGCGTGCCGGCGAGATCGGCATGGCGCTCGATCGCGAGGCCAGCCTCGCGCATCTGCAGGCCTGGCGCGCACGCCATCCGCAGCCGCACGTGGTCGCCACCGGCTTCGTCGCCCGCACGCCCGACGGCGCCGCGACCACCCTCGGCCGCAACGGCAGCGACCATTCCGCCACCCTGCTCGCCGATCTGTTCGACGCCGCGGACGTCACCATCTGGACCGATGTCGACGGCGTGCTCTCCGCCGACCCGCGACGGGTGCCCGACGCGGTGCGCCTGGCATCGATGTCCTATGCCGAAGCCTGCGAGCTGGCCTACTTCGGGGCCGAGGTGCTGCACCCGCGCACCCTGGCCCCGCTGCAGGCGCGCGGCATCCCGCTGTCGATCCGCAACACGCTGGCCCCGTCCGCGCCCGGCACCCGCATCGCCGCGCGAAGCGAGCCCGCGCGCTCGCCGGTCAAGGGCCTGAGCCTGGTCGAGGCCATGGCGGTGCTGGAACTGACCGGCAGCGGCATGGCCGGCGTGCCCGGGGTGGCGGAGAAGCTGTTCGCCGCGCTGCACGGCGCGGGGGTGTCGGTGACGATGATCTCGCAGGGCTCCTCGGAACACTCCATCTGCTGCGTGGTGAAACAGGCGCAGGCCGACCGGGGCCGTGCCGCGATCGAGACGGCGTTCGCGGAGGCGGCGGCGGCCGGCCAGGTCGAAGGCGTGCGCGTCGAGGACGGCCTGTGCGTACTGGCGGCGGTCGGCGACGGCATGGTCGGCACGCCGGGGGTCGCCGCGCGGCTGCTGGGTGGACTGGCGCAGGCACGGGTCAACGTGCGCGCGATCGCGCAGGGCGCGAGCGAGCGCAACCTCTCCGTGGTCGTCGCGCAGACCGACGCCGCGCGTGCACTTCGCGCCGCGCACGCGGCGTTCTGGCTGTCGCCGCAGACGCTGTCGGTGGGTGTCATCGGGCCCGGCCACGTCGGACAGGCCCTGCTGCGGCAGCTGGCCGACGTGGCGCCCGCATTGCGGGCACGCTCGGGCGTGGACCTGCGGCTGCGGGCGTTGGCCGACAGTCGCCGCATGGTGTTCGACGGCGTGGCGATGACCCCGGCCGACGCGCGTGCCCGCCTGGACGACGCGCACGCGCAGGCCGCCGATCTCGACGCCTTCGCCGCCCATGTCCGCGCCGGGCACCTGCCCCACGCGCTGATCGTCGATTGCAGCGCCAGCGACGAGGTGGCGGCGAAGTATGCCGAATGGCTCGCTGCCGGCATCCATGTCGTGACCCCGAACAAGCACGCCGGCAGCGGCGCATGGTCGCGGTATGCCGCGGTCCGGGCTGCGCAGCACGATCGTGGTGGCCGCTTCCTGTACGAAGCCACCGTCGGCGCCGGCCTGCCGGTGATCCAGACCCTGCGCGGCCTGCTCGATACCGGCGATGTGCTGCACGGGATCGACGGCATGCTCTCCGGTACCCTGGCATGGCTGTTCAACAGCTTCGACGGCAGCCGCCCCTTCTCCGAGCTGGTGCTCGAAGCGCGCGCCCTCGGTTACACCGAGCCCGATCCGCGCGATGATCTATCCGGACTCGACGTGGCCCGCAAGCTGGTGATCCTGGCGCGCGAGGCGGGGCACGCGCTGTCGATCGACGATGTGGACGTGGAGAACTTGGTGCCCGAATCCCTGCGCGACCTGCCGCTGGACGACTTTCTCGCCCGCGTGGCCGAACTCGACGCGCCCATGCGTGTGCGCTTGGACGCCGCGCGCACCGAAGGACGCGCCCTGCGCCATCTCGGCCAGCTCGACATCGCCGGCCGCGCCCGCGTCGGCGTGGTCGCGCTGCCGACGGAGCACGCCTGCTGCCACACGCGTCTGACCGACAACCTGGTGCAGTTCCGCAGCGCACGCTACGCCGACAATCCGCTGGTCGTACAGGGCCCCGGCGCAGGGCCCGAAGTCACTGCCGCCGGGGTGTTCGGCGACGTCCTCGCGGTCGCGCATGCACTCGGCGCCCAGGCCGGTCTGCCGTTCGCGCAGCCTGCCGGAGGTGCGGCATGAGCGATCCCCTCGCGATCGACCCGGGCGCCAGCGCCTGGGCGCCCGCCAGCGTCGGCAATATCGGCGTGGGGTTCGATCTGCTCGGCCACGTGATCGACGGCCCGCGCGACGTGGCGCGGGTGCGACGCATCGATGCGCCGGAGGTGACGATCGAGGCCATCGCCGGCGACGTGGCCGGCGCCGGCGCCATCCCGCTCGATGCTGCACGCAATACCGCCGGCCAGGCCCTGATCGCGCTGCGCGACGCGCAGGCCCTGCCGTACGGCTTCGCGCTGCGGATCGAGAAAGGCATTCCGCTGGGGTCCGGGCTCGGCGGTTCCGCCGCATCGTGCGTGGCGGCCCTGGTCGCCGCCAACGCCCTGCTCGATGCGCCCCTGTCGCGGGAGGCGCTGTACCCGTTCGCGCTCGACGGCGAGGCCGTCGCGAGCGGCAGCCGCCATGGCGACAACGTCGCCCCGATGCTGCTCGGCGGCATCGTGCTCGCCACCGCCGAGCGCCTGCTGCGGCTGCCGGCGCCGAACTGGCTGCATGCGGTGGTCGTGCATCCGGATCAGACCCTGGAAACGCGCCGCTCGCGTGCGGTGCTGGCCGATCCCTATCCGCTGGCGACGGTGGTCGCGCACGGCGCCCATCTCGCGCAGTTCGTGCTCGGACTCGAGCGCGGCGATGCCGCGTTGCTGCGGGCGGGCCTGCGCGACGTGCTGGTCGAGCCGCGGCGCGCCGAGCTGATCCCGGGGTTCGATCGCGTCCGCCAGGCCGCGTACGACCACGATGCCATCGGCGCCAGCATTTCCGGAGGCGGCCCCAGCGTGTTCGCCTGGTTCGCGTCGCGCGCGGCCGCGGATGCGGCGGCCCCGGCGATGCGGCAGGCCTTCGTCGATGCCGGCTTCGGTGCGCGTGCCTACGTCAGCGCCGTCTCGGCCCCGGCCGCACAGCTGCTCCCGACCTCTCCCGTGCGGCATCACGACACCGCACCCCACAAGATGGCCGCGCCATGAACTTCATCAGCACACGCAGCGGGGCGCCCGCCACCTCCCTCGACGATGCCCTCGTGGCCGGCCTCGCACCCGATGGCGGGCTCTACGTGCCGGCATCGATCCCGCCGATGCCGGCGCTCGCGCCGCAGCCGTCGCTGGCCGCCACCGCACAGCGCGTGCTCATGCCGTGGTTCGGCGGCTCCCGCCTGCGCCACCACCTCGGGGCATTGTGCGCCGACGCCTACACCTTCGAAGCGCCGCTGCGGCCACTGTCGGGCGATGGCGACCACGTTCTGGAGCTGTTCCACGGCCCGACCGCGGCGTTCAAGGATTACGCCGCCCGCTTCCTCGCGGGGGCGCTCTCGGCGCTTCGCCAGGACGGCGACACCGACACCGAAATCGTCGTCGCGACCTCGGGCGACACCGGGGCTGCGGTCGCCGGCGCCTTCCATCGCCGCCCCGGCTTCGGCGTCACCATCCTGTATCCGGAGGGGCGCGTCTCGCCCCGGCAGGCGCATGGCCTGGAGTGCTGGGGCGACAACGTCCGGACCTTCCGCGTCGCCGGCCATTTCGACGATTGCCAGCGCATGATCAAGGCAGCGCTGGGCGATCACGACCTGCGCGAACGCCGTCGCCTCGCTTCGGCCAACAGCATCAGCCTCGGCCGCCTGCTGCCGCAGATGGCCTACTACGCGCATACCGCGATCGCATTTCATGCCGAACACGGCCGTACCCTCGGCTTCATCATCCCGACCGGCAATCTCGGCAACGCCTGCGCCGCCGTGCTCGCGCGGCGGATGGGCCTGCCGGTCGGCGACATCGTGCTGGCCTGCAACGCCAACGACACCTTGCCGCGCTACTTCGACGGCGCCGACTACGCGCCGCAGACCACGCGCGCCACGCTCGCCAACGCGATGGATGTCGGCACGCCGAGCAATTTCGAACGTCTGCGCCACTGGCATGCCGACGACACCGCACTGCGTGCCGCACTGACGGCCGTTGCCGTCGACGATGCGACCATCCGCGACACCGTGCGCGCGGCACCCGGACGGCACGGCATCGTCCCCTGCCCGCACACCGCCACCGCCCTGCACGCGCTCGAAACCCTGCGCGCGAGCGGCGACACCCGACCCTGGGCCGTCGTCGCCACCGCGCACCCTGCGAAGTTCGACACCGTCGTCGAACCCTTGGTCGGCTACCCCGTTCCGCCGCCGCCCGCACTGGCGGAATGCCTGAAACGCCCCGCGCGCGGGACACCGATGTCGGCGGATGCCGACGCGCTGCGCGATGTATTGCTGGCGCAAGAGGAGCCCGTCGACTGATCCGCCGAGGTCAGAGCAACGCCGCCCGCTCCAGCATCCCGACGAAACGGGCGCGGTGACTGTCGTCGAGAGGCCACCCCGAGAAGTGATCCACCAGCTCGCCGTCCTGCAGAAGATAGAAACTGGGGGTGGACCAATCGTGGAGCATCGGCCAGTCGGCCCTTGTATGCGGGATCACCACGGGTGTCGAAGGGTGCTCACGATTCCACGCCTGCATCACCTCGACGTGCAGCTGCGTGCCCACTGGCGCCAGCCACAACACGTTCCCGTCGATGGCGGCCGCGAGTTCGGGCTCGTCGGAGATGAATGCCATCGCCCGCCTCGAGAACCCGCACAGCGGATGCGAGACCACAACGAGGCGCGCGCCATCGCTGAAACGAATCGGCTCGGGCACGAGCCGGAACGCGTCGGGATCGACCCGGTAGGTCAGGGCTTCGCCGTCCCTGCGAGCAGACAGCGCCGCGACGGCAGGCACCGGCTCCACCTCCAGGTCGGGATGCGCAGCGAGATGACCACGCGCCGCAGCGAACTCGCGGTACGCCACAAGAACGCCGAAGAACGTCTCGCGCTGCTCGCGGGTGGCGATGCCTGCCGTCTCCAGCGCGGCCATCGCCAGACGGGCATCACGCAGATACGCCGGCGCCTGCCGGTAGAACGCCATCAGGTGGGCCGCCTGGGCATACCAGGTCCAGTCGACGGCCTCGATCGAAGCCGGGTCGTCGAGTGACGGGCGAAGGCGGGCATCGTACAGCGCGGCCATGGCCCGATCTCGCTCGTCGGCGGTCAATCCCTCCCGCTCGTCGATTTCGAGCAGCGCCTGGTAGCCGGCCGCTGCACCACTGTCGACGACCGTTTCCGTCGCCGACATCGTCGCCGAGCTCCACACGCCTGCGGCGATGAGCGCTGCGATCCAGCAGAGCGATGCGATCCTTGCCATTCGCGATTCTCCATCGCCGCACGTCGAACCAGGCACGAGGCCTGCAGAAGCCGAACATCGATGCCGGCGGCAGGCATCGACGCCGACGACCTTAGCACTGCCGTCATACGCCGGATGCCGAATCGAGTCACACGTCCGTCGCGCCGCTCGACCGCCGTGCCTGCTGCTGATTCATCCGATGCACGTTCGCCGGCTCCACGATACGAGCCGCTCCCGAACCCTTCGAGACGCTCAGGCAGCGGCGTGGTGCGCCGCTCCCCGCGCCCGCCGCGCTTCGACCGCACGGGCGAGCCGCTCCAGCACCCGGAGCGAGTCATTCCAGCCGATACAGCCATCGGTGATGCTCTGCCCGTAGACGCGCGCGCGACCGTCGATGAGGTCCTGGCGGCCGGCTTCCAGATGGCTTTCGATCATCACGCCGAACACGGAGGTGTCGCCGGCGTCCACGCGCGCGGCGATGTCGTCGATCACCAGCGGCTGCCGCTCCGGGCGCTTGCCGCTGTTGGCGTGGCTGGCGTCGACCAGCAACCGCGGAGGCAACCCGGCCGCGAGCAGCGACTCCGCGGCCGCCGCGACACTGGCCGCGTCGTAGTTCGGCGTGCGGCCTCCTCGCAGGATCACGTGACCGTCCTCGTTGCCGGCGGTGGTGACGATCGCACTGACGCCCTGCTTGGTCACCGACAGGAACCGGTGCGGATGCGAGGCGGCCTGCACCGCATCCACCGCGATGCGCACGTTGCCGTCGGTGCCGTTCTTGAAACCCACCGGGCACGACAGCCCCGACGCGAGTTCGCGATGCACCTGGCTTTCGGTGGTGCGCGCGCCGATCGCGCCCCAGCTCACCAGGTCGGCGAGGTACTGCGGGGTGATCATGTCGAGGAACTCGCAACCGGCCGGCAAGCCGAGCGCATTGACGTCGAGCAACAGCTGTCGTGCCAGGCGCAGGCCTTCGTCGATGCGGTAGCTGCCGTCCAGGCGCGGGTCGTTGATCAGGCCCTTCCAGCCGACGGTGGTGCGCGGCTTCTCGAAGTACACGCGCATCACGATCTCGAGCGTGCCGCCCAGGCGCGCCCGCTCGACGCTCAGGCGTTGCGCGTACTCGCGCGCGGCATCGACGTCGTGGATCGAGCAGGGGCCTACGACCACCAGCAGGCGGTCATCGCGACCGTGGAGGATGTTCTGTACGGCGCGCCTCGAGGACGCGACATGACGGGCGACGGGCTCGGGAACAGGGCAACCGTGGATGACCTGCCCCGGCGTTGCGAGAGGCTGGATGTCGCGGATGCGCAGATCGTCGGTACGGGTGTTCACAGGGTCATGCTCCGGGTGTTGGCATCCGGCGGCATGAAAAAGCCGCCGGGGAGTGCCGGCGGCTGTTCGGGATTCGTGTGGTGATCGTCTAGATCGTGCGCACCCCGTCCGCCGCCGGCATCGGAAAGCCGTAAAACCAGACATAGGCGCGGAGGACAGGACGTTGCATGGGCGACTTGGTATCACGTCGCACGCAGGTGGCGCAAACGTTGCATTCGTAACCAGTGCGGTGCGCAGGCTTCGGCCCTCACGCTCACGGTTCGAGTCTGCGTGTCGTTGGGTCCTACGAGTTACGTGCCGGGGAGGCGGACGTTCCGGTCCTCTCCCGAACCGGAGAGCTGTCGGTCGCGAGGGGAACCGACAATGCCCCGCTTCGCTTCGCGATGCAGCGACCTGATCGGCCCCGCCGGAAACGGCAGCCTCCCCGCGACGAGGACCCGGTCGAAAGTTTTCGATGAAACTGTTGACACGACGAAAACACCCGTGGTTATCTCGGTTCCCATGACGCAGCGCACCGCCACCTCGCCCATCGCCCAGACCGCCCTCGCGGTCCGTGCCGACGTGCGACTTCCGGTCGCGCTCCTTCTCGTCGTCGTCGTCCTTATTACCAGCTCCACCGGCGCGGGAATCGGGTTTGTGTAACTGAAACAACAAACCCAGGTCGAAAGAACCTAGACCCCGCGCCCGAAACGGCGCGGGGTTTTTCGTTTTCTACGGCCCGGGTTTCCTACATGAGGAAACACCGCAGTGCGCAGCGACGCCATCAAGAAAGGCCCCGACCACGCTCCGGCGCGCGCGATGCTGCGCGCCACCGGCCTGGACGACGACGCCATCGCCCGGCCGCTGATCGCGGTGGTGCACACCTGGTCCAACGTATCCCCCTGCAACCTGGGCCTGCGCGACCTGGCCCAGCACGCTGCGGCCGGCATCCGCGACGCCGGCGGCACGCCGATCGAGTTCAACACCATCGCCGTGACCGACGGCATCGCCATGGGTTCGCGCGGCATGCGCGCCTCGCTGCCGTCGCGCGAACTGATCGCCGATTCCATCGAACTGGCCGTGGACGGCCACTGCCTCGATGCCATGGTGCTGCTGTGCGGCTGCGACAAGACCATCCCCGCGGCCGCCATGGCTGCCGCCCGCCTCGACATCCCCACCGTGATCCTCTACGGCGGCACCATCGCCCACGGCCATTGCAAGGGCCGCTCAATCACCATCCAGGACGTCTTCGAAGCCGTTGGCCAGCACGCCGCCGGCACCCTCGACGACGACGGCCTGCGCGAGGTCGAGGCCGCCGCCTGTCCGGGCGCCGGCGCCTGCGGCGGCCAGTTCACCGCCAACACCATGGCCATGGTGCTGGGCTTCCTGGGCCTGTCGCCGATGGGCCTCAACGACATCCCCGCCACCGATCCCGACAAGGGCGCCGCAGCACGTCGCTGCGGCGAACTGGCGGTGCGCACCCTGCTTTCCGGCGGCCCGACACCGCGCGCGATCCTCTCTCCGGTCGCGCTGCGCAATGCGGCGCGCGCGGTGTCGGCCACCGCCGGTTCCACCAATGCAGCACTGCACCTGCTGGCGATCGCCCACGAGGCCGGCGTGCCGTTCGACCTGGAAGACTTCCACGCCGCGGCGGCCACCCCGGTCATCGCCGATCTCAAGCCCGGCGGTCGCTACACCGCAGCCGAACTGTATGCGCAGGGGGGCACCGCGCTGGTCGCGCGCGAACTGCGCGCGGCCGGCCTGATCGACGACATCCCGACGGTCACCGGCCACACCCTGTTCGCGGACATCGACGCCGCCATCGCCGCGCGTGCGCCCGATGCCGCGCAGGACGCGGTGCGTCCGGTGCACGCGCCGATCAAGCCGCAGGGTGGCTACGCGATCCTGTACGGCGATCTCGCCCCCGAGGGATGCATCCTCAAGCTGGCCGGCCACGGGCGCACCCGCCACAGCGGTCCGGCGCGGGTGTTCGATTCCGAGGAAGCCTGCTTCGCCGCCGTGCAGGCGCGCGCGATCCGGCCCGGCGACGTGGTGGTGATCCGCTTCGAGGGTCCGGTCGGTGGCCCGGGCATGCGCGAAATGCTCGCGGTGACGGCCGCGCTGGTCGGCCAGGGCCTGGGCGATGACGTCGCACTGATCACCGATGGCCGTTTCTCCGGCGCCACCCGCGGTTTCATGGTCGGCCATGTCGCCCCCGAAGCGGCCGTCGGCGGTCCGTTGGCCTACCTGCGCGACGGCGACATCGTCACCGTCGATACCGCCACCCGCACGCTGTCCACCGACGCCCCGCTGAGCGAGCGCACGCCGGCCACGATCCCGCAGCGGGTGACCGGCGGCGTCCTGGCCAAGTTCGCGCGTCTGGTCGGATCCGCCTCGCGGGGCGCCACCACGTCCGCCGGCCCCGACACCCGCGTCGCCACCACCGCGGCGCCGGCAGCCGACAGGGTTTCCGCCGACGACCGAACCGCAGGAGCGGGACGGCGTGAGCTCCGCCACCCCATCCGCCGGCCCATCGACAGCGCCCTCGTCGACGACTGACGCCGCCGCTCCGCCGCCCCCCTCACTCCACCCGTTTCTTCCTCACCCCCGACCTCACGGAATCCTGTCATGACCGAGTCCACCGCCTCCGCCCACACACCCACCGTCGCCGTCATCGGCTACGGCAGCCAGGGACGCGCACATGCCCTCAACCTGCGCGACTCCGGCTTCGACGTCATCGTCGGCCTGCGCCCCGGCGGCCCCACCGAACAGCGCGCCACCGCCGACGGCTTCGCCGTGGTCACACCGGCCGACGCCGCCGCGAGCGCCGACATCGTCGCCGTCCTGACCCCGGACATGGTGCAGGCCAAGCTGTACGACGAGGTGCTGGCGCCGCACATGCGCGAAGGCGCCTGTCTGCTGTTCGCGCACGGCTTCAACGTGCATTACGGTCGCATCGCGCCGCGCGCGGATCTCGACGTGATCCTGGTCGCGCCCAAGGGACCGGGTGCGCTGGTGCGCCGCGAGTACGAGATCGGGCGTGGCGTACCGTGCATCTTCGCGGTCGAACAGGATCGCAGCGGCCAGGCGGAAGCGTTCGCGCGCACCTACGCCGCGGGGATCGGCGGTGCGCGCGCCAACGTCATCCGCACCAGCTTCAAGGAAGAGACCGAGACCGACCTGTTCGGCGAGCAGGCGGTGCTGTGCGGCGGCGCCAGCGCGCTGGTGCAGGCGGGCTACGAGACCCTGGTGGAGGCCGGCTATCAGCCCGAGATCGCCTACTACGAAGTCCTGCACGAACTGAAGCTGATCGTCGACCTGTTCTACGAGGGCGGCATCGGCCGGATGCTGGAGTTCATCTCCGAGACCGCGCAGTACGGCGATTTCGTCAGCGGACCCCGGGTCATCGACGCCGACACCAAGGCGCGCATGAAGGCGGTGCTCACCGATATCCAGGACGGCACGTTCGCCAGGAACTGGATCGCCGAATACGAGGCCGGCCTGCCCAACTACAACCGCTATCGCCAGGCCGATCTGGATCACCCGATCGAAGCGACGGGCCGCCGCCTGCGCGCGCAGATGCAATGGCTGCAGGACGCCCAGGGCACCCCCGACGCCGCCCCCGACGCGCGCACCGGTACACCGCAACCGCAGACCGAGGCTGCGTGATGGGCACGCAGGCGGCGGCCCCCGAACCCGAGCACCTGCCCGCCGGCGCGGACGTGGCGGCTGCGGCGATGCCTGCGCCGCGCAACGGCGCGCGCTGGGTGGTCGACGCGCTGCAGGCCGAGGGCGTCGATGTCCTGTTCGGCTACCCGGGCGGCGCGATCATGCCGTTCTACGACGCCCTGCACGGCGCCCCGCTGAAGCATGTGCTGGTCCGCCACGAGCAGGGCGCGGCGTTCGCCGCCAACGGGTACGCACGCGCCAGCGGACGCGTCGGCGTGTGCGTGGCCACCTCCGGGCCGGGCGCGTCGAACCTGGTCACCGGCATCGCCGATGCGATGCTGGATTCGGTGCCGATGGTGGTGATCACCGGCCAGGTCGCCACGCCGCTGCTGGGCACCGACGCGTTCCAGGAACTGGACGTGTTCGGCATGACCATGCCGATCGTCAAGCACAGCTTCCTGGCGCGACACGTCGACGAACTCCCGGAGATGGTCGCCGAAGCGTTCCGCATCGCCCGCTCCGGTCGCCCCGGCCCGGTGCTGATCGACCTGCCGAAGGACGTGCAGATCGGCGACGCCGCCCACCTGCCGGCACACGTCCCGCGTGCATCCGCGCCGGTGCCGCCGCCGCCCGATGCCGCCCTGCACGCTGCCGCCGCCCTGATCTCGCAAGCGCAGAACCCGGTGATCTACGGCGGGGGCGGCATCGCCCTGGCCGGCGCCGTCGACGCGTTTCGCGATTTCGTCGCGCAGGCGCGCATCCCGACCGTACTCACCTTGAAGGGCCTGGGCGCCCTGCCGGCCACCGACCCCTGCCACATGGGCATGCTGGGCATGCACGGCAGCCGCGCGGCCAACCATGCCGTGCAGGCCTGCGACGTGCTGATCGTGGTCGGCGCGCGCTTCGACGACCGCGCCACCGGCAAGCTGGCCGAGTTCGCGCCGGACGCGCGCGTGGTGCACCTGGACGCCGACATCTGCGAGATCGGCAAGCTCCGCGCCGCCGACGTGTCGGTACACGGCGACATCGTCTACGCACTGGAACGCCTGACTCCCGCCCTCGGGATGCAGGCCTACCGTGGCCGCCATGCGGCCGCGCGGCGCACATGGCTGCAGGACTGCCAGGCCCGGCGCCAGCGTTTCGCCCCGCGTTACGACGCACCGGGGCAAGGCGTCTACGCACCCGCGCTGCTGAAGCGGCTGACCGAGCTGTCGCCCGGTGCCGTGATCAGCTGCGACGTCGGGCAGCATCAGATGTGGGTCGCCCAGCATTGCCGCTTCGCCGATCCGCGCCGGCACCTGACCAGCGGCGCACTCGGCGCGATGGGCTTCGGCCTGCCCGCGGCGATCGGTGCGCAGTTCCAGGATCCGGATGCGCAGGTGGTGTGCGTGAGCGGCGACGGCTCGTTCCTGATGAACGTGCAGGAGCTGGCCACCCTGCGCCGCTACCGGCTGCCGGTGAAGATCGTACTGCTCGACAACCAGGCCCTGGGCATGGTGCGGCAGTGGCAGGAACTGTTCTTCGAGCGCCGCTATTCGGAGATCGACCTGTCCGACAACCCGGACTTCGCCGAAGTCGCGCGCGCGTTCGGCGTCCAGGCGCTGTCGGTCCGCGAAGCCGACGGCGTCGACGCCGCACTGGCGCAACTGCTGGCCGCGGATGGCCCGGCCCTGCTGCACGTGATGATCGACCCGGCCGCCAATGTCTGGCCACTGGTCCCGCCCAACCACAACAACGCGCAGATGCTCGATGGCGAAGACCTCCAGGCCGTCGCCGCGCCTCCGTCTCCCACTCCCGAGGAACCGTCCCATGCAGTACCGGCTTGAGCTGACCCTGCGACGCGCCGAAGGCGCACTGACCCGCGTGCTCGGCGCCGCCGAGCGCCGTGGTTTCCGACCGCTGGCGGTCGACGGCGAGACCCAGCCGGACGGCGACCGCTGGCATCTGCGGATGACGGTCGAAGGCGACCGCTCGGAAGATTCGCTGCGCGAACAACTGGCGAAGCTGTACGACTGTCTGGACGTGGAGGTCTTGGCATGTCCGTGACCGCCGGCGCCGTGGCCGCTCCCGCAGGACCGACGGGCCTGCACACGCCCGCGTCGACGGATGCCGCGAATACCCCGCTGCGCGCCGCGGCGGTACGCGAACAGGTCTGGTTCGATGGCGAGCTTGTCGAGGCCGGTGCCCCCCGCGCCGATCTGACCACCCACGCCATGCATTACGGCAGCGGCGTATTCGAGGGCATCCGCGCCTACGCCACCGTCGACGGCGGCGCAGCCGTCTTCCGGCTGCCCGAGCACCTGGAGCGCATGCGCCGCGGCGCCGAACTGCTGGGCATGTCGTTCGACGTCCGGCAGGCCACCGCCGCCGTGTTGGCGACGTTGCGCGCCAACGGCCATCGCGATGCCTACATCCGCCCGCTCGCCTGGTTCGGCGCCGGCGGCTTCGGCCTGGACGTCGAGGGACACGCGCAGCACCTGATGGTGTCGACCACCGCCACGCGGGTGCACCTCAACGGCCAGCGCGCGCGCATCGGCATCTCGCCATGGCGGCGCAACCCGGCCGATGCACTGCCGCCGTTGAAGCTGTGCGGCGGTTACGTGAACTCCATCCTGGCCAAACGCGAGGCCAAGGCGCGCGGCTTCGAAGAAGCGCTGTTCGTCGACCACGACGGCTTCGTCGTCGAATGCACCGGCGCCAATGTGTTCGTCGTACGCGACGGCACCGTGACCGCGGTCGAACACCGCGACGCGCTGCCCGGCATCACCCGCGACACGTTGATCCGGCTCAGCGGCGCGAACAGCCGGGCGGTCCACATCGACGAACTGCAGGATGCCGACGAGGTCTTCGCCTGCGGCACCGCCGCGGAAGTCGCGCCGGTCGCGCAGATCGAATCCCGCACCTATGGCGACAACCCCGTGACCCGCGCCCTGGCCGAGGCCTATGCCGGCATCATCCGCGGCGAGTCGGCCGACCACGTCCACTGGCTGACCCGCGTCTGATGGAGAGCGACGTCGCCCGCCTGTCCGTCCCCGGCCCATCCGATCACGGCCCCGCCGGCGATGCACTGTCCGGCCCGAAGGTGCAGGCGGCGGACGTCTTCGCCGCACAGGCGCGACTGCGTCCCTATCTGTCGGCCACGCCGCTGCACCATGCCGAGCGCTTCGGCTGCTGGCTGAAACTGGAGAACCTCCAGCGCACCGGGTCATACAAGGTGCGCGGCGCGCTCAACGCATTGCTGGCCGCGCGCGAACGCGGCGACGAGCGTCCGGTCGTGGCCGCATCCGCCGGCAATCACGCGCAGGGGCTGGCCTGGGCGGCCTGGCGGCTGGGCGTGCCGGTGATCACCGTCATGCCGTGCAACGCACCGCAGACCAAGGTCGCCGGCGTCGCGCACTGGGGCGCGACCGTCCGCCAGCACGGCGATACCTACGATGCCGCCAAGGCATTCGCGGTCGACCTGGCCGCGCGCAATGGCTGGCGGCTGCTGTCGGCCTTCGACGACCCCGACGTGATCGCCGGCCAGGGCACGGTCGGGCTGGAGATCGTCGAGACCCTGCTGCCCGACGTGTTGCTGGTGCCCATCGGCGGCGGCGGTCTGGCCGCCGGCGTCTGCCTGGCGTTGCACGCGGCCTGCGCGTCGGCACCGCGTGGCCGGCGGCGGCCGCGGATCGTCGGCGCCCAGGTCGAGGGCGTGGATGCGATGGCGCGACGCCTGCGCGGCGAAACCCCGATCGCCCCGGTGACGACCCTGGCCGACGGCGTTCGCGTCGCCACGCCTGGCGACCTGACCAGTGCGCTGCTGGCCGACCTGCTCGACGATCTCGTCGTCGTCCGCGAGGCCGAGCTGCGCGAGACGCTGGTACGACTTGCACTCGAGGAACACATCATCGCCGAGGGTGCCGGCGCGCTGGCCCTGGCCGCGGGACGGCGCGTCGCCGCGCGCCGCAAGTGCGCGGTGGTCTCGGGCGGCAACGTGGACGCAGGCGTGCTCGCCCGCCTGCTCACCGACGTCCGTCCGCGCGCACCGCGCAAGCCGCGTCGCCGCGCGGTATCCGCCGGCACCGCCACCGCGCCGGCCCCGGCGGGCGATCGCGCACCCGCATCCGGCGATCCCGCATCCGCCGGCCACGGAGCGACCGCGAACGTCCCTGCCGCCGTGCCCGAACAGCGCCCGCACGTCGCACGGCACGTCCACGCCGCGGGCATCGCGGCGACGGCGCCCTCCCTCGCCTCCCCCCTTTCCGCCGGCTGCGGGAGCAACACCGCACCGGCCGCCGCACCCCGATCCGAAGAGGAAGTCCCCGCATGAGCGCATCCGAATCCACCGAGCCCGACGTCGCGATCGCGACGCCGATCCGCATCTTCGACACCACCTTGCGCGACGGCGAGCAGTCGCCCGGCTGCAGCATGAACGCGGCGCAGAAGCTGGTGATGGCACGCGCGCTCGACACGCTCGGCGTGGACGTGATCGAAACCGGATTTCCCGCGAGCTCCGAGGCCGATCGCGAGGCCACCCGCCTGATGGCGCGGGAGCTCAGGCGGCCGACCCTGGCCGTACTGTCGCGCTGCCTGCCGGGCGACATCGAGACCTCGCTGCGCGCGCTGGACGGCATCGCCCGTCCGCGTCTGCACGTGTTCGTTTCCACCAGCCCGCTGCATCGCGAGCACAAGCTGCGGATGTCGAAGCAGCAGGTGCTGGATCTGGCGGTGACCTCGGTCGAGCACGCACGCAAGTACGTCGACGATATCGAGTTCTCCACCGAGGATGGCACCCGCACCGAGCACGACTTCCTGGCCGAGGTGGTCGGCGCGACGATCGCCGCCGGCGCCACCACGATCAATGTGCCGGATACGCTGGGCTACGCCACGCCCGACGAGATCCGCAGCCTGTTCCGATTCCTGATCGAGACCGTCCCCGGCGCGCGCGACGTCGTCTTCAGTGCGCACTGTCACGACGACCTCGGCCTGGCCGTCGCCAACTCGCTGGCCGCCATCGAGGGCGGCGCACGCCAGGTGGAATGCACCATCAACGGCATCGGCGAGCGCGCGGGCAATTGCGCCATGGAGGAACTGGTGATGGCCCTGAAGGTCCGCGGTGCGTGGTACGGCGCCGACACCGCCATCGATACCCGCCGCCTGGTCGCCACCTCGCAACTGCTCACCCGCCTGACCGGCATGCAGGTGCAACGCAACAAGGCCGTGGTCGGTGCGAACGCCTTCGCGCACGAATCGGGCATCCATCAGCACGGCATGCTGCGACACCGTGGCACCTACGAAATCATGCGGCCCGAGGACGTCGGCTGGAGCGATTCCAGGATGGTGCTGGGCCGCCACAGCGGCCGCGCCGCGGTTTCGCATCGCCTGCGCGCGCTGGGCTACACGCTGGAGGACGCCGACCTGGACCGCGTGTTCGCCGCCTTCAAGGATCTGTGCGAACGCCAGCGCGTGATCGAGGACGGCGATCTGGAGGCGCTGATGCACGGCGACGTGGCCGGCGACGGCTACCGGCTCGCCGCGATGACCGTCAGCGACCGCGGCGGTCGTGCCAGCGCCCAGGTCGAACTGTCCGATCCGGACGGCCGCAAGGTCACCGAAAGCGCCCTGGGCGACGGCCCGGTGGATGCCTTGTTCGGCGCCCTCTCGGCCGCCACCGGACTCGATTTCGCGCTCGAGAGCTACCAGGTGCACAGCGTCGGGCTCGGCGCCGATGCGCGCGGCGAGGCCAACCTCAGCGTGCGCGACGGCGAGACCGCGTTGCAGGGCAGCGGCACCAGCCGCGACGTGATCGAAGCCAGCGCGCTGGCCTGGCTCGACGTGGCCAACCGCGTGCGCCGGGCGCAGACGCAGGCGCCCGCGCGGGCCCTGCGGGCGACCTCCTGAGATGACGCGCGCCCGCACCCGATGCGCGCAAGCCGGCGCCACGCGTCGCGCATCCTGCACGATGCCTCCCCCCGTCCGCGCTGCGGCCCAGCCCACAACCGCGCACCCGCCCTACCGAGCGAAGACTTCCGCATGACCGAGACCACTCCGAACGCACCCGGCCCGTCCACCCTGTTCGACAAACTGTGGAACGCCCACGTCGTCGTCCCCGAGACCGACACGGCCCCCGCGGTGCTCTACATCGACCTGCACCTCATCCACGAGGTCACCTCGCCGCAGGCCTTCACGGAACTGCGCACGCGGGGTCTCGCGCCGCGCGCCCCTGCGCGCACCAAGGGCACCCTCGACCACTCCACGCCGACCCTGCCGGTCGGCGCCGATGGAGAGCGCCCGTTCGCCACGCCGGCCGCCCGGGCGCAGGTGCAGACGCTGATCGACAACTGCGCCGCCACCGGCATCGAGCTCTTCGGCTTCGAGTCGGCGCAACGTGGCATCGTCCATGTGTTCGCGCCGGAGATGGGCTTCACCCAGCCCGGCATGACCATCGTCTGCGGCGACAGCCACACCTCCACCCACGGCGCATTCGGCGCGCTCGCCTTCGGCATCGGCACCAGCGAGGTCGGCCACGTGCTGGCGACGCAGTGCCTGCTGCAACGCCGGCCGAACACGATGTCGGTGACCGTCGAAGGCGATCTCGGGCCCGGGGTCGGCGCCAAGGACGTGATCCTGCATGTGATCGGCGTGATCGGCGTCAACGGCGGGACCGGCCATGTGATCGAGTACCGGGGCTCCACCATCCGCGCGATGGACATGGAGCAACGGATGACCCTGTGCAACATGTCGATCGAGGCGGGTGCGCGCGCGGGCATGGTGGCGCCCGACGACACCACGTTCGCCTGGCTGGCGGACACGCCGCGCGCGCCGAAGGGCGAGGCGTTCGAGGCCGCCAAGGCGCGCTGGCGCGCGCTGGCGACCGATCCCGGGGCGCGCTTCGACGTCGACGTGTCGATCGACGCGCGCGACATTCGCCCCACGGTGACCTGGGGCACCCACCCCGGCACCGCCATCGCGATCGACCGTCCGGTGCCCGACCCGCGCGACGACGCCGAGCGCAAGGGCCAGCGCTACATGGGCGTACGCGCCGGCGACACCCTTGCCGGCCTGTCCGTGGATGTGGTCTTCGTCGGCTCGTGCACCAACGGACGCCTGGGGGACCTGCGCGAGGCCGCGCGCGTGCTGGCCGGCCGCCGGGTGGCCGACGGCGTGCGCATGCTGGTCGTCCCCGGCTCGGGGGAGGTGAAACGCGCCGCCGAGGCCGAGGGCATCGACGCGGTGGTCCGCGCGGCGGGCGCCGAGTGGCGCGAGCCGGGCTGCTCGATGTGCATCGCGATGAACGGCGACCTGGTCGCCCCGGGTCAACTGGCGGTCAGCACCAGCAATCGCAATTTCGAAGGTCGCCAGGGCCCCGGTGCACGCACCGTCCTGGCCTCGCCCGCCACCGCGGCCTGGGCGGCGGTGCGCGGCACGCTCGGCGACCCGCGCGAGGCGTTCGCCGCGCCGCAGACGTCGCAACGGGAGGTGGCGTGATGCGCGAAGCGACAGACGCCGGCCGTGACTCCCGCGAACCCGAACGAGGAACCCAATCCATGTCATCCGAGACCCGCATCGTCTCGCGCAGCGTCGTGCTCGCGCAGACGAACATCGACACCGACCAGATCATCCCCGCACGCTTCCTCTCCACCACCGAACGCAGCGGACTCGGCGCGCACGCCTTCAGCGACTGGCGCACCGGCGCCGACGGCACGCCCGATCCCGCGTTCCCGTTCAACCGTGAGGACAACGCCGGGCGCACCATCCTGCTGGCGGGGCGCAACTTCGGCTGCGGTTCCTCGCGCGAACATGCGCCGTGGGCGCTGCGCGACCTCGGTCTGCGCGCCGTGGTCAGCAGCGAGATCGCCGACATCTTCCGCAACAACGCGCTCAAGAACGGGTTGGTGCCCGTCGTCCTGCCCGAGGCCACGGTGCAGACGCTGATGGCCCGCCCGGACGACGTTCTGGAGATCGACATCGCCACCCGCGAGCTGCGCACGCCGGACCACCAGGTCCATCGCTTCCCGCTCGACGCCTTCGCCCAGACCTGCCTGCTCGAAGGCGTCGACGAACTCGGCTACCTGCTGAGCCGCGAACCCCAGATCGCCCTGTACGAGGAGCGTTTCCATGCACGCTGAGATCGTCGTTCTGCCCGGCGACGGCATCGGGCCCGAGGTCACCACCGCTGCGGTTTCGGTCCTGCACGCCGTCGCGGCCCGCCACGGCCATCGCTTCACGTTCACCGGACACGACATCGGCGGGATCGCCATCGACCGCCACGGCACGCCATTGCCGGACGAGACCCTCGATGCCTGCCGCCGTGCCGACGCGGTCCTGCTCGGCGCGGTCGGCGGGCCGAAATGGTCGGATCCGAATGCCGCCGTGCGGCCGGAGCAGGGCCTTCTGGCGCTCCGGCGCGGCCTGGGCCTGTACGCGAACCTGCGGCCGGTGCAGCCGCATCCTGCCACCCTCGGCGCCGCGCCGATCAAGCCGCACCTGCTGGCCGGCGTGGACCTGCTGGTGGTGCGGGAACTGACCGGCGGCATCTATTTCGGGGACAAGACCCGCACCGCGGACGCCGCCAGCGACCTGTGCCGCTATACCGTCGCGGAGATCGAGCGCGTGGTGCGCCGGGCCTGCACGCTGGCGCGCGAGCGACGCCGCCATGTCACCTCCGTGGACAAGGCCAACGTGCTGGAGACCTCGCGGTTGTGGCGCGATGTCGCCAGCCGGGTCGCACGCGAGGAGTTCCCGGACGTGACCCTCGAGCACCAGTTGGTCGACTCGATGGCGATGCACCTGCTGTCCAAGCCCCGCGCCTACGATGTCATCGTCACCGAAAACATGTTCGGCGACATCCTCACCGACGAAGCCTCGATGCTGGCCGGCTCGATGGGACTGCTGCCGTCGGCCTCGCTCGGCGACGGCGCTCCCGGCGGCGACACGGGCCGGACGACGACGGTGGGCCTGTACGAGCCCATCCACGGCTCCGCGCCGGACATCGCCGGACGCGGCATCGCCAACCCGATCGGCGCCATCCTCAGCGGCGCGCTGCTGTTGCGGCATTCGCTGGGACTGGAAGACGAGGCGGCCTGCATCGAGCGCGCGGTCGCCGCGGCCCTGGACGCCGGCGCCTTCACGGCCGATCTCGCTGGCGAGCAGGCGGCGCGGGACACCCGCGCGGTCGCCGATGCCGTCATCGCGCAGCTGGAGGATGCCTGCCACGTGGCCGATCTGCGCGATTGAACGGTGCGGCTGAACGATCGCGCCGCCCCCACCCGATCGGCAGGAGCGGCGCACCGGGGCGGGCGCTCGGGGCGGCGCCCGTCCGCTCGGCCACCTGGCGGGGGGCATCCGGGCGCCGGTCAATTAATGAACCGGTCCGTCTAGTATAAATAGCAAACCGACTGGTCTAGTATTGGCGACATGCCACAGCAAGCCTCCAAGGCCGCCACGCGGCCCGCCCCCAGCCCGGGCCGCCCCAAGGACATGAACAAGCGCGCCGCGATCCTGCTCGCGGCCGAACGCATGTTCCTCGACGGCGGCTACGAAGGCGTGAGCATGGATCAGATCGCCTCCGAGGCGGGCGTCTCCAAACTCACCGTCTACAGCCATTTCGGCGACAAGGATGCCCTGTTCGTCGAAGCCGTCCGCGGTTACTGC
Source organism: Luteimonas abyssi (assembly GCF_001482195.1). Lineage (GTDB taxonomy): Bacteria > Pseudomonadota > Gammaproteobacteria > Xanthomonadales > Xanthomonadaceae > Luteimonas > Luteimonas abyssi. The sequence continues at coordinate 368,933 of NZ_KQ759763.1, read as the reverse complement.
GAAAAGCAGCTCCCCACGTCGGCGTTCGACCCGGACCCGAGCGTGCCGCTGCGCGAACGGCTGCTGGCGGTGGGACACGCCTTCTTCGCGATGGTGTCGTCGCCCCAGGCGATCTCCGGCCACCGGCTGCTGTGTTCGCCGCAGATGGTGGAAAAGCGCCTGGCGAAACTGTTCTGGGAATGCGGGCCCGAACGCGTCCAGGCCAAGTTCGCGGCCCTGCTGGAACGACGTATCGCCGTCGGCCAGTTGGAGATCGACGATGTCCAGCGCGCCTCCGGGCAGTTCTTCGCCCTGCTCAAGGGCGAGATGCACCAGCGCCTGGTCATGGGCGTCGACACATCCGGCTCGGACGCCGCACACGGCGCCCACATCGCCGCGGCGGTGGACATGTTCCTGCGCGCCTACGGCACCCGCGCGTGACCGAGGTCGCGGTGACTTCCGGCACTCGGTGCCCGGGCGCCCCCGCGGCGATCCTCCAGACCACGGCCGCAACCGGTAAAATCCGCGCTCCCCGCGCACGAGTACAGCTCCGATGACGATCGATTACGCCCACGCCCGCGAAGCCATGGTGGAACAGCAGGTCCGCCCCTGGGACGTGCTGGATCTGCGCGTGCTCGAGGTGCTCGGTGCGGTACCGCGCGAGCGTTTCGTGCCCGCGCCCTACCAGGCGGTGGCCTACGCCGACCTGGAGATCCCGCTGGCCCACGGCGAACGCATGCTCAAGCCGGTCGTCGCGGGACGCGCGCTGCAGGGCCTGCTGGCCGCGCCGCAGGAATCGGTACTCGAGATCGGAACGGGCAGCGGCTATCTCAGCGCCTGCCTGTCCCGGCTGGCGCGCGACGTGGTCACCATCGAACGCCACGCCGACCTGGCCGACGCCGCACGCGCCACCTTGCACGGGGTGTCGATGATCAACGTCGACGTGATCCATGCGGATGCGTTCGCCTGGACGCCGGATCGCCAGTTCGACGCGATCTGCGTCAATGCGGCCGTCGACGGCGTGCCGTCACGTTTCGTCGAGTGGCTGCGTCCAGGTGGACGGATGTTCGTCGTGCGCGGCCGAGCGCCCGCGATGGAGGCCATTCTGGTCCATCGCGGCACCGGCGACGTCAACGCGACGCGCATCGAATCGTTGTTCGAAACCGAGCTGGGATATCTCGCAGGCGCCGCGCCCGCGGCAGCGTTCCAGTTCTGAACCAGCGGCCTGCGCCACGACGGCCGCGGACCGCAGCGCCAGGGCCTCGGGCCCTGACGTTTCCATCGCCATCCAAGGATCCCCCATGCTCCGCCGCCCACTCGCTTTCGCCCTGACCCTCGCGCTGCTGCCGGCCTCGGCCTTCGCCCAGGACCTGGTCCAGACCTACGAGCTGGCGCGCAGCGGCGATCCGCAGCTGTCGATCGCCGAGTCCAACCGCCAGATCTCGCACGAGGGGGCCGTACAGGCGCGCGCCGCCCTGCTGCCGCAGCTCGACGGCAGCGTCGGCCTCAACCGCAGCTACGTGGCCGGCCAGGACGGTTCCAGCCGCAGCCGCACCTACGGAGCAGGCCTGAGCCAGACCGTGTTCGACCTCAGCCAGATCTCGAACCTGCGCGCCCAGCGCCAGCTCGACACCGCGGCCAGCTTCGACCTCACCGCGGCCAACCAGAGCCTCATCACCCGCACCTCCGCCGCCTACTTCGACGTCCTGGTCGCGATCGAGACCCTGGCCGCCGCCGAGGCCTCCGAGGAGGCGCTGCAGACGCAGTTCGATTTCGCCAGCCGCCGCCTCGAAGTCGGCCTGGCGCCGATCACCGATGTCCACGAAGCGCGCGCTCGGTACGACGGCGCCCGTGCCCAGGTGATCCTCAGCCGCAATGCGCTCGAGGATGCCTACCAGGCGCTGGCCGAAATCACCGGTACGCCGGTGCGCAGCCTGCGCGCCCTGCCCGAGGACTTCCAGCCGGAAGTGCCCGCGGGCGGCGACGTGGAGAGCTGGGTCGCCGCCGCGGTCGAGCAGAATCCTTCGCTGCGCGCCGCCGAGTACTCGGTCCGCGCCGCCGAACACGCTGTGACCAGCGCGCGCTCGGGCCATTTGCCGCGCCTGTCGCTCGGCGCCAACTACAGCAACAACGCCTACTGGGGCGGGATCCAGGGCGTGGGCCAGGTGCCCGACCCGGACAATCCCGGCCTGCCCACCACGACCAGCGATCGCGAGGCCTACGGCGTCGGTCTGACCCTGACCGTGCCGATCTTCAGCGGCGGCGCCACCCAGTCCCGGGTGCGCGAGGCCATCGCCCGCCGCGACATCGCCGCGGATCAGCTGACCCAGACCCGCCGCGCACTGGAGCGCAATGCGCGCAACGCCTACCAGACGGTGGTGGCCGGCGTGAGCGAGGTCGAAGCGCGTCGACTGGCGGTGATCTCCGCCCGCAGCGCCTACGACGCCTCGCAGGTCGGGCTCGAGGTCGGTACCCGCACCGTGGTGGACGTGTTGATCAACCAGCAGACGCTGTTCCAGGCCGAGGAGCAGTTCGCCCTGGCGCGTTACAACTTCCTGCAGAACCGGCTGCTGCTGTCGCAGGCCGTCGGCACCCTCGGCATCTCGGACCTGCAGGACGTCAACCGCCTGCTCACCGTGGACGCGAATGCGCCCACGACCTCACCCACCGCCCCGGTAGGCTCGCAACAACAGCCCTCACCACCGCCCCAATGAGCCCTAGCCGGCTCGCCGGCGGGAATCTGTACCGAAAAGCCTCCCTCACGGGAGGCTTTCTTGTTTCTTCTCCTGGCGCAGCAAATTGTCAGCAATGGCGTGGCCTCGTACAGCTGGCGATGTGCGGGTGAATCAGAATCCTAGTACTGTCACAGAGACACCTGTAACCGCCCACCGCACGACTTTGTAAAACCGGCTCTCACTTGAGAGAAAGCCGCGAACCGAGTCACTATTGAAAACATGCAGTGCGATAATCGCACTTTGGCAGGGACGGCTGGCCAGCCGACCTCATTCTCCAAAACGCCCCCCCCCTCAAACTCCGCTGCTAGAAGACACGAGAGATCCAAGCCTGAATCTCCCGCGGAAATATAAACGGTCACAGATGCCGGAACTTGACCAGAACTCACAAATAATCAATCAGCTGGAAGCCTAATCTGGGACAAAGCATCCGCTGTTGTATACGGTTACCGACCAGCCGAAATCCGTCTGATTGACGAAGCTATCCAGCCAGACTCCGGCAATGTACCCGCCTGCTGCAGTGCAATAAAGAGTTCCAAGATTGATGGCTGATGATCGGGCGGCCTCATAAGTAGGACCAGCGCCGCTGCCCTGAACGGTGACATAAGCGGCAGATGCCGAGAACGAAATTACCGCAATTGCGGACGCCGCCAGAACGGCCAATTTCCTCTTAAAATTCATGATAGAGATCTCCTTATCAATTTTCTGCGGCCCGGATGCCGCTTCTCGGTTTAAGCAAGCATCGTGTTTCGATCACGCCATTTTTTGATAAAACTTTCATGAACCGTGATCGATATCTTGTTTGACACCCGAGCTCAGCCACTATCCGACGATAATTCCTGCAGTCCCCCTGGACCAAGACCATAGCTGAATAGTTACTGCCTTATACTTGAGACCGGTGGGAGATCGAGCGCAGTCAATTCGCTCTCTACTAAAGCCAGCGTCCGGCGCAGGGCGCCGCGTCCCTCTTCCACCAGGGTGCGCGCCGCACCGGCCATCGCGTCGCGCGCGGGCGGATCGGCCAGCAATGCCTCGACGATGTCGCCCACAGCATGGGCGTCGCCCGCCACCCGCATCGCTTCCGCGCGCTGCAGCTGGCGCGCGATGTCGGCGAAGTTGTGCAGGTGCGGCCCGGTGACGATGGCGGTGCCCGTGGCCGCGGGCTCGAGCAGGTTGTGGCCGCCGATGTCCTGCAGGCTGCCGCCGACGAACGCCACCTGCGCGCATCCGTAATAGCGCATCAGTTCGCCGAGGGTATCGATCACGAACACCGCATCGTCGGCGTCCGGCCATCGCGTCAACGTGCGCGTGGCGGTCGCGAAGCCTGCGTCCAGCGCCGCCTGCACCACGGGGCGGAAGCGCTCGGGATGTCGCGGCGCCCACAACAGCAACAGATCGGGCCAGCGCCGACGCAGACGGCGATGCAGCACGACCATCGCGGCCTCCTCCTCGGGGTGCGTGCTGGCCGCGATCCAGACCGGTCGCGCCCCGACCCGTTGCCGGAAGTCCTCGGCGAATGCGGCCCACGCGGGGTCCACGTGCATGTCGAACTTGAGATTGCCGGTGACGCTCACCTGCGCCTGCCGCGCCCCCAGACGCACGAATCTGCGTCCGTCGTCGGGCGACTGCGCCGCCACGCCGCGCAGCGTGCGCAGCGCGCGCCCGACCAGCGGCCGCAGCACCCGGTAGCCGCGCAGCGAGCGTGCCGACAGCCGCGCGTTGACCACATAGACCGGGACTTGCTGGTCGCGGCAGGCGAACAGCAGGTTCGGCCACAGCTCGGTCTCCACGATCAGCCCCAGGCGCGGCCGGTAGTGGTCGAGAAAGCGGCGCACCATGCCGCGCAGGTCGTAGGGCAGATAGACGTGCTCGACCCGGTCGCCCCACAGCGTCCGCACCCGTTCCGAGCCGGTCGGCGTGATGGTGGTGACCAGCAGACGCTGGTGCGGATGTTCGCGCAGCAGCGCGTCCACCAGCGGCGCGGCGGCATTCACCTCGCCCACCGACACCGCATGCACCCACACCGTACCGGCCAGCGGCGGCGTGGCGTAGACCGCGTAGCGCTCGCTCCAGCGATGCAGATACTCCGGCTGGCGGAATCCGCGCCAGATCAGGTGGTACACCGTCACCGGCACCAGCACCACGAGCAGCGTCGAGTAGAAGGCGCGCAGCACGCGCTCGGTGCGGAGGAAAGACATGGGGCGGAAGGATACCCGGCACGGCCACGGACCGCGCCACGTCGCGCCGGCCGCCCTGCGTCGGATCGGCCACGACGCCTGCCCGGGACGACCACGGCATGGCCCATGCCTGCGGGACATCGACACACGCGCACGACCTGGGTGCCCGGACCGGCGCGGCGAGCCGGCTAGACTACGCGGATGTCATCCACCGCCTCCCGCGACATCGGCCGGCCCCCGCTGGGCCCGCGCCACTGGCCCGCCTGGCTCGGGATCGGCCTGGCCGCTGCCGCCGCCCGCCTGCCGTGGGCCGTGCAACGCACGCTCGGCCGCGGTCTGGGCAACCTTCTGCGGCTGGCGCTGCGGGATCGCCGGGAGATCGCCGCACGCAACCTCGCGCTGTGCTTCCCCGCGCTGGACCCGTCGGCCCGTCATACCCTGTTGCGGGCGCATTTCCACGCACTCGGGACCGGCTTCTTCGAATTCTCGCGCGCCTGGTGGGGGGGCATCGGGCCGCTGCGCCGCGACGTCGTGATCGAAGGCCTCGACCACCTCGAGACCGCCCGTGCCGGCGGGCGCGGGGTGATCGTGGTGTCCGGCCACTTCACCACGCTCGAGGTCTGCGGCCGCCTGATGTGCGACCACGTCCCGCTGGCCGGCATGTACCGGCCGCACGCCGGAGGCGCGATGGAGTGGGCGGTGCGCCGCGGGCGGGCGCGCTATGCCGAGACCATGTTCCCGAAGCAGGACGTGCGCGGCACCGTGCGCCATCTCAAACGCGGCGGCCTGTTGTGGTACGCCCCCGACCAGGACCCGAGCCGCGGCGATGCGGTCTACGTGCCGTTTTTCGGCGTGCCCGCGCACAGTCTGAATTCCACCCACCAACTCGCCCGCATGTCGGGGGCGGCGGTGGTGCTGTTCCAGCACGAACGGCGCGACGATGGCGGCTATACGCTGCGCCTGTCGCCGCCACTGGAGGACTTCCCGTCCGCGGACGCCGCTGCCGACACCGCGCGGATCATCGCCGGCATCGAGGCGATGGCACGCGCGGCCCCGGCGCAGTACCTGTGGATCCATCGCCGGTTCAAGCGCCAACCCGACGGCGTCGACGTGTACGCCACACCCGACGGCGATTGAGCCTCCGGCTGGAACCTCGGCGGGTTCGCGCCCGCCCGGATCCCGGCCGTGCCGTCTTCCGACAACACACGATCCCGTGCCCGCCATCGCGTACAATCGCCGCGCTTCAGGTGACCCGGCATGCCCGGGTTGAAACGGGAAGCCGGTGACGCGGACGGGCCTCGGCCCACCGCCATTCCGGCGCTGCCCCCGCAACGGTAAGCGAGTCGAGGCGTCGCCTCCGCCACTGTGATGCCGCCTCCGCGGTTCATGGGAAGGCGCGACGCCGGGGCCGGTCCATGGACCGGCCCACCCGCCAGCCCGGAGACCGGCCTGAAACAACGGGGTTCGTCCCGGGCGGTTGCCGATGCGGTGGGCATCGAGGCTGCGGGATCGCGCCCGTGCGCGTTTCGCACCAGCCTTGTCTCCCCCCTCCATCGCCCCGCCGTGGCGAGCCGCTCGCTACGTCCGTGCCGTACACGGGCGTCTCACCGACACCGCGTGCGAGGGTGCACGCGCTGGAGTTTTCATGCACGTCCGATCTCTGCCCCTGGCGCTGGCCGCCACCCTGTCCCTCTACGCACCGACCGCACTCGCCGCCGGCGCCGCCGTGGATCTCGACGAGATCATCGTCACCGGCACCCGTGTGCCGGTCGCCCTGGCCGACAGCGTCTCGCCCGCGCAGGTGATCGACCGTGCCGAGATCGAGCGCACCCAGGCGCCGAACCTGCCGGAACTGCTGCGTGGCCGTGCGGGCATCAATCTGACCAACGCGGGCGGCCCCGGCGCGCAGACCTCGCTGTTCATGCGAGGCGCGGGCTCCAACCAGATCCTGGTGCTGATCGACGGCATCCGCATCGGTTCGGCCACCGCCGGCCTGCCGGCCCTGCAGGACATTCCCGTCGAGCAGATCGACCGGATCGAAATCGTGCGCGGACCGCATTCGAGCCTGTACGGCGCCGATGCGATCGGTGGCGTCATCCAGATCTTCACCCGCCGCGACCGCGGCACGGTCTTGCCCCGCTTCCATGCAGGCGTGGGCAGCCATGCGCTGCGCCAGGCGGGCGCCGGCCTCGGCGGCGGCAGCGCGCGCGCGTGGTTCGGTGCCGACGTGGCGTACAGCCGCACCGACGGCATCGATGCCTGCCGCGGGCGCGGGCCGGATCCGTCCGACCCCTTCGACTTCGGCGCCGGCTGCTTCACCGACGAGCCGGACCGCGACGGCTACCGCAACCGCTCGGCGAGCCTGCGCGGCGGCGTCGAGCTGGCCGAGCACTGGACCCTGGATGCGCACCTGCTGCGCGCCGAGGGCGAGAACGAATACGACGGCAGCTTCGCAAATTACGCCGAGACCGTGCAGCAGGTGATCGGCGGCACCCTCGCGTATGCGCCGGCGTCCGGCTTCGGCCTGAAGACCAGTGTCGGTCGCAGCACCGACCAGGCGGAGGATTACCTCGACGGCACCTACGTCTCGGAACTGCGCACCCGCCGCGACCAGGCCACCGTGCAGGCGGACCTGGCCCTGACGCCCACGCAGCACGCGGCCGTGGGCATCGACTGGCTGCAGGACCGGATCGACGGCAGCACGCCCTACGACCTCGCCTCGCGCGACAACCTCGGCGTGTTCGCGGTGTGGACCGGCGCCTTCGGTGCGCATCGCCTCGAGGCCAGCGCGCGCCACGACGACAACGAGCAGTTCGGCGGCCATGCCACCGGCAGCCTCGGCTGGGGGCTGCTGCTGGCGGACGATCTGCGCCTGAGCGCGAGCTTCGCCACCGGCTTCCGCGCGCCCAGCTTCAACGATCTGTACTTCCCGGGCTCCGGCAACCCGCTGCTCGATCCGGAGCGCTCGAAGAACCTCAACCTCGGCATCGCCCAGGCACGCGAGCGATGGCACTGGGCACTCGACCTCTACGAGAACCGGGTCGACGACCTGATCAGTTTCGACGCGATGACCTGGATGCCGTCCAACGTCGACGAGGCCCGCCTGCGCGGCGCCGAGCTCACCGTGGGCACGACGTTGGCCGGCTGGGATCTCGCCACCCAGCTCAGCCACGTCGATCCCCGCAACCGCAGCGACGACGCCAATCACGGTAACGTGCTGGCGCGCCGCGCCCGCAACACCGGCCGATTCGACGTCGACCGTGCCTTCGGTGCGTTCCGCCTCGGTGCGACCCTCAACGCAGCGGGCCACCGCTACGACGACGCGGCCAACCTCGATCGGGTTTCCGGCTTCGCCACCACCGATCTTCGCGCGGAATACGGATTCGCACCCGCGTGGACGGTGCAGGCCCGGGTCACCAACGTGTTCGACAACGACTACGAAACCGTGCGCTGGTACAACCAGCCCGGTCGCGAGTTCGCGGTGATGCTGCGCTACGCGCCGCAGCGCTGACGACACCACAGGGACGCCCGGCTCCGGCCGGGCAGGCGCCACGGGATGGGAGCGCCGCGCAGGATGCGCACCGCGACGCCAGGGACGGCGTCGATGCGGCGCACGCCGTGCAGGGAACCGTCAGGTGCCGGCGCGGACGATGCGCGGATCCAGCAAGGCATCGAACCGGTCGATCACCGCCACCGCGTTCGCCGTGCGAAGGTCGAAATCCCGCGGGTAGCCGTACGAGACCAGCACCACCGGCATGCCGGCGGCCTGCGCGGCCGCGAAGTCGGTCTCGGAGTCGCCGACCATCAGGCACTCCGCGGGTGTCCGCCCGAAGATGTCCGCCAGATGCAGCAGTGGACGGGCATCCGGCTTGCGCCATGCGAGGCTGTCGCCGCCGACGACGGCTTCAAAGCGATCGGCGATGCCGAGCGCGTCGAGCAACGGCGGCACGAAACGCACCGGCTTGTTGGTGCAGACCGCCAGCCGCACGCCGTCCGCGCGCAGCGCATCCAGCGTCTCGACGACATCCGGATAAAGCGCGGGCGCCAGCAGCAATGTATCCGCGTAATGCACCATGAAACGCTCGAAGAGCGCGTCCGCCTCCAGGTCACTGCCGGCGTGCGCGAGCGCCGTCGCCAGCAGCTTGCGCGCGCCTTCGCCGATCCAGCCGCGGATCGTGGCCTCGGGCACGCGCGCCAGCCCCAGCTCCTCGAGCAGGCGGTTGACCGCCTCGGCGATGTCCGCGGCGCTGTCGACGAGGGTGCCGTCGAGATCGAAGAGGACCGCGGGCCAGGGGAAGGTCGTCGCCATGCGGGCTCCAGGAAGATCGAATCCACATGATCGCATCGGCCGGCCGTGCCCGCGAGGTCACGATAATGAGGACCGGAATGCGATGCGTCGCTGCGCCGCGCGATCGCGCCAGGCGCATCGGGCCAGGCGCGATGGGGCCACGCACGATAGGGCCCGGCCCGGTGGCGGCGCCGGTGTGCGGATGCGTCGCGGGATGCAGCTTTTCGCCGACGGGCGTGCCGTTCACGTACCGCCGGGCTAGCATGCCCGACCGATGTACGAGGGACAGCACGCCGTGAGCATCCACAGTCGCACCGAGATCGTCGTCGCCGATGCGCAACGCCTGTTGCGCACGCTCGGCAACCACTGGCGCCACAAGTTCGAGATCGAACGGACCGACACCCACGCCCGGATTCCGTTCGCGCCCGAGGCCATCGCCGATTTCCACGCCGACGGCGACCGCCTGCGGATCGAAGTCGGACACGCGGATGCCGCACAGCTCGAACGCCTGCAGGGCATCATCGCGTCGCATCTGCGGCGGTTCGCCCGCGACGAAACGCTGGCGTTCGACTGGCGGACCGTGCCGGCGCCGTGACTGGCACGTAACCCCGGACGGCCACATCGCGTCGACCGTCCGGGCACCGGCAGTCCCCGGAACACGGCGACGGGCTGGCCGAGCCGGGCCAGGCACCGTTTGCGAAGCGCCCGCCGGCCGATCGCCGACAGGCGGGCGCGGACACGGCGCGACTCGTGTACGCCGCTCAGTCGGCGAGGGCGAACAGATCCTCCTGCGCCACCGTGTCGGGGTCGCGGAATCCCGACAGCCCGACCCCGACCAGCCGGTAGCGGGTCGCCGCCGGCAGATCCACGCGTGCGCGCAGCGCGCAGGCGATGTCGGCGAGCACCTGTGCGCCGCGCGGCGGCGTCTCCGGCGTGAAGCTGCGGGTCAGGATCCGGAACTGCGCGGTCTTGAGCTTGAGCACCACCGTCCGGCCGACCCGCTCGGTGCGCGCGGTGGCCGCCCAGGTCTTCTCGGCCAGGCGCCGGATCGCAGGTTCCAGCGCGTCGAGCGGCAGATCCTCGGCGAAGGTGTCCTCGGACGAAATCGATTGCACCGGCTGATCGGGCTGGACCGGCCGCTCGTCGATCCCGCGCGCGCGCAGATGCAGTCGCTGGCCGAACGTCCCGAAGCGGCCGACGAGTTCGTCCGCCGGCAGCGCACGCAGGTCGGCCACGGTCACCACGCCCAGCTCCGCGAGCTTCTTCTGCATCACCTGCCCGACCCCCGGGATCCGCGCCACCGGCAGCGTGCTCAGGAAGCGCTCCACATGGGCCGGTTTGACCACGAACACGCCGTCGGGCTTGTTCCAGTCCGATGCGATCTTGGCCAGGAACTTGTTCGGCGCCACGCCGGCGGATGCCGTCAGGGCGGTCGTCTCGCGGATCTGCGCGCGGATCGCCTCGGCGGTCGCGGTGGCGCTGGGCGAGGCGATCTTCGGCACCGTGACATCGAGATAGGCCTCGTCCAGCGACAGCGGCTCGACCAGATCCGTATGCGCCAGGAAGATCTCGCGCACCTGTCGCGAGACCGCCTTGTAGCGGACGAAATCCGGCGGCACGAACACCGCATCCGGGCACAGCCGTTCGGCCCGCAATGCAGGCATCGCCGAACGCACGCCGAAGCGGCGCGCCTCGTAGGAAGCCGCGCACACCACCGAACGCTGCCCGCGCCAGGCCACGACCACCGGCCGCCCGCGCAGCGACGGATCGTCGCGCTGCTCGACCGACGCGTAGAACGCGTCCATGTCGATGTGGAGGATCTTGCGCACCCACCCATTATCCGCGCCGGTGTCGCAGCCGGCGGGACGCCTCTCCCCCGACGCGGCGCAGGCCGTTCAGCCCGGCGTGGGGCTCGGCGGCCATTCATCGTGGCAATTTGACCGGATGCCGACAGGCCGGGGGCGAGGCTCGGGCTTCACTCGTTCCGGAGCGCAGCCATGTCCCGCGGCGACAAATCCAGCTACACAGACAAGCAGAAGCGACAGGCCGAGCACATCGAGGCCACGGAGCGCGAACGCGGTCGTTCCAAGACCGACGCCGAACGCATCGCCTGGGCGACCGTCAACAAGCAGGATGGCGGCGGCAAGCGTTCGGGCAGCGGGCGGGCGTCGTCATGAGCCACGGCACCCCCGACGGCGCGCGCCGGCACGAACGCAGCGACGAGGCCGCACGGCACGAGCAGACGCGCCGGGAGCGGTCCCACGAGAGCGACAACCAGGACGAAGCACTGGAGGAAACCTTCCCCGCCAGCGATCCCGTCTCGCCCTACGTGAAACCGAGCACCGGCCGTTGACGCAAGCCTGCGGCGGCAGGAGCGCGACACACCGGCCCACCCATCATGTGCCGGCACCGCGTTCATCCGCCGATCCGCCTGGCGCGCGCCAAGCGCCCGGACACCGCACGGGCCACGCATCCCGCGCACGGCCCGTCGCGGTCCTCGATCATCCGGCGGCACCGTCCTCGCCGAGGATCGGCAGCACCACCCGCACCAGGGTGGCATCGTCGGGATCGGGCTCCACGCGGAATCCCAGTTGCCGGCACATCTGGATCATCGTGCGGTTCTCGCGCAGGACCTGACCTTCCACCAGGCGCAACTCCAGCCAGTGCGCGTACTCGATCATGATCCGCATCAGCCGCCAGCCGATGCCTTTCCCCTTGAGATCCGAGCGCACGAGGATTCCATACTCGCCACGATCGTAGTCCGCGTCGGCCAGCAGACGGACCGCACCCAGCATCTCCCCGGTGTCCGGTTCGATCATCACCAGCGCGATCGCCCGGGCGTAGTCGAGCTGGGTGAGCCGCGCGATGAACTCGTGGCTGAAGTGCCGTACCGCGCTGAAGAACCGCAGCCGCAGGTCCTCCGCACTGACATGTTCGAAGAACGCGCGGAACAGGGCCTCGTCCTCCGGCCGCACCGGTCGCACGAAGGCCTCGCGCCCGTCGGCCAGGAGCACGGTCCGCTCCCACTCTTTCGGATACGGGCGGATCGCGAACCGCGGATGCCCCGGCCCCTTGTGCAGCGGTACCGTCGGCGCGATCCGCACCCGGGCATCGACGGCGATCACGCCGTCGCGGTCGGCCAGCAGCGGGTTGATGTCGAGTTCGCGCAACCGGGGCAGATCGGCGGACAGTTGCGCGAGCTTGACCAGGATCAGCGCGACCGCGTCGAGGTCGGCGGCCGGCACGTCGCGATAGGCACGCAGGATGCGCGACACGCGGGTGCGCCCGATCAGTTCGTGCGCCAGCCGCAGGTCGAGCGGCGGCAGGGCCAGCGCCTTGTCGTCGATCACTTCCACCGCGGTCCCGCCGCGGCCGAACACCACCACCGGGCCGAAGGTGGGATCGTCCGCGATACCGCAGATCAGCTCGCGCGCCTTTTGCCGCACGATCATCGGCTGCACGGTGACGCCGTCGATCCGCGCCTGCGGGCAGCGCGTCCTGGCGCGCGCCAGAATGCCGGCCGCCGCCTCGCGGACGGCCTCCGCGCTGACCAGGTTCAGGCGCACGCCGTCGATGTCGGATTTGTGCTGGATGTCCGGGGACAGGATCTTGACCACGACCGCCCGGCCGTCGGCGAGCAGATCGCGCGCGGCCGCCGCGGCGGCCTCGGGATCGGCCGCGCGCACCACCGGCGTGATCGGGAGCGCATAGGCCGCGAACAGGCGCGCCACCTGCAGCGGATCCAGCCACTCCTGCCCGGTCGCCACCGCCTCGGCGATCACCGCCTGCGCGGCCTCGACATCGGGCCGGAACTCGTCGGGCAGACTGGGCGGCGTTTCCATCAGCGCGTCCTGTGCCTCGCGATGGCGCACCAGATACATGAAGCCACGTACCGCATCCGACTCGGTCGCATAGGTGGGAATGTCCGCACGATCGAGCGCCGCGACAGCCGATTGCTCCTTGCCCAACCAGACCGCGAACACCGGCTTGTCGCCCCCCGGGCGCGGACGGCGGCCGACCACGTCGACCACCGCCTGCGCGGCCTCGGACGCCGACGACAATGCGGTGGGCACGTTCATCGTGAGCACCGCGTCGGTACCGGGGTCGGCCAGCAGGGCCTCCAGCGCCTGCGCGTAACGCGCGCCGTCGGCATCGCCGACGATGTCCACCGGATTCGCCCGCGACCAGGTGCCCGGCAGCACGCCGTCCAGCCGCGCGACCGTGGCCGGGGCCAGCGACGCCACCGTGCCGCCCAGATCGGCCAGCGTGTCGACCGCGAGGACACCGACACCGCCACCGTTGGTCAGCACACCGAGGCGGCGACCCGGCGTGGTGCGCACATGGCGCAGGGTCTCCGCGGCGGCGAACAATTCGTCGAGCGAGGTCACCCGCAACAGGCCGGCGCGGCGGAACGCCGCGTCGTACACCGCATCGGTCCCCGCCAGGGCGCCGGTGTGGGTCGCGGCGGCGCGGGCACCGGCGGCATGCCGACCCGACTTCACCACCACCACGGGCTTGGCGCGCGCGGCCGCACGCGCGGCCGACATGAACTTGCGCGCGTCGCGGATGGATTCCACGTAGAGCAGGATCGCGCGGGTCCGGTGGTCGAGCGCGAAGTAATCGAGCAGGTCGCCGAAGTCGACGTCTAGCGCGTCGCCCATCGACACCACCGCGGAGAAACCGACCGAACGCGCCAGCCCCCACTCCACCATGCCCACCGCGATCGCGCCCGACTGCGACACCAGCGCGAGATCGCCCGGTGCCGCCGCGTGCGCGGCGAAGCTGGCATTGAGGCCAGCATGCGGCGACATCACGCCCAGGCAGTTGGGGCCGACGATGCGCAGGCCGGCCGGGCGCGCCACCGCTGCCAGCCGCTGCGCGATCGAACCGTCGCCGTGCCCGAGCCCGGCGGTGACCACGACGAGCGCCTTGGCGCCGACCGCGACCGCTTCGGCGGCCACCTGGGGCACCATCGCCGGAGGCGCGGTCACCACGACCAGGTCGGGGGCCCAGCCCAGCGCCTTCAACGACGCGGACGTGCGCATGCCGTCGATCGCGTCGTAGCGCGGATTCACCAGGCCCAGCCGCCCCTCGAAACCGGCTTCGCGCAGATTGCGCAACACGATGCGACCGACCGACCGCTCGCGCGGGCTGGCGCCGACCACCGCGACCGACCGGGGATGAAAGATCGCACCGAGCGCATAGGTGCTCATCCGGCTGACTCCGAGGCTGCTTCGACCCCGGACCATACACCGCGACACCGCCGTGCGCAGCGCGCGACGGCGGCGATGCGATGCGATGCGCATCAGCGCATCAGCGCATCCAGTGCCCAGGTATCGAGGAACGCTTTCGCCTGCACGATCCGGCCGTTCTCGACCACCAGATGCCAGGCGTAACTGTTGCGATAGGTGGAACCGTCGTTGGCCGTGGCATGGCCATCCCACAGCAGCACGACGTCGCGGCCGCTGGCGACGACCTGGTGACGATCGGGCTGGAGCGGCGTGCTGAGGTGGCCGACGATCGGCGCCACCGCCTCGTCCATGAACGCCTGTCGTCCCCGGTACGTCCCCGACACCGGGCTGTCGCCGGCCACGGTCCAGACGGCATCGTCGGCGAGCAGTTCGAACACGCCGCCGGGACCGCCGCGCTCGAACGCCTGCGCGACCAGCGCGCCCGGCCCGGCGGCGTCGACCGACGCGGAGGCGACGCCTGCCGCGTCGTCCGCCATCCCCGGTGCGGCCACACACATCGCGGCGATCAGAGAAGCGGCCCAGCCGCGCCCGGCCCGCCGCGGGGAGCGCGCAGCGGGCCGGAGACGATCGAGATGGGGAGGGGACGACAGCGAAGCGAAGCGGACACGAGTTGACATGGAACCTCCTGGGGACGGATGCGGCCTCATGCTAGGCAGCCGCTCCGGACAGGCGAAGCCACATTCGTCGCCGGTTCTCGCCCAAAGCTCTCCGCGGTGCCCGCCGACCGGGCATCGCCCGCATCACGGCTGCGGGAGGTCGCCTCCGGGAACGCGCTAGTGACGCGCCTCCGGCGTATGCGCGTCCAGCGCCTCGGACAGCCCCTCGACGATCCCGGCGCCCGCCGGCACCTCGATGCTGGAGCCGGTGAAGTCGGCGCCGATCGGCTGCGCGCGGCCGCCCAGGCAGGTGGCGAGAAAGCCCTCGGCCACCGCGTTGAAGGCCTTGTTGTTCTCCGGACGGGCGAACCCGTGTCCCTCGTCGGGGAACAGCACGTAGGTGACCGGAATGTTCTTTTCCTGCATCGCCTCGACGATCTGGTCGCTCTCCGCCTGCCTGACCCGCGGGTCGTTGGCGCCCTGCCCGATCAGCAGCGGGCGGGTGATGGCGTCGGCATGGGTGAGCGGCGAACGCTCGGTCAGCCAGGCACGTCCTTCTTCGGTTCGCGGATCGCCCATGCGGCGGGTCAACTGTTCGAAGAAACTCGCCCAGTACGGCGGCACCGTCTCCAGCAGCGTATTGAGATTGGACGGACCCACGATGTCCACGCCGCAGGCGAAGGTGTCCGGGGTGAAGGTCAGGCCCACCAGCGTGGCGTAGCCGCCGTAACTGCCGCCCATGATCGCGACCTTGTCCGGCGTGGTCACGTCCTGCTCGACCGCCCAGTTCACCGCGTCGATCAGGTCGTCGTGCATCTTGCCGGCCCACTCGCCGTCGCCGGCGTTGGTGAAGTCCTTGCCGAAGCCGGTCGAACCGCGGAAGTTGACCGACAGCACCGCATAGCCGCGATTGGCCAGCCACTGGTCGTAGCTGCTGTAGCCGTAGGCGTCGCGCGCCCAGGGGCCGCCATGGACGAGCAGCACCATCGGCACCGGTGTGTCCGCACGGCCATCGCCGTCGGTATCGGCGTGCGCAGGCAGGGTCAGGTAGCTGACCAGGGTCAGCCCATCGCGGGACTGAATCTCCACCGGCCACATCGGCACCAGCGGCTTGCCGTCCAGCGCGGGCCGCTCGGAAAACAATTCGGTCAATGCGCCGCCGTCGCGGTCGTAGCGGTAGTAGCGCGCCGGCGCTTCCGCCGCGGAGTAGACGACCACCCAGGTCCGGTCATCGAGCGTGCGCGACGTCACCCCGACTTCGCCCGGCCCGATCGCGTCCAGACGTTCGAGATCGGCTGCCAGACCTTCGTCGAGCGCGGTCCATTCCTCGCGCAGATAGTTCACCGAGACCGCCTGCACCTCACCGGTGCGCGGATCGCTCAGGCTGCCACCGACGTCGGCGCGCGCATCCTCGTGCAGCAACGTGCGCGTGCCGCTGGCGGTGTCGATGGCATACAACGCGGCGGTATCGCGCTCGCGAGAATCGACCATGTACAGCGTGCCGCCGTCCTCGGTCAGTCCGCCCGGCGCCGTGGACATCGCATCCTCGAACGGAATGCTGTCGTGCACCGCCCAGGCATCGCCTTCGCGCCGGAGGATGTCCGAGCCGCCGTCGGGCCGCGCGCGCGAGGCGTAGCGCAGGGTGTAGTCGGCATCGGCCATGTAACCGGCGATCTGCTGGGTGTTCTCCTCCACCAGGGTGCGCTCGCCGCTGGCGAGGTCGACGCGGTACAGGTCGTGCCACTGCGGGTCGCGATCGTTCATCGCCACCAGGATCGTATCGGGATGGCGATGGCTGACCGCCGCCACGCGGGCGGTGGTGTTGTCGTACGGGGTGAGGTCGCGACTTTCCCCGCTGCCGAGGTCGACGCTGTGGAGATGGAAGTTCTCGTCGCCACCGGTGTCGCGCAGGTACAGCAGCACGCCCGGACGATGCGACCAGAAGTAGCCGCGGATGCCGCGGGCGTCGTCGCGGGTCACCGGCCGCGCGCCGTTGAGGTCGTCGGCCGGCGCGATCCAGACGTTGAGCACGCCGGCCACGGGCGCGATCCAGCTCAGGTACCGCCCGTCCGGGCTGATCCGCACGTTGGCGCGTTCCGGATTGCCGAACAGATCCTCGCGCGACAGCAGCTCCACATCGTCGAGCGACGCAGGGGCGGCCGGGCCGGCGGCAGGGGCGCCGGCCTGCGGCGACGTGGCCTCCCCGCCGCGCGGGCCGCAGGCGGCGAGGGACAGGGCGATGCAGGACGCGAGCAGGACGTGGCGCATGAAAACCCCCATTGGCATGAATGGGGGCGACGCTACCCGAATCGCGAGCGGGCGGTGTTGGGCGCGCGTTAACCGCCCGGGGTGACCGATGGCAGGGGCGGCGCCCGCCGCGCTACTCCACCGTCACCGACTTGGCGAGATTGCGCGGCTTGTCGACATCGGTGCCGCGCGCCAGTGCCGTGTGATAGGCCAGCAGTTGCACCGGAATCGTGTGCACGATCGGGCTCAGCACGCCGACGTGGCGTGGCGCGCGGATCACGTGCACGCCCTCGCTGGCGCCGAAGTTGCTGTCGGCGTCGGTGAACACGAACAGTTCGCCGCCACGCGCGCGGACCTCCTGCATGTTCGACTTCACCTTCTCCAGCAATTCGTCTTTCGGCGCGATCACCACCACCGGCATGTCCGCATCCACCAGGGCCAGCGGGCCGTGCTTGAGCTCGCCGGCCGGATACGCCTCGGCGTGGATGTAGGAAATCTCCTTGAGCTTGAGCGCGCCTTCCAGGGCGATGGGGTAGTGCACGCCTCGGCCGAGGAACAGCGCGTGATGGCGAGGCGAGAAGCGCTCGGCCCAACTGGCGATCTGCGGCTCGAGGTTCAGCGCATGCTGGATGCTGCCGGGCAGATGCCGCAACGAGTCGATGTACTCCGCCTCGCGTTCGGCCGGCAGGTGCCCGCCGAGCTTGGCCAGGGTGGCCGCGAGCGCGAACAGGCCGACCAGCTGCGTCGTGAACGCCTTGGTCGACGCGACGCCGATCTCGGCGCCGGCACGGGTGTAGAAGACCAGGCGGCTCGCACGCGGGATCGCGCTCTCGGGCACGTTGCAGATCGACAGCGTCCGCGTGTGGCCGAGCGACTTGGCGTACTTGAGCGCCTCCATGGTGTCGAGCGTTTCGCCCGACTGGGAAATCGTGACGATCAGATGGCCCGGATCGGGCACGACCTTGCGATAGCGGTACTCACTGGCGATCTCCACCCGGCAAGGCACACCGGCGATCGCTTCGATCCAGTACTGGGCGACGAGGCCCGCGTAGTAGCTGGTGCCGCAGGCGAGGATCTGCACGCCCCGGACCCCGTCGAACACCTCGGCGGCGTCGGCGCCGAACAGGCCGGGCTCGAAGCCCGCCGCATCGATGATGGCCTCGAGCGTGTCGCCGATCGCACGCGGCTGCTCGTGGATTTCCTTCTGCATGAAATGCCGGTACGGCCCGAGCTCCAGCGACGCGAGCGAGACATCGGACAGGTGTTCGCCGCGCGCGACCGGTGCGCCGGTCTCGTCGTAGACCGCGACGCCCGCATGGGTGAGCTCGGCGGTGTCGCCCTCTTCCAGGAAGATCACCCGGCGCGTGGCCTGGATGATCGCCGAGACATCGGAAGCGATGAAGTTCTCGCCGTCCCCCAGGCCGATCAACAGCGGGCATCCCATCCGCGCGCACACCATGCGGTCGGGCGCGTCACGGCTGACCACGGCCAGCGCATAGGCGCCTTCCAGTTCGCGCGTGGCCGCCTGCACCGCCTGCAGCAGGTCGAGCCCGCCATCGAGGTGGTGGTGGATCAGGTGGGCGATGACCTCGGTGTCGGTCTGCGACTCGAACGCGTAGCCGAGCGCGGTCAGCCGCTCGCGTTGCGCTTCGTGGTTCTCGATGATGCCGTTGTGCACCAGGGCCACGCCCTGGCTGACGTGCGGATGGGCGTTGGATTCGGTCACGCCACCATGGGTGGCCCAGCGGGTATGGCCGATGCCCAGCGAGGCGGCGAGGCCCTCGGCCTGCGCGGCGACTTCCATCTCCGACACGCGGCCAGTGCGGCGGACACGCCGCACCGTGTCGCCCTCGACCACCGCAATCCCGGCGGAGTCGTAGCCCCGATACTCGAGCCGCTTCAGCCCCTCGATCAGGACCGGGACGACATCACGACCGGCGATGGCACCGACGATTCCACACATGCACGACGACTCCAGCCGAGGGATCGCGCATTGTACGGGGGCAGCCCGCGGACGCACCGGGCCGGACGTCCGCAACCACGACCGGACGGCGCCGGATACAGGAAAACATCCGTTAAATCAAATACTTGAAATTGGCACGCAACCTGCTTCAACGAGAGCAGGCCCCGCACTGTTCTCCGCCCATGTCCCGCAGCACGCCGATCCGCGACACCTCCGCCCAGGACGCCGCCCGCCCCCCGGTGTCCGCCACACGGCGTCTGCGCCGCGGCTTGCCTCTGATCGCCATCGGCGCGGTGACCCTCGTCGGCCTCGTCTGGGTGATCGCCGGCTGGGCCGACGGCGCGCGCTCCTACGACGCGAGCCGCCTGCGTATCGTCGAGGTGACGCGCGGCGATCTGATCCGCGACATCAGCGCGGAAGGCCGCGTCATCGCCGCCAACAGCCCCACCCTCTACGCCATCGCCCCGGGCACGGTGACGTTGAAGGTGGTCGCTGGCGACCGCGTCGAGGCCGGCCAGGTCTTGGCCGAGATCGACAGCCCCGAGCTGCGCAGCAAGCTGGTGCAGGAAGAGTCCACGCTCGCCAGCCTGCAGGCGGAGGCCGACCGCACCGCGCTCGATGCCCGCATCGCACGGGCGGAGGCGCGCAAGCTGGTCGACCAGGCGCAGATCGACCGCACCGCGGCCGAGCGCGACCTGCAGCGCTACCAGCGCGCCTATGAGGCCGGCGTGCTCGCGCAGGTCGATCTGGCCAAGGCCGAGGACACGCTGCAGAAGACCGACATCGGCCTGGCATCCGCCAACGAGGACGCGCAGTTGCAGGGCCAGGGCGCCGGGCTCGATGCGCGCAACAAGCAATTGCTGGCCGAACGCCAACGCGCGATCGTCGCCGAGGCGCAGCGCCAGGTGGACGCGCTCACCCTGCGCGCGCCGTTCGACGGCCTCGTCGGCCAGGTGCAGGTGGCGCAGGCCACCAACGTCGCCGCGAACGCGCCCGTGCTCGGTGTCGTCGACCTGTCGGTGTTCGAGGTCGAGATCCGGGTCCCGGAGAGCTTCGCGCGCGATCTCGCCATCGGCGTCCCGGCCGAGATCCGCAGCGGTGCCGAGGTGTTTCCGGCCGAGGTCTCGGCGGTGTCGCCGGAAGTCGTCAACGGCGAGGTCGCCGCGCGCGTGCGCTTCAGCGAACACCAGCCGCCGGGGCTGCGCCAGAGCCAGCGCCTGACCGCCCGGATCCTGCTCGACACCCGACGCGACGTGGTCACGGTCGAGCGCGGCCCGTTCCTGGATCAGCTCGGCGGCCGCCACGTCTACGTCGTCAAGGACGGTGCCGCGGTGCGCCGTCCGATCGAGGCCGGTGCCAGCAGCCTGGGCGCGGTCGAGATCACCCAGGGCCTGCAGCCGGGCGAACGCGTGGTGGTGGCCGGCAGCGACCTGTTCGACAACGCGGAGCGCGTCCGCATTTCGGGAGACCGGCCATGACCGGCGGCATCGCCCACGCACCACCGTCCCCGCTCGCCGTCCACTGCAGCCCGAAGCGGATCGCCTCGACCGTCCCGCCGAAGCCTCACGCGCTCGACCGCGCCGCAGCGTTCCCGGACGCGCCGTCCCGAATCGGGAGCCGGCACGACCGGGGTCGCGATGCCCTCGCAGCCGCACCGCCCCTCACCTTCCGCATTCACGGCTGATCCCGCCGCCCACGCTTCCGGAGCCATCCCATGCTGCACATGCAAGCCGTTTCCAAGGTCTATCGCACCGAACTCGTCGAGACCCACGCCCTGCGCGAACTCGACCTGCACGTGCGCGAGGGCGAGTTCGTGGCCGTGACCGGGCCCTCGGGCTCCGGCAAGACCACCTTCCTCAACATCGCCGGCCTGCTGGAGACGTTCACCGGCGGGAACTATCTGCTTGACGGCGTCGACGTGAAGGGACTCGACGACAACGCCCGCTCGCGGCTGCGCAACGAGAAGATCGGTTTCATCTTCCAGGGCTTCAACCTGATTCCGGACCTCAACCTGTTCGACAACGTCGACGTGCCCTTGCGCTACCGCGGCATGCCGTCGGCGGAGCGCAGGATGCGCATCGAGGATGCGCTGGGCATGGTCGGGCTGGGGTCGCGCATCAAGCACTATCCGGCCGAACTGTCGGGCGGCCAGCAGCAGCGCGTGGCGATCGCGCGTGCGCTGGCCGGCAGCCCGCGCCTGCTGCTGGCCGACGAACCCACCGGCAATCTCGACTCGCAGATGGCGCGCAGCGTCATGGAGCTGCTGGAGGACATCCACCAGCAGGGCACCACCATCGTGATGGTCACCCACGATCCCGAACTGGCGGCACGCGCGCAGCGCAACGTGCACATCGTCGACGGCATGGCGACGGACCTCACCACCGAATCGCCGATCGCACTCGCACCGCGGGCGCCGGCCGACGCCTCCACCTGAGATCCCGACCATGTCCGGCCTCTTCCCCTATTACGTCAAACTCGCGCTGCGCAGCTTTCGCCGCAACCGCGCGCTGACCGCCTTGATGGTGCTGGCCATCGCACTGGGCATCGGCGCGAGCATGACCACGCTCACCGTGTTCCGGTTGCTGTCCGGCGACCCCATCCCGCACCGCAGCGACCAGTTGCACTACGTACGCCTGGAGCCCAGGAGTCTGAGCGGCCACACGCCCGGGGAGGATCCCTCCGAACAGATGACCCGCTTCGACGCGGAGACCCTGTTGCGCGAAGCGCGCGGCGACCGCCAGGCGGTGATGGCCGGAGGGGGCGTGGCGGTGGAGCCCGACGCCGAGGGGCTCAACCCGTTCATGCTGCAGGCGCGCTACACCTCGGCCGACTTCTTCCCGATGTTCGATACGCCGTTCCTGCACGGTCGCGGCTGGCAGGCCAGCGACGATGCGGCGCGCGCACGGGTCGCGGTCCTGTCGCGCGCCGCGGCGCAACGCCTGTTCGGGGACGTCGACCCCACCGGCCGGACGCTGCGCCTGAGCCGGACGGACTTCACCGTCGTGGGCGTCCTCGACACCTGGCGGCCCGCACCCCGGTTCTACGACCTCACCACCGGCGAATTCACCGACGTCGAGGACGTCTTCCTGCCGTTCTCCACGTCGCGGGACCTGCGCCTGGGCGTCCAGGGCAACATGGACTGCTGGGGCGAGAGCACCGACCTGGAGGGCAGCACGGGCCCCAATGCGCCCTGCGCCTGGGTGCAGTACTGGGTGCAGCTCGACACGCCCGCCGGTGTGGCCGACTACAAGGCCTATCTCGACAACTACTCCGACCAGCAACGCACGACCGGACGCTTCGAACGGCCGACCAACACCGCGCTGACGCCGGTCATGGCCTGGCTCGACGAGAACGAGGTGGTGCCGGCCGACGTGCGCCTCCAGGTGTGGTTGGCGTTCGGATTCCTGGCGGTGTGCCTGCTCAACACCGTCGGCCTGCTGCTCGCGAAGTTCCTCCGCCGTGGCGGGGAGATCGGCGTGCGGCGGGCATTGGGCGCGAGCCGTCGCTCGATCTTCGCGCAATGCCTGATCGAAGCCGGTGCGGTCGGCGTGGCCGGCGGCGCCCTCGGCCTGCTGCTGGCGTTGCTGGGCCTGTGGGCCGTACGCCGCCAACCCGCGGATTACGCCGAACTGGCGCGCATGGACCCGCAGATGCTGCTCATCACCTTCGCCGTGGCGCTCGCCGCGAGTCTTCTGGCCGGCCTGCTCCCCGCCTGGCGCGCCATGCAGGTGACCCCGGCCATCCAGCTCAAGGCGCAGTAGCCCACCCCGGCCCGTCCGCAGCTCCAACATCCCTTGCCAAGAGACCCCATGGACATCCGACCGATCCTGTCGACCCTGTCGCGGCACAAGACCGCCGCCGCCCTGATCGTCTTCGAGATCGCCCTGTCGTGCGCGATCATCTGCAACGCGCTGTTCCTGATCACGGGGCGGCTGGAGCGCATGAACCGGCCGACCGGGCTCGACGAGTCTCACATCGTCACCGTGCAGGCGCGCGGCATCGCCCGTGACGAGAATGCGGCCGCGGTCACCCAGAGCGACCTCGCCGCGCTGCGCGCGATTCCGGGCGTGGTCGACGCCTCGATCAGCAACCAGATCCCGTTCGGCAACTCGAACTGGACCAGCAGCGTGCGGCTGACCGCCGAACAGCGCGACCCGACCATGTCGGTGTCGAACTACCTGGGCGATCACCGCCTCCTCGACACCCTCGGCCTGCGACTGGTGGCGGGGCGCAACTTCACCTCCGACGAGATCCGCGACTTCGCCCAGATGAACCTGGAGGGCAACGTGGCGTTTCCCTCGGCCATCCTGGGGGCGGCCACCGCCCACCGCCTGTTTCCCGACGGCGACGCGCTCGGACGCACGGTCCTCATCTGGGGCGACGAACCCACCGTCGTGATCGGCGTGGTCGAGCGCCTGGCCCGGCCCGGCAACTCCGGCAGTACGAGCAGCTACGAGGAAACGGTGATCCTGCCGGGCGCGATGTCCTATGCCAGCGGCCTGTACCTGCTCCGGGTCGCCGATCCGGGGCAACGGGCGGCCGTCCTGGACCAGGCGATGCGGACGCTGGCGTCGCAAGGCCCGACACGCATCGTCGACGCGGAACAGGCACGCACCCTCGAGAGCATGCGGGCGCGCTTCTACCGCCAGGACCGGGCGATGGCCTGGCTGCTGGTCGCCGTCTCCATCGCGTTGCTGGTTGTGACCGCACTGGGCATCGTCGGCCTCGCCAGCTTCTGGGTGCAGCAGCGCCACCGGCAGATCGGCATCCGTCGTGCGCTCGGCGCCACCCGTGGGCAGATCCTGCGCTACTTCATGACCGAGAACTTCCTGCTCGCCACCATCGGCATCGTGCTCGGCATGCTGCTGGCGTATGCGTTGAACCAGTTGCTCATGCAGCGCTACGAGC
The DNA here is from genome assembly GCF_001482195.1 of Luteimonas abyssi. GTDB lineage: Bacteria > Pseudomonadota > Gammaproteobacteria > Xanthomonadales > Xanthomonadaceae > Luteimonas > Luteimonas abyssi. The sequence continues at coordinate 344,791 of NZ_KQ759763.1, read as the reverse complement.
TGCCGCGCCTGCCGCTGTTCTACCTGCCCATCGGCGCCCTGGTGCTGTGGGCGCTCGGACAGGTCGCGGTGTACGGGCCGGCGCGGCGTGCCGCGCTGGTCCCCCCGGCCGTCGCGACGCGCAGCGCTTGATGTCGCGGACGCTGCGCTACAGCTTCGCGCTGGGCCTGCGCGGCCTGCTGCGCCAGCCGCGGACCATGGTCCTCTCGGTGCTGCTGCTCGCATTGGGCCTGGCCGCGGTGATGAGCATGCTGACCCTGCTGTCGATGCTGTCCGCCACGCCCCTGCCGGGAGTCGGCGAGCGCCTGCATCTGGCCTGGGTCGACTCCAGGCGTGCGCCGCAGAGCGACCGTTCCGCGGTCGAGGAGACGCCCCCCTTCCTCTGGAAGCTCGAGGATGCGGAGGCCATGGCCGCGCTGCAGCCGCAGGTCCGTCAGACCGCGCTCGTTTCCACCCTGCTGACCGTCCACGCGCCCGATGGCGACGCCGCGCGCAGCGGCCTGGCCGTCCTCGCCAGCGGCCCCATGCCGGCGATGTTCGGTGTGCCGTTGCTGCGCGGGCGCCATTGGTCAGACGCCGAGGCGCATGCGCGCGTCGTGGTGATTTCCGAGGACACCGCCCATGCGCTGTTCGGTGACACGGACCCGCTCGGGCGCGACGTGCGGATCGGCGCCGGGCAGTTCCGGGTGATCGGCATCGCCGGTGAATGGGCGCCGCAGCCGCGTTTTCATTTTTTCCAGACGGGCACCCCTGCCTGGGGCGACGCCCGCGAGACCGTGTTTCTGCCGCTGCGCGCGGCGCTGGACGCCGACATCGCCCCGGTGGCGACACGCGACTGCGACAGCCGCGGCATGGGCGGCTTCGGCTTCGACACCATCGACCTGCAGGACTGCCGCTGGCTGGCCGTGTGGGCGGAACTGCCCGACGCCGCCACGCGGACCGCCTACGCCGCCGCCCTCGATGGCTATGCCCGCGCCCGCCAGGCCGCCGGCGTCTTCGAGCGCGACACGGACAGCCGTCTGTACAGCGTCGACGCCTGGCTGGCGGCCAACCATGTCGTGCCGGATGCGGTCCGCCTGAACCTGCTGCTCGCCGTGGGCCTGCTCGCGCTGTGCATGGTCAATGTGGCCGGCCTGCTGGCCGCACGTTTCCTGCGCCGCGGCGGCGAACTCGGAGTGCGTCGGGTGCTCGGCGCGCCGCGCGGCTCGGTGATGGTGCAGTGCTTGGTCGAGGCGGGCGCGGCCGGCGCGCTGGGCGGACTGCTCGCGCTGCCGCTGACGGCGTTCGGGTTGTGGCTGATCCGGCTGCAGGACCACGGCTACACCGATCTCGCCCGTTTCGAACCCCGCCTGTTCCTGCTCCTGCTCGCGCTGTCGGTCGCCACCGGCCTCCTGGTCGGCGTGGTGCCGGCCCTTCGCGCAGCCAGGATCGAGCCGGTGCTGCAGGTCAAGACCCTCTGATCGATGCACATACCGCCTCTCCGCCAGATTCTCTCCGGCCTGCGCCAGCGTCCGCTGATGCCCTGGCTCATCGCCGTGCAGGTCGCAGTGGCCGCGGCCATCCTCTGCAATGCGGTGTTCCTGCTGCAACGACAGGCTGCGCCGCTGCTGGTCGACGACGGCATCGCACGCGACCGGCTGCTGCTGGTGGACCAGCTCGTCGCCCGGAGCGGGCACTGGAGCGCCGCGCAGATCCGCACCGGCGCGGACCTGCTGCGGGGCATCCCCGGCGTGGAGGGCGTCGCGCCGGCCCTGGGCCTGCCGATGAAACAGTCGATGACGTTCACGCTCGATCTGCGCGGCCCGTCCGGCACCACGGCCACCGCCACCGGCTTCGCCGGCGACGGCCTGCTGCAGACGCTCGGCCTGGAGCTGGCGAGGGGCCGTGACTTCGAACCGGGCGAGGGCATCCGCGTGGATCTCGCCGGCGAAGGCCTGGACATTCCCTCGGGAACGCCGGTGCTTCTCACCGAGGCGCTGGCGCGCCACTACTTCCCGAACGGGGACGCGCTCGGTGGCCGGCTCGAACAGACCAGCGGCGGTCGCGATCTCGTCGTGGTGGGTATCGTCCGACGCCTGCTGCGTTACCAGCTCGACGCCCTCGACGAGGGCCGTGCGCAGTTCTCGATCCTGTTGCCGGCCGATGTCGTCTCGGTGCCCGTGCTCAACTACGCCGTTCGCGTCACCCCCGGGCAACGCGACGCGGCGCGCGACGCGATCGGCCCGTTGCTGGAACGGGAATTCGGCGCCGCGATGCTGCCGGGCGTCGCCGTGCGCGTGGACACGTACGAATCCTTGCGTGACAGCGCGTTCCGCGCACGTCGTGCAGCGGTCTGGCTGTTGTCCACCGTGGTCGCCGTGGTCCTGCTGGTCACCGGCGTCGGCATTGCCGGCCTGTCCGGCTACTGGGTGGAGATCCGCACCCGCAGCATCGGCATCCGGCGCGCCCTCGGTGCCGGCCGCGGCGACATCCTGCGTCACGTCCTCGCCGAGAACCTGATCGTCGTCGGCATGGGCCTGCTGCCCGGCCTGGTCGCCGCTTACGCCATCAACCACTGGTTGATGCAGACCTACGCGATGGCACGCCTGCCGCTGACCTATCTCCCGCTCGCTGCGTTGCTGCTGTGGTCGCTGGGCCTGTACGCCGCGGCCGGGCCTGCTCGGCGGGCGGCGCGGACGCCGCCCGCTCGAGCGACACGCGCCGCCTGAGCCGGCCGCTCCCTTCATACGAGTAGATCCCCATGCGCTTCCCGATGCCCACCCTCGGTCCCGCACTCGCGTTGGCATTCGCCCTCGTCGGCTCCGCTGCCTGCTCCGGCAACGACGGCCATCCGCACCACGTGGCGGGTCGCGACCGGGAGGATGCCGACGTGCGTATGGCGATGCTGGCCACACTGATCGATGCGCACTGGGCAAGCTATCTGCGCGACTGGCCGGAACATGCCTCGTTCGGTGGCGACGATCGCGGCAACGCCCGTTGGGGCGACGCCTCGCCGGACGCCCTCGCCCGTCAGGACGCCGAGGCGCGCGCCTTGCTCGCCCAGCTGCAGGCCCTCGACGACGACGGCTTCTCCGACACCGCGCGCACCAACAGATGGATGCTCATCGATCGCCTGGAGGGCGAGGTTGCTGCGTATCGGCTGGGCCTGTGGATGATGCCCCTGGACCAGTTCAGGGGCATGCATCTGGCGCTGCCGGCGATGGCGGGTACGTTTCCGTTCGCCAGTACCCGCCACTACGAGGACTACGCCGCACGCCTGGAGGGCCTGCCTGCCGTGCTCGCCGCCATCACCGAGCGCGCGCGCCTGGGCATGCGCGCCGGACTGGTCCCACCGCGCCACCTGATGGACGCGCTGGTGGCGCAGACCGAGGCGATCGCCGCACCCGCCGGCCTGGATAACGCATTCGCGGGCGCCGTGCGGACATTTCCCGACAGCGTTCCCCAGGCAGAACACGCGCGGCTGCGCGACGCGGTGCTGGCGGCGATCGACGCGCACGTGCGCCCGGCCTACCGCGATCTCGCCCGCTTCATCGAGACCGAATACGCGGCGGCCGGCCGGCTCGAACCCGGCATCTGGTCGCTGCCCAACGGCGAGGCGCTCTATCTCGACCAGGTCCGCCGGCTGGCATCCACCGACATGGCGCCCGCCGACATCCATGCGTTGGGCCTGCGCGAGGTGGCACGCATCGAGGCGGAGATGACGCGGATCGCCCACGACCAGGGCCATCCGGACCTGGCTTCGATGCGCGCCGCAATGCGCGACGATCGTACGCGTTACGCGACCTCGCGCGAACAACTGCTCGACCTGTACCGGCACCACGTCACCCGCATGGCGCCCCGGCTGCACGAACTCTTCGGTTTGCTGCCCGAAGCCCGCGTGGATGTCGCCGCCGTGCCCGCGCATTCCGAAACGACCTTCTCGGCCGCGGCCTATGTTCCCGGCACCCCCGACGGCCACCGGCCGGGCACGGTCCTGGTCAACACCGGCGACTTCGCCAGCCGCTCCCTGTCCACGGTCGAGGCCACCGCCTACCACGAGGGCATTCCTGGCCATCACATGCAGATGTCGATCGCCCGGGCCCTGCCCGACCTGCCCGCGTTCAGGACCCGGGCGGTGCATCTGGCCTTCGTCGAAGGCTGGGCGCTGTACTCGGAGCACCTGGCCAAGGAGCTCGGTTTTTACGAGGATCCCGACAGCGACTACGGCCGCCTGGCGCAGGCATTGACCCGGGCCAATCGCCTCGTCCTCGACACCGGCGTTCATCACCTGCGCTGGGACCGCGCGCGAATGGTCGCCTGGTTGCGCACCCACTCCGATGCCGACGAGCCGGACTTGCAGGCCGAGGTGGACCGTTACATCGTCTGGCCGGGACAGGGGCTGGCCTACAAGATCGGCGAGCTGAAGCTCATCGAGCTCCGGCAGCGCGCACAGCAGGCGCTGGGCGCCGGCTTCGACCTGCGCGGCTTCCACGACACCGTGCTCGGTAGCGGCTCGATGCCGCTGTCGCTGCTCGAAGTCCGCATCGACCGCTGGATCGCGCAGCAGCAGATGGCAGAGGAACGCCCCGGCTGACGACGACGATGCCGGCCCTTCCGCCACTACACTCTTCCTGCCGGACACGCGTTGCCCGGCCTGCCCGCAGCACACCCTGATGCCCATGCCCACGATCCTCGTCATCGACGACAACCCCGCCGTCGCCACCGCGCTGGAGGTGCTGTTCTCGCTGCACGACATCCACACCGTGCACGCGGACTCGCCCGAGGCCGGCCTCGCCGTCCTGGCGCGCGAACCGGTCGACCTGGTGGTCCAGGACATGAACTTCCGCACCGACACCACCTCGGGCGACGAGGGCACCGCCCTGTTCGGCGAGATCCATGCCCGCCACCCGGACCTGCCGGTGGTGCTGCTGACGGCCTGGACCCATCTCGAATCCGCAGTGGACCTGATCCGTGCAGGGGCGGCCGACTACATCGCCAAGCCCTGGGACGATCACAAGTTGGTGACCACGGTGTCCAACCTGCTCGAACTCTCCGCCAGCCGCCAGGAGCTGGGCCGGCACCGGGCGCGTGCCCGGCGCGAGCGCCACGCGCTCGAACGCGACCACGATCTGCGCGGCATGGTCTGGGCGGATGCGGCGAGCGAGCGCGTGCTGTCCCTGGCGATCCAGGTGTCGCGCTCGGAGCTGCCGGTCCTGGTGACCGGGCCCAACGGTGCGGGCAAGGAGAAGATCGCCGAGATCATCCACGCCAACTCCGCCGTCCGCGACGGTCCGCTGGTCGCACTGAACTGTGGCGCGCTGCCCGCCGACCTGATCGAGGCGGAGCTCTTCGGTGCCGAGGCCGGCGCCTACACCGGTGCGAACAAGGCCCGCGAGGGCAAGTTCGAAGCCGCCGACGGCGGCACCCTGTTCCTCGACGAGATCGGCAACCTGCCCCTGGCCGGGCAGATGAAACTGTTGCGCGTCCTGGAAACCGGCCGGTTCCAGCGCCTGGGCTCCAACCGCGAGCGCCAGGTCCACGTGCGCGTGGTCAGTGCGACGAACGCCGACCTGCCGACCCTGATCGACGACGGGCGGTTCCGCGAAGACCTGTACTACCGTCTCAACGCGATCGAACTGAAGCTGCCGCCGCTGGCCGAACGGCCGGACGACATCCTCCCCCTGGCGCGGCACTTCCTGCCCGCCGACAGGCACCTGCTCCGCACCACCGAGCAGGCGCTGCTGCGCCACCGCTGGCCGGGCAACGTCCGCGAGCTGCGCAACGTGGTGCAGCGTGCCGCGCTGCTGTCGCCGGACCCGGGCATCGACGCCGACGCCCTCGGCCTGCCGAGCACGCGTACGGCACCGCCGGGGCGCGGCCAGCGCGAGACCACCGAATCCATCGCCGAGCCCGATCGCGCCGACATCGAGGCGGCGCTCGAGCGGGCGGACGGCGTGCTCGCCCAGGCGGCCTCCGAACTCGGCCTGTCCCGGCAGGCCCTGTACCGGCGCATGGACAAGCTCGGCCTGCGGCGCGACTGATGCGACGGCCGCGACTGCCGCTGGGCGTCCGGCTGACCGGCCTCGCGGCCGGCTTCGCGATCGGCACCGCGCTGCTCGCCGCCTGGCTGACCTACTGGCTGCTGCCCTGGGCTGCGGTCCTCGTCGCGACCGCAGCCCTGCTGCCGGTCCTGGCCTGGCAGGTGCAGCGCCAGCTCGGCCCTGTGCGTGCCCTGTTCCGTGCGCTTTCCGGGGCTGTCACCGCGTACCGCGACGGCGACTACAGCTTCGGCATCCGCTGGGACGGCCGGGGCGAACTGGCCGAACTGGTCGATGCCCACAACCGCCTCGGCGACGTCTTGCGCCAGCAGCGCAATACGCTCGTGCAGCGCGAGCTCCTGCTCGACACCATGGTGCAGAACACGCCGGTGGCGATGATCCTGCTCGATGCGCAGCAACGCGTGGTGCTGGGCAATCTCGCCGCACGCAAATTGCTGGGCGACGGCAAACGCCTGGAAGGGCGCGACTTCGATGCGTTGACGGCGGCGCAGCCGGAGGCGTTGTGCGAGGCCCTGACGCGGGGCGGCGATGGCATGTTCGGCGTCGGTGACGCCGACGACGAGGACATCTACCACCTGTCCCGGCGGCAGTTCCGCCTCAACGGACGCCGCCACGATCTGATCCTGCTGCGCCTGCTCACCGCCGAGTTACGGCGGCAGGAGGTCCAGACATGGAAGAAGGTGATCCGGGTGATCAGCCACGAGCTCAACAATTCGCTGGCGCCGATCGCCTCGCTCGCTCACTCCGGCGCCGAACTGCTGCGCCGTGGCCAGATGGAACGGCTGCCCGGGGCGCTGGCGACGATCGAGGAACGCGCGCGTCACCTGGAGGGCTTCATCCGCGACTATGCGCGCTTCGCCAAACTGCCGGCACCGCGCCTGGAGACGATACCGTGGCGGCGTTTCGTCGAGCGCCTGCGCGACCAGGTGGCATTCGCGCTGGAAGGCGAGCGCGACGCCGAACTGCGCCTGGATGCGGCGCAGATGGAGCAATGCCTGATCAACCTGCTGCGCAACGCGCACGAATCCGGATCGCCGGCCACCGACGTCGGCCTGTCGCTGTCGCGCCTGCCCGACGCCTGGCGGATCGAGGTCCTCGACCGCGGCAGCGGCATGAACGACGCGGTGCTGGCGAACGCCTTGCTGCCGTTCTACTCGACCAAACGCAACGGCACCGGTCTGGGGCTCGCCCTCGCGCGCGAGATCTGCGAGGCCCACGGCGGCCGCATCGCCCTGCAGAACAGGACCGGCGGCGGCCTTTCGGTCCGCCTGCTCTTTCCCGTCACACCGTCCTAGCATCGCGTCCTGCGTCGCAGGGCAGCAGGACGATCCGCGCCCGCCATCCGATCAGCGCGCACCGGGATCGGCGAACGGCGCCACATCCCGCCCGCGCGACGCCGCGAGGGTGCGTCCTCAGCGCTTCTTGGGGCGCGTCCAGCCTTCGATCGTGCTCTGCCGCACACGGGCGACGGCCAACGTACCCGGGGCCACGTTCGCGGTGATCGTGGAGCCCGCGGCCGTGGTGGCACCCTCGCCGATCGTCACCGGCGCCACCAACGACGCGTTGGAGCCGATGAAGACCCCGTCGCCGATCACCGTCTTCCACTTGTTCACGCCGTCGTAGTTGCAGGTGATCGTACCGGCGCCGATGTTCACCGAAGCGCCGATCTCGGCATCGCCCAGGTAGGTCAGATGATTGGCCTTGCTGGCCACGCCGACGGTGACGTTCTTGGTTTCGACGAAGTTGCCGATGCGGGCGCCATCGGCCAGCACCGTCCCGGAGCGCAAGCGCGCGAACGGCCCGATGGTCACCGAACCTTCCGCCCGCACGCCTTCGAGATCGCAATGCGCGTGGACTTCCGTGCCTTCGCCCAGGCCGACGTCCTTGAGCCGGCAGAACGGCCCGACGCGCACGCCCTCGCCCAGTTCCACCCGGCCTTCGAGGATCACGTCGACATCGAACTCGACGTCCGGCCCCACCACCACCTCGCCGCGGATATCCACCCGCGCCGGGTCGGCGAAGCGTGCGCCCTGCGCGCACAGCGCCCGCACCGCTCGCCGCTGGAACGCGCGCTCGAGCTGGGCGAGCTGCCAGGCGTCGTTCGCACCCTCGGCTTCCAGCGGGTCCGCCACGGCGACGATCTCGGCCGCGGTGAACTCGCCCGCGGCGAGTGCGAAGATGTCGGTCAGGTAGTACTCGCCCTGCGCATTGTCGTTGGAGATCGTGCCGAGCCAGCGCTTGAGCGCGGTTGCTTCGGCCGCCACGATGCCGGTGTTGACGATCCGGATCCGACGCTGCTCGTCGTCGGCGTCCTTGTGCTCGACGATCGCGGCCACGTGGCCTTCGGAGTCGCGGACCACACGGCCGTAACCGCTCGGATCTTCGAGATCGGCCACCAGCACCGTCAGCCGCGCTTCGCGCTCGCCCGCCAGCAGATTGCGCAGCGTATCGGCGGTGATCAGCGGCACGTCGCCGTACAGCACCAGCACCCGTGCGCCGTCCGGAACCTCCCCCATCGCCTGCGCCACCGCATGGCCGGTGCCGAGCCGCTCGCGTTGCTCCGCCCACACCAGGTCCATCTGGTCGGCGAACGCCGCCCGGACCTGGTCGCCCCCGTGGCCGTAGACGATATGGATCGCCTCGGGATCGAGCGTGCGCGCGGTCGCGACGACATGCGCCAGCATCGGTCGGCCCGCGATCGCCTGCAGGACCTTGGGTCGCGAGGACCGCATCCGCTTGCCTTCGCCGGCAGCGAGGACGATCACGTGGAGAGGAGCGGTCATGGGGGCAACCTTCTGCTGTTCGACAGTAATCGCGGAATTCTAACGGGCCGCGCTGTTAGCATCGCGCCTGCCCCGTGCCAGGGCGTCCATCGCGCCCTTTCCTCGTCTCACACGCCCACGAGCCGCCCTTGAGCCTCGCCCGACAATCGCGCAGCTACCTGATCATCGGCGGCGTGCAGTGGCTGCTCGACTGGGCGGTCATGGTCGGGCTGAGCCATCTCGGCTTGCCGGTCCGGCACGCCAATATCGTGGGCCGGATCTGCGGCGCCCTGCTCGGTTTCTGGATGAACGGTCGCTTCACGTTCGCGGGCGAAGGGACCGCAGTCGGCCGCGTGCAATTGCAACGCTTCCTGGTCATGTGGGTCACGACCACGCTGGTCAGCACCTGGGCCATCGGCCAGATCGACGACTATCTCGGCCTGAAATGGGCCTGGCTGGCGAAGCCGCTGGTGGAAATCGCATTGGGGCTGATCGGGTTCGTCATCTCGCGCCAGTGGATCTACAGGCGCTGAGCACGGGGCGCTGCGCCCGCACCCGCATCTGCTTGATCACTGCGCGCGAAGCGTCACCGGATCGGGCCCGGTGCGTCGGCACCTGCTCGGGTGTCCGCCCACGACCCGTCGCGACTCCCCTGAGCGGCTTCGTGGAAACCACTGAATCGAGGCGCAGTGCGGTCAGCGTCACACCGGCTCGCAGACCACATCGCGTCCGGATGGCTACTGCGGTACCGGCAAAGGTCTGCGAGAAGGGCGATTCGGCGTTCGACGGAGTACACGGCCGAACAGACGAAGCGTCGACGATGCAACGAAAAACGCCGGCGCATGGCCGGCGTTCTTCTCGGAAGCGCTGCTGCGCCCTCAGTGCTTGAGGTTCTTGCGCAGCCGTTCCAGCGCCTGCAGCTGCGCCGAGACCTCGGCCAGCTTCTGCTGCGCTTCGGCGATGTCCATCGCCTCGCCGCGACCGGCGATGACGCGCTCGGCGTCTTCCTTCGCCTTCTTCACCGCAGCCTCGTCGATGTCGTCGGCGCGGATCGCGGTATCGGCCAGGATCGTCACCACCTGCGGCTGCACCTCGAGGATGCCGCCCGAGATCGCGAAGTCGAGCTTCTCGCCGTTGGCCTGGGTCACCACGACCTTGCCGGGCTTGAGCCGGGTGATCAGCGGTGCGTGGCGCGGCGCGATGCCGAGCTCGCCGAGCTCGCCGGTGGCCACGATCAGGGTGGCTTCGCCGTGGAAGATCTCGGCTTCGGCGCTGACGATGTCGCAACGGATGGTGCTGGTCATAAGTAAATGCTCTTCTGCCTGGCCCCCTCTCCCGGTCGCGGGAGAGGGCGCACGCGGATCAGGCCTTCTCGGCGATCTTCTTGGCCTTCTCGACGGCTTCGTCGATGGTGCCGACCATGTAGAACGCCTGCTCGGGCAGGTGGTCGTACTCGCCGTCGACGATGCCCTTGAAGCCGCGGATCGTGTCCTTCAGCGACACGTACTTGCCCGGGGCGCCGGTGAAAACTTCCGCCACGTGGAACGGCTGGCTGAAGAAGCGCTCGATCTTGCGCGCGCGCGACACGGCCTGCTTGTCTTCTTCCGACAGCTCATCCATGCCCAGGATCGCGATGATGTCCTTCAGCTCCTTGTACTTCTGCAGGGTCTGCTGGACGCGCTGCGCGGTGCTGTAGTGCTCGTCGCCGATGACCAGCGGATCCATCTGGCGGCTGGTCGAATCCAGCGGATCCACCGCCGGATAGATACCCAGCGAGGCGATCGAGCGCGACAGGGTCACGGTCGAGTCCAGGTGGGCGAAGGTCGTCGCCGGCGACGGGTCGGTCAGGTCGTCCGCGGGCACGTACACGGCCTGGATCGACGTGATCGAACCGGTGCGGGTCGACGTGATGCGCTCCTGCAGCACGCCCATTTCCTCGGCGAGCGTGGGCTGGTAGCCCACCGCCGACGGCATGCGGCCCAGCAGCGCCGAGACTTCGGTGCCGGCTAGGGTGTAGCGGTAGATGTTGTCGACGAAGAACAGCACGTCGCGACCCTTGCCGGAGGCGTCCTTCTCGTCGCGGAAGTACTCGGCCATGGTCAGACCGGTCAGCGCGACGCGCAGGCGGTTGCCCGGCGGCTCGTTCATCTGGCCGTAGACCATCGCCACCTTGGACTCCTTCGGGTTGTCCTTGTTGACGACGCCCGACTCGATCATCTCGTGATAGAAGTCGTTGCCTTCGCGGGTGCGCTCACCGACGCCGGCGAACACGGACAGACCCGAGTGCGCCTTGGCGATGTTGTTGATGAGCTCCATCATGTTGACGGTCTTGCCCACGCCGGCGCCGCCGAACAGGCCGACCTTGCCGCCCTTGGCGAACGGGCACATCAGGTCGATGACCTTGATGCCGGTCTCGAGCAGCTCGGTGCCCGACGCCTGCTCGTCGAAGCTCGGCGCGTCACGGTGGATTTCCCACGTGGTGTCGGCGTCGACATCGCCCGCCTCGTCGATGGGCGCGCCCAGCACGTCCATGATGCGACCCAGCGTGCCTACACCGACCGGCACCGCGATGCCGCGGCCGGTGTTGTTGGCGACCAGGTTGCGCTTGAGGCCGTCGGTCGAGCCGAGGGCGATCGCGCGCACGATGCCGTCGCCGAGCTGCTGCTGGACTTCCAGCGTGATCGCGGTGCCGTCGACCTTCAGTGCGTCGTACACCTTCGGCACTTCGTTGCGCGGGAACTCCACGTCGACGACCGCGCCGATGATCTGAACGATCTTGCCCTGACTCATGTTGGTTTCCTCTGAACTCAATATCTGTTGTAGGAGCGCGCCGTGCGCGCGATTCGCAGGTCGCGGACCAGGCCCCGATCAGGGGGCGTGCGCCGCTCCTACAGAAGCCGTCAGACCGCCGCGGCGCCGCTCACGATCTCGGAGATTTCCTGGGTGATCGCCGCCTGGCGGGCCTTGTTGTAGACCAGATTCAGCGTGTCGATCATCTTGGTCGCGTTGTCGCTGGCCGACTTCATCGCCACCATCCGCGCAGCATGCTCGGAGGCCACGTTCTCCATCACCGCCTGGTAGACCAGCGATTCGATGTAGCGCGTGAGCACGTGCTCGAGCACGGTCTCGGCATCGGGCTCGTACAGGTAATCCCAGTCGTGCTTGACGATGGACTCCTCGGCCGGCGGCAACGGCAGCAACTGATCGAACGCGGCCCGCTGCGTCATGGTGTTGACGAAGTCGTTGTAGGCCAGAAACACGCGATCCAGCTTGCCTTCGTTGTAGCCGTCGAGCATGACCTTGATCACGCCGATGAGCTGCTCGACTTCCGGGGTGTCGCCCAGGTGGGTCACGCTGGCCAGCATCTGCACCTTCAGCCGGCGGAAGAACACGGTCGCCTTCTGGCCGATGGTGACCACGTCGACCTCGACGCCCTTTTCCTGCCAGCCGCGGATCTCGCCGAGCAGCTTGCGGAACAGGTTGTTGTTGAGGCCGCCGGCCAGGCCGCGGTCGGACGACACGATCACGTAGCCCACCCGCTTGGGTTCCGGGCGCTCGACCAGGTACGGATGCTGGAACTCCGCATTCGCCTGGGCGAGGTGGCCGATCAGCTGCTTCATCGCGCGCGCGTACGGACGCGACTGCTTCATCCGGTCCTGCGCCTTGCGGATCTTGGAGGCCGAGACCATTTCGAGCGCGCGCGTCACCTTGCGGGTGTTCTGCACACTCTTGATCTTGGTTTTGATTTCTCTGCCGCCTGCCATCTCGCTCGCTCCGCTCGCCGGGTCTGCTGGGGGTCGGGGCCGGCCGCTGGGCCAGTCCCGTCGCACCACCACACCCTAGTTGTTACGACCTGTTGTTACGACTGCGCCAACGCGGACCGCGACCTCAGTAGGAACCGGTCTGCTTGAAGTCCGCGATGCCCTTCTTGAAGGCCGCTTCGATCTCGTCGTTCCAGGCGCCCGAGCCGTTGATCTTCTCGACCAGCGCGCCGTCGGTGTTGTCGAAGTGCGCATGCAGGCCTTCCTCGAAGGCCAGCAGCTTGGCGACCGGCACGTCGTCGAGGAAGCCCTCGTTGACGGCGTAGATCGTCAGCGCCTGGTGGGCGATCGACATCGGCCGGTACTGCTTCTGCTTCATCAGTTCGGTCACGCGCTGGCCGCGCTCGAGCTGCTTGCGGGTCGCTTCGTCGAGGTCGGAGGCGAACTGCGCGAACGCCGCCAGCTCGCGGTACTGCGCCAGCGAGATGCGGATGCCGCCCGACAGCTTCTTGATGATCTTGGTCTGCGCCGAACCACCCACGCGCGACACCGAGATACCGGCGTTCACCGCCGGGCGGATGCCCGCGTTGAACAGGTCGGTCTCGAGAAAGATCTGGCCGTCGGTGATCGAGATCACGTTGGTCGGCACGAACGCGGACACGTCGCCGGCCTGGGTCTCGATGATCGGCAGCGCGGTCAGCGAGCCGGTCTGGCCGGTGACCTTGCCTTCGGTGAACTTCTCGACGTAGTCGGCCGACACGCGCGCGGCGCGCTCGAGCAGACGGCTGTGCAGGTAGAACACGTCGCCCGGGTAGGCTTCACGGCCCGGCGGGCGCTTGAGCAGCAGCGAGATCTGGCGATAGGCCACGGCCTGCTTGGACAGGTCGTCGTAGACGATCAGCGCGTCTTCGCCGCGGTCCATGAAGTACTCGCCCATGGTGCAGCCAGCGTACGGCGAGATGTACTGCATTGCGGCCGACTCGGACGCGGTCGCGGCGACCACGACGGTGTGGGCCAGCGCGCCGTTCTCTTCGAGCTTGCGCACGATGTTGGCGACGGTCGAGGCCTTCTGGCCGATCGCCACGTACACGCACTTGATGCCGGTACCCTTCTGGTTGATCACCGCATCGATCGCCATCGCGGTCTTGCCGGTCTGGCGGTCGCCGATGATCAGCTCGCGCTGGCCGCGGCCGATCGGGATCATCGCGTCGACCGACTTGTAGCCGGTCTGCACCGGCTGGTCGACCGACTGGCGCCAGATCACGCCCGGAGCGACGCGCTCCACCGGCGCGGTCAGCGAGGCGCCGATCGGGCCCTTGCCGTCGATCGGCTCGCCCAGCGCGTTCACCACGCGGCCGAGCAGTTCCGGACCCACCGGCACTTCGAGGATGCGGCCGGTGGTCTTGGCCACGTCGCCCTCGCGCAGGTGCTCGTAGTCGCCCAGCACCACGGCGCCGACGGAGTCGCGCTCCAGGTTCAGCGCGAGTGCGAAGGTCTCGTTGGGCAGTTCGATCATCTCGCCCTGCATCACGTCGGCCAGACCGTAGATGCGCACGATGCCGTCGGACACGGACGTCACCGTGCCCTCGTTGCGCGCTTCGGCGGACAGCTTGACCTTCTCGATGCGGCTCTTGATCAGTTCGCTGATTTCAGAGGGGTTGAGCTGGGTGCTTGCCATTTCCGGATCCTCGAGCGCACCAGCTTCGATGGCGCGCGGTAGATGAAACTGTGGTGGGCGCGGGGTGCCGCTTCGTGAACGGCGTCCGCGTCCCGATTACTGGCTCAGGGCCGACTGCAGGCGCGCGAGCTTGCCGCGCAGCGAACCGTCGATGACCACGTCGCCGGCACTGATCACCGCGCCACCGATCAGGGCCTCGTCGACCGCGGTTTCCACCTGCACCTCGCGGCCGAAGCGGCGCTTGAGGGCATCGCGGATGGCCTGCAGCTCGCCATCGGGCAGCGCCGATGCCGAGGTCACCGTGGCCCGCACGACGTGCTCGGCCTCGGCGCGCAGGTCTTCGTAGAGACCGGCCACCTCGGGCAGCAGCACCAGGCGGCCGTTCTCGGCCAACAGGCCGAGAAAGTCGCGGACGTCAGCCTGCGCATCGTCCGGCGCGACCAGCGCCACGGCGGCATCGTCGGTCAGTCCGGGATTACCGAGCAGCGGACGGACCTGAGGATCGGCCGCCACGCGTGCGGCGAACGCCAGCGCGTCCGACCATGCCGCGAAAGCATCGGCGTCGCGGGCGATGCCGAACGCGGCACGGGCGTACGGACGGGCGAGGGTGATCTCGAGGCTCACGCTCAGATCTCCGCCGCCAGCTCGTCGAGCAGCGCCTTGTGGGCGTTGGCGTCGATCTCGCGCTTGAGCAGCTTCTCGGCGCCGGTCACCGCCAGTACGGACACCTGGCGACGCAGGTCTTCGCGGGCACGGTTGGCCGACGCCTCGATCTCCGCATCGACGAGCGCCTTCTGGCGCGCGCCCTCGGCCTGCGCCTCGGCACGTGCCTGCTCGACGATCTGGTTGGCGCGCTGGTGGGCCTGGTCGATGATCTCGTTCGCCTTGGTGCGCGCGGTCTTGAGCTCGTCGTTGACCTGTTCCTGCGCCTGGGCCAGCGCACGCTGGCTGTTGTCGGCGGCGGCGAGGCCTTCGGCGATCTTCTGCTGGCGCTCTTCGATGGCCTTGAGCAACGGCGGCCAGACCTTGGTTGCGATCAACCAGATCAGGGCCGCGAAGGACAATGCCTGCGCCAGAAGGGTCAGATTGATGTTCATGGGTGTGCCACTGCCTGTGGTGATGGTCCGGGCATGCGCGGCATGCCAGCTGTCATCCTGGAAGGCGAGCGGCGCTCACGCCGCCCGCTTCCTCGCACCGGCTGGATCAGCCGCCGATCTGCGCAGCGACCGGGCCGATGAACGGCGAGGCGAACGCGAACAGCAGGCCGACCGCGACCGAGATGATGAACGCGGCGTCGATCAGGCCGGCGGTGATGAACATGCGGACCTGCAGCACCGGGATCAGTTCCGGCTGGCGGGCGGCCGACTCCAGGAACTTGCCGGCCATGATGGCCAGGCCCAGACCGGCGCCCAGCGCGGCCAGGCCGATCATGATGCCGACGGCCAGAACGGTCGAAGCCTGGATCTGGGCGAAAGAGGTCAGAGCGATTTCCATGGTTTTCTCCGGAACGGATGGTGCGAGGGTTGAATGGTGAGGGTGTTACGAAACGAGAGGACTGCAGCGTCGGCCGTCAGTGCGCGTCTTCCGACAGGCTCAGGTAGACGATCGACAGCATCATGAAAATGAAGGCCTGGAGCGGAATGACCAGCAGGTGGAAGATCATCCAGCCGAAGCCGAACACGGCGCCGCCGAGCATGCCGATCAGGCCTGCGCCGCCGAGCACCCAGATCAGCAGGAACACGATCTCGCCGCCGAACATGTTGCCGAACAGTCGCATCGCCAGCGAAATGGGCTTGCTCACCCACTCGACGATGTTGAGGATCAGGTTGAACGGCATCATCCACTTGCCGAACGGCGCGGTGAGGAACTCCTTGGAGAACCCGCCCAGGCCCTTCGCGCGCAGCGCGAAGAACAGCATCAGGAAGAACACGCTGATCGAGATGCCCAGCGTCGCGTTGACGTCGGCGGTCGGCACCGGCTTCCAGTAGTTCACGCCGACCATCGACAGCGGCACCGCGAAGAAGTCCGCCGGGATGAACTTGAGCATGTTCATCAGCAGGATCCAGAAGAACAGGGTGATCGCGATCGGCGTCACCAGCCGGCTGGAGCCGTGATAGGTGTCGCGCGCCTGGCGGTCGACGAACTCCAGCATGATCTCGACGAAGGCCTGCCACTTGCCGGGCACGCCCGCGGTCGCCTTGCGGGTGCCGAGCCAGAACAGCACGGTGATGATCAGACCCAGCGTGAGCGAGGTCAGGAAGGTGTCCAGATTCAGCGACCAGAAGCCGTCGGTGGCCTGCGCGCCACGCACCCCATCCTCGGCGTAGACGAGGTTCTGGAGATGGTGCTGGATGTAGCTGGTGGGGGTCTGTTCCGCCTCGCCGGCCATGTGCCTGTCCGCCTCTTTATGTACCGATCAACGGCTGGCCATGGCCAGCATCTGTGTCACCAGGGCCACGATGACGCCCGTCATGGCGGCCACGGGGGGCAAACCGCCCACACCCACGACCAGACCCAACACGACCACCACCACCGCCCACTTCGCCAACACCCCGACCACGATCCGCGCGATCGCGCCCGCGGCCGGATTGACGCCTCCCCCCAACGCGATCACGCTGGACAGCCAGCCGCCGATCGCAACCGCCCCGCCTCCTGCCAGCGCCGCCAGCGCCCAGGGCACCCCCTTCAAGAGGAAGGCCGAGGCCACCAGCGCCACCGCGATCGCCTGCCAGACGATTGCGCGCTGCGCCAGTCGCCGACCCGCAGCGACGGAAGTCAACACAAGCAAGAGTCCTGCAACGATGGGCGTACAGCGGTCGGGCAATCCGGGATGTCGTCGAAACCGTCCCGCGAAGCCGCAAAAGTATAGCAGTCGCTTCGATTTGCGGACAACCGGCGGAAGTCGCGCCGAACGGATGTCCACCGCGCCTGGCCTGAAGACATCCACCGCGACAGGACGCCGGTCACAGTCCCGGGCCGGGTTGCCGCATTCAGCACGATATCTGCGAGTTGGGCGGAACTTGTGGTCGCCGCGGCGGTCCATGTCATCGCGGCCTGCACCCTTCCTCGTCGATCCAGTGCCAGGCCCCACCCGAAGCCCCGGCCCCACCGGGGCTTCTTCTTGCGCGAAGCCTGCCCGTCGACGTTCCGCTCGGCCGGTCGGACATGCCTCACCTGCGCGACCGACGCCACCCTGAGGCATCGCCCCCCGCCGCCTGTCCGCACCAGGCTTCGCCGGTGCGAGTCCGCCCGACATGCCGGGCCCGGGAGCAACGCGCGATACCCGAGCAACCGCGATGCGTCCCGCACAGAGCGCAGGAAGACCTGTCCTGCCCATTCCTCCATACGCCACCGTCTTCACGGGAAGACGACCTCCCCAGCCTCGACACTTGTCGCACGGCGCCGACCTCTGCTCCGCCGCTCCCCCGATGCCTACAACACAACAAGACCCCGAGGTTTCCATGCCCGCACCCGCCACCCGCGCCCTGTCTCTTTCGCTGCTTGCCGCCATCGCCGGGCTTGTCGCCCTGCCGGCGGCGCACGCGCAGGACAATGCGCGCGACGACCGCTTCACCCTGCGCCTGAGCGCGTTCTACCCCGAAGCTCAACTGCGTTTTTCAGGCGACGGCACCGCCACCGACGGCACCGAAAGCGCCACGTTCGGTGGCGCAGAGACGCTCGACGTCGGCAGTCGCTGGCGCCCGCGCGGTGCGCTCGGCTTCCGCATCAGCGACCGTCAGGCGCTGGTGGGCAACTATTACGATTACGCCCGCACCAACAGCTGGGGCCTGGATGCCGACTCGCTGAATCCCGGCAATTTCTTCGACGAAGTCGATCTTCCCGACTTCCCCGTCGACACGCCGGCCGTGGACCTCAACGGTCGCGTGAACTTCAGCCTGGCCAGCCTCAACTACGAGTACTCCTTCATCAGCAACGAGGCCTTCCAGTGGGGTCTCGGCCTGGGCGTCACCTACGCCGAGCTCGAAGGGCGCGCCAATGTGAACTGGTCGGGCACCGATGAGATCGATGCCGGCGAGGAGTCCTACCGCTGGAAGCGCAGCGGTCTGTCGCCGGGCCTGCACACCCGCCTGACTTGGCGCCCGAGCGACAGCTGGCGCGTGGGCCTGGAAGGCCAGTATATGGACACCCGCTGGGGCAACTTTCTCGACGAGCGCGGCCATTTCGAACGCGCCGGCCTGATCGTGGAATACCTGCTGACCGAGCGCTTCGGCATCCACGTCGGCTACGACTGGTTCCGCCTGAAGCTCAAGGACAACTACACCGCGTCCTTCGATGCGGTCCCCGAAGTGGGTGTGGACCCGATCCGCGTCCAGGGCGAACTGCAGGGCCAGCTCAAGGTCCACGGCCCGATGGCGGGCGTGACGTTCCGTTTCTGATCGACCGTTCCGGCACGAAGCACGACGAGGCCGCGGCACAAGCCGCGGCCTTTTTTATTTGCGGCACATATCGGCCTGCACCGCGCGCTCGATTTGAACGATCTCCCTGCTTGCGGGACAGATAGCGGCATGGGCCGAACGCGACGCGAGGTCGCCCTACCGCGATGTCTGCCCACGACGTTCCTGATCGATACGCTTGAGCCGCGCGCCCTGCTGGCCGGATCTCCGGAGATCGAAACGCCGACTACCGCGCGGGCGAGCGCGCGCCCCACACCGCGGCGTCCGCCTTGCAGTAGCGATCGATGAACGCCTGCTGGGAGGACATCCGGTCGACCGCGCGTTCGACCGGCTCGCGAATCGACCGCAGCAGCTGGCGCAGGTCCTCGTCGCGTAGCGCGCGCGCCAGGGGGTGATGCTGGCGGGGCACGATGCCCTGCCCCAGCAGCACGTGCGTCCACGAATCGACGCGGAAGAGTTCGTCGGCGCCCTGCCACGCGTGCGCGCGCTCGCGCCAGGCCTGCAGGCGGATCTCCAGCGACGGCGGCAGCGACATGTCCCGGCACGCCGCCCACATCGGCTCGTCGCGTTGGGTGGCGTGGTAGTGCAGGACGATGAAATCGCGCACGTGTTCCATCTCCGCGCGACCGACGTCGTTGAACAGATCCACCAGCGCCGGCGAGATGCCGTCGAACGGGAACAACTGGATCAGCCGCACGACGGCACTGATGGTCAGATGGAGGCTGGTCGATTCCAGGGGTTCGATGAAGCCGCTCGCCAGACCCAGCGAGACCACGTTGCCGTTCCACGCCTTGCGCCGGCGGCCGGTGCGGAACGGCACCACCCAGGGGTCCCGGAGCGGCCGCGCGCCGACATCGCCCAGCAATTTCGCCTGCGCCTGATCGTCGGTCATGTACCGGCTGGAGAACACCAGGCCGCAGCCGACCCGATGCTGCAACGGGATGTGCCAGCGCCAGCCCGCTTCATGCGCGATCGCGCGCGTGTACGGCACCGGCGGACCCGCCGACTCGGTCTGCACCGCCACCGCCCGATCGCAGGGCAGCCACTCGTTCCAGTCCTCGTACCCCGTCTGCAGGGCCTGCTCGATCAGCAGGCCGCGAAAGCCCGTGCAGTCGATGAACAGATCGCCGTCGATCCGCCGGTCCCCGTCCAGCACCAGGGCCTCGACGTGCCCGCTGGTCGCATGGCGCACGACCTCGCCGATCCGGCCCTCGATGCGCACCAGCCCATGGCGCTCGGCCAGACGCCGCAGAAACTTCGCGTAGAGGCCGGCGTCGAGATGGTAGGCGTAGTTGACCTGCGGGTCGGTGCCCAGCGAGAACCGGTCGACACGCGAGGCGACCGTCTCCAGGCAGAAGTCACCCAGTTCTGACGGCATCCCCCTGCGTCGGCTGTCGAGCCAGAAATGATGGAAGGCGGCGGCCAGCGTCCCCTGCCCGGTGATGCCGAACGGGTGGATGTAACGGTCGCCGGGGCGGCGCCAGTGCTCGAACGAGATCGAGAGCTTGAACGTGCCGGCCACTGCGCGCAGGAAGTCCTGCTCGTCGATCTGCAGGAAGCGGTGGAAGGTGCGGATCGGCGGCACGGTGGACTCGCCCACGCCCACCGTGCCGATCTGTTCCGACTCCACCAGCGTGATCTCCAGCCGGTCGCGGAACTGGTGCGCGAGCGCGCACGCGGCCAGCCAGCCCGCGGTGCCCCCCCCGGCGATCACCACCCTGCGTATCCGGCCCGGCGGTGCCTGATGCTCGTCCATCGCGTCTCCCTCGTCCGCTCAGCGGTTCAACCGGTCGAGCAACTGGGCACGGATCCGTCGCGCCCGTGTCTCGTCGATCGACCCCAGCACATCGCGCGCCTGTTCGGGGATGTGGTCGCCCGCCTGTGCGCGTGGCCCGAACACGTAGTAGTCGAAGACATGGCACCAGGCGGCCTTCTCCCGCTCGGGCAGGTCGCGTATTGCCCACAGCGCGTGGTGGAGCGCCGACACCGGCGACGGCAGGAACGCCGGCGCACCGCGCCACCAGTAATTGACCAACACGTTGAACGGTTCCAGGCTGCGCACGTGGTGCCACCACATGCCGGGGATGAAGATCGCGTCGCCCGGCGCCAGCAGCGCGGTCTGCGCATGGGCCAGCGCCTCGCCGAAGCGTGGATACCGCGCATGGTCGGGCCGGGCGAAGTCGACCAGGCTCACCACCTGACCGCCCGGTGTGGGATCGAGGGGTCCCGGGTAGAGGTTCTCGATCTGCTCGGGCGGGAACACGGTGAACGCCCGCCGGCCCACCGCGCAGACGGCCAGATTGTCCGGCACGTCGTAATGGCAGGAGGCCACGACCCGGTTGCCGATCCAGAGGCCGGGCGCCGCAGGGACACCGTGGTCGGCCAGGCGCAGGTCGTTGTCCCGGCCGAACCCCGGCAAGGCGCCGGCCACCGGCAACGACGCGACGTAGTAGGTCGGCGGATGCGGATCGTCGAGATGGGCGGCGATCGCATCCAGGACCTCGCCGAGCCCGCCGCGCCGGACCTCGACGTTCAGACCGGTGAAGTCCTCGGTGTAGAACGGTCGCCCCTGGATCGAGGCGTCGCCGTACGAGTACGGGATCGGCCGGCCGGTGTCGAAGCCGCGCAGATAGGCCATGGCCGAGGCGGTGGAGACCTGCCCGGCGCGCACCAGTCCCCAGTCGCGCGCCACCCCCTTCAGCAACACCGGCTGCCCTTCGGACACGAGCGCATCGAGCGGCAGCGCGGCCGCGTCGGGGACATCGATCGAGCGCATGACCGAGGGCATGGCTCAGGCGTCCGCACCCGATGTCGCCGCGTCCTGCTCGCGCAGGCGGCGCTGCTTCTCGGCCATCAACCGACGCACGTTGTGCAACGAGGCCAGGACCAGGTACGCCCCTTCCAGGTACCCCGCCCGGTTCAATTCCGCCAGCGCCGCTCCGTCCAGCGCGGTCAGCACGTCGCGGTCGATCCCGTACAGGCCGCCGACGTCCACCCGATGGCGATCGTCCAGGTCCACGGCCAGGGTCACCGGCTGGATCAGGCCCAGCGCATCGAAGGCGCTGAACATGGCCGCGCCGAATTCGATGCCGTCGCGGATGCCGCGCAGCACGCCGGCGACATGGTCGAGATACGGGCTGTGGCCGCCCTGCGGCAGGAACACCGGCTCACCGTCGTGCGTGCTCACCCGCGGGTGATCGAGATCGACGTGGATCACCGGCTCGCGGCGGAACTCGCCGTCGATGCGCTGCTCCTGGAAGCCGATGAGGAACGGTCCCTTCGCCGCGGCGCCGGGCAGGTAGGCGGCGTTCCATCGCCCGTCGCGCAGGTACAGGTTCTCCCGCTGCTCGAACCCCAGCAACGCCACCGAGCCCCATCGGCCGTCCGGATCCTTGCGGAAGAAGATCGGGTACTCGCGCTGCAGGTCGGCGTACTCGCTGGGAAAGGCCGGCACCATGCCCACGTCGTCGCCGAACCGGGCACCGAAGCCGGTGGCGACGCGCAGGTCCTTGTGCGCGACGTTGTTGAGCAGTTCGTAACGCGCCATCACCTCTCCATGCTGTCGCTCTCCCGACCTGTCCACCGCACCGATGCGCCCTTCAGAACCTGTAGCGCACCCCCAGCATGTAGCGGGGACTCTGGTTGGCCAACCGCATGATCTGCTGATCGGTGCGTGCATGCCAGCGCACGTCCTCGCCGGTCAGGTTGATCGCCTCCAGGCCGAACGACCAGTGCTCGTCGAGCGCGTAGTTCACGCTCAGATCCCATTGTTCGTAGGCTTCCACGTAGTAGGGATTCCGGCTGGCGCCTTGGTTGGCGAGGATCAGGTACTCGTCGCGCCAGTTCCAGGCAAGGCGCACCGACCAGCCGAGCTTCTCGTACATGAACATGACATTGGCGGTATCGCTCAGCCCGGTCAGGGAGAACTGGTCGATGCCGGGATCGCCACCGTCGTCGTAGCCGACGTCGCCCTGGACGATCGTGTAGTTGGCCAGGATCCCGAATCCGGTGTCGCCGAAGAAGTACTGCCCGCCGAGTTCCCACCCGTGCAGCTTGGACTGGTTCTGGTTGATCGGCCGGTTGACGTTGAACAGGTACAACGGATCGTCCGGCCGCCCGTACAGGTCGTAGGCGACCTCGGTCGCCAACGCCTGGGCGCCGGTGCCGTCGAACGCGCCGAGGCCGGCTGGATCGTTGCGCAGCAGGGCCAGTGCGGTGAACAGCGAGGTGTCGTTGCCCGAGCACGCCGAGGCGTTGGCCGGCCCCACCTGTTCCCGGCACTGGGCGCTCTGGAGAAACGCCAGCGCCGCCTGGGCATCGGGACCGGAGGTCGGGTCGGTCAGGCCGTAGAGCGATTCCTGGGTCACGGTGTTGCCGACGAAATTGCTGACCGACTTGTGCCAGTAGGTCAGCGACACATAGCTGGATTCGGCGAAGTACCATTCCAGCGCGAGGTCGAGATTGTCCGATTCCAGCGGCCTGAGGCCTGGATTCTGCGCGTTGCCACTGGCCCGGCTGGACGGGTCCAGGAGGACCGAGCCCGACGGCTGCTGCGCGCCGGGGCCTGCATAGAGATTGCCGTAGGGTGCGCGCGCGATGCTCTTGCCGAACGAGGCGCGGCCCTTGATCCGGTCGGTGAGATCGATGCTGAAATCCAGGTTGGGCAGGATGTAGCTGTAGCTGCTCGACTCGCTGAACGGCTCGAGTTCGTCGGACAGCACGATCCGGAAATCGTCGTTCGATTGCCACTCGATCGCTTCGGGAACCGCGATGACCGAGGTCGAGACGACATCGGTGGTCTCGTAGCGCACGCCGATACGGGTATTGGTCGTGAAACCGCCCAGCTCGCCGTCCAGCGAAACCTGCATGTAGGCGGAGCGCGTCTTCTCCTCCACCCGGTTGTCGGCCGCGTTCTGCGGACTCACCCCCAGCCCGACGCCGTACTGCCCCTGCGCCCACAGGGCGAGCGCGCCGGCATCGCCCCGCCAGGCCGGCCAGCTGCTGATGCCGTAGCCGTCGAACAGGCCGACCAGATCGAGCGGCTGCAACAGGTCCATCAGGCCGCCCGCCACGTCGGCGTCGACATTGGCCACGCTCCAGTCGCCCAGCGTCGAATACGCCTCCGCGGCCTGCAGGCGGTGGGTCTTCGAGGTGCTGCTATCCACGCCGAACTGGAAGCGCCCCTGGTCGAAGAACCATTCGCCGTCCAGCCGGGCCTGGTCGATCTCGCTGATCTGGGTCTGCGCGTTGACGCGCAGCACCTGGGAACCGATCTCCCCGGTCGTGAAACCTGGATTGACGACCCCGTTGGTCCCGGCGATCGCATCCGCGGTGGAGGGGTACCAGGTCTGGGTGCCGATCGGCAGGCCGTTGTTGAAGAACAGCTCCTGCACCCACGAGCCGCCGCAGTGGGGCCCGGCCGTGCAGTTGTTGGTCCCCGCCACGCTCATGAAGATCGAGCCGCCGCCGGTGAGCGGATCGTTCGGCAAGCTCTCGGTCTTGGAGCTGTGGGCGTCCAGGCTCAGGCGGAAATCGCTGCTGACGTCCCAGACCGCGTTGAAGCCCAGCGAGCCCAGCCGGTACTTCTGCATGCTGCGCTGCTGCTCGAGGCCGAAGTCCTTGGTGCCGGCGATCTCGCGGAGGTAGATGGGCGTGGCCACCGCGCCGGACGTGTCGAACTCGACGTGGGTGTAGTCGCTGTTCTGCAGCCACATGCCCTGCTCGCCGCGGTTCTCGGTGATCTCGTTGGTGGAGTAGGTGTAGTCCAGCGTCAGGGTCAGGCTGTCGGTGGGCGCGAACTGCAGCACCGCCTGGCCGTTGATGCGCTCGCGGTCGAACTCGGAGAACGCATAGCGCAGGTCGTTGGGGCGTGCGTAGAGATCGCCGATGCCGGGCGCATTGGTCACCTCGGGATCGCCCGGCATCGTGCCCGTCCACGGCTGGACGTTCCAGTAGTTCTCGGTGGCCTGTACCGAGCCGCCCTTGCGCCTCTGGTAGCTGCTGCTCAGCCCCACGCCGAAGGTCCGGTCGGGGTTGGTGTAGCTGAAGATCCCGGACAGCTCGGGCGTCAGGTCGTCGTCGAAGAGCTGGCTGCGATCCGACACCACCTTGGCGCCGGCGCTGGCGACGATGCCCGAGTGGTTGAAGGGCCTGTCGGTGAGGATGTTGATGGTGGCGCCGATACCGCCACTCGGGACGTGCGCCTGACTGGTCTTGTAGACCTCGATCCCGCTGATGGATTCCGCAGCCAGCTGCGCGAAGTTGAAGGCGCGCGTGCCGCCGTCCACGCCGCCGATGGCCACCTGTCCGGCGGCGCCGAAGGCGTCCGCGCCCGGCAGCTGCCGGCCGTTGAGCGTGACCATGTTGAACTGCGGCCCGAAGCCGCGGGCCGTGACCTGCGCGCCTTCGCCGTCCCGGCGCTCGATCGAGATGCCGGTGATGCGCTGCAACGACTCCGCGAGATTGGTGTCGGGAAACTTGCCGATGTCCTCGGCACTGATCGCATCGACCACGCCCGCCGCCTCGCGCTTGGTGTCCATCGCGTGGCTGAGGCTGTTGCGGATGCCGGTGACGACGACGGCATCCAGCGTCGTGGCGTCCTGCGGCGGGGACGCGGCACGGGTGTCCGCGCTCGGGGCCGGCGATAGCGGCGGCGGTTGCTGCGCGAACGCCGGGTTGATGACCAGCGCGCCACCCACGAAGGTGAACATCGCCGTCGATTTGAAACGCCTGAACTTCATGCTCATTGAAGCGTCCTCAGCATCGGAATGGGAACGGCCGCGAGCACGCCGCTCCCGACACGTACGTCACGACCCGTCTCCGCGGGTGGCGCGAAGCGGCAACACCGAACTCTGTAGCGTCGCGTGTGCTCTGGACTCACGAATCGTGGTCGCCCCCAACAACGACGCTTCAAGACGGCGTCGTCCGTTTCCCGTGTACTGCAAACGGCCCTGGCGAGAAGTTCTTCGTCACCCCGCACCACGCCCGGCGGCCCCCTGCCCGGCGCACTGCATTCGAGCTCACCCGTATCTCCCGAAAATCCAGCGGCCTGATACCGCTACCATTTCGAGCGCAGATGTATCTCGCCGGGCTCGCTTTGTCACCATGCACCGCAACAAAGCGTACCGACCGACCGCCGACATCCAGCACGGTGCGGCGCTCGCGCACGCAGCGCGGAGCCGATGCGCACCCGGGCGATCCTGCGGTCATCCCGGCGTCCCCGTGCGCGCGGCAACATGCGTGTGCCGCTCGCCGCGCCCCGGACGGCGTGCTCGAACTGCATGTGATCGCATCGGTTTCACGGCGGCGCGCGCAGCATCGACCGCACTGCATTCCAGCCAACGAGGATCGGCATGAACCCGACACCCGCACATCCACCCGCAACACCGGCCGTGGACGCATCCCGCGCCGCCGTCACCGAACAGAGCGCCGTGTCCTGGGGTGCCGTGCTGGCGGGCGCCGCCGCTGCCGCAGCGCTGTCGCTGATTCTGCTGATTCTCGGCACGGGTCTGGGCATGTCGTCGGTATCGCCCTGGTCGTACGAGGGCGTCAGTCGGGAAACGTTCGGCTGGTCGACCATTGCCTGGATCACCCTCACCTCCATCGCCGCCTCCGGGCTCGGCGGTTATCTCGCAGGACGACTGCGCACGCGCTGGGTCTCCGTCCACGGTGACGAAACCTACTTCCGCGATACCGCACACGGCTTCCTGGCCTGGGCCGTGGCGACACTGTTGACTGCTGCGGTCCTGACCTCGGCGATCGGCGCGATCCTGGGCACTGGCGCCAGCGTCGCCGGCTCGGTCGCGGGTGCTTCGGCGACGGCCGCGGGCGGCGTCGCAGCCGCGGGTGCCGGCGCTGCCGCCTCCGAGGATTCGGAAGGCGACATGCAGTACTGGGTGGATTCGCTTCTCCGCCCGCCGGCGATGGCGGCATCGCAACAGGCACCGGCCACCGATCCGACGACGGAAGAGACCGCGCCCGGCCCGTCGCAGGCGGGCGCTTCCAGCCGGACGTCGCAGGCGGCCGACACGAACCTTGGAGCCGAGATCGGTCGCATCCTGGTCAACGGGCTGCGCAGCGATTCCCTGGACGCCGAGGATGCCCGCTACGTCGCGCAGCGTATCGCCGAGCGGACGGGCATGACCCAGACCGAAGCCGAAGCGCGTGTCGCCGAACTGGAAGCCAACATGCGCGCCAGTATCGACGAGGCGGAGACCGCCGCGCGCGAGGCTGCGGACGAGGCCCGCGAGGCCGCGGCCTACGCATCGCTCTGGCTGTTCATCACCCTGCTGATCGGCGCGTTTTCCGCCAGCCTGCTCGCCACCTTCGGCGGACGTCGGCGCGATCTCTGATCGCCACCCCCTGTCTCATCGCGGAGATCTTCCATGAAATATCTGTTGCTCTGGCTGCTGGGCCTGCCGATTCCCGTACTGATCCTGATCGCGCTGTTGTTCTGACGGCACGGTTCTCGGACTCGCGCGCACGGCCCCTTCGGGGGCCGTGCTTCTGTCTGCCGTCCGACAGCCGTCCGTCCCCTCATCCTGCCGTCGTCGGCACCCGAGCATCGCCGCGGTGCAGCCGCTGACGAACGCCGCGACAGCCACGTGGCTGTCGCGCAGGCTCACCTCACCGGCGATCATTCGTGGGGAATCGTCTCCTCGGACACGACGCGACGACACGGCATACGTACGTGTGCCATGCCGTCGAACGCATACACGCCGACGCGAAGCCGCGCGGTTACTTCCGCTTGGGCAGGTAGAGATCGGTGATCGTGCCGTCGAACACTTCCGCCGCCATCGCGACCGATTCGCTGAGGGTCGGGTGCGGATGGATGGTGTGGCCGATGTCCGCCACTTCCGCGCCCATCTCGATCGCCAGCGCCGCCTCGGCGATCAGGTCGCCGGCGTGCACGCCGACGATGCCCGCGCCGACGATGCGATGGGTCGCCTCGTCGAAGATCAACTTCGTCGAGCCCTCGGTACGCCCCAGCCCGATCGCACGACCGCTGGCGGCCCAGGGGAACTTGCCCACGCCGACCTTGAGACCCTTGGCCTTGGCCTCGGTCTCGGTGATGCCGACCCAGGCGATCTCGGGATCGGTGTACGCGACCGACGGGATGACCCGCGCCACCCATTCCTTCTTCTCGCCGGCGGCGACCTCGGCCGCGAGCTTGCCTTCGTGCGTGGCCTTGTGGGCCAGCATCGGCTGACCGACGATGTCGCCGATGGCGAAGATGTGGTCGACATTCGTGCGCATCTGCCGGTCGACATCGATGAAGCCGCGCTCGCCCACGCGCACGCCGGCCTTGTCCGCGCCGATCTTCTTGCCGTTCGGGCTGCGGCCCACGGCCACCAGCACACGGTCGAACTGCGTAGTGCCGGGCACGCTGTCGCCCTCGAAGGAGACGTCGATCCCCTTCTTCGCGGCCTTGGCCTCGACCACCTTGGTCTTCAGGTGCACCGACACGCCCTGCTTCTTGAGGCGGTCCGCAAGCGGCTTCACCAGGTCCTTGTCGGCACCCGGCATCAGCTGATCGGCCAGCTCCACCACGGTGACCTGCGCGCCCAGCGCGCGGTAGACCGTGGCCATTTCCAGGCCGATGATGCCGCCGCCCACCACCAGCAGCTGCTTCGGCACGTTGGCCAGTTCCAGCGCGTCGGTGGAATCCATCACCCGCGGATCGTCCCACGGGAAGCCCGGCAGCTTCAGCGCCTGCGAGCCTGCGGCGATGATGCACTGCTCGAACTTGATCAGCTGCGTCTTGCCGTCGGCCCCGGCCACCTCGATCTCGTGCGGCGACACGAAGGTGCCGGTGCCGGCGACCACGCGGACCTTGCGCTGCTTGGCCATGCCGGCCAGACCCTTGGTGAGCTGGCCGACCACCTTTTCCTTGTAGGTGCGCAGCTTGTCGAGCGCGATCTTCGGCTTGCCGAAATCCACGCCGTAGTCGCTGGCGTGCTGCGCCTGGTCGATCACGTCGGCGGCGTGCAACAGCGCCTTGGACGGAATGCAGCCCACGTTGAGACAGACGCCGCCCAGGCTGTCGTAGCGTTCGATCAGCACCGTGTCCAGGCCGAGGTCGGCGGCGCGGAAAGCCGCGGTGTAGCCGCCGGGGCCGGAGCCGAGCACGACGATGCGGCATTCCACGTCGGCCTTGCGGCCCGACGACGGCGCGGCCTTGACGGCTTCGGGCTCGGCCGGGGCGCGATGCGAAGCGGCCACCGGCGGCTTCGCCGGACCGGCGTCTTTCGGCGCGGCTGCGCCGGAGGCCGTGGCGGCGCCCTTGTCGCCACCCTTGTCGTCCTGCCGCTTCGCCTCGGCGGCAGGTGCCGCATTGTCGCCCTCGCCCTCGCCTTCGGCTTCGATCACCGCGACCACGGCGCCCTCGGACACCTTGTCGTCTACCTTGATCTTGAGCGCGACGACCTTGCCTGCGGCGGGCGCCGGCACTTCCATCGTCGCCTTGTCGGACTCCAGCGTGACCAGGCCCTGGTCCTTGTCGACGCTGTCGCCGACCGCGACCAGCACCTCGATCACCGGCACATCGGAAAACCCGCCGATATCGGGGACGGTGACTTCGAGCGTCTTGGCCATCAGGTGTTCTCCGGGGATTGCATGCGTCGGGGGAGCGCCGGCACGACCGGGCGGCGCGCCCAGCGCAGCGCGTACAGGTCGTGACGGCGGTCGTTGAGGTTCTGCACCGTGCCGTCGTTGCGGGCCACGGTGAGGTCGTTGAGGCGCAGGTCGGCGAAGGCCACCTGCTCCACGTTCGGGGTGGTGTCGGCGGCGACGCCGTCGCGCGCGAACGGGAAGTCGCACGGCGTCAGGATGCAGCTCTGCGCGTACTGGATGTCGAAGTTGTTCACGCCCGGCAGGTTGCCGACGTTGCCCGACAGCACCACGTAGCACTGGTTCTCCACCGCGCGCGCCTGCGAGCAGTAGCGCACGCGCAGGTAGCCTTCGCGGGTGTCGGTGCAGAACGGCACGAACAGGATCATCGCGCCCTGGTCGATCAGGTGCCGGCCGAGTTCGGGGAACTCGCTGTCGTAGCAGATCATGATCCCGATCGGCCCGCAGTCGGTCATGATCGCCTGCGCGCTGTCGCCGCCGCCGATGCCCCACCAGGTACGTTCGTTTGGCGTGGGATGCAGTTTGTCGCGGGTGTGCAGCGAGCCGTCGCGCAGCGCCACGTAGCAGATGTTGCGCACGCGCGGGTCCGCGTCGTCGCCGGTGCGGGTGGGATGCGAGCCGCCGATGATGTTGATGTTGTGGCGCACCGCCAGCTCGGTGAGCATCGCCGCGAAACGCTCGGTGTAGCCGGTCAGCGCCAGCAGCGAATCGACCGGCGACAGCGGCTTGTTCTCCACCGACAGCAGCTGCAGGGTGAACAGCTCCGGGAACACCACGAAGTCGGCGCGGTAGTCGGCGGCGATATCGACGAAGTACTCGACCTGGGTCGCGAACTCGTCGAACGAGGTCACCCGGCGCTGCTGGTACTGCACCGTGGCCACGCGCACCGATTCCGGCAGCGGGCGCGCGGTGCCGGCGGTACTGGCGCGCGGGTCGATCTTGGGGTTGCGCCAGGCCAGGTGCGCGGCGTGTCCGCGCGATTCGAGGTCCGTCGGCAGGTAGCCGGGCAGCACGCCCAGCAGTTCGAACCCGTTGCGCAGCTGGAAGCTCAGCGCGCGATCGCGCAAGCGCCCTGCGCGCACTTCCTCGACGTAGGCCGCCACGTCGCCGCCGAACTTGCGCTCGCGCCGGCCGAATCCGGGCAGGCGCCCGCCGAACACGATGCCCTTCAGGCCGAGCCGCTGGCACAGGCGCTTGCGCTCCTCGTACAGCCGGCGGCCGATACGCAGGCCGCGGTGGCGCGGGTCGACGCAGACTTCCATCCCGTACAGCCAGTCGCCGTTGACCAGATGTCGCGACGCATAGCCGCCACCGGCGATCTCCATCCAGCGATGCGGCCGCATCGCGCTGGCCTCGTCGATGCGGAAGGTGGCGCAGTAGCCGACCACCTCGTCCTCGTAGACCGCCACGAACACGCCCTGCGGGAACTGCGCGACCTGGCCGGTGAGCATTTCCGGCGTGTAGCCGCCATCCTCGCCGTAGACGCGTTCGGACAGCGCCGCGATCGCCGGAATGTCGGCGACCGTGGCGTTGCGCACGGCCAACCGCGCGCGCTCGCGGGGATTGCCGGTCTCGGCCTCCGCTCCGGGCCTGTCGCCGGCCACGCGCGACGTCACAGCAGGACGCGACGCATGTCGCCCAGCACCTGGGCGAGATAAGCGGTGAAGCGGGCCGCGGCGGCGCCGTCGATGACGCGATGGTCGTAGGACAGCGACAGCGGCAGGACCAGGCGCGGCACGAACTGCTTGCCGTCCCAGACCGGCTTCATCGACGATTTGGACACGCCCAGGATGGCGACTTCGGGCGCGTTGACGATCGGGGTGAAGCTGGTCCCGCCGATCCCGCCCAGCGAGCTGATCGAGAAGCAACCGCCCTGCATGTCGGCCGGGCCGAGCTTGCCGTCGCGGGCCTTCTTCGCCAGTTCGCCCATCTCCTGCGCGATCTGCAGCACGCCCTTCCTGTCGACGTCGCGCACCACCGGCACGACCAGACCGTTCGGCGTGTCCGCGGCGAAGCCGACGTGGAAGTACTTCTTCAGCGTGAGCGTCTCGCCCGCGGCGTCGAGCGAGGCGTTGAAATCAGGGAATTTCTTCAGCGCGTTGGCGCTGGCCTTGATCAGGAAGGCGAGCATGGTCAGCTTGATGCCGGATTTGCTCTTTTCCTCTTCCTTGTTGAGCTGCACGCGCAGCGCTTCGAGGTCGGTGATGTCGGCGTCGTCGTGCTGGGTGACGTGCGGGATCATCGCCCAGTTGCGGGCGAGGTTGGCACCGGAGATCTTCTTGATCCGCGAGAGCGGCTTTTCCTCGATCTCGCCGAACTTGGTGAAATCCACCTTCGGCCAAGGCAGCAGGTCGAGTCCGCCGCCACCGCCCGTCGCCGCGGCCGGCTTCGATGCGGCCCCCGACAACGCGCCCTTGACGTACTGCTGCACGTCCTCACGGCTGATCCGGCCGCCGCGCGCGGTGCCACTGACCTTGAACAGATCGACGCCCAGCTCGCGGGCGAACAGGCGCACGGCGGGACTGGCGTAGGGCACCTTGTCAGGGAGCACCGCATCGGCCTCGAAACGCACGGGCGGTTCGCCGCGGCCCGCCGGACGATGCTCCATCGATGCCTGGGCGATGGCGTCGGGCTTCGCGCCCGGCGACGCCGGCTCCGCGGCCGGATCGTCGGATTTCGCCGGCGCCTGCGCCTCCGGCTGGGCCGGCGCCTTGCGCTCGACCGGTGCGGCCTCGCCGCCTTCGGTCTCGATCCGGGCCACCACACTGCCCTCCGAGACCGTGTCGCCGACCTTGACCTTGAGTTCCTTCACCGTGCCGGCGAACGGCGCGGGGACTTCCATCGTGGCCTTGTCGGATTCCAGCGTGACCAGACCCTGGTCTTTCTCGACCCGGTCACCGACCGAAACCAGCACCTCGATCACCGGCACGTCGTCGTAGCCGCCGATATCCGGAACCGGCGCGTCCTGGACACCGCCGGAGGACGCGTTCGCATCGGACGCCGCCTCGGCGGGCTGCGCAGATGCGGCCGGCGTCGATGCGTCGGCCTTGGCGTCAGCGCCGGCATCGGCCGTGGCCTTGGCTGCTTCGTCGCCTGCATCTGCATCGGCGGATGCGGCGTCGGCACCGCCCTCGCCATCGGCTTCGATCATCGCGACCACGGTGTCCTGCGAGACCTTGTCGCCCTCCTTGACCTTGAGTTCCTTCACCGTGCCGGCGAACGGGGCGGGAACCTCCATCGTGGCCTTGTCGGACTCCAGCGTGACCAGACCCTGGTCCTGCTCGACACGGTCACCGACCGAAACCAGCACTTCGATCACCGGCACGTCGTCATAGCCGCCGATATCGGGGACTCGTGCTTCTTTCAGGTCGGCCATGCGGCGCTCCGCAAATCGTGAAGGGGAGACCGCCTATTGTGTCTGCATGCGGACCCCTCGCCAACCGCGGCGGCTGTGCAAATTCGTTTCAGCTGATACATACGCATGCGAATGGACGCAGCGGGGGCATAGGCGC
This sequence comes from Luteimonas abyssi, assembly GCF_001482195.1. Taxonomy (GTDB): domain Bacteria; phylum Pseudomonadota; class Gammaproteobacteria; order Xanthomonadales; family Xanthomonadaceae; genus Luteimonas; species Luteimonas abyssi. The sequence goes on along the minus strand of NZ_KQ759763.1, from coordinate 311,997 downwards.
GCTTGATCCGGGGCACTGGCCGGGCGCGTTCGGCGCCCGCCACAGGATCATCCCGCCGGGATTCATCCGGCGTCGCTCGCCCGGTGTGCGCATCGGTGCGTTGCAGCCGTGCCTTCGCAGCCTGCCGCACGTGGGACGCAACCCGCGTGGTTGCGCGGTATACCGGTGCCCACTGAAGCGAAGATGAAAACGGGCGGCCGGGTTTAACGAATGGGCAGACTGCTGTTCACCCGCGCCTCGATACGGTGTGCGCGCCCTCTCCCCGGGGCATCACGCGACACACAACAAGAAACGCAATCGAGGAGATCCCCCATGACCGTACTCCGCACTCTCACCCTCGCATCCGCCCTCGCTCTGGCCGCGGCCCCCGCATTCGCCCAGAGCGGCGGCGACACCGCATCCGGCAAGCGCTTCTCCGTCGTCGGCGGCGTCACCCTGCTGCAGCCGCATCACGATCCCGCGACCGGTTACGACATCGACGGCGGCCCCGCGCCCACGCTGAGCGCCTCGTATCACATCACCGACAACTGGGGCGTCGAGCTCTGGGGTGCCGCCGATCGCTTCAACCACCGCGTGCGCGGTCCTGAAGGCAAGGTCGGTACGATCGAGCAGCAGCCGATCGCACTGAGCGGTCAGTACCACTTCGGCGAAGCCGACAACGTCTTCCGTCCGTTCGTGGGCCTGGGCCTCTACGAGTCCAACATCAGCAATGAAGACCTGAACCCGGGCGGCGACCACATCGGCCTGACCACGCCGCGCGGCGCGATCGGCACCGTGGGTATCGACTTCAACATCACCCCCACCTGGTTCGCCCGTGCCGACGCGCGCTACATGCGTGCCCGTTCGGATGCCCGCCTGGGCAGCACCGGCGAGACCGTGGCGCGTGATCTCAAGCTTGATCCGTGGACCGTGGGCGTCGGCGTCGGCGCGCGCTTCTGATCGCAACGCCCTGCGCAGCGACATCCCAGTGTGACCAAGGCGGCCCTTCGGGGCCGCTTTTCTGTGCTCGGCCGATGTGCGTGGCTCGCAGACGGATGCCGTCTCGGCGGGATGCTTCTGGCGACGGCGGCATTCAACCCACCACACGCACACGCCGTCGGCGCACCCCGGACAACCGCCAGCGCACGCCCCAGGCATGCGCCACGGCATGTCCCGACAGCAGGCCGCCCAGGCCGAAGAACACGACGCGCGAGGCCCACCACGCGTCGACGGGAGGTGCGCCGCGCCAGCCTTGCCAGGCGGCCCACACGACCCAGACCAGCTTCCCCGCCACCAGCAGCGCCAGGCCGAGCGGCACCCAGGGATCGGGCGCATAGCGGATGCCGTCCATACCCCGCTCAACCTTCATCGTCGCCACGCGCACCCACGCGAGCACGCTGCCGATCACGATGCCGCACAGGGCCCAGGTCCCGGCGTGGGGCACCCAGCGCTGCGCCAGCCACGCGCCCACGAGCACCATCGGAATCGCCGGTAACAACGTCCACGCCATCAGCGACAGGTGCCAGCCGCGCGCCGTGCGCCAGGCACGTCCCGTGCGATGGCGACGCCACAGGACCAGCGGCGAGGCCGCGGCCACGACCAGCAGGAGCAGCACGGCGAGGGGCAGGAGCAGCAGCGGCATGGCGCCACTGTGCGCCCGCCGCGATCAGGGCGGCGTGTCGGCGGACTCGACGAGGTGCTCGTGCGCGCGGATCCGCTCCCGCCGCATCATGTACAGCCCGCTGGCGACGATGATCGCCGCCCCCAGCCAGGTCATGCCGTCGGGCAGCACGCCCCACACGCTGAGATCTAGCAGCACCACCCACACCAGCCCGGTGTACTCCAGCGGCGCCAATTGCGACGCCTCGCCGAGCCGGAACGCGTGGGTCAGCGCCACCTGGCCCAGCGCACCGGACGCGCCGACGACGAGGATCGGCAGGACGTCGCGCAGGGCGATGGGCTGCCAGTCGGGCAGTGCGAGCAAGCCGGCGCCGACCGCGATCATCGCCAGGAACCAGAACACCATCGACTGCACGCTGTCGCGCTGGGCCAGCAGGCGCACGGTGATGGCCGCGCCGGAATAGCACGCCGCGGCCAGCACCAGCACGAGACCGGGCCAGGTGGCGACACCGTCCGCGGTCGGTCGCAACACCACCAGCACGCCGAGCAGGCCGACCACGATCGCCACCCAGCGCCGCGGCCCGACCCGTTCTCCCAGCAGCGGCACCGCCAGTGCGGTCACCATCAGCGGCGCGACGAAGACGATCGCGTATGCCGTGGTCATCGGCATCCGCGCCAGACCGTAGATGAAACCCCACATCATCAGCAGCCCCAGCGCGCCGCGCAGCAGGTGCAACCGCCAGCGCACCGCCAGCAGCCCGCGCAGGGCGCCGCTCCAGGCGATCCACGCGAACACCAGCGGCAGCGCGGCCGCTCCACGCAGCGCCGCCACCTGCAGGGGCGGGTAGTCGCCGGACAGCCACTTCATGCCGCCGTCCATCACCGCGAACAGGGCGACCGCCAGCAACATCCAGATCGCCGCGCGACGGGGGTCGTACAGCGGCGCAGCAGGCTGCGGCTTCGGCGACGGATCGGGAACGGCGGACATGCGGAAAGGCCGGCGCGGGCGGCATAGCTTAGGGCCTGCGCCCCGCATCGTGGGGAGCCCGCTCCGCACTGCAGGCGTACGCTATCGTGCCCCGCCTTCTGGAGCCCCGCCATGTCGTCCACGCCCCCCGCGCCCCGGGACCCCGTCGCCGACACCCGCCGCTGGCTGGAGCGCGCGGTGATCGGCCTCAACCTGTGCCCGTTCGCCAAGGCCGTGACGGCCAAGGACCAGGTGCGCTTCGTGCTCAGCGATGCGACCACCCCCGAGGCGCTGCTGCAGACCCTGGCCGAGGAACTCGCGCGCTTGCGCGACACCCCGCCGGACGTCGTGGACACCACGCTGCTGATCCATCCGCAGGTGCTGGGCGACTTTCTCGATTACAACGATTTCCTCGAGCTCGCCGAAGCTCTGGTGGCCGAGCTGGACCTGGAAGGCGTGCTGCAGGTGGCGAGCTTCCATCCCGATTACCGGTTCGCCGGCACCGCGGACGACGACATCGCCAACCACACCAACCGGTCCCCCCACCCCACCCTGCACCTGCTTCGCGAGGACAGCGTGACGCGGGCGGTGGCCGCGTATCCCGACCCCGACGTCATCATCGAACGCAACGTACGCACGCTGGAAACACTGGGCCACGACGGCTGGATGCGCCTGTTCGACGACCGCCCGGAGCCACCGGTCACGTCGTAGGCGACCGCATGCGGCGCGGCCCAGCGGCTTCGCTCCGACGCCGCCGCAGGGCCACTGGAAAACATATAAACATATGTATATATAATGGCGGGCAATCGCCCGGTCCCGCCTCCGCATCGTCATGTCCGCATCCGCCCCGCCCCCCGACGACAGCACCGCCGCCACGCATGCCGGTCATGCCGGTCATGCCGGTCATGCACACGATCACGCACACGGGCATCACGACCACGACCACGCGCCCTCGGTCTCGGCGCGCAACGAACGGGTCGTCCTGGCCGCCCTGATCCTCACCGCGAGCTTCATGGTCGTGGAGGTGATCGGGGGCCTGATCTCCGGCTCGCTGGCACTGATCGCCGACGCCGGACACATGCTCACCGATGCGGCCGCGCTCGCCCTGGCCTGGCTCGGGTTCCGCATTGGCCGTCGCGCCTCCGACGCACGCCGCACGTTCGGCTACATGCGCCTGGAAGTGCTGGCCGGCCTGATCAATGCGTTGACCCTGTTCGCACTGGTGGCATGGATCTTCTGGGAGGCGTTCCATCGCCTGCGCAGCCCCGGCGAAGTCCTCGCCGGGCCGATGCTGGCCGTCGCCACGGTCGGCCTGCTCGTCAACATCGTGGTGTTCTGGATCCTGCATCGCGGCGACCGCGATCACGTCAACATCCGCGGTGCGATGGTGCATGTGCTGGGCGACCTGCTCGGCTCGGTGGCCGCGATCGTCGCGGCGGTCGTGATCCATTTCACCGGATGGATGGCGATCGATCCGATCCTGTCGGCACTGGTCTGCCTGCTGATCCTGCGCAGCGCCTGGGCGCTGCTGCGCGGCGCGTTCCACATCCTGATGGAGGGGGCTCCGCCCGATCTGGATGTGGACGCGCTGCGCCGATACCTGCTCGACGAGATTCCGGGCGTGGCCGAGGTGCAGCACGTACACGTGTGGTCGATCACCTCGGGCCGGGTGCTCGCCACCCTCGAACTGGGCGTGGCCGACGACGCTGCGCCGGGCGTCACCGTGACGGCGGTGAAGCACGCCCTTGCCGAGCGCTTCGGCATCGGCCATGCCACGGTCGAGGTGCTGCACGACACCGGAGTTCGTTGCGCGCTGGACCGTGCGCCCGACGCGCCGGAGCACCCGCATTGATCGACGACGCGCGCCTCGACACCATCGCCGCCACCTATCGCCTGCTCGGCGACCCCACCCGCCTGCGCGTGCTGCTGGCATGTCTGGACGGCCCGATCGCCGTGGGCGACATCGCACAGCGGATCGACGCCTCGCAACCGCTGGTGAGCCACCACCTGCGCCTGCTGCGCGGCGCGCGCCTGGTCCGCGGGGAACGACGTCAGCGCCAGGTGTTCTACGCCACCGCCGACGCCCACATCCGCGACATGTTGATCGACATGCTCGAACACGCCGGCGAGACCGACTGACAGACCACCCGGAAACGTCGCGACCCTTCACGGCGATCGATGCCGAGGCCCGCGACCGGATGCGCCGCTCGAAGTCCGCCGGGTCCCCGCACGCGGCGCAATAGTTCGCTTACGCCGCCTCCACGCGCACTTAGCCGGTGGAGCGCGAGACTGGCGCTCCGTCCGTTCCGGTGCACGTCATGAGTCTCGTCCCCGACATCGCCGCCTGGCCCCAACGCCCGCTGGACGGGCGCGTCGTCCTGGTCACCGGCGGTGCGCAAGGCGTGGGACGTGGCATCGCGCAGACGATCCTGGGCGCGGGCGGCAAGGTGGCGATAGGCGATCTCGACACTGGTGCGGGGCGGGCCTGCCTGTCCGAGTGGGACCGTCCGGACGATGCCCTGTTCCGCACCCTGGATGTGGCACGCGAACGCAGCGTCTCGGATTTCGTCGACGCCGCGCTACGGCGTTTCGGCCGTATCGACGGCTTGGTCAACAACGCCGGCGTCGCCGACCCGCACGTGCCGGCGCTGTCGGCCCTGGACTGGTCCGAGTGGAACCGGCGCCTGTCGAGCCTGCACGGCGCCTTTCTCTGCAGCAAGCATGCACTGGCGGCATTGTCCGAAAGCGACGGCGGGGGCGCCATCGTCAACATCGCCTCCACCCGCGCGCACCAATCGGAGCCGCACAGCGAAGCCTACGCGGCGGCCAAGGGCGGCCTGCTGGCCTTCACCCACGCGCTCGCACTGAGCGCGGGTCCGCGGGTCCGCGTCAACGCGATCAGTCCCGGCTGGATCGCCACCGAGGCCTGGCGCGCGCCGGCAAGACGACGACGCCCCAACCTCTCTCGCGCCGATCATGCACAACATCCGGCGGGGCGGGTCGGGACACCCGACGATATCGGCGCCCTCGCGGTGCATTTGCTGTCGCCCCGGCTGTCGGGCTTCGTGACCGGTCAGGAGTTCGTCGCCGACGGCGGCATGAGCCGGAAGATGCAGTACGTGTGAGCCGGCGGAACGTGCAGGCCGTGCCGCGTCGCCTCCTGCAGCACGACGCGACGAGACGGTCGTCGAGGACCGTCATGTCGAAACCCGCATCCGCGACAGCTCGGTTCCGGAATCAGCGATGGGCGCCGCTGGCTGCGGCTTCCAGCAGGGCCTGCACATCGGCGAGCGACGCGACGATCCGGTGCCCGAGCGCGCGCACGCCGGCATCGGGGTCCACCAGATCCGGCACCTGGATCGCCGTCATGCCCGCGGCGAGTGCCGCGCGCACACCGGTGGGCGAGTCCTCCAACGCCAGGCAACGCGCGGGCGGCACGCCGAGGCGACGCGCCGCGAGGCGATAGATGTCGGGCGCCGGCTTGGGCTGCGCCACGTCGCTGCTGGTGCAGACCGTGTCGAAGTAGTCGAGCAGCCCCGCGGCGGCCAGCTTGCGTTCCGCCAGCGGGTGCCCCGTGGACGTCGCCACCGCGCATGGCACCTGGGCCGCGCGCAGCCAGTCCAGCAACGCGACGACGCCCGGCCGGTGCGGCAGGCCCGCCTCGGCGATCGCCAGATACGCGGCCTGGCTCCGCGCGAGCAGCGCGTCCGCCGTGACCTTCCCGACCAGTGCGACCAGTCGCTCCCGGCACATGGCGTCGGTGTAGCCGACCATGCCCAGCCACCAGGCCGGCTCGATCGCCACCTGCAGCGCCGCGGCCGCCTGGCGCTGGGTCTCCACGATGGCCCGCTCGCTCTCGAGCAGCAGGCCGTCCATGTCGAAGATCACCGCGTCGGGCAGGCCGGCGAGCGGCTCGGGACCAGGCCCGGCCGTGTCCGATCCGTCCGCCGGTGAACGGTTCACCTCGGGCATGTGCTCCGCAGACACGGGAAGGCCAGCGGACCCGGTCACGTCGCGGTTCCGAACAGGCGCGCCACATCTTCGCCCGTCAGTGCGCGCCAGGCGCCCTCGGCCAGGGGGGCGAGCGTCAGCCCGCCGATGCGCTCGCGATGCAGGGCCTCGACGTGGTTGCCGACGGCAGCGAACATCCGCCGCACCTGGTGGTAGCGGCCTTCGTGCAGGGTCAGCCGCGCGCATCGTGGGCCGAGCACCTCCATCCCCGCCGGCATCAGGGGCTTGTCGTCGGACTCCAGCAGCAGTGCGCCACTCGCGAACACCGCCGCCTCGTCGCCGCGCAGATCGCGAGCCAGCGTGGCCACGTAGACCTTGGGCAATGCCGACTTCGGCGACACGATCCGGTGCAGCAGCGTGCCGTCGTCGGTCATCAGCAGCAGGCCGGTGGTGTCGCGGTCCAGGCGGCCGACCGGCGACAGCGCCGGATTGCGCAGCCGGAAGCGCGGCGGCAGCAGGTCGTACACCACGCGCCCTGGATCCTTGGTGGAACAGGTGTAGCCGACCGGCTTGTGCAACATCAGCACGAGGCCGTGCGGCGGGTCCAGCGGTACGCCATCCACGCGCACCTCGGCCGGATCGACCACGTCGTCGGCGTACAGCACCTCGCCGCTGGCATCGGTCACCCGGCCCTGCCGGCACAGCGACGTTGCCTGCTTGCGGCTGCCGTAGCCGAGATTCGCCAACAGGCGCACGAGCTTCATGCGGCACGCCTCGCGGCGATGATCTTGAATCCGTCGCGTTGCGCCACCGTGCGCACCTCCGCGAAGCCCTCACCCAGCGTCTGTTCGTAGGGCAACTGCCGATTGGCCACCAGCCACAGCGCGCCGCCGGGACGCAACGCCGCGGCGGCCGTGCGCAGGAACGCCTGCCCCAGCTCGGGCCGGGAGGCACGCCCCTGCGCGTGGAACGGCGGATTGGTGACGATGAAGTCGTAGCGCCGCGGCAGGCCACCGCCGACGTCGTGCCAGCGCAGCCCTACGGACGCCTTCGTCCCCAGGGCCGCGAGGTTGCGCCCGGCCAGTGCCAGCGCACGCGCGTCGGCCTCGTACAGGTCGAGGGTACGGACCTGGGGGCAGCGCCGTAGGACCGCAGCCGCCAGCACGCCGGTCCCCGCGCCGAGATCGGCGCCGTCGCCGGCGAGCGTGTCCGGCAGATGCTCGATCAACAACGCCGACGCGATGTCGATCCGGTCCCAGGCGAACACGCCGGGCCGGCTCCACCAGCCGGACGCGACCTCGCGGATCGCGTCGCCCTCGCGCCAGGCGGCGGCGAGCGTAGCGTCGCCGCCGGCACCAGCCCGCGCCCAGAACACCCGGCATTTGTGCTTCGACAACGACCCAGCAGGACCCGCGATCCGCACGAAGTCGGCTTCCGCCGACTTCGCGCCTTCCTCGTTCGGCACCGCCGACACGACCATCGCATCCGGCGCCGCCAGGGCCAACGCCTGCGCATACAGGGCACGCGCGGCTTCGCGTTGCCGCGGCGGCACCACCAGCACCAGCGGCCAGCCCGCATCGCCGGCCAACGCATCGATGTCGTCGCGCACAGCGAACCCGTCGCGCTCGAGCGCCTGCGCCTGCGGCCTGAATCCCTGCACGCACACCAGGCCGGGCCATTGCGATGCATGCAGGGCGACGCCGGCCCGCGCGCCGAGAAACAGCGCGCCGGGCACGCGCGCCAGGCGCGCTTCGGCGAAGGGCAACATCAAGGCATCGAGCGCAGGATCGGACACGGCGGTTCACGAGGCGGGCGGACTGCGGATTCTACGGAACCCGCCCAGCGGGCGCCGAATGATGTCGGCGTCGCGACGCGTGCGTTCATCCAGGCGCCAGCGTGTCGCGTCGCCACCACGCGATCGCTGTCCTGCCCGCCCCTTCGGCCCGCCGCTCAAGCCACCGCCCCCACCGCTACGGTCGTGACCGCAAGCGCAATGTACGCATCGCTCATGCCGATTTCATCGACACCGAACATCCGGACCGCCACCCTGCGAGCATCTCTTCCGCACAGGACATCCCACATGCGCGCACTCTTCGTCGGAGGCCCCGTCGACAATGGCGAGGTCGATCTGGAAGGCGACACCCCGCCGGTCCATTACCCGCCCGATACCGGCTCCGGCGCGACCCGCTACCGGCTGCGCCGCCTGGGCCACCAGGATGGCGAGATCGCCTACGCCGTCTATGGTGCGCCGGAACTGCCGGACGCTGAAGTCGCTCGCATCAGTGAAGAGCGCGCGTATGCGCGCCGGTTCAACGCCGAGGAAAGTACCGCCGACGATTAGACGTTCGGCTGGAGGGGCGCTGACTGGCGGAGCGGGTCTGCCGACCCGCTCCGTACAGCACGAGTGGGGCAGGTGGGCGTGCGGCCGGCGACTGCCTTCGCTTGGATCCGGAAAACAGTGGAGGTGCGCCGGTCTCTCAATGCATGACAGCCCGTGCCAGTCGACGGCCTCGATACGGCCTCAATACTGCATGTACTCCACTCGCAGTTTTTTATCGACGATCAGCGCGACCAGCGCACCGGACGCAACGATGAAGTCCCTGAACGCCTCGTCGCGGGCCAGATAGAAGTCCGGCACTGATGGATCGAACACGGGATCGGTCAGTATCCGGATACCACCGATGTCCGAGAACAGCGACCTATCGACGTCGATCAGCGCCAATGCCTTCAACCGCAGCGCGAAGAAATCGACAGTCCCTCCATTAAGATGCAACTGCGCCTCGACGACGTCGATGTCGTTCGCAAAGTGGACAAGCGCCTCGTCTCTGAACGCCTGTGAGACAAGAGGCACTCCCTTCGTCGTCTGCAAGTAATCCGGCGCAGCCTTGCGGAAGGCCTGGATGCTCACATCCACGTCGACATCCACGCGGGCGATCTCGATCGCCTCGGTGACTCCGTCGACGAAGTACCCGGTCCCGTATTCGTCCTCTCCTCGCATTGCGATCGAGAAATCACCGAACCGGCTCGGACTCAAGAGTTGGAAACATCCTTCGGCCATCAATGTGCTACCTCGCGCACGTAACCCGACCCGTCCGGGTTCTCTGTCTGAGACTGAACTGGAACTGCCTGAATGCCGCCCTCGCCTCGGAGGAGCTCCTGCCCTGAAGGCCGGCCATGAGTTGGCGGAGTTCGCGGGCGACGCGCTGATTGTATGCGGTATGCATCGGATGGAAGCCGCGATGCAAGCCCATGTTGGGATACTGCGCCGGCCTCGCGGACGCGAATCGCGGCATGTACATCATGTTGTGTGCACCGTTGACATCCGCCATGGTCAGACCCAGTTGCGTCAACTGCGGCATGAAGTCGCGCCAGACCGCGAAGGGCACGAGATGTTGCCTCTCCCAGCCACGCATGCCCGGCATCCAGGGCGGCATCCTGTGAACGCCGGTGGCCGGGTCGATCTTCGCCTTGGCCAGACCGAGCGGGTCGATCCACTGCTGCCCGTTGGGACCGTACTGGTACGGATTCATGCCACCCAGCAGACCGATGGGATCGCGTCCCACGTACTGTCCCGTGTGGGGGTCGTAGTATCGATATCTGTTGTAGGACAGTCCCGTTTCTTCGTCGAAGTACTGCCCCTGGAATCGGAGCGGATTGTCGATACTGCTCCCGCCCGCATCGGCCATGAGGCCCCAGGCGGTCAAGGTGCCCGACCATACGATCTGCCCGGACGAGCCGCTCAATCGGAAAGGGCATCCATTGGGATCCACATGAAAATGAAACACGCGGTTCGTTGTGTTCGACTGGGCGTCTTCGGTTGCGCCCGGCCGCGGACGGGGGAGCGCCGGAACGTCCTTGCGCCGACCCGCAGGACCCGCCACCGCCTCGACCTCGCGACCGCCGTTCCCAGGCCGTGGGATGCCGGCCCCGGGAGCGACATCGCCGCCCAGCACGGTCTCTTTCCCACGTCCCCCGTCCAACACGCGGCCCGCCCCCAACACCGCCCCCGCCCCGCCCAGGACAAGGCCCGACGCTGGGCGATCCCCTAGGGCGACGTGCTGTGCGGATGCCCGCAGGTGCAGTCCCCCCGGCAGGCCCAGCCCGGAGGTGCCGGGATCGGCTGGCACGCCCCGTCCAGCCGTGGCTTGCGGCGCCGCTCCAGGCAGGTCCCGCGAGGACGCCGATCCGACGGGGCCCGAATGCGGCTTCTGCGCATCATCTACGGCGATGTTCTGACTCGACGTGCCCATGGCGACAGGGGGATCGATCAACGCCAACGGCACGAAGGTCCCCGGGTAGTACACGTACTCCCGCGTGCGCGCATGCAACGCCTTCAACCGGTCCCGCCGCTTGCGAGCCCCCGCCAGATCGGCCACGTTGCCGACCCACAGCGGCGCGGCCTCGGGGTCGTCGTTGGCCTGCTTCACTTCGCCCAGCAGGGCGTCGCCGTCCCAGTAGAACCACGTGGTGTGGGTGGGATTGCGCTTGAACACGCGCCGGCCCAGCGGGTCGTAACCGTAGGTGGTGGTCTGGCCGCCGCGGCGACTCTCGGCCAGGCGATGGTTGGCGTCCCAGACCAGGTCCAGATCGCCGGCATCCGGGCCGCCGGGGCGGCCCTTGCGGATCAGGTCGCCGGCGCGGTCGAACACGTAATGCACGCCCTCGTAGGTGCCCTCGCGCGTCCACTGGACCTGATCCTCGTCCTCGCCGCCCACCACCTTGCGCAGCTTCACCTCGTGGATTCGGGTCTGCAGGCGGTCGCCGGCCGGATCGTTGAAGAAGCGTTCCACGCGCGATTTCGGATCGGTGTGCTGCAGCAGCCGGCCGAGGATGTCGTAGCGGTATTCGTCGGTGCCCTGCTGGCTGTCGGCGCGCCGGGTGAGGTTGCCGGCGGTGTCGTAGCCGTAGGCGGTGTCGAACAGCGGCGCGACATCGCGCAGGACGCGCTGCGCGGTCAGCAGGTTGCGCGCGTCGTAGTCGAAGCGACGCTGGACGTGCTCGCCAAGCTGTTCGTGGGTGGCACGACCGAGCGCGTCCCGCTCGATACGGATCGGCGCTTCGTCGTCGATGCCGATCTCGATCACCTGCCCGCGCAGGTCGTAGGTGCACGCGACCCGATGGCCCGCGCCGGTCTCGCGCAGCGTGCGGTTGCCGTCGGCGTCGTACCCGCATGTCACCGCAAAGCCGTCCTGAACCTCTTCGACCAGGCGTCCGGCGGGATCGAACCGGCGCACGGCATGCCGGCTGGGATTGCGCAGTTCGACCAGTTGCCCGAGCGCGTCGTACTTGAAGCCCTCGGTCACCTGCCGACCCGGCTGCCGCAGATCCGGTAACCGCTTGCGGACGATGCGACCCAGCGGATCGGTGTCGAAGCCGATCCGCTGTCCGAGCGGGTCGATAGTGGCGCGCAAGCGGCCTGCGGCGTCGTACTCGTAGCGACGCGCCTGGCCCCAATAGTCCACTTCCTCGACGATGCGTCCCAGCGCATCGCGCTTGAGTTCGTGACGTTCGCCGCGCTGATTGGTCAGTCCGACCAGCTGCTCTTCGGTGTCGTAGTGGTACTCCACCGTATGCCCGTCCGGCTGGATCCGCTTGGCGATCTGGCCGATGCCCACGTACTGCAACCGGGTCTGTGCGCCGGCCTCGTCCACATAGCGGATCAGTTGATCCTCCGCGTCGTATTCGCAACGCACCTGCCCGCCGCCCGGCGAACGCACGTCCAGCAGCCGGCCCTTGGCGTCGTAGCTGTAGGTCGTCACCTGGTCGAGCGGATCATGCTGTTGCAGCAGCCGGCCCAGCGCGTCGTGGTCGAACCGGCTGGAATGGCCCATCGGATCGATCACACCCGCCAATTGCCCGTGCCGGTCGTACTGGATCCGGGTGATCGCCCCACGGGCGCTCGCATGCACGATCAACTGCCCATGGGCGTCGTAGTCGTAGCGCGTCGTCGCGCCGAGCGGATCGACCTGCTCGCGCAACAGCCCGCGCGCATCGCTGTGCTGGCGCCAGGCATGGCCACCCGGGTCGGTCACCGTCACGAGGTTGTCGTCGGCGTCGTACTCGCTGACCACGGCGGTGCCGTCGGGCTGGACCAGACGGGTCTGGTTGCCACGCGCATCGTAGGCGAACTCGGTGCGCAGGCCCATCGGGTCGACGATGGCGGTGGTTCGCCCGTAGTCGTCGTACTCGAAGACCGTCACGCCATCGAGCGGATCGATCTCGCACAGGGGCAGGCGGTACGCGTCGAACTTGACGATCGAGACGTGGCCGAGAGAATCGGTGATCTCGACGTCGTTCAGCACATCGTCGTAGCGGAAGCGATAGTCGTAGAGACCATGATCGCCCCAGGCGTGGACGACCTGCCAACGCGCGTTGTAGGCGTAGCTGAAGGACAGCCCCAGGCGGTCGGTGTGCCGGACCATGCGGTGCTGCACATACTCGAACGTGCGCTCGGCGCCGAGCGGGTCGATGGCGGCGACCAGGTCGCCCGCGGCGTCGTAGCGATAGCGTACGAGCGGATGGTGCAGACCGCTCTGCGGATCGAACAACCGCAGACCTTCGATGCGGCCGTGGCGGGCGTCCACCTCGATGTAACGCCCCTGCAACGGCGTGCCGTCCGCATCCGTGCTACCGCTTTCGACGATGCGGACCAGGTGCCCGTCCTTGCGCTCGAACCGCCAGTGATTGCCGCAGCGATCCTCGATGCGTGCGATCTGCAGCACCCGCGGGCCGATGGCGGCGACACCGGCCGGCGCCGCGATGAAGCACTGGATCAGGCCGTCCTTGGTCCGCACCCGCCATTCGTCGCCGGCCGCGCCACGGTGGAGTTCCAGACGGGCGCCGTCGATGGGCTCGACCACGTCGCCGTCTTCGGGCGCGCCGGGGCGCTCGGGAAACACGCTGACGCCGCCCAGACCGTGCAGCAAGACGACGTCATCCGCCGCGTCGAACTCCAGCCTGACATCGGCCGGGCTCTGCCAGCCGTGCCCGCATGCACCCTCGTACCGATCGCCCGAAGCGTATTCGCGCGTCCACGTCAGTGGCAGGCGTCCGGGCACCACGAAGTCCTCGTGCACCACCGAGACGCTGCCGTCGCGGATATCGACCGGCTCGGCACGCAGGACGTTGCACTTGAGGTTGCCCGGCTTCATGTTGCGGAACGCGTGCTGCCGGAACCGCCGGAACGCCGCACCCGCACGCTGGGTGAGCCGGAACGTCCGGTTGAGCTTGCCCAGGAGGGCGAATCCTCCCCGCATCAACACCGCGAGCAGCGATACCGTGGGTGGCCCGCCGACGACGACATTGTTCGGGATCGCCACGTTGAGCGTGGTCGGCAGCACCAGCGACAGCTTCTTCGGCTTCGGCTTGTTCGGTCGCACGGGGGCGATCATCCCGAACGCCTGACAGCTGAGCACCGGCATCGTCAGCCGCGAGAACGGCAGGCCGTCGGCCGCCACCGTCTTGCTGCCCATGAAGATCTCGTCGTCGAAATGCGGCCCCGTGGGCAATTTGGGCGCGAAGGCCGGATGGAAGAGGCCCAGCGGGATGTGGATGTCCAGCCCCATGCTGGCCGCCGACGCGCGCTTGACGCCGTTGACGTGGGTCTTGGCGCCGATCACCGGGATGTAGTCGAACGGATCCATGACGATGCCGATGTGTGGCGTCGGCAATGGAATCGGCAGCGGTAACGGCGGAAACACGTACATGTGGATGTCGATCCCCAACTGGGGATCGAAATGCTTGGCGGCGACCGTCATGCCGTCTTCTCCATGGCGATGGGCTCCGCGGCGGCCGTCCCGGCGCCGTCGTCTTCGAGGGAGGCCGCATCCGGCAACTGCGCGTACTCCGGCAATGCCTCCCAGGTGGCCGGCTCGGCATCGAGCGGATGCTTGATGTCGGGCAGCCCGTTCCAGCCGTCGTGCAGATAGTCGCGCCCGACGGATACGATCTTGCGGAACATTTCGTTGCCACCGGCGATCAGGCGCTCGCGCTCCTGGCGCGATGCATCGAACGCCTGCCCGAAGCGATCTTCCATCCGTGCCTCGATCCGCCGGATCGCCTTCGGGTCCGGCTGCTGGCCGAGACGCGAGGCGTCGCGTTCGGCCTCGGCCTGTGCGTCGGCGACACGGCGCTGGTAGCCCTCCGCCACGGCTTCGAGCCTGCCGGTACGCGAGGCGTCCTCCAGCCGCAGCATGTCCTGCAGCAGCAACGGCAACGTGGTCATGGGGCGGTCGTCGGGGGCCATGTCGCGAGCGTCGCGGAGACCGCGCAGGTAGTGTCCCTGCGCCGGCCCGTGCTGACGCGCGCGCGCCAGGCAGAAGCCGGCCATGCGTTGCCCTTCCAGGGCGAACATCGGGTTGGGCACGCTGCGCGCGGCCTCCGCACCGCCCAGATAGGCCTCGGCCGCACGTTCGGGCTGGTCGGCCAGGAACCACGCACCGCCTTCACCGAACCAGGCCTGCATCACCAGGTGCAGGCCGGCCGGGTTGCCCGCCGCGTGCGCCTGCGCGCCGTTCTCGCGCGCGGCGCGATAGCGGGCGATCGCCTTGGCGGTGTCGCGCTCCTTCAGGTGCGCGCCGGCGACAGTCATGTTCAGCGCGGCCTGCTGGTCGTGCCACCCCTGCCGCGCCGCCAGCGCCAGGGCCCTGTCCGCACGCGAGGCCGCCTGTGCGGCGGAGCCCTTTTCGGTGGCCGCCAGCACGTCGGTGAACATCTGCCGGTAGGCGACCGCGGGGCCCGCGCCGCCGGCCTGCGCGGCGGTCTCGCGGGCGATGTCGAACATGTCGATCGGCGCCTCCACGATCCGGACGTGATCCGGATGCCGCGCCTGCAGGGCGTCCCAATGCGGATTGTCCGCATGATCGACGAGCGCCAGCCGGATCGGCGCGTCCGCGATGGCGCCGACCGCATGATCGATCCAGTGCCCGAACGCTTCCACCCCCAGGACCTGCGACGGCATCAATACCGGCACGAAGAACCGCATCCGTGCGCGATGGTGATCGGCGAACGACGCGAACATGCCCACGACGCCGCTGGCCGAGTCGGACCAGGTCTCGTGCGCGCCGCGCCAGCCGATGCCGACCCCCTGGTCGATCAATGTCTCGCGGCTGTTGGCGTAGCCCTCCCACAACGCGTCGATCAGCGCGCGGCTGTAGCCGAAACCGGTGTCGAATGCGGTATCGAAGGTCACGAACAGATCGGGCGTCAACGCCTCGTCCGCCTGCCGGTGCGCTTCGAAGAACGCGCCCAGCATGGCATCGGCGTTCGGAGGAATCCGCCAGACCACCACGCGCAGATCCGGGGTCTGCGCCACCTCCAGCCACAACCGCGCCAACAGGTCGATCCGCTTCTCGACCGGGCTCACGGGATCACCCATGCGTGCTCTCCCGCGCCGATCAGGCGTTCAGATTGATCTTGGCGCCATTGATCGTGACACCGCTGGCGTCGATCACGATGGTCGAACCACCGGAGCTGATGACGATCTCGCCGCCGGTGATCGAGATCCCCGACGACTCGCCTACACCGATCGCCACCTCGCTGGCCGCGCCCAATGCCATCGTCCCGCCGGAGCCCATCGTCATGTCGCCGCCCGACGAGACCTCCATCGTGGTGGCGACGCCCTGTTCGAGCTTGCCGCCTACCGACACGGTGCGATCGCCCTGGTTGTTGTCGTCGACCTTTCCGCTGACGCCGCGCGTGTCGTCCCCGGTGACCTGGGTGGTACGCCCGGCGTCCAGCGTCTCGCTGACCAGGCCGGTGACATTGCGGGTCGAGGTGCCGGTGACCGTCTCGATCCAGGTACCGGTGCGGTTGCTGGTGAAGTCGCCGACCACCGAGGTTTCGTAGGGCCCGTTGATGGTTTCGGTATGCCCCACGTCCACCGTGACCGTCCGTCCGCCCTGCAGGGTTTCGGTGGTCGCACCGGTGACCGTGGTGGTGCAGGTGCCGGCGATGCTGGTGGTGCGCGCGCCGGTCACCCCGAGGCTGTCGTCGCCGGTCACCTCGATCCCGCGCGTGCCGCCGACCGCGATGTTCTGGTTCGCGCCCACGCTCATGCTGTGGTTGCTGGCGACGGATGTGCTCTTGTTGTTGTTGATGGTGGCGGTCTGGTCGTTCTGGACCGTCGTCGCCATGTCGCGCTGGGCATGCATGTTGAGCATCTGCTTGCCCGGCGAATCGTGCATGGTCAGCTCGTTGAACCCCTCGCCGTTGACCGTCTTGGATTTGATCCCGCTGACCTCCAGACCGAAGGGCGGCATGTTGTCCTCGTTGTAGACGCGGCCGACGATGATCGGGCGGTCCGGATCGCCATCGAGGAAATCCACCACCACTTCCTGGCCCACGCGCGGCACCGATACGCCGCCCATGTCGGCGCCCGCCCAGGGGCTGGCCACGCGCACCCAGCACGAACTGGACTCGCTGAACTGCCCCAGCCGATCCCACGGGAATTGCACCTTCACCCGGCCGTAGCGATCGGCATGGATGTCCTCGTGCGGAGGGCCGACCACGGTCGCGGTCTGCGGTCCCGGCATGCGCGGACGTGGCGTCGCGCGCACGGGGCGATAGGGGACCTTGCGACGCAGGCAGGTGACGGTGCAGGCATAGGCGACGTCGCCCGCCTCCTCCAGTCCGTCGCTGATGTTGTTGCGCATGTCGTAATCGGCGCGCACCACCAGAAAGCGACGCGCCTGCTCGTCGGTCTCGGTATGGTCGTAGTGACCACGCAGCAGGAAGTAGCGCCCCGGCTGCAGCATGCGATGGTTGCCGCTGCCTTCGAACAACTTGGTCTGCCAGGCCGTCTCCTCGGCACGCAACCCCGCCAGCGCCTGGCCGACATCGCTGTCGCCGTAACGCGCGGCCCCCTCATAGCGGTACGACTCCAGCCGCGCGAAGCGGCCGCAGGGCACGTCGAGCGGCTGATCGACCGACAATGCCGAACGCGGCTGCTTGAAGTCGAAGCTCTTCAGCGCCTGCAGCGTCGAGCCGATGCGGCGGCGCGCGACCCAGGTTTCCAGACCGTAATGCGGGTTGTCGTCGTCGGTCGCGTGATAGAGCACCTGCTCGTCGCCGTCGATCTGCGCGCAATCGGTACTGTCGTCGGCGAGCACCAGCGTGTGCCCGTCCTGGGTGTGCTCGAAACTGTAGTGGATGCCGGCGTCCTCGAGCAGCCGCGAGACGAACGCGAGATCGGATTCGTTGTACTGCACGCAGTACTTGAGCGGCGGATAGCGCGTCTTGTCGATATCGAAGCGGAATTGCGCAAGGTCCGCGTACGCCTCGAACACCTCGCCCACGATGTCCGGCACCGAGAGGTCCTGAAACACCCGGCAGTTGCTGGTGACGTCGAGGAAACTGAACCACGGCGCCAGCTCGAGCCGATAACGCGCCAGACCGCCGTCCATGCCGACGCGCGCGAACTCCCGCACGTAGCCGTGAAACACGCGATCGCCCACATCCTCGACCTTCGCGATCACGCACATCGGCTGCCCGATGACCTGCTTGAGCTCCAGCAGACCATCCAGCGACAGCATGTCGACGGTGAACCGGTAGGGCGTCGACAGCGCCTCGCTGCCCTGCACCCGATGGATGACGTAGGTGCCGTCCTCCACCGGCGCCCTGGCCCGGATCAGACGCGTGTCCTGCCCCAGCCGGGCCACCTTGGCCAGCATCTCCGACGTCGACTCGCCCCACGCACTCGCCTGCTTCATCGCACCACCACTCCCTGTGTCGGTCCGCGCACGATCGATCGCTCATCGTCCGCCGGATGAACTGCAGCTCCAACGCTCCCCCAAGCGCGCCCTCGGCGCAGACTCCCGACCCGGGCGCTGACGCGATGTGCGGAGGATAACCGGGCCCGGGATGCGGCTCGCCCGTTCAGCCAGGCGCGGCATGCGGATGGCCCGGACTATCCGTATTCAGGGTGTTGGTGACCAGTAGGGCGGACCCTAGCGGAAGGGCTGCAACGCCACCGCCATCGTTCTCCAGCCCTGTCCGCAGGCGCGGAGAACGTGACGGCCGGGGCGGCCCGACGGGGCAGGCCGGGTGCCCAGGGGCGGGATCGTGACAGCGGGCGACCAGCAGGCGGGCGTCCGTCCCGCACCAGGTGGCTAGCCCTGCAACTCCCGCAACGTCAACGCCGGAGGGGCGTCCACCACGCGGCGGGTGGCGATCATGCCGGCCAGCAGGGTCATCGCCATGCCCAAGACGCCGCCGAAGGCGGCCATGCTCCAGTTCGGCTGCCAGGGCAGGTCGAACACGCGGGTGGCGATGACGCCCGACAGCACCGAGGCGGCGATGGCCGCGACAAGGCCGGCCAGCAGGCCGATGGCGGCGAATTCGGTGGCCTGGGCCATGCGCAGTTGCCGGCGGCTGCCGCCGAGCACGCGCATCACCCCGCCCTCCAGCAGGCGTTCGTCCTGGCTGGCGCTCACCGCCGCCAGCAGCACCAGCACGCCCGCGACCAGCGAGAACCAGAACACCGCCTGCACCACCACCGACACCTGATCGGCCGTGGTGCGGACCTGCGCCAGCACCGCGTCGACATCGACTACCGACAGGTTCGGGAACGCGCCGACCAGATCCGCGGTGAAGCGGGTCTGCTCCGGCGGCACGCTCACCGCGGTGATGTAGCTGGCCGGGTAGCCGTCCAGCGCGCCGGGCGAGGCGAGCACGAAGAAGTTCGGCCGGAAGCTTTCCCAATCCACGCTGCGCAGGCTGGTGATCGGCGCCTCCAAGGGCTGGCCGGCGATGTCGAAGACGATGCGGTCGCCGACCTGCCAGCCGAGCTGGCTGGCGAAGTTCTCCTCCACCGAGAACTCCGGCGTGGCCGGCGTGCCGGTCCAGAACTGCCCGTCCACCACACGGTTGTCGTCGCGCAGATCGCCGGACATCGACAGGTTGAACTCGCGCTCGGCGCGGCGGCGGGTCTGCTCATCCTCGCCGGCATAGGTCTCGCCGGTCACCGGTTCGCCGTTGCGTGCAGCCAGGCGCGCGCGGACCATCGGAAACAGCTCCGGCGCCTCCAGACCGCGTTCGTCCATGAAGACGCGCACCGGGTCGAGCTGATGCGGTTGCACATTGACGATGAAACGATTGGGCGCATTCTCGGCCAGCTGCAGCTGCCAGCGGTCGAGCAGATCGGTGCGCACGAAGGTCAGCAGCAGCAACGCCATCAGGCCGAGCCCGAGCGCCGAGACCTGCGCGATGCTGGCCCCAGCGCGCCGACTCACATTCGCCAGACCATAGCGCAGGCCGCCGCGCAGACGCCCACGCAAGCGCCGCACCAGGGCGATCAACGCCCAGGCGATCGACGCCAGGACCGCCAGCGTGGCGAGAATGCCGCCGAGCATGGCGCCGGCGAGATCGGCCGAGCCGGCCTTCCACCACAACAAGGCGCCCAGGCCGACGAACCCGGCCAGGGCGACCGCGAGCGCCGCCGGCTCCACCGGGTCGAGATCGCGACGGATCACCCGCAATGCCGGTACGCGGCGCAGGGCCAGCACCGGCGGCGCACCGAAGGCCAGCAGCACCACCATGCCCACGCCGAGGCCTTCGAGCGCCGGCAGCCAGCCGGCGCCGGGAAGTTCCAGTTCGAGCGTGCGCGCGATCCAGCCGCCGACCGCCCACTGCAGGCCGAACGCCAGCACCACGCCGATCGCGCTGGCGAGGAGGCCAAGCAGCACCAGCTCGCCCACGTGGATCCCCACCAGCGTGCGCTGGCTCGCGCCGAGGCAGCGCATCACCGCGACGCCGGACAGATGGCGTTCGCTGTGCCGGCGCGCGGCCATCGCCACCGCGACCGCCGCCAGCACCACCGAGACCAGCGCCGCCAGGCCCAGGAAACGCCCGGCGCGATCGAGACCCGAGCGGATTTCCGGCCGCGCATCCTGGATGGTTTCCAACCGCTGGCCACGTCCGAGATCGTCGCGCAGACCGCCGGCGAAACGCTCCACGGCATCCTGGTCGCCGGCCACCACGAGCCGGTAGCGGATCCGGCTGCCTTCCTGCACCAGCCCGGTCGCCTCCAGGTCCGCGACGTTGAGGAAGACCTTGGGCGCGACATTGAAGTAATCGATCGAGGCGTCGGGCTCCTGGGTGACCAGGGCCGCCAGGCGCAACTGCGCTTCGCCCAGCGACACGGTGTCGCCGACCCGTGCATCCAGCGTGTCGGCACCCGCGCGGCTGAGCCAGACCGTGCCCGGCGCCGGAATGCCGTCCGCTTCGCGATCGTCGCCGTCGCCACGCTCGGCGATCCGGAACGCTCCGCGCAGCGGGTAACCCTCGCCCAGCGCGCTGAGGTCGCCCAGGCGCAGGTCGTCGCCGACGCGGATCATGCTGTCGAGCTCGACCGTCGCGGTGTGCTGCAGGCCGGCGGCATCGGCCGCGGCGGTCACCGCGGCGTCGATGGGGGCATCGGACCGCAGCACCGCGTCGCCGCCGAGCAGACGATTGGCCTGCTGCGTCAGCGCACGCTCGGCACGGTCGGTCACGAAACCCACCGCGCTCACCGCCAGCACCGCCAGCACCAGCGCGGCCAGCATGATGCGCACTTCGCCAGCGGCGAGGTCGCGGGCGAACTGGGTCCAGGCGAGGCGTACGGTCCTCATGCGTCCACCAGCCGCCCGCTGTCGATGCGCAGCACGCGGCCGCAGCGCGCGGCGAGGTGGTCGTCGTGTGTCACCAGCACCAGGGTGGTGCCGGCATCGGCATTCATCGCGAACAGCAGCTCGATCACCGATTGCCCGGTGCGGGTGTCGAGGTTGCCGGTGGGTTCGTCGGCGAACAGCAGCGACGGACGCGTCACGAAGGCGCGCGCCAGGGCGACGCGCTGCTGCTCGCCACCGGACAACTGGCGCGGGTAATGCCCCAGGCGCTCGCCCAGCCCGACCCGGGTCAGCTCCGCCTCGGCCGGTCCGCGCGCATCGGCGTCGCCGCGCAGCTCGAGCGGCAGCATCACGTTCTCCAGTGCGGTCAGCGACGGCAGCAACTGGAAGTTCTGGAACACGAAGCCGACCTTGTCGGCGCGCACGCGGGCACGACCGTCTTCGTCCAGTACCGACAGCGCGGTGCCGTCGAGTTCGATCTCGCCCGACGAGGGCAGGTCCAACCCGGCCAGCAGCGACAGCAGCGTGCTCTTGCCCGAACCCGACGCTCCGACGATGGCGACGGTTTCGCCCTGTGCGATGTCGAAGCCGATGCCGTCGAGAATCGTCAGCGCACTGTCGGGCAGGGCCACCCGCTTGCCGAGATCGCGGACGCGCAGGGCAGGCTGCCGGGCAGGCGCGGCGAATGCGGACGAGGCGTGGGCGGAGGCGACGGGCGCGGACGGCGAATCGGGCATGCGACTTCCTGGCATCGGTATGGAGGCGGGCGGCCGCTGGTGCGGATCTCGAGCCCGAACATGAACGACCGAGTGTACGGGCTCCCCGCGCGGGACCGCATGCCTGAAACTCGGGACGCTGCGCCCCGTTCACCGTGCGCTCGGTCTGGCGGAGGCCAGGCTGGGCTATCGTGTTCGTTCCCCACTTCGTGCACGCCTCCATGTCGTTCGTGTCTCCGTTCGCCGCTCGCCCGCATCGCGCCGCCGCCTGGCTGCTCGCCTGCCTCGCCCTGCTGACCTCGGCTGCAGGCTGGGCGCAATCGCCCGCGGCCACGCACACCGCGTCACCCCCCACCCGTACCCTGCTGGTGATGGGCGATTCGTTGAGCGCCGGCTACGGCATGGCCGCACATGAAGGCTGGGTCGGCCTGCTCGCAAGCGATCTGCGCGAGCAGCACCCCGACTGGCGCGTGGTCAATGCCAGCATCAGCGGCGAAACCACGGCCGGCGGCTCGGCGCGCATCGTCGACGCGGTCGTGCGCGAACGCCCGGCGGTGGTGGTGATCGCTCTCGGTGCCAACGACGGCCTGCGCGGCCTGCCGCTGCGCGAGATGCGCCGCAACCTCGCGCGCATGATCGGTGCATCGGAGTTCGTCGGCGCCCGCGTGTTGCTGGTCGGCATGCGCATGCCGCCCAATCTCGGCGCGGATTACACCCTGGGATTCGAAGGCGTCTATACCCAGCTCGCCGGGTTCTTCGACATCCCGTTGCTGCCGTTCCTGCTCGAGCCGATCGCCCTGGACCGTTCGGGCTTCCAGTCCGACAACATGCATCCGACCGCGGCCGTCCAGCCGGCCCTGCGCGATCACGTCTGGCGCGCGCTGGAGCCCCTAGTGGACGATGCCGATGCCGAACTCGCCCGATGAGCGCCTGGCGGTGAGCACGCGGCGCTGAGCGCATCGCCCGGTGAAACCGGGCCGAGGCGCGCCTCGTGCCGCTCCGGGCGGCCCTTGAAAGCCTGCCGGCCCGCTCGCACACTCGGGACCACGCACCCTTCCGATGGAGGCCACCGCGATGCGCGCCACGCACACACTCCAGGGCCACCGGCTCCTGCACCTGTCCGCGCTCCGGATGACCGGTGCCGTCCTGCTCGCCGCCGTGCTGGCCGCGTGCGGCAACATGCCGGCCCGCACCGTGACCAATCCAGACCTGCCGCGCGCCCTGCCCGAACTCGACCATGTCGCCGTGGCCTGGACCGATCCCAACGGCTTCACCGATCTCAGCCGCAGCGGCAACCGGGCCGAGGCACGGCGCGGCACGTGGGTGCAGGATCTGGCCGAACATCTCCAGAAGGCCGTCGCTGCACGCCTGCCCGAGGGCGAGCGCGCCGACATCACCATCACCGACATTCGTCGCGCGGGCGATTACGAGCCCTGGCGCGGCCCGGATTTCGATCGCGTCCGCATGATGCGCGACATCCACTGGCCGCAGCTCATCCTGACCCTGCGCCGGACCACGGCCTCCGGGCAGGTGATCGAGGACGGCGAGCGGATCCTGCGCGACCCGGCCTACCTCACCTCCGGCATCGGCGCCGGGCGCACCAGCCAGCCGCTGTACTACGAGAAGCGCATGATCGACGACTGGGTCCGCCGCGAGTTTCCGGCGCCGGCACGCTGACGCCGGGCATGGCGGTGTACGTGGACGATGCGGTCACCCTGTGGCGTGGCCGCCGCTGGGCGCACCTGATGGCCGACACGCTCGACGAACTGCACGCCTTCGCAACGCGACTGGGGATGCCCAGGCGCGCGTTCCAGAACAAGACCAGCGGCGCGCATTACGACATCCCCGCCGACCTGCGCGAGATCGCCTTGTCGCTGGGCGCCGTGGCGATCTCGCGCCACCAGGATCGCGCGCAGGTCCGCGCCGTGATCGCCCGTGCCCGTGCACAGGGGCGCGGCGAAGCCGACTGACGCGCCCCCTGGCGCCACCGGCATGCCGCCCGCCAGGGACGGCACCCGCAATTCCGCGCACCGCCTCGCGTCGCTCGTGCGTATCGCGACGACCGCGCGATCCCGCTCCGCAGGGCGGGCCTTCGTGCGACACGACGACGACGCGAACCGCTATCCTGCGCGGCGATGACATCGCGCACCGTCCAGATCACCCGCTATGTGGCGCCGCTGCGCGAGGGCGGCTCGATGCCGGCCGTGGTGGAAGCCGACGACGACGGCATGTACGTCCTCAAGTTCCGCGGCGCCGGCCAGGGTGCGAAGGCTTTGGTCGCGGAATGGATCGCCGGGCGCATCGCGCAGACGCTGGCGCTGCCGGTGCCCGAACTCGTGTTCGCCGAACTCGACCCGGTGCTGGCGCGGACCGAGGGCGACCCGGAGATCCAACACCTGATCCAGGCCAGCGGTGGCCTCAACCTCGCGCTCGATTACCTGCCCGGTGCGATCAACTTCGATCCGCTCGCCTGGGATCCCGATGCCGCACTCGCCTCGCGGATCGTCTGGTTCGATGCCTACGTCAGCAATGTCGACCGGACCGTGCGCAATCCCAACCTGATGCTGTGGCACCGGCGGCTGCATCTGATCGACCATGGCGCGTCGCTGTACTTCCAGCACGGCTGGGACGGCGACACCGGCCGCGCGACCGCAGCGTTTCCGTTGATCCGCGATCACGTCCTGCTGCCGTGGGCCGACGACATCGCCGCGGCGGATGCCGACTGCGCATCGCGTCTGGACGATGCCGTGATCGCCGACATCGTGGCCGCCCTGCCCGATGCCTGGCTCGAAGGGCCGGATGCGTTCGGCTCACCTCGGGCACAACGCGACGCCTACGTGACCTGGCTGACGCGTCGCCTGCACGGCCGCGAGGCGTTCGTCGAGGAGATCCGCCGTGCACGGGGCTGACACCTACGACTACGCCGTGATCCGGGTGGTGCCGCGGGTCGAGCGCGAGGAGTTCATCAACGTCGGCATCCTGTTGTCGTGCGAACGCCTGCGCTGGCTGGAAGCCCGCATCGAACTCGATCCCGCGCGGCTCCTGGCGCTGTGTCCCGGCGCGGACGTGGATGGCATCGCACGCGCGCTGGCGGCGATTCCCCGTCTCTGCGCCGGCGGCGCGGAAGCAGGGCCGATCGGCCTGCTGCCGCATCGCGCGCGCTTCCATTGGCTCACCGCGCAACGCAGTGCGGTCGTGCAGACCTCGACCGTGCACATGGGCCGCTGTCACGCGACCCCCGACGCGACCTTGGAGCATCTGATGCGACGCATGGTGCGGATCTGACGCGCACGCCGTCGCGAATCGCTCGCCGTTCGCTGCTGCGGGCAATCTTCGCCGAACCGTCGTGCCGTCAGTAATCGTTTCCAACGGTGTCCGCTCAGCCTGCGTTCCCGCTCGTGAGCGGTTTTGCCCGGTTTTTTCACGAATCGGGCGTTCGCGGTCACGCGTCGTGAACGGTCGTGGCGGAACACTCGGTCCCACATTCACTGCACGAGGCAACACCGCCATGAATCGTTTCCGCACCCAGAACGCCGCTCTTGCCGTCGCCCTGTCCGCTGGCCTGATGTTCGTCGCCGGTGGCGCGATGGCTCAGGATCAGGAGCCGACCAACACCGATCGCATGGCGGCGGCGGACTCCGACCAGCCCGTCAACGACACCTGGATCACCACCAAGGTGAAGTCGAGCCTGGTCGCCGACTCCGACGTGGCGGGCACCGACATCCGCGTCGTGACCACCAATGGCGTCGTCGCGCTCTCGGGCAACGTCGACACCCAGATGCAGGCCGACAAGGCCGTCGAGATCACCCAGGAGATCGAGGGCGTGGTCCGCGTGGACAACACCGACCTGACGGTGGCGAGCGCGCACGCCGCCAACTGACACCTCGTTCCATACCGCCTGTCTGCATGACGGGTGAAGAACGCGGCGCCCGACGGCGCCGCGTTTTTTTTGGCCGCACTCAGACACGCAATACTTCGGGCCGCCGGCATCGCCCGTGCACGGCATATCGGATGGCGGATGCGCAACGCCGCGAAGCGCACTATCCTCGCCGCTCACCGTTCCCGGATCGCCCTCGATGCAGTATCTCCTGCTGGTGTACATCGACGAAGACAAGCTCGCCGCCCTGCCCGAAGGCGAATTCGACACCATGATGCGCGACTGCCTGCTCAAGGCCGACCGGCTGCGGGCCGAAGGCACCCTGCTCGGCTTCCAGCAACTCGAATCGCCGGCCACCGCACGCAGCGTGCGAGTGCACGACGGACGCACCACCATCACCGATGGCCCGTTCGCGGAAACCCGCGAAGTGCTCGCCGGGTTCAACCTGATCGAGGCGGACAGCCTGGACGAGGCGGTGCGGATCGCCGAAGGGTTCGCTTGGTCGAAGACCGGTTGCATCGAGATCCGCCAGGTCCGCGACGTGGCCGCGGTACGCGCACGCGTCGGCGCCTGACGCAGATCGCCCCGGAGCAAGGGCGCCTGTCGCCCGAGTCCGTGGCCATTCCTCGCGGTGATCATCGGCCCGCGGACGATTCCGGGCGTCCGATACAGGCACGTGATCGCCGCATTCACATCGTCTGCCCGCGTCGCCCTTTAGCGTTGTACCGCGTCCTCATCCGACGGCGCGGGGACCTGCTGAGGACGATCGGACAGCCATGCGGCGCAGCCATCGCATTTTCTTGACCGCATGCGCTGCGGTGTTCGTGTCCGTCGGTTGTACGCGTGGTCCGCAATCCACGCTCGATCCCGCCGGCCCGTCCGCGGAAGCGATCGCACAGACCTGGTGGTTGATGGCCGGGCTGTTCGGATCGGTCTGGCTGCTGGTGATGGTCTTCGTGTGCTGGGCGCTGTTTCGCGGCCGCAATACGCGTGCGCTGTCGCAGCCGGTTCGATTGATCGTGGTCGGCGGGCTGGTGCTGCCGACCACCGTGCTGGTCGGCCTGCTCGCGTGGGGCACCTGGATCAGTGCCCGCGTCACCGGCGTCGGCGTGCAGCCGGAACATGTGATCGACGTGTTCGCGCGTCAGTGGGAATGGGACTTCCGCTACCTCGACGCCGACGGCGCCGTACGTGCCCGCAGCGGCACCACCCTGCACCTGCCGCGTGGCGAGATGGTGGAGTTCCGGATCCACAGCGAGGACGTGGTGCACAGCTTCTGGATTCCGCGCCTCGGCGGCAAGATCGATGCCGTCCCCGGCCGCGTCAACGTCCTGCGGCTCCGCGTGGACGACGACGGCGGGCGACCGATGCGCGGCCAATGTGCGGAGTTCTGCGGGCTCGAACACACCCATATGATCTTCGCGGTGGATGTCATGCCGCCCGATGCGTGGCTCGCCTGGCGCGACGGCGGTGGAGACGCCGATGCCACCGACACCGGACGTGGCGATGGGTCCGGTGCAGGTGCACGCGCTGGCAATGCTGCCGATGCACTGCGCGCGCGCACGCGTGCCAGGCATGCCGTCGGCATGGGATCCGACGCCGCGCGCGAGCCGGATGTCGTGCCATCGGCAACCGACGTGGAGACGGGCCCATGACCTCCGCCGCCCAGGGCCCCGGCCACATCGACGAGACCGAGAACCGCCGCCGCCTGCAGGCGCTGGCGCGCATCTGGGGCAACGCGCCTGGACTGATCGGCCAGCTCACCGCGGTCAACCACAGCACCATCGCACTGCGTTTCATCCTGACCGGCTTCGCCTTCCTGCTGGTCGGCGGGATGCTGTCGATGTTCATCCGCCTGCAACTGGCCTGGCCCGGCCTGGAGGTGCTCGATCCCGAGCGCTACAACCAGTTCGTGACCATGCACGGCACCACGATGATGTTCCTGTTCGCGGTGCCGATCATGGAAGGCTTCGCGATGTACCTGGTGCCGAAGATGCTCGGCGCGCGCGACCTGCCGTTCCCGCGGATGTCGGCGTTCGGCTGGTGGTGCTACCTGTTCGGCGGGTTGTTCCTGTACTCCAGCTTCCTGTTCGGCGCCGCACCGGACGGCGGCTGGTTCATGTACGTGCCGCTCACCGATGCGACGTATTCCCCGGGGCTGGGCGCGGACTTCTGGCTGATCGGGGTGACGTTCGCCGAGATCGCCGCGGTCACCGCGGCGGTGGAACTCATCGTCGCGATCCTGATCACCCGCGCGCCGGGCATGAGCCTGCAGCGCATCCCGTTGTTCTGCTGGGCGATCCTGGTGATGGCCTTCATGATCGCGTTCGGCTTCCCGCCGCTGATCCTGGCCAGCATCCTGCTGGAGATCCAGCGCGCGTTCGACTTCGCGTTCTTCGAGGTCGCCCGTGGCGGCGATCCGCTGCTGTGGCAGCACCTGTTCTGGCTGTTCGGGCACCCGGAGGTCTACATCATCTTCCTGCCGGCCTCGGGCGTGATCTCGATGCTGGTGGCGACGTTCGCGCGCCGGCCTGTCGTCGGCTACACCTGGATCGTGCTGGCGCTGGTCGGCACCGGCTTCCTCAGCTTCGGGCTGTGGGTGCACCACATGTTCACCGTCGGCATCCCGCTGCTGGCGCTGGCGTTCTTCAGCGCGGCGAGCATGGCGGTGGCGATCCCGATGGGCATCCAGACCTTCGCCTGGATCGCCACGCTGTGGGCGGGACGACCGGTCTTCCGTCTGCCGATGCTGCACCTGTTCGGGTTCTTCTTCGTGTTCGTGCTGGGCGGGCTGACCGGGGTGATGCTGGCCTTCGTCCCGTTCGACTGGCAGGCCCACGACACCCACTTCGTGGTCGCGCATCTGCACTACGTACTGATCGGCGGGCTGATGTTTCCGATGTTCGCCGGTCTGTACTACTGGCTGCCGCTGGTCAGCGGCCGGATGCCGTCGGAGAGCATCGGCCGCACCGCGTTCTGGATGGTGTTCATCGGCTTCAATCTCGCCTTCCTGCCGATGCACCTGACCGGCCTGCTCGGCCTGCCGCGACGGGTCTACACCTACCCGCTCGACCTCAATGTGCACTGGCTCAACCTGCTGTCGACGGCGGCCGGTTTCGTGCTCGCCGTGGGCATGGTGGCGATCCTGATCGACGTGGCATTGTCGTTCCGCCACGGACATCGTGCCCGCCAGCGCAATCCGTGGGACGCCGGCACCATGGAGTGGGCGCTCGCGTGGCCGGTCCCGCAATACAACTTCGCCTCCGTACCGAAGGTCGACGACCGCTATCCGTTGTGGACCACGCCGGCGCTGGCCGACGACAGCGCGCGCGCCGACGGCCTGCTCGGCGATCCCCGCGACGGTCGCCGCGAAGTCCTCGGCACCGGCCTGCTCGGCGCCGAGCCCGAGCAGGTGATCCGCGTGTCCACCTCCACCTGGTGGCCCCTGCTGGCGGCGCTCAACATCGCCGCCCTGCTCGCCTGCTTCATCGGCAAGGTCTACTGGGGCGCGGCCCTGCTGGTGTTGCCACTGCTCGGCCTGTTCGGCGCCTGGTTGTGGACCACCGGCGACCGCCACGCGCCGCGCGCGCTCGACATCGGCGACGGCCGCGTCCTGCCGACGCAGTACGGCGCGCGCAACGCGCCGGGTTGGTGGGCGCTGGTGATCGCGCTGCTGATCGACGGCTCGCTGTTCGCGTCGCTGGTGTTCGCGTACTTCTATCTCTGGCTGGGCACGCCGGCGTGGCCGCCCGAAGGCATGACGATCGGTCCGCTCGGCCTGCCGCTGGCGGCGCTGACGCTGCTCGCGGCGCAAGGCGCCGCCACCTGGTGGGCCGGACGCGCGTTGCGGCGCGGCACGTCCGCCGTGCCCGCACTGCTGGCGACCGCCGCACTCGGTGCCGTCATGGCGATCGTGCATGTGAGCGCGCTGGCCGATCCCGTCGGGCCGCCGCAGGCCCACGCCTACGCCTCGGTGGTGTGGACGCTGGTCGGCTTCCACCTGGTGCACGTGGTCGTGGCGGTACTGGTGTCCGGCTTCGTCGCGGCACGCGCGCGCGCCGGTTACGTGGATGCCGCCCGCCCCCTGGAAGCCCGCATCGCCACCGGCCTGTGGCGCTACACCGTCGGCATCGGCATCGTCGCCTGGATCGTGATCCACATGTTTCCGAGGGTGATCTGATGGCGCCGCCGCTGCCCTTCCGGCTGATCGGCATCGCCGCGCCGCTGACGGTGTGGGCGCTGCATTTCGTCGCCGTCTACAGCCTGCAGGGCGTGGCCTGCGCTGAACATGTCTTGCGCGAGCGCTTCGCCGGTGCCGAGCTCGCCACCTGGCTGTTGATCGCCTTCACGCTGCTGGCCTACGCCGGCATCGCCGCCCTCGGCCTGCAGGCGTGGCGTGCATGGCACCCACTTCGTCGGCGGCCACAGTCCGATGCGACAGAACGGCGGCACCGGTTCGTCTCGGCCGTCGCCGGCCTCGCCGCCGTGCTCGCCCTCATCGCGGTGACCTTCACCACCGTGCCCGTCCTCATGCTGCCGCCCTGCGCCTGATGCGAAAGACTCTCGAACAACCCCGGCCCGACACCACCAGCCACACCGTGCGCAGTCGGGTGGCGATCGCCAAGCATCCGCTGCACCCGATGCTGGTGGTCTATCCCATCGCGCTGCTGAGCCTGGTGTTCCCGGCCGACATCCTCACGCTCTGGCTGGGGCAGCCGTTCTGGGCGCAGACCGCGTACTGGATGAACGTCGTCGGCCTGGCCTTCGGTGTGCTGGCCGGCGTCGTCGGCACCGCCGACATGTTCCTGATCAAGGTGGTGCGCCGACACGTCTCGGCCTGGAACCATTTCATCGTCGCGGTGATGGTGCTCGCCATGGCCGGGCTGGGTGTGTGGCTGCGCGCACCCGACCCGGTCGCCGCGGTGTGGCCGTGGGGCCTGCTGCAGTCGGGCATGTTGATGCTGCTGGTGATGAGCGCCGGCTGGCTGGGCGGCACACTCAGCTTCCGCCACGGCATCGGCGTGTACGGCGAGGGCAATCCGCATGTGCATGCAAGCGACGAGCAGCCGCCTGCGGAGTAGCCGCCGCACCGGGCCCGGCCGCCGCTTTCTCAGCTTGTCGACTGTAGGTCAGCCACGCCGGTGGCGATGTCGACCGGGAACGAGGCGTGCTCGTGGACGACGCGCCAGTGTCCCTCGCGCTTGCGCCAAATGTCCGTGACGCGGACAACAAGGTCGACCGCCTGGCCGTTTCTGGTGCGGAAGGCGACGTGCATGATCGCCCAGGACCAGGCCGCATCAGGCGCGAGGATCTGCGTGTGGATCTCTCGGTAGTCGCAGGTCATCGCCTCGTCGATATCGTCGAGCGAGGCAGCAAAGTTCTGCCTGAGCTGCGCCAGCGTCGTGAGGCGAGGCGGCGAGTAGTCGAAAAGGAAGACATCGTTACCCTCATCGAACAACGCCATCAGGCGATCGACGTCACCGGCCTCCACATCAGCGGCCGCCGCTCGCAGCGTTTGCTCGATAGCCGCCGAATCGCCGGTCCCAATGGTGGCCATGGTCATGCGCCCGAGCCGCCGGCACTGGCGTGGATGAGGCGCACGGGCTGCTGGGCGGCAGAAACCGATGGCCTTTCGCTCATGCGCGTGAACCAGCCGGCGACGTTCGTCCGGTCCGGCGGGTTCAACCACGGAATCGCATCCTTCATGGTGAACATGAACGCAAACAGGAGGATGTCCGCCAGGCCTGGACGCTCGCCGAAGAAGAAGCTACGGCCCGCAAGGTCCTGGTCCAGGCGGCCGAACCCCTGCTCGGCGATGCGCCGGTTTGCCTCGCGACCTGCCGATTGCGTCACCCGATGGCCGCGATAGAACGCGTCGGCATCCTCGCTGCCACGCCACCAATCGATGAATCGTTGTGCGGCCTCCAGATCCACTCGTCGCGTCCACATCCGCGTGGCCGCGCGCTGCTCGGCGGTCTGGCCAACCAGGCTCGGCCCGGTGGCCGCGACCTCATCGAGATACTCGCAGATCGCGGTGATCTCGGTCAGCACGGTACCGTCATCCAACCGCAGGGCCGGGACCTCGCCACGCGGGTTGACCGAGAGGTATGGCTCGCTACGATTTGCCAGGTTCAACAGATCGACGGCCTCTACCTCCAGGGACAAGCCTCCTCTCTCGGCGATGAACAAGCGGACTGTGAAAGGGTTGGGGGACACGCCACCGTCGTAGAGCTTCATGGGTTCCGTTTCTCGCTATGGCGCCGAAGGCTCGGCATTTCGCCGCAGATTAGGGACACACGCCCGGGCAGTCGTGCCCAAATCCCTGCGTTGGATGCACAATCTTCCAGATCTGACCTATGCTGGATCGACACGTCCGCGCTTGGGCCTCCTCGGCCGTTGTGCCCGGTAGAGGAGACGATCATGTTCACCGCGTTAAAGCGTTCCGTGGAAGCGGCGCTGAGGGATCATCCGGGCAAGGACGGTGTGGCGAGAACCGTGTTGCCGGGCCTGACCGTCATCCGCTCCGAGAACCAGTCCCTGCCGATGCAGGTGCTCTATAAGCCAGTGCTAGCCATCGCGATCCAGGGGACCAAGCAGGTGTCCGTTGGCGAGCGCGTCTTCCGGTATGCCGATGGCCAGGCATTGGTGGTCGGCATCGACGTGCCCGCATTTGCCAGTGTCACGCGCGCCAGCCCGGCCGAACCATACCTGGGGCTTGCCCTGGAGCTCGATTTCGCGCCAATGCGTGATGCGGCGGACACGATGACATCGCCGCCGCCGGCGATATCGCCGGGCAGAGGCGGCGGAATCTTCGTGTATGACTGCCCGGCGGAGGTCATGGATTGCCTGACCCGGCTGCTTGCGCTTGCGAAGAAACCGGAAGCCATTGCGGCCATCCAGCCGCTGATCCTGCGCGAACTCTGCTACTGGATGCTTTCCGGCCCGCAGGCACAGGACGTGCGTGGCCTGGTGTTTGCCAAAGGTGCCGTTCGGCGCGTACTCGAAGCCGTGCACGCCTTACGGCAGCACTATCAGCAACCGATCCGGATGGAGACGCTTGCTGCGGCAGCCGCGATGAGCCCAGCATCGTTCTACCAGCATTTCAAGGCGCTGACCTCGATGACGCCGCTGCAATACCAGAAGCAGATGCGGCTGCTGGAGGCGCGCTCCCTGCTTGCCGAGCATCCCGGCAACATTGCTCAGGTGGCCTACACGGTCGGCTACGGAAGCGTGTCCCAGTTTCATCGCGAGTACAAACGCGCGTTCGGAGAATCTCCGAGAAATGACATCGTGACGCCGGAACAGGGGTCAGGGTGCACTTCGACATAGAAAGGGCACCCTGATCCCGGTTTCACCTTTCGCACCTACAGCCACCTCGGCCGGGCAACGCCTGCTGTGGACGACGCAGGGACCGATTCGCGCCTGGACCGCCCCACCTTGCGTCCCACAGCTGCTCACGCCTGGCCCCGAAGCCTCGGTCCACGGGATCGAGTATCGATCATTCAAACACTAGTTATGGTGACGCATGCACCGGCGGCGGCGGCAGGTCTCCCACTGTCTGCAACTTGCCCGCGGTGAGGGCGGCGATGGCGAGCAGCAGCACCAGCGGCACCCAGCCGAGGACGCGATAGAACAGCGGGCCGTGGCGGTCGTTGCCCTTGCCCAGCTCGTACAGCAGCAGCCCGAAGTAGAGGTGGAACAGCACGGCGACAGCGACGACCATCAGCTTGAGCACCAGCCACGCGCCGGAGGGAATCCAGGCGATCAGGATCAGGCCGAGCGCGATGGTGACGATCGCCGCCGGGGTCATGATCCAGAAGAACAGGGTGTTGGCGACCGGGTTGAAGAAGCGCTCGGTGCCGTCGGCGCTGCCGCGCTGATGGGACACGAACAGCCGCGGCAGAAAGAACAGGCCGGTGAACCAGACGGCCATCGCGGCGATGTGGAAGAACTTGAGCCAGAAGTACATGCGATCTCCAACACCCTCGTGATCCGCGGCGAAGCCGTGTCGCCGTCCGTGTCCGTGCATCGGTCGAGCCGCGCGGCAGGCGCGCGGTCGCCCACACATCCGCAGGCGTCAGAGTATCTCTGCACCCGGCAGGACACCGTAGACGACCGGCCGCCGCGCGGGTGTGGAGGCGCCATCTCCGCTGCCATGCCCGGCCGCTGCTGGCCGTTCCTTGTGGAGGGCGGGCGACGAAATTCCCGGGTTCACGCCTCCACGTCGACACGGACGCTGCACCCGCCCTGCTAGCGTCGCGACATGTCGATCCGCCCCCGATGCCTCGCGACCGTGGCGCTGGCCATGCTGCCAGCTGCCGCGCACGCGCACGCCGACCACGCACATCCGCCCGCGCTCGCCGAGGCCTGGACGCTGTCGCCGATGGTGCTCGTGCCCTTCGGATTGCTGGCCTTGCTGTACGCCGTGGGCCTGCGCCGGCTGTGGCGGCAGGCGGGATACGGGCGCGGCGTGGGCCCGGGCGGCGTGCTCGCGTTCTGGTCGGGGATGGCGGTCATGGCGTTGGCGACCATCTGGCCGCTGGACGCGTTCGGTGCGTGGTCGCTGGCCGCGCACATGGCCCAGCACATGGCGCTGCTGGCGGTGGTGCCGCCGCTGGTGCTGGCCGGCAAGCCGTTCGCGGTCGTGGCATACGCGCTGCCGCGGCGTTGGTCGGGTGCGTTGCACGCCGCACTGCATCGGCCGTTGTCGCGGGTGTCGGACTGGCTGGCGCCGGCGGCGATCGCGCACAGCGCGGTGATGTGGGCCTGGCACCTGCCGGGCGCACTCGAGGCGGTGCTCGCCCATGAAGCGCTGCATCACCTGATGCACAGCTCGTTCCTGCTCGCCGGCGTGTGGTTCTGGTCTGCGGCCTGGCGTCGCCTGCGCGAGCCGCAGACCGGGGCCGGCGGCGGCGTGGTCGCATTGCTGGCGGTGATGATGCAGATGGGCTTCCTGGGCGCATTGCTGACGTTCGCGCCACGTGCCCTGTATCCCGTCTACGCCGCGCGCGCACCGGACATCGGTCTGGCCCCGCTGGCCGACCAGCAACTGGCCGGCATCCTGATGTGGGTGCCGAGCTGCATTCCGTATCTGATTGGCGCGCTGTGGCTGCTGTGGCAAGGGCTGCGGCGGAGCGCGCGGCGCACGCCGGCCCCGGAGCGCACGCCATGAATCTCGGATGGCTGCGTGCGTCGGCATGGCTGCTGGCCTACATGGTGCTGGCGCTGTTGCCGGTGCTGGTCGCGATCGGCGGCGAGGCGCCGGCGTTCCGCACGCGCCTGCAGGAGGTCGCCGCGATGCTGGGATTCCTCGGCCTGGGCATGCTGGCGGCGCAATCGGTGATCTCGGGGCGGCAGCGCTGGTTCGCGCGCGGGTTCGCCCAGGACGATCTGTTGCGCTTCCACCGACGTGCGGGCGAGTTCGCCTGGGCGCTGGTGCTGGCGCATCCGCTGACCATGTTCGCCGCCGATCCCGCATTGCTGGCCTATCTGGACCCGCGCGACCAGCTGCTGCGCGCGCTGTCGCTGTGGGCGGTCCTGGCGGCCACGACCCTGCTGTTGGTCACTTCCCTCTGGCGCCTGCGCTTCGGACTCGACTACGAGCGCTGGCGCCTGCTGCACGGCGTGCTGGCGCTGTTCGTGGTGAGCCTGGGCCTTGGCCATGCGCTGATGGTCGATCATTACACCGCGCCGCTTTGGAAGAAGGCCACGCTGCTGATGCTGGTCGGCGCCAGCCTGTGGTTGATCGTCGAGAGCCGGCTGGTCCGTCCGAAACGTGCGCGCCGGCGTCCCTGGACCGTGGTCGGCGTGACGGCGGAGCGCGACGCCGCGACCACGCTGCGGCTGCGGCCGGACGGTCATGCCGGCATGGCCTTCGTGCCCGGCCAGTTCGCCTGGCTGACGCTGGGCGAGACCCCTTGGACGCTGCAACAGCACCCGTTCTCGATGACCTCGGCGGCCGGAGACACCGAACTGGCGTTCACGATCAAGGCGGCCGGCGACTTCACCTGCAGCCTCAAACACCTCGAGACCGGGACGCGCGCCTGGCTGGAAGGGCCCTACGGCGTCTTCACCTGGCATCCCGGTTTCGCGCCGCGCGGCGCGATCTTCGTGGCCGGCGGGGTCGGCATCACGCCGTTCCTGTCGATGCTGCGCACCGCCCGCCAGCGCGGCGCGCACGAACCGGTCTGGCTGTTCTATGCCAGCAGCGACTGGGACAGCGTCATCGCCCGGGACGAGCTGGAAGCGCTCGCGCGCGAGCTGCCGTTGACCCTGGTGCACGTGCTGGAGTCCCCACCCGACGACTGGGATGGCGAGTCCGGCCATCTCGATGCGGATCTGCTGGCGCGCCACCTGCCCGACGACATCGAGGGCCTGATGGCGTGGGTCTGCGGTCCGCCCCCGATGGCGGATGCGGTCGAACCCGTCCTGCTGGACCGCGGCATCCCCGCACGCAACCTGTATGTCGAACGGTTCGACATGGTCTGACGCCACGCCGGCGGGCGCATGCCGGCGAGGGCACGAGAGCGACGACAGACCGATGAGCGCACACGAGCGAGGGCACACCCATGAGGTCACACGAATGAGGTCAGGCCGATGATGCACCGCCATACCCGTCGCATCGCCGCGGTCGCCTGCCTGGTATTGGTCGCGCTGGCCATCGGCGCAGCCTGGCTCCGTTGACCGGGCGCGTCGCGCGTTAGGTGAGCGCGAGCCGTCTGCTGCCCGATACGCCGGGCAGCGGCGGGCCGCGGCGTCGATCATGCGCGACCCGCGACGTCGTCCCCCGATGCCCGGCCCCGCGACCCCGAACCGGCATACGACCGTTCGGACCCGGCACGCTCGGGCGCAGTGCGCGCCGGGGGTGAACCGGTACGCCACTGCAGCGCCGGTCCTTCACCACGTCCACGCGCAGGTCCCGAGACGATGGCGACCCGTTTTTCCTGGACCGACCGATGCGCCTGCTCATGCTGCTCGCTGCCCTGGCCATGCCCATCGTCGGCTGGCTTTCCCAGACCGGCGCCTTCGGGCCGGACCAGGCCGAGATCTCGTCGCGCTACCCGCTGCTACTGCAGCCGGCCGGCTACGCGTTCTCGATCTGGAGCCTGATCTTCCTGCTCGACATCGTCTACGCGCTCCGCCAGATCACCGGCACGCGTCGGCACGATGCGTTGCTGGCGCGCATCGCGCCGGCCGCGGCGATCGGCTTCGCGTGCACCACCCTGTGGATGCCCGCCTACGCACAGGAATGGCTGTGGATCTGCGTGGCGCTGATCCTGCTCGCGCTCGCATCGCTGCTCTGGGCCGCAGCGGTCGCAGCGCGGGGCGGGGCCGATCTCTGGACCCGCACCGCCCTCGCCCTGCATGCGGGCTGGCTGTCGGTGGCCGCGTTCCTCAACATCGGCCAGGCGCTCATCGGTGCGGGCGCGATGCCGCCCGGCGAGGTGGCGCTGGGCGGGAACCTGGCGCTGCTGGCGGCTATCGCCGTGTTCGTGCTGGCGGTCCATCGCCGCATGCGCGGCGATGCGGCCTACGCGGCAGCAGCGGCGTGGGGATTGATCGGCGTGACCGTGGCGCTGGCGGGTCGTGGACAGGTGGCCGTGGCGGGATGGGCGGCCCTGGCGGTGGCCCTCGTGCTCGGCCTGCAGACCGTCCGGCTGCGGATGCGCGGCACGCGGCGCTGATCGCGCGGCAGCGGCTGCCGCGACGGCCTCGATCAACGTCGTTTCGCGCGACCGCGGCGACCGGGCGCCTCGGCATGGTCCGATGGCGATACCGGTGCCGTCGCCAGGATGGCCGCCTCCAGCCGGCGCAATGCCAGCGCGTGGGCGGCGTCGCGCAGGGTCAATCCTTCCGCCTCGCTCGCCGCCAGCGTGCGTCCGGCGGCCGACCGCATGACCGCCTCCAGGCGCTCGCGGACCCGCTCGGCGGTCCAGCGTTCGCGGCTGCGGTTCTGCAGCCACTCGCAATAGGACACCACCACGCCACCCGCATTCGCGAGCAGGTCCGGGATCACCGCGACGCCGGCCGCGGCGAGCGTGCGGTCGGCCGCGGGGGTGGTCGGTCCGTTGGCGAGTTCGAGCACGACGCGCGCACGGACATCGCCGGCATTGTCGCCGGTCAACGTGTCCTGCATCGCGGCCAGCACCAGCACGTCGCAATCCACGCCGAGCACGGCATCGCCGTCGCGGCGCCGGCGCACGCCCTCCACCTCGGCGGCGCGCACGCTGCCGTGGCGACGCTTGGCGTCGCGCAGTGCCGGCACATCCAGGCCGCCCGCGCTCAGCACCGCGCCGCCCCGGTCGCCGGCCGCCACGATGCGATGCCCACGCGCATGCAGGCGCTCGGCGATCTCGCCGCCGGCATTGCCGAAGCCGTGCACCGCCACCCGCCAGCGTTGCGGCAGGCCGAGCGACTGGGCCAGCGTTTCCAGCACGAGTTGCCCTCCGGCGCCGGTCGCACCGGTACGACCCTCGATGCCGCCATAGGCCACCGGTTTGCCGGTCACCACGGCCGGCTCGGGCACCCGGCACAGGCGCGCGTACTCGTCGGCGATCCACGCCATCACCCGCTCGTCGGTCGCCACGTCGGGCGCCGGAATATCGCGATCCGGGCCGATGACGTCGGCGAAGGCGCGGGTATAGGCGTGCGCCAGTCGCTGGCGCTCGGTGTCGGACAGGTTCTTCGGGTCCACGCACACCGCCCCCTTGCCGCCGCCGTAGGGAATGTCGACCAGTGCGCACTTGAGCGTCATCCACAGCGACAGCGCCATGACCTCGCGCATGCTGCTGCCGGGGTGGAAGCGAATGCCGCCCTTGGTCGGGCCGAGCGCGTCGTTGTACCGGCAGCGCCAGGCCTTGAACGCCGCCAGCGATGCATCGTCGCAACGGATCAGCAGGTTGGCCGCGACCGTCTGCTTGGGGTAATGCAGCACCTTGAGCACGTCGGGATGAGTGCCGATGCGCTCGGCGGTGGCCGCGACGCGGGTCCAGGCTTCATCGAAAAGGTCGGCAGCTTCGGTCTCGGACATGGGCGCGATGCGGAATGGGTCGGGACCGCCAGCGTCGCAGGCGCGGGGTCGAGCGTCGGTGAGCGTGGCCGCGCGGCGCGCGTCCGCACGTCGACGCCAGGCCTTCTTCCCGCGTGCTTGCACGAGGCGATGGCTGCGGTCCTGCACTGGCGTGGCGCGTCATCGGTCCATGACGATGCCCCGTCGGTCCGCACAGTTCGAACACGACGACGCCCGGCATCGGCCGGGCGTCGTCGGATGGGTCCCGAAGGCGCGAACGCGATGCTCAGTCTGCCCGCTCGTGCAGGATGCGACCGTCGGTCGGCGCCAGCCGCAGATTCATTTTCTGCCCTTGCGGGTTGCGGGCTTCGGCCTTCCAGATGCCGTCGTCGAACTCGACATCCTCGATATGGGTATAGCCCGCCGCCGACAGCTGTGCCTGCACCTCGTTGGCGGTGATGTTGGCGACGGCATTGTCGGGATAGACCTCGCCGCTGGCGGGATCGACATGGACGTCGAGCTCGCTGCCGTCGGCGCTGCGCACGTCGGCCGACCACAGGCCGTGCTCGAACTTGATGTCGCTGACCTGCGAGTACCCCTGCGCCTCCAGCGCGCTGCGGACCTGCACCTCGGTCATGGTGTCCTGGGCCTGCACGCCGACGGCGGCACCGAGCGCGAGCGCCAGCAGCAGCGAGCGGGCGATCGGACGCTTCATGGGACGAATCTTCATCGGTCGGATTCCTGTCTGATCGGGCTGATACCCGGGTGGCGCGAAGTCTCGGTACGCTTCGCGCACGGGGCGGTGAAAAACGCGGCCCGGACGAACCGGGGTTGCGTGCCTGTTCACAGGCGTCGGCGATGCGTGAAAACGCCGGTCGGTATCGGACCCGCGATGCGTCCACTAGCGGTAACGCGCTTCCAGCAGATCGATCTCGCGTACCAGATGTCGCGCCAGCTCATCGGAGATGTGCCGATGACGGGCCAGGTCGAACAGGCAATCGCGCTCGGCCTGCAAGCCGGCCAGGCGCAGACCGCGCTCGGCGGCATCGGCGCGCCGCAGCACATCGGCGTCGAGCCCATTGCTGCCGTCACGCTTCAGCCGCTCGTCGTAGAGCGCCATGACACGGACCGCGGCCTGGGCGTACAGGTCGGGATCCCGGCGCGCTTCGGGCAGCGCGGTCTGCGCCCGTTCCACCGCCTGCACACCGGCCCGGGCAGCGGCCAGGCGCGCGGCATCTTCGGCGCGCTGCAACTCCGGCTCCGCCGGCACGTGGACGCGACCGGCCAGCCACGGCAGGCAGACGCTCGCCACCAGCAGCGACCACAGGATCACCGATGCGGCGAGAAAGACGGCCAGGTCGCGGCCGGGGAACGGCGTACCGTCGGCCAGTACCAGCGGCAGGCTGAGCACACCGGCCAGGGTGATCGCACCGCGCACGCCGGCCAACGTGCCGGCCACGATGGCCGCCCGCCCGCCCGTGCCCGACGCAGCGGTCCCGTTGCGCTTGGCGCGCACCGTCAGCAGGCGCAACGTGGCCCACACCCAGACCAGCCGCAGCGCGACCAGGCCCAGGTTCACCGCCAACGCATACAGCGCGAGCTGTCCCAGCGCGTGGTGTGCGGCGGCACGCGCCAGGATGCCGGGCAATTGTTCGCCCAGCAGCACGAAGATGATGCCGTTGAGCGCGAACTGCAGCATGTCCCAGACGGCCGCCCGCTGGACGCGGGTGGTCGCCAGCGCACGGCCGCTGAGCTCCACGTAGCTCATGGTGATGCCCGCCGCCACGGCGGCCAGGATGCCCGAGGCGCCGATACGCTCGGCCAGCAGGTAGGCGCCGAACGGGATCAACACGCTGAGCAGGATCGGCATGCCCGCCTCCTCACCCTGGCGGCGCGACAGCCGTGCGTGCACGCGGTTGGCCGCCACCGTGATCGCCACGCCGCAGCCCACCCCGCCGATGGCCAGCCAGACGAACGTGGCCGATGCCGACAGCAGCGAGAAGCCGCCGGTCAGTGCCGCCGCCACCGCGAACCGGAAGCAGACCAGTCCCGAGGCATCGTTGAGCAGCGATTCGCCCTCGAGGATATGCCGCAGCCGCGGCGGCAGCGGCGCGCGGGCGGTGATCGACGACAACGCCACCGGGTCGGTCGGCGACACCACCGCCGCCAGCGCGAACGCGACCGCCAGCGGCAACGCGGGGATCAGCGCATGCAGCAGCAGCCCCATGCCGAGCACGGTGAAGACCACCAGGCCGAGCGCGAGCGCCAGGATCGGCCCACGATCGCGGAACAGGCCGGTCTTGGGAATGCGCCAGCCATCCAGAAACAGCAGCGGCGGCAGGAACAGCAGGAAGAACACCTGCGGATCGAGCTGCACGCCTTCCTGGAACCCGGCCGCGACCAGCGCGCCGAACCCGATCTGCACCAGCGGCAACGGCAGCCACGGCAACAGGCGCGCGAGATACCCGCTGGCCAGGACCAGCAGCAGCATCAACAGGACGATCTCGATCGAGTACATCGCGGACACCGCTCCACGGGCACCGCCGCGGCTGCCCGTCACGATACCGCGCCCCTGCCGCGATGTTGATCCGCGAAGCGGCCGGCGATGGACACGCTCGCGGTGTCCGGCAGCGCGTCAGGGGTCGGTCAGCGGCCCATCCGTCCGCACGCGCAGTGCTCCATCCGGCGCGTCGATACCGCGCCGCCTGCGCTTCAGCGGCACGCACCGTCAGCCGGGCATCGCCTCGCGCAGCAGCCGCAAATCCTCGACGAACCCGGCATATGCAGCGTCCCGCGTCGCCGGATCGCGCTGTCGCAACACCCACGCCGGATGCACCGTGGCCAGGGCACGCGCATCGGCCAGCGCATGCCAGCGACCGCGTCCGGCCATCAGACGGAACCCGCTGCCGAAGACCGCCTGCGCGGCGGTGGCGCCCAGGCACACCACCACGTCCGGCCGCAGCGCAGCCAGTTCCTGCTGCAGCCACGGGCGGCATGCGCGTATGTGGCCGGCCTCGGGATTGCGATGCAGTCGCCGCTTGCCACGCGGCTCGAAACGGAAATGCTTGACCGCGTTGGTCAGCCACAGGTGCGAGCGGTCGATGCCCAGCTCGCCCAGCGCGCGATCCAGCAACTGCCCCGCCGGACCGACGAAGGGCCGGCCGCTGAGATCCTCGGCATCGCCCGGCTGCTCGCCGACGATCACCACGCGGGCATCGGCCGGCCCTTCGCCGAACACGGTCCGCGTCGCCGGCTCCCACAATGGGCAGCGCCGACAGGCGGCCGCGGCCACGCGCACGGCCTCCAGGCCCTGCACCTCGACCGGGGCCTCGGGCGCGGGTGCGGGAATCCGCCGCCGCGGCGGCTCCGGCGCGCGTTCGGCCATCGTGCGCACGCGCGGGCCTGCCTCCCGCAACAGCGTCGGCAACAGGGCGGCCTCGGGCAGACCCTTCCAGTACTTCTGCGGCATCTCCGAGCGCATCATGGTCGGGTTCAACCGCGCCGGGTTGAAGATGTTGGCGTAGTACGCCTGCCACAACGCTTCCTGCGCATCCTCGGCCGGCGCGTCGGCGCGGTGGCCGCCGGGGCCGAACCCGAGCGCCTCGCCGTCCCAGGCCACGCTGCGGTAGGGGGTGAGGATGGCCCAGCGCATGCCGGCGAAACGGCGCGCGAAGAACGGCGCGATGCGGTCGACGATGCGATGGCTCGGCTCGAACCAGGCGATGAAGTGATCCGGCCGGCCCGGCACCTCGCGGAAGCGCACGAACGCCTTGGCCTTGTGGCTGTCGCGGCGGATCGCGCGTTCCAGCAGGCGCAGCCGGTGCACGTCGGGATCGCTGGCGCGCGCGAGCAGGCGCGGCTCGCCCGAGGCCATGCGCCACAGCAGCCTGTACAGCAGCGCGAAGCGTTGCGGGTCGGTGTGGCAGGCGACCGCGGCGGCCAGTGCGGGGAAGGCCGCATCCACCTGGGGCGGCGGGCGCCGCGGCGGCAGCGCGTCCAGCGCGGTGGCCGCGGCCAGCGGGGCCTGGGTGTCGCCGTCCCAGATCAACCGCTCCGGCGCGATGCCGGCGCACCACGCCTGCCGCGCCTGCATGCGCCAGGCCTCGCCGTCCCACGGCGGATCGACGCGGGCGTGCACGCCCGCGTCGGCGCCGGTGGCGAACAGGTCCCCAGCCACGCTCACCCGGGCGCCCTCATGCGCCCGCACTCGCGTCGGCGCGCCCAGGACGGCACGCGCATGCAGACATGCCTCGCGGGCGCTGGTACGAAGTGGGGCGCGAGGCGGCGCATGACGGACCGGCTCACGCGAACAGGTCCGCCTGCCGCGGTGGCGGTGCCAGCTGCGCACGCAGACGTGCGGGGTCGTCGAGGCGGGCGCGCGGATGGTGATCGGGCAACTGCACGAACGGCAGGGTCTTCTTCAACGGCACCCGCAACCGCACCAGGTCGTCCACCCGCAACGCGCCGAGCCGGCGCGAGGCGAGAATCCGCGCGACATTGCGTCCGCCCAGCCCCGGCACCCGCAACAGCATCTCGCGCGGCGCGCGGTTGAGATCCACCGGAAATCGCTCAGGATGCCGCAGCGCCCAGGCCAGCTTGGGGTCGATGTCGAGATCGAGCATGCCGCCGGCATCCGGCGGCGCGATGTCGTCCACGCCGAAGCCGTAGAAGCGCAGCAGCCAGTCGGCCTGATAGAGCCGGTGCTCGCGCACCAGCGGTGGCGCCTTGGTCGGCAGTCGGATGGAGGCATCGGGGATTGGCGAGAACGCGGAGTAGTACACCCGCCGCAGGCGATAGTTGCCGTAAAGATTGTCGCTCGCGGTCAGGATGCTGCGGTCGTTCGCCCCGTCGGCACCCACGATCATCTGCGTGCTCTGCCCCGCCGGCGCGAAGCGCGGCGGCTTGGCCTTGCGCACGGGTTCCGCGCGCCGCTGCTCCTGGTTTTCCTCGATCCGCCAGCGCAACTCGCCCATGGCCGCACGGATACCGGGCAGCGTCTTCTCCGGCGCGAGTTCGGCCAGGCCCTGCTCGGTGGGCAGCTCCACGTTGATGCTCAGGCGATCCGCGTACCGGCCGGCGGCGGCGAGCAGCTCCGGTGCGGCTTCCGGAATGGTCTTGAGATGGATGTAGCCGGCGAAGCGATGATCCTCGCGCAGACTGCGCGCGACCTCGACCAGTTGCTCCATCGTGTAATCGCCGTTGCGGATGATCCCGCTGGAGAGGAACAGGCCCTCGATGTAATTGCGCTTGTAGAAATCCAGTGTGAGCCGCACCACCTCGTCGGTGGTGAACCGCGCGCGCCGTACATTGCTGCTGACCCGATTGACGCAGTAGACGCAGTCGTAAATGCAGAAATTGGTCAGCAGGATTTTCAGCAGCGACACGCAACGCCCGTCCGGCGTATACGAATGGCAGATACCCATGCCTTCGGTGCTGCCGATCCCGCCCGTGCCCAACGAATGCCGCTTCGACGCGCCGCTCGACGCGCACGAGGCATCGTACTTGGCGGCGTCGGCCAGGATTTCCAGTTTCTCGAGCGTCTGCATGCATGCACGATGGCGTGCCGCAATCTCAATCGGTGAGACGAATACGTTCAGGCCCATGAACATGAATGCGCATACGTCGCGCGAACGGCGTCGATCTTTCACGCCGTGCTTCCGGCCTCCTGCTTACGGTAGGCGTCCGTGTCGCGCCCGACTCCGTTCGCCTCCCACGACGGGCTCC
This sequence comes from Luteimonas abyssi, assembly GCF_001482195.1. Lineage (GTDB taxonomy): Bacteria > Pseudomonadota > Gammaproteobacteria > Xanthomonadales > Xanthomonadaceae > Luteimonas > Luteimonas abyssi. The sequence continues at coordinate 267,551 of NZ_KQ759763.1, read as the reverse complement.
CGCGCGACGCGACCACTTTCTTTCTCGCGACGGCTCGGCGCACCCCGGCCCTGTCGGCGCTACCGTGAGGTTGTCATGACCCGTATCGAGCTCGATCAGTGGTTGGACGGTCTGCACGACCGCCTGCCTTCCATGCGCCTGCAACATCCGCACGACAGCGACTTCTGGGCCGCGTTCTCTCGCGAGACGAGCCCGCTCGCCAGGGCCGGCCTGTCCGCGGAAGATACCACCTGGATGCAGAACCGCATCGTCTCCATCCTCGCGGGCAACTGAGGCCGTACATCGACCGGGACCGCTCCGGCCCCGACGCCGACCCGGCCGGCGCGCCGGATCGTCATCCGGCGAGACGCATGCATTGCCTCGGCCGTCCCGTCGCCTGCGGGATCTGCACGCCGGCTGGATTTGCGGCGGCGTCGCCCCCACGATGACGGCCATGACCAATCCCCTGCTCGAGTCCCCGCCCCTGCCGCGTTTCGACGCGATCCGTCCCGACCACATCGCGCCCGCCATCGAAGCCTTGCTCGCCGAGGCCGACACCGCGGTGAAGCGTGCGGAAACCGTGTCGCCCGTGACCTGGGCCAGCTTCGTCGAACCGCTCGACGACGCCACCGAGCGTCTCGGCCGGGCCTGGAATCAGGTCGGCCATCTCAACAGCACGGTCAACACACCGGAGCTGCGCGCCGCCTACAACGCCGCACTGCCGAAGATCAGCCGGTTCCACAGCACGCTGCAGCAGAATCCGGCCCTGTACGCCCAGTTCAAGGCGCTGGCCGCAGCGCCGGAAGCGGCCGGCTGGGATGCCGCCCGACGCCGCACCGTGGACAACGCATTGCGCGACTTCCGCCTCGGCGGCGCGGAACTCGACACCGCCGACCAGGCGCGCCTGGCGGAAGTGCAGCAGACCCTGGCCGAACTCGGTGCGCGTTTCTCCGAGCACGTCCTCGACGCCACCGACGCCTGGGCCTACGTGACCGAAGATGCCGCCGAACTGGCCGGACTGCCCGCCGATGTCGTCGCGCAGTGCCGTGCGTCCGCACAGAAGGCCGGCGTGGACGGCTGGCGGCTGACCCTGCAGATGCCCTGCTATCTGCCGGTGCAGACCTATGCCGACGACCGCGGCCTGCGCGAGCGCCTCTACCGCGCCTACGGCGTGCTCGCCTCCGAGACCGGCCCGGCCGAGCGCGACAACGGACCGCTGATCGAACAGATCCTCGCCCTTCGCGCCGAGCAGGCCCGGCTGCTCGGCTTCGCCAGCTTCGCCGAGTTGTCGCTGGCGACCAAGATGGCCGCGACCCCCGACGAGGTGCTGGCGTTCCTGCGCGATCTCGCCGCGCGCGCCGTGCCGCACGCGCGGCGCGACCGCGGCGAACTCGAAACCTTCGCCCGAGACGAACTCGGCCTCGACTCGCTCGAACCCTGGGACCTGGCCTGGGCTTCGCAGAAACTGCGCCAGGCGCGTTATGCGTACTCCGAACAGGAGGTCAAGGCCTACTTCACCGAACCGAAGGTGCTGGCCGGCCTGTTCGACGTGATCCACGATCTCTACGGCCTGCGCGTGCTGCCCGACACCGCGCCGGTCTGGCACGAGGACGTTCGCTTCTACCGCCTCGTCGATGCCGACGGGCGGCTGGTGGGGCAGTTCTATCTCGACCTCTACGCCCGCGAAGGCAAGCGTGGCGGTGCGTGGATGGACGACTGCCGCAACCGTCGCCAGCGCAGCGACGGCACGCTGCAGACCCCGATCGTCTATCTGGTGTGCAACTTCGGCCGCGGCGTGGACGGCCGGCCGGCGACCTTCACCCACACCGAAGTCACCACCCTGTTCCACGAGATGGGACACGGCCTGCACCAGTTGCTGACCGAGATCGGGGAGTTGTCGGTGGCCGGCATCAACGGCGTCGAGTGGGACGCGGTGGAGCTGCCCAGTCAGTTCATGGAGAACTTCTGCTGGGAATGGGATCGCGTGGAGGCCATGACCGCCCACGTCGACACCGGCGCACCGCTGCCGCACGCCCTGTTCGAGCGCATGCGCGAGGCGCGCAACTTCCAGAGCGGCATGCAGACCGTGCGCCAGTTGGAGTTCGGCCTGTTCGACATGACCGTGCATGCCGCGGCCGAGCCGCCGGCCGACGGCATCATGGCGGTGATCGAGCGCATCCGCGACGAGGTCGCGGTGAACCGGCCACCGGCCTGGCATCGCTTCCCGAACCAGTTCTCGCACATCTTCGCGGGCGGCTACGCGGCCGGCTACTACAGCTACAAGTGGGCCGAGGTGCTCAGCGCCGATGCCTATGCCGCGTTCGAGGAGCAGCCCGACGCGCTCGGCGCGACCGGTGCCCGGTTCCGCGGCGAGATCCTGTCGCGTGGCGGCAGCCGGCCGGCACTGGAGAACTTCCGCGCCTTCCGCGGCCGCGACCCGGAGATCGACGCGCTGCTGCGCCACAGCGGCATGGCGGCCTAGCCGTGCGGGACTGGCCGCCCGGATAGCCGGTGCTCGCCGCGATCGTGGTCCCGGATGCAGGCAGCGGATGGCCACCCCCGCCCGTCGTCGCGTGGTGGGTGGCGTCTCCCGGCTCGCGTCGCGGTCGCCCGGCCAGGCGGCCGCCGGGGACGGCTGCGGCGTGACCGGGGGCACAGATTGGAGCGACGACGACGCGATGTCATGTGATTGGAATGGCGTTGGAGCGTGTCCGGCACCGCCGCCGTGGAACCCTCGGGCGACGACGCGGCAAGCCCGCCGCACGCCCCCGAGGAGCCCCCCTTGCATCCGACGTTTTCCAAGGCCCTGTTGCCGCTCGCCCTGCTGACCGTCCTGGCCACCGTTCCCGTCGCGGCCACCGCCGCCCAGGACTCCCCCCTGGTCCTCGAGCAGGTTCGCGGCGGCGAGATCGAGGCCGAGGCCGTCTTCGACGGCCGCTATCTCTATCTGCCCTCCGGCCGCACGGTGTCGGCGTGGGATTACGCCGATCCCGACGCCCCGCGCCAGCTCGCCACCGCCGCCCCCGCCGGCGGCACCCTGGCCGGGCTCGCGCAGGTCGGCGATTACCTCTACGGCGCCTGGCGCAGCTACACCGGCCAGGCGGGCGTGGCGGTCTGGTCGCTCCAGGACCCGGAAGCGCCGGCGCTGGTCGCCGACGATCCCTATGCCGATGCCGAGTTCCTGTTCGCCAACGGGCTCGTCGAAGCCAACGGCCTGCTGTATCTGTTCGACGACGGCGAAGGCGTGCTGATCGGCGATCTGGCCGACCCCGAGGCCCCGCGCTTCACCGCCACGGGGCTGCCGACCAGCAACCAGTACCGCAGCATCGTGGCGCAGGGCGACCGGATCACCACGGTCGGACGCGGTTTCGATTTCCGCACCGAACTGCGGATCTACGATGTGTCGGCGCCGACCGCACCGTTCGAGGTCGCCAGCTACGCGCTCAACGGCACCGACAACTTCACCATGATTCCCGACGGCGACCGCGTCATCGGCGTAGGCAACCGGCTGACCGTCTACGACGTCGCCGACCCGACCCAGTTGCTGCCGCTGGGCGATACCGCCATCCCGCCCGCGACCAACGGCGCCCGTGCCGGGGCAAACCACGTCTACACCTTCGGTTACCGGGAGGGCATGGACATCTGGTCGATCGCCGATCCGGCGGCACCGGCCTCGGTGGGACATCTGGACCTGCGCATGCTGGGCGCGATGGGCCATGTCGGCCTGGGTCGGCACGGCCTGCTGATTCCCACGTCGCTCGACCGCTTGCAGTTCGTGGACACCTCGCAGCCGGAGGCGCCCCGTCCGGGCACGGCGCCGTGGCTGCCCGGCGTGCGGCCCGCCGATGTGGCCGAACACGACGGCCGTCTGGTGGTGCTGCAGGCCGACTACGGCCTCACCCTCAACGATCCCGACACCCTGGCCCCGATCGCGCGGTTCGAAGCGGAACTGCCGGAGAGCCTGGAAGCGCGCGCGTTCGAACAGATGCACGTCGATGGCGACACGGCCTGGCTGGCCTCGTGGGGCTATGGGCTGATCGCCGTCGATCTTGCCGGCGAGACGCCGCGCGAAATCGGCCGGCTCGAATTCCCGTTCGCCAGCGTCGTCACGATCGAAGGCACTCTGGCCTACGTCGCCAAGAACACCAACGGCCCGCTGTTCGCCGTGGTGGACATCGCCGACGCGGCCAATCCGCAGGTCGTCTGGCAGGCCGCGCTCGGCGGGCGCCCCTATCGGCTCGCCGTGCACGACGGCCACGCCTATCTGGCCGGCACGCCGGCCGGTGGCGAGGCCTCCGGGCTCCAGGTCTGGAGCCTGGCCGAGCCGGCCGCGCCCGCGCCGTTGGCGTTCCTGGGCGAGGACTGCGCGAATGCCGTCGACCTGAGCATCGACCACGACGTGGACCTGCTCTATCTGGCCTGCAGCAACGGCCTGCAGGTGATCGACATCGCCGATCCCGCAGCGCCCGGCCTGGTCGGACGTCACGACCTGGCGCGATTCAACAACGACGTCGCGGTGGTCCAGCACCTGGACCACGCCTGGTACGGCCACGACGACGGCGTCCAGCAATTCGACGTCAGCGATCCGACCGCGCCGCGGCCCGTCGGAGCACCGGCCTCGCTCGGTGGCGACCCGGTCCGTCGGCTGACCCGGCTCGACGACGGCCGCCTGGCCGCGATCGGCGCACGCTCCGGCCTGCATCTGTTCGCCGTGGACGACGATGGCGGCGGCACGCCCACGCGGCCGCTGGCCAACCGTGTCCCGGTCGACGGCCTGGACGGCGCCGCCGGCAGCGAGCGCCTGTTCACCATCGACGTGGCCCAGGACACCCCCAGCCTGTCGGTACTGACCTACGGCGGTCGCGGCGACGTGCGCCTGCAGCTCCGCCACGGCGCGCCGCCGACCGACGACAGCCACGACGCGGCCTCGGACCGCCCCGGCAACAACGAGACGATCCGCATCACTGAACCGCGGACCGGCACCTGGTACGTCCGCGTGCAGGGCAAGGTGGACTACACCGGGCTGAGCATCCTGGCCCGCTGGTGACCCCGCGCGGCCGCCGACGCCTCTTCCCGGCGTCGGCGGCCGGCGCGTCGCCCCACTGAGCGGACGTTGACACGGCGCCTCCTAGAATCCGGGCCCCGCTCCCGGATGCATGCACTTGGTCACCGGCCTCTTCGCCGCACTCACCCTCGCGCTCGTCGCCGCCACCCTGTTGCCCCTGTCGCGCAGCGGCGCCTGGTGGATCCGCATCTTCGATTTCCCGCGCCTGCAGTTGCTGCTGCTGTCGGCGGGCGTGCTGCTGGCCCAGTGCTTCCTGCATCCGATGCACGACGTCACCGACGTCTCGGTGATTTCCGCCAATGCCGCCTGCATGCTGTACCAGGCGTGGTGGATCCTGCCCTACACCCGCCTGCATCCGACCGAGGTCGCCGCCAGCGCGCACGCCGATGCGCCACGGCTGCGGATCATGGCGGTCAACGTGTTGATGACCAACCGCGATGCGCAGCCGCTGCTCGACCTGGTGCGGCGCATCCGCCCGGACGTGCTGATCGCGGTGGAGACCGACGCCTGGTGGGAAGCGCGCCTCGACACCCTCGGCGATCTGTTTCCCCATGCGTTGCGGCAACCGCTGGACAATCTCTACGGCATGCACCTGTATGCGCGCACTCCGCTGCACGACGCCGAGGTGAAGCATCTGGTCGAGGACGACATTCCCTCGATGCACGTGCGCCTGCGACTCGACGGCGCACATGACGTCGCCCTGCACTGCCTGCATCCGCGCCCGCCCAGCCCGACCGAATCCGACGGCTCGCACGAACGCGATGCCGAACTCGTCGTGGTCGGCCGCGCCGCGGCCGCCAGCCGGCTGCCCACCATCGTCGCCGGCGACCTCAACGACGTCGCCTGGTCGCGCACGACCCGGCTGTTCCGCAAGATCAGCGGTCTGCTCGACCCGCGCATCGGCCGCGGCATGTACAACACCTTCCATGCGAAATGGCCCGGGCTGCGCTGGCCGCTCGACCACCTGTTCCACAGCCGCCACTTCACCCTCGTCGCCGTGAAGCGTCTGCCCGACATCGGCTCCGACCATTTCCCGATCCTGGTGGAGTTGGCGCTCGAGCCCGGCGAGAATGACGCCGAGGCGGGACTCGATGCCGACCCCGACGACCGCGCCGATGCGCGGCGTGCGGCGGGCGCCGCACCGGACGCCGCTGTCCACGACATCCGACGCCACTGACAGGAGAACCGCCATGCGTCACCACATGCTCGCCCTCGCCGCCTGCCTGCTGCCCGTCTGCGCCCTCGCGCAGGTCGAGACGCAGGGCATCGCCCAGACCGGCAGCGGCCCCCAGCGCGCGACCTCGCAGGCCGCGCAGACCGGCGTCGTCACCTTCGACGGGCCCGAGCAGCAGCAGATCATCATCCGCTCGCACGAGCCGAACCCGGCCGCCTCCGACCAGTACCGGATCAGTTTCGAAGCGCTCGATACCGATGGCGACGGCTACATCAGCCGCCGCGAAGCCGCCGCGCACCCGACGCTGGCGGCGGAGTTCTCGGGCGTGGACACCGACGGCGACGGCCGCCTGAGCCGCGAGGAACTGCGGAGCTGGATCCGCTGAGGCCTGGCCCGCGCGCGGTGCGTCGCGTCGCGCGCAGCGGCCGCCGGCCGACCAGACCGGCCGGCGGCGGTCAGTCGTCGCCGTCGCGATCGACCACGTGCGCCGGCAGGTAATGGCCTACCCGTTCGAAGAACCGCCCGTAGAACTCCGCATCCTGGACGGTGCTGCTGGCCACGCGCACCAGCGAATCCTCGCTGCTGCCGATCGGCAGCGACAGCGAGCCCAGCGCGCTGACGCCCAGGCTGGCGGAGTTGGCGCTGCGCCGCAGCGCATACCGGTCCTGCAGCGCGCTGACGAACATCAGCGTGCCGCCATCCTGGGGCACGCACGACACGCGCAACGCCAGCTGCAGATGCGCATCGGCCTCCGGCTGGAAATTCTTGCTCGCCTCCACCGTGCCCGCATCCGCGCGAGCGACGACGTAGCCCTGCCCGAGCAGCGCGCGCCGCGCCGACTCGCAGGCGACATCCGGCGTGGTCTCGAACGCGCGCGAGTACATCTCGTCGAACGCGAAGGTCTCGCCCAACAGCGCCGGACGGGTCTGCTCGGCCTTGCCCCCGCAGGCGGCGAGGACACCGGCGACGACGAAGAGACAACACAGGGCGGGCAGGCGCATGCGTGGGGCGATCGTGGCTGAACGGCTCGATAGCTTAGGCGGTGGAGACGTCCCGGCCCCATCCCGCACATGAACGGCGCCGGCTGAACCGTTCCTCGATACGCGCACTCCGCCAGGCGACGGTGCACACCCCCTGCACGGCGGGGTGGCCGACAGTGCAGGTCACGTCCAACTCGAGGATCGCACGCATGAGCGACAAATCCGCGCCCGAACAGCCCGACGCGCATCGGGATCCGATCTCGGGGAAAGCCGGCGCGCACCCGGTCGGCGTCGCCACCGGCGGCACCCTCGGGGCGGTCGCGGGCGCCGCCGTCGGCAGCCTGTTCGGTCCGATCGGCACGCTGATCGGTGGCGCCATCGGCACACTCGGCGGTGCCGCTGGCGGCAAGGCCGTCGCCGAACGCGTCGATCCCACGACCGAAGTCGAGTACTGGCGCGCGAGCGCGCCGGATCGCGACTACTACCCCCGCGATGCCGACTTCGACCGCGACTACGCGCCCGCCTATCGCTACGGCACCGAAGCGCGCAACACGGCGCAGGCGACGTGTGACTTCGACGCACTGGAGCCCGAGTTGCGCGACCGCTGGGAAGAGGCGCGCGGTGCATCGCTGTTGTCGTGGAACCACGCCCGCCCCGCCGTCGCGGACGCCTACGCCCGGGCCGACCGCACGTTCCGGACCTATGCCGAGACCGACGCGTACTACGCCGAGCGCTACACGGAGAACGAGGCCTACAGCGACGACCACACCTACGACGACTATCGCGCGGCGTACCGCTACGGCACGCGGGCACGCGCGACGGCGGCATCGGATGCGCGCTGGGACGACGCGACGGAAGCCCGGCTGGCCGACGCCTGGGCCCGGCAGCGCGGCAACTCCCGGCTGGACTGGCCGCAGGCCCGGCATGCGGTCCGCGATGCCTGGCACCGGGTCGAGCGTGCACTGCCCGGCGGTGGCGACCCGACGGCGACGTGACCGGCGTGCCGCTGCCGCGTGCAGGTCAGCAGGCGCAGTCGGCCTCGCGCAGGCGGGCGTCGCGGCGCGCCAGGCCGTACAGCAGCAAGCCCGCCGCGGCCATCGCCGCGCCGACATACCCTGTCGAGGTCCAGCCATAGCCGGCCGTGATCGCCATGCCGGCCAGCCAGGGACCCAGCGCATTGGCCAGATTGAACGCGGAATGGTTCGAGGCGGCGGCCAGTGTCTGCGCGCCGGCCGCCACGTCGACCAGATGCGCCTGCAGGATCGTCGCCAGCGCCCCCATCGAGCCGACCGCGATCACCCCCAGCAGCACCGACCACGGCGTCTGCGCGGCGAGCGGGAAAGCCAGCAGCACCCCGATCGACCACACCAGCACCATGCCTGCGGCGCGGAACCCGAACCGGTCCGACAGCCAACCGCCGCCCAGGTTGCCGAGGATCGCGCCGATGCCGAACGCCACCAGCCCCAGCGGTACGTAACGCGGCGCGATGCCGGTGACCTCGATCATCGTCGGCGCCAGATAGCTGAAGACACTGAACATGCCGGCGAAACCGATCGCGCCGATGGCCAGCGCCAGCCACACCGGCGCACGGTTGAAATCGCGCAGCTCGCGGAGCGGGTTCTGCCGCGGCTCGGCGGGATCGGGCGGCAGCAAGCGGGCCACGAGCCCCATCGTCAGCAACGCCATCGCGGCCACCAGGCCGAAGGCCCAGCGCCAGTCGAGGACCTGGGCCAGCCACGAGGCGAGGGGATTGCCGACCAGCAGCGCCACGGAGAGGCCGAGCATCACCCGCGCCATGGCGGTCCCGCGTCGTCCCGGCGGGCTGATCGATGCCGCGACCAGCGCGGCAACCCCGAAGTAGGCGCCGTGCGGCAGTCCGGCGACGAACCGCAGCGCGGTCAGCGACAGATAACCCGGCGCCAGCGCGCTGGCGAGATTTCCCAGGGCGTAGAACGCCATCGTCGCCAGCAGCAGGTGCCGCCGCGACAGCCGGGCCCCCAGGATCGCCAGCAGCGGTGCGCCCACCACCACGCCGAGTGCGTAGGCGCTGATGGAATGCCCCAGTTGCGGCTCGGTGATCCCGAGGTCGGCCACCATGTCCGGCATCATTCCCATGGGGGCGAATTCGCTGGTGCCGATGGCGAACCCGCCCATCGCCAGCGCGAACAGGATCCAGCCCTGCTGGCGCGGGGTGAGCTCCGGGGGAAGGGGATTCGACGCGGGGGCGGCCATCTCGGCATTCGCAGCACGGGCGGTCTATTGTGCGCCGCAACATCTTCGTTGCCCACCGGTTCGCAACGAATGTCGAAACCGCGTTCAGGAACATGCCAGACCCCGTGCGTCCGATCGGCGTCGTCGGACCCCGGCATGTCTTCCGCTCCGGGCGGCGCCGGATCGCCCGGTCCGGCGCGCCCTAGGCCTCCACGCCCGACGCTCGGTCCGCCAGCACGCGCGCGCGCACCTCGGCCAGCATCGCGCGCAGGACGGGAATGTCCGGAGGTTTGGTCATGTGGTGGTCGAATCCTGCGGCCTCGGTGTCCAGGCGGTCGCGCGCCTGCCCCCAGCCGGTGATCGCGATCAGGCACATCCGCGACAGACTGGGGATGTCGCGCAGCCGGCGCGCGAGTTCCAGCCCGCTCAGCTCGGGCATGCCCAGGTCGAGCAGGGCCACGTGCGGCATCCGCATCTGCGCCATGCGCAACGCCGCCCGGCCGTCGTGCACCACGATGGCGTCCGCGCCGAATGCCCCCAACCACTCGCCCAGGCTCTCGGCGGCATCGCGGTTGTCGTCCGCCACCAGCACGCGCAGACCGGCGAAGGCCCGGTCGGGCGACGGCTCGGCCGGGATCGCGTCCGACGGGGCGACATCCCCGCTCACCGGCAGGCGGACCTGGAAGGCCGCGCCCTGTCCGAGTCCTTCGCTCAGCGCGCAGACGTCGCCGCCGTGCATCGTCACCAGACTGCGCACCAGCGCCAGCCCGATGCCGAGTCCGCCGGACGAACGCTGGTCGGTGTCGACCTGGGTGAACAGGTCGAAGATGGTGTGCAGGTGCTCCTGCGCGATCCCCACGCCGCGGTCGCGCACGACGACGACGGCGTGCTCCGCGTCCTGGCGCGCCTCGAGGTCGATGGTGCTGCCGACGCCCCCGTACCGGGACGCGTTGTTGAGCAGGTTCACGAAGACCTGCCCCAGGCGGACCGGGTCGGCCCGCAACATCACCGCGTCCACGTCCGCATCGATCCGCAAGGTCTGTCCGAGCTGGTCCAGCGCGGGCTGCACGCTCTCGGCGGCGTTGCGCAATACGGCCGAAAGCGGAATCTCCACCGGCCGGAGCTCGATCCGGCCGCGCGTGATCCGCGAGACCTCCATCAGGTCGTCGACCAGATGGGTCAGCTGGTCGACCTGGCGCATCAGGATGTCCAGCATGCGTGTCGTGGTACCGGCGCCCTGGTCGAGCTTGAGCACGTACAGCGACGTGCGGATGGGTGCGAGCGGGTTGCGCAGTTCGTGCGCCAGCGTCGCCAGGAATTCGTCCTTGCGCCGGTCCGCATCGCGCAACGCCTGCTCCTGGCGCCGACGCCGGGTGATGTCCGAGAACAACAACGCCACCTGGTGGTCGGCCGGCGCGCCGATGCGGAACGCATACACCTCGAACCAGCGTCCCATGACCGCCGACTGCTCGACGAACCGATGCGCCTCGCCGGTCAACGCCACCCGACCGTAGATCTCGAACCAGTGCGGCTCGAGGTCGGGCAGCAGTTCGCGCGCGGTACGTCCCACCGGATCGACCAGGCCGGTCTGCCGCGAGAACGTCGGGTTCACCTCCAGGAACCGGTAGTCGACGGGACGCTGCGCGTCGTCGAACAGCATCCGGAAGATGCAGAACCCCTCGTCGATGGAGTCGAACAGCGCGCGATACTTCGCTTCCGAGCGGTATCGGTCGTCGATGTCGACGACCGAGCCCGCGAACCCCAGGAACGTGCCGTCCGCACCGAAACGTGGATTGCCGGCATCCAGGGTCCAGCGGTACTGGCCGTCGACGCGCCGCAGCCGGTACTCCATCGAGAACGGTCGGCGGTCCTGGTGCGCGCGGGCGAAGCGCACGCGTGCCTCGGGCAGGTCGTCGGGATGGACCGCATCGAACCAGCCGTGCGCCATCGCCTGGGCCTCGGTCTGGCCGGTCGTCAGGGACCAGCCCCGGGACAGGAAGTTGCAGCGGCCGTCGGCTTCGGTCGTCCAGAGGATGGCCGGGACGGCATCGGCGAGATCGCGGAACGGATCGGGGTCGGTCATCGTCGTGCGGGCGATCGGGGCGTGCCCGTAGGCGCCCGACTCTATACGGAATGCGGGTCTGGCGCGTGTATGACGCGCGAAGTGGGGCGGCGCCGGCGGGGCGCCGGCGCACGCCACACCGGTAGGCGCGCCGAACCCGGCACGCACATGGGCTGCACACGTCCACACGCACACTGCATCCCCGAGTACAGGATGTCCGCGTCATGCACGTTCAGGCAGGTTGCGAGTTCACGGTCGAGACCGATGCGCCCTGCCCGGTGGTGGCGCTGCTGCAACCGCGCACCGGCGTGGCCCGGTGGCGCATCGACGGACACGACGGTTTCGGCGCAGTGCACGACGCCAGCGAGTACACGGACAGCTTCGGCAACCGCTGCCGTCGCTTCACCCTGCCCCGGGGCCAGACCCGGATCCGCATCGATGCGGCCGCCGCGACGCCCGCCGAGCTGGCGGTGGACCCGGACGCAGGCGCGAACGATCCCTCGCAGCTTCCGGCCGAAACCCTGCAGTTCCTGTTGCCGAGCCGCTATTGCCCGTCCGACCGTGCGCAGGCGCTGAGCCGGGCACTGGAAATCGTCGGCGACGCGGCTCCGGGGTACGGCCAGGCCGAAGCGATCCGCGCCTGGATCCAGGGCAACCTCGCCTACCGCTACGGCGTCAGCGACGCCGGGACCGATGCCTTCGCCACGCTGGAACAACGCGCCGGTGTGTGCAGGGATTTCGCGCATGTGGGCATCACCTTGTGCCGAGCGCTGGACATCCCCGCGCGGATGGTGGTCGGCTGGCTGCACGGGCTCGACCCGATGGATCTGCACGCTTGGTTCGAGGCCTACGTCGGCGATGCCTGGTACACCTTCGACGCCACCCAGACACAGGTCCGCGGCGGACGCATCGTCATCGCGCACGGCCGCGACGCCGCGGACGTCGCCTTCCTGACCTACTACCGGCCGCTGCGTACGCACGGCATGCGCGTGTGGGCCGACCTGTCGCGCGAAGGCGCTACGCACCGACCGGTGGTCGCCGCCGGGCGGACCGGTGTGCGGCAGCCGTTGGCTCGACGCCGCGGTCTGCGACACGGCGCCGCCTGAACGGCCGGATCCTGCCAAGTGGGTGGCCGTCCGGGCGTCTCCGAGAAACGGACACACGCGACATCGGCCCGATGCCGGCGGCCGACCACCGCCGTCCCACCGGCGGCCGCCGGACGGACATCGAGGTGCCGGCTCAGAGGATCGGCATGCCGCCGGTCACCGCGTGCCGCCCGCCGGTCATGTAGCTGGCTTCGTCGGATGCCAGCAGCACGAAGATCGGCGCGACTTCCGCCGGCTGACCCGCGCGCTTGAGCGGTGTCTGATCGCCGAACGAGGCCACGGCATCGGGCGGCAGCGTGGCCGGAATGAGCGGCGTCCAGATCGGCCCCGGCGCCACCGAGTTCACCCGGATGCCCCGTTCCGCCAGCATCTGCGCGAGACCCGCGGTGAAATTGGCGATCGCGCCTTTCGTCGCGGCGTAGGGCAACAACGTGGGATTGGGCTTGTCCGAATTGATCGAGGTGGTGTTGATGATCGACGCGCCGGCCTGCATGTGCGGCACGGCGGCCTTGCACAGATGGAACATCGCGGTGACGTTGACCTGGAAGGTGTAGTCCCATTCCTCGTCGGGAATCTCGTCGAGCGAGGCGCGCGACATCTGGTAGGCCGCATTGTTGACCAGCACATCGAGCCGGCCGAACGCGTCGACCGCCTGTTGCACGAGCGCGCGGCAGTGCGCGGGATCGGACAGGTCGCCGCGGACGAGCACGCAGCGCCGTCCGGCCTTCTCGACCCAACGCCGGGTGGTCTCGGCATCCTCGTCCTCGCTGAGATAGCTCACCAGCACGTCGGCGCCTTCGCGCGCGTAGGCGATCGCCACGGCGCGCCCGATGCCGCTGTCGCCGCCGGTGATGAGAGCGGCCTTGCCTTCGAGCCGGCCGCTGCCGCGGTAGCGGGTCTCGCCGTGATCGGCGGGCGGGTCGAGCGCTTTCTCGACGCCCGGGACGTCCTGCTGCTGTGGGGGCTGGTTCATGTCGCCTCCAGGGATGGGGAGGCACTCCACCCTAGGCGCGCCACCGTCCAGACATCGTGATCCGGCCGCGTGGCCGGATGCATGCGAATGCGCACCCGGTCACGGATGGCCATCCGGCCAATAGGCACAGCCCGCTGCATCGGTTGGCATCGAGGCACTGGTCTCCCCCACCCTGCGGCCAGCCCACGCCGGCATCTTTGCCGGTCGTCCGCCATGCCCGGTTCCGCGAAGGCGATTCCACGAAGGCGGCCCGAGGCCGCGCGCACCGCGTCATCCGCACCGGGCCACCAGGGAGAAACCACGATGTCTTCGATGCTCATCCGCCTCGCCGCCTGCGCGGCGCTCATGCTCGCGTTCGTCCCGGCCGCCTGGGCCACGTGTCGCGATGCCGTCGTCCTCGTCCATGGCAACGCCGGCCATCCCGGCCAGTTCGACAACACCTACGTCGAACTGCGCGCACGCGGCTGGCGCGACGACGAGATCCTGCGGCCCGACTGGGGCAGCAAGACCTGCGCAGCCTGCAACGATCACAGCGGCAGCGAAGAGATTCCGGTCCGCGAGGCGCTGGTCGAGGCCATCGCCCGGTCGTGCACCGGACGCATCGACGTGATCGCCCACTCGATGGGCGTCACCCTGGCCGCGAAGCAGATCGTCGATTACGGCCTGGCGAACGCGATCGACACGTTCGTAGGCATCGCCGGCGCACCGCGCGGCCTGCGCAGCTGCGGCCTCTATCCGATGCACGTGGCGACCAGCACCTGCGGCGCACAGGGGCTGTCCATCGGCAGCCCGCTGCTGAACCACCTCTGGGGGCGTCCGCTGGGCCTGCGCGTGGTGTCGATCAAATCCTGGATCGACCAGATCGTCTGCTTCGGCGGGATCTGCACCGTCAACGGCGTGCATGCCTCGCAGATCCCCGGCGAAAACGCGAGCCATACCCATGCACTCGGCCATTTCGGCCTGCTCACCGACACCGCCATCCAGCAGGCCGACCTCCTGTAGTGACCGGCGATGCGTCGCGGATCACGCCCGGTCCGCGACACACGCGCCCTGTACGCCGGTGGGCACAGGCTGGGCATTCCCCGATCGGAGTGGCCCCATGTCCCTGCGCGCCTATGGCCTCAACTGCACCCTCAAGTCCGGCGATGCGCCGTCGTCCAGCCAGAAACTGCTCGACGAGGTTCTGGCGGCGCTCGGCCGGCATGGCGTGGAAAGCCGCCACGACCGCGTGGTCGATTTCGACGTGAAGCCCGGTGTGAGCGCCGACGAAGGCGACGGCGACGCGTGGCCGCGCCTGCGCGAGCGGCTGATGGCCGCCGACATCCTGGTCATCGCCACGCCGATCTGGATGGGGCAGCCGTCGAGCGTGTGCAAGCGCGTGCTCGAGCGCATGGACGCGTTTCTCGGCGAGATCGGCGACGACGGCCGCTACCCCACCTTCGGCAAGGTCGGACTGGTGGCGGTGGTCGGCAACGAAGACGGCGCCCACCACGTCTGCGCCGAGGTCTACCAGGCGCTCGCCGATGTGGGCTTCACCCTGCCGGCGGGCAGCCCGCCCTACTGGGTCGGCGAGGCGATGGGCAGCATCGACTACAACGATCTCGACAACACCCCGGACAAGGTGGCCGAGACCCTGAGGACCATCGCCAGCAATACCGCGCATCTCGCCGGCGTGCTGAAAGCGCAGCCGTATCCGGCGATTTCCAAGGGCTGATAAACGGCCGCTCCGTCCGACGGCGGACGCTGCCGTCGGCAGCGAGGTCGCATCGGCGTCGCGCTTCGCTTCGTCTCGTCTCGATCCGACGGCCCCGTCTTGGCCGGCACCGCACGCTCCACAGCATCCGACTGCGCCTGCGCATCGGTGCCTCACGCAATCGTCCGATCCTGCCTCCCGTCTGCGAAGCGCCACGAAACAACGGCGTATCGACGACTGCGGCCGGCACGATCCGCAAGCCGAGCCCCGTCGGAATCGGCGGCCTTCTCGGCGAAATCAAGGAGGAGGCCGCCGCCGGATGGCGGTGGCCGGGGGACATTCGCGCGAGGAGGCTGCCGGTTCCGGCGGGGCCCGTCAGGTCGCGACGTGGCGTAAGCGAAGCGAGGCTTCCCATGTCCCGTCGAAACCCGAAGTCCCTCGCCCGGAGGCAGAACCGACCCGGTCCACGCTGCACTGGGTCATGCTGCACTGGATCACGCTGTACTGGATCACCCTGCGTCGGATTCGGCATCTGCCCCTCGGGGTTCCGCCTGCACATGGGCCCGGGTAAGGTCGGAGCGGTCCTCACGAGGGTCGACCCCATGCGCACCTCCACCCTTCCGCCGCGCCTGGCAGGCGCCTGTCTGGCGTTCGCCCTGGCCACGGGATGCACACCGCATGCCGGCCAGACGCGCGTGTCGCAGGGCGCCACACCGGCCGCGCACACGAGCGTCGCTGCCGCCACGCCGCTGCAGCCGGACATCGACTACCCCGAATTGTTCGAGTCGGTGCAGTCGCGCTGGCTGTTTCCAGACCAGAAACTGTTCGTCGATGCGGCACCGCATGAAGCCCCGCCCCGGGTTCGTGCGGCCTACCTGGCGGCGCACGATGCATCGGGATTCGATCTGGCTGGCTTCGTCGACGCACATTTCGACCTGCCCGGCACCGTCGACGCGGACGACATCGCACCGCAGCCGACACTGCGCGCGCACATCGATGCGCTCTGGCCACACCTGACCCGCACCAGCGCACCGGCCGCGCACGACACCCTGCTCGCGCTGCCGCGTCCCTATGTGGTGCCCGGGGGCCGCTTCCGCGAGATCTACTACTGGGATTCGTACTTCACCATGCGCGGCCTGGCCGAGAGCGGCAGGCACGATCTGGTCGGCGACATGCTGGAGAACTTCGCGCACCTGATCGACACCTGGGGCCATATCCCCAACGGCAACCGCAGTTACTACCTGAGCCGCTCGCAGCCACCCTTCTTCTCGCACATGGTGCGGCTGGCCGCGCAGACGACGCCGGACGCCCTGGTCCGCCACCTGCCGCAACTGCAGCGCGAACACGCCTACTGGATGGACGGCGCGGACGCGTTGCCGCCCGGCCGGGCACATCGTCGCGTGGTCCGCCTGCGCGACGGTCAGGTGCTCAACCGCTACTGGGACGACCGCGACACGGCGCGCCCGGAATCCTTCATGCAGGACCGCGAGACCGCCGCCGAAAGCGACCGCCCGGACGCCGAGATCTACCGCGACCTGCGGGCAGGCGCGGAAAGCGGATGGGACTATTCCAGCCGCTGGTTCGACGATCCGATGCAGCTGCACACCATCCGCACCACCGCGATCGTGCCGGTGGACCTCAACAGCCTGCTGCATCACCTGGAACGCACCATCGCCGACGCCTGCGATGCGGCAGGCGATGTCGCCTGCGCCGAACGTTATCGGCGCTTCGCGGAGCGCCGCGACGCCGCCATCCAGGCGCATCTCTGGCACCCCGACGGCTACTACGCCGACCACGACTGGCAACGTGGCCGCGTCCGCGACGCGCTCACCGCCGCCGCACTGTTTCCGCTCTACGTCGATATCGCACCCGCGGACAGGACACGGTCCACCGCGACCGCGGTCCGGCGCGACCTGCTCCGCCCCGGCGGCTTGGTCACCACGCCGGTGGACAGCGGCCAGCAATGGGACGCGCCCAATGTCTGGGCACCGTTGCAGTGGGTGGCGGTGGACGGCTTGCGGCGGCACGGCGAGCCGGCTCTCGCCCGCGAGATCGCGGCCGGCTTCATCGCCAATGTCGAGGGCATCTATGCGCGCGATCGGAAGCTGGTCGAGAAATACGACGCCGATGGCGCCCTGCAGGGCGGTGGCGGCGGCGAATACCCGTTACAGGACGGGTTCGGCTGGAGCAACGGCGTCGCCCTGGCCCTGCTGGGGTTGTATCCGGATCTCGAACACCGCGCCGGCGCGCGTCCCGATCACCGACCAGCGCCGGTACGCTGACGTGGGCCTGCAACCTCCGTCGTGTCTGCCCCGCCGTGCCTGCCCCGCCACGTTGCGCGCGTGTGCAGACCCGGGCGATCAGAGCGGGCGTCCGCTCAATCGTCGTGTGCGAACGGGCACCCGTCCGTCAGCGGCCGTCCCTGCATCCGCGACCGGAACGCCTGTGAACGCGCGTAGGCCGTCTGCCGCAGGCGCATGATCTCGCCGAGGGGGCGATGCGCCTGGATGCCGTACCAGGGGCTGAAGCCCATGCCGTCGTCGACCGTCCGGCTGCGTGTCTCGCTCCAGGCGATCTGCCTCGGCGCGCGCACGATGGCGACGGTGCGGAACGGGCTTTGGTCCGTGCTCCATTCCGCAGTGGCATCCTCGATCGGCATGTCGTCGAGCGATGTGCACAGCTGCGCGCGCAGCTCCCAGATCGCATCGTGATCGCGGAAATGGGTGACGAGTGCCGTCTGCAGCGCATTGTCGTCCGCCAGTTCGAGGCGACGACCCTCCAACGCCCGCAGTACGGGCGAGGCCGGCACCAGCTGCAGCTTCGCGATGTACGCGCCGAAACGCAGCGGCAGCTGGCTGAAGTACGTCTCGCCGAGCGGGTGCAGCGGCGGTTCACCGCCCATGGCCTTGAGCGCGGTGCTTTCGGTGCTGGCCGCTTCG
Source organism: Luteimonas abyssi (assembly GCF_001482195.1). GTDB lineage: Bacteria > Pseudomonadota > Gammaproteobacteria > Xanthomonadales > Xanthomonadaceae > Luteimonas > Luteimonas abyssi. The sequence continues at coordinate 249,369 of NZ_KQ759763.1, read as the reverse complement.
AGCATGCGTTCGGTTCCACGCAGCACCGCCGAGATCACCTGCTTGGTGCGGGTCATGCGATCGGTGGTCTTGGCCAGGAGCTTGAGGTTGCGCAGGAACGTCGCGCCGTCCGGCGCATTGAACGTGGGGCCGTTGACCATCAGGACATCCTGACCCCGCAAATGCTCGGCACCCTCGAGCCGCTCGCCCGGGACGTCGCAGATCCGCAGCGCGATCCCGCGCGGCGTGGACACGCGATCGGGCAGCAGGTCGCCAGGCGTGGTCGACAACCGCATCAGGGCCCGGTGTCGACCTGGGCGCGCGAACACCCCCTGCGCCAGTTCGGGCGGCAGTTCGGGGATCTCGACCTCGGCGGCGAGCAGCGCGTGACTCTTCGCGTGGACCGCACGCAACCCACGCCCTTCGTCCTCCCAGGTCTGACGCACGATGTCCACCAAGGTCTCGGCGAGCGCGTCGGCCAGGGCCGTCTCGTCGGCGCGGGGTTCGGCGAGCACTGGGTCGTAGCTGACGTAGCGGGGTTCGGATCGGGTCACGGCACCAGTCTCCTGTTCGGATCTCGCGCGGCGCAGCGCATCGGGCGCGACGCGGCAGCCGACATCACCGCATACCGGCGCCACTCCCTCGAGGAAGGTCGCCAGTTGCGGATGCGCACCAGGCACCGGTGCGCATCCGCGATATCGTCCATCGGCTTACTTCGCCAGGAACGCCAGCAGCGCCCGGTTGAACGCCTCCGCATGGCTGACATTGAGGCCGTGCGGCGCGTCCTCGATCACCACCAGTTCACTGCCCGCGATCGCTGCATGGGTCCGCTTGCCGGAGCCCTCGAACGGCACGGTGGCATCGCTGTCGCCATGCAGCACCAGGGTCGGCACGGTCACGCGCTTCAGATCCTCACGGAAATCCGTGGTTGCGAACGCCTTCATGCAGCCCAGCGCCGCGGTCTGGTCCGACTGTTTGCACAACGCGATGGCGTCCTGGCGCTCCTGCTCGCTCACCTTCAGCGTGCCATCGGCACTGAAGAAGTCCCGGGTGAACCCGTCGAAGAACGTGTCGCGGTCCTGCTTCAGGCCGTCCTCCATCTCCTTCGCCGCATCCTCGGTGAGCGGACCGTCGGGGTTGTCGTCGCGCTTCATCAGATAAGGCGGCACCGCCGCTGCGAACACGACGCTGTGCAAACGCGATTCGCCGTGATTAGCGATGTAGCGCGCGACCTCGCCGCCCCCCATCGAGAAACCGACCAGCGTGACGTCGCGCAGATCCAGATCGTCCAGCACGCCGGCGAGATCGGCCGCCAGGGTGTCGTAGTCGTAGCCGCTGTCGGGCTTGTCCGAACGTCCGAAGCCGCGACGATCGTAGGCGACGACGCGATAGCCCGCGTCGCGTAGCGGGCCGACCTGGGCCTTCCACGCCTCGGCCGACAGGGGCCAGCCGTGGATGAGCACCACCGGGCGTCCCGCTCCCCCGGTATCGTCGATGTGCAGGCGGGTGCGGGCAGTAGTGGACGCGGACATGGCGGACTCCGGAGTGTCGAGAGGGGAGCGGACATGCTGGCGAGCCGGGGCGTCGGTCGCCGTGAATGCACGCACCCCATCGCCGCGTCACACAGCTGGCGGTCATCGTCGTGGAGATCCCGTTTCCATGAATGCGGCAGCGCGCCACGGCGCACGTCGCCCCCGGCATCCCGTTCGACGACCGCCGTCGCAAGGCGCCCTTGCGACGGCGTGATCCCACCCGCCACCGGATCTTCACGGCGATCGGTCACGATGCCGGCTGGCGCGCCCCGCGCCAACCGGATGTGCCCTCATGCAACTGTTCAAATGCCAGCATTGCGGGCATGTCGTCTATTTCGAAAATACCGCGTGCATCCGTTGCGGCACGATGCTCGGCTATCTGCCAGACCTGGCGCGGCTGAGCGCGGTCGAACCCGAGGGCGCTGCGTGGATCGCGCGCGCCAACCCGCTGGTGCGTTACCGCTTCTGCCGCAACTGGGAGCAACACGCCTGCAATTGGATGCTGCCTGCCGGCGACGAGAACCCCTATTGCCGGGCCTGCCGCCACAACCGCACCGTGCCCGACCTGTCCAACCCGGATCACCATCGCGCCTGGCAGAAGATCGAAGCCGCGAAGCGCCGGCTGTTCTACACCCTGCTCCGTCTGCGCCTGCCTACCCCCACGCTGGGCAGCGGCGACCCGCAGCCGCTGGTCTTCGACTTCCTCGCCGATCCTCCGAACGGGCCGAAGGTCATGACCGGCCACGACAATGGCCTGATCACCATCGCGCTCGCCGAGGCCGACGACGCCGCACGCGAGTCCGCGCGGGTCTCGATGGGCGAGCTCTACCGCACCCTGCTCGGCCATTTCCGCCACGAGGTCGGCCATTACTACTGGGACCGGCTGGGCCGCGACGGCGGCGCACTGGACAGCTTCAGGGCCCTGTTCGGCGACGAACGCGCCGACTACGCCCAGGCGCTCGATCATCACTATCGGCAAGGCGCGCCCGACGACTGGCAGTCGTCGTACGTCAGCGCCTACGCCACCATGCATCCGTGGGAGGACTGGGCCGAAACCTGGGCCCACTACCTGCACATCGTCGACACCCTGGAGATGGCGGGCGCGTTCGGCATCCGCATCGCACCGGATATCGCCACCGACCCCGCGATGGAGACCGACTTCCTGTTCGATCCGCACCGTGTGACCGACGTGCACCGCCTGATCGACGCCTGGTTGCCGCTCACCTACGCCGTCAACAGCCTCAACCGCGCGATGGGACAGCCCGACCTGTATCCCTTCCTGATCCCACCCCCGGTGGTCGACAAGATGGCCTACATCCACGGCCTGATCCGCCAGGCGGGCGCGTCGGCGGGCTGACACATTCGGACCCACGCATCACGCATCTTCAGAGGTCCACGCGGCGTCAGCCGTGTCGGGAAAAGCGCTCCCCTTCGGGAGACCTGGCCCGCGCCATGGCGCGGTCGCTCGCTGGTTCGTCGGCATCGACGCTGCAATCCCCGCGCGATTTTCCGGGCGACCTGCGAAGGCGGATAGCAGACGGGCCGCGACCGGTAGGGTGCCCGGTCGCGGCCCGCTTGTCTCGCGCTTGTCCCGGTATTACCCGGACTCAGCTCAGAACGCGTACTCGGCGGTCAGGCTGAGCAACGCGGTGGAACGCTTCGGACCGTCGAAGGTGACGCCCGTCGCCGGATCGCGCACATCGCCCGCCTTGGCGCGGAAGTAGTCGTAGTGCACACCGACGCTGAAGTTCTCGGTGGCGTTCCAACCGGTGCCGACGCCGGCATACCAGCTGTTGCGGCCACTGGTGCCACCGCTCTCGAGGCCGAGATCCTCGCCTACGGAGTTGTAGTAGTCGAACTCGTTGTCCGAGGCGCGGAAGAAGCCGCCGCGCGCACCGATGTACCACTCGGGGGTGACGTTGACGCGTGCGTTGGCACCGGCCAACCAGCCGCGCAATGCATTCGTGTCCTGACGCTCGTTCACGGAGTCGTCGTTGAAGGCGTTGCGCACGCGGATGTTGCCGAGATCGGTGTAGCCGGCCTCGACGCCGATGCCCCAGGCGGGTGCGACCTTCCAGCGGTAACCGCCGACCAGGCCGTAACCGGTCCGACGACCGTCGCGGCTCTCGAACAGGTTGAAGTCGCCGGTGCCGAAGCGGCCGGTCGTGCCGCCGTCGGTGCGACCGACGTTGCCGCCTACGAACCAATTGCCCTCACCGCGCTGCAGGTCCGGGCGATAGGTGTCGCCGCTGCTGCGCAGGCTGCTGCTGGCAGTGGTGGTGGCCGTCGGCTGGCTGTACTGGGTCTGCGGTGCCTGCGTGGACTGCATCGACTGCGTCTGCGACTGGGCGACAGGCGCAGGCGGGGCCGGCTGTTGCTGCGGCATCGTCTGCTGTGCGAAGGCGGTCGGGGCGAAAGCGATCGCGGCAATGGCGGCGGGAAGCAGAAGCTTCTTCATATGGGAACTCTCCTCGTTGATTTCTTCTTGGGCACGTCCGTCGAAAGGGCATGCCTGCGTGGCGACGGCGACGAACGCGCTGCCGTGCCGGGGGCCAGTAGAGGCGGTGCCCGCTGAAGCGCAATCAAATGTTCACGCCGTCGCGACAGGAAAAACGTCCGCGGGTTCAAGGCGGATTTACGGGCGTGACCGACGCGTGATCATCCCGCGGGCGCCGTGGCGGGGGATGGCGACGCGACGTTCTGCCGCAGCGCGGTGCCGTGTCGGTTAGGATGCCCCGCCCCGATCGAACGTTGCCCCGTGCCCCACCGCTCCGGTCCCTTGCTGATCCGCACCACCGGCGAAACGCTGCTGGCGGCACGCCGCGCCGGGCAGACGCACTGGCGCGGCTCGCTGGATCTCGGACGCAGCGAAGGCGTGGCGACGCTCGGCGCCGACACCTGGACCTGGAGCGATCGGCCCTACCCCTACCCCGACAAGCTCAAGGACCGCACGATCTACACCGATGACGGCGACGACTGGGTCGCGGTATCACGCTTCTCGGGCGGGTTGATCAAGCTGGTGCCGACCGACTGGGGCGCACCCACCTTCGAGATCGACGGCATCAAGATGTTGCCGACGGCGCGGATCTCGCCGTTCGAGGATGCGCGCCGCAAGGTCGCGCTGGTCGCCCCGCGGGGCCGCGTCGTGCTCGATACCTGTGGCGGCCTGGGATACTTCGCGGCCTGCTGCCTGGAGGCCGGCGCGACGCGCATCATGTCGTTCGAGAAGAATGCCGACGTGCTGTGGCTGCGCACCCTCAATCCCTGGTCGCCCGATCCCGACGCCCCCGAGCACGGCGGGCGCCTGCAGCTCGCCCATGCGGACGTCTCGCAGGCGATCGCCGCCCTCGACGAGGCGTCGGTGGACGCGATCCTGCACGACCCGCCGCGTTTCGGTATCGCCGGCGAGCTGTACGCGCAACGGTTCTACGACCAGTTGGCGCGCGTCCTGCGCCGGGGTGGGCGCCTGTTCCACTACACCGGCGCGCCGAACCGGCTCACCAGCGGACGCGACGTGCCGCGCGAAGTCGCGCAGCGACTCCGGCGCGCGGGCTTTGCGGCGGAACCCGCCCTCGACGGCGTCTTCGCGACCCGGCGCTGACGCCGGCTCAATCCGCCCCGGCTCCAGCGGGCGAATCGCAGCGCGCCAGCGCATGCACCAGCGTTCTCAGACGCGGCATGTCCGTACGGTCGACCACCCCACCCGCGATCGTGCGTCCGCTCGCGGGCGCATGCAGTGCCAGCGTGCCCCAGAAGCCGGAGTGCCCCTCCGCCGGCACACCGTTGTCCCGATAGTCCAGCAGGCCTAGGCGATACGGGCTGTCTGTCGGCAGGCCCTGCGCCGAGCGCATCAGCGCCAATGTTTCGGCCCGTTCGAACACGCGCCCTTCGAACAGCGCGGCGAAGAACACCGCCATGTCCCGCGCACTCGCGACCAGACCGCCACCGCCGAATCGGTCCATGCTCGGATCCCAATCGTGGGTATCGATGCCCTCGTAGACCTGGCGCACGCGTGCGCGTCCCGCGGGGGATTCCTCGCCTTCCCACCACGTCCGCGTCAGGCCGAGCCCCTCGAAATCGAGCTGTGTGCGCACCGCCTCGGCGAGCGGCCGCCCGGTGACCTGTTCGATCAGCGCCCCGAGCAGCACGTAGCCCGTATCGGAGTACGCATAGCGCTCGCCGGGTGCGGCCACCGGATCGGTCCACGCGACCAGCCGGCCCACCACCCGCTCGCGCGACCAGCCCGCGCCGCGATGGGTGCGGATGTCGTCCAGGAATTCCGGCGTCTGCGCGTGATCGGCGAAGCCGGCCGTGTGGCTGAGCAGGTGCCGCACGGTGATGCGCGCCACGTCGTAGCCGTCGTCGGCGAGCAGCGTCCGCCAGTCGTCGCGCAACCAGTCCGACAGCGGCGCGTCCAGATCCAGATCGCCGGCTTCCGACAGCCGCAGCACCGTGGCTGCGACATAGGTCTTGGTGATGCTCGCGGTGCGGAATCCCTCGTCGCCCGACAGGCCGTCGTCGCCCTGCCCGCCGGGCAGCACCCGGGTCTCGGGGGCCGTGCCCGCCGCACGCAGGCTGATCACCAACGGCGCCAGGGTCGGTGTGTCCGCGGCATGCGCCGCGAAGGCCTCACGCGTGCAGCGGTCCGCGGACACCGCCTGCGCGGATGACAACAGCAAGGCCAGCGGCCACCACGCACTTCGCATCGACGCACTCCCACCCGAACCCGAGGTCCGACACCATGCGCGAGCCGGCGGCGTGTTGCACGGGCCTTCGGTCATGGACCGCCTCTGTGCCGGGTCGACGGCCAGGCCCTTCCGTCACGCGTCGGTCGCGCATATCGGGTGACGACCGGCGGAGAGCGGTGCCGTCCAGGAGGGAGGCCAGGACGCGGGCGTCACGGATCGCGCCACCACGGCGTCGTCGGTCCCGGCGCACCCAGATCGACGCGTTCGCCCATCCGCGGCGTGGACAGGGCGACGCCGCGGTCGCCGGCGAGCGCGCTGACCCGTTCGAACGGCTCTTCCCAATCGTGCATGGCGAGGTCGAACGTGCCGTTGTGGATCGGCAGCAACCAGCGGCCGCCCAGGTCCTGGTGCGCACGGACGGTTTCCTCCGGCTGCATGTGCACGAATGCCCAGCGCCGGTCGTACGCACCGGTCTCCAGCATGGTCATGTCGAACGGGCCGAACCGACGCCCGATTTCGGCGAAGCCGTCGAAGTAGCCGGTGTCGCCGCTGAAGAACAGGCGCAACCCCGGGTCGTCGGCACCGGCGGGAGGATCCAGGATCACCCACGAGGCCCACAGCGTGCGGTCGCCGTCGAACAGCCCGCGGCCGGAGAAATGCTGGGCAGGCGTGGCGACGAACCGCAGCCCGTCCACCTCGGTGCCCTGCCACCAGTCGAACTGCCGCACGCGCTCCTCCGGCACGCCCCACGCCACCAGACGATCGCCCACGCCCAGCGGCGTCAGGAAGACCTCGGCGCGTTCGGCCAGCGCGCGTACCGTCGCCCGGTCGAGATGGTCGTAGTGATCGTGCGAGAGCAACACCCCGCGCAGCGGCGGCAGATCGTCGAGCGCGATCGGCGGCGCGTGGAAGCGCTTCGGGCCCGCCCATTGCACCGGGGATGCGCGTTCGGCGAACACCGGATCGGTGATCCAGTAGCCGCCGCGCAGCTTCATCAGCAATGTGGAGTGGCCGATCCGGAACAGGCTGCGATCCGGTGCGGCGTCCAGGTCGGCGCGGGTGAGCGACAGGATCCGGGGGGCATCGGTGGGCACGGTGCCTGCGGGCTTGTTGAACAGGAAATCCCAGAACAGGCGCACGCCGGCCACGAACCCCACGGCCGGGCGCGGCTCGACGTTGCGGAAGCGGCCATCGGCGGCCTGGGGTGAGGCGGCGTAACGTTCGGGTGCCACGCGCAGTGGCGAGAGGGTGCAGGCGGTCACGACAAGGACTCCCAGGACGAAGACGGTGGCGACAAGGGCGCGCCGCATCCAGCGAGTGCGACGGGAGAGGGCGGCAGCGGCAGGCATCGGGCAGCTCGACTAAACTATACCGTGCAGTTTATTTATCCGGACCGGAAAGTAAACCCCTCGGTGTAGAATTTCGCGATGACACGCGCACCCGACCCCACCCCTGCGCCCTCCCGGCTGACCGACCGCAAGCGTGCGGCGATCCTCGACGCCGCCATCGCCGAGTTCCGCGCCACCGGTTACGAGGCCACCAGCATGGACCGCATCGCCGCCAGCGCGGGCGTGTCCAAGCGCACCGTCTACAACCACTTCCCCGGCAAGGACGCGTTGTTCGCGCAGATCCTGGAGACGATGCTCGAACGCGCACATGCCCAGGCGGACCGCCCGTATCGTCCCGATGCGCCGCTGCGCGCGCAGTTGCTCGACGTGGTCCGGGCGAAGCTGCGGATGATCCATGAAGCGGACTTCATCGATCTCGCCCGCGTCGCGCTCGCCGCATGCATGCACTCACCCGATCTGGCCCGCGACATGATGGCGCGCCTGGGCACCCGCGAAGCCGGACTGGTCACCTGGATCCGGGCCGCCGCCGACGACGGCCGGCTCGACATCGCCGATCCGGCCTTCGCCGCGACCCAGCTCGAATCGCTGATCAAGGGCGTCGCCTTCTGGCCGCAACTCACGCTCGGCCAGCCGCCGCTGGGCAAGGCGCGTCAGAACGTGGTGGCCGACGAGGCTGTGGACATGTTCCTCGCCCGATACGGCTGAGGCGAGCGGCCCGGCCTGCACCGATCAGGCGTTCGAGGCACACTGCCCTCCCCCTCTCCATGGAGATGCGCATGACCGGCACCCCCATGCCCTCGTTCGACGAGGCCGCACGCCAGCACGCACTCGACCGCTACCACATTCTCGACACCCTGCCCGAAGCCGCCTACGACGACATCGTGCAGTTGGCCTCGCAGTTGTGCGGCACGCCCACGGCGCTGATCACCCTGATCGATCGCGACCGCCAGTGGTTCAAGGCCCGCACCGGGTTCGACGACACTCAGACCAGCCGGAGCGTCGCGGTGTGCGACCACGCCATTCGCGCCCCCGGGCAATTGATGGAGATCGAGGATCTCGCGCAGGATCCGCGGTTCGCGTCCAATCCCTATGTCAGCGGCGACATCGGCAGCGCGCGCTTCTACGCCGGAATGCCACTGACCACGCCCGAGGGCGCGGCCATCGGCACCGTCTGCGTGGTCGACGACCAGCCGCGCACGCTGGACGAACGCCAGCGCACGGCCCTGCAATCGCTGGCGCGGCTGACGATGACCCTGCTCGAGGCACGCGCGCGCGAGCGCGCGCTGGAACACGAGACCTTCGTCGCGACGACGGTGCCCGCGCCCGCGACGCCGGAAGGGCAGGCCCCGGACCGTTACCTGCTGGCCCTGATGGAGCTGCAGGATCTGGCCGGCGCCACCGAGCGCCTCGGGGAACGCACGACCGAGAAGCTCCTGCAGCGCCTGGACGAGGCCCTGGAGGGGGCGCTGCCCGACGGCGGCCGGGATGCGATCAACCGCACCAGCGGAAGCGCCGAATACGTCGCGATGCTGCACGGCCCCGAAGCGGCACGGACCCTGGATCGGCTGCGCGCACTCCTCGACGCACAGGGCGACACACACGGGCTCCTGTTCCTGATCGGCGTGGCCGACGCCGACACGGCGGAAACACCGGGCGCCGTCTTCATGCGCGCCGACGCGGATCTGCTGCAGCGCAGAACCGAGAGCCTCTCCACACCCTGAACACGCCCGCAGCGGTCGCCCGCCTGTGGCGGGTGCACCGGTGCGCGTGCGACGCAGGTCGCGTCCCGGACGCCTGTCGACGCTCGACCGGGAGAATGACAACGCTGTCACACATGGGCCTTCGGGCCGGTGCTACGGTCCGTCGCGCCCGCCACCCGCGGGTCACCGTGCCGGACGCATGGGGAATTCGGCGCGTTTCTCACAACAATGCGCATGACGCGCAGGGAGGGAAGTCGCGATGAAACGCATGTTCGCCTCGTTGGCCTTGCTGATGTCCATGGCGCTCGCGCCGTCGGCCGACATCAAGGCCCAGGAATGGAACGAGCAAACCGTGTTCGAGGTCGTCAACCAGACGCGCGGTGCCTGGACCGATCAGGACATCCACTGGGCCATCGTCGGCCGGCGCTGGTCGGACGGTCATTTCGTCTGGGTCGATGCGCAGGGCCAGCAGATCCCGATGTCGGTGGACGACAACGGCGCGCTGGTCAAGAACGGCGAGACCTACACCAACTATTTCCATCGTCTGTCGGACGTGCCCGAGGTCAGCATCGCCCCGCTCGATTCGGCGCGCATCATGCTCTCGGTGGGCAGCCCGATGTACATCAAGGTGCTGATCGACGCCGATGGCAATCTCGGTTACGCCGGTGCCGACATCCAGAACCCCACCGACGCCAACCTCGATGTCGTCTTCGACTTCGGCGAGATGGCAATCATCCCGATCGACCGTCCCGACCGCGGCATCTTCGTCAACACCTCGCGCGTCGACCAGTTCGGCTTCCCGCTGCAACTGCGCGTGCAGGGCCTGGGCGGCTACGACGAAACCGTGGGCGAACGGGTCGACACGCTCACCCGCGACCAGGTCTTCGAGCGCTTCGTGCAGCGCGTGCCCGCGGAATTCGCGCATCTGGCGCAGATGCCGTACGCACCGCACCGGATCGTGGCGCCCGCGCACGGCGGCTTCGGTTACGGGCGCCAGCACGCGGATTACCTGCAGCCCTACATCGATCACGTCTGGGAACGTTATCGCCACGAGGATCTGGTCTTCACCCTGCCCAACCTCGGCACCTTCACCGGACGCGTGCAGGGCGACACGTTGCGCTTCACCGGCGGCAACCAGAACGGCACGTTCTTCATCAACGGCAAGCCGAACACGCAGATGGTGATGCTGGGCGAGGGCCTGCTCAACGATGCCGCCAACGCCGCGCCGCAGGACATCGACACCCAGCTGCAGATCCAGGCGCAGGTGGCCGCGGCCCTGAACCGGCACGTGATCGAGCAACCGGCGCAGTGGTACGACGCCGCATTCCACTATCCCAGCGGGCAACTGGCCAACCGCTACGCGCAGTTCTGGCACGGCGACGACATCGCCCATCGCAACCTGGCATACGGGTTCTCCTACGACGACGTGGGCGACCACAGCCCGTCGCTGCACACGCAATCGCCGACACGGGTGACCTTCACCATCGGCTGGTGATGCACGCACGCCCGCGGTCGGTCATCGGCCGCGGGCGCTTGCGGTGGCACGCGACATCCCGACATGCCGACGTCGCGCATCACGTTGCGACGCCGCTCGCCGCAGGCTGGACAGCCAGCGCCAGCGCCACCGCGTCCGCACCCGCGGGCAGGCGCGCCGGCGCATCGGGATCGGTGGCCGCCTGCCAGACGGCCTCGGCCACGTCGCGCGGCCGGGTGACGTCGTCTCCCCGGCTCTGGAACGCCCGCACGACGTCCTGCAGGGTCGGGCGGTAGGCGTCGGGCATGTCGCCCATGTGCGCACGCGCGCGCTCGCCGAACCGGGTCGCCGGCGACGCGCCCGGTACCACCAGGCGGGTGCGGATGCCCAGCGGTGCCAGCTCCAGCGCCAGCGACTCGGTGAAGGCGTTCACTGCCGCCTTGCTGCCCGAGTACACCGCCAGCAGCGGCATCGGCGCCAGGGTCACCGCCGAGGTGACGTTGACGATCGTGCCGGCACCCCGGAGACGGAACTGCGGCAGCACCGCGCGCGTCATCGCGATGGTGCCCAGCGCGTTGGTCTCGAAGACATCGCGGACCACGTCCATCGTGTGGGCTTCCAGCGGATACAGCAGACCGACGCCGGCATTGTTCACCAGCACATCGATCGGCCCTGCCGCGGCGACGGCCTCGCGGATGCTGTCGGCATCGGTGACATCGAGCGCCAGGAGCTGCAGGCGCTCGGACGCCGGCAGCAGATCGGGAGACGGCGTACGCATGGTGGCCACGACCTGCCAGCCGCGGTCGAGGAACAGCTTCGCCGTCTCCAGGCCGAAGCCGGACGAGCAGCCGGTGATCAGGACGGTGGGCATGGGGAACTCCTGCAGTGCGAGGGGGATCGCCTACGTTAGGGGGCAAGGGTCGGACCGAATACACTCCTGAGTCCGATATCCGTTGGCAGGAGTCCGGACATGATCGATCCCATGGCCGAAGTGGTCGGCCTGCTGCAGCCCCGTGCCTCGCGCACCAAGAGCGTCACCGCGGCCGGTGCCTGGCGGCTGCGGCGCGACGACGCGGGCGCGCCGTTCTACGCCGTGGTGCTGGAGGGCAGCTGCCGGCTCGCCATCGACGGCCTGCCGCCGATGGACCTGCAAGCCGGCGATTTCGTTCTCTGCCCGGCGTGGCCCGGCTTCACCATCTCCAGCCTGCCCACTGCGGGGACGCCCGACACCACCGTCACCGTGCCGCGAATCGTCGAGGATCGGCTCCACATGGGCCGCCAGGACCTGCCTCCCGACACCCGCTACCTGGTCGGCGCGTGCGAGTTCGACGCCTCCGACGCTCACCTGCTGACGCCGCTCCTGCCCCAGGTCGTGCTGGTGCGCAACGACCCGCGCCTGTCCGCGCTGGTGCAGTTGGCGATCGAGGAGTCGCGCGCGCAGCGGCCGGCGCGGGAGGTCGTGCTGGCGCGCCTGCTCGAAGTGCTGATGATCGAAGCGTTGCGCACCACCACCGCCGGCACGCACACCGCACCCGGACTGGCGCGCGCACTGGCCGATCCGCGCCTCGCCCAGGCCCTGCGCGGCCTGCACGCGCGGCCCGGCCATCCCTGGACGGTGGCGCAACTGGCCGACGAGGCCGCGCTGTCGCGCTCGACGTTCTTCGAGCGCTTCCAGCGCGCCCTGGGGGCCACCCCGATGGACTATCTGCTGGCGTGGCGCATGGCCATCGGCAAACGTCTGCTGCGCCAGCGCGAGGGCAACATCGCCGAGGTCGCCGAACGCGTGGGCTACAGTTCGGCGAGCACCTTCAGCGTGGCGTTCAACCGGCATGTCGGCCTGCCGCCGGGCCGGTACGCGCGCGCCGCGGCGGCGGCCTAGCGCGACACGCACACGGTCGCGACGCCCGCCCGCATCATGCGCGCGGTCGACGCGCGGCGACCGCGACATCCACCGCGGCAACCGTGCGCGCAGGACGCGCGTGAGACAGCACCGGCTATCCTGCGCCCCTCTCATCGCCGGAACCGCCATGCACGCCGTCGTCGCCACCACCGACCACTTCGTCGAGCACGACGGCGGTCGCCTGTTCGCACGCCGCTGGCAGGTCGGCCCCGATGCGGCCGGCGACGGACGCGCGCCCATCGTGCTGCTCCACGAATCGCTGGGCTGTGTCGCCCTGTGGCGGGATTTCCCGCAGCGTCTGGCGCAGGCCAGCGGCCGCGACGTGGTCGCCTACGACCGGCTCGGTTACGGGGCCTCCGACCCGCATCCGGACCGGCTCGCCCCCACCTTCATCGAGGACGAGGCGGACGCCGGCTTCCGCGCCGTACGCGAGGCGTTCGGCCTCGATACGTTCGTCGCCCTGGGGCACAGCACCGGCGGCAGCATGGCCGCGGCGTGCGCGGCGCGCGCGCCGGATGCCTGCCGCGGGCTGGTCACCCTCTCGGCCCAGGCGTTCGTCGAGGACCGCACGCGTGCCGGTGTCGCCGCGGCGCAGGCGAAGTTCGCGCAGCCGCGACACCGCGAACGCCTGACGAAGTACCACGGCGGCAAGGTCGACTGGGTGCTCGATGCCTGGTACGACGCCTGGCTGTCGCCGGCGCTGGCGGGCTGGACGCTCGACGCCGATCTGCCTCGTGTCCGCGCGCCCACCCTGGCCCTGCATGGCGACCGCGACGAGTACGGCTCGCCGGCGCATGCCGAGCGCATCGCCGGCGGTGTCGGCGGACGCGGCCGGTTCGAGCTCCTCAGGGACTGCGGGCACCTGCCGCACCGGGACCAGCCCGACGTCGTGATCGAGCGCGTGTGCGACCTGCTCGCAGAAGTGGACACGATGGACGCGTCATCGTGGGAGACACCGCCGACCCCGGGCGTTCGGTAGTGCCGCTGCGGATGCGCGACGGAATCGGGATCGGGGTCGGGAACGATCAGGCGCCAACAGGTGGTATGGCGCCCAGGTGAACCGCGATGCTGACCGCGCGTCCGGCGGTCAGCGGTCCGCCGGGGGAGACGGTGGGGAATCCTCCGAGGGATCGGCAGGCGATGCGAGCGCGGCGTACAGCGGCCCCGCACCCCAGCCTGGCGGGAGATCGAGGTCGTGCTGCCCCCAGAGCGTGAGCCGCCCCGCCTGGTAGACCGCACTGCCGGTCAGGTCCATGTGCGCGGCCTGCATGGCAAGCATCAGGGCCTGGACGGCATCCTCGCCGAACGTGCGGTCCTCGGCCGCGCCGTCCGGCCAGGCGATCGTCCAGGCGCAGCAGTACTCGCCGGTGGGCTCTCGCCGCGGCGCGAAGAAGCGCACGGCCAGCGCGCGCCCGTCGAGTTCGAACACACGCTGCACGAACGGCTGCGTCGGATCATCGTGCTGCATCGGTCGATCACCCCGGGGTGAAAGCACAGGGAGCGCATGATGCCGCATCCCATCGCACGACACGACACGCGCCGCCGGATCCGCCCCGCCGCCGAACCCCGCCGCTTCCCGCGTGTCCGCGTGCGCCGCGCAGACCATTCACCGGCGCACCTCGCCGCATGGACGGTGCGGCCGGCTCGCCTCAGTTCGGCGACGGCCGGTCCAGCACTTCGATCCAGTCGACGCTCATGCCGTGCCAGGCCTGCTGCGCGGGATTGCTGGTGGGCTGCAGGCTCGCATCGAACGCCTGCGACCAACTGCTGTCGGGCGCCCACGCGTTGACGAACAGATGCATCGGCTGGGTGGGCACCTGGCCGCCGTAATAGCCGCCGATGTAACGCCACTGACCGTTCGGCTGATCGACGAAGAACTCCAACACGCCCTGCCCCCAACGGATCGTGTAGGTCTGCCAGCCGCCGATATCGAAGCCGAGCGGTTCCAGGCGCGAGATCTGCGTGCCGAACTGCGGATGCTGGTCGATGTCGTAGTGAGGGTCGTCGCGATTCCAGTTGTGCCACGTGGAGATCAGCATGCTGTCGTCGGTGCGGTTGGCCGCGGCGTTGGTCAACCACTCGATGTCCGCCTCGTCGGACCGGAACGCGCCGTTGCGCTGCCCCTGGCTGTAGAGGAAGAACGCGGTGACGATGCCGCGCTGGTCCTGGCCCCAGATCCGCGCGCGGATCCTGAAGTCCAGCACGCGGCCGGGCGACGGCTGAAACAGCCGCTGCGTGCGCATCGAGGTCTGCGCCAGGACGCCGGGAGCGCTGGCGTTGTAACGCCCGACCGACACGTCCATCGCGCCCGAGCCGTTGACCCAGCCCGCCTGACCGAACTTCCCGCGGCCCTGGTAATGGTCTTCCACCCACCACTGCGACGGCGTCGAGCCGGCCGCGCCGTTGAAATCATCGCGGAAGATGCGCGTCTGCGCGCTCGCCGCACCTGCATGCACGCTCGCGATCACGAGCAGCCATGTCATCCAGACCATCGACCGTACAGACATCCCTGCGCTCCCGGTGTCGCGCTGCGTGCGCATCCGCAGGATTACCGAAGGCGGCGCGGCGACGTCAACGGAAATCGCGCGTGCGGATCCGTTTCCGAGGCCTGATACCGGATTGGACGAGCGCGCGGTCGCATTTTCTGGCATGGGCGGAAACAGCGGGATACGCCGCACAGATTCGGCCGGACACGCGACCTAGGATCGATCCGAACGGCGTGGCGAAGCGCCGTTCGCATCCGGACGCATGGCGCGTCCGGCCTCGACAGCCGACGCACTGGTCTCGCGTTCCATCGGACGTCCACTCATCCGCAGGGAGTTGCCATGAACCGCTCATCCGCTCTGTCTTTGCATGCCGCCGCGCTCTACGCCACCACCGCCCTCGCCCTCGCCCTGCCGTCCCCGCAGGCCAGCGCACATGGAAGCTTCACCGTCCCGGAAAGCCGCATCTACAAGTGCTACCTCGGCAACCGGGAGAACCCGGCCGATCCCGCCTGCCGCGCCGCCTGGGCCGTCGCGGGCTCGCAGCTGTTCTACGACTGGAACGGCATCAACCAGGCCAACGCCAACGGTAACCACCGCGCCGTGGTCCCCGACGGGGAACTGTGCAGCGGCGGAAACCCCACCTTCCGCGGTCTCGACGTGATCCGCAGCGACTGGCAGACCAGCGACGTGCCCGCCGGCAGCCACTACACCTTCACCTTCCACGCCACCGCGCCGCACGCGACGCGCGACTGGGTGTTCTACGTCACGCCCGAGGGCTGGAACCCCAGCACCCCGTTGCGCTGGAACGACATGCAGGAATTCTGCCGCGCCGGCTCGACTCCGCTCTCGGCCGGCAACAACTACCACATCAGCTGCACGCTGCCCGCGCGCAGCGGGCGCCACGTGATCTACAACACCTGGCAGCGCTCCGATTCCACCGAGGCGTTCTATTCCTGCATGGATGTCCAGTTCAGGCCCTCGGTGCTCGCCGCGGGATCGACTTGGGCCGAGGCCGGCCGCCTGAACGTGGTCAACGACTATCCGGTCGGCACCGCGGTCACGCTGCGCGTGTTCAATGCCGACGGCAGCGATGCCGAGTCGATCCGCACGGTGCTGGCCGAGGGCGAGACTTCGGTGATCGACTGGCCGCGACGCGTGGGCGAGGAGGTCAATGCGCGCGCCCGCTTCGCGCGGGTCGGTGAGCGGATCGCGGACACCGACGAGGTCCAGGTCAAGCGCGCGGGCATCGGCCAGCAGGTCTGGGTCACCGGACGGCGTTCGTTCGCGGTCGACGTGGAGCTTCCTGAATCCGATACGCCGTATGCGGACGAGCACGTGCACTGATTGCGGTCCCGGAGTGGACGTTCCACATTCCACCTCCCGCCGGAGCGCCTTCGACCCGGCGGGACCCATCAGAGCCCGCTCCGGCGGGCTCTCTTTTTGCCTGTCGAGCAGCGCGAACGCCCTGCTGCCGGACCGACGGTAGGGTGCTCCCCGCCTCGAACGTTGTATCCGCCGGGAGCCAGGGGATGCAGGCGCAGCATGTGCGGCGATGCGGACGACTCGATTCTCCCGTCATTTCGCCATCTTCGGAGATTCACATGCGCAACAGAGCCACCTTCGGCCTGGCCCGTACGCCCCTGGCCATCGCACTCCTGGCCGCGACCGGCACGCTCCTGGCCCAAGACGCCACGCAGCCCGATGCCGTCGAGATCGATCGCGTCAGCGTGACCGGCACCCGGATCGCACGCGAGGGCTTCGTCGCGCCATCGCCGGTCACGGCCGTGTCAGCCGAGGAAATTCGCGCGACGGGCGCGGTCAACATCGGCGAAGTGATGACCAAACTGTCGCAACTCACGCCGACCTTTACGACCGGCAACTCCACACGCTTCATCGGCACTGCGGGGCTCGGCCTACTCGACCTACGCGGCATGGGAACTGCGCGAACACTGGTTCTGGTGAACGGCCGCCGCCACGTCGGCGCGAGCGCCGGCTCAACGGCGGTCGATGTGAACACGATTCCCGTCGAATGGATCGAGCGTGTCGAAGTGATCACCGGTGGCGCATCGGCCGTCTACGGCGCCGACGCCGTGGCCGGCGTGGTCAATTTCATCATGAAGAAATCCTTCGATGGCATCGAGCTGCGCGCCCAGCGCGGTGCCGCTTCCGAGGGCAGTCATGACCGCAAGTTCGTCAGCATCTCAGGCGGCAACGACTTCGCCGATGGCCGAGGCAACGCAGCGATCGCGTTCGAGCGCAGCGAGCAGAGCCGCTTCGGACGCGGCGATCGCCGGATTGGTCGCCGGCACCTCGTCTCGGTGCCCAACCCCAACTTCGATCGTTCCCAGCCTCCCAGTCAGAGCAATCCGCAGAACGTCGTCAGCGGCCCAGGCGGCAACCATTCCTTCTCGTACGGAGGCACGTTCGACGTCGACACGTTCGATTTCAGGAATCCATCGAGCTGGGGCAATCGCTACATCCTCGAGCCGGATGGAAGCTTCCGACGCAACCGCTACGACGGCGTCGTGGTCTCCAACAGTTCCTGCGTCGATTGCGACTTCACCGATCTGAACGCGGTGGAGGACCTCGAACCCGCCTTCGATCGCACCAGCGTCAACACGATCGTCAACTTCGACCTGTCCGACAACCATCGCCTGTTCTTCGAAGGCAAGTACACCAAGACCGAATCCAACTTCTTCACCACGCCTTCGTTCGACATTCCGGTCCTGCTGCGCCGGGACAGCGCGTACATCTCACCTGCACTGGGTGCACTGATGGACGCCAACGACCTCTCGGCGCTCACGATCAACCGGATTCACGCCGACGGCGGCCTTCGCGGCGAACTCGTCGACCGCAAGACCAGCCGGTTCGTGGTCGGCCTGGAGGGGTTTCTCGGCGACAACTGGACCTACGAGACATCATTCAACTACGGCGAGACATCGATCGACCGCCTGAACCTCAACAACCGCATCAACGACCGGTTCTATGCAGGGCTCGACTCCGTGATCGATGTCGATGGCCGCGTGCGCTGCCGTGTGGATGTCGACCCGGCGGCCATCAATCCGAACACGGGCGAGTCCTACAACAGCTACGCGCGCTCCGGTTGCGTGCCGTTCTCGATCCTCGGAAACGGCGCCATCAACCCCGAAGCAGCCGCCTGGTACAACATCGACACGCTCAATACGTCGAAGATCAAGCAGACCGTCTACAGTGCCTCGGTGGGCAACAGCGCATTGTTCTCGCTGCCGGCCGGTGACGTTGGCTTCGCCGGCGGCCTGGAGTACCGCAAGGAAGAGAGCAACGAGATCGCCGATCCGCTGAGCGCACTCGGGCTGACCTTCCTCAACGCGATCCCGGACTCGGGTGGACAGTACGACGTGCGCGAGGCCTTCGTGGAAACCTCGATTCCACTGCTGGCGGGGCTGCCCGGCGTCGAGCGTCTGGCGCTCGACCTGGCAGGCCGCTACTCCGACTACAGCACCATCGGATCGACGAAGACCTGGAACGTCGGCCTCGACTGGCAGGTCATTCCGTCACTGCGTGTCCGCGGCACCGCTGCGCAATCGATCCGCGCACCCAGCATCAGTGAACTCTTCGGCCCGCAGTCGGAGAATTTCGCCTTCATCGACGATCCGTGCAACGAGCTGCCGACCAATGGCAACAGGCCCGAAAATGCGCGCAATCCGGCCTTGCGCCGCGCCAACTGCGCCGCGCTCGGCGTTCCCGCCGGCTGGATCGATACGGTGACCGCCAACCGGCCCGGGCTGAGCGGCGGCAACCCGGACCTCATGGCGGAAACCGCAGACTCCGTGTCCTTCGGCCTCGTCTGGCAGCCGGCGTTCATCGAAGGACTCGGCGTGTCGGTGGACTACTGGCGGATCACCCTGCACGACGCCATCGGCTCCGTCGACGCGGAAACCAACGCCACGCGCTGCGTGGACTCACCCGGCGGCATCGACAATCCGTTCTGCGACACGTTCGTGCGCGCGCCGGCCGGCGGCATCACCATCGATGGCCGGGCGTTCCCGGGGCACAGCATCACCTCATGGGTCGCGCTCGACGAAAACCTCGCCAAGTCGCGTCGCGTCGGCGTCGACTTCGAAGTCGACTACCGCTTCAACCTGCTCGGCGGCACCACCATCGTGCGCGCGGTCGGTACCCGTCTGCTGCAGTCACGCGAATGGGAGTTCCAGGATTTCCCCGACGATTCCGAGAGTTTCCTGAAGTCCACATCCAACCCCCGCTACCGGGCCAACCTCGAGACGTCCTACGCGCGCGGTGATTGGAACGCCAACTGGCGGATGAACTACGTCCACGACACCTTGCGTGTGGACCCGGACAGTTACGCCACGAACCCGGGCCAGTCCAGCCCGATCCGCAACGGCGCACATGTCACGCACAACGCCCAGATCGGCTACACGTATCCCGACTCGGGCATCAACGTGTACATCGGCGCCAACAACCTGTTCGACAAGGATCCGCCGCTGAACTACTTCGGCTCCGGCGTCGGTTCGGCGAACTACGACTCGATCGGCCGCTTCGTCTATCTGGGCGCGACCTACCGCTTCTGACGGTCACGACAAGAACACTTCTCTCCGTGTTGCTTGTCGGGAGCCCGATTCGTCGGGCTCTTTTCTTCGACCGATCTCGTACGGCAGGCTGCGCATGCCGAACCATGGACGATCGCTTCTACACCGTGTGGGCCCGTCGCCGGATCCGGTAGACCGCCGCAGGCGGCAGGTTGGCGAGGGTCCCGCCGGCGAACGTGGCTTCCAGACCGAGGCGGTCCAGCACACGCCTGGGCACCGGACAACCGGGGCCGTAGGTGAATTGATGGAACTGGCCGTCCGCGCGCAACTTGCGGAACGCGGAGATCAGGATCGACGCCACCTTGCGCGGCGGCATCGACAGCAACGGCAGGCCGCTGACCACCGCACCGGCCGACCGGCCGTCGAACAGCGCAGCGCCGTGCACGCGGGCGGCATCCAGGCACAGCACACGGGCGGCGGGATAGCGCAGCGCGAGCATGGCGGCGAACCGGCCCTCGAACTCGACCAGCGCGAGATCCTCCTGGCGCACGCCACGCGCGATCAGGGCGCGGGTGAACACACCCGTCCCGGGACCGAGTTCGATCACCGGCCCGGTGTCGGCCGAGATGCCGGCGCAGATCAATCGCGCGAGCGCCTGCCCGGAGGGTGCGATCGCCGCCACGCGCAGCGGATGCCGCAACCAGGCCTGGAAGAAGCCGGCATGGCCGGCCGCGCACGCGCTTTTCATCGGAAACTCTCCGGTTCGTGGTCATCGGGATGGCGGGCCGGACGCGCGACGCGATCCTTCGCGGCGGCATCCTCGGCGTGGGTAACGCGCACGCGAAAACGCGCCGCGCGCGGCGGGCATCCGGTGCGCGAACGCGCGAGAAACGGGATCTCCATCGGCACTTGCCGTCCGGCTTGCTGATTATGTAAAAACGAATCTCCGGCGGGTCTGGTCGTTCATTCCGACTTGCAAACTACCGAACACGCCGGAACCCCAAAATGCCCATTCCCCCAACAAATTTGCCTAATCCTGCAAGCGCTGCGACACGGGCGCCCGCGGCATCGTCGTTCGCCCCATCCACACCCGCGCCCGCAGCCGTGGCCGGAGCGCCGCTGGCGTCATCCCCGCTGGCGTCCGCTCTCTTGAGCGCCGCCACCGTCTACCTCGACAACCACGACGGCCAGGAGGGTTACTTCTCGATGCCGATGGGCGGTGTGCATGTCCTGCACTGCTTCCGCCGGGTCATGGCCAACCATCGGGTCTACAAGCCGTCGTTGTGTATCGTGCTCCGGGGCGCGAAACAGATCGTCTTCGGCGGCGACATGCTCGCCTACGGTCCGATGCAGTGCCTGATCGTGAGCATGGACATGCCGGCCTGCGGACAGATCGTCGAGGCGAGCCCCGACGAATCCTTCGTCGGCATCACCATCGATCTGGATCCCGCAGTCATGCACGAGGTGATCGAACAGATGGATGCGCCTCCGGTGGCTCCGGCCGACGCGGGCCCCGCCCTGTTCGTCGAATCGGTGGACGCGCCGCTGGCCGAATGCCTGCTGCGCTTGTTCCGGCTGGCCGATCAGCCGCAGGCGGCCCCGGTGCTGCACCCCTCGATCATGCGCGAGATCTACTACTGGCTGCTGAGCGGCCCGCACGGCGGCGAGCTTCGCAGGCAGGTACAGCCGGACACCCACAACGATCGCATCGTCAAGGCCATCAGCCTGCTTCGCGCCAACTACACCCAGCGGGTGCGGGTCGAACAGCTGGCCGACGTGGCGCGCATGAGTCCGTCGTCGTTCCATCAGCACTTCAAGGCGATGACGTCGATGACGCCGCTGCAGTTCCAGAAGCAGTTGCGCCTGCTCGAGGCACGTCGGCTGATGGTGGCCGAAGCCGCAGGCGTGGCGGATGCGGCGTATCAGGTCGGCTACGAGAGCGCGTCGCAATTCAGCCGCGAGTATTCGAGGATGTTCGGCGCCTCGCCCAAGCGTAGCGCGATGGAACTGCGGGCCACGATGGCCTGACGCGCGCACGACGACATATTGACCACGCGCACAGTTCGGAATATTCGACGCCTTCGCTGCACTCCACGTGCCGTCATAACGCGCCGCAGTTGGCATTTTCACTGCACGTGCGCACTTGACCCGCCCGATCGGAGCGCCCTACGTTCGAGGTGCGCCGCCGACCAGCCGCACGTCTTCGTGCCGCCGGTTGCGGCGCGCCGCATCAGGCAGGGCCGGACCGGCCGCCGGCGCGTTGGATGGCAGTTGCAGTGCTCGTGGTCGTGTCTTCCTGCGGAAGGATTCGCGATACCGATCGTTCGACCCGACGCCGGCCCCAGCGACCGGCCGTCGATGCCGTTTCGACCCGGTATCGCCGTGAGTCGGAAGACCGGATCGTCGGGCCATGCGGTGCCGACGCCTTGCAGACTGCACCTGTTCCTGCGTGTCGCACGACCCGCCCCTGCCGCGGCCCACTCGATCGCTACACGGAGGAAGCACGATGCAATCACTGCATACAACGGCACGTCGCACCCTGGCCCTGGCCCTGATCTCGGCGGTCGCCGCGGGCGGGAGCGCGTTCGCCGCCGGTCCGGACCGTCCGCATCTGGATCCGGACATGGTGGCCGCACTGGAACGCGACCTGGGCATGACCGACGTCCAGTACCTGAAGGCCGTCGAGACCGAACAGCAGGTGCCGGACCTGGAAGCCGCCGCGCAGGCGCTGTACGGCGACAGCTTCGCGGGCACCTGGATCGAGTACGACGCCGCCGGCAATCCGCAGGTGGTCGTGGCCGCGGCATCCACGGACCTGCAGGGCGCGCAACGTCTGGCGCCGATCGAGGGTGCGCACACCCGCCAGGTCACCTACAGCCTGTACGACCTCGAACAGGCCATCGGCGCGCTGGACCTGTCCGCCACCTCGCGGGTCATGCGCCGCCTCGACGGCGTGCAGTCCTGGGGCATCGATCTGCCCAACAACCGCGTCGTGGTCACCCTGTCGCCCGGCGCCGAGCGCAAGGCCTCGGTGATGGACTTCCTGGTCAACAGCGATGTCGATACCGGCATGCTGCACTTCGAGGTGTCCGAACAGGTGCCGACCACCCTGATCAACATCTACGGCGGCATCCGCTACAACAGCTGCTCGATCGGCTTCCCGGTCACGCGCGGTTCGACCAAGGGATTCGTCACCGCCGGTCACTGCGGCCGCACCGGTAATACCGTCAGCATCAACGGCACCCCGGTGGGCACCTTCCAGGCGAGCAACTATCCCGGCTCCGATGCCGCGTGGGCCACCGTGCGCCAGCAGGACACCCTGTTCGGCCGCGTGTGGCAGTACAGCGGCAGTTCCACCACGCCAGTCGTCGGCAGCGCAGAGGCGTCCGTCGGCGCTGCCGTCTGTCGCTCGGGATTCCGGACCGGCTGGCGCTGCGGCACGATCACCCGGACCAACGTCAGCGTGAACTACGGCGACGGCAACGTGCAGGGCCTGCGCGAATCCAACGCCTGCGCCGGCCAGGGCGACTCGGGCGGCTCGTGGATCTCCTCGGCGGGTCATGGCCAGGGCGTCACCTCCGGCGGCGCGCTCGGCAACGACGGCACCAACTGCGGCATTGCCCAGAGCCAGCGCCGCACCTGGTATCAACGCCTCACCCCGATGCTCAGCTCCTACGGCGTCAACCTGGTCACCAACTGACCGTCACGACGGACCGCACCACCCCGACACCCCGACACCCCGGCTTGCCGGGGTGTCGCGTATTGGAGAACCGCGAAGGCCGGGGTCCGTGCCGATCGCCCGCCTCCCGCCGCGCCGGCAGACTCAGGCGATCGGCGTGCCGGCCCACCGACCACCCGAGAGCCGCCCATACCAGCGCGCAGACGGCACCGATCACCGCCACCAGCGCAGTGCCCTGGCCGAGCACGTCCACGATGCTCCGGCACCATGCGCTCGCCGCATCGCCGGCGCGATAGACCGCGGTATCGATGACGGTCTTGGCCCGGTAGCGCGTGCGCGTGCCCAGCGGCGCGAACAGCAACTCGCGGCCCGGCCGGACGAAGGCGTACTCGCCGATGCGCCTGATCACCAGCAACACCGCCAGCATCGCGAACCCGGGTGACAGCGCGAGCGCCACGAAGCCCACGCACACCACCACCGGCACGATCGCCAGCCACGCCCCCAGCCCCAGCGTCCCGATCGCACGCCCGGTCACGAACAGCTGCAACAACAACGCACCGACCTGGACGGCCACATCGAACAGGCCGAATACGCGGATCTGCGCGGTGCGGTCCGGAAACCATTCGGCCACCAGCCGCATCTGCTCGATGTACAGCAGCGTCGTCGTCGCCGCGAGCAACAGGACGAAGCCCGCCACCGCCAGCAGGTAGCGCGAGGTCAGGACCTCCGCGAAGCCGGCCAGCGGATTGCCGCCGATCGGCGCGCGCGCATCATCATCGCGACCGGCACCGGAAAGCTCGGTGCCGCGCACCTTCGCGCGCCACCGCAACAGCGTCGTATTGCATGCCAGCGCGACGCCGAGAAGCGCCGCGGCCAGCAGCACGAGCCCCGCTTCACCGAGCGCGCCCGCCAGCACCACGCTGGCCGCCGGCCCGAGGAGGCCGCCGACACTGGCACCGGCCGCGAGAAAGCCGAACAGCCGTCGCGCCTGCCGTGCATCGAACACATCGGTCATCAGACTCCAGGTGACCGAGACGACCATCAGGTTGTAGATCGACAGCCAGACATAGAACGCCCGCGCCACACGAACGTCCTCGCCGGCCATCTGGAAGAGCCCGGCGAACAGCAACAGGTTCACGCAGAAGAAGCCGTACACCCCACCGGCGAGCTGCGTGCGCGGCAGCCGGGCCGCGACCCAGGCGTACGCCGGCACCACCGCCAGCGTGCCGACCAGATTGGCGGTGAACAGCCACTGCAGATGTTCGACACCGCCCGCGATACCCATCGACTCGCGTACCGGCCGCAACATGAAGTAGCCGGTGAACAGGCAGCAGAACGACACGAACGCGATCAGGGCCGGACGCAGTTCCCCGCGCCCGGCCCCGATGCAGTGCGCCAACCGCGCCATCGACACGCCGGCGACACTGCAACGCCTGCGATCAGGGATAGCGCACGCCCGCGAGGGTTTCGGTCACCGCCCACAGACGCGCCGCCGCGGCCTCGTCGCGCGCGGCGGCGGGCACGTTGGCGAGGCCGACCGGACCGCGCAGCTCCTGCTCGCCCGACGGCCCGTAGTAGACACCCCCCTGCGCTTCGGGCGCGGTGGCGGCGTACAGCGTCGGCAACGCACCTTCGGCGGCGGTGTGGAAATGCTCGCGGTTGGCCGACCACTGCCGGCCCTGTTCGCTGTCGAGCCCGGGGCCGCGTTCGACCAGCTCGGTCACGGCGACGCCCGGATGCGCTGCCAGACTCGTGATACCCCAGCCGCCCGCGTCGCTGCGACGCTGCAGCTCGCGCGCGAACATCAGGCACGCCACCTTGGATTGCCCATAGACCACCATCGGATCGTAGGACTGCTCGAACTGCAGATCGTCGAAGTTGATCGCACCGCGCTGCGCGGCGATGCTCGACAGCGTGACCACGCGCGGCGCGTCGCTGGCCTGCAGCAGCGGCAGCACGTGCGCCGTCAGGGCGAAGTGCCCGATGTAGTTGGTGGCCAGCTGCATCTCGTATCCGTCGGCCGACACGCTGCGCTCGGGCGGCGCCATGATCGCCGCGTTGTTGATCAGGCCGTCGATCCGCGGCAGCGTCGCGTTGAGGCGCTCGCCGAGCGCGCGGACCGATGCCAGGTCCGACAGGTCCACGGCCTCGAAGCGCACCTGCGCACCGGGGTGTTCCTCACGGATGCGGGCGATGGTCTCCTCGCCGCGCCGCGGATTGCGCGCGGCGATCACCACCTGCGCGCCGGCGCCGGCCAGCGCCTTGGCGTCTTCGTAGCCCATGCCGCTGGTGCCGCCGGTCACCACGAAAACGCGGCCTTCCTGCGACGGCATGTCAGAGAGGTTCCAGTTGGCCTTGGGCGCGGTCTGCGCGAACGCGCTGCCGGCCAGCAGGGCGCCGCTGAGGGCGAGGCCCCGGGCGAACCGGGTGTGGCGCGGGGCGCGATCGGGGGCGGAATGGTCGCTTGGTGTCGTCGTCATGACGGGTTTGCATCCTCGTTGGGGGAGACGGGGGGACGTCCGGACGCGGGTCGCAGGCGGCCGGACGGCTTGAACACGAGGATGGAAGCGGCGCCGGGACATGCCCATGCCGGAACTTCCAGAGAACTTGCCCGATCCTGTCACCAGGGGACGCGGTTCAGGAAACGCCGGCCGCGATCTCGGCGATCGCATGGGCTTCGAGCGCGCGGACGGTCGCGCGCATGTCGCGCTCGCTCGCGTCGGGATGGATGGCGCAGATGCGCAGCACCGTCTGCCCGCCCAGCCGGGTGGTCAGCACGGCGGCATGGCCTTCCTCGAGCGCCCGCCTCGAGATCGCCCGATTGAGCGCGTCGTTGCCCTCCGCCGACAGGCCGGGGTGGGTCCTGCGGAAGTTCACGATCGCCAGTTGCGCCGGTGACACGATCTCCCATCCTTCGAGCGTACGCAATTCGTCCTCGGCCCACGCCGCCAGCCGGCAGCCGTGTGCGATCGCCTCGCCCATCCCGTCCGATCCCAGCACCTGCAACGTCAACCAGAGCTTCATTGCACGGGCCGGACGCGTCAGCTCGACACCGAAATCCCAGTAATTGATCTGTTCCTCGTCGACTTCCGCGTCGAGCAGATACTCCGGACGCGTATGGAACGTCTGCGCCAGGTGCGTGCGCTCGCGCACCAGCACCATGCCGCAGCCGTAGGTCTGGAACAGCCACTTGTGGGCGTCCCAGCTGAGGCTGTCGGCCTCGCCGATGCCATCCAGCCGTCCGCGATGGTCCGGCGACAGCGCGACCGATGCGCCGTAGGCGCCGTCGACGTGCATCCACAGGCCATGGCGGTCGCACACGGCCCGGATGGCGCGGAGCGGATCGATGCTGCCGGTGTTGGTGGTGCCCGCACTGGCGACGACCGCGAACGGCCGGAGGCCGGCGGCGAGGTCGGCCTCGATGGTCCTGGCCAACACCGCGGCGTCCATGCGGAACGCCGCGTCGACGGCGACGCGGCGCACCTGGTCGGGCAGCAAGCCGATGATGCCCAGCCCCTTGGCGACGGAGGAATGCGTCTGCTCCGAGACATAGGCGACCGCCGAGCGTCGGTGTTCCGGAGCGACGGTCCGGTCGCGCGCCACCGTCAACGCCGTCAGGTTGGCGATCGAGCCACCCGACACGAACAACCCGCCCGCCGACGACGGAAACCCCACCTGCGAGGCGAGCCAGTCGATGAGGCCGGCTTCGACCGCACTGGGCCCGGAACTCTGCAGCCAGCTGCCTGCGTGCACGTTGTGCATCGCGGTCGCGAGGTCGCCCAGCGCCGACAGCGGCGATGCGGGACTCGGGATGAAGCCGAAGAAGCGGGGATGGTCCATCGCGGCCCGCCACGGCGCGATGTCGTGCAGCAACTGGTCGACGACCTCGTCCAGCGGGCGGCCTTCGGCCGGGACGCCCATGCCGCGCAAGGCCGCGGCGCCTTCGGCATCGATCACCTGCACCGCGCGCGGCGTCGGCGACTGTTGCCGACAATCCGCGATGCGTCGGACGGCCGCAGCGAACGCCCGCGGAGATGTCCCGCCCATCAGCCGGCTCGCGCCGCCCGGTGGGAGCGGTCGTGCGGGGTCATCGTCACGATATGGGTTCATGGCAATTCTCTTGAATAATGTTCGTATTTCTGACCAATCTGCGGAACACCGTTCCGACCGTAAAGGGGTTTTCGCCATGTCGAGCAGAAAAACGAATGCGCTTCAGCAGGAGGTCGCGGCCGACGTCCGCCTGGATGCGGTCGACAGAACGCTGTTAGGGCTGCTGGCCGACGACAGCACGCAGAGCTACGCCACCCTGGGTCGAGCCCTGCATCTGTCGCCGCCGGCCGTGCACGAGCGCGTCAAACGCCTCAAGCGCGCTCGCGTGATCGTGCGCACCGCGGCGCAGCTCGACGGCGCCAGGCTCGGGCGCCCCTTGCTGTGCTTCGTCCAGGTGATCACCAGCACGATCCAGCGCACGCGTCAGGTGGCCCGGCTGTCGTCGCTCCAGGACATCGAGGAAATCCACACGGTCACCGGCGATAGCGGCCTCCTGCTCAAGGTGCGCACGCGCGACACCCAGGCGCTGGAAGCGCTTCTGGCGAAGATCCACGACATCGAAGGCGTCGAAGGCACCCGCACCCAGATCGCCATGTCGACCCTGCTCGAACGCGGCCCGAGCCCCGAACGCCCCGGTTGATCCCTCGGGCGTCTCGGCCCACGCCCCGCGTGCAACCGGCGCGGATTGCCCGCCCCTGCACATGCGGCGGGCGACGATGCCACGCACGGATCCGCCCGGAGCCTCCATGCCTGTCCAGACCACGCCCGATGGCCGCTACCTGATCGTACGCGGGCGACTGTGGCGCGCGAGCGATCCCAGCCTGTCCGACGCACGGCGCCAGCAGCACGTGGATGCCTTGATGGAGGCACGACGCGCGGTGAAGACCGCCAAGGCCGACGACGACAGCGCCGCGCTGCAAAGCGCGCGCGCGGCCGTGGATGCGGCCAAGCGCGCATTGGGCGAACGCGGTCCGCCCTGGTGGTCGGACGGCGCACCGGACTACACCCGCACGCTGGTGAAGAACTCGCCCTACGCAGCGTGGTATGCCGCGCGGAAGGCAGGCGCATCCCGGGACGGGTGACGGACGCACCCGGACGCATGCCGCGCAGACATCGGGATCACGACAGCCGGCGCAGGGTGGCCGCTCCCCCCCCGCAGCACCGGAGCCGAGCCATGGATTCCATCAACCGCAACCAGCCCGAACACAACCGCGAGGACGTCGCCGGCGCCGAGGCCGTGGCGCGCATCCGCGACATGTCCGACGACGCCGGATCGTGTTTCTTCTGCACCACCCCGCTGCCCGACAGCGACACCGGCGGCAACCGGCCGATGTCGATCGAGCAGGCCGACGACACCGGCGCCCTCTGGTTTCTCAGCGCGGCCGACAGCTACAAGAACGCGGAAATCGAAGCCGACCCGGCGGTACGCCTGTACATGCAGTCGGCCAAGCATGCCGGCTTCCTGGTGCTCGACGGTCGGGCCACGATCAGCCGCGACCGCGCGAAGATCGACGCGCTGTGGAACCCGATCATGAAAACCTGGTTCACCGAGGGCGAGGACGACCCGCGCATCACCGTGATCAAGGTGACGCCGGTCGCGGGCTACTACTGGGACAACAAGCATGGCGGCTTCGTCGCCGCGACCAAGATGGTGATCGGCGCGGCCATCGGCAAGACGCTCGACGACTCCATCGAAGGCAACGTGGCGCCCTGACGGTGGCGGCCAGCACCCCCGCGGCTTAGTGTGGACGGATCACGGTGTCACGGCCCCCACGGCGTGCCGCGATACAAACCCTCCGGTCCGACGGGACCCGTCCGCCAAGGAATGCACCATTGTCCATCGATCATGCTGCGTTCGCCCGGCTTCGCTCGGCTTCGCCCGGGCATGCCCGCCGACGCGCTGCAGGCGGCCGCCGCTGCCGCCTGGCGGCCACCCGCGGACGAGGACGAGGGCTACATGAGCTGGGGCACGGCCAGCACGCCGTCGGTGTGCGGTGCGCGCCTCGACGCGCAGGGCCGCATCGGCAGCCTCACGGTCTACCAGGGATTCCCGGACGCGCTGACGCTCGCCGGCACATGGCCCGGGATGGCGCGGGAGCAGGCGTTGGCCGCCTATCCCGGCCTGCGCGACCAGCAGGGCGACGCCGCCGATACGTTCCGTAAACGCGGCCTGGAGGTACTCGTCGTCGAGACATCCGACGGCGACACGCTGGAACTGCGCCTGCGCGAGGGCCGCGTGATCGCGCTCGAGCTCGCACGTCCAGGTGCGGTCTGGCCGGTGCGCGCCTGGCGCGAGCGAGATCCTGGCCTGACAGCGGCCTACGATCTCGAGGTACAACCTGCACGCGAGCAGCCGCCGGCGGGCCGCGATGCACACTGGCAGCACGGCTGGACCTACGGCCGCCCACCCGCCATCGCCCCCGAGCACTGGCCGCTGAGCGATCACCACGCGTGGCCGCTGCGCCATGCGTTCACCCTGCACGTCCCGGCGCAGTACCGCACCCAGGGCGCCGACCGCGTGGCGATCGCCCTGTTCGTCGACGAACAGTTCCGCGAAGACCTGCGCCCCCCATCCCAGTGGGCGGCCCTGCGCGCAGATCCGGATGCCGATGTCGGTCTGGACGACGACGACCCGCTGCGTCGCCATCTGCGCGCGCGCCATCCGCACCGTCACGACATGACCGATGCACTCGGCAGCCACTACGTGCTGCTCTGGCTGAGCGCCGGCGAATTCGAAGGCGCGCTCGCGTCGCCGCCGGACCTCGCCGGGCATCCCTGGCTGCGCGACACGCCGCAACCCGACTGGTTGGCCGGCACCGCCAGCATCCGCGAGACCCGCGATGCCGTAGCCAGCCACCGCGACGGCCTCGCCCGGCCGCTGGCGATCCACCTGCGCGAGGACGACCCGAACGTCGGCCGCCCCGCCCGCGAGTGGGACCACCAAAACGTGGACAGCGGCTACGTACCGATGTTCAGCAGGGACCCGCAGGCAGCGGCGCTGGAACGCTTTCTGGACGCGCCGCACCACATCGGCGGCACCATGGCGCCGATCCAGGGCTACCCGCCTTTCAGTGCGCGCTACGTCGAGTTCGGCGAGGACTTCGCCGGCTTCAACTTCGGCGGCGGCAACGCGCAACTGGACCTCGAACAGATGCGCATCGACTGGGCTTGTGGCTGAGCCTCAGCGCATCGCGCTCAGTTCGCCACCATCGGCAGGAACGACACGTCCATCAGGTGCCGGCGCGGATCCGCACGGTCGATCAGCACCGGGATCCGGCCACGCGGCACATGGTCGGTGGGATCGAACCACAGGTTCTCGCTGCGGAACACATGCAGCTTCGCGGTCGCCGGATCCTGCCACTGGCTGACCAGACGGTAGGGGTGCCGTCCGTTCCTCGACACGCCGAGATTGCGCTCGACCTCGACGAAGTCGGTCTCGACGCGGACGCCGTGCGCCCGCAGCCGCGCCGCCTGGCGTCGACGATGCCACTGCCAGCCGAGCATTCCCCAACCGGTCGACGCGAGGACCGCGCCCAGCCCGGTGAAGATGGTGGCCCCGCCCCAGAGCGCGAGGAAACCGGTCAGCCGCGCCGACGTCGGCGCGTCGGCCCGATACAGCACAGGTACCCGGTCGCCGCGCATGGGGTGCTGTCGGCTGCTGGAGGTGCTGGAAACGAACTCGACCGGCGTGCCGTCGGCAGCGGTGAACCCCACCACCGGCGCGAACGTCACCCCTCCCTCGTCGCCGCGGCGACGCTCGATGTCGATCACCGTGCCCTGCGTCTGCACCGCCTCGGCCAGGAACGCGCGGGTGGAGATACCCATGTAGATGCCAGCGGCCAGGAACACCGTGCCGACCACGGCGAACAGCCATCCCACGACCTTTACGACATTCATGTCTGCTCCGGGAAACCCACAGCGGGGCACAGCATACCTGCCACCTCCTGATGACAGTGCCGCCTGAGCGACTGGAAGCCCGCGTCCGCGCGGCGCCGAGTCCCCACCCGCCGCCCCCGCCCGGACAAACGAACGATCTCCTAACATCGGGCTAATCGACGGGTAATCGCACGGCACCAGCATGCCGCGCCATGGACACCCCACGACACCACCCCGCGCCCCCCTGGGCAGGCTGCGAACGGATCGAACCGGGCCACCCGGCGCGCGCCGAGGTCGAAGCCTTCATCGCCCACGTCTACCGCGCACGCTACGACGCCCGGCTTCACGATTTCCTGCCGCACCTGCTGGCCTTCCGCGACACCGACGGCCGGCTGCGGGCCGCGGTCGGGTTGCGCTTCGGTGCCGAGGGGCCGCTGTTCGTCGAGCAATACCTCGACGGCAGCGCGCAGACCATGATCGCGGCACGCACGGCAGCCGGGGTGGCGCGCTCCGAACTGGTCGAGGTCGGAAACCTCGCGGCGCTGCGCGGAGGCGATGCACGCGCCTTGATCGTGCAGCTCGCGCCGGCACTGCATCAGGCGCGCCTGCGCTGGGTGCTCTTCACCGCGACGCGCCAGTTGCGCAACGCCTTCGACCGCCTGCACCTGCGCACGGTCGTCCTCGCCGCCGCCGAGCGCGCGCGGCTGGCAGACGGGGCGACCGACTGGGGCCGCTACTACGACGTGCAGCCACAGGTCCTGTTCGGCGACCTGGCCGCCGGCCACGCGTTTCTCGCCGCGCGCCATGGCATCTCCGCGACCTGTGCCACTGGCGCGCTGGAGGCGCACGCATGAACATCTTCGCCGATCTGCTCGACGGCCTGGACGGTGCACCGATGCGGGTGCTCGGCGACGACGGCGCGATGTCCGCCACCGCACTGCGCGCGCGGGCGATGGCGATCGCCGATGCCCTGGCCGCACACGACGCCCGGGTGGTGGCCAGCCGGCTCGACAACGGCCCGGACTGGCTCGCGCTCGACCTCGCGCTGCGCGCGCGTGGCCTGGTACACGTGCCGGTCCCGACGTTCTTCAGCGCGATGCAGGCTGCTCACGTCCAGGCGAGCAGCGGTGCGGACGTGCTGGTGCTGTCCGCACGCGACGCCAGCGTATATCCGGACGCACGGCCACTGCTCGACGGCCTGCACGTCCTGCCACTGCCGGGCGGAGCGCGCGTCATGCCGGCAGGCACCGCGTGCATCACCTACACCTCCGGCACGACCGGCAAGCCGAAAGGGGTCTGCATCGACGCGCCGGCGCTGGCGACGGTGGCCGGCGCGCTCGTCGAGGCGTCGGCCGTGCTCGCCCCGCAACGGCACCTGTGCCTGATGCCGCTGTCGACCCTGCTCGAGAACGTCGCCGGCCTCTATGCCGCGTTGCGCGCCGGGGCCGACATCGCGGTGCCGACGCTGGGCCGGATCGGCTACAGCGGTGCGGCAGGCCTGGATGTCGCGCGGCTGCTCGCCTGCCTTCGACGCTACGCACCCCACAGCATGATCGTGTTCCCGCAGATGCTGCTGGCCCTGGTGACCGCAGCCGAGCAGGGACAGGCCTTGCCGGCCTCGCTCCGCTTCGTCGCGGTGGGCGGCGGTCGTGTCGGCAAGGGGCTTCTCGCGCGTGCGGCGGCACTCGGGTTGCCAGTGTTCGAAGGCTACGGCCTGAGCGAATGCGTGTCCGTGGTGACGCTCAACCGCCCTGGGTCGGCGCGGCCGGGCAGCGTGGGACGCCCATTGCCGCATGCGCGGGTCACCGTGCGGGACGGGGAACTGCTCGTCGAGGGCGTGCGTTGTCTGTCTTACCTCGGCGAGGCCGCTCCACCGCCGGGCGCCATCGCCACCGGCGACCTCGGCCATGTCGATGTCGACGGCTTCGTCCATGTGACCGGACGGCGCAAGCACATGTTCGTGACCGCGTACGGCCGCAACGTCTCGCCCGAATGGGTGGAAAGCGAGCTGACCCAGCACCCGCTGTTCGCGCAGGCCGTGGTGGTGGGCGAGGGCCGGCCGTTCAACGTGGCCGTGGCCTGGCTGCGCGATCCCGGTGCCGATGCGGCCGCCGTGCGCCACGCACTGGCGGCGGTCAATCAAGGCCTGCCCGACTACGCGCAGGTCGCGAGCATCGTGCATGCGACCCGACCGTTCTCCGCCGCCAATGGTCTGCTGACCGACAACGCACGCCCCCGCCGCGACGCGGTGGCCCACGCCTACGCCGATGCGATCGCCGCCGCCTACGACGCACCGGACCCGAGCCCGTTCTTCACACAGGAGCTGCCCGCATGACCTTCCACGACCGCCTGCTGTCGGAGACCGCCGACGCCCGGGCCGAACTCGTCCAGTTGCCGATCATCCAGCACGCCCTGGCCGGCGCCATCCCGCGCGACACCTACGTCGCCTTCCTGACCGAGGCCTATCACCACGTGCGGCACACTGTGCCGCTGCTGATGGCCTGCGGCGCACGCCTGCCCGCGCGCCTGGAGTGGCTGCGCACCGCCATCGGTGAGTACATCGAGGAGGAGATGGGGCACCAGCTCTGGGTGCTCGACGACATCGCCGCCTGCGGTGCGGACCGGGCAGCGGCCGAAACGTCGACACCGTCGCTGGCGACCGAGCTCATGGTCAGCTATGCCTACGACACCATCGCCCGCGGCAACCCGGTGGGATTCTTCGGCATGGTGCTGGTGCTCGAGGGCACCAGCGTCGCACTGGCGACGCGGGCCGCCACCAGCATCGAGTCGGCGCTCGGCCTGCCGCGCGAGGCGTTCAGTTATCTGCTGTCGCACGGCGATCTCGATATCGAGCATGTCGGTGTTTTCGAAGGCCTCATGAACCGGCTCGACGACCCCGACGATCAGGCGGCGGTCGTATACGCCGCGCGCCGCTTCTATCGCCTTTATGCCGATCTCTTCCGCGCACTGCCCGCACCGGGGCGCGCGCTGCGCCACGCGGAGGCCGCGTGATGGATCTCCACGGCAGGACCGTGCTGGTCACCGGCGCGACCGGGGGTATCGGCGACGCCCTGGTCGCGGCATTGCTGACACGTGGCGCCCGCGTGCTGGCGGTGGCACGCGATGCCGGGCGCCTGTCGGAGCTCGCCCGCCGTCATCCGCCGGGCGCGGTGACGCCATTCGCCGCTGACGTGGACGCCACGGCGGATCGTCGTGCGTTGCTGCTGCATGCGCAAGCAATGCGACCGACCCCCAGTGTGCTGGTCATTGCCCACGCCCGTGCCGCGTTCGGCCTGATGCAGGACCAGCACGACGACCTGATCGACGCGGTCATCCGCACCAACCTCGCCGCGCCGGCGCAGTTGATCCGTGCCGCCCTGCCGATGCTGGCGGCGCATCCCGCGGCCGCCGTCGTCGCCGTCGGCTCCACCTTCGGCAGCCTCGCCTTTCCCGGGTTCGCCGCCTACAGCGCGAGCAAGTTCGGCCTGCGCGGCCTGGTCGAGGCCCTGGCCCGCGAGCATGCCGATGGTCCCGTGCGGTTCCAGTACCTGGCGCCGCGCGCGACCCGCACCGCGTTCAACTCCACCCGTGTCGATGCGCTCAACGTCGCGCTCGGCACCCGTGTGGACGATCCCGCGTCGGTCGCGCGTCGCCTCGTCGACGCGATCGAACGCGGCACCCCACGACGACAGCTCGGCTGGCCGGAGGCGATCGTCGCGCGGCTCAACGCGCTGCTGCCTTCCCTGGTCGACCGCAGCCTCGCCCGCCAGCTTCCCCTCGTCCGACGCCATGCCGGCGCCGGGCCCTCATCCCAGGAGCCACGCCATGCACATCACCCGTCCTGACCGCCTCGCGGCCGCCCTGCTCGCCGTCGTACTCGTCGCACCAGGCCTGGCGCTCGCCGACGACGCCACGCCCGCCGCCCCGGTGACCGCGGTGCGCGACCAGTGGGCGCAGATCATCTACGTCACGCCGAAGGCGCAGCGGGCCTCGGCGTTCGACGCCCTCGCGCGCCAGGCCGCCCAGGTCGTGGCCGAGCGTCCGCAAGACCCTGATGCCCTGATCTGGGACGGTATCGTCCGCTCGAGCCTGGCGGGCGAACGCGGCGGGCTCGGCGCGCTGTCGCTGGCGCGGCAGGCCCGACGCGATTTCGAATCCGCGCTGGCCCTCGATCCCACTGCGCTCGACGGGGCCGCCCACGTCAGCCTGGGCGCACTGTACGACCAGGTGCCCGGCTGGCCGATCGGGTTCGGCGACGACGCCAAGGCGCGCACGCATCTGCAACGTGCGCTCGAACTGGCGCCCGCCGACATCGACGCAAACTATTTCTATGGTGAATTCCTCCGCGGCCAGGGCGACCTGGCCGGCGCGGCGGCCGCCTTCGAGAGGGCGATCGCCGCACCCGCGCGCAGCGGCCGCGAGACCGCCGATCGCGGCCGCCGCGAGGACGCCACGCAGAAGCTCGCCGACGTGCGTGCACGTCTTGCCAGCCGCTGACGCACGCCACAGACTGCGCCGATGCGCGTACTCCTTGTCGAGGACGATCCGTCACTGGGCGAGGGCCTGCGTACCGCCTTGCGCCGCGCGGCGTACGCCGTGGATTGGTTGCAGGATGGTGCCAGTGCCCTGGTGGCCATTCGCGACGGCGGCATCGACCTGGTCGTGCTCGACCTGGGCCTGCCGCGCAAGGACGGTCTTGAAGTCATCCGCGAGGCCCGACGTGCCGGCGCGACGATGCCGATCCTGGTACTCAGCGCGCGGGAGCGCGCCGCCGACCGCATGCTCGGCCTCGATCTCGGCGCCGACGACTACGTC
Organism: Luteimonas abyssi; assembly: GCF_001482195.1. GTDB lineage: Bacteria > Pseudomonadota > Gammaproteobacteria > Xanthomonadales > Xanthomonadaceae > Luteimonas > Luteimonas abyssi. Next base: position 213,312 of record NZ_KQ759763.1, on the reverse strand, counting down.
GGCAAACCCTTCGACACCGGCGAGCTGCTCGCGCGGGTGCGTGCGCTTCTGCGACGCAGCAGCGGCCATGCCAGCCCGATGTTCACGCACGCCGGGCTGGCACTGGATCCCGCCTCGCTCACCGTCACCTGGCACGGTCGGGTCGTCGACCTGCCACGACGCGAGGTCGCCCTGCTGCGGCTGCTGATGGAGCACCCCGGCCGCATCGTCTCGCGCGAGACCGCGCAGCAGCGGCTTTACGGCTGGGACGAGGACGTGGCCAGCAATGCGATCGACGTACACGTGCACCACCTGCGCAAGCGCCTGCACCCGGGCCTGATCCGCACCGTCCGCGGCGTGGGCTATGCGCTCGACGAGCCCGCAGTCGACGCATGACCTCGATCCTGCGCCTGCTGCTGGTCGGGCTCATCGGCACCATGTCGCTGGTCATGCTCGTCGCCGGCGCCTTCAGTTATCGCGCCGGCCTGCAGGAGGCCGGCGAGATGTTCGACGCCAAGCTCGCACACTCGGCGCGGGTGCTCGTCAGCCTGGTGGATGCGCCGCTCGGCGACCTCGGCACGCCCGGAGGCCGCAGCGCACCGATCGTGGTTCCGGTCTGGCAAGGCGCGGCGCACGGCGTCGGCGATGCGCTCGCCTTTCCTACCGGGCACGCCTACGAGACGAAACTCGCGTTCCAGGTGCGCGACGCCTCCGGCACGCTCGTGCTGCGTTCCGACAGCGGCCCTGCCTCGCCGCTCGCGCCGTTGGCGCCCGGGTTCTCGAACCAGGTCATCGATGGCGCGCACTGGCGCACATTCACCCTGCGTGCGCCCACGGGGCGCTGGTACCAGTCCGCGGAACTGTCCGACATCCGCGCCGAACTGGCCGCCGACATCGCCGAGGGGACGCTGCTGCCGCTGCTGTTGGCGGTCCCGGCGATGGCGCTGCTGGTATGGGGCCTGGTGGGCTGGAGCCTGCGCGGCCTGCAGCGCGTGACCGCCGAGGTGGAGGCGCGGGCGGCGGACCGGCTGGCCCCCCTGCAACCCGGGGGCGTGCCGCGCGAAGTGCAGGGCGTGATCGGTGCGATCGACCGCCTTCTCGCGCGTCTGGACGCCGCACTCCAGCGCGAGCGACGCTTCATCGCGGATGCCGCGCACGAGTTGCGGACCCCGATCGCCGCGCTGAAGGTCCACGTCGACAACCTGCGGGGCGCCGACGATCCCGTGGACCGGGCTGCGTCCCAGGGCCAGCTCGACATCGCGGTCGCGCGCGTCGAACGGCTCGTCGAACAGTTGCTGCAACTCAGTCGCGTCGAGCCCGGTGTCCACGCCGACCCGCCGCGGCCTGTCGACCTGCACGCCCTGGCACGGACCCACCTCGACGAACGCCACGCGCTCGATACGACGCGGCGCCTCGAGATCGAACTCGAGGGCGGCCCTTGCGTGATCGCCGGCGACGAACCCGCGCTCGACGCCCTGGTCGGCAACCTCATCGACAACGCCTGCCGGTACGCCCCGGTCGGCGGCAACGTCCGGATACAGGTGAGCCGCGACGACACGCATGCGTTGCTGGTGGTGGAAGACAGCGGTCCGGGCATTCCCGCCGAGGCACGCGCGCGGGTCTTCGAGCGCTTCCACCGGGAACTGGGCACCGGCGCCGTCGGCAGCGGGCTGGGACTGTCCATCGTGCATCAGGTCCTGGAGCGACATTGCGGCAGCATCGCGCTGGATGCCGCACCGGTGCTCGGCGGCCTGCGCGCAACCGTGCACCTGCCGGTCGGGACCGCGGCCATCACCCGCCCGGAGTCGCCGCCCACGGACGCACGCGCGCCCGGCAGATACGATGGGACGTCACGCGGACCTGGAGACACCATGTCGAAGCCCCGATCGCCAAGGCTACGCGAATGACACGCACGCCCATGCCTCTGTGGCCGACGACCTGGCTGTTCGCACTCGCCGCCTGCAGCCACGGTGTGCCTTCGCCGTCGCCTTCCCACGCCGGATCGACAGCGCAGACGCTCGGCCAGTACGCGCACACGGCCGACGCGATCGCCGATGCGCGGCTGCAGGCGCTGCACTTCGAGACCGGCACCGACGGGATGAACGGCACGCTGGTCTGGACCGTCGTGCAATGCAACGCAGGCGACTGCCGGCCCGGGCAGGAGGTGCGCACGCGGTTCGCCTCGCCTCCTTTCGCGACGCAAGGCGACTTCTGCAACGTGCGCCGCTGCCTCGAGCGCTCACACCTGAGCGACTACGTGGGCAGCACGTTCCTGGTCACCTTCGCCCGCGGGCCCTACGAGCTCCAGACCGAGGGCACTGGTGGCGTGCCGCACGACGACGCCACGAGCCTCAATCGAGGCTACTACCTGAAGCACCGCGGAGATCTGTACGCGAACGACCCGCACCAGCGGATCGATGCCCGTTACGACGCGACACTGGCCGCCATGCTGCAGTAGTGAGGACACCCGTCGGCAACGCAGAACACCGCCGACGGTCAACGTCCTTCGATGACCCGACGCTGCGCCGTGCGCAGCGCATCGCCGAGATGCAGATCGCACACGCCATGCGCGTCCTCGAGCACCCGCCGCTGCCGGCGGCAGCTGCGCCCGCGCAGCGCGACGGTCGTGGTCATCAGCGCCAGCACCGCGCGCTGCGTGGGCCCCTCGGCATGGCCGAGTCGCGTGCGTACCGCCGTCCAGTCGAGGATGCGCGCCTCGATCCCGAGCGTCTCGCACAGGTGCGCGAGCAACAGGTCGTAGTTGGGATGCGCATCCTCCGCCGCCACGACGAGCTCCGCCACGGCATCCAGCGCCAGGCGCGTGCCGTCGTCGTCCAGCTGCGCCTGCTCGATCGCCGCGACCGCGTCGCGGACGGCCAACGGACCCGCGGCCCGCACGCGCGCTTCGCGAATCACCCACCACGCGATCAACCCATTCCAGCCCGCGAACACGGGGACTGCCGCGAAGGGCAGCAACACGCGCAAGCCGCTGCGCGCCAGCACACGGCGGGCGAGGATGCGCACGATGAAGCTGGTCGCGCCGACCTTGATGCGGTACAGCGCGGTGTACGCCAGCATCTTGAGCCGCGAGGCCCGCACGTACGGATCGATCCCGTGCAGCGCGCGCCGGGGGTTGGGAATATCGAGCGCCGCACGCGACAGCCCCGTCACCAGCACATCTTCGGCATCGTTCCGGGAGATCGACAGACCCGCCACACCGGCGATGCCTCCGACACTGCGCAACAGCACCCAGTACATCGCCAGGAGTTCCAGCAGGCTCAGCAGCAGTGCGATGCCGCCGTACCATGCCCAGTAAGCCGCATCACGGGCCGGGGAGAACAAGGACGGCTCGGCCCCGGTACCCAGCACGTTGCGCAACCACAGGTCCGCTGCGCCGATCAGGGCCGCGGAGGCCGCACCCGCGAGCGCACACCAGGCGACGGCCCAGACCTGCAGGCCACGGATTCGCGCGCGGTCCGCGTCCCGCCACCGCCGGATCTCGCTGTCCTTCCGCTGGCAGCCGCGGCGCAGGAACGCCAGGCCGGCGCGCTCCACCACGTTCAGGCGCTCCACGTCCGCTTCGGTGTCCACAACGCTCCAGCGCGATCAGGGCGAACCAGTCTAGCGGCCGCTCCGGCAAGACCGGGTGCGCGACGACCGGACCAGGGCCCGTGGCGCACGGGCGCGACGGCGGACGACGCACCCGAACCAATACTCCATCGTCACCGGGGCGCCATGGAAGATGTGGCCGCGCCATCCCCGCGCCGCCAACGGACCTGCCATGACACCCCGCGACCGAGAAAGCGCCACCGCTGCGCTCAACGACCTCGAGGCCGCCCTTGCATCGATCGACGGCTCGGAGGAGAGCCGGCTTCGCAAGATCTCGATCTTCAGCTCGACCGCACTGGCGTTGCGCCAGGAGATGTCGGACGCGGACCAGGACTGGCTCAACGCGGCGCTGCACAAGGCCGCGCAGGGGCACGACCTGCCGGACGATTGCGTCCTGCCGGAAGGCACACTGACCAACGACCGCTGATCGCCTGTCGATCAGGTGCCGGTGAGGCCCGGAACCGGTCGCGACACCCCTCTCGATGCCGCGATTGCGGCGGCCGTGGACGCGATCAGCCCCCGCCAACCCGGAACGCGCGCAGGATGCGCGCGGCATCCCGGGACGGCGGCAGCCCGAACGCCCGGGCGTACTCGCGGCTGAACTGCGTGGCGCTTTCATAGCCCACATCCGCCGCCGCGGCGGTGACGCTGGCCGCGTGCGCCGTCAGCAGCTGGCGCGCCCGCAACAGGCGGACCTGCTTCTGATACTGCAACGGACTCAGTGCGGTGGCCGCCTTGAAGTGGCGATGGAAGGCCGATTCGCTCATCGCCGCGCGTTCGGCCAGGTCCGCGATCCTGAGGGGCTCGGCATAGTGCGCGCGGATCCACTGGATGGCGCCGCGCACGCGACCGAGCGTCGAGCCCGGCGTGGCGATTGCACGCAACATCGGCCCGTGCGGGCCTTGCAGCACGCGATACAGGATCTCGCGCTCATAGGCCGGCGCGAGTGCGGGGATGTCCTGTGGACGCGCCATCAGGCCGAGCATGCGAACCCAGGCGTCCATCAGCGCCGGCGTCACCTGGGCAACGGAAAACGACGTTCCGGACGACAGGGCGTCGCCACGGGCCGGGCCGGCATCGGGTACGTCCTCGAGCAGGCGGCCGAGCACGTCGGCATCCAGCGACAGCGCCACGGCGAGATACGGCGCACCCGCCGCATCCGGGTGCACGGCCCCCACGGCGGGAAGCTCCACGGTCATGACGAAGTAGGTGGCCGGATCGTAATGAAGCGTGCGGCCGCCCACGGTCATGGTCTTTCCGCCACGCAGGATCAGATTGATCATCGGCTCGTAGACGGCCGACAGCGCGTGCTCGGGAATCTTCCCCTGCACCATCGCCACACGCGGAATGCCGGTGTCGGTCGGCTGGTTCCGGGCCGACGCGGCCAATCGGCGGAGTTCGTCGAGCTGGGATCGCATACCGACGATGAGACTCCAGCCGCGCATGCCAGGCAAGCCGCGCGGCAGGATCGGGCAGGTTTCCGCCCCGATCCGGCAGGCGGCGGCGCAGGCCGCGCCCTACCGTGATGCTCCCCACACGCACAGGGAGCAGCCAATGAGCGTCATCGTGATCACCGGCGGCAGCCGCGGCATCGGTGCCGCGACGGCCATCGAATGCGCCAGGCGCGGCCTCGATGTCATCGTGACTTACCACACCCAGCCCGCCGCGGCCGCCGCCGTGGTCGATCGCATCGAAGCGGCCGGAGGACGCGCCTGCGCGCTGCCGCTGGATGTCGGACACGTCGCCGGTTTCGATGACTTCCGCGATGCCGTCGCGCAGACGCTCGAACGGACCTGGCAGACCACCATGCTGGCCGGCCTGGTCAACAACGCCGGCCACGGGCTGTTCAATCCGATCGAGCGCGTGACCGAGTCGCAGTTCGACGACCTGCTGGGCGTCCACCTGAAGGGGCCGTTCTTTCTCACCCAGAGCCTCCTTCCGCTGCTCGGTCACGGCGCATCGATCGTCAACCTGACCAGCGCCACCACCCGCGTGGCCACGGCCGGTGTCGCCCCCTATGCCGCGTTCAAGGGCGGGCTGGAGGTGCTCACGCGCTACATGGCCAAGGAGTTCGGTGCGCGCGGCATCCGCGTCAATGCCGTGTCCCCCGGGCCTGTCCGCACCGGGCTGGGCGGCGGCCTCGACGAGGCGTTCGCCGCACAGCTGGCGTCGCAGACCGCACTCGGGCGCGTGGGCGAGCCCGACGATGTCGCGCGCGTCATCGCGATGCTGCTGTCCGACGACGGCGCCTGGATCAACGCGCAGTCGGTCGAAGTCGCCGGCGGCTACACCATCTGAGGGTTCCCACATGCTCGACCACATCTTCCTGACCGTGACCGACCTGCCCGTCTCGATCGCGTTCTACACCACCGCGCTGGCACCGCTGGGCATCGTCGACCGGCTCGACTACGACGGGCGGCAGGGCCCCGCTGGTCACCCCGACCTCACCGGCTTCGGTGCCGGTGGCCGGATGCGCTTCTGGCTCAGGCAAGGTCCGACGGGGGGCACGTCGGCGCACGTGGGCTTCGCCGCCGATTCGAACGCAAAGGTGGACGCCGCCTATCGGGCCGCCATGCACGCCGGCGCCACCTCGATCCACCCGCCCGGCACGCAACCCCACTACGACCCGCGCTATTACGCCGCCCAGGTGCGGGATCCGGACGGCTACAGTCTCGAGTTCGTCCACAAGCCCTGGCAGCACGGCGCATGATGATCTACGGGGCCTCCGGCTACACCGGCCGCATGATCGTCGACGCGTGCAGCGCGCTCGGCCTGCGGCCCATCCTGGCCGGACGGCGCGATGCTCCCCTCCGCGCGCTTGCCGACACACACGGCCTCGACGCACGCGTGTTCGCCGCCGACGATGCCCGGCAGGCCCGCCGCGCACTCGCGGAGATCGATCTGCTGGTCAATTGCGCGGGCCCCTTCCACAGGACCGCGCCGCACCTGATCGCCGCGGCGATCGACGCCGGCACGCACTACCTGGACATCTCGGCCGAACTGGACAGCTACCGCCTGGCCGAGTCGCTCGACACGGCCGCCCGGCGCGCGGGGGTGATGCTGATGCCCGGCGGCGGGGGCAGCACAGCCTTGCTGGGCAGCCTGGTGGCCCGGGTGTGCGAGCAGGTGCGGCATCCCGCCCGCATCGCCGTGGCGTTGCAGGTGGCCGGCCCCATGTCGCGCGGCTCGGCGATCAGCGCCGCGGAGAACCTCAGTCCGCACGACCTCGTGCGCAGGCATGGCGTGCTGCAGGCACGGCACGACGCCGCACCCCGCCGGTTCGACTTCGGCGCGCTGCAGGCCGATGGCGTTCCGATGACGCTTCCCGACGTCATCACCCTGTGGCACGACCACGCCGTACCGGACATCGAGACCTACGTGCATGTGGTCGGCAACGCCTTCGCCAGCGAAGGCCTGGATACCCTGCCACCGGGCCCGACCGACGCCGAGCGGCGAGCCCACCCGTACCATGCCGCGGCGGTGGTCACCGATCACGACGGGGCATCGGCATCCGGCACGCTGGCCACGGCGAACGGCTACACCTTCACCCCGCTGGCCACCGCGGACGCCGCACGCCGGATCCTGGCGGGCAACGCCCGGCCGGGTTTCCAGACACCGACGGGCCTGTTCGGGCCGGCCTTCGCACAAGGCATCGCCGGCACCCGGATCACCGTGCACCCGTCCCACGTGCCCGAATCACCCGGCGGCCCGACCGCCACCGCTTGCGGCAGGAGCCCACCATGACCGTCATCGACCACATCGAGTTCGCCGTGCACGACGCGACGCGCTCGCACGCGTTCTACCAGGCCGCCCTGGCCCCGCTGGACATCGCCTGCGTGATCACCGTGGGCCCGGACCGGAGCAGGACCGGCGGCACCCGCCATGGCTTCGGCCGGGACGGCTACCCGAGCCTCTGGTTCCACGACGGCGCGCCCCCCGTCGCGCCCGCACACCTGGCCTTCGCCGCCACCCGCCGCGCGCAGGTGGATGCCTTCCACCGCGCGGCGCTGGCGGCGGGCGGGCGCGACAACGGGCCGCCGGGCATCCGGCCGCACTACCACGCGGACTACTACGCCGCCTACGTGCTCGATCCGGATGGCGTCAACGTGGAGGTGGTCTGCCAGCGCTAGTCCGACGCGGGCATGCCGGGCGCCCTGTCGGCGTCGGGCGTCCTGCCGGGCGCACCGTCGTCGTCCGCCACCGTGCCGAGCCGGGCGCGGCGCACCCTCGGCCCAACCATCGAAAACTCGGCCTGGACGCCATGTCCCTGCACCCACTGAGCCATACGGGTTTGCGGCCAAGACCCACACGCGCCATGGCTACACCACGGAAGCGTTGCTCGCGTTCCAAGCGAAGGCGCTCGAATACCTGTTGGCCGTCAGTCATTCCGGCCATGGCATGCGCGACGCGGCTGCCGATGGAACAGGCGCTCACATCGACCGAAGGCGAGGACGAGGCTGACGGAAAGTGAACCTGACCCCGTTTTTCGGACCCCGTCTCTCCGAGCGAAAGCAACTTCGTCGCGGGCCACGAACGCTTCGCCGATGGCGGGGTCGCAGCGGTCTGACCCTACGTGGGATCTCTGGAAACGGTGGAAGCGATGGTCATGGAGGGAGGGCCGCCTGTAGTACGCGCGCATAGATCGAAGCGTCGAGACTTGTCGCCAATCCGGCGGCACGACCAAAATCGCTGGACCGGCCACGGTGACGGCCATCACCCGCGCACACCTGCCGGATGAGCCGAACCCGAGTTCGTTCTTTTTTGTACATGGAACCGCCCAATGCGCCTGTCCGCTGCCGCCCTTCTCTTGTCTGCCGGTCTCTGGGTGCAACTCGCATCTGCGGCGGACGCTCCCACGCCCTGCCCGGACGCCTCGCCGGCACTCCTGCTCGACGGCAGCGAATGTCTCATGGCCGCACTTCCGCTGCGCCACGAAGCGCCGGACGGTGCCGGCATCGATGTGTTCGTCCGTCGCGTTCCAGCACCCGACGCCGCGCGCCGGCGTGGCGAGGTGTGGCTGGTCGCGGGCGGGCCCGGCGAGCCAGGCGTCTCGCTGCATCCCATGCTCGCGACCTTCCGCGCCGCTTTCCCCGATCATGATCTGGTGCTACCCGACCATCGCGGCACCGGGCGCTCCACCCGCCTCTGCCCCGGGCAGGAGTCTCTCGACAGCGCCGATGGCGTCACGCTCGCGGAGACCGAATGGGGACCGTGCATCGGCACCCTCTATGCAGATCCCGCGCGCACTGCGGCGTTCACCATCACTCAGGCCGCGCAGGATCTGTCGGCACTCGTTGCCCGGCACCGCCGCGCCGGCGAGGTGCATCTCTATGCCGTGTCATACGGTACCCAGCTGGCACTGCGGATGTTGCAAGTCGCACCGCAACCGCTCGATGGCCTGGTGCTCGATGGCCTGGTGCCGCCGGAATCGGCCGAACAGTGGGACCTGAGCCACCGCACCGCGCTGGTGGATGCCGTCGGTCGGGATGCGCTGGGATCGGACGCCACCGCGACCTACGCGTCCGTTCTCGCCAAGAGCGATCCCCAGGCCGCGTGGCGCGCGCATGTCCCCGCTGGCGATCTGCGCCTCACGCTGGGGACGTTGCTCAACTTTCCGACGCTGCGCGACCGCCTCCCCGAGATCGTGGGCGCCTTGGCTCAAGACGATGCCGAGCCCCTGCTGGCCGCACTCGAGGAACTGCGCACCATCCACGCGCAACTGACCGCCGACCCGGTCGCATCGCCTTCGTTGCCGCTGGTCATGTTGATCTCGTCGTCCGAAAACAACGGCCGCCGCGACCTCGACCGCGCAACGGTCGACGCCGAGGCACGCGATGCGCTGTTCACCAGTGCGATTCCCGGCTTTCTCGTCGACCCACCGATGCCCCTGTACCCGCGCGACCCGTTGTTCGGAAAGACACCCGACCAGTTGCCTCGCACCCTCGTGATCCACGGCACGCTCGATCCGAACACCCCGTATGCAGGCGCACGTGCCCATGTGGCCACGCTGTCGCAGGCAGGACCGGTCCAGATGACGACGGTCGAGCGGGGGGCCCATCTTCTGGCTTTCGTGGCACCGGCTTGCTTCGTCGAGGCGACGACGGCATTCCTTGAGGGCGAAGATGTGCCGGAGCGCTGCATCGAGCCGCAGGCCGCGTCGTCATCGGCCTGACGCCCCCCCCGCGACGGACGTAGCCGACGCCCGTCGCCGGCGCCCCCTCCATGTGGAGACACCCAGATGCCTCACCTGCCCGACGCCCCGATCGCCACCACGCGAACCGCCATGGCCTGCGCCGTCGCACTGACTGCGCTGAGCGCATGCGGCGGGCCGGAACATCCGCCGCCCGAAACCGAGCCACCTCCCCGGGGGGAGCAGCCGATCGCGATCGACGACCCGGCACGCGTGCTCGGTGCATGGGATGTCGTGTCGTTCGAGGGCTACGCGCCCGAAACACGATTGATCGGCGCGACGCGCGCCGCATACGCCGACTTCGACGCCGAGGGCGTGCGCTTGCGCATGGAGTGCAACTACACCAGTCGGCCGGGCACGCTGCAGGCCGGCAGGTTCCAGGCCTCGGCCGATGCGGACCACATGCAGACGCTGATGGGATGCGGACCGGAGGGCAACGCGCGCGAGGCCCGCTACTTCGCGTTCTTCGAGCAGAACCCGAGCATCGAGGGCCTCGGCCCGCATCGTCTCCTGCTCGAGGCCGGCGGCCAGACCCTCGTCCTGGAGCGACCCGAGGTCCGGCGACACGACTTCACGCCCACGCAAGGGGCGTTGACGGGCACGTGGCGACTCCAGGACATCAGCGTGTCGGGCGGAGGCACCGGCCTGTCCGAACTGCCAGGACATCTGGTGTTCGCCGACGGCACGCTCCGGCACACCGCATGCCGCGATCTTCGCCTCACCTATCGGATCGACGACAGCGGGCGCTTCATCGCGACAGGCGATGTGCCGAGCGACCTCGACGCGCGCTGCCCTGCCCTGCACCTGCGGTCGCCTGCCCCGGGGCTGCCGAGCGCCGACGATGCCATCGCCGTACTCTCCGCATCACCCATGGCCGAGTTCAGCGGAAAAGACGGACTGCTGCTGTCGACCGAAGAATTCGGGCTGTTCCTGAGCCGGCGCGACTGAATCGCTCACGAAACGGGCAGTCCCGTGACGCCCCGCTGCGGCGCGATACTGTCTAGCTTGACGGCATTGGGGAGATGCCCACCAGTAACGTTGTCCACGGCACAGAGGCACCGTGACTGGCGAAAAGTAAACCTGACCCCGTTTCTTGCCTTCGGGCTGCCCGACGGAGCACGCGTACCGCGGGTGGGATCATCGCGCCGCCGCCGCGAGCGCGGTGGCGGCCGCATCGCCCACGCGCTCGCTGTAGCGTCGGGTCAGCAGGTCGCGGCGGTCGCGCACCAACCAGGTGAAGCGCACCAGTTCCTCCATCACATCGACGACGCGATCGTAGTAGGCCGAGGGCTTCATCCGGCCCTCGTCGTCGAACTCCTGCCACACCTTCGGCACCGAGGACTGGTTGGGGATCGTCACCATCCGCATCCAGCGACCCAGGATGCGCAGCGCGTTGACCACATTGAACGACTGCGAGCCGCCGCAGACCTGCATCACTGCCAACGTCCGCCCCTGGGTGGGCCGCATGCCCCCGCTTTCCAGCGGCAACCAGTCGACCTGGTTCTTGAACACGGCGGTCGGCGCGCCGTGACGCTCGGGACTCACCCAGACCTGGCCTTCGGACCACATCGACAGCGCACGCAGCGCCTGCACCCGAGGATGCGTGACCGGCACGGCGTCGAGCATCGGCAGGTCGTGCGGATCGAACAGACGGGCCTCGGCGCCGAAGGCCTCCAGCAACCGTTGCGCCTCGAGCGCGAGCTGGCGGCTGTACGACCCGGGTCGCAGCGAACCGTAGAGGATCAGGATCCGCGGCCGGTGCATGCTGGCCGGCACCTCCAGAGAGGCCGGGCGGATGCGGTCGAACGCGTCGGCGACCACGTTGGGCAGATCGGAGGGCATGGACTTGAGACCGTCACAATGATTCGACTATTCTAGAAACATGGAACATGAAAACGCAACGCACGCGCTCGCGGCCCTCGGCCACGGGACCCGCCTGTCCGTCTTCCGCCTCCTGGTCCAGGCCGGCCGGGGCGGCCGGTTGGCGGGAGACCTCGCACAAGCCCTGTCGCTCCCAGGCGCCACACTGTCCTTCCACCTGAAGGCGCTGGGCGCAGCCGGCCTGATCACCGCCGAGCAGAACGGCCGGACGATCCGCTACCGCGCCGATTTCGACGCGATGAACGCATTGGTCGGCTACCTGACCGAGAACTGCTGCGCCGACGACGCCACCCGTTGCGCGACCCCCACCGCCTGCCCCCCGTGACCGGCAGACCCGCCCGCCGCGAAGACATCCCACACACCCGACCATGGACCTACCCATGACCAGACGCGTCCTGTTCTTGTGCACGGGCAATTCCGCGCGCAGCATCCTGGCCGAATCCACGCTGCGCGCGTGGGGCGTCGGCCGCTATGAAAGCTTCAGTGCCGGCAGCCGGCCCGCGGGCACGGTCCATCCGTCCGCCATCGCCCAGTTGGAACACGAGGGCTTTCCCACCGACGGATTGCGCAGCAAGTCCTGGGACGAATTCGCCCCGGAGCAGGCGGCGGCCATGGATCTCGTGGTGACGGTCTGCGACAGCGCCGCCGCGGAGGCCTGCCCGGTCATCCACGGCGATTTCGTGCGCGTGCACTGGGGGCTGTTCGATCCCGCCGCGGTGTCCGGCAGCGACGCCGACAAGCGCGCGGCGTTCGCACAGGCCCACGCGATCATCAAAGAGCGCCTGCGTGTCTTCCTGGAGATCCGCGACGACACCTGGCACGACCGGACGGCGCTCAAGGCGCTGCTCGAACCGATCGCGGCGGTCGAGTGAACACCGCCGCGCCCCGACGGTTGTCGTTCCTCGATCGCTACCTGACCGTGTGGATCTTCGCCGCGATGGCGGCGGGCGTAGCACTGGGTACGCTGTTCAAGGGCCTGCCGGACGCCCTCGACGCCATGTCCTGGGGCAGCACCAACATCCCCATCGCGATCGGCCTGATCCTGATGATGTACCCACCGCTGGCGAAGGTCCGCTACGCGGAGCTGCCCAACGTGTTCCGCGACAGGCGTGTGCTGGCCCTGTCGCTGGTGCAGAACTGGCTCATCGGACCGTGCCTGATGTTCGCGCTGGCAGCGGTGTTCCTGCGCGACCAGCCGGAATACATGACCGGCCTGATCCTGATCGGCCTGGCACGGTGCATCGCCATGGTCCTGGTCTGGAACCAGCTGGCGCGCGGCGACGACCAGTACGTCGCGGGGCTGGTGGCATTCAACTCGGTGTTCCAGATCGTGTTCTTCAGCGCCTACGCCTGGTTCTTCCTGAGCTGGCTGCCGCCGCTGTTCGGGCTGTCGGCCAGCGTCGTCGACATCGAGACGTGGACGATCGCCGAAGCCGTGCTGATCTACCTGGGCATCCCGTTTCTCGGCGGCCTGCTCACCCGGCGGTGGTTGACGCGGCGCAAGGGCGAGGCCTGGTATGCGGACACCTTCCTGCCAGCCGTCAGTCCGATCACGCTCGCCGCCCTGCTGTTCACCATCGTGGCGATGTTCGCGCTCAAGGGCGGCGACGTGGTACGCCTGCCGATGGACGCGGTCCGCATCGCGATCCCGCTGACCCTGTACTTCGTGATCCAGTTCGCCATCAGCTTCTGGATGGGCCGGCTGATCGCGAAGGACTATCCGCGCACCACGGCCATCGCCTTCACCGCCGCGGGCAACAACTTCGAACTGGCCATCGCAGTGGCGATCGCCGCATTCGGGCTCGCCTCGCCGGTGGCATTCGCCGCCGTCATCGGCCCGCTCGTGGAAGTGCCGGTGCTGATCCTGCTGGTGCACGTCGCCCTGCGATGGGGCCGACGCTGGCCGGACGCGGCTACGGCACGATAGGCGGCTCCTGCTGCCGCCATATCCCGCCACCGATTGTCCGCATCCTGCACACGACCCGGGCCGCTCATCGCCCGGAAGCTGAGCCTGGCGACGCACCCACGGAGGCGCGTGTCGTCACTTCGCCAGTCCCGGCCACAGGCACGCGCCCCCGGCATGCGGCGGCGTTCGCAGCGACTCATCGCGGCAACACGGTCTCGTAGGGCAGCGTCCCCGCGCGCGCGATCGCGCGTTGCTCGACCTCGCCGAACGGCAAGTCGAGCGCCAGGAACTGTAATGACCCAGCACTTCCTGCACAGGTCAGGCCGCTAAAGCGTATGCCTCGGCGGGTGTTTTCATGCCCAGCGCCTGGTGCGGCCGCCGGTGGTTATAGAACTGGATCCAGTCGCTGATCACGCGCATTGCATGCTGTTGGCTTTCGAAGCGATGGCGGTGGGCGCATTGCTCCTTCAGTGTGCGGATGACGCGTTCCACCATGCCGTTCTGCTGTGGACAGTGCGGCGTGATGAACTCCTGCCGCAGGCCATAGCTGCGCACCAGGCGCGTGTAGTGGCGGCTGGTAAAGACCAATCCGTTATCCGAGCGCAGCAGGAACGGTTCGCGAACGCGGCCGAGCGTGCCGAAGCGCGTGATCAACGCCTGCTCCAGAGCCGCTGCGGCCGTCGTCGCACGGCCGGTTCGCGACAAGTGCCAGCCCAGCAGTTGTCGGGTGTGGCAGTCGATCACCAGCGCCAAGGTGAGCCAGCCGTCGCGGCCGCCCCAGATCCGGCACAGATCGGTCGCCCAACGCTGGTTCGGCGCCGACGCCACCGAGAGCAGTGCCTGGATGCGGGGACGCATGCCCACAGCGCGCTTGCGCACCTGCCAGCCCATCAACTGGAAGATCCGCTGCACCGTGTTCTTGTTCATGCCCAGCAAGCCGGCGACCGTGCGATAGCCGAATGCCGGCTCGGCCTCGATCAACTGCTTGATCGGGTCGGCCAGCTCCGGCCGCACCACCGGTGCCGCCTTCACTGGCCGGTAGTAGACCGTCCGACGCGGCACGCCGAACCAGCGGCACAACTGCGACATCGAGACCGCCACGCCGTCACTGCGCAGTCCCTGCTGGATCGTGACCATCAGGTCTCGTCCTTGCCCAGCAGGGACGCCAATTTCTATCGGGCACGCAGCTCCAGCATCGCCTCGCCATACGCCTCCTGCAGATCCTTGAGCTGCCGCTCGTACTGCTCGCGCACGTCCTCCGGCTTGGCGCGCAGCGCGTTCTCCATCCCGCGCTTGCCGTCATCGACCCAACTCTCGATCTCTGATGGCGGCAAGTCGAACTGGCGACCCGCCTCCGACACAGTGGTCTTGCCCTGGATGATCTCCAGCACCAGCGCCGACTTTCGGCGTGCTGTCCAACGCTTGATCTCTTCTTCCATTACCGCGCTCATCGGTGTCTCCTCGAAAAGGTTACACCTGAGCAGGAAATCACTGGGTCATTACAAAAGTCACGTTTCACCGAAGACAAATCGTCCGGATCCTCCGGGAGACCGAGGCGGGAGCCAAGGTTGCCGAGACCTACCGCAAGCACGGGATCAGCGAGCCGACGTATTACGCGTGGAAAGACAAGCACAGCAGTATGGAGATGTCGCAGTTGCGCTGGAGTCCGAAGCGACCCTCCCGCTTGGCCCCCGAACGTCGGCGTTATGAAACGACGCTTTAATAGCTGAACTCGCTAGTAGATTTTAGTTTGCTACGCCTGATCCAAGCGCCTATACCGAGCAAACCGCTCATAAACCGAAAGCGGCGGCGGTCCCGCGATGGTGACGCCCGTCGCGATCGGCGACCTGTCGGAAAATTCCTACACCCCGTAGCGGCATGACCCGACACGCTCGGCCCGAGGGCGCGAAGACGATGAAGCCCTGATCCCTCTCCCAACATCGAAGCGCCACTTCGCGCACCGTGGCGAGTCGGCGCTCTCGGACCCGGACATCCGCCATGACCGCTTCCCACTCCAAGAGCCAACGGGTGTACCGGCTGGTGCGCCGGGCGATACAGTCCGGTCGCTTCCTCCCCGGCCAGCGGATCGACCCCGCCACGCTGGCCGACGAACTCGCCACCAGCGACATGCCGGCCCGGCTCGCGCTGTACCGGCTCGTCGGCAAGGGCCTGCTGGACCACCACGTGCGCGGCGGCATGTATCTCCCGCTGCCCACCGAGATCGCACTGCGCGACCGCTACGACTGGATGCGGCGCCTGCTCGACATGGCCTGCGACATCGGCCCGGCGCCCTTCCGCCTGGAGACCCGGCAGATCGAAATCGGCCACGACGACGTGATCAAGCAGACATGGCAAGTGTTCGACGCCATTGCCCGCGCGACCGGCCACGCCTCGCTGCACGACGAACTCAAACGCTGCAACGACTGGCTCGCCCCGATCCGCCGGGCCAAGCACCATCTGATCGACGATACCTTCGGCGAGCTGGTCCGTCTCAACCGGCATTGGCAACAGCGCGACCTGCCTCGGTTGAAGCGCGCCCTGCGGGATTACCACGAGCGACGCACGGCGTTGGTGCCCTGCATCGTGGCGACGCTGAAGGAGCAGGCCGAACGGCTCGGCTGAGACTTCGTGACAGCGCGACCGCCCGTTACACCAAATAAACACGAACCCCTTTTCGGCGCCAGGGCGATCAACGTGACTAGGGATCGCTCTCCTTGTCAGAGTGACTTTCCTTGCAGGCATCGACTCGACAAGAAACAACACGTCGATATTTTATCCCAAAAACCTACTCCAGAAGCGACAATGCAAATTGTCGCAAGCAAATAGGTTCGCTAGTCGAATAATATTTCAACCACAGCACCACGTGATACTAGATCATGAGATCTTCCACGCATGGGAGCAGATTTACCATGCTCTCTAAAAATAATTATCTCTCTTCAAGCACATGCGGGCCAGCAATCCCGCTATCTAAGTATTCAAGCACTTGCGGGATTTTATCCAACGCCTTCTTCACATTATATTCAAATGCATCGACTTTATTGATCTGCCACCACTTGGCACCCCACCACTTATACCTTTGCAACTCACCCATACTTTTCCAAACCAATGCGCCCGCCCTGACCCATTCATGCGGCGGATTCGTTTCCTTTGTGCCAAACAGAATTTGAAATCTCTTTCGGTAGTATTTATCAAACCCAATGTAGATAAAGTCTGTTTTTCCAGAAGGCAGATGACGCTCCAAGTTCAACGCATATGCAGGCGGGTCAATAGAATCAAATGCCTTTCTCTCTAATCTGAACCCGTTTTCAAGAGGAATTGATGTCAACACGATAGCGGATCTAATTAAAGATTGCTCCATCCCTCCCCCTAACGCACTCCATCTTTCAAACGACCTCATTTGGCTTGCCTTAGACATTATCGACCTCACTATTCATCTTTCTTCCGCAATTGGCCTACAGCAGCACTACCAGCACCTCCAGTGACGGCACCAAAAACCGCACCAGATTTTGCGACATCACCCATTGTTGTTCTGGAGACCGTGAACGCAGATCCCAACTGTGAACTTAAATCTCTCTGCGCCCCTGTCAGCCCCGCCGTGTTGAATTTCGCCTCTACCACCTTTACGGATCCATCCCGACCCCGCACAACGAAATCGGGCACGGCCCTCGCCCCACGACCCGTGACCTGACCTAATGCTGCAACCCTACCAGCCGGCACTTGGGAAGCGATAACTCGCTCCCCTCTTACTGCAATTCCTATTTGTGCAACTGCTTCTCCGATCCGACCTTTTGTTCCATTCGAGAGAAGCCCCACAGCTGCACGAGCGGCTGAAGCGCCACCAATACCTCCGGCCGCCAAAATTCCTCCTTCGACCATTCCGGAGGCTGCTTGCGCCCCAATTTGATTGTGCTGCGCTTCTACGCCCGCCACCTGTGCTGAGCTAAATCCGGAATACACATACCTCCGATCCATTACAGATTGAGATTGACGCCCATCAGGATCATTGAATAGATAGGGATTTCCAGTCGCGTACCGATACCGATTAAAATGCGCTACGGAATCATCATAGGCCGATACCGGGTCCACGCTCAGAAACACTCCGAGCACCGAATCGTAATAGCGCTGCTGCATGTATACGAGCCCCGTCGCAGCATCTTGCACATGGCCCGTATAGCCCGGTCCATCCTGCACCGCCGGCGTGAGCTGCGCACCGTACGGTTCATACTCCCGCCGCTCGATCACGTTCCGGTTCGCGTCCGTCACCGCCACCACGCTGCCTAGCGCATCAGTGTGCACATACCTAATAGTGGTCTGCGCACGGGCCTCCGTGATGGATAGAAGCAGGACAGCGCAAAAAGTCAGCAAGAGCAAAAGAAACGGAGCGGTCACCTCGCGAATACGGAGCGACGCGGTCAAGGTGAGCATCATGTGATAACTCATCGAAGCCTTCATGGCGTGCCTCCGAATTTCGCGCTTGATTCGATCTCCAACTGCGGCTCGTTAGCGGAATGCGGGACCGGGCACCCACCCGGTCCTGGACAGACCGGTGGAGGAGGAAGACGGAGGACGTTGACTGTCACAATATTCGAGTAGGGCCCACAACCTACGGCATTACACGCATGAACCCGATAGGAATAGATGCCCGTCGGCGGGAACATTCTTAGGCTAAGCCCGTTTATTTGCCCTCCTGCTGTCCAGTTACCTCCGTCCAAACGATGTTCAAGTCGATAGTGCGTTGCTGCAGCGACGGCTGTCCAGCTCACTGTGAATTCGGTCGCGGAGGCTGACGGCGCTGATACAACAGGGGCGGAACTCGGCGGAAGCGTGACATTCGTTGTCCTCGACTCGGAGTAAGCAGAGCAGCCCGCGACATTGCATGCGCGAACCTGATGCTCATAGCTCCCTGTCACGAGTCCTGACAGAGACAGACTCCGGTTGGGGGTCGTCGAAAGCGCTTGCCACCCCCCCTGGTTGAACCGCCGCCGCACCTCATAGCTCGAAGCTGCCGCAACCGCAGACCAGCTGATAGTCGCCGAAGACGTGTTGATTGAGGCCGGCGCAGTGAGAGCAGGCTGTCCCACTGGAGCGCGTACGACGGTGACGGTGTGCGTTCCCGAGAATCCGGTACACCCCGCGGCATTGCAGGCACGCACTCTGTGGCGCCAGGCTCCAGCGGCCTGATTGGACGCAGACCAGCTGGTAGCGGACGTATTCTGAGCCGCGTCCCAGCGAGTGCCATCCGCACTCCGTTGCAACTCGTACCTCGTGGCAGTTTGGATCGACGTCCAAGTGATCGCATAAGACCCGGTGTGGTTGCTTGTCGGACCTGAGATGGTGGGAGCCGAAGCCGGCACGACGACTACCGTGACGTTGGCAACTCCCGACCACTGGGAGCATCCGGCACCGTTGCAGGCACGAATCCTATATCCATACGTGCCAGCCCCCCTTCCGCTGAACGCTCTGGCGAGCACCGCCGAATTCTGCACAGGTGTCCATGCTCCGCTTCCAATTCTCTCCTCAAGCTCGTACCGGTTCGCGGAAAGCACCTGGTTCCAGCTGACGGTGTAACTTCCTCCCAAGGCCGTAGCTGGCGCGGTCGGTAGCGGAGATGCTTGTGGCGGCAGCATCACGGCAATGGTGGCGACTTGACTCCACGCACCGCACGTCGCTGATGCACTGCAAGCTCGCACGCGATAGGAGAGCAATCCCGCAGCGCGCCCCGAGACGGCTGCAGACGTCTGCGGTGCGTTGTGGATCCGAGCCCACGCACTGCTTCCAGCCCGCTCCTCCAGCTCGTAACGAGAGGCTCCCGCGACGGCACTCCATCTGACCGTATATCGATTTACGTCACTGAACTGAGGCAATGTCAGGCTTGGGGACGCCAGTTGGATAATCTGCTCGATCTGAGCGACCTGCGCCCCCGAAAGGTAGACATGCTCTCGGGTAACTGCACCGTGCTCATCACGCTGGTATCGCAGGACTCCGTCATGCCCGTACATCGAGTAGATGCTCAAACCGTTGCGCAGTGACTGGACCCGCCGGCCATGCCCATCGTAGCGATAGGACTCCACCCCCCTGACTTCCCGGAGGCGGTTGCCCGCATCGAAGACATAGGATCGGCCATCCCTGTTGCCAATATTTCCCCGGGAGTCGTAGGTGAGCGACGACAACGTCGCTCCCCCGGCACTCCTGACTTCACTAAGCCGATTCGCTGCGTCGTACCGGTAGCTGTGTTGCCGTACACGCGGCCCGCCGCTTACGCTGACAGAACGAAGATTATCCAAGGCGTCGTACCCATACGTCGCCGCCCCAAAGGCGGAGGAATTCACACGTGTCAGGCGATCGGCCTCGTCATAGTTCATTGTCCGGTCACCACGGCGCGAGGGAAGGCCATCACTGATCCCCACGACGTTGCCATGACCGTCATAGTCGAAGCTGTCATCGTAAGCCACTGAACTGCCGAAGGCATCACGAATGCGTTCCGGAAAAAATCGAGAATTCAGATTTACCGTCCGTACGATCCCATTGCCATAGGTAAATCGTTTTAGCCTACCGTCAGGGAAGTAGCTCGCCCCGTATGCAAACGTACCGGCCCTTGTTGCCTGGCCCAGCGCATTTGGCGCGTAATCAACCACTCTGTTCGAAACTGGATAAACCTGCGTCGCCAAGTGACCGTTTCCATCGAATCCATAACCCAGCCCCCAAGCTACGTCACCAACGCCCATCGCCTCCCCGGTAACCATTCCCAACTTATTACGGGTATAAACCGTCGTCGCCACTCCGGAACCGCCATTGGCAACGACCATCTGTGCGACGTGGCCGGTGGGCGTATAGTCGTACTTGGTATTACCCAAACCGTCTGGAAACAGTAGTGATTGAATACGATGTCGGGCGTCGTAGACCCGTCGGGTGCGCTCGGCAACAGGGACGTCTGCGGTGTTGCAGCCTGCCGTGGAGGTCAGGGGCGATCCCGATCTTGTCCAAGATACGTTTCCCGCACTGTCATAAGCGACAATGGTCGCGCCTGTCTCCGGCTCCACGCTCTTGCACAATTGCTGAAAATTATCGTAGACATAATTCCGCACGAGTGAAGTCGTTGCAGACGCGTCACGACGCGAGATCCGGGTAGGCTTTCCAAATATATCTCGCTCCACTTCCGTGACGACACCGCCCGGATGATCGATTCTCGTAGGGTAATCGGTCGTCGGCTGGTGCCAACCCAAGAATCGCGTGGTAGTGCGCAACCCCTTCGGCGTGGTGACACGCTCGAGGAAGCCAGGCAAGTATTCCGTTACGGTCGTCAGGGGTCCCAGTTCACTATCCTGTGTCGTCGACGTTGCCCTGCCAATCGCATCGTACTCGATCCAGATTCCAGTTGATGCATTGCTCCTGTCGGAGGGATAAGCAGCGAAGGTCGTGCGTCCACCATGATCGTACGAGTAGCGCCGGAACCTCTGCGTCCCCGCGATATCCCCAGCGTCGAACTCGTGAGTGAGAACCGGCCTCCACAGTGCATCAAAATACGATACGGTACGGGCGTTACCTCGGCTCGTCGTACGCCGCCAGTGTTGACCTCCCAGGCCGAACTCGGCGTTCGTCACCTGTTCGAACGTATGGACCGTATCATTCCATACCGTTGTGTCACCTGTCGGCCATTTGATGCGGCTGACACGCCCCATAGGGTCGTAAGAATATGAGGTCGTATGGCCTGACTCATCGGTAACGGAAGCGATCCGCCCTTCATTGTTGACGACCGACCGCAACATTGCGCCCGAGGACGCTTCAGGCGTTGCCGGAAACTGTATCAGCTGAGGAATTCCACGCCTCCAGTCCGAGAACCGCGTCGTGTTGTTGTTGCCATCCGTAACGGATTGGACTGTGCCGTCCGGGTTCCATCGAAGTGTCTGCGCCAGCCGGCCAAACGAGTAGATCGACTCCGGCATACCGCTAGAATTGAACGTTGTCCGGGAGACGGCACGACCATTCATGGACTCGTTCGCAATGCTGCCCAACACCCAACGAGGTACGTTGTCGTAGTAACTCATCGACACGGCCTGTTCCGAAGCGGGCTGGTCCGAACGCCCCCTGCGCATTTGGGTCGGGCGTGCCAGGCCATCAAGCGCCACCAGACGATTCCGAAACGAAACACCTGAAACATGAGTTATCGACTCCCTGAGAGGGATAATGTAGCCGATAGCGACATTGTCGAGCCGCGAACTACCGGGCCGACCGATCCGGAGAGGGAAACCACTGAAGTCACCGTCTCCCGGCAAGACATAATCATTTTCCACTGACTTGAGGATCGCGACACTCCCCGATCCATTGATCGACCCGCTGTCGTGACGTAGCAGCAAGCCATCGTTGTATTGAAACCACGCACCAAACTGGTACCTGTCGTAGGTACCACCAGGACCAACGACCCGTGTCTCTGTGAATTTAGGACACGCAAGGGAACTACTACCCGGACAGTTCTCCTCGAACGCCAATCCAGATCCACCTATTCCGAATTGATAGTCCCATCGCATAGGGCTCAAGCCCGGGCCGGTGACGACCCTATTACGAATCGTGAATGAATCGTTGAAATTGGGTATCGTCAGGAACTGATACGATGTACTCGGGCCGGCCATATCCAGAAAGCTATTGCAAAGCTTGGGGATATTGTGCCGGAAGTGACGCTGAATCCCGAAGTTGAACTCTCCTCGCGCACCCGAAGGGTGGGTGATGGCAATACCGAATTCTCCACTGGAAAGAGGTGGAGCCGGACAGAGCGGCTGCCCCATATATACTGGAAGATCCGCCGTTGGTTCGATGTGCAGGGCACCGGTTGTCTCGTAAACCCACCGACTACCGTCTGGACGAATAACCCGAGCTCCATTGGTGAGGTACTGATAATTCCACAGGCCAACGCTCGACTGAATCTGCGTATAGCGGCCACCTGAGTATCCAGATACTGTTATCGCACGACCATCGCTCGATGTGATCGATGCAAGCCTGTCTCCCGAATACTGATACGCGACGTAGTTTCCGTGGCGATCTTCGATTCGACTTACGAGAAAATAGACGATTGATCGGTCCACCGCCACGGAAGCCGAGTAGTTCCCCACGCGCTTGATGAGCCTAGGGTATGGCTTTGTGATCACGTGGTCGAGCCGATAAGACACTCCTTCCGGTGACGTAGCAATAAAAGCTTCGCCGGGATACCCGTTCCTAGTGGACGAAACGCAGGTAATCTTCCACAGGTCTTTCGTAACCTGATAGTAACCTGTGCCCGGAACCGCACTGGAGACATCGAACAACAGGGTCTGCTCTCCATATCCAGGCACGCTTAGTATGTTTCCGCCCTAATAATCGGCGGCAGCTATTCCATTACCCAGTCCTGGCGGCGCCCCGGGCTGCGTACAACGCGCATTCGGATTACCCCCGGACACCTGCCATCCTGCGTTAGTAAAAACGCCTCGCATATGGGGTATCACGATGTCACCGCCGGCCCCGAAGCCACCAAGGCTACTATTTTGCGTTCGGCTTCGGTCTTCGACCTGAATCCTTCTAATTAACTGAACGGGAAGGGAATTATTTCCCTCGATGTCGATGTCGATATACGTGAAGCTTGTGTCGCCATTGCTCAGGCCAATCGCCTCACCGAACACCTCGCCCGTCAGTGGCTGGATATTCTGAGCGCGCTCCAATCGTTCAACGTACTTCTGATCATATCGAACCGACTGTGCGAACACGCCGTGCGAAGTGACGGTTAACGCCAGCGCCGCAGCCACTGTACACAGCGTCGTTTTTGCCGCTCCTAATTTACTCACTTACCACCGCGCCTGCTCTAGCCCCCGTAATTTTTCATGTTATTAAACGAAAAGTTAATTTGGCATAGGAAATCTCGGATTCTGATGTAGGGCTTTTCCTACAAAGGGACAATCCGACTTCCTCGCGAAGGTTTAAAACAGAGGCACCTAGCCCTGACCGGTCGAGCCACATCAACCAGATTGAAATACATTCCCCATCCATAGGCCACGCCAATTCACGAGCGGCTTTGCGCCACAGGTTCTCGCTCTAGCTACCGGCGACGAAGATCGTCAGTGTCGGCGTCTGCTTGCAGCCGCATTCGTCGCACAGGAAGCTGATGAGCGCCGCCCTGATCGTCGCCTCGGCGGCATCGGTCACCAAGGCGCCTTTCTCCTGACAGTTATGTTGCCGGCAGCCGGTCCTCAGCGTCAGCCCCGCATACGCGACCCAAGCTCTCTCTGCTGTCCCATCCGCGTTATCCGGAACGCTCATCGCAAGCATCAGCTGTTCGCCGAGGGGCGCATCCGGAGCGGATAACCACCTCGTGCATCGCCAAAGTGGGCGCTAACCGCAGCGGAGACATCGATATTCTTGGTCGCCTGTTCCGGGGCAGCCGCCTCATCCGCTCGGGATGGGCTGCCTCGTCGAGAGGTACAACCGCACAGCACCGCAATCGAGAATGCGAGGAGCAGACTCCTACCCGCCCCCAACGGACACTTCGCCGCGCCCAGCGATGCGAAGCGCTTCTCCCTGATATGGCCCTCGTAAGGCGAACTTCGCTCGCGGTGAGGTGCTACAACCGCATTCGACACGCAACCCCGATCACAAAACGTGGCGATCTTCCGATGATCGCCGGAAGATCATTTGAAGATCGGAAAACCGGCCTCCTACGCTGACCTCGTCATGGGACGTCCATGACATCACGCAAGGAGACTGACATGAACGCGAACGAGAACATCCGCAACGAAGTGCAGGACGGCGACGTCGTCGAGCTCGGCGTGGCCAGCGTCGAGACCAGGGGGATGCTGCCGGAAGGAGACGAGGAGTTCGGCCGCATCGTCGGTGTCGGCATCACCGAGTGACCGACCCGGCAAGGGGCGCACCGCCACGTGCGCCCCTCCCTGTACCGACCCACGCGGAGCCGCTGCCGTGAACCTCTACGAAGCACGCAATGATCTGTCGTTCTGCCGCATCGATGGTCATGTGGTCTTTCTGGATGTCGGGCACGACAGGTACTTCAGGCTCTCGAGCAGGCTTGAGGCCGCATTCGAGGCACACCTGGAAGGTGCCGAAGTGAGCAAGGCCGATCTCGCACACCTGGTCGAGCAGGGCGTGCTGCATCGTGCATCGGCACCTGCACAGTGGGAGCGTCACCAAGTGGCGACGGCGATGCGCAGCGCTCTGGAACTTCCCTCAGCGCCTTCACGGGTTGGGCCGCGTCTCGTCCTGGACGTGTGCGCCGTCGTGTATCGCACCCACCGCTGGCTGAAGGCGCGGCGTCTCAAAGCGCTCCTCGCGCCCCTGGCGCAACGCACGCGATCAGCGGCGGTCGCCGCCGAGGGCGAATTGATCGCCGCGACACGCCAGTTCCTGGCAGCACGGAAGTTCGTGCCGATCGAGACGTGCTGCCTGCTCGACTCGATCTCGCTCCTGACGTTCCTCGCACGCAGAGATCTGTTCGCACACATGGTCATCGGCGTCACCCACGCCCCCTTCACGGCGCATTGCTGGGTCCAGGCGCAGGACCTGATTCTCAACGATGCGTTGGGCAATACGCGTGCGTTCTCGGTGATACGGGTGGTCTGATGAGCGCCGCCTACATCGTGCTGATCGACGGCGCCACACGGTCGACCCCGCCGGACCCGATGAGCCACGAGTTCGTTCTGGATGCGATCGACATGCCGCTCAAGGCCTCCATCGGTGCCGCGCGCGTGTTCACCAGCAGGCAGACACCCACGCTTCGGTTTCCAGGCGGCGGCCTGCTCATCGGCGACCTGTACAGGCGCGACGGGCACCCGGTGTTCGACGGAGACATGTTGTCGAACATCCCCGCCGGCGCCGCCGCCTTGCGTCGCCACATCATCGAACACTGCTGGGGCGATTACGTCCTGGTGCTGCCAGGCGACGACGATTCGATCGCGGTCGGCGTGACCCGAAGCCCCTCCCCCGCATGCGATCTCCAATGTGTCCACGCGGTTCGCGATGGTCGCGGATTCGTCACATCCGACATCGGGCTCGCGGGGCGACTCGGCCTGCACGAGCAACACGTGGACTTCGATGCCATCGCGCATCGCCTGACGTATCCCAGCCTGAAGACGAGCCGGACCGCGCTGCACGGGGTGGCGGAGCTGCTGCCGGGCGAGACGATGCACGTCCGCGCCCGAAGCACGGATCTTCGACAGGACTGGAGTCCTTGGCACTTCGTCGGCCCCGCTGCACGGTATCGGGATATGCACGAGGCCACGGACGCCATTCGTTCGGCGATCAAAGGTGTCGTCGCTGCATGGGCCGACAGAGACGGGGCGCTCCTGCTCGAACTGTCCGGCGGCCTGGACTCCTCCATCATCGGCACCTGCCTCAGGAACACCCGGGCCAGAGTCACCTGCAGCACGCTGACGACGTCCGTGCCGGGCGCCGACGAACGCGAGTACGCATCGCTCGTCGCCCACTTGCTGGGCGTCGAACCACACGCCACCGAACTCCAGTACGAGGACGCGCTGTTCGAGTTTCCCCTGCCGGCACAACTCCTGACGCCGATCATCGGCCCCCTCCAGTATGTGATCGATCAGACCATGCAGCGCTGTGCCGAACGGGCGGGCGCCGAGAGCCACTACACCGGCGCCGGCGGCGATACGGTGTTCTGCTATCTAACCAACGCGGCGCCGGCGGCCGACGCATTCCGTGCCGCGGGCCTCCGTACCGGCCTGCGGGCGATCCAGGACATATCGCAGTTCCATCAGTGCACGTACTGGCAAGCCGGACGCCTTGCATGGCGGCAGTTACTCGCGCCGCCTGGTCCGCTCCACGACGTGGATCGAACATTGCTGTCGGCTCGCGCCCCGTTCCCCGAGCCCGGGCGTCATCCGTGGCTGGACGCCCCCACCGACGCGCTGTCCGGAGATCGACAGCGCGTCTTCGGGCTCACCACCACACAGTTCTATCGCGACGGCACCACGCGTGGCCTCGGCCGCCGGCTCCGGATGCCGTTGTTGTCCCAGCCGGTGATCGAAGCCTGCCTGCGTGCACCCAGCTGGATGTGGTTCACCGGCGGGCAGAATCGCGCGCTCGCCCGCAACGCGTTCGCGGACGTGCTGCCGCCGGCGATCCTGGCTCGGAGGAGCAAGGGTTCGTTCACCGCGTACCTCGGCGCCCTGCTCCGCAGGAAGAAGGCGCGCATGCTCGAGTTCCTGCTCGACGGCGAACTGCATGCCAGGGGATTCGTCGATGCCCAGGCACTGCGCGGGATCGCACACGGAACGGTCACCCGTGACCCGATCATAAGAATTCTCCAGCTCTGCGCGACCGAGAACTGGCTCCGCCAACGCCTTACTTCGCCATAGGCACGGCGCATTGGAAATCATTCGTGGTGGCCGGGCCGCATCGAGCGCCAATGCGCGTACTGCGCCGCCTTGTCGGGATCCACGTCCTCGATGCCCTGAAGCCAGTACCTGAACCAGTCCAGGTTGCGCTCGTACACGGCCAGCTTGTGACGGGGCTGGAACTTCTGGTGCGGCTCGTGGGCGAACACATAGGCATCTGCCCGCCGTGCCCGGATCAGCGGCGCCAGATACTCCACGGCGTACCTGAACTCCTGCTCCGACAGCTGCATCAGGAGAGGCGCCTCGAATCGGTCCAGGTTGAACGACGGCGACAGCTGCCGCCACCGTTCCGGCGTTTCGTCTGGGGCGCCCAGCTGCCAGAAGCGGTCCAGTCTGGAGAAGTGCACGTCTTCCCAGAGGCTGAAGCCCAGGCGCCAGCCCGGGGCTGCCACCGGGCTGCTGACCGATGCCGCCTTCAGCACGCCCGAGGTCATCGCCGTCCACATCGTCACGCCCGCGCCCAGGCTCAGCCCACCCATGCCGACGCGTTCGCGGTCGATGTCGCCCCGCGCACTCAGGAGATCGACGCCGCTCTCCACCGCATGGCGCGCATCTTCATACCGTGCGACGGCATCCGTCCGACTCGGAGCCGCGTTGATGCAGAGCGCCGCGATGCCCTGCCGTGCCAGCGTGGCCAGCGGCCACTCATCGCCGACGCCTCCGCGCAGGAAGCCCGAGCACCGGTAGTAGACGACGAACAACGGCGCAGGCCCCTCCCCCGTCCCGGAGGCGGGAAAGAACTGCCCGGTGAACGCGACGCCGCGTGCATCCGTCCAGCGCAGCGCCTGCACGGCAGTTCCCTCGGCCATGTCGCGGTCGAGGGCGGCGTTCGGTTCGAACAGGACGGTTCGCGCGCCGGTGTCCAGATCGATCCGCTCCAGCCGTGGCGGCCGATCCGCCTCGGCGGCCACGCACACCAACGCCTCGGAGGCCACCCCGCATGGCCCCGGCACCCACCGCCCGCCGCCGCCGAGATCACCGCGCGCGGCGACGACGGGCAGCACCCGACCGGTCGCCACGTTCCAGCGATGGATCGCCTGCCCGCCCCCGTGCTCGGGATCGGCCACCGTGAACACCACCTCGTCGCTGCCCGGTCGCCACAGGATGTCGGTGATCGATGCGTCGCGGCAGGCGGGCGCATCACATCGCACCGGTCCCGCGGTCCCGGCAGCGGGCAGCATCGCCAGTTCCATGCCGCGCGTGGAGCGGGCCGCATGGTCCGAGTGCAGCAGAACGGCCACGCGCCCCGTATCGGGTGCCTCCGACAGCTTCGAGACACCCGCGAGGCCCGCGGCATGCTCGGAGGCCGCCGTGGCGCCGGCCGCGCCGCCGGAAACCGAAGCCGCGACCCGCCTCGTTGCCAGATCCACCGTCTTCCAGCGGTCGGGCGCATCGGACAGCAGCGGCCGGTAGTCCAATCCGCCACGGTCGACCAGTCGCTGGCTGGCCAGACGCCCTTCGTGATACCCGGAGCGGAACAAACCATCGCCGAGCGGCACCGCGCGATCGATATGGATACCCCGGTCGTATTCCTTCCATTCGGCGTCCACCACGGCCTCGCGCGGAGCGCCCACGCTGTAGCGCACCACCGTGCCGTCCTGGTTGAGCGAGAACGCCCGGACATTGGCCGCATCCCGCGTGACCGGCTCTGCGCGGGAGCCATCGACGGCGGCACGCCAGACATCGATCCGACCGTCGAGCAAGGCGCGATAGAAGATCCAACGCCCGTCGGGCGACCACACGGCCATCTCCGGCAGCGACACGCCACCTTGCCGCAGGGGCTCGCCGCCATCGGCCAGGCGGCGCGGCGGCGCCGTACCGTCCACCGGCTGCACGTACCAGACCGCATCGTAGGTATTGCGCTCGATGACCGCCTGCTCGGTGCGGAACGCGACCAGACGCCCATCCGGCGACACCGACACGCCGGAGACATCGACCACCTCGACCAACTGCCTGACGGTGGCCGCCTCGGCCCTGGTCACCGCCCCGGCCAACAGCGCAAGGCTCGCCAGAACCGCCACCGCCAGGCGGGGCCACACGACTTCGATGTACACACATCACCTCGTTCGATTTCGTTCGCTCGCGGCCGCTGCGCGCAGCGGCCTTCCCAGACGCAGCCCGGTTGCGGGGCGGGTGAGCTACCAGTGCTTCGACACGGATACGCTCACGAAGCGCCCGACCGCCGAATAGTTGGTGGAGTCGTACGGAGGGCGATCGATCGACGCCGCCGTGTAACGCGGCGGATCGCGATCGAGCAGGTTCTGCACCGACAGGGCGACCTCCGCTCCCGACAGCACCCCGGCGGGTTGACCCGCGGCGTACCGCCAGGCCGTATCGAAGGTAGTGAAGGAGGCGGTGCGCTCGCCGCGCAGCCTGTCGTCGACGCCGCCGGTGTAATTGGCGAACACCGACCCGGACACGCCACCGCGCTGCCACACGGTGCCCACCCGGCCGCTCAGACGGGCCGGATTGAACAGCGTGCCGGCGATGTCGTACGGCGCCTGGTCGGGGCTGTTCTGCTGGGTGCTGTCCAGCCAGCTGGCCGAGCCGCGCAGTGTCCAGGCGCCCGCTCCTGCATCGAAGCGGTACGCCGCCGAGAGATCCAGCCCGCGCACGCGCTGGCGTGCGGCGTTGACGTACTGCCCGTTGATCAGCGCCACCACGCGTTCCGGGTCATACGGTTGATTGGTGAAGTTGTAGAGCGTGCCGCCCACCGCGATGAGCCCGGCCTGCCGTTCGGCGGACGGCGCAAGCTCGATGAACTGCGCGTAGTGCGGCGTGAGCAGCGCACGGCCGTAATCGGTGATCGGTTCCACGACGCGATCGGTGTAGTCGATGTCGAACCACGTCAGCTCCGCCTCCAGGCCGGGCCACGCGGCCGGGTGAACCACGAGCGATGCCGCCCAGGTGGTCGCCCGCTCCGCGTCGAGATCCGGGGCGCCCCCGAAGCGGGCCAGCACCACGGCGTCCGGGCCGAGGCCGGCGCCCCCATAGAAGGACGCCGGATCCAGCACCGCATCCGTGCGCATGTAGCGCTGGAACAGCGTGGGCGCCTTGAACGAGCGGCCCCAGGAGCCTTTAAGCGTGATATCCGCGCTCGGGCCGTAGACCCAGCCCAGTTTGGGCGTGGTGACGCTGCCGAAAGTGTCGTAATCCTCCCCGCGCACCGCCATGTTGAAATCCAGCCGACGCAGCCCCGGCCGGCCGGTGGCCGGGCCCACCAGGGGCAGGTTGAGCTCCGCATACGCGAAGCGGACACGTTCGTCGCCGCGCACGGCCGTCGCGCCGGTGAGGTGGTTGTCCTCGCGGTACTCGTTCCTCCGGCCGCCGGCGCCCACGGCCAGCCGCGCGTCGCCGCCGGCCAACGCGAACAGCGGCCCCTCGGCCCCCACCTCGTAGGACGACGCCTCGTTGCAGAAGCAGCCCTGGATGACCGTCGTCGCGGCACCGGTCTCACGCACCACGCGGGCCTGGTTGCGCAGGTGCTCGCTGCGCCCCCGACTGGCGCCGGCCGAGAGCGTCCAATCGCCGGGCAGGAAGACATCCAGCCCCGGCGACACGAGGGACGTGGTGGTCTCCGGACGGAACCGGTTGTACCAGGGCTGGGTGCCCGTGTTTCCGGTGGAATAGGCCTGCTGCCGGCGCGTGCGGAGCGCATCCAGCCGCAGCTCGGCCGATGCGCCGATCGTCTGGTGGGCGCTCACCAGTGCGCTTTGCGATGCGACCTCGGGATAGAGCGTGGTCGGCGCCACCATGTGGGCGGTGTAGTGACGCTGGCGCGCTGGAACGGCATCGCCATCGACGTCCTTGTACGTGGCGATCAGCCCACCGCGCGCCCACGTGGTGCCCGCGGTGGCGGTGTACTCCCGGGTGCCCAGCCCGCCTTGCGTCGCCCCGCCGTAGCGCATGCCCACGGCGAGACCCTCGTAGTCCCGCTTCAGGATCACGTTGGCGACGCCACCCACCGCATCCGACCCGTAGATGGCCGACGCCCCGTCAGGCACCACGTCGATACGCGCGACGGCCTCGACCGGGATCGCCTCGATATCCACCGCCTGCGAGAACCCCCCGTAGGCCATGCGCCGGCCGTTGAGCAGCGTGAGCGTGGCATCCGGCCCGAGGCCGCGCAGATTCAACGCCGAGCCGCCGGTGACGTTCTGGTTGGCCAGCCCACCCGCACCTGTCGTGGCGCCGGCGGCGACCCCCGGGTTCTGCCCGCCGGAGAAGTTCTGCGGCAGGCTGCGGATCACCTCGCCCAGGTCGGTGAAGCCTTCGGCGCGGATGGCTTCCGAACCGATGGTGATCACCGGCGAAGGCGTGGTGCCGCCGCGGATGCGGGTGCCGGTGACCTGCACCGTGCCCAGTTGGACGGCGGTCGATGCGTCCTCGCGGGTTTCCACCGGCGGATCGGGCTCGCTTGCGCTGTCCACGGCCCGGGCCATCGCGCCGCCGAGCGGCAACCACGACATCACCGCGACGGCCAATGCATGGCGCGCGAGCCTGCGGGCCTCGGCGCGCCCACGCTGCCGCACGAGTGCACTCCCCGTCGGCGCTCGATGCCTGGACGGCACGATGGACGGCTCGATCGGCCTTGCGCACTCATGCGCGACGATCGAAGCCCTGGCTCCGTTACCGTCCGCGCACGGACCGGCCACGACCAACAGCGTGCTGCTCGACATGCAAAAACCTCCATGGGTGGTTCGGCCTCCCCGGCCGATCTGTGGCGCCGTCGTCGCCTGCTCGGGCTGTTCGGCCTGCGGGCCGATGGGTCGCCTGGCACACGTGCCGGCTGCGCCCTGGACCAAGCGAAACGAGAGTAATAAACAGTAGACTTATAATCTGTAGATTGCAACACAGTAGAGGCGCAGGCTTGGGGCCATGTCACCCGAGCCCTCGCCACCACCGGTTCGCAAGACCCGCTCGCACATCGCGGCGAACGTGCGGCGCCTGCGCAAGGCGAAGGGGCTGAGCCAGGAGGCACTGGGCGAGCAGGCCTCGTTCCACCGCACCTACGTGTCCCAGCTCGAGCGCTGCAAGACCAACATCTCCATCGACCGGCTCGAAGATCTCGCCGTGATCCTGGAGATCGAACTGGTCGACCTGATCCTGCAGCCACCGGCGGATACCGAGATCGTGCTGAAGGCGCCGGTCAAAAAGAGCGGCAAGAAGACGCAGAAAAAAGCGCGCAAGAAGGCGGCCAACGCCTAGGGTGAGACCTCACCCGGCTCCTCCTCGCACGCCCTCGACCATCCGGTCGCCTGCCTGGCCCCGGCACTCCGCATCTCGCACCTGCATTCGCGATATCGGGCACCGTTCGACATCTCCGTCCGCTCTCGAATGTAGATCTATAAACAGTAGATTCTTAATCTGTAGAAGGCATGCCAGTAGACGATCAGGCTGGGTGCATGCCGTCCAAGCCCTCGTCCACCTCCGCCCCGAACGCGCGTGCGCGCATCGCCGCGAACATCCGGCGCCTGCGCAAAGCCCAGGGCCTGAGCCAGGAAGGGTTGGCCGAAGTGGCCGAGTTCCATCGCACCTACGTGTCGCAACTCGAACGCTGCGTCACCAACATCTCCATCGACGGCCTGGAGCGGCTGGCGCATGCGCTGGATGTGGATGTCACGGACCTATTAAGGCCTTGAGCGCGCGAAGATGGTAGTCGGAGCACACCGGCTGCTCGAGTGATCGTAGCGTTGAATAAGCGCATCGTCTGAAGCGTTGCGTCGGACAAGCGTATAGTCGAGCTCCCCACGGATGGAGGGCATCGACATGGCAGACCGGCTATGGATCGTCGTCGGCGACACGACTACCAGCGGAGGCACCGTCGTCGCGGGTGCGCCCACGACCGACGTAATGGGCAAACCGGTGGCACGGCTGGGTGACCCAGTGCAGTGCGGTCGTCACGGCGCGACGTCCATTGCCTCGGGAGATGCCACGATGCTCATCGATGGCAAGCCCGTTGCGCGGGAACACGACAAATGCGCCTGCGGATGTGCCCTGCTCTCTGCTGGACAACGTACGGCCTTCATGAGCTCTGGATCGGCTTCCGTCCCCTCGCAGTCCTCCAGAAACTCCTCCGCTGTGGCAGCCGCCATCCCCTCAGTCGCCGCGGCCCCGAGGAGACCATCCAATGCCCACGCCCACAGCCATGCATCAGTGTCCTTCGATGGTCGCCGAGAAGCGCAGGGCGGCGACGCCGAGAAAGCGCGCTCGGCTACGCAAGACGCCGACCAAGCGCTCCGCGAAGCGGGAGCCTTTCGCCCTTACGACTCCGAAGTCGACGCCGCTCGCGCTTGGCGTGAACACGTCCTGCCCGTGGCAGACGAACATCAAGTCGAGATCGGCTCAATCATCACCAAGACCCCAGATGGCAAGTTCCATTTCGGTCCGACCTACTCGAATGGAGCCTATGACAACGTCAGCGGACTCATCGAGCACGGGCAGTACGTACAGGGCCAGCGAACGGCCTACATCCACACCCATCCTTACGCGGGTGGCGGCATTGGGGGCGATCGGGCGATCTCCGCCGGCGGAGCGCTAGACAAGCACGTAGGCCCCGATGGCCAAGTCAGCCTGATCGGCGGAGAAAACACCGGCTGGGATTCGGTGGGCGACCTGGTATCAGCCTACGACTTGGGGATCAACGCCTATATCGCCGACGCTGACGGGCTCCACGGGTTCAACTACGAGGACTATGCTCGTCTTCAGCGCTCAGAGATGCGAGCCGTGCCCCTTCGCGAAGCCTATCGGACCTACTGACATGCGCCGCATCTTACTCCTCCTGACACTCGCGCTCGTCGCCTGCACGGCTCAGACGGACGCTACTGGTGAGCACACGACGCCGCCGCCCACGGCCCCCCTTCAAACCATGCACCCGGTCAGCGGAGATCGGCTGTGCAACCTCAGCGGTGGTTTCGAGGAGGATGTCTGTCGCTATCGGCTCGACGAGGTTGAAGGGATCGTCAGCACCTCGGCCATCCTGACGCGGGGCTACCTGTCACGGGATCCCAATGGGCTGTACGCCAGCAGCGACCGGGATGGCACCACGAACCAATTGCGAATCAGAGTTGGGGCATTGCAACCCGGGCAAGATGATCAAGCGTACATCGACGCTCTGGTGGGATACCTCGTGGAACTCCGTGGGATCTACACGCCTTCAGATCGGACCATCGAAATCCGGAGCCTGCGTTGGTATGAAGAGCCTGGGGTGTCGGCGCCACAGATTCCCGCTCCTGATGGGCGCCGAGAATTTTAAGGCTGCTCTCGCGAAACGGATAATTGAGCCTAGACCCGTTCTTAGACTGGGAGACGGCCCCAACCGCCACGTGCGCCGACACAGCGCTCGCCTACCGCATGAAACAGGACGCGCTCCCGCCGGCCGCAGAGTAGAAGTGCTAGCCGCTAGACGCGCCGCTCGCGAGATGTCATCCGTATCACCTAGCCGATGGCGACCTCCACCTGCCCTATGGGAGTTCTCACCACCAACTAAGCAGTATTATCCAACCTCGCCAGTCCGGGTCTGGGCCGGAGCTGGTCAATCGAAGCTTGGGGCTACCCTGACAGACCACCCTGTCGCCTTTAAAATGTAGCGAATGGCGCAAAAATGGAGATAAAACTCCGCCGTCGCCCATGGCGAGGGCATTTGGGTGAAGAATCTTATGTGCGATTATCCTGTCTGTCATGCCGCTCGATTAACCCTTCAGCGAATTCGGTGCCCGCCCCGTATCCTAGCCAAAGAGGTTTTCCGTGACAGATAGCTCTAACGATAATTTGTCGAATTTTCACCAGCTGCTCGACAGACCTCTTCCGAGATGGGCCAGCGTAGCCATTACATCGCGGATTGCGAAACGCTTTGCCGATGCATATGTGAATGATGTGCATGAGCCCGCAGGGTCGCGCATAGCGGTTAGAAATGCGGTTGCCCTTGCCGAGCAAGCAGCTCTGCGAGGCGGAGATGGAGACGTAAGCGATGCCTTCGAGATCGACGGTGAATATTTCGATAATTACGACATCCAAGCTCTCGCAATGGCTCTTGGCGGATACGCTCAGGCTGCGAGCAAAACACATACCGATCTATCACTCGACGAGCATAGCGAACCGTCCTTTCGTCGGGGTTGGTCAGCCATAGCACTAACACTGATCGCTCTACGGTGCGCCTTTCCTGACATCGTGTCAGAGGCGGGGGCTCAGACCATGCGAGAGGCAGTCGACTGGAGCGTCAAAGCCGAGTCAGCTACTGAACACTCAATCTTCGCAGAACTGACTCGTGCTCATGAGCTTGCAAGGCATAACTCTTGGTCCGATAAATCTCCAGTAGTGCCTGCGGATCTGGGCGCCCTGTGGCCTAATGGAAGACCGGATGGGTGGCCAAGCCCGCGCCTGACCTTCAGGCCACGAGCCCGGATCATCCGGACCATCGGCGACCGACTGATCAGCGGCCCCGAAGCAGCAGTCATCGAGCTCGTCAAGAATAGCTACGACGCCGATGCGCGCTCCGTGCGAATCACGCTTATTCCGCCGCTGAAAGCAGGGGCTGGCGAAATTGTCTTTTCGGACGATGGACACGGGATGGCCTTTTCGGACATCCGCGATAAGTGGATGGAACCTGCGACAAGCGACAAGCGCACTCGATCAACAAGCCCGGGCGGAAGGAAATTGCTCGGCTCGAAGGGGATTGGCCGATTTGCAGCGGCTCGCCTTGGCTCACATCTCCGACTGATCTCCGTTGCTAGCAACAGCGAAGGAGCCAACCAGCGGGAGTTCGAGCGAACAACCATCAGCGATCTGGATTGGGAGCAGTTCGAGGAAGCGAAGTATCTTGATACGGTATCTTTTGCCTATCGTAACGAGCTAACAGATGAGCCCCCCGGCACACGGCTTTACATCACACATCTTCGTGATGAGTGGACCGAAGCATCCATCAACAAGCTTCATGACGAGCTGCGCCGCCTTGTAAGCCCTGTGAACGCGGAAGATGGCCAGTTTGAGATCCACCTCGATCTCTCGAATTGCACAGTCCAGAACTGTGGTTTCGATGGGTTCACCATTTTAGGCGTCCAGCCAGACCTGATCGATGGCGTGAGGATTGACCCATGGAAGGTACGGCCGTTTCCTGTTCTCGATGCGAGCGACTACGTGGTTGACGGCATCTTCGACGAAAGCGGCATTTTCGAAGGAACGATGACCATACAGCGCGCTGGCGGAGACCCGATACCGATCTCACTACGGGTACCTTTAGGCGAAGGACAAGAACCATGTGGGATTGTGGTCGTTCGCCTAAGCATCTTTGATCGAGAGGCTGAGACTATTCGAAGCACGGCCCAGAAGGCAGGATTCGGGCATCTCGGTATCCGGGAAGCCAGGAAGCTCTTGGACAAAATCGCCGGCATTGCCATTTATCGTGCTGGCTTTCGCGTCAGGCCCTATGGCGATGCGGAGAATGACTGGCTCACGCTCGATGCGAAGAGGGTCCAGAACCCCACTCTGAAAATCGGCCGAAACCAAGTAGCTGGCACCGTCATCGTCGATGATGAGGAGAGCTCCAGTTTAGTCGAGCGTAGTAGCCGAGAGGGCTTGGAAGAGAACGGAAGTTTTAGACGCCTGCAGAGCCTGTTGCTGACGCTGCTATCGGAGGAGATCGAGCCGAGACGCCGAAAGTTCAGAATTTCGGCGGGCATTGATCGTAGACCGCAGGCAAATATTCGTGAGGTGATTGATACCGCCCAGCACGCATGGGCAGACGCTCTGCTGTCGAAAATGCCCTCGCCAGAGCGTCAAGAAGCTGAAAAGGTGATTGCGCGAGAAACTGATCGGCTATCGGATCATGTCAAAGAGCTAGAGGAACGTCAGGCGAAGCTCGAAGCCCAAGTGACACTTGGTCTTATCGTTGGCGAAGTCATGCACCAAGGTAATACGCCACTTACTTTCATCGAAAACGAGAGCGCCCGGCTGCGGCGGCAGCTACCTACGCTTTTCGACGACAGTAAAGAGTCGCAGGAAGATCGTGATGATCTCCCAAAGATTTACAATGGACTTAACGCAAATGCCGCTAGCCTTCGCACACTGTTCAACGCACTCAGCCCACTGTCTGGTGCAAACAGGGGAAAACCCCAAGACTTCCCAATTAGCCGCGTAGTCAGCAATATCAAACTATTTTTTCGCTCCCGCATGGACACCATGGGTCTCATCTTTGAGGTCGACCCCGAAGTAGAGGCTTGCATCGCCCACGGATACGAGGCGGATCTAACTACAGCACTAACCAACTTGGTCGACAATTCACTGCATTGGCTTGGCCATCGCCAAGTGGCAGCTCCACGTATAGTACTGAGCCCAGCGCCGAGCGTTACAGGTAAACTCGCGTTCGTATTCGAGGACAACGGCCCTGGAGTCTCGCCGGAATTCGAAGATCAATTGTTTGATGTGGGGTTCTCTACGCGCACCAATGGGACTGGGCTTGGTCTTAGCATTGCCCGCGAGGCAATGTTCCGTAGCAACGGAGACCTGACACTTGTGCCTGCTGACAAGGGTGCAAAGTTTCAATTGATAATTGCCAGAGCAGACCGATAAGGGGCCACATGGAAATCTGCCATATCTTGATCGTCGAAGATGACGAGAGCACCGTAGACGGGTGGAAGCGAGACATTCGCGATTTCAATCGGCGTGCGGACAAAGAATTCGAGTTCAGCGCGCAATTTTCCACAAATAAGAGCGACGCCTTGCATGCACTCTCTCGGCAACGTATCGACTGTGCGGTGATTGACCTGCGTTTACCTAGCAGTCCTGATGAGCCGGGTAGCGGCGAGCCCATAGGAAATGAAGTACTCCATGGTGTATTGCGTGATCTTGGCATTCCGGCTTATGTGTATAGCGCTTATGAAGGCGAAGTCAGCGATGAAGTCAAGGCGTCCAGCATTAAAGTAGCCCGCAAGGAGGGCGGTGCCACCGTGCACATTCTTCATGAGTTCGAAAAGCAGGCGGGTTTGATGGACGCGATGGATCGGATGCGCCGCCAAGTGGCTCAAGAGACATCACGACTTTTTAACCGCTCGATCTGGCCTCGTTGGCAACAGCGGTGGGCAAATGTTGGAGATCGCGAAATCATCGCGGGCATCATTAGCCGCCAGACATTAGCGCATGTTGTAGAGGCACTCTCGCAGGCGCCCGCGAGCCACCATCCAGATGAGTTTTATATCGTTCCATCACTGTATGAAGATCGACTGGAGACTGGGGATATCTTGGAGCACGAGGGCGAAACACTTATTGCGTTGACCCCTCGGTGCAACTTGGCCAATAAGCCTCCAAGTATGGTCCTGTTCGCAGTCTGTGCCCCCTGCGCAGCTTGGACTGAGTGGAGAGCAGGTTTAGGTGGCGCGAACAAAGCCAAAGAAAGAGCTGAGCGCGATGTGAGAATGCATGCGACTCAGGGACACGGCATCGCAACACACTTCATGCCTCCGCTCGATGAGAAGGGCCCGTGGTTAGTGGACTTTCGTGAGCTCCGAGCCATCGACGCAAGAAAAGTCGCCGATTTGTTGCCTGATCGAGTAGCAACAGTAGCTCCACAGTTCGTCGCCAATCTCGTCCAACGGCATGCCGCCTACATTGGACGCATAGGCCAACCAGATCTCAACGCTGAGCTGCTCATTAGCCTGTGTCGACTGGAGGACGCTGCTCCGCCCAGTAGTTCGTAAGGACCAAGACCAGCGGGGTTCAGCGACACCCCGTCTGGAGACAGGTCGTCTGCCACCATAGAGATGGGAAGTTCACCGAGAGCACATCGTGTTCGCCCCGGAGCAAGCCAAGGGAAGTGCGGCCGCGGAAGAGATCTTTCGCGGGACGAGCTCCCACCTTGGTGTCAGCCAAGCCGCCCCCCCTTGCCGTAAAATGGCTTCCGTAAGCTATGTGCTACCGCGGTCCGTAGGACCGCGCAGAAAATTTTGACATAGCCTCACTCGCCTGCGATCTTCCCCGCCCAAGCGCTCCGATACTGGATCTGATCCGTGCCCGCAATTCCCGTGGTAGACATTTTCGCGGGTGCCGGCGGCCTCGGTGAGGGCTTCGCTGCCTTCGGACAAGAGCGCTCGTCTAGCGCTTTCGAGCTGATGGCGTCCGCAGAGATGGATGCCCAAGCAGCGCAGACATTGCGAACTCGTGCATTCTTCCGCCAATTTCGGCCTGCGGAGGTGCCCGAGAGCTACTATCACTACGCAGCTGGACAAACGCCCCAGCCGTGGACCCATGCAACCCAAGCGCAATGGGATGCTGCTTGCCATGAGGTCATGCAGTTACGGTTGGGCGATCCGGAGCACGACAAAATTCTGCGCGGACGCATTCGAACTGTTTCGGCCGAGGCTAAGCGGCGGGGCACGCCATGGGTGCTCGTAGGTGGCCCGCCGTGTCAGGCCTTTTCCCTTATTGGGCGTGCGCGCAACCGCGGGAAGACAGGCTATGTGCCAGAAGACGATGAGCGGCACTACCTCTACCAGCACTACCTGACTATCCTCGCCAAATTCCGCCCTGCCGTGTTCGTGCTGGAAAATGTAAAGGGCATGCTTTCCTCCAAGTTGGCAGGCCAGAGCATCTTCAGCGAAATGTTTGAAGGCTTGCAGCGGCCAGGCGGTCCCCGTGGCCCCCGCTATCACATAGAGCCTCTTGTTCAATCGCTTCACGACGGCAACAACTGGCAGCCTCGTGACTTCGTTGTTCATGCCGAAGCACTTGGACTGCCGCAGGCGCGTCACCGCGTCATCCTCATCGGCGTCCTTGAAGGTGCTGCTCGTCCAATTTCGGCACTTCAGCCGCAGCAGGAGCGTTACACGGTTGCCGACATGACCAGCGGCT
Source organism: Luteimonas abyssi (assembly GCF_001482195.1). Classification (GTDB taxonomy): domain Bacteria; phylum Pseudomonadota; class Gammaproteobacteria; order Xanthomonadales; family Xanthomonadaceae; genus Luteimonas; species Luteimonas abyssi. The sequence goes on along the minus strand of NZ_KQ759763.1, from coordinate 173,519 downwards.
TGCCGCGCTTGAGAAGCAATCTGACCGATACGTCTTTTACTTCTTGGCCAAAGTTCTCGCACAAACTGCTGCGCAACTGTGCAAACTACTCCCGCTCGCTCCACAAGCCTACGGCCGAGCGTTTGAGTCAGCTCGCTGACGAGGCGCTAGAGGGTGATGACATTGGTCCTGGCGCGCGCTGGCTGGACGGCAAGACGAATTGCAGGATGCCCGCGCACCTCGATAATTTCATTAGGGACCCACGCCTCAATGGCGTAATCAACCACCAAGCACGTGCGCACATGGCCAGCGACCTGATGCGCTACGGATTTGCAGCTGCGTTCACCACAGAAAATGGCCGCTCACCACGAGGTTGCGACGAATTTCCGAGCGAGTTGCACCCCATGCATCGCAGCTGGTTCGAGAACAATCGCTTCGTAGATCGTTTCAAGGTGCAGCGCAACGACGCACCGTCATCAACAGTGACCAGCCACATAGCCAAGGACGGGCATTACTACATCCATCCGGACGCACTCCAGCTGCGGAGCCTGACCGTGCGGGAGGCAGCTCGCCTCCAGACCTTCCCCGACAATTACATTTTCGAGGGGCCGCTTGGCAGCCAGCGGAGACAGGTCGGCAACGCTGTGCCTCCGTGGCTTGGCTATCAGATCGCAAGCGTCGTTCATAAGGCACTTTCGTGAACGGCGGCGAGCGCTAGCCAAGTCCTAATTCCAGCTTCCTTTGCGGGGACCGGACGAATGAGGACAGACGACGAAGCGTCACCTCCGGCTCCTTGCGCAGTGCGCACTCCCAGATCACTGCCACGCGCCAGCCGGCAGCTTGCAGCTTCGCAATTGCTTCCCGGTCGCGCTCCGAGTTGCGCTCTATCTTGTTTTCCCAGAAATCGGGTCGCGTTTTCGGTAGCCGAAAGTAGGAGCAGCCCTGATGACCGTGCCAGAAACATCCGTGCGCGAATATGACCAAGTTCCAACGCGGCAAGACAATGTCGGGACTGCCAGGCAGATCGCGCCGGAACAACCGAAACCGAAAACCTTCTGCGTGCAGCCAACGACGAAGGGTCAACTCGGGCTTCGTATTCTTTCCGCGAATGCCCGCCATCATGCGCGAACGGGTCTCTGGGCTGATCTTTTCAGCCATGCCCCCACCAAAGCCAGTACGAGTCGGCGACAGACTTACGGATGAAGGTCAATGTGTTACCCGGCGTGGATACGAACTGGCCACTACAATATCGAAGCGATTGAATCGAAGGTGTAAAGGTCAAGTTCGCCCGAACAGATCAGTCCGCACCTATGGAAAAGGCGGCCGCAAGGCCGCCTTTTCCAATGCCAGCTTTACCAGCGATCAAACCCCAACCGGATTCACCTTCTCCGGATCGATCTTGTACAGCTTGATCGCCCTGGCAACGTCCTTCCCCGTCATCTTCCCGTCCTTCGCCAGCGCCTCGATCGCCGCCTGGGCGATGTAGTGGCGGTCCACCTCGAAGTGGCGGCGCAGGTTGGCGCGGGTGTCCGAGCGGCCGAAGCCGTCGGTGCCGAGCACTGTGTAGGTGGCCGGCACGAATGCGCGGATCTGCTCGGCGAAGGCGCGCACGTAATCCGTGGCGGCGATCACCGGGCCCTGGCGGCCTTCCAGCAGTTCGGTCACGTAGGCCTTGCGGGGCTTCTTGGCTTCCGGGTTGAAGCGGTTCCAGCGCTCCACGTCGTGGCCGTCGCGGCGCAGTTCGTTGAAGCTGGGGCAGGACCAGATGTCGGCGGTCACGCCGAAGTCCTTGTCCAGCAGCTCGGCGGCGGCGATGGCCTCGCGCAGGATGGTGCCGCTGCCCAGCAGCTGCACGCGCAGCTCGCCCTTCTTCGGCTTGCCGGCGTCCTTGAGCAGGTACATGCCCTTGATGACGCCCTCGGCCGCGCCCTCGGGCAGGGCCGGGTGGCTGTAGTTCTCGTTCATCAGGGTGAGGTAGAAGAACTCGTCCTGCTGCTCGTCGAGCATGCGGCGCATGCCTTCCTGCAGGATCACCGCGACCTCGCCGGCGAAGGTGGGGTCGTAGGCGCGGCAGTTGGGGATGGCGCCGGCCAGCAGGTGGCTGTGGCCGTCCTCGTGCTGCAGGCCCTCACCATTGAGGGTGGTGCGGCCGGCGGTGGCGCCGAGCAGGAAGCCGCGCGCGCGCATGTCGGCGGCCTGCCAGGCGGAGTCGCCGATGCGCTGGAAGCCGAACATGGAGTAGTAGATGTAGAACGGCAGCATCGGCACGTCGTTGGTGCTGTAGCTGGTGGCCGCGGCCATCCAGCTGGCGAAGGCGCCGGCCTCGGTGATGCCTTCTTCCAGCACCTGGCCGGCGGCGTCCTCGCGGTAGTACATGAGCTGGTCGCGGTCGACCGGCTTGTACTTCTGGCCCTGCGGGGCGTAGATGCCCAGCTGCCGGAACAGGCCTTCCATGCCGAAGGTGCGCGCCTCGTCGGCGACGATGGGCACCACGCGTTTGCCCATGCCCTTGTCGCGCAGGATGATCGACAGCGACTGCACGAACGCCATGGTGGTGCTGATCTCGCGCTCGCCGGTGTCCTGCATCAGACGCTCGAACACCTTGATCTCGGGCGCCTTGAGGGTCTCGGTGCTCTTGCGGCGACGCTGCGGCAGGAAGCCGCCGAGCTTTTCGCGGCGCTCGAGCATGTACTGCACTTCCTCCGAGTCCTTGCCCGGGTGGTAGAACGGGACCTTGCCGTCCTTGAGCTGGTCGTCGGAGACGGGGATCTTGAAGCGGTCGCGGAAGGTGCGCACCGCGTCGTCGTCGAGCTTCTTGGTGTTGTGGGTGGGGTTGAGCGCCTCGCCGGCGCTGCCCAGGCCGTAGCCCTTCACCGTCTTGGCCAGGATCACCGTGGGCTGGCCCTTGGTGTCGACGGCGTTCTGGTAGGCGGCGAAGACCTTGTGCGGATCGTGGCCGCCGCGGTTGAGGCGCCAGATGTCCTCGTCGCTCATGTTGGCGACCAGGTTCCTGGTCTCGTCGTACTTGCCGAAGAAATGCTCGCGCGTGTAGGCGCCGCCGAAGGCCTTGCAGTTCTGGTACTCGCCGTCGACGGTCTCCATCATCAGCTTCTTGAGCATGCCGTCCTTGTCCTTGGCAAGAAGCGGATCCCAGTAGCTGCCCCAGATGGTCTTGACCACGTTCCAGCCGGCGCCGCGGAAGGCGCCTTCCAGTTCCTGGATGATCTTGCCGTTGCCGCGCACCGGGCCGTCCAGGCGCTGCAGGTTGCAGTTGATGACGAAGACCAGGTTGTCCAGGCCCTCGCGGCCGGCCACCGAGATCGCGCCCAGGCTCTCGGGCTCGTCGGTCTCGCCGTCGCCCATGAAGCACCAGACCTTGCGGTCGGACTTGGGCATCAGGCCGCGCGCTTCCAGGTACTTCCAGTGGCGCGCCTGGTAGATGGCGGCGATCGGGCCCAGGCCCATCGAGACCGTGGGCACCTGCCAGTAGTCGGGCATCAGCCAGGGATGCGGGTAGGACGAGATGCCGCGGCCGTCGACTTCCATGCGGAAGTGGTCCAGCTGGTCCTCGGTGAAGCGGCCTTCCAGGAACGAGCGGGCGTAGATGCCCGGCGAGCTGTGGCCCTGCGTGGCGATGACGTCGCCCGGGTGGTCGGCCGAGGGCGCGCGGAAGAAGTGGTTGAAGCCGACGTCGTACAGCGTGGCGCTCGACGCGAAGCTGGCGATGTGGCCGCCCAGGTCGCCGGGCTTGCGGTTGGCCCGCACCACCATGGCCATGGCGTTCCAGCGGATGATGGAGCGGATGCGCCATTCCAGGTCGGCATTGCCCGGCATCTTCGGTTCGAGATGCGTGGGAATGGTGTTGACGTATTCGGTGGTCGGGGCGAACGGCAGGTGGGCGCCCGCGCGGCGGGTCAGCTCGACCATGTTCTCCAGCAGGCCGTGGGCGCGCTCGGGGCCGTCGGCGTCGATGACCGCCTTCAGCGACTCCACCCACTCGCGGGTCTCGGTGGGATCGGGGTCGTTTTCCAGCAGATCGTTCAACCAGTTCATTGCGTGGGGGCTCCGCTCGCGCGGCCGCGCGGCCGCGTTGGGTTCATCGGGATTCGTAACCCCCGATTCTAGCAGGCGCACCGGTGGTCAGACCGGCCGCGGCGGCGGCCGCCGGATGGCGGGGCGGCGCGGGTTTTTCCATTCGCGACAGTATGTTGCGCGCGGCGGCCACGGCGCGCGCACGCCGCACCAGCCCGGTCGGGCCGTGGACGTGAACAGGGCTTTTACATCATCTTCACACGGCTTAACGATCATCACGCTGGCCTGTCCGCTTCGGCGGAGGCGCTCCCGGCATGGACGGTTTGGGCGCGAGGCGCTCATCGACAGGGGACCGGGCCACGGATCGCGGGCCGCGTTTCCGTTTGCCCCGGACCCGCACTGCCCACAATGCCGCACACCCTGCCCGACGACGGCTACTGGTCGAAGCTGAGATTGCCCGCGCTGGCGGTGGCGATCGTGCTGATCGTGGTCGCCCCGTTCCTGCTGATGCGCGCGGCGTCGACCGCGAGCGAGGAGGCCTGGCGCTGGGTCAATCACTCGTTCGAGGTGGAGGCGACCATGCAGTCGCTGACCGCCGACGTGCGCAATGTGGAATCCGGCGCGCTTGGCCATGCCTACGGGGTGGACACGCAGGCGCTGATTGATCACATCAACACCAGCCGCGAGCAGATCGCCCCGCAGCTGGCCCGACTGGAAGCACTGACCCGCGACAACCCCATCCAGCAGGGCCTGCTGGGCGAGTTCCGCAGCGTGCTGCGACTGCGTCTGGGCGAAGTGGACCGGCTGCTGGCCATGGACACGCGGCCGAGCACGCAGGACGTGGCGACGCTGCTGACGCGTTTCCCGATCCGGCCGCTGGTCAACGCGATCATGGACGAGGAGCACCGGTTGCTCGAAGAGCGTCAGGCCGCCGCCGAGGCCGCCACGTGGCGGGCGGCGGTGATCAGCTGGGTGGCGATGCTGGCGCAGCTGGGCCTGCTGGGGCTGCTGACGTGGACCGCCGTGCGCCAGGGCGCGCACCGGCTGCGCGCCGAGCGCGACGCGATGAGCGCCAGCGTGCGCGCCTCGGCGGTGCTCGACACCGTGCGCGAGCCGATCGCCCTGCTCGACCGCAACAACTGCGTGGTCATGTACAACGCCGCCTTCGCCGAGCTGTACGGCCTGGACACGGACACCGAGAACCGCGGCCAGCCGCTGGCCACCTTCGGCAACGGCGCCTGGAACGAGCCGCAGACCCTGCGCCGGCTGACCGACGTGCTCACCCGCGGCCGCGAGCTGTGGGATTTCGAGGTCACCCAGCACACCGTCGACGACGTGGAGCGGGTGATGCTGCTGTCGGCCCGGCGCATGCCGCTGCCCGACAGCGAGGAGATGGCGGTGCTGCTGACCGCCAGCGACATCAGCGCGCAGAAGATCCACGAGCGCCAGATCCGCGACCTCAACCGCCAGCTGGAAGGCAAGGTGGAGCAGATCTCCGACGTGAACCGCGAGCTGGAGGCCTTCAGCTATTCGGTCTCGCACGACCTGCGCGCGCCGCTGCGGCACATCGCCGGCTTCGCCGACAAGCTGGGCCGCCACCTGGGCGATGCCGCCGACGACAAGGGCCGCCACTACCTGGACGTGATCTCCGGCTCGGCACGGCGGATGTCGGCGCTGATCGACGACCTGCTGGTGTACTCGCGCCTGGGCCGCAGCGCGCTGCGGCTGCAGATGATCGACGTGCAATCGATGGTCAACGACACCCGCTCGCTGCTCGACGCCAACGCGCACACGGACAATCCCGAGCACACCATCGAATGGGATGTCGACACCCTGCCGGTGGTGATCGCCGACGAGAACATGCTGCGCCAGGTGTGGCTGAACCTGTTGGGCAACGCGGTCAAGTACAGCACCCGCAGCGAGCCGGCGAGGATCCGGGTGGGCTACGAGCAACTGGCCGACGGCACCCACCGCTTCTGCGTGAGCGACAACGGCGCCGGCTTCGACATGAAGTACGCCGGCAAGCTGTTCGGCGTGTTCCAGCGCCTGCATGCGGCCAGCGAGTTTCCCGGCACCGGCATCGGCCTGGCCAGCGTGCGCCGCGTGCTGACCCGCCACGGCGGCCGCATCTGGGCCGAGTCCGAGCCCGGCCAGGGCGCCACCTTCCACTTCCCCCTGCCCGCCACGGGCGAGACCGCGTCACCCACCGAGACCAAGCAATGACCGATATCCGCACCATCCTCCTCGCCGAGGACAGCCCGCACGATGCGGAGATGGCGATCGACGCGCTCCGCGACGCCCACCTGGTCAACCCGATCGTCCACGTCGAGGACGGCGTGGAAGCCCTGGACTACCTGTTCCGCCGCGGCAAGTACGCCGACCGCACCGACGGCGATCCGGCGGTGCTGCTGCTCGACATCAAGATGCCGCGCATGGATGGCCTGGAAGTGCTGAAGCAGCTGCGCGAGGAAGGCGCGCTCAAGCGCATGCCGGTGGTGATCCTGTCGTCCTCGCGCGAGGAGAGCGACCTGGCCCGCAGCTGGGACCTGGGCGTGAACGCCTACGTGGTCAAGCCGGTGGACGTGGACCAGTTCTTCGAAGCGGTGCGCACGCTCGGCAAGTTCTGGGCGGTGCTCAACGAAGGCCCGGAGAAGGAGTAACCCGATGCCGGCAGACCCCGAGGCAGATTGGCGGATCCTGATCGTCGACGATTCGCGCGACGATGCCGAACTCACCGAGATCGCGCTGCGCGAATCGGGACTGCCGTTCGCCTGCCGCTGGGTGAGCACCGGCCCGGCGCTGGAGGAGGCGCTGCCGGCGTTCGCGCCGCAGCTGGTGATCTCCGACCTCAACCTGCCGGGGTTTTCCGGCGAGGAAGCGCTGGCGATCGTGCGCGCGCACGACCCGGCGCTGCCGTTCGTCTACCTCACCGGCTCGCTGGCGCCGCCGGAGGCGCCGCCCAGGCCGGCGGAAGGACTGCTGCTCAAGGACGACCTGCGGCCGCTGGTACCCCTGGTGCGGGAGCTGCTGGGCATCGCCTGATCGCGCGCGAGATGCTGCGGGCATCGCCGTCGCCCGCAGCGCTGCTTCTCCTGCCGGCTTGCCCCACAGCGCCCCAGGCAGCCCCTTCGAAGCCTCCGGCGCGGGATGCGCCCGTCCGGCCGCCTCCGACGGTGACGGCCGCCGGGACCACGACTTGCCCGTATGATCGGCGGCTTCCGAGACCGCCGATCCGCCCATGCCCACCGCGCAACTGTCCGTCTACTTCTTCCTCCAGGCCGCGGTGATCCTGCTGGTCTGCCGGCTGGTCGGCATGCTGGCCCGTCGCATGGGCCAGCCGCAGGTGGTGGGCGAGATGATCGCCGGCGTCGCCCTGGGGCCCTCGCTGCTGGGCTGGCTGCTGCCCGACCTGCAGGCCGCCCTGTTTCCGCGCGAGACGCTGGGCACGCTGTACGTGTTCGCGCAGTTCGGCGTGGGCTTCTACATGTTCCTGGTCGGCACCGAGTTCAGCAGCGAGCACTTCCGCGCACGCATGCGCGGGGCGGTGATGGTGTCGGTGGCCGGCATCGCGGTGCCGTTCGCGCTGGCGATGTTGCTCACGCCGTGGCTGATGGGCGTGCCCGGGCTGTTCGCCGAGACCATCCAGTACAAGGAGGCGGCGCTGTTCCTGGGCGCGGCGATCGCGATCACCGCATTTCCCATGCTGGCGCGGATCATCCACGAGCGCGGCCTGGCCGGCAGCCCGATGGGCACGCTGGCCCTGACCGCCGGTGCGATCGACGACGCCGCGGCGTGGTGCTTCCTGGCGATCGTGCTGGCGAGCTTCGGCGGCAGTTGGGGCGGCGCCTGGCTGGCGATCGGCGGCGGGGCGGCCTATGCGATCTTCATGCTCACCATCGGCCGGCGCCTGCTGCGTCGCCTCGCCGATCACGTGCGCCCGGACCAGCCGCTGTCGTCGACGATGCTGGCGGTGGTGCTGGCGCTGTTCTGCCTGAGCGCGTGGACGATGGACGCGGTGGGCATCCACGCGGTGTTCGGCGGTTTCCTGCTCGGCGCGTGCATGCCGCGCGGCGCGCTGACCGAAAAGCTGCGCACGATGCTGCAGCCGTTCGTGGTGGTGTTCTTCCTGCCGATGTTCTTCACCTACTCCGGCCTCAACACGCAACTGGGCGTGGTGCTGCAGCCGGCGATCATGCTCGCCGCGGTGGCGATCCTGCTGGCCTCGTTCGCGGGCAAGGGCCTGGCCTGCTGGGCCGCGGCACGCGCGGCCGGCGAGAGCCCGCGCGATGCGCAGGCGATCGGCGCGCTGATGAACGCGCGCGGGTTGATGGAGCTGATCCTGATCAACATCGGCCTGCAGGCCGGGGTGATCCACCAGGGACTGTTCTCGATCCTGGTGCTGATGGCGATCGTGACCACGTTGATGGCGACGCCGCTGTTCAACTGGATCATGCGGCGGCACGCGGTGCCGGGAACGGCGGCTACCGGAACGCTCTAACGGGCGGCTCCGGCAGGCGCCGCGCGATCAGCGCGGATCGCGCCCGCCACGCACCAGCAATTGCACACCGCGGGTAATCCCGTAGGCGACCAGCACGGCTGCCGAGAGCAGGAACAGGAAGATCGGGCTGTTGCTGAGCATCCAGTGCAGGATCACGGCACGGCTCCTTGGCGTGGCTCCAGCATACCCCTGCTTCGGGAACGCCGACTGGACGGCAGCCCAACACGCCGCGGCACCCGCGCCCTCACCCCTGCCCCTCTCCCGCACGCGGGAGAGGGATTCGAGCGGGTCGCAGCCGGTTCCCTTCTCCCCTGCGGAAGACGGTGCCCCAGACATGCCATGGCAGATTCCCTTCTCCCGCCTGCGGGAGAAGGTGCCCCGCAGGGGCGGATGAGGGGCTGTTCTGCCGCACCCCCACCGCCCTCACCCCTGCCCCTCTCCCGCACGCGGGAGAGGGATTCGAGCGGGTCGCAGCCGGTTCCCTTCTCCCCTGCGGAAGACGGTGCCCCAGACATGCCATGGCAGATTCCCTTCTCCCGCCTGCGGGAGAAGGTGCCCCGCAGGGGCGGATGAGGGGCCGTTCTGCCGCACCCCCACCGCCCTCACCCCTGCCCCTCTCCCGCACGCGGGAGAGGGGTTCGAGCAGGTCGCGACCGGTTCCCCTCTCCCGCCTGCGGGAGAGGGGTTCGAGCAGGTCGCAGCCGGTTCCCTTCTCCCGCCTGCGGGAGAAGGTGCCCCGCAGGGGCGGATGAGGGGCTTTTTCGCGGACGAGAGCGCCGTTCGGCGCCCCGCCTCAGTCCTGCTCGACGCGCTGCGCCTTGCGGATCTGCGCGTCCACCGCGGCGATCGCGGTCATGTTGACCACGCGGCGCGGGGTCGCGGTGGGGGTCATCACGTGGGCAGGTGCGCTCATGCCCATCAGGATCGGGCCGAGCGCGGCGCCGTCGGTCATCACCCGGATCATGTTGTAGGTGATGTTGGCCGCGTCCAGGTTGGGCAACACGAACAGGTTCGGCCGGCCGCTCAGTGTGGTGTTGGGGAAGATGCGCTTGCGCAGCACTTCGTCCCACGCGGTGTCGCCCATCATCTCGCCGTCCACTTCGAGCTTGGGTGCGCGCTGGGCCAGGATCTCGCGCACGCGGCGCATCTTGCGCGCGCTGGCGTCGTCGTGGCTGCCGAAGTTGGAATGCGACAGCAGCGCGACCTTCGGCTCGATGCCGAACAGCTTCAGCCGGTAGGACGCCTGCAGCGTGCTCTCGGCCAGCTGCTCGGGCGTGGGGTCGTACTGCACGTGGGTGTCGAGGAAGAACCACAGGCCGCGGTCGTTGACCACGCCGGTCATCGCCGAGGTGCTCTGCACCCCGGGATCGAGCGGGAACACGCTGCGGATGTAGCCGAGCTTCTTGTGGAAACGGCCGACGATGCCGCACAGCATCGCATCCGCCTCGCCGCGCTGGACCATGAGCGCGGCGATCAGCGCCGGGCGCGAGCGCAGCAGGTTCTTGGCCGAATCCGGCGTGACGCCGCGGCGCTCGGTGAGCGCGTGGTACTGCTGCCAGTACTCGTTGAAGCGCGGGTCGTCGTTGATGTTGGTGAGTTCGAAATCGCGTCCGGCCTGCAGGCGCAGGCCCAGCTTGCGGATGCGCAGGTCGATGACCTCGGGGCGGCCGATCAGGATCGGCGTGGCCAGGCCTTCGTCGACGACGATCTGCACCGCGCGCAGCACCTGCTCTTCCTCGCCCTCGGCGTAGACCACGCGCTGGCGGTCGTCGCGGGCGCGGTCGTAGACCGGCTTCATCACCAGGCCGGTGCGGCGCAGGAACTGACTGAGCTTTTCGCGGTAGGCGATCATGTCGGCGATCGGCCGGGTGGCGACGCCGGAATCCATCGCCGCCTGGGCGACCGCCACGGTCAGGTCCACGTGCAGGCGCGGGTCGAGCGGACGCGGGATCAGGTAGTCCGGGCCGAAGCTCGGGGTTTCGCCGCCGTAGGCCGCGCCGAGATCCGAGGCCTCGCGCCGCGCCAGCGAGGCGATCGCGCGCACGCAGGCGACCTTCATCTCCTCGTTGATGGTGGTCGCGCCGACATCCAGCGCGCCGCGGAACAGGTACGGGAAACAGAGGACGTTGTTGATCTGGTTCGGGTAGTCCGACCGCCCGGTGCCGATGATCGCGTCCGGCCGCGCGGCGCGTGCGACCTCCGGCATGATCTCCGGGGTCGGGTTGGCGAGCGCGAAGATCACCGGGTTGGGCGCCATCGTGGCGACCATCTCGGGGGTCAGGATGCCCGGCGCCGACAGGCCCAGGAAGATGTCCGCACCGGCGACGATCTCCGCCAGGGTGCGCTTGTCGGTGTCGCGCGCGTACTGCGCCTTCTCCGGGCCGAGATCGGTGCGGCCGGTGTGGATCACGCCGTCGCGGTCGAAGGCGAGGATGTTCTCCGGGCGCAGGCCCAGCGACACCAGCATGTTCACGCAGGAGACGCCGGCCGCGCCCATGCCGGTGGTGGCCAGGACGACCTCTTCGATCTTCTTGCCGGTGATCTCCATCGCGTTGAGCACGGCGGCGCCCACGATGATCGCGGTGCCGTGCTGGTCGTCGTGGAACACCGGGATCTTCAGCCGCTCGCGCAGCTTGCGCTCGACGATGAAGCACTCCGGCGCCTTGATGTCCTCGAGGTTGATGCCGCCGAAGGTCGGCTCGAGGCTGGCGATGATGTCGACGAGCTTGTCGGGGTCCTTCTCGTCGATCTCGATGTCGAACACGTCGATGCCGGCGAACTTCTGGAACAGCACGCCCTTGCCTTCCATCACCGGCTTGCTGGCCAGCGGACCGATGTCGCCCAGGCCCAGCACCGCGGTGCCGTTGCTGATCACGGCCACTAGGTTGCCGCGCGCGGTGTAGTCGCTGGCGGTGTTGGCGTCGGCGGCGATCTCCTCGCAGGCGTAGGCCACGCCCGGCGAATAGGCCAGGGCCAGATCGCGCTGGGTGAGCATCGGCTTGGTCGCCGAGACCTTGATCTTGCCGGACGGTGCCAGGCGGTGATAGTCGAGGGCGGCCTGCTTGAAATCGTCGTTGGACATCGGGTTCCGTCGAGTGGCGTGGGCGTGGGGGACAGGGGATTCTAACCCCGCATCGCGCGCCGCCCCCGACGGTGGCGTGCGGAGCGGTGCCGGCCGGTGGGCCGGCACCGCCACGACCTCAGAACACGATCTGGGTGCGCAGGTTGATGGAGTTGCCGGTGTCGCGGCCCTGGTAGGCGCCGACCTGGTTGTCGGTGGTCCAGTGCACGTAGTTGAGCATCACCCGCGACCAGTTGTTGAGGTACCAGTTCACGCCGAGGGTCCACGCATCGCCTTCGCCGCCGCGACGGGCGTCGGTGAAGTCGTAGTCGTCGTAGCGTACGGCCAGTTCCCAGGCGCCGATGCCGCCGTCGGTGACCGGACGGGCCACGCGGGTGGTGCCCCACACGCCGGAGCGGGCGCTGAAGCCGGGACGCTCGCCGGTGAGCAGCCAGCCGGCGTAGGCCGAGGTGGCCTTCTGCTTGACGTCGCCCACGTCGTCGGACTTGAGCGTGGTCTCGGAGTGCTCCCAGAAACCCCAGAAATTGCGCCAGGTGCCGCCCAGTTCGGTGCCCCAGACGCGCTCGCCGGTCACTTCGTTGATGGCGCTGGCCGACACGCGCACGTTGTCGTTGAAGCGCGAGGCGATGCGCGGGGTGCGGTTGATGCGGTTGGTGTCGGCGCCGTACTCCTCGTGCACGTACCAGCCGCCCACGTGCAGGAAGCCGGCCGGACGCTTGATCGGGTTGACGTGGCCGCGGAACGAGTAGGTCAGCGAGTCGCTGTTGTCGCCGCTGTTGCCCACGTCGTCGCCGGTGATGCCGAAGGTGGTGTGCCAGTTCTGGCCGATCATCTTCATCTGCGCGCCGAGGCCGAAGTAACCGCTGGCCGGCATGCCGACCGACGCCACCGCGTTGCGCTCCATGAACGGCGTGCGGGTGAGCGTGGTGCTGGAATCGATGGCGCGGTCCTTGAGCTTGTTGCCGAAGTAGAACTCGGTCGGGATCGCGCCCAGGGTGGTGTTCCAGCGCAGGTAGGCGTCGGAGATGCTGACGTCGTTGTTGGCGAACTCGGCGTCGACCTTGTAGCCCAGCTGGCCGATGTTGCCCTGCGCGCCCAGGCGCACCTGGCGCATGTTGGTGCCGGTGATGTTGCGGTCGTCGAACGAGGAGCCGCGGGTGGACGAGAAGTCCATCAGCACGCGGCCGCGCGGGTTGAAGGTGAAGCTGCGGTCGCTGTTGCGGAACTCGGGGCCGCCGCGGCGCCAGCTGGTGTTGCCGCCGCCGCTGCCGCCACCGGCGGCCAGTTGCGCGACCTGCGCCTGCAGGATGGCGAGATCGTCCTGGCGGGTGTCGGCGACGGCCGCGTCGACCTGGGCCTGGACCGGATCGGCCGCGGGCGCGCCCGGCGTGGTGGCGGGCGCCGCCGGACTGGCGGCCACGGCCTGCGCACCGCCCTCGATCGCGCTCAGGCGCTGGTTGAGCGCCTGCAGCTGCTCGGACTGCTGGCGCAGCTGCTCGGCCTGCAGGCGGATCAGCTCGCGCAGCTCGGTTTCGGTGGCGGTGTCGGCGGCCATGGCCGGCAGCGTCGCCAGGCCCAGCAGGGCGCCGGCGGCCAGCGCGCGGGTCTGCGCGCGGAGGTTGGAATGGTTCATGGTGTCTCTCTCCCGGAATGCGGTGTGCGGCGGCTCAGTCGCCGTCTTCTTCGAAATCGGCATCGTCGTCGTTGTCGACGGGTGCGGCCTGGGTCGGCGTGAGTTCCTGCCCGGTCAGGGGCTGCAGGCTCACCGGTGCGGCGGCTATAAAGCCGTGCGCACGGGCCCAGGTGGTGAACAGGCGCGGCCACTGGGCGACCTGGGTGCCGGGACGTCCCAGCCCCCAGCTGTGCCCGCCCTTGTCGAAGATGTGCATCTCGACCGGCACGTTCTGCGCCTTCGCGGCCTGGAACATCAGCAGGCTGTGGCTGACGTCGGCGATCTGGTCGTCGGCGGCGTGGGCCAGGAAGACCGGCGGCATCTCGGCGCGGGCATGCGATTCCACCGAGTACGCCTCGACCGCGTCGGACTGGGTGCCCAGCTCGCGGCGGGTGCGGGTGGTGTCGTACGGCGCACGCAGCGTGGTCACCGGGTACAGCATCGCCAGGAAGTCCGGGCGCGACGGCAACGCGTCGTGAGCATCCACCGCGGGATAGAAATCGTGATCGAAGCGGGTGGACAGGATGCCGGCCAGATTGGCGCCTGCGGACGAGCCCATGGCGCCGATCTTCTCCGGATCGATCCCCAGCTCGGACGCATGCGCGCGCAGCAGGCGCATCGCCCGCTGGCCGTCGGCGAACGGCGCCGTGGCCGGCCAGCCGTCGACGGGCATGCGGTAGTACAGCACCGCACTGGTCACGCCGATCGAGGCCAGCCATTGCGCCATCGGCCGGGCCGCGGTGCCCACCTGGATGCGGAAGTAGCCGCCGCCGCCCAGGATCAGCACCGCGGTGCCGTTGGGCTGCGCGGGCCGATGGATCTCCAGGCGCGGCTCGGAGACGCGGGTGACCGCGCCCATCGCACTGCCCTCGTTGCCGACCTGTTCCGGCCCCTGTACCACCCGCGGCAGGTGGCCCTCGGGCCACAGCGTCAGCGTCTGCACGCTGCCGGTCTGCGCGGATGCCGGCGACGCCATGACGCAGGCGCCGAACAGGGCCAGCCACAGGCAGGCGTAGGTTTTCGCGTTGATGAGTCTCATGACGTGCCCTCCCGCACGGTGGTTTGATCCGACCCCCGCCCGAGCGGAAATGTCGTGTGTTCGTCCGATGGCACCGGCCGAAGCCGGACGCCGGACGGCGCCGTCCGCACCCTGGACGATCCGGTGTGGCCGGCCGCAAACGAATCTTCGCGTCCCCGCCCCCTCGGACCGGCGCCTCCTCGCCGATCCGTACCGCGTCGCGCCGCACCCGGAGTGCCCGCCCGACGCCTCCCATGTCCGCTGCCCGCAGGCGGAGACACCGCCCCTGTCTGCACCTCTGCCGGGCCCGTCGATCGCGGCGTCGCGAGCGAAGACGAGGCCCGCGGACAGTCAGCGGCGATTCGTTGTACGCCGTCGCCCGGCCGACGCCGATAGCACATTGGTGTTACGGGACACATTTCGCGATATCGCGACTAACACTTTCGAGCTATGAAACCGGTTACGGAAGCCGGATCCGGGCGTAGACTTCGGCTCCCCCATGTCGGCGTCGCCTCCCCTCCGACGCCTCCCCCCGCGAGGTCCCATGCGCCCCATCCTGATGCTGTCCGCGCTCGCATGCGCGGTCGCCTTGCCCCTGTCCGTGCCTGCCGCCCACGCCGCCGAGACGCAGGCCTGGCCGCCCAAGTTCACGTTCGACGGCGGTACCGAGTTCACCCTCACCGGCAACGTCGCCTGGGACTTCGTGCGTTTCGACGACGACGACCGGCTCGAGGACGCCGACGGCCTGCGCCGCCGCGAATTCGGCGCCACCCTGCGCAAGCGGGGCGTCTACGACGCGATGGTCTACTACGACTTCGAGGCCGGCAGCTGGCTCGACGCCTTCGTGCGGTTCGAAAGCGAGCACTTCTTCGGCCGCGACCTGGGCCGGTTGCGGATCGGCTACATGAAGGTGCCGGTCGGCTTCGAAGGCGTGACCAGCTCGCGCGCGGTGAGTTTCCTGGAGCTGTCGGCGCCGATCCAGGCGATCTACCAGGGCCGCCGCACGGGCGTGGAATGGACGCTGGAGCAGGACCAGGCGCTGTTCCAGGTCGGCGGCTACGCCGGCCAGGACCTGGAAGGCGGCAATCCCGGCCAGACCGTCGCCCTGCGCGGCGCCTGGACCCCGCGCAAGGCCGAGGGCGACGTGCTGCACCTGGGCGTCACCGCGTCGCGCGAGAACCCCGAGGGCACGACCGGCGACGACGGCGAGCACATCCGCCCCGGCGGCCGCCTGCGCGCGCGTCCGGGTTCCAACCTGACCGATCTGCGCCTGGTCGATTCGGGCGAACTGACGCCAGTGTCGAACATCGTGCGCACCGGCCTGGAAGGCCTGTGGATCCGCGGTCCGGTGTCACTGCAGGGCGAACTGCTGCGTGCCGAGGTCGAGCGCGACGACGGCCTTGGCGACTACACCGCCGACGGCGGCTACATCGCCGCGAGCTGGCTGGTCACCGGCGAGACGCGCCCGTATTCGCAGGGCAACGTCGCCAATCCGGTCCCGAACCGCCCCACCACCGGCGCGGTCGAACTGCTGGCCCGCTACAGCACGCTGGATCTCGACTCCGGCGGCATCGCCGGCGGCCGCCAGCACGACTGGACCTTCGGCGCCAACTGGTACCTGTCGCGCAACGTGAAGCTGCAGGCCAACTACGTGCGCGTCAACGCGACCCGCGGCGAGGAGTCCACCTCGCCCAGCATGATCCAGATGCGCGCGCAGGTGCATTTCTGAGGGACGCCCGTCCGGCCCCGCGACGCGGGCCGGGCATGGCGGCCGCCGTCGCCTCAAGTTCGCCGGGCCGCGGCCGATAACGCCGGGACTTTTTCGACCCGGCGGCCGCCATGTCCCTGTTCCAGCCCGCACGGCGACGTTTCGCCGACCTGTCCGTGGCCCACAAGCTGGCGGTGTTGTGCGGCACGATGGCGCTGGGCATCGTGCTGTTGTCGACCGCGGCCGCGCGCCTGCAGTTCCAGGAGCTGACCGAGGCGCGCAAGCTGAGCGTCAGGACCCAGGTCGATGCCGGGATGAGCCTGATCGAGCACTACGCCGCGCAGGCGCGCGACGGCACGCTCACCCGACCGCAGGCGCAGGCGCGCGCGATCGAGGCGCTTGCGGCGGTGCGGACCAATGCCGGTACCGACTACTTCTTCATCGCCGATCCGCAGCTGCGCATCGTGATGCATCCCAACCGTGCGCCCGGCGACGACATGCGCGACTACACCAGCGCTGCCGGCGAGTACGTCTACCGCGACATCCTGGACGCGGTGCGCCGCGGCGACGGCTACTCCACCTACCGGGCGCCGCGTCCCGGCGTGGAAGGGCAGTTCCCCAAGATCAGCTACGCGCGTGCGTATCCGGACTGGGACTGGATCCTGAGCATGGGCGTGTACGCCGACGACATCCGCGAGGACGCGATGGGGTTCACCTGGCGGATGGTCGCGCTCGGTGCGCTGCTGCTGGGCGCGGTGGCCGGCCTGGCCTGGTGGATCGGCCGCGCGATCGTCGGGCCGCTGCGCACCGCCACCCGCACCGCCGAGGCGATCGCCGGCGGTCGGTTCGACACCCCGATCCGGGTCGACGCGGACGACGAGACCGGGCACCTGATGGCCAGCATGCAGCAGATGCAGGAGCAGCTGCGTCGGTTCAACACCGAGATGCAGACCATGATCGCGCTGCAGCAGGGCGAGGACATCGGCCACCGCATGCCGGAGGATTTCCCCGGCGATTACGGGACGCTGGCACGCGGCGTGAACACGGTGGTGTTCGAGCACCTCGACGCGATCGCCGATGCGATGGCGGTGATGGACGCCTACGGCCGCGGCGACCTGCGCGCCGACATGCGACGCCTGCCGGGCCAGCGCGCCCGCCTGCACGAGGCGCTGGATGCGGTGAAGGCCAACCTGTCGGCGATCCAGCGCGAGATCGCACAGCTGGCCGAGGCCGCCGCGCAGGGCGATTTCGCCGCGCGCGGCGATCGCGACCGCTACCGGTTCGCCTTCGCCGAAATGGTGGACGCGCTCAACCGCCTGATGGCGCAGGCCGACACCGGCCTGTCGGACGTCGGCCGGATCGTCGGCGCGATCGCCGACGGCGACCTGTCGCAGCGCACGGACGGCCAGTACCGCGGCGCGTTCGAGGCACTGGCCACCGCCACCGACCGCACCGCCGCCCAGCTGGCCGGCATCGTGCGCGGCATCCAGGACGCAGCGCGCGCGATCGACACCGCCGCCGGCGAGATCGCCGCGGGCAACACCGACCTGTCGCGGCGCACCGAGGGCCAGGCGGCCAACCTGGAGGAGACCGCGGCGTCGATGGAGGAACTGACCTCGACCGTGCGCCAGAACGCCGAGCACGCGCGCCAGGCCAACCGGCTCGCGCACGAGACCGGCGGCATCGCGGCCGAGGGCGGGCGCGCGATGGAACAGGTGGCGACGACGATGGGCGCGATCCAGGCCGCCTCGTCGCGCATCGGCGACATCATCGGCGTGATCGACGGCATCGCCTTCCAGACCAACCTGCTGGCGCTCAACGCCGCGGTCGAGGCCGCGCGCGCGGGCGAACAGGGGCGCGGGTTCGCGGTGGTCGCCGGTGAAGTGCGCGCACTGGCACAACGCTCGGCCGCGGCGGCCGGCGAGGTGCGGACGCTGATCGACGATTCGGTCCAGCGGGTGCGGCAGGGCGCCGACCAGGTCGTCGCCGCCGGCGAGACGATGGCCGGCATCGTCGAGGCGGTGCGCCAGGTCACCGGGATCACCGCCGAGATCAGCGCGGCCTCGCAGGAACAGACCCAGGGCATCGAGCAGGTCAATCAGGCGATCGCCCAGATCGACACCTCGACCCAGCAGAACGCGGCCCTGGTCGAGGAAGCCGGCGCCGCCACCCGCAGCCTGGCCGACCAGGCGCGGGCGCTGACCCGGGCGGTGGACGCGTTCCGGCTGGACGGCACGCCCACGAACGCCACGGCCGGGGCGACCGCCTGAGCCACCGGTCGGACGGGGCCCTACACTGCACGCGATGCGTCCCGGCCCACACCTCAACCGCCTGCTCCTGACCCTGCTCGTCGCCATCGGCGGGCTGGCGCTGGTGGTCGCGCTCGGCCACCGGCTGGGCCATCGTCACGCCCTCGCCGACCACGCCGAACAGGCCGCCCAGCAACTCCATCTGCATGCCCAGGCGCTGGACCTGCGCATCGAGCGCTACCGCGCCCTGCCGCAGCTGCTCGCACTCGATCCCGACCTGCGCGACAGCCTGGCCGCGCCGATCGACGCCGCCACCCGCGACCGCCTCAATCGGCGCCTCGAGGAGACCAACCTCACCACCCTCGCCTCCACCCTGACCCTGATCGACACCGGGGGCACGGCCATCGCCGCCAGCAACTGGCGCGAATCCGGCAGCAACGTCGGCGAGGACTACGCCTTCCGTCCCTATGTCCAGCAGGCCCTGGCCTACGGCCACGGCCGCTTCTACGGCATCGGCGTGACCACCGGCATCCCCGGCTATTTCCTTTCCGAAGCCCTGCGCGACGAGGCGGGCAGGATCCTGGGTGTCATCGTCATCAAGATCGAGCTGACCGCCGTCGAAGCCGAGTGGGCGCGCGAGCAGGATGTCCTGCTGCTGGGCGACGCACGCGGCATCGTCTTCCTCGCCGGCCGTGAGGACTGGCGCTGGCGCACGCTGTCGCCGCTCGACCCCGGTGCCCGCGACGACCTCATCGCCACCCGCCAGTACGGCGACATCGACCTGCAGCGCTACCTGGGCCCGGCACCGCCGGTCGACGACGGCGCGCCGCTGCTGGCGCGCATCGATGCGCCGTCGATGCCCGGCGAGTGGCTGTGGGAACGGACCTCGGTGGCGGACACCGGCTGGTCGCTGCACCTGCTGCGCGATGCCGCACCCGTCGCCGCCGCGGCCAACCAGTGGGCCGCGATCGCAGGCGCCTCGTGGCTGGTCCTCGTCTTCGTGTCGCTGTTCGCCCAGCAGCGCGCGCGCCTGGGCGCGCTGCGGCTGCGCAGCCGCGCCGAGCTCGAGGCCCTCGTCGAACAGCACGCACGCGAACTGCGCACGGCCCGCGACGGCCTGGTGGAAGCCGCGCAGCGCGCCGACGTCGGTCTGAGCCGGCAACTCGAACACCTGCCGCAGGGCGTGGTCATCATCGACGCCGACCTGCGCATCACTGCGTGGAACGCGCGCTACATCGAACTGTTCCGCTTCCCGCCCGACCTCGTCCAGGTCGGGCGCCCGATCGAGGACGTCTTCCGTTACAACGCGCGTCGCGGCCTGCTCGGCCCGGGGCCGGTGGAAGACGCCATCCAGCGCCGTCTCGATCATCTGCGCAGCGGCAAGCCGCACATGCGCGAGAGCGAGAAGGACGACGGCCTGGTGCTGGAAATCCGCGGCAATCCGTTGCCCGACGGCGGCTTCGTCACCAGCTATGCCGACATCACCAGCTACAAGGCCACCGCACGCGAACTGCGCTCGCTGGCCGACGCGCTGGAGCGGCGCGTCGCCCGCCGCACCGCGGACCTGGAACAGGCCCGGCGCGCGGCGGTCGAAGCCAACCGCTACAAGACCCGCTTCGTCGCCGCGGCCGTCCACGACCTGCTGCAGCCGCTCAACGCCGCGCGCATGTTCCTGTCCACGCTGCGCTCGCACCTGCAGGCGCCGGAACAGCGCGAGGTGGCCGACCACGTGGATGCCGCCCTGGCCGGGCAGGACGCGATCCTCAACAGCCTGCTGGACATCTCGCGGCTTGAGTCGGGATCCCAGCAGACCGACGTGCGCGACTTCGCGCTCGATCCGCTGCTGGACGCGTTGGCGCGAGAATTCGGCATCCTCGCCCGCGCCCGCGGTCTGGAACTGACCTACGTGCGCACCGGGCTGGCGGTGCGCAGCGATGCCGCGCTGTTGCGCCGGGTGGTGCAGAACCTGATCTCCAACGCGGTGCGCTACACCAAGCGCGGGCGCATCCTGCTCGGTTGCCGGCGCGTGGGCGACCAGGTGCGGATCGAGGTCCGGGACACCGGCCCCGGCATTCCGCATGCGCGCCAGCGCGAGATCTTCGAGGAGTTCCGCCGCCTCGACGAGGGCAGCGACAACACCCGTGGCGCCGGCCTGGGCCTGGCGATCGTCGAACGCATCGCACGGCTGCTCGGACACCGGATCGGGCTGGACTCCCAGCCCGGCCGCGGCAGCATGTTCTCGGTCACCGTGCCGCGCGCGGCGCATGCGCCGGCCGCATTGCCCGATCCGGTCGCCGCTCCGCCCGCGACGGAAGCGGCCTCGCCGCTGCGCGGCCACGTGGTCTGGTACGTCGACGACGATGCCCACAGCTGCATCGCCGCACGCACGATGCTCGAACGCTGGGGCTGCCGCGTCCCGGTGGCCGCGGGTGCGGACGCGGCCCTGGCCGCCGCACGCGAGAACGGCGACGAGGTCCCCGCACTGATCCTGCTGGATCTGCACATGGGCGCGACCACCGGGCCCGAGGTGTTCGCGCGGCTGGTGCGGATCTGGCGACACACGCCGCAGGTCGTGCTGCTCACCGGCGACAGCGGCGAGCGCGCGCGCGCCATCGCGCAGAAGGAAGGCTGGCAGTTCCTGCCCAAACCGGTCCGTCCGCCCGCGCTGCGCGCGCTGATGACCCAGTTGCTGCTGCGCGGCGCCTGACGGGGCCGGCGGGCCGCACGCCCGCTGCCGCTAGACGTCGTCCTCGGGCTCCAGCGCCTTCACCATCACCGCCGCCTGGGTGCGGCTGTGGCAGCCGAGCTTCTTCAGGATCGCGGTGACGTGCACCTTGACCGTGTTTTCGGCCAGACCCAGTTCGTAGGCGATCTGCTTGTTGAGCAGACCGTCGGCCAGGCTCATCAGCACGCGGAACTGCTGCGGGGTGAGTTGCGCCAGCCGCGTCGCCAGCTGCGCATCGGCCTCGGACCGCTCCACGGTCATCGGCGGGAACCAGTCGCCGCCGTCGAGCACGGTGCGCACCGCCTCGCCGATGGTGTCGGCCGGCGACGACTTCGGGATGAAGCCGACCGCGCCGAACTGCTGCACCCGGCGCACCGTGCGCGGATGATCGTTGGAGGAGATCACCACCACCGGCACCTCGGGGCGTTCGCCGCGCAGGTGCACGAGCGACGACAGGCCGCGCGCACCCGGCATGGCGAGATCGAGCAGGACGAGATCGAGCTGGGCGTGCGCGCCGATCGCCTCGGCCAGCGCGGAGACGCTGGCCGCCTCCACCACGCGGACCTCCGGCATGGCTTCGCGCAGGGCGTGCAGCACCGCCGCGCGGAACAGCGGGTGATCGTCGACGACGAGGATGGTGGGAGCGTCCATGCGCACAGTCTGGCATGGGCGCCCAAGGACGGGCGCCCCATTCATGAATGCGCGCTGGGCACCGCGCACGGCTGCGGGCACACTGTGGGCGGGGGAACTGGAGAAGAAGATCACGCCTGTGGGTCATCCGCCGTCGCCGCCCCCCGCCGTCGCCATCGCGACGCCTCCGTCGTCACCCGTTCGTTTCCGCCGGCCCTGGTGGCGCCGGGCCGTCTGCGGATGGCTCGCGCTCTGCCTCGCACCGCCGCTGGCGGCGCAGATGCCCGACCCACCCGCCGCGTCGCTGAGCCTGGAGCGCTACGGGCTCGATGAAGGCCTGTCGCAGCTGTCGGTCACCGCCCTGCAGGCCGACGACCAGGGCTTTCTCTGGGTGGCCACCCAGGACGGGCTGAACCGCTTCGACGGCCACGGCTTCCGCACGTATCGGGCCGAAGGCCTGTCGCGGGCGCGCCGGCCGAGCCTGGCCAGCGGCAGCATCGACAGCCTCGCGTTCGAAGCGCAACGGCAACGGCTGTGGCTGGGAACCAACGACGCCGGGGTGGACGTCGTGCACCTGCCGACGTGGACACGCCGGCAACTCGGCGTCGACGACGGCCTGTCGCATCTTCGGGTCACGCAGATCCTGCTGGATCCTGGCGAGGACGGCGCCTGGGTCGGCACCGAGCGCGGCGTTGACCGTATCGCCGCCGACATCGGCAGCGCCCGCACGCTCGGCGCCACCGCGGAAATCGTCGGGCTCGCGTGGTCGCCCCCCCTGTCGGGGCCGGTCGCGCTGGATGCGCGCTGCGGCCTGTGGCGGGTCGACGAGCACGCGCTGCAGGGGCTGCCGTCGCCGGCGCCCGACGGCCGCTGCGTCGGGCTGCAGGCGGGCGCCGACGACCTCTGGCTGATGACCGTCGGCAACGGCCTGTTCCGGCTGGACCCGACCGGCCACGTGCTGCAGCACTGGCCGGCGGACGCCTTCGGTGCCGGCGCCGATCCGAGCGCACTGCTACGTCTGGACAACGGCGATGTGCTGATCGGCTTCACCGACGGCGGCGTGAGCCTACTCGAAGCCGGCCGCGACACCGTACGCGCGCTGCGCTTCGACCGGCCTCCCGGCAGCGCGATCACCCAGCTGCACCAGAGCAGCACCGGCGCGTGGTGGATCGGCACCTACACGTCCGGGCTGTACCGGGTGCGCCCGCTGGCTTCGGTGATCCTGCACGACGACGTCGACCTGGGCGACATGCGCGACTGGGCGAGCCAGTCCATCCGCGCGATCCGGCGCGACGGCGCGCGCATGTTCATCGGCACCGACAGCGGCCTGGGCCTGCGCGACGAACGCGAGGCCTGGCGGTTCGTCCCGGCGCTGGCGCGGATGTCGGTGCGTACCGTCGTCCCCGCACGGCAGGGCGGCTGGTGGATCGGCACCCAGTCCGGCCTCTGGCGCCTGCACGAGGACGATCGCGTGGAACGCATCGATGTCTTGCCCGATCCGAGGGTGGATGCGCTGCTGCCCGACGACGATGGCCTGTGGGTGGGCACCCGCGGCGGCCCCGTCCGGCTGGAGGACGGCCGCATCGTCGACGATCCGCGCCTGGCGCCGCTGGACGGCGACATGGTCACCACGTTCCACCGCGATCCCGACGGCACGCTGTGGATCGCCACCAACGCACGCGGCCTGTGGCGGCTGACCGAGGACGCGCTGACACGGGTGGAGCCGGCCGGTGCCGGCCTGCACGCATCGCTCTGGGCGCTGCACGCCGACGCCGACGCCCTGTGGGTGGGCAGCTTCGCCGCCGGCCTGTTCCGGATCGACCGGGCGACCGGCGCATCCACCGTCATCACCGACCGGGACGGCCTGGGCAACAACGT
The DNA here is from genome assembly GCF_001482195.1 of Luteimonas abyssi. Taxonomy (GTDB): domain Bacteria; phylum Pseudomonadota; class Gammaproteobacteria; order Xanthomonadales; family Xanthomonadaceae; genus Luteimonas; species Luteimonas abyssi. The sequence goes on along the minus strand of NZ_KQ759763.1, from coordinate 150,048 downwards.
GATCTACCGGATCCTGCCCGACGGCGGTGGCCGGTTGTGGCTGAGCACCAATCTGGGGCTGAGCGTCTACGACCCCGCCAGCGGCACCATCCAGACCCTCGGTCGCCGCGATGGCCTGCGCAGCCAGGAGTACAACAGCGGCGCGGCCTTCGCCGGCCGCGACGGCCGGCTCTACTTCGGCGGCACGCTCGGCCTGGACGTGATCGCACCCGCGCAGCTGCCGCTGCGCAGCCCGCCGGCGCGGCCGGTGCTCACCGACATGCAACTGCTCGGCTACGACGACACCCAGCCCCGGCGGTCGTCGGATACGGACATCGTCTACGCCACCGACATCACGCTCGACAGCGAGGACAGCGTGTTCTCCATCGGCATGACCGCGATCGATTTCCTCGCACCCGCCGCGGCGCGGCTGCGCTACCGCGTCCACGGGCTGCACGAGAGCTGGATCGAGCCCCAGCAGGCGCGTGCGGAGCTGTCCATGAACCACCTGCCGGCCGGGCGCTATCGCCTCGAGGTCCAGGCGGCCGGCCGCGACGGACGCTTCGGCGCATCGCGCACGCTCGACATCCACATTCCGCCGCCGCCGTGGCGGCACCCGCTCGCGTACGCCGCCTACGCACTGCTGGCCGTCCTGCTGGTCGCCGGACTGATGGCCCGATCGCGGCGGGCCATCCGGCGCGAGCGCGAGCACGTCGAACTGCTCAACCGCACCGTCGCCCAGCGCACCGCCCAGCTGGAGCACGCCAACCAGCAGTTGCAGCTCAGCAACGCGCAGCTCGACGCCGCCACCCGCATCGACCCGCTGACCCAGCTCGCCAACCGTCGCGCGCTGCAGGACTGGATCGCGCAGACGCCGGCGAGCGCGACGTCCACCCCGCTCTACTTCTTCATGATCGACATCGATGCGTTCAAGCGCATCAACGACGGCCACGGGCACCAGGCCGGCGACGAAGTCCTGGTGCAGTTCGCCGGGCGCATGCGCGCGCTCTGCCACGAACGGGATCTGCTGGTGCGCTGGGGCGGGGAGGAATTCATGCTGGTCGCTCGCCTGCCCGGTGGCGATGCCGCCGCCGCGCTGGCCGAGCGCATGCGCGCGGCGATCGCCGGCACACCGGTGCCGCTGTCGCACGGCGCGGTGCTGACGCTGACCTGCTCGATCGGTTTCGCGCCGTGGCCGCTCTCGCCGGCCTGGCCGGCGCTGGGCGACTGGCAGCAGAGCAGCGCGATCGCCGATCGCTGCCTGTACGCGGCCAAGGCCGCGGGGCGGAATGCCTGGATCGGCGTGGTGCCCGGCACCACCGCGGACCGGCAGCAGCTGCAGACCCTGCTGGCGGGCGCGAATCCGTTCTCGCTCGGCGACGCGGTGCGCGTGCTGCACTCCACGCGTGAGCCGCCCTCGTTCGAGCGCTGATGCCGCGTCCCGACGCGGGCGCGTACAGGACAGTTCCCGGATGACCGGGCAGCGGAAGGATGGCGCCTGGGCAAGGGCTGGTCGGGGGGAGTGAACAGCCCCTCGCCGCAGGCGCCACCCGTCATAACGATCCAGGGGGCGCCCCCCCTACCGTATTGCGTCGATCAACCTTGATCGAGCCGGATCCGGTTGGCGAACAGCGAGAACGCGAGCATCCCGGCCAGCCCGTTGGCGCGCGCGACCCAGGGCGGCAACCAGCGCGGCGGCACCAGCGTGCCGTCGTCGAACAGCGGCTCGAAGCGCTGCACGTCGTCGAGGGTCATCTTGCCGGCGAACAGCAGCCGGCACAGACGCAGGCGGCCGGACGCCAACGCACGCCGGAAGAAGGTGTGCACGTCGATCAGGCCGCGCAGGTAGACGGTGTCCTTGGTGAACGCGGCGCCGCCGTGAACCGGCACCCCCCGGAACACGCGTTGCGCCGACGCGAAGCTCTCCGCCGCGGTCTGCCCGGCATCGAGGAAGTACCGATAGACCTCGACGAAGTCCGCGCCGTCCAGCGCCAGTGCGACCGCTTCGATGCGCAGGCCGATGCGTTTGAGCCGCTCGATGTCGATGTTGCCGGTGATCTGCTCGGCGAACGTGGCCAGGCCCTCCTGCACCGCGGTGATGCGCGGCGACGACATCGCCAGGCTGCCCAGCACCGGTTGCTCGCGGCCGTTGAGTGCGGTGAGCGAGTGCACCAGCGCCTCGTGCTGCAAGAGCTGGTGACGGTCGTAGTCGGTATAGGCCGCGCCGGCACGCAGGCGGATCCGGTAGGCGCCGGCAGCGGCCTTGGCGATCAGGTCCGGATCGAGATCCACCTGCACGGTGCGGCCGCCGAAGAACGCATCCAGTTCGCCCTGCAGCCACAGCTGCAACGCGGTGGCCGAGATCTCCACGTGCTCTTCGGGCGCCAGCAGGCCCGCGTCGAGTTCGTCGGCGATGCCGATGAAGTGGCGCGCCGCATCGCGTGCGGTCAGCGCATCGCTCCCCGGCAGCGGATCGTCCGGACCGCCATACAGCGCGTGCGAGTGCGCGCCGGCTTCGGCGCTGCCGAGGGTCTCGAGCAGGTGTGCTGCGGTGTCCCAGTCGCGCGCGGAATCGATCAGATAGGCGCCCAGCGGATGCGAGGCATCGGTGGCACCGGCGATCGCATCGAGTTCCCGACGCACCTCGGCGAAATCGTGCCGCGGATAGGTGACCTGCGGCAGACGCACGTGGCCGGCCAGCGCCCCATCGAGGAAGGTCCGCTGCACGTGGGCGGGCCAGCTGGTGAGCGCCAGCACGCGCAGTCCGCGTGCGGCCTCGATCATGCGCAGATCCAGCGCCCGGTGATGGGCAACAACGGATGTCCCGACTGCTCCTGTCATGGCGACGGCGCCCCACGCTCGCCGCCGAGCGCGTCCAGGAACTGGCGGCGTTTGAGCGCATCCAGATACACGAGCAGGCCGGGGCCGAGGCGGATCGGCCGCACGCCGGTGCCGGGCTCGACCCCGCGATACACACCGAACGGCTGCCCATCGGCGGATGCCATCGGCGACAGACGGGACTCCCGTGCCAGGGCCTGCTGGCCCGATGCCGACAGCAGATGGTCGATGAACGCCCCCGCCCAGCCGGCCTGACGGGCCGTCTTCGGGATCAACACGGTGCGCACGACGATGCGGGTGGTGTCCTCGGGCATCACCAGGCCCAGCGGCGCGCCTGCGTCGATCCGCGCCTGGGCGTAGGAACCGAGCACGTTGTAGGCCAGCAGCAGATCACCGCGCTCCACCGCGTCGAGCAACGCCAGGCTGCGCGTCTCCAGGCGCACGTCGTTCGCGCCCAGCGCCGCATGCAACGCGGCCCCCGTGCTGCCGAACTCCACATCCTGGCTGGCGAGCAGGTAGCCCAGCGTGCTGCGGCTGGCATCGTAGGTGCCGATACGCCCGCGCAATGGCGCGTCCGGCGCACGCAACATGTCGAGCAATTGCTGGCGGCTGCGCGGGGGAGCCGGCAGCGCCTCGCGGTGATGGACCATCACCACGGGCTCGTAGGTGATGCCGATCACCTCGTGGCGCCAGTGCGCCCAGGCCGGCAGCGCGCGGGTGGCGGCCGATCGGTACGGCCGCGCATGTCCGGCGTTGGCCAGTGCGACTTGAAGGTCCATGCTGCTGCTGATCAGCAGGTCGGGGCGACCGCCCCCTTCGCGCTCACGCAGGAAGCGGGTGTACAGACCTTGTCCGTCGAGTTCGGTGTAGACCACCTCGACCTGCGGATGGCGCTGCTGGAAATCGCGGACCGGCGCGGCCATGACATCGGCATGGCTGGTGCCGTGGATGCGCAGCACGTCGGTCGCGGGCGCCTGCGTCGATGCCGGAAAGACGCGGCGATCGCGGATCTCCGCGCCGGCGCTACCGAGCCACAGGCATGCTCCGGCCAGCACCAGCAGGCACTTGAGGATCGGGGAGGTCATGCGAGCACCGCCGGGATCCGCAGACGCACCGCCAGCCCACCCCGTGCCCGGTTGCGCAGCACGACCGTACCCCGATGGCGTTCGGCGACGCGACGCACGATGGCCAGGCCCAGCCCGGCGCCCTCGCCGCCGCTGGCCTGGCGGGCGAAGCGCTCGAACACGGCGTCGAACCGTTCCGGCACGATGCCCGGGCCGCGATCGGCGACCTCGATCCAGGCTTCGGCATCCGTCGCGCCGATCGCGATGCGGATCGGCGGGCGGCCATGGCGGACCGCGTTGTCGATCAGATTCTTCACCGCCTCGCGCAGCAACACAGGATCGCCGGACACACGCACCGGTGCCGCGTCGATGTCGATGTCCAGGGCCGGCCGGGGCAGGGCCGCGGGCAGCACATCCTCGACCGCACCGGTCACCAGTGCGCCCAGTTCGACCGTGACCGCGTCCGACGTGCGGGCCCGGTGCTCGACACCGGCATCGCTGAGCAATTGGCCGAGCAGCCGGCTCATCGCCGCCGCATTGCGGACGACCACCTGCAGGCTGCGCTCGCGCTGGGCGGGATCGTCGTCGTCCAGGCCCAGTTCGGCCTGTGCGCGCAGTGCCGCCAGCGGCGTGCGCATCTGATGTGCGACATCGGCCATGAAGTCCCGGTTGGCGGTCTGCGCGACCTGCAGACGCGCCATGAACCCATCAACGGCAGCGACCGTCCGCGCGAGTTCCCGAGGCGCGCCCGACGGCAGCGGGCCGAGCTCGGACGGCGCCCGGCGGCCCAGGTCGCGCTCGATGCGCACCAGCGGCCGCAACGCCCGCCCGACAGCGAGCCACGCCAGCGCGAGCGCGGCCACCAGCAGACCGACGATCATCCCCGCCCAGCGCCAGACCAGGTCCGCGGCCAGCAGGTCGCGGGCCAGGCGGGTCTGGCCCACCTGCACCCAGTAGCGGGTGTCGAATCCGGGTGCCATCTCGCCGCCACCGACCAGGGCGAAGCGCATCGGTTCGTCGCCGTGCACCGCATCGAACAGCAGCGGCACCTGCCCCGCGGGACGCGATGGCGGTGGCGGCAGGTCGGGTGCGCCGGTAATGGTGGCCTCGTGCCCGTCGGTCACCCGGTAGGCGACCCGGTCGTCGGGGGCCATCGCCAGCAGATCGAGCGAGGCGTACGGCAGATCCACCAGCCAGGCGCCCTCACTGCGCGCCACGCTGCCCGCAATCGACAACGCGGAGGCGACGAGCAGATGGTCGTAGGCACGGTCGGCCGCACGCTCCGCCGCACTGCGCACGACCAGCAGCGCCACCGTGCCACCGACCAGCACCAGCAGGCCCAGGTAGACCAGCAGCGTGCGGCGGATGGAGACACGGGACGCTGGCTCAACCATCGTCACGCCCGGACACCGCATCCTCGCCCCGCCGGGTTTCGAGCCGATAGCCGACACCGCGCACGGTGACGATGCGCACCGGCGCCTGCGCCAGCTTGCGGCGCAGGCGCGCGATGTAGAGTTCGATGGCGTTCGGCCCGACGTCATCGTCGAATCCGAACAACTGTCCGCCGATCTCGTCCTTGCCCACCACCTGGTCGAGACGGCCGATCAGGATTTCCAGCAACCGGTATTCGCGGTTGGGCAGCTCGATCGGCACGCCGTCGAGCACCAGCGCGTGCGCGGCGTTGTCGAACACCAGCCCGTCGATGCGCACCACCTCGCTGGCCTTGCCGCCGGAGCGGCGCAGCAGGACCCGGCAGCGCGCCTCGAGTTCGCGGAAGTCGAAGGGCTTGGCCAGGTAATCGTCGGCGCCGGCATCCAGCGCCTCGATCCGGTTTTCGATGCCGTCGAGCGCGGTGAGCATGAGCACCGGCACGTCGTTGCCTCGCGCGCGCAACTGCGCGAGCAACCGGCGACCGTCCAGTCCCGGCAGGCCGATATCGAGGATCACCAGGTCGAATCGCTCGTACCCCAGCACCTCGGCCGCACGTGCGCCGTCGGCCTGCCAGTCCACCGCATGCCCGCTGCGCCGCATCCGCCGCACGATGGCATCGGCGAGGTCCGGATTGTCTTCGATCAACAGGATGCGCATGACGGACGGCCCGGGCGACGACAGGTCAACGACAGGATTCCGCCCCTAGGCTCGGTCGCTACACCGGCGCGGACGGGCCACCGTCGCCGGACAGCATATAACGCGGCCCGTCCGACGAACCCTGGGAGGGATAGCCGGTGACGTTCACAACGCTGTGCGCACGCCATGCGTGTGCCCTGGTGTCATGTCTTGCGCTGGCGTTGCCGGCGACCGTCCACGCGCAGGAGACGGGCTTCACCGCCAGCGTGTCCGGACGCCTGCACCTGGACGCCTACGCCTACGACGACGACCACCGTGGCGATCGCAACAATGGCGGCCTGGAGGTGCGCCGTGCGTGGCTGGCGGTCTCCGGCGACGCCGGGCGTCTGCGCTACAAGGCCGAAGTCGATGTCTCCGATCCCGACGACATCCTCGCCCGCGACGTCTATATCGCCCACGACCTCGCCGGCGGAAGGCTGACGGTCGGACAGTTCAAGCAGCACTTCAGCCTCGACGACCGCACCAGCTCGAACGTCGGCAGCTTCATGGAGCGCAGCATGCTCGGCAGCACCTTGCCGCAGACCTACCGGCTGGGCATCGGCTGGTTGCGCGGGGGCGACGCCTGGACCGCCGGTGGCAGCGTGTTCCGGCTGGCCTCCATCAACGACACCGACACCAAGGGCGAGGGCGTTGTGGCGCGCCTGACGACTGCACCGCGGCGCGAGCCGGGCGACGTGATGCACTGGGGGCTGTCACTGGCGCACGAGCGCCACGACCACCCCGGCGCCGATGGCGCGCCGTCGTTGCGCCTGCGCCCGCGTACCGCCGGCTACACCGCCGACGCCAGCCGGCCGACGCTGATCGCGTTCGACAGCGGACGCGACGTCGACGTCGACAAGTGGTCGCTGGAATTCGCCCGTGTCGTCGGCGCGTGGTCGTGGCAGGCCGAGTGGGCCGGCGCGCGCTACGACGATGGCGCCTCGCGCGCGGACACCGCGGGCGGCTACGCGATGCTGTCGTGGTTCGCCCGCGGCGGCATGCGCCACTACGACACCGCCAGCGGCCGCTTCGGCCGGATCGCGGCGCCGCCGCCTGGTGGCGCGGTCGAGTTCGCCCTGCGCTACGACCGGCTCAACGCCGAACAACGCGGTGCCGTCCTGCGCGACGCCGATGCCGACGTCTGGACCGTCGGCGCCAACTGGTACCTGCGACGTAACCTGCGGTTGATGCTCAACCTCATCCACGCACGCACCCACGACCGGACGCTGGATGCCACCGTGGACCGCACGCGCAGCGTCGCGACCCGGCTGCACTACGACTTCTGACCTCGGCGCCACGTCGCGCCCGCTCTTTCGAGGACGTTCGAATGCTGACCCTGATCGGTTTACTCACCATCGTCTGCCTCGTGGCCCTGCTGCTGGGCGGCCGCGTCGCGCCCGTGGTCGCCCTGGTGCTGGTACCGGTGGCCGGTGCGCTCGTCGCCGGGTTCGGCCCGGCCGAGATCACGGAATTCTTCGGCAGTGGCCTGGCCCGGGTGACGCCGATCGCGGCGATGTTCATCTTCGCCATCCTGTTCTTCGGCGTACTGCAGGACACCGGGCTGTTCCGGCCGATCATCAATGGCCTGGTCGCAGCCACCCGCGGCAACGTGGTGGCCGTCACGGTGATGACCGCGGTGCTGGGCATGGTCGCGCAGCTCGATGGCGCCGGCGCGACCACCTTCCTGCTCACCGTGCCGGCGTTGCTGCCGCTCTACCGCGAACTGAAGATGAGTCCGTACCTGATGCTCCTGTTGCTGGCGCTGGGCGCGGGCATCTTCAACATGCTGCCGTGGGCCGGACCGCTGGGTCGCGCCGCGGCGGTCACCGGGCTCGACGTCACCGATCTGTGGCGCCCGCTGATTCCAGTGCAGGCGGCCGGCGCGGTGTTGCTGGTGGCCCTGGCCGCCGGACTGGGGCTGCGCGAGCGCCGCCGGATCGCCACCGGCCATGGCTGGACGCCCGCGCCCGGCTCGATGGCCGATACCTTCACCGGCCTCGGCGACGACGACGCCGAAGCACGTGCCCTGCGCCGACCCGGACGGATCTGGATCAATGCAATCCTGTTCGTCACCGTGCTGGCGGTGCTGGTGGCCGGCGTGCTGCCGGCGGCCCTGGCCTTCATGATCGGGCTGTCGCTGGCGCTGGTGATCAACTATCCCGACGGCAAGGCGCAGATGGCGCGCATTTCGGCGCATGCGGCCTCGGCGCTGAAGATGGGCTCGATCATCCTGGCCGCCGGCGCGTTCCTGGGCATCGTCGACGGTTCCGGCATGCTGCGCGCGATCGCGCAGAGCCTGGCCACGGTGCTGCCCGATGCGATGCTGCCGATGCTGCACATCATCCTCGGCGTGCTCGGGCTGCCGATGGAACTGTTGCTGAGCACCGACGCGTACTACTTCGGTCTACTGCCGGTGGCGCTGGAGATCGTCACCCCATTGGGCGTTGATCCGGCGTCGACCGTCTATGCGCTGGTGATCGGCAACATCATCGGGACATTCATCAGCCCGTTCTCGCCGGCGCTGTGGCTCGCCCTCGGCCTGGCCGGGCTCGAGATGGGGCGCCACATCCGCTACGCGTTCTGGTGGATGTGGGCGTTCTCGCTGGCGATGCTGGGGGTCGGCTGGGCACTCGGCCTGTTCTGAGGCGGAGCCCACGACGCCGGTCGACACCGCGGCGGGCCGGATCAGCGGCGGCGGCGTCCGCCCGGCGGCGGGTTCGGCGCACGGCGGCGCGCCTCGAGCTGACGCGCTGCGGCGGCCAGCTCCTCGCGCAGCTTCAGATAGTTCGCGAACCGCGCAGGTTCCAGTATGCCGGCCTGCACCGCCGCGCGCACCGCGCAGCCCGGTTCGTTGGCGTGGCTGCAATCGCGGAAGCGGCATTGCGCGGCGAGCGCCTCGACGTCGGCGAAGTTGTCGCCCAGATGCTCCTCGCCGGTGGGCTTGAGCTCGCGCATGCCGGGCGTGTCGATCAGGCACGCGCCCGACGGCAAGGGAATCAGCGCGCGGTGGGTGGTGGTGTGGCGCCCACGGTCGTCGCCGGCCCGTACCGCACGGGTGCGCATGCGTTCGTGACCCAGCAAGGTGTTGGTGACCGTGGATTTGCCGGCTCCCGAACTGCCGACCAGCACCGCGGTCGTCCCCGGCCCCAGCCAGGGCGCCAGCGCCGCCACGCTTTCGGGATCGCGTGCATTCACCGCGACCACCGGCACCGCATCGCCGACCACCGCCGCGAGCGCGGCCTGCGCATCCGCCACCGAGGTGGCGGCACGGTCGGCCTTGGTCAGCACCACCAGCGGTTCGGCGCCGCCGCGCACCAACAGCAGGTAGCGCTCGATCCGGCGTGGATTGAAGTCGCCGTCGAGGCCGGACACGATCAGCACCCGGTCGACATTGGCCGCGATCAATTGCTGCCGATAGTGCTCGCCGGCCGCCCCACGCTTGATCACCGTGCGCCGCGCCAGCAGCGCGACGATGCGTCCGTCGCCGACCAGCACCCAGTCGCCCACCGCGGCACGCTGCTCCGGCGCGAAACGCGGCAACTGCCACTCCGGCGGGGATTCCACCGCCATCGCGTCGCCGGGCGCGCGGGCCACCAGGTATCCGGTGCGGTGCTGTTCGACCACCCGCGCCGGGAACGTGCCCGGATGCGCGTCGAAGGCATCGCGCCAGGCGGGCTCGACGGCCTCGGCGTCGGCGAACGGCCAGCCGATGGCACGCAACGCATCGAACGCCGGGCCGGCGGCGGGGGGGCTCAAGAGATCTGCAGGAACGAGGGCATGGCGGAATTCTATGCGCTGCCGGTGTCGGGGCGGCGCATCCTCGCGGCGGGCCGGTTGCGCGCCGTCGTCGGAGGCCGCCGGGAGCCGGCCGGCCGTGCAGCCGGCCAGCCGGACATCTACCCCACCCGCGACGCCTGCGCCGACGCGCGACGCGCGCCGACGCCGCGGCAGTGGGATGCGATTTCCGCTAGGCTGTGGCGATCCGCATCCGGCCGCTGTTTTGCCGGTCTTTTCGCCACCCTTCCCTGCCCCGACGCCGCCGCCATGCCCAGCCTCAAGACCCGCGAACGCCTGTCCGAAGTCCGTTACGAGATCCGTGGCGAACTGGCCCGACGCGCCCGCGAGCTCGAGGCCCAGGGGCGCACGCTGATCAAGCTCAACATCGGCAATCCCGGCGCATTCGGTTTCCGCGCGCCCGAGCACCTCCAGCGCGCCATCGCCGACCACATCCACGACACCGATCCCTACACCCACCAGCAGGGACTGCCCGCCGCGCGCGACGCCATCGCCGCCTTCCATCGCGACCGCGGCGCGCCCGGCGTGACGCCGGAGCGCGTGTTCGTCGGCAACGGCGTGAGCGAACTGATCGACATCTCGCTGCGCGCCCTGCTCAATCCCGGCGACGAGGTGCTGGTGCCGTCGCCCGACTATCCGCTGTGGTCGGCCGCGACCATCCTCAACGACGGCCGCCCGGTGTTCTACCGCGGCCATGCCGAGCAGGGCTTCCTGCCCGATCCGGACGAGATCGAGGCGCTGGTGTCGCCGCGCACGCGCGCCATCGTGCTGATCAACCCCAACAACCCGACCGGTGCGGTATACCCGCGCGCGCTGCTGGAGCGCATCGTCGCCGTCGCCGAGAAGCATCGCCTGCTGCTGATGGTCGACGAGATCTACGACGGCGTGCTGTACGACGAAGCCGCGTTCGAGCCGCTGGCGCCGCTGGCCGGCGACCTGCCCTGCATTTCGTTCGGCGGCCTGTCCAAGGTGCATCGCGCCTGCGGCTGGCGCGTGGGCTGGGCGGTGCTGTCGGGCGACCCGGTCGCCAGCGGCGAGTTCCACCACGCCATGGATCTGCTCGGTGCGCTGCGCCTGTGCGCGAACGTGCCCGGTCAGTTCGCGATCCCGGCGGCGCTGCAGGGCATCGACACCATCGGCGCCCTGTGCCGTCCCGGCGGCCGCCTGTACGAGGCGCGGCGCGCGGTGATCGAGAGCTGCGCCGACAGCGAGCACCTGCACCTGCAGGTTCCGCAGGGCGCGTTGTACGCCTTCCCCGGCGTGACCGGGGCCGCGGCCGAAGGCTTCGACGACCACGCCTTCGCGCTGGAACTGTTGGAGACCGAGGACCTGCTGGTGGTGCCGGGCTCCAGCTTCAACGTGCCCTACCGCAACCATTTCCGGGTCACCCTGCTGCCCGAGCCGGACCAGTTGCGCGAAGTCTTCAGCCGCATCGACCGCGCGCTCACCCGGCGCGCCGAAGCCAACGGCAAGGTCGTGCCGCTGGTGCGCAGCGCGCGGGGCTGAGCCCCCCGCCGCGTCCGCCCTCCTCCGTTTTCCCCGCCCCATCCCGCGCCCGGCCGACCGGCGCGGGCGTCCGCCAGGAGTTGCACCGACCGATGCCCGTCCCCTCCGGTCCCGACACGACGACCACCGCCGCAGCCACGTCGCTGCGCTATCTCGCACTTGGCGACAGCTACACCATCGGCGAAGGCGTGGCACCCGAAGGCCGCTGGCCGCTGCAGCTCGCCCGCGCCCTGCGTGCGGAAGGCATCGCGCTGGCCGATCCCGACATCGTCGCCACCACCGGCTGGACCACCGACGAACTCGATGCCGCCATCGACACGGCGGACCTGTCCGACCCGTACGACTTCGTCAGTCTGCTCATCGGCGTCAACAACCAGTACCGCGGGCGCGAAGCGGACGAGTACCGCGAACAGTTCGAGGCGCTGCTCCGGCGCGCGATCGGGTTCGCCGGCGACCACCCCGGACGGGTGCTGGTGCTGTCGATTCCCGACTGGGGCGTCACCCCGTTCGGGCAGGCCTCCGGCCGCGACACCGCCGCCATCGCCCGCGACATCGATGCGTTCAATGCGATCGCCGGCGAGCGCTGCAAGGCCCTCGGCTGCAGCTGGACGAACGTGACCCCGGTCAGCCGCGCACACGGCGCCGAGCCCGCCATGCTGGTCGACGACGGTTTGCACCCGTCGGCGGCGATGTATGCCGAATGGGCCGCGCTGGCGCTGCCCGACGCCAGGCACTGTCTGGGAGCATCGGGGGATGCGTCGCCTTCGGGCCCGTCCGCGGGCGATGCCGACACCGGTGGCGCACCATGACCGATCTCGCCGCCGCCATCGCGGCCACCCACGGCCGCCCGCTCGCTCCCGACGCCGCACGCCGCATCGCGCGCGCATTCGCGCCGCGGCATGTGCTGGGCAATCGCCACGATTACTTCTACACGCTGATCAAGCTGCGCAGCGACCCGCTGTACCCGGGCGTGCTGGCCGCACTGCGCGGGACGACGGCACCGGTGCTCGATCTCGGATGCGGCCTGGGCCTGCTCGCGCACGCGTTGCGCCAGGACGGACAGACGCTGCCATGGCGCGGCGTCGACATCGACGCCGACAAGATCCACCGCGGTCGTCGTGTGGCCGCCGCGTCCGGACTGTCCGGCGTCGATTTCGACGTCGTCGATCTGGCCCGCACCACGCCGGACCATCGCGGCAGCGTGGCGATCCTCGACGTCCTCCAGTATCTGCAGGCCGATGCACAGGCCGCACTGTTGCGCACCGTGGCCGGGATGCTCACGCCCGACGCGCGGCTGGTGATCCGCACCGGCCTGGCCGACACCAGCGGCCGCAGCCGCACCACCCGCGTCACCGATCGCCTCGCCAACCTGATCGGCTGGATGCAGGAACGCGCACGCTGCTATCCGACCCGCGAAGGGCTGCAGGCCACCCTGGAAGACGCCGGCCTGCAGGCCACGTTCGCGCCGCTGTACGGCAACACGCCGTTCAACAACTGGCTGGTGGTGGCGGAGCCGCGGCGGTCAGCCCGGTCCACCTCCGACGCGCGCTGATCCGATCTCGAGCGGCCCTCACCCCTGCCCCTCTCCCGCAAGCGGGAGAGGGGTTCAAGCAGGTCGCGCCGATTCCCTTCTCCCGTTTGCGGGAGAAGGCGCCCCGAAGGGGCGGATGAGGGGCTGTCCCGCCGCACCCCACCGCCCTCCCCCCTGCCCCTCTCCCGCAAGCGGGAGAGGGCTCAAGCATGCCGCGGCCGGTTCCCTTCTCCCGCCTGCGGGAGAAGGTGCCCCGAAGGGGCGGATGAGGGCGCTCTGCCTCAGCCCGCTCGCAGACGCTCGGCTACCGACGCGCGCAACGCGTCCAGATCCGCGGCGAACGCCTTGATGCCGTCGCGCAGCTTCTCGTCGGCCATCGCGTCGGCCTTGAGGTCGGCGGCGAAACCCGCGGCGTCCACCGGGGTGCGCGGCTGGCCGTCGGCGGCCTCCGGCACCAGCAGGCGCGGCAGGTCGCCGTGCGCGGCGTCGAGCGCCTCGAGCAGGTCCGGCGAAATGGTCAGACGGTCGCAGCCGGCCAGCGCTTCGATCTGCGCGGCGGACCGGAAGGACGCGCCCATCACCACGGTATCCGAGCCGCGACGCTTGAACTCGGCGTAGACGTCGCGCACGAAGCGCACGCCCGGATCGTCGTCGATCGTCGCCGGCGCCTGCCCGTGGGCCTTGTACCAATCGAGAATCCGGCCGACGAAGGGCGAAATCAGGAACACGCCCGCCTCCGCGCAGGCGATGGCCTGGCTGCGGTTGAAGATCAGGGTGAGATTGCAGTCGATGCCCTCACGCTGAAGCTGCTCCGCGGCGCGGATGCCTTCCCAGGTCGCGGCGATCTTGATCAGGATGCGCGCACGGTCGATCCCGGCATCGGCGTACATGGCGATGAACTGCCTGGCCTTGGCGACGGTGGCCTCGGTGTCGTAGGAGAGGTCGGCATCGACCTCGGTCGACACCCGTCCCGGCACCAGGCCGCTGAGCTTGGCGCCGACACCGACGGTCAGGCGGTCCACCACCTCGCGGGCGCGCGTCTCCACATCGCCGGCGCCGTCGCGCGCCGCGGCGAGCTCGCGCTCCACCAGATCGGCGTAGACCGGCAGGTCCAGCGCCTTGCGCACCAGGGTCGGGTTGGTGGTGCAATCGACCGGCTTCAGGCGTGCGATCGCCTCGGCATCGCCGGTATCGGCGACCACGACGGTCATGTCGCGCAGCTGCGCGAGCTTGGAGGAGGGGGAGGCGGACATAGGAGCTCCTGGCAGGGACACCGGTGCGGACCGGAAACCTCCCACATTAGCGGGCGCGACCTGCGGGGGGAACCCGCTCAGGACCGGTCCGGCCGCTCTGCGGCCGGGGGCGTATCGACAGCGGGCACGTCCGCGCCCCCGACGTCCGGATCGCGTACGAACGCGTAGCCGACGTTGTGGACGTGCTCGATCCATGCCCCCTGTCCACCGATCTGCTCCAGCTTGTGCCGCAGCCGGTGCACCAGCTGCTTGAGCGCGTCGCGGTCGGCGGCGTCGCGGTCGGACCAGACGAAGCCGATCACCCGTTGCGCATCCACCGGCCGGCCCTGGTGGCCCAGCAACAGCCGGAGCAGGCGCAACTCCAGCGTCGACAGGCGGACCGGCGCGCCGTCACCCACCTGGGCCTGGCTGCGCTCGGCGTCGATGCGCAGCGGGCCTGCGGCCAGCACCGGTTCCTCGCCCTCGCCGCCGCGGCGCAGCAGCGCGCGCACCCGGGCCAGCAAGGCGCGCGGACTGAACGGCTTGCGCAGGTAATCGTCGGCGCCGAGGTCCAGGCCACGCACTTCGTCCTCCTCGTCGGCCCGCACCGTGAGCATCATCACCGGCAGGTCGCGGGTGCGACGCAACGTCTCCAGCACCGCGAAGCCGTCCAGGCCCGGCAGGTTGACGTCGAGCACCACGAGGTCCGGCGCCTGCGCCTCGATCATCCGCAGCGCCTGGTGCCCGTCGAAGGCGGCGATCGCCTCGTAGCCCGCGTTCGCCAGCGCGAACCGCAGCAGGCCGGAGAGCTCGACGTCGTCGTCGACGATCAGGATGCGCATGGCGATGGCTCGGCAGCGGAAAAGGGACGCGAAGGCGGCGACGTGGCAGAGAACATCGTCGCATCCACCCGCCGGGACCGCCTATTCTCCACGTCCGGCATCGCCGCCGCCGTCGAGCGGCAGGACCACGCCGAACCGCGCGCCCCGGCGGTGCCGCGGCGCAGCCACCACCACCTCGCCCCCGTGCCGTTCCACCAGCGCGCGCACGATCGCCAGGCCCAGGCCGCTGCCGCGCTGGCCGGGCTCGGCATCGGGCGAACGCCGGAACGGCGCGAACAGGTCGGCGTGCGCCTCCGGTCCGGGCAGGCCCGGGCCCTCGTCCTCGATCCACAACGACACCGTCGCGTCGCCCCAGATCAGTTCGATCCAGATCGTGCTGTCGTCGGGTGCGAACTTGTTGGCGTTGGCGAGCAGGTTGACCGCCACCTGCGACAGGCGCTGCCCGTCGCCGCGCAGGCGCTGTTCGCTGCGCGGCAGGCGCGCGTTGACCCGCTGCCCGCGCTGCTCCAGCAACGGACGCATGAGCGCCTGCGCGTCCTCGACCACGGCGACCAGGTCCACCTCCTCGTCGCGCAGGCGCATCTCGCCGGCTTCCAGGCGCAGGCTGTCGAGCAGGTTGTCGACCAGCTGCGACAACCGCAATGCGCCCCGATACTGCGCGGCGACCAGTTGCGCGGCCACCGGATCGGCACCGTCGCGCAGATGATCTCGCAGCAGCTCGATGGCGGCGATCTGCGCCGACAGCGGCGTCTGGAACTCGTGCGAGAGGTTGGCGAGGATCGCATCGCGCATCGCCCGTGCGGCTTCCTCCGGGGTTTCCTCGCGCAGGATCGCGACCTGACGCTCGCCGATCGGCGCCGCGGCACGCACCACCAGATCCCGCGCCCCGCCGCGCACGCGGTAGCGACCGGCCGCCTGCGCCAGCCCGCCGCTGCGCGCGGCGCGCAACGGCGAAGGCGCATCGGCCTCGTCCACGGGCTTGAGCACCGCATCGAACCGCTGGCCGATCACCTCGCCCTCGCGGGTGCCCAGCAGCGCCAGGAACTGGCGGTTGGCGTAACGGATCACCTCGTCGGCATCCACCGCCACCACCGCATCGCCCACGCCTTCGAGCACGGCATCGAGTTCGCGGCGCTGGCGCCGCTCCTGGGTGGCGGCCGCGCGCAGCTGGCGGCGCATGCTTTCCATGCTGTGGGCGAGCGCGAGCGGTTCGGCGAGTTCGGTGTCCGGCAGTTCCACCGGCGTTTCCAGGTCGCCGACGCCCAGGCGCCGGGCGCTTTCGGCGATGCGGTCGAACGGCCGCGCGAACCGTCGCGCCAGCCAGATGGCGATGCCGGCGGCGACCACGGCCACGATCAGGCTGCCCAGCGCGAACGCCAGCAGCCAGCGCAGCGCATCCTGGCGCAGCAGGTCGCGCGGCACCGCGGCCACCAGGAGGGCATCGATGTCGGCACGGCCTTCCAGCCGCACCGGCTCGATCCGCACCACCGCATCGCCGCCGAACGGACCGAGCGTCTCGGCACGTCCGCTCAGCCAGGCATGCCGGTACGCGTTGCGGACCGTCGTTTCGGCTTCGGTGGCGGCGGGCAGGGCCGCGATGTCGGCGGCGCTGAGCAGGTGCAGACGCGCATCGTGGTCCGCCGGCAACATCTGGTCGTCGATCCGGCGCGCGATCAGCACCCGGGCGACCATGGGCGCATCGGCGGCATCGACCGACGCCACCAG
This sequence comes from Luteimonas abyssi, assembly GCF_001482195.1. Lineage (GTDB taxonomy): Bacteria > Pseudomonadota > Gammaproteobacteria > Xanthomonadales > Xanthomonadaceae > Luteimonas > Luteimonas abyssi. The sequence continues at coordinate 133,430 of NZ_KQ759763.1, read as the reverse complement.
CCACAGGACGCCGTCGGCATCCTGCTGGATCCCGGTGCGGGTGCTGTCGGGCGGTTGCGGGCCCACCGCGACGAACAGCTCGCCGCGGCGATACACCGCGATGGCATCGACCCGTGCGGTCGCGCGGAAGGTCTCCACGAAGCCCGCCGCATCGCGCGCCTGGCCGCGTCGCAGGTAGCCGTGCAGCGTCGGCCGCTCACCGAGCAGGCCGGCGAGGCTGTACAGGTCGCGACGCTGGGCATCCAGGCGCGACAGGCCGTCGGTGGCCGCACGCGTGGCCTGGGCGTTGGCGCGATCCTGCAGCGAGGCACGCAGGATCTCGGCACCGGTCGCCAGCAGCAGCACCACCAGCGTCAGCGCCAGCCCGAGATGGCTCAACACCAGCAACCGCGACAGGCGACGCGGCCCGGCCATCAGCCCGTGCTCCGCTGCCGCTGTGCGGCGTGCTCGATCCAGGTCTTGGCCAGCAGCGTCACCAGGCCGAGCGCGGCCAGCAGCGAGGCGACCGCGAACGCGGCGGTGAACTGATATTCGTTGTAGAGGATCTCCACGTGCAGCGGCACCGTATTGGTCACGCCGCGGATGTGGCCGGACACCACCGAGACCGCACCGAACTCGCCCATCGCGCGCGCATTGCACAGCAGGATGCCGTACAGCAGGCTCCAACGCACCGCCGGCAGGGTCACGTGCCAGAACGTGCGCCAGCCGCCGGCGCCCAAGGTGTAGGCCGCGAGCTCCGGATCGGTGGACTGTTCCTGCATGTAGGCGATCAGCTCGCGCGCGACGAACGGGAAGGTGACGAACAGCGTCGCCAGCACGATGCCCGGCACCGCGAACACGATCTGCCAGCCCAGCACGCCCAACACCGGCGCGAACAGGCCCTGGCTGCCGAACAGCAGCACCAGCACCAGACCGGCGACCACCGGCGACACCGAGAACGGCAGGTCGATCAGGCTCACCAGGATGCTCTTGCCCCGGAACCGGAACCGGGTGAGCGCCCACGCAGCGGCCAGGCCGAACGCCACGTTGAGCGGCACCGCGATCGCCGCCACCAGCAGCGTCAGGCGGATCGCGGCCTGCGCGTCGGGGTCGCTCAGCGCGGCGACGAAGGTCTGCCAGCCGCCGGCGAAGGCCTGGCTGAAGACCACCGCCAGCGGCAGGCCGAGAAAGATCGCCAGGAACAGCAGCACCGCGCCGATCAGCAACCGCCGCAGCCACGGCGGATCGCGCTGCGCGGGCGGATAGACGTCGACGGCGGCCATCAGGGCGCCCCCGCGCCGGGCCGGCTGTGGCTCCAGCGCTGCAGCAGGTTGATCACCAGCAGCATCGCGAACGAGATCAACAACATCGCCACCGCCAGCACCGCGGCGGCGGCGTAGTCGTATTGCTCGAGCTGCACCACGATCAGCAACGGCGCGATCTCCGACACGTAGGGAATATTGCCGGCGATGAAGATCACCGAACCGTACTCGCCGACCGCGCGCGAGAACGCCAGCGCCAGCCCGGTCAGCGCCGCCGGCGCCACCTGCCGGGCGACCACGAACAGCAGGCTCTGCGCGCGGCTGGCACCGAGCGAGGCGGCGGCCTCCTCCAGCGATGCATCGAGCTCCTGCAGCGCCGGCTGCACCGTGCGCACCACGAACGGCAGGCCCACGAACACCAGTGCGACCAGGATGCCGGCGGGCTGGAAGGCGATGTCGATGCCCAGCATCGCCAGCGGCCGGCCCAGCCAGCCGTGGCTGGCGTACAGCGACGCCAGCGCGATGCCGGCCACTGCGGTCGGCAGTGCGAACGGCAGATCGACCATCGCATCGAGGATGCGCCGCCCCGGAAAGCGGTAGCGCACCAGCACCCACGCGGTCAGCACGCCGAAGACCAGGTTGATCAGCGCCGCCGCCAGCGACAGGCCGAAGCTGAGCCGGTAGGCCGCCAGGGCGCGGTCGCTGGTGGCGATGCTCCAGATCTGCGCCGGGCTCAGGTCGGTGAGCTTCAGGAAGGCGGCCGCGATGGGCAGCAATACGATCAACCCCAGCCAGGCCAGGGTGATGCCCAGCGTCAACCGGAAGCCGGGATGCACCGGACGTGCACGCACCCGCGCCGGTACGGCGCGGGCGGGCGGTGGCGTCACGTGGACGGGGGTCGCGCTCATGGGATCGGCGCGCTCAGCGACCGCGGGAGGCGAAGATGCGGTCGAACACGCCGCCGTCGGCGAAATGCTCGTTCTGCGCGCGCTCCCAGCCGCCGAACTGCTCGTCGATGGTGAACAGGTCGAGCGCCGGGAACTCGTCGGCGTGCTCGGCCAGGATGGCTTCGTCGCGGGGACGGAAGTGATGCTTGGCCGCCAGGCGCTGGCCCTCGGGCGAGTACAGCCACCGCAGGTACTCGGTCGCCAGCGCCTCGGTGCCGCGCGCACGCGCGACCCGGTCCACCACCGCCACGCTGGGTTCGGCGAGGATGCTCACCGGCGGATGCACGATCTCGAACTGGTCGGCGCCGAACTCCTGCAGCATCAGCAAGGCCTCGTTCTCCCAGGCCAGCAGCACGTCGCCGATACGCCGCTGCACGAAACTGTTGGTGGCGCCGCGCGCACCGGTATCGAGCACCGGCACCGAGCGGAACAACCGGGTCAGGTAGGCCTCGGCGTCGGCCTCGCTGCCGCCGGCGCGCACCACCGCGCCCCATGCCGCCAGATAGTTCCAGCGCGCGCCGCCGGAGGTCTTCGGGTTCGGGGTGACCACGGCCACGCCGTCCTGGGCGAGATCCGGCCAGTCCTGGATGTTCTTCGGGTTGCCGCGGCGGACCAAGAACACGATGGTCGAGGTGTACGGCGCGCTGTTGTGCGGCAGTTCGCTCTGCCAGCCCGGATCGATCAGGCCGTGGCGGGCGATCTCGTCGATGTCGCCGGCCAGGGCGAGGGTGACCACGTCGGCCTCGATGCCGTCGATGACCGAGCGCGCCTGCTTGCCGGAGCCACCGTGCGACATCCGCACCCGCACCGGCGTGTCGTGCGCGTCCGAGAATGCGGCGTTGTATTCGCCGTAGAACTCGCGGGTGGGATCGTAGGAGACGTTGAGCAGGGTCGTGCCGCCCGGGCCGCCCCCCTCCTGCGAACCGCCGCAGGCGGCCAGGGCGAGCAACGGGACCAGCAACAGGGCGAGACGGGATGCGGCACGGACACGGGGGACGGACATCAGCGGGCTCCTGGCGACCGGGCGGTCGACGGCGTGCGGGAAGGAATTCATTCGGTCGGATCGGATGCGGGCTGCGCCTGCGCCGGACGGGCGAACCCGGCACTGGGGACCAGCGCCAGGTCGGCTTCGTCGGGTTGCACCATCAGCAGCGCCCAGCGTCCGTCCAGCGCGCGCAGCCGCTGCTGCTGACGTGCGCCGAGCGCGGCGCGCGGGCCGAGGTCGAGCGCGACCACGGGCGCCTGCGGATCGAGCGGCAGCGCGTCCCGCTCGTCGGGCTCGGCACGCGCTTCGGTCCAGGCCACGCTGCGCCGGGCCAATGCATCGCGCCAGCCCGACGCGTCCACCGCGGCGGCGACCGGTGCGCCCACGCTGCCGTGCAGGTCGCGGACTTCGAGATCGGCGCCGCTGGTGCCGGCGATTTCCGCCAGCAGCTGCAGGTCGGGCTGACCGCTCGAGAACGTGCGCAGCAGGACCGTCCAGCGCCCGGTCGCCGTCGCCGCGAGCGGATCGCCGGCGCGGTCGGCCAGCAGCACCTGCTGCGCGCCGGAGGCGGTCAGGAACGCGATCAGCCGGTCCGGCTGCCGCAGGCTGGCCGGTAGCATCACCAGATCGTAGGCCTCGCCGGCCAGGTGCGCCTGCGCCGCACGCCAGGGGTCGGATTCGTGCTGACTGGGGTCGATCACCCGCAGATCGCCGGCGAAGGCCTGCCGGTAGCGCTCCAGCCGGCCGTGCAGCGCGGGGGCGCGCACCGCGCCGCCCAGCACCGTCACCAGCGCATGGGTGCGCTCGCCCCACGCCAGCGCCGACTCGACCAGGGCCTGGCCGTCGGCATCGTCGGGCGCCACCACCAGCACCCGCAGGTCGGGTTGCGGCACGCCGTGCATCTGGTCGGCGAACAGGGTCACCGCGTCGCCGACGGCCAGCGGCAGCAGTTGCGCGCTTTCGGTGGTCCGCAGCGCTTCGAGCAGGAAACGACGGCCGTGGTCGGCCTCGCCCACCTGCAGCGACAGATACACACGCTCGCTGGCGCCGAGATACTCGATCCGCTCGACGCTGGCCGGATGCGAGAACAGGTCCGGGTCGGTGGCGACCGGGCTGTTTGCGCGCAACAGGCGCAGTTTCTCCGGACGCAGCAAGACCTTCACCCGTTGCGGAATCGCATCCGGTTCCACCGGCCCCGGCACCAGCCGGATGCGGGCGCCGGCGTCGGTCAGTTCACCGGGCAGCAGGTTGGCGCGGCCCACGAAGCTGGCGACGAATTCGGTGCGCGGCTCGCGATAGAGCTGCTGCGGCGTGCCCGATTCGAGCAACCGCCCCCGGTGCAGCACCATGATCCGGTCGGCGACCGCGAACGCTTCCTCCTGATCGTGAGTGACGAAGATCGCGGTGGTGCCGATGCGCTTGAGCAGGGTCCGCAGGCCCTGCCGCAACTCCTGGCGGATGCGTGCATCGAGCGCGCCGAAGGGTTCGTCGAGCAGCAGCAGGCGCGGGCTGTGGGCGAGTGCTCTCGCCAGCGCGGTGCGCTGGCGCTGGCCGCCGGACAGTTGCGAGGGGAACTTGCGCGCGCTGCCGCCCAGGCCGACCAGTTCCAGCAGTTCCTCGCGGCGCGCCTGACGCGCCGCGCGGTCCACGCCGCGCACGCGCAGCGCGAACTCGACGTTGTCGGCGACCGACAGATGTTCGAACAGTGCATAGTTCTGGAATACGAAACCGAGATCGCGCGCCTGCGGCGAAAGTTCGGTCACGTCCTTGCCGCCGATCCGCACCCGTCCCGCGTCGTGCGCGGTCAGGCCGGCGACGATGCGCAGCACCGTGCTCTTGCCGCTGCCGCTGGGCCCCAGCAACACCACCAGCTCGCCGGCCTCGACGCGGAAGGACACGTCGCGCACCACTGCGCGATCGCCGTAGCGTTTGGTCAGATCCTCCACATCCAGCGACATCGACGCACACCACGGCTTCGGGCTGTCCAGCGTCGGCGATCGCGGTCACGTCGTCAGTCGCGGCGCGGTTACGAACCGGTTACGGCGCCCACCCCGACGCGGCGGGCCGGCGCGCAGGGCGATCGCGCGCCCCGGCGCGGCCACACCCAAAGGCGCCTTCGCGCCCGCAAACGTTTCAGTGGGAACCATCGAATCGTCGGCGGCACTTGCGCGCCCTTGACGCGGCGGGTGCAGACTACGGTCACAGCCGCATGTCACCTTCGACCTGCGTTCTCGACACGTTCGACACCGGGCCCTGCGCCACACGCGATGTCTGGGCCGCCGACGCCGGCACCCGCCGGCCGCCACCGCTTCCGACCCCACCCGAGGATCCGCGATGAAGACGCCCACCCTGCCCCTGTCCCTCTACAAGGCCAACCTCGATCTCTGGCTGCGCATCGGCGAATTGCTGGAGGAGAACCGCAACCAGTGGACCACGCTGATGGCGCGCGAACTGCAGCAAGGCGCCGCCGCCGGCGGCCCCGACCTCGATGCCGTGCGCCGGGGCGACTGGCAGACGCTGGCGCTGCTGCCGGGCCAGGCGCTGCAACGTCTGGCCGCACACGGCGTGGGCGACCTGCAGGCCGCTGCGCAGACGGCGCTGGGCAACCAGATGACCTTCGCCACCGGTTTCCAGCAGGCACTGGCGGACTGGCAGCAGGCCACCGTCGAAGCCCTCGGCGATAGCGCGGGGGCCGACGCCGGTGTCGAGCCGCAGGCCCTGTTCGGCCAGGCCTGGCAGGACATCCTGGCCTGGCCGGATACGCTGGCCGGTCTGGTCCCCGGCGGCCTGCCGCGGGCGCCGGACGCGGCCGGCACCGCCGCACGCCCGGATCCGGCGCCGGCATCGCGCGCCCGCAGTCGCGGGACCGGCCGGACGATGGCCGACACCGCGACGAAAAAGCGGGCCACGAAGAACACCGCCCGCACGAAGACCACGCCGGCCACGAAACGCGCGAGCAAAAAGCAGGGGGCCGGCAAGCGGACCGCCAGGCATGCGTCCGCATCGGGCACCGCCGACGCCCGCAGCACCGCAGCCGGCACGCGCACGTCCGCCACCGCCACGAAGAAGACCGCCGCCGGCAAGAAGGCCGCCCGCCGCCGTACGTCCTGAGCGAGCGCCTTCCCGCGCGCCCGAGCCGCGGCGCGGGGTCCAGACCTATCGTGCGGCGCGCGCTTCCGCCGCCGGCGCTGCGGTCCCCTCGCCCGGCGGGCCCGCCCGCTCGTCGGCCGACACGTCGGGCGCATCCGCGTCCGGCAGCACGCTGCGATAACCCAGCGCGTCCAGCCGCGCGAGCAGGGCGGCGATCATCGCCACATTGCGTCCGTGCCGGGCCCCCTCGTGCAGCAACACGATCGCTCCCGGCGCGAGATCACGCTCGACCGCGGCCACCAGGCCTTGCGGATCGGCGCGCACCGCATCGAAACCGCGCGCGCTCCAGGCCACCCGGGTCAGTCCGTGCGTGCGCAGGGGTGCGGCCACGAACGGGTTGGTCATGCCCACCACGGAACGAAACCAGCGCGGCGCCCGGCCGGCCAATCCGGTCAGCACCGTCTGTGCCATCTCGATTTCCGCGCGCATCCGCCGCGGCCCCAGCGCCCAGAACCAGGCCTGGGGATGGGTGTGGCTGTGGTTGCCGATCCCGTGGCCGCGACGCACGATCTCGCGCACCAGATCGGGCCGCGCCTGCGCGCGCGCGCCGACCAGGAAGAACGTCGCCTTCGCCGCGTGCCGGTCGAGCAGATCGAGCATCGCGCAGGTGTCGTCGGACGGGCCGTCGTCGATCGTCAGCCACACCTCGCGCGCCGCGGTGGGCAGCCGTGCCAGTACCGGCGCGTAAACGCGCGCACGCGGCAGGAACACCGGCACCAGGATCGACGCATGCGACGCCAGCAACGCGGCCAGCCCGACACGCCAGTCCCAGGCCAGCCAGAGACCCAGCACCGCAAACTGCGACAGCGGGATCCACACCGCCCACGCGTACGGCCAGCGCGGCACGCGGGTCAGGCCGGCGGTCGGCGCCGCGATGGCCGCCGCCGACTGCGCGGATGCGGCGAATGCCCGATCCGGGTCGTCGCCATCGCCCGCGACCGGCGCCGCATCGATCGGCGCCCGCGCGTCGCGCACCGGACCGGGCGCCGAGACGCCCGTCGCGGTATCGCGCCGGTGGGGCCGCTGTGTTTCCGGGGCGCTCATGCCCGCATGATGCCACGCGGGTAAAATGCCCGATTCCCCGAATTGCCGAGTCGCCGCCATGTCCCTGCCCCCCGACGTCCGCGAACGCATCGAAACGCTGCTCACCGGCAACCGTGTCGTGCTGTTCATGAAGGGCCAGCCCTCGATGCCGCAGTGCGGCTTCTCGGCCAAGGCGGCCGGCATCCTCGGCGACCTCGGCGTCGAGTACGCCCACGTCAACGTGCTGGCCGATCCCGAGATCCGCGAGGGCATCAAGGCCTTCGGCAACTGGCCGACGATTCCGCAGCTCTACATCGACGGCGAGCTGGTCGGCGGCAGCGACATCATCGAGGAGATGGCCAGCAGCGGCGATCTCAACACCGCGCTCGGGCTGCCGCCGGTCGACCGCACTCCCCCGGCCGGCGTCACCGTGACCCCGGCGGCGGCGAAGATGCTGCGCGAGGCGCTCGACGGCGCCGGAAGCGACACCGCACTGTCGCTGGCCATCGACGGTCGCTTCCAGCCGCGCTTCCAGATCGCCCAGGCCAGCGACCAGGCCATCGCGGTCGAAAGCGAGGGCATCCGCATCCAGTTCGACGCCGCCAGCGCGCGCCGCGCCGACGGCATCACCATCGACTGGGTGGACGATGTGCGCGGCAAGGGCCTGGTGATCGACAACCCGAATGCGCCCAAGCCGGTGTTGCCGCTGGTTCCCGCCGAAGCCGACGCCCGGGTCCGTGCCGGCAGCCTGACCCTGGTCGATGTGCGCCCTGCCGACGAGCGCGCCGTCGCCTCGGTCGGCGTGGCGTTCGAAACCCTCGACGAAGGCAATCGCGCGCGTCTCGAGGCGCTGCCCAAGGACACCGCCCTGGCCTTCCTGTGCCACAGCGGCGGTCGCAGCCAGCAGGCGGCCGAGCATTTCCACGCGCTGGGCTTCACCCAGGTCTACAACGTCGAAGGCGGCATCGACGCATGGTCGGAGACCGTGGACGCGTCGATCCCGCGTTACTGAGGTCCTGCGCGCCCACGAATCGCGGACGACGTGCTACGAGCGCCACTGGATGCGGGTGGCAACTACGTGAGCTCGGACAACGGAGCCGCCGCATCGGTCATTCGCCGACGCGGCGGCTCCTGCTTTTCCCCGCAGCCTTGATGCCGCGAGCCCCACTCGTTCCGACGCATCGGAGCACGTCGGGATATCGGGCGGATCAGTCATCCGCTGCCTGGCCTTGCCTCACGGCCCCAAGAGGCCTGGGAAAGCACGAAAGACGGGACGTATCGGCGGCTGCTCCCCACGCTCCGCAAGCCGAACCCCGTCGGAACCGGCGGCCTTCTCGGCGAAATCAAGGAGGAGGCCACCGCCGCATGGCGGTGGCCGGGGGACATTCGCGCGAGGAGGCTGCCGGTTCCGACGGGCCCCTCAGATCGCCGCGCTGCGAAGCGAAGCAAGGGGTCTCTCACAACCTCCGTCGCAGCCGACTACCCACCTCGGAACAGACCCCGCGCCTCTGGCAGGGCAAGCGCACTCAGAACCCGCCGCCGGCATCCAGCCAGGCCTGCTCCTCGTCGGTGCTGACCCGCCCCAGGGCGCGATTGCGGTGCGGAAAACGCCCGAAGCGCTCGATCACCTCGAGATGCGCCTGCGCGTATCGATCGTAGTTCGCGTCGCCCAGCGTGCGGAACAGGCGTACCGACTCGTGCTGATCGTCCAGCGCCTCCGAATGCTCGAACGGCAGATAGACGAATGCCCGCAGCGCCGCATCGACCTGCACGTCCAGACCGTCCGCCACCGCGCGCCGGGCGTAGTGCAGGGCCAGGCCGTCGGTGGCGAAGGCGTGCCCGCTGCCGCGGAACACGTTGCGCGGAATCTGGTCGAGCAGGATCAGCACCGCCAGCACTCCGTCCGGCGTTTCCAGCCAGGCCTCGCGCTCGCGCCGCGCGGCGGCGAGATGATCGTCGAGCAGGCGTTGTGCGCACTCGTGATCGAATGCGTCGCCGCCGTTGAACCACTTCGCATAGCCGGCCTCGCGCCAGAACGCGACGACATCCTCTGCCCTCGTCATGCCCGATCTCTCCTGCGGATCCGGCCCACAGCATACCGGCAGCCTCCGCAGGACCCGCTACGCCACCCGCGCCGCGATGCGCAGGGCTCGACATTCGTCGGGGCACATTGAAAAATATGCGCGCTCGGCCCCTTCCGCAGCATTCGCCAGCCCGAACGCTTCGCCCCGCCCGGACGCCCATGCGCGTCCCGCGCCGCGCAAGCCCCGTCGACGCCAGCCCCACCGCCCTCCCGTCGTCCTTACGGATCGACGCGCGAGGCGTGGCTGCGTCCGCTTTTTCGACTGGAGTTTGCGATGACCCGCGCCACCCCCACGCCGCCCGCATCCGCCCGACGCCGCATGCGTCCCACCCTGCTGGCCGTGCTCTGCGCCGCCGCCGTCGCACCGGCCTGGGCCCAGCAACCCGACGTGCCCGACGCCGCGCGCGCCGTCACCACCCTCGACCGGCTCGATGTCCGGGGCGAGCGGACTGCCGGTTACGGCATCGAGCGCCTCCGCGCCGGCACCCGCATGGACCTGACCCCGCGGCAGATCCCGCAATCGGTCAGCGTGATCACCCGCGAACGTCTCGACGACCAGCACCTGCAGACCATCTCCGACGTGCTCAACAACGTCACCGGCGTCGCCGGCACCCGCAGCGACAGCGAACGCCACGAGTTCTACGCACGCGGCTTCTACATCGACAACTTCCAGTTCGACGGCATCCCCACCACGCTGGAACAGGCCTGGAGCTACGGCGACGCCGCCCTGGACCTGGCGCTGTACGAGCGCGTGGAAGTGGTCCGCGGCGCGACCGGCCTGCTGACCGGCGCCGGCAATCCGTCGGCCTCGGTGAACCTGGTGCGCAAGCGCGCCGACAGCCGCGAGCCCACCGGCACCGTCGCGCTGAGCCTGGGCCGCTGGAGCGACGTGCGCACCACCGTCGACGCCACCGCGCCGCTCAATGCCAGCGGCAGCGTGCGCGCCCGCGTGGTCGGCAGCTATCAGGACACCGAATCGCACATGGAGCGCTACGAGCAGCGCCGCACGCTGGGCTATGCGGTCATCGACGCCGATCTCGGCGAGAACACCCTGCTCGGCATCGGTTACGACCACCAGAAGAAGGAATCCGACGGCGTGACCTGGGGCGGTTTCCCGTTGTGGTTCAGCGACGGCAGCCGCACCGATTACCCGGTGTCGTTCAACCCGGCCGCGGACTGGACCTACTGGGACACCACGGTCGAGCGCGCCTTCGTCAGCCTCGACCACGCCTTCGGCAACGACTGGAATCTGCGCCTCAACGCCACCCGCGACACCACCAAGGCCGACAACAAGCTGTTCTATCCGTTCTACACGATCTACGGCTTCGATCCCGACACCGGCGGCGGCGTGGTCCCGTATTCCGGCAACTACGACACCGAGCGCGAGGTCGATGGCGCCGACGCCTACGTCGAAGGCCCATTCCGGGCATTCGGACGCGAGCACCAGCTGGTCGCCGGCGGCAGCTACAACCGCCGCGAGTACGTCAACAACGGCGCCTTCGATTTCCCCGGGCCGATGCCGACCTACTTCGACTGGACCGGCCAGTGGCCCGAGCCCGACTGGCTCCCGCTGGACGAGCAGAGCAGCGGCACCACCACCCAGCGCGCCGCCTACGCGGCCACGCGCCTGTCGTTGACCGACCCGCTGACGTTGATCCTCGGCGCGCGCCACACCCGCTGGGAGAACGACCACCGCGATGCCGACGGCAGCGGCGGTTTCCGCTACACCTCGCGCGAGCACAGCGAGACCACGCCCTACGCGGGGCTCGTCTACGACTTCGACGACACCTGGTCGGCGTACGCCAGCTACACCGACATCTTCCAGCCGCAGAACTACCGCGGCGCCGATGGCGCGTATCTCGATCCCGTGCTGGGCAAGAGCTACGAAATCGGCGTGAAATCGGCCTGGCTCGACGACCGCCTCGACGCCTCGCTGACCGTGTTCCGCATCGAGCAGGACAACGTGGCGCAGGATACCGGCGAGCTGCTGCCCGGCACCAACGAGAACATCTTCGTCGCCGCGCGCGGCACGGTCAGCGAAGGCTTCGAGTTCGAGCTCAACGGTGATCTCTCGCCCGGCTGGAACGCCACCTTCGGCGCGGCGCACTACACCGCGCGCGATGCCGACGGCGCCTCGATCAACACGCAGCTGCCCCGCACCACGATCCGCCTGTTCACCGGCTACACCCCCCAGGGCGCATGGAGCGCCCTGACCGTCGGCGGTGGCGTCAACTGGCAGAACCGCACCTACTACGACGATGCCGCCTACGGCCGCTTCGAGCAGGATCCGTACGCTTTGGTCAGCCTGTTCGCCCGCTACCGCATGGCACCGCAGTTCACCGTGCAGCTCAATCTCGACAACCTGCTCGACGAGCGCTACCACAGCCAGTTCAACGGCGGCTACGGCGCCTGGGGCCGCCCGCGCAGCGGCACGATGACGTTCACCTACACGTTCTGATCGATCGCCTCTGCGGCGCAGCACCGATGCTGCGCCGCAGAGGCGCTGGCCGCGCGCGCGACCGCGCACCTGCCGTGCCGAACGCCGCGACGGCCTCCCCCCTCATCGGCTCAGGACCGAAGCGGGGATGTGCACGGTGTAGTCGCTGCCGACATCCAGTGCGGTGGCGACATCCAGGCGATAGCCGAGCACATCGCAACAGCGTTTGGCGATGGTGACGCTCAGGCCCAGGAACGTGGACGGATCGAGCGCATCCAGGTCGTGCGCGACATCGACGCGATCGGCTTCCGACATGCCGCTGCGCGCGCCGCCGCCACGGGCCTGGACGCCGACCAGCACCGCCTCCGGCGTACGGCGGACCTGGACCCTCACCGTCGTGGCCTTGCGCTCCAGCGCACCGTTGACCAGATTGCCCAGCGCCCGCGCCAGCAGGTCCCGGTTGGTATCGATCCTGAGCGTGGTGGATTCGATGATCAGCGCCGCGCCGTGGAGCGATGCGCGGTGCGCCCATTCGTAACCGAGATCGGTCAGTACGTCGGCAAGTTCGATCGCATGCCTGGCCGGAGAGTCCCGGTCGGCACTCAACTCGGTCGCATCGAAGACGCGACGAAGATCGTCGGACAGCGTATCCGTGGCCGCCTGCGCGAGCTCAAGCAACTCCAGATCCTCCTGCGCGCTCAGCGACTGCCGCAGGGCACCGAGCACCGTGACGATCCGCGACAACGGTTCGCTGAAATCCTGCGTGGCCAGCAGGTTGAGTCGCGCACGATAGCGGTCCGCGCGCCGTGCGCTTTCCAGTGCGCGCCTCAACTCCAGCTGGATCGACGCCTGACGGGCCGCACCGTGCAGCAACGCGCGCGCGCGCTCATCCAGGGCTCGTGACTCCGGTCCCATGACGCACAGCGCACCCAACGTGCTGCCGGAATCCGACTGCAGCGGAACGCCGAAGTAGAACCGCAGATCCGGTGCGGCGGCCATGAACGATCTCGCGGCGCGGTCGGTCGCCGACCACAGGTCGGAGAATTCGATCGCACGTCCCCGGACGATGACCTGCCGGCACAGCAGGGTCGGTGCCGGCGGACCGGCGTCACCGGTCGTGTCGGCGGGATTGCCGGCCGGCTGACCGAACCACGCCAGCACCGGGGGCGCGAGCAGAAGATGGGCGTGCGGCACGTCGAGCACGTCCTTCAGGCTCTCGAGCAGGCCGGCGAACGCCTGGTCCGGGGACAGCTCCAGCACACCGTCCACGGCGAAGTCGGCCAGGACATCGGACCTGCTGAAGGAATTCTCGTCGCGCACGCCCCGCCCCTCCTCTTCTTGCCCCCACGGTGCCGCGCATCGCACAGCGCTGGCATCGCGCGTCGCCACATGCGACCCGCCCGTCGGGCACCCCCTGATGCCGTGTGCGACGCTATTGAAACAGATCGGTGATCGGCAGGGCATGACGTATCGCCAGTGCCTTCAGCCGGTCGGCGAGCCACGGGGTCTGCTCGGGCGGAAGCATCGCACGGACGGCATCGGCCGTACCGGCGAAGCTCGACAGGACCGACAGCGCAGGCGCATTCGCCGCGCGCAGGCGCGACAGTTCGTTATCCAGATCCGCCAGGGCGGCCTCTGCGATCTCGCGGGGATTCAAGGGAATTCTCCAGCCGGCATCCGGGCTCGGTGCGGCGTTGCGGAAGATGCGGCGACCTGGCGCGTCGTCCGGTATCGGGCACACACCCTAACAGCTGAGGCGAGAAGAGAACGTATCGGCGCCGGGCCGGTCGACCTGCCGGCGGCGTCGGGATCCCGACGACGTCCTCTGGTGTGCCCGCACACGGGCCGGGGCCGCCTCGTGGCGGACGACGCCCGCCGTGTCGACCGCCCGTGTCAGGGCACCGGCTTCGAGTCGCGTCGGAAGCTGCGGTTACGGCGTCGACATCCCCGGACGCGCGCCGCCACCACGGACCCACTCGCGCGTCGATGCGGGGTCGTGCGGCACGAAGCCGCTTTCGTCCACGGCGCGCATGAGCGCCTGCTCGCCGCCGTCGCCCACGTGCATGTCCAGAAACGCGCGGGTGACCGCGGCGATCGCCCGCGCGGTCGCGTCCGGGTCGGCGTCGCCGAAATCGGCGACCCGGTCGCCTCCGCGCATCAGCAGGGGCAGATCGCTGAAGGCCATGTGGCGGGTGCCGGGCACGCGCAACCGCACTTTCGGCATGGGGCTCGCGCCGAGCCGGTCCCAGCGCTCGTAGGCATAGTCGTTCGGGTTGAACGTCGCCGGCGACGGCAGGCCGTCGTACATCGGGAAGCGGACCCAGTCGCTGAGCAGCAGCAGCAACGGGCGGCCGAGCTCGGCGTCGAACAGCTCGGGATCGAAGTTCTGGCCGTCGAGGCTGATCACCGCCCGGCATGCCGGGCGCAGGCGGCAGGCGGTGGCTGCGGTGGAGCCACCGAACGACATCCCGGCCAGCGCCAGCCGCCCCGGGTCGGCCGTGCGCAGCACCGCGCGCACGCGTTCGGGCAGCGTTTCGCTGGCGGCCGAGAGCGTGTCCGCCGCGAACAACATGTCGTCGCGCCAGCTGGCGACGCTGTCGCCCAGCCGGCTGCCGGCCAACGCGGCGGCATAGCCGTCGATCAACGGCGCGCGCTCGGCATGCTCGGCGGCGCCGTGGAAGGCGCTGCGCCAGGCGAGGAAATCCGGCTTCTCGTCCTCCATGTTGGTCGGCACGACACGACCGTCGGCCAAGGCCAGGTCGACCGCGTCGCCGGGGTGGCCGATCGCCACCACCACGTAGCCGTGGCTGGCGAGATGTTCCGCCAGCACCGTGTTCTGCGCGGGGTACACGAAGAAGCCGTGACTGAGCACGACCAGCGGGAAGCTCGCGGACACTTCGGCCGGCGGCGCACCTTCGGTGGCGTAGGTGGTGCAGTCGTCGATGCCGGCCAGCCGCTCCGGGTCGTAGCGCAGGTTGCGCGCCAGCGCCGGCAACTGCGCCCGTGCCTCGTCGGCGGTGAGGTAGCGCCGCGGCGGCCCGGCCGCGGCCGCCGGGTACCAGACCAGCGCCGGCAGCGTGCGCGGCACGCCGGCGGTATCGCCACGCACGCCGATGCGCGACGGGTCCACCAATTCGAAACGCTGCATGCCGACCGGAGACGCCCCGTCAGGCGCCGGCATCTCGCAGGCCTGGGCCGCCCAGGGCACGCACAGCGCCGCCAGCAGCAGCGCGCGCCATGCGCGTGGCAACCGGCTCGCCGCCCCCACATGCAGGCTCATTCGTCGAACCTCAGGTGACGCACCGACTTGCCGTGACGGCGGATCAGGCGCAGCGCCTCGATGCCGATGCGGATGTGCGACTCGACGAAATCCGCGCTCACCCGCGCGTCGCTGGCTTCGGTCTTGACCCCTTCCGGCACCATCGGCTGGTCGGACACCAGCAGCAGCGCGCCGCACGGGATCCTGTTCGCGAAACCGGCCGCGAACACCGTCGCCGTCTCCATGTCGATGGCCATGCAGCGCATCGCACGCAAGCGGTCCTTGAAGGCCTCGTCGTGCTCCCAGACGCGGCGGTTGGTGGTGAACACGGTGCCGGTCCAGTAATCGAGACCGAGGTCGCGGATCGTGGTCGACACCGCGCGCTGCAGGGCGAACGCCGGCAATGCGGGCACTTCCGGCGGCAGGTAATCGTCGCTGGTGCCGTCGCCGCGGATCGCGGCGATCGGCAGGACCAGATCGCCGAGCTGGTTCTTGCGCTTGAGGCCACCGCACTTGCCCAGGAACAACACCGACTTCGGCGCGATGGCCGACAGCAGGTCCATCATCGTGGCCGCGTTCGGGCTGCCCATGCCGAAGTTGATCATGGTGATGCCGTCGGCGGTGGCGCTGGGCATCGGCCGGTCGGCACCGACGATCTGGGCACCGGTCATGCGCGCGAAATGGGCGAGGTAGCCGCCGAAATTGGTCAGCAGGATGTGCTCGCCGAAGCCGTCCAGCGGTACGCCGGTATAGCGCGGCAGCCAGTTGTCGACGATCTGCGCCTTGTCCTTCATACGAGCTCCTTCAACGTGCCGTCATTCTACGGCCGACGCCTGACGAGCGGATGCGGGGAACGGGGGGACTGGTCCGGAAGCGCTGTCTTCGCGAACCGCGCGAGCGGCGTCGCATCGGGACTCGCGCCGGCAAGCGTTCCACCTTCTCCCGTGCCGGCATCGCGACGGAAGTCCCGAAGCGGGCGCTTCGTCGACCCGACCATGACCATGGTCATCTTGGCAGCAGCGTCGTACGCCGGCTAAGTTCAGTGGGTTGACTGCCGTCCGTTCCGGGGAACCCACATGCTCAAACCGCTCGCCGCCGCGCTCGTCGCGGCGCTCGCCATCGCGCCCGCGCTGGCCCAGGATGCGCCACGCGGCGCCGCCCGCTTCGCCCACGATCCCTATCCCAGCACCTACGCGCCGATCGCCAGCGCACCGGTGCTGATCCGCGGTGCCACCGTGCTCACGGGTACCGGCGAGCGCCTGGAGAACACCGATGTGTTGCTGGCCGAGGGCCGCATCCAGGCCGTGGGTGCCGGACTCGACGCGCCCGAAGGCGCCAGCGTGGTCGACGGCGCCGGCAAGTGGGTCACGCCGGGCCTGATCGACGTGCATTCGCACCTCGGCGTCTATCCGAGCCCGGGTGTGCGCGCGCACAGCGACGGCAACGAGATGACCAGCCCGAACACCGCCGCGGTCTGGGCCGAGCATTCGGTGTGGCCGCAGGATCCCGGCTTCGCCGCCGCACTGGCCGGCGGCGTGACCGCGCTGCAGATCCTGCCCGGTTCGGCCAACCTGTTCGGCGGCCGCGGGGTGACGCTCAAGAACGTCGCCGCCACCGGCGTGCAGGCGATGAAGTTTCCCGGCGCGCCGCACGGGCTGAAAATGGCCTGCGGCGAGAATCCGAAACGCGTCTACGGCGACAAGGGCGGCCCGGCCACGCGCATGGGCAACGTGGCCGGCTTCCGCGCCGCGTTCATCGATGCCGCCGAGTACCGCACCCGCAACACCCGCTCCGAGGACGACGGTTCGCGGCGAAGCGGCCGCGGCGGCAGTCGCGGCGGCAGCAACGCCGACAGCAGCGGCGGCGACAACGGCGGCAAGCGCGATCTGCGCCTGGACACGCTGGCCGGCGCGCTCAACGGCGACATCCTGGTCCACATCCACTGCTACCGCGCCGACGAAATGGCGACGATGCTCGCACTGGCGCAGGAGTTCGACTTCGAGATCGCCGCGTTCCACCACGGTGTGGAGGCCTACAAGCTCGCCGACGAACTGGCCGAGGCCGGGGTCTGCGGCGCGCTCTGGGCCGACTGGTGGGGCTTCAAGATGGAGGCCTACGACGGCATCCAGGAGAACGTCGCCCTGGTCGACCGCCCGGAGAACAGCTGCGCGATCGTGCATTCGGATTCCGGCGAGGGCATCCAGCGCCTCAACCAGGAGGCCGCCAAGGTGATGGCCAGCGCGCGACGCGCCGGCCTCGACATCGCGCCCGAGCGCGCGATCACCTGGATCACCCGCAATCCCGCACGCTCGATGGGCATCCTCGAACAGACCGGCACGCTGGAGGTCGGCAAGATGGCCGACGTGGTGGTGTGGAACCGCGATCCGTTCGGCAGCTATGCCTTGGCCGAACAGGTGTACATCGACGGTGCGCGCCTCTACGACCGTGCCGATCCCGCGCGCCAGCCGGTGTCGGATTTCATGCTCGGCCAGGACGCGACCGCACCGCCCCCGCGCGCATCCGATCGCGGCGTCGCCCGCCAGAACGGACCGACGCACGCCTCCGCCGTGTCCGCGCAGGCCGCGACGGGAGGTGCCCCGTGAGCCGCCGCATCGCATCACGGCCGCTGGCCGCTGCACTCGCCGCCGCCGTCTTCGCCACGGCGCTGGCGCTGCCCGTCGCCGCCCAGGATCTGCTGATCCGCAATGCCACCGTGCACACCGCGACCGCACGCGGCACGCTGCAGGCCACCGACGTCCTCGTGCGGGGCGGCCGGGTGGCGGAGATCGGCCCCGGCCTGTCGGCCGGCGGCGCACCGGTGATCGAGGCCGACGGTCGCCCGCTGACACCGAGCCTGTTCGGCGGCATCAACGGCCTCGGCGTGGAAGAGGTCTCCGGCGAGCGCACCACCGCCGACGGCAGCCTGGCGCTGGGCAGCGGCGCCAAGGACATGGTGGTGCGCCCCGAGTTCGACGTGACCCTGGCCTACAACCCGGACACCTTGCTGCGTCCGGTGGCGACCGCCGAAGGCGTGGGCTTCCACCTGCTCAGCGCGGGCGCCACCGCCGGCGGCTCGATCGTCGCCGGCCAAGGCGCGCCGATGCGGCTGGACGGCAGTGTCGACCCCGCCGGTCCGCGCGTGCTGTTCGTGCAGTTGGGCGCACGTGGCGCCAACCTCGCCGGCGAGTCGCGTGCGGGCCAGTGGATGCTGCTCGACCAGTTGATCGACGAAGCGCGCGGCCGCATTCCCGCCGACTCGCACGCCGCCCTGCTCACCCCGGCCGGCCGGGCGGCGCTGACCCGCTATCTGGACGGCAACGGGCGTCTGATGGTCGCGGTCGACCGCGCCGCCGACATCCGCCAGCTGCTGCGCTGGGCGCGTCGTCACGGCGTACGCGTGGCCGTGGCGGGCGGCGCCGAAGGCTGGCGGGCGGCGAGCGAACTCGCGGCGGCCAACGTGCCGGTGTTCGTCGATCCGCTGAACAACCTGCCCGACAGCTTCGACCAGCTGCACGCCACGCTGGAGAATGCCGCGCGGCTGCAGGCCGCCGGTGTCGCGGTGTCGTTCGCGCAATCGAGCGACGCCGCCCACAACGCGCGCAAGCTGCGCCAGCTGGCCGGCAACGCGGTCGCCCACGGCCTGCCGTGGGACGCGGCGCTCGCCGGCCTGACCCGGGTGCCGGCGGAGACGCTCGGCGTGCAGGGCATCGGCACCATCGCACCGGGCCAGCGCGCGGACCTGGTGCTGTGGAGCGGCGACCCGCTCGACGTGGCGCACGTGGCCGAGCAGACCTGGTTCGACGGTCGCGCGATCCCGATGCGTTCACGGCAGACCGAACTGCGCGACCGCTACCTGCGTCCTGCCGTGCCGGCCGCACAGGGTGGCCTGCCACGCGCCTACGGACGTTGAAGGCGAGGTCCGCATCACTGCAGTGAAGACACGGAGGCGGGCCCGCCCGCCTCCGTGTGCGTCGTGGCACTCCGCCGGGCGAAAAGCGCCCCGCCGCCGCCCCGGACACACCCGGCGCCGGGCCGCTCATCCCGGCGCCGGGATCGCCTCATGCGTGCGTCGGCGCCCGGCAGACAAACGCGCAGCGAACGTCGGCAGCACCAGCAGCGTCAGTACCGTCGCGGTGACCAGGCCGCCGATCACCACCGTCGCGAGCGGCTTCTGGACGTCCGCGCCGGCGCCGCGCGCGATCGCCATCGGCACGAAGCCGACGATCGCCACCAGTGCCGTCGTCGCCACCGCGCGCAGGCGGCTCGCCGCGCCGGCCACCGCGGCGTCGAATGCCGCATCGCCGGCATCCAGCCGTTCGTGGATCGCCTGCAGCAGCACCAGACCGTTGAGCGTCGCCACGCCCGACACCGCGATGAAGCCGACCGCCGCCGACACCGAGAACGGCATCCCGCGCAACCACAGCGCCAGCGCACCGCCCACCAGCGCCAGCGGCACGCAGACGAACACCAGCCCGGCTTCGCGCAGCGATCCCAACGCCAGATAGAGCAGGCCGCCGATCAGCACGAACACCACCGGGATCACCAGCGCCAGCCGGCGCTCGGCCCGCTGCAGGTTCTCGAACTGGCCGCCCCACGCCAACGACACGCCTGCGGGCAGCGGCACGTCGGCCACCTGCACCTGGGCCGCGTCGACGAAGCCGCCGAGATCGCGCCCGCGCACGTTGGCCTGCACCACCACCCGCCGGCTGCCGTCGTGGCGGCTGATCTGGTTCGGCCCCTCGGCGATGTCGATCCTGGCCACCGAGGCCAGCGGCACCGTCGCGCCCGACGGCGTGGCGATGGGCAGTGCCTCGAGGCGTGCCGGATCGTTGCGCGCGTCGGCGTCGAGACGCACGACGACATCGAAGCGCCGATCCCCCTCGAATACCCGGCCTGCCGCGGTGCCGCCGATCCCGGTCGCCACGGCATCGCTGACGTCGGCCGCGGTCAGGCCGTAACGCGCGGCGGTGGTGTGGTCGACGCGCACGGTCAGCGTCGGCAGCCCGGCGACCTGCTCGACACGCACGTCCGCCGCACCGTCGACGCCGCGCAGGCGTGTCGCGACCTGTTCGGCGACGGCCTGCAGCACGTCGAAATCCTCGCCGTACACCATCACCGCGAGATCGGTACGCACGCCCGAGATCAACTCGTTGAAGCGCAGTTCGATCGGTTGGCTGAACTCGAACGCATGACCGATCTGCTCGCCGAGCAGCGCGTCCAGCCGCGACACCAGCGCATCCTTGTCCAACCCGGGGTCGGGCCATCGCGAACGCGGCTCGAGCACGATGACGCTGTCGGTGATGTTGGGCGGCATCGGGTCGATCGCCGCTTCCGCAGTCCCGGTGCGCGAGAAGACCGTCGCCACTTCGGGTTCCCGGACCAGCGCGTCCTCCAGTGCGCGCTGCATCGACAGCGATTGCTCCAGCGATGCCGACGGCACGCGCAAGGCCTGCATCGCCAGATTGCCTTCGTCCAGGGTCGGCATGAACTCGCGCCCGAGCGACACGAAGGTCGCCGTGCCGAGCAGCAGCATCGCCAGTGCGCCGGCCAGCACCGTCCCCGGCCGGGCCACCGCCTTGCGGATGACCGGCTCCGCTCGCGTCCGCAGCAACCGGATCAGGCGCGTCTCGTGCGCGCCGTCGCCGTCGTGTCCGTGCGCCTCGGCCTCCGCGGCATGGCCGGCCTTCGGCTCGCGCACCAGCAGCGCCGCCATCGCCGGCACGAAGGTGAACGAGAGGACGAACGCGCCGACGAGGGCCAGCATGAACGTCGCCGCCATCGGCTGGAAGGTCTTGCCCTCGACCCCTTCGAGCGTGAGGATCGGCGCGAACACCAGCAGGATGATCAGCTGCCCGAACGCGGCCGGGCGCACCATCTTCCGCGCCGCGGCCACGGCGACGCCTAGGCGCTCGGTCGCGGTCAGGGCGCGTCCGAGCGCCTGGCGTTTCCGGCCGAGCATCAGCAGGGTCGCCTCGACCACGATCACCGCGCCGTCCACCAGGATCCCGAAGTCCAGCGCGCCCAGACTCATCAGATTGCCGCTGATCCCGAAGCGGTTCATGCCGATGACCGCGAACAGGAACGACAACGGGATCACCAGCGCG
Source organism: Luteimonas abyssi (assembly GCF_001482195.1). Classification (GTDB taxonomy): domain Bacteria; phylum Pseudomonadota; class Gammaproteobacteria; order Xanthomonadales; family Xanthomonadaceae; genus Luteimonas; species Luteimonas abyssi. The sequence goes on along the minus strand of NZ_KQ759763.1, from coordinate 112,201 downwards.
GTGATCGCGGCGGCGCGGAGGTTGCCCAGCAGCAGGAACAGCACCGCGACGACCAGCAACGCCCCTTCGGTGAGGTTGCGCGCGACCGTCGCGATCGTCGCATTGACCAGTACGCTGCGGTCGAGCACGGGCTCGGCCACGATGCCGGGCGGCAGCGACCGGCCGATCTCGGCCAGCCGCCCGGCCGCGGCCTGCGCCACGGTGCGGCTGTTGCCGCCGGCGATCATCAACGCCGTGCCGAGCACCGCTTCGTGACCGTCGCGGGTGGCGGCGCCCAGGCGCGGCGCACGGCCGATGTCGACGCTGGCGACATCCGACACCCGCACCACCAGGCCGTCGCGGTTCGCCACCGGTGCCTGGGCGAGGTCCTCGACGGTCCGCGCCAGCGCATCGGTGCGCACCACCAGACCTTCGCCGGCACGCTCGACGACACCCGCGCCCGCCTGCACGTTGGCGCGCTCCAGTGCCGTCACGAGATCGGACAGGCCCAGCCCGTAGGCCGCGAGCCGCTCGATCTCCGGACGCACCGCGTACTCCTTCACGTAACCGCCGATGGTGTCGACCTCGGCCAGCCCCGGTGAAGTGCGCATCCGCGGCGCCACGATCCAGTCCTGCACCGTGCGCAGGTAGGTGGCCCGCGCCTGCGCGGTCGTCAACCGCTCGCCCTCGGGCGTGAGGTAGGCCCCGTCCGGCTGCCATCCGGGGGTATCGACGGGGGCGGTGTCGTCGGGATCGAACGGCACATAATCGAGCGTCCACATCAGCACCTCGCCGAGGCCGGTGGTGACCGCGGACAGTCTCGGGCTCACGCCATCGGGTAGAGCGTCCTGGACGTCGCGCATGCGCTCGGCCACCTGCTGCCGCGCGAAGTAGAGATCGGTGCGGTCGGTGAAGACCGCGGTGACCTGGGAGAACCCGTTGCGCGACAGCGAACGCGTGCCGGTGAGGCCGGGAATGCCGGCCAGCGCGGTTTCCAGCGGATAGGTGACCTGGCGCTCGATCTGGTCCGGCGACAGCGCCGGTGCGACGGTGTTGATCTGGACCTGGCGGTTGGTGATGTCGGGGACGGCGTCGACCGGCAACCGGACGAGCTGGAAGAGGCCGTAGCACGCGAGCAGGGCCGCGGCGACCACCACCCCCCAGCGGAAGCGGACCGCCGATTCGATGACATGCTTGAACATGACGGTCTCCTAGTGGTCGTGGCCGGCCTCGCCCTTGGCGAGTTCGGCCTTGAGCAGGAACGCGTTGCGTCCGGCGATGCGCGCCGCGGCGTCGAGTCCGTCGAGGATCTCCACGCGGTGGCCGGCACGACGCCCGACCAGCACCGGCGTGGCGCGGAAGCCCGCATCGCCGGCGACGAACACGACCTGACGCCCGTCCACCGTCTGCACGGCATCGGCCGGAACCGACAGCGTGTCGACGTCCCGGGACGTCACCACCACGCCGGCCACCGGTGATCCCGGCGGCGGCAGTCGCCACCCCGCCGTGGCCTGCGCGCGAATCAGCGTCGCCCCGCTGGCCTCGCTGATATCCGGCGCGGTGCCGACCACCTGTGCGGCGAAACTGCCGTCCGGCCCGGTGACCTCGATCCGCATCCCCGGCGCGACACGTGCGGCCAGCGCGGGCGGTGCGGTGAACAGCACTTCCGACTGCGCCGGATCGGTGACCGTCGCGACCATCGCGCCCGCGGAGACCACGCTGCCCGGCGTCACTGCGACGCTGCCGACGATGCCGGCCACCGGACTGGTGATCGTTGCGCGCCCGCCGGCGTCGGGCGACCCCGCCGCCCGCACCTGCGCGGCGGCCGCGCGTGCCGACGCATCGGTCGCCAGCGAACGCGCGCGCGAGGCTTCGAGTTCCTGCCGGGCGACGACGCCCTCGGCCACCAGTGCCTGGTCGCGCTGGAAGGCGAGCCGGGCCGCCTCGGCCTCGGCCTGCGCGGCATCGGCGCTGGCGCGCCAGGTGGCCGCTTCGCCGCTGACGAGGATCGCCAGCGGTTGCCCCTCGCGCACCACGCTACCGGGTGCGACGAGCACCCGCTCGATGCGACCGCCCATCGCCGCCGACACCGCCGCACGCGCGCCGATGGCCGGCTCGATGCGACCGCTCAGACGGGTCTCGCCGCCGCCGCCCCGGCCGACCGCGATCACCTCGATGCCCGAGGCCTCGATCTGGCGCGGCGTCAGCGTCACGACGTTGTCGTCGTGACCGTCTCCCGCCTCGGTGGGCTCCGCGTCGTTCTCACGCCCGTCGTGCGGTTCACTCGGCGCGGACGCATGGTTCGCGGACGCCGAACGCTCGTCCGTATCCGCACGCCCGTCCTGTACGTCGCCCCCCAGTCGCGCCAGCCCGAAGCCGGCCGCGAGTGCGGCCAGCAGCGCGGCGGCCAGCGCCAGCCGGCGCCGCAGTGTGGTCTCGATACTCATGGGAATTCTCCGAACGGGGCGCGGCCTTCGACCAGCGCCATTTCGATTTCGGCCATCACCCGCGCGACGCGCGCATCCACGGCGGCGCTGCGTGCGGCGATCAGGGCCGCGCGCGTGCTGCGCAGTTCGAGCTGGGCGATGCGGCCGGCGTCGAAGCCGATGCGCGCCAGGCGGTAGGCCTCCTGCGCCGCGGACACACCGTCGTCGGCAGCGCGGGTCCGCGACCGGGACGCGGACAGCGTCGCTTCCGCGGCCAGATGATCGGCCTTCGCTTCCTGCCGCTGCGCATCCAGTCGCGCTTCCGCGGCCCGACGGTCGGCGTGGGCGGCGCGGATGCCCGCACGGTTGCGGTCGAACAGCGGCACCGTCAGCGCCAGGCCGACGCTCAACGCCTCGTCTCCGGATTCGCGGAACCGCTGCCGGCCGATCGACGCACTGACATCCGGCCGGCTCCGACGCTGCTCGACCGTCACCAGCCGCCCGGTCGCATCCAGCTCGGCCTGCGCGATGCGCACCGGCAGCGGCGTGCCGGTGTGGTCGATGTGCGGATCGGGCACGCGGTCGAGCAGGCTGTCGCCGATCGTCGCCACCGGCCCGTCGAGCATGGCGATGGCCGCGAGGCGCGCGAACGCCGCCTCCCGGATCGCCTGCGCCTCGTCCAGCGCGGCGCGGGCGAACTCGGCCTCGCTCTCGGCCTGCACCTGCCGCAGGGCGGCTTCGCGGCCGCGTTCGACCATCACCGTCACCGCACGCGCATCCTGCTCGGTCAGCGCCAGCGCCTCCTCGGCCAACAGATGGCGGCGTGCCGCCGCCTCGGCTTCGGCGTAGGCGAGCGCGAAACGCGCGGCGGCCTGCCAGCGCAGCTGTTCGCCGCGCAGTCCTTCGGCATCGGCTTCGGCCGTCGCCGCCCGGATCCGCGCGCCGCGCTGGCCGAACAGCTCCAGCGGCTGGCTCAGGGAGACGGTCGATTCGGCATTGCCGAAGCCTCGATAGGCCCCGGTTCCGCGGAAACTCTCCAGATCCCAGGCGAGCGTGGGATTGGGCAATGCACGGGCCTGCGTGGCCCGTTCCCGGGCGGCATCGGACCGCGCCGCGGCCTCCAGCGCCGCGGGCATCCGGTGCAACCGGTCGATCAATACATCGTATGAAGGCGCGACCTGTCCGGGTTGCGCGGCCACGGCGGGCGCGACGCAAACCAGGACAGCCGCAGCCAGACCCACCGCGCGAAGCGGCCGGCCGAGCGGCATGAACATGGACGACTCCTGTGAAGGCTTCCGGATCGGAGTGACGACGTGAACGCCCCGCGCACTGGCGGGGGTTTGCGCGTCAGATCCGGGGAGGCCTCATCAGGCCGTCCGAGGCGTGTTGCGGACGGCCGTCGTCTTCGAACGACATGCCTGGGCTGCGCGCGAGCATGTCCTGGGACAACGCGACGCGTACCGGCACGTTGGCGGTGGTGTGGTGGCAGTGGTTGTGCGCACAGACACCATGCGGGCGCTCGGCGTCGCCTTCGTCGCCCTGCGTTGCGGGCACTGGATCCCCGCCGCGCTCGGATGCGTGCACCGCGGCGTGCGAGGACTCGAGCTCCAGCGAGCAGGCGAATGCATCGGCCACGGGCACCGCCACCAGCACTGCGATCAGCAGCATGGCGACGGTGCGCGCGAATCCGTGGAGTTCCCGAGGCATGTCGGCGAGTATCGAAGGCACGACGAGGCGGACACAATCACAAAGTCGCGCGCCGGGCGCCGCTCGGGCACCGCGTACCGGCCAGCATTCAGCTGACGCTGGCGCTGGCGCTGGCGCTTGTGGCGTGGATCGGTCGTTCGCCATCGCGCCTGCACGGGTCCGCCCGTAGAGTGGATGCATGACCTCGACATCCCGAACCGCCTCCGCAGCGCACGACGCCCGGCCGCACATCGTCATCGTGGGCGGTGGCTTCGCCGGCCTCTGGGCCGCGCGCGGCCTGGCCCGCGCACCGGTGCGCATCACCCTGGTCGATCGCGGCAACCACCACCTGTTCCAGCCGCTGCTCTACCAGGTCGCGACCGCCGGCCTGTCGGCACCCGACATCGCCGCACCGTTGCGGCACATCCTGCGTCGGCAGCGCAACGTCGAAGTGCGCATGGCCACGGTGACCGGCATCGACAAGGCCGCGCGCCGCATCCGGCTCCACGACGGCGCGCCCGATGGCGACGCTGCCGACACCACTATCCTGGCCTACGACACCCTGCTGCTCGCCACCGGCGCCACCCACGCCTACTTCGGCAACGATCACTGGGCCGCGCATGCGCCGGGCCTGAAGACGCTGGAGGACGCATTGCTGCTGCGCCGTCGTCTCCTGCTGGCCTTCGAGCGCGCCGAAGCCGAGACCGATCCCGACCGGCGCGCGGCCTGGTTGAGCTTCGCCATCGTCGGCGGCGGGCCGACCGGCGTGGAACTGGCCGGCACACTCGCCGAGATCGCACGCCACACGCTGCGCGAGGAATTCCGCAACATCGATCCGGCCAGTGCGAGGGTGCGCCTGGTCGAGGCCGGACCGCGCGTCCTGTCCGCCTTTCCCGATGCCTTGTCGGAGCGGGCGCGCAGGCAGCTGGAGCGGCTCGGGGTGGAAGTGCTGACCGGCACGCCGGTGTCCGACATCGATGCCGAAGGCTTCCGCCTCGGCGAACGTTTCGTGCCGGCGCGCACCTTGGTCTGGGCGGCCGGCGTCGCCGCCTCGCCGCTCGGCCGTGCCCTGGACGTGCCGCTCGACCGCGCCGGCCGGGTGCAGGTCGGACCCGACCTGTCCGTGCCCGGCCACCCCGAGATCTTCGTCGCCGGCGACCTCGCCACCGTCGTCCAGGACGGCCGCCCGGTGCCCGGCGTGGCCCCGGCCGCGAAGCAGATGGGCCACCATGTCGCCCGGACGATCCGCGCCCGTCTCGAGGGCGCCGCAGGCGCGGCGTTCCGCTACCGCGACTTCGGCAATCTCGCGACCATCGGCCGCCAGGCTGCCGTCGCCGATCTGGGCAGGGTCCGGTTGTCGGGCGTGCTCGCCTGGTGGTTCTGGCTGTGGGCGCACGTGTTCTTCCTGATCGGCTTCCGCAACCGGCTGGTGGTGCTGCTCAACTGGACCTGGGCCTACTGGACCTATCAGCGCGGGGCGAGGATCATCTTCGGGCCGGCGGAAGACGCGCCTGCGCCCGCCGCGCCCCCGGATCACGACCCGCACAGCCGCCGCTGACTCTGCCGTCCTCCCCGGCCCAGCGGCAGGCGACCGCGCGCTGTCGCCTTCATAGCCGAGGCTATACCATGGGCCGACGCCCGGACGCCGGGACGTGCGCCGCCCTGACGCACGCCCACGGCCGCGGCGAGCAGGAATCCGCCGCGCCATGGCCGACATCGCCCTCTCCAACATCCTGATCGCACTGGCGGTCACCACCGCGGCCGGCCTCGCCACCGGCATCGGCGGGTTACTGGTGTTCACCACCAAGGCACCCAACGCGCGGATGCTGGCCTTCGGCCTCGCCTTCGCCGGCGGCGCGATGGTGTTCGTGTCGCTGTCGGAGATCCTCAACAAATCGATCGAGTCCTTCACCCTCGCCTACGGCGACAGCCTCGGCTTCACCTGGGCGATCGTCGCGTTCCTCGCCGGCCTGTTGCTGATCGTGGCGATCGATCATTTCGTCCCCAATCCGCACGAACGCCTGGAGGCCGACGATCCGTTCTTCCGCGAACACAACCGCGAGTACATCAAGCGCGTCGGCCTGCTGACCGCGATCGCGATCACCGCGCACAACTTTCCCGAAGGCCTGGCGACTTTCTTCGCCACCGTCGGCGATCCCGCCGTGGGCATGCCGCTGGCCTTCGCGATCGCCATCCACAACATTCCCGAAGGCATCGCCATCGCGGTGCCGGTCTACTACGCGACCAACAACAAGGGCCTGGCGTTCGGCGCATCGCTGCTGTCCGGCCTGGCCGAACCGGTGGGCGCGATCATCGGCTACCTGCTGCTGGCGCCGGTGATGTCGGATGCGGTCTTCGGCGGCGTGTTCGGCCTGATCGCCGGCGTCATGGTGTTCCTCGCCCTCGACGAACTGCTGCCCGCGGCCAAGCGCTACGCCAAGGGCCACGAAACCGTCTACGGCCTCGTGGCCGGCATGTCCGCACTCGCGCTGAGTCTTGTGCTGTTCAAATGGTAGGCACGGACCGGCGAAAGCGACCACGGCGGCAGGGCCTGACGGCGATCGACGCGCCCGGACGCGAAACGGCCCGCTTTCGCGGGCCGTTTCGCTGGTGCCAGGGACGTTGGACGATCAGGCCGCGAACAGCGACTTCATCTTCTTCAGCGCGTTGGCCTCGACCTGGCGGATCCGCTCGGCGGACACGCCGTACTCGTCGGCCAGTTCCTGCAGGGTGACCTTGCTGTCGGCATCCAGCCAGCGACGCTTGACGATGTCGCGCGAGCGGGCGTCGAGCTCGGCCAGGCCCTCGCGCAGCAGCGCGAGCTGACTGTCCTCGCTGTCGGCACGCTCGTAGGCCATCGCCGGGTCGTCGTCCTGCGCCATCAGATAGCCCGAGGGCGCGGGCGGCGCATGATCGTCGTCCTCGTCGGTCGGCGCGTCGAAGCCGATATCGCGACCGGACAGGCGCGACTCCATCTCCAGCACCTCACGCTCGGACACGTTCAGGTCCTTGGCGACGGCGCTGACCTCGGCCGCGTTGAGCCAGCCCAGGCGGGTCTTGCTCTTGCGCAGGTTGAAGAACAGCTTGCGCTGCGCCTTGGTCGTGGCGACCTTGACGATGCGCCAGTTCTTGAGGATGTACTCGTGCATCTCGGCACGGATCCAGTGCACCGCGAACGAGACCAGGCGCACCCCGACCGACGGGTCGAAGCGCTTCACCGCCTTCATCAGGCCGATGTTGCCTTCCTGGACGAGGTCGCCGAGCGGCAGGCCGTAGCCGTTGTAGCCGCGTGCAACGTGGACGACGAAACGCAGGTGCGAATGCACCAGTTCACGCGCGGCGTCGAGATCCTCGTGCTCGCGGTAGCGGCGGGCCAGTGCCTGTTCGTCCTCGACCGACAGCACCGGAATCTGGTGCACGGCGTTGACGTACGCGTCCAGCGAACCCAGGGCACTGGGGACGGGAAGATTGTTGGCCACCAGCGCGGTGGCAGAAGTGGTCTGGCTCATAGGGCCTCATCTTAGCAGTCGAACTATTGGACTGCTGAGTACAGAAAAAGTTCCTGAATCCCATCAGTGGGACAATCCAGATGCTGCTGAGCAAGCGCTCGCCGCTGTTCCGAGGGTGTGCCGCAAGGGACTGGCAGCGGTGGAGAACCGGATCGATGTTACGCCCGGCTCCCTCAACGCCACGTGCATGGGGTCGAGGCGACGCCGGTCCGCGCCGCCGGGCATGTCCGCGCGTTCAGCTGCCGTCGGCGGCGAGCATGCGCTCCACGTCCGCTCGCGCAGGCAGCGACCAGTCGATCTCCCCCATGCCGCGGCGACGCAGGTAGTCGTTCGCGGCAGAGAAGTGTCCGCTGCCCGTGAAACCGCGGTGCGCCGACAACGGTGAGGGATGCGTGGTCCGCAGCACCTTGTGCCGGCGCGGATCGATCACCCGGCCCTTGGCCTGGGCGTAGCTGCCCCACAGCAGGAACACCAGTCCCTCGCGCTCGTGGTTGAGGGTCTCCACGACATGATCGGTGAACCCCTCCCAGCCCTTGCCCTGGTGCGCGCCGGCCTTGCCCTGCTCCACCGTCAGCACCGCATTGAGCAACAACACGCCGCGCTGCGCCCACGGCAGCAGGCAACCGTGGTCCGGCGGAGCGATGCCGAGATCGCGCTGGATCTCCTTGTACATGTTGCCCAGCGACGGCGGCACCGGCACCCCCGGCAGCACCGAGAAGCACAGGCCGTGCGCCTGTCCGGGACCGTGATACGGATCCTGGCCGAGGACGACCACGCGCACGTCGTCGAACGGCGTGGCATCGAACGCGGCGAAGATGCGCGGGCCGGGCGGATAGATCCGTGCGCCGGAGGCGCGTCGCTCGCGCAGGAACCCCGACAGCTCGCGCATCTCCGGGCGCGCCAGGTAATCGCCGACCCGCGCCTTCCAGGAGGGCTCCAGACGGATGCGGTCCTCGCCCGCCGCGCTCCCGGACGCCTCGCCGGCGGCGCTCACGTGCCCAGCCTCGCCAGCCGCAGCTGGAACAGCGCCTTGGTCACCAGCAGTCGCTCCTCGATCGGTTTGAGCACCAGGTCGTTGGCGCCATCGCGCAACAACGCCATCTGGTTCACGCGGTTGTCGTCGCCGGTCATCACCAGCACCGGCAGCCGGCGCTTGCCGTAACCCAGTTCGTTGCGCACCACCTGCAGCAGGTCACGCCCGCTGAGTTCGCCCTTGAGGTAGACATCGGTCAGCAGCAGGTCGGTACCGGGCGCGGTCTCGTCGCCGCGGCGCGCATGCAGCCAGTCGATCGCCTCTTCCGCGCCGAGCATGTGGGTCACGTCCATACCGTGCGAGGCCAGCATCCGCTTGGTCGCCATCGCGACGGTACGGCTGTCCTCCACATACAGCACCCGCGCGCCGGGGATCGGCTGCGGCATCACGTAGCCACGGACGAAGGCGGCCAGCGCGCGATGACCGTCGGCCTTGTCGAAATAATCGGTGACATCCTCGGTGAAGCGGCGCATCTCCAGGTGCGCCTGCGCCTGGCCGGACACCACGATCACCGGCACGTACTTCTGGCCCGCGGCCTCACGCACGGTCCGTGCGAGCTGCTGGCCGTCGCCGTCGGGCAGGACCAGCGAGGTGGTCACCAGGTCCACCGGTGCGTCTTCGAGCGCGGCACGCGCCGCGGCGAGGCCGGCGCAATCGACCACCTCGACCGCAGGCAGCTCCTGCCGCAGCACGTCGCCGATGAGCCGGCGCACCAGCCGCGAACCGTCGACCACCATGATCCTCGGCACATCGCCGACGACGTGACGCAGGTCCGGCGCGGTGGGCGCGGCCGTCACCCCTCAGGCCTCGGTCGGCCGGGTCTGCCGCAGATAATGCCCGGTCACCACCGCCGCCCCCAGCCAGCCCAGGGCGCCCGCCGTGGCCAGCACCACGAGCACGCGCAGCGGGTCGAAGCCACGCAGCGCGAAGCCGCTGCCGTAGGTGGCGGCCAGTTCGGCCAGCGGCACCTGCAGGGCCAGCCCGGCCGCTCCCAGCAGGGCCAGCGCCAATACGCCGGCGGCCAGCCCGTACCAGGCACCGAGATAGAGGAACGGCCGCTTGATGAAACCATCGGTGGCGCCGAGCAACTGCAGCACGCCGATCTCCTCGCGGCGCGACTGGATGTCCAGGCGCACGGTATTGCCGACCACCAGCAGCGCGCCCAGGCCCAGCAGCGCCGCCAGCACCCACGCCACCCGGCCGGCGAAACGCAGCCACTCGTCCAGGCGCTCGCGCCAGGCGGTGTCGTGCTGGACCAGCTCGGCCTCCGGCAGCGCCTGCAGCGCCTGCGCCAGTTGCGCGTCGTCGGCAGCGGGCACCACGACCAGGACGCCGGGCAGCGGGTTGTCCTCGAGGCTGTCGATCGCATCGCCCAGGCCGCCGCGCGTGCGCAGTTCCTCCAGGCCCTGCTCCGGGGTGCGCAACTCGACCGCCGCCACATCCTCGCGCCCCCCCACGGTGTCGGCCAGCGCCTGCATCCGCTCGGGCGCGGTGTCCAACTGCAGGAACACGCTGATCTCGCGTGACTGCTGCACGCTGCCCGACAGGCGCGAGACGTTGTCGAGCACCAGCCACAGGCCCAGCGGCAAGGCCAGCGCCACGGCCATGACGCCGATGGTCAACGCCGTGGCCCACGGCCGGCGGAACACGCGGCCGAGGCTGGAGACGAAGCTGTAGAGATGGTGGTCGAGCCAGGTGTTCAGTCCCGACTGCGGCTTCGGGGCCGCCGCGGTGTCACTCATCGGCGAGTTCCTCGGGCGAGATGTCGTCGGCCAGGCGTCCCCCGTCCAGCACCAGCACACGCTTGCGCATGCGCTTGACCAGGGCCAGGTCGTGGCTGGCGATCATCACGCTGGTGCCGCGCTCGGGCAGCGTTTCGAACAGCGCCATGATCTCCGCCGACAGGGTGGGGTCGAGGTTGCCGGTCGGCTCGTCGGCCACCAGCAGGCGCGGCTCGGCGACGATGGCGCGGGCGATGCCCACGCGCTGCTGCTCGCCAGCCGACAATTGCGTAGGCAGCGCGCGCTCGCGCGCACCCAGGCCCAGGCGCTCGAGCGCGCTGCGCACGCGCTTGGCGATCTCGGGCCGGCGCATGCCGCGCAGGATCAGCGGCAACGCGACGTTCTCGAAGATGGTGCGGTCGGTGAGCAGACGATGGTCCTGGAACACCACGCCGACATCGCGCCGGTGCATGGCGACCTTGCGCCCGCGGACCCGCAGCAGGTTGCGCTCGGAAAACAGCACCGCACCGCGCGACGGACGCTCGGCCAGGTGGACCAGCCGCAGCAGGGTGCTCTTGCCCGCGCCGGAGTGGCCGGTGATGAAGAGCATCTCGCCCTCACCGACCTCGAAACTGATCTCCGACAGCGCGGTGCGGCCGCCCGGGTACTGCTTGCTGACGTTGTCGAATCGAAGAACGCTCATGGCCGGCGATTATGCCGCATCGCCAAGGCCGCCCGTCGGGCCATCGGCGCCGGCGACCGCCCGGAAACGACGACGGCCCGGAAGACCGGGCCGTCGTGTGACGCATGGCGGGTCGAACGACGCGCCCGGGATCAGCGCGTGTCGGACGAGCCGCCCACCAGACGCCGCAGACCACGGCCGATCCGGCGCAGCAGGGAGGGCTCGCCGGCGACAGGCGCCGCCTCACGCCTGGGCGTCTTCGTCCGTGCGGGGGCGGTCGCCGATGCGGCCGGGGCGGCGGTGTCGGCAGCGCCCGTCGCACGCGGCTTGCGGGGCGCGCGCGGCTTGCGTACCGCCGCGCCGTCGCCCGGTGCCTCACCGGATGCGCGGCGCGCACCCTGGTCGGCGCCGGCGACGTTCGCCTGATCGGTCTGCGACGCGCCTTCGCCATCCTTGCGACGGCCGCTACGACGGCGGCGACGCTTGCGCGCGGGCGCCGCCTCGCCGTCTGCCGCAGCGTCCGGCGCACCCGTCACCGGCGCGACCGGCTTCGCGGCAGCCGTACGGTTGCCGGTGGTTTCCGGAGACGTGTCGACGGGCGCTCCCGCCGCGTCGGCGACCGGCTTCGCGGCGTCGGCATCGCGACGCGGGCCGCGGCGCGGACGCTCGCCACCCGGACGGGCGCCGCCCTCGCCCGTCCGCCGCGGGCCACCCTTGCGCACCACACCGCGGCGCGCATCGTCGGCGGCACGCTGCTCGCGCGCCTCGCGGAAGATCTCACCGATGCTCTCGCCGTCTTCGGCCTCCACTTCGACGCCCTCGCGCGGTTTGCGCGGCAGTGCCTGCAGCAGATCCGGGGTGACCGGCTCGGAGGGAATCTTCTGCTCGATGTAGGCCTCGATGTCGGGCAGGGACATCGCGTAGCGCTCGCAGGCGAAGCTGATCGCGTCGCCCTCGGCACCCAGGCGCGCGGTGCGGCCGATGCGGTGGACGTAGTCCTCGGCGTCGAACGGCAGGTCGTAGTTGAAGACGTGGGACACGCCGTCGATGTGCAGGCCGCGCGCGGCGACGTCGGTGGCCACCAGCAGCTCGAGCTGGCCGGCCTGGAACTTCTTCAGCAGGCTCTCGCGCTTCTTCTGCGGCACGTCGCCCGACAGCACGCCGACCCGGTAGCCGCCACGCTCCAGCGCACGCGCCACGCGCTCGACGAACGCCTTGGTGTTGACGAACACCATCGTGCGCGCGCCCTCGCTGCGCGACAGCAGGCCCAGCAGCAGCGGGATCTTCTCCTCGTCGGCCGGGTAGTAGAGCTTCTGGCGGACGCGTGCCGCGGTGATGGTCTCGGCCTCGACGACCAGCTTCTCCGGCTCGTTCATGTGCTCGTAGGCGAGCTCCAGCACGCGGTGCGAGAGCGTGGCCGAGAACAGCAGGGTCTGGCGCTCGGTGCGGATCGGCATGCGCCGCAGCAGGAACCGGATGTCCTTGATGAAGCCGAGGTCGAACATGCGGTCGGCCTCGTCGAGCACGCACATCTCGCAGGCGTGCAGGCTGACGACCTTGTGCTGCTTGACGTAGTCGATCAGCCGGCCGGGCGTGGCGATGATCACATCCGCGCCCTCCTGCAACAGTTGGCGCTGCTTGTCGTAGTCGACGCCGCCGTAGACCAGGGCGAACTTCAGGCCCAGGTCGGAGCAGAACTTCACTGCATCCTTGTGGATCTGGATCGCCAGCTCGCGGGTCGGCGCCAGGATCAGCGCGCGCGGATCCTCGGGCTTGCGGTCGGCCAGGGCCGGCCGGCTGAGGAGGCGGTTCACCACCGCCACCAGGAAGGCCAGCGTCTTGCCGGTGCCGGTCTGCGCCTGGCCTGCGACGTCGCGCCCGGCCAGGGCGATCGGCAGGGTCAGCGCCTGGATCGGCGTGCAGCGCAGGAAGCCCGCGGCTTCGAGGCCGGCCAGCAGCTGCGGGTGCAACTCGAATTCGGAAAAGGGGATATCGGTAAGAGGTTTATCGCTCATGCGTCCGTCGTCGGAAACGTGTATTCGGCGTGGCGCGCGGCGCGCTCTGCTTGCGTGGGAGGTCGTCCACGCCGCAGACTGCCGGGCCGGAGGAAGGCGCCTTGCGGCCCCGTAACAAGCCGCCGGACCCGGGTGATCCGGGTGAACGGGGCTTGACATCCGGCCTTGGTTTTGGCCGGAGAGCGCCCCAGTTTAGCAGCTATGCCGGCCCGCAGCCCGCGAGATCCGGCCCAGACCCCCAGGAGAGCACCGTGAGCGAGAAGGTCATCCACGCCGGCGACGCCGATTTCGAGGCCACCGTCCTGCAGTCCGAGGAGCCCGTGCTGGTCGACTTCTGGGCGCCGTGGTGCGGCCCCTGCCGCATGATCGCCCCCGCCCTGGACGAACTGGCCGAGAGCTACGCCGGCCGCGCCAAGGTGGTCAAGATCGACATCGACCAGAATCAGGCGACCGCGCTGAAGTACCACGTCCGCTCGATCCCGATGCTGCTGCTGTTCAAGGGCGGCGAAATCCAGGCCACCCAGATCGGTGCCGTGGGCAAGGCGCAGCTGTCGCAGATGATCGACAAGGCGCTCTGACGCCCGACGCGCCATCATCCCCCGACCGGCGCATTTCGCGCCGGTCCGCGCCGCCGGCGCTTGCCAGCCGGACCGGGGCGGTGCTAGTTTTCCGGTTATCCGGCGCGGAATCTTCGCGCCGCACCCTTCTGAAGGCCCCCCTTCCCATCCCGTCCCGCGCCACGCGGGCGCTCGCAGCGTAGCGAGGAAATCGCACTTGTCCGACAACACCCCCGATTCCGGCGATACCGCCGAGAAGCGCGTGCGCAAGCCGCGCGCCACCAAGACCGCCCGCGTGACCAAGACCGCCAAGGCCGATGCTGGCGACGCGCCCGTGCAGCAGGCGCTGCCGGTCGAGTCTGCCCCGGCGCCCACGGCACCGGCCGCGCCGAGCGCACCCGTCGCTGCCGACAGCGCACCGCCCGCATCGTCGGGCGGTGGCGACAACGGCGGCAACGCCGACGCCGGCCAGGCGCCTCGCGACCAGGGCGGCCAAGCGCCGCGGCAGAGCGGCCAGAACAATCCGAACGGCCCAGGCAGCCAGAACAATCAGGGCGGCCAGGGCAACAACCGGCGCGAGCGTTTCCGCAACCGCCGCGATCGCCAGCGCGACCGCTACCGCGAGGACGGCCTGCCCCAGGACGGCGGCAACGACCAGGCCCAGCGCCTGCCGCCGCCCAACATCCCGGAAGGCTTCCCGCAGTACTCGCTGTCCGACCTCAAGCGCATGCCCGCACACAAGCTGCTGGAGATCGCCGAGCAGCTGAACATCCACGAGGGCGTGGCCCGCGCGCGCAAGCAGGACGTGATCTTCGCCTTGCTCAAGGTGCTCACCCGCACCAGCGAAGGCGTGCTGGCCGACGGCGTGCTGGAGATCCTGCCCGACGGCTTCGGCTTCCTGCGCGGCGCCGAGGCCAGCTACCTGGCCGGCCCGGACGACACCTACATCTCGCCCAGCCAGATCCGCCGTTTCAACCTGCGCACCGGCGACCACCTGGCCGGCCGCATCCGCTGGCCGAAGGACGGCGAGCGCTACTTCGCGCTCAACGTGGTCGACACCATCAACGGCGAGCCGCCGGAAGCCAGCAAGGGCAAGGTGCTGTTCGAGAACCTGACCCCGCTGTTCCCGCGCAAGCGCTTCAAGCTCGAGCGCGGCGACGGTTCCAGCGAGGACATCGCCGGCCGCATCCTCGACTTGATGGCCCCCCAGGGCAAGGGCCAGCGCGCACTGATCGTCTCGCCGCCCAAGGCCGGCAAGACCATGCTGATGCAGCAGGTCGCCACCGCGATCACGACCAACCACCCGGAAGTGCACCTGATCGTGCTGCTGGTCGACGAGCGTCCGGAGGAAGTGACCGAGATGCAGCGCACCGTGCGCGGCGAAGTGGTCAGCTCCACCTTCGACGAGCCGGCCGCGCGCCATGTGCAGGTCGCCGAGATGGTGATCGAGCGCGCCAAGCGCCTGGTCGAGCACAAGAAGGACGTGGTGATCCTGCTCGACTCGATCACCCGCCTGGCACGCGCCTACAACAACGTCGTGCCCAGCTCCGGCAAGGTGCTCACCGGCGGCGTGGACGCCAACGCCCTGCATCGCCCGAAGCGGTTCTTCGGCGCGGCGCGCAACGTCGAGGAAGGCGGTTCGCTGACCATCATCGCCACCGCACTGGTCGATACCGGCAGCGCGATGGACAAGGTGATCTACGAGGAGTTCAAGGGCACCGGCAATTCCGAGATTCACCTGGACCGTCGCATCACCGAGAAGCGCGTCTACCCGGCGATCAACGTCAACCAGTCGGGCACTCGCCGCGAGGATTTCCTCATCGAGCCGGACCTGCTGCAGAAGATCTGGATCCTGCGCAAGCTGCTGCATCCGATGGACGAGATCGCGGCGATGGAGTTCCTGCTCGACAAGATGAAGAACACCAAGTCCAACGACGAGTTCTTCAGTTCGATGCGGCGCTGAGTCGCCGCCGGACGCCACCGCACCACATGAAGAAGCCCCGCATCGCGGGGCTTCTTCGTGTCTGCCGCCTGATCGGGTCGGCATCCGACGAGCGGGCCGCCACCCGCGGCGTCCTGCCGGCGGGCGGGCGGGCTCAGCCCGCGTCGCGGATCACGAACGGCGATTCCGCCGATACCATGTGTCCGCCGCCCTGGGCCTGCTGCGCGGCCTGGCATTCCGGCCGTTCGAGCCATTCCTGACGGTTCCGCTCCAGCATTCGCTGCGCCTCGCGTCGTCCGCCCCGCATCACTTCGAACGATACCGGCATGCTGATCCGCGTCGCCACCGCCTCGCCGCCCACCTGCTCGGGCGTATAACGCATGCCGGCCACCCAGTCCTGCGCCATCGCTTCGAACAGGCGCCGCCCCTGCGCTCGCGTGCCCTCGGCGTATTCGAGGCTCTCGAACACGGCGCCTCCATCCGCCTGGACTTCGTAGTGGACGATCAGGTCCGCGGAGAGTCCGCGCTTCAACGCCTCGACCGGATACCGCGGCGGTGCCGGCGAGATCGCGCCGTCCGCCAGCACGGGACCGTTGCCGCCGAACTCCGCCGCGACCAGCATCCGGTCGCCCTCCGGCACGGCACAGACAGTGAACATCGCATAGGTCACGCCGCCCCGGGCTTGCCCGTCCACCATCGCCGGCCGGAACTGGAGCTCGCGCGCCCGCGTTTCGACCAGGTCGCGCAACGCGGGCGACAGCTCGGCCGAAGACTCGAACCCGACGGCCTCCCCTGCCGCATCGACATCCACCTTCACCGCCGTGGAGAAGATCACCACGTCGTCCGCATCCCGCGCCTGGACGGGCGACAGGGCGCCCGCCGACAACATCGCGCACAACATCCATTGCCTGAAATTCATCGGAACCATCCTTGCGTTCTGGGTCATGAAAAAAGCGGCCAGGGCACTCGCGCACCTCGGCCAAGGTATCCGCGCACCTGCGGTCGCGTCTCTAGCCCTCGATCGGGGTCAGCAGCCGGAACCGCGACGCTTCGGGCGCGACTGCGCCTGTGGCCAACGCATCCGGGCTGAAGCCTTCGGGCACCGGCCGCGCCCAGTCCGGCTGCAGGCGTGGGCCGGGATGATAAGCGGACCACGCGCCGTACTCGGTCTCACGGTCGTCGTGGAGCGTGTACTCGACCGGCACCCGGATCACCCAATATCCCCTGTCGGCGTCCTCGCCTTCCGTAGGCACCGAGAATGTCCAGCGACGCGCGGCGACGACGGCGTTGCGGGACAGGGCATTGCGGATCCTGTCCATCTCGCTCAGCGTGCCGATGGCCGTCAGGTTGACCTGCTCGGCGACGACATCCTCGACACGCCCGTCGCGATCGATCTTCACCAGGAGGTAGGCGATACCCTTTCCGCCCATCCGCGCGATGCTCTCCGGATAGTGCGGTGGTTTCATGTCGAGCGCGCGGACACCCGATGCCTCGCTCTCCGCAGCCGTCTCGCCGAAGTGCGCGCTCCGGAGACGTATCCGCATGTCGCCATCGCCCGCCGGCGTGGCGACCAGCCGCAAGCCCATCTTGGACCGTACGGCAACCGGTACGCCCTGTTCCAAGATCGGCTCGAAGCGCAGCGACGGCACGGCCCGGTCGATCAGATCGACGACGTACGGGGGAAGCTTCCCGGGCTGATCGAGCGTGTGAGAAACGACGTGCCCGGCGGGGTCGATCTCGACATGGCCGGTGACCAACATGCTGGCTTCGACCTCGGCACGGGCCTGGCGAGCGGTTTGCGCATCGGCGGCACCCAGCACGACCGACATCGCCACGATGAACATCAAACAGATGTATCGGCTCACAGTTCCATCCTGGAAAGGGAGTTCATCATGCTGCACATGCGGAATCGTCCGCAAGCCAGGCACATCGCGCCGCCGACGCGCGTCGGCGGCGGCACCCGCAATAGTGGGTTCACCGCGCTCAGCGCGGCTCGCGCAGGAATCTCGCCATCGAGAGGCCGGGCTGAGGCGCGGTGCTGGGGGCCAGCTCGGCAGCGACGTCGACGAAGCCGCGCATGATCGCGATGTCGCGCGGCACGCGGTTCAGGGCGTCGCGCAGGTCGGGATCCGCGCCGGCCCGCAGCAGCCGCTGGGCCAGGTGCAGCAGACCGTGCAGCGCGGTCAGGTGCAGCGGACCGAAGCCGCGCGGGTCCTGCACGTCCAGGGCGGCGCCTTCGTCGAGCAGGTGATCGAGCACTTCCCGCACCACCGCCTCGTCGCAGGCGGTCCCGGGCTCGGCACGCGCGCCGAGCAGCATCAGCAACGGGGTCACGCCGCCGGCCGCTTCGGCATCGACCTCGGCGCCGGCCAGCAACAAGGTGTCGAACAGGGCCAGGACGCGTGGCCGGTCGCCCGAAGTGAAGCCGTACAGCGCCGCGCAATGCAGGGGCGTCAGGCCCTGCGCGTCGACGGCATGGATATCGGCGCCGGCACCGATCAGGCGCGCGCACAGATCGGGCAGGCCGAGTGCGGCGGCCAGCATCAGTACGGTCACCTCGCCCGGCAGGCGCTGTTCGATGTTCGCCCCGGCATCGAGCAGCCGGTCGACGATTCCCGACTGACGCGCACTCACCGCCGCCGACAACGGGGTCGCTCCGCTCTGCGCGGCGAGCGTGACATCGGCGCCACGTGCCAGCAGCAGATCGAGCACCGCACGGTGTCCGCCACCGGCCGCACGCAACAGCGGCGTACAGCCCTGGGCATCCGCGATGTCCACGCCGAAGCCGAGATCCAGCAGGCGCCGGACGGCGTCGGCATCGCCCGCCTTCGCGGCTGCCGGCAGGTCGGCCGGGCGCAAGGCCCGGTGCGGCAGGGGCCAGCCGCGCCAATCGAGCCAGTCGGCGAGATCGCGACGAC
The DNA here is from genome assembly GCF_001482195.1 of Luteimonas abyssi. Lineage (GTDB taxonomy): Bacteria > Pseudomonadota > Gammaproteobacteria > Xanthomonadales > Xanthomonadaceae > Luteimonas > Luteimonas abyssi. The sequence goes on along the minus strand of NZ_KQ759763.1, from coordinate 93,733 downwards.
CGCCGGCCAAGGCCACGCCGAGCGCGGTCTGGCCGTCGGCGGCGCGCAGGTCCGGATTGGCGCCGGCGCGCACCAGTGTCTTCAACGCCGCTTCGCGCCCGAGCGCGGCGGCCAGATGCAGCGCGGTCATGCCGCGTGCGTCGCGGGTATCGAGATCGACCCCGACCTCCAGCAGGCGCTCGAGCAGCGATTGCCAACCCAGGCGCACGGCGAGCGCGAGCGCGGGATCGCCTTCGGGCGACGCGGCGAACGGATCCGCGCCACGGCCGAGCAATTCCAGTGCCTGGGTCTCCAGCGAGCGTCCGGCCTGGTCGGCGCGCGCGCAGGCGCCCAGGAAACGCGCCAGCCCGCCACTGCCGGCCGGGGAGACGTTGTGACGCAGCATGACCTGCAAGGCATCGAGCGCTTCCGGCCCGCGGGACAGCAGACGGAAGATCGCACTGTCGCCGTCGCCCTCTCGCACATCGGGGTCGGCGCCGTTGGCGAGCAGCCAGTCGATGCGCTCGGGCTCCAGCGCGATCGCATCGTCGGCGAGCAGACTGCCGAGCTCGGCCGCGTCGAGCAGTTCGACCAGTGCCTCCAGACGCTCGGTCCGGCCCTCGTGCAGGCTGTCGCGCAGCAAGGCGAGCGGCGCGCGATCCGGCAGGTTCGCCTCGCCGGCCGCAGTGGCGTCGGGGAGCACGCTGGCGGGCAGGACGTAGTCCGGATCCAGCAGCGTCACCAGCGACCAGCGGCCGGCACCTGCGGCATGTTCGACCGGAGTCCGGCCGCCCGCATCGGCACGCGTGGGATCGAGCCCCAGCTCCAGCAGGCGCCGGACCAGCGGCGGCGACGGTACGTCGGCCAGCACCGCCAGACCGAGCGCATCGCATGCGGCCTCGTCGCGGGCACCGGGATCGGCGTTCGCCGCCAACAAGGCTTCCAGCGCCGCCAGTCGACCACCGCGCGCGGCGTCCAGCAGCGGAGTCCGACCGGCCACGTCGCGCGGCTCCACGTCAGCGCCAGCCGCCAGCAGCGCGGCCAGGATGTCCTGATGCCCCGCGAACGCCGCCTCGTGCAGGGCGGTGCGCTGATGGGCGTCGCGTGCGTCCACCTTGGCCTTGTGCCGCAGCAGCAACTGCACCCCGGCCGCGTCGTCCTCGTCGCCGCGCGCGGCCGCCAGCAGTGCCGGCGTCGCATCGGCCGCGTGCGCGGACGCGCCGCGCTCGAGCAGGAACTTGGCCAGGCGCCAGTTGCCGGCGGTACACGCCACGCCGAGCGGGGTCAGCCCCTCGTCGTTGCGGGCCTCCAGCTCCGCGGCCGCATCGCGCAGCAGCGCGACCACACCGGGATCGGTGCTGCGCGCAGCGTGATGCAACGGGGTATTGCCCTCGTGATCGCGGGCCCGCGGGTCGGCGCCGTTGGTCAGCAACGTCATCACCGCCTCGGGCCGGCCATGCCAGCTGTCGCGGGTCGCCGCCAGCAACGGGGTCATGCCGGCACGGGCGGCGTTGAGATCGACGCCGCGCGCGATCAGCGCACGCAGCAGGCGCAGGTCCGGCAGGACCGCGGCCAGGACCGGCAGGGAGCGCTGGTCGCGCTCGCCCTCCGGTGGAGCGGCGTGCGGGTCGGCATCCAGCGCGAGCAACTCCAGCGCGCGGTCCACGCGACCGGCGCGGGCGGCGGCGTACAGCGCGAGATCGGGATCGCCTTCGTACGCCGGTGCGGACGGCAGGACCGTCGGTTCGCCGATCTCCACGACCGGCAGCGGCAGGCGCTCGGCAGGGGTCAGGCGTTGCAGCCGATGGTGGAGCAGAACGCTCCAGATCGCGGCGCCTGCGGCCACGCCCCAGCGTCCGGCGCCGTCGAGCAGGCCGGGCCAGGCCAGCACGAGCGTCACCCCGATCGCGCCGGCCATGCCCAGGGCCAACCAGAGCCCGCGCAGGGCACCGGCGTCGTACTCGGCCAGAGCTTGCCAATGATCGGCGGGCCGCCCCCCCTCGCGTTCGACGGCATGCCAGAACGGCCAGGTCCGCCACAGGCCGACCACGATCAGCCCGGACACCACGCTGACCCCGAGCGCCGCCCCCAGCGATCCGCTGGCGACCAGCGCCGACAGCGGCCACGCCAGCAGGAGCGCCGCCGCCACCAGGACGCCAGCCCATGCGGCCATCAACGGGCCGGCCGCGCGTCGCCAGGCGGGGCCATCCGCCGGCAGGCCGGCCCGGGGCGCGCGCGCCGCCAATGCCAACACCACCTGCGACAGCCACAGCGCCGGCCCGGCCAGCGCATCTCCGACGCCGGCCAGCAGAGCGAGGCCCGCGCCGAGCACCCAGAGGCCCGCCAGCTTCTTCCGGTCCACGCCGGCGCCGGTCTCACGCATCCGTCCCCCAGTCGACCGCGAGCGGGTCGGTCGCCGCCGAGGGCGGCATCTGGAGATGGAATCCCTGCGCGGCCAGGTTCTCGCGCACGCGCGCCGCATCCTCGCGGGCGAGCCGGCGTTCCGGCGTCAGCGCCACATCCAGGACGAAACGAAACGGCCCCAACCGGGCCATCAAGGCGTCGGGCAGTGCGGAGAAATCGTCGCGGACCGCAAGATAGACGTAGGTATCGTCCTTGCGCTGGCTCTTGTAGACGTAGGCGTGCATGGCCCGGGGAACGGCTCGATGCCGACGATTGTGCGGGAAAAGCAAACGCCGTGAAACCGCGCAAGACGAATCCCGAATCACCCCTGATTCAGAACGCGCCGCCGCGCGCCGCACCGGCAACCCACCGCGACACCGCTTTTTCCGAGACGACTCCTCGCGCGCCCGGCCGATCACCGGCATCGAGCATCACATCGGGGCCCGGCGCCCGCCATGCTCACCGCCCGAACCGCGCGCACAGGCCCCGAGCGCCGTCAGTGATATCCCACGTCCGCCCGCACCTTCCCCCGGAACACGTGGTACGACCACGCCGTATAGCCCAGGATCAGCGGCAGCAGCACCACCAGCCCCGCCAGCACGAAACCCTGCGAGGACGGCGGCGATGCCGCCTCCCACAGGCTCAGCGAAGGCGGCACGATATTGGGCCACATGCCCAGCACCAGGCCGGCGAAACCGAGTACGAAGAAGCACAACGTGAGCAGGAAGGGCGCGACGTCGCGTCCCTCGCGCATCGCCGAACGCCACAGGGCGACGGCATTGACCAGCACCAGCAACGGCACCGGCGACAGCCAGAGGAAATTGGCGCCCTCGAACCAGCGCGCCATGACCCGCGAATCCAGGAACGGCAGCCAGGTGCTGACCAGCCCCATGAACGCCACCACCACCAGCACCAGCGGCCGGGTCAGCAGGCGGGCGGTGCGCTGCAGCGGCCCCTCGGTCTTGAGGATCAGCCAGGTGCTGCCGAGCAGCGCATAGCCGAACACCACCGCGGCGCCGGTCAGCATCGAAAACGGGCTGAACCAGTCCAGCGCACCGCCCAGGTAGCGTCCTTCCTGCAACGGCGTGCCCTCGACCAGCGCGCCGAGCACCACGCCCTGGGCGAAGGCGGCGAAGAACGAACCCACCGCGAAGGCACCGCCCCAGAAGCGCTTCGCGCGGCGCGCCTTGAACCGGAATTCGAACGCGACCCCGCGGAACACCAGCGCGATCAACATCACCAGTACCGGCAGGTACAGCGACGACAGCACGATCGCGTAGGCCGCAGGAAACGCCGCCAGCAGGCCGGCGCCGCCGAGCACCAGCCAGGTCTCGTTGCCGTCCCAGATCGGCGCGGCGGTGTTCATCATGTGGTCGAGCTGGTCGCCGTCCTCGGCGAACGGCGCGAGGATGCCCAGCCCCAGCACGAAGCCGTCGAGCAGCACGTACATCAGCACGCCGAAGCCGATCACACCGAACCAGATCACCGGCAGCACCGTCGGCAGGTCGAGATTCATAGCGACGCCTCCTGCGCCTCGGCGTCATCGGTCTCGCCGTGATCGGCCGCCGACAGCGGCCGCATCGGGGTGCGGTCGCCCTCGCCGGTATCGGGATCGGGCTCGAAGCGCTGCGGCCCCTTGCGGATCATCTTCAGGATGTAACCGCCGCCCGCGCCGAACACCACCGCGTACGTGACGACGAATGTCCCCAGCGAGACCGCCACCGCCAGCGGACCGATCTCACTGACGGCATCACGGGTCCGCAACAGACCCTGGATCGCCCAGGGCTGGCGCCCGATCTCGACCACGAACCAGCCCGCCAGCACGGCGACGAAGCCGCTCGGCGCCATCAACCGCCAGGCGTCGAGCAGCCAGCGGCTGCGGTCGAGCCAGCCGCGGCGCCAGGCCCACAACGACACCCACGTCAGCGCCAGCATCGACATGCCGATGCCGACCATGATCCGGAACGCATAGAACACCGGTGCCACCGGCGGGCGCTCGTCGGCCGGCACCGCGGTCAGCGGCTCGATCTCGCCGTCCCAGCTGTGGGTGAGGATGAGGCTGCCCAGCCGCGGGATCGCGACCTCGTAGCGATTGCGCTCGGCCGTCGCGTCGGGCACCGCGAACACCACCAGCGGCACGCCGGCGCCGGGCTCGCCGTGATGCCAGTGCCCTTCCATGGCCGCGACCTTGGTCGGCTGGTGCTCGCGTGTGTTGAGCCCGTGCAGGTCGCCCGCGAGGATCTGCAGCGGCACGGTGATCGCGGCGAAGGCGACCGACAGGCGCAGCATCCGCCGGGCCGCCTCCTCGTGCACGCCGCGGCGCAGATACCAGGCCGCGACCCCGCCGATCACGAAACAGGTGGTGATGAACGCCGCCAGCGCCATGTGCGCCAGTCGGTAGGGAAACGACGGATTGAAGATCACCTCGCGCCAGCTGGCCGGATGGAACATCCCGTCGACCAGCTCGTACCCGGCCGGCGTATGCAGCCAGCTGTTGGCCGACAGGATCCAGAACGTCGAGATCAACGTGCCGACGGCGACCATGCACGTCGACAGGAAATGGAGTTTCTCCGGCACCTTGCGCCAGCCGAACAGCATCACGCCCAGGAACGACGCCTCCAGGAAGAACGCCGTCAGCACTTCATAGGACAGCAGCGGGCCGAGGATCGGACCGGCGCGTTCGGCCAGCACCGCCCAGTTGGTGCCGAACTGGAAGCTCATGACGATGCCCGAGACCACGCCCATGCCGAACGACACCGCGAAGATCTTCAGCCAGAAGAAATAGAGGTCGCGCCAGAGGGTGTCGCGGGTGCGCAGCCACCGCCACTCGAGAAACGCCAGCCAACTCGACAGCCCGATCGTGAAGGCCGGAAACAGCACATGGAACGAGATCACGAAACCGAACTGGATCCGCGACAGCAGCAGCGCCTCCACGCCTGGCACTCCAGTACGACGGGACCGGCAGTCTGCGCCCGTCCGCAGCCAAGGGCGCGTGACCGAACGTCGCAGCGCACGCCCGCCCTCGCTTCTTCGCCTCTCCGCTTCGCGATCCGCTCGGACGCGTCGGCACCGGCGCGCAGCGTCGGACTTCCGTCGGGCCTGGACAGCCACGGGCCGTTTCCTGTCAGAAATGCGACATGGAAACGTGTACAACTGTGCATTAATAGTCAGAAACTGACAAGAATTGCGATAAGCGTCACTTTTTAACGTTTACGGTCTGGTTATGATTCGCCCACGGACGATCCGGTTTGCCGGGAACAGGGACGTAACACACGGGGGCGCCATCGGCGCCCCCGTCCTTTTGTGGCGCAGTCCGCACCTGCCCCCGCCCGGCCATGACCTGTGGCCCAAGCCCCGGCGCGGAACCGGCTGCTAACCTGCGGCGGTTTGCCCGTCCCAGGACTCCCATGATCCGCCTGCTCTCCGTCGCTCTCCTGATCGGCGCGGCCGCCGCCGCGCCCGTGCTCGCGCAGCCCGCGCAATCCCTTTCCCTCGACCGCATCATGGCCGACCCCGACTGGATCGGGCCGCCGGTGGAACAGGCGTGGTGGTCCTGGGACGGCCAGCGCGCGTTCTATTCGATCAAGCGTGCCGACAGCAGCGTGCGCGATACCTGGACGGTGCCGGTGGCCGGCGGCGAGAGCCGCCTGCTCGACGGCCCTTCCCGTGCCGACATCGACGGCCTGCAGGCGGTCTACGACCGCGGCCGCACCCGCATGGCCTACGTGCGCAACGGCGACGTGTTCGTCCGCGACCTGCGCAATGGCGCGCTGACCCAGCTCGGGCGCGGCGACGAGCGCTCCGCCTCGCCGCGCTGGGGCGACGACGGCTCGCTGGTCTGGCGCATCGGCAACGACCGCTGGTTCCGCTGGAACGCAGGCGACGGGGTGACCACGGCGATCACGCTCAAGGGCGAGGCCGACCCGGCCGAGCCGCCGCGCGACGATGCCCTGCGCGATCTGCAGCTGCGCCTGATCGACACCCTGCGGGTGGAGCGCGACCGCCGCGACGGCCAGCGCGAACAGGACACCGCGTGGCGACGCGCCGACCCCACCCGCGCGCCCGCGCCGATCTTCCTCGGTCGCGACGTGAACATCGCCGCCAGCGCGCTGTCGCCCGATGGCCGCTGGCTGCTGGCGGTCACCGAAGCCAAGAGCGCCGAGCGCGGCCAGGGCGGCCGCATGCCCAAGTACGTCACCGAGTCCGGCTACGAGGAATTCGAGGACGTGCGCACCCGCGTGGGCCGCAACGATCCGCTGCCGCAGACGTTCTGGATGGTCGAGGTGGCGACGGGACGGACCCATAAGCTCGCGCTCGACGGGCTGCCGGGCATCGATCGCGATCCGCTCGCCAACCTGCGTCGCGCCGCCGGCAAGGATCCGCTGCAGGGTCCGCGTCCGGTGCGTATCGAGGGCCAGGGCCCGGACGCGATGCAGTGGAGCGGCGACGGCCGCCAGGCGGCGGTGATGCTGCACTCGGTCGACAACAAGGATCGCTGGCTGGTGACGGTCGATGCCGGCCAGACCGCGCCGCGCCTGCGCCACCGCCTCACCGACGAGGCCTGGATCAACTGGGGCTTCAACGAATTCGGCTGGATGCCCGACAACCGCAGCGTCTGGTTCCTGTCCGAACACAGCGGCTACTCGCACCTGCACATCAGCGACGGCAATCGCAGCCGCGCGCTGACCGACGGCCGCTGGGAAGCGTCCGCGCCGGTCCTTGCCGCCGACGGCGCCCGCTTCCTGTTCGTGTGCAATCGTGCGCGTCCGGGCGACTACGAGGTCTGCGAGGTGCCCGCCGCCGGCGGCGAGGTCCGTGAGATCACCGCGCTCGACGGGGTGGAGGACTTCAACGAATCACCCGATGGCAGCCGTCTGCTGGTCCGTCATTCGTCGAGCTACGTGCCGCCGCAACTGGCGGTCATCGACGTGGCCGGCGGCGAGGCGCGCACGCTCACCGACACCCGCACCGCCGAGTACCGCGAGTACACCTGGCTGCAGCCGGAAATGGTGCAGGTGCCGTCCAAGCACGGCGCCGGCACCATCTGGGGCAAGTACTACGGCCCGGCACAGCTGGAGCCCGGCCGCGAGTATCCGATCGTGCTGTTCGTGCACGGCGCGGGTTACCTGCAGAACGTCAGCGACCGCTATCCGAACTACTTCCGCGAGCAGATGTTCCACAACATGCTCGTGCAGCAGGGCTACATCGTCCTGGATCTCGACTTCCGCGCGTCCGAAGGTTACGGCCGCGACTGGCGCACCGCGATCTACCGGCAGATGGGCCATCCGGAGCTGGAGGATTATCTCGACGGCATCGACTGGCTGGTCGAGCAGCGCCAGGGCGCCCGCGACCGCGTCGGCATCTACGGCGGCAGCTACGGCGGCTTCATGACCTTCATGGCGCTGTTCCGCGAGCCCGGCGTGTTCAAGGCCGGCGCCGCGCTGCGCCCGGTCACCGACTGGACCCAGTACAACCATCCCTACACCGCCAACATCCTCAACACGCCCGAACTCGACCCCGAGGCGTACCGGATCTCGTCGCCGATGGAATACGCGCAGAACCTGCAGGACCACCTGCTGATCTCGCACGGCATGATCGACGACAACGTGTTCTACAAGGATTCGGTGATGCTGGCGCAGCGCCTGATCGAACTGCGCAAGGACAAGTGGGAACTGGCCAGCTATCCGCTGGAGCGGCATGCCTACCAGCATGCGGCCTCGTGGTACGACCAGTACCGGCGGATCTACGAGCTGTTCGAAAAGGCGCTCAAATAACCCGAACTCTCCGAAGCAGCAGAAACACCAAGCATCGAACGCTCATCGAGCCGACGCCCGCTCGAAAGACACCCTCATCCGTCCCTTCGGGGCACCTTCTCCCGCAAGCGGGAGAAGGGAAACCGGTCGCGACATGCTGGAGCACCATCGCCCCTCTCCCGCTCGCGGGGTGAAGAGGCACGCTTGCGAGCCATGGGCTCGCGTGCCGATGAACGCCCTCGCGGCACCGCGAGGGCCGGGGCGCGGAGCGGGGATTGGGGTGAGGGAGATAGGCTGTAGGCATTGAAAAACACCCTCACCCGCCCTTCGGGCACCTTCTCCCGCAAGCGGGAGAAGGACGAGAGAGCGCATCTAGCCGACGCCCGCCCGGCACCGATGCCCCCTCCCGTGTGCGGGAGAACGATGTTTCCGAGGTCAGTCCACCACCGCCAGCTGGATCCGCTGCGGCCGATACAGGCCGTCGCCCACCTCGGTGTAACGCTTGACCGTCTCCAGCGCCCGTCCGTAGATATGCAGCGTCACTGCGGTTTCCCGGGCGCTGGCATTCCGGCAGGCATGCAGGTCGTGCGGCGGCAACAGGCCCAGCACGGTCCCCGGCTCCAGCGTGTGGCTCGCGGCCGGACGCAACTCGGCCAGGGCCCGGTGCTGGGCGACGACCCGGTAATCCACCACTTCCAGACGTCCGCGCAACAGCGCTTCGATGCCCCAGGTATCGGCGTGATCGTGCACCGGGCTGCCCTGCCCGGGCGGCCAGGTGATCGCGACGATCTGGTACCCGCTCGACGAGCGATGCAGCTCCCGGCGCACATAGCCTCCCGGCGTCCCGGCCAGCAACCATCCGGGCACGGCGTCACTGCGGTCGGCCAGCAGGCCACGGAGACCGTCGACCAGGCGCTGGACGATCTGCGCGGGTTCGCCCGCGCGCATGGCGGCGTCGGCCAGCACGACGATGTCGTCGAGCAGAGGAAACGGGGCGGCACTCGGCGTGTCGGAGATGGGTGTCATGGGCTTGGTCATCAGGCGATCCCCCCTTGAATGCGACGGTCTCAAGATGGCGTCGCAGATGTTGGGATTCCGCTAATGCGTCGTTAGCGTTCCATCAACCGTCGATGGCGGCGATGGGACACTGCGACCCGCGCGGAAGCGGGAGCGCGGTAACGGCGCCAGGGTGGGACGAATGGTCCGCATACGGAGGACACGCACGCTTCTACAATGGCGGCATGAACGAGCTGGCCCCCGTACGCAGTTATCTCACCGACCTCCAGGACCGCATCTGCACCGCAATCGAAGCCGCGGATGGGCAGGCGCGGTTCCATGAGGACCTCTGGCAACGCGAGGAGGGCGGTGGCGGCCGCACCCGCGTGCTGCGCGACGGCGCGGTGTTCGAACAGGCCGGGATCGGCTTCTCCGACGTCTCCGGCACCCACCTGCCGCCATCCGCCACCGCCGCGCGACCGGAACTGGCGGGCGCCTCGTGGCGCGCGGTCGGAGTGTCTCTGGTGTTCCATCCGCGCAATCCCCACCTGCCGACCACACACGCGAACGTGCGCCATTTCCGCGCCCAGCGCGACGGCGAGACCGTGGCCTGGTGGTTCGGCGGTGGTTTCGACCTCACACCGTTCTACCCGGTCGACGAGGACATCGCCCACTGGCATCGCACCGCGCGTGCGCTGTGCGAGCCCTACGGCGGGCAGGCGCGCTACGACGCCCACAAACGCTGGTGCGACGACTACTTCTTCCTCAAGCATCGCGGCGAGACACGCGGTGTCGGCGGCCTGTTCTTCGACGATCTCCACGACGATTTCGACCGCGACTTCGGCTACCTGCGCGCGGTCGGCGACGGGTTTCTCGATGCCTACCTGCCCATCGTCGCGCGCCGCCGGGACACCCCGTATGGCGAGCGCGAACGCGACTTCCAGCTGTACCGGCGGGGACGCTACGTCGAGTTCAACCTGGTCTGGGATCGCGGCACGCTGTTCGGCCTGCAATCGGGCGGACGCAGCGAATCCATTCTGATGAGCCTGCCGCCGTTGGTGCGCTGGGAGTACGGGTACGCACCCGAGCCGGCCAGCGCCGAGTCCCGCTTGGCGGCCTACCTGACCCCGCGCGACTGGCTGACGGCGCTGGGCTGAGCCTTGGGAGCCCGCTGAACGCCACCGGCGGGCCCGCTTTCCCCGGCCCCGCCGGCTCGCGCATGATGCGGCCATGGACGCCTTTCGATCGCTCTCGGCAGGACGTGCCTCGACGGCACTCGCGATGGGACTCGCTCTCGCCGCCACGGGACTCGCGGTTCCCGCCACCGCCCACGCGGATGTGACGGTGTACCGCTGCACCGCGGCAGGCGGCGCGGTGACCCTGCAGGACACCCCGTGCGCCGACGGCGCACGGCAGGAGGTCCGGACGCTGCAGCGCCCGCAGGATCCACCGCCGCGCGCCGCCGATCCCGCGGTTTCCGTACCGGCCCCCGTGGTGGACGCCACGCCGCCACCGCAGGTGGTCCGGGTCCACGCGCCGCAACCCATGTACGAATGCATCACGCCCGACGGCGAGCGTTACACCAGCGATCGTGGCGACGGCAATCCACGCTTCGTGCCGTTCTGGACCGGCGGCGGGCCACGCCGCGGGCCTGCACGCCCGCCGGGCATCGGCACACGCGGCGACACGCGCGCGCCGTCGAGCGGTCTGAGCACCGTGCCCGGTGCCGGGTTGAGCACCGTGCCCAGCCGCGGCCTGAGTACGGTGCCGGTGGGCGGCCCCGGCACGCCGCCACCGGTTTCGATACCGTCCAGGCCCAGCCCCGGTCCTGGCCACGGCCCCCCACCCGGCTACGGGTATGGGTATGGCGGCGGCACCTGGATCCAGGACAGCTGTTCGCCATTGCCGCAAGCCGAGGTCTGTTCGCGCCTGAGCGATCGTCGCGATACCCTTCGCCGCCGGTTCTTCAATGCGCAGGAAAGCGAACGCAGCCGGTTGCGCGGCGAGGAGCGCACGCTCAATGCGCGGCTGGCCGAGGACTGCGAGATTTGACGGGCACGACCTGATGGGCGCGACTTGATGAGCACGAGAACACGCGTCGCCGGCCGCATCGGCCTGGTGGCGCTGATCTGGACGGTGTCGTCCGTCCACGCGGGCGACACCATCTACCGGTGCACCGACGCGGACGGCACGGTCACCCTGCAGAACGCGCAGCCCTGCGCCAGCGGACAACGGCAGGACACCATCGCCGTCGACGTGCCACCGCCGTTTCCGGCCTTCGTGCCGCCGCCCGTCGCCCAGGCCCGGCCGCTGCAGGTGCATCCGGTCACGCGTGTGGACGACGGTGCCGGTGACGGACACGACGCGGCCGCGGACAGCGCAAGCGAACCCGCGCCGCCGCCGCCGTTGTTCCAATGTCGCCGCTGGGACGGCGAGCACTACACCACCGAAGACGACACCCCGGCCACGCGCTGCCGGCCGTTGAACACGGTGGGCATCGGCGGGCTGCCCGAACTGGGCGCGGGCCAGGCCTGCGAGCAGGTCGTGGACGTCTGCGAGCCGGTGCCCGGCGACGTGCTGTGCCGGGCCTGGTCCACCCGGGTCCAGGAGGCGGAGTTCCGCTGGAAGATGGCGCCGCGCGGTGTCGACGCGCGCGACCGGCAGGCCGAGTATGCGCGGCTCGCGGCACTCCACGAGGGCTCCACCTGCGCGGCGCCCTGAGCGAGGCGGCGCGGCGGCGCCCGCCCGGACCGCCTGCCTTACACGTCCGGCTGGCGGAGACGTCCCGGACCCCATGCGCTCGCGCTGGGGTCCGCCATCGTCGGGGCCGGAGACCGGATCAGGGCGTCGCGCCCACCACGCAGCTGTAGCCGATCTCGAGCGCGCCGCCGGCCGGTAGCGTCGGCACCACCAGTCCCGCGCCCTGCAGCGCGCCGATGGTCGGCGAGGCCGGGCACACCGCGCCGCCGCTGGCGCTGCACGACAGCGTCGCCGCACTGCAGTCCAGACCGTCCACCGCGGGGTCGCGCACCACCGCCCCGCTGCCATCGACGCCGTCCAGGTGCTCGACGCGCAGGGTGTAGCCCACGCTGTCGCCGACCGCCGCCGTGGCGGTCGAAGCGGTCTTCTCGATCGCCAGATCGAGATCGTCGTCGATCAGGGTCCAGGTCGCCTGGGCGACCGCCGCCGCGCCGCAAGTCTGGGTGGAGTTGAGCAGGTAATCGTCCGGGCTGGGCTGCAGGCTCAGCTCCACCGTGCGATCGCCGTCGATGAGCGCGTTGCCCAGCGCCACCAGCCCCAACGGTTCCACGGTGTCGCCGTCGTAGGTGCCCGCGGCCACGAACACGCTGAAACTGGTACCGCCGCCCGGCGTGGTGAAATCGGTCCCCAGCACCGCGGTGCCGCCGGTGACGGCGACGTCGATGTTGAGGTCGTTGGCCAGGGTGCCGACGATGCGCAGCGCCGGCGCGCCGGCCGGGGTGCCCTCCACCGTCTCGAATGCGGTGCCGGTGAGCTCGATGAACGGCTTGAGGAAGACCTGGATATCGTCGAGGAAGTTGCCCGTGGTGGCCGCACCCGACAGCGCCTCGAAGCCGATGTTGGTCACGCCGCCGGCGCCGTTGTAGCCGAACACGCCTTGGTAGTCGCGCCAGCCGTCGGGCCCGGCCGCGGACGTGGCGCTGCCCTGGAAGACGGTGATGACGCCGCCGCTGCCCGTGTTGGTGGTGCCCACCTGCACGATCGGCGCGGTGCCCAGCAGGAAGCGCATCCGGTCCTGATCGGCGGCGCTGGCCCGGCCGCGATGGCTGAAGCGCCATTCCACGACGTCACCGGGCACCAGACAGACGTTCTGCGAGATGCGCGAGAGGAAATGCGCGTTCAGTTCGGCCAGTTGCGAACCGCTGCGCGCGTTGACGGTCAGCCCTGCGTTGGTGCGCGGCGTGCGCCACAGCTCGAGGATGGGGGCGCTGGCCGTGCTGAAGCCCGGCGGGACCACGCAGCCGCCGACGTTCTCCTGCGCGTAGGGTTGGTGGTCGGTCGTCCACCCCGGCACGAACTGCTGGTCGATGTAGACCCGGCAGCCGGTGGTCTGCAGGTTCGGCTCCTCGAAGCTGAGGTTGATGAAGCTGCGCTGGATCGCGCTCACGCCGACCTGGGCCGAGGCGCCGGGCGCGACGAAGGCGGCCAGGGCGGCGACCAGGGCGGTGACCGGCAGGAGGCCAGGTTGGCGGGCAGCGGCGGTGTGGCGATCTTTCATGTTCGAACCCTTGCGTATCCGGTGCGGGGCGCGCGTGGCGCCGGGCGTCAGTAGCTGCCCACGAAATTGACGAACCAGCCCTTGTGGTCGTAGTCGAAGTCGGTGAGGTCGTCGCTGAAGTCGGTGAAGTTGTAGCCGGCGCCGATGCGCACGTGGCGGCCGATGTCGCGGTCCACGCCGGCCATCCAGCCGCGCCGGGTACCGCCGTCGCGCACGTCCAGCCAGCGGTGTTCGGCCATGGCGTACCAGCGCTGCGCCAGCGCGTAGCGGACCTGGCCGGCGGCGAACGTGGTCGACGAATCGAACCAGGCCCCGGTACCGCGGCCGAAGCGCACATCGCCTTCGCGCCGCGCCAGCTTGCCCGCGAACTCCCACTGCTGGTCCAGCCGGTAGACGCCCTCGAACGACAGGACCTGGGTCCGCTGGTCGTATTCGGCGCCGCCCACCTGGCCCAGCGTGGCGAGGTCGTAGAGATGCGTGTAGCGACCGAACAGGCCCCAGCGGCTGCTGTTCCAGGGGCGGTAGGCGAAGCCGAGGTTGCCCTCGATGAACTTGGCGCCGGCGGCCGGGTTCAGGTCGTCCTGGGTATCGGCGTAGTTGAAGCGCGCGGCCAGGCGCCAGCTCTCGTTGAGCTTGTGGGTCAGGCGGTGGGTGCTGACCCATTGAGTGACGCGCTCGGCGCCGCTGTCCTCGCGCCACTCCAGCTTGCTCTGCCAGCTGGTGTCGCCGGAGGTGCGCCCGCCGCTGACGCTGACCGCACGCCGGTCCACCTGGCCGCCGTCGCGCCGCGTCAGCTCGCCGTCGCTCAGGGTCACGCCCAGATTCCAGCCGTAGGCGGGGTAGAAGTCCATGCCGTAGGTGTGGGCCAGACCGCTCTCGCGACGGCTCTTGAGGAACTGGCTCTCGTTGAACAGGTTGACCTGGTCCGACAGCCGCCAGCGCTGGCCCAGCGTCCAGCCGTTCTGCGCGTTGGGGTTGAACAGCGGGTCGTAGTCGCTGCGGTCGGTGGAATAGGTGTGCGCGGCGTAGAGGCTGTGCTGCGGCGACAACCGGTACTCGGCGTCCACGCGCGCGGCGTCGCCGCGATCGCCGGTGGTCAGCTCGGCGCCGGCCGTGGACAGGTTGGCGAAATGGTAGCGGCCGCCGAGGGTGACCGCGTCGTTGTCGGCGTAGCGGCCGCCGTCGTCGTCCAGGGTCGCCTGGGCGACGCCGTACAGGTCGAGCGCGGTGCCGAAGCGGCGGGTGTAGCGCAGCGCGCCCAGCAGACCGGCGGCGTCGAGCGATCCGCGCTGTTCCTCCACCCGGCGCAGCTCGAAGGCGAGCGCATCGAGGTCGCCGATGCGCCATTCGGCGTTCGCCTGCAACTGGGTCAGCGCATCGGCGCCGCGCTCGGCGCGGCTGTAGCGGGCGTAGGTGCCGACATCGTCGGTGAACTGGCCCAGCACCTCGGCGCCGTACTCCTCGATGTCGGCGCCGGTGTCGAAGCGCGAGATGGAATAGCCGGCGTCCACCTGTCGCCACCACGCGCCCGCGCTCCACGGCTGCGCGGTCCAGCCCAGTTCCTGGAAGTTGGCGCGCGCCTCGACCGCGGTGGCCTCGCCCTCGCGCGGGCCACCGGGATTGAGGCGGGTGAAGCTCAGGCCGCCGTTGTCGGAGAAGAACACCGGCGCGCTGGTGGCCTCGGTGCGGCTGTGCTCGAGCTTCAGGTACGTGCCCTTGCCGGCCTGCAGGGTGATGTCGGCCGAGGTCAGCACGTAGTCCTCGCCGGCGCGGTTCTCCTCGACCCGGGTCAGGCCCACGCCGAGGTGGTCGCCGAACCAGTGCTTGCCGCGCACGCCGGCGGCGATCTCGTCGGCGTCGAAGTCATTGGGCACCCATTCGTAGTCCACGATCAGGCGCTGCTCCAGGCCGTCCAGCGGCGCGTCGCGGGTCAGCGTGGGCATGTTCTGGCGGGTGATCTGCGCCAGCGCGCGGGTCAGCAGGATGCGGCCCTGCAGCTCGTCGATCTCGTAGTCGGCACCGCGCAGCAGGGCGATGCGCTGCTCGACGCGGCCGGTGGTGCGGTCGCGCACCTCCAGCACCACCTGGTCGGAGCCGGGCAGCACGTCGGTGTGGCGCAGGTAGTACAGACTGCCGCCGGTGCCGATGAACTCGCTGTGGCCTGGCGCGGTCTGCGCCTCGGACGCGAACACGCGCAGTTGCGTGGCCGGGTCGCCCCAGGCGTTGATGCCGCGCGAGCGCCAGTTGAGCGCCGCACCGTACAGCGAGCGCACGTACTGGCCGTACTCGGTGCCGGTCAGCCCGGTGCCGAAGTTGCCCCACAGGGCCTCGTTCTTGTCCCACTCGGCACGCAGGTAGAAGCGGCCCATGGTGTCGACGTCGCGCCAGGTGCTGGAGTCGTCGCCGTAGGTCGGGTAGTACAGATCCGGATCGAGACGGCGGAAGACGTCCTGCGGATCGGCGGACGTGAAGCCGTCGAACAGATCGCCCAGCGGTCGGTTCTGGGTATCGGCCTGGGCGGTGATCAGGTACTTGCCCTGCGTCTTCGCCTTCAGATAGAACGCCAGGCGCCCGTCGCTGAGGATGTCGTCCTCGCGCCCGGCCAGCGCGAGCGAGCGGCCCGGCCCGCTGGCCCGGTTCTCGTAGACGGTCACGTCGGCCAGGCCGACGCCGAAGAAGTAGCGACCGCTGACGTCCACGTCGAGCGCGCGTTGCAGCGGGCGGCTGCCCTCGGGCCCGTCCAGCGCGATCTCGAAGCGATGGCGGCCGATCGGCATCAGGTACTCGGCGACGAACTTGCGCTCCAGATCCACCGGATAACGCGAACCGTTGATGCGCAGGCCGTGGCCGTCGGGCAGGTTGCGGCCCTGCACGCGCACGCGCGAGCCGTAGATCGGGATGTTCTGCTGGCGCAGGCCGTTGCCGGCGAACACATCGTCGATCAGCGCCTGGCGCTGCGCCTGCTCGGCACCGAGCGCGGTGCCCAGCGAACGCTCGGCACCCTCGCGCACCCGCTGCACGCCGCGCTCGGCCTCGTCCGGCCGCACCAGTTGCAGCGTGCGCGGCGCGGTCTCGTCGAAGCGGCCGGCGGCATCGTACGCGCGCAGCACGTAGACCAGCTCGTCGCCGGCGCGCAGGCGCAGGCCGGCGGGCAGCGCGCCGTCCCACGCGCTCTGCGAGACCGCCTCCACGGGCAGCGCCAGCCGCGCCAGCGGGTCGATCAGGTCGCCGTCGGTGCCGCGGTAGAGGGTGAGTTCGTAGCGCTCGACGAAGGCGACGTAGTTGCTGCGCACGAAGAACGCCACCGGCTCGACGATGCGCCCGCCGTCGAAGGCGACCAGTGCCGGCGCGGACACGGTCAGCTCCGGCACGCCGAGGCTGGGATCCTCGGTCGCCCAGACCACACCGCCGCCGGGCAGCTGCACCGAGAACGCGCCACGCACCTCGGCCCGCCCGGGCGCAGCCAGCGCGATCGACACCCGGCGGTCGGGCTGCAACGCCTGCGCGGAGGAATGCTCGCCGGTGCCGACGCTGGCCGGCTGGTCGTAGCTGCGCGTGCGCACGCGGAACAGCAGGTCGCCGCCGGCACTGCTGCAGGCGCCGGCGTCGCAGTCGATCGCCGCATCGGCGACGTGCGCGGGCTGCGGCTCTTGCGCCGAGGCCGTGGTACACATGCCGGCCAGGACGCCGAGCAAGGCGGTGTCGAGCAATGTCTTCTTCATGATGCGCTTCTTGTTCATGGCCCGCCCCCTCACTCGCGTTCCGTACCGACCGCGACCGTCGGATCGCCACTGGACTCCACGCGCACCCGGCCTCTCGTCTCCGCGCTCAGTCGCGCCGCCAGGGCCTGCTGCACCGCGGTGGCACGGCGCAGGCCGAGCGCGGCGTTGTAGGCGTGCGAGCCGCGGGCGTCGGTATGCCCGACCACTGCCACCACGCCGCCGCCCAGCCCCTCGAGCCGCTGCGCCACCGCATCGAGCAGGCCCGCGAACTCCGGCCGGATCTCGGCGCGATCGGTGTCGAACAGCACCGTGCCCAGCAGCGCGCCACCGGCGTCCACGCCCGCGACCAGGGCGTGCGGATCCTCCACGCGGGTGCGCAACCCCACGCGCAAGCCCGCCTGCGCCTCCGGCCCGAGCCGCGCCTGCAGCGCATCGCGCACCGCCGCCGCACGGGCGAAGGCGAGCGCCTCGCTGCCGCCGTCGGCGGCGATCGCCACCTCGCCGCCGTCGTGACGCGCCACCTGTTCGGCCATGCGCTCGATCGCCGGCAACCACGCCTCGCGGACCTCGGCGCTGTCGGGGGCGAACAACACCTCGCCCAGCTCCAGCTCGATCCGCTGTTCGCCGCCCGGGATCGCCTCCACCGGCAGGCGCACGCCGAAGTCGAAGCGCACCGGCAGGCCGGGGGTGATCCGCCGCACCAGCGGATTCGCCGTGGTGAGCTCGGCGCCCGGCGGCAGCGTGGCCGGATCGACCTTGAGGATGAAGTTGCGGCCGTGGTGCCGTTCGCCGCCGTGCACGTCGGCCAGGTGGTAGCGACCGTACTGGTCGGTCTCGATCAGCAGGCCCTCCACCGAGGCGATGCGCACGCCGGGGATGCCGCGCTCGTCGATGCCGTGGTTGGCGATGGCGTAGGCCACCTCGTAGCCGCCCTCCACCGCCGCCACGCTGCGCGTCACCACCGGCTCGGCGGCGTTGAGGCCCTTGGCCGCCTCGCCGTCGCGCTCCACGCGGGTCGAGCCGTCGGGCGTCATGCGTACGGTGACGCCCTGCGCACTGGCGAGCACGAAGTCGCCGGTGAAATCGAGCGTGTGCAGGCGCTGGCGGATCGTCACCCGGTGTGCGTCGATCGGATCGGCCACCGACTGCCGCGCGGGGATCGCGCCGACCTCGATGCCGTGCAGCAGCGGAGCGCTGGCATCGGCGAGCGGCTGCGGGCCGTCGCCGCGGTCGATCGTGGTGGAACCGGCGACATAGGCGCCGGGCGCGAACCCGCCCTGTACGCGCACGCCCGACAGATCCGCACGGTCCTGCCAACCGTCGCCGTCGCGGTCGTCGAAGACCGTGCCGAACACCAGGCTGTCGTCGAGCAGCGGATCGGCGTCCAGCGCCACCTGCGCGGTGGCGACGTTGGAGACCCGCTCGCCCGCGGCGTTCACCGCGACCGCCTCGTTGACGTGCACGCCCGCGCGCACACCGGCGCCCACGCGCAGCAGGTAGACGATGGTCGCCTGCTCGCCGGCGGCGATGTCGAGGCCGCCGATGCGCAGCGGGTGCAGACCGTCCAGGGTGAAGGCGCCGTCGCGGTCGGCGACCGCCATCGAGCCCTCGACGTAGCTGAAGCCCGCGGGCGGCGTGTCGACGACGATGCCGTCGACGACGTTCACCGCGCCGACGTTCTCGACCGTGAGCGTGTAGCGCACCAGGTCGCCGACCGTCGCGGTACGCGCGCCCACCGTCTTGACGATGCGCAGCAGCGCCGCGTCGGCCACCTCGTGACGGGTCTGGCAGACCGTGCACTCCGGTGCCGGACCGCCGCCGTCGCCTACGTAGTTGCCCAGCACGACGTTGTCCACCACGCCGGTCGCATCGGCCGTCACCGTCGCCGGATAGACGAAGGTGTGCGCGCCCGGCACGGCGCCGGCGGGCAGCACGCAGGTCACGGTGGCGCCGTCGCCGATGCAGCCGGCGGGGAGCGCGCCCACCGCCAGGCCGTGCCCGGGGGTGTCGATCAACCGCACGTCGGCGCGCGTGGCGGAGTTCTCGACGGCGACGGTGAGCGTGTACTCGATGGTGTCGCCGACCCGCACCTCCTGGCCGTCGCCCGGGGTGGCGTGCTTGGCGATCGTCACCCGCGGTTCGACCAGCGGGTGCTCGGTGGCGCACACGGCGCACTCGGGCGGCGGGCCGCCGTCGCCGGTGCCCCCGCTGGCGGTCACCGCGTTGCCCACCACGCCGGTGGCGCCGGCATCGACGGTCGCGGTGTAGGTCAGCGTGTAGGTCCCCGGCAGCGTGCCGGCAGGCAGCGTGCAGGTCAGCGTGCCGGTGCAGGCGAAGGCGCCCGCGTCGGTGACCGCGCCGAACGTCAGGCCCGCGCCCAGGGTGTCGACCAGGGTCAGCGTGTCGAGCGTGGCCGAGTGGGACACCGTCGCGGTCAGGGTGTAGACGAGGGTGTCGCCCGCGCGCACCTCGGCGCCGTCGCCCGGTTCGGCCGACTTGATCACCGCGATCACCGGTGCGGCCACCGGGTGCTCGGTTGCGCAGGTGGCGCACACCGGGTCGGGGTCGTTGCCGCCGGACGGATGGCTCGCGACCACGACGTTGCCGACGGTACCGGTCGCGTCGGCATCGACGGTCGCGGTGTAGGCCAGCGCATAGGTGCCCGGCAGCGTGCCCGCCGGCAGCGTGCACGTCAGCGCACCGGCGCAGGCGAACGCGCCCGCGTCGGTCACCGCGCCGAAGGTCAGGCCCACGCCCAGGGTGTCGACCAGGGTCAGCGCCTCGGTGGTGGCGGCATTGGCGACCGTCACCGTCAGCGTGTAGGTCAGTGTGTCGCCAGGCGACACCTCACCGCCCGGAGCCGGGTCGGATGTCTTCGCCACGGTGATCGCGGTGGCCACCACCTCGTGCCCGGTCGTGCAGGTCGTGCACACCGGGTCGGGGTCGTTGCCGCCGGGCGGATTGCTCGCGGCCACGACGTTGCCGACGGTACCGGTCGCG
>NZ_KQ759763.1:72800-73612 GCF_001482195.1 Luteimonas abyssi | reverse complement strand
GCAGCGTGCCTGCCGGCAGCGAGCAGGCCAGCGCGCCGGTGCAGGCGAAGGCGCCCGCATCGGTCACCGCACCGAAGGTCAGGCCCACGCCCAGCGTGTCGACCAGGGTCAGCACCTCGGTGGTGGCCGAGTTCGCCACCGTCACCGTCACCGTGTAGGTCAAGGTGTCGCCCGGCACGACGGTGCTGCCGGCGGCGGGATCGGCCGCTTTCGCCACGGTGATCGCGGTGGCCACGATGTCGTGCTCGGTCGTGCAGGTCGCACACACCGGATCGGGATCGCTCCCGCCGGCAGGGTTGCTGGCGACGACGACGTTTCCGACCGTGCCGGTGGCGGCGGCATCGACGGTGGCGGTGTAACGCAGGGCGTAGGTGCCCGGCAGTGTGCCGGCCGGCAATGTGCAGATCAGCGCGCCGCCGCAGGCGAAGGCACCTGCGTCGGTGACCGTACCGAAGGTCAGGCCGGTTCCCAGCGTGTCGAGCAGGGTCAGCACCTCGGTGGTGGCCGAGTTCGCCACCGTCACCGTCACCGTGTAGGTCAAGGTGTCGCCCGGCGCGGCGGTGCTGCCGGCGGCGGGGTCGGCCGCTTTCGCCACGGTGATCGCGGTCGGCGCGATCTCGTGTTCGGTCGTGCAGGTGACGCACACCGGATCGGGGTCGTTGCCGCCGGCGGGGTTGCTGGCGACGACGACATTGCCGACCGTGCCAGTGGCATCCGCATCGACGGTGGCCGTGTAGCTCAGGGCGTAGCTACCCGGCAGCGTGCCTGCCGGCAGCGAGCAGGCCAGCGCGCCGGTGCAGGCGAAGGCGCCC
>NZ_KQ759763.1:0-70726 GCF_001482195.1 Luteimonas abyssi | reverse complement strand
TGCCGACGGTACCGGTCGCGTCGGCATCGACGGTCGCGGTGTAGGCCAGCGCATAGGTGCCCGGCAGTGTGCCGGCCGGCAGGGTGCACGTCAGCGCGCCGGTGCAGGCGAAGGCGCCCGCATCGGTCACCGCACCGAAGGTCAGGCCCACGCCCAGCGTGTCGACCAGGGTCAGCACCTCGGTGGTGGCCGAGTTCGCCACCGTCACCGTCACCGTGTAGGTCAAGGTGTCGCCCGGCACGACGGTGCTGCCGGCGGCGGGATCGGCCGCTTTCGCCACGGTGATCGCGGTGGCCACGATGTCGTGCTCGGTCGTGCAGGTCGCACACACCGGATCGGGATCGCTCCCGCCGGCAGGGTTGCTGGCGACGACGACGTTTCCGACCGTGCCGGTGGCGGCGGCATCGACGGTGGCGGTGTAACGCAGGGCGTAGGTGCCCGGCAGTGTGCCGGCCGGCAATGTGCAGATCAGCGCGCCGCCGCAGGCGAAGGCACCTGCGTCGGTGACCGTACCGAAGGTCAGGCCGGTTCCCAGCGTGTCGAGCAGGGTCAGCACCTCGGTGGTGGCCGAGTTCGCCACCGTCACCGTCACCGTGTAGGTCAAGGTGTCGCCCGGCGCGGCGGTGCTGCCGGCGGCGGGGTCGGCCGCTTTCGCCACGGTGATCGCGGTCGGCGCGATCTCGTGTTCGGTCGTGCAGGTGACGCACACCGGATCGGGGTCGTTGCCGCCGGCGGGGTTGCTGGCGACGACGACATTGCCGACCGTGCCAGTGGCATCCGCATCGACGGTGGCCGTGTAGCTCAGGGCGTAGCTACCCGGCAGCGTGCCTGCCGGCAGCGAGCAGGCCAGCGCGCCGGTGCAGGCGAAGGCGCCCACGTCGGTCACCGCACCGAAGGTCAGGCCCACGCCCAGCGTGTCGACCAGGGTCAGCACCTCGGTGGTGGCCGAGTCGGCCACGGTGACCCTCAGCGTGTAGGTCAGCGTGTCGCCAGGCGCCACGGTGGTGCCGGTCACCGGGTCGGCGGTCTTCGTCACCGCGATCGCGGACGCCACGATCTCGTGTTCGGTCGTGCAGGTGACGCACACCGGATCGGGGTCGTTGCCGCCGGCGGGGTTGCTGGCGACGACGACATTGCCGACCGTGCCAGTGGCATCCGCATCGACGGTGGCCGTGTAGCTCAGGGCGTAGCTACCCGGCAGCGTGCCTGCCGGCAGCGAGCAGGCCAGCGCGCCGGTGCAGGCGAAGGCGCCCACGTCGGTCACCGCACCGAAGGTCAGGCCCACGCCCAGCGTGTCGACCAGGGTCAGCACCTCGGTGGTGGCCGAGTCGGCCACGGTGACCCTCAGCGTGTAGGTCAGCGTGTCGCCAGGCGCCACGGTGGTGCCGGTCACCGGGTCGGCGGTCTTCGTCACCGCGATCGCGGACGCCACGATCTCGTGTTCGGTCGTGCAGGTGACGCACACCGGATCGGGGTCGTTGCCGCCGGCGGGGTTGCTGGCGACGACGACATTGCCGACCGTGCCGGTGGCATCCGCATCGACGGTGGCGGTGTAGCTCAGGGCGTAGCTACCCGGCAGCGTGCCTGCCGGCAGCGTGCAGGCCAGCGCGCCGGTGCAGGCGAAGGCGCCCGCGTCGGTCACCGCACCGAAGGTCAGGCCCACGCCCAGCGTGTCGACCAGGGTCAGCACTTCGGTGGTGGCCGAACCGGCGACCGTGACCGTCAGCGTGTAGGTCAGTGTGTCGCCGGGCGCCACGATGCCGCCCGGGACGGGATCGGCCGCTTTCGCCACGGTGATCGCGGTCGGCACGACCTCGTGCTCGGTCGTGCACGTCGCGCACACCGGATCGGGGTCGTTGCCGCCCGCGGGGTTGCTGGCGGTCACCACATTGGCGAGCGTGCCGGTGGCGTCCGCGTCGACGATCGCCGTGTAGCTCAGGGCGTAGGTACCCGGCAGCGTGCCTGCCGGCAGCGTGCAGGCCAGCGCGCCGGTGCAGGCGAAGGCGCCGGCGTCGGTCACCGCGCCGAACGTCAGGCCGTCGCCCAGCGTGTCGAGCAGCGTCAGCACCTCGGTGGTGGCCGAGTTCGCCACCGTCGCCGTCACCGTGTAGGTCAAGGTGTCGCCGGGTGCGACGGTGCTGCCCGGCGCCGGGTCGGCCGCCTTCGTCACCGCGATCGCGGTCGCTACGACCTCGTGCTCGGTCGTGCAGGTGGTGCAGACCGGGTCGGGATCGCTGCCGCCCGCGGGGTTGCTGGCGACGACGACATTGCCCAGCGTGCCGGTGGCATCCGCATCGACGGTGGCCGTGTAGGTCACGGCATAGATGCCTGGCGCCGTGCCCGCCGCCAGGCTGCAGGTCAGCGCGCCGGCGCAGGCGAAGGCGCCCGCGTCGGTCACCTCGCCGAAGCTCAGACCCACGCCCGGGGTGTCGACCAGGGTCAGCGCCTCGGTGGTGGCGGCATTGGGGACCGTGACCGTCACCGTGTAGGCCAACGTGTCACCGGGCGAAACCGCGCTGCCCGTGGGCCGGTCCGCGCTCTTGGCGACCTGGATCACCGGGATCAGGGGATGCTCGATGGCGCAGGTGACGCAGGTCGGCGGCGGCGCGCCCGGGTCGGCGGGGTCGCCGCCGCCGGTCGGCACCACGGCATTGGCGACCGCCGTCTGCGCGTCGGCCTCCACCGTCGCGATGTAGACGACGCTGTAGCGCCCCGGCGGGATGCCGGCCGACAGGGTGAAGCTGCGCACGTTGCCGCTGCCGCCCACCACGAAGCCGCCCGCATCCACCACCGTGGTGAAGCTCAGGCCGGCTCCCAGGGTGTCGGTCAGGACCACCTCCGACTGCGTGGCGGCGTTGGCCACGTCCACGCTCAGGGTGTACGTGATGGCCTGCCCGGCCGAGACCGCGGTACCGGCCTCCGGGTCGGCGCGCTTGGTCACCACGATCGTCGGCGCCAGCGGCGTGGTCTCGGTGCAGTCGTTGCCGGGCGCAGCGCAGTCGACGGCGCCGTTGGGGAACGTCACCGCGTTGGCGATGCCGGTCGCATCGGCGGCCAGCGGATCGTCGATGCGCACCACGAAGTGCAGCGTCGCGGTGGTGCCGACCGGGATGTTGACCGCGCTCGTGTTGAGGCAGGCCCCACCGCTGCAGGCGAAATCATTGCCCGCCACCACGTACGCCGTATTGACCGGTACGGTCTCGGCCACGTCGCCGGCGAAGAGGGTGGCGACGGCACCGCCGGTGTTCTCCACGGCGATGGCGTAGCGCAGCGTATCGCCCGGGGCGACGGCGGCGCCGTCGACGTAGGGCGCGCCGTTGACCTCGGCCAGCGACTTGCTCACCGACAGTTCGGGATCGTCGATGGTGGGGAACGCGCACGACGCCAGGTCGCGCGAGCCTCCGGCCCCCGTGGCCGCCGTCTGGCTCAGGTTGCCGGTCGCCGGGTCGTAGGCGTAGTACCGGCTCGGTGCGGCGTTGTTGGCGACGTAGAGGCGGTCGTCGTCGCCGAAGGCCGCACCGGCCCACTGGACGGTCGACGGCTGTCCGCCGAGCAGCGGCCGGGTCTGGCGGATCGCGCGCGGGTTGCCCGGCGCGGTGAAATCGATGCGGTAGAGGTCCTGTCCCGCCGCCAGCCAGCCGAAGCCGGCGGCGTCGAAGGCGATGTCGCCGGAGCCGGGATCGGTCGGCGCGAAGTCGTACTGCAAGGTGCCGATGTTCTGCGCCGCGTAACCGAAGCCGGTCGCGTTCGCGGTCACCCGGTAGACGGCGGGCGCACCGCCGCCGGCGACCAGATAGCCGACGCCGTTGCGGTCCATGCCGGCGCGCGGCAGGTCGCTCGTCGGCAGCGGTGCCGACAGCGCCTGGTACCAGCCGCCGTTGGCGTCGTCGTAGGCCCAGAGCATCGAGCCGGCGCTGGCGTGAAACAGCAGGCGGTCGTTGACCGGGTCGATCATCAGCGCGTTGACGTTGCCTGCCAGCGTCGGCAGCAGCAGTTCCGGCACCAACGCGTCGCTGCCGGCACCGGCCTCGTAGCGCCAGATCTGCACGCCGTTGACGATGCTGTAGATCGCGTTCGACGGGGCGCTACCGCCCGGCGCGGTGCAGAAACTGAGCCGCGGCGCCACCGATACGGTCACGCTGTCGACGTTGTTGTCCGGCACGATGTCGGTCGTGCCGGCGGGCGCGGTCACGGTCGCGGTGTTGGTCAGTCCGACGGACTGGGCGAAGGCGGGGCCTCCCAGCCAGGTGGCCGCCACGAGCAGCGTTGCGGACAGCCCGGCGAAGAACGGGCCCGCGCTACCAAGTCGAATCTGGAACACCTGCTTCCCCTTGACGATGCGCGCGTCCGCCCTGGAGCCGGCCGGCCACGCTTTTTTGCGCACGCAGGCGCGGCCGGCAGGCGCAGCGATGCGCATCTGCCGACCGTGACCAAGGACGTGCCCCCCGGCTCCAACACGGCCCCACGCCACCCGAGCGGCGTGCAGACGATGTCGAAGCGGGCGCACTCTAACGCCGCCAATCTGTGACGACAAGCACATTTATTCACGAATTCTCACCTGAGGTGAGTTTTTTTGGCGGCGCGATACCCAAAGATCGGGGCTCATCACGCCCGGCGCCGTCCATGCACCCTTCCCCGCTCGTCCACTGGCTGCGTCGCCCGGCCATCGCCGATCCCGTCGACCGACGCAATGCGCCGATGCTGCAGGTGGTCCTGCTGGTCCTGGGGACGCTGCCGCCCCTGCTCTGGCTGTACCGGATCGTGGGCACGGATGTGCCGTGGCGCCCCGGCGAGACGTCCAGCCTGATCGCCAGCGCCCTGATCAGCGCACTGGCGCTATGGAGCGTCGTCCTGATCCGCACGGGGCGGTTCCAGATCGCCATCCGGCAGTTGATGGCGGTCGTCGGCGTGGTCACCGTGGTGTCCCACGGCATCACCGGATTGTCCGCGCACATCTTCGAGATGCCGGTGCAGGTGCTGTGGTTGTTCGTCGCCGGCCTCATGATCGGCCGGCGCGCGTTGTGGGCGATGTATGCGGCCCTGGTCGCCTCGCTCGCCGCCGGCGCGCTGGCCGAGGTGCGCCTGGGCCTGTCCACCTATCCGCTCGCGTTCGGCGATGCCCTGATCCGCGCGATCATGTTCCTGCTCGTCGCGCTGGTGGTCGACCGCAGCGTGGCCGCGCTGCGGGAGGCCCTGGCCGAGACGCGGTCGCAGGCGGAGGCGTCGGCGGCGGCCAACGTGCGTCTGCAGGAGGAGATGGCCGCGCGCGAGCGGGCCCAGGCGCAGGTGATCCATGCGCAGAAGCTGGAAGCGGCCGGCCGCATGGCCAGCGGGCTGGCGCACGACTTCGGACATCTGCTCACCCTGGTGAGCGGCTACGCGGACCAGGCGGCGCGCGCCGAGGACCCCGCTGCGCGCGCCCGGGCATTGGAAGGGGTCCGTGCCGCCGGCCGCCGCGCGGAGGTCCAGGTCCGTAAGCTGCTGCACTTCGCCCGCGAGGACACCGGTGCGGCTCTCGCCTTCGATGCGATCGAGGCGGTCGCCGCGCTCGAACCGATGCTGCGGCAGACGCTCGGACCCCGAATCCGGCTCGAACTGTCACTGCCGGACCGCGCGGCCCCGGTGCTGATGGATCGGGAGCGTTTCGATCTGGTGTTGCTCAACCTGGCGGCGAATGCCGCCGATGCCATGCCCGACGGCGGGCGCTTCGAGTTGCGCGCGGCGTGCGAGGACGCCGGGGCGCGGCTGAGGATCGTCGCCCGCGATTCCGGCCCCGGTATCGCCGTCGCGGACCGTGACCGGGTGTTCGATGCGTTCTTCACCACCAAGCCTCCCGGCCAGGGAACCGGCCTGGGCCTGGGGGTCAGCCGCGAGGTCCTGCGCACGGCGGGTGGCGACCTCGCACTGGCCCCGCAAGGCGACCGCGGCGCGGGGTTCGTGGTCACGCTACCGCTGCGATCCGCAGCCGCCGTTCCACTCTCACCACGCGAGCATGTAGCCCACGCCGCGGACACTGCGCACCGGTAGCGGGAGGCCACCGGCCTGCTCGCACTTGCGACGCAACCGGTAGAGCAGCATTTCCAGACGATGCGGGTCGTAGGCGTCGACGTCGCTGGTGAGCGTCGCGATCAAGGTCTCGCGCCGGACCGGCATGCCGGCGTTGGCGGCGAGCACGCTGAGCACCTGCCGCTCGGCCTGGTTCAACGCGACCTGCCCCCCCTTGGGCAGGCGCAGGTGCCAGCCCTGACGGTCCAGGGACCAGCCGTCGTCCGGGCCTCGTGCCCGGGTCGTGCCGCGGATGCGACGGACGAGGTTGCGCAGGGTCTCCACCACCTCGTCCATGTGCAACGGCTTCACCAGGTAGGCGTCCACGCCCGCCCGCAACCCGCGCATCCTGTCCTCGGTGCTGGCGTTGCCGGTGTAGAGCGCGATGCCCAGGTCCGGCGACAGCCCGCGCAGATGCCGCGCGATCTCGACCCCGTCGTCGTCCGGAAGCCCCACGTCCAGCAGTACCAGATCGAAGGGCCGTGTGGTCCAGTGCCGGTAGAGCTGCAGCGAAGTCGCCAGTCCGACGGCTTCGAAACCCGCCTCGCGCAGCGCGGGGATCATCACGTGATCGCGCAACTCGGCATCGTCTTCGACGACGGCCAGACGGATGGCGGGAATGGGATCTCGGGACGCGTTCGGCATGAATCCATTCTTCGGAGGGCACCTTCGGAACGGTCGATGCCGGCCGCGTGGTCACGCGTCCGTCCCCTCTCCCATCCCGAGGACAGCATAACCGGGCGCGGGCGGCATGCGTCCGCGCGCGAGCCGGTCAGAACCCGTAGCGCAGGAAACCGCCGTCCACCGCGATGCATTCGCCGGTCACGTAAGCCGAAGCCGGCAGGCACAGGAATGCGACGGCCGCTGCGACT
This sequence comes from Luteimonas abyssi, assembly GCF_001482195.1. Taxonomy (GTDB): domain Bacteria; phylum Pseudomonadota; class Gammaproteobacteria; order Xanthomonadales; family Xanthomonadaceae; genus Luteimonas; species Luteimonas abyssi. The sequence goes on along the minus strand of NZ_KQ759763.1, from coordinate 63,809 downwards.
TCCTCCGGTTCGCCGATGCGCCCCAGGGGTGTGCGCAACAACACTTCGTCCAGATAGTCCGGATCGGCGAGTGCCCCCGACGTGCGCCGGGTGCGGATGTACCAGGGCGCGACCGCATTGACGCGGATGCCGTCCTCGGCCCATTCCACCGCGAGGTTGCGGGTCATCTGGTGCAGGGCGGCCTTGCTCATGCCGTAGGGCGCGCCGGTGCGCACGTGGGTCAGCCCGGACACGCTGCCGACATTGACGATGCTCGAACTCGGATGCTCGGCCAGCAACGGGTGCGCGTAGCGCGCCAGCTCGAACGCCGCGAACAGGTTGCCCTCGAAGATCCCCCGCCACTCGTTCTCGGCGTATTCGGTCGCCGGCCGGGGCAGGTTGGCACCGGCGTTGTTGACCAGGATGTGCAGCCCGTCGCCCTGGTCCTCGACCCAGTCGAGGATCTCGCGTCGCTGCTCTTCGTCGGCCACATCGCCGATCATCGCGCGGACCACGCCGTCGGGTTGCTCGTCGAGCAGTTCGTCGCGGGTGGCTTCGAGCGCGTCGCCGTCGCGGGCGACGATCAGCACCTCGGCACCGAAGCCGAGCAACTCGCGCGCGATCGCGCGGCCGATTCCGGCGCTGCCGCCGGTCACCAGCGCGCGTTGACCGTCCAGACGCCAACGTTGCGAATGCATGCACGCTCCTGTTGCGGGGGCGGGCGTAGGATACGACAAGGCCAACGAGACGATCACGAGGCACGCCGTCATGCGTCACCTGTCCCGAATCTTGCGTCCGCCTGTCGCCCGCATCGGCATCACGCCGCTGGCCGCCCTGTTCACCGCGGCGCTGGCGCTGGCCGGTTGCCGCCCCGCCGACCCCACCCCGCCCGAACCGCCTCCCACGCCACAGACCGGCGGTCTGGGCGATGCGGTGCGCGATCCTCTCGACAAGGCGCAGGCGGTGGAACAGGCCGTCGAAGACGCCGACGCGCGCAGACGAGAAACGCTCGACGACGGCTGAGGACTGACGGCTGCCCGCACGCGGCATCCGCCGCGGCGGGCGTCGCGATGTCAGCGCGCCAACCAGCCCCCGTCGACCGGCAGCACCGCACCGTGCACGTAATCCGCCGCATCCGAGGCGAGGAAGACGGCCGCCCCGCCCAGGTCGGACGGTTTGCCCCAGCGGTTGGCCGGAATCCGTTCCAGGATCGCCCGGTTGCGCGCACTGTCGTTGCGCAGCGCCTCGGTGTTGTTGGTCGCGAAGTACCCCGGCGCGATGGCGTTGACGTTGATGCCCTTGCCCGCCCACTCGTTGGCGAGCAGGCGGGTGACGCCGAGCACGCCCGACTTGCTGGCGGTGTACGACGCCACGCGGATGCCGCCCTGGAACGACAGCATCGAGGCGACGTTGATGATCTTGCCGCCCTGCCCCTGCGCCACCCAGTGCCGGCCTGCGGCCTGCGACAGGAAGAACAGCGTCTTGAGATTCACACCCGCCACGGCATCCCAGTCGTCCTCGGTGAAGTCGAGTGCGTCGTTGCGGCGGATGGTGCCGGCGTTGTTGACCAGGATATCGAGCCGACCCAGTTGCGAGACGGTGCCCGACACGATGTCCCCGACCGGGGCGATGGTGTCCAGCGCGGCTTCGATGAAGACGAAGCGACGGCCGAGCGCCTCGACCTGGGCGCGGGTGTCGTCGGGCACGCTGCGACCGGCGGCCGCGATGTCCGCGCCGGCCTCGGCCAGCGCGACGGCGATGCCCTGCCCCAGCCCGGTATTGGCACCGGTGACCAGGGCTACGCGGCCGCCGAGATCGAAGGAATGGCTCATGTCACGCTCCGGAATGCACTGGGCGCGCGGATGCGCGCAGGTGGAAGAACGCCCGGCCTCGGCCACCCCGCACTCCGGATGTCGCGAGGACGCCCTGGGGAGGAACAGCGTGCGGAGGGCCGCCGGGGTGGCGCCGGCTACTTGAGCTGGCAGATATCGAGCACGTGCATGTCGGTGTAGTCGAGGTTCTCGCCGCCCATCGCCCAGATGAAGCAGTAGTTCTTCGTTCCCGAGCCCATGTGGATCGACCACGGCGGCGACACCACCGCCTCGCCGTCGGCGACCACGATGTGGCGCTGCGCGTCGGGCTGCCCCATGAAGTGATAGACGCGATCGTTGTCGCCGAGGTCGAAGTAGAAGTAGACCTCGGAACGGCGGTCGTGCAGATGCGGCGGCATCGTGTTCCAGACGCTGCCGGGCTTGAGGATCGTCAGCCCCAGCAACAGCTGCGAGGACTTGCACGTGGCCGGCACGATGTACTGATAGATGGTCCGCTCGTTGCTGGTCTCCAGCGCGCCGCGCTCCAGCGGCACCGCCTTGTCGATCGAGATGTGCGTGGTTTCGAAGCGGGCGTGTGCGGGCGTCGAAGCGAGGTAGAACTTCGCCGGGCTGGCCGCGTCGTCGGACGCGAACTCGACCGTTTCGGTCCCCATCGGGATGTACAGGCCGTCCTTCGGGGCCAGCGTGTACGTGGTGCCGTCGACGATCACCGTACCGCCGCCCTGGCCGACATTGACCACGCCCAGTTCGCGACGCTCCAGGAAGGGCCGGCCCTTGGCCGACTCGGGCTCCGACTGCACCGGCAACGCCACCGGCTTCGAGCGCGGCGCGGCGCCGCCGATGACGAAACGCTCGTAGTGCGTGTAGCTCAGGCGGATGTCGTCGTCGGCGAACAGGCCGTCGAGCAGGTACAGGTCGCGCAAGTCGTCGTTGCTGATGTTGCGCATCACGCCGGGATGGGTGGCGTGGTAGGTCTTCTGATACATGGCGTCTCCCGGGGAAGGGCGGCGCAGGGCACCGCAATGACTGGTTCGGGGCCGATTCTAACGGCGATGGACACCGGTGTCATTGCGCGCTGCGCCAATCGTCGCTCGTCGACCGGAGCGAATGCGTCCAGCGCCCGCTCCAGGTCCGCTGCTTCGCCGCCCTGCCCCGCTGCGGAAGAAGCGACGAGGCGCGTGCAGGGCGAACGGACAGGGGCAGCCCGGAACGCGCCGACGTCCGCGCCTGCGGAACGCCCTCTCCCGGCCGCACGACACAGGTGGCGCGCCACCGATGGGATGCGCTACATGCCGGGCGGCTGGCAGGAATCGCGCACGATCAGGTGCGGACGCACGCTGGCCAGCGGGTGCGCGCCGTCCGGCTCGGGGTGCACCAGCATCGCCGCGGCGATGCGCCCGGTGTCGCGGGTATCGCGGCGGACCGTGGTCAGCGGCGGCCACAACCGCGAGGCCAGCGGGCTGTCGTCGTAGCCGACCACCGACAGATCGCGCGGCACCTGGATCCCGGCGCGCATCGCCACCCGGTAGACGCCGGCCGCCATTTCGTCGTTGCCGCAGAAGATCGCGGTGGGCCGCTTGCGCCCCGACAGCAGTTTCTCCGCCGCCGCGATGCCCGATTCGAAGGTGTAGCCGGCCTCGACGATGCGGGCCTTGGGCACTTCCACGCCGCGCCGGCGCAACGCGTCCACGCACCCGGCGGTGCGTTCGATCGCCGAGCGGTAGTGGCTGGGGCCGGTGATCAAGGCGATGTCGGTGTGGCCGAGCATCTGCAGATACTCCGCAGCCTCGGCGGCACCGTCGCGATCGTGGGTGACCACCATGCGCTCGGGGCGGTCCAGCCCCACCGCCGCGATGCGCACGTAGCGACAGCCGATGTCCTCGAGCATGCGTGCGAGCGCATCGTCTTCGGACACGCGCGGGACCAGCATCACGCCGTGCAGCTTCTGCTGTTGCACGAAACGACGCACGCCCTCGATGTAGTCGGGGTTGCGGCTGTCGCAGGGATGCACCACCAGTTCGAAGCCGGAGCCGCGCAACGCATCCAGCGCGCCGTACTGCATGTTGACGATGAACTGCGCGGTGGGGTTGTCGTACACCATGCCGATCAGGAACGAACGCCGAAACGCCAGTCCACGCGCCATCGGATCCGGCGAATAGCCCACCTCGCGCATCAACGCCTCGACCTTGGCCCGCGTATCCGGGCGCACCAGCGGCGAGTTGTTGATGATCCGCGAGACGGTTTTCTTGGACACGCCCGCCAGGCGCGCGATGTCGTTGATCGTCGCGGGCTTGCCACCGGAAGGCGGCGTCCTGGCGGGTTCGGCAGCGGGCTGCCGGGGTTTGCGGGGAGCGGGCATCCGGGCATCCGGGCGGAGGGACGGCTCCGATTCTATCGGGAGATTTCTATCGGTGGACACGACGTTCCGCGCACGCCTCATTCCAGCGCGCGATAGCGGAAATCGCGGAACCTGACCCGGCCATCGCCGGCCGCGTACACGCCCGGCCGCAACGACAGGAAGCGGCCGGCGGTGTTGTGGTGATACCCCGAGGTCTCCATCTGCACGTCGTACTTGTCCCAGGCCTCGCCATCGCGGCTGTGGTGGACGGTCATCACATGATCCTCGTGCCGCACCCGCAACCACAGCCTGCCCCCCGGCCCCGCGGGCAGTCGCGCCGGACGCTCCTCGCCGTAGCGATGCATGATGAAGCGCTCCCCGTTGAAGCCGAGGCCTGCGTACAACCGGTCGCTGTAGAACAGCAGCGCACCGCCGATGGCACCCGGCTCGATCTCCATTTCCACCTGGAACTCGTAGCCGCGATCCCCGGAGATGACCGTCAGTGGCGATGCATCGCGTGGCGCCGCGCCCTTGCCGCGCAGCGTCAGGGCGCCGTCGCCCAGCGACAGCCGGGACATCTCGTCAGGCGCCGGATCGTAGAACGCCCACTGCGGGGCGAGGGTGTCTCCGCTGAAGTCGTCCGACAGTGCCATGCCGTGCGGCACCGGCGAGCCGGCCGGCTTGGCGAGCGGCCGGCCCAGATCGCCCCCCTCGGCGACGAACCAGCCGTCGTCGGTCCAGCGGATCGGATCCAGCAGCGCCTGCCGGCCGAGCGTCCAGTGATCGCGCTCGTAGCCGTGGTACATCATCCACCACTGGCCGGCGGCGTCCTCCACCAGGGTGGCATGCCCGCGCGACCACCATTGCTCGTCGCGTGACGCAGTGCGCACGACCGGGTTGTTCGGCGCGTTCTCCCACGGCCCGTGGATCGAGCGCGAACGCGCCACGATCACCATGTGCCCGGTCGGCGGACCGGCCGTGCCGCCGACGGCCGTGATCATGTAGTACCACTCACCGCGACGGGTGATCTTCGGACCTTCCTGCGAGTAGCTTTCCACCACCCAGTCTTCCGGATAGCGCCAGCCGCCGTAGGCATGCCGGATCTCGCCGACCGTGCTCAGGCCGTCGTCGGCCAGTTGCACGTAGTCGCCGGCGCTCAGGAACAGATAGCGCTTGCCGTCCTCGCCCACAGCGTGACCGGGATCGATGTGGCCCGGCAGCGCCAGGTCGATCGGTTCGCTCCATGGACCGTGGATATCGTCGGCCCAGACCACGTAATTGCTGCGTCCGACCTCGGTACGCCCGGGAAAGTAGATGTAGAAGCGTCCTTCATGCAGCACCAGGTCCGGCGCCCAGATCGAACCGACGCTGGTGGTGATCGCATGTCCGATCGGCTGCCAGTTCACCAGATCCCGCGACTGCCACAGCGGCAACCCCGGATAGCTGTCGAACGACGACAGCGTCAGGTAGTACGCATCGCCTACGCGCAGCACCGACGGATCCGGCCGGTCGCCGGCCAGGATCGGGTTGAGGAACGTGCCGTCGCCCAGATCGGCCTGCCGCTGTCCCTCGATACCGCGCGCCCAGGCGGGATCGCCTGCGATGGCCGCGCCGGTGGCCACCAGGAGTGCGCAGGCCAGGGCCGCGGTGGAGAGACGGGACGGACGAACTGGGAAGGTCATGCGGCACTCCTGGAGATTGGAGATCACAGCGGAGAATGACACCGATGGTCATCGATGACCGTAACAAGACGAACCGCACCCCGGCATCGTGCGTTGCAACACGTCATGCGGGATGGAAGCGGCTAAAGTGTGAGCGGCCGAGGGGACGGCCTCAGGGGAATGACACCGGGATCAGGCATCCGCCGGCCCGGCTTGCGAATGGACCGTCGCCCGGGCGCCCCCGGAGCCGGCGATCCATCAATCCATGCATCGCGACAGACGCACACGGGGACCGGAACACCGCATGACCCACTCCACAGGATCGACACATCGCGACGGCGGCAACACTGCGTTCATCGTGCTCATCAGTTGCGTCGCCACGCTGGGCGGCTTCCTGTTCGGCTTCGACTCGGGCGTCATCAACGGCACGGTCGACGGCCTGCGCGCGGCGTTCGATTCGGACTCGGTGGGCACCGGCTTCAACGTGGCGTCGATGCTGCTGGGCTGCGCGATCGGCGCCTACTTCGCCGGCCGGCTGGCCGACCACTTCGGCCGGCGCAACGTGCTGATCGTGGCGGCGGTGCTGTTCGGTGTCTCGTCGTGGGGCGCCGGCATCGCCGCCAGTTCCGCGGAGTTCGTGCTCTACCGCGTGCTCGGCGGCCTGGCCGTCGGCGCGGCCAGCGTGATGTCGCCGGCCTACATCAGCGAGGTCTCGGCGGCGCGCTACCGCGGCCGGCTGGCCTCGCTGCAGCAGATCGCGATCATCTTCGGCCTGTTCGCGGCGTTCCTGAGCAACTACCTGCTGGCACGCGTGGCCGGCGCGTCGACCGCCGAGTTCTGGTGGGGCTACGAGGCGTGGCGCTGGATGTTCTGGGTGGAGATCGCGCCGTCGGCGGTGTTCCTGGTGGCGCTGTTCTTCATCCCCGAGAGCCCGCGCTATCTGGTCGCCAAGGGCCGGCTGGAACAGGCCGCGGCGGTGCTGACGCGCCTGTACGGCGCCGAGGCCGGCACGCGCAAGCTCGGGGAGATCCAGGCCAGCCTCGCCGGCGACCACCACCGCCCGCGGCTGTCGGACCTGATCGCCAGGGCCACCGGCCGGGTGCGCCCGATCGTGTGGGTGGGCATCGGCCTGGCCACGTTCCAGCAGCTGGTCGGCATCAACGTGGTGTTCTACTACGGCGCGGTGCTGTGGCAGGCGGTGGGCTTCTCGGAGAGCGACGCGCTGCTGATCAACGTGCTGTCGGGCGCGCTGAGCATCGGCGCGTGCCTGGCGTCGATGGCGCTGATCGACCGCATCGGCCGCAAGCCGCTGCTCTGGACCGGTTCGGTGGGCATGGCGATCACGCTGGGCACGGTCACCGCGGCCTTCGCGACCGGCACGCTCGGCGACGACGGCCGGCTGATGCTGTCCGGCACGATGGGCCTGACGGCGCTGGTGGCCGCCAATGCGTACGTGGTGTTCTTCAATTTCTCGTGGGGCCCGGTGATGTGGGTGATGCTGGGCGAGATGTTCCCCAACCAGATCCGCGGCTCCGGGCTGGCGGTAGCCGGGCTGTTCCAGTGGGGCGCGAACTTCATGATCACCTGGACGTTCCCGATGCTGCTGGCCGGCATCGGCCTCGCCGGGGCGTACGGGCTCTACACCGCCGCGGCGATCCTGTCGGTGTTCTTCGTGCTGCGCTACGTCCACGAGACCCGCGGACGCGAGCTGGAGCAGATGGAGGGCTGACGGCCCTCCGCAGGCCTCGCGCGCTGCCGCTTGCCTGCCACGCGGCAGCCGTCGGTCCCGACTACAGCCTCGGACGCGCGGCATCACATTGCATCGTGGCGAGCTGATGGCCTCTTACAGGATCGGCAACCTGCCCGTTCGACGGGTCGGCAGCGTGGATTCGCCGCGTCGCCTCTTGATGTCGCGACCTGAGGGGCCCCGCCGGAACCGGTGGCCTCCTCGCGCGAATGTCCCCCGGCCACCGCCATGCGGCGGCGGCCTCCTCCTTGATTTCGCCGAGAAGGCCACCGGTCCCGACGGGCGTCGGCTTGCGGAACGTGCGAGATGCCGCCTCCGGCACGCTCCACGGCTTGCTCCTTGGACAGGTGACAGCGAAATCCGATGCACCGCGTGTTCCTGTCTGCCCCCGCGACAGGATCAACGAGGAAGCGGCCGCAGGCCGACGCCAGTAAAGCGTTTGCTTTCAGAGTCAGCTGGGACCTCCGCGGCATCACCCCGACACGCTGCCTCGGACGCAGGCGATAGCACACCGCCAACGACTCGCCGATGCGGCGGGGCGGCTGGGGTCTGCGGAGAGCAGGCCATGGGTGAGCGCCGACGGCTTGCGCGGCATGCCGCGCGTCGGCGCGAACGCCCCGAGCGCTGCGAGGGGCCGGACCGCGGAGCGGGCCTGCGGCGGCGAGTCAGACATGGGTGAGCAGGGCCGCTTGCGCGGCACTGCCGCGCGGCCCGTGCGAACGCCCGGCGCGCAAAGCGCCGGGCCGGTCCGGGCCGCGAAGCGGCATGGGCTGACCGAGCCGAGGAGCAGACCCCGGCTGCCCCGACGCCTGCATCCGGAGCCGATGCTTCTGCTTCTGCTTTGGCCGGTTGTGGGTTCTGCTTTGGCCTCGTCGCCCGAAGGCGACGGACAGGACTAAGCCCGCAGCAACGCCGGCAGCCACAGCGACAGCGACGGGAAGAACGCGACCACCAGCAGCACCGCGAGACCTGCCAGCCAGAACGGCCAGATCGTGCGCAGGCTCTGGCCGATGGTGATCTTGCCGATCGCCGTGCCCACGAACAGCACCGACCCCACCGGCGGGGTCACCAGGCCCAGGCCGCCGGCCAGCACGAGCACCATCCCGAAATGGATCGGATCGATCCCGAACGCACGCGCCACCGGCAGGAAAATCGGCGTGCAGATCAGGATCATCGGCGCCAGATCCATGAAGATGCCCAGCAACAGCAGCATCACCACGATCATCATCAGCACCGCCTGCGGACTGTCGGCCACCGCCTGCAATGCGTTCACCGCCGCTGCCGGCACCTGCAGATACGCCAGCAACCACCCGAACAGCGCCGCCGCCGCGATCACGAACAGGATCACCCCCGTCGTGCGTGCCGCATGCGTCACCGTCTCGAAGAACTCCCGCCAACGCAGCTGCCGGTACAACACCGTCGTGACCAGCAACGCGTACAGCACCGCGATCGCCGCGCTCTCCACCGCGGTGAAGATGCCGGCGCGGATGCCGACGAAGATCAGCGCCACCAGGCCCAGCCCGGGCAATGCCGCCACCAGCCGGATGAGCATCGCGCCGAGTCCCGGGAACGGCTCGGTGCCGTAGCCACGCCGGCGCGCGACGAAGTACGCCGTCACCATCAGCGTCACCGTCATCAGCAACGCCGGCAGGATGCCGCCCGCGAACAGATCGGCGATGGAGATCCCGCCGCCCATCGCCGCCGAGTACAGGATCAGGTTGTGCGACGGCGGCACCAGCAGCGCCACCAACGCCGCGGTGATGCTCACATTGACCGCGAAATCCCGGTCGTAGCCGCGCTTGACCATCTGCGGAATCATCGTCCCACCCACCGCCGACACATCGGCGATCGCCGACCCCGACACGCCGCCGAAGAACAGCGACGACAGGATGCTGACCTGCCCGAGACCGCCACGGATACGGCCCACCAGCGACGACGCCAGCGCGATCAGACGCTCGGAGATGCCGCCGCGCATCATCAACTCGCCGGCGAAGATGAACAACGGAATCGCGATCAGCGATGCCGTGCCGATGCCGGCACCCATCTGCTGCACCAGCACCACACTCGGCAGATCCAGAAAGAACAGCGTCGCCAGCGACGCCGCCGCCAGCGCGAACGCCACCGGCACGCCGATCATCAGCAGCACCACGAACACCCCGAACAGCACGGCGATCGCCATCAGTCGTTGCCTCCCGCGGCACCCGGCCGCTCCCCGTCACGCTCGCCCCTCGCGTCCCCTGCCGGCGCACCCGGCCCGGTGCCGGACACCGGCACCGCACGCGACGCCTGCCAGAGATCGATCCCGCGCGCGATCGCGAACACCACCATCAACGCACCGCCCAGCGCGAGCGGCAGATACACCGCACTCTGCGGCAACGGCGCGCCCGCCATGCGGATGTCCAGTCCATCAACGAACAGCACCGCGCCCCACCCCGCGAGCGCCGCACCGATCGCGACGATCACCGCTTGCACCACCACGTCCACCAGCCGGCGCAGCGCCGGCTGCATGGCCTCGGCCAGCAGGAAGAAGCCGAAGTGGCGCCCGGTGTGCACACCCGACGCCGCGCCGAAGCTCATCGCGGTCGACAACAGCAGGATGGTCGCCGGCTCGGTCCAGCTCGGCGAGTCGTTGATCACGTAGCGGGCGAACACCTGCCAGCCCTGCACCACCACCAGGCCGAGCAAGGCCCCGGCGGCGATGGCGATCGACACACCGGACAGGCGGTCGAGGCCGTGGCGCCAACCGCGGCGCGGCGTCTCGAGCGGTGCCTCGACGGGCGTCGGCTCGGTGGCCGAACGCGGAAGGGGAGGTGATGCGGGACGGGGTGCGGAATTCGGATCGGACATCGGCTCGGACTCAGGCCGCATCGCGGATGCGGCGATGAAGGGCGGCGATCGCGGGATCGCGCAGGTAGTCGTCGACCAGCGGACGCGCTGCGGCGCGGAAGGCATCGGTATCGACATCGTTGAAGGCGATCCCGGCCTCGGCCACCGCCGCGCGCGCTTCGGCCTCGGAGGCGTCCCAGAGTTCGCGCATCACGGCCACCGACGCACGCGCGGTGTCGACCAGCAGGTCGCGGTCGCCCGGGCGCAGCGCATCCAGCGAGCGCTGCGAGATCATCAGCATGTCCGGCGCGTACGAGTGCTCGCTCTGCGACCAGTACCGCGCGGCCTCGAAGTGCCGGCTGGAATGGAAGCTGCGCATGTTGTTCTCGGCACCGTCGATCATGTGCGTTTCCATGCCCGAGAACGTGTCGCCCAGCGACATCGGCGTCGGGTTCGCACCGAGCAGGCGCACCAGCCGGATGAAGATGTCCGACGCGGCCACGCGGATCTTCAGGCCGTGCAGGTCGGCGGGCGTGCGCAGCGGGCGACGCACGTTGTAGAAGCAGCGCGCGCCGCTGTCGTAGACCGCCAGGCCGACCAGGTCGCGGGTGCGGAAGCCGTCGAGCACGGTCTGCGCGATGCCGCCATCGAGCGCGTGGCGCATGTGCGCGACCGAGTCGAACACGTAAGGCAGGCACAGCGGCACGGTGAGCGGAAAGGCGTTGTTGAGCGCACCGCTGTACACGCGGGTGATGTCGATGACGCCGTAACGCGCCATGTCGATCGCTTCGGATTCGCGGCCCAGCTGGCCCGAGTGGTACTGGCGGATGCGCACGCGGCCGTCGGTCTCTCGGGCCATGGTCTCCCCGATCCAGCGCACCGCCTCCACGGTGGGGTAGTCGCTGACGTGCACGTCGGTGGCGGTCAGCGTCACCCCGCCCTCGTCGGCCGCGAGCCCGCGCAAGGCCGGGACGGCGCACAGTGCACCCAGGCCGGCCAGGAAGGCGCGGCGGCCGAGCGTCATCGCAGCGCCTCCGGCTCCGCGGCCGCCGCCTCCGCACGGACGTCCAGCGTGGCCACATCGTCGAAGGCCACCCGGGCCCGCTGGCCGGGCAGGATGTCGTGGATACCGGTGGCATTTCCGGTCGCGACCAGGTCGCCGGCGCGCAGCGGCCGTCCGCGCCGGGCCGAGCGCGAGAGTGCGAAGGCGAAGGCGGCACGCAGGCCGCCGGGTAGATGCGTGGCGCCGCCCGCGCCGACTTCCGCACCGTCGATGTACGTCCGCACGGTCAGCTCGCGTTCGTCGCGCACGACCCAGTCCGGGATCTCCGGGCCCAGCACCAGCCCGTTGTTGTTGCCGAAGTCCGACACCACCACGCGCGGCCCCAGCGCGTTGATGGTCGCCAGCGGGCTGCTCGCGATCTCGATGCCCACCAGCAGCGTGGCCGGCAGTGCGCCCGCGTCGTCCGGGGTCCACGCCAGGCGCGCCGGATCGGCATCGGCCTCCAGGCGCAGCACGTACTCGGCTTCCACCGCGGCGAAACCGCCGGCGTAGACCGGAATCGCGATCTCGCCGGCGGCGACCCACAGGTGACGTCGCCAGATCGGTCCGAGCAGGCGCTCGTCGCCCGAGGCGTCGCGGCGCTCCGGCTGGATGTAGCCCACCTTCCAGCCCACCACGGCGTCCTGCCAGCGCGCGATGGCCAGATCCTGCACACGGTAGGCGGCCTCCAGATCGGCGGGGATCACGCCGGGGAAATCCTGCAACGGGCGCGCGGATGCGCGGGCCTGGACGAAACGCTGCGCGATCGCATCGGCATCCGTGTCGTGTCCGGCGCCGTCTGGCACCGCGTCCTCATGCTGCGTGTCGTCGTGCTGGTTCAAGCGTGTGGTCTCCCGCGGAAGCGTGGTGCGATGCAGATCGCCGCACCGTGGTGTTCCTTGTATGGTAAACCGGTGTCATCTTCAATGTGCAGTGCGGCAAATGTGCATCCGAACCATCCACGCATCACCGCGGAGCCCCGTTTTTCCGGGGTCCACGGCCGAACGTGCCCATCCGGTCCCGTCCGGATACGCCTCCGTGCGCGCCCGGGCCGTGGCCTGCGCGGGCGCGTTGCTGATCGCCGCCGCGGCGACCGCGAGCGCACACGCCGGTTGCGATTGGCCTACGGTGGACAATGCGGCCTCGTTCACCCTCGCCGGACGCCCCGTCGATGCGCCCGATGCGCGCATCGTGGAGCGCAGCCCGGACCCACGTCGGCCCGACCGCTACGCCGAAGCCATCGGCGAGGCCTGGCTGACGGTCCATCGTCCCGCCCAACCGGACGGCAGCGCCTTGCTGGTGCTGCCCGGCGGCGGTTATCGACGCGTGGTGCTGGACAAGGAAGGCACCGCGCTGGCGCCGCGCTTCAACGCGGCCGGCATCACCCTGTTCGTGCTGCACTATCGGCTGCCGGACATCGCCCATCCGGACGCCGCGGATGCGCCGCTGGTCGATGCACGCACGGCGATGCGCCAGCTGCGCGCATGCGCTGCGGACTGGTCGCTCGATGCCGCACGCATCGGGGTCATGGGCTTCTCTGCGGGCGGGCACCTCGCCGCCCAGCTGGCGACCCGCCGGGACGCGCGTCTTCCGACACCGGGAGGCCTGCGAGACGGCCACGACGCGCGTCCCGATTTCGTCGTGCTCGGCTATCCGGTGATCTCGATGGATCCCGCCATCGCCCACGCCGGCTCGGTCGCTCGTCTGCGCGCCGCCGACGCCAGCGCCGATCCGGCGACGTGGTCGCTCGATGCCCTTGTCGATGCGCGGACGCCGCCCACCTTCCTGCTGCACGCGCAGGACGATACCGCGGTGCCCGTCGCGCACAGCCTGCGTTTCCACCGGGCTCTGGTCGCGGCCGGGGTGCCGGCGAGCCTGCACGTGTTTCCGCACGGAGGGCACGGGTTCGGCATCCGCGATGCGCACGGTCCGCTGGCCGGATGGCCGGATCTGGCGATCGCCTGGATGCGCGCCCTACCCGCAGATGCCGCCCCAGGACGTCCGCTCGATGAGTGATCCGCAACCGTCGCGTCGTCGCTTCATCGGCGCCGCACTCGCCGCAGGTGCATGCGCGTTGCTGCCGCCCGCCCGGGCGACGGTCGCGTCGGTGGTCGCGGTCGAGGGCGGACGCGTCGCCGGCACCAGGATCGACGGGCTGCACGTCTTCCGGGGCATCCGCTACGGCGCCGACACCGCGCCCCGGCGTTTCCGGCCGGCCGCGCCACCGGTCCCTTGGCGCGGCATCCGGTCCGCGGACGCGTTCGGCGCGAACGCACCGCAGAACGGCGCAGGAGGCCCCGGGTGCGAGGATTGCCTGTTCCTCAACCTGTGGACGCCGGCCCTGGACGACGGCGCGAAACGCCCGATCCTGGTCTACGTGCACGGCGGCGGATTCGATACCGGCAGCGGCAGCGATCCGCTGTACGACGGCGGCCGCCTGTGCCGGCACGGCGACGCGGTCGTGGTCACCGTCAACCATCGCCTCAACGTCTTCGGATACCTGGCCCTGCGCGACCTCGGCGGAGCGGCGTTCGCGCAGTCGGGCAACATCGGCCAGCTGGATCTGGTCATGGCGCTGCACTGGATTCGCCGCCATGCCGCGCGCTTCGGCGGCGATGCCGACAACGTGACCCTGTTCGGCCAGTCCGGCGGCGGCGCGAAGATCGCCACACTGATGGCGATGCCGGCCGCGCGGGGACTGTTCCATCGCGCCTGGACGATGAGCGGGCAGCAGGTGACCGCAGCCGGTCCACGTGCCGCGATGCAGCGCGCGCAGCTGTTTCTCGATGCCCTGGATGCCCGGAATGGCGCCGGCCCGCCACGTGCCGAAGCTGCGCACCGGGCCGACGTCGACTTCGAACGCCTGTGTGCCCTGCCCGCGACCGACCTGCTGGCGGCGCTGTCCACGCCGGACCCCTCGCGCATCGAGGACACCCGCCTGTACTTCGGCCCGGTGATGGACGGCGTGTCGTTGCCGCGGCATCCGTTCTGGCCGGACGCGGCGCCGCAGTCGGCGGCGGTCCCGATGGTGGTGGGCAACACGCGCGACGAGACCCGGGCGTTTCTCGGCAGCGATCCGGCGCACTTCGCGCTGACCTGGGCGACGCTGCCGGAGCGACTGCGCACGCAGCAGTACGTGGATCTCGATCCCGACGGCGTCGTCGCCGCGTACCGGCGCATGTATCCGCACTACAGCCCCTCGGACGTGTTCTTCGCCGCGACCACCGCCGGGCGCTCGTGGCGCGGCGCGGTGGAGACGCTGGAGGCGCGCGCACGTCAGGGGGCACCGACCTGGGCGTATCAGCTCGACTGGTACCCGCGCACCCCCGAGGGCGAACGGTTGCGCGCGTTCCACACCCTCGACATCCCGCTGGTGTTCGACACCGTGGACATGCCCGGCGCCCGCACCGGAGCCGATGCCGATGCCCGGCGCATGGCGGCGACCCTGCGCGATGCGCTGCTCGCGTTCGCCCGCCACGGCGACCCCGGCCATCCCGGCCTGCCGGACTGGCGCTCCTATTCGCTCGAACGTCGCGAGACGATGGTGCTCGACCGCCGCTCGACGCTGCAGCGCGACCCGCGCGGCGGCGAGCGCGAACTCTACCGGCAGGCGCCGTTCGTGCAGCGGGGAACGTTCTAGGCGGCGAGGGTCCGAGCGCCCTCCTCCGCCCTTCGGGCCCCTTCTCCCGCGAGCGGGAGAAGGGAGGGCGCCGGCTGCTGGGACTGCCGCGGCGTGCGGGCCGCGGAGCTGCCGTCAGGGCACCGCGGCCTCGTTGTTGCGCCGGGTCACCTCCTCGGCCTCGTCGTGCAGGGCGATCCGCACGTGCGCGCCGTCCAGCGCCTTGTCGTCGGCGGACAGGGCGAGCGTCACGGTACGCGGCCGCAGGTCGCGCGGCGCGGCCAGCGGCGGGATGTCCGCACGCGCGAGTTCGCGCCCGCGTGCATCGACCAGCGTCGCCACGCCGCCCGGTGCATCGACATGGCCGAGGCTGTGCACGGTCACTTCGACGCCGCCTTCGGCGCGACGCACATCGCCGCGGCCGATCCCGATGTCGGGCCGCCGCTCGACCGGCGTTCCGGCCTCGATCCGCTCGAACTCGAACACCTGGGTCTGCCCGGGCGCGAACGCCAGCTCGATCGACGCACTCGTCTCCAGCGTCACCTCGCGTTCGCGCGCCTGGGCGTCGATGCGACCCTCGCCGCTGCGGTCGATCCCGCTGCGCAGGCGCCAGCGACCGGCGTCCACGTTCCAGCCGGTCATGGTGGCGCGCGCCTCGCGGTCGCCGGTGTTGTGCGCGATCACGGTGAAGCGGTCGCGGCGCGGCGCCGGCACCAGCAGGGCGACGCGTTCGGCATCGGCGTCGTCGTCGAAGCGCCAGCTCACCGTGTGACCGGGATACGTGGTGTTGCGGCGCAAGGCCAGGCCGCCGAGGCGCGCCCGCTGCAGGAACTCGCTGGGCGCCTCGACCCGGTCCGACCACCAGTGCCCCTCGGTGTTCATGTACTCGCGCAAGGCCTTGGTCTCGATGCCCTCGCGGTGCAGCGCCTCGAGATGGCGGGTGTCGCCGGTCTGCTGCCACGCCACCAGGCTGGGGAAGCCGACGCTGCCGCCCTCCGCGGACGCCTGCAGCCGCGCGCCCCAGTCGTCGCGGCGCTCGAGCACGTCGACGAAGTTCTCGGCGAGATTCGACAGCGCCGCCGGCCCGCTGCGCGCGACCCGGTAGTCCAGCGGCTGCAGGAAGCGGTCCTCGCCGGTCCAGCGCCATGCCGCCCAGAACAGGTGCATGGTGTCGCCGCCGCCGGAGCCGTCCAGCAGCTCGCCGCCGCGCACGTCGCCGGTGGACCACTGGATCTCGTTGGGCAGTACCCACTGGCCGTCGGCGGCGGTGTAGGCGTGGGCGAGGTAGCCGTCGGCCAGGCCGACGATCATGTCGCGGCTGGTCGGGTCGGCGTTGAACACGCCGAGCAGGAACGCGGGATGCAGCAGCGGGAACGAGTACGGCTTCTGCCATTCCCAGCGCGGCTCGCGGTAGACCTTGCGGCCACCGAACCAATTGCTGGCGAACAGCAGGTTCCCGTGCGGATTGCGCCGCACGATGCGTTCGTCCAGCGCGCGCACCGTCTCCATCAGGCGCTCGATGCTCAACGGGTCGCCCCAGTTGAGGTAGAGCGCGGCGCTGTTGGTGTTGATGCCTTCCTCGTAGGCGTGCAGTTCGTCGGTCTCGATCGTCGACAGGCCGTCGACGAACATCTCGTTGGCGTAGGCCGCATCGGCCAGCGCCAGCAACGAGGCGTTGACCTTGTCCGGAATCACGCCCATCAGCGCCAGACCCGGCCACTGCTGCGAGAGATCGCTGTCGTCGGAAATGCCGCCGCCGAAATCCCCGAAATCGACCTGACGCTCGTCGATCCACCATTCGATGAAACGCCGCACCGCCTTCAGGTCTTCCAGCTGCAGGAAGGCCCACGCCGGCACGCCCGGCGGCGGCTCGGGCACGTCCACCGGCGGGCGCCCCTGGCTGCCGTAGCTCATGTAGTGCCAATACAGGCGGCCCAGATGGTGATCCGGATCGACACGCAGCAGGTCGCCGATGTCGGCATGCACGCGCGCGTAGAGACGCTGGCGCCGCGAGGTGGTGTGCTCCTCGACCAGGAAGCCCCAGTTGTCGCGAACCTGGTTGAAGCGGTCGGCGACGTGCTCGGCGATCGCGGCCTCGCGCGGCTTGTAGACCAGGCGGATCTCCGCGCCGTCGAGCGCGGCGGCATCGAATCCCGGCGCGGCCGAGGCGATGCTGATCCACAGGCTGTCCTCGGTGAGGATGCGGTCGCGCAGGTCCAGCCACAGCGTGCGCGCCTGTCCGGGCCGGACCGACACCGACACGTCGATCATGTCGCGCGCCGGCCAGATCGGGTCCTTGATGCGGATGTTGAGCGGGATCGCCGGCTCGCCGTCCACACGATGGGTCGCAGGGAGATCGAGCGCGGGGATGTCGATGGCGACCCCGTCGAGCCCGTCGTGCATGTGCTCCCAGCTGTAGGCCCAGCTGCGCACCAGCGGCTGCGCGGCGGGCGCCGCGCCGACCCCGGAC
The DNA here is from genome assembly GCF_001482195.1 of Luteimonas abyssi. Lineage (GTDB taxonomy): Bacteria > Pseudomonadota > Gammaproteobacteria > Xanthomonadales > Xanthomonadaceae > Luteimonas > Luteimonas abyssi. Next base: position 46,295 of record NZ_KQ759763.1, on the reverse strand, counting down.
GGCACCAGCACGTGCACCAGCGGTTGCCGCGGCGCGCCGACGGCGGCCGACGGCGCAGTCGCGACCTCGCGCGGGCGCGCCGCCGCGCGTTCCGGCAACGCGATGACGAGATCGCGCTCGTCCGGAGGGAAGCGGCCGTCGATGAACGCGCGCAGATCGTCGAGATTGGTGTAGTCCACCGCGGCATCGGCACGCACGACGTAGCGCTGCTTCACCGTGCCGTCCGGCTCGTCGGCATCGCTGACGTGATACGCCCAGATCTCCTGGATCGGCGTCTCCTGCGCGGTATTGGCGAAGCGCAGATGTCCGCCGTGGCGGGTGTCGAACGTGTCGACGCTGCGCACCACGCCCTGCGGCCGCTCGAACAGCGGCTGCAGCCGCGTCCCGTCGGGGCCGTGCAGGGCCTGGCCGAACGCCGCACCGCGGATCTCGACCCGGTTCACCGGCTCGTCCGGCAAGGTCAGGTCCAGCGCCTGGCCGCCTTCGACATAGGTATCCCAGTCCGGCAACTGGAAGTAATCGTCGCGACCCCGCAGGCGCGAGCGGTTGTACACGCCCGGCCATGTGGTTTCGGCGATACCGTCGGTCGCCTTCCACATCCATTGCTTCAGATCCTTGGTGTCGGCGAACTCGACCTTGCGGATCGTGGTGGTGGTGGCGTCGAGCAGCGGCGGCGCGACACCGTTCTGCCAGCCATGGCGGAACAGCCAGGCGGTGTCGCGGTCGCCGCCGGCCACCGAGGTCCGTGGCGCGCCGAAGCTGCGCACGGCCTGGACGCCGGCGGTGTCGAGCATGCGGTCGTAGACGCGGATGTCGTCGAAATCGCTGCCGCGCAGGAAGTTGTAGCGGCTCTGCACCTGGTGCGGCGCGAGCACGCGCGCCGCGAGACCGAGCTGGTCGAGGCCCGCGTCGTAATCGAACGAGGCCTGCGCGCTGGCGGGGCGATCCTCGCGGCCCACCTCGCGACCGTCCACGTACAGGCGCACCCCCATGGTCTCGTCCCAGCCGAAGGCAAGATGGGTCCAGGCATCGGCGGGCGGCGGTGCCGGCATCCGGAACGACACCCGCGAGCGTGCGAGGTTGGCATCGGTGACGAAGGCGTCGAAGCCCTCGCCGTTCCAGTCGATGCGCAGCCAGGCCATGTCCCAGCTGCTGTGGTCGGCGTAACCGACCCGGAAGATCACGAACGGCGCCTCGCCCACCGGATCGCGCGACCGCCAGAAGAAGCTCAGGGTGCCGCGTTGCGCGTGGATGTTGCCGGGCGCGTTCCACGCCAGGACGCCGTCGTCGTCCCATTCGATGGCCGAGCCGCGCACGCCGTCCTCGACCAGGCGCACCCGGTCCTGGAAGTTCGGAACCGGATCGCCTCCCGCGACGGTGGCTTCGAGACCGTCGTCGGCGGGCACGTGGAACAGCAACTGGGGCGGCTGGGGCGCCTGTGCACGCGCGTTCGGTGCGATTGCGGCGGACAGCGCCAGCAGCGCGGCGAGAACGGACGTGGACGGTTGGATCATCGTTTCCCTCGTGACGATGCCGGCCTTGGTGGCCGGCGTCTGTACGGCGCGATCGCGCGGACCTTACCCCGCGACTCGCGCCCGTGCATCGGGCCCGCGAGCGGACGCCTCGCCGCGACCGGCACGCCGACGGCGCGGTCCCGCCCGCGGGCGGGACCTCCGGCGTCGCTCAGAAGCGGTAACGCATGCCGAGCATGTACTGGCGACCGGTGTGGTAGTAGACCGAGCTGCGGTCGGCGACCGAGTCGACCCATTCGTCCTGGTACTCGTCGGTCAGATTGAGTCCCTCCAGGGTGAGCTGCAGGCGGTCGTTGATCTTCCACGAGATCGACGCGTCGAACGTCGTCGTGCCCTTGACCCCTTCGACGTCGTTGCCGTCGCGCCCCGGCACGCTGGTGAGGTAGTCGCTGCGATAGGTGCCCGAGACGCGCCCGGAGAACACATCGCCTTCGTAGTAGAGCGTGGCGTTGTAGGCGTTGTCCGACAGTCCCACCATCGAGGTCCGCATGATTTCCTCGCCGGCGCCGTCGAGATAGCTGATTTCCGCGTCGACGTAGGTGTAGTTGAACTGCACGCCGAGATTGCTCCAGCGCCCGGGCAGGAAGCTGAAGGGCTGCTGCAGGTTCAGTTCGGCGCCGCGCAGCGGACCGCCCGGCGTGTTGACCGGCACGCTGAACACGAACTCGTCGGTGGGCGACGCGCCGGTGCCGGCCAGCAGGCTCGCGGGCAGGCCGCTGTCGGCGTAGATGCGGGTCTCGCGCACCGTCTGCACGTAGGTGTCGATGTCCTTGTAGAACAGGCCGACGCCGAACAGGGCACCGTCGCCGTAGTACCACTCGAAGCCGAGGTCGTAGGTCTTGGCGCGGAACGGATCGAGATCCGGATTGCCGCCCGAGACCGTGCGGGCGCCACCCGCGACGTTGACGGTCACGCCCGGGGTCAGCGAGCCGAGTCCGCTGCGCGCCATCACCTTGGCGGCACCGAATCGCAACAGCATGTCCGGCGCGACTTCCGCGACCAGGTTCATCGACGGCAGCACGTCCGAGTACTCGCGCGAGACCCGCGCCTGGATCGGGGCCCCGCTGACGGTCGCGTAACCGGTCGAATCCATGCTCGTCTGCACGTAGCGCACGCCGACATTGCCCGAGAACGGGATCTGGCCGAGATCGGTGGAGAAGTCGGCCTGCACGAAGACGCTGTCGGCGGTCTCGGTCACGCTGCGGTCGTTGACCGGGCGCGGCAGCACCTGCAAGGTTCCGCTGTTGCTGTACAGGCCGAAGCGCTGGTCGAACGCGGCGATGTCGGGCACCACCCAGGTGCCGGGCGTGGCCGGGATGTCGTAGGCGCTGACCTGCTTGGTCAGCTCGGCCAGTTGCTCGGGAGTCAGCGTCGGCACATCGAGCTCGCTGGCACGGCGCAGTTCGGTGGTCTCGAAGCTGTATTCCTTGCGTTGCAGGCCGGCCTTCAGGCGGAAGCCGGGGGTCAGCGACCAGTCGACGTCCAGCCGGGCGGTATCGTAGGTGTTGTCGACGTACTGCGGACGCAGGCGGATCTCGGCCAGGGTCCAGCCGTTGGGGTCGGTCGGATCGATGCCGTAGTCGAACACCGGCAGACGGCTGTTGCCGCGATAGTCGTAGCTGTACCCGTCGACATCGAACTTGTCCATGATCACGGTGGTCTGGATCGGATTCTCGTGCTCCGACTTCGACCGGCCGACCAGGGCGTTCATCTTCACCGCATCGTTGAAGCGATGCTCGCCCGACAGGGCGAACTGGGTGAATTCCGTCGTCCATTCGTCGATGCGCGACTCCGAGCGGATGTCGACGTTGTCGAACACGCCGTAGACCAGGTTGCCGCGATCGTCGACCGCACCGTCGCGCACGATCGTGTTCGGCTTGCCGCCGGCCGAAGCGCCGCGACTGAAGGAGATCGCCTCGATGTAGTCCTCGGTGCGCTCGGCATCGATCTTGGCGTACAGCATGTCGAAGCTGATCTCGGTGTCCCGGCTGGGCGCGAACTGCAACGCGCCGGTGACGCCCACGCGCTGCTGGTCGTGGTGGATCAGCGAGTAACGCGGAATGCGCGGATGGAAGACATCGGCACCGAGGGCCGGCGTGTACGGCGACGACGGATCGAAGCCGCCATTGCTGGTGCCCGACGCCCAGCGTCCGCTGCCGCTGCCTTCCTCGACGAGCTCGCGGTCGGTGAATGCGACCGACAACAGGGCGCCGAAACGGTTGTCCGCCCAGGTGTTGGAGATCAGCGCGGTGGCGCGCGGATTGGTGTCGCTGGACAGGTCGTTGTAACCGAGCTGGCCGCTGGCGGCGAAGGTGAAGCCGTCGTAGTCGAACGGACGCGCGGTGCGCATGTCGACGGTGGCGCCGAGCGAGCCCTCCTCGACCTCGGCCGACGATGTCTTGCGCACCACCAGCTGGCTGAAGAGATCGGACGCGAACACGTTGAAGTCGAACCCGCGGCCGCGGTTGGTGCCGCCCGAGGTGTCGGTGCCGCCGACCGTGGTCAGCGCCTCCATGCCGTTGATGCGCACGCGGGTGAAGTCGGCGCCGAGCCCGCGCACGGAGATGTTGCGGCCTTCGCCGGATTCGCGGGTGATGGTCACGCCGGGAATGCGCTGCAACGACTCGGCGAGATTCATGTCCGGGAAGTTGGCGATGTCCTCGGCGACGATGGCATCGACCACGCCGGCCTCGCCGCGCTTGATGTCCAGCGCGCGTTCGAGGCTGGCGCGGTAGCCGGTGACGCGGACCACATCGAGCTCGGTGGCGTCGGCGGCTGGCGTGGTCTGGGGCGGTGGCGGGGGCGCCTGATCCTGTGCGTGCGCCTGCGCGCCGAGCACGAACGAGATCGCGACCGCCAGCATGGTAACCGGTGTCTTTATTGCACGGACTGCAACTGCCATTGGTGTTTCCCCTCCCGTGAGGCCAGACCGCTCTGAAGGCGTTCTTGGCTGGTATCGTGCCTGGGCTCGCGTGCCATTCGAAGCGAATGACACCGATGGTCAAAACCCTAACAAATCATCCTGGCCGAAGCATGCTGCGCTGCGACAGCCGCGTGACGGCCGGCCCGAACCGGAGGCGATCTTCCATGACCCAACGCGTACTGTGCTTCGGAGAACTGCTGCTGCGCCTGGGTGCACCCGGCCGCGAGTGCCTGCTGCAATCGCCCGCGCTGCAGGTCCATGTCGGCGGCGCGGAGGCCAATGTCGCGGTGTCGCTGGCGCGGTTCGGGCACCCGAGCGCGATGGCCGGCACCGTGGCCGACAACGCGCTGGGGCAGGCGGCGCTCGGCGCATTGCGCCTGCACGGCGTGGATACGGCGAGGCTCCGGCGCGAGGGCGGTCGCATGGGCCTCTACTTCCTCGCCACGGGCGCGGGTCACCGTCCCAGCGAAGTGATCTACGACCGCGCGGACTCCGCGTTCGCCCGCGCGGACGCAGCCGGCTACGACTGGCCGTCGCTGCTCGACGGGGTCGACTGGCTGCACCTGTCGGGTGTCACGCCTGCACTCGGGGAGGCCTGTGCGCATGCCGCGATCGAGGCCGCGCGTACTGCGCGCGCGCGCGGCGTCGAGGTCTCGTTCGACGGCAATTTCAGGCCCAAACTGTGGGCCGCCTGGGACAGCCGGCCGGGCCCGCTGCTGCATGCGCTGCTGTCCGAGGCGTCGATCGCGTTCGCCGATCACCGCGACATCGATGTGGTCCTCGGGCCCGAGCCGGACGCTGCACCCGATGACGCGCCGACCGGCGCCGACGACGGCGGCCGCCACGCGTCGCGCATCCTCGCCGCGGCGAGCCGCGCGTTCGCGGCGTTCCCGCACCTGCGCCGCATCGTGACCACATTGAGGGGGCAACGCAGCGTGGATGCGCATACGCTCGGCGCGATGATGGTGACCCGCGACGGCGACGTGCACCGCATCGCACCGCATCCGCTGGAGGGCATCGTCGACCGCATCGGCGGCGGCGACGCCTTCGCCGCCGGCGTGCTGCACGGCCTGTTCGAGGGCATGCCCGACGCCGACGCCCTCGCCTTCGGCCACGCCGCCGCGTGCCTGAAACACTCGGTGCCCGGCGATTTCAACCTCGTCGACGCCGCCGCGGTGACCGCGTTCGTGCAGCAGGAGCGCCTCGACGTGCGTCGTTGAGCCCGGTGTCGGTCATGCCCACCGGCGAAGCAGCAAGAAAAAGACCCGGCACATGGCCGGGTCTCTTTCGACACGACAGCGACCGCTCGGTTCAGAACGTCGGGCAGAAGCAGTAGGTCATCGGGCGCACACGGCCCTGGGCCGGCTGGTCCATGCCCTGCTCCAGCGTCTCCAGGTGACGCTCCATCTCCGGCAGCGCACGCACCGCCAGTGCGCGCGCGAACGCGGTGTCGCCGAACAATGCGGCACCGAGGCGGCTGCCGCCGAAGCCCGACAGGAACTGCGCGAACGGACTCAGGGGCTGCTCGACGTAACGCACCCGGTAGGTGTCCTCGTCCAGCTCGACGCGGCGCGCCGCATCCGCGATCGCCTCGCGCAGACCGCCCAGATCGTCGACCAGGCCACGATCGCGCGCCTGCGCGCCGCTCCACACCCGTCCGCGCGCGACCGCGTCGATCTGCTCCGGCGTGCGCCCGCGGCCGGCGGCCACCTTGCCGACGAAGTCGCCGTAGATCCGCTCGATGCTGGACTGGATCAGGCGCCCCACGTCGGGCTCCATCGGCCGGGTGAGATTGAAGGAACCGGCGAAGCGCGTGGTGCCCACACCGTCCGCGTACACGCCCATCCGGCCCAGACTGCGGGTGAGGTTGGGGATCATGCCGAACACGCCGATCGAACCGGTGATCGTGGACGGGTCGGCATAGATGCGATCGGCATTCATGCTGATCCAGTAACCGCCCGACGCGGCCACGTACCCCATCGACGCCACCACCGGCTTGCCGGCCGCCTTGAGCAGTTCGATCTCGCGATTGATCTGCTCCGAGGCATAGGCGGAACCGCCGGGCGAATTCACCCGCAGCACCACCGCGCGCACATCGTCGTCCTCGCGCGCCTCGCGCAGCAGGGCCGCGGTGGAGACGCCACCGACGCTCCCCGGCGGCCGCTCGCCGTCGACGATCGTGCCCTCGGCCACCACCACCGCCACCTGCGGCCGCGATGCCATCGCGCTCGGCAGATTGCGGTCGACATGGGCGAGGTAGCCGTCCAGGCCGACATTGCGGAAGCCCAGGTCGTCGTCCTCGTCGGCCACGCCGCGTTCGGTCAGCAGCGTCTCGACCTCGTGCTCGGCCATCAGGCCGTCCACCAGGCCCTGTTCCTGCGCGTAACGGGCCAGGTCGCCGCCCACGGCGGCGACGCCGTCGGCCATGCCGTCGATGCCGGCCTCGATCCGGCCGAGGTCCAGCCCGCGCGCCTGCGCGATGTCGGCCAGGTAGCGCTGCCAGAGATCGCTCAGCCAGTACAGGTCGGCTTCCTTGGCCTCGTCGGATGCGGCATTGAGGATGAACGGCTCGACCGCCGACTTGAACTCGCCGACCTTGAACACGTGCACGTCGACCGACAGCTTCTCCTGCAGGGCTTCGCCGAAGTACAGGCCGTAGCTGGACAGGCCTTCGAGCGGCACGCCGCTGCCCATCGGATCCACGTAGACCTCGTCGGCCTGCGCCGCGAGCAGGTAGCTCGACTGCGGCAGCGTCTGCCCGTAGGCCACCACCTGCTTGCCGGCATCGCGCACCGCACGCACGCCGGCGGCGACTTCGCGCATCGTCGCCATGCCCGACGGCAACAGGCCGTCCAGGCGCAGGTAGACGCGCTCGATGTTGTCGTCATGGGCGGCGGCGTCCAGCGCGCGCAGCAGATCGCGCAGCTGGATCTCGCCCGGCCCGGGCTGGCCCATCGCCCGCGCGAGCATGCGCGAGGTCGGATCGACCGAGTACTGCTCGACGATCCGCCCTTCCGGAGCGATCACCAGGGTGGTGCGGTCGAGCAGCGGCTTGGCGCCCTCGCGGCTGGCCAGCAGGGCCACGAACAGCAGCACCACCAGCAGGAACAGCAGGTTCAACACCAGCCGTCGGGAAAAATTCACGGCGTCCCAGACGCCGACCAGGACACGGGCGATCGGGCCGCGGCGGCGCGGTTGGTTCATCGACATCGACTCCAGAAGGGGGGGACGGATTCCTTGCCAGCCGACAGCTTAGCGGCAGGCCCGTTCAAGTTTCATGCGCCGGAAGTCGTGCCCGCTTCCGGCCTGGCCACGGCCGGCGCGGCGGTATCGGACAGCCGCGCCAGGCTGTAGCGGAATCGCGCGGTCATCAGCACCGCCGCGACCAGCAGGCCGGCGATCAACCCCGTCCACATGCCGGTCGGCCCCCAGCCCAGACCCAGGCCAAGACCGGCCCCCAGGCTCATGCCCACGCCCCAGTAGGCGAACGCGGCCAGGAACATCGGGATCCGGGTGTCCTTCAGGCCACGCAAGGCCCCCGCCGAGAGGACCTGGATGCCGTCGGGAAACTGGAACACGGCGGCGTAGATCAGCAACGTCGCCGCCAGCGCGGCGACCGCGGCGTCGGCCGTATAGAGATTCACGATGACACCGCTGCCGGTCAGCAGCAGCACCGCGGTCAGGCCCTGCGTCAGCAACACCAGCGCCAGCCCCGCGCGCATCGCGGTGCGCACGCCGGCGCGGCCGAGACCGCTGCCGAGCGCGTGCCCGACCCGGACCGTGGTCGCTTCGGCCAGGCCGAACGGGATCATGAAGCACAGCGCGGCGACGTTGATCGCGATCTGGTGCGCGGCCGCCGGCACCTCGCCGAGGCGGCCGATCAGCAGCGCGGTGACGACGAACAGGCCACCTTCCATCGTCACCGTCACGCCGATCGGCAGGCCCACTTTCAACAGGGCGCGCTGGTCGGCCCAGCGTGGACGTTCGAAGCGCGCGAACAGGCCGAGGTCGGCGAACCGTCGCGCACGCGCCAGGTACACCGCGAAACCGATCGCCTGCAGCCACATCATCGCCGCCGAGGCGTAGCCCAGGCCGCCAGCCCCGAGTTCCGGCGCTCCGAACAGGCCGAAGGTCAGGACGACGCCCATCGGCACCAGCAACAGCAGGCCGCCGAAGCCGAACAGCATCGTCGGCAACGTCCAGTGCAGGCCGTCGCTGAGATAGCGCATGCAGTAGTACGCGGTCAGCGCGGGCACGCCCCAGCGGATGCCGTGCAGGAAGTCGACGGCACCGGGCACGATGCCGGCCTCGATGCCCATCGGCGCCAGCGCGTAGGCCGACACCGTCATGAAGGCGAACAGCAGCAGACCGAGCGCAGCGGCCAGCCACAGGGCCTGGCGGAACAGCGGGCCGATCTCGTGCCGTCGCCCCGACCCTTCGAGTTCGGACACCGACGGCGGCAGCGCCATCAAGGTGCCCATCGGGATCATGATCGGCAGCCAGAACATCGCCGTGCCCACCGACACCGCGGCGAGCGTGGAGGTGCCGTGGCGACCGGCGATGACGCTGTCGACCAGACCGATCAGGCCGGTGGCGATGTGACCCAGGACGAGCGGCGCGGCAAGAACGGCCGTGGTGCGCACTTCGCGACCGAAGCGCGCCGGAGGGGCGGAGGCGGACATGGCACGGGTCTTCGCGACTGCGGCCGCGCATCGGGGAACGGCGCTGGCACCGGGTCGCGGTGGCCCGGTATCTTACCGGCTCGCACGCGGCGCCGCGCCGCCGCGTCCATGTCGTCCGGGGAAACCTTTCGAAATGACCGATCCGGCACACGCCGAACGCCACGGGTCCGCCTGCGAGAACTGCGGCGCCTGGCTCCAAGGCGGCTTCTGCCATTTGTGCGGGCAGTCGGCGCACAACCCGCTGCGTCACTTCGGCCATGCCGTGGAGGAAGTGTTCGAATCCTTCTGGCACCTGGACGGCCGCGTGTTCCGCACCCTGCGCGACCTGTTCGTGCCCGGACGCGTGGCACGCGCCTATCTCGCCGGCCACCGGGTGCGCTACATCGCGCCGCTGCGGATGTTCGTCATCGTGACCGCGCTGACCGTGTTCGTGGCCAAGGTGCTGCTGGCGCCGGCCATCGAACGCAACGACTCCGACGCGCCGGCGCAGGGCGCGGCGGCGCTGGCGGAGGCGGCGAGTGCCGAGGGTCCGGCACCGGCGCCGGTCGCTCCGGCGCGACCGGCCGGTATCGATTCCGCTTTCGCCTCGGCCGACTCGACGGAGGACGTCGAGCGCGTGCGCACGCGCCTGCTGCGCGACCTCGCCGAGGCCGAAGCCCTGCCGGCACTCGGTTTCGCGCTGCGCGAGGCGCGGCGGCGGATCGACGACGCCGCCGATGCCCGGGTGGTCGCGCTGGGCGGTGCGCCGCCTGCACGCGATGCCGACGCAGACGCCGCGCGGGACGCGGCCGCGTCGTCCGCAGCCGACGACGACGATCGCGCAGCGCACGCGACGGGCCTCAGCCCCTGGGACGGGCACCCCTTCCTGGCCCGCATCGGCCACCGCATCGAACGCTTCGAGGGCGACGGGCAGGCCTTCGTACGGTTCATGCTGGGGGCGGCGCCGCCGACGCTGTTCGTGCTGGTGCCGCTGTTCGCGCTGATGCTCAAGATCATGTACGTGTTCCAGCGCCGCAGTTATCTGGAACACGTGGTCGTCGCGCTGTACAGCCACGTGTACCTGATGCTGGCGCTGCTGCTGATCTTCGCCAGCGTGGCGATCCGCGGCTGGATGGCGGCACGGGCACCCTGGCTGGGGTCGCTGCTGTCGATGCTGGAGGTCGCGCTGATCTGCTCGATGCCGCTCTACCTGCTGTGGATGCAGCGCAACGTCTACCAGCAGGGCTGGCTGATGACGCAGGTGAAGTACCTGGTCATCGGCCAGGTCTACGCGGCGCTGTTCCTGATCGTGGCGCTGGGCGTGATGGGCTTTTCGCTGTTCGCGCTGTAGCCCGGCGCAGCTGCGGGCGGACGTGGCGCGGCCGGGCGTGGCGCGAACCGACGCGTCAGTTCGGCGAGGCCTGCCCGCGCAACCAGTCCGCGCGTGCCTGTGGGGCCATCGACAGCAACTTGCGGCGCAACGCGTCGCGCTCGTCCGGCGGCGTGCGCTGGGCGATCACGGCCAGGTCGCCGCGCGCGCGGTCGTCCAGGCCGCGCAGCAGTTCGAGCAGGGGCACGCGCTGGTCGTCCGGGACCAGCGCGAACAACCCGTGCAGGCGCGGCCAGTCCGCCCCGAGCACCGACCCCAGTCGCCAACCGTCGCGCTCGAAGGTGTCCAGCGCCGCGTAGCGCTCGGCCAGTTCGTGCCGCTGTGCCTCGGACATGCGGGCATAGGCGGCAGCCGTGGCGCGCAGGCGTGCCCGCTCGTCGTCGGGCAGGGCCTGCCAGCTTTCCCAGGACGCGCGTCGCGCCTGGCGGGTCAACGGCGGCAGCGCGTCCCATTCGCTGGCCCGGGTGCGCAGCGCCTGCTGCTGCTCGGGCGACAGCCGCGCCCACTGCTGGGCCTGCTGCTGGACCCGGGCCCGCTCGCCCGCCGGCAAGGCCTCCAGCGCGCGGACCAGATCCGGCGGCAACGCCTGGCCCCAGACAGCGACCGGCACCATCAACAGCGCCGCCCACCACAGCGCGCGACGGCGGCGGGCATCACGGGTCATCCGACATCTCCAGTGCGTTCTCGTCGGTATCGCGGGCGCCTTCTTCCTGCTCGGGACGGACGATGTCGGCCTCCAGGTCGCCGCGCTCGAGCTGGGCGGTCAGCCAGGCATGGAAGGCCGGATCGCGCGCCGCACCTTCGGCGTCGTCGCTCAGGAGCAGGGCGAAATCCGGATGCGTGATGATCGCGGCATCGGTGCCCACGTGGCCGCCGGTGCCACTGTCGGGAAGACGGTCGATGCGGATCCCGTAGGGCTCGCCGTCCAGGTCGACGAAGTCGTCCGAGACGAACGTCCACGCCAGCGCCGCCAGTGTGGCCAGGACCACCGCCGCGAGCGCCGGCCACAACCAGCGCGGCCGTGCCTGCACCGACTCGGCCGTCTGGCGCGCGGCGGGCTGCTCACGGCGGCGGGGCGTGTGGATCCGTCCGCGCAGCGCGGCGTCGCGCAGGCGCGCCAGCTCGGCCAGCCGCTCGGGTGCGGTGTCGCGCAGGGCGAGCTGCACCGCATCGGCCAGGGCCCGGAAACGGGTTTCGTCGGGCTGGCCGTCGGGCAGGCGCGGCAGGGCACGCCGCAGCGCCAGCCGATAGGTCTCCCGTGACACACCGAGGACGCCAGCCGCATCGCTTTCGGCGATGTTGGCCACCAGCCGCAACAGCAGCGCTGCCCGCGGGCCGGTTCCGATCGTGCCCAGGACATCGAAATCGCCGGACCAGCCAGGACGCTGCATCGGCTCGCGCAACTGCGGAGCGGACAGCAATTGCGACCAGAACCGGCGGGGCCAGTCCGGGAACGGGGTGCGTGCCGCGGCATCGCGGAAGCCGACCATGGCGGTATGGAGGGCGGCATCGCCCGCCTCGATGTCGCCGACCTGCAGCTGCGCGAACAGGGCAGCGCGACGCTCGACGCCGCGCAGGAACGCACTCAGCGCCGGAGACGCCCCTGGGCCCTGATTCACGGTCGACGACGCTCGCTGCGGCTGGCTTTCACCCGTACATCATAGCCAGCCACGCGTGCCGCATCGCCCCTTGACAAGTCGACCGAAACGCGAATTCCAGGGCAGCGAGCGGCCTGGGTTGTACACAGCCGGCATGGGACTGTCATACACGCGGCATGCACGTCGCTGAAAAGGCGGGGTTCAGCAATGTTTCACGAATAAGTGCATGAATGAAAAAGAAAAAATCAAAATGGTCATTTTTTAGCCAATTCTTCCCGGGCGCTGTTCTCAGGCTTTGCGACCACCTCGTGACACCCGTGATGCACAGGGTTATCCACAGCCGATGTGGATAAACCCGAATTCCTTTTGGTGACCGGCAGTTGCGTCCACTTCATCCCGCAGGCGGACAGCTATGGATCGCAAGTCGCCTTCCACGCCAGCGCGTACACTGGCGGCCCGCACGCCATCACCTCCCTGCCCGCCGGCATGACGCCTCCCCGCTGCCTGCGCATCGCCCTGCCGGTCCCGCTGCCGCGCTTGTTCGACTACCTCCCGCCCGATGGCGCGCCCGCGCCGCCGGACGCGGTCGGGCGACGGATCCGGGTACCGTTCGGACCGCGCGAACTGGTGGGCATCGTCGCCGACACGGGGCCCGCCGCGCATGCCGGCGACAGCCTGCGTGCCGCGCTGGCGTGGATCGATCCGGCGCCGGTCCTGCATGGCGAACTGCTCGATTCGCTGCGCTGGCTGACGCGCTACCTGCATGCGCCGCTGGGCGAGGTGCTGAGCACCGCACTGCCCGCCGCACTGCGCCGGGGCGACCCCCTGCCCGACACCCACACCTGGACCTGGCGCCTGAGCGAGGCCGGCGCCACGGCGCTCGCCGGCATGCGGGCCGGACGCCCACGCGACCTGGCCGCACTGCTGGCCGACGGCACCCTCGACGAGGACGCGCTCGACGACCGGCTACCCGGCTGGCGCGCGGCGGCACGCGCACTGGCCGGCCGCGGCCAGGCCGAGCGGGTGGCGCTGCCGCCCTCGGCGCTGGCGCCGGCCCCCGCGCACGGACCGGAGCCGAACGCCGCCCAGGCGACGGCGATCGCGGCGATCGGCGACGCGGACGGGTTCCGGCCGTTCCTGCTCGACGGCGTCACCGGAAGCGGCAAGACCGAGGTCTACCTGCGCGCCATCGCGGCGACGCTGGCGCGCGGCCGGCAGGCGCTGGCGCTGGTGCCGGAGATCGGCCTGACCCCGCAGACCCTGGCCCGGTTCCGCGCCCGTCTCGGCGTGCCGGTGCATGCGCTGCACTCCGGGCTCAACGACACCGAGCGCGCACGCGTCTGGGCCGCAGCCGAGCGCGGCGAGGCGCGGGTGATCGTCGGGACGCGTTCGGCCGTGTTCGTGCCCCTGCCCGATGCGGGCCTGATCGTGATCGACGAGGAGCACGACGGCAGCTACAAGCAGCAGGACGGCATCCGCTACCACGCCCGCGATTTCGCCCTGGTCCGTGCCAAGGCGCTGGATGTGCCGGTGGTGCTGGGCAGCGCGACGCCCTCGCTGGAAACCCTGCACAACGCACGCAGCGGACGCTACACCGCGCTGCGCCTGCCGCAGCGCGCCGGCACCGCCCGGCCGCCGACGGTGCGGGTCCTGGACGTGCGCAAGCGTGCGCTGGAGGCCGGGCTGTCGCCCGAATTGCTCGACGGGGTGCGCGCCACGCTGGCGGCGGGCGGCCAGGTGCTGGTGTTCCGCAATCGCCGCGGTTACGCGCCGGTGCTGCTGTGCCACGACTGCGGCTGGAGCGCACAGTGCGTGCGCTGCGACGCCCCGATGACCGTGCATGCCGGTGGCCGGCGCCTGCAATGCCATCACTGCGGGCATCGCCAGCCCGCACCGCCGGCGTGTCCGGACTGCGCCGGGCTCGCACTGCAGCCGCAGGGCGTCGGTACCGAGCGGCTGGAGGAACATCTGGTGCGCGCGTTTCCGGAGGTGCCGGTGGTGCGCATCGACCGCGGCAGCACCCGCCGCCGCGACGGCGTGGAGCAGGCGCTGGCGACGCTCGGCGACCGCCCGGGCATCCTGGTGGGGACGCAGATGCTGGCCAAGGGGCACGACCTCGCCGATCTAGCGCTGGTGGCGGTGGTGGGGATCGACGAAGGCCTGTTCTCGGCCGATTTCCGGGCGCCGGAAAAACTCTCGCAACTGCTGATCCAGGTCGCCGGCCGGGCCGGCCGCGGTGTCCGTGCCGGGCAGGTGCTGCTGCAGACCCATCATCCCGAGCATCCGCTGCTGGGCACCTTGCTCGGCGGCGGCTATGCGGCCTTCGCCGAGGCCGAGCTGGTCCAGCGCGAGGCGGCGGGCTTTCCCCCGTTTGCGCACCTCGCGCTGCTGCGGGCGGAGGCCCAGCATGCCGACGTGCCGCCGGCGTTCCTGCGCGAGGTCGCGGCGGTGCTGGCGGCGCACGACCCCGAAGGCCACGTGGCGCGCGACGGGCCGTTGCCGGCGCCAATGCCGCGGCGCGCAGGCTTCCATCGCGCGCAGTTGCTGCTGACCGCGGCACAGCGCGGCGCGTTGCATGCGCTGCTCGACCGGGCGGTGCCGGACATCCACGCACTGCCGATGGCACGGCGCGTGCGCTGGTCGCTGGATGTGGATCCCGTGGATCTGTACTAGCCGACATCGATGCGCTCGTTCGCTTGATGGCGTCGCGACCTGGCGGGCACCGCCGAGACCGGCAGCCTCCTCGCGCGAATGTCCCCCGGCCACCGCCATGCGGCGGCGGCGGCCTCCTTGATTTCGCCGAGAAGGCCACCGGTCCCGACGGCGCTTCGGCTTGCGGGACGCGCGGACCTCATTCGTCGGCACGATGGACGACCCCGAGCACGCTCCGTGCTGGGTGCCGTCGCGTCGTCCGGACGCTTCGCGAGCTGCACTCGCGTTGGATCCGGTCGCCGCCACACTTTTTCCGGGCTTTTCTCCCGAATGATCTGATCCTCATGGCGAAAGCGGGTGCTTATGCGGGCTTCGGCGGGCGCGTCGCGTCGAGCGCGCCATGAATGGCGCGCTCCCGAGTCAGGGCAGGATGCCCTGTCGAGGGAAGAGCGATGCCCGGCCACCTGGGCGCGGCGTCCCAAAGAAATCCACGCAGGCGGCTCAGTCCTGCGAACCAAGAAAACTGATGCCGCCCTACTTCGCCGGCGTGCGCGTCCGCCGTCGCGGGCGCCGTGCGGGGGCCTCGGGCTTCTCGCGCAGTTCCACCGCCTGGCCGTCGCGGCGCAGCTCGAACAGTTCGGTGGCCTCGATCAGGTCGCTGAGCTTGCGGTAGCCGTAGTTGCGCGAATCGAACGAACCCTGGTTGCCGATGTGGCTGCCCACGGCGCCCAGGTGGGTCCAGCCCGATTCGTCAGCGGTGGCCGAGACCGCGTTGCGCAGCAGGTGCACCAGGCTGGTGTCCTGGCGCAGCTGCGCCGCGGTCTTGGGTCGTGCCGTGCCGCCGTCGGTATCGCCCGAGCCCGCCAGCTTGTCGAGGTAGAGGAAGGTCGAACACGCCTTGACGAACGGCTCCGGGGTCTTCTCCTCGCCGAATCCGAACACGCGCATGTTCTCGTGCCGCAACCGCATCACCAGCGGGGTGAAGTCGGCATCGCTGGACACGATGGCGAAGCCGTCGAGGGTGCGGCCGTACAGCAGGTCCATCGCATCGACCACCATCGCCATGTCGGAGGCGTTCTTGCCGCTGCTGTAGGCGAACTGCTGGATCGGGCGGATCGCATAGGCATGCAGCGCGGCCTCCCAGCCCTTGAGGTGCGGGCTCTTCCAGTTGCCGTAGGCGCGGCGCACGTTGGCCACGCCGTGACGGGCGAGTTCGGTCAGGATCGGCTCGATGCGCGAGGCCGGTGCGTTGTCGGCGTCGATCAGCAGCGCCAGGCGCAGTTCGTTGTCGGCCATGCGGCGTCCTCCGGGAGCAGGTGAGGCCGCCAGTCTACGCGTGCACGCAGCGCCCGCTCCCGGGTCCACAATGCCGACGACGACCTCGAGCGCGACTGCAGACAGGGAGACCGACCATGGATGTGCGCTGGTACTTCGACTTCATCTCGCCGTACGCCTACCTGCAGTGGCGCAAACTGCAGCCGATGCTCGACGCGCGCGGCATCGTGCCGGTGCCGATCCTGTTCGGCGCGGTGCTCGACCATCTCGGGCAACGCGGCCCGGCCGAGATCCCGGCCAAGCGGCTGTCTGCGTATCGGCACCTGGTCTGGCGCGCGGCGCGCGACGGCGTCGCGTTCCGGTTCCCGCCCGCGCACCCGTTCAACCCGCTGCCCGCGCTGCGTGCCTGTATCGCCACCGGCAACGACCCGGAGACGATCGACGCGCTCTTCGACTGGATCTGGGGCCAGGGGCGAGCGGCCGACAGTGTCGAGGCGCTGGCGCCGCTGCTGCAGGCGCGGGGCATCGACCCGCAGGCGCTGGGCGATCCGGCGGTCAAGCAGCGACTGCACGACGACACCCGGGCGGCGCTGGAGGCCGGCGTGTTCGGCGTGCCGACGCTGGCCGTCGGCGACGCGCTGGTCTGGGGCGACGATGCCCACGATTTCGCCCTGGCGCTGCTCGACGATCCCGGGCTGCTCGACACGCCGCCGATGCGCCGCGTCGCCGCCCTGCCCGAAGGCATCCGGCGACCGCGTCCGCCGACAGCGCCTTGATGCGAATCGGGCGATTAATCACGTACAGTGCGGACCTGGCGCACAGACCGGCGCGGACCCTGCGGGACAGCCGGGCCATCCGCACATCTCCCCGGAGGGACCATGCGTATCGGAATCGTCGTCGACTCCGCCTGTGATCTGCCACCGGCCTGGCTCGAGGCGGCCGGCATCGTCCTGTTGCCGGTCACCGTGCGCATCGGCGAGGCCGAGCTGGTCGATCTGCGCGACGAACAGGCCACGCTCGCCTTCGTCGACGCGCACGTCGCCGAGCGCGGGCACACCGCCGAAACCGCGGCGTTCCCGTCCGACCGCATCAAGTCGCTGTTCCTCGAGCGGTTGACGATCGATTACGACTACGTGTTCTGCCTGACGGTGACCCGCAGCCGCAGCCAGATCCACGACAACGCCACCCATGCCAGCTTCGCCATCCTCAACGAGTACCGCCAGGGGCGCAGCCAGGCCGGCCACACCACGCCGTTCTCGTTGCGGGTGATCGACTCGCAGCAGGTGTTCGCGGGCCAGGGCATCCTGCCCGTCGAGGCGGTACGCCTGCGCGAGGCGGGCGTGGCCGCGCCCGAGATCCGTTCGCGGCTGGAGTTCCTCGCCGGACGCAGCTACACCTACATGGTGCCGCGCGACCTGGCCTACCTGCGCGCGCGCACCCGCCACCGTGGCGACCGCAGCGTCAGCCTGCTCGCGGCGACCATCGGCGGCGCGCTCGACATCAAGCCGATCCTGCATTGCCACCAAGGCGACACCGGGCCGGTGGGCAAGGTGCGGGGGTTCGAACCCGCAGCCGCGAAACTGCTCGGCTTCGCGACCGAACGCGTCGAGGCCGGACTGCTCACGCCCACGCTGTGCCTGAGCTACGGCGGTCTGCTCGAGGATCTGCGCGCCCTGCCGGGTTACGAGCCGCTGATGGCCGCCTGCCGCACGCACGGCATCGAGGTGTTCGAGACGGTGATGAGCCTGACCGGCATGGTCAACGTCGGCGTCGGTTCGCTCACCGTGGGCTTCGCCTCGCCGCCGCACGCCTTCGCCTGAGCGCACCTGCCGGACCTGCGCGACGCTTGCCGCAGCGCTCACGCGCGCGGCTGCTAGGCTGCTGCCCCACTCCCGAGACGATGCCCGCATGGCCACCTACGACATCCGTATCCCCGATCCCGAAGCCGCCCGCGCCGGCGGCCCGTTCGCCTTCCGCTCGCAGAGTGCCGGCGGCATGGCCGACGAGCTGCAGGCCGCGCTCGCCGGCGACGGACTGTTCGAGCGTTGGCGCCTGTCCCAGGACGAACCCGACGAAGTCGATCCAGCGCTCGGCGTCGTCGATGCCGGGGCGAGCGTGCAGGGCGAGCAGCGCGACATGGCATTCGACCTGACCGCGACCACCTCCCTGCCCGGCGAGATCGTGCGCCACCGCCTGCGCCTGCTGGCCGGCGGCGCGTGGGAACTGCGCAACGTGCGCGGCTGAGGTGCCGCGCCGACCGCGCGCCCTGCTCTCCTGGAGCGGCGGCAAGGACGCCGCCTGGACCCTGCATACGCTGCGCACGCGCGGCGAGGTCGACGTGGTCGGTCTGGTCACCACGGTGACCGAGGAGTACGAGCGGGTGTCGATGCAGGGCATCCGCGTCGACATCCTGCTTCGCCAGGCCGACGCCGCGGGACTGCCGGTGATCCAGGCACGGATGCCCGCCGACGTCGACAACGCCGGCTACGAAGCCGCCTTCGCCCGCGCCCTCGACGAGGCCCGCGTGCGCTGGCCCGGTATCGACCGCATCGCGTTCGGCGATCTCTTCCTTGCCGACATCCGCGCCTGGCGCGAGGCCTCGTGCGCACGCCTGGGCTGGACCCCCCTGTTTCCGCTGTTCGGCACCCCCGCCGACACCGCGACACTGGCGCGGACCATGATCGACGGTGGCCTGCGCGCCCACCTGTGCTGCGTGGACACCGAGCGCCTCGATGCGGGATTCGCGGGACGCGCGTTCGATTCCGACCTGCTGGACGCATTGCCCGCCGGCATCGATCCCTGCGGCGAGAACGGCGAATTCCACACCTGCGTGCACGCCGGGCCGATGTTCGCCGCACCGCTCGCCCTCGACCCGGGCGCGACCGTGCTGCGCGACGCGCGGTTCGCCTACACCGACTTCGTGCCGACCCTGCGCTGACGGGCCGCAGCGCCCCGTCGCGGTCGTCGGCACCGCACGTGCCCGCGCGACCGCGTCGGCACCGCCATGCCGGCGGGGATCAGGCGCGCAGCGCGCGCGCGTGATGGGCGATGTGCTCGCCGATGAAGCTGGCGATGAAGTAATAGCTGTGGTCGTAGCCCGGGTGGATGCGCAGCGTGAGCGGATGCCCCGCCGTCTCGGCGGCGGCCTGCAGCAACTGGGGCCTGAGCTGACCGTCGAGGAATTCGTCGTCGCCCCCCTGGTCGACCAGCAACGGCAGCCGCTCGGTCGCGGAGGCGATCAACGCGGTGGCGTCGTAGGCCTTCCACGTCTCGCGGTCGTCGCCGAGGTAGGCGGCGAACGCCTTCTCGCCCCACGGCACCTGCGACGGCGCGACGATCGGCGAGAACGCCGACACGCTGCGGTAGCGGCCCGGGTTGCGCAGCGCGATGGTCAGCGCGCCGTGCCCGCCCATCGAATGCCCGCTGATCGCGCGCGCGTCGGACACCGGAATATGCGCCTCGACCTGCGCGGGCAGTTCGTTGACCACGTAATCGTGCATGCGATAGTGCGCGTCCCAGGGCGACTGCGTCGCATCGACGTAGAAGCCGGCGCCCTTGCCGAGGTCGTAGCCGTCGGCATCGGCGACGTCGTCGCCGCGCGGGCTGGTGTCCGGCGCGACGATGACCACGCCATGCTCGGCCGCGTAACGCTGTGCGCCGGCCTTGGTGATGAAGTTCTGCTCGTTGCAGGTCAGGCCGCTGAGCCAGTACAGCACCGGCAGCGCGGCGCCCGCCTCGGCCTGCGGCGGCAGATAGACCGCGAACCGCATCGTGCAACCGAGGACATCGGATGCGTGCTCGTAGACGTCCTGCCAGCCACCGAAGCAGGCGCGATGTTCGATCCGTTGCATAGGGGACTCTCCTCTCGTCCGGCAGGCACGCCCCAGACCGCGAAGACCGCGGCGGCCCCGATCGTCGGGCGACGACCGAAACCGGGCACCTGCCGGCGCGTATCAGTAATGGACGACCGAGCGGATCGACGTGCCGGCGTGCATCAGCTCGAAGGCATCGTTGATCTCGTCGAGCGGCATCGTGTGGGTCACGAACGGGGCCAGCTGGATGTCGCCCTTCATCGCGTCCTCGACCATGCCCGGCAGCTGGCTGCGGCCCTTGACGCCGCCGAACGCGGTGCCCTTCCAGCTGCGCCCGGTCACCAGCTGGAACGGCCGCGTACTGATCTCCTGGCCCGCACCGGCGACGCCGATGATCACCGACTGGCCCCAGCCGCGGTGTGCGCACTCGAGCGCGGCGCGCATGACCTCGGTATTGCCGATGCACTCGAACGAGTGATCCACGCCCCAGCCGGTCATCTCGACGATCACCTGCTGGATCGGCCGGTCGTGATCCTTCGGGTTGACGCACTCGGTGGCGCCGAACTGTTTCGCCAGCTCGAACTTCGACGGATTGGTGTCGATGGCGATGATGCGGCCGGCCTTGGCCTGCTGCGCACCCTGGATCACCGCCAGGCCGATGCCGCCGAGTCCGAACACCGCCACGCTGTCGCCCGCCTGCACGTTCGCGGTGTTGTGCACCGCACCGATGCCGGTGGTCACGCCGCAGCCGAGCAGGCACACGTGCTCCGGGTTCGCATCGGGATTGATCTTCGCCAGCGAGACTTCGGCGACCACGGTGTACTCGCTGAAGGTCGAGCAGCCCATGTAGTGGTAGACCGGCTCGCCGTTGTAGGAGAAGCGCGTGGTGCCGTCGGGCATCACGCCCTTGCCCTGGGTGGCACGCACGGCCACGCACAGGTTGGTCTTGCCGCTGGTGCAGAACAGGCATTCGCCGCACTCGGCGGTGTACAGCGGGATCACGTGGTCGCCCGGCTTCACGCTGGTCACGCCCTCGCCCACCTCGACCACGATGCCGGCGCCCTCATGGCCGAGCACGGCCGGGAACAGGCCTTCCGGATCGTCGCCGGACAGGGTGAACGCGTCGGTGTGGCAGACGCCGGTATGGGTGATCTTCACCAGCACCTCGCCGGCCTGCGGCGGGGCGACGTCGATCTCGACGATCTTGAGCGGTTCGCCTGCGGCGAAGGCGACGGCGGCGCGAGATTTCATGGCGGGTCCTCCCGTTGGATACATGCGAATGCGCACGGCGGTGGCCGCCGGGGCGCGGAATGTGGCGTGTCAGCGCAAGTAGGAGCGCACCAGCGATACGGCATCGTCGATGGACGCCTGCCGTTGCTCGGGCGTGGCCGCGGCCTGGGCGAGTTCCTCGCGCAGGTGGCTTTCCAGCACGCCCGCCATCAGCCCGTTGACCGCGCCGCGGATCGCCGCGATCTGCTGCAGCACCGGTGCGCAGTCCGCACCGGCGTCCAGCGCGCGCTCGAGCGCGTCGATCTGCCCGCGCACGCGGCGCACGCGGGTCAGGACGCGCTTCTTCTCTTCCGGCGAGTGCGGCATGGCCCCTCCTGGATACTGGGGGCGAGTATACAGGCCGAGACGCCCGACATCGAAAGTCCCTGCGGCCCGCTCAGTACAGCAACAGGCTCGTGCCCACCACCAGCATGAACGCGGCGAACGCGCGCCGCAGCACGGCGGCGCTGATCGCGTGCGCCAGGCGCGTGCCCAGCGGCGCGGTGAACACGGCGGTCACCGCCACCCCCAACGTGGCCGGCAGATAGACATAGCCGATCGAGTGCGGGAGTGCCGTCTCCGGCGGCGCGTGGGCCGCGAAACCGGCCGCGGCCGCCAGGGCGACGAAGATGCCCACCGCGGCCGACGTCCCCACCGCACGCACGGGTGCGACGCCACGCCAGACGAGCAGCGGCACGGTCATGCTGCCGCCGCCGATCCCCACCACCGAGGACACCGCGCCGATCCCGGCACCAGCCAGCGACAGCAGCGGCCCCCGCGGCACCGCATCCGCGCCGAGTGCGGTGCGCGCCCGGCCCAGGCCCAGCTGCAGCGCCGAAAGGAAACAGTAGGCGGCGACGGCCATGCGCAGCAGTTCGCCGCTGACCCGTACGGCGAGGAACGTGCCGAGCCAGGCTCCCAGCAGCAGTCCCGGCACCATCCACGCCACCGTCGGCCACAGCACACCGCCGCGGCGATGATGCGCCCACGCCGACGCGGCGGTGGTCACCACGATGCTGGCCATGGTGCTGGCCAGCGCGACATGCATCGCGGTATCCGGAGCGATGCCGTGGGCAGGCAACACCCAGACCAGTACGGCGATCAGGGCGAGACCGCCGCCGATGCCGAGCAGGCCGGCCAGCAGGCCCGCGAACGCGCCCACCAGCGGAAACATCCAGACCCCCTCGATCACCACGTCTCCTTCGCCGTGCGGTGCGCGTCGTCGATTCTACCCGCACCCTCCGGCGCGCCCCGAAAGGACCGGGGCGCCCGCCGACGTCAGAACCGGAACGTCGCCCAGGCGCCGACGAAGGTCGCATCGCCGTAGCCGGCAGCTTCCAGCACCGGCCCCGCGAACAGCCGTTCGGCGCGTCCGGTCAACGACCAGTAACGACTCAATCGCCAGGTGCTGTTGAGCCGCAGCAGATGACCGATGCGACGGCCGTCGACCAGCTCCGTTCCGGCATAGGGCGTGCCGCCTCCGCTGTAGACCGCGTCGTCGGCACGGTGCCGCCACAGCCACTCCCATTCCAGCGCGACGGTGGTGTTGGCCGTGGGCGCGAACTGGAAAGTCGGCGCGACGTCGATCAGATTGGTCCCGCCGACGAAGCTGGCGAAGCTGAAGTACGGCACGGTACCGAACAGGAACGACGCGTTGCGCAGGGTGCCATCGCCGTACGCGCCGCCGCCCGACGAGATGTCGGCATGGACGCCGAACGCCGGCTTCATGCCCGTGTCCGACAGCGCCCAGCGCAGGTTGGAGAACGCCGCGAACGCGCGGATGTCGCGCCCGTCGAAGTCGCCGCTCTGGTGGACGACCGAAGCGTCCATGGTCATCGCCCCGCGCGTGCCCCACAGCCGCATGCCGAGGAAATCGCGCTCCTCGCGGCCCACCGTGGTCCCCCAGCGGCGGTCGTCGTCGCGCGCGCCATACCAGAACGGCTCCAGATAAAGCCCCGACAGCGCGCCGTCCAGGCGGAAGCCGGCCACCGCACCGCGGAACCGCTTGCGCTGCTCGGTGCCCTCGCCGAACACGCCGGGCTGCTCGTCGACGTAGCGGTACTCGAATACATTGATCCGCCGCGTCGGTGCGATCGCCCAGGCGCGCACGCCGTCGAGACGGAAGTGGATGTTGGGGTTCTCGCGTACCGACACCAGCGGGATCGGGCCGTCGCTGAAATCCTGGCGACCGATCCGGACCCCGGTCTCGGCGTTGCCCCACTGTCCGGTCACGTCGACGAATGCCTGCTGCAGGGTGAGATCGTTGTGCTGACTCACCGGCCGGGTGGTGTTGCGGCCGTCGAGGTTGCCGTGGGCGAGCTCGGCATAGGCGCGCACGCGCTCGCCCAGATGCAGATCGGCACCCAGGAAGCCGCGATACATCCACTGCTGCTGCGACGAGCCGGCGCGCAGGCCGGGGTTGTCGAGATAGTTGGTGCGGAAGCGATGTTCGGTGCTCAGGGTCAGATAGACATCGCCCGCATCGTTGAGCGGGATGTACTTGAGTCCGTCGAAGCGTTCCGGCGCGCGCCCGGCGGTGGCCTGCGGCCGCCAGTCCTCGACCCAGCGCGACATCCAGGTGTCGGGGCCGGTCCGACCGCCCCAGCCCTGGGCCGCGAGCGGGTAGCCCGAGGGTGCCGGCGTGCGGGCGGTGGCGACGGCGGTGTCCGCCGCTTCGGTCGCGGTGGTCGGGGTGGCAGGCGCCTGGGCCTGCCCGGCCGGCGGCGGGGTCTGCGCGAACGCACAGGCCGACGCCAGGCCCAGGGCCAGCACGGCGAGGCGCGGCATCGGCGACATGATCGTGACGGTCATGGCCGGATCACGCCTTCAACCGGGCGCGCCAGTCGCTGGCGCCGGACATCAGGGCATCCAGGTCCAGGCTCTCCTCGCCGGGAATGCGGATGCGCTTGTACTTCATCTCCGGCGCGTCGAGCGGGACCGTCGCGTCCAGCCCCATCTTGGCGCCGACCCCGTCGCGCGTGGACGGATCGAGCTTGGAGCCCTGGCTGTGCGCGATCACCACCAGGTCGCGGTCGGCCTGGAAACGCGTGGACACCGCCCACTCCACCTCCCGCGGATCGTGGATGTCGACATCCGTATCGCACACCACCACGTGCTTGATGTCGTAGTGCGCGGCGAACGCCCCGAGGATGACGTTCTTGCCCTCGCCGTCCTGGCGCTTGTCCAGCTTGACGTAGAGGTGGTAGCGACCCACGCCGCCGAGCGCGAGATGCACGTCGCGCACGCCCGGGAAGCTGCGCTGCAGCTCGTTGAGGATCGTCGCCTCGCGCGGGATCGCGCCCAGCAGCAGGTGTTCGAGACCGCCGCCGACGATGGTGTGGAACATCGCGTCGCGACGGTGGGTGATCGCGTCGACCTCGATCACGTGGCGACGCGCGCGCTCGCCGTAGTACTGCGGGAACTCGCCGAACGGACCTTCCTCCTCGCGCTCGTCGGGCAGCAACCGCCCTTCGATGACGATCTCCGAATCCGCCGGGACACGCACGTTGTTGGTCGTGCACTTGACCACATCCAGCGCTCGGCCGTGCAGGGCGCCGGCGATCTCCAGTTCGTCGTGGTCGACAGGCACGATCGCCTGCGAGGACAGCAGCGTGGCCGGATCGACGCCGATGGCGATCGCCATTTCCAGCGGCTTGCCCTGTTTCTCCGCCATGCGGTGGTAGTGGTCGGTATGCCGCGGCAGCAGCAGCACGCCGATGCGGTTCTTGCCGCTGATCTGGCACCGGTGGATCGCCACGTTCTGGATGCCGGTTTCCGGGCTGCGCGAGATCAACAGGCCGGCGGTGATGTAGGCGCCGCTGTCGTGCTCGTTGTGGGTGGGGATCGGCAGTTGCCCGAGCAGATCGACCTCGGTGTGCACGACCTCTTGCGCCGGCGCCGCGGTCACTTCGTTGAACGGGATCGGGTTGGCGGCGGCGCGCTGGAAGTGAGCCAGCAGCTGGTCCTGCGGCACGCCCAGCGCCTCGGCCATCCAGCCACGATCGGAGACCAGCCCTGAGATCACCGGGATCGCATGCGCGCCATCGGGTTTCGGGAAGAACGTCGCCTTGTCGCCGTCCAAGCGTTTGGCGACCGCGGCGATCTGGTGCTTCAGCGCCAGGCCCTCCCGCGCCACGGCCACATCGTCGCGATTGGCCAGGCGGTCGAGCCAGTCGCGCAGCGACAGCGCGCGCCGGCGGCCATGGGGGGTACCGGCGGACGGCGTGGCGCCGTCAGTCGGATCGGAAGTGGTCTCGGAAACGGTCATGGGCCCTCCGGGGTGTGTGCGATGCGTCGCATCCGTCGGGACGGACGCGGTTCGGTGATGGGACCGCGCGCGCCGACCGGCACGGGCGGCCGGCGCACGAGGCGGGGCGTGGCTCAGAGCGCGCGGCCGCGCGTCTCCGGGATCACCAGCACGCCGATCAGGTAGATCACCGCGAGCGCGGCGCCGAAGCCGGCCAGCACCATCGGGATCTGTGCGGGCGTGGCGCTGAGCAGCGAGACGAAGGTCGGCATCGTGCCGCCCAGGGCGAAGCCGATGTTCCACGACAGGCCGGTGCCGCTGGCACGCAACTCGGTGGCGAAGCGCTCGTTGAGGAAGATCAGGATCGGCGCGATCACCGCACCGGCGACCAGGGCGATGCCGATCGCCAGCCAGGTGATCGCCACCAGCGACGTGGTCGCGGCGATCGCCAGGTACATCGACGGCAGACCCACCAACGCGGCCACGCCGGCGATCGCGAACGCCGGCCTGCGGCCGAGCGCATCGGCCAGCCAGCCGAAGAACAGCGAGCTGACGATGGTGGCCAGCGAGCCGTACATCAGGATCTTCGAGGTCTCGCCGTGCGGCACCTCGGCCACCATGTTGAGCAGGGTCGGCAGGTAGCCGGAGGCGATGTAGTACGTCGCGCCGCCGCCGAAGGTGATCAGCAGATTGACCGACATGATCTTGCGGTATTCCTGGCCGAACAGCCGGCGCAGCGGCGACGCCACCGGGGCCACCTTGCCCGCGGCCTTGGCCGCCTGCAGCTTCTGCCAGACCGGGGTCTCCTCCAGATACTTGAACATCACCAGCCCGAACACCGTGCTGATGAGCCCGCAGAAGAACATGAAGCGCCAGCCCCAGACGTCGAACTGCTCGCCGGGGAACACGTTCGACAGCACGAAGTAGGCGAGCGACGCCAGCAGCGCGCCGATGCCCGCACCGGCGCCGCCGACCATGCCCGACATCAGCCCGCGGTAGCGCGGCGGCACCGACTCGGTGCCGATGGTGTGGGTGGAGGCGACGATGCCGCCGACGAAGATGCCCTGCACCACGCGCAGGATCAGGAACAGCAGCGGTGCGACCACGCCGATCTGGGCGATGGTCGGCAGCGCGCCGAACGCGGCGGTGGCCAGGCCGACGCCGACCATCGACACCATCAACGCCTTGCGCCGGCCGTGGCGGTCGGCGTAGACGCCGAAGATCGCCGAGCCGATCGGGCGCACCAGCAACGCCACCGCGAACGACGCGTAGACCGCCGCCAGCGACAGCGTGGGCGAATCGGAGGGAAAGAACAGGCGCGCCACGATCGGCGCCACGTACAGCAGGATGAACAGGTCGAACAGGTCCAGCGCCCAACCGAAGGTCGAGGCGAAGGCGGCGGTGAGGACCTTGCGCGGCGGAATCGGCGCGGCATCGTCCGCCGGCGCAGCCGGCGGCGGCGTGGGTTCGGTCATTTTTCCCCTCCACGGGAACGGATGATCGTTCGTGTTGTCACCGTGGCCGGCGTGCATGTGGACCGTGGCGCGCGGACGGCGGTGTCGTGCACGGGAAGCAGGGCGACGATGGGCCGGCGGCGCGGCGTCGCGTGGGGGACTTCCCGGTGTTTCTTGTCGTTGTGGACCGAGCGTCCCCCAGTCTCGCGATAAATCCAAATAATGAATTTAGATATGATCGATCAGATCGAATGAAGCATGACCCGCGTCGTGGAGGGACGACCGATGGACCTGCGACAGATCAATTACTTCCTCGCCCTGTACGAGGAAGGCAGCGTCACCCGTGCCGCGCAACGCATGAACGTGGTGCAGCCGGCGCTGTCGATGCAGATCGCCAAGCTCGAACGCGAGCTCGAGCAGAAGCTGTTCGAGCGCACGCCCAAACGCATGGTGCCCACCTCGGCCGGACGCACGCTGCACCGGCTGGTGGTGCCGATCCAGCGCGATCTCGCCGCGGCGATGGCGCACATGGCCAACCTGTCGGGCACGATCTCCGGGCAGGTGGCCATGGGCGTGCTGTCCTCGGTCACCCGCAGCGTGATCCCGAGCGTGCTGATCGATTTCGCGCGCGACTATCCCGACGTGGAGATCTCGATTGCCGACGGCTATTCGCAGACCTTCATCGAGTGGGTCAACACCGGCAAGCTCGATCTGGCGGTGATCAACCGGCCCGCCCGGCGGCTGGGACTGGAGTCGATTCCGCTGCTGGAGGAGGAGATGGTGCTGGTGGCCGCGCGCGGCAACCAGCCGCCGCCGGTGCGGTCGCTGTCCGACGCGGCCCAGCTGAAACTGGTGCTGCCGTCCAAGCGCCACGGCCTGCGCGCCGAGCTCGACCGCCACATGGCCGGCCTGGCGGCCGACCTCGCCCCGCGCCTGGAGCTCGACTCCACCGACTCCATCGCCGACCTGGTGGCGCGCAGCGACTGGTTCACGGTGCTGCCCAGCATCGCCGTGCATCGGCAGTTGCTCGACGGCAGCCTGGTGGCGCATGCGATCGGCCGCTCGCGCATCGCCCGCCATCTGGTGGTGGTGCACCAGGCGCGGCATCCGCCCGGGCCGGCGGCACTGCTGCTGATCGAGCGGCTGCGCGAAGCGTTGAACGTCGCACGCGAGGCGCTGGCGCCGAAGATCATCAGAATCAATGATCGAAAAAATAAAGACTGATTATTCGACTTGATACCTTGGCCGCGCTAGCGTGCCGTCGAGGGCGCACCGTCCGCGGGTGCGCCGCCGTCGACCCTCCGCAGAAGAGGCGCGCCGGTCCGGGAGGCGCGGGCGGACGGCCTCGGCCGTCTGCGATGGGCATCCGTGCCGCATCGTCCTCCGGAGCAGCGCGTCGCAGGCACAGGACCGCATGGCCGTGAACGCTTCTCCCGTTCCGCACGACGCGCAGCACTGGATCGACGGTGCCGCTGTCGGCACGCCCGACCTGACCAGTCTCGATCCCGCCACCGGCGCCGTGCTGGGCCGTTTCGCCGACGGCGGCGCGACCGAGGCCGGTGCCGCCATCGCCGCTGCGCGCCGCGCGTTCGACCATGGGCTGTGGGCCGCCTCGCCGCGCCTGCGCCAGCGCGTCCTGCTCGACTGGGCCGCGGCGCTGCAGGCGCAGGCCGGGTCGCTGGCGGAACTGCTCACCCGCGACAACGGCAAGGTCGTCGCGCAGGCGCGCGGCGAGATCGCCGCCACCATTTCCGAGATCGAGTACTACGCCGGCCTCGCCCGCCACATCCCCGGCCACGTCCTCGAACCCGAGCCCGGCGTGCTGTCGACGGTCCTGCGCGAGCCGGCCGGCGTCGCCGGCATCATCGTGCCGTGGAACGCGCCGGCGGTGCTGCTGGCGCGCGCGCTCGGCCCGGCGCTCGCCGCGGGCTGCACGGTGGTGGTCAAACCCGCAGCGCAGACCACGCTGTTCAACGCCGCCCTGCTGGCCCCGTTGCTGACCCATCCGCAGTTGCCGGCCGGCGCGGTGAACGTGTTCTCCGAGGCCGGGCACGCCGGCGCGTCGCTGCTGGCGACCTCGCACGACGTGGACGCGATCTGCTTCACCGGCTCCACCGCAGTCGGCAAGACGATCATGCGCGACGCCGCCGACAGCATGAAGAAGCTGTCGCTGGAGCTGGGCGGCAACTCGGCCTGCCTGGTGTTCGCCGACGCCGACATCGACGCGGTGGCGCCGCAACTGGCCGCCGCGGCGACGATCATCTCCGGTCAGCAATGCACCGCCGCACGTCGCGTACTGGTGCACGCGAGCCGGCTCGACGCGATGAAGCGGGCGCTCACCGCGGCACTGCAGGCGCTGAAGGTGGGGCCGGGGCTCGACCCCACGACGGGCATGGGGCCGCTGATCGACACGTCCGCGCGCGACCAGGTCGCCGCGCGCATCGCCCGCGCGTTCGACAGTGCGGACGAAGTGCTGCTGCGCGGCGAGGTACCCGGCGGCGCGCTGGCCGACGGCGCGTTCCTGACGCCGTCGCTGGTCTATCACCGCGACAGCGCCGCGGACTTCGTGCAGGACGAGATCTTCGGGCCGTTCGTGGTGCTGGAACCGTTCGAGGACGAAGCCGAGGCGGTGGCGCGCGCCAATCACACGGTGTTCGGCCTGTCGGCCAGTGTGTGGACGCGCGACGGGGCCACGGCGCAGCGTGTCGCGCGCGCACTGCGCAACGGCACGGTGTGGATCAACGCCCACAACCGCCTGTTGCCCGAGGTCGAGACCGGCGGCTACCGCCAGAGCGGGCTGGGCCGTCTGCACGGCTACGACGCGCTGGCCGACTTCACCGAACTCAAGCACATCTACCAGGCGCCGGGCGTGCTCGGCGCGGCCGGTTGATGGGCGACGGAGACCCGACGATGCGATCCGAGCCGAGCCACCCGCGCGACAACCCACCTTTGATCGTGGGAATGTCCGGCGCCAGCGGGGTGATCTACGGGGTGCGCATGC
The DNA here is from genome assembly GCF_001482195.1 of Luteimonas abyssi. GTDB lineage: Bacteria > Pseudomonadota > Gammaproteobacteria > Xanthomonadales > Xanthomonadaceae > Luteimonas > Luteimonas abyssi. The sequence goes on along the minus strand of NZ_KQ759763.1, from coordinate 16,482 downwards.
TGGAACTGCTGCGCGATCTCGGCATCCCCACGCACCTGGTGATGTCCAAGTCCGCCGAAATCACCATCGCCCACGAAACCGACCTGAAGATCGCCGAGGTCAAGGCGCTGGCCAGCGTGGTGCATCCGCCGCACGACATCGCGGCGGGGATTTCGTCGGGGTCGTTTCGCACACGCGGGATGGTGGTGGCGCCGTGCTCGATGCGCTCCATGGCGGAGATCGCGACCGGGGTGACGTCGAGCCTGCTCACGCGCGCGGCGGACGTGGTGCTCAAGGAGCGTCGGCGGCTGGTGCTGATGGTGCGCGAGACACCACTGCACACCGGCCACCTGCGCAGCATGACGCAACTGTCGGAAATGGGCGCGATCATCGCGCCACCGGTGCCGGCGTTCTACGCGCGCCCGGACTCGATCGAGGCGATGGTGGAACACACGGTCGGCCGGGTGCTGGACCTGTTCGACATCGACGCGGGCACGGTGAAGCGCTGGCGGGAACCGGCGGCGGGTTAGTGCTTCGGCGTTGTTGAAGGCGAGCGCTTGTTTCCCACGAGACCAGCAGTTAGAGCGGAAGCGGAAAGTATGCTGGCTCCGGAAGGAGCGTCGCCGCAACCGGGCCATGGCGCCGCTTCTGTCCGAAGAAAACACAGCATCCGCTGCTCTTGATCTTGCTTCTGCTTTCGAGAGGAGGCCGGATCAACCGTGATCCCGCAACAACCCGTCCGCGATCTTCTCCGCGATCATGATCACCGGGATGTTGGTGTTGGCCGTGGGCAGCCGCGGCATCACCGAGGCGTCGGCGACGTAGAGGTTCTCCACCCCGATCACCCGCCCGGTCGGGTCCACCACCGCGTGCGGATCGCGCGGGTCGCCCATGCGGCACGTTCCGCTGGCGTGCCACACCCCGAACACGTTCGCGCGCACGAATGCCTCCAGCTGCGCATCGTCGGCCAGCACCGACGCCAGCGAACGCCCACCGTTCATCACCTGCCGCAACACCCGGTGCCGCAACCCGGCCGGCACGTCGAGCATCGCGCCCAGCACCGCCGTCAACGCCGCATTGCGCCGTGACACCGCGCTCAACCGGCGGATCGCCGGCGTGAAGCCTGCCGGGAACAGGTCGTCGGGATCGGGATTGAGTGCCTCGCACACCACCAGCCGCGCCAGCCGACGCGCGCCGTCCATCATCCGCGCCAGATCGACCGGATCGTTGAGCAAGCCCAGGTCCACATCCGGCAGATCGTCCGGCGATGGCGACCGCAACCGCAGCCGGCCGGACGAATGCGGCCGGTTGCACCACAGGAAGTACAGCCCCAACCGCCGCCCCAGCGCGTGCCAGCCCGCACGCGCCGACGCCGTGGCGTACATGTCCGACGTCGAGCCGCCGGCGACCCCCGAGCTGTAGCGCATCGCCACGAAACTCGCGCGCCGGTAGTCCGCCGGTAGCCGGAGCGAACGCGGCAGGTACTGGCACAACGTCAGCGCCGGATGGTCGTGGAGATTGCGGCCGACCCCGCCGCGGTCGGCGACCACCTCGATGCCCAGCGCCGCCAGCGCCGCACCCGGGCCGATGCCGGCGCGCATCAGCAGCGCCGGCGTCTGCAGCGCACCGGCCGTCAGCAGCGTGCGCCGCGCGCGGATCGTCTGCTGCGCGCCGTCGTGCGCCACGACCACACCGGTGATCGCGGCCCCGGCCCGGCACAGGCCGATCACGCGAGCGCCGGCACGGATCTCGAGATTGCGACGCGCACGCACGTGCGCATCGAGATAACCGGTGGCGGTGGACACCCGGCGGTCGTCGCGGTTGGAGAACGCCGGCGGAAACAGACCGTCCTCGAAGTCGCCGTTCTGGTCGGGCCGCAGCGTCAGCCCTTCGGCGGCGAACGCCGTGGCGACCGCGCGTCCGAACGGGGGCATCGCCTCGGTGCCGATGCGGCGGATCGGGATCGGACCGTCGCGTCCGTGCAGCGGGCCGTCGCAATCCAGGTCGCACTCGAGCCGACGGAAGTACGGCAGCACGTCCGCCCAGCCCCAGCCGTGCGCGCCGAGCACCGCCCACTCGTCGTAGTCGCGCGGCAGGCCGCGATTGGCCGCCTGCACATTGATGCTGGAGCCACCGCCCATCACCCGGGCCTGTTCGTAGGCGCGCGACAGCACGCGCCCGCCGGCGGTACGGGTGGTCGCCGCCGACAGCCCCGGCCAGACGTAACGGTCGCCATGGAACAGCGCCATCGGATAGCTGTCGAGCAGCGCCTCGGGCACCGCCCCCGGCGGCGTGTCGATACCCGCTTCCAACAGCAGTACGCGTCGTGCCGGATCGGCCGACAGCCGGGCGGCCAGTACGCAACCGGCCGAGCCACCGCCGACGATCACATCGTCGAACACGCCGTCGTCGAACGCGACCCCGCCGATACCGCGGACGCCGATGCTCATTCCACCGCCCTCCACGTCCTGCGCAGCGCCGTCGACAGCCCGCCTCGCATCGGGAGCCTGTGCCCAGGCCGCACTCGACTGGGTCGGCCGGGCTTCGGCCGGGCCCGCGCCGGCACGCCGGCGCCGGCTGAGGCCGGGGACGCACGTCCGCCTCTCCGCCGCGCCGAGCCGTGCGCGGCGCAGGGTGGCCGATCCGAACCGGGCGCGTTCACCGGCTCAGCGGCCGGTGAAGGTCGGCTTGCGCTTGGCGTGGAAGGCCTCCACGCCCTCACGGAAATCCTCGGAGCTGCGCAGGCGGCTGTAGCAATGGCCCTCGAGCTCGATGGCGATCGACAGGCTGGCGTCCTCGGTGTCGTTGAGCAGCTTCTTGGCGGTGCGCTGGGCCAGCGGCGAGAACGCCACCAGTTCCTTCACCAGCGCCGCGGTGGCGGCCTCGAGCTCGGTGTCGGCCACCAGCTCGGTGGCGATGCCCCAGTCGTAGGCCTGCTGCGCCTTGATCCGCTTGGAGCGCATCACGATGTCCTTGGTGCGGGTGATGCCGACGATCTTCTGCAGCCGCGCCGAGCCGCCGGAACCGGGGATCTGGCCGAGCTTCTGCTCCGGCAGCGCGTACTCGCAGGTCTCGGAGACGATGCGGAAATCGCAGGCCAGCGAGATCTCGAAACCGACGCCGAAGGTGTAGCCGCGGTTGGCGGCGATCACCGGCTTCTTCGCGCGCGCCGGCGCGGCGACGTTCCAGGCCAGATGCGAAACGTGCTCGGGCGAGGCCTCCATGAAGCCCTTGATGAAGCCGCCGGAGGAGAAATGCTCACCGTCGGCGCGGATCACGATCACGCGCACGCGGTCGTCGTCGTCCAGGCGCTCGAACGCCAGCCGCAGCGCGTCGCGCTGGTCCATGCTGATGGTGTTGAACGGCGCACGCGCGAGCACGATGTCGCCGCGCTGCGTCTCGGGATCGATCTCGACGCGGAAGCCGTCGAACTGTTCGGTGTTCTGGGACATGGGGAAACTGCCTTGTGTGAGAGATGCTTGGACCGTGGAACGTGAAGGGGTGCGGCGCCCGGTCAGGACACCGCGGTGTACTCGCCGGCGGTCAGCTTGCGCCGCAGCAACTTGCCGACCGGTGATTTCGGGATTTCCTCGACGAAGACGAACCGGCGCGGACGCTTGAAGTTGGCGAGCTTCGAGTCCCGGCACCAGGCGTCGAGCTCGTCCTCGGTGACCGGCCCGCTGCGGCGCACGAACGCGGTGACCACGCGGCCCCAGCGCTCGTCGGGCAAGCCGACCACGGCGACCTCGTCGACCTGGGGATGCAGCGACAGGTGGCTCTCGATCTCCACCGGCGAGACGTTCTCGCCGCCGGAGATGATCATGTCGTCGACGCGACCGGTGACGAACAGGTCGCCGTCGTCGTCGACATAGCCGGTGTCGCCGGTGAAGTACCAGCCGCCGCGCAGCGATTTGGCGTCGGCATCCGGACGCCGCCAATAGCCCTCGAAGGACTCGTCGCCCGCCAGCAGGGCGACGATCTGGCCCTCCTCGTTCGCCGCGGCGCGCGTGTGGCCGTCGGTCGCATCGAGCGGCACCACCCGTACCATCTGGTTGAGCCCGGAACGCCCGGCGCTGCCCGGCTTCGACGGCGCGTCGTCCTCGATGGTGAAGGTGTAGATCTCCGACGAGCCGTAGTGGTTGACGAACAGGTCCGGCGCGAACGCCGCCTGCAGTTTCTGCAGCAGACCGTCGGTCATCGACGCGCCGGCGAAGCCCAGCGTGCGCACCGACGACACGTCGGTGGCGGCGAAGTCCGGGTGGTGCAGCAGGTCGTGATAGAGCGTCGGCACGAGATAGAGGTTGTCGATGCGCTCGGCGGCGATCAACCGCAACGCCTCGGCGGCGTCGAATTTCGGCAGGCACACGAAGGTGCCGTTGAGCAGCGTGCAGGCCAGCAGCGAACGTACGCCCATCGTGTGGTACAGCGGCATGACCCCCAGGGTGCGCGCGCCGTTGCCGTAGCGGTTCTGGGCGATGTGGGCGACGGCCGCGGCGCGCTCGGCATGCTGGCGGCGCGGCACGCCCTTGGGCTTGGACGTGGTGCCCGAGGTGTAGAGCATCAGCGACCAGGCGTCGGCGGCCGCGCGCGGCTGCGCCGGCGCGGCGTCCAGCGCGAGCCAGTCGGCGAAGCGCTGCGCACCGGCGCGGTCGGTGTCGAGCGTGACGTGCAGCACCGCCTCGTCCAGACCCGCGGCCGCGATCGCCTTGGCCGGCGCGTCCTCGTACACGATCACCGTGGCCTCTGCATCGTGCACGCAGAAGGCGACGTCCTCCGCGGTGGCGCGCCAGTTCAAGGGCACCAGGATCACGCCAGCGAACTGACAGGCCCAGTGCAGCGTCGCCGCCTCCCAGCGGTTGCGCAGCACGCCGACCACATGATCGCCGCGCTGCACGCCGGCCGCGTCCAGGCCGGCGACCACCGACGAGATCGCGTGGTACCACGCCGCGTAGGTCAGGCGGGTGTCGCCGTCCACGATCGCCAGGGCGTCGGGATCGCGCTCGACGGCGGCGAGGAAACTGGTTCCCAGATCAAGCATGCGCGCGTTCCTCCTTCAGCCGGCGCTGCGCGTGCACGGCGGCCTTGATGATGGTGATGTAACCGGTACAGCGGCAGAGATGGCCGGACAGCATGTCTTTCAACGCGTCCTCGTCGGCGTCGGGCTGTTCGCGCAGGAAGCTGTCGAGCGACATCAGGATCCCGGGCGTGCAGAACCCGCACTGCAGACCGTGGTGCTCGCGGAAGCTTTCCTGGAGCACGGACAGCGTGCGACCGCCGTCGGGCGACAGGCCTTCGACGGTGCGCACCTCGGCGCCGTCGGTCTGCACCGCCAGCGCCAGGCAGGCGCGTGCGGGGGCCCCGTCGATGACCACGGTGCAGGCGCCGCACACACCGTGCTCGCAGCCGACGTGGGTGCCGGTCGCGGCGAGTTCGTGACGCAGGAAGTCCGACAGCAACATGCGCGGCTCGGCCTCGCCGCGGACCTCGCGTCCGTTGAGGGTCAGGGTCACCGCATGGCGGCGACCGGCGCTCAGCTTCTGCATCGCAAGGCCTCCTCGATGGTCTGGCGCCCGAGCCGGCGAACCAGCTCGCGGCGGTAGCGCGCGGTGGCGTGCAGGTCGTCGCGGGCGTCCAGGTCCCAGGCGTACTGGTTGAGCGCATCGTCGAAGTCCGATGCGCCGGGAAGCGGCAATGCGCGCACCGTGGGGATATCGGCCACGCCACCGATGCCCAGGCGCACGCCTTCGGCGGACGCGACGGCGGCGCAGGCGACGATGGCGAAATCGCCGTGGCGGCGGCCGACTTCGTTGAACGCGTATCCGGTACCGGGTTGCGCGACCGGGAACGTGACCGACTCGATCAGCTCGGTGTCGCCGCGGGCGGTCGCCATCATGCCGACGAAGAACTCCGAGGCGGGAATCGAACGCGCCTTCTTGCGGTGACGCAGTTGCAACGTGCCGCCCAGGGTGAGCAGGCACAGCGGCTGCTCGGCGCTGGGGTCGGCATGGGCGATCGAACCGACCACGGTGCCGCGGTTGCGGGTCTGCGCATGTCCCACCCACGGCAACGCACGCGCCAGCAGCGGCAGCCGCGGATCGCGCGCGGTCCAGCTCAACAGCTTCGCCTGCCGCACGCCGGCGCCGACCCGGATGCCGTCGTCCGTGTGCTCGATCCGCGACAACGCGTCCACGTGCATCACGTCCACCAGCACCGCCGGCTTGGCCAGGCGCATGTTGAGCATCGGCACCAGCGACTGGCCGCCGGCCAGGATGCGCGCCTGATCACCGGCCTCGTGCAGGTGTGCGAGCACCTCGTCCGGATGGGTCGCGCGCACGTAATCGAACGGTGCCGGCTTCATGCGCCCACTCCGAACCGGCGCAGCAGGCGCCGGAACCAGGTGCCGATGCCGCCACCGCCGCCGGCCTTGGCGGCGAGGCCGTCGAACAATTGGCCGATCACCACCTTCGCCGCGCCGTCGAGCAGACGGCCGCCGATCGAGGCGACCTTGCCGCCGATGGCGACCTGGTAGCGATAGTGGATCTCGGTGTGGCCCGGGGTCGGCTCGACCAGGGTCACCGCGCCCTCGCCGTTGCCGAAGCCCAGCGCGCCGGTGGTGGTGCCCTTGAGGGTCAGCGATTCGGGTTCGTGCAGATCGTGCAGGCCGACCTTCGCCTTGTAGCGGCCCTTGACCGGGCCGATGCCGAGGGTGACATCGGCGGTGAACTCGGTCGGCGAGGGCTTCTCGATGCCGTGCGCACCCGGGATCACCGAGGCCAGCGTGTCCGGATCGAGCAGCATGTCCCAGACCTGCTGGCGCGACGCAGCCACCTTCGCCACGCCCTCGCCGGTCAGCAGGCGTTCGCCGGGCTTCGCCGCCGGCGCCTTCTTCGCCGGCGCCTTCAATGGCGCAGGCTCGTCGCCGTGCAGATACGGCGCGAGCCTGGCCGGCACCAGCGGCAGCGCGATGTCGGCTACGCCCAACGCGTCGGCCACGGCGTTGGCCAGGCAGACCGGTGTGGACATGCAGTTGCCCTCGCCCACGCCCTTGGCGCCGAGCGGGGTGAACGGCGACGGCGTCTCGTGGTGCAGGATCAGCGGCGGCGTCACCTCCATCGCAGTCGGCACCAGGTAATCGGCGAACGTGCCCGACAGGAAACTGCCATCGGCGCCGTAGCTGTGTTCCTCGTACAAGGCCGCGCCCACCGCATGCGCGTAACCGCCGTTGACCTGACCTTCGACCATGCCCGGATGCAGGATCCGGCCGCAGTCGTGCATGGTCACGTACTTGTCGATGCGCACCTCGGCGGTGACCGGATCGATCTCCACGCCGCAGAAGTCGAAGATGAAACCGTGACACAGCGAGCTGTTGACCTCGTCGGCCGCGGTCGGCGCGGTCAGCTGCGGCGGGGTCCAGAAGGCGGTCTCGCGAATCGCATGGTCCACATCGTCCGGCAGCGTGCCCGGCGCCCAGTGACTGCTGGAGGCGACGCGCGCGAACGGCAGCGGCTTCGCATCGCCGCCACGTACGCACAGGGTGCCCTCGGTGAACTCGACCTCGGCCGCGTCGCACTTCAACTGCACCGCGGCGATCTTCGCCAGTTTCTCCCGTAGCCGGGTCGCGGCGATGTGCGCGGCACCGGCCACGGCCGCGGCGAAGCGGCTGGAGTAATTGCCCGAAGCGATCGACCAGGCGTCGCGCGCGGTGTCCATCTCGGCGACCACGCGGATGTCGGCCGGCGTCAACCCGAACGCGTCCGCCACGACCTGGGCGATCACCGTGCGGTGACCCTGACCCTGCGGCACCGAGGCGATGTGCACGCTCACCGACCCCACCGCATCGATCTGGATGGTGGCGGTGGATTGCGCGCCGTTCTTCGGCCCGGCCTTGGCGCGCTGCTCGGGGGTGAGCACCGCGGTGATGTAACCCATGTTGGAGACGCTGGGCTCGACCGCGGCGGTGAAGCCGATGCCGTAGTGGCGACCCTCAGCGCGCGCGGCGTCGCGACGGGCGATCAGGTCCGCCAGGCCGCCCTCCTCGACCGCGCGCGTCACCGCGGTGGCGTAATCGCCCGAATCGAGCAGCGCACCGGTGGCGGTGCGATAGGGGAAGGCGTCGGCCGGCACCAGGTTGCGGCGGATAACCTCGAGCGGATCGAGACCGAGCTCGATCGCGATGCGCTGCATCAACCGCTCCAGGGCGAAGTACACCTGCGGCCCGCCGAAGCCGCGGTTGAGGCCGGTCGGCATCTTGTTGGTGAGCACGACGCGATTGCGGATCGACACGTGCTCGATCGCGTAGGCGCCGGTCATGTTGCCGTGCATGCGGTACAGCGTGGCCGGCTCCGGCGCGCGCAGATGCGCGCCGCAATCCTCCAGTTGGTCCCAGGCCAGCGCGCGCACGCGGCCGTCGGCATCGACCGCGGCCTCCAGCCGGGTATCGCGGTTGGTCGCGCACACCGACGCCGACAGATGCTCCAGCCGGTCCTCCAACCACTTCACCGGCGCACCTGCCACGCGTGCGGCGGCCGCGATCAGCACGATGTAGGGGAAGATGCCCTGCTTGACGCCGTAGCTGCCGCCGGACTCCGGCGGCGTACGCAGGCGCAGGCGGTTGCCCGGCACCTTCAGCGCGCGCGAGATCACCGCGTGGATGCTGAAGGGCCCCTGGAAGTTGGCGAGTACGTCGTAGCCGTCGAGGCCGGGATCGTATTCCGCCAGTACGCCGTAGCATTCGATCGGCGTGCAACTGTTGCGCGGGTAGCGCACATCCACCGCCACCCGGTGTGCGGCCTCGGCGAACGCCGTCTCGGGATCGCCGTAGCGGAAGCTGCGCTCGCTGGCGAGGTTGCCACCGAGGCCGTCGTGCAGCACCGGCGCGCCGGCGGCGACCGCGGCCTGCGGATCGACCACGGCGTCGAGCGCCTCGTACTCGATCTCGATCAGGTCCAGCGCGTCCTCGGCCAGATAGCGGTCGCGCGCGACCACGACCGCCACCGGCTCGCCGACGTAACGCACCCGGTCGGTGGCGATCGGCCAGCATTGGATCGGCGCCTTCACCCCGACCACAAGGCTGGTGGTCAGCGCCTGGATGTCGTCGCCGGTCAGCACCGCCGCCACCCCCGGCAGCGCGCGCGCCTTCGCCGCGTCGATGCGCACGATGCGCGCATGGCCGTGCGGCGAGCGGGCGATCGCCGCGTGCAGGGTGCCGGGCGGCGTGCCGATGTCGTCGAAGTAGCGGCCGCGCCCGGTCAGCAGCGCGGCGTCCTCCACACGCGGCAGCGCGCGGCCGGTCCAGGCGGCGCCGCGCGGGAGCGCGGCGCCGTCGGATACAGCAGTCGCGTGGGCGTGGCTCATCGTGCTCCCGGTCCACTCACGCCGCCACCGCTTCCGGCAGCCGGTACGGCGTCGGCCTGCGCGCCGCGGAACAGGTGGCTGATGGTCATCACCACCAGCGGCACGCACAGCGCCACGTAGGCGTTGTCGATACCCCAGGGATTGCCCGCCAGGAACCAGCCGATGGTGCCCACCAGGGCCAGACCGATGCTGACGATGGCGCCGGTGCGGGTGCCGAAGCGCGGCGAATAGAACGCCATGAACACCAGCACCGCCAGTGCCGCGCGCAGCGCCTTGGCCAGGAAGGTCACCTTGACCACGTCGGCTGCGACCAGCGCCAGCAGCAGCGGGATCAGGCCGACCATCACCGTCATCACCCGCACGAACCGCAACGACTTCGGGTCGGCCGCGGTGCGGCCGGTCATCGGCATGTAGAAGTCCTTGAGCATCAGCGTGGCGCTGCCGATGTTCAGGGCCGAGATGGTGCCGAAGGCGGCGGCGGCGAGGCCGGCCACGACCAGCGACGCCAGGAACGTGTTCATGTCGCCGATCAGGGTGGGGAATGCCTGCAGCGATTCGATGCCGGGGTACAGCACGCTGGCGATCACGCCGATCATCGCCGCGGCGAAGCCCAGGGGAATCAGCATCACCGACGACCAGATCGTCGCCACCCGCGCCTTGTTGCCGTCCTCGACGGTGGCGATGGCCTGGATCACGTACTGGGTGGCGAACGTCGCGCCCGCACCGGCCACCAGCCACGCGATGATCTGCGACCAGCCCACGTTCGTCAGCGACCAGAACTCGGGCGGCACCGCCGCGTTGAGTCCGGACAGGCCGCCGACCTGGACCAGGCCGAACGACATCGCCAGGAAGATGCCACCGATGATCACCACCCCGTGGATCACGTTGGTGTAGATCACCGAACGCATGCCGCCGATGCCCACGTACAGCGAGGCCAGTACGCCGACCACGACGATCGCCAGCTGGCGGTCGATCTCCAGCAGCGGCGCCAGCACCGCGCTTGCGCTGGCCAAGGTGGACACGGCCACGATCTGCAGCGCGAAGATCATGATCACCGAGGTGGCGACCTTCACCCGCGGACCGTACACGCTCGACAGCACACCGGAGATGGTGTTCTCGCCGAGCTCCTTGTACTTGCGCGCCAGCAGGAACGAGAACACCAGGAAGCCGATGCCGAGCACCGCCACGTTCCAGCCGGCCGAGATGCCGAACTGGTAGCCATACTGCGCGGTGCCCACGCTGGCGGTGGTGCCGATGAACTCGGACATCAGCAGCAGGCCGATCAGGAACGCGGGGATCGCCTTGCCGCCGTGGCCGGTGCCGGAGGTGTAGGACGAGGCGCTGCGCGAGTAGCGCAGCGCGTACACGCTGATCAGGCTCAGCGCGACCATATAGGCCACGGTCGCGGCCAGGACGATGAGATTGTTCGGCTCAGACACGGCGGCCGTCTCCCGAATCGGGCAGTGCGTGCAGCATGGATGACGCGGGCTTGCATCGGTTCATCGTTCGACCCCTCCCGAGGGCACTGGCGGACTCTTCGGCCCGTTGCGTGGAGATTGATGGCGGCCGTCGGAGCGACGGCTAAACCGGATGGGCGGCGTGCCGGTGGCCGGCGCGCTCAGTAGTCGCAGACCACGTTCACCAGCGCCTGACGCCCGCCGCGGACGGCAGCGACCGCATGCGCCAACGCCTCCGGCAGCGCATCCGCGGCCTCGACCCGGATGCCGAGCCCGCCACTGGCTTCGACCGCGTGCTCGAACCGCGGCGACGGCGACAGCTCGGCCAGCATCCGGTGCGCATCCCGCGCGGCGTGTCCGTCGCGGTACATCGCACGTGTGGAATTGCGTACCGCGCCGTAGAGCGCGTTGTTGAAGATCACCGTCAGCACCGGCAGGCGGTGTGCCTCGCCCACCCAGTGGCAGGCGGTGGGGTTGGCGAACATGTAGGCGCCGTCGCCGAGCGTGGCGACCACGAGCCGGTCCGGCGCGGCGAGCTTGGCGCCGAGTGCCGCACCCAACCCCCAGCCGAGGCCGCCGGCGGGGCTCAGGCCGAAGTAGGTGCCCGGCTGCGTCTGCGGACATTGCGGCTGCCGCAACGGGTACTCGTTGACGATGATGGCGTCGTCGCCGACGGCCGCATGGAGGCAGGCGCTGATCCATTCCGGGGTGATCGCACCGTCCGGACGGCGCGCGGCAGCGGCCCATTCCTCGCGCAGGCGCTGGCCGCGAGCGGCCGCGGCGCCGCGCCGGTACTCCAGGCGATCAGCTTCGATACCACCCGCCGCGCGGATCCGCGCGTCCAGCGCATCGAGCAGGGTGTCCACCGTGCCGGTCAGGGCGACATCGGTCCGGAAGCTGCGCATCGGGTAACGCGCGTACACCGGATCCTCGCCCAGATGCGCCACCCGGCAGTCGGCCGGCGGCGCCTGCACCGCCGGCACCCAGGGCACGTCGCACTCCAGCGAGACGATGAGGTCCGCCTCGGCGATCAACGGTGCAGGATCGTAGCCGGCGAACATCGGGTGGTCCGCGGAGATGTTCTGGAACCGCGGATGGAACACCGCCACCGGGATCGCATGCGTCTGCGCGAAGTGCGACAGCGCGTCGAAGCCTTCGGCGGTGCGACCCGCGCTGGCCGTGACGATCAGCGGCCGCCGCGCGTTGCGCAGCCAGCCGGCGAGGCGATCAAGATCGCCCGGATCCGGGCGTGGCGCAGCCGGTGGCTGCAGGGGCCCCGGCACGGCGATCCGCTCGCCCGCGGACTCGGCCAGGACGTCGCGCGGCAGGGTCACGTAGGTCGGGCCGCGTGGCGAGGTCATGGCCACCTGCATCGCTCGGCGCACGATGTCGCCGGCCTGCTCGGGCAGGTGCAGCTCGTAATCCCATTTCACCGCCTCGCGCAGCATCCCGGCCTGGTCGAACATCTCCTGCGCCCAGTGGATGTAGCGGGTCCGGGTCCCGGCGCGGCCGCGTTCGCTGTACGGCGAGCGGCCGGCGAACAGCAGCACCGGCGTCTGGTCGCGGCTGGCATCGAGCACCGCGTTGACGGTGTTCGCCGTGCCGACGTTGACATGCACCATCACCGCCTGCGGCTGCCCGTCGATCATGTAGCTGCCGTGCGCCATCGCCACCGCGACGTTCTCGTGCGGGATCACCATCGGAAGCGGTGTCGCCACGCCTTCGACGCCGGCGCGGGCGAAGGCCTCGGCGATCGGCGGAAAGTCCGTGCCGCCGTTGGCGAAGAAGTAGCGCACGCCCGCCTCGGCCAGGCTACGCACGAACAGGTCCGCGGCACTGTCGATGGACGGCAACGCCGCCGGAGCAGCATCGATGGCGTTCATGGCACCCCTCCCGGTGTCGAAGCCCGTGGCGTCGCGCGGCCTGCCTTCTGCGTGGACCGTGTCGCGCGATGTCCGAAGTCGAGCCGACTCTAACGAGAGGATTTCGATCAGAACAAGTAATGAATAATTATTCTTTGGATCATCCTTCGTGATCTCCGGATGCTGCGCTGCGGCATCCGCCGAGCTCGGGTGGAGTGCCTCGCGCACCCGACGCACGCCGACGCCCATGGCGTTCCGTGCCAGGGCCGGATCGCTTCCATCCCGATGGCGACCGGAACACGACGGCGACGCGCACGCGGCCGCTCGCTGCGGGCGGCCTCCCTTCGCCCAGCGTCCTCGGCCCGAGGTGCCCGCACGCCCACGGCGGACGCGGCGTGCGCATCGCGCGCGGACCAACGTGCCCGGTCGAACGCCCCCGGCCGATGCGGAACTTGTCGGCGCCGTCGCCGCAACCGGGACGGCCGCCTCTCAGCCGGTGTTCTGGATGCCTGCGCTGATCCCGTTGACGGTGGCGATCAACGCACGCAGATGCTCGCCGTCCGGGCTGTCTTCGGCGCGCCAGCGCCGCAGCAGTTCCACCTGCAGCAGGCTGATCGGATCGACGTAGGGATTGCGCAGCCGGATCGACAGGCGCAGACGGTAATCGTCGGCCAGGATCCGCTCGCGGTCCTTGATCGCGAGGATCGCATCGCGGGTGCGCGCGAACTCGCCGGCGATGTCGTCGAAGAACGGCGCGTGCAGATCGCCGGCCAGGCGCGAATAGCGCTCGAAGATGTCGAGATCGGATTTGGCAAGCAGCATTTCGAGATCGTCGAGGGTCGCGGCGAAGAACGGCCAGTCGCGCGCCATCGCCTGCAACGCATCCAGGCCCCAGGCCTCGACCCCGCGCGCCAGCGCGGTGCCGACGCCGTACCAGCCGGTGAGACCCGAGCGGTTCTGCGACCACGCGAACACCCAGGGAATCGCCCGCAGGTTGCCGACCCCGCCCTCGCGACGACGCGACGGGCGCGAACCGATCTGCAGCCTCTCGATCACGTCGATCGGTGTGGCCTGGCGAAAGTAGGCCACGAAGTCCGGATGCTCGTGGACCAGCCCGCGATAGCGGCTGCGGGACCACTGCGCCAGTTCGCCCATGCGCGCGCGCCAGTCGTCTTCGCGCGCATCCGCCTCTCGCGGGCGCAGGGTCGCGCGCAACACCGCGCCGGTGGTCTGTTCGAGATTGCGCAGCGCGAGCGCACGGATGCCGTACTTGCGGTGGATCACCTCGCCCTGTTCGGTGACCCGCAAACTGCCGTCGATCGAGCCGCGCGGCGCGGCGATGATCGCGCGCTCGGTCTTGCCGCCGCCACGACTGACCGAACCACCGCGGCCGTGGAAGAACACGATGCGCACGCCGGCCTCCTTCGCCAGCGCGGTCAGTTCCACCTGGGTGCGCTGCAGGGCCCAGCGCGACGCGAGCACGCCGCCGTCCTTGGTGCTGTCGGAGTACCCCAGCATCACCGTCTGGCGGTCGCCGCGCGCGGCCAGGTGCGCACGGTAGACCGGATCGTCGAACAGCGAGCGCATCACGCCGGGGGCCGCCTGCAGATCGTCCACGGTCTCGAACAGGGGGGCGACATCCAGCGGCACCGCATCGTCTTCCACGCAGCCCGCCAGCCGCGCGAGCGCGAGGACCGCCAGCGCATCGGCGGCGGTGCGGCTCATGCTCACGATGTAGGGTCCGAAGGCGTGTTCGCCGTAACGCGCGCGCGCTTCGCGCACCTCGGCGAAGACGGCGAGGGTGCGCTGGGTGGTGTCGTCCGGCGCGGTGTCGGGCGGCGCGCCGTCGAGCCAGCGATGCAGATCCGCCAGCCGTGCGTCGAGCGGCCGTTCGGCCCAGGCGTCGTCGTCGAGCAGTTGCCCGAGGGCGGCGTCGTGCACCGCCGAATCCTGGCGCAGATCGAGTTTGGCGAGATGGAAACCGAAGGTGCGCACGCGTATCCGTACCCGGTCGAGCGCATGCAGGCCTGCGTGATCGCCGCGGTGGGCGCGCAGGCTGGCGGCGATCAGGTCGAGGTCGGCCAGCAGCGCGCCGGCGTCGGCGTAACCGCCGGCGTCCGCATCCGCGGTCGCCTGCAGGCGTGCGCGCATCATGTCGAGCAACTGCCGATAGACCATGTCGGCCTGGCGGGGCTTCAGGCGCGCGGCCGCCTCGGGCAGCAGCGCGCGGTACGCCTCCAGCCGCTCGCCGACCGCGGGATCGATGCCGGCCCGGTCCGCGGTCTGGGTGAGCACCGTCATCAGCTTGCCCAGATCCTGGCGATAGTGCGTCACCACCTGCGCACGCTGCGCGGCGAGCGTGGCACGGATGGTCTCCGCGCCGACATTCGGATTGCCGTCCATGTCGCCGCCGACCCAGGTGCCGAACTGCAGCAGCACCGGCAACGCATCGAGTCCTTCTGCGGACTCGCCGTAGACCGCCGACAGCGCTTCGGCGAACACCCGGTAATACGTCGGCAGGACGCGGTAGAGCACGTCGCCGAGATAGAAGCCGACATGCTCCATCTCGTCGATCACCGTCGGGCGCGTGGGCGGTGCCTCCGAGGTCTGCCAGGCGGCGGTCAGCGCCTGCCGGATGCGCGCCACGTCGACGGCGCGTTCGTCCGGCGTGCGGCCGCGGTCGATATCGGCGACCAGCCTGGCGACGATGTCGCGCTCCTTTTCCAGCAGCGCACGCCGCATCGCTTCGGTCGGATGCGCGGTGAACACCGGCTCGATGCGCAACCGCGGCAACAACGCCGCGACGTCGTCGAACCCCACGCCGTCGCGCTGCAGTCCGGCCAGCACCGCCTGCAGCCCGCCCGGCTGCGGCGCGCCCTCCTCGCGCTGGTAATCGCGACGGCGCCGGATGCGGTGGACGCGCTCGGCCAGGTTGATCGCACCGAAGTACGCGGCGAACGCACGCACCAGCGCTTCGGCGTCCTCGAGCGGAATCCGTGCGAGTTGCTCCGCCAGCTCATCCACCGGCAAGCCCGACTCGCGCCGCGCGATCGCCGCACGACGCACCGCTTCGACTTCGTCGAGCAGCGCGGGGGAGCCCTGGTCGGCCAGCATCTCGCCGACCAGCGTGCCGAGCCGGCGCACCTCGTCGCGCAGCAGGGTATCGGTGTCGGCGAAGTGCGGGTCGCGCAGGGGCGCATCGGCGGGCGTGCCCGCACCTGGATCGGTCTTGGGAGAGGTCATGCGCCAAGGCTACACAATCCTCGTGATCGGTCATGCCACGCGACGCCGGGGTCGCACCGGCACGTGTCGGACCGGGACGTCCGCGTCTTCGATTCAACGCCGTCCGGTACGACGTGGTCCGATCGTCGAGCACTCGCGTCGCCCGTGCCTTGCGTGCATCGCGGCGAGGGCTGCGGTCGGCATGTCGCGACGGCCGGGTTCGGAGCGGCGCGACCCATGTCCCGCAGGGGCCGGACCGCCCGGCAGGCGGCCGACACCGCCGGCGGCCCACCCGGCCGGGACGCTTCAGGCCATGCAGCCCGATCGCGTGGGCGCCGCCGCATTCAGCGCCGCGACCGATGCGACCCCTGAAGCCGCGGGCTGGCGCCGTGACGGGGCGGGAAGCGTCCCACCACGACGTTCCATGGCGTGTCCCGCGCGTGATGGCCAGCTGCAAACGGGCGCCTGGCGTTTTGAGCCGACGATGGCCTGTGCTATAGGAAAAGGCTGCGCGGCCCGGGGTCGCGCACCCTCGTACGCAAAGGATTGCCGAGATGATCGTTTCCGATCCCTCCACCGGCCTCGCCGCCGCCCTGGCTTCGCTCGCC